>JASJDC010000004.1 GCA_030065235.1 Alphaproteobacteria bacterium
CAAGATCGTCCGACCCAAGACCCAACGACCCGCTCGCCGACACCGGACCCGTCTCAAGCCCCGTCTCCGACGCCGTCCCCGCTTCCGAAGGCTCCACGCTCGCCGCAACACCCGCCAGCGGCGCGTCATCCACAATGTCGATCGAGAAGGACGCCGTCTGTTCGCTGCCATCTAAGTCCGTCGCCAGAAGCTGGAACGGTATGGCCGAGATCACGCTCGACTCCGCTTCCGGCCCATGGTCCAGCGGCCCCTGCAATGTCGCTTGATAGCTGAAGCCGGTCTCCGCGTCCCCGATCAGGCTCAGCGTCAGAATATCCGCATCCCCCGCCGAGCCCGTCAGCGTCAGACCGTCCTCCGACAGGCTGAAGCTCAGCGCCGCGCCGCCGGATGTCAGCGCCTTCGCATACAGGCCCGTCGGATCGTCCCCGGGCGCACTCCCGTTCGGATCTACAAACACAAGCGGCGCATCCGGCGCCGGACCGTCCGGACCGAACGACACCGCGATCGGCGCCGTCGCCAGCGCCACAGCCGCATCGCCCTCGCCGGACCCCGACGCCAGCGCGCTCTCGCTCAGCGTCAGGCTCTCATCCCCCGGCGCAAACCCGACCGTCGGCGCCCCGCTGTCGCTCACCGACAGCGTCAGAACCGCCGTCGACGCATCCCCGTCCGCATCCTCGATCGTGTAGGACACCGTCTGCGCCACCGGACCCGCGCTCTGATCCAACCCGGCCGCCGGCGTGAAGTTGAAGCCGCCATCCGCCCCGATCGTCAGAGAGCCCACGCCGATATCGATCGGGTCGCCGACCGTCCCAACGACCTCATCGCCGCCGGTCAGCGGCGTGAAGCTGAAGCCCGTCACCACAGACCCGCTCGACGGCGCCCCATCCGCCCCGAACGCGTCGTTGCTCAGAAGATCGCCCGCCACCACAGCGCCGCCTTCCACCGCAGACGCCGCATCGTCCAAAGCCGTGGGCCCGTCATCGGCGATCGCGACTTGGAAGCTCTGGCTGACCGTCACCGCGTCGAGACCCGGGATCGGGTCGCCGTCGGCGTCCAGCGCCGCCGCCTGCGTCGTCTCGCTCGGAACGCCCGTCGCCGTGAAGCCGAGGTCCAGCGAATCCGTCTCCGGCGCGTGGTCGAGCGGGCCTTCGAGCGTGAACGTATAGCTCGACCCGTCCGCCGACAGCGCCACCGTGAAGACCGGATCGCCCGCCGCCGTCGCTGTCAGCCGGCCCGGGACCGAGGCGTCATAACTCACCGGAACGCCCTGCGAGGTCAGGCCCGCCGGGCCCGACAGCGTGAAGACCAGTTCGTCATAGCCGAGACTTGTCGGCGCATCCGCGCCCGGACCGTCCGCGCCATAGACCAGCGTCACAAGATCGTCCGACCCAAGACCCAACGACCCGCTCGCCGACACCGGACCCGTCTCAAGCCCCGTCTCCGACGCCGTCCCCGCTTCCGAAGGCTCCACGCTCGCCGCAACACCCGCCAGCGGCGCGTCATCGTTCACAGAGACGGCGAAATCAGCGACAGCGGACACGCCAACCGCATCGGTGACTTGCAGTTGTAGCGGCAGGTCTAGGGTGTCTTCGCCCTCGCCTGACGGATGATCGAGCGGACCCTGCAAGGAGAACGTGTAGGTGTAGCCGGTCTCTGGGTCGCCCGTGAGCGCGACGATGAAGACCTCGGCGCCGTCCTCACTGGCCGCCGTGATCGTGCGCCCGTCAGCCAGCGCGGCGGTCACGAGAGCGCCGCCGGATTTCAGGCCTAAGGCGTTCAGCGCAGCAACCGTTTCGCCGGTGAAAACCACCGGGTCCATAGCAGCGGGTCCGGCAAGGCCGAAATCGACCGCAATCGGCTGCGATAGATCCGGTCCGCCCGGCGCGCCATCAGAGCCGGACTCGAGATCATCTTCATCGACCGATCCGCCGACGGCGCCGATTTCAATCAGGGCGGGTCCTTCGAACGCGACCTTTTCAAAGTTCTGTATTGAGAGCCCCAGGGCCGGGAAAACGCCCGCTGCGCCAGCCTCCGTCGTTGCATCGCCATTGCCGGCGACAAAGTCACGGATCGCGAACAACTCGGCGCGGATGGCCGGATCGGCGGCGTCGGCGCTCGAGTAGCGAATGACCAGCGTGTCGGCGCCCAGGCCGCCGTCATACAACTCCCCGTCCCCGCCTTCGCCGACGGTGAAGACCGCGCGATCATCGCCGGCTTCGCCAAAGACCTGATCGACGCCCGCGCCGCCATCCAAAATATCGTCGCCGACCGCCGGCGCGACGGCGGGATCAATGAACAACGTGTCGATCACAAGCGAGTCGTCAGTGGTCGGGCCTGCGTCGTAATCAATGCTCTGCGCAACGACCTTGAGTTCGAACGGGTCGGCATTCGCGGGAAATGTGAGGCTGAACGCACCAAGCGAGGCGACAGGGACCGCCGCCACTCCGCCGTTAACCTCGAGCGGCGCGTCGAGCGCGTCGGTCAGGATCGCGTCCGACGGTATTCCGACGAGCGTCACATTCAGGCTTTCAGAGCCGTCCAGATCGACAAGCGCCGCGTCAATTGTCAGCGGAATGGTCACCGTGCCGCTATACCGGTCCCCGTACAGAACATCATCGCCGGCGCCGCCGAGAAGCGTATCATCGCCGGCCCCGCCTTCCAGCGTGTCGGCGCTCGCGTCGCCCACAAGCGTATCGTTCTCGCCGCTATCGTTGGAGACGGCGGGTCCGGCGCTCGTCTCCAGTGTGGGACTGTCGGCGACGGCCTGAATGACCACATCTCCGACCCCGTTGGAGTCTATGATCACGCCGGTCGCTGTATTCTCGATATGCGCGGCGGCGGTCAGACCTTCGATATCGCGGCCGCTATGTTCCAGCGCCTGAATCTGAAGCCCGTCCAACTGCGCCGGCGTCAGGGTGATCGATCCGGACGCGGTGTCCAACACCGCGCCGTCGCCGGCGAGCAGGGTCGCGTCCGACGGGATATTCGCGATCGTCACGCTATTCAGGGTCAGCAACGGGTGCTCGGTGTAAGAAACGTCGATCAGAAGATCGATCGCCTCGTCCTCCAGGCCCGATCCGCCGATCGTCACGACCGCGTTCGGATCGGGATCGGCGCCAATCACAATGCTTTGGGTCGCCGTGGAGAAATCGCCGTCCGCGTCCTGGATCGTATAGGTGAAATCCTGCTGAACCGACGCGACGGCGAGCCCATCGCCCGCGTCAAACCGCCAGGTTCCATCGGCGTTCACCGTCAAGTCGCCGAAGGGCGTGGGTGTCGGCTCTCCGATAACGCCAGGCGTCTGGTCGCCGTCGCCGCCGGTATCGGTAAAGGTGAAGCCGGTGATCCGTCCGGCGCCCGCGTCATCGGCGCTCAGCGTATCGTTCGCCAGCAGATTCGTCGCGCCGTTCTCGGATCCGATCGTCGCGCCTTCCTCGATGATCTGCATCGGCTCATCGACCGCCTGGGGCATGTCATCGACGACGGAGACGGTGAAGTCGGCGACGGATTCGGATCCGTCTTGCGCTTGCGCCTGCACCGCGAAGGAAAACGCCAGCGAGTCCGCGGCGTTCACTGCCGGATGGTCAAGCGTATCCAACAAGGCGAACGTATATTGATAACCGCCCGCGCCATCGGGGCCGACCGCAACCGTGAAGATCGTCTCTTCCGCGGGCCCGCCGGCGTCCGCGACCGCCGTGATCGTCGTCCCATCAGCATCGAGCGTCGCCGACACCGGCCGGCCGCCGGATGACAGGCCCAAACCGTTCAGCGCATCCACACTGTCTTGCGTGAACACGATCGGGTTGAGCGCCGCCGGTCCGGCGTCGCCGAAATCAACAATGATCGGTCGCGTGAAGGTTGCGCTGTCGCCGCTGTCCGGCGCGGAAAGCGAGGCCTCGTCAACCGCGCCGCCATCGACGGAAAGATCCGGCTCGGACTCAAGGCCTAAGTCCGGAATCACCGGGCCGGGATCAATAGTGATCGGCTGCGTCACCGTGGTTGCGGAGTCGCCGTCGGCGTCTGTGAGCGTATAGCTGAAATCGTCCGACGCCGGACCCGCGTCGGCGGGCGGCAACGAGGCGAGAGTCGACGTGTAGGTCCACGCGCCGCCTTCATCCACGGTCAGTTCGCCGTAGCGCGTCTGGACCGGGAAGTCGATCGTCTCAAGCGCTGCGTTCGAGACCGCGACGCCGTCCTGACCCGTGTAGCTGATCGCCGTAATCCGGCCGCCGTCGGCGCCAAGCGCGTCGTTCGCCAAGAGGTTCGGCGCGCCGTCGCTGGAGCCAACCGAAAGGGCGCCCTCCGTGATGAACTGGACGTCCTCATCCATGGCTGTCGGGACATCGTCGGTCACGGTCACAGTGAAGCTACGCTCGAAAAAAGTGTTGGTGAACGCGGCTGGATCGAGGTCAGAATCCTGAGCGCCGGCGATTGACGCCGCCTTGGCCGCGCCTTTCAGCTCGAAAGTCAGGGGGAGCGTGTTCTCACCAGAGCCCTGCGGATGGTCGAGCGGCCCTAGCAAGGTGAAATCATAGGTCCCGTTATCGTTCAGCACGACTTCGAAGACGGGGTCGCCCTCGGCGCTCGCCCGCAGAAGACCCGGCGTTGCATTGTCGAAGGCCAGGGGTTTCCCGTTCGATGTCAGATCGGCGGGCCCCGTGATGGTGAAATCCAGATCGCCATAGCGCAACGCGCTCGGCGCGCCCGGCGCCGCATCATCGGCGCCGTAATCGATCTCGATCAGGTCTTCGCCCATCAGGTTCAGATCGCCGGTGGCGGTCGTTGACGACGCGTCGGGACCGGACCCGTGCGGCAGCGTCTCCTCGTCCACCGTGACGCTGTCCGCTGTCAAGGGCGGCAAGAACGCGGTCACCATCGGGATGGCGTCGGTGACGGAGACGGTGAAGTCCGCGCTGGCGGTGTCGCCGTTGCTGTCCGTCACTTGCACGGTCAACGGCAGATCGGTGAAGACATTCTCACCCGCTCCCGGCGCGTGCTCGACGGCGCGGAATAGTTTGGCCCTGTAGGAGTAGTCTTCGAGCGTGTCGCCCTGGAGGATTTCAACGCTCGCCACCGGCTCGGGGCCGGCGGACGCCGTAACGGTGAGCCCGTCGTCGCTACGCGTGTAGATGACGAGTTTACCGTCGATCATCCGCTCGGCCGCGTTCAGCGCGTCGACAGACTCCTCGGTGATCTTGATAGGACTGGTTTCGGCGGGACCGGTCCCAAAGTCGATAAAAAAGTCGCCGGTTTCAGTCGGAAGCGGCGGAATGGCGTCGATCGCGAGATCGTCCTTGTCCGCGAAATCGTCCTCGTCGAGGAAAACGCTAATGTCGTCGATCGACAGAACCGGCGCAGGGATGCCGCCGACCGGCGGCGGACCGATCGGTATCCCGCCCACTGGCGGGGGACCCGGCTGCGACCCGCCGCCGCCGGTCTCGTCACCGCCCGACCCGCCGCCGCCAGTCTGGTCGCCGCCCGACACGCCTCCGCCGGTCTGGTCGCCGTCCGACGCATCCTCGCCCGAAGTCTCGTCGTCCGATGTATCGCCGGTCCCCGTCTCCTGATCCGACGTATCGTCGGTCGCGATGTCATTATTTTGAGACGTGTCACCATCGGACGCGTTGGACGCGCGCGCATCATTCTCCCGACCGTCATCGTCAGAGTTCAACTGCGTCTGACGGGTTTCGCCCAATCGCGTTTCGAACAGCCGAGCGACAGCTTCTTCACGGCCGATACTCGGGATAGGCGCGAGATTTTGTCCCTCGCCTGCCGGTTCTCTAGCGGACTGACCAGGAGTATCGGCCGCCGCAACGCCGGCCAGTTCGACTAAATCACGCGAGGAGACCGCGTCTCCCAAGGGGACGCTAAACGCCGGCGGGTCTTCGCCGAGGGCGGTCCCGACCAGGCTGTCGAAAACGATCTGGGCGCCATCGGGGAAGACGAATATGACGCTGCCGTCGGTTTGCAGGACCTCGACCTCGTCCAACGAAAATCCGAGATCGACGGTCTGGCCCGGCGCCACGTCGTACCGAACCGACTCGCCTGGGCCGGGCCTGGGCGTCTCAAGCGCGGTCCCGTCAAAGGCGGAACTCAGTTCGGCGCGTTCGGAGATTGGGGTGGTCGCAAGCGCTTCCCGGAACGGGCTCAACCGTTCGACGGATTGCAGCAGCAAAGGCGGGTCTTCGCTGTAATCGGATCCGGTAGGGGCGACGATTTCGATCGCGCCGCCTTCGTCGAACAGGAGCGTGACCTTGCCGGCCGTCTTCACGACGACGGTGGCGTCGATATCAAAGGCGGTTCGGATGGCTTCATCCGGCGCGACCTGAAAGGTCAGGATCTCGCCGGCTTCGGGGG
The DNA here is from genome assembly GCA_030065235.1 of Alphaproteobacteria bacterium. Classification (GTDB taxonomy): domain Bacteria; phylum Pseudomonadota; class Alphaproteobacteria; order UBA8366; family Aestuariispiraceae; genus JASJDC01. Next base: position 6,358 of record JASJDC010000004.1, read on the forward strand.
CCGGAATATCGACGGCGCTCTCTGCGAGCCAATGATCCTCCGAAATATAATCGAAGGACTCGTCGGCGCCGTTGTTGTATCCCGCCTGATCGACTGACCCTTCAACGGCCATGATCAAACATCCTTTTCAGACCCGCCTTCGCGCTGCTGACGCGGCGCCCCTTTGCCGCCAGCGTTGCGCCGGTCGCTCTTACATGCTCCGTCCGTTCCCAAGGGACGGGCGCTCTTGCCTGTTTCCGAGCATTACATGTCGGCCACAGGCCGACGCCGCTCAATCAAGCGGCCGGGATATGCGGCGCCGTGCCTCCATCGTGAATAGTTTTCTTCTATAATTTTAATAGTATTTACTTAAAATTATAGATAAATTGCTGTCAATCAGCGCTATGTGGATTGGTTTTCCATCGGACTCGCCGAACGCCAAGAGCCACCGCAACAGTCTGAAAAGCCGGACACGCCGCGATCAGGCTGGGCGGTCGCGTGCAAAGGCCTATTCCGCGCTGGTGTAGCGCGGATAGGCGTTGGCCTCCCAGTAAGGCGGGTAGATGTCGATTCTCAACGCATCGTCTCCCGCCTCTGGTTTGGACTCGTCGGCGGCGGGTCGGTCGGCCCGCGTCTCCGAGACCTCTGAAGCGGCGCTCGGCGCCTCAGCATCTCCCGTCGACTCCGGCGTCGCGAGACCGGCGGCCCAGGGCAAGGTCGATAGGGTCGACGATGCCGGCGGCAGATTGGAATCCGCCGACGCGGCAACGGCGTTTCCGCCCCAGACCAGATCGCCGAACTGGTTCGGGTCGCCGCGAACGCCGCTGTCGCCAGAATCCAAACGCGCGTCAGGATCATCCGCCGCGCCTTGCTCGAAAATACGATCCTGCAGAGGCAATCCGTTCGGCGCATCGGGGATGACCGGCGACAGCGAGTCGCGCGCCGGATCGCCGGCCTTAATCTCCGGCGATATCGGATCGACCGCGATCGGAAAGTCGCTCTGCCGAGGCGGCGAACCGGTCGCCGACATGGGCGATTCCAGCGCACGATCGGCAGAGTCCGGTGTTAAATCCGCCGCGGGGCGCGGTTCCGCAGGTTCTTCAAGCGGCGTGCTTGGAGGGGCCGGGTCCGCCGCTTGCGCTGGCGACTCGGTCGGGGCCAGGTCCAACAAGGCGTTCGGATCGGCCAAAGCGCGCGGATCAAGGGCGCCCGCCTCAACAGCCCCCGGATCAGCCGCGCCAGGGCCAACCGACGATGGCGCCGTTTCTTGGGCAGGCGGTTCTGACGCCGGGGCCGCGATGGGATCCAGCAAAGCGTTTGGATTGAGGACAGCCTCGCCTTCGCTTAGCGGAGCGGCCGGTTCACCCGGGTCGACTGTGGGGGCCGGCGCCGGATCGGCCAGCGCTTCCGGCGGCAAAACCGCGCCTGGATCGAGCGGCGCGTTCGGAGTCAGGAGTTCGCCGGGCGGCGTGAGCGGGGTCGGATCGAGAGACGGCGCCGGATCGGTGATGGCGGCTCCCACGCCATCGCCGGACCGGGGATCGGGCGGCGCCAGGAACGGCGCGGGTTCCGCGTCCGTCAGCGCCGCGACGGGCGGCCCGACCTGTTCGCGCCGCCGCACATCGAGCGCGCGCAGTTCCTGATCCACCTCCGCCGGCGTGATCGGGTCCAGAGCAAACTGTGATTCCGGCAATGTCGGCACGTCCAGGGTCGCGAGCAGCACGCCCGCGCTGGCCAGAATGCGATAGACGGAGAAGCTTTCTTCGAACTCGGCGCTGATCAACGCCCCGCGCGACACGAAAAGCTCGGTCTCCGAATCAAGCAGTTCCAAAAGGCTGCGGCCGCCGAGGTCGAACTGCTGACGGTAGGTTCGGCGCACCGTATCATTCGCCTCGACCTCGACCTGCAGCACGGCGACCCGGTCGCGAGCGCTGTCCACCGCGTTCCAAGCCAGCCGCATCTCTTCCTCGGTCAGCCTTATGGCGCGGTTCAGCCGCTGCCTTGCCTCGCCGATCCGGGCCAGGAATTCTTTCCGCGCATATTTGTCCTGAAATCCGCGGAACAAGTTGTAGTTCAGCATCAGCATCGCCGAGCCTTCATAGTCCGCGCCCAGCGTACCGTCCTGCGCCTCGTCGTAATTCGCCGAGATTTCGAGATCGAGCGTCGGATAGAAAGGCGTCTTCGTGCCCTCATACTCGGCGCGGCTGGCGTCGAGATCCGCCCGCAGCACCGACACGGTCGGGTTGTTCTCCAGCGACAGATCGATCGCTTCCTGAAGACCGGGCGGCAGGGCCCAAGCGGGCGCGACAGGGCGGCTCAGGCCGGTCGGCCCCTCGCCGACGATCCGCGTGTAGGTCGCATCCGCGTCCCGCAACCGGGCCTGCGCCTCCGTCAGGGTCGCTTCCGCCGAGGCCAGACGCGATTGCGCCTGCTGAATGTCCGCCACCGTCGCCGCGCCGCCCGCCGCTTTGGCCTCGACCAGAGCGGCGATCTGCACATGAATCTCGACATTCTCTTCCGCCAGCGCGGTCAATTCGCGCTGGCGCAGCGCCTCCAGATAGGCCTCCACCGCATCGAGCGCGATTGTTTCGGAGGATTCCCGCACCCGCCGCGACGCCGAGATCAGACGCGCCTGTTGCCGTTCGACCTCCTTTTGCGTTTCGAACCCGTCGAACAGCGGCTGGGTCATCGTGAGGTTTGAGGTGAAAGCGCCGAGGATGACCGTATCGCTGTCGCCGGGCCCCTGCTCACGGTTTCTGGTCGCGCGTGTGTTTGTGACATCGGCGCCATAGCCGGCGTTGAAATCGACCGTTGGCCAATACCCGCCGCGCGCCTGATCCAACTCGGCGGAGACCGCGCGCTGGTTCTCGACGACAATGCCGATATCGGGGTTCGTCTGAAGCGCGGCGCGCACCGCATCGGTGACATCGGCCGCGTCGGCGACCGGCGAGGCCAGGGCGGCGACGAACAGCGCCAATGCGGAAACCGTTAAACGCACTGAGCGAGACGGGACGCAGGGCGCATGGTTCGGCGGGGCCGCTTGCAGGACCGCCCCCGGCGCCCACGCCTTCTCTCCTCGGCCAAACCGTTCGATCGGGTCCATTCTCTGCGCCCGCCGCTTATTTGATAGACACGGAACTCTCATCTCCAAATAAAATGCAGCAATATTCGGGCCATTTACTTGGTGCTATACTGTATTGCCTGTTTGATCGACTGCGGTTGACGCGCTATCGCCAATCGGGCGGCGGAAAGGATCGGGCGCGCGCCGTCGCGCCGCTGCGCTTGCCAGCGCTGAATCGAACGCCTATCGTTTTGATTCTAAATAACGAATGAAGAGAGGCGCGCGGCCCTGCCGGGCATGCGCGCAGGAACAGGGCGTATTAGTCAGAGCCGGGGACGCCGCGGGGGAGACGGGGTCCGAATATGGAAGGCTCGCAGGGTCTGGGGGATACCGGTTCATGACAGAACCGTCATTGGTGGTCGACGACCTGCATAAGCGCTTTGGCGCGGTCGAAGTGCTCAAGGGCGTCTCGGTGACGGCGCGACGCGGCGACGTCATCTCGATGCTCGGGTCGTCCGGCTCCGGCAAGAGCACTTTTCTGCGCTGCATCAACCTGTTGGAGACGCCGAACAGCGGCACGGTTACGGTCGCCGGCGAGACGATCGGCATGACCACCAACCGGCATGGCGAGCCCGTCCCGACCGATATCGGCCAGGTGCAGCGCATCCGGGCCAAGCTCGGCATGGTGTTTCAGAGCTTCAATCTGTGGAGCCATATGACCGTCCTGGAGAATGTCATCGAAGGACCGGTTCATGTCCTGGGAAAGAATAAGGCGGAGGCGATCGATCGCGCAGAAGAGTTATTGGACAAGGTCGGCATCCACGCGCGCAAAGACTATTACCCGGCTCATATGTCGGGCGGGCAACAGCAGCGCGCCGCGATCGCGCGCGCGCTCGCGATGGACCCGGAGGTGATGCTGTTCGACGAGCCGACGTCGGCCCTGGACCCGGAGCTGGTCGGCGAGGTCCTGACCGTGATGCGCGGTCTGGCCGAAGAAGGCCGCACGATGGTCGTCGTCACCCACGAGATCGGTTTCGCGCGCGATGTCTCGTCTGATGTGATTTTTCTGCATGAAGGGCGGATCGAGGAGGCCGGCGCCCCTGCGGAGGTCTTCACGACGCCGAAATCGGAGCGTTTCAAACAGTTTTTGGCGCGGACCCGCGACTAGCAACGGGTCCGCGCCTGAAACGGGGCGGCCCAGCGGGATTTTCGTTGTTTCGACCGGTTGAATTGGTTTTGGTTACGGTTACGTGGCGCCGCAGCATGATCACCACGATCGCGGTCCGGGTCGGGCCGAGCGGCGCATCATGCAAGGGAGTAAAAGCATGTCTCTGAAGAAAACTCTGGGAATGGCCATCGCCGCGGGCGCGCTCGCCTTCGGTCTGGCCCAAGCGCAGGCGGCGGACAAGCTGCGCATCGGCGTCGAGGGCGCCTATCCGCCATTCTCGCAAAAGGATGCGTCCGGCGAATTGTCCGGTTTCGACATCGATATCGCCCTGGCTCTCTGCGAGAAAATGGGCCGCGAATGCGAATTGGTCGAGCAAGATTGGGACGGCATCATTCCGGCGCTGCTTGCGCGCAAGTACGACGCGATCGTCGCCTCGATGTCGATCACCGAAGAACGCAAGAAACGCGTTGACTTCACCAACAAATATTACAACACGCCAGCCAAATTCGTCGCCGCCGAGGGTGTGGACATCGCCGATACGAACGAGGCGATGGCGGGCAAGCGGGTCGGCGTGCAGCGCGGCACGATCCACCAGTGCTACATGGAGAAGCATTTCCCAGATGTGGAATTGGTGCTGTACGGCACGCAGGAAGAGGTGTTCCAGGACCTCGCCTCCGGCCGGCTGGACGCGCAAATCTCCGACTCGATCCAGGCGCTGGAGGGCTTCCTGAGCCAAGATGCCGGCAAAGGTTTCGCCTTCCTGGGCGGCGATCAGTATGACAAGGCATGCCATGGCGAAGGCGCCGGCATCGCCCTGCGCAAAGGCGAAACCGAACTGTTGACGTCGTTCAACGAAGCGATCGACGCAATCCGCGCCGACGGCACCTACGCCGAAATCAACGCGAAGTATTTCGACTTCGATATCTTCGGCGCGCCGGCCGGCTCGTAAGAACCGACCGTCAATGGGGAGAGGCCGCGCCTCTCCCCTATTGCGGTTGGGTTGTGGATTGAGCGATGGAGTTGGTCTTCGAATATCGCTGGCTGTTGCTGGAAGGGACGATGGTCACGATCCAGCTGGCGCTCGCTTCGCTGCTGTTGTCGGTCTTGCTGGGACTGATCGGCGCGTGGGGCAAGCTGTCGGGCGGCAAGCTCTTCAAATCCATCGCCGAGGCTTACACCACCCTGGTCCGAGGCGTGCCGGACCTCGTCCTGATGCTGCTGCTGTTCTATGGCGGGCAGCAAATGATCAACGATCTCGGGATCGCGACCGGCCTTTGGGACTATGTCGAGATCAATCAGTTTTCCGCCGGCGTCTTCACCATCGGCTTTATTTTCGGCGCCTATATGACGGAGTCCTTCCGAGGCGCGATCCTCGCCATTCCGCGCGGTCAGATCGAGGCGGGGATCGCCTGCGGCATGTCGCGGTTCAAGATTTTCAGCCGGGTGATCTGGCCCCAGATGGTGCGCTACGCGCTCCCCAGTTTCACCAACAATTGGCTGGTCCTGATCAAATCGACAGCGCTGGTCTCGATTATCGGCTTGCAGGATGTGGTCTACATGGCCTTTACCGCCGGCCGCTCGAACCGCGCGCTCTTCACCTTCATGTTCGCGGTGCTGATCATCTATCTGATTCTGACGGCGATATCGGATTTCGGCTTGCGGCGGCTGGAGAAGAAATATTCCGCCGGCGTGCGTCGGGCCGAGGGGGCGTAAGCGATGGCCGACCAGGAACGCTCAATCTTCGATCTGGTCAGGGCCTTCAGCGCCGACGCCTCGCCGCTGGATTTCGTTTTGATCGTCGATAATCTTGATCGTTTCCTCTACGGGACCTGGGTCACGCTTCAGCTCACTTTCTTGGCGCTGGCCTTGGGCGCGATCCTATCGATTCCGATGGCCTTGGCGCGCGCCTACAAATATCCGGGCCTCAATCAGGCCGTCTGGTGCTACACCTATTTCTTCCGCGGCACGCCGCTCTTGGTCCAGACTTACCTAATCTATTACGGGTTGGGTCAGTTCGACTTCGTCCGCGAGAGCTTCCTCTGGGACACGATTTTGCGCGACGCCTGGTGGTGCGCGCTGATCGCCTTCACCTTGAATACGGCGGCCTATACGACCGAGTTCCTGCGCGGCTCGATTGAGGCGACCTCTCTTGGCGAGATCGAAGCGGCGAAGGCGAGCGGCATGTCCTCCTGGACCCGCATCAGGCGGATCGTCCTGCCCTCGTCCTTCCGGCGCGCGTTGCCGGCCTATTCCAACGAGGTGATTTTCATGCTGCACGGCTCGGTCGTGGCCAGCACCATCACCCTGCAGGATATTCTCGGCGTCGGGCGCTGGCTCAATGGCCGCTATTACCTGGCCTATGAAGGTTTCGTCACCGCCATGATCTTTTACATGATCCTGGTTTTCATCATCGCCAAGGGATTCCGAATGGCGGAGACGAAGTGGCTGGCGCATCTGCGTCCCCGGATCGAAAACCCGACGCCCAGCAACCGTAAGGGCGCGCCCGGTCTGGCTTAGCGAGGTCGATGCGTGCCGCTTCATTTACGGCTGGCGACCCTGGAAGACATCCCGCTTCTCGACAGATGGGAGCGGCAGCCGCATGTCCAACAGTCGGTCGGCGCTGATGGTCCGTGGGACTGGCGCGCGGCGGTTACGGCGCAAGTCGACTGGAGGCGCATCCTGATCGCCGAGGAGGACGGACGGCCCGTCGGGTTCATGCAAATGCTCGATCCGGCGCGGGACGAAGACCAATATTGGGGGCCGACCGGGCCCGGATTCCGCGCCCTCGATATCTGGATCGGCGCGCCCGAGGACCTCGGGCGCGGGCTCGGTTCGGCGATGATGCGCCTAGCGATCGACGCCTGTTTCGCAGAACCCGGCGTGCAGGTGATCCTGATCGATCCTCTGGCGCGGAACACGCAAGCGCACCGCTTTTATCGCCGTCTCGGATTTGTCGAGATCGGCCCGCGCCGGCTTGGCGATGACGACTGTCTGGTCTTTCAGTTGCAGAAGGCGCGCCACAACACGACGGCCAAGGCGCGCAGCTAGCGAATCTTTGGCTCTACAGCACCAGATGGCGCCGCAAAATCGCCCCAAAGTCAGTGTGGCGCTCCACAATCATCTATGCTACGGGAGTTGCGTGTCAGATTCTTTCGCGACGTCGCTGGCGGCGGCGCCGCGCCGTATGAAAAATCGGAGGGGTGCATGAAACTCAGAAATATCGCAATGGCCGCCGTGGCGACATTGGCCTTGGCCGCCTGCTCAGACGCCTGGCAACACGCCGGAAACCCGCTGACGTCGGACCGCAGTATGAGGGAGGCGAAGGCGGCGACCCCGACCGGAACGCCTTTCACGCAAGCGCTGACCGAAGAATATCGGGCGCTGGCGATGAAAGAAGACGAAACTTGGTACGATTTCTTCGATTCTGACTTCTTTGCGCGTAAGGCGATCGCCAGCGCGGCGGGCGACGATCTCGGCCCGGAAGATCCCGGTCTGTGGCGGCTGTCGGCGGAGCAGCGGGTCGATCTGGACCCCGCGCGTGTGCGCCTGGTGGGGAAACTTGACGACGGCGGACGCGACTTGGCGCCGACCGAAGCGGCGCGGGCGCAAGCCGCCTATGATTGCTGGGTCGAAGAAAAGGAAGAGCGCTGGCAAAACGACGAAATCGCCGCTTGCCGCGGTACGTTCGAAGCCGCGATGACCGCGCTTGAAGTCGCCTTGGCGCCGCCGGCCGAAGAGCCCGCGCCGCCGCCGCCCGCGCCGCCGCCGGTCGTTCAGGCGCCGACGCTGTACACGGTGTTCTTCGATTTCGATGACGCCTCCTTGACGCCGATCAGCCGCGCGGTGCTGGACCAGGCGGTTGAGGATTGGGGCGAGGCGACGGCGAACATGTCGCTGGTCGGCCATACTGACCGCTCGGGTTCGGCGGCCTATAACCAGCTCTTGTCAGAGCGGCGCGCGGCCAGCGTGCAGGCTTACATGACAGAACAAGGGCTTCGGGCCGGCCGGCTGAGCGCCTCGGGCGTTGGCGAGACCCAGCCCGAAGTTCAAACCGCTGACGGGGTGCGCGAAGCGCGGAACCGTCGGGTGGTGATCGAAATCGACAACTAACGCGGCGCCGCGCGGCGCGGCGAAGACGGCGACCCAAACCAACTTTGGTTTGGGTTGCCCCCGCGCTCGACGCGCCTTATTATCGCCACATTGACTGAGGGGTCTGTGGCGATTTTTTTTATGAGGAGAAGCGGCGTGGGCGCGAAAACTTTCTTAGGGGCTTTGGGCGTTATGGCCGGCGTTGCGGCGCTGGCGCTGACCGAGGCGAAACCCACGTTGGCGTCGGATGGACCCGAACTGCCGTTCGAGCGTTATCTGGGCAGCGGAGAAGGCGGCAAGCCCGTTCTGCGCTTTAACGATTTTTCCGGACGGATTACCGGCGACCGTATCAAGGCGTTGCTGCGCTCCGGCGAGATCTTGGGCGACCGCGTGTTGCTGCAGAATGGATCGGCCGTCTATTTTCCGGAAGGCTATATCGTCTCGTCCAGCATCGCCTTCGACCGCTATCGGCCCAAAGACGGCGTGCCGGAATCCTCTGTCGATTCGCCGGACGATTTGGAACTGAACCCGACTTATGATCTGACGAACAGTTTCGATCAGGTTCTTGGCCCCGTTTGCGCCGAAACCGCCGGCAAATCCCCCGGGACGACCGTGCGTCTGCGCAAGAATGCATCCGGCGTGGTCAGCTTGGTGGAAGCGACGCCCGGCCGGTACAACGCGGTCAGCGGCGAAGAATCCGTCGGCTATCGCGTGTTGAGCGCGACCGCCGCACCCTTCTTGCCGCAAAACAACGCCGTTCAGTCGATGTTGTCGGAGTGCGACGCGAACTGATTCGGTCCTAGGCAAGCGGGCCGGACGTCGAACGCGAAAGCCCTGTCAATCCTCCAGCAACGCCCCTTGTATTCGGTCCGTTAGCGGTTCAGATCCGGCGATTTTTCCGATGCTCTCCCCCGGCTCGACGAATTTGGCGTTGAGGCGTGAGAATAACAGGCCGCTCGTCGTCGCAACGATCGGGGTCGCGCCGCTTTTGGGATCGCGCGCAGCGGGGTCGTGTAGCATTGCGACGGTCTCGCCGGCGTCTACCCAGTCGCCGAGTCGCTTCCGATAGGCCGCGACCCCGGCATGGGGAGCGCGCAACAGGCCGACCGCTTCCAGGCGCGAAGGCGGGCGCGGTAGATCGGGCGCGGGCCCCGGATCGCCCGCAATGACAGTTCGCCGTTGCAGGAAACGGAACAGCGCCGCAGCGTCATGCTCGGCATAGGCCTCATCGACATCAGCGCTGCCGCGCAGCTCGACAGTGACGCCAAAACAGGCCGGCGGCAAATGCGCCGCATCCTCTCGATGGTTTCGGATCGTCCACCAAGGCTGGGCGTTGGCCGCGTCGAAGGCGCCGCCCCCCGCATCATCCTCCAGCAGTGTGACCGGCGCCTCGAATTCGGCGCCGAGCTGCGTCGCCTCAGCCTCATGCCGGAAATTGGCGTAGGTGTGGAACAAGGCTTCGGAATCGCAATGCAAATCGAGCACGAGATCGGCGTCAATCGACAGCCCGAGCAGGATCGCGCGCAACTCCTGAACCGGCGTCCGGCGCGGCATCTCCGCCACCGCCGATTTCAGCGCCGCGCGAACCATCGCTACGGCCTGCGCCGGATCGGTCGGCAAGGGTTCGGTCAGACGCGCCGAGGCCGCTTCGGCCAGATCGGGCCAATCACGGTTGAAATTCCCGCTGCCGTCAAATGCGTAGCGGCCCGCCAGATGGCCGCCCAGCCGCTGCGCCAGACCGATCGGATTGGCGTAGGGAACGAGAATGATCGAACCGTTGATCTCACCCCGGCCGTCGGCCTGATCCAAGAGCCCGATCAGCTTCTGCAACACCAACAGGCCCGGCCATTCATCCGCATGCAGCGCCGTGTGCAGATAGGCGCGCGGCCGCGCGGTCGGATCGCCATAGCGATGCACGACCAGTCGGCGATCGGTTCCCGGCGCGGGGGACAACAGCGGTATGGTTTCGGTCTGACGGGGCATTGATCTTAATCCGTTCCGGGTTAGGCTTGATGCGGGCGGCCCGCATGACGGCGTTTCGGGGGCGCGTCCTGCTTATCAGATGGAACCCGCCGTGTCCTTCCTGTCGGACTTGTCCCTAGCCCCGCCAAGCGACCCCTGGTTCTACGCGATCGCGATTCCGGCTGTCGTGCTCACCGGCGTCAGCAAGGGCGGATTCGGCGGCACGGTCGGGATGTTGGGCACGCCGCTGATGGCGCTGGCCGTCGCGCCGATCCAGGCGGCGGCGATCATGCTACCAATCCTCTGCGCCATGGACCTTTTGGGCATGCTGGCCTATCGCGGCAAAGCGGGCTTCCAGCATCTGGTCTATCTGGCGCCTGGGGCTTTGATCGGAATTGCAATCGGGACCGCCAGTTTCCGCTATCTGAACGACGATCTGATCCGGATCTTGATCGGGACCCTGACCTGGGGGTTCTTGATGTTCAGTTTCTTCCGGGCGCGTCTCGGGGCGCAGGACCCGGTGGGACCGTCGGCCCCGAAAGGCGTCTTCTGGGGCGCCGCCAGCGGCTTCACCAGCTTTGTCGCCCATGCGGGCGGACCGCCGGCGCAAATCTATCTGCTGCCGCAGAAACTGGGCAAGACGGTGCTGGTCGGCACGTTGGTTTGGTTCTTCTTCATCGTGAATTACGTGAAGTTGGTTCCCTATTTCTATCTCGGCCAGTTTTCGCCGACCAATCTGGGGGCCGCCCTGGTCCTCGCGCCCCTGGCCCCGGTCGGCATCGGTCTTGGTGTCTGGCTGCATAAGCGCATCCCTGAAGCGCTGTTCTTCCGGATCATCTATGTCGCGCTGTTCCTGGTCGGCGCGAAACTGCTTTATGACGGGGCGGCTGGGATGACCGCCGGATAAACCGGACCGGACCCGGGACTGGGCCGCTACCTTGGCCTCGGCTTGGTTCCAGGGTAAAGGCCTCATCGAAGACGCATTCCAAGAATAAACGGGCAAGATGGCGGCGGACTATCGCATCGGCGTCGATACGGGCGGCACCTATACCGACGCGGTCCTCTGCAGCGCGGCCGGCGATGTGTTGCGCACGGCCAAGGCGCTGACCACCAAGCACGACCTGTCGATCGGCATCGGCGACGCTGTGGGCGCGATCCTCGACGCGGCGCCAGGCGGCGGCGCAAGCGACCCCGTCGATCCGGCGCAGATCGGGCTGGTCTCGATTTCGACCACGCTGGCGACCAATGCGGTGGTCGAGGCGCATGGTCAGCCTATCGCGCTGATCCTGATAGGCGAGAGCGACAAGGCGCTGGACCGGGCCGGGCTGCGCCAGGCGCTGGGCGTCGATCCCGCCTTCACGGTCGCAGGCGGACACGCCTCGTTCGGCGATGAGGCGGCGGCGCTCGATATCGACGCCGTGGATCGCGCGATCGACGCAGCCGAGGGCAAGGTCGCCGCCTTCGCCGTTAGCGGTCTGTTCGGCGTCCGCAACCCGGCCCATGAAATCGCCGTGCGCGATCGGATCATCGCGCGCTCCGGCCTGCCGGTGACGTGCGGCCATGAATTGTCGAGCGGGCTGGACATGCCGCGCCGCGCCCTCACGGCGGTGTTGAACGCACGGTTGATTCCGATGATCGCGGAATTGATCGAGGCGGTGGAAGCGGCGCTGGCCAAACGCGGCGTGACGGCGCCGGTGATGATGGTCAAAGGCGACGGTTCGCTGATCTCGACCAAACGCGCGCATACCAGACCGGTCGAAACGGTGCTCAGCGGGCCGGCGGCGAGCGTCGTCGGCGCGCGCCACCTGACGCAACGGAACGATCTGCTCGTCAGCGATATCGGCGGTACGACGACCGACATCGCCATCCTGCAAGGGGGCCGCCCGAGGCTCAGCCGCGACGGCGCAACTATCGGCGGCTGGCGCACCATGGTCGAGGCGGTGGCGGTGCACACAGTCGGTCTGGGCGGCGACAGCGAGGTTGGGCTGGATGACAATCAGCGCCTCACCCTCGGCCCGCGCCGCGCCGTACCGATCAGCCTGTTGGCGCATCAATATCCGGCCGCGCTGGACCGCCTTAAGACGCAGGCCGCGCGGACCCGGCCAAAGCCCCATGACGGTCGCTTCGCCCTGCAGCAGCGGCGTCTGGCCGGCGGGTCGGCGCGCCTGTCCGCCAGCGAGCGGCGGCTCTGGGACAAGCTTGAGGACGGTCCTCTGGATCTCGAGACATTGCTGTCCGACCGCGCGCCGGAGCAACCGCTGCGCCGGCTGATGGATCGCGGGTTGGTCGCGCTCGCAGCCTTCACGCCATCCGACGCGGCGCATGTGCTCGGCCTGCATGACGCCTGGTCGACGGAGGCGGCGCATTTGGCGGCGCAGCTCTGGGCCGGGCGTGAGAGACGGTCCGGCGCGCCGTTCTTTGAATCGCCGGACGCCTTCTGTCAAGCGGTTGTCGATCGGCTGATCGCCCGCACCGGCGAGGCGGTGACCGCCGCCTTGATCGAGGCCGAGACGCCGGATGCTGAAGCGGCGCGGACGGCGCCCGGCCCCATGGCGCGGCGTTTCCTGGACCGCGCGTTCGGCGCCGCCGACGGCGGCCTGCTGCAGATCGAGATGCGGTATGCGCTGCCGCTGGCCGCGATCGGGGCGCCCGCCGCCGCCTACTACCCCGCTTTCGAAGCGCGCACGGGTAATCAGGTGCTCCTACCCGAGCATGGCGCCGTCTCCAATGCGATCGGGGCGGTCGTCGGCGGTGTGGCGCAGACCGTGCGGGTCGCTATCACTGCGCCGAACGATCAGACCTACCGGGTGCATGGCCCCGGCGCGACGGCGGATTTTCAGAGCTTGGAGCAGGCCGCCGCGCACGCGGCCGAGTTGGCGGACGACGCCGCGCGAGACCGCGCGCACGAGGCCGGCGCCGTGTCGGTCGAGGTGTCAGTCGAGCGGCGGGACCGGGTCGCCGCGCAGGCCGGCGGCCCCGACATCTTTGTCGAAAGCGAAATCGCCGCGACGGCGATCGGCCGCCCTGCTCTCTAACCCGAGCTGGGTTGCGGCTCAGTAGGTCGCCCGGCCGCCGCTGATATCGAAGACGCCGGCGGTGGTGAAGCTGTTCTCCTCGCTGGCCAGCCAGGCCGCCATGGCGGCGATTTCCGCGACCTGGACAAAGCGTTTACGCGGAATCTTCGAGAGCATGAAATTGATATGCTCCTCGGTCATCTGCTCGAAAATGGCGGTGCGCGCGGCGGCGGGCGTGATGCAATTCACCGCGATATTCTGTTCCGCCAGCTCCTTGCCCAAGGATTTGGTGAAGCCGATGACGCCTGCCTTGGCGGCGCTATAAGCAGACGCGTTCGGATTGCCTTCCTTGCCGGCGACCGAGGCGATATTGACGATCCGGCCATAGCCTTGCGCCTGTAGAAGCGGGACGGCGGCCCGGCAGCAATAGAATACCGCGTTGAGGTCCAGCTCGATCACCGCCCGCCACGCGTCGACCGGATAATCCGAGACCGGCGCGACCGGACCGGTAATCCCTGCGTTGCAGACCAGAATATCGAACCCGCCTAGCGCCTCTTTAGACGCCGCCATCGCGCCATCCACCGCGTCCGGATCGGTGATGTCGAGGACGCGCGCATCGGTCTTGCCGAGGCTCGACAGCGCCTCGGCGGCGGCCTCGACCCGGCCCGCATCGATATCCCAAAGCGACACAGCGGCCCCGGACTTCAGGAAGCGTTCAGCGATCGCATAACCGATTCCCTGCGCGCCCCCGGTGATCACCGCCTTGCGCCCGTTCAGGTTGACGGCGTTTGTCGCGCTGTCTGTCATGGCGTCCCCTCAAGCCCGCTCGATGCGGATGCGGTTGTCGTGGAAGGCGGCGCCGCCTTGGGGGCCGGCCGGGTCGGCGCCGGTGAGGAAATTGATCCCTTTGCCGTCTTCGAAACTCTCATTCGGCCAAATGCTCTCGACGATGCAGACGCCGCGCCGGACACCGTCGAAGAACTCGACATGAATCACGACACGACCGCGCGGACTGATCAGCGCGGCGCGGTCGCCCTCCAAGAGGCCGAGATCGGCCGCGTCGTCGGAATGCAGTTTCACGGTCGGGCGGCCTTCGCGGGTCCGCGAACTCTCCGTTTCGGTGAAGGAGGAATTCAGGAAATTCCGCGCCGGCGCCGTGACCAACCGGAACGGATATGTCTCGGTCGCCGCTTCAATCACCGCATAATGGTCCGGCAAGCTGGGCATGTCGGAGACATCGCCGCCGGGCGCAAAGCGGTTGTTGGCGTGATGCGACCAGTCGGCGCGAAAATGGAAACGGCCGTCCGCATGGCCGAAGCCGTTCAGATAATGCGCCTCCTCGAAATCCGGCTGCACGTCGATCCAACGCGCCTTCTCCAAATCCTCCAGCGCGCCATGGCCGGAGCGTTGCAAGGTCTGATCGACGATCTGCCGCGGCGTCATGTCGAAGCCTTCATGCTCGGCCCGCAAGCGTTCCGCGAGCCCAACCAGCAGGTCATGGTTGGAGCGGCACTCGCCCGGCGGTTCGACCAGTTTCGGGCCGAACAAGATATGCTGGTGGCCGCCGCCCTGATAGACATCGTCATGCTCCAGGAACATGGTCGCCGGCAGCACGATATCCGCCATCTTCGCAGTCTGAGTCATGAATTGCTCATGCACACAGACGAACAGGTCCTCGCGCGCGAAACCGCGATGCACCTTCTCCAGATCCGGCGCCACCATCATCGGGTTGGTGTTCTGGATCAGCATCGCCGTTACCGGCGGACCGCCGAAGAGCGCCTCTTCATCGCCCTGCAGGATCTCGCCGATACGCGACATGTCGAGCACCCGAACGGACGGGTCGCGCGCATCCAATCCCTGAATCAGCGTCTTGTCCCAATGGAAGATCGCGCCGTTCGTGTGAAAGGCGCCGCCGCCCTTCACTTTCCACGACCCCATAACCGTGGCGATCGAGGCGGCCGCATGCATGGCGACCGCGCCGTTGCGCTGGCGGGTGAAGCCGTAACCCAGACGCAGGAATGTCTTCTTGTTAGACCCGATCAGTTTGGCCAGGTCTTCGATCTCCTGAACCGGCATCCCGGTGATTGGGCTCGCCCAGTCCGGCCCCCGGCTCTGAAGATGCGCTTCCAATCCGTCCGGGTCGTCGGCATAGGCCGCCATATAATCCCGATCCGCATAGCCGTCGCGGAACAGCACATGCATGATGGCGCAGGCCAACGCGCCGTCGGTACCGGGCCGCAGGATGACCGGCACATCCGCCTGCTTGAGAGTCGGCGTGTCATAAACATCGATGGCGACGATCTTGGCGCCGCGAGTCTTCCGAGCCTTGATGGCGTGGGTCATCACATTGACCTGGGTATGGACCGCGTTGGTCCCCCAGATCACGACCACATCCGCATCCGCCATCTCGCGCGGATCGGGGCCGTGTAAGGCGCCGGTCCCCGCCGCGACGCCGGGCCAAGCCAGCATCGTGCAGATCGACTGATGCATGCCGGAATAGCGTTTCACATGGCGCAGCCGGTCGATACCGTCGCGCATCACCAGCCCCATGGTCCCTGCGAAATAGTAGGGCCAGACCGACTCGGCGCCGTGCTCAGCCTCCGCCGCGTCAAACCGCGCGGCGACCTCGTCCAAGGCCGCGTCCCAGGAGATCGGCTCGAACCGGCCAGATCCTTTCGGACCGACGCGCCGCATCGGCTGGGTCAGACGGTCGGGATGATGGATGCGGTCGGCGTAGCGCGCGACTTTGGCGCAGATCACGCCGTCCGTGTAGCTGTTGTCTTTGGCGCCATGGACCCGCCCGATTCGGTCCGGCCCCAAGAGTTCGACCCGCAAGGCGCAGGTGCTGGGACAGTCATGCGGACAGGCGCTGAAACCCTCTGTCGGCGCACCCAACGCGGCGGCGGAGCCATCCATCTCCTGTCCTCAACCATTTTCGTGTGAATCGTTGTGAATAAACGGAAGCGGACGCGGCCGATCAACACAAAATCAAGCGAGGTGGCGCTGATCCGGCGCCCCTAACCGGCGCTGTCGAGTCAAAATGGCCCGTCATAGCCCTTGTCAGCGTGAGACGTTAGCAAGTGGTAACATCACAACTTCCCTTGGGTCTCTCGCCTCCAATGAGCGAACGGCAGGGCGATCAACCCGCCAGGATGGTCTCGACCGTCACAGCCGCATCGAACAGCGCGTGATCGCCGCCGCGCCGCCCCATCAGGGAAAGGCCGACCGGCGCGTCGCCCACCCTATGGCAAGGAATCGAGATTGCGCAGCGGTCCAGGAAGTTGGCGACCGACGTGTTTCGCAGGACCAACGCGTTCAACCGGAAATACGTCTCGTCATCCTCCAACTCTTTCAGGGTCGGCGGGATAATGGCCACCGTCGGCGTCAAGACCGCATCATAGGGCGCCGTCAGGCGGTCCGCCTCGGCGATGATTCGGCGCCGCGCCCGGGTGATGGCGATATAATCCGCGGCCGATTGCAACGCGCCTTTCTTGATGCGTTCGCCGACCCTCGGGTCGTAGAGGGCGCCCTTCTCCGCCAACAGCGCGTGATGATAGGCGAAAGCCTCCGACGCGGCGAGACCGCCCTTCGCGTTGATCGAGGGCAGTTCGCCCAAGACCTCGAAACCGATCTCGTCGATCCGCACGCCGGCGTCGCGCAACCGCGCGATCGTCCGGTCGAAACAAGCGGCGACGGTCGCGTCCACATCCTCAAACACCAGCGTCTTCGGAATGGCGAAACGCAGGCCCTTTGCATGGATCGGCGTTAAGTCCCGCACCGGCTCGCCCGCCAGGATGGCGTCAACGATGGCGCAGCAATCGACGCTGGCGCCCAACGGTCCCGCCGAATCCAGCGAGCTCGAGAGCGGCGTGATCCCGTCCAACGGCACGCGCGCCGCCGTCGGCTTATAGCCGGTGATCCCGCAAAAGGCCGCCGGTATCCGGCAAGAGCCGCCGGTGTCGGTGCCTAACGTCACCGCCGCCATGCCGTCCGCCACCGATACGGCCGAGCCCGAGGAAGAGCCGCCGGGCGCCCGTCCCGTCTGCCGGTCCCAAGGACTGCGCGGCGTGCCGAAATGCGGGTTCAGTCCGAGACCCGAATAGGCGAACTCGACCATGTTGGTGCGGCCGACAAAGACGTACCCGACCTGTCGCATCCGCGCGATGGTCGGCGCGTCCCGGGCCGCCGGCGGCGCCTCCGCCAGCGCCTTCGACCCCGCCGCCGTCACTTCGCCATGAACATCGTAGAGATCCTTGATTGAGAGCGGTAGGCCGGCGAAGGGCGACAGCGGCGCGCCGGCCGCGCGCAACGCGTCCATCGCATCGGCCATGGCCCGCGCCTTGACCGGATCGACATACCGAAAGGCCCGAGCGCCTTCGCCATTCTCGAAAATGTTGGCGAGACAGGTCTCGAGCAATACGCGGCTGGTTGTCCGCCCGGACGCCAGGTCAGCCGCCAGTTCTCGGATCGGTTTCATGGGGACGCCGCGCTCACGGAAACGGATTGGCCTTACGCGTTCTAGGACGCCCTACATCACCGCGCCGATCTGCCAGGGGATGAATTCGTCATCGCCGAATCCCAACTTTTCGGATTTGGTGCGTTCGCCCGACGCGGTCGCCAGGATTTGGTCGAAGATGATTTGGCCCATCTCTGCGATATCAGCCTCGCCATCGACGACACGGCCGCAATTGATGTCCATGTCGTCCTCCATCCGCCGATACATCGGCGTATTGGTGGCGAGCTTCAGGCAGGGCGCCGGCTTACAGCCATAGACCGAGCCGCGCCCGGTCGTGAAACAGATGACATTGGCGCCGGCGGCGACCTGGCCGGTTATCGAACAGGGGTCGTAGCCGGGACTGTCCATGAAGGCGAAGCCGCGCTCGCTCACCGTCTCGGCATAGCGATAGACGCCGGTGAGATTGGTGGTGCCGCCCTTGGCCGCCGCGCCAAGCGATTTCTCGAGGATGGTGGTCAGCCCGCCCTTCTTGTTGCCCGGCGAGGGGTTGTTGTCCATCGAGCCATCGTTGATCCGCGTATAGTTCTCCCACCACTCGATGCGCTCGACCAGCTTTCGGCCAACCTCGTCACTGACCGCGCGCCGGGTCAAGAGATGCTCGGCGCCGTAAATCTCAGGCGTCTCGCTCAGGATCGCCGCGCCGCCATGGCGCACGAGAAGGTCGGCCGCCGCGCCCAAAGACGGATTGGCGGTAATCCCGGAATAGGCGTCCGAGCCGCCGCATTGCAGCGCCAACGTCAAGTGGCTGGCCGGGACCGTCTCCCGCACCGCCTTGTTCGCCTCTGGCAGCATCGCGCGGATCATGTCGACCCCGCGCTCGATGGTCTTTTGCGTGCCGCCGCTGCCTTGAATGGTCATGGTCTGGAAGGCGGGGCCGAGCTTGATGTTATAGGCGTCGAGCAGGAAATCGACCTGATTGACCTCGCAACCCAAACCGACCAGCAGAATCCCGGCGAAGTTCGGATGCCGCGCGAAGCCCCAGAGCACCCGCTGCAAATTCGCGAAACCGTCGCCGGACGAGGCCATGCCGCAGCCGGTGGAATGCACGAAGGCCGCGACGCCGTCGACATTCGGATAGCGCGCCAATTCCTCCTCTGGAAAGCGCTCGGCGATATAGCGCGCAACCGTCGCCGAACAATTCACGCTGGTCAGCACGCCGATATAGTTGCGGGTGCCGACGGCGCCGTTGGCCCGGACGAAACCCTGGAAGGTCGCCTGGTCCGGGCCGGTGACATAGTCGGTGTCGCGCGTATCGCTGCAGAAAGCGTGGTCACGGGCGAAGGCGCGAAACTCGCAATTCTCGGTATGGACGTGACGCCCCGGATCGATATCGGCGCTGGCGAAGCCGATGATCTGATTGTATTTGCGCACCGCCTCGTCCTGCTTGATCGGCGCGACCGCAACCTTGTGCCCGGCGGGGATGGTTTCCGCGGCGGTCACGCCTTCGGCCCCGATTTCCGCGCCCGGCAGGATATCGGTGCGGGCCACAACGACATTATCAGCCTCGTTCAAGCGGATAGTGATCTGGTTCGACTTCGCCATTTTTTCCTCCCCGGGCGGCCGCTAGAGGCTGGCCCGTCCTTGCGCCCCGCTTGGCGGCGGGCCCCGCTGTAGGTAAAGTCCGACACGCCTATCGTAAAGGCGGCCAGGGATCGTAACAATAATCGCCTGAAGAAGCGGCGACGACCCCCAACGCTGGAGGACCTGTTCGATATGCCAGGACGCCTGGAAGGCAAGACTTGTCTAGTGACCGCAGCCGCGCAAGGCATCGGCCGCGCGAGCGCTGAACGCTTCGCCCGAGAAGGCGCAGCGGTCATTGCAACCGACATCAACGCCGACAAATTGTCAGAGCTCGCGTCGCTGGACGGCGTTTCTGTCCGGCTGCTCGACGTCACCGACAAAGCCGCGGTCTCAGCGGCCGCCTCCGCGATCGGCGCGGTCGATGTGTTGTTCAATTGCGCCGGGTTCGTTCATGCGGGCCCCATCCTCGATTGCTCTGAGGCGGATTGGGACTTCGCCTTCCGGCTGAATGTCAAATCGATGTTTCTGATGAACAAAGCGTTCTTGCCGGCGATGGCGGCGGCGGGCGGCGGCTCGATCATCAACATGGCCTCGGTCGCGAGCTCAATCACCGGGGTCCCGAACCGCTTCGCCTATGGCGCCAGCAAAGGGGCGGTGATCGGCCTGACCAAATCAATCGCCGCCGACTACATCACAAGCGGCGTTCGCTGCAACGCCATCTGCCCGGGCACGGTCGAGACTCCGTCGCTTGAGGACCGGATCGAGGCGGCGGGCGGCGAAACCGCGCGACAGGCCTTTATCGACCGCCAGCCGATGGGACGGCTTGGAACCGCTGAGGAGATCGCCAATCTGGCGTTGTACCTGGCCAGCGACGAAAGCGCCTACACCACCGGACAGGTTCATATCATCGACGGCGGCTGGTGCATCTGACATTTCAGGCGACCGCGAGGCCGACCTGACGCCTGCAATAGGGAGACGACAGAATGAAGTTCTTACGCTTTGGGCCGCCCGGTCAGGAAAAACCCGGCGTGCTGGACGCCGAAGGCGGCATCCGCGATCTCAGCGGCGTGATCGGCGATATCGACGGGTCCTTTCTGGCCGGGCCCGATCTTGCGAAGGTCATGGCGATGGATCCCGCGAGCCTGCCCAAGGCGGACGGCGCGCCACGGATCGGCCCCTGCGTCGGCTCGATCCCGAAATTCATCTGCGTCGGCCTGAACTTCACCGACCACGCCGAAGAGACCGGACAACCAATGCCGTCGCACCCGCTGATCTTCGCCAAGGCGACCAGCGCTGTCTGCGGGCCGAACGATGATGTTGTCATTCCAAGAGGCTCGGAAAAAACCGATTGGGAGGTCGAACTGGCCCTTGTCATCGGCAAACGCGCTTCTTACGTCGAAGAGGTTGAGGCGATGGATTACGTCGCCGGCTACTGCATCGCCAACGACGTCTCCGAGCGCAGCTATCAGTTCGACTATGCCGGACAATGGACCAAAGGAAAAAGCTGCGACACGTTCGGGCCGTTGGGACCGTGGCTCGTGACCAAGGACGAGATCGCCGATCCTCAGGCCTTGGGCATGTATTGCGCGGTGAACGGCCACAAATACCAGAACGGCTCCTCCAGTACGATGTTCTTCAAGGCGGCGCATCTGGTCAGCCATATCAGCGAGTTTATGACGCTTGAGCCCGGCGACATCATTTCGACCGGCACGCCGCCCGGCGTCGGCGCCGGACAGAACCCTCAGGTTTTCCTGAAACCTGGCGATGTGATGGAACTCGGCATCGACGGGCTGGGCGTGCAGCGGCAAACCTGCGTCGCCTGGACTCGCTAGACCGGCCCCGAACAGCCTCTTGGCCCGCGTTGAACAACCCGCGCGGGCCGATGCGCCGTCGCATCCTAACAGAAGGCGGATGAACTTCCGGTACCTGGGTAGGGAAACGCGCTAAACACGAGCCGGATCGGGCGGCGCTAACCTCAAGTCATACTATATCGCGAGATGCAGCGCAGAATTTAGTGCCACGAAGTGGTGCGTACGACAGGTTACTTGTTCTCGTACGCTTGTTTCACCGAAAAAAACCTATAAATACACTGCGAATACGGGTATGGTCGCCTGTATTACTGAAAAGGGTGAGTCGCCGATCAAGGGTTGTCGGCCCCACCTGATAGAGAATTCCGACTCAAAACTACGGATAGGTGTGGACGATGGCTAAATCCCCGAAAGCTGCGAAGAAGGCAGCCAAGAAGGCGAGCGCAAAGAAAGCGGCGGCGAAAAAGGCCGCTGTGAAGAAGGCGGTCGCGAAGAAAGCGGCTGTTAAGAAAGCGACCGCGAAAAAGGCGCCGAGCAAAAAGGCCGCCGTTAAAAAAGCGGCTGTGAAAAAGGCGGCCGTCAAAAAGGCGCCGGCCAAGAAGGGCGCAGCGAAGAAGGTCGCCAAAAAGGCGAGCGCGAAGAAAGCGCCGAGCAAAAAGGCCGCCGTTAAGAAAGCGACAGCCAAAAAGGCGGCCGTGAAAAAGGCGCCTGCGAAGAAAGCCGCCAAGAAAGCGGTTCTGAAGAAAGCGCCGGCTAAGAAAGGCGCCGTGAAGAAGGCTTCGGCGAAAAAAGGCGCGGCCAAGAAAGGTCGTGCGAAGAAAGCCGGCGCCAAGTCGGTGATCCCGGCGGGCCGTCCGGGCGTGCCGAACCCGATCGATATTTTCGTCGGCGAAAAAATGCGTATGCGCCGGATCACCATGGGCCTGTCGCAACAACGCCTCGCCGCGCTGCTCGGCTTGACCTTCCAGCAAATCCAGAAATACGAGCGCGGCGCCAACCGCCTGAGCGCATCGCGGCTTTGGGATTTGCACGACGTGCTCGAAGTGCCGATCGATTATTTCTACGAGGGCATGAGCGACGCGATCGCCGACAACAGCCCGCGGCTGCGCGCCGGCGTCGAGGACACGGTCGTGCCGGATGTCGATATCGAGCCCGATCCGATGGCCAAGCGCGAAACGCTCGAACTCGCGCGTTACTACCATTCGATCAAAGACCCCAAGGTCCGCCGCGCAGTGTTCGATCTCGTACGGAGCCAATCTTTGGATTGAAAGGCTGCGAACGAGCCCGACCGCTAGAAGACGGGACAAGAAAAAAGGGGCGCGGCGTCGGTCGCGCCCCTTTTTTCGTCGGCGGACGACTTGTACAAACCGAGACTAAGTCGCGCATCGGCCCCCTGCATTAGGCATCATGGTCGACGTCACTCGGGAATTGCGACACACCCGCCTGCACCGGCCGCTCGATATAGGTTGATAGCGCCACATAGCTTTTGGTCGAGACTACCTCTGGCAACGCGTATAAACGCGCCAGCAGACTCTCCATCGCTTGAGCGCTCGCCATGCGGACCTTGATCAGCATGCACGTATCGCCGGTCACGGAATGCATCTCCTCGACCTCCGGCAGTGCGCCGATCCCCATCAAGGCGTCGCTTTTTCCCCAACCGGTCGTATCGACATGAATGAAGGCCAGGAAGCCCTTGCCGGTCATGACTGGATTAAGCTGCGCGACCACACTCTTAATTCGGCCGCTGGCCTTGTGGCGCTTCACCCGCTCATGCACCGCTGGCGCAGACAGTCCGACCTTTTCCCCTAGCGCTGCATAGCTTTGCTCCGCATCCTGAGTGAGCAGACCTAACAGTTTTCGGTCTATTGCATCCAACCCTTGGGCATTCTTAGCCATTCGCCGAACCTCATTCGTTTTTTCTGCAAGAAATACGAATTTCATATCACGACACGGGCCATACGCATAGTTTCTCTTCGAGAGAAGGGAGGAGACGCGTGAACCCAATCTGGCTGCTGCTGTTTTCGGTCGGCGTCATCGGATCCAATGCGCTCGCCCTGAGTCCGATCGCCGGCGACGTCGCACGCTCTTTCCCCGGACGCACGGCGACCGATGTGATGCTGGCCTCGGCGGTCTATGGCGCCGGCACGGCCGTCGGCGCTCTGTTCTTGGCGCCCAAGGCCGATCGGATCGGACTTCAGAAAGCATTGCGATGGGCGTTGATCGGCCTGGCGCTCTCGCTCAGTATCAGCGCGATCGCGCCCGCCATCTGGCTTTTGGTTGCGGCGCAAGCCTGTGCGGGACTCTCGGCGGGGTTAGCGCTGCCGGCGATCTACGGACTGGCGGCGGATGTCGCGCCCAAGGGGCGAGAAAGCGAAACACTCGGCAAGGTTCTGACGGGCTGGACGCTGAGCCTGGTCGCCGGCGTTACACTGTCCGCCAGCGTGTCTGATTGGGCGCATTGGCGGGTGGTATATGCAGCGTTGGCGGTTCTGACTGCTGCGTTGATCGCCGCTTTCGGCCGGATGGATATCGAACGCGGCGAGCCTGGGCCGGCGACGTCACCGCTTCAGGCCCTACGCATTCCTGGCCTTCCGCCGATTCTGTTTTCCGTGATCGCCTATATGGTCGCATTCTATGGCCTGTACGCCTATCTCGGAACTCACCTGACCGCAGCATTAGGACTATCGACTGGGATCGCCGGATTGGCGGCCTTGGCCTATGGGATTGGATTCGGCGCCATCGCGCCGCTTGACCGTCTGATCGACCGGCACGGCGCGGTCCGCTCGGCGCCGATCGTTTTCGCAGCCCTGGTCGCCGTCTATCTCGGCATCGCGGCGATCGCCGCGTCAGACCTGGCGATCTTCGCCGCCTGTTTGCTTTGGGGAGCGGCGAACCATCTCGGCTTGAACATTCTCGTCGGCCAACTCACGGCGCTGTCCCCGAGCCGAAGGGGCGCTATTCTCGGCCTGTACAGCGCCGTCACCTATATCGCCATGTTCGTCGGAACCGCCGCCTTCAAACCAGTCTATGAGAGCTACGGTTTCGCCGCATTGGCGTTTCTCTCAGCCCTCTGCGTCAGCCCGGCACTGGTCGAAGCGCTTCGCGGCCGCCGTCGCGCGCTTCTCACCGCCGGTCGCCCTTCGCAGCCACAGGGTGATCCGTAGGCGCCCCGTCCCCGCCGGCGCCCCTCTCGCCCGCCTCGTCCAAAAGCCACTGCGTGACCAAACGCACCGACTTCCGATTGCGGGTCTCAGGATTGGGAATGATCCAATAGTTGGGGCCCAGATCGAGCGCTGCGTCTCTGAACGGTCGAACCAGGGCGCCGCTTGTCAGGCTCTCCGCCGCCAAGCGTTCTCGGGCGAGCGCGACGCCCTGTCCCTGTTCGGCGGCGCGCAGGATCAAATCCGAGGAGGTCAGCCGCGGGCCGCGCCGGATGTCCAGCCGTTCCGGCCCAAACTGCTTGCGCCAGACCGCCCAAGAGGCCGAGGGGTCTCGGTCATGGAGCAAAGGCAGGTCGGCGAGCCGGTCGATCACTGACGGCCGTCCCTGCTCTTCCCAAAAGGACGGCGCCATGACGGGGAAGATCCGTTCCGCCATCAGCGGCGTCGCCGCCATGTCGTCGGACGGCCGCGCGCCCATGCGGATATTCAAATCGGCCCCTGTCGCGACGGGGCTCCTGCGCGCCTGATCGACAATGATCGACAGCTCAATCCTTGGGTGAAGCTTGGTCAAAGTGGGAAGCCGCGGCAGCAGCCAGCGCATCGCAAAAGACGGGGTCGTCGCGAGGGCCACCGAGTGTGCGCCGGAACCTTCGCGCGTCTTCTGAACGGCGCCTTCCAACTCCGTTAGCGCCGCCAGCGCCGCCTTGCCGAGCGCCGCGCCTTCGGCGGTGAATATGAGGGCGCGCGCGCCGTCCCGTTTTTCCAAGAGCGGCACGCCCAGCCAGGCTTCCAAATCGCGGAGCGCGCGGCTGACGGCCGAATGCTGGATTCCCAAAAGCCGACCAGCCGGCCGGACGCCGCCAGTGTCGTAGGCCGCCGCGAGCGCGCGCAGCAAGGTCAGAGGCAGAGCATGCATGGTGACTATGTTAGACCAAATTCTGCTTACTTGTGAACGGACAAACGCGCCGTTCTTCGCCTATAGAAGTGTCGAAGGAGGATCTGGCATGGGTATGCTCATCGACGGGGAATGGCGCGCGGATGTGGACCGGTTCCTACAAGACGGCGTCTTCATTCGCGAGGCTTCCATGCTGCCGTCCGCTACGGCCGCAGATCTGGCCGCGCGATTAAGCGAGCGGCCGGCCCCTATCTTGGTCGCCTCGCTCAGCTGCCCCTGGTCGCATCGCGTGACCCTAGTAAAGGCGGTGAAAGGTCTGCATCAGATCCCGGTCGCCATCGCCGGCGAGCCGCGGACCGAAGGTTACCGCCTGACGGAATCGGGCGGCGCCATCCTGGGCGGGGACGGACTTCGGCATGTCCATCAACTCTATCGCGCCACGGACTCCACCTATTCCGGGCGGGCCACGGTCCCGCTGTTATGGGAGGCACGGTCCCAGTCGATTCTATGTAACGAGTCGGCGACAATCGCGCGGGCTCTGGATCTGGCGTCGCCGAGTTGGCGTCTTGCGCCGGGCGCGCAGACCGACGCTTTAGATGCGTTGAGCGCGCGCCTCTATAACGGGCTTTCGAACGCAGTGTATCGCGCGGGCTTCGCCACAGCTCAGAACGCCTATGACGACGCCGTCACGGAGGTTTTCGCGACGCTGGATTGGCTGGAAGACCACCTGACAACCCGGCGCTGCCTCCTAGGTCAACAGGTCAGCGAGGCGGACCTGTTTGTGTTCGCGACGTTGGCGCGGTTCGATTCGGTCTATGGCCCGCTCTTTCGCTGCACACGGCGCAGGCTGGTCGATTATCCCGCGCTCTGGGCCTATGCACGCGATGTGTATTCTTGGCCCGGCGTCGCCGACACCGTGGATTTCCAAGCCAATCTGCGTGGCTATTTTCTCAACGACACCGACAACAATCCGCACCGGATTGTCCCTAAGCTTCCGAACATCGACTGGGACGCGCCTCACGACCGCGCGGCCCTAGGACCGCTGACCATTTGGCGGAACGGCGCGCAAGCCGCATTCGATGAAGCCACACAGCACGCCGATGCCTGCTGACGCCCGTTCGACCATAGTGGTCGGCATTGTGGCCTGGATCGCCACGGTGGCGGTCGGCGCGTCCTGGCAGTTGGCTACCCGCTTCGGGGTAACGACGCATTTGAGCCCGATCGATCTGGCCCTCTTGCGCTACCTGATACCGGCCGTCGCGTTGACGCCGGTCCTGGTGCGGAAGGGAATTCTGCCTCGGAGCCCGCGGCCCTGGATCCTGGCGCTAATCGTCGCGGGCGGCGGCCTGCCGTTCGGTCTGCTCGGCATGGCCGGGGCGCAGTTCGCGCCGGTCAGTCACATGGGCGCGCTGCTGCCTGGCTCCATGCCGGTATTCGTCGCCTTGCTGAGCGCGCTTTTTCTCGGAGAGCGGTTCGGTTGGGCGCGGCTGCTCGGGCTCGGCGTCATCCTGCTCGGCGTGGGCTGCATTGTCGGCGACGCCCTGTCCGGGTTCGGCGCGAACCGTTCCGTGATACTCGGCGACGCGCTATTTCTGTCGGCGGGACTCTTATGGGCCGTCTACACGGTCGCCTATCGAAAAAGCGGGATCGACCCGTGGCATGGCGCGGCGCTGATCTGTTTCTGGTCCGCCGTTCTTGTCGCACCGGTCTGGACGCTGGCGCCGGAGACCGGATTGCGCGATGCGCCGACCGCCGATATCGCTCTACAAATCGCGGCCCAAGGATTTCTGGCGGGGCTCCTGGGACTGGCCGCCTATGGCGCCGCAATCCAGCGTCTCGGCGCCGCCGTCGCCGCCGTCAGCGGAGCCGTGGTTCCAGGCCTGACCGCGCTTGGCGGCTTTATCCTGCTCGATGAGCCGCTGTCGGCGTCCGCCGGGCTAGGCGTGGCGCTTGTTGCAATCGGCCTCTGGGCTTTCGCCGGCGCGCCGGGTTCGCGCCGAGTGTTCACGTAGTCAGCCAGGGCTCCGGAAAATGACAGACAGCGCCGCCTTGATCCCGTTCCTGACCTATTGCTTGGTTATGACCCTATCTCCGGGGCCGAACAATTTGATGGTCCTGGCGACGGCGGCGCGGGTCGGTCTCACCGGCGCGACGCCACTGGCGGCCGGGATCGCCATCGGTTCTGCGTTGCAGTTCGCGGCGGTCGCAGCCGGATTCGGCGGTCTTGTCGCGTCTATCCCTGGGCTTCAGGCCGTCATGAAACTTATGGCCGGCGGACTCCTGCTGTGGATCGCCTATCGGATTGCTTTCAACGGCCCGATCAAGTCTGGCGAAACCGGCCGCGCGCCGGCGGGATTCTGCGGCGGCGCCGCGTTTCAATGGGTCAACCCCAAGGCCTGGGCCGTCACCACCGGCGCGGCGATGGCCTATCTGCCGCCCGGCCCGACGCCGACCGACACGTCGCTTGCGGCCCTGATTCTCGCTATCGTCTCGATGATCACGCTCGCGATATGGGCCTGCGGCGGATCGGCGCTCCGCACCCTTTTGAGCCATAGACGGTTCGCGACTGGATTCAACATGGCGGCGGCGCTCCTGCTCATAGCATCGCTCGCCCCGCTCTTATTTCGCCTTGACTGAAGCCACGCCCCCTAGACCAGGCGGTTCAGTTCAAGCGATTTAGAATGCATAGAGGCGGCGATAGTCCTATGCCTATCGTCTTGGGCGCATCCGGTCTTCCCGGACGGGGATCAAGACTGCGGCCCAAACGGAAACCGCTATGAACCGCCCGATCGAAGATCAGACCCAGACGGCGCCGCGCCTCCAGAGGCCCGGCCTGGCGGCGCTGTGGATGCTCGGCGCGCTGGCCTCTTTCAGCACGATGGCGGTCGCCGGCCGGGAAATCTCTTTCGAACTGACTACGTTCGAGCTGATGTTCTGGCGCAGCGTTCTGGGGCTTGGGCTGGTGATCGGATTGGCGACGATGAGCCGCGGCGGGTTGCGGCAATTCCGAACCACACGCCTGCGCCTGCATTTCCTGCGCAACAGCAGCCATTTCATCGGCCAGTTCGGCTGGTTCTACGCCATCACCCTGATCCCTTTGGCGCAGGTCATCGCGCTTGAATTCACCACCCCGATCTGGGTCGCGCTGTTCGCGCCTTTCTTCCTGGGCGAGCGCATGACGATGATGCGCGGCGTGGCCGTCGTTAGCGGCTTCGCCGGAATTCTGATCATCGTCCAGCCGTGGAGCACCGGCATCAGCCCGGGCGCGACATGGGCCTTGATCGCCGCCTTGGGATTCGCTGGCTCGATCCTGACGACCAAGCGTCTGAGCGGCAGCGAGACGCCGTTGACGATCATTTTCTATATGGTGCTGATGCAGGCGCCGATGGGGTTGATCGGCGCTTTCGAGTCGCTGCATATCCCCCAGCCCGTGACCATGTTGTGGCTGTTGCTGGTCACGATCGCCGGGATTACCGCGCATTATTGTCTGACAACCGCGATCTCACTGGCCGACGCGGTTGTCGTCGCGCCGCTGGATTTCATGCGCCTGCCGCTGATCGCAGTGCTGGGCGCGGTGATCTATGACGAAGGCTTCGCCGCCACCGTGTTCATCGGCGCCGCCCTCATCCTCAGCGGCATCTGGCTGAACCTCTATAAGGAAACGCGGGGCCGCCCAAGGCCCCGCAAGCGCGCCCGCTAGATCGGCACCTGAACGTTGCCGAGGCGTGCGGTCAGTTTCATGTTTTCGGCATAGTCGACCGGCACGGCGATCAGCGCTGGCCCGTCCTGACTGAAGGCTTCCTCCAGCGCCGGGATAACGCCGTCGGCCGAGGTCACCTCGACGCCCCACATCCCGAAACTCTTGGCCATCATGGCGAAGTCGGGATTGCCGAAATCCAGGTCCGAGTGTTTGCCCTTAAATTCCGCCTGTTGTTTCCACTTGATCAGACCGTATTCGCCGTCGACCCAGACCATCGCAACGATGTTCAGCCGCTTCCGCACCGCTGTCTCGAGATCCTGGACATTCATCAACAGACCGGCGTCGCCGCTGATCGACAGGACCTTGCGGTCCGGATAGGCGATCTTGGCGCCGATCGAGCCCGGCATGGCGAAGCCCATCGAGCAGAAGCCGTTCGAGATCAGGCAGGTATTCGGCTCTTCACATTGATAATAGCGCGAAATCCACATCTTATGCGCGCCGACATCGGAAAGAAGAATATCGTCCGGCCCCATGAACTTGCGCACATCCGACAGGATGCGCTGCGGCTTGACGGGAAAGCCCGTATCGCTCTCCTCCGCCTTAAAGTCGTCTGACATCGTGTCCCGCAACTGCTTTCGGTCCTTGATGTCAAAAAGCGGAAGGGCGTCGCCGAACCGGTCGTTGATCGCCTCGTTCAACTGCCACAGCGCGTCAGCCAGATCCGACACGATCTCAACCGTCGGAGGATAGCTGCGATCGACCTCGGCCGGCCAGAAATCGATATGGATGATCTTCTTCGAATCAATATTCGTGCGGTTCCAGGCTTCCGGCGAATACTCGACCAGATCGTAGCCGCAGCTGATCACCAAGTCGGCGTCGTCGAAAGCCAAATTGTTGTAATCGCCGCTGCCGAGCCCCATCGTGAACAGGCAATGGTCGTCATCCATCGGGACCGCGCCCTTGCCCATGAAAGTGTTGACCACGCCGACGCCCAGTTTATGCGCGAGGCGCTGCAATTGTTTCGCGGCGCGCTTTCGGATCGCGCCGTTGCCGGCCAGGATAATCGGACGCTTGGCGTCCCCGATCAGGTCCACAGCTTCCGCAATCGCCTTGTGATCGGCGGCGGAGCGCCGGACCCGCACCGGCTTCATCGGCGTGTCGTCGACCATCTCTTTGGCGACGTCTTCCGGCAGTTCGATGACGCAGACGCCGGGCTTTTCGGTCTCGGCCAGTTTGAAAGCCTTGCGCACGGTTTCGGTGATATTGCCGCCGGCGACGATCGATGACGACCATTTGCTGATCGGCTTGAACATGGCGACCGAGTCCATATTCTGATGGCTTTCCTTATGCAGCCGCTTGGTCGAACCCTGACCGATGATGGCGACGACCGGCGCCCGGTCCATATTCGCATCCGCCAAGCCGGTCACCAGATTGGTCGCCCCGGGCCCCAGCGTCGACAGGCAGACGCCCGCCTTGCCGGTCAGCCGGCCATAGGCGTCGGCCATAAAGGCGGCGGCCTGCTCATGCCGGCACAGAATGAATTCGATATCGCTGTCCAATAATGAGATCATCACATCGGCGTTCTCTTCGCCGGGCACGCCGAAAATCCGCTCGACGCCCTCCGCCTCCAGACATTTCACGAAAAGATCGGATGCTTTCATCTTCGACTCCTTGATGCGTTCCGGCCGGCCCTGGATGGGAGCAATCCGGCGGTTAGGGGAATTGATCGGACTTGATCACCATCATCTTCTCGATCTGCATGTCATGGATGGTGTAGGGAATGCCGCCGACGCCGTGCCCGGATTCGCGCGCCCCGGCGAAGGGCATCCAGTCGACGCGAAAGGCGGTGTGGTCGTTGACCATGATCGCCGTGCCGTCGAGATTTCGGTAAGCGCGCAGCGCCGTCTCCAGGCTCTCACTGAAAACGGCGGCCTGGAAGCTGACGGGCAGCGCGTTGGCCTGGGCGAAGGCCGCATCCATATCGTCATAGGCGTAAACGCAGATCACCGGCCCAAAAATCTCCTGAGTCGAAACCCTTGCGGCGACAGGCGGGTTCAACAGCACGGTCGGCTGGTAGCAACTCTCGCTCAGTCTCTCGCCGCCGCAAAGCAGGGTCGCGCCGCCCTCAACCGCCTCCCGCACCCACTCATCGACCCGGTCGACTTCCACCGGTTTGATCAGCGGCCCGACATCGGTCTCCGCCGAGGTCGGATCGGAAACGGTCATCTTCATGGACAGATCAGCGAGCCCGTCGGCCAAATCCGACGCGATGGCCGCATCGGCGAAGACGCGCTGGACCGAGACGCAGACCTGGCCCGCATGATACATCCCGCCCTTGGCCAGCAGCGGCAGCGCCGTGTCCATGATCGCGTCCTTGGCGACGATGACCGGGGCCGCGCCGCCATGCTCCAGAGCGCAGCGCGCGCCCGGCGCCAGTTTCGAGCGCAGCGACCAGCCGACTCGGGCCGAGCCGATGAAGCTGAAGAACGCGTTCCGGGGATCGGCGACCAAGGCTTCCGACACAGCGCGGCTTTCGGGCAGCACCACCTGCGCCCACTCTTCCGGCAACCCGGCCTCGTGCAAGATGCGGACGAAATTGAAACAGCTGATCGGGGTCGCCTCGGCCGGCTTGATGATGACGGGACAGCCGGCGGCGATGGCCGGGGCGACCTGATGCACGATCAGATTGAACGGATGGTTGAAGGCGCTGACGGCGACGACAACGCCGATCGGCTCAAACTGAGTAAAGGCGGCCCGGCCGGCGGAGGCGGAATTCAGCCCCATGGGAATGACGCGTCCGGCGTCCGACCGCATCACCTCGACGCAATTCTCCACCCCGTCGGCGCCGCGATCGATCTCGACCAGGGAATCCACAAGCGGCTTGCCGCCTTCCCGCGCCGCTTGAAGCGCCAGATCCGTGCGGCGTTCCTTGATGAGCTCCGCCGCGCGCCGCAAGATTGCGATCCGTTGATGTTTCGGCAGCCAAGCGGCGCGGTCGCGATACAGCGCATAGGCGCGGGCGATCGCCTGCTCGACCTGGTCCGCCGGGGTCCTGGAGAAGGTCTGGATCACGGCCCCGTCATACGGCGCCGTTACGGTGACTTCCGCCATTGCATTCCTCTTTCCAGCATGAAGCGTCGAACAGGCGGACCGCCAATCGCGGGCGGCGTCTAACTCTGACTTGGATACCTATACCGATGGAGCCGCGAGGCAATGCAGCGCACGACGCGCCAAACCGGGGGTTAGAATTCCACGGCGATGGCTTCGATAAGCGTCGGCCCGTCGGCCTGTAAAGCCGCAGTGACGGCCGTCTCGATCGCGCGCGGGGACCCGGCGCGTTCATAACCGGCGCCGCAGGCCGCGGCGAACTGGGCGAAGTTGGGATTGGCCTGCTCTACAGCCAACGGTGCGAAGCCCGCCTGCCGCATCCCGGCGCGAATTTCGCCAAGCGCATCATTGTTCCAGATCAGGATCGGCAAAGACAGTTCCAACTCAACCGCCGTCATCAACTCCATCGCCGTGTATTGAAACCCGTAATCCCCGACCAGCGCGGCGACAGGCGTCTCCGGCCGACCGATCTTGGCCCCGATCGCCGCGGGCAGCGCATAGCCCAGGGTTCCGAAACCGACCGGATGCAGCCATTGGCCGGGACCGCTGACGGGAAAGATCTCATTTCCCGCATAGGCGATCCGGGTCATGTCGGTCGCGACGATCGCGTCCTCGGGCAAGGCGCGGCGGAATCCTTCCAAGGCCGCCCGGTGACGCGCCCGCGCCGCGTCCCCCGCGCCATAGACGCTGTGTCGCAGTGCGCTCAGGTCAGGGACCGCACGCGCGGGATTGTTCAAGAGAAGCGCCGGCAGTTCCCGATTAATCGCGGCGACCGTCGCCTTCGCATCGGCGCAGATCGGCAGATCAGCGCGATAGGCGTCCGACAATTCGGCCGGGTCGATATCGACTCGGATCAACACGCCCGGGACCTCGATCTCGCCATCCCAGAAATCCGGCGAGGCGAATTCCGTCCCGACCGCCAAGACCGTGTCGGCCGCGCGGATCAAGTCGCGGATTTCCGACGCCGCCATCATCGCCCCGGCCAGCAGCGGATGGCCGTTCGGAACCACGCCCTTGCCGGCGATCGTCGTGACGACCGGGGCCTGCAGCGCCTCCGCCAAGGCGGTGATCTCCGCCGAGGCGCGGACGGCGCCCCCGCCGACGATCAGCATTGGTTTCGAAGAGCGGGCGAGACGTCCCGCCGCTTCTCGAACATCCCACTCTGCGGGCAGTGCAATCGCGGGGAGCGGTCGCGCCGTCCAATCGCCCGCCGCCGGCTCGGGGAACAGATCGATTGGGATGTTCAGCACCACAGGACGCGGCCGCTTTACGGCGAAATCGGCGAAGGCGCGGGCTGCGAGGTCGGGGATCGCCGCCGCCGCCAGGGCCGTTTCTGACCAAGCGCTGACCGTCTCCGCCGCCGCCCGTTGGTCCTGCATCTCATGCAGCCGCCCGCGCCCCATGCCCAAATCCGCGCGCGCGATGGCGCTGGCGATGACCAGCAGCGGGACCGAGTCGGAATAGGCTTGGCCAATCGCGGTCGCCGCATTGAGCAGGCCGGGGCCGGAGATCAGGAAACAGACGCCCGGTTGCCCCGTCGCCCGCGCGTAGCCGTCCGCCATAAAGGCGGCCCCTTGCTCATGGCGCGGCAGGATATGGCGGATCGGAGACTGGGTCAGACCGCGATAGAGCTCGATCGTGTGTACGCCGGGAACGCCGAAGACATGCGCGACGCCATACTCTTCGAGCAGACGGACCAGCGCCTCGCCAACGGTGGTTTCGGCCGGCATCCCGCCCTATCCGCGGCGCCGACGACGGGGCCGCCGTTCGGCTCTCTCAGGCGCGGCCCCGCCGGCTTCCCGGCGGGCGATTTCTTCCTCGTTGAGATAGGTCGTCGGTCCCAGCGCCCGGACGATATCCAGCGGTTTCGGCCGTTGCTTCGGCTGATAGCCGTCCAGGGCCTCGACAATCGCCTTCATCACCGGCCCGTCCGAGCCGCAGCAGCCGCCGATAATCCGCGCGCCGGCGTCGCGCGCCAGCCGCGCATAGTCGGCCATCAGCTCCGGCGTTCCGGTATACTGGAATGCGCCGTCCCGGAATTCGGGCACGCCGCAATTGGCTTTCGCGACAATGATCGTATCCGGCCCGGCCGTCTCGGCGAAAGCCAGCACCGACATTGCGTTCTCCGTCGCGCCGAGGCCGCAATTGGCGCCGACGGCGATCGGTCGCGCCGGCAAACTCTCGATATGGCCATAGGCGTCCGCCGGGGTTACGCCCATCATAGTCCGCCCGGCCGTGTCGAAGGTCAGAGTCGCCACCACGGGCAGGCCCGTCCGCGCCGCGCCGTCGATCGCCGCCTCGACCTCTTCCCGCGAGGACATGGTCTCGACCCAGAGGAAATCGGCGCCGCCTTCCACCAACCCGCGCGCCTGTTCGGCGAAGGCGTCTGCCGCCTCTGCGATGCTTAACGGACCGTTCGGCGCCAGCAATTCGCCGGTCGGCCCGATCGAGCCGGCGACGAAGACCGGACGCGCGGCCGCATCCGCAACGCCGCGCGCGACCGAGGCCGCCGCGCGCGCCAACTCAAAGGCCCGATCCTGCGCGTCATGCAGTTTCAGGCGATAAGCATTGCCGCCGAAACTGTTGGTCAGGATGATGTCGCAGCCCGCCGCGACAAACTCCTGATGCACATCGGCGACGCGCTCCGGGAAATCGACATTCCATAGCTCGGGCGCGTCGCCGGTCTCGAGCCCGCGCCGGAACAGGTTCGTTCCCATAGCTCCGTCCGCGACCAGATAGCCGCGCTCGGCCAACAGCGCCAACATAGCCTCACTCATGGTTTGATCCTGATTCTTGTCCTACGAGGCCTTCGCCAAGGCTTGCTCCAGGTCGGCGATGATGTCCGACGCCGTCTCTAGCCCGATGGAGAGGCGGATCACTTCCGGCCCCGCCCCGGCGGCGCTCTGTTGCTCCGGCGTCAGTTGATTGTGGGTCGTCGAGGCCGGATGGATGATCAGCGACTTCGCATCGCCGATATTCGCCAGATGGCTGAACAATTCCACCGCATTGACCAGCTTGACCCCGGCCTCATAGCCGCCTCTCAGGCCGAAGGTAAAGACGGCGCCGGCCCCGTGCGGCAGGTATTTCTCCGCCAGCGCGCGATACGGGCTGGAGGGCAGGCTGGCGTAGCTGACCCAATCGACGGCGGAATGCTCTTCGAGATAGGTCGCGACTGTCAGCGCATTGGCGCAATGGCGCTCCATCCGCAAGGGCAGAGTCTCGATCCCCAACAGCGTCAACCATGCGTTGAACGGTTGTTGGGTCGACCCAAGGTCGCGCAGCGAGACGGCGTGGCTATAGAGCGTGAAGGCGAGATTGCCGAAGGTCTCGTAGAAGGTCAGCCCGTGATATTCGGGGGCCGGCCGCGTCAGGCTGGGGAACTTGTCAGACGCGGTCCAATCGAACCGCCCGCTATCGACAACGATCCCGCCGATCGAGGTGCCGTTGCCGGACAGGAATTTCGTCGTCGAATGCACGACCAGATCGGCGCCATGCTCGAACGGGCGCAGCAGATAGGGCGAGGCCAATGTATTGTCGACGATCAGCGGGATCCCCGCCGCGCGCGCGATCGCCCCGACCGCTTCGATATCGACCACGACGCCGCCCGGATTGGCCAGGCATTCGCAGAAAATCGCCTTGGTCTCCGGCGTCAGCGCTTGCCGGAAATTCTCGGGATCGGCCGGATCGACGAAGGAGGTGCGCCAGTCGAATTTCTTGAATGTATGGCTCATCTGATTGATCGAGCCGCCATAGAGCTTGTTGGAGGCGACCAGATGATCGCCCGGCCCCATCAGCGCGAACAGTGCGGTGATCTGGGCGGCGTGGCCGGAAGCGGTCGCGGTTCCGCCAATCCCGCCTTCCAGCGCCGCGACCCGTTCCTCCAGCACCGAGATGGTCGGGTTGGTCAGCCTGGAATAAATGAAGCCCGGCTCTTGCAGATTGAACAAGGAGGCGGCGTGTTCGGCGTCGTCGAAGGTGAAGGATGAGGTCTGATAAATCGGCGTCGCCCGCGCGCCGGTCGCCGTATCGGGCGCCGCGCCGGCATGCAGCGCCAAGGTCTCGAAACCGGGCGGTTTGTCGGACAAGATATACACTCCTTCATTCGCCGGCGCGGAACGCCGCTGGTCCAGATCGGACCAGCAGTAACCAATTCCATCCGGCGCCGCAAAGGTCCGTTGACCGGTCGCGCCGCGCGGCCGCGCCGCGTTGCGCCGGAGACGGCGCAGCCTATATTGCTGGTGAGACCCCGGTCAGCATTCCGGTGCGATCGTCAGCGACTCAATTGGAACTCGGCGGCCATGTCAGACGCGCTCTATAACGACCAGATTCTCGCCTTGGCGGCGGGGCTTGAGAAAAAGGACCGACTGGACGCGCCGGACGCGACAGCGTCGGTGACCAGCCCGCTCTGCGGCAGCCGGGTGAAAGTCGACTTGGTTCTGCGGGACGGCGTCATCGCCGACTATGGCCAAGAGGTCCGCGCCTGCGCCTTGGGGCAAAGCTCGGCCGCGTTGATGAAGCGGCTGGCGGTCGGCCATAGCCTGAGCCAGATCGCGGCGGCGCGGGAGGCGGTGCGGGCCATGCTGAAGGACGGCGGAGCGCCGCCGACCGGCGACTGGTCGGACTACGGACTGCTGCAGCCGGCGCGCGATCACCGCTCGCGCCATCCGGCGATCCTGTTGCCGTTCGACGCCATCGCCAAGGCGGCGGTTGAGGCGGAAGACGACGCCCAGGAACAGGCGACGGCCTAAGGGCCGCGCGATCGCGCCTTGGGTCTCGGCAAAAAGCTTCTGATCGCGCCCATCCGGGTCTATCGCTATGTCCTGTCGCCGCTGCTCGGGCCGCGTTGCCGGTTCGCTCCGACCTGTTCCGCCTATGCGATCGAGGCGATCGACAAACACGGCCCCGTCAAAGGCCTGTTGCTGGCTGCGCGGCGCATCGGCCGCTGCCATCCCTGGGGCGGGTCGGGCTACGATCCGGTGCCCGACTGAGCGGCGCAGGCCGCCTTAAGAGCCAGGCAAATCGTTCAAGCCCCAATCATAGGCGAAATCATAGACCTTGATCGCTTGCAGGTCGGCGGCGAGCGCCGGTTCGGCGTAGAGCTGCAAATGCGCAACCACGCCGGCGGAACTGTTCCCGAAATCTTCCGTAAACCATTCATAGATCTTCGACAGGACCACCTCGCCGTCGACGATGCTCACGCCCCTCGGATCGTTGATATAGTCTCGCGCCGCCGCGTTTTTCAGCGCGTCCATCTGGTCCGCCGTCGCGGCGACCGGCAGCAGATTCGGGCAACCGATCGAGGCGCAATTGACCACATAGTGAACGCGCGGGTCCCGCCAGATCGGCCGCAGGATCCGATGTTCGACATCGTTCAGAGAGACGCCCCGGCCTTCGATCTCGACCAGTTCCTTGCCCCAAGGTCCGCTCGAAAATAGGCCCGGGGAGATATCGATATCCTGGATGCTCTGCACCGGGTAATGGTCCAGCACCACCTGGATGGTCAGCGCGTTGTAGAGATTGATCCAATAGGCTTCCTGCTCGGCGCGATTGTACAGGCTGATCGGAATCGCCGCGAGCGTCGCGATATAGGCGTCCAGATCGGCGCGCTTCGCCATGGCCGCGCCGCCATAATCGACCCGGTTCACGCCTTGCGCGTCCGGCGTGACGATCTCGCCCAGATAGGCGGTCCAGGCGCTATGATCGATCCGCGCTGTCGAGCCTGGATCGTGCGCCTCCCAGACGTCCCAAAGATCCGGTTCCGGGGCCAACGCGCCCGCGACCGTGTTGAAGGCCGGCAAAGCGAGAACCAGAACCGTTGCGACGACAAGGCGGCGCGTGAGAACCAAGGGGCGGGGCGAGGCGGACATGTCCAAGACTCCGGTCTCAAAGACAAGGCGGATGCTGAGCCCATCGGAGGTTGGGCGGCCCAAAGCCGAGATCAAGGCGGGCGAACAGCCGCTTGATATAACGTTTCAGTCAACCAAGTCTCTAGATGAATCGCACGCCCACGGAATTGGCGTCTGGGAAGGCGGAGGCCGGATCATGCCGGACGATCCTACATTTGATCGCGCGCGCGCTCCCGAGCAGGGCCGCAGCGGCGCGCTGTCCAGGACCCGCGGCTATCGCATCGACCTGGTCCCGTACCCGCGCAAGGTCCGGGTTATCGCCGACGGCGTCGTCCTGGCGGAAAGCGGAGAAGCCGCGGTGATGCGCGAGACGCGCCACGCGCCGGTCGTCTATTTCCCAAGATCGAGCGTCGATTTCAGCGTCTTGACGGAGTCGGAGCGCTACACATTCTGCCCATTCAAAGGCGACGCCTCCTATTGGCACTTCCAGGGACCGAGCCGCCGGATTCGCAACATCGCCTGGGCCTATCCGCATCCCTATCGCGAAGTCGAGGAGATCGCGGAGTATATCGCCTTCGACAAATCCTTGGTCGATGACTGGGTGGAGGAGGATCTGACGACGGGAGAGCTTCACACGGCGCCGGACCAATGGTCGTCCGAAATCTTCCGGTCCTGGCTGTTCAAGGACGCCTGGAACGCCAGTTCGATGCAGGATTTCACCGCGTCCTTCGGCCGGGCCCTGAACGCAGCGGGCGCATCGGTTCCACGGGTCTCGATCGGGTTCTGGATGCTGCATCCGCTGCTTTCCGCCCAGAACCATGTCTGGGAGCGCGGCAAGCCCGGGGTCGAAACCTTTGAGGCGCGTAAATCCGATTCCGAAAAAGACTATTACAGCAACAGTCCGATCCGCCCGATTTGCGAGGGCGCGGAAGCCGTGCGCTACCGTCTGGAGGAGCTATCCGGACCGTTCGACGACCTGCCCTTGCTTGACGAATTGAAGGCGGCGGGAATGACGGACTATGTCGGCCTGCCCTTCGTCTTTTCCGACGGGCAGATCAACGCCTTTTCGATCGCCGCCGACCGCGCCGGCGGTTTCACCGAACAGGCGCTGAAAGACATCGCCGAAGCGGCTCCGGTGATGGCCCGAATGGTGGAGGTTCACGCTCAGCGCAGCACCATGCTGACCCTGCTGGACACCTATTTGGGCAGTCATGCCGGAGAACGGATCAACTACGGTCTGATCCAACGCGGCGACGGCGATTTCATCAATGCGGTGATCTGGTTTTGCGATCTGCGAGACTCCACCGCCTTGGCCGATCAGTTGCCGCCGGAAGACTTCCTGGCGCTGTTGAACCAGTTCTTCGAATGTATGGCGGGTGCGGTCATCGATCACGAGGGCACGGTCCTGCGGTTCGTCGGCGACGCTGTGCTGGCGATCTTTCCGGTCGAGGACGTTTACATGACCGAAGATTTGCCGCCGGACCCACAGTTGGTCTGCCAGGCCGCCATCGACGCGGCGCGGCAGGCGGTGGCGAAAATCGACGGCGTCAATCAGGATCGGGCCGCGGCCGGCGACGCGCCCTTGCGATACGGGATCGGCCTGCATATCGGCGAAGTGCTCTATGGCAATGTCGGCGCGCCGGACCGGCTGGAATTCACGGTCATCGGCCCCTCGGTGAACGAAGCGGCGCGGCTGGAAGCGAAAACGAAAGATGTCGACGCACCCATCGTCATATCCAAGGCGTTCCAAACGTGGTCGCCGGAAGCGCTGAACTCGATCGGCGAACACAGGCTGCGCGGCGTTGCGAAACCGACGGAACTGTTCACGCTGCCGGAATTCGCAGCGGATGCACCGCATGCGCGGTGTCTAGAAACGTCCGCCAAACCGCTTGCACCCGCCGAAGAAACCGGCCACTGACCCCTCGATTACATTTCTTTCCATTGACCGGTCGCCGTCTCGGCGTCGAAAACCGAAAGCGTCGCCATGTTTTATGATCCTACCGTCACCATGAAGCCGCCGCGCTTCAAGCATACGCCATATAAGGCGCTGATCGCCCCGCGTCCGATCGGCTGGATCAGCACAGTCAGCGCCGATGGCGTCCCCAACCTGGCCCCGTTCAGTTTCTTCAACGGCGTCGCCGAAGACCCGCCCTGCGTCATGTTTTGCCCTTACGGCGCCCATATGGAAGGCGGCCCCAAGGACACGCTGAAGAATGTCACTGAGACCGGCGAGTTCGTCTACAATATGGTCGGCTGGGACCAAAAGGATCAGATGAACATCACCTCAGGCCCCGAAGAGCGTGCGGTCGATGAGATGAAATTAGCCGGGCTGGAAGGCGCGCCGTGCGAGAAAGTGGCGCCGCTGCGCGTCAAGGACGCGCCGGCCAGTTTTGAATGCAAGCATCTTCTGACGGTCAAACTGCCGACCGGTCCCGGCGGCACCGAGAACAACATCGTCATCGGCCAAGTCGTCGGAATCCATATCAACGAGGCTGTAATCACCGAGGATGGGATGGTCGATATGAAGAAAATCCGGCCGCTCGCCCGGCTCGGCTATATGGACTACACGTCGGTCACCGACCTTTTCGCGCTGACCCGCCCCGGCGCGCGGGGCTGATCCGCATACCCGCTCTGACTTGGCTTTTCTCTAACGCTTGTCCTCAAGGGCGCCGGGTCCCTCGCTGAAAGACGCGTCCGAAGAGTCACGTCCTTTACTATCCGGTGAGCGGGCGTCACTTGCGGCCGCATCCGGCGCAAAATCCCGGCCGAAGCGAATGCCGCCGCCATGCTCGTCCGGCGGCGGCGAGACGAGGCCGAGCCGCGCCAGGAGCCGCCGCAGCGCCCGCCAAAGCTTCGGCAACAGCCACAGCGCCAACAGGACGAAGACCGCGACAAAGCCGATAATCACGGCCGGATTGAAAACCGCCAGAACCACCACCCCGATCGCCGCCACATCTTCCACCAGCGAAGCGATCCAGTTTGTCACCGGCTCTGGCGAGGTGTTGATCATCGCGCGAGACGTGGCCTTGCTGAGATGGCTGCCGGTGGCGACCGCGCCGCCCGCCGCCAGGGCCGCGATGAAGGCCATATCCTCGCCCAAAAACGCCCCGCCGAAACCGTCCGCCGCGCCGGCGGCGATCAGAGCGCCGGCCGGGATGCGGATGAAAGTGTGCAGCGCGTCCCAGAGACTGTCGAAACCGGGGATCTTGTCGGCGACGAATTCGATGAAGAACAGCAGACCAGCGACGGCCAGAACAATCGGGTTGGAAACGGGCTCCAGCCCGGCCGGCAGGTCGACCACGCCGAATAGGTTCAGCGCGCCCAATACCAGGACAGTGGCGTAGAGATTGATCCCGCTGGCCCAGGCGGCCCCAAGCCCCAGCGCCAGCAGTTGCAATGGATCCATCCGGCCGGTCCTTGTTCCGCCCGGCGCGTGCGCCGGGACCGGGCTCTATTCCGCCGCGGCTTCGCCGCTGACGATATGCACGCTGCGTTGCGGGAACGGAATTTCGATGCCGTCCTTGTCGAAGCGCTGCTTGAAGGCCTTGGTCAGGTCGAACTTCACGCCCCAATAGTCGCCGGCGTCGCACCAGACCCGCACGATGATGTCGACCGAACTGGCGCCCAGATCGCCGACGACGATCTGCGGCTCCGGTTCGCCATGGCAGCGCCCCTCCGCCGCGACGACATCCTTGATCGCCTGGAAGGCCTTGTCGATGTCGTCGCTATAGCCGATGCCCAGCGTGAAATCGACCCGACGCGTGGGATTGGCGCTGTAATTCATGATCGCCGTGTCCCAGAGCTGCTTGTTCGGCGCGATGATCATCACATTGTCCGGAGTCGCCAACTCGGTGGTGAACAGCCCGACCGTCTTCACCGTGCCGGTGACCCCGCCCGCATCGACGAAATCGCCGATCTTGAAGGGCCGGAAGAAGAGCAGCATGACGCCGGCGGCCAGATTGCTGAGCGTCCCCTGCAAGGCGAGGCCAATGGCAAGGCCGGCGGCGCCGAGCACTGCGATCAGACTGGTGGTCTGGACGCCAAACCGCTCCAGCACCATGACGCCGGTGATGACCAGAACCAGATAGCGCGCCAGGGTGGCGAGGAAGTGGCGCAGAGTGTCGTCGACCTTCCTGATCTTGCTCAAGCCGCGATCGACCGAAGATCGCACCCATCCGGCCACCATCCAACCGACAATCAGGACGACGACCGCGGCCAAGACCTGCAATCCGTAGGCGGTCACCGTCTCGACCAACTGTGCGGCCGCTGTTTCTATCTCGTGCTGTTCCATAACATCATCCTCAATCGTTCGGCTCTTGCCGGGGAGGGCGAACCTGATTCGCGGAAAAGCGGGCCGGCCCTTATCGAATTACCCAGGATATGGCGCGATCGTCACCGCGTAGCCGGATCGAATGGCGGCGACCGACGTTCTCGGCGTCAACACCTCCACGATCTGGTCCGGCTCGATGGCGATCGACGGTGAGTATCCCTCAAAAGACCAGAGCCGCAAGTGTGAACCTGCGACCAAAGCAGGGCGACGCGAGTCCGGGTCGAGAATCATGGCGCCGTCGGGCAGATCCTTGAACGTCGTGGGCCAAGGCGCCGTCAGACGGGTCCGGCGATCCACCCGCTCGGCATGCAGCAGGCGATCCAACTGATCCGCCGAGGCGAGGGCTTCGGGCGCAAGGTCGAGCCCGATGCGGGCCTTGCTCAAAAAGGCGCGCGCGGCGTCCCGGCGGCATTCGAAACAGGGCCGGTGGCCCGCCGCCAACGCCGTCGCCTCGTCGAGAAAAAACAACTCAGTATAGCGGTTGGGCGCCAAAATCTCTCTTTTCCGACCTTTGAAGTCGGTCTTGCAGATAAGCCAAGCTTTGTGCCGCCAACGGGCCGCGCCCAGCCGCCCATGCGCGTCATGAAGAACGCCGCGATTACCCATGAAGAGGCCGCGCGCGGCCGTCGCGCGGAATTCCCCCCATGGCGTAACCCGATTGGCGAATGGCCGTTCAGGTTGCATACTCACCCTCCGGAAGGCGTCGATCCTTCACCGGATTCGATCCGAATCGTCGCTCAAAATGACGGACGCCGCGCCTTTTTTCATAGACTTAGGAATGACGGCTATAGGCGGCCTAAGTATTCAGGATTATTGATAAACCCTAATTTTTCAATAGTTTGCTAGGGCCTTTCACATACCACCGGCGCAGCAAGAGAAGGATATGCGCTTTAACGCTTTACTGTATTGATTTTTGCGTGAAAACGGTACTATAAAAAGTTATCGAACTGGCCACCGCTGGTTTCCCTATCGTGCAGTCGACACGTCGCTTAGTTAGGCGATGTCACCGCCGCGCTTCGTACGCGGCGTATGCGTCGAGCATCGGGAAACGGGCGTCGCTTGGGGTACGGCGTGGCTCGGTCGAAACAACAAAGAATAACCCCTACCAAGCTGGAGTAACATAGGATGCCAAGACCCTTAAAACCCATCGTGTATGTCATGCCGGATGGACCGGTGCCCGCCGGCAGGCCCGGCATTCCAAACCCGATTGACGTCCATTTGGGTTCACGAATGCGGATGCGGCGCATCATGCTGGGAATGAGCCAACAGAAGCTTGGCGAACTTCTGGGCCTGACTTTCCAACAGATCCAGAAATACGAACGCGGCGCCAACCGGGTCGGCGCGTCGCGGCTATGGGATCTGAGCCGCGTTTTGGACGTGCCGATCCGCTACTTTTTCGAAGATATGCCAGATGAAGTAATGAAGAACAGCCCGCGCCTGCGCGCTGGCCTGTCCGAAGACGCCCCGCCCGCCATCGAGG
This sequence comes from Alphaproteobacteria bacterium, assembly GCA_030065235.1. GTDB lineage: Bacteria > Pseudomonadota > Alphaproteobacteria > UBA8366 > Aestuariispiraceae > JASJDC01. The sequence goes on from JASJDC010000004.1 coordinate 49,996, forward strand.
CGGAGGCCGATCCGGTCGCGAAACGCGAGACGCTGGAATTGGCGCGGGCCTATTATCGGATCAAAGATCCGGCGGTGCGTAAACGCGTGTTCGATCTGATCAAAGCGCAGTCGAAGGCGGTCGAGGAAGACGAAGAATAGGCCCTTATAATCGGGTCCGCTACGCCCAATCGGCGAGCCCATAGCAGAGTTGAGAGAGTTCTGAGACCGTCCGCGCTTTTGCGTGGGCGGTTTCTTCTTTGGCGTGCGCTCGATTCCAAAGGCGCGTGCCAAAACCCGCGCCTGGACGCGCGCGGCGGCGGGCGGCATTATTCGCCCCGCTATGCCCGCCCCCGCCTTTCTCCGCGACATGTCTTTCAAATACGGGGAACTGACGCCCGTGGCGCCCGGTCTCCGGCGCATGGTCTTGCCCAATCCGGGTCCTTTCACCCACTACGGCACCGGCGTCTATGTTGTCGGAGAGGGTCATGTGGCGGTGATCGATCCGGGCCCCGATGCGCCGGCCTTCACACATGGCCTGCGCGCGGCGCTTGCCGGCGAGACCGTGGAAGCGATCCTGGTCACCCATACGCATCGGGATCACTCGCCCGGCGCAGCGGTCCTAAAGCGGGAAACGGGCGCGCCGACCTACGGCTTTGGACCGCATGGGTCGGGGCCGCGCCAAACCGCCAGCCTATGGCCGGACCAAACGTCCGACGCGGCGGGCCAAGTCGAGGAAGGGGCCGACTCCGACTTCACACCCGACAGAGCGCTTCGCGACGGCGACACGGTCACAGGAACCGGCTGGGCGTTGACCGCCGTTCATACGCCAGGCCATACCTCGAACCACCTCTGCTACGCCGAGCCGAACAGCGGCGCGCTCTTCACCGGCGACCATGTCATGGGCTGGTCGACGACGGTGGTCTCGCCGCCCGACGGCGATATGACCGATTACATGGCGTCGCTGCAGAAGCTGATCGAGCGCGACGACACAATTTTCTATCCGACACATGGACCGCCGATCACCGAGCCAAAGCAGTTCACCACCGACCTGTTGGCCCATCGCCGCGGACGCGAGGCGCAGATCGTCGACTGCCTGCGATCCGGCCGGAACGACATCGACTCGATCGTCGGCGAGATTTATGTCGACGTGCCGCATAACCTGCATCAGGCCGCCGCGCGGTCGGTTCTATCGCATCTGGCGAAACTGGTTCAGGATCGCCGCGTCAGTCCGGCGGCCGACGGCGATGGGGACCGGTTTTTCGCACTCTCCTGATCTACGCGTGCGTCGAGATCGCGCCAATCCGGGGTATCGGCCAGCTTGCCTGGGTCGATGATGATGTCTTCCGCATGACGCAGCATCAGAGCGCCATGCGCGATCGGTCGCGGCGCCGCGGCGGCGGCGCGCCGGCCGTCCAGCATCTGCAGGATCCGCTCTGCCGAGGCCAGGCCCGCCCGGATGCTCAAGTTAGAGCCGCCGCCGAAGCGCGGGTTGACCTCAATGAAAACCGGCCCCCGTTCTTGAGAATAGAAGGCCTGCACGGTGATGTGTCCGACCAGTCCCAGGGCCTCGCAAAGCGCCATGGATTGGTCGGTCAGCGCTGGAGCATCCTCGACCCGGCTTTTCCAGGACTCGCCGGCGCGGGTCTCGATCCGCCGCCGCGCCACCGCCTGAAGCGGACGGCCGTGAAGGTCCATCAGCACATCGACGCTGTATTCCGGCGCATCGATGTGGTCCTGAACCGCCAGTCCGCCGGCCGGCGCGCCATAAAGCGTCCAATAGGCTTCCAAGGCCGCGCGATCCGCGATCTTCATCGCCGGATGACTGAGTGTTCGGTCGTCCGCCCGACAGAACACGGGAAACCGCGCGATCGCCTTGATATCGGCGTAGGTTTCCGGCGTACGGAAACCGTTCGCCTGGCAAAAGGCCGCGAACAAGCGTGTACTCTGGCACGCGCGAAGACTGTCCTGAGCCGGGATCAACACATCGACGCCGGTCCGGCGCAAGTCGGGGGCCAGGCCGGCGAGCGCCCGTAACTCGCCATCGCGGGTCGGCACGACCAATCGAATGTCATGGGCCCGGCAGATCGCAAACAGCGCGTCCGCAAAGCACGGATCGTCCGTCGGCGGGGTCAGCACCGCCGCGTCGGCGACGGCCAGGGCCGCGCAGTCCCGCGCGATATCGACCGCCACACAGCGGCCGCCGCGCGAATGGAGCGCCTCTTGGAACGCGCGCACCAAAAGCGTCTTGCTGCTCGCACTTAGGATCAGAACATTCAACGCCGCCTCGTTTTTCATTGGCGCGGCCAGTCTAATACGACTTCGGGAGTCCCAGCACGTGCTCCGCCAGATAGGATAGGATCAGATTCGTCGAGATCGGGGCCGTCTGATAGAGGCGCGTCTCGCGAAACCGCCGTTCGACGTCGTATTCCCGGGCGAAACCGAAACCGCCATGGGTCTGAAGGCACATATCCGCCGCCTCCCAGGACGCCTCAGCCGCCAGCAGCTTCGCCATGTTCGCCTCGGCCCCGGCCCGTTCGCCGGCGTCGAACCGCGCCGCCGCGTCCGCCGTCATCAAGGCGGCCGCGCGCATCCGCGCATAGGCTTTGGCGATCGGAAACTGGACCCCTTGATTCTGTCCGATCGGCCGGTCGAACACCACCCGCTCCTTGGCGTACTCCGCCGCCTTGTCGATGAACCAGCGGGCGTCGCCGACGCATTCCGACGCGATCAGGATGCGTTCCGCATTCATCCCGGTCAGGATATAGCGAAACCCCTTCCCTTCCTCGCCGATCAGGGCCGAGGCGGGAATGCTGAGATCGTCAAAGAACAGTTCCGTCGTGCTATGATTGATCATCGCCTCGAGCGGACGGACGCTCAGACCAGCGCCCAGCGCCTCGCGCATGTCGATCAGAAAGACCGACAGCCCATCCGCCTTCTTGGCCCCCGCCTCACGCGGCGCGGTCCGCGCCAAGAGCAGCATCAGATCGGAATGTTCGGCGCGCGAGGTCCAAACTTTCTGACCGTTGATCCGATACCGGTCGCCGTCGCGGATCGCCGTGGTGCGGATCGCGCCGGTGTCGGTGCCGCTGCCCGGTTCGGTCACGGCGAAAGCCTGCAGCCGCAGCGCGCCGCGCGCGATTTCCGGCAGATAAGCCTGTTTCTGCGCGTCGTCGCCATGCCGCAGCAGAGCGCCCATGATATACATCTGCGCATGGCAGGCGGCGCCGTTGCAGCCGGCGGCCTGGATCTCCTCAAGTATGGCGCAGCCCGCGGCAAGGGGCAGGCCGCTGCCGCCGTAACGCTCTGGAATGAGCGCCGCGAGATAACCAGCCTCGGTCAAGGCCGCAACGAATTCGGTCGGATAGGCGTCCTGCTTATCCTTGTCTCGCCAATAAGCGCCGTCGAATTCGGCGCAGACCGACCGAACGCCAGCGCGGATATCGGCGAAAACGTCCGTGATCAGCCCGCCCCCGGCGGTCTCTTGGCCTGCGCCGCGCTTCCCCACGCTAATCGATCCGACGGCGCGTTCAGGCCGTCTCGTCAGCCGAGGACGGTGCGTCAGGATCGCAGGCCGCCAGAAGCGCTTTCAAAGCCGCAGCCGTTTCCGGGCGCGCCAGCGCCACGCCGCGCCGCTCGACAAACGCCGTGACATCCGCCAACGAGCGGAAGGGCGCGTCGGCCGCTCCGACGCCTGGCGTCAGTTCGACGATGTTGCCGGCGGGTCTGATCTGATCGCGCAAAGCCTCGCTCAACAACAGAATCAGATCGTCCCTCGCGGCGTCGCGCGCGCCGCGCGCCTCGATTTCGTCAAGCGCGATCGCGGCGCCGTCCAGCGCGCCTTGCATAATCTTTCTGGCGGGATCGTCAGCCCCGTCCTCCATATCGCTCAAAAGCGCGACGCGCCTTCCGGACGGCCGTGACGACATGGCCATGACATAGTCCGATGGTTCGCTTGAAAAAGCGTTCTGCACGATATGGTCGAAGTCGATTTGCGGGCGCAGCCGGGTGATGTTCGCGTCCGCGAGCAGACTTTGAAAATGTCCGGTCGCGACAATCACCTCCGGGGCGCCGGCCGACCCGTCCGCTTCCGGTCTTGCTTGAACCAAGGCGAAACTGGGCGTGAAGTCCGTCGGCCGTGTAAAGAATTGCGCGATCGAGATGACGAAGGCGCCGACACCGGACTTGGTTGCGAACCCGTTCGACAAAGAGGCGATATTGCGCAGGCTCTGACTGTTGGACTCGAGCGTCTGGATGTCGCGATAGGCCCTCAGACAGGAATACATCAGCGAATGCAGGCGCTGCGCCGTTAGGTCGGTTTTCTCTTTGTAGTCGTTGATATCATATTCGGCGATCACTTTGCGTTCCGGCGTCAGGCCCGGCTGTCCTGTGCGGAGCACGATACGCACCCGCCGGTCCCGCAGGACCTCGCGCACGAACCGCACGACCTCCAGGCCCGCCTGGTCGGTCTCCATCACGACATCAAGCAGGATGACGGCGATATCTTGGTGACCGGAGAGCATGGAACACGCCTCCGCCGCACTGAACGCGTTGATCAGTTCCAACGGACGGCCCTCGAACGAGAAACCGTCCAACGCCAAACGGGTTACAGAATGAATCGACGGCTCATCATCGACGATCATGATCCGCCAGGGCGGCTGGGATTCCGGTAGCTGGACGTCGCGATCTTCCAGATACACGATGTCGCTTGTATTTCTGCTGACCATTAACCGACGCTTTCAAAAATCCTTCCTAAGCGCCCTTCCCCTCTCTCTCATATGGGCTCTCTAGCAGATATGCGCCGCCCTGGCCACTACCCGGGTCCGCGCCGAATCGCCCCGCGCTTGGTTCAGAGTACGGACCCCTGTCCCGGCGGCTCGGAATCGGTGATTTCCTCTGGAAAACCGGATGCTTGCACCGAAACGCCGCAGGCGTCTTCCAATCGGCGGATGATGTTGGGCGACCATTCTCGATCGCCATACCGGGCGGCGCCATCGCGAAAAATCTCGATTAGCAGCGGCGAAAGCTCCAGCGGCGCGCCCAGCCGTTCGGCTTCTGCTTGGAACAGACCGATATCCTTGAGCACCAGATCCATGGTGAAATTGATGTTTCGGCTGCCGTTCAGGATCACCTGGCTCTCGGTCTCATGCACGAAACTGTTCCCCGACGAGATCCGGATCGCTTCGTACGCGGTGCGCATATCCATATCGGCGAGCTGCGAGACCGTCAGCGCCTCGCACAGCGACACCAGATTGGCGGTCGCCAGATAGTTCGTCACGACCTTCAGGAAAGAGGCGCTGCCCAGCGGTCCGGTATGGAGGATCGAGCGACCCATCGATTTCAGGGCCGGCAGCGCTTTCTCGAACGCCGCCTGCGCGCCGCCCGCCAGGATCGCGATATTGCCGGTCGCCGCCCGATGACAGCCGCCGGAGACCGGGCAATCGATCGCCTGAGCGCCAAGCGCGGAGACTTTTTCGCCGAGCCGGATCACCTCCTGCCGATCCGTGGTCGACATTTCGGCCCAGACCGCGCCGGGCCGCAGGCCGGCGAGCACGCCGTCGTCGGCTTCCAGGACGGCGGCGGAGACGCTGGGCGAGGGCAGACAGGTCACGATCAGATCGGCCGCCGCGGCCATCGACTTCGGCGAGTCGCCCCAGGATGCGCCGCGGTCCAGAAACGGCTGGGCCGCCGCCTTATCCAGGTCCCGGACCGTCAGGTCGAACCCGTCGCGCAACAAGCTGCCGGCCAGTTTGCCGCCGACATTCCCCAACCCGATAAAACCAACTTTCATGGTGACACGCCTTTCCCGCCAGCACCCCGGCCAAGCGGCCGGCCGTGATTTCGTCCTTGAGCATTCGGTCATCAATCGTTTAGGCTTTTCAACAACTAACTGAACACGCGATCCAAATGCGTGTCATCGTCCTCCTTCGCGGCCAAGCGGACGAAGGGGCGACGCACGGTTCCTTGGGGGAGGACTCGCATGGGCGCATTGGCCGCTCTGGTCACCGGGCTGACCCGTATCAACACGAGCGTGTTGTGGTTGGGCCGGCACATCGCCTGGATGGCGCTGGCTTTGATGACGGCGATCATCCTGCTGCAGGTCTTTTTCCGCTACGTGCTGAACAGCGCCCTGCCCTGGCCCGAGGAGGCGGCGCGGGCGCTGATGATCTGGATGATGGCCTTGATCGCGCCCGGGGGTTATCGCTGGGGCGCCTTCGTCAGCATCGACATGGCGAGCGAGGCGCTGCCGCCGACGCTTCGGCGGATATTGACCTTGACGCTGTTGCTGATGTCGACCGTCGTCCTGTCGATCCTGCTGTATCAAGCGATCCAGCATTTCAACAGCGGCTTCATCTTCCGATCCAGCACGCTGAAAATACCGCTGGCCTATGTCTATCTCGGCATGTCGGTCTGTTTCGGCTTGATGCTGAGCGTGAATGTCGAGCTGGCGCTGCGCACGATCGGCCGCATGCTAGGGGATGCCGAGCGGTTCAAGAAACCGGAGCCGCCCGGCTTCGTCGGCGCGGATTAGCGCGATGCTGGTCCTTTTCCTGCCGCTTTTCCTGTTCCTGCTGCTGATCGGCGCGCCGGTCTTTTTCGCGATGTTGGCGGCGCCGGGCGCCATGCTTCTGGTCGAGGGCATGAACCGCGATTTGGCGCTGATGTATCGCAACATCTTCAACGGGATCGATTCCTTCCCGCTGATGGCGATCCCGTTCTTCATGCTGGCCGGCGAGTTGATGAACAAGGGCGGCATCACCATGCGGCTGGTCGCCTTCTCGCAAAGCCTGATGGGGCATCTGCGCGGCGGGCTGGCGCATGTGAACGTGCTGTCCTCGATGCTGTTCGCGGGCCTCAGCGGCTCGGCGGTCGCCGACACGTCGGCCTTGGGATCGATGCTGATCCCGGCGATGGAGAAAAACGGCTACAGCCGCAAATTCGCCGCCGCCATCACCGCCGCCTCCTCGGTCATCGGGCCCATCATCCCGCCCAGCGGCATCATGATCATCTACGCCTATGTCATGGAGGTCTCCGTCGCGGCGCTCTTCGCCGGCGGCATCCTACCGGGAATCATGGTCGGCGGCGGACTGATGCTGGTCACGGCCTTCATGGCGCGCAGCGGCGATTTCCCGATCGCCAGCGAACGCGCTAGTTGGGGCGAACGCGGCCAGGCCTTTTGGAAGGCCATCCTGCCCTTGATGACGCCGGTGATCATCCTGGGTGGAATCCTGGGCGGGGTTTTCACTCCGACCGAAGCGTCCGCCGTCGCTGTCGCCTACGCTCTGTTCATCGGATTCTTCTTCCTCCGCACCCTGAAACTGTCGGACCTGCCGCCGATCTTCCTGCGGGCGGCGCTAACATCCTCGGTCGTCCTACTGCTGGTCGGCGCCGCGATGGCTTTCAAGACCGTCGTCAGCCTGTCGCATGTCGCTGAGGACATGGCCTCCTGGATCCTGACCCTGTCGCAGAATCCGTATCTGCTGCTCTTCCTGATCAACATCCTGTTATTCATCGTCGGTATGTTTCTGGACGCCGGGCCGGCGATCATCATTCTGGGCCCAATCCTAGGACCGATCTTCGTCCAATTGGGGATCGATCCGATCCATTTCGCCATCATCATGAGCGTGAATCTGACCGTCGGTCTGGCGACGCCGCCGATGGGGCTTGTTTTGTTCGTCGCCTCCAGCGTGTCCGGCGTGCGCGTCGAGCAGATATCGAAGGCGATTCTACCTTTCCTTGCCGTCGAGATCCTGGTGATCTTCCTGATCACTTATGTGCCGGCGATCTCTTTGGGCGTTCCGCGACTGCTCGGGCTGGCGACATGATTGGGCAGGCGCCGTAGGAGCGCTCTGTTTTTCGTTGGGTTCGGCTGCGGAGCATGGTTCAATTCCGTAATACCAAAGGCGCGTTAGAACGCTTCTAACAGTTCCACATAATGACAATCATCCCGGGAGGATACTGATGCTCAAAAACACCACCAAACATATGGCGCGTCGCCTCGGCGCGGCCCTGGTCGGCGCGGCGCTGATCGGCGGCGCGGCGATCTCGGCGGCGCAGGCGGCCGACATCACGCTGCGGGCGACGGCGAACTCGAACGAGAATGACGAGGATTATGACGGTCTGATCGTCTTCAAGGATTTCGTCGAAAGCCGCTCGAACGGCGCGATCGAGGTCGAGCTCTTCATTGGCACGCAGCTCTGCTCGAAAGGCGCCGAATGCCTGCAAGGCATCGCCGACGGGTCGATCGACATCTATATCTCGACCAGCGGCGGCGCGGCCGGCGCTTTCCCCTATGTCCAGGTGCTCGATCTGCCCTATCTGCTGCGTGACGACCGGGTCGCCGAAGAGGCGCTGAGCGGCGATTTCGTGCGAACAATCCGCGATATGGCGCTGGAGGACAGCAACGGGACGATCCGCTTGATGACGATCGGCAATACCGGCGGCTGGCGGAACTTCGCCAACACCAAACGCCCGATCCAGAAACCGTCCGACATGGAAGGATTGAAAATCCGCACCGTGGTCGCCGACTTGCCGCAGGAACTGGTCAAGGCGCTGGGCGCCAGCCCGACGCCGATCCCGTGGCCGGAGCTGTTCACCTCTTTCCAGACCGGCGTGGTCGAGGGCTCCAAGAACGGCATCACCGACATTATGGGCATGAAGTTTCCGGAAGCCGGGCTGCAATATGTCACGCTCGACGGCCACGCCTATATGGGTGCGCTATGGTGGATGAACAATGACCGTTTCCTCGGCATGTCGGAGGATAACCGCCGCATCATCGTCGATGGCTTCCAGGCGCTGCAGCAGGCGACCTTCGCCTCGCCGAAGCGGAAATCGATCCAGGCCTATCAGGACTTTGTCGCCGGCGGCGGCAACCTCTACGTCCCGACGCCGGCTGAAAAAGCGGCCTTCAAGGAAGCCGCCGCGCCGGTTTTCGACTGGTTCAAGGAGAATGTCCGCAATGGCGAAGCCGCCTTTGACGCGCTGGCGAAAGCCGCCGCCGAGGCCGAAGCTGACATCGACGCGGCCCACGCCAAAGACGTGAACTAGGGCGGACCGTCCGCCGAAAATGACGCCGCCCTCCCCTGACCGGGAGGGCGGTTCTCTTTCGGCCGATCAGTGCGGCGACGTTTCAATCGGACAAGAAATTCGCCAAATGGTCGCGTGCATCATCGATCCAAGAGGATTGACGCTCGGTGAGACCAAAGAGTCGATCGGTCTTCTCATTGATTGGGACCGAGAAATGGTCCGCGATCTCTGCGTCGGTTCTTCCAATATCGGGGAACGCCTCGCGCAGACCCTCGATCGCCGTCGGCTGTCCGGCGAATAGGTTGTCGCTTAAGATCGCCGAAACCCTTTCGCCGCCGTTGAGGGCGACGAGGGATTCCCAAAAACGCTCGGTGAAGGCCATGTACCAGGCCACATCGCGGGGCGTCTCCTCGATTGAGGGAAGGCGCAGCACGCCATCCTGAGAATCCGGCGCTGTTTCAAGTTTCAGGTCGATGAGCTGAACGTACGCGAATTGACGTTTTCTGATAAGCGAGTGGATCACTTTCTGTTCGTCCCGCCGCATGAAGAGATAGGATATGCGTGGAAACAGCGCCTTCAAAAACGGGGCGAAAATCACATCCCAATGATTGATTAAGACCGGGACGCGATTCAGACGATAGGCTCGAACGATCTCCGGGAATCGGCACGAAAGATAATCTCGAAACAAGTCGCGCCCGGCGGAAGACAAAGGCGCCTCGGAATAGAGCAGGTTGAGCGCGTGCCAGCGATGTTTCGGCAGCATTAGCCAAGAATAAGAATGATAGGGCGCGTAGGCGTCGGACCGCTCGAGCAATTCGAACAAGGCGGTCGTGCCGACCCGACCCGTGGATATCACCTGGATCGGATCGCCGGCCTCCGGCGCGAATTCCGATCGTATCGCGTTCAGGAAATCCAACCGCTTTTTGAACCAGGGTTCGCGCACGACCTCTACCAGGTCGGAATAGAGCCGCCTCAGCGGCGCATTGAGGGCCGATTGATCAAGCGTGCGCTCCAGGCGAACGCTTGGCCCGGAATGCAAGCGTTCGACGCCGGTGACAATCGAATTGAAGCCCTGTTTCGCTGTGTTGATCGTGTGGCTGTCCGGCAGGGGGAAGGCGCTTACGTTTTGATCGGGGACGCCATGCCGCAGCAGTTCATACTTCAGCCAGGCCTCGTTGGGAATCGTCGGCAGCATCGGCGACAAGACCGCCTCTAGCGCGTGGAAGTCCTCATTTTCCGTCGATAGTCTGACCGCGCGGATCGCCTGTCGGACGAGGGAAGGGTTGAACGCCACGCTTCGGGCCAGATTGAGCAAAATTCCGGCGGCGTTCTTTGTCGCGCCGGCCTGCTGCAGACACAAGGCGATCTGCATGGCCAGTCCCGGCGCCTGCAACAACTGATCCTGATTGTTGAGCGCGGGTACGACCTCGGCGCTCCGCCCGGTCTGCTGTAAGGCCTCGAGTCTGAATGCGATCGCATTCGCCGGTCTGTTCAGAAGATTACGATCGGCGATGCAATGGTCGGCGATCGTCGGAAATCGCCCCAACGCGATCAGCACCGAGATGGCTTCGTCCGAAAGTTCACCGCTCCATCCGCCGGACTCCACCAATCGGACGACTTCGTACCATTGCTCCTGCGCGATGGCCTCAAGCAGCGGGCCGCTCATCGGAAACACACAACTCCGTATGAAATGCTCAAATCAACGGCGCTTCTGGGGAAGACTAGACGGATGCGGCCGCGATTCGCGGGCGTCCAGCAACAGCGCAAGGATCGGAGCCTAATCCGCCGCGCTTGGATAAAGCAGCGGCGCATAGTCGTCGATCAGCACATGCGCGCGGTCGATCTGGTCCTGCGTCATTTTCTTGACGATCTCCTCCTGGCTGATCGCCGCGTCGGGGTCGCCGCCGATGGCCGACAGCACGTACCACATATAGCCGCGCACCAGATCCGGCGCCGGCATGCCGCGGCCGATCTCATAGTACCAGCCGACACCGGATTGAGCGCCCGGATGACCTTTCATGGCCGAGCGCAAATACCACTCGAAAGCGCGCGCATCGTTCCGCTCTACGCCCAGCCCCAGCGCATACATCACCCCGATCAACTCCTCTGCGTCGGCGTTGCCGGACTGGGCGGCGGGCAGCAGCAGGGCGTGCGCTTCGGTGAAGCGGTCGGCCTCCATCAGGTCGCGGGCGACGCGGATATCCGCCAGGGCGGGCTGAATCGCGCCGAACAGGGCGAGACAGGCTGAAATCAGAAATGGGCGGAGCATGGCGAGCGTCACTCTGAATGATGGATTTTTGAGATTGATCCGCACGATAATTCAGTTTGAACTATCGGCCAACGGAGGAACGGCCGCCCCGGCGGCCGGAAACAAGAAAAACGACGATGACGCAGAATCCCACCATCGCCACGCCGCAGGTCCGGCCTCGGCGCGCCCCGACCTTGCTCCTGACAGTGGGTTTGGCGCTCGCCGCAATCGCGCCCGCCGTTCGCGCCGAGGGAACGCCGCCGCCAATCAATGACGCGGACTATCGGCAGACGGACCCCGCCCGCGTGGCGCTGGGCCGGCTGCTGTTCTACGACAAGATCCTGAGCGGCAATCAGAATATCGCCTGCGGCACCTGCCATCACCATGATCTGGCGACTGGCGACGGCCTGTCCCTGCCGATCGGCGAGGGCGGCGTTGGTCTCGGTCCCGAGCGGAGCATCGGCGCCGGGCCCGATCGGATTCAGGCCCGGGTTCCGCGGAACTCGCCGCCGCTGTTCAATCTGGGCGCCGAGGAATTCACCGTCATGTTCCATGACGGTCGGCTGACGGTCGATGCGTCCGCGCCGGGCGGCTTCAACTCTCCCGCAGACGACAACCTGCCGGAGGGCCTGAACCATATCATCGCGGCCCAGGCGATGTTTCCGGTGACCTCGCCGACCGAGATGGCCGGCGCGCTCGATGAGAATGACATCGCGAAACAAGCAGCGCCCGATATCGAAGACCTCTGGGAGGCGCTGGCGAAGCGCCTGCGCGCCGTGCCGGAATATGCGCTGCTGTTCGGCAAGGCCTATCCGGAGATCGAGCGGATTGAGGACATCACCTATGTCCACGCGGCCAACGCGATCGGGGATTTCATCTCTTTCGAATGGCGCGCTGATGACAGCCCGTTCGACCGATATCTACGCGGCGACGGCGACGCGCTGACCGCAGAACAGAAACGCGGGATGGATCTGTTCTATGGCGAGGCCGGGTGCGCCGCGTGCCACAGCGGCAAGTTCCAGACCGATCATGGCTTCCACGCCATCGCCATGCCGCAGCTCGGCGCGCCGCGCACGCGGCTTTTCGACCCGGTCATCCGGGATCGCGGCCGGATCAACGAGAGCGACCAGGTCGAGGACGCGTATAAATTCCGCACCCCCAGCCTGCGCAATGTCGCCCAGACGGGTCCCTACGGGCATAGCGGAGCCTACCGCGATCTGGAGGCGATGGTGCGTCACGTTCTCGACCCGGTCGCGGGCCACGCCAATTACGACCGGCGCCAGGCGGTGCTGCCGAAGCACCCCTATCTTAGCGCGATGGATTGGGCGGCGCAGGAGAACGCGCGGGAGACGGCGGCGCTGGTGGCCGCGGTCACGCTGGAACCGGTCGACCTCGCGGATGCGGATGTCGCCGCCTTGGTGGCCTTTCTCAACGCCCTGACCGATCCCGCCTCGCTGAAAGGCCGCCTGGGTCGGCCCGAAACCGTCCCCAGCGGCCTGCCGGTCGATTAGGTCCGGCGGGTCCTTCGAGCCCAGGTGACCCATCCCGCGCTCAAGATCGTGTGCATCGGCCAGGCCGTAGTCGATGTCGTGATGACGGTCGAGACCATGCCAAGGCGGGCCGAGAAATACCGGGCCGAAGACACCGCCATCGTCGGCGGCGGCTGCGCGGCGAATGCGGCGGTCGCCATCGCGCGGCTGGGCGGCCGGGCTATCTGGGGCGGCCGGCTGGGCCAGGACGAAATCGGCGACCTGATCCTGCGCGGCCTCGAAGCGGAACAGGTCGATTGCGCCCTGGCCAAACGATTTGAAACCGGCCGCAGTTCTTTCTCCACAATCCTGATCGACGGCGCCGGAGAACGGCAGATCGTGAATTTCCGCGATCCGGATCTGGCCGAAGACGCCGACTGGCTGGCCCAAGCGCTGCCGGAGGATGCATCGGCGATCCTGGCCGATACGCGCTGGGGACCGGGCGCGGCGGTCGCGATGGCGGCGGCGAAACGCCTCGGCGTTCCCGGTGTGATGGACGCGGAGGCGCCGGTTTCCGTCGCGATGGAGGCGCTTGAGTTGGCCTCGCATGTTGTATTCTCGGCCCAGGGTCTGGCGGATTTGACCGGCGAAGACGCCCTGCTGGCGGGCCTGAAACAGGCGCGCGACCGGCTTCCCGGCTTTATCGCCGTGACAGACGGGCGGGCGGGCGTCTTTTGGCTCGAAGAAGACGGCCTTGCCAACGAACCGGGCTTTCCGGTCGATGTAGTGGACACATTGGGGGCGGGCGATGTATGGCATGGCGCCTTCGCGCTGGCCTTGGGGGAAGGGCGAGACCTGCGGCCGGCCTTGCGCTTCGCTAACGCCGCCGCCTCTTTGAAATGCAGCCGCCCGGGCGGACGGGATGGCACGCCGGACCGGACCGCTGTGAACAGCTTTCTGGCCGAGCGGTAAATGCGGAAGTAGAGACGCATGATGGAACTGACGCCTGGCAAATTATGGGGTCTACGGCGCATTGCGGATCGCGCCGGCCGGTTCAAGATGACCGCCGTCGATCAGCGCCCGCCGATCAAGAACCCAATCGCCGCCCATTACGGCATGGCGCATGCGCCCTATGACGATGTCGCAGGCTTCAAGGCGCTCTTGGTTGAGACCCTGCAACCGGCCTCGACGGCGATGCTGCTGGACCCGCATTTCGCGATCCCGCGCGCGCTCGACCTCTATGACCCGGCCAGAGGGCTGATCGTGACCCTGGAGGACTCGGTCTTTGAGGACACGCCGGTCGGGCGCAAATCCTCGGAAATCGATGCCTGGTCCGTCGAGAAGATCAAGCGCATGGGCGGCGACGCGGTGAAGGTCCTGACCTGGGACCGGCCTGACGCCGGCCCCGCCGTGGTCCAGCATCAACGCGACTTCACCAAGCGCATCGGCGAGGCCTGCGCCCGCTTCGATATTCCGTTCGTGCTGGAGATGCTGGTCTATCCGCTGGCCAAGGATGCCGATCAGACGCGCGATTATGTCGAGATGACCGGCAAGAACAGCGACCACGTGCTTGCGAGCGTCGCCGAATTCGCCAAGCCCGACTATGGGGTCGATCTGTTCAAGCTGGAAAGCCCCGTCGCGGCGGACTCCGTGACGGCCCCAGGCGCGGAAGGCTCCGACAAAGTGCAGGCCCTGTTCGACGAGATGGGGCGGCTGGCCGGGCGACCCTGGGTGATGCTTTCCGCCGGGGCCGACAAGGCGGCCTTCCGCAATATTCTCAGCCACGCCTACCGCGCGGGCGCCAGCGGCTATCTTGCAGGGCGCGCGATCTGGCTCGACGCGTTCAAGCTGTTCCCCGATTGGGACGGCATGCGTGCGGCGCTGAGTAAAGACAGCCTGAGCTACATGGACTCGCTGAACGCGCTGACCGATGCAGAGGCGACGCCCTGGACCGCGCATCCGGTCTATCGCCCGCTCTATGGCGAGGCCGGACCGGCCATCCGCCCGAACGATGGCGGCTTTCGACACGACTATCCCGGTTTCTGACCCGGCCGAAACGAAATGACGGAGACAGAGTGATGAGTGACGGCAAAACGATTGGCGTGCTGGCGCTGGGCCGCCCGACCTTCGATGTGCCCTTCGCCGAGGAGATGGCGGCCAAGGCCTTCGCCACGCTCGACGCGACGCCGCATCGGATCGTCGGGTCGCGCGGTCTGTTGTTCGACACCGAGGCGACGGAGGAAGCGCTGGAAGCGCTCGGAAATCAGAGCCTGGATATGGTGCTGATCCTGCAGGTCACTTTCACCGACGCCAGTATGACGGTCGCCATCGCCAACCGCTTCGACACGCCCCTCGCCATCTGGTCTTTCCCGGAACCGAGGGTCGGCGGGCGGCTCCGCCTGAACTCGTTCTGCGGCTTGAATTTGGCGGGACACGCACTTGGCCTGAACCAGCACCCGTTCTCCTATCTTTACGCCGCGCCGGGCCCGGACGCGGCCGAGGCGGTCGAAGAGTTGCTGGCGGGCGGCCGTCAGGCGGGGGACGCAGCGGTTACGCGCCCCAACGTCGCGCCGGACGCGCAGGCCAAGGCGGACGCCGTCGTCGCCACGCTGCGGGGCGCGAAGATCGGCCGGCTGGGCGATCATCCCGGCGGCTTCGACACGTGCGGCTATGACCCGGACGCCGTGCGGGACCTGGCCGGCGTCACGGTCGAGGCGATGCCGCTCGATACGTTGTTCGACAAGGCGCAAGCGGTTTCCGAGGACGCGGTGCAGCAGACCCGCACCCTGGCGGAACGCGATGTCGGCGGCTTGGACTCGGTCGATCAGGATCAGTTGGATAAATCCCTGCGCCTGAAAAACGCTTTGGACGAAATTCGGTCGGAAGGCGGCTATGCGGCCTTCGCCATCCGCTGCTGGCCCGAGACCTTCACCGAATATGGCGGCGCGGTTTGCGGACCGGTCTCGATGATGGGCGAAAAACGCGTCCCTTGCGCCTGCGAGGCGGACATCTATGGCGCGATGACCAGCCTGATCCTGCAAGGAATCGCCGACGCCCCGACCTTCCAAGTCGATCTGGTCGATATCGACACCGAGGACGATAGCTGCATCGTCTGGCATTGCGGACAGGCGCCGATCAGCATGGCCGATCGCGAGGCGGAGGCCGAAGAGGCGACCGCCACGATCCACACCAACCGGAAGATGCCGCTGCTCTATGAATTCGCCCTGAAGCCGGGGACCGTCACCTTCGCCCGGCTGAGCCAGTCTCGCGGCGAGCCGAAGCTGGTGATCGCGCGCGGCGAAATGCTGCGGCGTCCCAAAGCTTTCACCGGCACCTCCGGCGCCGTGCGGTTCGACGCCGGCGCCGATCGGGTTCTAAAGTCGCTCATGGATGGCGGGTTGGAGCATCATACCGGTCTGGTCTATGGCGATTTTGTCGAGGAGCTGAAAGGCGTCGCCAAGGCGCTCGGGGTCCCGGTTCTGGAGATCGCCTAGCCGATCGACGCGAAGCGGGATTGGGGAAAGACCGCGATGACAGAGATACGCTATGGCCTTATCGGCGCGGGCATGATGGGCCAAGAACATATCCGCAACCTGGCCTTGCTGGAGGGCGCGACAGTCGCGGCTTTGGCCGATCCCGACGACGCCATGCGCCATCAATCGGCCGACCTGGCGGGCGCGGCAGCCCGGGCTTTCGGCGACTATCGCGACCTGTTGAGCTGGGCTTCGGCCGAGGACTCGCTGGATGCGCTGATCATCGCCAGCCCGAACCACACCCATGCCGGCGTGTTGGATGACGTGCTGGCCACGCCGTTGCCGGTCCTTGTGGAAAAGCCGCTTTGCACGACCAGCGCCGATTGCGTCCAAGTCCAGGAACGCAGCGCGGCGCGCATGGCCCCTGTCTGGGTGGCGATGGAGTACCGCTACATTCCCCCGGTCGCTGAAATCCTGCGTGCGATGCAAGCAGGCGAAATTGGGCAGCCGCACATGCTCACGATCCGCGAACATCGCTTCCCCTTCCTGGAAAAGGTTGGCGATTGGAACCGGTTCAACCGCTACACTGGCGGCACCTTGGTCGAGAAATGCTGTCACTTCTTCGACCTGATGCGGCTGTTCGCCGGCGCCGACCCGACCCGGGTTTTCGCGGTCGGCGGTCAGGCGGTGAACCATCTCGACGAGTCGTATCAGGGCGAACGGCCGGACATCCTCGACAATGCGATGGTGACTGTGGCGTTTGAGAACGGCATGAACGCATCGCTGGAGCTCTGCATGTTCGCCGACGGCGCCTATTTCCAGGAGGATATCAGCGTCATCGGCGATGCGGCGAAGATTGAGGCCAAAGTACCGGGCCCCGCCCGCTTCTGGCCCGGCGGGGAGGAGCGCGCCGCCGAGGTGACATTCTCGCCGCGCGATCCTAAAGGCCCGCAAGACCGCCCGGTCGCTGTCGACACCCATATTCTTGAAGCTGGCGATCACCATGGCAGCACCTATTACCAACACGAGCGGTTCCGAGACCTGATCCGCGCCGGATCGGGCCAGCCTGATGTAACGGTCGAGGATGGACTATGGTCTGTGCGCATGGGCGAAGCGGCCGAACGCTCGATCCAGACCGGCGAGGCGATCCGCTTCTAGCGGCGGTTTGGCGAGGTTTTTGCGATAAGGAGGCGCGTCCGATGGTTGATCCCAAGAAGCTGCAGCAGCTTCGCGAGCGCTACGCCGACGCCGCCGCCAGCGAGATTTATGACCCGACCCTGGCGAAGGCGGCGGACGCCCTGTTCAGCGACGGCGACAAACGGACCAAACCCTATGCGGGGGTTTCGACGTTTCTTGACGCCCCCTACCGCGAGATCGACGAAGCGGCGCCGAACCTTGACGGGTTGGACATCGCCCTGATTGGCGTGCCGATGGATCTGGGGGTCACCAATCGGCCCGGCGCCCGGTTCGGCCCGCGCGCCGTTCGGACGATCGAGCGGATCGGCCCTTTCCACCATGTCCATAAGATCGCGCCGCTGACCATGCGCCAGGTCGCCGACATCGGCGACGTCCGCTTTCGCAGCCGCTACAGCCTGGACGACTCGATCGCCGATATCGAACGCTTCTACACGGCCGTCACCGCACAAGGCGTCTTGCCATTAAGCGTCGGCGGCGATCATTCGGTCAGCTATCCGATCCTCAAGGCCCTGGGCCGCGAGCGCCCGGTCGGCCTGATCCATATCGACGCGCATTGCGATACGAGCGGCGTAACGGACGGCGCCAAATTCCATCATGGCGGCCCGTTCCGGCATGCGGTCCTGGACGGCGCCCTCGATCCCGAACGCACGATCCAGATCGGCATTCGCGGCTCCGCCGAGTTCCTATGGGAATTCTCCTACGAGTCCGGGATGACCGTGATCCATGCCGAGGAATTTCACCGCATGGGCGTCGATGCTGTGATCGACAAGGCGCGCGCCGTGGTCGGCGACGGGCCGGTCTATCTGTCGCTCGATGTCGATGGGCTGGACCCGGCCTATGCACCCGGCACCGGCACGCCCGAGGCGGGCGGGCTCAGCCCGCGCGAGACGCTGATGCTGTTCCACGGACTGACCGGCCTCGACGTGATCGGCGGAGACGTGGTTGAGGTGGCGCCGCAATATGACGCCAGCAGCAACACCGCCCAGGTCGGCGCGCAAATCCTGTTCGAAATGCTCTGCCTGGCCGTCCAGAACCCGCGTCGGCGGACCTAAGCCGCCTTCGCCAGCACCTGCATCGACAAGAGGTCGGTCACAAGCTGGCCACGCGCTGCTTCCGGCATGTCCGGAAAGGCGGCGTCGAAATCGCTGGTGTAGAACACCTGGCGTTTGACGATCCAGCGCAGGGGCTCGGCCATGCCGGGCGGCACCGGCACGCCCTTATTGCCGAACCGCAGCACCGGTTGCCCGTCGCGCGCGGTGACGCTGACATTCGGCGCCGCGAGGCCGTATTTCTCGCCTGCAGATGTACCGATGATCTCACCCGGCAAGTCGTAGCCGCCGCGATGGATGGTGTCCGCCGGCTTCATCGCCGCCACCGCGTCCTTGAAACCGCGCGTCCGGCCAAGCGTGGTGACGCGGTCCATCAAATCCTCAAGCCAAGCCTCGAACGCCGCTTCGCCCTCGTCCGGCAGCGGACGGTCGGTACGGAACGCGGCGTCCGCCAAGGCCTGTTCGAACAAGACCGTCAGAATGTCGCCGCCCAGGACATGGGTGATCCCGAAGGACAGGTGCACGCAGCCGTCGCTGGAGGCCAAAGCGTCGTGAAACAGGCCGCGTGGGATATATAGCACATCGCCCGGCCGCATCGTGACTTCATCCACCTGTTCGCCCCTCAACGCGTCCTTTTCCTCTTGCGGCATTTGCTGGAAGCGCGGACCCGCTGTCGGATTCTCGACCCGGCCTTCGAAGATGCGCCAGACTTTTTCGCCCTCGACATGCAGGGCGAAAACCTCATGCGTGTCGAAATGCGGCGGGAACGCCTTGCGCTGCGCCCATGAGCAATAAAGGTTGCTTTGCATCCGACCGCCCAGACGCCGCTCCAGCGCGTTCGCGGCAGAGCGGATGCCCGGCTGCAACGAATCGACGCCGTTGCAGACCAGCGAGGCGCCTTGCCGCAGCCAATCCTTCACCAGTTCGGAAATCGGCTGCTGGCTCATTCTCTTGTCGCGATCCTCAATCGGGCGGCAATAGCGCTGTGTCGGGATCGCCTCGGTATCGAGGAAGAGCTTGAGCGTGTTCGAGGACCAGACCCCGGACATATTCAGGATGTCCGACAATTTGTCCCAACTCATCACATCGGAGAGTTTCTCCGAATCCGGGGCCGGAATATGCAGATAGTTCTTCTTGTGATAGTCGCGAAAGAACGTCTCCTCATCGAAAGGGGCGATCAAATCGGCGAAAGTCTCTATGCGTTTCGACATGGGTGCGGCTCGGCGTTGTGGTGAGTTCAAACGAAGATCGTCCAGCAGTTTACAAGCGCGCGTCACGCCTTGGCGATGACCTAGATCAGGAAAACGCGCATCTGTGTCTTGAACTCAGGTCCGACCAACCTTAAAACTGACGATATATTCATTTCTTTGAATTTGTTGGAGATCCGAACATGGCTTTCAGCCTCTTGGATGCGGCCTGGGGCGCGATCGGCGGCCTTCTGATCGGGCTGTCGGCGATGCTGTATCTTCTGGCGAACGGCCGGATCGCCGGGATCAGCGGGATCGCGGGCCAAGCCCTGGCCGTGACGCCCGCCCCGGTCGGGGCGCGGATAGAGAGCGCCGCCTTCCTGGTCGGACTGGTCGGCGCGCCGGTCGCGCTGGCGCTGTTGACGCGTGCGCCGGAGATCGGCGTGACGACCCATGTCCCGATCCTGATCGCGGCGGGCCTGCTGGTCGGCTTCGGCACACGATTGGGGTCCGGTTGCACCAGCGGCCATGGCGTCTGCGGCATGTCCCGGTTTTCCATCCGCTCGATCGTCGCGACCCTGAGCTTCATGGCGGTCGCCGGGAT
Source organism: Alphaproteobacteria bacterium (assembly GCA_030065235.1). Lineage (GTDB taxonomy): Bacteria > Pseudomonadota > Alphaproteobacteria > UBA8366 > Aestuariispiraceae > JASJDC01. The sequence continues at coordinate 70,228 of JASJDC010000004.1, forward strand.
CACGGTCTTCCTTTCCCGGCATTTCCTAGGAGGCGCGGCATGAACCATCCAGAACACCGCCTGCAGCGCATCGGCGTCGCCCTGGTCTCCGGTATTCTTTTCGGTCTGGGTCTGACCCTGTCCGATATGATCGATCCTGCGCGGGTCCTAGCCTTTCTCGATGTCGCCGGCGGGGCCTGGGATCCGACGCTCGCTTTCGTGATGGGCGGCGCGCTGGCGCCGATGGTGCTGGCTTGGCGGCTTTCGGCGCGGCTCGAACGGCCGCGCTTCAGCCTGGATTTTCCTTCGGCGCGACAAGAAATCGACAGCCGGCTACTCGGCGGGGCGGCCCTATTCGGCGCCGGCTGGGGCCTGGTCGGATTCTGTCCCGGCCCGGCGCTGGCGGCCTTGTTCCTCGGCGGAACCCCGACCCTGATTTTCCTGGCCGCGCTGGCCGTCGGCATGGGCGTGCACGGTCTCTTGAACAGCCGCGTCCTCGCCAGCCCGGCCTAGCGGATCCGACGCCGCATCTCCACCAGTGCGGTTCACCGACCAAAGACCAATTGGTTCGCTTAGCAAACATATCTTCGGATCGCGAACTTTTTGATGTCTCATCGCGATCGGTATGCTATCCACCGGTCAGTAGATCCTGCTCGAACGGCATAGGGCGGTCGCGGCGGCGACCTTGGCGACGGCGCCGGGCGCAAAGGCCGCTCTCGACCTGAGTCCGCCCCTGTTTGAGCGCTGATGAGAGAGTGACCATGGCGCAATTTCAAGACCTGGCCCAAGCGATCGCGGAGAATATCCGACCCGGCGATACCGTGGCGTTGGAGGGATTCACCCATTTGATCCCGCACGCCGCCGCGCATGAACTGATCCGCCAGCAGATCGGCGATCTGACGCTGATCCGGATGACGCCGGACCTGATCTACGATCAATTGATCGGCATGGGGTTGGTGAAAAAACTGATCTTCTCCTATGCCGGCAATCCCGGGGTCGGGCTGCTGCGTCGGATGCGCGACGCGGTCGAGAATGGCTGGCCGCGGCCGATCGAGCTGGAGGAGCATTCCCACAGCGCCATGGCCCAGGCCTATGAGGCCGGCGCCGCCGGTCTGCCCTGCGCGATCTTCCGCGGCTACAAAGGCGCCGGCCTGAAAGCCGTAAACCCCAACATCCGCGAGGTCGCCTGCCCCTTCACCGGCGAGGCGCTGGCCGCCGTACCGGCGCTGCGCCCAGACGTGACGGTCATCCACGCCCAGCGCGCCAACAGGCGGGGCGATGTCCTGATCGAAGGCATCATCGGCGTCCAGAAGGAAGCGGTCCTGGCCGCCAAACGGGCGGTGGTGACCGTCGAAGAGGTGGTCGAGGATTTCGCCGACCTGCATCCCAACGCCTGCGTCCTGCCGCGTTGGACGGTGGCCGGCATCGCGACCGCGCCCGGCGGCGCGAACCCGTCTTACGCGCATGGCTATTACGACCGGGACAACGCCGCCTATTTGGAATGGGACAAGATCGCCGCCGATCGGGATCGTTTTCTGGCTTGGATGGAGACCCATGTACTGAAAGCGCGGCCGGAGATCTTCCAGGATCGGGTCGCCGGCCTTCGGAGGGACGCCGCATGAGCCCCGTAACCCCGACTGAATTCATGACCATCGCCGCGGCGCGCGCGCTCTCAAACGACGACGTTGTCTTCGTCGGCATCGGCGCGCCTTCCGCCGCCTGCAATCTGGCGCGGCTGACCCATGCGCCGGATATCACCTTGATCTATGAAAGCGGCACAATCGGCACGGCGCCCGAGGTGCTGCCGCTCTCGATCGGCGACGGCGAGCTCTGCGACACCGCCGTCACCACTGTCTCGGTGCCGGAGATGTTCCGCTATTGGCTGCAAGGCGGGCGGATCAGCGTCGGTTTCCTGGGCGCCGCCCAGATCGACCGGTTCGGCAATATCAACACGACCGTGATCGGCGACTATGACACGCCGAAGACCCGCCTGCCCGGCGGCGGCGGCGCGCCGGAGATCGCCACATCCTGCGGCAAGATTTTCATCACCATGAAACAGTCCCGGCGCGGTTTCGTCGAGAAGATCGACTTTTTCACCTCTTTCGGGCATGGGACCGGCGGCGACGACCGCGCCCGGCTTGGGATCACGACCGAAGGGCCGGTGTTGCTGGTCACCGATCTGGCGGTCTGGAAGCCCGATCCCGAGACCAAGGAATTCACCGTCGTCTCGCTGCATCCCGGCGTGACGCGCGATCAGGTGCAAGAGACGTGCGGCTGGACCGTACGCTATGCCGAGACGGTCGAAGAAACGCCGCCGCCGACCGACCTTGAACTGACGACTCTGCGCGACCTGCATGCCCGAACACACGCGGCCCATAGCGGCGCGCGGCCCACGGCGGCGGCCTGAGCGCGCGCCCTGTTTGTGAAGGACCAGATTCGATGACCGACGCCTTTGTCTGCGACGCCGTCCGCACACCGATCGGCCGCTATGGCGGCGCGTTGAGCGCGGTGCGGCCCGACGATCTGCTGGCCCACGTGATCCGCGCCCTGGTTGCGCGCACGCCTTCGCTTGATCCGTCCGCCATCGAGGAGGTGTTCGCCGGCTGCGCCAATCAAGCGGGCGAAGACAACCGAAATGTCGCGCGGATGAGCGCCCTGCTCGCCGGTCTGCCGGACAGCGTGCCCGGGACGACGATCAACCGGCTCTGCGGCTCGGGCATGGATGCGGTCGGCAGCGCCGCCCGCGCTGTCAAGGCGGGAGAGATCGATCTGGCCATCGCCGGCGGCGTCGAAAGCATGAGCCGCGCGCCTTTCGTCATGGCCAAGGCGGAGGCCGCCTTCTCCCGCAACGCCGAGGTCGCCGACACGACAATCGGCTGGCGCTTCGTCAACAAGCTGATGAAAGCGCGCTATGGGATCGATTCAATGCCGGAAACGGCGGAGAATGTGGCCGAAGAATTCCAGATCGCGCGTGCCGATCAGGATGCATTCGCCGCGCGCAGCCAAGTCAGGGCCGGCGCCGCCATGGAATCAGGCCGGCTGGCCAAGGAAATCGTCCCGGTCGAGATTCCGCAACGAAAGGGCGATCCGACCCGCGTCGAGGCGGACGAACATCCCCGCCCCGGGACCAGCGCTGAAAAGCTGGCCAAACTACCCACCCCCTTCCGCGACGGCGGCAGCGTCACCGCTGGCAACGCGTCAGGCGTCAATGACGGCGCGGCGGCGCTGATCATCGCGTCGGAAGCCGCGGTGGAACGTCACGGCCTGACCCCGCGCGCCCGGATCACCGCCATGGCGACCGCCGGCGTCGCCCCGCGCATCATGGGCTTCGGCCCGGCCCCGGCCGCGCGGCGTTTGATGGAAAAGACCGGAACGACGATCGGCGATTATGACATCGTCGAGTTGAACGAGGCCTTCGCAGCCCAAGCGCTGGCCGTCACCCGAGACCTCGGCCTCGCCGACGACGCCGAGCATGTGAACCCCAATGGCGGCGCCATCGCGCTCGGCCACCCGCTCGGCATGTCCGGCGCCCGCCTCGCCCTCACCGCGACGCAAGAGTTGCACGACCGCACCGCCAACCGCGCCCTCTGCACCATGTGCATCGGCGTAGGCCAAGGCATCGCGCTGGGGTTGGAGCGGGTGTGAGCGGAGTCGGATTCCAGCAGGTTGAACAGAACCCGACCCACTTACTCACGGTAGCGCCTTCGCGTCCCTACTGCGTCAGTTTCTTCGCGATACCCGCGACATGGCGGCCTTGGTCGGCGGCGAGTTTTAACTCTGCGGCGCTAGGTTGGCGGGAGCCGTCGGCGGCGGCGATCGTGCCGGCCCCATAGGGCGACCCGCCGCGTACCTCATCGATGCTGGCCAGTTCCGGGCTCGCATAGGGCAGGCCGGCGATCAGCATGCCGTGATGGGCCAGCGTGTGCCAGAATGAGGTGATGGTGGTCTCGTTGCCGCCGCCGGTGCCGGTCGAGGTGAAGACGGAGCCGACCTTGCCGATCAGCTTGCCCCCAGCCCAGAGGCCGCCGGTCTGGTCCAGGAAGTTGCGCATCTGCGACGCCATATTGCCGAACCGGGTCGGGGTTCCGAACAGGATGGCGTCATAGTCCGCCAGTTCCGCCGGTTCGGCGATGGGCGCCGCCTGGTCGAGTTTGAAGTTATTTCTCTTCGCGGCTTCCTCAGGCACGAGTTCCGGCACGCGCTTGACCGTGACCGACACGCCTTCGACATCGCGGGCGCCGTCGGCGACCGCGCCGGCCATCGTCTCGATATGGCCGTAAGTGGAATAGTAGAGAACAAGAATTTTGGTCATGGAAATGCTCCTTTCAGGGTCGGAATTGTCGGCGCTGTCTCGCGCTGGCCTTGCGGCGTCTGCGCGTCAGAGAAGCATGTAAGCGTCGCCTTGCGTAAACAGTAGGGGTCAAATCGGGAAATACTGTTCACTCTCGTGGATAATCGCCGGCGATCCGGTGCGCCTGGACCGGATCGGAAGGTGCTAGACACATCTGGCCTGTCTCAGTCACACTTCATCGAAGCCGCCGCCAGCCGGGCGAAAGGTCGCGTCTGGCTGATTTCCATCGGGGAGGCATGACGGCATGAAATCGCAATACCGGGTCGTGGTGATCGGCGGCGGGGTCGTCGGGGCCTCGGTCCTCTATCATCTGGCGAAATTCGGCTGGTCCGACGTGGCGCTGGTCGAGCGGTCGGTCCTGACGGCGGGGTCGAGCTGGCACGCGGCGGGCGGGATCCATGCGCTCAACGCAGACCCGAACATGGCGGCCCTGCAGGCCTACACGATCGACCTGTTGGGCGAGATCGGCGCGGAGAGCGGTCAGGATATCGGCCTCCACATGACCGGCGGCATCACCGTCGCCGCTGACCCGAACCGCTGGGAATGGCTGCAATCGGCCTATCGCATTTTCCAGACCATCGGGATCGAGGATTGCTGGCTGATGACGCCGGAGCAGATCAAGGAACGCTGCCCCATCATGGATACGACGGGCGTGATCGGCGGGCTTTGGGCCGACCGCGAGGGCTATGTCGACACCACCGGCACGGTCCACGCCTACGCCAAGGCGGCGCGCAAACACGGGGCCGAGGTGATCGAACACAACCGCGTTCTCGATCTGAAACAGCGACCCGACGACAGTTGGGACGTGGTGACCGAGAAGGGAACCATCATCGCCGAGCATGTGATCAACGCCGGCGGACTTTGGGCCAAACAGGTCGGGCGGATGGTCGGGCTCGACCTGCCGCTGTCGCCGCTCGAGCATCACTATCTTATCACCGAGGACATCCCGGAAGTCGCGGCGATGGATTTCGAAGTGCCGATGACCGTCGATCTGGAAGGCTTCACCTATCTGCGCCAGGACCAGAAGGGCGTCCTACTGGGCATCTATGAGCTGCAGCACAAACATTGGAACATGGACGGCGCGCCCTGGGACTATGGGTTCGAACTGATCCAAGAGGATTTCGACCGGATCGAAAAAGAGCTTGAGATGGGCTTCAACCGCTACCCCTGCCTGCAAGAGGTCGGGGTGAAGCGTTGGGTCAATGGGGCATTCACCTTCTCGCCGGACGGCAACCCGCTGGTCGGCCCGGTCGCGGGCGTGCGGAACTATTGGCTCGCCTGCGGGGTGATGGCCGGCTTCCTCCAAGGCGGCGGCGTGGGCAAAACGCTGGCCGAGTGGATGATCAATGGCGAGCCGGAGGCCGACGCCTATTCCATGGATATCGCGCGCTATGGCGCTTTCGCCAGCAATCGAGAGTATATCAAACAGACGACCGGCCAGTTCTATTCCCGCCGATTTGTGATGACCTATCCGAACGAGCAACTGCCCGCCGGGCGGTCGTTGAAAAAGGCGCCGGCCCACGACGCCATGAATGCGGCGGGCGCGCTTTGGGGTTGCAGTTGGGGGCTCGAGGTTCCGCTGATGTTCGGCCCGCCCGGCTTCACCGAAACGCCAACCCTGAAACGCTCCAACGCCTTCGACATCGTGGGGGAGGAATGCCGCGCGGTGCGCGACGCTGTCGGGCTGCTCGATATCACCGGCTTCTCGCGCTACGAAGTCACCGGCCCCGACGCGGAGGCCTGGCTGAACCAAGTGATGGCCAGCCGCCTACCCGCGCCCGGACGCGCGCGGCTGGCCCCGATGCTGGCGCACAGCGGCCGGTTGAAAGGCGACCTGACTGTCTTCAACTGGGGCGACGGGACCTGGTGGATCATGGGCAGCTACTATCTGCGGGCCTGGCACATGCGCTGGTTCGTAGACCGCCAGCGCGAGTTGGGTTTGGATGTTGCGATCCGCGATATCTCCGACACGGTCTGCGGCTTCTCGCTCTCCGGCCCGAACAGCCGGAAAGTGGTGGAGAAGCTGACCAATAGCGATATCGGCCCCGAGGCCCTGCCCTTCATGGGCTGCCGGGAGATGGATGTCGGCCTGATCCGCACCAAGGTCGGCCGGCTCTCGGTCTGCGGCGAGCTGGGCTATGAGATCAATTGTCAGGCGCTGGAACACGCGACCCTGCGGGAATTGCTGTTGGCCGCCGGCGCTGATCTGGGCCTGCGCGAATATGGCTACTACGCGCTCAACGCGCTGCGGCTCGAGAAAAGTTTCGGGATCTGGAACGCCGAGTTCATGCAGGCTTACACGCCGGGCATGACCGGGCTGGATCGCTGGATCGATTTCAGCAAGCCGGACTTCATCGGCCGCGCCGCGGCGCTGAAAGAGAAGGAATCGAACACCGCGCCGCACCGGCTTGTGACGCTGGAAGTCGATGCGGCGGATGCTGACGCCTCGGGCTACGAGCCGGTCTGGAAGGACGGAAGGCGGGTCGGCTATGTCACCTCCGGCGGCTACGGCCACACGGTCGGCAAGAGCCTGGCCATGGCGCTGGTTGAGCCAGACTGCACCGAACCAGGCGCGGCGCTCAGCGCGCATGTTGTCGGCGTCGAACGCGCGGCCACTGTCATCCAAGCCGCGCCCTACGATCCGCAAGGGGTCGCGATGCGGCTTTAGGCCGGCGCGGCTAGGTCGGGGTCTCGTCCCAGCGGCGGCCGATCCTTGTGTCGCGGTGGATATGGACATTCATTAACAGGCCGAACCCGATCATCACAGTCAGCATCGCCGTGCCGCCATAGGAGATCAGCGGAAGGGGCACGCCGACGACCGGGATCATACCGAGCACCATCGCGACATTGATGAAGACATAGAGTGAGAAGGTCGCTGTCACCCCCATCGCCAGCAACCGCCCAAATTGGCTGCGGGCGCGCAGGGCGATCACCAACCCGTAGATCATCACCAGCCCATACAAAGCCAGCAGGATCAGACCGCCGATCAGACCGAATTCCTCCGCCAGCATTGTGAAGATAAAATCGGTCTGCTTCTCCGGCAGGAAGTTGAGGTGGCTCTGGGTGCCGTTCATGAAGCCCTTCCCGCTGAGGCCGCCCGAGCCGATGGCGATCTTGGACTGCATGATGTGATAGCCGCTGCCCAGCGGGTCCCGCTCCGGATCCAGGAAGGTCATGATGCGGTTCTTTTGATAGGTGTGCAGCATGCTCCAGGCGAAGGGCAAGGCGGCCAAGGCCGCGCCGAACACCAGCAGGAACTTCCAGATACGCACGCCGGCCAGGTAGAATAGGGCGACGGCGCCGGCGACCAGCATCACCGCCGTCCCCAGGTCCGGTTGCCGCAGGATCAGGAGAACCGGCGCGGCGACCATCAAAAGCGGAATGATCAGGATGGCGGGCCGGCCGATATCCTCCAGGCTGGCGCCGTGGAAATAGCGCGCCAGGGCCACGACCAAAGCGACCTTCATGATTTCGGATGGCTGCAGTTGAATGACCTTCAGGTCGATCCATCGCTGGGCGCCCATGCCGACGGTGCCGAACGCTTCAACCGCGGCCAGCAGGATCAACGCGCCGGCATAGCCGAGATAGGCGTAGCGCAGCAACAAGCGGATATCGAAAAGCGCGACGGCGATCACCACCACGACGCCAGCGCCAAAACGGATGCTCTGGCGCTGCGCCCAAGGCGTCCAACTGCCGCCGGCGGCGGAATAGAGCATGCCGAATCCGATGGCCGCCAGAAGCGACAGCAGCAACAAGAGCAGCAGGTTTATCTGAAAAACCTTCTGCCGGAAGGACAGTTCGACGACGCCGAATTCGCCGATAGAGGAGCGTTGCAGGCTGGGTCTCATCCTCACCCCGCCTCGTCGGTTCGGGCGGCGGCCCTTTGCATCGCCGGGGCCGTTGCCCGGGCCGTGTCGTCGCCGCCGAACAGCCGCTGCGTCGCCAGCAAGACATCCTTGGCGATCGGGGCCGCCTTGCTGGAGCCGCCGCCGCCATGCTCGACCACGACCGAGACGGCGAACCGCGGGCTTTCCACCGGCGCATAGCCGCAGAAGAGCGCGTGGTCACGCAGGCGCCACTCCAATTCTTCGGCCGAGCGCACCCCGACCTCGCGTTCGGCTAAGCTGATGCGCCTCACCTGCGCCGTCCCGGTCTTGCCCGCCATCGCCAAATGCTCGTCTTTGATCCGCGAGGCATAGGCGGTTCCGCGTTTATGATTGACCGAATCGTCGAGCGACTGTTGCAAGATCGCGAGAGTTTCGGGCCGAAAATCGAGAGTCTCGGGCTCTTGGGCGGGTTCACGCGCCGTCACCGCGCGGCCGTCGATCCTGTCCATGGCCAGATAGGGCGTGACCATCTTGCCGCCATTCGCGATCCGCGCCGTCATAACCGCAAGTTGCAGCGGCGTCGTCAGGACATAGCCCTGGCCGATTCCCACCACAAGGGTTTCGCCCGTATGCCAAGGCTGGCCGCGATTCTCGCGCTTCCATTGCTTTGTCGGGATCAGGCCCGGTTTTTCCCCCTGCAGGTCGATGCCGGTGCGCGACCCCAGACCGAGCTTCCGCGCCGCTTCTGCAATGCGATCCACGCCAACACGGCGCGCGACGTCATAGTACCAGACATCGCAGGACTGACGCATCGCGTCGTTCAAAGCCATCCAGCCATGGCCGGGTCGCTTCCAGCAATGAAAACGGCGATCGCCAAGCTCCATGTGGCCGGGACAATACACCCGATGATCAGGCGTGATTCCGCTCTCCAAGGCGGCGGCCGCCACGGCGATCTTGAAGGTCGAACCTGGCGCATACTGCCCGGCGATGGCCTTGTTGGTCAGCGGCGCGTAAGGGTTGCGGACAAGATCGTTCCATTCAGCAGTGCTCAGCCCTTCGCTGAAAGCGTTGGGATCATACGAGGGCGTCGAGGTGATGGCGCGCACCTCGCCCGTATGCACATCCAGCACCACGACCGAAGCGGCGCGTTCGTCCTTGATGCGATCGGCGATCTCTTGCTGCAGACGCATATCCAGCGTCAGGCGCACCTCTTGGCCAGTCTGGCCCTCGACCCGGCTGATTTCCTTGATCACCCGACCGAGCGCGTTGACTTCAATCTCGCTCGTGCCTTTGTCGCCGCGCAAGGCCAGGTCGTATTTCCGCTCGATGCCGTTCTTGCCGATCCGGAAACCCGGCAGCTCCAACAGGGGATCGCCCGTCAGGTCTTCCTGGCTGACGCGCGAGACATAGCCGACCACATGGGCCATCGCCGACCCGTAGGGGTAATGCCGGCTTTGTCCGACCTCGATGCTGACGCCGGGCAGATCCGGCGTGTTGATCGCGATCCGGCTGACCTCCTCCCAGCTCAAATTGTTTTGCACCGTGATCGGCACGAATCCGCGACGGCGGCGCGACTCGCGGATGACCCGCGTAAAATCATCCTCGTCGAGATTGATGATTTGCGCCAAACGGCGCAGAACCGCCTCGACATCCTTGGCCTGCTCCCGCACCAGCGTGACCTGGTAGTTCTGGATATTGATCGCCAGATAGTCGCCGTTGCGATCGACGACGAAGCCGCGCGACGGGGCAATCAGTCGGAAATTGATGCGGTTCTCGTCGGCCAGCGTCCGATACCGGTCGGCCTCCACCACCTGAAGATAGTACATGCGGGCGCCGAGCCCGCCCAGCAACGCCATCTTGCCGCCGGTCAGCAAAGCCGCGCGGCGACTGAACAGTTTGGTGCGGGTGCGTTCCGGTTTCATCGCGCGCCGTTCTAACCCGGTCAGGCGTATTCCGCCGGCTGCGGCAGAATCCGCTGAGTGAGCAGGAACAGCAGCGTCAGCACCGGATAGACCGCGACGGTCGAGCCATAGGCGAACAGGCCCGGCGTCGGGTCGATCACGGCGCCGGCGAAACCGGAGATCAGCAACCAACGGAGGCCTTCGACCGCGCCCGCGACCAAGGCGAATCCCCACCAGACCACCGCGAAATTCTTGCCGATGAAGAAACGGCGCTGGCCGGCGACAACCGCAAAGGACACGAGATAGGCGAAGGAGGACACGCCCAAGGGCGCGCCGGTCAGGATATCCTCGAACAGGCCGACGCCGAACACGGCGATCAGGGGCAGGACCTGCGGCCGGTAGATCGCCCAATAATAGATCGATCCCAGCACCAGCATCGGACTGACCACCGCGAAGCCCGGAATCTGAAGCGGCACGATCGCGAGAATCGCCAGGAACGCCGACAACAGAAACGGCAGGGTCAATCGGGCCTGGGTCTCGACGCGGGCCAGCATCGATCAGCGGCCCGCCGAGGCAGTCGTATTGGGCGCAGCGGGCGTCGCGGGCGCGTCCCCGACGACGCCCTCTCTGCCGTAATCAACCAATTGCAGATACTCCATGCGATCGGCGGAGGCGAAGGGCGCCACCCGAACGCCGTCCTCCCCGACCGTCGCGACAAGGCCGACCGGCAGACCGGGCGGAAAGACATCGCCATGCCCAGACGTAACGATGCGTTGGCCCGGCGCGAGAAGCGCGTTAGCGGACGTGAAGGTCAGTCTCGGCTGAGCCGAATTGTCGCCGGCCAGGACGCCGCGCACCCGCGTCGCCTCAATGACGACAGGAATTCGACTGTTGATATCGGTGATCAGCAACACCCGCGCCGAGCGGTCGCCGACCGACGCCACGCGCCCGATCAGCCCGTCTCCGGTGATCGCCGCCTGCCCGCGCCCGACCCCGGCGGCCGCGCCTTCATTGATCAGAACGCTGTGCAGGAAGGCGCCGCCCTTGTCGCCGATGACGCGCGCGGTGCGATAGCGACGCGCGTTGGAAGGTTGATAATTGAGCAGGCCGCGCAACTGACGGTTCTCAACATCGAGGCTGCGCGCCGCCGCCTGCCACTGCTTCAGCCGTTCATTCTCACGCCGCAGGCGATCGTTTTCGGCCCTGAGATCCATCATCGACCGCGCATCGGCGGCCAGCCGCGACGCCGTGGCGACCGGCTGCGAGATCGCGCCTAGAATCGGCGCGACAAGATCGGTGACGACGATGCGGGCCTGTTCGAAGGACTCAGGCCGGGCCTTGCCGACCACCATGACGCCCAACGCGCCGACAAGCAGAAAGGCGAAGGCGGAGCGCTGCGCGAGGGTGCGCAGCGGCGCCGCGATCCGCATCACCGGTCCTTGTCGCGTGGCCACTCTATCGCTTCCTTCCCTTTACGCCGCCGGCGCGGGACCCGAAAGCCGCGTCCGGTCTTCGAACAGGGTTCAATACATGCTGATCAGGACGTTCTTCAGCGTCCGCATTTCCTCCAAGCACCGGCCGGTGCCCAACGCCACACAGCTCAAGGCGTCGTCGGCGATGGAAACCGGCAGGCCTGTCGCATGACGTAGAACATAATCGAGGTTCGACAACATGCCGCCGCCTCCGGTCAGGACGATGCCCTTGTCGACGATATCCGCCGCCAGTTCCGGCGGGGTCTGCTCGAGCGCGACCTTCACCGCCTCGACAATAGCGCCGACCGGTTCGGCCAGGCTTTCGGCGATCTGACGTTCGGAGATGACCAGTTCCTTCGGCACCCCGTTCATCAGGTCTCGGCCCTTGATCTCCATCAGCTTGCCGTCGCCGTCGGACGGCGGACAGGCGGAGCCGATTTCCTTCTTGATCCGTTCCGCCGAGCCTTCACCGACCAGCAGGTTATGATTGCGGCGGATATAGGCGATGATCGCCTCGTCCATTTTGTCGCCGCCGACCCGCACCGAGCGGGAATAGACGATGCCGCCCAAGGACAGGACTGCGACCTCGGTCGTGCCGCCGCCGATATCGACGACCATCGAGCCGGTCGGCTCGGTCACCGGTAGATTGGCGCCGATCGCCGCGGCCATCGGTTCTTCGATCAGAAAGACCCGGCGGGCCCCGGCGCTTTCCGCCGATTCTTGGATCGCCCTGCGTTCGACGGCGGTGGAGCCGGAGGGCACACAGACGATCACCTGCGGGCTGGCGAAGCTGCGCCGATTATGCACTTTGCGGATGAAGTGCTTGATCATCTCCTCGGCGACTTCGAAATCGGCGATCACGCCGTCGCGCAAGGGCCGAATCGCCTGGATGTTGCCGGGCGTCCGGCCGAGCATCATCTTCGCCTCGTCGCCGACCGCCAGGACCTGTTTTTTGCCTTTCACCTCGGCGATCGCCACCACCGAGGGCTCGTTCAAGACAATGCCGCGGCCTTTCACATAGACCAGCGTGTTCGCGGTCCCCAGATCGATCGCCATGTCGGCGGACAAAAACCCTAACAGCCGTGAGAACATTATCGTCTATCTTTCCGTTTTGATCATGACGCCCGGTCGGCGCCGCAGGTCCGTCCGGGGCGACGCCGCCGCAGAGGGGCTGCAGAGAGGCCGCCATCGACGCCAGGGGGGAACCTGGATTGACCAATAGCAAGCGCGAGAGCCTTTGATCGAGAGAATGTACTGAGATTCAAATGCCTTATCAACAATCGTTCTACGGCTTTCAAGGCAAAATATCACAAGCGCAAAGAATTTCGTTGTGACAACAACTTAAGTGATTTGCATTTTTCTCGCTCGGCCGCGCCGCTGGTCTTTGAAAAATTGGTTCTTTTGGATGTGAACCGCTCATTCGTTGTGGTCACAATTAATCGGATGAGTCACCGGCGTTGAAGCAAAACGCCCCGCCAAAGAGGCGGGGCGCAGCCAATTCCGTTTGTCAGCGCCGGCTAGTTCTTCGATTTGTCGACCAGCGCCTTTTCGGAGATCCAGGGCATCATGGCGCGAAGTTTTTCGCCCACTTCCTCGATCGGATGCGCATCGTTGATCCGGCGGGTGGCCTTGAAGCTGGTCTGATTGACTTTGTTCTCCAACATCCAATCCCGGGTGAAACGGCCGGACTGGATATCGGCCAGGACGCGGCGCATCTCGGCCCGGGTCTCGTCGGTGATGATCCGTGGCCCGGTCACGTATTCGCCATATTCGGCGGTGTTCGAGATCGAGTAGTTCATGTTGGCGATGCCGCCCTCATAAATCAGATCGACGATCAGCTTCACCTCGTGCAGGCATTCGAAATAGGCCATCTCCGGCGCGTAGCCCGCCTCGACCAGGGTCTCGAAACCGGCCCGGATCAGCTCGACCAGACCGCCGCACAGGACGACTTGCTCGCCGAACAAGTCGGTTTCGCATTCTTCCTTGAAGGTCGTCTCGATGATGCCGGCCCGGCCGCCGCCATTGGCGCAGGCGTAGGATAGCGCGATCTCAAGAGCGTTGCCCGACGCATTCCGGTCGACCGCGACCAGGGTCGGCACACCGCCGCCGCGCAGATATTCGGACCGCACCGTATGGCCCGGCCCTTTCGGCGCGATCATGAAGACGTCCAGGTCCGCGCGCGCCTCGATCAGATTGAAATGCACGTTCAGACCGTGGGCGAAACACAGCGCCGCGCCCTCTTTCATATTCGCATGCAGCTCATCGCGATAGATATCGCCCTGCAGTTCGTCCGGCGTCAGCATCATCACCAAATCGGCGACTTTCGCCGCCTCGGTCGGGGTCATGCAGGTGAAGCCGGCGGCTTCCGCCTTGGCGCGGGTCGCCGAGCCTTCGCGCAGCGCGACGATGACGTCCGGCACACCGCTGTCGCGCAGGTTCATGGCGTGGGCGTGGCCCTGGCTGCCATAGCCGACGATGGCGACTTTCTTGGTCTTGATCAGGTTCACGTCCGCGTCGCGGTCATAGTAAACGCGCATAATGTTTCCTCTCTAAAACTCAGTCTTAAATGTAAGAAATGGTCCGTAGGGCCGGTCCAGGCGGCGGCCTGGACGGCGCATCTTCTATTCAGCGCTGATCACGCCGGCGCCGCGCGACATGGCGACGACGCCGGACCGCGCCACTTCGGTTTCGCCGAGCGCCCGCATCAACTCGACAAAGCTGTCGACCTTGCCCGGCGAGCCCTGGATCTGAAAGACGAAGGATTCGAGCGTCGTGTCGGCGACCGTGGCCTTGAAGATGTCGGCGATACGTAGGCTCTCGCGCCGCTGATGCTCTTTCGCCACCACCTTGATCAGCGCCACCTCTTTCTCGATCACGTCGCCCTCGATCGTCAGATCATGAACGTCATGGACCGGGATCAGGCGCGCCAGTTGCGCTTTGATCTGCTCGATCACCATCTCGGTGCCGCTGGTCACGATGGTGATCCGGCTGACCGACTCGTCTTCAGTGACGGTCGAGACGGTGAGGCTTTCGATATTATAGCCGCGACCGGAAAACAGGCCGATCACACGAGCGAGGACGCCCGGCTCGTTATCGACGACCACGGCGAAGGCGTGCCGTCGTATATCCTCGGCCGCCTCTTGAAATGTATAGGCCGCGCCCGGTTGCTGGGCGCCGGTGGGTGTCGCCGACATGGCTGTGGTTCCTTAAGGTTCGGCCCGGACGGTCGCCCGGCCTGATGCATCCAGTCCGCAAGGCGGCGCGGGCCGAGAGATATCCCGGACCCGCAGTGGCCTGGTTAGACCAGCACCTTGCCCTTTTCGTCAATCGCGTCGTCCGAAGCGGCCAGAATCATCTCGTTATGAGCCTGACCGGACGGGATCATCGGGAAACAGTTTTCCGCCGGGTCGACGGCGATATCGGCAATCACCGGCCCGTCATAATCGATCATCCGGACGATCGTCTCATCGAGATCCGCCGGCGTCTCCGCCCGCAGGCCCAAGGCGCCATAGGCTTCGGCCAGTTTGACGAAGTCAGGCAGCGCCTCCGAATAACTCTCCGAATAGCGGCTGCCATGCAGCAATTCCTGCCACTGCCGCACCATGCCCATATAACGGTTGTTGGTGATGAAGATCTTGACCGGCAGGCGGTACTGAACCGCCGTCGAGATCTCTTGGATATTCATCAGGATTGAGGCTTCTCCGGCGATGTCGATGACCAACGCGTCCGGATGCGCCATCTGAACGCCGATCGCCGCCGGCAAACCGTAACCCATGGTGCCGAGCCCGCCCGACGTCATCCACCGGTTGGGCGCGAAAAAGTCGAAATGCTGGGCCGCCCACATTTGATGCTGCCCCACTTCAGTGGTGATATAGGGGTCGCGGTCGCGAGTCAGTTCGAACAAGCGCCGAATCGCCTGTTGCGGCTTGATGGTCTTGTCGTTGGTCTCGAAACTGAGGCATTTCACATCGCGCCAGGCGTCGATCTGCCGCCACCAAGCCGCCAGCGCATCGCCGTTCGGCTTGGCGCCGCGCTTTTTCCAAGCTGCGAGGATTTGCTCCAGCACCGTCTTGGCGTCGCCGATGATCGGCACATCGGCCCGGATATTCTTGTTGATCGAGCTCGGATCGATATCGACATGGATCTTCTTGGAGTTCGGCGAGAAAGCGTCGACCCGCCCGGTGATCCGATCATCGAACCGCGCGCCCAAGGCCAGCATAACGTCGCAATCATGCATCGCCCAATTGGCTTCATAGGTGCCGTGCATGCCCAACATGCCGAGGAATTGCGGCGCGTTGGCGGGCAGCGCGCCCAGCCCCATCAGGGTCAGCGTGGTCGGATAATTCGTCAGTGTGACGAACTCCCGCAGCAAGTCGCTCGCCTCCGGGCCCGCGTTGATCACGCCGCCGCCCGCATAGATGATCGGCTTCTTGGCCGACATCAGCAGATCGACCGCGCGTTCAATCGCCGGTGCGTCGCCTTCCGTCTTCGGCTTGTAGGTCTTGTGGACGATATTCTCGGGCCCGGTATAAGGGCCGGCGGCGAACTGCACGTCTTTCGGAATGTCGATCACGACAGGGCCCGGCCGGCCGGTGCGCGCGACATAGAAGGCCTCATGCATGGTCTTAGCCAGCTTGTCGACTTCCTTCACCAGATAATTGTGCTTGGTGCAGGGCCGGGTAATGCCGGTCGTGTCGCATTCCTGAAAGGCGTCATTGCCGATCAGATGCGTCGGCACCTGGCCGGTCAGACAGACGACCGGGATGCTGTCCATCAAGGCGTCGGTGAGGCCGGTCACAGCGTTGGTTGCGCCGGGGCCGCTGGTCACCAGCACAACGCCGACCTTGCCGGTCGAGCGCGCATAACCTTCCGCCGCATGCACAGCGCCTTGCTCATGCCGCACCAGGACATGGCGAATCTGGTTCTGCTTGAACAGCTCGTCATAAATGGGAAGTACGGCGCCGCCCGGATAGCCGAAAATGACCTCGACGCCCTGATCCACCAAGGATTTGATGATCATTTGCGCGCCCGAGAGTGTCACCGTACTCATTATCTTGTCCTCTTGCCTTTTCCTCTGTTGATGCGGAGTCACCGCCGCCCGGATTGTTTTATGTCGCGAACCGACATCCAGTCGGGCCAAACCAAACCGCCGCCGGGACACCGGCCTAGATCAGGGCCGCGCAACCTGGATGAGACTTCCGCATGCCGCAACCGAAAACGGCGGAAATCCGCCGTTCCCCGCCGATGCGGCGCTGCAACATATGGACGCGGCCCTAGGGCGTCAACAGCTTATCGCGAATAAATGAAAAAATCTTTTCGTTCATTCTTTCTGAATATGTCTCATTTATTAACAAATGAGTCATAATCTGTCGCCGAAACCAGGTCGATTGGCGTTTTGCGTAACGCCGGCTCTTCATCGAAGCGGTTTCGATCGCGCTCTCAAGGAAAATCTCACCGGCCAAGGCCGCCGCCAATTCAGGCACGCCCAACGCCTTCATCACCGGCAGTTTCGGATCGAGGCCACGCGCGACCAAGGCGGCGACTTCCTCCAGCGCGCCTTGCCCGACCATCGCCGCGAAACGCGCGTCGATCCCGGCATAGAGCGTTTCCCGCGACGGCAGGAACAACAGCGTCTGGAAGTCATAGCGCGCATCGCCGCGTGACCCACGCTCGGCCGCCTCCCACGCCCGCCACTCGGTCAGCCCGACGCCTGTCGCACGCCAAACCTCGAGCGCGCGCGCGACCCTTTGCGAGTCCGTCGCGTTCAGTGTCGCGGCGGTCGCCGGATCGACCTCCGCCAGCGCACGATGCTGCGCTTCCGGCCCGTCGCGCTCCTGCTCGGCGCGCACGGTTTGGCGGATGGCGTCTGGGATATCGGGGATCGGTGACAGGCCCTGCATCAAGGCCTTTAGATACAGGCCCGTCCCGCCGCACAGGATCGGCAACCGGCCTTGCGTCAAGGCATCCTCAATCTCGGCCGTCGCCAGATCCCGCCAAAGGGCGGCCGAACAGAGCTCGGCGCCGTCGATCACGCCATAAAGCCGATGCGGCGCCGCCGCCTCATCCTGAGGGCTCGGCCGGGCGGAGAGGATGCGCAAGTCGCGGTAGACCTGCATCGAGTCGGCGTTGATGATAACGCCATCGAAACGCCGGGCGACCGCCAGCGCCGCCGCCGATTTGCCCGAGGCGGTCGGCCCGACGATGTTCAGCACACGCGGTCGTTCGATGTCAGCCAAGAGCCTGTCGCGACCGGAATGGGCGAAAAGTCAGCCCGCCTTCCGGCGCAGGCGTCCGGCGATCACATACTCCAAGGTGCGCACGACCTGTTCCGGCGTGCGGGCGATCGCTTGCGCCGCGCCGTCGACCTCCTTCAAGGCGTGATCGGTCGCCGCGTCATGCAAGGTGATATAGGGCGTGCCCAAAGCCGCGCAGAATCCGGCGTCGAAGGCGGCGTTCCATTGCCGGTATTTCTCGCCGAAGCGGATCACGGCGACGTCGGCGCGCTCGATCAGGGTGCGGGTGCGGATCGCGTTCATCCGGCTGCCCATCTGGTCTTTCCAGAAATCGCTCGGCGCGGCGCCCATGATCGCGACGCCGCAATCGTCGCTGTCTTCATGCACTGTCACCGGCGAGACGAACTCGATCGGCAGGCCGGCGGATTCGGCGCCTTTCTGGATTTCCTCACGCCAGTCGCTGTGGATTTCACCGGACAAATAGACGGTCCATGGCATGTCGCTCATCTCGCGCATCCTCTCCTACACGGGTTGGGATTTGGGACCCGGTCATAGCGCAGGAGACCGGCCATGGCCACCGCCGCGCGGATTCGGTTGCCGACCGGATCGGCCAAGGGTACACCGCCGCTCATGGCGACAGATGCAGCATCCTACGTCGCGACCCTGGTCGCGCCGGTCGAACGACCCCTGACCGACGATGATATTGAGAGGGCGCGGACCTGGCTCACGGGGCTTGGCGCCAATCCGGGCGAGTGGCGCTGGTTGCGCGCGGGCGTCGCTTTGGACATCGCCTTCGCTGCGCGGGCCCACCCGCCAAGCCCGGATCAGGGACCGCTCGACGGCGTCGATTTTTGTCTGCAGCCGGCGGAAGGGCGGCGGAAACAGGTCCTGGTCGCCGACATGGACTCGACGATGATCGAGATCGAGACCCTCGACACGCTGGCGGCGGAGTTCGGGCTCGGCCCGAAAGTGGTCGAGATCACCGAACGAACGATGAAGGGCGAGTTGGATTTCGTCGCGTCCCTGCGCGCGCGCGTGGCTTTGCTAGAAGGCTATCCAGCGCAAGACGCGATGGCGGCGGTCCTGGCGCAGGTGCGTTACAGCCTGGGCGGCCGGATTGCCGTCCGGACCATGGTCGAGCATGGCGCGCAATGCGCTTTGGTCTCCGGCGGTTTCACTTTCACGACCGAGATCGTGCATCAAGCGCTCGGCTTTCAAACACATCGCGCGAACAGTCTGGAAATCGGCGCGGATGGCGCGTTTACGGGACAGATCGGCCCTGCCGTCGTCGGCCCCGACACCAAGCTTGAGACTATGAAAGCGCTCTGCGCCAAGTTGGGCGTTCCGCTCTCGGCCGCCTGCGCGGTCGGCGATGGCGCCAACGATCTCGACATGCTCAGCCATGCCGGCTTGGGCGTCGCCTATTATGGCAAGCCGATCGTGCACGAAAAGGCGCGATTCCGGATCGACCATACCGACCTGACCAGCCTGCTCTATTTTCAAGGCTATGGTTGGGACGCGTTCGTCCGCGACTGACCCGAGACATAACGGAGGCCATCATGACCGGCGTTTTCACCGCCAACGGCGTCGCCCTGAATTACCGGCTCGACGGGCCGGAAGACTCGCCGAAATTGGTCTTCAGCAATTCGCTGGGCACGAACTTGCATATGTGGGACCCGCAGGTCGCGGCTTTGCAGGACGCTTTCCACATCCTGCGCTATGACAAACGCGGCCACGGGAAGAGCCAGCGTATTAGCGACCCGTTTCCGATGGAGACTCTGGCGGAGGATGTTGTCGCGCTGTGCAAAGGATTGGGATTCGAAGGCGCGCATTTTTGCGGCCTGTCGATCGGCGGCATGACGGGCCAGGCGCTTGGGTTGTTCCATCCTGGCTTTTTCCAGTCGCTGGCGCTGTGTGCGACCAGCAGCCAGATCCCGGAGGACCAACATCCGTTTTGGCGCGACCGCATCGCCACGGTGAAGGCGCACGGCATGGCGCCGGTGGTCGAGCCGGTGATCCAACGCTGGTTCAGCGAGGATTTCATCACGGCCCAGCCCGAGCGGGTCGATGAAATCGCCGACATGCTGCGCACGACATCGCCCGAAGGCTACTACCGATGCTCCGAGGCGGTCATGGGGATGCGCTATACCGACCGCCTATCCGCGATCGAGACGCCGACCCTGCTGATCCCGGGCGAGCTTGACCCGGCCCTGCCGGTCGAGATGTCGGAGATCATCGCCGAACGGATTCCCGGCGCACGGATGCAAATCATCCCCAAAGCCGCGCATCTCTGCAATTTGGAACAGCCGGAGGCCTTCTCGGCGATACTGCGCGACTGGTTGGCGTCGCAGACGGCGCCGTAGCGGCGAAAAAAGAAAGGCGGTCCCGCTCGAGACCGCCTTTCTCACTGAGTTCTTTTCGGGCTGTTCAGTTGTCAACCCTGTTCGAACTTGACCACGACGAAACGCAGCGACCCGCCTTGGCTGATCAGCATCAGCACTGACTTACGGCCTTCTTCCCGCGCCTTCTGAACGCGATCGGCAACGTCGTCCGGCGTCGCGACCTTCTGCTGGTTGACCTCGACAATCACGTCGCCGGGCGCCAGTTCCTTGGCCTCCGCATCGCTGCCGCGATCGACGCCGGCGATCACCACGCCTTCGACTTCGTCGTCCAGATTGAAACGCTCACGCGCTTCGCCGTCCAGCGGCGCCAACGCCAGGCCCAGTTGATCGACGGTGGCCGGACCGGACCGGTCGCGCGGCGCGGACCGAAGCGAGGCCAGATCAACCTTCTCAAGCTGTCCCAGCGTGACCTCGACCCGAACGATCTCGCCATCGCGCCAGACCTCGACAGGGACGGTCTGCCCGACCGCGGTGTCGGCGACCATACGCGGCAGTCGCCGGCTGTTCGGCACTTTGCGGCCGTCGAAGGTCAGGATGACATCGCCGGTTTCGACGCCCGCGACGCGCGCCGGGCTGTCCTGATGCACAGTCGAGACCAGCGCTCCGGCGGCTTCCGGCAGGTCGAGGCTGTCGGCGATCTCGTCGGTGACTTGCTGGATCGTGACGCCCAGCCAACCGCGCCGGGTCGAGCCGAATTCGCGCAACTGCCCAACGACCCGACTGGCCAGATTGGACGGCACAGCGAAGCCGATCCCGATCGAGCCGCCATTCGGCGAGAAGATCGCGGTGTTGATGCCGATCACTTCGCCATCCATGTTGAACAGCGGTCCGCCCGAATTGCCTTTGTTAATCGAGGCGTCGGTCTGAATGTAATTGTCATACGGTCCTGAATTGATGTCGCGGCCGCGCGCGGAAATGATCCCGGCCGTGACGGTGCCGCCGAAGCCCAAGGGATTGCCGATCGCGACAACCCAGTCGCCGACCCGCGCCGCGTCCGATTTGCCCCAGGGCACCGCCGGCAAAGCCGTGTCGGACTCGACCTTGAGCAACGCCAGATCGGTCTTGTCGTCTGCGCCGATTAGTTCCGCCGCCAGTTCGGTATTGTCCTGCAGCAGGACATAGATTTCCTCGGCGTCCTTGATGACATGGTTGTTGGTGACGATGTAGCCCTCGGAATCGATGATGAAGCCCGATCCCAGGGAGGTCGCGCGCCGCTGACGCTCAGGCATATTATCCCGGAAGCGGTCGAAGAACTCTTCGAAGCCCGGCGGCAGATTGAATTGTTCGTTTGGACCTCCAGCGCCGGAAACGGTCGTTGCAGTGCGGATATTCACGACCGACGGCAGAAGCTCCTCCGCCAGATCGGCGAAACTGTCCGGCGCGCCCCGCGCGAAAGCCTGACCGGCGAAAGCCGCCAGCAGGATCGAGAACGCGACGAGCGCCGCCCACAGCCTTATGACAGCGCCATCCACGGCGCGCGCCCGAACGCGGGTCCTTTGACGATAGGGGCTCGTTCCATCTTGAAGAGACACGATCATCCTCCATTCAACTCTATGGCGCCGGTGACGGCGCTGCAGTCTGCTCATCCGAATATGTGGCCCCGGCGCGCGCCGATAGCACCCTGATCCGGTTCACATCACGGTATCTTTATGGTTTTACGCAGCGAGGCGCTCGTCCGATTTGGGCGTTTCGCCGCATTCCGCAAGGCAGCGCCGCGACAATACCAAATTATCGCCCCAATTGCGGCCATTCCAAGGCGGCGACACCGCTCGAACCGATCCAATCAGCCGCGAATCAGCCAGATAATCGCCAAACCAACCACGGCGGCGATCAGGCCGCCGACGCGCAGGATTTGGCTGGGCGCCTGAAGAATTTGCGCCATGGCGCGTTTCATCGCCTCCGGCGCGGCGGCGTAGAGCAGCCCCTCAATAAAAAGGACGAGCCCCGCCGCAACAGCGAGACTCGTCCAGAGATCGTCCATGGCGGCGCTCTCTCGCCCAAAACGGATTTGAGAGGCCGGCGGTGTTTAGTTCGCCGAAATCGGCCGGGCGGTTGGCCCGCCCTCTTCCGCAAAGAAGCGGAAGAAATCGCCCGCCGGCGGTCCGACATAGGTCGTGGTCTGCGAGGTCAGACCCCGCTCCATCGCCTGCATCGAGCGCCAGAAATCGAAGAATTCGGGGTCGCGAGAGTAGGCGGAGTTGTAGATGGCCTGCGCCTGAGCGTCCCCCTCGCCGCGCAGGATCTCGGCGTCCTTACGCGCATCGGCGATGATGATCCGCTGTTGGCGGTCGGCGTCCGCGCGAATGGTCCGCGATTCCTTGTCACCCTCAGCGCGGAACTTCCGGGCCTCCTGCTCCCGCTGCGTCTGCATGCGGCGGAACACGGCGTTACTATTCTGCTCCGGCAGATCGACCCGCTTCATCCGCACATCGGTGATTTTGATGCCGAATTCCTGGGCGTTCCGATTGGCCAAGGCGGTGCTTTGCGCCATCAGCGCCTCACGCTCCGCCGTCAAAACCCGCGACAGCGGCACGTCGCCCAAGACCTGACGCAGCGCCGAGTTGATGATGTTCGGCAGCCGCGCCCGCATCCCGGCGTCCGACCCGACGGTCTGGAAGAACCGCAACGCATCGACGATCTGATATTTGGCGTAGGAATCGACCACCAACTGTTTCTGGTCGACAGTCGGGATTTCCTGCGGCTCGCCGTCAAAGCTCAAAAGCCGCTTCTCAAACACTTCGATCGTGTCCATGAACGGGATCTTGAAGTTTAAGCCAGGCGTTGTGATCACCCGGTTCGGCTCGCCGAACCGCAGGACCAGAACCTGACGGTTTTCCCGCACGGTGAAGAAAGACGCAGAGGCGGCCAAGAGGATCACCCCAAGAAGAACCAAGCTGATCAGCAAACGAGGACTGGTCATCGTCATTCTCCCTTCTACTGGCTCTCGATGCCGCCGGCGGCGCGTCCGGCCGGCGCGACCGGATCGGACCGGCGTTCCGTCAATCGATCGAGGGGCAGATAGGGCACGACGCCCGACCCAGCGCCCTGACCGCTATCGTCAATCAGCACCTTGTCCATGTTCGACAGGATTTCCTCCATGGTCTGCAGATAGATGCGGCGTTTGGTGATCTCTTTCTCATTTACATATTCGTTGTAAATCGAGATAAAGCGCTCGGCGTCACCGGTCGCCGCCGCGATCCGCTCTTGCTTATAGGCTTCGGACGCTTGGATAATTTGTTGCGCCTGACCTTCCGCGCGCTGCGTCACCTCGTTCAAATAGGCGGTCGCCTCGTTGATCGCGCGTTCGGCGTCGGCCCGCGCGGCTTGCACGTCGCGGAAAGCGTCGATCACCTGAGAAGGTGGATCGACCTTCTGAATCTGCACGTTTGTGACGGCGATTCCCGACTCGTAGTCGTCCAGGATCGATTGCACCAACTCTTGCGTCTCGCCGGCGATCTGACCGCGGCCGACGGTTCGCGCGAATTCGAAATCGCGCTGGCCGATGATCTCGCGGATCGCCGCCTCCGCGGCGTTGCGGACCGTTTCCTCGGGATCGACGACGTTGAAGAGATAATCGCCCGCGTCCGAAATCTGCCAGAACACAACCGCCTGGATGTCGATGATATTCTCGTCGCCGGTCAGCATCAGGCTGTCTTGCCCGCGATTGCTCCGCGCGCCGGTGCGCACGCCAAGCTGCTCCTGGTTCACATCGGTGACCCGAGGCTTGATCACTTCGCCGATCGGGGCCGGCACATTATATTGCAGGCCCGGGCTGGTCGTCTCGTTCAGTTTGCCAAAGACCAGCTCGACACCCTGTTCGTTCGGCTCGACCTGATAGAAACCGGTCGCCAGCCAGCCGGCGACCAACAAAACGCCGATAATCAGAATGCCCTTGGGACCGCCGACGCCGCCGGGGAGCATTTTCTTGAGACTCTCCTGGCCGCGCCGCACCGCTTCTTCGATATCGGGCGGCTGACGATTGCCGCCGCCGCCGCCACCGCCAGAGGGACGACCCCAAGGGCTCTGACCGCCCCCGCCGCCGGACCCTTTTCCGCCGCCGCCGCCCCAAGGACCGCCGCCGCCCCCTGTATTATTCTGCCAAGGCATATGCTCAACCCGTTGTCATGAAATGGACCTGTGCGCGTTCGTGCGCGCTAGACTGCAAATGATGTCGCGCAGCCCCATTGCAAGGAAAGAACGCGTGTTCTCTCGCAGCAAAAGGCCGCAGCGTGTTTCTCTTTTGCGTCCGGCGCGCGAGACATATATGTCCAGCGGTCCGGAATGGCAAAGCCCGATCGCCGCAAATGGGCGCACGGCGGGCGCGGCGCCGCGCCGGAGAGCATCCGCTGTCCTTGTTCTGTCCCTCAATCGCCCGGATGAACCGATGTCGGAAGTTACCGAAACGCTTGTGATGGAAGTGCTGGCCACGGTCGTCGGACCGGACGGAAGAAGAACGCTGACGGAAGCCGGCATGATTTCCGGCGTCGCGATCAAAGAGCGGAACGTCCAGTTCTCGATCGAGATCGACCCGAAAGACGCCGACCGGATGGAGCCGATCCGCAAAGCGGCGGAAGCGGCGGTGGATGGGCTCGACGGCGTATTATCGGTCACCGCCATCCTGACGGCCGAGCGCGCCGCGCCGTCGGCGCCGAGCGGCGACGGCGCAAAAGCCGCTGATGCGCCGCCGCGTCCGGGACGAAAATCAGGACCGACCGGCGTCGCCAACATCGTTGCGGTCGCCAGCGGCAAAGGCGGCGTCGGCAAATCGACGACGGCGGTGAATCTGGCCCTGGCGCTGAAAGACCTGGGACTGCGCATCGGCCTGTTGGACGCCGACGTCTTCGGACCGAGCCAGCCGCGCATGCTGGGCATCTCCGGCCGGCCGAACAGCCCCGACGGCAAAGTGTTGGAGCCGATGGAGAATTTCGGCGTCAAGGCGATGTCGATCGGATTCCTGATCTCAGAGGATCAGCCGGTCGTCTGGCGCGGACCGATGGTGATGGGCGCGCTGCAGCAGATGCTGGCCGACGTCGCCTGGGGCGAGCTGGATGTCTTGATCGTCGACATGCCGCCGGGCACCGGCGACGCACAACTGACCATGGCGCAGAACACGCCGCTGGCGGGCGCCGTCATCGTCTCGACGCCGCAGGACATCGCCCTGATCGATGCGCGCAAAGGCCTGAATATGTTCCGCAAGGTCGATGTCCCTGTTCTCGGGATCATCGAGAATATGAGCGTTTATGTGTGCCCGAGCTGCGGCCACGAGGCGCATATCTTCGGCCATGGCGGGGCGCGCCGGGAAGCCGAATCTCTGGCGGTCGATTTCCTCGGCGAGATTCCATTGGATATCGACATTCGGACCCATGCGGATGACGGCGACCCGATCGTCATCGCCAAACCCGACAGCCCGCATACCAAAGCCTACCGCGATATCGCGACGACGATCTGGTCGAAACTGTCCGGCGAGGCGGCCGAAAGCGTCCGCCGTGCGGCGCCCTCGATCGTGGTCGAATAGGCCCGCGCCTTGTTGGCGGCGGTGTGATAAAGGTGAAGGATCGCGCTGAGAACAAGGAGCGCCGCGTACAGCCATGATCCGGATCGCGCAGATAGACCGGCTGTCCCAATTCGTCCGCCTTGTCCGACGGGGCGCCGCGATCGCAGCCCTTGCGCTTTGGCCGATTGTCGGCGCGACCGCCGCGTTCGCCCAGCCGGACTCACGCGATCTTCTGCGCGCCTTCAATAAAGAGCGGGAGTCGCGGCGGCTGCCGCAACTGACCCAAGACCCGCGCCTGGCCCGCGCCGCCGACCGGATCGCCCGCGCCATCGGTCAGGGCCAGGGCGTCGAACGCGGCGATAACGCCGAATGCGCGGCGATAGACGACGCCGGATTTCCCTGTCCCGGGGTCATTCGCCTCTACGCCTTGAATGGCGGCGAAGCGGATCAGGCCGCCCGCTTCCTGTTCGAAAGCCGCAAGACAGGCCCCAGCGCGCTGACCGTCGAGCATCGGCATATCGGGGTCGGCGGCGTGTCGACGCCAGGCGGCGGCGTCTCTTGGGTGGTGCTGATCGGTCAACCGCCGGCCCCGGCGCCGCGATCCTGGCGCCGCGACGTCTTGGCGGAGATCAACGCTTTCCGACGCCAATACGGCCTCATTCCGCTGACGCTCGCCCCGCTCTTGAACGAGGCGGCGCAGCGGCATGCGGACGATATGGCCTATAACGATTATGTCGCCCATCTGACGCCGGACGGGCGCGACCCCGGCGCGCGCGCCTCGGCGACCGGCTATCAATGGGCCCTAATCGTCGAGAATCTGGCGAACGGACAGCCGACCCCGGCGGAAGCGGTCGACGCCTGGAAGAAATCCGACAGCCACCGCCGGGCCATGCTGAACCGCCAGGTCACGGAAGCCGGGATCGGCTACCGCTTCATCCAGAATGACCGCGGCGCCGTCCGCAGCTTCCACTATTGGGCGCTGAGCATGGGCCTGCCGCAATCGTAACGCCGAGCCACGGGCCCGCCGGGGCGCGGCTTATGCAGTTGTATCGATCGGCTTGTGATCTTCGGGCGGCGCGGCCCCCGGTTTCGGCCCGCCCTTCGCCACCACGACCATCGCCGCACGCAACAGCCGGTCATGCATCATATAGCCCGGCTGCAGCGTCTGAACGATGGCCCCGGCCGGCTGATCGGGCATTTCCAGCTCCGACATCGCCTGATGCACTTCATAGGAGAAGCGCTCGCCCGCTTCCGGGTCGATCTGTTTGACGCCAAATCGGGCGAAGGCGTCCAAGAATTGCTTCGCGACCATCTCGACGCCCGTGGAGATGTTGTTTAGAGCCTCGTTTTCCTCACGCTGGTCCGGGGTCACCGACTGAACGGCGCGGCCAAGATTGTCCAGGACCGGTAATAACTCCTTCGCCAGCCCGCTGGGCCCATATTTGGCGGCGTCTTGGCGGTCTTTTTCCGCGCGGCGGCGCGTGTTCTCGACCTCCGCCAGCGCCCGCATCAACCGGTCCTTTAGCTGGGCGTTTTCGGCCTGCAAAGCATCAAGGGGATCATCGACCGCGTCATCAGCCGGATGGGCGGCCGGATCGGCGGCCTGATCCTGGGTCGCTTCCGCTTGGTCTTCCGGCTCTGTCGTTTCCTCCGCAGCGCCCGCGGCCGTCGCGTCTTCCGCGCCCGTTTCCGGATTTTTCTCGTCTTCGCTCATCATATTCCAAGCCTAATTGTCATACTGTCCGGCGCGCGGTTGTCGCCGGACCGCTCGCGGACGGTTATGTGGGCGATCCCGGCCCGAACTGCAAGCGCAACGGCGCAGGCCTTGGGTCGGCTTACGGCTTGCCAGCATGACCGGCGCTTGCAACAGTCGCTCGCGATCACGGGAGAAACAGATGCGTAAGAATCCCCTGAAAGAAATTTGGGCCTCGGGCGGCGTGGTGAGGAACACCTTTCTCGCCCTGGACAGCACCATGTCGGCGGAAGGGGCCGCCAGCCTGGGCTGGGACGCGGTCACCGTCGATCTGCAACACGGCTTCGCCGACGAACGCACAGCCCGCCAGATGTTTCAGGCCATTTCCGCCCAGAAAGCGACGCCGCTGGCGCGGGTCGCTTGGAACGATCCGGCGAAGATCATGCGGCTGTTGGATGATGGCTGCTACGGCTTGATCTGTCCGATGGTCAACACCGCGGAAGAAGCGGCGGCTTTTGTGAAAAGCAGCAAGTATCCGCCGCTCGGCGCACGCAGCTACGGGCCGCAGCGCGGCTTCCTCTATGGCGGGCCCGATTATGCGGCCAAGGCGAATGAGACAGTGATCAATCTGGCGATGATCGAAACCGCCGAGGCGCTGAGCAATCTGCCGGCGATCGCCGCGACGCCGGGGATCGACGGGGTCTATATCGGCCCGTCAGACCTCGCGATCAGCCTGGGAGAGCCGCCCGCCGGCGTCCCGACGATCCCGCGCGTAGTGGAGGCGATCGAAGCCATCCTGCGCGGCGCGAAACAAGCGGGCGTCGTCACCGGGCTGCATTGCGGCACGGCGGAGATGGCGGCGGAATGGGCTGCGAAAGGCTTTGATATGGTCACGGTCGGCTCAGACTACACAGCCATGATGGCGCATATGGCGCAGAGCCTGAGGACGCTCGACGGGTAGACGGCGCCGGGAACGCCAGCGCCGACCCCGATCACCCGAAATCGGCGACCGCCGTCAATCGGGCAGGGTAATCTTGAAGACGCCGTCCTCGCCGGTCAGCAAGCCCCGCTCGCCCTCTTTCAAGCCGCGCGGATCGGTATCTTCGGCGATCGGCTCGAACTTGCCGAGACATCCGGCCGCGCCCATCAGCACGATGACGAAGACCAGCGCGCGCGTCATCCCATTCCTCCGATCCTGCAGCACCTTCACCACTAAGTTAGGCAAAGCGGCCGCGTCTCACCAGACCCGGCCTGCTCTGTCCGCTTTTCCCGGTTAGAACTTCACCCGTGCGCCGCCCATGACAGCGAACACGTCATCCGGGTCCGATACACCGCTGCGTTCCAGCTCAAAGTTGCGCAGTCCGAGATAGAGATCGGCAGCCGCTGCGTCGACCTGCTGGACATAGTAAGCGCCATAGGCCGTCGCTTCGTCGCCCGCCGTATCGACATCCTCGTTATAAGCATAATCCACGGCGACGGCCGAATCGCCGAAATCAAACACGCTGAACTTATAACCGACCTTGCCGTAATAGAAGGTCGCATCGAGATCGGACCGGATCGCATCGTCCCGCTCCGCATAGGCGCCGGTCAGGGTGAAGCCGCTGATATCGGCAGAAACCGACCCGCCGTAAGAATCGTCATTATTGGACTTCTCGGCATAGAAGACCGCCGCGCGCAGCGTCGTGTTGTCGAACTTCCCGCTGAACCGGACCGCTCCGTCATATTGATCGTTTCGGCCATAGGATCCCGACACCGTGAACCCTGCGAACTGAGGCGAGTCGTATCGCAGCCGGTCGTCCCGGCCGAGTCCGTCCAAATTGTCGAAGGCGTCGTTCACCGTCGTGGTTGTTCCGCCGAAATTGATCCCGCCGGCGATCGATGCGGTGTCGCTGTAGCCGACAATATCCGTGCCGGAGAGATCGACTTCGGTGGATCCATCCGACGCGGTCGAGCCCTGCCCAAGCCAGACCTTCCCCCATTTTTTGCTTGATGCGAACAGATCCAAATGCCGTTCATTCAGATCGAAGCCGCCGCTATCGTCGTCGAAGCCGGTATTGGCGGACGAATCGGATTCGACCTCGAGCTCGATCCGCGTTCCGACCGTGACGTCTTCATTGATGTCCGCCTCGCCCTCAAACCGAAAACGGGTCGATGAGGCGTCATTATCGACCGGCATCAGATCGGATTCATCGCTGTTATCGGCATATTGCAACGCACGGTTGACTTGGCCGCTGATCTTCAGACGCACCCGGTCTGTACCGGAACTCACCACCGCTTCGCCGTCGCCGCCGCCAGAGCTCTGCGCAGCGGCCTTGGCGGCCTCGGCCTTGGCCGCTGCGACCTCGGCCGCCTGTTCCGCCTGCTTCGCCTCCAATTCTTGAAGCCGCTGCGTCAGCGCCTCCAACTGCGCCTTCAGCGCTTCGATATCCGAATCCTGCGCCAGCGCCGGACCCGACACGCCCAAAAGCGCCGCCGCGCTGACTCCAACCATGAATGACTTAAACGTCATACAACCCTCCCTCTCGTGCATCGCAGACACGCAAACCTACAGAAATCAATCTATCGAACGATAGAATGAACCCTGTCCAAACAATCAGGAGAATCGCGTTGCACTCGCACAGTTTCATAACGACTGTGACGAATAGGTCACAGTCCGGGACCAGCGCGAAGGATTTCAGCACTTTCAGCGATTCCTGCGCCGCGTCGAGGCCGGGAGCGCCCAACGACGCCGATTGAAGCCTTGCCGCCGAAATCGGAGCCTGTCACGGTTGGCCGATAAACCGCTGCGGGCCCCAAGCCATGCGGCGTTACAGGGAGAGGCATCATGGACGTCAAAGCCGCCGTCGCCTTCAAGGCGGGCGAACCGCTTTCCATCGAAACCGTTCAGCTCGAGGGACCGCGCGCGGGCGAGGTCCTGGTCGAGATCAAGGCGACCGGGATCTGCCACACCGACGAATTCACCCTGTCCGGCGCCGATCCGGAAGGGCTTTTCCCGGCCATTCTCGGACATGAGGGAGCAGGGGTCGTGGTCGATGTCGGGCCCGGCGTCACATCGCTAAAAAAGGGCGATCATGTCATCCCGCTCTACACGCCCGAATGCCGGGAATGCGACTATTGCCTGAACCCAAAGACCAATCTGTGTCAGGCGATCCGCGCGACCCAGGGCCAAGGCCTGATGCCAGACGGCAGTTCACGCTTTTCGATCGGCGGCGAGAAGCTGTTCCACTATATGGGCACCTCGACCTTCGCCAATTACACGGTCGCGCCGGAGATTGCGCTGGCCAAGGTTCGCGAGGACGCGCCTTTCGACAAGATCTGCTATATCGGCTGCGGCGTCACCACCGGGATCGGCGCCGTGATCAACACGGCCAAGGTCGAGCCGGGATCGAATGTCGTCGTCTTCGGCCTCGGCGGGATCGGTCTGAATGTAATCCAGGGCGCCCGGCTGGTCGGCGCGAACATGATTGTCGGCGTCGATCTGAACCCGGCCAAACAGGCGATGGGCGAGCGCTTTGGCATGACCCATTTCGTCAATCCGAAAGAAGTCGCGGACGATCTGGTCGCCCATCTGGTGGACCTCACCGGCGGCGGCGCCGACTACAGTTTCGAATGTATCGGCAATGTCACGACCATGCGCCAGGCCCTGGAATGCGCGCACAAGGGCTGGGGCGAGAGCATCATCATCGGGGTCGCCGGGGCCGGTCAGGAAATCTCGACCCGGCCGTTCCAGCTTGTCACTGGCCGGTCCTGGCGCGGCACGGCCTTTGGCGGCGCGCGCGGCCGCACCGATGTGCCGAAAATCGTCGATTGGTATATGGACGGCAAAATCGAGATCGACCCGATGATCACCCACACGATGCCGTTGGAAGAGATCAACACCGGCTTCGACCTGATGCATAAGGGCGAGAGCATCCGCTCGGTCGTGGTCTACTAGCGG
This sequence comes from Alphaproteobacteria bacterium, assembly GCA_030065235.1. Lineage (GTDB taxonomy): Bacteria > Pseudomonadota > Alphaproteobacteria > UBA8366 > Aestuariispiraceae > JASJDC01. The sequence goes on from JASJDC010000004.1 coordinate 101,517, forward strand.
ATGGGACTTCAGATCGAGCAGCAATGGGCCAGCTTCGGCGGCGTCCAGCGGGTCTATAGCCACGACAGCGACCAGACGCATTGCCGGATGGAATTCGCCGTCTACACCCCGCCGCAAGTCGGGGACGGGGCCGGGGCCGGGCCGGCGCCGGTCTTGTACTACCTCTCCGGCCTGACCTGCACCTGGGAGAACGCGACGACCAAGGCGGGCTGGCAGCGCGCGGCGGCGGAGCATGGCGTGATCATTGTCGCGCCTGACACCTCGCCGCGCGGCGAGAACGTACCCGATGCAGACCGCTACGACTTCGGATCAGGGGCCGGTTTCTATGTCGATGCGACCCGCCAACCATGGTCGAAACACTACCGCATGTATTCCTATATCACGCAGGAATTGACCGGCATCGTGGCGCGCGAGATCGTCGGCGCCGACCCGGCGCGGCAGGGAATACTTGGACATTCTATGGGCGGGCACGGCGCCCTGACCATCGCCCTGAAGAATCCCGACCTGTTCAGATCGGTCTCGGCCTTTGCGCCGATCTCGTCGCCGATGCGCTGCCCCTGGGGCCAGGGCGCTCTCGGCGGCTATTTGGGACAGGATGAGGCGGCTTGGGCGGAGTATGACGCCTGCGCCCTGATCGCGGCGCGCGGCTGGTCCGGCGACATCTTGGTCGATCAGGGCGCGGCTGACCAGTTCCTCGAGGAACAGCTCAAGCCAGAACTGCTGGAACAGGCCTGCGCCGAAGCCGGCGTCTCCCTGACCCTGCGCCGACAGCCCGGCTACGACCACAGCTACTATTTCATCGCCAGCTTTATTGACGACCATATGCGCTGGCATATGGAGCGGCTGGTGTAATGACCGCCCCGACGGCGGCATGCACCCTCTATGGCATGAGCCGCAGCGTCTATGTCCGCATCGCGCGGATGGCGCTGTTGGCGAAAGGCGTCGGATACGCGCTAGTCGAGATCGATCCATTCCGCGACCCGCCGGCCCCTGGCGCGGCGATGCTGCCGATGGGCAAGGTCCCGCTCTTCGAGCATCACGGCCGCCAAATCATCGAGACCCAGGCGATCGTGCGCTATATCGACCGCGCCTTTGACGGGCCCGACCTTCAGCCCGCCGACCCGATCCTCGCCGCGCATCAGGACCAGATCATCGGCCTGTGCGACAGCGCGCTTTATCGCGCCTTGGTCTGGGATGTCTTCGTCGAGACGCAAGAAAACAATGACCCGCGCGTGATCAGCATAGGCGCGGCACAGACTATGCGCGCTCTGAAAGCCATTGATACGCGCTGCATCCCGGACGCCGAGGGCGCGATTGGGGAGTCGCTGCTTGGCCGCCTCTGCCTGGCGGATTTCTTTCTGGCCGCGATGCTCGATTACGGGGCGCGCTGCGCTCCGGGCGCCGAGGCGATTGGGAAAGCCCCGCAGCTGGCGGATTGGTGGCGCCAGGCGCGAGAGCTGGGTTATGTTACCGCGACCCGACCGGAAGGCGGGTCATGGCCACCCGATCTCATTCCATGAGAAGGAGTTGGTGCTTCGCTGCAACGCCGGGCGCGATTGAACCGCGCGCCGCCAATCCTTACGTTCCGATCATCCATCCCCTCCTTCGCCGTCCCGAGACGGCGCCGCACGGAAAGACGCCATGAAGACCGATCAGCCGAAGACCATCCGCTTGGCCGACTATGCGCCGACGCCCTACGCCATCAACGCCGCGGCGCTGACCTTCGACCTCGATTTCCAGCGCACAGAGGTGACGTCGGTGCTGGAGATTGCGCGTCGGACCGGCGCGGAAGCGGAGCCGCTGATCCTCAATGGCGAGGCGCTGGAACTGCTTTCAATCGAGATTGATGGCGAAGCGCTTACGGCCGACGCGTATGAGATCGACGAGGCGGCGCTGACCCTCTTCAATCCGCCAGGGTCTTTCCAACTGACCACCCGCGTCGCCATCGATCCGAGCGCCAATACGCGGCTGGAAGGGCTCTATCAGTCCAAGGACATGCTGTGTACGCAATGCGAGGCGGAGGGGTTTCGCCGGATCACCTACTATCTCGACCGACCGGATGTGATGGCGCCGTTCAGCGTGACCCTAAGGGCCGATCCCGAGCGCTTCCCGGTCCTCTTGTCGAACGGCAATCCGGGGCCGACGCGGATGCTCGAGGATGGAAGGCGCGAGGCGATCTGGATCGATCCCTTCCCCAAGCCCGCCTATTTGTTCGCGCTCGTGGCCGGGGACCTGGCTGCGGTCGAAGACCATTTCACGACGCGATCCGGCCGCGATGTGGCGCTGACGATCTTCGTCGAGCATGGCGCGGAGCCGAAAGCCTGCTACGCCATGGACGCGCTGAAACGTTCGATGATCTGGGACGAGGAACGGTTCGGCCTGGAATACGATCTCGACGTCTTCAACATCGTCGCCATCTCGCATTTCAATATGGGGGCGATGGAGAATAAGGGGTTGAACGTCTTCAACGCCAAATATGTGCTGGCGGACGCTGAGTCGGCGTCGGACATGGATTTCACCTTCATCGAATCCATCGTCGCGCATGAGTATTTTCACAACTGGACCGGGAACCGCGTGACTTGCCGCGACTGGTTCCAGCTGAGCCTGAAGGAAGGGCTGACGGTCTTCCGCGATCAGGAATTCACCTCTGACCAACGCTCGCGGCCGGTCAAGCGCATCCAGGACGTGCGCTCTCTGCGCGCCCGGCAGTTCCCCGAGGACGCAGGGCCGCTGGCCCATCCCGTGCGGCCCGAAAGCTATATAGAGATCAACAATTTCTACACCGCGACCGTCTATGACAAAGGCGCCGAGGTGATCCGGATGATGCACACACTGCTGGGCGAGGACGGGTTCCAGAAGGGCATGAAACTGTATTTCGAGCGCCATGACGGCGAGGCCGCGACCTGCGATCAATTCGCCGCCGCCATGGCCGACGCCAACAACCGCGATCTCGATCAATTCAAACGCTGGTATTCCCAAGCCGGCACCCCGGTGTTGCGCGTGGCGGCGGAGTATGACGAACCGACGCACCGCTTGCGTCTGCGTTTCTCGCAGCAGACGCCGGCCACGCCGAACCAGCCGGAGAAGGCGCCCTTCTACATCCCCTTCCGCGTCGGGCTGATCGGCCAAGACGGGGCCGAGATACCGTTAAACAGCCCATCCAACGCCATCGACGCAGACGGGTTGGCGCATCTGACCGAGGCGGAGCAGGAGATTATCTTCACCGGCGTGACCTCGCGGCCGGTTCTTTCCTTGAACCGGGGATTCAGCGCGCCGGTCCTGGTCGAATCCGATCAGAGCGACGCCGATCTCGCCTTCGCCATGACCCACGATATGGACGCGTTCGCCCGATGGGAGGCGGGGCAAACCTTGGCGCTACGTTTGATCTCAGCCGTTGTTGACCGGCTGCTTGGCGGCGAGACGGATGCGGAGGCGATGATCGCCGAGACCGCCGGCGGTTTCATCACGGCGATGGGCGCCATCCTGACGGACCCCGAGGCCGATCCGGCCTTCAAATCCGCTGCGATGGCATTGCCGACCGAGGACTATATCGGCGAACGCGCGCCGGTCGTTCAGGTAGACGCAATTCACCAGGCAAGGCTTGCGCTGCGTCGGGCCATCGGCGCGGCGCTGGCGGAAGACTTGGCGCGGACCTATGCGGAAAACGCAGTCGAAGGGGCCTTCGCCCCGACAGCGGAGCAGGCGGGCAAGCGCGCGCTGAGGAACGCCGCCCTGTCCTATCTCTGCGCGGCCGGCGATGGCGACGCCAAGCGGCGCGCCCTCGACGCCTATCGCGCGTCGGATAACATGACCGAGACCCTGATGGCGCTGAATCTGCTCTGCGAGACCGAAGGCGCCGAACGCGATGAGGCCTTGGCTCATTTTGAGGAAAGATGGCGCGACGATGAGCAGGTGATCGATAAATGGTTCGGAGTCCAGGCCATGGCGGCCGCGCCGAACACGCTGGCGCGCGTGCTCGAGTTGATGAAGCACCCGGCCTTCGACATGAAGAATCCGAACAAGGTGCGGGCGCTGATCGGCGCCTTCGCCCATGGTGCGCCGGTGAACTTCCACGCCGCCAACGGCTCCGGCTATGAATTCCTGGCGGACCGGGTCATCGAGCTGGATTCGATCAATCCCCAGAACGCCGCGCGTATGCTGGGGCCGTTGGGCGCCTGGCGGCGCTACGACGCGGGGCGGCAAGCCAAGATGAAGGCGGCGCTGGAGCGCATCCTCGCCGTGCCGGTCTTGAGCCCGGACAGTTATGAGATCGCCAGCAAGAGCCTGAAAGCCTGAGCCAATATCCGATTTCTCGGCTTTGTGACTAGAACGGCCGGCGCCGCCGCCATAGATCAGGTCGCGAAGTCCCGATCCGGGACGAGGGTTCGAAAGGCGACTAGGCGATGGCTGAGACAATCACGGCGGATATCTGCATCATCGGCGCGGGATCAGGCGGCCTGTCGGTCGCCGCGGGCGCCTCCCAGATGGGCGCCAAAACGGTCCTGATCGAACGCGGCGCGATGGGCGGCGACTGCCTGAACACGGGCTGCGTGCCGTCGAAGGCCCTGATCGCCGCGGCGCATGCGGCGCACACATTCCGCGAGGCCGCCAAGTTCGGCGTCGCCGCCGCCGAGCCTGAAATCGACATGGCGAAAGTGCGCGATCATGTAAAAGGCGTGATCGACGCCATCGCGCCGACGGATTCGGTCGAACGGTTCGAAGGGTTCGGCGTTCAGGTGCTTCAATCTTCTGCGCGCTTCATCTCCAACACCGAAGTCGCGACTGACGCCGGCGATCGCGTGAAGGCGAAAAATTTCGTTATCGCCACCGGCTCCAGTCCGATGGTCCCGCCGATCCCCGGACTCGCCGAAACGCCCTTCATGACCAACGAGACGGTCTTCGATCTCGGCGAGAAGGTCGATCACCTGATCGTGGTCGGCGGCGGTCCGATCGGGACCGAACTGGCGCACGCCCATCGCCGTTTGGGCGCCAAGGTCACCGTGGTTGAGATGTTCGACATTCTCGGCCGCGACGACCCGGAATGTTCGGCGATCGTCAAGGAGCGTCTGCTCGAGGAAGGCTTGATTTTCAAGGAACGGACCAAGGTTGTCTCGGTGGCTAAGACGGATCAGGGCGTCCAGGTCGAAGTCGACTCCGAACAAGGGCCGGAGACCCTGAACGGCAGTCACCTGCTGATCGCCGCCGGACGAACGCCCAATATCCAAGACCTTGATCTGGAGAAAGCGGGCGTCGCCTACACCAATCGCGGCGTCACCGTCGACCCATCCCTGCGCACCAGCGCCAAGCGGATCTACGCCATCGGCGATGTCGCGGGCGGTCTGCAATTCACCCATATGGCGAACTATCACGCCGGCATTCTGATCCGGCAGATTCTGTTCAAGATGGGCTGGACGAAGGTCGATACGTCGGCCTTTCCCTGGGTGACCTACACCGACCCGGAACTCGCGCATGTCGGCATGAGTGAGGCGGACGCTTTGAAGGCCTATGGCAAGGGTGGATTCAAACTGCTGCGCTGGTCCTTTGACGAGAATGACCGGGCGCAGGCGGAACGCAGCACACATGGACTGATCAAGGTCGTCACCGACGCTAAACGCCGGGTCAAGGGTGCGACCATCGCCGGACCGCATGCGGGCGAGTTGATCATGCCCTGGGTCATGGCGATCGGACTGAAGAAGAAGATCGGCGCCGTCGCCGGTCTGACCTTCCCCTACCCGACCCTCTCGGAAGTGTCGAAACGCGCCGCCGGCAGTTACTACACGCCGTCTCTGTTTTCGGAGAAAACCCGAAAGATCGTTCGGTTTCTAATGCGATTCTAGCTGGTTTCCGCAGTTTCCGTGAAGATATACTCCCTCTAACGCCGACGAACCGGTCGGCGATCCAATCCTTGAGAATATGGGAGTTCATTATGAGTACGGCATTTGCCCCACGTCGGCTGTTGGCGGCGACGGCGATCGCGTTCGGCGCGTTCGCTGCGATGGCGCCCTCGGCCTGGGCCGAAGCGCTTAATCTGCGCATCGTCCATGTCAACGATATCGACCGGATGAGCGACAGCAAGGGCCGCGGCGGCCTCGCCAAGCTCGCCACGGTCGTCAAGGAGGCCAAATCGGGCGCTGAGAATGTCCTGGTCACGCACGGCGGCGACACGATCGCGCCGAGCATCCTGTCCTCCATCGACCAGGGCGCGCATTTCATCGATCTTTTGAACCAGCTTGGGATCGACGTATTGGTCCTGGGCAACCACGAATATGATTTCGGCCCGGCCGTCATGTCCCAGCGTGTCAGCGAGGCCCAGTTCCCCGTCCTGTCCGCGAACTCGATCGCGCCGGGCGGCGGTTTGCCGGAGGGCGTTCTGGCCAACACGACCTGGAGCTTCGGCGACTGGACCATCGGCATGTTCGGCCTGACGACGCCCACCACCGTCGAACGGGCCAGCCCGGCGCCGGTGACCTTCGGCGATGTGACCGAGGTCGCCGCCGCGCAAGCCGAGGCCTTGACCGAGGCCGGCGCCGATTTCGTCATCGCTCTGTCGCACACCACGGTCTCCGAAGACGAACGCTTGATCGAGCAAGCCGCCGCGCCGTTGATCCTGGGCGGGGACGACCACGATCTGCGGGTGAAATGGTTCGGCAAGACCGCCTTCGTCGAATCCGCCAGCCAGGCCGATTTCGTCACCGTGATCGATCTGACCATGGAGAAGGACGAGGACGGTGAAGTCTCTTGGTACGCCGCCTACGATCTGATCAACACGCTCGGCGTCGAGCCCGACCCCGAAATGACCGCTGCGATCGCGGTCTATGAGGGCCGCCTGGACGCCGAGTTGAATGTCGAGATCGGCGCCACCGCGACCGCCTTGGACACGCGCCGGCCCAGCGTGCGCGGCGGTGAAAACGCGTTCGGCAGCTTGGTCGCCGACGCGATGCGCATGGCCGTCGAGGCCGATATCGGCATCACCAATGGCGGCGGCATCCGGGCCGACCGCGAATACGCCCCGGGCACGGTCCTGACCCGCAAGGACATTCTGGCCGAACTGCCTTTCGGCAATCGCACCGTCCTTTTGGAAATGACCGGCGCCCAGGTGCTGGCGGCGCTGGAAAACGGCTTCAGCAAGATCGAAGACGTCGCCGGCCGATTCCCGCATGTCTCGGGCATGACGGTGGTCTACAACCCGGCCGCGCCGGCCGGCGCGCGCGTCGTGTCGGCCGAGGTCGGCGGGGCGGCGCTGGATCCGGCCAAGACCTATCGCCTGGCGACCAACGACTATATGGCCAAAGGCGGCGACGGTTACGCGTCCTTCCTGGAAGCCAAGGTCATCATTGATTCGACCTCCGGCGAGTATATGGCCAGTCAAGTGATGGACTTCATCGCCGACGCCGGCGAGGTGTCGCCTGCGGTCGAAGGCCGGTTGACGATCGCTCAATAGGGGCGCGTTCGACGCGCGTCCTTATCGGATGGCGGTGATATCTGTGGGGCCGTCGGCGTCGCGCCGGCGGCCCTTTCCTTTAAGCCTGCAAGAATTGACCGGCGCCGCGCAGGCTCTGGGAAAGCTTTTCCCGACGAACCGGCCGAGCCGCTTTGGCGGCGGTCTAACCGCTTGAAACAAGGGGCTGCGTCCGCCGTCCCCCTTGGCACGCCGCATGCTTTGACCCTCAGACGCATTCTGTTTGGTCAAGCGCAGATGACTTTGGACAGTCTTTTTTCGATCTTCAAACGCCGGCCGGAGGGCGAGCCCGCTCTGGCCGACGCGCGGGCGCGTGTGCCTCAGATCGCCAAACTTGGCGGCCCGGCGCGCCAAATCGCGGCGCCGCCGGAGACAGCCGCGCGGCAGCCCGCCGGTCCGGTCGATCAGGTACAGATCAGCGCCCAGGCCGCCTTCGTCCTGGCCGCCTCTCAGTATAATCCCAGCGCTATCACAGAGACCGAAACCCAGCGCATGAGCGACGGCCTCTATCAAGGTAAGGCGATCTCAGCCCGCGATCGGGCGATCCTGGTCAAAGGCCCGCAATCGGGCGCCGAGCGATTCGGGTCGCAGAACGCGCCGCGCAACCTGTTGGCGGCGTTCCAGACCGACATCAGCGACGCGTTGGGCCGCAGCGATTTCGTCACCGTCGAAACAAGTTCGCGCGCCGTCTCGATCCTCGGACGCGTCGCGAGCCTTCGGGAAGTCATTCTATAAGCGCGGCTTCGCGTGCGCAGGACCGGCCCGGCGCGACGCCGTGTCAGACTTGTTGAGACGCCTGCGAAGGCTGTATAGCGCTGCCTATGAGTGAGCTTTCCAGCGAATCCCGTCTGTCTTTGGCGCCGGCGGCCGATATGGCGTCCAGGACCCGCGCGGTCGGCCTTTGGCTGGCCGCCTCGGCCGCTATGGTCTTTATCATGATGCTGATCGGGGCGATCACCCGGCTCACAGAATCCGGCTTGAGCATGGTTGAATGGCGCCCGTTGATCGGGGCCTTGCCGCCGCTCTCCGAGGCTGAATGGGTCCGGGTGTTCGAACTTTATCGCCAGACCTCGGAATATCAGCTCGCCAACGCCGGTATGACTCTGGCCGAGTTCAAAGCGATCTTCTGGTGGGAGTATATCCACCGCCTGTGGGGCCGGTTAATCGGCGTCGTCTACGCCGTGCCGTTTTTCTTCTTTCTCTGGCGCGGCTGGATCCCGGCAGCCGCAAAGCCGCATCTCTGGATTCTCCTGGCGCTGGGCGGCCTGCAGGGCGTGATCGGCTGGTGGATGGTGAAGAGCGGCTTTGTCGACCGCACCGATGTCAGCCAATACCGTCTGGCGCTGCATCTCGGCATGGCCTTCTTCATCCTCGGCTATTTGTTCTGGATGACGCTCAGTTTTCTCTGGCCGGTCGAGCGGGGCCGCGCCGCCGCGCCGCGCGGGTTCCGCCGGCTGAGCGCCTGGACGCACGCGGTGGTGTTCGTCACCGTGGTCAGCGGCGCCTTTGTCGCCGGCTCAAACGCTGGGTTCATCTATAATGACTGGCCGCTGATGAATGGCGCGCTGACGCCGGACGATTTCTGGACCTTGACCCCTTGGTGGGCGAGCGCTTTTGAGGAGCACGGCGTCATCCAATTCAACCACCGCCTGCTGGCTTACGCGACGGTCGGCGTCGGAACGGCGGTCTGGATCGCTGCGCGAAGGATCGACTTGGCGCCGCGCGCGCGCCTGGCGGTCACCGCGCTGGTCTGCGGCGTCTGGCTTCAGGCGGCGTTGGGCGTGGCCACCCTTGTCCTGGTCGTGCCGATCACGCTCGCCACCCTGCATCAGGCGGGGGCGGCGACGGTCTTTTGCCTCACTCTTTGGCTGTTGAAAGAAGTCCGCGGGCGAACCGGTAAAGCTTGACCGGCGATCTTAAGATTTCCGCCAGAGAGCACGATCTCGGACCGATAACGCGCGGGGAGGGGCGCGCCTCACTCTATCGTCTCACGCCTTTTACAATTTGTTCATAACTGATCGTGTAAACGGATTGTGGGGGGAATGAATCGGTCGTCGGAGCAACAACGCCGTTTCGCCGCACTGTTGGTCGGGCGGTGAGCATCGAGCGTTTTGGGCTGCAACTGCTCGGACTGTGTATTCATGGCGCGGGACTTTATGACTTTCAAAGCGACACAGCAAACAACCGTATTCAACGCGTCGGGCGACGATTCCGCGCGCCTGGCGCAGATCGCCGGGTCGGTGTGCGCGGGGGCGAACGCTTCGGGGCCGGCGCTGCCTGTCGACATGGCGCTTGATGCATTGTCCCAGTCCGGCGACCTCGCCTATGTCTGGGACTTCACCAGCGACGAAATCCGCTGGTTCGGCGATCTCAGCATCGCGTTGGGCGTCGATGGCCCCGAAAGCCTGAGCAATGGCGAGCGTTTTCATGAACGCGTCAATGTCGAAGACCTGACGCAACGTCTGCAAAGCCTCGGTCTGCATATGCAGGATAACGGCATCTTCGACTGCGAATATCGCCTGCGTCAGGATTCGGGCGATTTCGTCTGGGTTCACGAAAAAGGCAAGATCGCCTCCGACCGGGACGGCGAACCCTCATCCCTCGCCGGCGTCATCCGTCCAATCACCCGTCGCAAGCACCAGGAACGGCTGCTCGAGCACAAGGCGACCTATGACGAACTGACGGGGCATTTCAACAAGGCGCGGCTGAGCGAAACACTGCATACGACCTTGGCCTACAACAAACGCTACGCTGTCAAAGGCGGCTATCTGGCCGTCGGCATCGACAAACTGGCGATGGTCAATGACGCCTACGGCTACACAGTCGCCGATCTGGTGATCCTGGGCGTCAGCCATCGTATTGAACGCTGTCTGCGCGTGACCGACCGAATCGGCCGGCTCGGCGGAGACAGGTTTGGGATCGTCTTGCCGGAAGCCAGTGATGAAGGTCTGGCTCAGGCCGCCGAGAAAATCCTGGCCGCGGTGAGCAGTGAGCCGATCGATACGCCGGAAGGGCCGATCCATGTGACGATTTCGATCGGCGGCGTCGAGGTGCCCGGCCAGATCGGCGATACGCAGGAGGCCATGACCGCGGCGGAAAGCGCCCTGCAGCTCGCCAAGGAGCGCGGCCGGAACTGCTATGTCGACTACCGGCTGTCCGACGAACAGCGCCAACATAACCGCGTGTCTCTCGATATCGGCGAACAGGTGCTGAAGGCGCTCGATGAGGATCGCGTCGTTTTCGCCTATCAACCGGTGGTGAACACGGTGACGAAAGAGACGGCCTATTACGAAACGCTGTTGCGTCTGCGGGAGCCGAACGGCGATGTCATACCCGCCGGCGACTTCGTGCCCGTGGCGGAAAAGATGGGCCTGATGCGCATGCTGGATCGGCGGGCGCTGGAAATCGCCGTCGCCGATCTGATCGCCTATCCGGATGTCACCCTGGCTTTGAACATTTCCAGCCTTACCGTCACCGACCCGTCCTGGCTGCGCCACTTGATCGGTCTGACCAAAGGCCGCGAGGACCTCGCCCGGCGTCTGATCGTGGAAATCACCGAAACGGCCGCCCTGGAAGATTTCGAACTCTCCGAACGGTTCGTGAGCGCGGTGCGCAAATTGGGCTGCAAGGTCGCGCTGGACGATTTCGGCTCCGGCTATACCTCTTTCCGCCATATGAAAGTGCTGACGGTCGATATCGTTAAGATCGACGGCGCGTTCATCAAGGACGTGGCGAACAGCCCGGACAACAAGCTGTTCGTCCGAACGCTTCTCGGCCTGGCCGAAGGGTTCGGCCTGACGACCGTCGCCGAATGCGTCGAGACCGAAGCGGAAGTCGCGATCCTGGAAGATGAAGGGGCGGACTATCTGCAGGGCTGGTATTACGGACGTCCTGACACCGACCCGGCCTGGCGGATCTAATCGGCCCCGCCGTCGGCCGCTCTCAACCCTTTTGAATCGTCTTCAATTGGCGTTGCATTTCGTCGATCTGCTTTTGCAGCGCGTCGATTTGCGCATCGCCTTCGGGGGGCTTTACAGCGCCCGGCCCCGGCCCCGACGCTGCGCCCTGATCGCCCTGTGACAGCGTGTCGGGCGCGTCGGCCCCGGCGGCGGCCGGATTGAAGAACTGCATCGCCTGTTCGAACATCGCGAGATTTTGTTTCGCGACATCGTCGAACTGCCCAAACGGAAACACTGATCCGAACGTATCCTCGAAATAGCCGCGCATCTTGTCCTGGTTCTCGGCGAAAGAGCGCATCGTGAAATCGAGATATTTGGGCACCAGCATTTGCTGCATGTTGTCGCCGTAGAAGCTGATCAACTGGCGCAGGAACCCGATTGGCAGCAGGTTCTGGCCCTTGGCCTCCTCCTCGACGATGATTTGCGTCAGAACGGAACGGGTGATGTCATCGCCGCTCTTCGCGTCATGAACGGCGAAATCGACGCCGTCTTTCACCATCTGGCATAAATGATCGAGGGTCACATAGCTGCTGGTCGCCGTATTATAGAGCCGGCGGTTGGCGTATTTCTTGATCGTGATCGGCTCGGAATTCTCGCTATCCGTCGATTTTTTGGCCGCCATCGCTCTCCGTCCGCCGAAGGTTTCGCCAGTCCGGGCGCATGGAGCCGCATTTGGCCGCAAACGCCTTGTTAGTCTGTTATCATGGTCGATCTTGCGCGCCAAGCGCTGCGCTGCACCAAGACCTTTGGCGCCGGATCAATTGGCGAACCGGAATTGGCGCGACGCGGCGCGCGCCTTATAGTCCCCCGATGACAGAGCCCCCGAACTACGACGAGCTCGCCAAACGGTACCTGACTTTATGGCAGGACTATATTGCTGGCGCCGCGGCCGATCCGGACGCCGCGAAGGCCATGACGGCGATGATGGCGGGCTGGCAGAATTTCGCAAACGCCGCCGGCGCCGCCTTCACCTCGGGCGGCCCGACAGAAGAGCAATCGGACAACAGGACGGACGCGGAATACCGCGCACAGGAAGAGTCGACATCAGCGCATGACGGTCCAGCAGAAGAGCCCCGGACGCGCCCGCCCCAAGGCGGCGCCACAGACGCGGCGCGGCCTCTATCCGCGGCCGATACCGCTGCATCTCGCCGGACCGATGATGGTCTACGCGGCCTCCATCGGCGCCTTGCCGAGCTTGAACGCCGCGTTGAGCGGCTTGAAGCCGAAAGCCGCGCCGACCGGGCCCTGGAGCCCTGATCCGGCTGAATTCTGGCGCGCCTGGGCCAACGGCGCCGCCGCCGCTTTCGATGGGTCCGGTCTTGCAGCGAACGCCGCGCCTTTCGCCGGAACGGCCGAGTCGGCGCCGTTTCCCACGCCCGTTTGGGCGGCGTTCGGCCTGGCTCTCCAGTGCGGTGCGACAGCGGAGCTGCTGAACAGTCTCGGCGATCTTTTCGGGACCGGGCCTACGCCGATCGAAGCGCTCGATCTGTCAGAGCTTCTCATGGCGATCGATTCCCGATTTCGGAACGATCTGACCGCGATGCTGGACGGGATCGAGACCTATCGCCGACACCCCTATGCGCGCGCGGTCCCGGAGCCGGCCATCGTCTGGCGAGAGGGCGCGTCCTGCCTGCAATACTTTAACGACGGGGCGCATCAGGGCCACGGCGTTTCCGCGCGCCCGATCGCTTTGGTCACGCCGTCCCTGATCAATCGCGCCTATATTCTCGATTTGGACAGCGACACGAGCTTCTGCCGCAGTCTCCAGGCGATGGGCCTCGACGTCTTCCTGCTGGATTGGGGCGCGCCGGGGGCGGAGGAAAAACGGTTCGGACTGGACGAATATATCGCGCGCCTGGTGCGCGCCATCGACGCGATTGCGGCGTTTAGGGCCGATGAGTCGCGGACCCCCGCGACGATGGCGTTGGTCGGCTATTGCATGGGAGGGTTGCTGACCCTGCCGGCCGCCCTACAACGGCCGAAGACGGTTCGGAAACTCGCGCTCCTGGCCACCCCGTGGGACTTTCACGCCGAGGCGTCGCCCGATCCGCAGGCGATGCTGGCGCTGACCGACGCTCTGGAGCCGGTGCTGCGGACGTTGGATCATTTGCCGGTGGATATCATTCAGACCCTGTTCGCCGCCCTCGACCCGCTAACCGCCTTCCGCAAGTTCTCGCGCTTCGCCAAGGTCGACGCCGACACGCCGGAAGCGCGCCTGTTTGTCGCCCTGGAGGACTGGCTGAATGACGGCGTGTCGATGACCGCGCCGGTGGCGCGCGAAACGCTGGGCGGCTGGTACGGTCGGAACGAGACGGCGGCCGGCGCCTGGCGGATCGCCGGCCGGGTCGTCGATCCGGGCGACTTCTCAGGTCAGGCGATGGCGGTGATCCCGGCCGCCGATAAGATCGTGCCGCCGGCCTCGGCGCTGGCGATCACCGAACGTTTGGGGGACACGCGGCTGATCCGGCCCGCTTTGGGTCATATCGGCATGATGTCGAGCGAGCGCGCGCGCGATCTCTGGACCCGGATCGGGTCCTTCATCGCTGATTGACTGGGCCGATTGATTTGGCGGCCCAACTCGGCGGCCTGATTCGGCGGATTGAGACCAAAGATTGGGTTCGATATAGTCCGCGCCAGTGACGAACAGCCGCGACCCTGCGCCGTCAGCCGCCGGCCCGGGGCGCAACACCCGAAAAGGAGTTTCCCCTTATGACCGATGTTGTTATCGCCAGCGCCGCCAGAACGCCGGTCGGCGCGTTCAACGGCGCCTTGAGCACCGTTTCCGCCTCCGACCTGGGCGCGATCGCCGTCAAGGAAGCGCTCTCCCGCGCCGGTGTGGATGGGGCCGATGTGGATGAAGCGATTCTCGGTCAGGTCCTGACCGGCGCCGTCGGTCAAAACCCGGCGCGCCAGGCCGCGATGGACGCCGGGATCCCGCAGGAGCGCACGGCCGTGACCATCAACCAGGTCTGCGGCTCTGGCCTGCGGGCGGTCGCCTTGGGCCGTCAGGCGATCATGTCGGGCGACAGCGCCATCGTCGTCGCCGGCGGTCAGGAAAGCATGAGCCTGGCGCCGCACGCCGCTCATCTGCGCACCGGCAAGAAGATGGGCGATTTCGAGTTCACCGACACGATGATCAAGGACGGGTTGTGGTGCGCTTTCAACGGCTATCACATGGGCACGACGGCCGAGAATGTCGCTGAAAAGTGGCAGTTGACACGCGATCAGCAGGACGAATTCGCCGCAGCCTCGCAACAGAAGGCGGAAGCGGCGCAGAAGTCCAACCGGTTCGCGGACGAAATCGCCCCGGTCACGATCAAGACCCGCAAAGGGGAAACCGTGGTCGACGCCGATGAGTATCCGCGCCACGGCACGACGGTCGAGACCTTGGGCAAGCTCCGCCCGGCCTTCGCTAAGGACGGCACGGTCACGGCCGGCAACGCGTCGGGCATCAATGACGGGGCCGCGGCGACGGTCCTGATGTCAGCCGAGGAGGCCGCGAAACGCGGCATCGAGCCTTTGGCGCGCATCGCCTCCTTCGCCACCGTCGGCGTTGATCCGGCGATCATGGGCACCGGGCCGATTCCGGCCTCACGTCTGGCGCTCGAGCGCGCTGGCTGGACGATCAACGACCTTGATCTGATCGAATCGAACGAGGCCTTCGCGGCGCAATCGCTGGCCGTCGCCAAGGATCTCGGCTTCGACATGGAGAAGGTGAACGTCAATGGCGGGGCGATCGCGATCGGCCATCCGATCGGCGCCAGCGGCGCGCGCATCCTGAACACCCTGCTGCACGAGATGAAGCGCCGGGACGCCAAAAAAGGTCTGGCGACCCTCTGCATCGGCGGCGGCATGGGCGTCGCCATGTGTCTCGCCCGCGACTAGTGGCCTCCGATCGGCCGGGCGCGGGCGGTTCAAGACGCCGCGCTCCTCCGAATCGGCCCATCGCACAAAGGACCCGGCGTCGCCGTAGATCGGCGGCCCGGGTTCTTTTTTTCCGGACGCCGTAGCCTCGGGAGCTGGAAAGCTCGGCTTTTCCAAACGCGCTGAAACCGGTCGGTTTTGCGCTGCATCATTTCAGCCGGGCGGGGTGAACTCGCAAAAAAGCGGCATACGCGCCTTCTTTATCCTTGCGTCGAGTCGAAACCTGCCCCATATTGTGCATCGCAACATGTTCGGCCCTGACATGTTGCGGCGCATCAAGCCAACCGGCTTGCGCCTCTTTTGGGCGTTTCCTCCCTGAACTTGGGCCGCGATTTCTTCGCGGCCTTTTTTTTGGCGCTGGGCGGCAAAGCGTCCGGCCGGACCGCCGCCTGGCTCGTGACGCTCAATCGCAGCGCGACCAGCCGCAGGCGGCGCAGGCGTCACAGCCTTCGGCGGAGACCAGGGCGCCCCCACAGCTTGGGCATTGCCGGGCTCGGAGCGACGGCGGCGTCGCGGAACCCACGGCGCGCGCCTCTCTGTCCGGCGGCGGCGCCGACCGGGTCGGTCCCGGCTCGACGAAACCGATATGGCGCAGATGCCCCTCGATCACCTCGCCGATCGCGGCCAGCAGGGACGGCACATAACGGCCCTCCATCCAATAGCCGCCGCGCGGATCGAACACCGCCTTCAACTCCTCATGCACGAAAGAGACATCGCCGCCGCGCCGGAACACCGCGCTCACCATACGGGTCAAAGCGACCGTCCAGGCGTAATGCTCCATATTCTTCGAGTTGATGAAGATCTCGAAGGGCCGCCGGCGGCCGTCCTGATCGAGATCGTTGATCGTGATATAGATCGCGTGATCGGATTCCGGCCATTTGATCTTGTAGGTGGCGCCGGTCAGTGCGCCCGGCCGGTCCAAAGGTTCGGTCATATAGACGACGCCGTCCGTCTCGCGCGGCGCGGCGCTGACCGCCGCCGCGGCGGCTTTTACTTGTTCGGTTTCGCTGTTTTCCGCATCGGCGGGCGCCGCCTCGAGCACCGAGCCGCGCACCGCCGACGGCCGGTAGGTCGTACAGCCTTTGCACCCCATCTCATAAGCCTTGCGATAGACCGATTTGAAATCCTCGAAGCTGATATCGGCGGGCAAGTTGATGGTTTTTGAAATCGAACTGTCGATATAGCGCTGCGCCGCCGCCTGGATCGCCAAATGCGCGTCCGGCGAGAGCGCGGAGGCTGGCGCGAAAGCATCCGGCAAGTCCGCCTGTTCGCCATGCATGGCGCGGAACAAGCGATAGGCGTTGTTGCGCAACCGTTCCGTCCGGTGCGAGCCGTCGGCGTTGAGCACCTTTCGCGCCTGCTCCATCGCGAAAATCGGCTCTAGGCCGCTGGAGCAATTGTTCGCCAGCATCGAGATCGTCCCGGTCGGCGCAATTGAGGTCAGAAGCGCGTTGCGGATCCCATGTTCCTTGATGCCTTTCCGGATCGCGGCCGGCAGGTCCTGGATCGTCGGGCTTTCCAGGAACCGGGCGCGGTCCAGCGCCGGGAACGCGCCCTTCTCGCGGGCGAGATCGACCGAGGCGGCGTAGGCGCTGTCCCGCAGGGCCGCGAGCCATTGCTCGACCAACGCGACCGAGTCCGGCGATCCATAGCGGACGCCGACCATGGCGAACGCATCCGCCAGCCCGGTGACGCCCAACCCGATGCGCCGTTTCGCCTGCGCCTCTTTCCATTGCTCCGTCAGGGGAAAGCGGGACACATCGACGACATTGTCCAGCATCCGCACCGCCGTGCGGGTCAGCGACCGCAACGCCTCCAGATCCAGCGCGGCGGCCTCGCTGAAGGGCTCCGACACCAGAGCGGACAGATTGATCGACCCTAACAGACACGCGCCATAAGGCGGCAGCGGCTGCTCGCCGCAGGGATTGGTGGCGTGGATCGTCTCGCAATAGGCCAGATTGTTCCGCGCGTTGATCCGGTCGATGAAGATCACGCCGGGCTCGGCGTATTCGTAGGTCGCGCGGGCGATGCGCTCCCACAGATCGGCCGCGCGCACGGTCTTGTGGACCCGGCCGTCGAAGACCAGCGGCCATTCGTCATCCGCCTCGACCGCCTGCATGAAAGCGTCGGTCGCCAGGACGGACAGGTTGAAATTGGTCAACCGCCCGGCTTCCTGTTTGGCGGTGACGAACTCCTCGATATCAGGATGGTCGCAGCGCAGGGTCGCCATCATCGCGCCGCGCCGAGCGCCCGCGCTCATGATCGTGCGGCACATGGAATCCCAGACTTCCATGAACGAGACCGGCCCGGACGCATCGGCGCCGACGCCCTTTACCGCCGCGCCGCGCGGCCGCAGGGTCGAGAAATCGTAACCGATGCCGCCGCCCTGCTGCAGGGTCAGCGCGGCCTCGCGCAGATGCTGGAAGATGCCGCCGATATCGTCCGGGATCCGGCCCATGACGAAGCAATTGAACAGCGTGACAGTTCGGTCGGCCCCTGCGCCGGCCAAAATCCGGCCCGCCGGCATGAACTTGAACCCGTCGAGCGCATCTTCGAAACGGGCCTTCCAGCCAGGGTCCGCCTCGCCCGCCGCCAGCGCGCTTGCGACCCTAGACCAAGTAGATTGTAGGGTTTTATCCACAGGCGCGCCGTCAGGGTCGCACAGACGGTACTTTGTCTCCCAAATACGGCGCGACGGCTCGATCCATGCGGTGCTCAAGACGCTTTCCTTTCCAAACGGCGTCCATGGACAGGGCCGACCGCCCGTCGAAAGACCCGGTTTGTACAGTCTAGCGGAGGGCGCGTATAAATACTATAATGTTCTTGCTTTGTTTTATCTTGGTCAATCGAGAAGGAGAACCGGCTCGCCGCCGCGCCGCCGCCCTTTGCGCCGACCCCAAAATTCGTGAGTCCTTCGGGGGATCGCACACAGCTTTATCCACACAGAGTGCGTGGGTATTATAGGCCGTTTCTCCGCCGCAGGCGAGGTATTCGAGAGAGGCCTCGCCGCCTTAAGCGATGACCTGCGATGCTTGCTTCAATTGCCGTGCGGCGTCCTCGATCTCCGCTACGGCGACGGAGACATTCTGGGCGTTGGCGGCGATCTCGTTGACCCGGCTGGAGGCGGTCTGCATCGCGGATGACATTTCCGTGGTGACGGTCGACTGCTCCTCGATCGCGGACGCGATCACCGACGTGGTCGAGTCCATCCGCTCGATGGTCTGGCCTACCGACTCGATGGCTTCGACCGAGGCGGCGGTCAATTCCTGGATGCTGGCGATTTGTGATGAAATCTCCTTGGTCGCCTGCGTCGTTTGACCGGCGAGGCTCTTCACCTCCGACGCCACGACCGAGAAGCCCTTGCCGGCGTCCCCCGCCCGGGCCGCCTCGATCGTCGCATTCAAAGCCAGTAGATTCGTTTGATCGGCGATGTCGCGGATCAATCCCATAACGCTGTGAATGCTCTCCGCCGCCTCCGAGAGCCGACGGATCGCCTGACCGGCCGTAGTTGATTTCGACACGGCCTCCGCCGCCACCTCGTTGGACCGCGCGACCTGCATTGTCGTCTCGCCGATCGAACTCGCCATCTGCTCAAGCGCCGAGGCTACTGTCTGCACATTCTCGGACGTTTCCTGCGCCGCTTTCGACGTGTCGGAGATCGATGAACTGACGTTGCTGAGGCCGGCGTTCACGCTGGTCAAATCTTGATCGATCTGGCTGACCGCGCGATCCCGGCCTTGTTTGTCCAGGACTTCCTGGGTGATGTCGGTTGCGAATTTGACGATCTTGAAAGGCTTTCCCTGCGCATCAAAAATCGGATTGTAGGACGCGCGGATCCAAATCTCCTTGCCGCCCTTTCCAATGCGTTTGTATTCGGCGCTGAAATACTCGCCGCCGCGCAGGCGCTCCCAGAACTCGGCATAATCACGGCTCGCCGCATAGCTCGGCTCAGCGAATATGCGATGATGCTCGCCCTGTATCTCCTCCAGCGTGTAGCCCATCGTCGCCAGGAACAAATCGTTGGCGTCTTGAATGACGCCGTCCAGATCGAACGCGATCACGGCTTGCGCGCGGTTGATCGCCGTAATCTGCCCGTGCGCGTCCGCCGCCGATAGTTTCTGGGCGGTAATGTCGGTGGCGAACTTGATGACCTTATGGACCTGGCCCGACCGGTCGAAGATCGGATTGTAGGAGGCCTGAATCCAGATCTCAGACCCGTCTTTCCTCAGCCGCGGATACTCAGCGGCGAACGTCTCTCCCGCGGCCAGCCGTTTCCAGAAATCGGCGTATTCCGCACCTTCAGAGTAGGTCTTTTCCACGAACATGCTGTGGTGGCGCCCCTTGATTTCATCCAGGCGATAGCCGACCGCCGCCAGAAACGCGTCGTTCGCCCAAAGAATGACGCCGCCGGGCTCGAACTGAATCACCGCGTGGGAGCGATTGATCGCGTCCCATATGGCCTGCGCCTCGCCCAGAGTCGGTTTATGCTTGGATTCTGTCGAGGCCGGGCGGGCGCCTTCGCGCGCGCGCCCAATGGGAAAGACGTTGATCATACGGTCCTGCCGAAAAGGGTTTGGATTTCTACCAACCCGACCGCGTCCGTCGGATCGGTTCCATAGAAACGAGCAATTATTAATAAAACAATAATATTTTAATATAATGAGAGTTCAAGGATCGGCTGGCGGCGTCTTCTGCGATTACGCCCTTGGCGCCGGCGCTAAGCCTGATTCAGCGCGGCGCTTTCCGTCTCAATGGCGGTTTCCAGCCGTGTCATGAACTCACGGCGCGTCAAACCGGGCGGAATCGCCGGCAGATAGCTGAACACGATCCGGCCGGGCCGGACGCGCCAGATCGATTTCGGCCAGCACAATCCGGAATTCAGCGCCGCCGGTACTACCGGCGCGGCCGAGTCGCTGTAGATCGCCGCGACGCCGGGATGATATCTCAGCCCTTGGCCGGGTGCGGTCCGCGTGCCTTCGGGAAAGATCACCACAATCCGGCCCTGTTCGAGCGCAGCGCGCGTCTGTTGGATGAGCATCTTCAAGGCTGACGCGCCGGCGTCGCGATCGATGGCGATCTCGCCGATCGCCTTCAAGTACCGGCCGAACAGCGGAATCTCGGACAGTTCCTTCTTCAGCACAAAGGCTGGAAAATCCAGCGGCGCGTTCAGCGCCAGGGTCTCCCAGGTCGATTGGTGCTTGCAGGCGAGGATAAACGGCCGCGGCGGCAGGCTCTCGACGCCGCGCCATTCCCAACGCACACCGCCGAAGACCCGCAACCCGACCATGACCCCATTCAGCCAGAAACGACAGGCCGCCAGAAACAAGGGCCGCGGCAATAGGATCGAGGGAATGATCACGATCACCGTGGCGACGGTGAAAGCATAGAAATAGACGCCGAAAAACAAACCTCTGACGGTCATGGACTCCTCACCAGATAGGCCCGTTCGGTGACCGGCGCGGGCCTGTTCACAGGCTCTGAACCAGGCGCACGACGCCCAAGCGCGCCACGCTGAGCAGGGTTTTGGTATACTCGCCGGCGATAAACAACGCCGTCCCCGGGAATTTATACCATTCCCGCGAGCGCACGTTCCCCGGAAAGACCGGATGCGGCGTGACTGTCAGCTCCGGCGCCAGGATGCGGAACTCCAACAGGCTACGCGGCATGTGATAGTCGGCGGTGACCAGCCGGATCGACTGAAAACCGGATCGGCGCGCCCATTCGGCGGACTCGGCCGCGTTGCCGCGCGTGTTGCCGGCGAGATAGCCGAGTTCAATACAGCAGGCCACCCGCGCGGGATCCTGTTGCGAGACGCGCAGCAACTCCGCGACATCAACGCCTCGATGCACGCCGGACACGAAGAGCTTGCGCCCGGCCCCGCGCTCAAGCAGGGCGAGGCCGGTCTTCAGCCGCTGCGCGCCGCCGGTCAGCACGACCAGGCCGTCCGATTTCTCAGCCTGTTCGATCATCGCCTCGGCGGTTTGCGATTCTTCCGGCAGCGCGTCGACGAACATCAGAAATCCGACGGCCCAGAGCGCCGCGATCAGGCCAACCGCCGCGCCGGCGATGCGCAGATAGCGCCGCCGGCGCGTATGCCGCGGGCGTAGAGCGCCTGATGGCCGGAACGCACCCATCTCGCCGCTACCCGATCCCGCCCGCCATACGCTCAATCCATGCGCCTGAGGCGCGCGAAGACGGTGATCCGGGTCGCGATCATGCTAACCGCCGCGATGGCCGCCGGGGCGACCGCCGTCAACCCGATCAGCGCGCCGATCAAAAACGGCGAGGCCGCGCTCGGCCCTGCCGCGGTCAAGGCCGCCATGTCGCCGCGCAACATCTCGCCGGAGCGGAGCACCAGAACGGTCAGGCCGGTCGCGCAAAGCGCCCCGGGCGCGGCGCCCAGCAACGCCAGGATGAAAACCCGCTTCTGAAACTGGCCGGCGATATAGCCGTCTTTGGCGCCGATCAAATGCAAGAGCTCCACCGTCGGGGCATGGGCGGCCAGACTGCCCCGTGTGGCGAAGGCGATCATCGCCACCGCCGCGCCGACAACGACCCCCGCCACCGTCAACGCGACCCATTGCAAGACCGCGATGAACCCGGTGACCCGGGCGCGCCAGACGCCGTGATCGTCGGCCCGGCCGCCCACCGCCTCCGCCAGACGCAGATTCAGCGCGTCAAGGTCGATCGACGCGCCTGGCGCCAAGGTCACATCGATCAGTTTCGGAAAGGGCAGGGTCGGCAGGCTGGATTGCGCCCCAAGCCAGGGCTCGATCAAGGCGTCGAGCTCCGCGTCGCTGACCGGCGCGGCGGAGACGACGCCCGGCGTCTCCTTCAGCACCCGGATCGCCGCCTTGACCCGATCCTGCAACGCCGCGTCGCCTTCTCGTTCGCGCGCCGGCAATTCGACCGTCAAGGCGGTCTCCAGCGCGCCGGTCCATTGCCTGGACAGGTCGCTCAGAACGATCAGCCCGGCCAAGGCCAGGGTCGCGACGAAGGTTAGAAAACCGACGATCCAGGGCAGGAAACGCGTCGATTCATCCGACGACAGCGGCAGATCCGAACGGAAAGAAGACAGACTCATGCGCCCGGAAAGCCCTAGCGCGATTGGCCGAGCGCGTCTTCGATCGAGCGTCGGAACGTCCTTGCCTGACCGCCCGCATCTGCCTGTCGCGCCTTCTGTTGCGTCCCGGGACGAGCCGCAGGACCGGTCTCGGAGTCGGGCCAATCCGGTCGATCCTCCACCGTCAGCCCGCCGTCGCGCAGCCGCATCACCGGATGGCCGAACCGCTCGACAAGGCTGCGGTTGTGGGTCGCGATCACCACGGTGGCGCCCATCCGGTGCAATTCCTCGAACAGATAGAGCAGTCGGACCGCGATCGCATCATCGACATTGCCGGTCGGCTCATCCGCCAGCAACAGGTCCGGCCGGCCGATCACCGCCCGGGCGATCGCCGCCCGCTGTTTCTGCCCGCCGGACAGGGTCGGCGGCGCGGCGTTCTGCTGATCCTCAAGGCCGACCCAGTTCAACAGTTCCGACACATGCCGTTTGACCAGAGTCTCTTCGACATGGTTCACCCGCAACGGCAAGGCCACATTGTCGAACGTCGAGAGGTGATCAAGCAGGCGGAATTCCTGAAACACCACGCCGACCCGGCGTCGCACTTCCGGCAGTTCGTCACGGTCGAGCGCGGCGGCGTTCCGATCGAACAACGTGATCACGCCGCGCGTCGGGCGGTGCGCCAGATACATCAGTTTCAAAAGGGTCGATTTACCTGCGCCGCTGGCCCCGGTCAGGAAATGGAACGAGCCGGGCTTCAGCTCAAACGATAGATTGCGCAGAACCTCCGGCCCGGCGCCATAGCGCATTCCGACATTCTCAAATCGAATCACTGGCGACTCCAAGCCGCGGCGGCGCGCGCGGCGATTGTCGCGGGACGCCGATCCGTCCTATGGCGACGACCGTAATCAGGGCCCGGCGCGTCCGCAAGACAAGCCGGCGCGAAAGATCGGTTTTCGCGGCGTTATCATGGGCTTAGAACTCGCGCCGGCGGCGAGGGCAAGGCCGGCGGCGAGGCCGTGGCCACCGTGCCTGCGCGCCCGAGTCGCCGGCCCAGGGGGCCGCCTTGCGCCGAATAGACCCGACGCCTATAAGATTCTTCTGTTATCGAGCCCTCAGACCGACCGAGTCGCCACGCCGATGATCCTCGCTTGTCCGAATTGCGGTTCGCGCTTCAGGGTTAAACCGGAGGCGCTGGGCGAGGCTGGACGAGCCGTGCGATGCGCCAAATGCGGCCACGAATGGCGCGCCCATCGCGCGGATCTGACCGAACCGCCGACTGCGAAGAAAGCGGAGGCGACCCAAGCTCCGGCGCAGGAAAGCGCCGCGCCGGGGCCTACGGCGCTATCGGATTCGCCGAGACCAACCCCGACCCCGACCGAGGATGAACCGCCGCCCACGGAGGCGTTCGCACGCACGCTGGAGGAGGCGGAGGCGCCCGCCGCTGCGGAGGACGAAGAGGAGGCCCCGCCGCCCCCGCCGCCGCCAATGTTGGATGAAGAATTCCCGCCGCCGATCCGGCCGTCGGAGATGACGTTCAAACCGCGCAGCACCGTACCGACGACGCGAAAGTCGCCGGCTAAAGCGTGGGCTGTGTTGGCTGTGTTCCTGACGCTTTCGCTCGGCGGATTCATGGTCTTCCAAGGACCGATCGTCGACTCCTATCCGCCATCGACGAAGCTTTACAAAATGTTGGGCTTTAACATCGACGATCTTGGATATGGCTTGAAAATCCCGGAACCGACGGCGGAGGCCATCATCGACGGCGATCAGCGCACCCTGCAAATATCGGGCGTGATCGAGAACACCACGGATCAGCCCATCGACATCCCGCTGTTGCGCGGCGCGCTGGTCGATACAGGCGGAGCGGAAATCTATAGCTGGGCCTTTCTCCCCTCGGAATCGCAAGCCTTCCCGGGCGAGACCATCGACTACAGCACCAGGATCGCCTATCGCAGCGGCGCGACCCGTATTCTGATCACCTTCGTCAGCGAACAAGAGGTTATTGATAAGGGGCTGGAGTTGATCGGCGCGTCCGCTAATTGAACTGTTTCAACAGCCGATCGATATAATCCAGTTCTTTATCCGGCCGCGACTGATCGCCCGAGCGGCGACGCAGTTCGTCGCGAATCTCGCGCGCCCGCTGCAGATCGCCGACATCGGGGATCGCCACATCGCCGTCCGCCTGACCAGGCGTCGCTTCGTTCGGCGCCCGTCCGAAGGGATCTTCGCGGCCCATTTCTTCGCCCTGGCCAAGGCCCTGAGGACCCTGTCCCAATTGATTGCCGAACCGCTCCATGAAGGATTGCTGCGCCTGGCGCGCCGCCTCCTGCAATTGATCGAGCGCGCGTCCCTGCGGCGGCACGGCCTCGCCGGGGCGCCCGTCGCGCAACGCCCCGGTTGAGCCGCGCATCTCCTGCTCGGCCTGGCCGAAAGGCGCCGGCACATCGCCCATCATTTCACCGAACCGCTGCATGATATCGCCAAGCTGGCGGCGCAGAGCCTCCTGGAGCGCAGCGTCGGCGCTTCCCTGGCCCGCCTGGCCTTGCTGACCGCGCTGACCTTGCCCCTGTTGACCTTGCTGACCCTGTTGTTGGCCGAATTGCCGGCCTTGTTGACCTTGTTGACCCTGCTGGCGCCCTTGCTGGGCCCGTTCGAAGGTGCGGTCGAGCAGTTCGCGCTGGCCGCGCATCAGTTCCTGCAGCCCTTCCAGCATCTCCATCGCCTCCATGCCTTCGGGCGACGGGCGGGTCTGAACGCCAGCCTGCATATTCTCCATCATGCGCTGCAGTTGTTCGAGCATGCGGCGCGCGGCGTCGCGCATGCCGCTCTGCAGCATCTCGCGGATGCGCTCCATAATCTCGTTGATGTCCTGCTGCGCGATCTGGCGGGCGTCGTCATCGAACGGCGCTTCCGGGATTTCGCCGTTCTGGAACTGCTCCATCGCCGATTCCGCAAGCGCTTGCAGATAGTCGTTCATCGCCTGCTGTAGCTCTTGCATCAGGCGGTCGATTTCCTCGTCGCTGGCGCCGTTGTTCAGCGCCTCCATCAAGGCGCGCTCCGCCTCGCGCAAGCGGCGCTCGGCGATCGACAGGTCGCCGTCCTCAAGCCGCAGCGCCAACGCCCAGAGCAAGTCGACCGCGGCCGTGCGCGTTTGTTCTTCCCCGCCTTTGTGCAGCAGCCGCCGCGCGGTCATCGTCAGGCCGAGAAATACCGTGACATCGCCGAGATACGCATCCTTATCGAGACCGAGCCGGCGCAGATCGCGGGCGGTGCGTTCGGCGGCGGGCGCGCCCTGCAAGGCCAGTTGCTTACGCAGCCGGATGATCTCGATCGCGACCGGGTGGTTGAAGTCTCGCGCCGGCAGGGTCATGTCGACCGGTGCGCTTTCGCCCTCCTGGCCTAAAGCGTCCCGCGCGTGCAGCGTCGCAAAGACCGGCTCGCCGGCCCAAATATGTTCGACCTGATTGAGGAAATGCTCGCCTTCGCTGAAGGGCTCGCCGACGCGGTGGGCGGTCGGCAGGTCGATCACGATCGGCTCGTTCTCGGCGCCCTCCGGCGGGTCCTGCAGGACGATCCGGATCTCGACCTGCTCCAAGCCGTAATCGTCCTCGGCCGCATAGCGCAGCTCACGCGAATTGCGCAGCGTTTCCCCCAGCGCGTTCTCCGCCAAGGTCGCAGTCGGCGGCGCGTCAGGCGTCACCGTCAGGTCCCAGACGGCGATCTCCACATCATCTGCGACGACACGCAGCATATCGGAGTCGGATAGGGTCACCGTCAGACGGTGACCGTCCTGGCCGAGCGCCTCGCTGGCGAACTCAAGCGGGTTTGTCCCGGCAAGGGTTGGCGCGCCCGCGACCCCGCCGACCTGAACCGTCAGCGCCGAGCCGGCCGGGACGGCGACGCGCGGCGGCGCGCCGTCCTCGGACGCGACAAACGCAACGCCCGGGACCGGCGGGGCGCCGCCTGTCTCCAGCGTCGTCAGGAAGACCGGCGCTGCGCCGGTATAGTCAGGCGGGGTGATCCAGGCGTCGAGCGTCACCCGCTGCCTCAGGTCGGCCCCATCCACCGCGGTCGGTAAGAAGAAGGCGGCCAATCGATCCGGCGCGGCCGTCCCCGCCGCCAGCACGGCGATAATGAACAGGACCCCGGACATGACGCGCAGGGCGTAGCCGTCGCGGCGCGTCAGTTCGGCGTCGACCGCGCCGACGCGCAACCGCCGCACGGCCTGGGCCATGCGCTGCTGATGCAGACGCCAGAGACCGGCGCTGACCGGGTCGTCGCCGACAGTGTTCGCGTCTTCCAAAGCCGCCAAAGGCCGGTGCGGCAGGGCGCTGGCGCGCTCCAATCGGCGCAAGACCTGATCCCGCGTCGGAAGCAAGAGCCCGCGCGCGCCCCATATCAGCGCGGCGACAAGCCCGACGCCGCCGACGGCCAGAACAAGGGCATGGAGATAGAAGCCCAAACGCGGGGCGAAGCCGCTGAAAGCCAGGGCCCCGACGAAGCCCAACAGTGACAAAGCCGGCCAGAAACGCGCCAACAGGCGCTCGGCGGTCAAGGCCAGATAAGCGCCGAGATAAGGTCCTGCAGCAGGGTCCTTTCGCGTCTCGCTCATTCGATCTCCCGTTCGGCGCGCGGCGCGCCGCTTAGGATCCCACCCCCCAGGGACCGCCTATTCCGCAGCCTGGCCGACCGCGCCATTCTGCCATGGAGCCAAACTATCAGCCCCGATCAGTTCTTCATAGGTCTGTCGGCGTCGCACCACGGCGAATTCATCGCCGCGCACCAGCACTTCAGCCGGCAGCAGCCGCGAATTGTAGGAGGACGCCATCACCGCGCCATAGGCGCCCGCGCTCTTGAAGGCCACCAACTCGCCGTCGGCGATATCCGGCAAAGCCCGGCCCTTTGCGAAAGTGTCCCCGGATTCGCAGACCGGTCCGACCACATCGGTCGGCGCTTCCAACGCCCCGGCCGGCCGTTCGACGATCGGGACCAGGTCGTGATGCCCTTCGTACAGCGCGGGACGGATCAGATCGTTCATCGCCGCGTCGAGGATCATGAAGCGGCGTTCATCACCGTTCTTCATGAAGATTACGCGCGCCAACAGGATGCCGGCATTGGCGGCGATCAGGCGACCCGGCTCGAACATCAATTGGTAATCGAGCCCGCCGAACACCTCGCGGACTAGATCGCCATAGACCGCCGGCGAAGGCGGCTCCTCGCCCTTATACGGCACGCCCAGACCGCCGCCCAAATCGATCCGCTTGATATCGATCCCCGCTGCGCGCAAGGCGGACGCGGTCTCCGCGAGTTTCAAAAACGCCGCGCGATAGGGCGCCAAGTCGACCAGTTGCGAGCCGATATGGCAGGCGACGGTGATCGGGTTCAGGTTGGGAAGGCGCGCTGCGAGCGCGAAAACTTCCGGGGCCCGGTCGATATCGATGCCGAACTTGTTCTCTTTCTTGCCGGTCGAGATTTTCTCATGGGTCTTGGCGTCAACATCCGGATTGACCCGAATGGCGATATCCGCCGTGACGCCCAACGCGCCCGCGACGTCGTTTAACAGGTGCAGCTCGTTGATCGACTCGACATTGATCTCATGGATGCCGGCGCGCAGGGCGAAATCCAGCTCGCCCCGCGTCTTGCCGACGCCGGAAAAGACGATCTTGGAAGCGGGTATGCCGGCCGCCAGGGCGCGCCGCAATTCGCCCTCCGACACGACATCGACCCCGGCCCCCAACGCCGCCAGCGTGTTCAGCACCGCCAAGTTCGAATTCGCCTTCATCGCGTAATAGATATGGGCGTCGAGGCCGCTCAGCGCCTCGGCGAAGACGCGATAGTGCCGTTCCAGCGTCGCGCTGGAATAGACATAGACCGGCGTACCGACAGCCTCGGCGATCCGGGACAAAGGCACATCCTCAGCATAGAGCGCGCCGTCGCGATAATTAAAATGATCCATCAGTCGGTCTCTTAGCCGGCCTCAATCGGGCTTTGGGTAGGTCTTGGGATAGGTCGGGTCGGGACCCGGCGGTTTCGGTGCGTTCTTCTTCCCGCAAGCGGCCATGGACAGCGCCAAGCCGGCGGCCAACAGCAAGACCGCCAGCCGCACACGCATATTTTTAACCTTCGTCATCGGGTCTCACCCATTTCCTCACACCCGATCGCATCAGCCCAGTCCGAAACGCGTCCGGGCGTCGCGCGCCGCTTGCCGGACATTGTCCGGCGCCGTGCCGCCGAAACTGGTGCGGCTGGCGACCGAGGCGTCCACCGACAGCACCGAGAATACATCATCCGTAATACGCGGGTCGACGCCTTGAAGATCGTTCAGCGACAGATCCGCCAGGTCGACGCCGCGCTGTTCGGCCAAAGCCACGACCTGGCCGGTAATGTGATGCGCGTCTCGGAACGGCGTTCCCAAAGCGCGGACCAGCCAGTCCGCCAGATCGGTGGCGGTCGGAAACCCGTCCGCCAGAGCCGCGCGCATGACATCGGGCCGCGGTTTGAGATCGGCCGTCATACCGGCGGTCGCCTGGACCATCAGAGACAGCGTGTCGACCGCGTCGAACAGCGGCTCCTTATCTTCCTGCATATCCTTGCCATAGGTCATCGGCAGGCCCTTCATCATAATCGCAAGCGCGTTGAAGGCGCCGATGACCCGGCCCGCCTTGCCGCGCACCAGTTCGGCGGCGTCGGGATTGCGTTTCTGCGGCATGATCGAGGAACCGGTGCTGAACGCGTCCGACAGGCGCACGAAGCGGAACCGGTCGCTGGCCCAGATCACAATCTCCTCGGCCAGCCGCGACAGATGCACCGCCGCGATCGACCCGGCCGCGAGGAATTCCAGGGCGAAATCGCGCGAGGCGACGCTGTCCATTGAGTTCGCGGTCGGTCGGTCAAAGCCGAGCGCCCGGGCCGTCGCGTGCCGATCGATCGGAAAGGACGTGCCGGCCAGAGCGGCGGCGCCCAAAGGGCTCTCGTTCAACCGCTTGCGACAATCGGCGAAACGCCCGCGATCCCGGCCGATCATCTCGACATAGGCCAGCAGATGATGGCCGAAGGTCACCGGCTGGGCGGTCTGCAAATGCGTGTAGCCGGGCATCACAGCGTCGGCCCAGCGCTCCGCCTGATCGACCAGGGCGCGCTGAAGGTCCGCCATCGCGCCGTCCAGCCCGTCGATCATCTCGCGCAGCCAGAGCCGGATATCGGTCGCCACCTGATCGTTGCGGCTGCGCCCGGTATGCAACCGGCCAGCGGGATCGCCAATCAGAGCGCGCAGCCGCGCTTCGACATTCATATGGATGTCTTCCAACGCCCGGTCGAAGCTGAAACGCCCCTCCTCGATCTCGGCCAGCACCAGATCAAGGCCGCGCGTAATCTCGGCCGCGTCCTCTGCGTCGATCACGCCTTGCGCCGCCAGCATCGCTGCATGAGCCTTCGAGCCCTCGATATCCTGACGGTAGAGCCGCTGATCGAAATCGATCGAGGCGTTGATGCGCTCCATAATCTCGGCGGGACCGGCGGAAAACCGGCCGCCCCACATCTGGTTGGCGCCCGCCATATTGTGGCCGGTCTGGCTCTGGTTTCGCGCCTGTTTGGTCATGTTTGTCGCCGTTCTCTGGGTCTTGACCGAAAGCGCGCGACTATCCTTCGCGGCGCCCGCGAAGGCAAGGCCGCGACGCGACGTCGCCTCAAGGCATTTTGAGGAGCCAATCCGGGCGGCCCAGTGTAGAACATCGGCGGTCAGGCGGCGGCGCCTGATCCGGCTTCATTCCCCAACAAGAGGCGTCCATGAACCTGCGTCGCGTGCTTCTGCGTTTCAGCCTGATCTTGGGCCTTGGCCTACTTCTCCCGTCCCTGTCGGCGCCCGCTTTGGCGGTCGAGTTCCCGCCGACAGACGGCGCCATGCGGGGCTTCGTCCTGTTGAAGGAGCGCACGCCGGCGCCGCAGACCCCGTTCTTCACCGCCGCGGGTTCGGAACTGCTGCTCGAAGAATTCGAAGGCAAGGTGCTTATCGTTAATTTCTGGGCCACCTGGTGCGCGCCCTGCGTGCATGAAATGCCCGCGCTGGACCGCTTGCAGGCGGCGTTCGCCGATCAGGCGTTCGAGGTGATCGCGATCAATCAGGACCGCGGCGGCGCGCGGGTCGCCGAACCGTTCATGCGCGAGCGGCTCGGACTTGAGAACCTCGCCATCTATCTCGACCCAAAGTTCAAACTGGGCCGCGCCTTCAAGAATCGCGGCCTGCCGGCGACCTACGCCATCGACAAGCAAGGCATGCTGGTCGGCGGGCTTTTCGGCGCGGCGGAGTGGGATTCCGAAGACGCCAAGGCGCTGGTGCGCCACTTGTTGGAAGAATAGGGGCTACAAAGCCTTGGCGGCCTCTGTTTCAACCGCCCGTGTCAGCGCCGTCAGCACATTCCGGCTGAGGCTGTCGCCGTGGCCCTCGATCTGTTCGCGGCGGATCACCGAGAGGGCGTTCACATGCTGCTCCAACAGATCGATATTCAGGTCCTCGACCCGCTTCGTCTGCAGGACGTAGAGGCAGAAGGAGCAGCCGACCTCGGTAATCAGCGGATAGCCGAAGGTCGCCGCCTGGCCCCGCAAGTCGTGAATCAGACGGAACATTTCGTCGACAGTCTCGGGGTCCGGCGCCTGTTTAAACGCCGCCATCAGCTGCCGCACCCGCGTCATGTCGAAAGCCAGTTGGACCCGGAACTCGTCGCGCATGTTTTTCAGCGCGTCGTCTGCGTCCCGTAAGGCTGCATCGTCCGCGCCGCGCACAGTCCGCGGCGCTTTGATCTTCAGCAAGTTGGGCGGATCCTCGATCCGCGCCTCTATGTGTGGGGCCGCGACCATGGCCGAACCCTTCCCTCTTCGCGCGCCTCCGCAAAGGCGTCAACATTAGGATTTCTTTATATAATAGGAGCCTGTGCTGAAATCAAGACGCTTCTAGACTAGGAAAGAATCGTCGTCATCGTCGCGGCGTTCCGGACCGTCATAGTCAGGAGACTCGCGCCGCCGGCGATCCGGACCGAAATAGTCCGTAGACCGGACGAAGGGCCGGGGATTCTCTATGATCGCAAGGACCCGCGCCAATAAGTCCTTGGGCGTCACTGGCTTCACCAGGAACTCCGTCACGCCATGGTCTCGGGCCATCTCCACGCGCTCTTTTTCGCTATGCCCGGTCAACATGATGACCGGCAAATAACGGTTCGGGCTGTCCGGCTCGTTGCGGATCATATCCACAAGGTCGAAACCATCCCCCGGCTCCATATCCCAATCGGAGACTACGAAATCCGGGTTCGTCTCGCAGATCACCTCATAGGCCTCGTAGGCGTCGCGGGCGTGCAGAACCAAACCGACTCCGAGCGACACCAGAATCGCTTCCAGCGTTCGACGCATCATGTCGCTGTCATCGACCACCAAGCCCCTCAATTGCGACAGATCGCGCCCCATCGCCGCGTCTCAGACCCGATGCTGTAGGAACCGCGACAGGCCGTTCGGCCCAGCGGATTCGACGTTCGTTCGATTGATCGACAGTCCCGGAGGCGACATGAGCATGGCCTCAGATAGGCGCTAACGCGTGGGAACCGGCGCGCCCGACGAATAGTCGTAAAATCCGCGTCCGGTCTTCCGCCCCAGCCAACCGGCCTCGACATATTTCACCAGCAGCGGACACGGCCGGTATTTGCTATCCGCGAGGTCGTTGTAGAGGACCTGCATGATCGCCAGACAGGTGTCCAAGCCGATAAAATCGGCAAGCTCCAAAGGCCCGAGCGGATGGTTCGCGCCAAGTTTCATGGCGTTGTCGATCCCAGTTACAGAGCCGACGCCTTCATAGAGCGTATAGACCGCCTCGTTGATCATCGGCGCCAGAATGCGGTTGACGATGAAGGCCGGGAAATCTTCGGCCACCGCGACCGTTTTATGCAGCGAGGCGGCGAAAGCGGTGCATTTCTCAAACGTCTCCTCGGAGGTCTGCAACCCGCGGATCACCTCGACCAGCTTCATCGCCGGCGCCGGGTTCATGAAGTGCATGCCGATAAACCGGTCCGGCCGGTCTGACGCCGTAGCCAGACGCGTGATCGAGATCGAGGAGGTGTTGGTCCCGATCCAGGCCTCTTCATTCAGATGTTCGGCGATCCGGGCGAAGACCTTGCGCTTGATCTCTTCATCTTCGGCCGCGGTCTCGACCACGACCTCGCAATCGGCGATCTCGGCGAAGTCCGTGGTGGTGACGATGGCTTTCTTCGCCGCCGTCGACGTCGATTGATCGACGACCCCGCGCTCGGCAAGCCGGTCGAGATGTTGTTCGATCAGGGCGGTCGCCTGGTTCAGCGCGCTTTGCTGCACATCCACCAACACCACGGACATGCCGTTGACGGCGCAGACCTGGGCCACGCCATGCCCCATCTGCCCCGCGCCCACGACGCCCACTTTTCCCACCATTGCGCAACTCCTGAATGCGACGCGCCGGCCCGCTTCACGCCTCTGGCCGGGTCCTGAAACCGGCCAACCGACGGTATGAGCGTGAACGCCCGATCAGGCTTTGTCCAGTTCCGTATCGAACTCCGGAACGGCCTGGAACAGGTCGGCGACCAGGCCGTAATCGGCGACTTGGAAAATCGGCGCTTCCTCGTCCTTGTTGATCGCGACGATGACCTTGGAATCCTTCATCCCGGCGAGATGCTGAATGGCGCCGGAAATCCCGACGGCGATATAGAGATCGGGGGCCACGACCTTGCCGGTCTGCCCGACCTGATAGTCGTTGGGGACGAAACCGGCGTCAACGGCGGCGCGGGACGCCCCGACGGCGGCCCCCAGCTTGTCGGCGACTTTCTCCAGCATCGGGAAATTCTCACCGGACTGCATGCCGCGTCCGCCCGAGACGACGATCTTGGCCGAGGTCAATTCCGGCCGTTCGGATTCGGTCATCTCGGCGCGCAGGAAGGAGGACAGGCCGCTGGCGCCGGCGCTCGACGCCGGTTCGATAGCGGCCGACCCGCCTTCCGCCGCGACCGCCTCGAACCCGGTCATCCGAACCGTGATCAGTTTCACCGCGTCCGACGATTTCACCGTCGCGATCGCGTTGCCTGCGTAAATCGGGCGTTCGAACGTATCGGCGTCGACAACGGCGGTGATGTCCGAAATCTGCTGCACATCCAGCAAGGCGGCGACCCGAGGCATGATATTCTTGCCGTAGGTGTCGGCCGGAGCCCAGATATGGCTATATCCACCGGCGAGGCCGAAGATCAGGGGCGCGACATCCTCGGCCATGTTCGCCTCAAGTTCCGGCGCGTCGGCGACCAGCACCTTGGCGACGCCGGCGATCTTCGCCGCCGCTTCGGCGACGCCGGCGCAGCCCGCGCCCGCAACGAGCAAATCAATATCGCCGCCGACGGCCTGCGCCGCCGCGATCGTATTCAGGGTCGCGGGTTTCACCTCCGCATTGTCGTGTTCAACGAGAACCAGATTGCTCACAGGCCATCTCCCATTCCGCTCGCGATCCTTGCGCCGCGCGCCGTCGTTTCAGGCGCCGAGCGGCAGCGGATCAAATCACCTTCGCTTCGTTTTTCAGCTTGTCGACCAACTCGCCGACAGAGCCGACCATCACGCCCGCTTCCCGCTTCGGCGGCTCGGCGACTTTAAGGACTTCCAGGCGCTTGGCGGTGTCGACGCCCAGATCGGCTGGGGTCATTACGTCGATCGGCTTTTTCTTCGCCTTCATTATGTTGGGCAGCGAGGCGTAGCGCGGCTCGTTCAGCCGCAGATCCACGGTAACCGCGCCCGGCAGTTTGATATTGATCGTCTCCAGGCCGCCATCGACCTCGCGCGTGACATCCATTGCGCCATCGCCGATCTCGATCTTCGACGCGAAGGTCGCTTGCGGCCAGCCCATCAGGCCCGCCAGCATCTGGCCGGTCTGGTTGCTGTCATCGTCGATCGCCTGCTTGCCCAGGATCACGAGCCCGGGCTCTTCCTTCTCGACCACCGCCTTCAGCAGCTTCGCGACCGCCAGGGGTTCGACATCCGGCTCCGCCTCAATCAGGACGCCGCGATCGGCCCCCATGGCCAGCGCCGTGCGGATCGTCTCCTGGCTCTGGGTCGCGCCGATCGACACGGCGATGATCTCGGTCACCTTGCCCGCTTCCCTCAGCCGGAGCGCCTCTTCGACGGCGATCTCGTCGAACGGGTTCATCGACATTTTCACATTCGCCGTCTCTACGCCGGACTGATCCGGTTTGACCCGGATTTTAACGTTGTAGTCGACGACCCGTTTGACGGGGACCAAGACTTTCATATCCGGGGATCCTTCATGCCTATGTGCCATGTCTGTGTGGCGCAGCGTGGGAACCGTCGGCGATTTCGCCAAAGGCCGTGCCGCGTGTGACCTGCTTTCGGGTGTTTAGGACCGGCGCCGATGCGGGTCAAGCCGCCGCAAAGCCGCATTCTCGCCGATTTGCGACCCCCTTCCCTGCGCGCCTGAAGCGTCAGGTCCGCACAGACCCGTCGAGGCGCCAGACCCGAACCGTGGTCTCGACCGCCAAGTCGGGGGCGATCTCGCCGGCCGGCGCCACGGGCCAAACCCATTCCGCCTGAACCGGCGCCCCGGCCAGGGCGGGCGGCGTCAACGGGTCGGTCAGGATCATGCCTGTCGCGCCGTCCTGACGCCGCCTTTCGCTGTCGCCGATGATCAGGACCTGCCGCGCCCGCTGGCGAAGCCAGACGACATGCGCCTCACGCAGCGCCGATTCGCCGCCGCCAAAAGCGACGCCCAATTGCGAGATTAGATTCAGCGAGACGATCAGATCGAGTGGGGCCGCGGGCGTGTAATCCGGCCCGACGCGCCCGGTGACATCCGCGTGAACCAGCCGGACCATCGGCTTTCTGCGGGCGCGGCGCCGCATGCGCCAGGGGTGGACTGCATCCACCAGATCGATCGCGCCCGCCCGCGCCGAAAGAACTTCCAAGGGCAGGTCGAAACCGTGCCCCGAGCCAATCACGGCGATGCGCGGTTCCGGCCCTAAGTCGGCCATCCCCAGAGCGTCGAGTATCGCCTGCTTGGACTGTGTAAGATGCGGGTCCCAGGCGCGCAGTTGGCGGCGATAGCGGGCCCCGATGGCGACGCTTTCCCTAAGGAGCCCGGTGCGCCGCGCCCAGGCCGGACAGGGCGTCAGCAGATAGGTCAGCGCTTCAAGGATCACGCACAGCCCCTCGAAACCGGCCGGCGGCGGCCAGCGCCTTTCGGGCTAGACCAGCACACGCTCCACCACCAACAGCGCGACAATGACCAGCATGCCGATGATGGCGACCTGTTTCTGCAGATTGATGAAACGCATGCCCTCGTCCGTATAGACGAGATGCTTATGCTTGAAGAGCGAGTCCTTCAGCATAAACGCGCCGCCATGCGCGCGCTTGTGACGCAGCGCCAGGATCTGCAGCACGATCACCGCGACGATCACGGCGACAAAGGCGACGAATGACAGGATCACAAAGATCGACGGCTCGACCGCTTCGCCGCCAGGGGGCGCGGTCAGAGCGTCGCCGAACACCGGAGGCCTCTCATCGGTTGGCGCTCATCGATTAGCGCCGGGGACCCACAGCACGTCGCCCGCGCCATTATCGTTGCAGGTCCGCGACAGTACGAAGAGCAGATCGGAAAGACGGTTCAGATATTTCACCGCATCCGGATTAACCGTTTCCGCTTCGGTCAGAGCGACAACATCGCGCTCGGCCCGCCGGACCACGGTGCGCGCCTGATGCAGATAGGCCGACGCCGCCGACCCGCCCGGCAGGACGAAGCTTTTCAGGTCCGACAGCGGTTCATTATAGCGGTCGATTTCGGTCTCCAGGCGGTCGACTTGCGCGGCGATGATGCGCAATGCGCCGGCCCCGCGCTTGCCGTCTTCCGGCGTGCACAGGTCCGCGCCGAGATCGAACAGGTCGTTCTGAACCCGCGACAGAAGACCATCCAAATCGGGATGCGACGCCGCATCCACATGCAGCCGGACA
Source organism: Alphaproteobacteria bacterium (assembly GCA_030065235.1). GTDB lineage: Bacteria > Pseudomonadota > Alphaproteobacteria > UBA8366 > Aestuariispiraceae > JASJDC01. The sequence continues at coordinate 137,932 of JASJDC010000004.1, forward strand.
AGGCCGAGGATCGCGTTCGCCTCGTCCACTGTCCCGTACGAGGCGACGCGCAGATCGTATTTCGGACGCCGCGAGCCGTCGCCGAGCGAGGTCTCGCCCGCGTCGCCGCCGCGCGTGTAAATCTTCGTCAATGTCACCATGGGAAGCGCCTGTGGTTAGCCGTCGCCGCGCAGCAGCATCAAACCAATGGCGAACATCGCCAGAGCGAACGCCTGGGCGACGATCCGGTAGCGCATCAGCTTGTTGCCCCAGCGCTGGTTGAACTCACCGCCGCGCGCCATCGCGATGAGGCCCGTCGCCAGGATGCCAAGGGTCAGCGCCATGCCGACGCCCATCAGAATGATTGCAAAAACAGCCATGCGCCGGATATAGGCGTTTCAGGACCGCCAGGCAAAGCGAAAAGCGCTGCGATCAAATGGCCGTCTTAGGGGGCGGGCACTTTCACATAGCTCTTATAGTGATCCAGCGTGACCCAGACCAACCAGCGTCCCGGCGCGTCGCGCACATAGACAAGACGCTTGGCCCCGCGCCTGCCGCAATCATAGTCCAGATCGGCGATTCGGTAGGATCCCTCATGGATGCGCGGCAGCAAACCTTCCCGGTTTTCGAACGGATAGGCGCCGATCGCGCTCCCCAACGCGGAGACGCACAGGTCCCGCCCCGGCGACCAACCCTTGGCGCGGGCCTGGCGCTTGGACAAGTAACAGTCGGGCGCGCGGCCGGTGCGTTGGATCGTCGCGACAGCCCCGGCGAAAGCCCGCGGATGCCGAAGCCCGATGCTTTCCGCGAATTCGGTCAGATGCTCGGCGAGGAGGGAGTTGACCGGTTCCTGACTTCCACAAACGAAATCGGCTGCTTGGACAGGGCTCGCCGCGGCCTGCCCCAAGATGAGGCCAAGCAGCAGAAGGATGGCCAGCAGGCGACGCATCAGTTGCGCGCCGAGAGCAGGCCGCATGCGATGACCTGCGCCTGTATCTCAGCCGCAGCGGCGCAATAGTCGGACGCAGCGGACAGGGCGCGACCCGCATGGTCGAGTTGATCGGCAGTCTGCATACCGAAATAACAGACAGAGCCGCGATGACTTGAAAAGCAGGCGAAATGTCCGCCAGAGCCGCGGCCGGCGCGCGCCAGCGTTCAATCAGGGCTTGTCAGTCGCGCGTCTTCTTTGGCGGCGTCACGGCGCGCCCGCCGGCGCGGCCGCTGGGTTTATGCGCCTTGCGCCGCGTCGAGGGGCTGGGAAAACTGAGGATATTGCTCTCATGCGGCAGGCTCGCCGGCGGCGTGCGGTCCAGGACATATTCGCCGCCTTGGGCGTCCAAGGCCGCAATCTCCGCCTGTTCCGGGCGCTGTTCGTCTTCAAAGGCGTTGAAGATTTCACCGGCGGCGAGCGGATAAATCGCGCTGTACCCGCCGTGGCGATACCGAACCATGCAAGAAGGGCGTCGTCGATACGTCCATAGACCGGACATGACAGCGTCTCCTACCGAAATGCTCGTCACATGTGGCATGAGTCTGCCGGTTCCGCAAGACAACCGGCCGCTTGCCGGATCGGCCGCGCCGACGCATGGTCCGGCCGTTCGCCGGCCCGACCGTGAGAGCTGTTGACGCCGGGACCACGCAAGGGGGCCGTTTGTACGTCGTACTCGAAATCGTCGCGCCGGTGATCGGCATCCTGTTACTCGGCTACGTCGCCGCGCGGGTCGGATGGTTCGGGCGTGACGCTGCGGACGGTCTGGGCAAATTCGTCTTCAATTTCGCCATCCCCTGCTTCCTGTTCCGCATCTTTGCGACCCGTGAACTGCCAGACGCCATACCTTGGGACCTGTTCGGGGGGTACTATCTGCCTTTGATCAGCGTCTACATCCTGGCGGCTGTTTTGGGCCGGCGGGTCTTCGGGCGCGATTGGATGGGCGCGATCATGACCGGATTCACCGCGTCTTTCGGCAACACGGTGCTTTTGGGCGTGCCTTTGGTGCTGCGCGCCTTCGGCGAAGAAGGCGCCATTCCGGTCTTCCTGATCATCAGCCTGCACGGCCTGACCCTGATGACCGCGACGACGATCTTCCTGGAGGTCGCCAAGAGCGGCCAGTCGGCCGCCGTCGCCTCGCCGGGCGCCATCGCGCTTCAGGCGCTGCGCGGCGTCTCGCGCAATCCGTTGATCGGCGGATTGGCGCTGGGACTCGCGTTCAATTTCGGCGGTGTTCCGGTCCCGAAACTCGCCGACGATTTCCTCGCCCTGATGCAAGGGGCGGTCGTGCCCTGCGCCCTGTTCGCCATGGGAACGTCGCTGGCGCAATACGGATTCCGGGGCAGGCTAGGCCAGTCCCTCACGCTGGTCGCCTTAAAATGCGTGCTGTTTCCCGGCCTGGTCTTCGCGGCGACAGCCCTGATTTTCGAGCTACCGCCGGTCTGGACGGCCGTCGCCGTGCTAATCGCGGCGATGCCCTCCGGCGTCAACGCCTATCTGTTCGCCAATCGCTACGGGTCGGGAGAGGCCATGGCTTCGACCTCGATCGTCCTGTCGACGGTATTTTCGATCTTTTCGATCCCGGCCGTACTCTACTACTATAACGTGACGCTGTGAACGCGTGAGTTAGGATGGCCCATGGCGCTGATTGATCATATCCATGTCTGCAACAACGCCGAACTGACCGGCCTCACACCCTTCGTCTGTGACGGCGATACAGTCGGCTATGTCCCGCCCGACCGAGCGGCGGATCTGGCCAGGCGCTACGATATCTTTGTCCAGCAGGACGGCGTGTTCCAATTCCGCGCCGGTCTGGACAATACCGAAGAACGCAGCGTCGCCTTGTCCCCGGTCATCGACGATCTCGCCGCGACTGGCGCGATACCGGCCTTTCGGAGGGAGCTTTACCGCGCGGCGCGCTCCTGGGACGCGCCAACCCGGTTTGTCTATGACCGATCCGCCGCGCCCTTTTTCGGGCTGCGCAGTTATGGCGTTCACATCAACGGCTTTATCCGTCGTGCGGATGGGCTGCATCTTTGGATAGCGCGCCGGGCCGCCGACCGCCGGTTTCCGAACATGCTCGACAATACGGTCGCAGGCGGCCAGCCGGCGGACCTGACGCTCTTGCAGAATGTCGTCAAGGAATGCGCCGAAGAGGCGAATATCCCCGACGATCTGGCCCGCACCGCTCAGCCGGTGAGCTGTATCAGCTACGCGCACGCCGCCGAGTCCGACGTCAAACCGGATTGTATGTTTTGCTACGACATCGAACTGCCGGAGAGCTTCACGCCGGAAAACACCGACGGCGAGGTGGCCGAATTCATGCTTTGGCCGGCGCGCGCCGTGTTGGACCGGGTCCGCGAGACGATGGATTTCAAGTTCAATTGCAGCCTCGTTCTCATCGATTTCTTCCTCCGCCACGGCGTTATCGATCCCGATACCGAACCGGACTATCAGCGCCTCGTCACGGGACTGCGGCGGGGGCCGGCCTAAAATAATCACGCTCTAGGCGCCCTCCCAATCGGGAAAACCCGCCATGGCGCGCAGCTCGGCGGGCGTCTTGCCTTGGTCGCGCAGGGCCCGCAGCGACAGGGCGCCCGTGCGTTTGGCGAGCCGCCGGCCGCCCTCATCCAATACCAGATCATGGTGATGATAGGCGGGTTGCGGCAGCCCCAGCAGCGATTGCAGCACGCGATGCACCTTCGTCGCCTCAAACAGGTCCGTGCCCCGCGTCACCAGACTGACGAATTGCAGCGCGTCATCGACACAGACCGACAGGTGATAACTGGTCGGTACATCCTTGCGCGCCAGCACGATATCGCCAATGCCCGCCGGATCGAATTCGACGCGCCCGGCTTCCGCATCGGAAAAGGATAGCGGGCCGGTCAGCGCCGCCGCCCGGTCGCTATGCAGGCGGATGGCATGCGGTTCGCCCGCATCGATCCGTTCCCGCGCCGCCTCCCACGGAATGCCTTTGCATAGGCCAGGATAGTGCGGCCCGTCCGGTCCATGCGGCGCGCTGGGCGCTTTGGCGATCTCAGCGGCGATATCCTTCCGCGTGCAGAAGCACGGATAGGTCAGGTCCGCCTCTTCGAGCAGATGCAGGAATTTGTCATAGACCGGGAAACGGTCGGATTGGCGCAACACCGGTTCCGGCCAGGTCAGACCGAGCCAAGCGAGATCGTCTCGGATTGCCTGCTCGAATTCCGGGCGGCTGCGTCCCGTATCGATATCCTCGATCCGCAACAGGAACCGGCCGCCAAGGGCGCGCGCCTTCGCCGCCGCAAACAGCGCGCTTTTCGCGTGGCCGAGATGCAACAACCCGGTCGGGCTGGGCGCAAATCGGGTCACCGGCGCCGGAAACTGGTCCGGCCCCTCATCCCGTTGTTCCGCCGGCGCGCTATAGCTGATTTCCATAAGCGCTGGCCTAGAGCGCGATCAGGCGATAATCAAGCCGGGCGGAACCGGCATGGGCTGAGACGTGAACCAGGACCAGATCAACCGGGCGCTCGACGCCGTCGCCACGACCGACACCGCCGTCGCTGAGGGGCTGGCCATGGTGGGCTATCCGGCGCCGCGCAACCGGCCTCCCGGCTTTCAGGCCTTGCTCGAGATCATCGCCAATCAGCAAATCTCGAAGAAAGCCGCCTCCGCGATCCTGGGGCGCCTGAGCGATCTGATGGAAGATCCGAGCGCGCGGGCCTTCGCCGCCCGCACCGACGCCGAGCTTCAAGCCGCCGGCCTATCGCGTCCGAAGATCGCCTATGCGCGCGGTGTCGCCGACGCCATCCTCAGCGGCGCATTGCCGATCGACCGCTTTCCCGAGATGCCCGATTCCGAGGTGCTGGAGTCGTTGATCGCCTTGAAGGGACTTGGCCGCTGGTCGGCGGAAATCTATTGCATGTTCAGCCTGGGCCGGCCGGATCTGTTTCCCGGCGAAGACATCGCCTTGCAGGAAGCGATGAAACGGTTGAAGGGTCTACCGGAACGGCCAAAGCCGAAACAGACGCGGGAACTGGCGTCGGCCTGGGCCCCGCACCGCACGGCCATGTCCGTGTTCTTGTGGAAATACTATCGCGGCGCGCCAGCCGAAATCGCGCGGGCCGAAATCGCGGCGAACCAAATCGCGACGAAGAGCTAGGAGACGCGCCATGTTCGAGATGTCCGGACCGGAACAAGGACCCGCCGCCGGCGGCCCGCCCAAACAGTTGGTGGTGCTGCTGCATGGCGTCGGGGCCGACGGCGCCGATCTGATCGCGCTCGCCCCGCATCTGGCGCAAGCGGCGCCCGAGGCGCATTTCATCTCGCCCGACGCGCCCTTCCCCTGTGATATGGCGCCCTACGGAAGGCAATGGTTCTCGCTGCAGGACCGCGACCCGGCGGTCATGCTGTCGGGCGTGCGGATGTCGGCGCCGCATCTCGACGGTTTCCTCGACGCCCAGATCGCGCGGTTCGGACTGCAAGCCTCGGACGTGGCGCTGGTCGGGTTCAGCCAGGGAACGATGATGAGCCTGCATGTCGCGCCGCGCCGGCCGGAACCGCTCGCCGGGGTGATCGGATTCTCCGGCGCGCTGCTGGCGCCGGATCTACTGGCGGAAGAAGCCGTGAGCAAATCGCCGATGCTGCTGATCCATGGCGACGCCGACGAGATCGTCCCGGTCCAGGCGACGCCGGCCGCCGCCTCGGCGCTGCAGGATGTGGGTTTCGACGTCGAGACGCTGATCGCGCCGGGCGTGCCGCATGGGATTGATCCGACGGGCCTCAACCGAGCCAAGGCGTTCCTAGGCGGCCTATTCGGCGACGCCGAAACCTGACAAACGCAGCCCGCAACCGCGCGCTGTTCAAGATAATCTTACAGAATGGTGATATTTCGTCGCGCTTTACGTGACCCGCTTGTCCCGCGTTCCTGAATCCGTGTAAGCACTAATCAACCTTGGCAAGGGCGAGCCCCCACGGGAACAGGAGTTCCGAAGTGGTGTCTATGGCCTTACAGAATTGTCCGGCGTTGGTCTTGAACGCCGACTTCAGACCGCTGAGTTATTATCCGCTCTCGCTGTGGAGTTGGCAGGATGCGGTGAAAGCGGTGATCGCCGACAGAGTCGCGGTGCTCTCGGAATACGAGCACGCCATCCGCAGTCCCAGCTTCTCGATGCTGCTGCCCAGCGTCATCGCCCTGCGGGACTATATTCGGCCGTCCCGCACGCCGGCCTTCACCCGGTTCAATGTTTTCCTGCGCGACAAGCTCGAATGCCAATATTGCGGAAACGGCTTTCCCGCGCCGGATCTGACCTTCGACCATGTAACGCCGCGCAGCCAAGGCGGCCGCACGACCTGGGAGAATGTCGTGACCGCTTGCTCGCCCTGCAATCTGCGCAAAGGCGGCCGCACGCCGAAACAGGCGAACATGCCGCTGCGCAACCGCGCGGTGCAACCGACGACCTATCTGCTCCAGGATCACGGCCGGTCCTTTCCGCCCAACTTCCTGCATGAGAGCTGGAGCGACTATCTCTACTGGGACACCGAGCTGGAGCGCTAATCGCGAGACCTATCGGCCTGCAGCCGCCGGATCTGGGCCTCCGCCGCCTTGATGGCGATCACCCGGAATTGCAGAGGGTCGGAATTAAGCTTGGCGACAACCTCGGACCGCCAGGCCTCCACCATTTTACTCAAGAGCCGGTCGGACGCTTGAAGAGCGGCGAGGCGGCCGGCGGCGTCCGCCAGAAGATCGAAACTCGCCTCTGGGTTGTCGGGCTCCATATCGGCGGCCAGGTCGGCCAAGGCCGCCAATCCGGTCAGCGCTATAGAGGCCGTCCAGGCGGGGTTCGAATTGGCCCGTTCAAGCCGGATGACGGTCCGGTCGAACCGACCCTGCGGCGTGACGCGCTGACCGAGCGCTGGATCGCCTGAAGCCATGACCGCCCCAAATGCTGCTGCGACGGTGGTCAGGTTGAATGGATTCGGCGCCGGCGGCTAGACGCGTTCGGAGAGCCAGATCGCGAGGCGTGAGGCCGATTTGATCGCCTGGCGCAGAACCGGATAGGCGGGCGCTTGTTCGGCGCCGCTCTCCAGGCCGATATCCCGATGCTCCGCTTCTTCGCGCCGGAACTCCTCGATCGTCTCGCGCAGGTCCGCCTCGTCATCACCCAACGCATCCCGCTGGGCGGCGTAATGTTCGTCGATCACCTCTTCGACCGCGACGGTGCAGGCCATGGCGCCGCGTTCGCCCAAAAGCGCGGTCCCCGCGCCCAGCGCATAGCCGGCCGCGTGCCAAATCGGCGTCAGTACGGTCGGCCGCACCCGGCGGTCGGCGAGAATCTCATTGAACGTATCGAGATGCCGCTGTTCCTGCTCGGCCATGTGGCGAATCACCGGCGCGCTCTCGGATCGGCCCAGCACCGCCAACTGGCCGGCATAGATGCGGGCCGCGCCGTATTCGCCTGCCTGATCGACCCGGATCATCCGCTCGACGGCGGGACGCGGACGCGGGTCGCCCGGCAGATAGCGCGGTCCGCTCTTCTCGGCCTGTTTCGATGTCGGCTCGGTCATGATCCTCGTTTCGCAAAGACAGCGGCGACCCCAGCGGCAGCCGCCAATGACAGAACCATATTATAGCCCGCCATCGAAATCCCGAACAGAGACCAGGCCACGTCGTCGCAGCGGATGACCGGGGCGGCCATGATCGCCGCCCGCAGCGCGTCGATATCGGTCGTATCGAAGCCGCCGCCGGAGCAGGCGCTGGGCCCCGCCCACCATTGCCGCTCCACACCGACATGGAACCCGGCCAGACCTGCGCCGCCCAGCAGCGTGAGGCCGACAGTGGCAAGGCCAACCGCCATCAGGCCGGGTCGGGCGCGCAGATAATAGACGACGCCCGCCAATCCCATCGCCAGCCACCAGACCAGCCTTTGGTACTCGCACAAGGCGCAGGGCAAGACGCCCAGGACATGTTCAAAGAAATAGGCGGTTCCCAAGACCAGGGCGCTGAACGCCACGATCCAGATCGGGGCCTGCTTCAGGGTGGGCGGAAACGTGTTGAGGATCATGGGGGAGCTATAGCGCGGCGCGGAGCGCGATGAAACCGCCGACCAGCAGCAGGAAGAACAGCGTCGTCATCAGACCGAACCGCTCTTCGATCAGTGTTCGGATCGGCCCGCCGAAACGCCACAACAGGGTTGAGACAATGAAGAAACGCGCCCCGCGTCCGAAGAAAGACGCGATCATGAAGATCAGGAAATCGAGCCCCATCGCGCCGGCCGAGACCGTGACGATCTTGTAGGGCAGCGGGGTGAAGGCGCCGCCCAGCACGATCAGCCAGCCATAATCGTCAAACGACCCGCGCGCCTGCTCCAGGGCCCCGGCATGGCCATAAAGATCGAACAGCGGCTGGCCGACCAGATCGAACAGGCCATAGCCGATCAGATACCCTCCGGCGCCGCCGATTACGCTGGCCGCCGTGCAGATCGTCGCGATCCTTAGGAAACGCTCGCGCCGCGCCAACACCATCGGGATCAACATCACGTCCGGCGGGATTGGGAAAAAGATGCTCTCGATGGCGGAGATGAAAGCCAGCCAAGCCTCGGCCGCCTTGTGCGCCGCCAGGCTCATGGTCCAGTCATACAACCCGCGCAACCAGGCCAGTGTCGCCGCAACCGGTCGAACCATTTCCATCGCCTCACACGCGCGCCGAGCGAGGCCCGGTCAACAAGACGGTCAAGAAGATCGCGCCGGGCGATCCCGGCGCGGCGTTCTGTTATCGGTTTCGAGAGGACGGCGCCAGCCTTAAGCGGCCCGTTGGTTAACCAACCGCGATCCGGTCAGCCGTATCGGCCCGGCAAAAGACCGGAGCCGGCGTGATGCGCCCGACTAGCGGCGCAGACGCGTCGGGCCGAATTCCACCTCGCCGTCTTCGTCGACATAGGCGGTCATCGTGTCGAGCAAGGCGAACACCCCGGGGCGGGTCTCGCCCGCATTCAGCGGCGCCATCGCCAAGACACCGACCATCAATACCCAGAGGAAGAGGCCAAGACCGAAGATGAGCGAGAGCGTTTTTACCTCGCGCTGAAACGGTCCAAAGAGAGAAGTCATCGCTCCAATCCTAGAAATTTACACTATTATCTGTCGCAGCAGATGGGTCGCGGCGGCTGGCTCAACAAGAGGCGTTCCCGCAGGCTCACAGCATTGTGCACAGGACGGAACAATGTTGCGAAAGCGCGGCGCGCAACGGCCTATTGTTGCTCGTTCCGGGGGAAACCTGTTAGGACACACATCGGTCCTTGCGAGCGCGCTCGCAGGCGCGTCTCCGCTCCGCGCAGGTCTCGGTCGGCATCGGCGGCGACGGAACCACAGCAACGCGGTCCGGCCCCAGAACGGACCGACAACCGATACGCCGCGCGCGCCCCGCGACTGGACGGTCGCGCCCGGCCGCCGCTTATGACAAGAGGGGAAGAACAGGACATGGCCCGAAACAAAATCGCGCTGATCGGCGCCGGCAATATCGGCGGCACGCTCGCCTTGCTCGCCGGATTGAAAGAGTTGGGCGACATCGTCCTCTTCGACATCATGGACGGGATCCCGCAAGGCAAGGCGCTGGACATCGCCGAAGCCTCGCCGGTCGAAGGGTTCGATGCGGCGATGTCCGGGTCGAAAGACTATCGCGCCATCCGCGGCGCCGACGTCATTATCGTCACCGCCGGCGTCGCCCGGAAGCCGGGCATGAGCCGCGACGACCTGATCGGCATCAACACCAGTGTGATGAAGTCGGTGGGTGAAGGGATCAGGAAACACGCGCCCAAAGCCTTCGTGATCTGCATCACCAACCCGCTGGATGTGATGGTCGGGGTGCTGCAACGCGCGTCCGGCCTGCCGACCAACAAGGTTGTCGGGATGGCCGGCGTTCTGGATTCGGCGCGCTTCCGGTATTTCCTGGCCGAAGAGTTCAACGTCTCGGTCGAGGATGTCACCGCCTTCGTCCTGGGCGGTCACGGCGACACGATGGTGCCGCTGATCCGCTATTCCGCCGTCGCCGGAATCCCGGTGCCGGATTTGATTAAGATGGGCTGGTCCGACAAGAAGACGATCGACCAGATCGTTCAGCGCACCCGGGACGGCGGGGCCGAGATCGTCGGGCTCTTGAAGACGGGCTCCGCCTTCTACGCGCCGGCCTCATCCGCCATCGTCATGGCCGAGAGCTACCTAAGGGACAAGAAGCGGCTGCTGCCCAGCGCCGCCTATTGCACCGGCCAATATGGCGTGAAGGGCTTGTATCTCGGCGTGCCGGTCGTGATCGGCGCAGGCGGCGTCGAGAAGATTGTCGAAATCAGCCTGAACGCGGCCGAGAAAAAGATGCTGCAGAAATCCATCGATGCGGTGAAGAGCTTGAACGCTGTCGTCGACAAGATGGAAAAAGATGCGGCGAAGAAGGCTCCCTCCAAAAAGGCGAGCGCAAAGAAAGCCGGCGCGAAAAAAGGAGCGTCCAAGAAGGCGGCCGCTAAGAAAGCCGGCGGTAAGAAAGGGCGCGCCAAGAAAGCCGCCGCGAAATAGGCAGCCGCAGGCGGGCGGCGTTTTCGGGGGCGGGCGCCCGCGCCGACCGGATCGGACGAGGATCGCCGCGATGCCTCCGGAACACGGATCGTCGGATCTGACGGCGGCGCAGACAGCGCTCGACCGCGGTGAGGTCGCCGCGGCGGTCGCCGCGCTCAACGCGCTGCTTTCCGAACAGCCGGACCATGTCGAGGGCTTGACCCTCATGGCCCAATGCGCCCACCGCACCGGCCATGATGGGCCCGCCGTCGGCTTGCTGGAACGGGCGGCGGCTGTAGCGCCGGAGCGCGCCGATATCCGCTTTTCCCTCGGCGCAATCCTCTCGGCGCTTGGCCGAAAGCAGGAAGCCCGAGACCAGTTGGCGCGCGCGGTCGGTCTGCAACCCGATCTAGCGGAAGCCTGGGTGGCTCTGGGCAATATCGATCGCGCAGCGGGCGCGCTCGAGCAGGCGGCGCAGGCCTATGAACAGGCCCTGCGCCACCGCCCGGAACTGATCGAAGTCGAGACGAATCTGGGGGTGATTCGGCAGGCCCAGACCCGGCATGACGAAGCGCTGCGCCGCCATCGTTCCGCGCTGGCGGCAAAGCCGGATTTCGCCCTGGCTGCGCATAACCTTTTGATGGGGATGCATTACAGCGACGCCTTCTCCGCCGCTGAGATCTCCCAGGCGCATTTCGATTGGGCGAAGCGAAGGGCGGATCCGCTAACAGCGGCGGCGCCTCCGATCCCGTCGAGGCCAGCGGACAACGCGCGTCTGAGGATCGGCTATGTGTCCCCGGATTTCCGCAATCATCCGGTCGGCCGCTTTGTCGCGCCCTTGATCGAGCAGCATGACGCCAGCGCATTCCGCGTTTTTTGCTACGCGACCGGCCGTCATGACGACGCTGTCACGCGCCGAATCCGCAGGGCCGCGTCGGACTGGATCGAGGCGGCGATCATGAGCGACGACGCGCTTGCGGCGCGCATCCGCGCCGACCGGATCGATCTGTTGATTGACCTGGCCGGCCACACGGCCGGCGCGCGTCTGCTCTGCTTCGCGCGGCGGCCGGCGCCGGTTCAGGCGAGCTGGCTGGGCTATCCGAACACGACCGGCCTGACGGCGATGGATTACCGGATCAGCGACGCTATCGCGGACCCGGACGACCGCGAGACAGAAGCGCTCTGTTCCGAGACGCTGGTGCGCCTGGAAGGCGGTTTCCTCTGTTACGAGCCGCCGGTCCCAGCCCCGAGCCCTGGCCCCGCGCCCGCCGCACGGCCGGACCGCCCAGTCACATTCGGATCGTTCAACAATCTCGCCAAGCTCAATCCCAGCGTGATCGCGCTTTGGTCCCGGACCCTCGCCGCGACGCCGGGCAGCCGGTTGCTGCTGAAGGCGCAGTCGCTGAACGATCCGGCGACCGTTGCTTCGATTCGGGCGGATTTCGCAGCGTATGGCGTGGCGCCGGATCGGTTGGATCTGATGGGCGCGAGCGACACACTCGAAGAGCATTTCGCGCGTTATGGGCTGATCGACGTCGCCTTGGACACCTTCCCCTATAACGGGACCACAACGACCTTCGATGCGTTGTGGGCGGGCCGGCCCGTCGTCGCCCTGGCGGGCGACCGGCATGCGGCCCGGGTCGGCCAGAGCATTCTGACCCATCTTGGCCGCGCCGACTGGATCGCGCAGTCGGCCGACGACTATGTCGCCATCGCAAGCCGGCTGGCCGCCGGCGCAGAAGCCTTCGATCCGCAGGACTTGCTGAGATCGCCGTATGGCGACGCGGCGGGATTCGCCAGAAAGATGGAGGCCGCCTATCGAGAGATGATCGCCAGTTCGGCATGACAGGCGCGAAATCGCCAGCGCCGCGGCGACCGGGCTTGGCGTGAGTTGCGCCCGCCGCGATCGCTGCTAAATTACCGGCGTCCAGGGTCGGCGCCTTCCCACGCGTCGAAGCCGGGACGAGGCGAGGGGAAGGCGCCGCAAGGGTCGAACGGAACAGCGCCGGGCGGCAGGCCGGGCCGCCTGATGGTTCTTCGACCCTGTGATAGGATCGCTTTCCTCTCCGCTTGAGTTTCTGGCGCGTATTTCAACGCCGCGGCCGCGCGCGCCGCGGGCAAAACGGAAAGACGAAGAGCAGATGAACATTCACGAATATCAGGCGAAGGAGCTTCTGCGGAAGTTCGGCGTCGCCGTTCCAAACGGCCATGTCGCCTACACGGTCGACGAGGCGGTGCAGGCGGCGAATGAACAGGGCGGCCCGATCTGGGTCGTGAAGTCGCAGATCCATGCGGGCGGCCGCGGCGCCGGGCGCTTCATCGACGGCGATCCGGACAAGGGCGGCGTTCGCTTGGCCAAGTCGATCGACGAGGTGCATGAGCACGCCAAAGAGATGCTCGGCGAGACCCTGGTCACGAAGCAGACCGGCCCGGACGGCAAACAGGTCAAACGCCTCTATATCGAAGAAGGCTGCGACATCGCCCGCGAGCTATATCTGTCGGTCTTGCTGGATCGCGCGACCAGCCAAATCATCATCATGGCCTCGACAGAAGGCGGCATGGAGATCGAGGAAGTCGCCGAAGAAAGCCCGGAGAAGATCATCAAGGTGGCGATCGACCCGGCCACCGGGATTTCCGGCTTCCATTGCCGCCAGATCGCCTTTGGCCTCGGGCTCACGGGTCCGCAGGTGAAGAGCTGCGCCAAATTCCTGATGGCGATGTACAAGGCTTATACCGAGCTTGACGCCAGCATGGTCGAGATCAACCCGCTGGTCGTCACCGGCGCCGGCGAGGTGATCGCGCTCGACGCGAAGATGAATTTCGACGACAACGCGCTCTATCGCCACGCCGACGTCGCCGACATGCGCGACGAAGACGAGGAGGACCCTGCGGAACTCGAAGCGACCAAGCATGAGCTGAACTATATCAAGCTCGACGGGTCGATCGGATGCATGGTCAACGGCGCCGGTCTGGCGATGGCGACCATGGACATCATCAAGCTCAAGGGCGGCGAGCCGGCGAATTTTCTCGATGTCGGCGGCGGTGCAACCAAAGAGCGCGTCACCAAGGCTTTCAAGATCATTCTCTCGGATCCCAATGTCGAAGGCATACTGGTGAATATCTTCGGCGGCATCATGCGCTGCGACGTGATCGCCGAGGGCGTGGTGGCGGCCAGCCGCGAAGTGAACCTGCATGTGCCGCTGGTCGTGCGCCTGGAAGGCACCAATGTCAAGCAGGGCAAGAGAATCATGGCGGAATCGGGCCTGCCGATCGTCTCCGCCGACAATCTCGAAGACGCGGCCGAGAAAGTCGTCGCGGCGGTGAAGGAGGCGAGCTAATGGCCGTTCTGGTTAACAGCGACACGAAGGTCATCTGTCAGGGCTTCACCGGCTCGCAAGGAACCTTCCACTCCGAGCAGGCGATCGCCTACGGCACCCAGATGGTCGGCGGCGTCACGCCCGGCAAAGGCGGCTCGACCCATCTCGACCTGCCGGTCTTCAACACGGTGGCCGAGGCGAAGGGCGCGACCGGCGCGAACGCCAGCGTCATTTACGTGCCGCCGCCTTTCGCCGCCGACGCGATCCTCGAGGCGATCGACGCGGAGATCGAACTGGCGGTCTGCATCACCGAGGGCATCCCGGTGATGGATATGGTGAAGGTGAAGCGCGCGCTCGGCGGCTCCAAGACACGGCTGGTCGGGCCGAACTGCCCCGGCGTCATCACGCCGGACCAATGCAAGATCGGCATCATGCCGGGCCATATCCACCGCGCCGGCAAAATCGGCGTGGTCAGCCGGTCGGGCACTCTGACCTATGAGGCGGTGGCGCAGACCACGGCCGTGGGGCTGGGCCAGTCCACCTGCATTGGAATCGGCGGCGACCCGGTCAACGGCACCAACTTCATCGACTGTCTGGAAATGTTCCTGGGCGACGACGATACGCATGGGATCATCATGATCGGCGAGATCGGCGGCACGGCGGAAGAAGAGGCGGCGGAATTCGTCAAATCCTCGAAGGTCAAAAAACCGATGGTCGGCTTTATCGCCGGCCGCACGGCGCCGCCGGGCAAACGCATGGGCCATGCGGGCGCGATCATCAGCGGCGGCCAAGGCACGGCGGGTTCGAAAATGGAAGCGATGAAGTCGGCCGGCATCATGGTTTCCGAAAGCCCTTCCGCCTTGGGCGTCACTATGCTGGAGGCGATGGGCGGTTAGGGCCTGAAGGCAGCCCCTTCGCCGCCAAGCCTGAACGTCGAGTGTAATTCAGACCCCGTCGCTGACTCGTGGCGGGCGGGGCCAGCGTTCTGCTCCGCGGTCCTGACCCCTGTTCCCAAACCCGGCTTTCGGCGCGCCGAAACGGCTTCTCGTTTTGGCTTGCCATTCAATAAGTGATTGCCTATTAATTGAAACGGAAGGAGCCAGACACGATGGGGCATGTCGCGGCGTCGCAGGACGCGTTTCGCGCGATCGCCGATCCGAACCGGCGCCTGATGCTGGATGATATGCTGTTTCAGGAACGGACGGTCGGGGACCTGACGCGGCTGCTTGGCGTCAGCCAGCCGGCGGTGTCTCAGCATATCCGCGTCCTTAAAATAGCCGGCCTTGTGAGCGAACGAAGGGCGGGCCGTAATGTGTTCTACCAGAGCAAGCCGGAAACACTTCAGACGGTCCAAGACTGGATTGTGAAGTATACGGAGTTCTGGAACGCGCGGCTCGACGCGTTGGAAAAGCACTTACAGTCGATGGACTAGGATCGCTGTTCGTCTGAACGCGCAACGCCAAAGGAGCGAGACTGGTGAAACAGGTCTATATCAAACGGGTACTCCCGTTTCCGCGCGATAAGGTGTGGTTGGCGCTCACGGACAGCGGCCATCTGGCGCAATGGCTCATGAAAAACGATTTCGAGCCAACCGTAGGCCATCGCTTTACCTTTTTAACAAAACCGGCCCCCGGCTTCGACGGAACCGTCCATTGCGAAGTGCTTGAACTCGACCCGCCGAACCGGCTGGTGATTTCCTGGAAGGGCGGACCGGTTCAGACGACGCTCCGCTTCGATCTTGTGGCGCAAGGCGCGGAAACGATTCTCGAGCTGCGGCATGAAGGGTTCCAGGGACTGAACAACCTGCTGCCACGCTTCTTCCTCGGTTTGGGATGGAAAGACCTTATCAAGAAGAAGCTGCCGGCGCATTTGGCGACCATGGCCTGACCGGCCGGTCCGTCGCGCGATAGGCTCGTTGCCCTAGAACCGATTAGACCCCTTCGATTCAGACCTGCTCCGGACGAGGATAGGCTGCATGACCGACCAAAGCGGTAGAGCGGCCAGGCGCTTCGTTCTTTTGGGTGCGCCGACGCGAAATCCGATCTGATCCGCCGCCGCTTTTCCTTGCGCGCGCCGCCGCCAGGGACTTTTATGGAATTTGGCGGGGGCGCTGTGTTTAAGGGCCCGACAATCCGCCACCAACAGACCGGAACCCGGAGGGCGTTATGGCGTATGCCGGAGAGACCACACCGCTGTTTCAGGCGAACGAGACCTATGTCGCGGAACTGTATCAGCGCTATCTGAGCGACGACGCTTCGGTGGGGCCGGAATGGGCCAGTTTCTTCGACGGGCTCGACGACGCCGATCTCGACTTCCTGTCCGGCTATCGCGGGCCCAGTTGGGCGAAACGCGAAACCAGCGTGATCGGCGGCGCCGCCGACAGCGCCAACCTGTCGGACGCTTTGATCGAAGCGCGCGAAAGCGGCGCGCCCTATGACGAAATTCTGCGCAAGCTGTCACAGCAAGCCGTCGCCGGCTCCAGCGCCCAGGATATCCGCCGCGCAACATTGGATTCCATACGCGCGTTGATGCTGATCCGCGCCTATCGCATGCGCGGCCACGCCATGGCCGATCTCGACCCGCTCGGTCTGCATGAGCATCCCTATCAGCCGGAATTGGACCCGCTGACCTATGGGTTCGAGAACAGCGACATGGATCGCTCGATTTTCATCAACTACTATCTCGGGCTGGAGAGTGCGACGCTTCGGGAGATCCTGAAAATCTGCCGCCAGACCTATTGCGGCAGCATCGGCGTCGAGTTCGCCTATATCCAGGAGCCGGAGGAGAAATCCTGGATCCAGGAGCGGATCGAGTCGATCCGGAACCGCACCGACTTCACCGATATCGGCAAGAAGACCATCCTGGAGCGCCTGACCCAGGCGGACATTTTCGAGACCTATCTGGACAAGAAATATCGCGGCACCAAACGCTTCGGCCTAGATGGCGGCGAATCGCTGGTGCCGGTGATGGAGCAGATCTTCAAACGCGGCGCCCATCTGGGCCTGCAGGAGGTTGTGCTCGGCATGGCCCATCGCGGCCGGCTGAACGTGCTCGGCAACATTATGCGCAAGCCCTACAGCGCGATCTTCGCCGAGTTCGAGGGCATCAACACCAGCCCGGACGACATTCAGGGCTCGGGCGACGTGAAATACCATCTCGGCACCTCGGCCGACCGGGAGTTTGACGGCAAGGTCGTGCACCTCTCGCTGACCGCGAACCCAAGTCATCTCGAGGCGGTGAATACGGTCGTGCTGGGCAAGGTGCGCGCCAAGCAACGCCAGCGCGGCGACGCCGACCGCGAGGCGGTGATGGGCCTGTTGCTGCATGGCGACGCCGCCTTCATCGGCCAGGGCATTGTCGCCGAGACCTTCTTGCTGTCGCAATTGGACGGCTACAAGACCGGCGGCACCATCCATATCGTGATCAACAACCAGATCGGCTTCACCACTGCGCCGGCCAAGTCGCGCTCCTCGCCCTATTCATCCGACATGGCGAAGATGATCGATGCGCCGGTCTTTCATGTGAACGGCGACGACCCGGAGGCCTGCGTCCATGTCGCCCGGATCGCCATCGAATATCGCCAGAAGTTCAAAAAAGACGTGGTGATCGACATGTGGTGCTACCGGCGCCATGGCCACAATGAAGGCGATGAGCCGATGTTCACCCAACCGCTGATGTATAAGCGGATCGGCGGACATCCGCGCGTGCGCGAGGTCTACGCCAAAAAGCTGGAGGAAGCCGGCACCGTACCAAGCGGCGCGGGCGACCGACTGGCCCAGGAATTCACGGAGGAGTTGGACGCCGAATTCGAAGCACGCCATTCCTTCAAGGCGAACAAGGCGGATTGGCTGGAAGGCAAATGGACCGGTCTGTCCACCGCCAGCGGCGACGCGCGGCGCGGCGAGACCGGCGTCGATATCGATCTGTTGAAGGAGGTCGGCTACGCGATTTCCGAGGCGCCGCAGAATTTCAACATCCATTCCCGGATCGCGCGCCAGCTGAAACAGAAGCGCACGGCGATCGAAAGCGGCGAGAACATCGATTGGGGCACGGCCGAGGCGCTGGCCTTCGGCACGCTGCTTTGCGAATCGACGACGATCCGCTTGTCGGGCGAAGATTCCGAGCGCGGCACCTTTTCCCAACGCCATTCGGTGCTGATCGATCAGGAGACCCAGGAGAAGTATGTCCCGCTGAACAATATCCGCATGGGCCAGGCGCCGTTCGAGGTGATCGACAGCCCGCTCAGCGAATTCGGCCTGTTGGGCTATGAGTATGGCTACGCCAGCGCCGAGCCGCATTCGCTCGTCCTGTGGGAGGCCCAGTTCGGCGATTTCGCCAACGGCGCCCAGGTGATCATCGATCAGTTCATCGCCTCGGCCGAGGCGAAATGGCTGCGCATGTGTGGGTTGGTGATGCTCTTGCCGCATGGCTATGAAGGCCAGGGGCCGGAACATTCCAGCGCGCGGCTGGAGCGTTATCTCCAGCTTTCAGCGGAGGACAATTGGCAAGTCTGCAACATCACCAGCCCGGCCAACTATTTCCACGCCCTGCGCCGTCAGGTGCGCCGGAACTTCCGGAAGCCTCTGATCGTGATGTCGCCGAAATCGCTGTTGCGCCACAAACGGTGCATCTCGACTTTGGATGAAATGACTGAGGGCTCCACCTTCCACCGGGTCTTGTGGGACGATGCGCAATCGGAAGGTCGGCTTGCGGCGGACAAGGAGATCAAGCGCGTCGTCCTGTGTTCCGGCAAAGTCTATTTTGACTTGCTGGAGGAACGTGACGCACGCGGCCTGACCGATGTTTATCTGATGCGGGTGGAACAGCTCTATCCCTGGCCTGATCGCGCGTTGGTCGAAGAGCTCGGGCGGTTCCCGAACGCGGAGGTGATTTGGTGTCAGGAGGAGCCCGAGAATAACGGCGCGTGGTTCTTCGTCGATCGCCGGCTCGAGCAAGTGCTGATCGAGATCGGCAACAAGGTGAACAGCCGGCCGCGTTATATCGGACGGAAGGAAGCCGCCGCGCCCGCCACCGGGATCGGCAAGCGCCATCAGGCGGAGCTGAAGGCTTTCGTGAACGAAGCGCTGACCCTGCCGGGCGGCGCGGGCTCGAAGACGGCCAAGAAAACGGCGACGAAAGGCGCGGCCAAGAAAAGCGCTGGGAAAAAAGCGGCGAAGAAAGCCGTCGCGAAACGCGCCTAGAGGAAGGCGCTGACATCCGGCGCAGCGCGGCGCGCGCCGGGTGCTGGACAAGCCGCGAAATTGCAGTATGTCCACTGCGGAAATCGCCGGCGAGCGGCGACACACGTAACGGAGCTTAAGGCCAGACGATGTCGACAGAAGTTCACGTGCCCACATTGGGCGAATCCGTCACCGAAGCCAGCGTCATGCGCTGGTTCAAACAGCCGGGCGAATCCGTGGCGGCGGACGAGCCGCTGGTCGAGTTGGAGACCGATAAGGTCACGATCGAAGTGCCCGCGCCGGTCGCCGGCGCCCTGGGCGATATCGCTGCCGATGAAGGCGCGGAGGTCGAGGTCGGCGCCCTGCTCTGCACCATCGCCGAAGGCGCGGGCGCCACGCCGGCCCCGAAAGAATCCCCGAAAGCCGAAGCGCCCAAGGAAGAGACGCCGAAACCAGCCGCCGCCCCAGAGCCCGCGCCCGCGCCGAGTGCGGCCCCAGCGTTTGCGCGCAACGAGACCTTGTCGCCCGCCGTAGCGAAGATGGTCGCCGACAACAATCTTGACCCCGCAAAGATCCCGGCGACCGGCCCGAAAGGCAACATCACCAAGGAAGACGTCCAGAAAGCGCTCGCAGGCGGAAGTGCAGCGCCTGCGCCCAAACCCGCTGCGGCCCCGGCCCCGCTGACAGCCAAACCGGCGACACCGACCTATGAGCCGGCGCCCGACCGCCCATTCGACCCGCGCGGCGAAGAACGCGTGAAAATGCCGAAGCTGCGCAAGATGATCGCGACGCGCCTGAAAGAAGCGCAGAACACCGCCGCGATGCTGACCACCTTCAACGAGATCGACATGACCGCGTTGATGGAGTTGCGCGCCGGCTACAAGGAAAAGTTCGAGAAGAAGCACGGCGTCAAGCTCGGCTTTATGGGTTTCTTCGTGAAGGCGGCCGTCGCGGCGCTCAAGGAGCTTCCGGCGGTCAACGCCGAGATCTATGGCGACGAGATCATCTATAAGAACTATTACGATATCGGCATCGCGGTCGGGACGCCGTCTGGGCTGGTCGTGCCGGTCTTGCGCGACGCCGACCAGAAATCCTTCGCCGAAATCGAAGGCGGCATCGCCGATTTCGGCCGTCGCGCGCGTGACGGAAAGCTGGCGCTGGCTGAGATGATGGGCGGCACCTTCACTATCACCAATGGCGGCGTCTTCGGCTCGCTCATGTCGACGCCGATCCTCAACCCGCCGCAATCCGGCATCCTGGGCATGCATAAGGTGCAGAAACGGCCGATCTGCGACGCTAGCGGCGAGATTGTGGTCGGCAACATGATGTATGTCGCCCATTCCTATGATCACCGCATCATCGACGGTCGCGAGGCCGTGACTTTCCTCGTTCGGATCAAGGAAATGATCGAAGACCCGTCCCGGCTGCTGATCGACGTCTAAAGGGCCGGCGGGCGCACCCGCCTTAAATCGTCGCCCCGGACTTGATCCGGGGCCCAGTCCTCAGTCCGACGGGCGCTTGAAGTTGGGTCCGGCGCGGCGGCCGGGAATCAAAACCGGTATGTCGCGCGGAGGGCGCCGCTGATCTGGTCTTCGTCGCCGCCCGCGCTGCGAAATTCGACATCGCCGGAGACGGAGAGACGGTCGGCGGTGAAGACCTGGACATTCATGCCGACATAGCCGCCATAGACGCTGTCATCCTCGGTCGTCGCAAAGCTGAAATTCGCGCCGGCGAGGCTGCCATCCACATCGTCCTGGTCCGTAAACCGGCCTTCCAAACCGCCGCGCAGTTCGATCTCCGCCCCCGCCGGCAGCAGCGCCACCGCCATTTGCAGCCGCGTATTCAGGACCTGGACCGTCCGGCTGTCCACCGACAGGTTCGAGGCGGTTGTTCCCTCCTCAGTATAGGAATCGTAGAAAGCGGCGGTGTAG
>JASJDC010000011.1 GCA_030065235.1 Alphaproteobacteria bacterium
CCGTCGCCGCGCCGCCATAGGTCGCCGCCATCACCTTCGTGATCGCCGCCGTCAGCGTCGTCTTGCCATGGTCAACGTGACCGATCGTGCCGATGTTGCAATGCGGCTTCGTACGCTCAAACTTCTCTTTCGCCATCTCAGTCCATTCCTTGACTGTATTTCGCGGACTTCGATGAGGAAGCGCCGCTTCGGTCCATCCCGATTCGCCCAACACGCACACAGCGCTCCCGGCCATACCGCGCAGTGCGGAAGGCCAGGCGGCGCCGACTGTCTGGAGCGGGTGATGGGAATCGAACCCACGTAGCCAGCTTGGAAGGCTGGAGCTTTACCATTAAGCTACACCCGCATGCTGAACCGCGCCGGTCTGGTCCAACCGCGTTCCAAACGGTCGGCGCGGCGGCGAGCGGATGGTGGAGGGAGTTGGATTCGAACCAACGTAGCTTACGCAACGGGTTTACAGCCCGTCCCCTTTAACCACTCGGGCATCCCTCCAACAGCATGCGCCGCCGCGGAAGCCGAAATCGGCGTCAGCGGCGTGGGGTGTATGGTTTGCGCATCGACCTGTCAACTCCCGCAGGCCCCGTTTCAGCGACGTTTCCGGACAAAGCGACGACAACGCGAAGCGCCCGACTAGAGCGACCTGATCCGGGGTGGTTGCGGCGCCGGTCCAGATACCCTTGACTAGGCCCCACGAACGCCGCGACACAGGCCGGCGACCAACCAAACACTCGTATCAGGGAGACGATTATGACGCATTTGAACCGACGCGGGGCGCTTGGCCTGATGGGCGCGGCCGCCGCCGCGCCGATGCTGGCGACGCCGGCCTTGGCAAGCACCAAACTGAATGTCGGGGCCCTGCGCTTCACCAGCCACGCCGCGAGTTTCGTCGCCTTTGAGCGCGGCTACTTCTCGGACGAAGGCCTGGACGTCAGTTTCAAATTCTTCCAGGCCGCCCAGCCCATGGCGGTCGCCATCGCCTCCGGCGACGCGGATTACGCCGTGACCGCCGTCTCAGGCGGCCTGATCTCCTTGGCCGAGAAGGGTGCGGCGAAAGTGATCGGTGGCGCGCTGTCGGAAGAAGCCGGCATCGACGGCCAGAAGATCCTGGCCTCGGACGCCGCCTTTAAGGCGGGCCTGACCACGCCCGCGGCGCTTGAAGGCCGCAGCTTCGCGGTCACCCAGGCCGGGTCGTCCTTCCATTATATGGGCAGCAAGATCGCCGCGAAGGAAGGCGTCTCCGTCTCCTTCAAACCGTTGCAGAAGGTCGGCGCGATCATCGGCGCGATGAAATCCGGCCAGGTCGACGCCTGGTCGATCGTCCCGCATATCGCCAAGCCGCTGGCCGGCAGCGGGGCCGTTCACATCATCGGCGATGTCGCCGACTATATCCCGAATTATCAGGTCACGACCGTCTTCACCTCGGCGTCGAACGCGGCCAACGAGCGCGGCAAGACAGAGGCCTTCCTGCGCGCCTTCTCAAAAGGCGCCGACGACTTCAACGCCGCCTTGGTCGATAAGACGGAAGGCGAGGACGGGGCCGAGGCGATGGTCAAACTGATCCACAAATATGTCTATACCGACCGCCCGTACGACAAAGCGAAACCCAGCATCGTCAATGGCGCGATGCGGATCAACAAAGGGGCGGCGATGAACGCGGCGTCGATCCGCGACCAGTTGGACTGGTTCAAGTCGGAAGACCTGGTCAAGCAATCGATCACGTTCGAAACCTTGGTCGACGCGTCCTACGTCGAGACGTTCTAGCGGCTGCGCGCGGCGCCGGGGCGATCCGCCTCCAGCCCGCGCGCAAGGCTCAATATCGGTGATGGACCTTCACCTGGACTCTATCCGCCACGCCTACGGTTCCGTAGCGGTGTTGGAGGATATCTCCCTGACCATTCCGTCGGGCCGGATCGTCTGCGTCATCGGTCCGTCCGGCTGCGGAAAATCCACACTGCTGCGCCTGATCGGCGGATTGGAGCGGCCGGCGTCGGGCGCGATCTTGCAAGGCGGCGATCCGCCAGCGGGATGCCTGAACCCACTGACATTCATATTTCAGGACTTCGCCTTGCTGCCCTGGCGCAGCGTCGCCGGCAATGTCAGCCTGGCGCTTGAGGATCACGGCCTCCCCAACGCCGAGACAGAGCGCATCATCGGTGATGTGCTGGCGCGCACCAAATTGTCCGATTTCCGCGACGCCTTGCCCAAGCAACTGTCCGGCGGGATGAAGCAGCGCGTTGCCATCGCCCGAGCGCTGGCGGTCAACCCGGCCGTGCTGCTGATGGACGAACCTCTGTCAGCCCTCGACAGCCAAACTCGCGCCTTGCTGATGGAGGATCTGGTCGGGCTGTGGACTCGGCGGCCCTTCACCGCGGTCTATGTCACCCATAACCTTCAGGAAGCCGTGCTTCTGGGCCACGAAATCGTCGTTCTGTCCCGTCGACCGGGCCGGGTCCGCGAGATTGTGAAACTTGAAACGCCGCTTCAGGACCGGCGGGTCGGCGACCCCGATCTGGAACGGGAGCAGCAACGGCTGTGGTCCCTGATGCGCGAGGAGGCGCAGGCGGCGGACCAGGAGTTGATCGATGTCTGAAGCGACCGCGTCCCGGAACGCACCCGACACGGCCGACACGGGCAAACGCGTCGCCTTTCGCGGCGGGGGATTCGCCCCAACACGTAAAAGATGGATCGGCCCCCTGCTGTTCATCCTGCTGATCTTGCTGATCGAATGGGGAACGAGAACCGGCGTGATCTCCAACCTGACATTGCCCCGTCCCAGCGATGTGCTGGCGACCTTTGTCGAGCTGTGGGACAGCGGCCTTCTCTGGAAGCATCTGGGGCCGTCCCTAGGCCGGTTGGCGGTCGGCGCGACGCTCGGCGTTGGGGCGGGGGTCGCGATCGGCGTTCTGATCGGTCTGTTCAGCTATGTCCGGGCCGGCCTGACGCCGCTTGTCGCGGCGATCTTCCCAATCCCGAAGATCGCGTTGTTGCCGCTCTTCGTGATCTGGTTCGGCATCGATGAAGGATCGAAATACGCGCTGATCGCGCTGGGCACTTTTACACCGACCGTGGTCGCCGCCTATGGCGCGGTGGACAATGTCGATCGCAGCCTGATCCGCATGGGTCAAAGCTTCAACCTATCCTGGTTCTCGATCGTTCGGAAGATTGTGCTGCCCGGCGCCATGCCCGGCATCCTTTCGGGCCTTCGCGTCTCGCTGGCGATCGGGATCATCTTGTTGGTCGCGGCCGAGATGCTGGGCGCGGAGTATGGCGTCGGCGCCTATATTCTGGAGGCCGGCTCGCTCTATGATCTGGAGCGCCTGTTCGCAGGCGTAACGATCCTGTCGGTCCTCGGCGTGCTCGTAAACGCGTCGGTCGGCGCGATCGAGCGCCGCCTCTTGAACTGGCGAGTCTGAAGAGCGCCGGGCCGCGCGACTCTCTCGGCGAAAGGAGCAAGGCGATGTCCCGTCATAGCCGACCCCGTGCGGCCAAACGCGGCCCCAACCAACGCGGAAACAACCAGCGCCGGGCCGCGACCGCCGCGCCGCGCGCCGGCGACGCGCATCTTCTCTACGGCTTCCACGCGGTGGCGGCGGCGCTGGCTAATCCGAACCGCAAGATCCGAAGCCTGTGGGGCTCGAAAGCCGCTCTGGAGCGATTGCAGGACAGGCTCGGCCGGGACCTGACGGACGCACGGCTTCTGAGCGCGCAGGAGATCGACGCCGCCGCGCCGGAAGGGGCGGTGCATCAAGGGTTGTTGCTCGATTGCGCCCCGCTGCCGGCGGCCGCGCTTGAGGATGTCCTGGCCGAATCCAAACGCATCGCGGGGACCGACGAAACGGCGGCCCCGCTGCTGATCCTGGATCAGGTTTCAGACCCGCACAATGTCGGCGCGATCCTGCGCAGCGCGGCCGCGTTCGGCGCGGCGGGCCTGATCATGCATGACCGCCACGCCCCGCCGGAGACAGCGGTCCTGGCCAAGGCCGCCAGCGGCGCGCTCGAGACGGCGCCGATCGCGCGGGTCGGCAATCTGGCGCGCGCGCTCGATCGGATCAAAGAGGCGGGCTATTGGATCGTCGGGCTCGACGGCGCCGCCGAGCGGCGGATGGGCGAGACTGACATCGCGTTCCCGGCCGCCCTGGTCTTGGGCGCAGAAGGCGCCGGGCTGCGCCGGCTCACCGCCGAAAGATGTGACGCCCTGCTCTCCATTCCGATGGCGCGCGGGCTCGCCGGATCGGGGCTCGACAGCGTGAATGTCTCGAACGCCGCCGCCATTGCGCTTTATGAAATCGCGCGTAGCCGGCGTGCGGCCGCCGGTCAGGCATAGACGAAAACCGGCTCCAACATCAGATAGAAGTCGCGCTCCGGCGTGGTGTCGGTGACGACGAAGCGGAACTCGACAACGCCGCCCGCATCGACAGCGCCGCCGTGGAACCGGACCCGGTCCGCGGGCTCGGCGATCCGCTGTCCAGTCTCGAAAAGATCGGACCGGAAGCCGCCATAGGCGTCGATCCGAGACGGCTGATTGAAGGACAACCCATCCCAATAGTCGCTCGGCGTTCCCGCCTCGGCCTGCAACTCCAAATCGTAGCCAATCCAGGTGCGGTCCGAGGCGTTGCGGACCCGCAGCAGGATCGAGAGGTGCTGAAACCCGCGATAGACGCCGGGCCGTTGGGAGACAAACCCATCATTGCGGATCATCAAGCGCACCGGCCCCGGCGTTCGATGATCGATTTCCACGAGCAGAGGCGAGTCCGGCGCGCCCGCCGCCGACACCGCCAGCACCGTCACTGCGCCGTAGGCTGGGGAAACGGTGAAACCGCCGCGCTGCTCTTGCGCGCCCACGCCCAACGCGGCCAAGCCGACCAGTAAGCCAAGCGCGCCCGCCAGACCGGACAGGCTCTGGAATCCGGGCCGGCGGCAGCCCCCCGACCGCTTTGGGAAGACGGACAACTCTGGGAAGACGCAAAAAAGCGCGCGCAAAGCGAGCCGCGCCCGGCGCGCGACGCCCGGCCCTCCCCGCCTGTTCAGCCGCCTAGATCCAGTCATCCCGGGACCCTAGCAGTTCTCCGCCCCGCCGTCGCCCGCCTATTGCCAAGCCCCGCCGCCGCCGCTAGGAAACGCACAAGCCTGACGCGGGTTCCGGCGACCACGACCGCCCACTCGCGCACCGGGAGGCCGCCCACATCGCGCCCTCCCCGGGCCCCTATAGCTCAGTTGGTAGAGCACCTGATTTGTAATCAGGGGGTCGGGAGTTCAAGTCTCTCTGGGGGCACCATCCGGCATTTTGACATGCGGATATCCTCTAACAATCTGAACACGCTGGATCTTTCGGTGTTCAAACAGCCGGTTTTGCGGGCTTAGATCGGGCCGCCGCTTATGGCCAGGACAAGCGCAAACAGCCGGGCGTCAGACCCGCCGTTTGTCCGGATTGTATCAGTGTCAATTGGGAGTCGGCGGCGAAAGACGAAGCGCGACCACTCAGCAAGGCCGCAGCCACGGCCCGACGATCACAAGCCGCCGCGTCGGAGCGGTTGAGCGTAGCGAAACAAGCGCGAGACAAGTACTGGCGGAGAGACCGGGACTCGAACCCGGGCATCGGTATGACCCGATGACGGATTAGCAATCCGCTGCATTACCACTCTGCCACCTCTCCGCGGCCCGGCGGCGCGCGGACCGGCCCCGGTGAGGGCCGGCTGTGGTAAGCGCCGCCGAATGGCAAGGCCGGTGATTAGTCGCCTCGCGCGGCGCCGTCAATACGCCGAGAGCCGCGCGCGGTGCGTTTCTGTGCAACCGTCCCGGACGGGCCTAACGGATAGCCTCGAGGATCGAGCAATAATTCGCGACCGCGGCCCCGCCCATATTGAAAACGCCGCCGGTTTTCGCGCCGTCGACCTGAAAATCGCCGGCCTCGCCGCGCAGCTGCATGGCGGTCAGGATATGCATCGAGACGCCGGTCGCGCCGATCGGGTGGCCCTTGGCCTTCAAACCGCCTGAGGCGTTCACAGGCAGCTTTCCGTCCTTTTGGGTCCAGCCCTCCATCGCCGCCTTGCAGCCCTCGCCGCGCGCGGTCAGGCCCATCGCCTCATATTGCATCAGCTCGGCGATCGTGAAGCAGTCATGGGTCTCGACCAGATCGAGATCCTCGACCGCCATCCCGGCGCGATCCAAGGCGCCGTTCCAGGCCTGGGCGCAGCCTTCGAGAAAGGTCATGTCGCGGCGCGACATCGGCATCATATCGGTCACATGATGGCGGGCGCGAAAAACGACTGCTTTCTTGTGGCTCATCGCGGTTTCGAGATCGGCCAAGACCAAGGCGGCGGCCCCGTCGGAAACCAGTGAACAGTCGGTGCGTTTCAACGGTCCGGCGACGATCGGGTTCTTTTCGGATTCAGTGCGGCAGAAAGCGAAGCCCAAATCCTTATGCATCTGCGCCATCGGGTTGCCGCAGCCATTCTTGTGGTTCTTGGCGGCGATGGTCGCCAGAGAATCCGACTGATCGCCGTATTTCTGAAAATAGTTGCTGGCGATCTGGCCGAACACGCCGGCGAAGCCGCCTTCGACCGCCGCCTCCTCCTTGACATAGGAGGCGGAGAGCAAGATCTCGCCGATCTGCTTGCCAGGCGTATCGGTCATTTTTTCGACGCCGATCACCAGCACCTTCCGGCCCTGTTTGGCTTCGATGAAATTCACGCCCTGATGGACAGCGGCGGAGCCGGTGGCGCAGGCGTTTTCGACCCGCGTCGCCGGTTTCCAGCGCAGACCTTCGATCCCGTTCAGGACGAGGGAGGCGCCGAAATCCTGGCGCGAAAAGCCGCCATTGTAGAAGCCGAGATAGATCGCATCGATCTCCTCCGGCGCCGTCTCCGCGTCTTTCAGCGCCTTGGCCGCCACGTCGATCAGCAAGGATTCAACGTCCTCGCCTTCCAATTTGCCAAATTTCGAGTGGTTCCAACCGATGATGCAGGCGGTCATGCGCGGGGCTCCTTCGCGACTCGTTCCGCTGTCTAAATAGCAACCATGGCGGACCAATCCAAGGCGCGACCGCCGCCTGGCCTAGGGACAACAGCGATGACCGGAATGACAAGACCGGGCGCGAAACAAGCGGCGCGGCGTTCGGAAGTTCAGGCGGCGGCCTGGCGGTTCCGGACGCCGTCAAAAACGACTCGACAGATCGTCTGCGCCTCAGCGAAGCCCTTCAGACGCATGGCCCCGATTTGCTCAAAACGCAGCGTCGGACCGCACAAATCCCTCACCACGCCCGCCACGCAGATGGCGTTCGGTTCCGTCTTGCTGAGGATGCGCGCCGCCAAATTGACCGGCGTGCCGAAGATATCGCCGCTCTCGTGAATCGGCTCGCCGGCGCTGATCGCGATGCGGACCTCGAATCCGCGATCGGGCATGGCCGCACGGAACCGATCAAAACCCTTTTGCATGGAGATCGAGGCTTTGACGGCCGTCTGTGCGGTCGGAAAGGTCGCCATGATTCCATCGCCCGTGTGTTTGATCTCACGACCGCCATGCCGCTTGACGCCCTCGCGCACGATCTCGTTATGGGCGCGGATCACGTCCATCATCCAATGATCGCCCTTGGCCTGTTGCAGTTCGGTGCTGTCGACGATGTCGGTGAAGAGTACGGCGACGAATTTGTCGCTACTTTCCGGCCGCGTAGGCTTGGCGGCGTCGCCATCCGCAGGATCCGCATCGGCCATGGCGTCCCCCTCCGCGCCGCTGGCCGCGCCAAGCGCCTCAGCTTGCGCCGGGTCGAACGTCGGGGCCTCAGGGGGGCGCTTTTCCGGCAGGCGCGGGTTTCGCCAAACAGCAATCGCCTCATCCAGTCCCAGAGGCGCGTTCTCGTCCGCCAAACGGCGATAGGCGGCGGAGCGGCCGCTCTGATACATCGCCAGATATCGGTCGTCGATCAGGTATTCTTCGATATTGTGCACGAAGCCTTTGGCGATCGATTCCGGATTGCCGAGCCGCACCGCCAGCACCGTCACCGCGTCGCGGGCGGTATCCGACGCGACCTTGAACTTCCGCGCGAACGCCTCGCCGGCCCCTGTGAAGAACAGCGTCAGACCGAACCGCGTATAGTCATCGAAGGCCTCTCCGACGATCCGGCGCGCCTCAAGCTCGACCCTTTCCAGCTCCAAGGTCATCCGCCCCAGGTCCCCGCCGCTCTCGCCATGGATGGGTTGGGTTTCAACTTCATTGGCGATCTTGGCCTCGGCGGCGGCGAGTTCGTCGGAACCGTCCTGCGCCAAGTCGGGATAAGGCCCCGCAACCGCCTCTTGGGGCGCTTCATGGCCCCGCCGGGTGGCCGTCGCGCTCGGTTCAGCGTCCAGCGCCTCCAGGCGGACTGTCAAATCATCGAAATCCTCAACACTCTCAAACGCCGCCGCCTCATCGACCGCATCGGCATGCAGATCGGCGCCGTCGAACGCGGCGGCGGGACCTGGCGAGACAGCGGCGGAGCCCGCTTGGTCATACTCAGTGTTGGAGGCGACTTTTACGAAGCGCCGAAATGAAGGAATGAAAGCGCCGGCGAACGCCAGCACGAAGGCGCCGATGACAGCCGCCTGAGCAATTTCCTTCTCGATCCCGACGCCCAGCGAGACCAGCTGCTGCAGAGCCAAGTAGACGATCCCCGCAGCCGAGGACGCGATAATCAGGCCGAATATAGCGAACGCCAGGAATTTCAGAACCAGATCGCCTGTCCCCGGCCTACGGGGCGCTGACGCCTCACGCCGACGATCGCGTCTTGCGGCCGCGGCCTGTTCCGCCGCCTGAGTCTGCGCCGCCGCCTCACGAAGCTGCGTCGCCAAAAAAGCGCGCTCCTGCGCTTCGGCGGACTTGGCGGCGTTGGCCGCGACCGAGCCTTCCGGCGCCGGCATGACGGCGCGCGGCGCGCCGCCCGCGGCGGCGTCTTCGGCGATCTGAGAGACCAGCGGACGCGCTTTTAATGTCGGCGTGTGGTAGATGATCGTTTCATCGGAAACGCTGTGCGCCACGTCGAACGAATCGCGCACGACGCACGCAGCTTCGAAGCCGGTGGTGTCGAGATATTTCGCATCATTGATTGCTTCGTCGCCCTCGGCGGGCCCATAGCGCGCGTGCAAGCGCCAGCGCCCGTCCTGGAGGTAATAGACTTCGAAAGACAACTGACGCCTGGTCACGTCACCGCCTCACTACCCGCCCTAAGCGAATGACCATCATCCGCCACACCGCCAGCAGATATATACATACTTGCTGCAATGCACTATCAAAAAATCACCAAGCGCCCCAAATCTTCGATGAGAATCAATGGTTTCCTACCGGATCTCGCATGCGGGACCGCCTATGTGATGCGATCGAGCGAGACGGTCTCGCCCGGAGCTCGGACGTCAAAACCGCATGACGGTTAGCGCGCTAGGTCCGCTCTTCCGCCATAAGCGTCAGCCAAACCGGCGGGGCCGGCGTTACTTCTACGCCGCCGGCCATCAAAACGTCACCGCCTTCGATCGCGCGCCGGACGTGCTCTAACCGCAGCAAGGCGAGGGCCTTGTCGCCGGCGATCGATTTTAATTCCCCGGCGTTGACCCCGCCTGCGGAGATCGTCTCTCCAGGCGCAGGCGGCGCGCCCGATGCAGGGGCCAATGAAACCGGGATCAGGCGCTTCTTGACCAGACCGCGATATCGGGTTCGGGCCGTCAGTTCCTGACCCATATAGCACCCTTTGTCCCAATCGAGCCCATTGAGCTCGTCAAAGCCGTTCTCCAACAAAATCGCCTTGTCCGGCTGCAAATCTCGGCTGCCGTCGGGCAGACCTAGATCGATGCGCGCCCGGTCATAGACCGACAATGGGGCGCGCTCCGCCCCGATAAAAGCGGCGGCTTGGTCAGCCGACAGCGGCGTCAGCCACCGGCAACCGATATCGGGCGTTCGCGGATCGACAAACCAAACGCCGGGCGACGGCGCTTTATTCAGCGCTCTTTCTGCGTCAGCGCCCATCACGGCATGCACATGCCAGTCCTTTTCGAGACCTAAGGCCACATCGCTTCTCAGCTTGAAGCGCCACAAGGATTTGCCCAGATCGACCAGCCGGTCGCCGCCCTCGCAATCCAGCAAAAACCGGTCTCCGTCCAGCGCAACAAAGAACTCGTGCCGAAACTTGCCCTGTGGGGTAAGCAGCGCAGCCCAGAGGGCCGGCGCCGCCGCCAGCCGATCCATGTCGTTGCTGATCAGACCCTGCAGGAACGCCGCCCGGTCCGCGCCGGCGACGGTAAGGACGCCGCGATGCGGTAATGGCGCGAGGAGGAGGGACATGTGCGAGCTCCAGTTTGTCGATCAGTCGACCCATCCTCGGCGACACGTCCTTCAGCTCTTTGCTTTGCCGACGCGACCGAGTTCTGGCCCCGATGGAGGTAGGAACGGCGCACGCCGGGCGCAAGTTCCAAACACCCTCTGAACCGACCCGGCTTGACACATGGGGCCGGCGTGACCGCGTCCGTTGACCCCAAGCCC
The DNA here is from genome assembly GCA_030065235.1 of Alphaproteobacteria bacterium. Lineage (GTDB taxonomy): Bacteria > Pseudomonadota > Alphaproteobacteria > UBA8366 > Aestuariispiraceae > JASJDC01. Next base: position 10,501 of record JASJDC010000011.1, read on the forward strand.
GAGGCCCCGGATTGACACGGCGCTTCGCCGCCGCTACGCCCGCGGCCGAGGATGACGCGGTTCGGTTCTTGACCGGCGCAACCACGCTCGTCCGCTCTAGTCCCGCGCCGGAACAGGCGCCAGCCGGTACATCATGCGCATCCTCTATATCACGTCCAACCGTCTCGGCGACGCCATCCTCTCGAGCGGCGTGCTGCGGGAACTGCATCGCCGTCACCTGGAAGCCCGTTTCACCATCGCCGCCGGCCCGGTCGCTGCGGGATTGTTCGAAGGTTTTCCGGCTTTGGAGCGCCTGATCCCGTTCCGGAAGACGCGCAGTCGAGGGTCTCACTGGCTCAAACTATGGGCGCAGGTCGCGCCGGGACCCTGGGACATGGTCGTCGATTTCCGCAATTCGATGATCGGCTACAGCGTGCTGCGAAAGCGTTTGCTGACCGAGCGGCGGCCGACCGGACCGGTTCATCGCGTGCCGCTCGCCGCCAGCGTACTGAACATGGAGAACGACCCGCCGGCGCCGAAAATCTGGGTCACCGACGCGCATCGGGCGCGCGCGGCCGAGTATTTCCCCTTCCCCGATACGACGGACGCGCCCTCGGTCGTCATGTTCGGACCGACCGCGAATTGGCAAGGCAAGATGTGGCCGATCGAGCGCTTCACCGAACTGGCTCGACGGTTGACGGCGCCAGGCGGTCCATACGAAGACGCCTATGTGGCGATCATCGGCGGCCCCGGCGAAGAGACGGCGGCGACGGCGTTGCGCGACGCCCTACCGGCCGACCGTAGGATCGATCTGTTCGGCACGCCGTTGGGCGTTGCGGCGGCATGCATCGAAAGGGCCGATCTATATACCGGCAACGACTCAGGCCTGATGCATATGGCGGCGGCGGTTGAGACGCCGACGGTCGGCCTTTTCGGGCCGACTCGCGATACGCTCTATGCGCCCTGGGGCCCGAAATCCATCACGGTGCGGACTCCGGAAAGCTATGAAGAACTGGCCAAATCGCCGATTTACGGCCGCCACAACGCGGGCACCCTGATGGGCGGCTTGGCGGTGGATACAGTGCTGGCGGCGATCACGGAACTGAGGGCGCGTCTGCAATCCGAGAAAGGCCCCGCCTGACGCGCCATCGCCTTGCGTCCGCGGGACGCCGGCCATATGAAGTCTTCCGCTCTATTGGGCCTTCCATCGGCGCCGCAGACGCGGTGCGCTTCGGATCGGGACGCGCCTCAGACCGGGACGCGACGGCAGGAACACGGAAATGAAGGTGTTACAGCTTATGGCGGGCGCGTCTCAGGGCGGCGCCGAGCGCTTCTTCGAACGCCTGACCCTCGGCCTGCAGGAGGCTGGGGTGGACCAGCATGCGGCGATCCGCACGAACACCCGCCGCACCGCTCTGCTCAGGCAGGGTGGCGTTCCGGTCACCCAATGTCGTTTCGGCGGACCGCTGGACATCATGACGGCGATCAAGCTCAGGAGCTTGGTCACGCGCTTGGAGCCAAACATCGCCCTCGCCTGGATGAACCGCGCCGCAGCCGCAACGCCCCGCGGGCGCCATATCACCATTGGGCGTTTGGGCGGATACTACAATCTTAAATACTACAATAACTGCCATCATTTGATCGGCAACACGCCCGATCTACGCGATCATATAGTTCGCAACGGTTGGCCGGCCGACCGGGCGTGGTACATCCCAAACTTCGCAGAAGAAGCCGAGGCCGCACCGCAGCCGCGCGCCGCCTTGAATACGCCCGACGCTGCGCCGCTGCTGCTTTGCCTAGGCCGGCTGCATCAGAACAAGGGTTTCGATGTCGCGATCGGGGCGCTGGCCCAAGTCCCTGACGCATATCTCTGGATCGCCGGCGCCGGGCCGGAGGATGCGACGCTGAAGAGCCTGGCGCAGCGGACGGGTGTTGGCGATCGCGTCCGATTTCTAGGATGGCGCGACGACCCGGAAGCGCTTCTCGCCGCCGCCGATGTCTTCCTGTGTTCGTCCCGTCACGAGCCTCTGGGAAACATGGTGCTCGAAGCATGGCTGCACGGCGTGCCGGTTGTCGCCTGCGATTCCCAAGGACCCGGATTTCTCGTCGACCACGGCGAGACCGGGCTGCTGTCGCCGATCAACGATCCGGTCGGACTGGCCGCGTCGATCCAGACGGTGATCGACAATCCGGATCTGGCCGACCGGCTCGCGCAGGCCGGCGCCGCAGAGTATCGAAACAAGTATTCAAAGGCCCATGTGGTCGACGCCTACCAAACGCTTTTCCAAACGGTGCTGGCGCGCAAGGCGTGAGCGTAGACGGCGTCTCGCAAACCGCGCCGATCGCTGTTATTGGTCGCCGTTATCGGCCGCCGCGCGTCATCTGCCTTTTCTTATAGTTTTCGAGAGCCGCGTCGATCTCCCCCGCCATCTCAGCTGCGTCGGCGGACGGATTGAGGCCGGCCAAAATCGCGTCCGACAGAGGCTTCAGCAGTTCCACATCTTTGTCCAGCGGGTCCTCCGGGTCGTCTAGCAGCCGTCCCGCCACGTCGATCAGGTTCCTGCAGACGCCGCCGAGATGCGCATACCGGGAGTCGGCAAGCCGCGCCGCAGTGTCCCGGCCGACTTTATCGATCGCTTGCAAAGTCTCCAGCACGTCATTCTGCGCGCCGCGCCTGGACTGTAGCATTGGCAGAGCGAGTTCTGTGAGAAAACACAACTGGAAGGCGTTTCGCTTGAGACGTAGACCGTCAATCTTCTTTAGCGCCGCGGAAATCATGGAATCGAAGCGCGCCGACTCAACCCGTTCGCCTTCAATCTTGGCTTTCAAGCTGTTCGGGACATCGAATTTCGGAATCTCAGAACCGCGGTCCGGATCCTTGCGCCGGTCCGGACCGATGTAGTCGGCGGTGACGATAAACGGTTTCCTATTGTCGGTCAGGACGCCGATCCGATCGACGAGACGTTGAGGCGAGACCGGTTTGACCAGCATATCGTCGACCCCGGAATTTGCGGTCTCATGAACGAGTTCCGCCGTCGGGCTCCACAATGTCACAATAAAGGGAATAAACGGATTTCGGCCAAGCCGGCCGTGCCGCACATCAGAAATCAATCCCGAAACGGCGCCGCCCTTCAAGCCGCCGTCTAGTATGACAAGATCCGGCGACCGCGACCCCAGAAAGGCCCTCACCTTATCCGTGCGATCGAGTTCGATGATAGTCTCGAACTTGGCGTTGCGCATGGCGAGCCGCATGTTGCTGCGCAACTGAGCCTCGGGCTCGCCATACACGATTTCGACGGTTTTCCTGGTATCCGTCCTGCGCGGTCCGACGTCGCTCATGACAGCCTATGTTCATCATTCCGCCGTCCGGACCCACACGTTCTTTCGGCCTACGATTCTTGTTCCGCCCGTATGGCGGCCTGCGCGGCGGCGAGCCGGGCGATCGGCACACGGAACGGCGAACAGGAGACATAATCCAAACCGACCTGTTCGCAGAACGCGATGGAACGCGGATCGCCGCCATGTTCGCCGCAAATGCCGGTCTTCAGCCCGGGCCGGGTGGCGCGCCCCCGCTCTCGCGCCAAGGAGATGAGCTCGCCGACCCCTTCCGTATCCAAGGTCTGGAAAGGATCGCTTTCAATGATGCCCTGGCGCTCATAGGCGCCAAGAAAGCTGCCCGCGTCATCCCGGCTGATCCCCAGAGCGGTCTGGGTCAAATCGTTGGTGCCGAAGCTAAAGAATGCGGCGCTATCGGCGATCTCGCCGGCGCGCAACGCGGCCCGGGGCAATTCGATCATCGTGCCGACAGTGTAAGGCGGCGCGGCCCCCTTCTCCGCAGCGACTTGGTCCGCCGTGCGGTCGATCACCGCCTTCAGCAGGTCCAACTCTTTCTTCATGCCGACCAACGGGATCATGACCTCGACATGGGCCGGCTCGCCGGTTTGTTCGGCTGCGATCAAGGCCGCCTCGAAAATCGCGCGCGCCTGCATTTCGCAAATCTCAGGATAGGAGTTCAGCAAGCGGCAGCCGCGATGACCCAACATCGGATTCGATTCCTGAAGCTGCGCGGCGCGGCGCCGGACCTTTTCGACGCTGACGCCCGTGCCCGCGGCGATTTCGTCGAACTCGGATTTCTCGCGCGGCAAGAATTCATGCAAGGGCGGATCGAGCAGGCGCACCGTCACCGGCAGCCCTTTCATGATCGTGAACAGCTCGACGAAATCGGCGCGCTGCATCGGCAGGATCTGGTCCAGCGCGGCGCGGCGGCCTTCCTCGGTCTCGGCCAGGATCATCTCGCGCACCGCCACGATCCGATCGCCTTCGAAGAACATATGCTCGGTCCGACAGAGCCCGATCCCCTCGGCGCCAAAATCGCGCGCTGTGCGCACGTCTTCCGGCGTCTCAGCGTTGGCGCGCACGCCCAAGCGGCGCACCTCGTCCGCCCATGCCATGATGGCCGCGAAGTCTTCCCCAAATTCCGGCTGTACGGTCGGCACGCGGCCGGCGAAGATTTCCCCGGCGGCGCCATCGATGGTGATCCAATCGCCTTCTTTCAGCGCCGCATCGCCGACACTGAAGGTCCCAGCGGCGTAGTCGATGGTGACATCGCCCGCCCCGGCGACACAGGGCCGGCCCATGCCGCGCGCGACAACGGCCGCGTGGCTGGTCATGCCGCCGCGCGTGGTCACGATGCCTTCGGCCGCATGCATACCGTGGATATCCTCCGGCGAGGTTTCGACCCGGCAAAGCATGACCTTCTCACCGTCATGGGCCCATTTCTCGGCCTGATCGGCGGAGAAGACGATCCGGCCGCTGGCGGCGCCGGGGCTGGCCGGCAGCCCCTTGCCGATCACCTTCTTCTCGACATTCGGATCGAGCGCCGGGTGCAGCAACTGGTCGAGCGATTGCGGCTCGACGCGCAATACCGCAGTTTTTTTGTCGATCAGGCCTTCCGCCACCATGTCGCGGGCGATCTTGATGGCGGCCTTGCCGGTGCGTTTGCCGGTCCGCGTCTGCAGCATATAGAGCTTGCCGTTCTGGACGGTGAACTCGACATCCTGCATTTCCTTGTAATGCGACTCCAGCGTGCTTCGGATGTCGTTGAGCTCGCCGAACAGCGCCGGCATCACCTCTTCCATCGCCGGCAGGGTCGAGCCCTGCAGGTTCTTGCCCCGCACGGTCAGATGTTGCGGCGTACGGATCCCGGCGACCACATCTTCACCCTGCGCGTTGACCAGAAATTCGCCGAAGAAAATGTTCTCGCCATTGCCCGGATCGCGGGTGAAGGCGACGCCGGTCGCGCAATTCTCACCCATATTGCCGAACACCATCGCCTGGACATTGACCGCCGTACCCCATTCCTCGGGAATCCCGTGCAGGCGGCGATAGACGACGGCGCGATGGATTTGCCAGGAACCGAAGACGGCGCTGACGGCGCCCCATAGCTGCTCATGCACATCCTGCGGGAAGGGCTTGCCCAACTCGGACACGACCAAATCTCGGTATTCCTGGATCAACGCTTTCAGGTCCTCCGCCGTCAGGTCCATATCCTGTTCGACGCCGGCCAGGTCCTTACGCAAGGACAGCAAGTCTTCGAAATCGTGATGGTCGACGCCCATGACCACATCGGCGTACATCTGGATAAACCGGCGATAGCTGTCATAGGCGAAACGCGGATCGCCGCTCGCGCGCGCCAGTCCCTCGACCGTCTCGTCGTTCAACCCCAAGTTCAGAACCGTGTCCATCATGCCGGGCATCGAGACCCGCGCGCCCGAGCGGACCGAAACGAGCAGAGGATTCTCCGGATCGCCAAACTTAGCCCCGACCGCGCGTTCGATTGAGGCGACGCCGGCGGCGATTTGATCGTTCAGGTCGGCCGGATACTGCCGGTCATTGGCGTAGAAATAGGTGCAGACCTCGGTCGTGATGGTGAAACCGGGCGGCACCGGCAGGCCGATCGCCGCCATTTCCGCCAGATTGGCGCCCTTGCCGCCCAGCAGATTACGCAACCCGGCGCCGCCCTCGGACGTGTCACCGCCGAAATTATAAACCCATTTCGTCATGCCGCTCTCGCTTCCAGTCACGTCAGCCAATTCACCCGTGCTCATAACCATCCCCCGGTCCGTGTATCCCTTTGGGCGCTGTCAGTCGCCCTCGACTTTCGAAAAGTCCGCCGCCGTCTCCATCACCGCTCGGATTCGGGACAGCAGTTTCAAGCGGTTTTGTCGGATCGCCGCGCCCGGCGCGTTCACGGTGACATGGTCGAAGAAGCCGTCAACCGGCGCACGCAACGCGCTCATCGCCATCATCGAACCCGCAAAATCCTCATGTTCCCGCGCCTGAGTGGAGGCCGCTTCCGCCTTCGACAACGCCGCCGCCAGCGCAACCTCTTCATCCTGGTCGAACAAGGCCGGGTCCGGCGCCGCATGGTACGAGGCCCCGTCCTTCTTCTCTTCGATCCGCAGAATGTTGGCGGCGCGGCGATAGGCGGTGAGCAGGTTGGCGCCGTCCTCGGATTCGACAAAGTCCCGCAGGGCGTGCGCCCGCGCCATCAGTCGTACGAGATCGTCTTCATCGCCCAGGGCGAACAGGGCGGTAATCAGATCGTGCCGAACACCCTCATCCTTCAAATGCACTTTCATCCGGTCGGCGAGGAATCCCATCAGGTCGAGCACAATCCCGGTCGCGTCTTCGACCGTGACCTCACCCCGCCCCTGTTCGCCATACAGGCCCAGCGCCTCGCCGAACACATGGCCGAGCGGCAGACGGACGTCATTTTCCAGCAGCAGCCGGATAACCCCCAGCGCGGCGCGCCTCAAGGCGAACGGATCCTTGGAGCCGGTCGGTTTCTCATCGATCAGCCAAAAACCCGCGAGCGTATCGATCTTCTCCGCCAAGGCGACGGCGACCGAGATCGGCGCCGATGGGCACGCATCGCCCGGCCCGACAGGCGAGTAATGATCGGCGATGGCTTGCGCGACCGCCGCGTCCTCATCCTGTTCCAGCGCGTAATAGCGGCCCATCACGCCCTGAAGTTCCGGGAACTCATAGACCATGCCGGAGACCAGGTCGGCCTTCGCCAATTGCGCCGCGCGTCTCGCCGACAGCGGATCACAGCCCTCAATACTGTCCGAGAGCGCCTCGGCCAGCGCGGCGATCCGGTCGACCCGGTCCGCGACGCTGCCCAGTTTGGCGTGGAAGACGATCTTCTCTAAATCTTCCAGCCGGTCTTCCAAAGGCGTCTTACGATCCTGATCCCAGAAGAACTTGGCGTCCGCCAAGCGCGCGCGCAGAACCCGCTCATTCCCATCAACGATCGCCGCGCCGCCATCCGGCGCCTGGATATTGGCGACGACGGCGAAGCGCGCCGCCATGGCCCCGTCTGGGGTCGACAGGGCGAAATATTTCTGATGCGCGCGCATTGAGGAGGTCAGCACTTCCGGCGGCACGCTCATGAAGGCGTCATCGATCCGGCCAAGCAACACCACCGGCCATTCGACCAGTCCGACGACCTCGTCCAACAGCCGCGGATCGTCCCGCACCGTCAGGCCCGCCTCGGAGGCCCGCGCCGACAGTTGCTCTTCGATCGCCGACGTGCGCTCCTCAGGGTCAAGGATGACCTTTCGGTCGAGCAATTCTTGCTTGTAGCCCTCGAACGACGAAATTGGGAAAGTTCCCGGCGCCATAAAACGGTGGCCTTCGCTGGTCCCGCCAAAGGCCAGTCGTCCTGGATTGAGATCGATGCCGCCCTCGACCACGGCCCCGTCGAAGACCGCAGCGATAGAGCGGATCGGCCGGACCCAGCGGAACCCGGCGTGGGCGAAACGCATGGATTTCGGCCAGGTGAGGCCTTCAATCGCGGCGCTCGCCAATTCGGACAGCACCTCCGATGTGGGTCGGCCCTTGCGCTCGATCACCGCGACATAGACGGGCCCCTTCGGCGTGTCGCGCTGGTCGCATTGATCGATGGAGTCGAGCCCGACGCTCTTTAGGAAGCCTTGCAGCGCCTTCTCCGGCGCACCGACCTTCGGGCCCTTGCGTTCCTCGCGCAGATCCGGCTGCTCGGTCGGCAGTTCGTCAAACACTACCGTCAGGCGGCGCGGCGTTGCATAGGACGCGGCGGCGCTGAACTCAATCGACGCCTGCTTCAGCCCGTCTAACAACGCAGTTTGCAGTTCAGCCGCGGCGCGAGACTGCATGCCGGCGGGGATCTCCTCGCTGAAAATCTCAAGCAGGAACTCGGCCACTAGACGGCTCCCGTTCCGGCGAGATAGGTCTCGGCGCAGGCTTTGGACAATGCGCGGACGCGTTGGATGTAGGCCTGCCTTTCGGTTACGGAGATCACGCCGCGCGCGTCCAGCAAGTTGAACAAATGGCTGGCCTTTAGACATTGGTCATAGGCGGGCAACGCGACTCCCGCAGCGACCAGGGAACGGCACTCGTTTTCCGCGTCCTCGAAATGCCGGAAGATCATGTCGGTGTCGGCGAGTTCGAAATTATGCGTCGAATACTCGACCTCGGCCTTGTGATAGACGTCGCCGTAACTCATGTCGGCGCTGAACTTCAGGTCGTAAACATTCTCGACACCCTGAACATACATCGCCAGGCGTTCCAATCCATAGGTCAGTTCCGTCGAGACCGGGTTGCAATCGAAGCCGCAGACTTGCTGGAAGTAGGTGTATTGGCTGACCTCCATGCCGTCGCACCAGACCTCCCAGCCCAAGCCCCAGGCGCCCAGTGTCGGGCTTTCCCAGTCATCCTCGACGAAGCGGATATCATGCGCCGAGGGATCAATTCCGATCTCGCGCAGCGAGCCGAGATAAAGTTCCTGGCTGTCCTCCGGCGAGGGCTTCAGCAGCACTTGATATTGATAGTAATGCTGTAGCCGGTTCGGGTTCTCGCCGTAGCGCCCATCGGTCGGCCGACGCGAGGGCTGGACATAGGCGGCCTTCCACGGGTCAGGGCCCAAGCTGCGCAGGGTCGTCGCCCAATGGAACGTCCCCGCCCCGACCTCCATGTCATAGGGCTGCAAGATCACGCATCCCTGCGCCGACCAGTAGCGATGCAAGGCCAGGATCATGTCTTGGAAAGTGTCGGTGTGTGGAGCCGCGACGGCCATGATTCTTTCAGCTCGGCGCGAGTGCGCGTGACAATGGTTACAATGAAATGTGCGGCGCAACATATCCACCGGACCGGACTGAATCAACGCGCGATTCTGGCGACGGTTTGCTTTGAACGAGGCGCGCCGCGCGTCGTGCTGGAAGGCGCTGGAACGCGCTGGAGACCAGCCCCTATCACCCGGCGACCAACGTCCCGATCTCAGGTTCTCAGGGCGTGTCCTGGAAATTCTCTTGCTAAAACAACGCAGTAAAAGTTTTTCGGTTTTCTCTGTTGACGCCGAAAGCGTTTCGGAACTATCACACTCTCACAGCGCCGATTTGAGGCTCAGATTGCTGGGGCGCTATATAAATACTTGCTAAAGAGAGCGGGTCGGGAACCCGCTGCTTATCGAAGCCGCGGGTTTTTTCTTTGCCCCGCCGGAAAGCAGTCCTCCCCATCCGGTTCCGATTGAGCCTCGTCACAAGAGGCGCAATGGGCGCCTGATGAGGAGTAAGACCATGACTGCACTATCCCCTTCCCGGTCCAAAAACCCGGCTATCTCGAAACGGTTTTTCCTGGTCGCGACCGCCGCGCTGGCGGCGTCTCTGGGTCTCGGCTTCGCTGGTCAGTCGAAAGCGGACGACCTGCCCGACAGCATCGGCATCGACTACGCCTACTACAATCCGGTCGCCCTGCTCTTGAAGGAGAAGGGCTGGTTCGAGGACGAGTTCAACAAGGACGGAATCAAGGTCCGCTGGGTCTTGTCGCTCGGCTCCAACAAGGCGCTCGAATTCCTGCGCGGCAGATCGCTCGATTTCGGGTCCACAGCCGGCGCTTCGGCGGTGATCGGGCGCGCCGCGGGCTTGCCGATCAAAGCCGTCTACGCCTATTCCAAGCCGGAATGGACCGCCCTGGTGACCCGTCCCGAGACCGGCATCGCCAGCATCGCTGACTTGCGCGGCAAGCGCGTTGCCGTCACGCGCGGCACCGATCCGCATATCTTCCTGCTGCGCGCGCTCGATTCCGTCGGGCTGACGGAGAAGGACATCAAGCCGGTCCTGCTGCAGCATCCGGACGGCTACACCGCCCTGACCAAAGGCCAGGTCGACGCCTGGGCCGGGCTGGACCCGCATATGGCCAAGGGCGAGCTGCGCAGCGACGCGACGCTGTTCTACCGCAACGCCGATTTGAACAGCTACGGCATTCTGAACGTGCGGGAGGAATTCGCCGCCCAGCATCCTGACCTCGTGAAACGGGTCTTGGCGGTTTATGAACGCGGCCGGAAATACGCCATCGAGAACCCGGACGAATTGACCGCCGCGCTCGTCCGCGCCGCCCGGATCGACGAAGACGTCGCCCAGAAGCAGCTCACCGAACGGACCGACCTGAGCAACCCGCTGGTCGACGCCGACAAACGCGCGACGCTGCTGGCTTCGGGCGAAATCCTGCAGAAGATCGAGGTCATCAAGCCCGATGTGGATGTCGCCTCGGTCGTCGATGATCTGATCGACAGCAGCTACCTCGCGTCGCTGACCGGCAACTGATCCGAGCCCAGGGACCCGACAGGCGACCCGACACGCCGTTAAAGGAGAGACGCATGTCCAGCATCGATATAGCGGAAGCCGAAACGACCGCCGGGTCCCGCCGCTCAATCGCCAAGGGGGCCGCGCCGGAACAGGCGCGGTCCATGGCGGCGGCCGCGGTGCGGCGCGCCCTCACGCGGGCCATCCTGCCGCTCTTGGTTCCGTTCGGCCTGTTGGCGGTCTGGTTCCTGTTCAGTCGATGGGGCGTTTTCGATCCGCAATTGATGCCCGCGCCCGCCGAAGTCGCCGACGAACTGGCCTATCTGATCGACGACGGCACGCTGCTGACCCATATCCTGGTGACGGTCGAGCGCCTGATCTGGGGTTTCGCCTGGGGAGCCCTCGCCGCGACCGCGTTGGGCGCCGCGACCGGATACTCCCGACTGGCCCGCACCCTGCTCGATCCAACCATCCAGGCGTTGAAGGCGGTGCCCTCGCTCGCCTGGGTGCCGCTCTTCATCCTTTGGTTCGGCATTTTTGAGACATCGAAGATCACCTTGATCGCCATCGGCGCCTTCTTCCCGATCTATCTGAACCTGATGACCGGCATTCAGGATGTCGACCGAAAGCTGGTCGAGGTCGGTCGGATCATGGGCCTGAACCAATTCCAACTGGTCTGGCGGGTGCTGATCCCCGCAACCCTGCCCGCCTATCTGACCGGCCTGCGCGGCGGCCTGGCCCTGGCCTGGATGTTTGTCGTCGCCGCCGAATTGATGGGCGCCAGCGAAGGCCTCGGCTTCCTGATGATCGACGGCCAGATGACAGGCCGGCCAGCCATCATCATCGGCGCGCTGATCCTGTTCGCCATCGCCGGCAAACTCAGCGACGCCGCGCTGGGTCGCTTCAATGCACGGCTTCTGCGCTGGCAAGACTCCTTCGGCGTGCAAGAACACTCGAAATCTTAGGGGGTCAAAACCATGCTCGATATCGACACCGTTTCAAAAAGCTTCCCCGATGACGCGGGCGCCGACCGGCCGGCGCTGGAGCCGGTCAATCTGACCGTCGGCGAGCACAAGATCGTCTCGCTGCTTGGCACCTCGGGCTGCGGGAAATCGACCCTGTTGCGCATCGTCGCCGGACTGGAGGCGCCGACGACCGGACGCGTCAGCATCGACGGCGCCCATGTCGACGGCCCGTCCCGCGAGATCGCCATGGTCTTCCAGGAGCCGCGTCTGATGCCCTGGTTGACGGTCGCGGAGAATGTCCGCTTCGGAATCCTTGACCTGCCCAAGGCCGAGCAGAAAGACCGGATCGCCGATGTGCTGGACAAAGTCGGCCTGGCGGACTTCCAAGACGCCTTCCCCAAGCAGCTTTCCGGCGGCATGGCGCAGCGCGTCGGGATCGCCCGCGCCCTGGCGCGCCAGCCTAAAATCCTACTCTTGGACGAACCGTTCAGCGCGCTCGATTCCTTCACGCGCCAGAAACTGCAGGACCATCTGCTCTCGCTTTGGGAGGCGGACCGGTTCACCATGGTCTTCGTCACCCATGACATCGAAGAAGCCGTCGTTCTGAGCGACCGGATCGTGGTGTTGCGTGGCCAGCCCGGCCGGGTCGAGAAGGTGCTGGATCTCGACTGGCCGCGTCCGCGCGCCCGCACCGCCGCCCGGGTTCAGGAGCTCAAAGCGGAGATTGTCGGACTGCTGGATTTGCGCTGAACCTCCCCACCCGCAGGCCCCATTGCCAAGCCGACCCGGCTTGGTCGATAGTGCGCGCTCCGTTTGAGATACGCACTGCGATAGGTTGGTTCGGATGTTTCCTTCGACGCGAATGCGGCGGCTGCGCGGAACGCCGGCGATGCGCGCCATGCTGCGCGAGACATCGCTGTCGGCGGACGATCTGATCTATCCGATTTTCGTCGATGAGGAGATCGAAACGCCGGTCCCGATCAAATCCATGCCGGGGATCAGCCGGATCCCCGAAGCGATGATCCCGGACACGATGGCCGAGGTGCGCGCGGCCGGCGTCAGCGCGGTGCTGTTGTTCGGCGTGTCGCACCACAAGGACGCGACCGGGTCGGATACGATGCGCGAAGACGGCCTCGTAGCGCGCATGGTGCGCAGCGCGAAAATGGCCGCGCCGGAAATGCTGATCATCGCCGACACCTGTTTCTGTGAATTCACCGATCACGGCCATTGCGGCGTGCTGGTCGACGGGCATGTGCATAACGATCAGACGCTGGAGAATCTTGCCGTACAGGCCGTCATCGCGGCGCGCGCCGGCGTCGATATCGTTGCGCCGTCCGGCATGATGGACGGGGCGGTCGCAGCGATCCGACGGGCGCTCGATGAAGCGGGCTTCACCGACGTCGCGATCATGTCCTATTCGACCAAGTTCGCCTCCGAATTCTACGGCCCGTTCCGCGAAGCGGCGGGCTCGTCGCTGCAGGGCGACCGCAAGACGCATCAGATCCAGTCGGGCAATTTGCGCGAAGGGCTGCGCGAGAGCCGTGCGGATGAGGCGGAGGGCGCCGACATGCTGATGGTCAAGCCCGGCATGCCCTATCTCGACGTTCTCTACGCCATTCGCCAGGAAACCCTGCTGCCGCTTGGCGTTTATCAGATCAGCGGCGAGTATGCGATGATCAAGTTCGCCTCGCAGGCGGGCGCGCTGGACGAAAAAGCGGTGATGATGGAGAGCCTTCTAGGCTTCAAGCGCGCGGGCGCCGACTGGATCATTACCTATTTCGCCCTAGACGCAGCGCGTCTGCTCAAAAGCTAACGCAGCGCGTCTGCTCAAAAGCTAACGCAGCGCGTCTGCTCAAAAGCTAACGCAGCGCGTCTGCTCAAAAGCTAACGCAGCGCGTCTCCTCAAAAGCTAACGCAGCGTGTCTCCTCAAGAGCTAACGCAGTGCGGCTCCCCAATATCCGGTGGGCTCAGTAAGGGCAGTCCGGTTTGCCGCAATTCTTCGCGGTATGGATTGCGACATAGACGCCGCAAGTCGGGCATTTCTCGGTGTCTTCGATCGGCTCCGGCTCGGCGGTGTTCTTCGATTGCGCGGCGCGGCGCAGCCGGTCCGCCATCGTGCGCTCGCCCGGTTTGCGGCCGCCCGCGTCGATCCGCTGCATGCGGGCGTAGGCCTTGAATCCATACCAGACCGCCGCCACCACGAGCGCCAGAACGATGAGTTTGCCGAGCGAGAATCCAAACATGGCAGAGTGATACGCAGGCCGGGGGAGTCGGTCAAACGCCGCCCCCCTCTTTCCTTACAATCCCAGCCGAGCCCACCAGGCGCGGCGCTCCGCTTCGCCAAGGGCCGCCTCGACCAAGCCGCTTCCCGCGCCGACAAAAGAACCGCGCGCATCCAGCCCCAATCGCCGTTGCAGCCATCCGCGCGCCGGGGTAACGACCGGCAGCCTCACTTTGTCGCCGAACTTGGCGCGGCAAACCGACCGGACATCGCCGATCTCGTCGATCAGGCCGAGTTCTTTCGCCCGACGCCCTGTCCAGAACCGGCCGGAAAAGAGATCCTCTTCCGCCTCTGTCGCCGCCACGAGCTTGTCGCCGCGCCGTTCCGTCACCCATTCCTTGAACTGCGCGTGGATGTCGGCCTGAAGATCCTTCAGCCGCGCGATATCTTCTTTGTCTTCCGGCTGGAACGGGTCGAGTTGGGATTTATTCTCGCCGGCCGCATAGACCCGCCGCTCGACGCCGATCTTCTTGATCAGGTCAGTGAAGCCAAAGCCGGCGGAAATCACCCCGATCGAACCGACCACCGAGGCCGGCGTCGCGTAAATCTCATCCGCAGCGCAGGCCAGCCAATAGCCGCCGGACGCCGCCGCATCCTCGCAGAAGGCATAGACCGGCAGCTTTTTTTCCTTGGCCAAGAGCCGAATTCGGCTGGCGATCAGGATCGATTGCGCCGGCGAGCCGCCCGGCGAATTGATGGCCAGCGCCACCGCCCGCGCGCCCTTGGTCTCGAAAGCCTTGTCCATCGCGCCGGCGAGGCGACTGAGGCTGAGCGTCGGCCGACCGAACCCGCCGCTATCCGCGATCACGCCGGCCAGGCGGATCACCGGCACCACCACGCGTTCGGCGCGCCGCTTGAGAATCTTTGGACCCAACCAGGGGATATAACGCAACCAGGGCAAATCCTGGGTGTGCGACGGCGGCGCGGAGGACGTAGAAGACGGGTCGGACACGAGATTGAGATCCAAGCTTTGAAAAACCAGGACCTCAAGTGGTGCCGCGCGCCGGCGAGTTCAACGGCTCCGCCGGATTGGGGAGAACTAGGTCAGTTCGATATTAATCCGCGTGATGTCCACGGCATCGTCGAAAACCTTCACATTCACGACGACTCCGTCCACCGGCGAGCTGCTGCCGAAGGTCACGTCCAACTCATTACCCGTTGATTGTTGCAGCAGGTTCGTACCGACATTGTCGAGATTGCCGAACTGGTTGACTGTGACCTCGAAGACACCCGCGTTGATATCCGCCAAAGCGTCGCCGTTCACGAAGGTTCCCTCGAAAGATACAGTCAGGCGGGGGATGGTGACCTCCGCTTCGGTCAGACCGATAAACTCGAATCGCTCCAACCCGTCCCGCGTAAACCGTTCGACGCCGATATTGTTCGTGGTGATGGCGCTGGTGACTAGGCCGCCACGTAGGCCGTTCGCCGTGTCTAAGCCGACAACGCTGAAATAGTCCAAGCCATTGAACTCGTCAGACTGGTATTCCAGCTGCTCATACTCGGCCAGCGTCAGTTGATATTCCTGATTGCCGGCCAATTCGACGCCGTTCAGCAACAGCTTGCCGACAGGCGGACCCAGAGTGGTTTCGCCCGTGTCGGAGTCGACCGAGGCCCCTGCGCTGTTATCCAGCCGGACCAGAACAGCATCGGGCGTAATGGCCGATGGAGAGATCTGCAGATTGCTCAGATCATAGGTCTCGTCAGGCCCAACGATCACTCTGTTCGTATTCAGTTGGGTCAAGCCCGGATCAAGCGTGAGGCCCGCGGTCCCGTCGGGGAACAGATCCGCCAGATCAGGCCGGTCGAAGACAGAGGCGAAATCGGTGCGCGGACCATCGGCGCTGATACCGTAGCGCAGGCGCAAATCCTCAAGCACCTGATCGGGACTGCGGCGCAGATACTCGTTTTCGATCAGGTCGCGGTTGCGCAGGCGGTTCTGGACCGAGCGCGCGTCCACGCGCGGTTGGTCATCTTGCAATCGGTCGAAAATGCGCTGTTCCAGAAGCGCATTTTCGGCGTCCACGACATTGACGATCGGCTGGAATAGGAGGTCGGCGGTGGCCGTCGAAAAACCGGGTAGGGTCTTTTGTTCGTTCGACCCGAGCTGAAAAAAGCCCTCAGGACGCGCGATACGGCCCAGCGACGCGGCGAGGACGATCCCCCCTTGGTTCCTGGAAACGGATTCAACCATTGCTCAGCCTTTCTGGCTTATCTTGCATCGGATCAGACGGACGATATGCGCGCAAAACAGCGCTCAACGCACCCATGCAATCCGCGTTCCAGCGCCTTTCGCGAGGCGTTCTCCACCGCGTGCAACGCTAGTCATACGCGTTCTGCGTTCGGAGATGATAGCAGAAAGGCTCACCCAATGAAAGATCTGGGGTTGGAGAGAAGCCGAGCCGTGTCCGGCGTGTATTTCTCGGTCGAGGTCGGATCGTGCAGGATCAGCCCTTCGGCCAGCCGAGCCGGTCCTCTCACCCCTTTTCTTGCGCGTATGATGACACGGCTGGCGTCGGCGCCCGCGCGCGCGCGGATCGGCAGTATCTCGACCGCCCCCGCCCGACCGGCCAAGGCCCCGAGGATCCGGTCCACCCGGTCTGCGCGATGGATCAAGGTCAAGCCGCCCTTGGGGCGCAGCGCCAGCAGCATCGCGTCGATCCAATCCGCCAATCCTACCGAGCCGCTAACATGAGCCTGGCGCTTGCTTGCATGCGGCGGCGCCGTGCCGTCTTGATCGGATAGGTAAGGCGGGTTGGCCATCACTTGCGCCGCGCTGTTTGGCGGCAGAAATCCTCCGAGCGCTGTGACGCACGCCTGATGCGCTTCCGCCGATAAGGCGAAGGCGTTCCTCCTAAAGTTCCACTGCGCCAATTCGATCGCCGCCGGATCACTGTCAACGCCGACGCCGCGCGCCTCAGGGACCCGCGCCAGATAGCAAAGCAGCGCGGCCCCGGCGCCGACCCCAAAATCGACCACGGTTTCCCCTTGCTTTACCTCTGGAACGGCGGCGGCCAGAAGGACCGGGTCAATGGCCGCGCGATAACCGGTCCTAAACTGACGCAGCGCCACAGCCCCGCCGAGCAGCGTATCGTCCGTCGTCTCGCTCACCAATATTCCTCGGCCGCCTTCAAAAGGGCGACGGCGGCGTCGAAATCCTCATCCAGAACCATCAACCGGCGTGGAAAAATCCCGATAGAGCCCTCCACCGCGCTGATGAACGCATCCAATTGGACTGTCTCGATCCCTGCGTCGCTTAACAGGGCGGTGACATAGGACAGGCGCACCGGGTCGGTGCTGCGGATCACCTCTTTCATGCGCCGCCCCTTCGGCCGGTGTAGGGCGAGACGCTGCGCCGGCTGCGGCGTTCCAGCCGCTTGACCCCTGTTGCGCGCTGGTTATTTTGCGCGTGTCGCTGGGCGAGGTCGGAACTGAATTCGGGCGCAGGGCGCAGCATTTTGGATCGGTCCTAAGGGGAATATGGACGTGGGTGTGGTGGTTAATATGTCCGGGGACGCCGCGCGTCAAAATGACGACGCGGCGGCGCCGTCCTTCGACCGGATGTTCGCCTTGGTCGAAAGCGATCTGGGCCGGGTGAACCAGCATATCCTGGACCAGATGCAGAGCCCGGTGGCTCTGATTCCGCAACTGGCGGGCCATTTGATCGCGGCGGGCGGCAAACGGATCCGGCCGATGCTGACCCTGGCCGCGGCGAAACTCTGCAATTACACCGGCTCGCGCCATATCGGTCTGGCCGCGAGCGTCGAGTTCATCCACACGGCCACGCTCTTGCATGACGACGTGGTGGACGAGTCGGCCTTGCGCCGGGGCCAAGACAGCGCCAACGCGCTATGGGGCAATCAGGCCTCCGTCCTGGTCGGCGATTTTCTGTTCTCCCGCGCCTTTCAATTGATGGTCGCCGACGGCTCGCTGCCGGTCCTGAAGATCCTGTCAGACGCCTCAGCCGTGATCGCCGAAGGCGAGGTGCTGCAGCTGACCACTGCGAACGAGCCGCAAACCTCAGAAGAAGACTATCTGCAAGTCATCAAATCGAAGACGGCGACCCTGTTCGCCGCCGCCTCCCGCGTCGGCGCCGCCGTCGCCGAACGCCCGAGCGCGGAAGACGCGGCTCTCGACTCCTACGGCATGAATTTGGGGATCGCCTTTCAGCTGATCGACGATGTGCTCGACTACTCGGCGAAACAGGCGGAGTTGGGCAAGGCCATCGGCGATGATTTCCGCGAAGGCAAAGTGACACTGCCGATGATCCTGGCCTGGCGGCGTGGCGGCGACGAAGAACGCGCCTTCTGGCGCCGGACCGTGGCGCGGCTGGAGCAAGAGGACGGCGACCTGCAGCGCGCGATTGAGATCATGCAGAGCCGCGACGCGCTGGCCGACAGCGTCGACCGGGCCCGCCATTATGGCGCGGTCGCCCGCGACGCGCTGGGCATTTTCCCGCAGTCCGAAATCAAGGACGCGATGCTGGAGCTGATCGACTTCTGCATCACCCGCGCACACTGAGCCGCCCCCACAGGGCCTGAACGAAGGGCGTACGCGTACAGGCGAAACGAAGGGACGGCGATGGCGGAGTCCCCTACATCTCGATTTCGATCAGATGCGGCCCATCCTTGGCCAAACCACGCCCGATCGCGGCCGCCAGCGCTTCCATATCGCCGACACGCTCGCCGGGAACGCCGAACCCTTTCGCCAGGCTGACCCAATCGACGCGCGGCCGGTCGAGGCTGAGCATGTCGAGCGCATTGCGGCCCGGATTGCGCACTCCGACTTGGCTCATTTCGCCCTGCAAGATGGCGTAGGAGTGATTGGCGAAGACCAGGGTGATGACGTCGAGCCCTTCACGCGCCTGTGTCCAAAGCGCCTGAGCGGAATAGAGGCCGGAGCCGTCCGCCTGAAGGTTCAGCACCTTGCGGCCCGGCGCCCCGATCGCGGCGCCCGTCGCCAGGGGCGGGCCGATGCCAATGGCGCCGCCGGTGATCTGCAGCCAGTCATGCGGCGCGGCCTTGTCGGTCGCCGGGAAAAACAAACGGCCTGTGGTGATCGATTCATCGACGATCACCGCCTGATCCGGGATCATCGCCGCCAGCAGCGCCGCGATTTTATCCTGATCGATGGCGCCGACAGGGCGCGCAGGCGGATCGTAGCGGTTTGTCGGCGGCTGAACGCCCGTCGCATCCGTCGCCTCCGCCAACAGCCGCAAGGTCTCAACCGGGTCGAAGGACGCATCGGCCAACGGCGTCACCGCGCAATCCGGCGGCAGCAGCCGGCTGGGCTTGTCGGGATAGCCGAAAAAGGCGACCGGCTCCCGCGCCCCGACAAGCACCATTCGCCGCGCGTCCGCGAAATGCGCCAAGGCGATATCCACGACATAGGGCGTTCGTGTGATCGGCGTGCGCCCGGCCCCGCGCGCGATCCGCTTGTTGGAAAGCGGGGCCATCACGCGCGCCCCGGTTTTCGCGCCAATCTGACCGGCGAGTCGCAGCCCCTCTTCGCGCAGGGCGGCGTCACCGATGAACAGGATCGTCGATGCGCCCTCGGCCAAGAGCCGCGCCGCCGCCTCGATGGCGGCCATGGACGGGACCGGTCGGGCGGGGGGTTCAGGAACCGGCGCCGGCCCCGGCGATGGCCCCCAAGCGGCGTCCGCGGGCAGGATCAGGGTGGCGATCGCCCCCGCGCCGCTGCGGGCCGCTTGGACGGCCGCCGCGCCGTCCCGCGCCAGCGCCTCCGACCCGGCGGCCCGCCGCACCCAATCCGAGACCGGGCGGGCGATGCTCTCGATATCGGTGGTCAGCGGCGCATTATGGGCCAGATGCGCGCTGGCGTGTTCGCCGACGACATTGACCATCGGCGACCGCGCGCGCCGGGCATTGTGGATGTTGGCGAGCCCATTCCCCAGGCCGGGCCCCAGATGCAACAGCGTCGCCGCCGGCTTGTCCGCCATCCGGGCGTAGCCGTCCGCCGCGCCGGTCACCACGGTCTCGTGCAGGCCCAGAACGCAGCGCATGTCCGGGCGCTGGTCCAACGCCGCGACGAAATGCATTTCCGACGTACCGGGATTGGCGAAACAGACCTCCACGCCGCCGGCGAGGAAGGTGTCGACCAGCGCCTGCGCGCCGTTCATCGGCTTGTTTTTCGGCTCGCTTATGGGCCTAGCCGTGCCCGGCGATATAGTCGCGCATCGCCTCGGTTTCGTGCTCCAGTTCGCTGATCCGGCTCTTGACCACGTCGCCGATCGACACGATCCCGGTCAGCTTACCGTCATTCAGCACCGGCAAATGGCGAAAACGCCCTTCGGTCATCCGGCGCATCAGGACCTCCGTCGTGTCCGCCGGCGTGCAGGTCTGCACTTTCTCGGTCATGAAGGCGGAAACCGGCTGCTCCATCGCCGCCGCGCCATGCTCGCCCATGGCGCGCACGACATCGCGTTCGGACAGGATGCCGACCAACCCTCCAGCCGAGTCAATGACCACCGCCGCGCCGATTCTCTTCTCGCATAGGAAGGCCACCGCCGCCGTCAAGCTCATCTCCGGCGACATCGAATGAACGTCCGATCCCTTGCCCTTCAATATCGACGCGACCGTCATCGCCGCTTCCCCCTCTGATCTGTTTTTTTAGCCGACGAAGGATAACGCCGAATCTCGCGCCAGCGCAAACCTTCGGGTCGGGGCCGCGGTCCCAAGCTGCACGCCCGACTTGGTCAAAAGCGCCGCCGCAAACGCTGTCAAAAGCGCAGCGAGCCCTTCACACTCGGGCGTAAAAAATCCCGATCCGAGAGCGCATCGGGCGGCTTGCACGCCCCTAATGGCTTGGCTATAACCGCGCGTCTTCGGCGCAGGGGCCTTCCCGCCGCTCCCTCTCAGACGCGCCCGAAGACCCCAACCGCAAGCCGGTAGGAAACGGAGTGTAGCTCAGTCTGGTAGAGCACTGTCTTCGGGAGGCAGGGGTCGTTGGTTCAAATCCAGCCACTCCGACCAATCACCTTTTTGAAATACAAAGAATTTTTCTAGCCCTCGGTATTCGGCCCCCGCCTTGCCTGAGCAACAAACGAAACCGATGCTCTGTCGATGGCGAGGGATCGTCGGGCTTTGTCAAACCAATCAGTTATTATCGCGGAACCGCTTCGTCCCCTACGCCATGAAATCACCCGGTATCAATAAGTGAGCAAGATAGTGAAGGCTCGCTTGAAGCTGTTCCCGACTGATCGCCCCCCCCAAGCAAAGGCGGACATGCTCATCCGGCTCTTCGCCAACCGTAAAAGCGTCTGAAGGCGTTATACCCACATGGCGCCCGGCCATATTGGCGATAATGTTTGCGCGCCCCGAACCGTCCGGCAGGCGCAGCCAGACATTGAAGGCGTTCTCCGCCGCTTGAAATTCCAGACCCTCGAACGCCTTGGCCGCCATCTTCTGCCTCAGGCTTGTTTCGCTGCGCACGAAGCGACGAATGTTGTCGGCGGTTCCGTCATTGACCCATCGTGTCGCCAGGGCGATCGAAATCGGCGACGGCATGACGGTCAATGCGCGCAAGGCTTGGCCGAGCGCCAATGTGTGTTTGGGGGATGGCGTGACGGTATAGGCGAGACGGAGGCCGGCGCCGATGCACTTCGCCAGGCCCCCTATATGCCAGGTTAGGTCGGGCGCGGAGACGGCCAAAGGCGCCGGCGCCTTCGCCGGTATGAAACCGTACGCGTCGTCTTCTATCAGAGCCAAACCATGATCATTGATAACTTTTGCGATTTCCAGACGACGCGCGGTCGGCATTGTGAGGGTGGTGGGATTATGGAGAGTAGGGTTTAGGTAAAGCGCCCGGGGTTTATGTTTTTTGATCGCGGCCTGCAGGGCGCATGGCAAGAGACCATGTTCATCCTTGTCCAATCCGATAAGCTCAACGCCCATAAACTTTGAGATGCTTCGGAGCCCAGGATAGGTTATTTTTTCAGTTAACAAACAGTCCCCCCGATCGGCGATCAGCGAGAGGATCGCCGCCATCGTCGGGTGTGCGCCGGGCGTTACGGCGATTCGGTCAAGCTTAGGCACCAGACCACGCAGCGACAGCCATGTGGACGCTGCAATCTTGTCGATCTCACCGCCTAGCGTGTCTTGATACCTCAGCAGCGGAACCAGATTGGCGGACACATAGTTCAATCCTGTCTGCATCTGTTCCAAAAGTCTTGGATCGCGCGGCTCCGGCGGCATGTTCATCGCCAAATCTTCCGCAGCATCCCGGGCTTCATCGCGCAACATGTCGGTTTTTACACTGTTCGAAACGAAGGTGCCGCGCCCGACCTGGCTGTCCAACAGGCCACGCGCTCGCGCTTCCGAATAGCCACGCGTCACGGTTGTAAAATCGATCCCTAGCTTGGCCGCGAGTTTACGTTGCGGCGGCAAACGCATGCCTGCCGCGAGTGTGCCGTTTTTGATCTCTTCCGCAATCAAATCGGCAATCGCGAGGTAACGGGGCCGCCCGTCATCCTCCAGTACCGGGTTCCACTCCAAGAGAGCACCTCCTCCTCAGATAAATTGTTTCGGAATGTATGGACTGCTGGATTGGAAATTGCCAATCAAAATCTTCGAATGGTGAACATTTTTTTGTCAAAACCCGCCTAAAGAATGAGCAGATTGCGCAGCTTTTGAGCAATTATGCCGATATTGTAAGTTTTATTGTATGGATATTGAACTGGCTATTGACGCATACAAATTCGATCATAACCTGAAAGCCGAAACAACAAGGAGGGCGCAATGCCTGCAGTACAGCACGAAGCACACAAGGACGGGGACTATTTTGTCGACTATGAGGAAAAAGTCTTCGAGGACGTCAAGGCGGAGGAAGGTGAGAAGGCGCTTGTCACTTTCCACACAGTCGCTTTTGAAGGATCCATCGGACTGGTCAATATCCTGAACGCCATCCGTTTGAACCGTAAAGGGTATGAGACGTCGATCCTACTTTATGGTCCCGGCGTAACCCTCGGCATTCAGCGTGGTTTTCCAACGTTGGGAGATGAGGCGTTTCCCGGACACCAGAACTTCGCCGCCAATTTGAAGAAATTCATGGGCGAAGGTGGAAAAGTGTATGCATGCCGATTCGCACTGCAGGCCCTCTACGGACATGGCGAACCCGCGTTGCTGCCCGGGATTACGCCGATCGCCCCGCAGGATGTGCTTGACTGCATCTTGCTGCACAAGAACGCCAACGCCGTCATCCTAGACACCTGGACGGTATAAATCTCAAGCCGGGCCGATGCATTGCGGCCCGGCGTTTTACTTCGTGATACAACGTCGGCAGAGATGAAATGCGAACAGATACAATAAGAGCCGCCGCCGTACAGATTTCGCCGGATCTCAGCAGCTGCGCCGGCACTTTGGATCGTTCGTTGAACGCCATTCGCGATGCGGCAGGCAAAGGGGCGGAGTTTATTGTTTTCCCGGAAACGTTTCTTCCCTACTACCCCTATTTTTCCTTTGTCCTGCCGCCTGTACAGCAAGGCAAGCCGCATCTTGAACTTTATGCTGAGGCCGTGGCCGTGCCTTCGCCGGTTACGGATGCGTTGGCCGACGCCGCCCGCAAAAGCAACGCGGTCGTTGTTATGGGTGTCAACGAGCGGGACCATGGGTCTCTGTACAATACCCAGCTGATCTTTGATGCATCCGGCGAGATCATCTTAAAACGGCGCAAAATCACGCCGACCTATCATGAACGGATGGTCTGGGGGCAAGGCGACGGCGCTGGTCTGAAAGTTGTTGATACAAAGGTTGGCCGCGTCGGGGCCCTCGCCTGCTGGGAACACTACAATCCACTTGCCCGCTACGCCCTCATGGCTCAGCACGAAGAGATCCACGCCGCGCATTTCCCGGGCAGCCTCGTCGGACCGATTTTCGGCGAGCAAATCGAAGTCACCATGCGCCACCACGCGCTGGAAGCCGCTTGCTTCGTCGTAAACGCAACAGGCTGGCTGACTGAAGAACAGATCGCGTCAATTCACCCGGATCCGGCGTTGCAGAAAGGCCTGCGCGACGGGTGCATGACATGCATTATCTCGCCCGAAGGACGGCATCTCGCCGATCCCCTGACCGAGGGCGAGGGGATTCTGATCGCCGATCTCGACATGAAGCTCATCACCAAGCGCAAGCGCATGATGGATAGTGTCGGCCACTACGCCCGACCGGAATTGTTGCATCTTGTCCACGACAACAGCCCTAAGAAGCCGCTCTTCACGCCTGAAACCCAATCAGAACAGCCGCCGGCCAACCGCCTAGCCGACCCCGAACCGGCGCCCGGCCCGTCGGCTGCGCCAATGGAGAAGGAACTGCAAATTGTCTGATTCCAATCTCATCAACGATTTGCAAACCCATGGGGTGCGCATCGTCGACACAACTGTCGGCCATCAAAGCCGTCGTGGCGGCGCAGGCCCTTCCGACCATAAAGCGCTTACGATCAACGGCACGACCGTCATGGTCCCGGTCCACACGGCCCCGGCGTTTGAAAGTCCTTTCCTTGTGGGGGCTCCGGACGATGGCGGCGTCGCGAGCATCACCCGGAACGGAACCCACCTCGCAAAGGTTCGCTTTCCTGGAAGACCGAAATTCTACGATCTGAAAACGCAGGATGGCGTACCCTACAATCAGATTGCCGTGCTCCATTCCCGGAACGTATTGGCGACAACCGTTCTGCAGACCTGCATTCGGTATGAAAGTCGCAAGAAAACGTGCAAGTTCTGCTCCATTGGTCAGAGTTTGGCCGCCGGCCGCACCATTGCGCACAAGATCCCCGAACAGCTTGCCGAGGTCGCAAAAGCCGCGGTTGAACTGGATGGCGTTGAACATATGGTCATGACCACGGGGACCCCGGCGACGAAAGACCGGGGTGCGGCTGTCATGGCGGAAAGCGCCCGCGCGATCAAAGCGGCGGTCGCCCTACCGATTCAAGGCCAGTGCGAGCCCCCAGACGATGACATCTGGCATCAACGCATGTTTGACGCGGGCGTCGATTCGCTTGGCATGCACCTTGAGGTCATTACACCTGAAGTGCGCGCGGAAATCATGCCCGGCAAAGCGTCTGTGCCGGTTGAGAAATACTTCTCCTCGTTCGAAGCGGCGGTCAAAGTCTTTGGCTGGGGTCAGGTTTCGACCTACATCCTCGCCGGCCTGGGCGATACGGCCGAGACTATTCTCGATACTTCCCGAAAACTATGCGCCATGGGCGTCTATCCGTTCGTCGTTCCATTCGTGCCAATCTCCGGCACACCGCTTGAAAGTCATCCTGCGCCCTCCGCTGAGTTTATGGTGTCGATCCTTCAACCCCTTGGTGAAATGATCGTTGAAGCGGGCATCAAGTCGGAAAACGTCAAGGCCGGCTGCGCCAAATGCGGCGCCTGCTCGGCGCTGTCCACATACGAGAAGCTCAGCAAATTCAAGGCGGCATGATGGCGGGCGACGTTCACTGCTTTCGGTCGCCCGGATACTACATTCGCCAGGCCGCTCAGACTTGGGAAACGCAAGGGGCTTTTGATCTTCGCCGACGTGTTTTCGTTGAAGAGCAGGGCATTTTCCAAACCGACGATCGCGATGACATTGATGATGGCGCAGCCCATCTGGTCGCCCTCTCCACCTATGCCCACGAACCGGATTCTGTCGTGGGCACCGTCCGTGTCCACGAATCCGAACCCGGCGTTTGGTGGGGGTCGAGGCTCGCAGTTGATGACTCATTCCGAAATGTAGGGACCCTGGGCGCGGAACTGATCAGGCTGGCGGTCAGGAGCGCCAACGCCCGGGGGTGCGATAAGTTTCTGGCGTATGTGCAAATGCGAAACGTCATCCTGTTCCGCCGACTGCGCTGGAAGCCTCTCGAGGAAGTTGACTTGCATGGTGTTCCGCACATGCGCATGGCCGCCGATCTGAAATATTATCCGCCCGCAAGCGATCCACAGATCGGTTGGTATCACAAGCCGTTCAAAGTCGCGGCTTAGAGCGATGAATGTCGCTCAGGTCGCCTCAGCGCTTAGAGAGCATCCGTCGATCCGCTCGAAACTTGCAATTTCGTCTGCGACGGAAACGCTCGGCCTTGCGCAGATGAACGAAGGCAGACCCGGTGACGATGCGGCGATACTGCCACGGAAAGGGGGCGGTTTTGATCTCCTTGCAGGAGAGGGATTCATCCCCGGCTTCGTCAAGGATGATCCTTGGTTCGCAGGTTGGTGCGGCGTGATGGTCAACGTCTCCGACATCGCGTCGATGGGCGGCCGCGCAGTCGGCGTCGTTGACCAGGTATGGGCGCCCGATGCGGATACAGTGAAACCTCTACTCCAAGGTCTGCGCGATGCGGCGAACGCCCTTGGCGTCCCGGTTGTTGGCGGTCACTCAAACTTTTCGGCCGGCGAACTTGGTCTGGCCGTTTCGATTTTCGGCCGCGCCGAAAAACTCATCACCAGCTTTGACGCAGCCCCTGGGGATGTCTTGATCGCGGCCGCCGATTTACGGGGCGCCTATCGCAATTTCGACAATTTCTTTGCGGCGGGCGATGCTCCGGCAGGTCGCGTGCAAGAGGACTTTGAGGTTCTCCCGTGTCTTGCGGAGGATGACTTGGTCAAAGCCGGAAAGGACATTAGCCAGGGCGGCCTTGTCGGCACCGCGCTGATGCTTGCCGAATGCTCCGGCGTCGGAATTGAGATTGACCTTGACCGCATCGAATCTCCCCGCGGCGTAGCGCTGGATCGATGGCTGCGGAGCTATCCCAGCTTTGGTTTTCTTCTCTCAGTCGCCCCTGAAAAAACCAGTCAGGTTTGCGATCGCTTCAACGAAAGAGATATCGACGCCAGGCCCATCGGGGTCGTCAGTCAAGGGACGGCCGTTCACTTGCGCGCTGACGGCGCAAGCGCGGAATTCTGGAATTATCAGTCGGCCCCCTATCTGGGGTTGGGCTTGCGGGAGATGCATCATGCCTGAGGTTTGGTTCACCCTTCGTTGGCCGGATGACACGGAAGAACGGTGCTACTCACCGTCCAGCATCATTTGCGACTATCTGAAACCAGGCGCAAGCTACTCGTTGGAAGAGTTCAGGACGCTCGCACACGAGTCGCTCAATGCCGCTTCGGGCCGGGTTGAAAAAATCTATGGCCATCCATGCAGCCGCGCCATGGGACAGCTTCAGCGCCTAGAGAAGAGGGTGTCGCAATTTGGAAACCGGCCGGGCGGCGTCGTGACCTGTCTGCAATTGACCCGCTGAGGAAAGATCATGGCACAGCAAGATGCATCTTACATTCCGGTCGTCATCATCGGCGGCGGTCAGGCCGGACTCTCTGTCAGTTGGCACTTAAATCGGGCCGGTGTCCCTCATATCGTTTTTGAACGATATGAAAAATTCCACTCCTGGCGAAAGAACCGGTGGGACTCGTTTTGCCTTGTTACACCGAATTGGCAATGCAGATTGCCGGGATACCCATACCAGGGTGACGATCCGGACGGCTTCATGCTCAAAGATGAAATCACCGAATATTTGGACGGCTTTGCAGAGAGTTTCGACCCGCCTCTTCGTGAGAATGTGACCGTCACGCGGGTCGCTCCCTCCAAAGCGAGCGGGTACGTTGTAGAGACCTCCATTGGCGATTGGCTCTGCGATGAGGTGGTCATTGCGACCGGCGGGTATGACGAGCCGATCGTGCCCCCGTACGCCGAGAAACTGGATGCTTCCATCCAACAAATGCACTCGCGCGACTATCGCCGCCCGTCTCAGATACCGGAGGGGGCCACGCTCATTGTCGGGACGGGGCAGTCCGGGGTGCAAATCATGGAGGACTTGGTGCGGGAGGGACGCGAGGTTCACCTCGCTGTTGGTCCTGCGCCGCGAAGCCCACGCAGATACCGCGGTCGCGACGCCACCGACTGGCTCTATGACATGGGCCACTACGCCATCACGATCGACAAACATCCAGACCCTGTGAAAGCCGTGACGCAGACCAATCACTACATGTCCGGGCGTGATGGCGGTAAGGAAATAGATCTTCGCCGGTTTGTACTCGACTACGGCGTTTCGCTATACGGCTCGCTTTCAGGCATGGCCGGCGGCACGCTGACGTTCCTGCCGGACTTGGAAAAGAACTTGGATGACGCCGACAGGAGCTATGTCGGTATTTGTGATCAGATCGACGCCTATATCGAGCAACAGGGCATTGACGCACCGTCAGCGACGCCGTTTCAGAAGGTATGGCGCCCGAAGGCGGCGGTGACGGAGATTGACGCCGGCGAACTCGGAATAACGTCGATTATCTGGGCGATAGGCTTCCGGCCAAGCTACAATTGGATCGAGGTCGATGTTTTTGATGAGCATGGTCGGCCGGTATACGACCGCGGCGTCTGCAAACCGCCTGGCTTCTATTTCATCGGACTTGGCTGGCTGAATACTTGGGGCTCGGGCAGATTTCTCTCAATCGACGAGGACAGCCGATATATCGCCGACCAGATTACCGCCAATCTTCGTCAGAAGTCGCCTGTGGTAGCCGCATGAACAGGGTTATCGCGCTTGATTCGTGGCCTGCAAGACAAGTCGGGTCGCGGCGGCATATTCGGCTCGGCATGGCTGAACTCGCCCCCAATGGGCTTTCTGAACAATGGCTCTTGCGGTTTGGGGGGGATATTCATTGGTCGCTGATCGCAGAAGGCATGGGTCAGACTCAGGCGGTTTTTCAGGATGTTGACGGACGTCCGGTATACGCGGCCTTCTGTACGACATCGCTCGACATGTGCGGCGAGAACCTAGACCTTCTAGGAAAGGACGTTTCTGTTGCATCAGAGCTCTACGGTGTTGGAAAAGCAAAGATAGGCTCTATGCACTCCATACACTTGGGCGGGAAATTGATCGCCCGTCTGGACATGATCTCAACCTTTGTTTGTCATGATGATACAGGGTCCAACAGGCGCATAATCAGAAATCAGAATATGCCGCCTTTCACACTGCCGCCAGCGCCAAGAACCTTGGTTGAACTCGGCGAGTCGTCGCGTGCGACAGCCCGCACAGCGGCGAGTCCAACTCTAGGGACAAAAGTGTTCGAGGCAAGGCCATGTCCTAGTCTCGACTTCAATGCGGTTGGGCTTCTGTACTTTCCGACATTTTCCAAGTTCGCCGAAATGGCGGAATTCTCTGATGGAGACGCTTCTAGCCTAGCCCGCCGAGAGGTCACCTATCTCGGCAATGTCGATAGGACGGACACGATTAGCGTTTTCAGATCAGGTTCACTGCTGACAATGACGCGAGACGATGGAAAAACAATCGCCGTGGTGACCACGTCTCGGACGTAGCGGGCCTTTCCCGAAACTCCTTCAGAATTGACTTGGCCGTCCATAATCGTACAGAGACGGACATCACTTGACACGCTCGGTTACTGCTTTCGGGAGGCCGGGGCGTTGGTTCAAATCTGACCAGGCGGACCAAATCCGCAAATCCTGGATGCAAATGAACGCGGCGAGCGTCGTCGACACGCGCCGCGTCCAGGGCCGATCACACGAACCGGTTGACCAGGTTCTCCAGCCGTTCCTGGCGCCCTGATCTTGGTTCGGGGTCGATGCTTTGCCCCACGATCCGTTCGTCGCAGGCCTCGAGCGTGCCGTTTTTCAGCATGGCTTGGGCGTCGTCGCTGTCCCAGCCGGCATAGCGTTCGGACCGCAATTGTTCGAGCGAGCCGTCCGCCAGCATGGCGGCGGCGGATTTGAAGGCGCGGGCGCAGGTGTCCATGGCGCCGGCATGGGCGAGGATGAGGTCTTCCGGATCGAGCGACTGGCGCCGGACCTTGGCGTCGAAATTCGTACCGCCCTTCGTGAAGCCGCCCGCCTTCAGGATCTCGTAATAGGCCAGCGCCACTTCCGGATGCATGTTCGGGAACTGGTCGGTGTCCCAGCCCGACTGATAGTCGTTCCGGTTCATATCGATCGAGCCGAAGACGCCAAGCGAGGCGGCCAGCGCGATCTCATGCTCGAACGTATGGCCGGCGAGGATCGCATGGCCCTGTTCGATATTCAACTTCACCTCATTCTCGAGCCCGAAATCCTTCAGAAACCCGTAGACGGTCGCGACGTCGAAGTCATATTGATGCTTCGTCGGCTCCTGCGGTTTGGGCTCGATCATGATGGCGCCCTTGAACCCGATCCGGTGCTTGTAATCGACCACCATCGACAGGAACCGGCCGGCCTGTTCGCGTTCGCGCTTGAGATCGGTGTTAAGCAGCGTCTCATAGCCTTCGCGCCCGCCCCACAGCACGTAATTCTCGCCGCCCAGTTTGACGGTAGCGTCGATGCAGGACTTCACCGTCGCGCCGGCATAGGCGAAGACGTCCGGGTCGGGATTGGTGGCTGCGCCCGCCATGAACCGGCGGTGGCTGAACAGATTCGCGGTGCCCCAGAGCAGCCGCGTGCCGGTCGCCTCCATCTTCAAACCGATATAATCGGTGATCTCCTCCAGCCGCGCTTTCGACTCGGCGAATGTGTCGCCTTCGGGCCGCACGTCGGCGTCATGGAAACAGAAGAAGGGCTGACCGAGGCGGGCGAACATCTCGAACGCCGCATCGGCTTTCAGCTTGGCGTTCTCCATCGTGTCCTGCGGATGCCAGGGCCGCTCGAACGTCTTGCCGCCGAACGGGTCGCCGCCTTCCCAGGCGAAGGTGTGCCAATAGGCGACGGCGAAGCGCAGATTGTCTTCCATCCGTTTGCCCATGACCATTTCGTCCGGGTCGTAATGGCGGAAGGCGTATTCGTTGTCGGTCTCCGGTCCCTCATAGCGGATCGTCGGGACATGCTCGAAAAAGTCGGTCATGATATCTCCAATATGGCTGTAGCGGCCGCCTTGTAGCGGGCGTGGGAGTCGGCGAAGGCCTGGGTAAGCGTGGGGTCGGTTTCGACCGTGCGGACGGTGCGGGGCGGCGTTGCGGTCGAAGCGTCCCCGGTCGCGGCGATCATGCCGAGGCGGGCGGCGCCGAAGGCCGCCCCGAAATCGCCGGCCTCGGGGATCGATAAGGGCGTGTCGAGCGCGGTTGCAATCGCCGCTAACCAATAGTCCGACCGGCTGCCGCCGCCCACCGCGACCAGACTGTCGATTTGCGTGCCGGTCTGGGCGAGCGCGTCGCGGCAATCGGCGAAGGCGAAACTGACGCCCTCCAGCACCGCGCGGGTCGCCGCGGCGCGGTCCGTCGCATGCTCAAGGCCGATGAACGCACCCCGGATCGCGGCGCTGTTGAGCGGCGTCCGCTCGCCCCCGAGATAGGGCAGAAAGAGCGTCTTGCCGGGCGCACGCAGCGGCCCGAGATCAGCGGTCAGGCCCGCCGCGTCGCCGCCGGCGATCCCAGCGAACCAATTCAGCGCGTCGGTCGCCGCCAGGATCACGCCCATCTGATGCCAAGCGCCGGGAAGCGCGTGGCAGAAAGTATGCACCGCCGTTGCCGGATCGGGCCGGTAGGCTTCGTTGGCGGCGAATAGGACGCCGGACGTCCCCAGCGAGACGAAGGCCTGGCCCGCCTCGACGACGCCCATGCCGATGGCCGAGGCCGCGTTGTCGCCGCCGCCGCCGGCCACGACCACGCCGGACCCGAATCCCCACTGCTCGGCAAGTTCCGGGCGCAGGGTTCCGGAGACGTCCGACCCCTCAACAAGACGCGGCATCGCGGCGCGCGTCAGGTCGGATTTGGCGAGCAGCGCGTCGCTCCACGCCCGCGCGCCCGTATCGAGCCAGCCCGTCCCGGTGGCGTCCGACATCTCGGCGACCTTCTCCCCGGTGAGCCAGAGCCGGAGATAGTCTTTGGGCAGCAGAACCGACGCGACCCTCTCGAAGATGTCGGGTTCGTTGTTCTTAACCCAGGCGAGTTTTGGCGCCGTGAAGCCCGGAAAAACGATGTTGCCCGTAATCCGGCGCCAATCCGCATCGGCGTCCATCTCGGCGGCCTCACGGTGCGCGCGCGTATCGTTCCAGAGAATGCAGGGCCGCAAGACCGCGTCGGACGCGTCCAGCAAGGTCGCCCCGTGCATTTGACCCGAAAGACCGATCGCCACGGTCATTGAAAGATCGCATTGGCCCGCAAGGTCGGTCAGCACGGATTCCGCCGCCGCCAGCCATTCGGCCGGGTCTTGCTCCGACCAGCCGTCTGCGGGACGGCTGACCGTCAGCGCGGCGCTCGCTTCGGCGATGATCGACTGATTTTCGTCGATCAACAGCCCCTTCAGCCCCGAAGTGCCGAGATCGAGACCCAAATACATAACGCTTCCACCCTGGTTTTGACTGCAACATGGCCGCAGCGATCCCGATGGTCAATTCGAGGGATTGTGTCGTAGAATTGGGGGAGAGCGTCGTCAGCCTCGCCGAGCGACGATTGCGGGCGGCGCAGCCGCGGAATGGAGGGCATGTGGATGAGAGTTTGGTGCTTGGGTTTGGCCATATTCTGGGCCGTAACCGCCGGCGCCGCGCCTGTCGCCGCGGAAGAGAAGACGCTCGTGAATATCGTCCGTTTCACGAACTACGAAGAGGGTCCGATCGACGATTGGCTGCAAAGCAAGGGATTCCGGTTCGAGGAGGATGCGCGGCGGCGCGACCGGATCGATTTTGATGTCGGTGAGAATGGACTGGTGATCGAGGCCAAGGTGCGGGCCTTCGGTTTGATGCCGAACGAGGCCGTGAACGTGCCCACTTTCACCACCATCGAGGTGGATTGGGGCGTCAATCGGTTTCCAGCCGGCGCCTCCTATGAACAAGGCATTCGCAACGAGCCTATCATGGTCGTCGTCTTTCTGGGCGACGAACGTCAGCCCAGCGGCTCGATGTTCATCCCAGACAGCCCCTATTTCATCGGCCTGTTTCTATGCAGCGGCGACGATCGGCTGAACCACCCCTATGTCGGGCGGTATTTCAAGAAAGGCGGCCGGTATGTCTGCGTCGACCGGCCCCAACTTGGCGAGACGGTGACGTCGCGATTCGATCTGCTCGACGGCTATCGGACGTTTTTCGATAAGGAAGGCGATGACGATCCGGCGGTCTCCGGCATCGCGCTTGGTCTAGACACCAAGCGCGCCGGCGAAGGCGGAAAATCGTCGGCTTTCATCAAGGAAATCCGCTTTTACCGCTGATCGAACAGCGCCGCGCGGTGCGGAGGTCTAGAAATCGACTGAGACCGCGACGCCCCTCTCCACAGCGCGCTCGAGAACCGACGCGGCGACCGCCAAATCCTGAAGACCGACCCCGGTTCCGTCGAACAACGTGATCTCACGATCCGACCGCCGTCCTTCGTCGGCGCCATTGATCACCGCCCCGATCTCGACGATGTCCGTTGGCCCGATCGAGCCATCCGCAACGGCGTGCTGGCATTCGCCGATGGTCGTCGACTGGGCGATCTCGTCGCTAAAACAGCGCGCCGCAGCGACCAGGGCGGAGTCGACCTCTTGTTTGCCCTTCGTGTCCGTCCCCATGCAGGCGAGATGAGTCCCAGGCTTGATCCAGTCCTTCATCAACAGCGGTTCGGAGGCTGAGGCGATGGTGATGATGACATCCGCCTGCGCGCCGAGCGCTTCCGGCGAAACGGAATCGAACGGAAGGCCGGCCTCTTCGGCGACAGTCGCCAGCGCCGCCAGTTTGTCCGCGTTCCGGTTCCAGGCGACGACCTTCTCGAACGGACGCTGCTCCAAAGCCGCGCGCAGTTGGAACGTCGATTGATGGCCGGCGCCGACCATGCCCAGCACCTTCGCATCCTTACGCGCGAGATGTCGGATCGAAACCGACGAGGCGGCGGCGGTGCGCAGCGCCGTCAGCAGATTTCCGCCAATCACCGCCGTGATCCGACCGGTGTCCGCGTCGAACAGCATCACGGTCGACTGGTGATTGGGGATCCCGTGCGCCGCGTTTCCGGGCCAATAGCCGCCCGATTTCAGGCCAAGCGTCAGTGCGTCCCGGTCGAAGCCTGACTTGAAGCCATACAGCGCGTCTGCATGACCGATGGCCTCCCGGATGACCGGGAAGTTGTAGGCGCTCTTGCGCGCCATTGAGGCGAAGACGCTTTCCACCGCCCGATAGGCGTCGGCGCGCGTTAGCAGGCCCGCGATCTCGCGTTCCGGCACGATATACATAGCGGGCTCCCTACTGCAGGTCGGCGGGCGGACGATCCAGCCTAATAGGCCTTGCCGCGCGCTGAGACCGGCCAGAGCGTCTCGACCTTGCCGTTGCGCACGCCGACATACCAGTCATGGACATTGCAGGTCGGGTCGCAATGGCCCGGCACCAAGCGCAGCTTTTCATTGATCTTCAAGACCCCGGCCGGATCAGCGACCACGCCATGCTCGTCGGAGCATTTCACATATTCGACATCGTCGCGGCCGTAGATGAACGGCAGGCCGGAATCAACCGATTGCGCCTTCAAGCCCGCATCCACGATCGCCTTATCGGCTTTGGCGTGGCTCATTACCGAGGTCAGAATGAACAGGGCGTTCTCCCACTCGCCCTGATCGATGCGGGCGCCGTTCTTATCGAGGATGCGGCCATAATCCGCGTCCATGAAGGCGTAGGAACCGCATTGCAGCTCGTTATAGACGCCCGAATTCCCTTCGAAATAGTAGGACCCGGTGCCGCCGCCGCCGACAATGTCGCAGTCCAACCCTTCGGCGCTCAGCCCTTCGACAGCGTCCGTCACCATGGCGATGGCGATGTCGATCTTCGCCTTGCGATCCTCGTAATGGTCGAGATGCTGCATCGCGCCCTGATAGGCCTGCAATCCCGCGAAGCGCAGTCCGGGGGATGCGTCGATCGCCTTGGCGATCTCGATCACCGCCTCGGTTGTGGTGACGCCGCAGCGTCCGGCGCCGCAATCGATCTCCACAAGGCATTCGATTTGAGTCCCATGCTTCTGGGCGCCGGCTGACAGATCGGCGACATTGGCGATATCGTCAACGCAGCAGATCGCCCGCGCGCCGAGTTTTGGGATCCGCGCCAGACGGTCGATCTTGGCCGGGTCGCGCACCTGATTAGAGACCAGCACATCCTTGATCCCGCCGCGAGCGAAGACCTCCGCCTCAGACACTTTCTGGCAGCAGACGCCGCAGGCCCCGCCGAGCTCTTCCTGTAGCTTCGCGACATCAACGGACTTGTGCATCTTACCATGGACCCGGTGACGTACGCCCATCTCTTTGGCGAAGCGGCCCATCTTTCGGATATTATTCTCCAAGGCGTCCAGATCGAGCACCAGGCAAGGGGTTTGGATATCCGCCTCGTCCATCCCCGGGAGGGCGGGAACGTCGTAGCCGACCTCAAACCCGTCAGGCGATTTGATATGGTTCATGCGTGTTCTCCTTTAACGGGTTCTTTAGCTGCGCATCCAGGGCAGTCTGTCCAAATCCACATTGCCGCCGGTGATGACGACGCCGATCCGTTTGCCTCGAAAGACATCCGGGTATTTCAAAATGATCGCCAAGGGCACGGCGCAGCTCGGCTCGATCACGATCTTCATGCGTTGCCAGGTCAGTTTCATCGCGTCGATGATTTCCTGCTCCGAAGCGGTCAGGATGTCGGTGACGTGGTTCTTGACGAAATGCCAGGTCAACTCTTTGAGCGGCACTTTCAGGCCGTCGGCGATGGTGGTGGGCGCATCGTCGGCGATGATATGGCCGGCTTCCAGGCTGCGCGCCGCGTCATCCGCCTGCTCCGGCTCTGCGGCGATGATCGCCACCTCCGGAGCCAGCGTCGACAGGGTCAGACAGGTCCCTGAGATCATGCCGCCGCCGCCGATTGGCGCGACCATCATATCCAGACCGTCGGTCTGCGTCAGCAGCTCGCGCGAGCAGGTGCCCTGCCCGGCGATGACGCGCGGATCGTTATAGGGATGCACGAACTCGGCGCCGGTCTCCGCAACGACTTCGGCGAAGACCGCTTCCCGCGACGAGGTCGAGGGTTCGCATTCAATGATGCGGCCGCCATAGCCGCGCACCGCCGCTTTCTTCGCTTCCGGGGCCGTGCGCGGCATCACCACCGTGCAGGGGACCCCGCGCCGCCCGGCCGCATACGACAAAGACAGCGCGTGATTGCCAGACGAATGGGTTGCGACGCCCTTCTCCAACTGATCTTCGCGCAGACCGAACACCGCATTCGTCGCGCCGCGGACCTTGAAGGCGCCCGCTTTCTGGAAGTTCTCGCACTTGAAGAACAGAGACGCGCCGGTTGCGTCATTGAGGTAGGACGACGTCAGGACCGGCGTGTTGTGGATATGGGGCCGAATCCGGTCATGCGCCTCGACGACGTCATGAAAGGTCGGGATGATGGACGGGAGCGGAGGCGCCGTGTCGGGCATCAGGCGGTGTCCTTTTTGATTGTGGTGTGATCGGACGCGGTCCGGCGGTAATGCGCTTGAGCGGCCGCGACGCCCGAGCCCAGATCGATCTGGAGCCCTAGATCCGTCATGGCCATCTCCGCCGTCGCGACGCCGCTGAGCGCCATCACGTCGGTCATGGCGCCGAGATGGCCAATGCGGAACACCTTGCCGGCCACCTCCCCCAGACCGCCGCCAAAGGCGACGCCGTATTTCTCCGCCGCCAGAGTGACGATCCGGCTCGCGTCGAACCTATCCGGCGTCTTTATGGCGCTGACCGTATCGGAATAGAGCGCAGGCTCGACGGCGCAAAGCTCCAACCCCCAAGCCTGGACGGCGGCGCGCACACCGTCGGCGATCCGGCGATGCCGCGCGAAGACTTGCGCCAACCCTTCCTCGAGCAGCATCTCGGTCGCCTGCAGCAAGCCGTTCATCAGGCCCACCGGCGGCGTAAATGGATAGCCGTCCGCCGCGTAGCCCGCAGCCATATCGCGGATGTCGAAATAGGATCGCGGCAGGGTCGCGTTTTCAGCCGCCGCCATCGCCTTCTCGCTGAAGCCCGCGATTGCGAGCCCGACGGGCAGCATGAAACCTTTCTGCGACCCGGCGACCGCGACATCCACGCCCCAGTCATCGAAACGGAAATCCATCGAGGCGATGGAACTGACGCCATCAACGAACAGCAGGGCCGGATGATCGGCGGCGTCTAGCGCGCGGCGCACCGCGGCGATGTCGGAGCGGACGCCCGTGGCGGTCTCGTTATGGGTCGTGAGAACCGCCTTGATGCGCTTCTGTTTGTCCTCGGCCAGGATCTCCGCGAAACGCTCCGCCGGCAGACCTTCGCCCCAGGCCGTTTCGACGGCGACCACCTCGAGGCCAAGCCGCTGGCACATATTGATCCATTTTGCGGAGAACATGCCATGGCGCGCCGCCAGCACCGCATCCCCAGGGCTCAGCGTATTGCTCAGCGCCGTCTCCCAGCCGCCCGTGCCGGTCCCGGGGAAGATGAAGACGTCGCAAGACTCGCTTCTCAGGATCGCCTGAACGTTACGGCGCACAGGATGCAGGATTTCCGCGAAGGCCGGCGAGCGGTGATCCATGGTCGGCAGATCGCAGGCGCGCCGGATGGCTTCCGGCATATTGGTCGGGCCCGGGATAAAGACGGGATTCTGCGAGATCATGGACCTCTCCTCAAAACGTGACCCAGACATAGACCCTCAAACTTAATTGGACAATTTTTTTGAAAAAACCTTTCGCACTGCGATAAAATATGAAAACAGTCCGTAAATCAGTGGCTTATATTTTTTTCACTTGGCGGAGTGATTTTTCAGAATGGAGATTTCTTCCGATTCCGGCCCCTCGCGGGGTCGACCGCGCGGGCGGCCGCGTGGTTGGACCGACAGCACAGAGCAGAATAGAATCAAGTCCCTCGACCGAGCGCTCGATCTTCTCGACCTGCTCGCCCGCATGGACGGCGCCACGCTCTCGGAATTGGCGCAAGAGGCGGGTCAGAGCCCGGCGACCGTCTATCGAGTCCTAACGACATTCCAACAGCATGATTATGTCGATTTCGACGCGGGCTCCCAGACTTGGCATATCGGGCCCGGCGCCTTCCTGACCGGCTCGACCTTTCTCAGACGCACCAGCCTTGTCGAACGCGCCCGTCCGATCATGCGCGCCCTGATGGAGGAGACCGGCGAAACCGCCAATCTGGGGATTGAACGCGACGGCCAGGTGCTGTTCGTTAGCCAAATCGAGACGCATGCGGCGATCCGCGCTTTCTTTCCGCCGGGAACTCAGTCGCCGATGCACGCCTCTGGGATCGGCAAAGCCCTGCTGGCGCATCTCTCGGAAGCGCGACTGACTCAGCTTCTGACCGATCATTGGCTCGAAGGTTTCACGGAACGCACAATCACCGCCGAGGCGCTTCTGCGCGCCGATCTGGCCGAGACCCGCGACCGCGGCTATGCGCTGGATTCGGAGGAACGCCATCGCGGCATGCGCTGTATCGCGGCGCCGGTCTTCAACCAATTCGGCGAAGCGATCGCCGGCCTGTCGATTTCCGGCCCAGCCGAGCGGGTCTCCGACGCCCGGCTGGCCGGTCTCGGCGCGACAGTGCGCGAGGCGGCGGCCACGCTCTCCATGGCGATGGGGACGCGACGCGCCACGACCTGAACGGCGTCAGGAGGCCACCGCCTTTTCCGCCGCCGCCTCTTCGACAGGAATGCGTATTTCAACAGTGGTGCCGGATCCCTCGGCGCTGTCAATCTGCAAGACGCCCCTGTGGGCGGACACCAGCGCATCGACGATCGACAGGCCCAGACCCGTCCCGCCATGCGCGATATGCGGGTCCATGTGGGAGCGCGCGAAAGGCTCTGTGATGGTCGGCAGCGTGTCGGCCGGGATGCCCAGACCGGTGTCACGCACGCAAAAGACGAACGCGCCGCGCTCGAAACCGCAATCAATGAAGACGGACCCGTCGACGCGGTTGTATTTGATCGCGTTGACGATGATGTTGATGAAGATCTGCTTCATCGCCTTGCGGTCCGCGAACACCGTGCGATGGGCCGCCCGGTCGCCGACGATGACGGACACGCCGGATTCGCGCGCCAGTTCGGTGAAGAATTTCTCGGATTCGGTCAGCACTTCGGAGATGTCGATCGGCTCGAAGACCAGCGGCCGTTTGCCCGCCTCGATCGCGGAGATATCGAGGATGTCATTGATCAGCGCGAGCAAGTGACCGCCGCTGTCGTGAATGTCGCGAACATACGATCCGTATTGTGGAGAACCCAACGGGCCGTACATCTCGCGCCGCATCATGTCGCTGAAGCCGATGATGGCGTTCAGCGGCGTGCGCAATTCATGGCTCATCGTCGCCAGGAATTCCGACTTAGCGCGGTTCGCTCGGATAGCGGTTTCGACCGCATCGCGCAGTTTCTGATCCTGGTCGCGCTTGTCGGTGATGTCCTTGCCGGACCCGCGATAGCCGCGGAATTCGCCGTCGACATAAACCGGCTTGCCGCTCAGCGATAGCGTGACTGGACCTCGGCTCGCATGCACGCGGTTGAACACGAAATCGGAAAACGGCTCGCGGCGCGCCAAGGTCTCTAGATGGTCGCGAAAGACGTGCTCGTCCGCGCCGGGCGCGCCGACCTCCTCGCGCGTCTTGCCGAGGAACTTGGCGGCGGGCTCGCCGACAACGTCCTCGAACCGGTCAGAGAGGTATGTAAGCCGCATCGTCGCATCGGTTTCCCAAAACCAGTCCGAATTGACGCTGGCGAAGTCGCGAAAGCGTTCTTCGCCATTCGCCAGGCGTTGCTGCCATTGCAGCAATAGAAAGGCGGCAAGCCCAAGAAGGCCGGAAAACACCAGACCGACCGAAAGAACCAATCCGTCGATATGGCCGCCGACCGGGGCCGCGACCGGCCCGGCGTTGTGTAATGAAACCGTCCATATCCGGTTCTGCAGCGCCAAATCCTGAGAGGCGAGCGTCGGCGCATCCGGCGCTTTTATCGCGGCGGTGAACACTTCGGCCCCAGCGTCGGTGATGCTGATGACGAAATTCGACCCGCCCAAATCGCTGATCGCCTCTTCGACCAACGGCTTCAGCCGGAACACAAGATTGACGTAGCCGTCCCGGTCCGGGTGCTCGCCGATCGGCAAATAGCCCACGAAGCCGCGCCCGGCCTGCGCCAGTTCCAACGGCGGCGTCAGGGCCAATACGCCATCCCGCCGGCTGCGCGCCAGAATTTGAGCGGGGACCTGCATGGCCCGGATATTGAGGCCCACCGCATCGCGATTGCCTTCCAGCGGCGTGACCCAGCGAATCACGCCGCCCGGATCAACCCAACTAATCGCCTGGATATCTGAAAAAAGCCGACGCGGCGGCGCGGTCAGCGCGATGAAATCCTCATGTCCGGCGGGCCGTTCGGCCAGCACTTGCTCCGCAACGAAATAGGCGGCCTCGAACCGGGTTTGCACATGCGCTTTGATCCGCGACGCGTAGCCCTGGAGGATCTGCCGGTAGTCGGACTGAGCCGCCTCGGTCTGGTCGCGTCGCACCTCGACGCTCAAGAAATAGGAGGCGGCGATTGAGACGCCGATCACAGCCATCACAATCGCTACGCGCCGAAAACTGAAACGATCGAGCGCCGATCGCGGCATATCTCGTCCCCTCCCATGGACCAGAACAATCGAAAGCGCGTGACGAAGAGCGACGGGGGCTGTACCCAGAGCCCAACCGACGCGCGCCACACGCGACGGGTTCTCTATTTAAGGAAAATATAATAAAGAAGGGTTAACGTCGGGTTCCGAAGCAATTCGACGCGACCGAGAATGACTCAGGGTCGAGCCGCGCGGGCGATCAGGCGATCGGCTCCTTATAGCCGGGCGTGTCCGCATCGGCGCTGAGGCTCTCCAGGGCGACAGCGCCGCCTGGGGGCGCTGTCGGCTCAATCCCCGCCTCGCCGAGCGCCGACAGCAACGCCTCGTTCACGGCGTACCGGGTGGCGAAATATTTCTCGCTGGCGACCCAATAGCGCACGCCGACAATGACCCCGCCATAGGAAAAATCGTGGACCCCGACCAGGGATTCGCGCCCGCCTTCCGCTTCGGCGACGAG
Source organism: Alphaproteobacteria bacterium (assembly GCA_030065235.1). Classification (GTDB taxonomy): domain Bacteria; phylum Pseudomonadota; class Alphaproteobacteria; order UBA8366; family Aestuariispiraceae; genus JASJDC01. Next base: position 51,297 of record JASJDC010000011.1, read on the forward strand.
GTCGGGGACCCCCGCCAGGACCTGTTTCACCAAGGTGATGATGCGGGCCGCCTCGTCGCTCGACTGCGCGTACAGTTTGGTCTGGACGACGCGGCGGCGCTTGGAGTTGACGATCACTTGGCCGACCACTTCCTTGTTCGGCACGGTGATCCGCTCGCCGTCCTCGCCTTCCAGCACGGTCTGGGCCAAGGTCACTTCGGTGACGACGCCGCTGACGCCTTGAACATTGATCGTGTTGCCAACCACGAACGGTCTGGTGAGGATGATCGACAAGCCGGCCCCGTAGTTGCTCAACGGCCCCTGCAGCGCGATGGTCGCCCCAAAGGCCGAGGCCCCGGCCAGCGCGATAAAAGGCGAAATCTCGATCCCGAAATTGCCCAACGTGATGATCACCACGATCGCGATGAGCACGATCTTCACGACATTGCCGATAAACCGCGAAAGCGTGACGTCGAGGCCTTTTTTCTCGCACAGCGCGGTCGTTTTCCGCGCGAAGAAACTGGCCGCTTTCAGGCCGATGAGCAGAACGACCAGCGCGCCAAGCAACTGGAAACCATACTCGACCGCGAAAGCGATCAAAGTGTCGATCAGACTAGAGACGGCTTCGATATTCTCTTCCATGCACCCTTACCCAGCGCCACCTGCGTCGCGCCAGCGTAGACCGCGCGCCGGCAAAATGCGACCGTGTTTCCGACAATTCGGCCCGACTCTTGCTCAGCGATTATTTGGACCCTGGCCGGAATCGCGCCTATGATCGCGGCGCAGTCCAGGAACCGGCAGGATTGACGCTAGGCGGCCGACGCGCCGTGGAGGAACGCCCGATGTCGGATGAAGATTTCGACGAAGACGACATGATGGCGGCCATTGAGGCCGAAAGAAAAGAGCGCGCGGCGAACGGACCCGACATCGAACTCGACGACGAAGAAGAAATGGATATGGCGGCGGCGATGGCGGGCGAACCGACCCGTCAAGCGGCGGCGAACCCCCAGGCCGCATCAGAGCCGAAAACGCTAGGCGACGCGCTCGGCGACATTGCGCGATCGTCAGCCATTCAGGACATCGGCGTCGACCTGACCGCCGTGCTCGGCACAGCGGAGATGAAAGTCAGCAATCTCCTGAAAATCGGCCGCGGCGCCGTCATCGAATTGGACCGCCGGGTCGGCGACACGGTCGATATTCGCGTCAGCGGCCAGTCCATCGCCCGCGGCGAGGTTGTGGTCGTCGAGGACCATCTGGCCGTCTCAATCACCGATCTGGTGAAGAAAACCTAGACCTTCCGTCTCTACGTCCCCGAGGGCTCAGTCACTCTGTTCCGATTCGCGGACCGTCCTTTTGTGAAGCCGGACCGAACGCTTTGTTCAGGATCGTCGTCGAATCTTCGGCGAGATTGATCGCCTCGCCCAGCAGGCTCATGATCTGAATGTTGTTCTCCAGGACTTTCCGCGCCTCCGGCCGCGGATCGTCCATAATTTTGGTCGCCCGATAGAGAATATCCTTCCGGAGAACGATGAGAATGTCCTCCAGCGTGTAGCCGTCGGGCGATGCGTCGGAACGCAGAAAATGGGTCATACTGCCCGCTCCTTTCAAACTGCAACCGGCGCACGCGGTCCATGCGCACGCGTTGTATCGTTCTACGGCTTCGCGCCCTTTTCAATCCAAAACCGGTACACGCCCTCCGCCTCATCCGACGCAAGAAGCGTATGGCCTTGAGCGGGACAGAAGGCCGCGAAATCCGCAACAGCGCCCGGATCCGTCGCTTCGACCTTAAGAACTTGGCCCGCCGCCATCGATCTCAACGCCTTGCGCGCCTTTAGGACCGGCAAAGGACATAGCATGCCGATCGTGTCGAGCACGGCGTCTGGCGTGCGGCTGGGTTCGGTCATACCGGCGTCCTTGATGGTTCCTGCGGTCTTCGACGGGAGAAAGTCAATGATCCGGATTGCGCCGGATCAATAGTGGCGCATCGGAGGATTTATGGGCTGACCGGCGGAATCACAAGGAGTAGGCTCACGCGCGCGGGTGCGCCTTCGAAGAGCCGCGCCAAAACAAATGCGCCATAAGAACCGAGCTGAGCGGCGTGCGCCGCCGCCGGCGCCAAGACCGGGCGGTTGGTTGCCTTGATGAACATCTATCTGCCGATTGCAGAGATGTCGGTGAACATTTTCTTGATCCTCGGCATGGGGGTCGGAGTCGGCATGCTGTCCGGCATTTTCGGCGTAGGCGGCGGCTTTTTGATGACGCCGCTCTTGATCTTCATCGGCGTCCCCTCGCCGGTCGCGGTCGGCACCGAGGCCAATCAGATCGTCGCATCCTCGGTCTCGGGCGTGCTGGCGCATTGGCGTCGCGGCAATGTCGATTTCAAAATGGGCGGCGTGCTGCTGGCGGGCGGCATTATCGGCTCAACCTTTGGGGTCTGGCTGTTCGCGCTGCTGCGAACCCTTGGGCAAGTCGATCTGGTCATCAAGCTCTCCTATGTCGTGTTCCTCGGCATTGTCGGCGGATTAATGATGCTGGAGAGCGTCCGGGCGATGGTGCGCACCAAATCCGGATCGGTCGCGACGCTCCGCAAACTGCACGAGCATAATTGGCTGCATGGCCTGCCGTTCAAGATGCGGTTTCACCGCTCGAAACTTTATATCAGCGCGATCCTGCCGCTGAGCGTCGGCGTTCTGGTGGGGATCTTGTCGGCCATCATGGGCGTCGGCGGCGGCTTTGTGATGGTGCCGGCGATGATCTATCTGCTGGGCATGCCGACATCGGTTGTAGTCGGCACATCGCTGTTTCAAATCATCTTCGTCACCGCCAACGCCACCTTTCTGCAATCCTATCTGAACCAGACGGTCGATGTGCTGCTGGCGGTCTTGCTGCTGGTCGGCGGTGTCGTCGGCGCCCAAATCGGCACGCGGGTCGGCGCCAATCTGCGCGGCGAGCAGTTACGCGGTCTCTTGGCCGCCATGGTGCTCGCGGTGTGCGTTAAGCTTTTGTTCGATCTGGTGCTGGAACCGGACGACCTCTATTCAATCAGCCTGCCGGGAGGCCACTAACATGCGCCCGCGCCTCGCTGCATCGCTGACCCGGGTCGTCACGCTCGCCGTCTTGGCGGCGCTGATCGGACTATGCCGGCCGGAAACGGCGCGGGCTGAACCGTTGGTCGCCGACCTGTCGGATCACTTGATCGCCATCACCACAGGCTTCACCGGCGCCGAACTGCTGCTTTTCGGCTCGATCGAGCGGAACGGCCAAGTGATCGTCGTTGTCCATGGTCCGCGAACGGATGTGACGGTGCGTAGGAAGGACCGGATCGCCGGCGTCTGGGTGAATACCGAAGAGATGGTCCTGTCCGGCTCACCCGCCTTTTACCATGTCGCCATGACCGAGGGCGCGACGGAACGCTTGCCGGCCCCAGTGCTGTCGCGGCACGAGATCGGCCCGGAAAACGTGCGCGTCGAGCCGCCGGCCGACGCAGCACCGGAAGATATCGCCCGCTTCCGCGCCGCCTTGATACGGAACAAACAAAACCAAGGCCTTTATGCGTCGGCGCCGGGTCAAATCGAGATGCGCGGCGAACGCCTATTCCGCACGAACGTCACCTTCCCGGTCAACGTGCCGATCGGCACCTATGTCATCGAGACTTTGCTGGTCCACAACGGCGAGGTGGTCAGCGCGCAGACCACGCCCTTGTTCGTCAGCAAGATTGGCGCGGGGGCGGAAGTGTTCCGATTGGCCAACGAATATCCGGCCCTGCACGGCCTGGCCGCGATCGCGATTGCGGTTTTCGCCGGATTGGGCGCCAATTGGGTCTTTAGAAAACTCGGCTCGGCTTAACTGAGCGGATCGCGAACCGCGCCGGTTCGCGTGAATGACGGGGGAAACATGGCGGTGACGAGGCAAGACCCGGACGGTCGGGGCCAGGTCCAGGTGGACACCGCGCCCATCGTCTCGGACGAGGTGAAGACGACCACCTGCTATATGTGCGCCTGCCGCTGCGGCGTGAAGGTGCATCTGAAAGACGGCGCGGTCCGGTATATCGAGGGCAATCCCGATCACCCAGTGAACCAGGGCGTGCTCTGCGCCAAAGGCTCGGCCGGCGTGATGCAACAGAATTCGCCCGCGAAGCTGCGCAAGCCGCTGCTGCGCACGGGTGAACGGGGCGCCGGTCAATTCAAGGAAATCGAATGGGGGGAAGCTCTCGCTCTGGCGGCTGACTGGCTCACGGAGATTCGAGGGCGCGATCCAAGCAAGCTCGCCTTCTTCACTGGCCGCGACCAGTCGCAGAGCTTCACCGGCTGGTGGGCGGCGCAGTTCGGCACGCCGAATTTCGCGGCGCATGGCGGGTTCTGTTCGGTCAACATGGCGGCCGCCGGGCTTTACACGATCGGCGGCTCTTTCTGGGAGTTCGGCGAGCCGGACTGGGACCACACGCGCTATTTCATGATGTTCGGCGTCGCCGAGGATCACGATTCGAACCCGATCAAGATGGGTCTGGGCCGGATGAAGACCAAGGGCCAGGCCAAGTTCGTCTCCGTCAATCCGGTTAAGACCGGCTATTCCGCCATCGCCGATGAATGGATCGGTCTGCGGCCCGGGACCGACGGGCTGTTCGTCATGGCGTTGATCCACGAATTGCTGCGGGCCGAGAAGGTCGATTGGGATTTCCTGGTCCGGTACACAAACGCGCATTGGCTGGTCGTGGATGCGCCAGGCGACCCCGACCACGGCCTGTTCGCCCGTAACGCTCTGGGCGACCCGCTATGCTGGGATGTACGGAACGGCGAAGGCGCGCTGCGCAGCGCGCTGATCCCGGAAACGAAACCGCGTCTGGTTGGCGCCGCGACGCTTGAAGACGGCCGGCGCGCGATCCCCGCCTTCGAACTGATGGCGCGGCGCTATCTCGATCCGCGCTATGCGCCGGACGCCGTGGCCGAGACGATCGGGATCGAGGCGCGAACCATCAAACGACTTGCCGCGGAGCTGGCGGAGGCGGCCTTCGAGAGCGACCTCGAGCTCGATATCGAATGGACCGACTGGGCCGGCCGCAAGCATGACAGTTTCATCGGGCGGCCTGTCTCGATGCACGCGATGCGTGGGATCTCGGCCCATTCGAATGGATTCCACACCTGCCGCGCCATCCATCTGCTGCAGATGCTGTTGGGCTCGATCGACGCACCGGGCGGCTTTCGGTCCAAACCGCCCTTCCCACGTCCCTGCCCGCCTGGCCCGAAACCGGCGGGCCAAACGGTGAAGCCGAACACGCCGATCGCCGGCATGCCGTTGGGTTTTCCGCAAGGACCCGAAGACCTGCTGGTCGATGAAGCCGGCGCGCCGAAACGGGTCGACAAGGCCTATAGCTGGGACTTCCCGATCGCCGCCCACGGCCTGATGCATATGGTGATTCACAACGCCTGGTCCGCCGATCCCTATCCGGTCGATCTGCTGTTTCTGTATATGGCGAACATGAGCTGGAACAGTTCGATGAACGCGGCCGGCGTCATGCACTATCTGACCGACAAGCATCCGGACGGTTCCTACAAGATCCCCAAGATCATCTATTCCGACGCCTATCATTCAGAGATGGTCCCCTATGCCGATCTGGTGCTGCCGGACACAACCTACCTCGAACGATGGGACTGTATTTCGCTGCTCGACCGGCCGATTTGCAGCGCTCATGGCCCGGCCGACGCGATCCGGCAGCCAGTCCTTACGCCGGACAGAGACGTAAGGCCTTTCCAAGACGTGTTGCTCGATTTGGGCGCGCGGATCGGCCTGCCCGGACTCACAAGAGACGACGGCTCGCCAAAATTTCCCGGCGGCTATAGCGACTATATCGTCAATCACCAACGCGGTCCCGGAGTCGGTCCCTTGGCCGGCTGGCGCGGCGTGGACGGCGACAGCCACGGCAAAGGGACGGTCAATCCGGACCAGTTGGACCGCTATATCGAGAATGGCTGTTTCTGGTCGGACAGCTTCACCCCGGCGCAGAGCTACTACAAACACGGAAACCGAGAATACCTGGACTACGCCCACAAGATGGGCTTCATTCCCGCCGCCGATCAGATCGTGATGCAGATCTATTCCGAGCATCTGCAGAAGTTCCGCCTGGCGGCGCAGGGACATGGAGATCGACAACCGCCCGACCATCTGCGCCAGCGCATTGAGAGCTATTTCGATCCGCTGCCGATCTGGTACACGCCGTTCGAGGAAGAGGCGGTGGATGAAGAGAGCTTCCCACTGCACGCCGTCACCCAGCGCCCAATGCATATGTATCATTCCTGGGGCTCGCAAAACGCCTGGCTGCGCCAGATCACGGCGCGCAACCGTCTGTTCATCCATCCTTCCGTCGCCGAGGAATTGGGCGTCATCGAGGATGATTGGGTGTGGATCGTCAGCCATCACGGCCGCGTCAAGGCGCAGGTCAAACCGATGGCGGGCGTCAATCCCCACACGACCTGGACGTGGAACGCCATTGGCAAGCGCAAAGGCGCGTGGGGCCTCGCGCCGGACGCGCCCGAAGCAACCAAGGGCTTCCTGCTGAATCATGTGATCTCAGAACTGTTGCCGCCCAAATCGGACGGCCAGCGTTATTCAAACTCCGATCCGGTGACGGGTCAGGCGGCCTGGTACGACCTACGCGTGCGGCTGGAGAAATGCGCCGAGGACGGTCCAGGAGAGACGGAACCGACCTTCGACATGCTGCCGCCCCTCGCCGAAGCGCCGAAGCCCGCCGGCTTCGACGCCGAGCGCAGCTTGCTGCGCTACGGCGAGTCTCTCACCGGCGCGCCAAGCGGCCGAAGCGCCGCGGAGCACCGGGAATGGATCGGCAATCGGCATGAATACGCCCAAGGCGACGCCGGCGTGCAGGACGGACAGGGGAACCGGTTGCGCGAGGAGGATGCGTCATGACCGCCCTGCCCGCGCGGGAACTCGCCACAAAGTTGGGCCTCGTCATCGATCTCGACATTTGCGTCGGCTGTCACGCCTGCGCCGTGAATTGCAAGGAATGGAACGCCGGCGGCCATTCCGCCCCGCTGACCGACAGCGATCCCTACGGCGCCGATCCGTCCGGCGTTTGGTTCAATCGAATCCACACATTCGAGGTCGAGACCGAGGCGGGCGACAGCCGCACCGTTCATTTCCCAAAATCCTGCCTTCATTGCGACGACGCGCCCTGCGTCACCGTCTGCCCGACAGGCGCCTCCTATAAGCGGGTCGAGGACGGAATCGTTTTGGTCAACGCCGACACCTGCATCGGCTGCAAACTCTGCTCCTGGGCCTGCCCCTACGGCGCGCGGGAATATGACGAAGACGCCGGCGTGATGAAGAAATGCACGCTCTGCATCGATAAAATCTACAATGAGACGCTGCCGGTCGAGAGTCGTGTTCCGGCCTGCGTCTCGACCTGTCCGGCGGGCGCCCGCAGTTTCGGCGATCTCGGCGACCCTAATTCCGATGTCAGCAAGATCGTCGCCGCGCGCGGCGGCTACGATCTGATGCCGGAGCAAGGGTGTAAGCCGGTGAACAAGTACCTGCCGCCGCGCCCGCGCAAACACGACCCGGACGGGGAAGGTCTTAGCCCGGTCGAAGCGGATCAGGCGGGTCTTTTGGCCCGCTGGGTCGATCGCCTCTTCACGCGGTAGGAGCGCCGCATGCATCCGGCCAAATCCGTCATCTTTTTCACGACCGCGTCGGGCGCCGGCTATGGGCTGGGTTTCTGGCTCATCCTCCTGTCGCTGACCGGTCTGGCGCCGCAGACCCCTCTCCTCGGTTGGGCCGGGTTCAGCCTGGCTTTTGTCCTGGTGACCGCCGGCCTTTTGGCTTCGACCTTCCATCTCGGCCATCCGGAGCGCGCTTGGCGGGCTCTGAGCCAATGGCGGACATCCTGGCTCAGCCGGGAAGGCGTTGCGGCCGTTGCGACTTATATCCCGGTTGGCCTCTACGGCGCCGGTTGGGTCTTCGGCGCCGACCTTTCCCAGCCGTTCTGGCAAACGGTCGGCGGGCTGGGGGCGGCGCTTTGCGTCATCACTGTGTTCTGCACGGCGATGATCTACGCCTCTCTGAAACCGGTGCATGCGTGGCGCAGCGCTGTCACGCCCGCCGCTTATCTGGCGCTGGCCTGGGCGACCGGCGCGGTGGTTCTGACAGTCTTGGTTCGGTTGGACGCTGGGCTGGCGGATATGCGGGCGGCAGTCGACACAATCGCCTTGTTCGGAATCGCCCTGTCGACAGTGATCAAGCGCGTCCATTGGTTCCGCGTGACCAAAACCCACGGCACAGGATCGGCGGAATCGGCGACCGGACTGGGCGATCTGGGTAAGGTCACCCTGCTCGAGGCGCCGCACACGGAAGCGAACTACCTGCTGAAAGAAATGGGCTTCTCGATCGCACGCCAGCACGCCGCCGCACTCTGGCGCGCCGCCTTCATCGCCGGCGTCATTTTGCCCTTCGCACTGATTGCGGTCGCCGGAGCGATGCCAAGTTCGCTCGGTCTGGTTCTGACGGCGCTCGCCGCCCTTTCCGCCGCCATCGGCGTTGTCGTGGAACGCTGGCTGTTTTTCGCCCAAGCCAAACACAGCGTGACCCTCTATTACGGCGCGGATCGGGCCTGAACGCGTCGCGTTTGGTCATGGGCGTTCCGCCTCGGCTGAGCAGAACCGCCTTATAGCAAAATATCCCCTTACATTGAGTAATGCTTTATTAATATCCCGCTTGCTAGGGTCCCGCCAAACAGCGCGTATTGGTAAAATGGCCGGATGGCCGGGACGGGCCTGGGAAATGAGCCTCGACAAGCACGAGAGAAATCATGATCGACTTCCGACAAAAGACGCATGGTGCGACTGCGAGCGACGGCTGGAGGATTTCGCGGCGGTCGGCTGCAATTGGTTTTGGGAGGTCGACCGCGACTTCCGACTAACCTTTCTGTCGTCGCAATGGGAAGCTTTCACGGGGCTTAAGCGGCAAGAGGCTATGGGCAAGCGCCTCGACGAGGTCTGGCGCGAGATCGGCTTATCCAATGAATTCATCCAGCAAAATGTGGCGGTGCTGAAAAAACGGCCGGACAGGCTCCAGTTCGACCGGCTCCTGACGCTGCCCAACGGCCAAATCTCCGACATCCGTGTGCGCGGTCAGGCCTTCCGCGATAACGGCGGCGCGATTATCGGCTATCGGGGCGTGGGGTTCGATCTGACCGCCGAACGCCGAATCAAGGCGGAGTTGACCCGCGCGAAGGAAGAAGCGGAGTTTGCGAACCGCGCCAAATCCGAGTTCCTGGCGAATATGAGCCACGAGCTGCGCACGCCGCTAAATTCGATTCTCGGTTTCTCGGAAGTGATGAAGGACGAGATTTTGGGGCCAATCGGTTCGTCGCGTTACCACACCTACGCCCAGGACATCCACGCCTCTGCATCTTATCTTCTGGACATCATCAATGATATTCTGGACCTGGCCAAGATCGAGGCCGGCGAGGTGACGCTGCGCGAAACTATCTTCAACGTCCGCGACGTCGTCGAGTCCTGCCACCGAATGCTTCAGGAGCGCGCCGAAGCGGCGGGCCTACGGTTGTCCTATGACGTCGAGGATGGCGTCACCGAGATTTACGCCGACCGCATTCATATTAAGCAGATGATCCTGAATCTGTCGGCCAATGCGATCAAATTCACACCTATGGGCGGCGTCGTGCGCATCGCTGTTCGGAAACGCGCCGATGGCGGGGTCAATATCGCGGTCGAAGATGACGGAATCGGCATGGCGCCAAAGGATGTTCCGAGCGTGATGCAACCGTTCAATCAAGTCGAACCGGCGCAATCGCGCGGCCATAAGGGAACTGGGCTGGGGTTGGCTCTGACGAAATCGTTGATCGAGGCGCATGACGGCGCCCTGACCATCGCCAGCGCCCTCGGCGCGGGCGCGGTGGTGACCTGCGCGCTGCCGCCCGAACGGAGCGCTTTCGACGAAAGCGCGCCGGCCGCAGCAGCTCAGCGAACCGGCTGAACCAAGACGGCGCGGAAATCGTTCACGTTGGTGCCCGTCGGACCGGTGGTCACAAGATCGCCCAGCGCCGAGAAGAACCCATAGGCGTCGTTGTCGCGCAGCGCAGCCGCCCCGTCCAAGCCTAACGCCTGAGCGCGCGCCAGGGTCGTCGCATCGATCCTCGCCCCGGCATTGTCCTCCGATCCGTCTATCCCGTCCGTGTCTGCGCAGAGAGCGGCGATCCCGGGCGCGCCCTGAAGCGCCAGCGCAAGACCGAGCGCGGTCTCGGCGTTGGGACCGCCGCGACCGGGGCCTGTGAGCGTAACCGTGGTCTCACCACCCGAAAGCAACACCGCCGGCGGCGGCGCCGGATCGCCATGGCGCGCGGCCGATTGCGCGATCCCAGCCAGAACCGTTCCCAACTCCCGGCTTTCCCCTTCCAACGCGTCGCCGAGGATCACGGGCGTGACGCCGGCTCGCCGCGCCGCCTCGGCCGCCGCCAGAAGCGACAGGCGCGGCGTCGCCGCCATGCGGACCTCGCTGTTGGCGAAGATCGGATCGCCTGGCTTCGGCGTTTCCGGCTCTCCTGCATGTAAAATCTGTAGCGCATTGGCGGGCAAAGCCATGTCGTAAGCGGAAACCAACCGCCGCGCGTCTTCGAAGGTCGACGGGTCCGGAACCGTCGGACCGGAGGCGATCGCCTGCGGTTCGTCGCCCGGCACGTCCGATATTAGGATCGTGACCAGACGCGCCGGGGCGCAGGCGGCGGCCAGTCGCCCGCCTTTGACGCGCGACAGGTGACGCCGGATGCAATTCATCTCGTTGATCGTCGCGCCGCTGGCCAACAGCGCTTGGTTCACCGCCTGTTTGTCCGCCAGGCTTAGCCCCGTCGCCGGCGCCGTCAGCAGCGCTGAGCCGCCGCCGGAGATCAGGCAGACAACCAGATCCTCCGGCGTCAGGTCTGACACAGCGGCGAGGATTTCGTTGCAGGCGTCGACGCCCGCCTGATCCGGCGTCGGATGGGCGGCCTCGCGGATCGCGATCCGGTCGCACGGCGCGGCGTAGCCATAGCGCGTGACCACAACGCCTGAGTAATCTGCGCGGGGATGAGTCCCGGCCCAACGCCGTTCAACCGCTTGCGCCATCATCGCCGAGGCCTTCCCGGCGCCGATCACAATGGTGCGCCCGGTCGGCGCCGGGTCAGGCGTCACGGGCGGCGTACAGACCAACGGATCCGCGGCCTTCACGGCTGTTCGGAACAACATCTCCAGAAACTCGAAATCGCGCATAACGACCTTGGCGGAACGGGACGAGACGGCCAGACTAACCGGGCGGACCAGACCGGGAAATCGAAAGAGGCGGCGATGTCGGAAGAAGAATTCACGCTCCATGCGCGATTGGCCGCCGATACGCGTTTCATAGCCGATCTGGCGCTCTGCCGGGTCATGCTGATGAATGACAGCCGCTTTCCCTGGGTGGTCCTCGTCCCGCGCATACCGGACCTCCGCGAGTTGCATCGGCTTTCCGAGGCGGATCAAGCGGCGCTGATGGTTGAAATCGCCTTTGTCAGCGCGCGCATGGAAGCATTCACCGGCGCCGAGAAGATGAATGTCGCGGCGCTGGGCAACATGGTTCCCCAGCTTCATATTCATGTAATCGCACGGTTCCAGGCGGACGACGCCTGGCCCGGCCCGGTCTGGTGTGTCGGCGACGCGATCCCCTTTGAGCCCGAGGCGCTCGACGCCCAAACCGCACGCGTCCGTGACGCGCTAAGCCCCGACTAAAGATCGGCCAAAAACGCCAGCGCCGCGTCCTGGGTCTCCACCGCGCGGTCCCAAACCATGTGCTTCCAATCGTCGGCGTCTTGATAGAAAGCGTCGCGCGCGTGCGCTTTGATTTTCTTCCCTTGCGCGCTGTTCAGATCGCCATGCGCATGCAGCCAATTATCCGCGCGCAGCGCCTGCAGCACATCCCCCAGCGGAAGCGTGCCATACTCCAGGGCGATGCCCGCGAACTGCGCCTGTGACGCAAGCATCCGCAGCGCCGGAAGGTTGGTCCCGGTCAGAGGCGCGGAGCTTGAAGACCCGTCATCGGTCGAGGTGATGTCTGGCCAGATCGTCTTCGAGAACTCCCAATCGACGTCGCCCGGTCCGCCGGCGCAGATGCGTTCGCCGTAGCCGCGCGGCCCGAGCCCGGTATGGTAATCGATCAGGCAAATCACCCGCGCCACGCCGAGAAAGCGTTCGAAAATCCGCTCCATAGTCAGGCGCGACCAAGACGGTCGCGCCCCGCCATAGAAAAGCCCCTGCGGATCGACATACTGACCGGCCGAGATCGCCGCTTGCATCACCATCGGCGGCAGCGCCGCCACCAGCCGCTCGATCTCCGCCTTCGTCTCGCGCGCGACGGCGTCGGTCCAGTTCGACGGGCAGATCAGGTCGCGATATTTCAGATAGCCGTCATTCGCCGGCAAGGGCTGGTCGAAATCGACATAGTTGCGATTGACGTCGACATTCTCCTCCGTCGTCCGCCGCAGCCAAGCGAAGCCATAGGGATTGATCGCATGCACCTGCAGCAAGGCGGTGTCGCTTGGGAGAAGGGCGGCTTTTCCGCTACGGAACCAGCCGACCTGAACGCCCCCGCCGCAAAATCCTTCGGCGCCGTGCGTGCCGGACACGGTGACCAGGACCTTGGACGCGTCGCGCGGTCCCAGCCAGGCAACGTCCGTCGACAGGTCCAGCCCGGTCGGGCCGGCCGCCGGATTGTCGTAGCGCTCTAACACCGCGCCGGCCTCCGCCACGGCGGCGACGAATTTTTGGCGCGCGTCATCATAGTCGCTTGCGAAAAAGTCAGAGTCCGACATGCTTGCTCCCCTAACGAGAAAACCGCGACCCGTGACACTCTCCGACCATATCGCGCGCCCGGGCGCAAGCGCCGAGCCGCTGGCGCCGCCGACAAGCCCGGCGCTCCCGCCGGTCATCATCGACTGGTTCGCGCGCCGCGGTTGGGGCGCGCACGCGCATCAGATCGAGATGCTGGCCCAGGCGCGGCGCGGGCGTGACACGCTGCTGATCGCGCCCACCGGCGGCGGCAAGACCCTAGGCGGCTTCCTGCCGAGCCTGGTGGACCTGTTAGAGCATCCGCGGCCGCCCGCCGCCGGTATTCACACGCTCTATATCTCGCCGCTGAAGGCCCTGGCGGTGGATATCGACCGGAATCTGCAAAAGCCGATTCAGGAGATGGGCTTGGCGGTCACCTCGGAAACGCGCACCGGCGACACGCCGCAATCGAAACGCACCCGCCAGGTCAGCGCGCCGCCCGACATCCTGCTGACCACGCCCGAGTCTCTCGCGGTTCTGATTTCCTATCAGGATGCGGCGCGATTCTTCCGCGACCTACGCTGCATCATCGTCGATGAGACTCATGCGCTGGCGGGGACCAAGCGCGGCGATCAGTTGGCGCTCTGCATGGCCCGGCTTCAACGGCTCGCGCCGGCCTGTCGCCGGGTTGGACTGTCGGCCACCGTCGCGCATGAGGCGGCGTTGCTGGATTGGCTGTCGCATCCGGACCGCGCGAGCGCCGCCCTCGTACGCGGCGATCCCGGTGCGCGCGCCCAGATCGAGATTCTGTCTGGCGTCGACCTGCCCTGGGCCGGCCATTACGGGCTCCATGCCGCCGAACGCGTCTATCAGGAAATCGTAGCGGGCGGCGTGACCATCGTCTTCGTCAACACAAGAGCCCAGGCCGAGGTGCTGTTCCAAACGCTCTGGCGGCTGAACGACGACAATCTGCCGATCGCGCTGCATCACGGCAGTCTCGCCTTGGAACAGCGGCGCAAGGTTGAGGCGGCGATGGCGCGGGGCGATCTGCGTGGCGTGGTCGCCACCTCATCGCTGGATCTCGGCATCGACTGGGCGGCGGTCGATCTGGTGATCCAGATCGGCGCGCCGAAAGGCGTGAGCCGCCTGTTGCAGCGGATCGGCCGCGCCGGCCATCGGCTGAATACGCCCAGCCGGGCGATCCTGGTTCCCGGCAACCGATTCGAGGTGATGGAGTGCCGCGCCGCCATCGCGGCGGTTGAGGCGATGGAGTTGGACGGAGACCCGCCGCGCCCCGGCGCCTATGACATCCTGGCGCAGCATATTCTCGGTCTCGCCTGTTCCGCGCCCTTCACCGCCGATGCGCTTTACGCGGAAATCACCAGCGCCGCGCCCTATGCGGCGCTCGATCGCCGCGACTTCGACGATGTGTTGTCCTATGTCGAGGATGGCGGTTATGCGCTGCGCGCCTATGACAAGTTCAAGCGGCTCTTCCGAAAGCAGAATGGGGAATACGAGGTCGCCGGACCGCGCGTTGCGCATCGCCACCGGATGAATATCGGCTCCATCGTCGAAGAACCGATGCTGAAAGTGCGGTTGGGGCGGGCGTTTCTCGGCGAAATCGAAGAGTATTTCATCAACGGGTTGGAGCCGGGCGACAGCTTCATTTTCGGCGGCCGGTTGGTGCGCTTCAAAGAGCTGCGCGAGATGACGGCGATCGTTACGCCTGGCGGCGGCGATGCGCCGAAAATCCCGGCCTATATGGGCAGCCGTATGCCCTTCACGACCTATCTGGCCGACCGCGTGCGGACGATGCTGGCGTCGCCGACGGCCTGGGAAGGACTCCCGGATCAGGTCACCGAATGGCTGCGGCTGCAGCAATGGCGCTCGGTGATGCCCGGCCCCGACCGGCTGCTGGTCGAGACATTCCCCCGGCGCGGCAAGGAGTATCTGGTCGCCTATTGCTTCGCCGGGCGGAACGCGCATCAAACCTTAGGCATGCTGCTGACACGGCGGATGGAGCGGATGGGCTACGGCCCGCTCGGCTTCGTCGCCAGCGACTATGTGATCGCCGTCTGGAGCGCCAAGCCGGTGACGCAGATCGAGGCCTTGTTCGATGAGGACATGATGGGCGACGATCTGGAGGCCTGGATGGCGGAAAGCTCGCTGATGCGCCGCACCTTCCGCAACGCCGCGATCGTGGCCGGCCTGATCGAACGCCGGATCCCGGGGCGCGAGAAAACCGGCAAGCAGGTCACCTTCTCCGCCGATCTGATTTACAATGTCCTGCGCCAGCATCAGCCGGATCATATTCTATTGCGGGCGACGCGGCGGGACGCCGCTTCAGGCATGACCGATATCGGACGCCTCGCCGATACGTTGAAACAGGCGAGCGGCCGGATCCTGCATCGGCGGCTCGACCGCGTATCGCCCTTGGCCGTGCCGATCCTATTGGAGATCGGCAAGGAATCCGTCTACGGCTCGGCCGTCGACGATCTATTGGACGAAACCGCCGAGGATCTGATCGAGGAAGCCATGCACGGCCTGAATGACGGTCCGCTGCATGGCGAGTTGCCCATTGGATAATCCCGTGCCCGACGCCGCGCCGAAGACCCAGACCGATCCAGAACCGGAGATCCGGCTCAACGGCGCGCGCCTGACGCCCGACATCTCCGGCGGCCTCTATTGGCCGGATCGGCGGACGCTGATCGTGGCGGATTTGCATTTCGAGAAGGGCAGCGCCTTCGCGCGGCGCGGTTCTCTGCTGCCGCCTTACGACACAAGAGCCACGCTGCTGACCTTGGAAGCGGCGATCGACCGCCGCCGACCCGAGCGCGTGATCTGTCTGGGCGACAGTTTCGACGACCTCGGGGCCGCCGATCGGATGGCGGCGGCGGATCGGACCCTGCTCGCGCGGCTGGTCGCGGCGCAGGACTGGCTCTGGATCGCCGGCAATCACGATCCGACGCCGCCCGCCGATCTCGGCGGTCAGGTCGCCGAAGAGAGCATCGTGGGGCCGCTTCTCTTCCGGCACGAAGCCTTTCTCCGCCCGCGCGGCGTTATGGCGGCGGGAGAGGTTTCCGGGCACTTCCACCCAAAGGCTTTGGTCGCGACACGGGCGCGGCGGCATCGCGGGCCGTGTTTTATCTCCGACGGCCGGCGACTGATCCTGCCAGCCTTCGGCGCCTATACGGGCGGACTGTTTGTGACCGACCCAGCCATCGGCGCGCTATTTCCAAGCGGCTTCGATATCTGGCTGCTGGGGAAGCGGCGCATCCACAGGCTCCCAGGCTCTGCGGTTTTGCGCTAACTGCCGGGCCTGAAAAGAGTTCGGGCCGAGGGTTCGCCTCGGCCCGAAACTGCACGGAGGTTTGGGGGGAAGGTACCGTCCGTGTCCAGACGATTTCTCGTCCGACATTGTTAGGTACGCCTCCTCCGAAAGGCTGGATCACGCCGGGGTACGAATTTTTCGCAAAAAAGGGCGGATATTCCCAAACCGCCTTAACATACGGAAATCTTTGCGAATTTCTAATCCGCGGCGGAGCGCCCGGCGTAATTTTCCGCATGACTAGACTGATTTCACCGCAATTGATTGCGCGCTCAGCCCGCGACCTGTCCAAGAAACGCGCCGACCGATGACCAAGTGTTCCATCGTCTGGTTTCGACGCGACCTGCGTCTTCAGGATAATCCCGCGCTGAGCGCAGCGGCCAAGCGGGGCGGCCCCGTCCTGTGTCTGTTTATTCTGGATGACGCGGACGCCGGCGGCGATTTCGAAGGGGCCGCCGGGCGCTGGTGGCTTTATCACACCCTAAAGGCCCTTTCGGCCGAATTGGCGGCGCGCGGCGCGCGCCTTATCCTTCGGCGCGGGGCGGCGCAGGCGGTTCTGCAGAACGTGATCGCTGAGAGCGGCGCGGACGCGGTGTACTGGAACCGCCGTTACGAGCCCTGGTCGGTTCAGCGGGATCGGAAGATCAAGACCGACCTGCAGGAATTCGGGATCGCGGCGGAAAGCTTCGCCGCCGACATGCTGGCGGAGCCATGGGAGGTGAAGACCGGCGCTGGCAAACCGTTCAGCGTATTCACGCCATTCTGGAAGGCGCTGCTGGCGCGCGGCGCACCGAGACCGCCGCTGGATACGCCGGACCTTCTTCCCGCCGCCCCGGCCGACGCCGGAACCTCAGAAGACCTGTCGGATTGGCGCCTGACGCCGTCGCGCCCGAATTGGGCGCAGGGATTCGATAAGCTTTGGCGCCCGGGCGAAGCCGGTGCGAAAGAGGCGGCGCGGGCCTTTCTCGATGGACCGGCTGGCGATTATCGCGACGGCCGCGATCTGCCGGCGGCGGGAAAAGTCTCGCGCCTGTCGCCGCATCTGCATTTTGGGGAGATATCACCGAGCCAGCTCTGGGCCGCGACGCGGGCGCGTATCGACGCCGGTGCGTTGGACGCGTCGCAGGGCATGGCCTTTCTGCGCGAGGTCGGTTGGCGCGATTTCAATCGAGGCTTGCTCTATCACAATCCCCGGACGGTGATCGAGAATTTTAAGACCGACTTCGACGCCTTCCCCTGGCGCGACGATCCCACAGCCTTGCAAGCCTGGCGCGAGGGCCGCACCGGCTACCCTTTCGTCGACGCGGGGATGCGCGAGCTTTGGGCGACCGGCGTCATGCATAACCGCGTCCGCATGGTCGTCGCTTCTTTCCTGGTCAAACACCTGCTGATCGATTGGCGCGAGGGCGAGGCCTGGTTCCGCGACACGCTGGTTGATTTCGACTTGGCGAACAATGTCGGCGGCTGGCAGTGGAGCGCCGGCAGCGGGGCGGACGCCGCACCCTATTTTCGGATTTTCAATCCGATCGCCCAGGGCGAGAAATTCGATCCAAGCGGAGCCTATACACGGCGTTGGATCCCCGAATTGGCGCGCCTGCCGAACGCCTATCTGCAGCAGCCCTGGACCGCGCCTACACCTGTATTGGCCGCGGCGGGCGTCGCGCTGGGCGAGACCTATCCGCATCCCATCGTCGACCACAAACCGGCTCGAGAGCGCGCGCTGCGCGCCTACGACATCGTCAAACAAGCGCGCGCGGCAGCCGCCGCCTGAACGGCGCGCCAGCCGTTAGCGGCGCAAAATCCAAACAGGAAAAGGTGAGTATCGTATGCGAATAGCGGTTATCGGGGCGGGCGTGTCGGGCCTGGGCGCGGCCTGGCTGTTGAGCAAGCGCCACGAAGTCACGGTGTTCGAGCGGAACGGCTATCCGGGCGGGCACGCCAACACGGTCGACACGACCGCGCCGTCGGGCGAGACCATTCCGGTGGATACAGGTTTCATCGTCTTTAACGAGCGCACCTATCCGAACCTCTTGGGCCTGTTCGACGCTATCGACGCACCGGTCAAAAAGACCGACATGTCCTTCGGCGTCTCGATGGACAATGGGCGGCTGGAATATGGCGGCAGCGGCATGCGCAGCCTGTTCGCTCAGAAGACCAACCTGGCTTCTCCCCGCTTCTACCGGATGCTCTACGATCTGGTCCGTTTCTACCGCGACTCCCCGGCGTTGCTGGACGATCCGGAGCGCCGGGACATGACGCTGGGTGAATTCTTGGAGATGGGCGGTTATGGCGCCGCATTCGCCGATGATCACCTGTTGCCGATGGCGGCCGCGATCTGGTCCTGTTCGACGCAGACCATGACGGATTTCCCCGCCTCGAGCTTCGTACGCTTCTTCGTCAATCACGGCCTGCTGGAGCTGAAAGAGCGGCCGCAATGGTGGACCGTCGATGGCGGCAGCCGCGAATATGTTCAAAGGCTGCTGGCGAGCATGTCCGGCGAGGTCAATCTGGGCCGGCCCGCGCGGTCGGTCCGCCGCCAGGGCGGTCTGGTCTATGTCCGAGACGATAGCGGCGCCGAGACAGCGTTCGATCAAGCCGTTTTCGCCTGCCATGGCGACGAGGCTTTCAAGCTGTTGGCGGACAAGTCGGACCGTGAAGGCGCGATCCTGTCGAAATTCCGCTATCAGCCGAACGAGGCGATCCTGCATACCGATCCCGCCCAAATGCCGAAGCGCAAAGGCACCTGGTCGAGTTGGAACTATCTCGCCGCGAAACGGCCCCGCGCCGGCGAGACCGGTTCGGGTGAGAGCGGGCGCAGCGTCGCCGTCACCTATTGGATGAACCGACTGCAATCGATCGACCCGGCCCATCCGCTGTTCGTCACCTTGAATCCAATCTCGGAAATACCGCCGGAGAGGATCATCGGCCAATACGCCTATGATCACCCGATGTTCGACATGGCCGCCTTGCAGGCGCAGCGCGATTTGCCCTCCATCCAAGGCGCGAACGGCGTCTGGTTCTGCGGCAGCTATTGCGGCTATGGTTTCCATGAGGATGGGATCGCATCCGCAACCGCCGTCGCTCTCGGCCTGGGCGTCGAAGCGCCCTGGGGCTATCGACCGCATGCGGCGATGAAATCCGTCCTCGGCGACGAGACGGCGGAAACCCGTCGGCGCGCCGCCTGACACGGAAGGCCAGGACCATGCCGCTCGACACCGCCGCCGCGGAGCATACCGCGCACCAGTCCGAGGGCGCGGCCTGGCGAGACCGCGTCTATCTCGGTCGGGTGGCGCATACGCGGCTGACCCCGTTCAAGCACGCGCTGGACTATCGCATTTTTTCGATGCTGGTTGATATCGACGCGATCCCAGAATTGGCGCGGACGAGCAAGCTGTTCCGGCACAACCGCTTCGGCCTGTTTTCCTTTCATGACGCGGATCACGGGGCCCGGAACGGGTCGCCGCTGCGGCCCTGGGTCGAAGCGGCGCTGCGCAAGGCCGGGATCGTTCTGGCCACCCCGACGATCCATGCGCTCTGCATCCCACGCATCCTTGGTTATGTCTTCAACCCGCTGACGATCTACTATTGCCGCGACGCGCAAGGCGCATTGCGCGCGATCGTGTATGAGGTGAAGAACACGTTCGGCGAACAACATGGCTATGTTCTGGAGGCGCCGGCGGAGCGCGCGAATGACAGGCCCGGCGCGTTGATCCGGCAAGGCGTCGCCAAACGCTTCCATGTCTCGCCCTTCATGGATGTCGCGGGCCGCTACCGCTTCACCTTGGCGACCCCCGGCGAAAGGTTGGCGGTCAGCATCCGCTACCAGGACGATGACGGGCGAGACCTGCTGATCGCCACCCATACCGGACGCGGCGCGCCTTTCGGCGACAAAGCGCTGCTGAGGGCCCTGGCGCGGCATCCGGGTATGGCAGCCAAGGTGATGCTGGGCATCCACTGGGAAGCGCTCAAACTGTGGATCAAAGGCGCGAAGTTTCATCGCAAACCGGCGCCGCCGAACGCGGAAGTCAGTTTCCAAGAGGCCGGACGGTGATCGCGTTCAGCGCCCTTGCCGAGAATATCACCGCAGACTTAAAGTCGGCGTTACGCTGATGAGGTTGAATTCAGTATGACCATGATGAGCGACGCGATGCGAGATCAGGACCCATCAAATTTCAAGCGCGGCCTTGGTGACGTTCTGAACGGCTCGGCCGGCCCGTCCTCCCAAATTGTGTTGTCCTTGGCGGATCGTTTTGAGACCGGCCGGATTGCGTGGCGCCTGCCAAAGGGCGGGTGCCGCATCACCGGGTCCAAGAGCGCCTTTTCCGAAGGCGACGCCGTCGACGTCACCGTGAATCTGAACAACGAGCGCGCGCCGCGGCGGCTTCTGACCGGAGGCAATATCGGGGCCGGCGAAGCCTACATGGATGGCGACTTCGAAACCGACAACCTGGCCCGCTTTCTCTATATCTGCGCGTCGAACGTCTCGGTCCTGGAAAAGACGCTGGGCGGGTCCAGGCTGTTTCGGTCGGCTCAGCGCCTGGTGCATTTGCTCAATCGCAACACCGAAAAAGGCAGCCGCCGGAACATCCAGTACCATTACGACCTGGGGAACGAGTTCTACACCCAGTGGCTCGACCGGACGATGACCTACAGTTCCGCCGAGTTTTTGTCGCCCGACGAAGATCTGGCCTCCGCCCAGTTCAACAAATATGAACGGTTGGCGGAACGGCTTGAGCTCACCGACTCCCACCATGTGCTGGAGGTCGGCTGCGGCTGGGGCGGGTTCGCCGAGCATATCGCGAAACATCGCGGCGCAAGGGTGACCGGCCTGACCATCTCGGACGAGCAGCACGCCTTTGCATCGGAACGGATGCAACGCGAGGGGCTGAACGAGAAGGTCGATATCGTCAAACGCGACTATCGCCACGAGACCGGCGAGTATGATCGGGTCGCCTCGATCGAGATGTTTGAGGCGGTGGGCGAGGCCTATTGGCCGATCTTCTTCGACAAGGTCCGCGATTGGTTGACAGGCGCGGGCAAGGCGGCGCTTCAGATCATCACCATCGATGACGACAATTTCGAGCGCTATCGGGCCAATCCGGACTTTATTCAACGGTTCATCTTTCCCGGCGGCATGTTGCCCTCCCCTGGAAAGCTGCGGGAGCATATCGGCGGCGCCGGGATGAAGATCGAGGCCTATGACACGTTCGGCGAAAGCTACGCCGCGACGCTTGCAGAATGGAATGCGAATTTCCAAGCCGCTTGGGACTCGATCAAAGGCGCGCCGCGCGTCAGCCAATCCGGAAAGCCGTTCGACGAACGGTTCCGGCGGATGTGGGAATATTATCTCTGCTATTGCGAGGCGGGTTTTCGCACCGGGATGATCGATGTCTGCCGCGTCGCCATCACGAAATGACGCGCCACGCCCGCGTATAGCCGCATCCAGTCCGTCCTGAACAAGCCATCCGCATGAGCGCCCCATGAGCGAGCCAGAACCAGCGGCGCGCGCCGACGGCGCTCCCGCCAGACTGTCAAGGCCCGACTTGGCTCTCTACGGACTGCCGGGGCTCCCTTTGGCGGCGGCGACGCTGCCCGTCTATATCCACATCCCGACCTTCTACGCGGTCGAACTGGGGCTCGGCCTGGCGCTGGTCGGTTTTTTGATGCTGCTTGCGCGGCTGTGGGATGTGGTGTCCGATCCGATCATCGGCTTCCTGTCCGACGCGACGACGGGAAAGCTGGGGTCCTGGGGCCGGCGCAAGCCTTGGGTCCTGCTTGGAACGCCGGTGGCGGCTGGGTCCTTTTATGCGCTTCTCGCGCCGCCGGAGGACGCGGCCGGCCTTTATCTGATCGTCGCGACTCTAACGCTCTATACCGGCTGGACCATGGTGAATCTGCCCTATGCGGCATGGGGCGCCGAACTCTCGCCCGACTATGAGGAGCGGACGCGGATCGCGGGATGGCGCGAGGGGCTGGTTATTGTCGGCACGGTCTTCGCGGCCGCCGCCCCGACGACGCTGTCGCAGATTCTCAGCGACGGAGACGCGCCATCCGCCGCCACGCTGGGCCCCGGCCTTGCCGCGATGGGGCTGATCCTAGCCATCGCCCTGCCGGTCTGCGTCCTGCCGGCGCTGCTGTGCCTGCCCGACCCGCCGACGCGGCCAAAGCGCCGGCGCGAGACCTGGCGCGATCTCTATCGAGCCCTGTCGAGCAACGCCCCGTTTCGCAGACTGTTACTGGCCTGGCTGTTCAACGGCGTGGCGAATGGCCTACCGGCTTCGCTTTTCCTGCTGTTCGTCTCGCAGAAACTTGGCCTAGCCGAGATGGCGGGACCACTGCTGCTGATCTATTTCGCCGCGGCGATCGTCGGTCTGCCGCTCTGGCTAAGGCTGGGCCGGACACGGTCCAAACACCGGCTCTGGTGCGGCGCGATGCTCTGGGCCTGTCTTTGGTTCGCGATCGCGCCCTTTCTGGGCCAGGGCGATTTCACGCTGTTTCTGATCGTCTGTATCGCAACGGGCGCAGCGCTGGGCGCGGATCTGGCGCTGCCTTCGTCGATGCAAGCGGATGTCGTCGATGAGGAAACCGCTGTCAGCGGCGAGGCGCGCACCGGCGCCTTTTTCGCGCTTTGGGGCATGGCTCAGAAACTATCCTTGGCGCTGGCTGTCGGGATCGCTTTTCCGGTGTTGGAATGGGTCGGTTTCGATCCCCAGGCCGCACAAACCGGGGCGGCCGGCGTGGGCGGCGCAGCGGCCGAAGCGGGAACGACCGGCCTATGGGCTTTGAGCGGATTTTACGCCGTCGCGCCGATCCTGTTCAAACTGATCGCCGTATCAATCATGTGGTCGCACCCGCTCGACCGAGCGCGCCAGACCGATTTGCGACGTACCATCTCGCAAAAAAATAATGGGTAGGAGAGACTGATCTTGTTAACCCAACGTCGCGTATTTCTAGCAGTTACCGCATTGTTAACTTTGTTCTTTTTGACAGGTTGCTCCGGGATGAACGTCGCCGATTTTGAGAAAACCGAGCCGCGGCTCCGCCTTGAAGAGTTCTTCGAGGGTCGGACCTATGCGGTTGGGGTCTTTCACGACCGGTTCGGCTCCCTACGGCGCCAGTTCACCGTTGATATCGAAGGCACGTGGGACGGCGAGACACTGACCCTGGTCGAAGATTTCGTCTACAGCGACGGCGAGGAAGAGCGCCGGATTTGGACGCTAAAGAAGCTCGATGAGCACCGCTATGAAGGCGTCGCCCCGGGCGTCGTCGGCATCGCGACCGGCGCGGCCTATGGCAACGCGTTCAATTGGCGGTATACGTTCGATCTGAAGGTCGGCGAAGATACGCTGCGCGTCAATTTCGACGATTGGATGTTTCTGCAGCCCGGCGGGGTGTTGCTGAACATCGCAAAAGTTAAGAAGTTCGGCTTCGAACTGGGAACTGTGACCCTGTCCTTTATCCGAAAGGATGACCAGGTTTCGGTGGTCGAGCCTTTCCAGCAAGCCGCCGAATAGGCGTCAGTCGACAGCCAACTGGCGCTTGATCAGCCGCAAGACAGCGCCGATCACAGGCAGTTTCTCATAGAGTTGCTCAGCCGCATCCCAGTGATCGATATGGCTCTCGATCAAGCCATCCGCCCCGACCGTGACGATACTCATGCCGTCGAAGCGCCAGAGCTTCTTACTGCCGGCGGGGATGAATTCCAGGCCCCAATGCAGATAGCCGGTGGCCCCGGATACCGCGACGGCGTGCAAAGTGAATTTCGGATCTCGCGTCCGTTCGAACATATCCTCAAACACCCGACGGAAGGCCGGCCGACCGGTTAGATCATTGAACGGGTCTTTGAACCGCACCCCCTCCGCGCAGAGAGCGCAGAGCGCGTCCAATCGGTCCGGCGTCAGGTCCTCGAACGCCTTGGCGTAGGCGTGCAGAGCCGCAACCGGATCAGCGGCCTGTGCAGAAGTCATAGTCCAACCGTCTTCTTGATCATCGGAAAGAAAAGAGCGTCGGGCAGTTTCTGCATCGTCTTAAGCTGGAGCGCGAAGCGTTTCGGGAAGGCGATCTCGAAACTGTCGCCCTTCAGGCCGTCGACGATCCGGTCGGCCGCTTCCTCAGGCTCCATCAGGAACGGCATGTCGAACTCGTTCTGGTCGGTCAGCGGCGTGCGGACGAAGCCTGGGCAGATCACCTGAATCTTGACGCCTTTGCCGTCCAGTTCGGCTTTCAGGCTCTGTCCCATGGCGATCACCGCCGCTTTCGAGCCGCTATAGCCGGCTGCATAGGGCAGGCCGCGATAACCGGCGACAGACGCCATCAGGGCGATCGCTCCGCGCCGACGCGCGACCATACGCGGCATCAACGCTTCGAGCGCGTTGGCCACGCCGACCACATTCACCATCATCATCCGCTCGACGGTTTCAGCGCTGAACCCGTCAACCGGCGTCTTGGTGTAGGCGCCGGCGTTCAGCACCGCCTGGTCGATCGGCCCAAGCGTCGTCTCGATCGCTTCGATCACCGCCGCCACGGCGGCTCGATCGGTCACATCCAGCGCAAAAGGATGCAGCCGGTCCGGGTTCTCGGCGCAGACCGAATCCAACGTCTCTTGAGACCGGGCGCTGATCGCCACCGTATCGCCCGCCCCGGCCATCTTCCGGGCGAGCGCGGCGCCGATGCCGGTGCTGGCGCCGGTGATCCAAGTAACGCGATTGGCCACGGGTTTCTTTCCGATGCAGCGCGGTGCGCGCTTACTGAAGTTCGTAGACGAACTCGTTGCCTTTAAAATTGAAGGCCAGGCGCACCCATTTGTCCTCTTCGTCGTACCAGAGGTCGATATCCAGATCACCGCGCAGCTCGAATTTCTCGACGCGACGGGTGCTCCCCTGGATCGGGATGAATTGCCAACCGGCCGCGCGCGCGGAGACCTCCTGCACTTCGCCGTCTAACGTGGCGAGAAGTTTCGACTGCTCTACGGTCTCTTTGTTCCAGTAGCTTGTCGGGAACCAGACGTCGGTCAAAACCGGATCGGCCCCATTGACCACCACGGATATGTCACCGTCCGCCGTGCGCTGCGCTTCAACGATGTAAGCGTCGCCGTCATTATCGCTGACGGACCGGAACGATTGCAGCTCGCCGTCGCGCCAGAGCGCGCGCTTCTCCTGATCGTAGGAATACAGGGTGAACGGCCCCAGCCCGACTTCCAGCGCGATATCGATCTCGACACTGGTGGCGTCGCCCTGGTCATCGACCCGAACGATATGGTCGCCGATCATCCGCCCATTCATAAAGACGTGGAAATCATATATCTCGGTACCGGGGTCTTCGGGCAAGGCGGCCAGATCCGACGAGGCCGACGCGGGGGCAAGAGCCGGGCCCATACCAAACAGGAGCGCGCCGCAAAGCGTTGCAGCCGCTACTCGGGTTCGCCCAACACTCTGAATATCCATAACTATCCTCTGCCCGTCGTTCCACGAGATGCGCTATAGGAGCGCTGTTGCTTTGTGTCAGACGATACGAAATGCAAGGCGCGTCGGATTAGACGGCGCTGTCGGGCCCGACCATCGACTGGACCGCCGCACGACGCCAGCTAGAGGCGGCCGGACACTTCGGCCAGAAGATGCGCAGGCGGCAGGAAATCGGCGACATCGACCGCGTCAATCTGGTGCGGTTCGAGATACTGATCCGCGTAGTCCTTCCAGACATTGGAGCGCAGAAACAGATCGAAGAGCAGCGGGTCGATATGCGCGTTCCGGCACATCCCGCTCATAATCCCGAGCGATTCGCTGATCGTCTTGGCCTTCTTGTAGGGGCGGTCGGCGGCGGTCAACGCCTCAAAAATATCGGCGATCGCCATGGCCCGCGCCGGTATCGACATTTGATCCTTGGTCAGGCCGCGCGGATAGCCGGTCCCGTCCATCTTCTCGTGATGGCCGCCGGCATATTCCGGCACGCGGCGCATATTCTTTGGAAAGGGCAGCTGTTCCAGCATTCTCAAGGTGACAACGATATGATCGTTGATGGTCTCGCGTTCCTCCGCGGTCAGGGTCCCGCGCCGGATCCCCAGATTGTACAATTCACCAAGATTGTACTTGCCCAATCGGTGCTCCGGCAGGTCTCCCAAGAGCGGTTCGACATGCGGCGGCGGCGGGATATCAAGCGTCTTGAACCGCGCTTCTTCCGCCGGGCTCAATCCCAGCGTTTTGGAGAAATGCCGGACCCAGGTCTGGGCCCCGATTTCCGCCAGCCGGTCGATATCCGAATCTTCCACCGCTTCGCCGCCGATATTGGCGGCCGCGACAAAAGCGAATTCTTGTTGCAGCCGTGCGCAGGTCTCCTGGAACGCCGCCTCCGCCTCTTCCGTCGCCTGTCCGGAAAGCTGCGCCTTCAAACACGCGATCTCGGCGTCGCGCCGCAGCACTTCGAAGCGGGTCCGGATTTCGCCGATCCGGTTATAGATCGTCTCGAGTTTCGAGGCTTTATCGACGACGTATTCGGGTGTGGTGACCTTGCCGCAATCATGCAGCCAGGCTGCGACGTGCAACTCGTACCATTCATCCTCGGTCAGATTGAATTCAGCGAACGGACCCGCCGTCTCCTCCGTCGCCGCTTTCACGAGCAGCTTCGTGATCTCCGGCACGCGCTGGCAATGGCCGCCGGTATAGGGCGATTTGTCGTCGATCGCGGCCGCCAGCATCTCGATCAGCGAGTCCCAGAGCCGCCGCTGCTGATTGATCAGCATCGAGTTCTCAAGCGCGACAGCGGCCTGGCTGGTGAGGGCCTCGATCATCGGCTGCCGCTGCGTGTCAAACTCTACGATTTCGCCAGAGGGGTCGCGGGCGTTGATCAATTGAAGAACGCCGATCACCTCGTCAGCGGCGTTGGTCAGCGGCGCGGTCAGAAAGGATTTCGAGCGGTAGCCGGTCTTTCTGTCGAACGCTTTCGTGCCGCTAAAATCGAAGTCCTCGGCTTCGTAAGCGTCGGGAATGTTGATGGCGCGCCGGCGATGCCAGACCGAAGACGCGACATTATTGATATTCGGCCGGCCGTCATCGGTTAGAAGCGCGACAGGCGGGAACGGGATATCCTGACCCGTGGTCCCGCCAAGGACGATATCCAGCGTGTCATTATGCATGATTTTGAAGGCGAGACCGGACTCGTCTTCGGTCGTGAGATACAGTGTCCCGCCATCCGCGTTATAGATCGACTTCGCCTCGAGCAGGATCATCTCGAGAAGGCGGTCAGTGTCCCTTTCAGCCGAGAGCGCGATCCCGAGTTCGACCAGCCGGCGCACCATGCGGTCGCCTCCACGACGCCCTGGGCCGTCGGCCTCCATACGACGGTCCGCATCGTCTTGAGGCGCAGTGTCCACAGCCTCACCACGGTTCTTATTTTCGTCATCGCTGGTCACTGGTTTTCCACCGGTTCTCGGAAGATTGAGGCGACATGCCCCAACTAAATCAGATTGATGCGCATATTTTCGCGCGCCACCACGGCGCCAGGCCAGACCGCCCGCGCCTTGGTCTCCACCTCCGCCATAAAAGAGTCTTCGTGAGTCGGATCGTGGTGAAAGATCGCGAGCATCTTGGCGTTCGCCATCTGACACAACCGCACGCCTTCCTCCCATGTGGAATGCCCCCAACCGACCTTGTCGGGGAACTCCTCCTCCGTATAGGTGCAATCGTAAATCACCAGATCGGCGCCCTCGATCAAACCCAGCACGCGCTCATCCGGCTTTCCAGGCGTATGCTCGGTATCCGTGACGTAGCACATAGACTTCCCCTTAAACTCGACCCGGTAGCCAGTCGCGCCGTTCGGATGGTTCAAGGGCGCTGTTTTAATTGTTACGCCCGGCCTTAGCGTGAAGGTGTCGCCCGCGCTGAAATCCTGAAAGCCTAGATCGGCCTGCATCGCCTCCAAGGGCACAGGGAAGAAGGGCTGGGTCATTTGGCCGCCCAGCACTTTGCGGATGCCGCCCTCTTCCTCGATATGACCGGCCATGATGTTGAAACTCTTGCCAGGCGCGAAAGCCGGCGTGAAAAACGGGAAACCGTTGATATGGTCCCAATGCGTGTGGGACAACATGATGTTCGCGCGATGGACATCCTTACGCAGCAGCCAGTCGCCGAGGCTGCGAATGCCGGTGCCGGCGTCGAAGATGATCCGCTCGCCGCCGGTCGCTACTTCGATGCAGCTTGTGTTGCCGCCAAAGCCGATATGGCGCGGCGACGGGCAAGCGATCGAGCCGCGCACTCCCCAGAACTTGACCTTGAACGCCATCTCAGCCCTTGTGCTCGAGTCAAACTACCGGACGGAAACGAAAGGAGCGCGCCGCTCGCACGCCCAGCAGCAGGCCTGCGGCCTCACGAGGCCCGATCCGTGTAACAGTACGCCGATTTCCCCGACGAGGATATGATCCGTATCACAGGCGCCGCCCGTCGCCGCGCGGTCTGGTCTGGGGAAAGAACCGCGCGCTGTCGGCGCCTTAGGGGTGCAGCCGGACCGAGACGCGCCGGTTTCGCGCCCGGTTTTCCGGGATCGGTTCCCCCAGAAGGTCCCGATTGGGCGCCTTCGGCTGGGTGTCCGCCAAGCCTGACGCCTCCATCCGGCCCGGTTCGATTCCAATCTCGACGAAATATCGCACCACGCGCGCGGCCCGCTGCGACGACAGTTCCCAATTAGAGGGAAATCGTTCCGTGCTGATCGGCGCATCGTCGGTATGGCCCTCGACATCGATCGAATAAATCTCATAGGGCGGTTCTGACATGTCGCGCATGACCCTTTTTAGCACCAGCTTGGCGGATTCGGTCAATTCAACCGATCCCGGCGCAAAGAATGATCCGCTCAGAAAATCGATAACAACGCCTTCGTCATCGAAACCGACCTGGATGTCGCCAGGCGGTAAATCCTTCTGACTATCGACAATCGCTTGCACCTTTCCGTGCAATGCAAATATAGGGCGTTCGGAATCGCCGCGACCGCCGATTACCTGCTCGATCCCCGCTTGCACCCGTTCAAAGGCGGGGAGCTCCACTTTTGAGAAGGAGATCAGCATGATGAAGAACGCCATCAGCAAGGTGATCGCGTCGGCGTAGGTGACCAGCCAATCGCTCTCGACCTCTTCAATGATATCCGCCTTGCGACGTCTCCGGGACATGCCGGACCTCCTCACTGCGCGCGCTAGCGCTCCCGCATCTGCTTGTCGATATCGAAACGGATCGCCGGGTCGAGATAGCTGTTCATGCGGTCCTGAATAAAACGCGGGTTCTTTCGATCCGCCAGCATCGAAAGGCCTTCAGCCAATAATTCATGCCGAAAATGCTCGATCTGGAACCTTTGCGTCATCTTGTTGGCTGCGGGCACGAACACCATGCGCGCCATGATCACGCCATAAAGCGTCGTGTTCAGTGCGACGGCCAATCCTTTGCCCAATTGTGACGGGTTCTCGCCCATATCGTCCAGCATGATGATCAACCCGACCAAAGTGCCGATCATCCCAAAGGCCGGGGCGGTCCCCGCCATACGGCGACAGATGTTCGCCGGCGCCATGTCGCGTTCAAAGGTCGAATGGGCCACGCTCAATAGATTCGACCGAACTTCTTGGCCTTTGTAGCCGCTAAGCACCAATTCAAGACCGAAACTGAGAAATGGATCGCTCGCGAGCTTGCGGGCTTCGGCGTCTAGAGCGATCACCCCATTCTGTTGCGCCATATAGGCCCAGCGTATGATCCGCCCGACTTCCTGGTTCAAGACGCTGCGGCCATGACGCTGAACGGAAAAGGTGGAGATTATTCCGCGAAACGCGAGCAGCACGTAACGCGCCTCCTGCCCCAAGAAGGTCGCGCTGAAGGTTCCGCCGACCACCATGACCAGACTGGAGACGCTGACGAAGATCAGATAATTGTTCGTACTCATCATGATCGCGCCGACGAACAAGGACAGGCACAGCACGAAAGCGATGAAAGTATTGATCGACATACAGTCTCAGACCCAATTTCGACACGGCGCTCCGCCGTTCCGCTTCATGGCCGCACGGCGTCTCAGAATAGCACGCGCCACGCCTAAAGCGCGCGCCCGGCGAAACAGACATAGGTCTTATCACAGAAACATCACGGTCTATCCGGTTTTTTGGCGAATGCCTCCTATTGGCGAACGCGCCTCTGCATCAGCACCGACCGTCTCGCTATCCGTCATCGCGAAGGGCCAAAATCCAAAAACTGTGAAAAGAGTCGGATAGGCATGAAAAAGGGACCATCCTTTCGGGTGACGATTGAATCGCTTGGCGCCCGGGGAGACGGAATCGCGACACCGCCCGAAGCTGCGTCCGAGGCGGAACCCGATGGCTCGCGCGGTCGCGGCCGACAGCTCTTCGTGCCCTTCGCTCTTCCGGGCGAGGCTTATGACGTCGCCGCAGTCGAACGCAAGGGAAGCGCTGAATGGGCGATCGACGCGTCCAGAATCACAGTCGCGCCTGAACGGGTGACGCCCCCGTGCCCGCATTTCGGGGTCTGCGGCGGCTGCGCAATCCAGCATATGAACCGGGACGCGGCGGCCGCGTTCAAAGCGGACTTGCTGCGCAAAGCCATCGCGCGCGCCGGCTTCGATCCCGCGCTCGTGCGGCCGACGCTCTGCGTCCCGCCGGGACGGCGACGGCGCGCGAAGTTCAGCTATCGACGCACCGAACGCGGCTGGATCGTCGGTTTTACGCAACGCGCATCGCATCGCCTTGTGGATATCAAGTCCTGCCCGGTTCTCACCCCGGCCTTGCAGGCGGCGCCCGTCTTGTTGCGCGATCTTCTGGCGCGAGCGCCGGAATGCGGTCCTGGCGGCGAGGCGCAGGTCACCGACACCGCGGCCGGTCTGGACATCACGTTGTCGCCTGGCGTCGGATCCGGCGTGCCCAAAAGCGGCGGCGCCGCCGCAAACCCTCGCCGCGGTCGCACCCGCAAAAGCGGAGCCAAGCCAGATACCCCGCGTCATAGCCGATCAGGAGACCTTTCCATCGAGACGCGGGAGGCGATCGCCGACTGGGCGGAACGTAATCTCGTCGCCCGGGTCAATCTGGCGACCGGCGGCGGGATCGAACCGGTTGCAGCGCGACGTTCGGTACATGTTTCGGTTGCTGGCCGACTCGTCGATCTGCCGGCCGCGAGTTTTTTGCAGCCTTCTGTTGAAGGAGCGGCGATCCTGGCTGACTGTGTTCTCGACGGATTGGCGTCGGTCCATGCAGGGCCTGTCGGTCGCGCGGCGGATTTGTTTTGCGGCGGCGGCGCGCTGACCATACCCCTGGCCGGCGTCGCTCGAAGCGTGCATGCGGTCGACCTGGAAGGGCCGGCGATCGACGCCTTGAACCGTGCGCTACAGGGTCCCGGCCTGGCGCCGCTGCCGATCACCACGGAACGGCGCGATCTGTTCCGCCAGCCGCTGGAAGCGACGGAACTCGCCAAGTTCGATGCGGTCGTTTTTGACCCGCCTCGCGCCGGGGCCGAGGCGCAGGCGCGTCAGCTCGCACACAGCGCCGTCGCCACGGTGATCGCGGTTTCCTGCAATCCCGCCACGCTGGCGCGTGACCTGCGGACCCTAGCGGCGGGCGGTTACCGATTGGCGTCGGCCACGCCGGTGGATCAGTTCACCTGGTCCGCGCATGTCGAGGCCGTGGCGGTCCTGCATCGCTAGGCGGCCGGCGCCTTCGCCGTCTGGACTTTGGGCTGGGCGCTGCGCAGCAAACCGGGATAGCCGACCCACAACGTCACGCCGCGCATCGCCATGAACAGCATCAGAGCCGCCCAGAGACCATGATTGCCGAACCCCTCGGCCAGCGCCCAGGCCGCGCCAAGATAGAGACCGGTCGAGACCAACATGGCGTTTCGGATCGCCGCGGTCCGTGTGGCCCCGAGAAAGACGCCGTCGAAGATATAACACCAAGCCCCGACGACCGGCATGATCGCGGCCCAGAGCAAATAGTCCCGCGCCGCTTCCCGGACATCGGCGACAGTGGTTAAGCCGTCGATGATGGCGGGTCCGGCCAATAGGAACACCCCGGTCGACAGCGCCGCTGTCGCCCCCGCCCATAGAAACGCCTCGCGGACGGCGCGGGACACCGCCGCGCGATTTCGGCGCCCGATCTGTTTGCCGACCAGAGCTTCCGCCGCATGGGCGAACCCGTCCAAACCATGCGCGGCCAGCATGATGAAATTGTTCAGCACCGCGTTGGCGGCGAGGATCACATCGCCGAACGCAGCGCCTTTCGCCGTGAAATAAGCGAAGGCGGTGATCAGGCACAAAGTGCGGATGAAAATATCGAAATTCACGGCGAAAAAGCGCTTGAAAGCCGCAAGATCGAACACGGCGTGGCGCGGCGTGCGGGCTCCGCCCATCGACACCAGCCGACGGCGGATCAGCCATATCCCAACCAACGCGCCCGTCCACTCGGCCACAGCCGTCGCCGCCGCGACGCCGGGCACGCCCCAATCAAGCCCCAAGACGAACCAGATATTCAGGACGATATTCACTCCATTGGTCAGTAATTGCAGAAACAGCGGCGTTTTCGAATCCTGCAGCCCCAAGAACCAGCCGAGAATCACGTAGCTCAATAGGGCGGCTGGCGCGCCGGCGATACGGAACTGGATATAGTCGGCCCCGAGCGACTCGACCGCCGCGCTCGCGTCAATGATGGAGAAGGCCAAAACGATCGCCGGCCCATGCAACGCCAACACAATCAACGACAAGCCGATGGCTACCGCTCCGGCGCGATAGAGCACCGATTTCACTTCCGGCCAGTTTTCGCCGCCCAACGCCTGCGCCGCCAACCCGGTCGTGCTCATGCGCAGAAAGCCGAACCCCCAATAGATGTAGGATAGGACCAGTGCACCGACGGCGACTGCGCCCAAATATTCAGGCCCCGGCAAACGACCCACCACCGCGGTGTCGACAATGCCGAGCAATGGGACCGACAGGTTCGAGATGATGATCGGGGCCGCGAGCCGCCACACGGAATCCCCGCGTCCAGATGAGGCCGGCTTCGGATCCTGTTTGTCGGCGGCGGTGCTCACACTTATATTTCCGAAGCGATTTCAAAGGGTTGATCGGCCAGCAGAGAAACACGAAACTAGAGTGGCGCCGGCGCGCGTAAAGGCCCGTGATAAGAGGCTCAGTCCGCCTTACATTTCCGGCTGAAAGCCCGGCAGACGGCGGCGCATAAGGGCCGGTTGCGCCGGGTCGATCCCCGCACTATCGCAAAAGGCGACCAAGAGCGCTTCGTCGCCGAGCAGATAATCCAACAGACCGCCGAGAAACCCGCCATCGTCGAGCCGGGCGCGAATCTCGGCGGGTCCGACGCCGGTCACCGCCAGGAACCGCCCCAGCCGATCAGCATCTTCGGTCAAATAGACCAGAAAGGCGCGCGCCAGATCGGCCGCTTCCTCGGTCCCACCCGATCGCAGTGGATTGTCATCGTTCGACGTCATTCAATCTTCCCCTTCAGATCCAATAGCATCAATCCGCATGGGCTTGGCAAGGGCCGCGCCGCGCAGCACACTTCACGCCGCACTGGGAGGACCAAAGATCATGCCGACTATGCATGCCGAAACGGCTTTGGCCGATCACTTGAACGACCCGTCACTGCTGAAATTCCAGGCCTATATCGACGGCGCCTGGACCGACGCGGCGAATGGCGCGACCTATGCCGTGACCGATCCGGCGACCGGCGCCGAGATCGCGCGGGTGGCCAGATGCAACAGGGCCGAGACCACGCGCGCCATCGAGGCGGGCGAAGCCGCGCGCGGCGCCTGGTCGGCCAAGACCGGCAAGGAGCGCGCGGCGGTCATGCGCCGCTGGTCAGACCTGATGCTGGAGAACGCCGACGATCTCGCCCGCATCATGACGGTTGAACAAGGCAAGCCCCTGGCCGAGGCGAAGGGCGAAGTGGCGTACGCCGCCTCCTTCCTGGAATGGTTCGGCGAAGAAGCGAAACGCGCCTATGGCGATACGATCCCGCAACACCGGCCGGACAGCCGGCTGCTGATCGTCAAACAGCCGATCGGCGTCACAGGCGGCATCACCCCCTGGAATTTCCCGGCGGCCATGATCACACGCAAGGCGGCGCCGGCCATCGCGGCCGGCTGTGCGATGATCGTCAAACCGGCGGAGGCCACCCCGCTGTCGGCGCTGGCGCTGGCGGAATTGGCCGAGCGCGCCGGCCTGCCCGCGGGCATCCTGAGCATCGTGCCGGGCGACCGAGACGACGCGCCGGATATCGGCGGAGAGCTCACGACCCATCCGCTGGTGCGCAAGATCGGCTTCACTGGCTCGACGGCTGTCGGCAAGAAGCTGATGGCGCAGGCCGCCGGCACGGTGAAGAAGGTCAGCTTGGAGCTTGGCGGCAACGCGCCCTTCATCGTCTTCGACGACGCCGACCTGGACGCCGCGATCGAAGGGACCTTGATCTCGAAATACCGTAACGCCGGTCAGACCTGCGTCTGCGCCAACCGGATTTTCGTGCAGGACGGGATCTATGGCGCCTATATCGACAAGCTGTCGAAGGCGGTCGCCGGCATGACCGTCGGAAACGGCCTGGATGAAGGAGTCAGCATCGGACCGCTGATCAACGATCAGGCGATCAGCAAGGTGGATCGGCTGGTCGCGTCGGCTAAGAACGCAGGCGCCAAAGCGGTCGTCGGCGGCGATCCGTCAGAGCTGGGCGGGACCTTTTACACCCCCTCGATCCTGACCGACGTCACCGTCGACATGGATATCGCGAATGAAGAAATTTTCGGCCCGGTCGCCGGGATCATCCGGTTCAAAGACGACGCGGATGCGGTGCGGATGGCGAATGATACGCCCTTCGGTCTGGCCGCTTATTTCTACAGCCGCGACAGCGCCCGCACCTGGCTAGTCTCCGAAGCTTTGGAATACGGCATGGTCGGCGTGAATTCGGGCCTGATCTCGACCGAGGTTGCGCCCTTCGGCGGGGTCAAAGAGAGCGGGATCGGCCGCGAGGGCTCCAGCTATGGCATGGATGAGTGGATGGAGGTGAAGTACATTTGCGTCGGCGGCGTTCACTCGTCACAATGACGGCCGCGGCTTGCCGCGCAGCTCGTGTAACCACCACGACGGCGACGCATGGCGATATACAGTTTCCGCATGTTTCAGGATCGGATCGCGCCCGGCGTCACGGCGCATTATCCGAGCGCCTGCACACGCGTGATATTTTGCCGTTGGGGCGGCGCGCAGATCAGCGGCCATCCGACTGAACTGGTCTGCGATGGCGCGGTCTTGGATGACGGGCCGCTTTCGATCACCGGATCCATCGACGGGGCTCAGATTTGGCGCTTTGAATTGAAGCCTGTCGAGGAGAACGCCGAGGACGCGCCGCCGCAGAACCTGGTCGACAACCGATTGGCGGCGAAGGCCGAACTGGAGTTGGACAGCCCGCACGGCTATCTGATCCGCTGCGACGCGGTGAATTTCCCCTTGGGCTGCGAGATCTACACCCACACCCATGGCGGCGCCGGGATTCGCTGTATCCGAAGCGGGTCGCTGGCTCTGACGATCGACGGGCGCGGCCACGATTTCGGGCCCGGTGACGCTTGGTTCGAGACCGGGTCCGAACCGGTTAGCGGATCGGCGTCAAAGACTAAGATGACGGGTTTCGTCCGCGTCATGGTTCTGCCGCGCACTCTTCTCGGCAAGAGCTCGATCACCTATGTCCGCGAAGAGGATTGGGAGAAGCCGAAGCGCCAGACCTATAAGACCTATATCGATTCCTTTATCGACCTGTGAGTGCAGTTTATTGAGTCGTCGCCATCGTCTGCACTTAAAGGGCGGCGATCAACGCCCACGCTACAAACCGAGTGTCGAACCGTTACGCGACGACGGCACGCGCGGGCCCTGCCCGATTTGTGGGCGTCCCCTGGTCGATGGCCCATCGATCGACCGGCATCACTGGACGCCGCGCAGCCAAGGCGGCAAGGACTGGTCCTACATCCATCGGATCTGCCACAAAAAGATCCATTCGCTTTATTCGGCGAAGGAACTCGCGCGCCGCTATGCGCGGCCGGAAGACCTGCTCGCCTTGCCCGAAATGGCCGATTTCGTCCGCTGGGTCGTCAAGCAGCCGCCGGAATATATCGGTCGCCATGCGAAGCCGTCGATGAGGCGGTAACGCGTCTTCAAAACGACCTGTTGAGCATCTCCCCGACGATTTCCCGCCATTCCGCCTCCAGCGCGCCGGTATGGCCCGCGCGATCGGCCAGGCGATACCAATATCCGGCGTTCGCCAGATCGCCCTCGACCCGGTGCAGATAGGCATGCACCCAGGCGCCGTCTCGGGCGCCGTCCGGCGTCTTTTCTTGCTGGGCCAACGCGTGCGCCTGATCCCAGTCGCCTGACCGCGCCCACCACAAGGCGCGCAGCGCCAGCGGCAGACCGGCGGGCTCACGCCCGGCCGCGATCGAAGCCTCGAACTCTTCCACGGTCATTGAGCCCCTCTCCCTTCATGTTCGTCGGTTCGCCGCCTTGCCCGCGTTCGGCTGGCGCTGTTTAACCACCGTGAAAACGCGCCGCCCAGCGCGGGAGGCTATTGGAGAGCATACCATGCAGAAATACATTGAGGCCAATCGGCGCTGGTGGAACGAGGCGACCGGGATTCATCTGGAGAACCGGACCGGCTTCTATGGAACGGAGCGTTTTCGGGCGGGCGCCGATATTCTGGGTCCGATCGAATCGCGCGAGATCGGCGACGTGTCGGGGCAGAGTCTGATCCACCTACAATGCCATTTCGGGTTGGACACCCTGTCCCTGGCGCGCCGGGGCGCAGATGTGGTTGGTGTGGATTTCTCGGCGGCGGCGATCTCGGCGGCGCGCGCGCTGTCCGAGGAGACGGGCGTCGCGGGCGAGTTCATCGAGTCCGACCTCTATGCAGCGCCAAGCCATCCCGATCTGCAAGAACGCCAGTTCGATCGGGCCTATGTCACCTGGGGCGCCATCAATTGGTTGCCGGATATCGCCGGCTGGGCCGAGGTCGTCGGCTATTTTCTGAAACCCGGCGGCCGCCTCTATCTGTTGGAAACGCATCCGGCGGCCATGATGCTGGAAGAAGACGCCGAGGGCGCGCTCGCGCCGACCTATCCCTATTTCCAAAGCGCCGAGCCGCTGCTGTTCGACGCGGGGAAGACCTATACAGGCGACGACCGGGTCATGAAGAACAGTAAATCATACGAATGGAATCACCCGCTCTCCTCGATCTTTTCCGGTCTGCGCGCGGCAGGCATGTCGGTCGAATGGCTGCATGAATTTGACGCGCTGCCCTATCGGTTGTTCCCGTCGCTGCGCGAAAAGGGGGAAGGCATGTACACTTTGCCTGACGGCGCGCCGACGATCCCGCTGAGTTTCTCGATCAGCGCGATCAAACAATGAGCGGTCCGCAGCGAATGACGCCGGGCAACGGCGACTACCGCACCACACGCATCGGCGGCATGGCGAGCAGGCCGGTCGCCTCGATCCCGATCAAAGCGCGGACGGTTTTCTCCGCCGCACGCGCCATCGTATCCGCCGGATCGTCAGCGACCCAAGTTTGCAGACCGCCGCCAATCGCGCGTTGAATCTGTTCCCAGCGGCTCGGCGGCGCGGGCAGAAGGCGCAGCGGATAGCGTTCCTCACTATCCAACCCAGCCAATTCCTTAGCCTTGGCGAGGGCCTCCAGCATGCCGCCATGCCCGTCGATCAAGCCGTTCTCGAGCGCATCCGTCCCGGACCAGATCCGGCCGCGCGCGACCGCATCGATCCCGGCCCGGTCGTAGCCGCGTTCCGCCGCCGCCTTGCCGGTGAAATCCTCATAGGCGGCGTCCATCCAATCGCGGAACCGCGCGCGTTGCGACGGTGAGAACGGCGTCACCGAACTCCAGATGCCCGCATGGCGGCCGATTTCGACGCGATCCCAGTTGACGCCGAGCTTGCCCCAAAGCTCCTCCAAGGCGGGTTTCCCGGCGAATACGCCGATCGAGCCGGTGATCGTGCCGGGTTGAGCGAGAATATGATCCGCCGCCATCGACACGTAATAGCCGCCGCTGCCGGCCACCGACCCCATGACGGCGACCACCGGCTTGCCGGCTTCGCGCAGACGCCGGACCTCGCGCCAGATCATGTCGGACGGGCCATAGGCGCCGCCGGGACTATCGACCCGAAAGACGACGGCGGCGATATCGTCATCCGCCAGCGCCGCGTCCATCGCTTCAGCAACGCCATAAGCGTCGAAACCGCGATCGTCGAACCCGTCTTGGTCCGCGCCCTCGATGGCGCCGATCCCATAGATCAACGCGATCACAGGCGCGTCGCCGTCGAACGCGTCCTCCGCCCCAACCGCCGCCATATAGCCGCCCGCGCCGATCGTTTCGAACTCTTCGCCGAACCGCGCTTCGAGCGCATCCTCATACTCGTCGCGATAGGCCAGCCGGTCGACAAAGCCGCGCTCCAGAGCTTCTTCCGCAAGATAGGGGCCGCCATCGAAGACGGCCGAGACGAACCCCGCCGCCTCGATCCCGCGCGGCGCCAACCCCTCGGCGATCTGATCGGTCCAGGAGTCCAAAAGGGCGCTATAGCTCTCGCGCATCGGGTCGGGCATCGACGCTTCATCGAACGTGTCGGCGGCGTTCTTATACTCATGGCGCTGTTCAAGCTCGACGAGGACGCCCGCCTTCTCGAACGCGTCCTTCAGAAACGGCGCCTCGATCGCAAACCCATTCAGACCGACGCCGCCGGTCGGCTGCAGCCAGAGCGTTTCGAACTGCGCCGCCAGCAGGTAGTCCACCGTGCCGTTCCAGAAAGAGCCGAGATCTTCGGCGAACGCATAGGTTGGCTTGCCCGCCGCGCGAAACGCCGATAAGGCCGCGCCTATTTCTTGCGCTTGGGCGATGCTATACGTACCGGCGCCGATCTCGGCGACGACGCCGACGATGCGCGGATCGTCCTTGGCTCGGTCCAAGGCCATAACGATTTCAGTCTGAGTCGGTCCCCGGGGCCGAGGCAGCAGCCCAACCCTTGGTTTTTCATCAATCGACTGGGTCAGGTCGAGGAATAGAACGGTGTCCGCCGCCACCTCCGGCGGGCCGGGACTGTAGATCCAAGCCAGCACGCCGACGACAGCCAGACTGGCGGTCACCAGCAGGCCGAATCCGGTGCAGAGCCAAAGGAACCAGCGCCACAGGCGGCGAAAAAAGCCAGGCCTCGGCGGCGGTTGATAGTTACGCGGCGTCGAGTAGCTCGACCGCCCGCCGTTTCGCGTCCAAGGCATCGGCGTCATGTCCCTCGCTTTCCAGTAAGTCGGCTTGGCGCAGCCAATTCCAACGGGATTTCGGCTGCGCCTGCAGGCGCTCCGACAGCGCGGCCCGCGCCTCCGCATGGGCGCCGGCGTCGAGCGCCGCGCGCACCAGCAGTCGGTCGAAGAAATCGCGCTGCGCCCAACTGCCGCCCAGGTGTCGCAGCTCCCCTCGTTTCGGCCACAGGACGGCGACCGCGTCGGCCGGCGCGCCCCGCGACAGC
This sequence comes from Alphaproteobacteria bacterium, assembly GCA_030065235.1. Taxonomy (GTDB): domain Bacteria; phylum Pseudomonadota; class Alphaproteobacteria; order UBA8366; family Aestuariispiraceae; genus JASJDC01. The sequence goes on from JASJDC010000011.1 coordinate 90,936, forward strand.
GCCATCATGGCGTCGGCCAGGGCGAGACCGACCTCTCGCGTCACCCGCGCCTGACTGCCCGGCCCGTCGGCCGCTTCCGCCATCGAGCGCCGAAGGGCCGCCGCCTCATGGTCGCGGCCGTCAGCCAAGAGCGCCTGCATGAAATGCGCATCGGCGAAGGCGAGCAGATGCTCGTCGGTGCGGGCGGCGCTGAGATCGGCCAACACCCTCCATCGGTCGCCGACATCGACGCCTTGCTCAGCCAGCCGCCAGAGCAGACCGGCGCCGTTCGAGATGTCGAGATAATCGACGGCGTCCTCGGTCCAGACCTTGGCGTCATAGTGATCAAGCACGGCGTCGTAACGCCCCAATTCCAGAAGAAACAGCCCCCGGTGCCATTGCGCGTGGTGGCGGAAATTGTGAACGCCGTCCCAATGCGGCTCCAGACCGGAGAGGAAACGCTCACCTTCGGCCGGTCGGCTGGTCATTTCGCAGACATGGGCCACCGCATGGGCCGCCCAAATGTCGGCCGGATTGATTTCGACCGCCCGCCGGCCCAGCCGGTCGGCCTGCTCGTAGAGGCCCGATTCCTCATAGGCGAAGGCGTAAGAGCCGAGGATAAAGCCATAGCCCGGCGTCGCCTCGTCCCAGGCGTGCTGGACCCGCGCCAGACTGTCGCGCATGGCCCGGCCTTCGCCTAGGTAGAACTGGTTGTACTGAACCAGCTTGATAGCCATCACGTCGCGCGGATGGTCGATCAGGATCGCTTCCCAGATCGCGATCGCCGCCTCCATCTCGCCGTCCAGCCAGGTTTCCAGCGCCCGCAGATGGGCCCGCTCCTGTTCCGAACTGTCGCCCTCCTCGATCAGCGCGCGCGCCCGCTTCGCCGCCTGCGCCGCCATCTTTTCCATCGGCGTCGTGGCGAAGAAACGCCCGAAATAGCCTTTCAGGACATGCGCCATCGGCATATCGGGATCGGCTTTCAGCACCGCTTTCAGATGGTCGCCGATCTCAAGCCGCATCCCGAGATAGGCGGTCACCGCGCGCGCGTAGCCCTCGACAGCCGACGCGCTCGCCGCCGTCCAACCATTGCCCCACTCATCCGCAAAGACACCCATGCGCCCGCCCACGCCTCCCGTGATCCGAATTTTAGTCTAGGCGGAACTGTCCGGACGCAAAAGGGGGCGTGATCGCTGGCGGCAAGAGCCGTTGCTTTTTGACACACCCCGAATTGCGGAGAAGACCCACTGCGCGACAGCCAATCCGAGGATCGTGAGCGGCGAGATGTTGGACGAACTTGGGTTATGAAATAGGCTATCCAAAGCCAAATAAGTGTGAAGTGACGGATGGCCGAGAGATCGAACTGGAGAGCAATCGTCTCAGCGTTTTTGGTGGGCGTGGCCGGCGCCGTTCAAGTTGGGCGCGTCGCGCCGGCCGCCGCATTCATACAAGAAGAGTTGCACCTCGATCTGCCGACGATCGGTTGGCTTATCTCGCTCATTACGCTCGCTACTGCGTTGCTTGGGCTGTTGTCCGGTCATTGGGTCCTTCGAATCGGGTTGCGCATGTCATTGGCGACCGGCGCGCTCATGATGGGAGTATGTGCGATCATATCGGCGTTTGCATCGTCTGCGCCGATACTGATCGGAGCGCGGGTGATCGAAGGGCTTGGCTATTTGATCGTGGTTGTCGCAGCGCCAACCCTCATTGCACGTGAGGCTGCGCAGAAAGACTCTTCTCTCGCCCTCGCGATGTGGGGGACATTCTTTACGCTGGGGCTCAGCATCGCGGCTTTTGCTGGCGGGTTCCTGTTGGACAAGATCGGATGGCGCGGGTGGTTCCTCGCGAGCACGGGCTTTGTTTTTCTCACGGCGGTCGCCGCCATGGTTTCGATCCCCAGGGATTCTAGGCTAGCCGGCAGCCGCTCGCAGAATTGGAAGATGATCGTCGCAACGCCCAAATCGGCATGGCTTCTCGGCGCCGCATTTCTAGGCCTGACACTCCTCACGCTCGCGACCCTGAGCCTGCTCCCGATCTTTCTCGTGCAAGAGCATGATCTCACGCCGAGCGCCGCTGGGAGCGCGACAGGCGGCGTCGCCCTCGCCAGCATCGCCGGAAGCCTCTGTTATGGCGCATTTGCAAACCGACTTTCGGAGGCCGTAATCGTTTCGGGCGCATCGATCAGCCTCGTCGTCTGCGCGTTTCCGACATTTGCCGATGACGCCACTGCAAATCAAATTGTCCTTTTTGCCTGCGTCGCGATTTTCATGTCAGGCATTCTCATCGCGCAAACATTTGCTTCTGTACCAAGGGTCGCAGGCGCGCCTCGGTTCATCGGGCCGAGCAATGGACTGGTCGCACAGCTTGGAAGCGTTGGCGCGTTGACCGGCCCGCCACTGATTGGCGGGTTGATCGCCTATGCCGACTGGAAAGCAGTCCCCTTCGCCGTCTCCGGGTTCACACTGTCCTATGCGGCGCTGTTCGTTTTGGCCTTGAAATCCGAGAACGGACAGCCCTAAGAGGCGCCTTCCAACCATTGCCCGAATGATCCGCAAAGACACCCATGCGCCCGCCCGAATCTCCTGTACTCGAGCTTACAGTTTAGAAGGAACGGCCCCAGCGCAAAAGGGGGCGAAATCGCCTAAGCCAAATCCCATGCATCAATATGGGCTTGTCCGGCGCAAATACAAAGGTCAGAGTTTTGGCGCGTCCTGTGGCGTAGCTAAAGCTGAAGATAAACCCAAAGCGACGATTCCTGCAGTCCCAAGAAAGGCCTTCTCTTACAACTTTACAGGTCTACGCAAGGGGAATCATATTACCGCAAGTTTAGGCCTGATCATCAATGATCTCAGGTCAAACGATAGGCCAAATGTGAGCCGCTAGACAGGCCAGGGGCGACCTGAGCGTACCTTTGTGACTATCGGTGGGTACAGGTAAAAAACATCAACGTTTTGGCTGGACGACTTCTGCTATGAGTTTTCATACAGTCAAAGGCGGCATCGCAACCGTTCTATGGATAGGTCTATGAGCGTGAGGTTACAAGGTTTCAGCGATGATGCGGAGAAGGACAACGAGCCTGGACTCACAGAACGGGCGCTTTGGTCAATCATCAGGAATCTGAAGACTGTCCAAGTCCTCAGTATCCTTGTCGTTCCGATTGGTTTGTTCAGCGCGGGCTATGCGATCGGTCAATGGGTTTCTTCCGCAAGCCACGAGCGTGAGATTTCCGGATTGGACTACACGCTCCGTCAAGCCATCATGAAGAAAGACGAGACGATTTCAGTTCTTGAGACGGCGCTACAAGAGTCGAAGAATAATACCGAAACCGCACGCCAGATTGCGTCCAACGCCGATAGCGCGGATCATGCCTACCGAATAAAGGCCGAGTTCCTGAACAGGTATTTGTCTTACCTAAAGGAGAGTGCCGAAAACAACTTGGCTATGCGAGAGCTGTTTGCTGACCATGTCTGCGCGCTTTCGCGTGACACTCAAAGCGACATTTTTTCCTTGTTCAACGAGAAGGTCACCTTTCAGCAGGTTTTGCGCGGCGGCAATCTGAGCCCGGCCGAACTAGATGCGCTTGCGGCGGTCGGGATCGACCGGCGAACGATTGACGAGTACCGTCAACTCAATCAGCGCCGATCTCAAATTGATCCGAGAACCCGTCCTACGACACCCGGCTTTCTTGGCGCCGTTGACCGCTCTAGAGATACTCAATTCCGTCGTCTGCAGCAATTGGAGAGCAGCATTATCGATGCGCTCGCGAAGGGCGTAACAATAATGAGTATAGTATTCTTTGATGGTGACACGCGCCACATACCCCACCCGGTTGCCGACGACGTGCGGCGCAGGCCCGATTGCCTGCCCTAGTCGTCAGAACGGTTCTTTCCGCCGCCACCAATCAAACGCGCCGGTTTGGTCGCGGTGGCGAAGCAGGTAATCGGCGAGGGTGACGGCCATCATGGCTTCGCCGACGTAGAACTCAATCTCAGATACGCGACTCAGACTCAGCCCATTGGCGAAGAACCCATTTGCTTCAAGTGCGGACTCGGCCGGATCTCGATCCATGTGTGTTTTCAAGCAAATACTGGGCCCCTCCTGTGTTCGACCCACTCAAGGCTCGCCGTATAATCCGAACCCAGAGAAAGGACCCAATTATATCGTCCGCAAGGCTATTTAGGAGGTATGCGCTTACTGGGATCAAAGATAACTGCAGGATCAAAGACAACTGCAGGATCAAAGACCATGGAAGAATATGTACGCCCTGAAGAACGCGGAGATGAAAAAGCCATATACGCTGTCACGGAGGCTGCTTTCGAAGGCAAATCATATGCTGGGACATCGAAGGGAAAATCGTCGACCAGTTACGACGCGATGGTGATCTCACCAACTCCCTCGTCGCGGAAAACGTCGGAAAGATCGTCGGCCATGTCACCTCCGCACTAGATTGGATCGGGGACGTTTCCAATGACTGGATTGGGCTGCGCCCAACTCCTGTTGCGCCCGACCGTCAAAGACAAGGTTTCGGACAAGCGCTCATGAATGAGGGCCTGGCAAGGCTTCGCAGCCACGGCGCGAGTGGCTGCGTCCTGATCGGTAATCCAAACCACTACAGCCGCTTCGGCTTCGTCGGGAATTGCGATACAATGTATGAAAGCATCGGCGCTCCGTATGTCCGAGCATTATCGTTTCGCGCAGCATCACCCACAGGCGAAGTCCGATTTGCTCCCGCCTTTTACAGCTTCGCGAAATGCGGACAGATGCCCCCGCTTGAGTGCATTCTCTTTGCCCGCGCGCCAAAAGCAGACCTCAGAGCAGCGACGGCTTTGTTCGCACAGCACCCCCTTGACAGGCCTCTTAAATCAAAAACAGTCCTTGAACGTCTATAGTTTTGACAAAAGCGCAGCCAACTGGACTGTGTCTTTCGACGTCAATTTTGCTCCTATTCCCTCAGACAGCACTTTCGCGTAGATCGGCCACATGACCTTTCGAACCGCAAGTCCCTGCTCCGAAATAGTCATAACTTGACCACGACCATCTTCTTTGCAGTTAAAACGAGTAACTAATCCGGCTTTCACCATTCGATCCAGAAGCCGGGATGTACTGTATTGCGGAAGTAGAATCCGGGCTCTGAGCTCGAACGGTCGAAGGCCATTGTCTCCAGCCTTCTCCAACTCGAGCAAAGTATCGTACCAAGCAAGCGGCGGGTGACCAGCCTTCTTAAGGTCAGCTTCAACTGTCTCAAGTAGCCGCCGACTCTTCGTTACCAAAGCTGTCCAGACAGCCTGTGTGACACGGTCGGGTTCCATCATGAACCCTGATTACCATATAAATGCAGTTGCATCAATATTGACTACACGGTTGATCGGCGCTATTTTGGATGCAAATGCATCTATTTGAGGTGAGAGACGATGACGCAGTCGAACCTGACCGAGACAGCCACATTCCTGCTACGTGTCACTTTGGGTATTATGTTTCTTGCACATAGCCTACTGCTAAAGCTTTTTGTATTCGGTTTACCCGGCACCGCACAGTTCTTTGTTTCTATCGGTCTCCCCGGTTGGCTTGCCTACATTGTTTTCGCGGCAGAGGCGTTGGCGGGCGTACTCCTGTTGCTCGGTATCCAGGCTAGGTGGGTTGCACTGGCGACAGTCCCGATCCTTGCAGGAGCAACGTGGGCGCATTTCGGAAATGGTTGGATGTTTGGCTACCCGAATGGTGGTTGGGAGTACCCTGCTTATCTGACCGTGCTCGCGATTGTTCAGGGCATGCTTGGTGATGGCAGGTTCGCAATGAGTCCCTCCCTCCCCCTTCAGGCAGTCTTTGGACAACGGAGTGCATCATCGTGACTTTGCAACTGATCAGCCATGCGCTTTGCCCCTATGTACAACGAGCGGTAATAACGCTTACCGAAAAGGGCGTCGATTTCGAACGCATCTACATTGATCTCGCAAACAAACCGGCCTGGTTTCTGGACATCTCACCTCTGGGCAAGACCCCGGTGCTTGTTGTCGATCAGATAGCGATATTCGAGTCTGCGGTCATCCTTGAATACATTGAAGAGACCCAGCCGACCCCGCTGCACCCAGAATCAGCTATCGCACGTGCAAGCCATCGGGCTTGGATGGAATTCGGATCGGCGGTTCTGAATGACATAGCGGGTTTCTACTCAGCGGCCGACGCCCAGGTGTTCGACGAAAAGGTATCGGCCCTTCGCACCAAGTTCTGCCGACTGGAAGGCGCGGTTTCACCGGGACCCTATTTCGACGGTGATGAGTTCCGGCTTGTCGATGTCGTCTTTGCACCGGTATTTCGATACTTTGATGTATTCGACGAGATCGGAGATTTTGGGTTCTTCGCTGGACTTCCCCGCGTTCAGGCTTGGCGGAAAGCTTTAGCCCGCAGGCCTTCCGTGCGGACTGCTGTGACAAGTGACTACCCGGTACTTCTCAAAGACTTCATTCAGCGAAGAAATTCATACCTTTCAACCCTCGTCGAAGAACCGTATGTAAGGCAGAACATGCTCCATGAGTAGGTGGGCGCGCGAGCGTCTCGCCGCTACTAAAGCAGAAAAAGGGTCCTTATCGCCGGGGTCAGAACGGTTCTTTCCGCCGCCGCTAATCGATCGCGCCGATTTGGCCGCGGTGGCGGAGTAGATGGTCGGCTAGGGTGACGGCCATCATGGCTTCGCCGACGGGTACGGCGCGGATGCCGACGCAGGGGTCGTGGCGGCCCTTGGTCAGGATTTCCGATTCCTGCATGTCGACATCGACGGTCTCGCGCGGGGTCAGGATCGAGCTGGTCGGCTTCACCGCAAAACGGCAGACCAAATCCTGACCAGTCGTGATGCCGCCCAAGACGCCGCCGGCGTGGTTCGATTTGAAGACCGGTGTCGGACGGTTGTGCGCGGGCCCCTCGGACGGGGAGCGCATTTCGTCGGCGTTTTCTTCGCCGGTCAGCGCGGCGGCGGCGAACCCGGCGCCGATCTCAACGCCCTTGACGGCATTGATGCTCATCATCGCTTGGGCGAGATCGGAGTCCACTTTGCCATAGATCGGCTCGCCCAAGCCCGCCGGCGCGCCTTCGGCGACCACCTCGATCACCGCGCCGACCGACGACCCGGATTTCCGAACCCCATCGAGATACTCGGCCCAGCGCGCGGCCGCTTCGGGATCGGGACACCAGAACGGGTTGCGTTCGACCTCTTCCCAGTCCCAGCGCGCCCGGTCGATCTGTTCCGTCCCGACCTGGATCAAGGCCCCGCGGATGACCGGCGCATCGCCCAGAAGATGCGTCAGGACCCGACGCGCCACGGCGCCGGCGGCGACCCGGCTGGCGGTCTCCCGCGCCGAAGAGCGCCCGCCGCCGCGATAATCGCGGACGCCGTATTTCTTCCAATAGGTGAAGTCAGCGTGACCCGGGCGGAACTTGTCCTTGATGTCGCCGTAATCCTTGGACCGCTGGTCCATATTCTCGATCATCAGGCTGATCGGCGTTCCGGTGGTCACGCCTTCGAACACGCCTGACAGGATGCGCACCTGATCCGGCTCGCGCCGCTGGGTGACATATTTCGACTGGCCCGGCTTGCGGCGATCCATCCAGACCTGGATATCCGCCTCCGACAGCGAAACCAGCGGCGGCGCGCCGTCGATCACGCAGCCGATGGCCGGCCCGTGGCTTTCGCCCCAGGTCGTGACGCGAAACATCTGACCGAAAGAATTGGAGGCCATGCAAGGGCTCCGTCGCTAGCGCATGCAGGAGGGACGTTGGATCAGTGCGACGTCTTCAGGCTGGCCAGCAGATCGGACACTTCCTCCGCCGCATCGACCGCCACCATGCCGACCGTGTGATAGCCGGCGTCGACATGATGCACCTCGCCGCTGACCCCGGCGCTGAGATCCGACAACAGATAAAGGCCGGCGCCGCCGACCTCTTCGGTCGTGACGTTCTTGCGCAAGGGCGAGTTTAGCTCGTTCCATTTCAGGATATAGCGGAAATCGCCAATGCCGCTGGCGGCCAGGGTCTTGATCGGCCCGGCCGAGATCGCGTTGACCCGGACATTCTTGGGCCCCAGATCGACCGCCAGATAGCGCACGCTGGCCTCCAGGGCCGCCTTGGCGACGCCCATCACATTGTAATGCGGCATCACCCGCTCGGCGCCGTAATAGGTCAGGGTCAGGACCGACCCGCCATCCGTCATCAACGGCGCCGCCCGTTGGGTCAGCGCCGTCAGCGAGTAGCAGGAGATATCCATTGTCCGCATGAAATTCTCACGCGAGGTCGCCAGATACTGGCCCTTCAGTTCGTCCTTGTCAGAGAAGGCAATGGCGTGGACCAGGAAATCGAGCCCGCCCCAAGCCTTCTCGACCGTCTCGAACACCGAGTCCATGCTGGCGGCGTCGGTGACGTCACACGGGAGCACCATCGAAGAGCCGACGGATTCGGCCAGAGGCCGGACGCGCCGCTCGAGCGCCTCGCCTTGATAGGTGAAGCCGACCTCGCCGCCATGATCGGCGACGGCCTTGGCGATCCCCCAGGCGATCGAGCGGTCATTCGCGACTCCCATCACCAACCCGCGTTTACCCGCCATCAAGGAAGACCGTTCAGCCATACCCGCCTCGTTCATCAGCACATCACACCCTCGCCGTCGGCGCGCGCCATTCCCAAGGGAGACGCGGGCCGCCTTCGCGACCGCTAGGGTGTATACAATCCGCCGGGCCGCGCCAATCCCGCATTCAGCGAAGAATCCAGCGGCGAAGAATACGCCAGCGAAGATTTTGGCGTTCGACGGCGATTGCGGCTACACTCTCAGCCACCGGCCGCGAAGCTGGTGAGAGCCCTTTGGATTAGAGGAAAAGCGCGTTGACGACCGACGAGCCAGGGACAGCGTCCGAACGGCCCGCCGATGCGCGCAGGGCCGAACCCGAAGGTGGTACGCCGACGCCGTCTGACGGCCGCGCCGAATCGCGACCCGGTCCCTTTGGCTTTTTGACTTACACTGCGTCTCGGTTTTTCCATGACGGGTGTCAGCAAAGGGCCGCCTCGCTGACCTTCACCTCGCTCCTCGCCATGGTGCCGATGCTCGCTGTCAGTTTTGCGATCTTCGAGGCCTTTCCGGCCTATAGCCGGATGAAGGACCGGATTCAGACGGCCATCTTCGAAAATTTCGTCCCGGCTGTGGGCGAGGCGGTGCAGGAGAACTTGCAATCCTTCACCGCCCGCACGGGCGAACTGACCGCGGTCGGCATTCTGTTCTTAATCGTCAGCGCCGTGATGTTGCTGGTGAGCATCAGCAGCGCGTTCGATACAGTCTGGCGCGCCCGCCGCCGCCGCAATCTCGTCGCCCGGCTGTTGGTGTTTTGGGCGGTCATCACGCTCGCGCCCATGCTATTCGGCGCCTCGCTGACGATCAGCAGCTACCTGTTCACCGTGGCGCGCCAGAGCGGCGTCGAAGAAGTCACCGGGCCGCTGACGAATTTCGGCTTCCTCTTGCCGTTCCTGTTGCAGACCGCCGGGTTCACCGCGCTGTTCGTGATCTTGCCGAACCATCCGGTGCGCAAGACCGACGCTTTGCTCGGCGGCGCTGCGGCGGCGGTCGCGTTCGAACTGTTGAAAAAGGGATTTGGCCTCTATGTGCTCTATTTCCCGACCTATCAGACAATCTACGGCGCGCTGGCGACGATCCCGATCTTTCTGCTTTGGGTCTATCTCAGTTGGATCATCGTGCTCTTCGCGGCCGAACTGACCGCCGCACTACCCGAATGGCGCTCCGGCGCGCGCCGCCTGCATCGGGGCGAAGACCCGCCGCACGACCGCCTGGCCTGCGCGCTCGCCATGCTCAGCAGTCTCAAAGCGGCTCAGGCGGAGGGACGCGGCATTCGCGAGCGCCGCTTGCTCAATGTCGTCGGGTTCGGCCCTGGCGTGATTGGCCGGGTGACGCGAACGCTCGAACAGGCGCGCTATATCGCCCGAGGCGAGAAAGGCGAGTGGCTGTTGATCCGCGACCTCGACGCCGTCAGCCTGCACGATCTCTATGAAGCGCTTGGCCTGTCCTGGAGTACGGCCACGACGCACAAACAGTCGCGCAAGGCTTGGTCTTGTCGGGTGCGTGATATTCAGTCCGAACTGTCGGACACCGCCGCGCGCCTGATGGATATCTCCCTGGCGGAACTGTTGAAGCCAGCCCGGGCCGGCGAGTTTGCGGCGAACGACATCGACGAGGCGGAGGACGCGCCGGAGGCCGAGAATCTGGCGCGGGAAGATCGGCAGGCCCGGACCCGTTTGTTGTCGCTGCTCGGCCTCGGCGTCGTCAGCGCCGGCTCCTGATTGGCTCCTAAGAGCGGGGCGCGGCGCGAGGGGCGCCGATGACGCTATCCGTCGAGACCGAGCCGTTTCCGGACATCGTAGTCGTAATCCTGCGACCATTTCTTGACGAAGGCGCGGAGGTCCGCGTCGGGCTTGTCCGGCAACATGACCTTTAACTGCACATATTGGTCGCCGGCGGCGCCCTTAGTCGGCTTCACACCCTTCCCGGTCAGCCGCAGCGAGGTTCCGGTATTAGCGCCTTCTGGCACTTTGACCGCCACTGAGCCGTGAATCGTCGGCACGGTGATCTTGGCGCCCAGGACCGCTTCGGCCAGGGTGATCGGCAGCTGCAGGAAAATATCCTTGCCGTCGCGCTCGAAATGTTTGTGCGGTTCGACCTGCAGATCGACCAACGCATCACCCGGCGCGCCGCCGCCCATGCCCGGCATGCCCTTGCCCTTCAGGCGCAGCGCCTGACCGTTTTCCGTTCCGGCGGGAATATCAACATCCACCGATGAGCCGTCATACAGCTTCAAGCGACGTTTGCCGCCGCGCACAGCGTCCTCGAACGAGACTGAGATCGTGTAGTTCACGTCCTTGCCGCGCATACGCACTGTACGCGTACGTCCGCGCCGACGGCCGAAGATATCGCCGAAGAAATCTTCCGCCTCATCCTCATCGAAGCCGCCGCGGAACCCGCCGGAATAGCCGCCGCCGAAGCCGCCGCGCGCGAAACCGCGGACGGGGGAGCCGTCGGCGTTGATCTCGCCGCGATCGAACTGACCGCGCTTCTCCTTGTCCGACAGCAGGGTGTAGGCCGCGGTCACCTCCTTGAACCGCTGCTCGACGATGGAATCGTCCGGATTCACATCCGGATGCAGTTCCTTCGCAAGTTTGCGATAGGCGGACTTGATCTCGCCTTCGCTGGCGGACTTCGACACGCCCAAAACTGCGTACGGATCTTTCATCGTTTCTCTGAGCGCCATCGGTTCGGACTCGCAAAGGGGCCGATCGCTATACCACCGGCCCCTCTTCTCATGCGATCATCGCTCAGCTTGAGATAATCTTCCAGGAACCGTCCGACTGACGGCATGCGGTTCCGAAGGCTTCTTCGGTTTCGCCGCCGATGGTCACGGTCTGCTGGAATTCGCGACAGTTCTGGCCTTGGTCATTTTCGTATGTCCGGGTCGGGGTGACGCTGCCGGACGCGCCCGAGTCCGGATTGGACCATGTCGACTTTTCGCCGGTTTGCACATGCTCCAACGAGGCCTGAGCCGTCCTTTCCGCCATCATCTGGTCCTTTTCATCCAAGGACTTGCCGATACGCTGTCCCAGCAATCCACCGGCCAAGGCGCCGGCGCCCGTCGCGATCAGACGCCCGGTGCCGCTACCGAATTGCGCGCCGAGCAAGCCGCCGAGCACTGCGCCGCCCAAAGTTCCCGCCGTTTGTTTGGTCCCCTGGTCGTCTGCGCAGCCAACCACCAGCACTGCGGCGAAAAGCGCCGCCATCATCTTCGTGAAGCTCATGTGTTTTTATCCTTTCGACAGAGGGTCCGATAGTGAACCGTTTCCGCGGCGTTGCGACCAATCGTCCAGAGGGAATCTACCCGGCGGAGCGTGCAAATTCCAGTCCATCGACGCCGGCGCGCCGATCGATCCATCCGACTAGTCCACCCTGTCTAAACCCATCGCTGGGTCGCCGCGTATCAAAAACATGGCGGGCGCGCCGCCCGATGGCGGCTCCAGCGCCCCAGAAGGTTGGACACACCGTTGGTCCGGCGCCACTGTAGCCAAAACACGGACTGAATATGGCGTTAGCATGACCGATCTTAAAGACCGTGACCCGTTTCAGGTCTTTGCCGAATGGCTGGCCGAAGCCGAGGCGACAGAACCCAACGATCCCAACGCCTTAGCGCTGGCGACAGCGGACGCGGAAGGCAGGCCCGCGGTTCGCATGGTGCTGTTGAAGGGCCTCGACGCGACCGGATTCGTCTTCTACACGAATCTGGAGAGCAACAAGGGGCGGGATTTGGCGGCGAATCCGCACGCCGCCATGCTGTTTCATTGGAAAAGCCTGCGGCGGCAGATTCGGATCGAGGGCGGGATCACGCCGGTTGAGGCGGAAGAGGCGGACGCTTATTTCGCCTCACGGCCGCGCGGCAGCCAGATCGGCGCCTGGGCCAGCGACCAGTCGCGCCCGTTGGAAAGCAAGTTCGCCCTGGAAAAACGCGTCGCCAGCTTCACCGCGCGCTTCGGCGTGTCCACGATCGAGCGGCCGCCTCATTGGTCCGGCTTCCGCCTGACCCCCAACCGAATCGAGTTTTGGAAAGACGGGGCCTTTCGGCTGCATGACCGGTTCGTCTTCACGCGCGGCGAGAGCCGGGACGGTTGGACGGTCTCGCAACTCTACCCATAGTCGAGAACTGGGGGGCGAAGCGATGCAGCAGGAGGAAATCCGAGCGGTCGACCCGATCGATACGGTCGCCGCCAATCCGCTGGCGCGTCGCGCAACCTTCGCGGCGGTCGGCGTCGCTTGTTTCCTGCTCGCCCTGAAGATCGCCGCCTGGATCGTCACCGGTTCGGTCTCGATCCTGGCCAGCCTGCTTGATTCGCTGCTCGACGCCTTCGCTTCCATCGTCACCCTGATCGCGGTTCGGCGCGCGACGGCGCCCCCCACGAGCGAATTCCGTTACGGCCATGGCAAGGCGGAGCCGTTGGCGGCGCTGGCGCAATCCGCCTTTATCGCCGGCTCCGCCGTGCTTTTGATCATCCAGGCGGGCGAGCGGTTCATCAATCCGCGGCCCGTCGCCGAAACCACGATCGGGATTGCGGTGATGGTCGTCTCGATCCTGGCGACCCTCGGGCTGGTCGCCTATCAGGGCTACGTCATCCGAAAGTCCGACTCGGTAGCGATCAAAGCGGATTCGCTGCACTATAAAGGCGATCTGTTGGCCAATATTGGGGTCATCGCCGCGCTGTTGCTGGTCGCGCATGGCGGGTTTGAACTGGCCGATCCCATCTTCGGCCTCGCCATCGCCCTTTTTATTCTGTGGAACGCGCGCGGCGTCGCGACTGAGGCCTTGGGCATGCTGATGGATCGGGAACTGCCGGACGCGGAACGGGCGCGGATCGCCGAAGTCGCGCGCTCCTACAAGGAGGTCATCAAAATGCAAGACCTCCGCACACGGCGGTCCGGCCCCTATCGTTTCATTCAGATGCATATCGAAGTAGACGGCCAGATGTCGTTGACGCGCGCTCACGCCATCGCCGATGCGATCGAACTGCAAATCATGGAGGAATTCCCAGGCTCCGAGGTGATCGTGCATCAGGATCCGGAAGGGTTCCACGAACACGGACACTATCGCGATTATGGCCACGACGCCCCGAAAAAGGCGGCGATCAGCGCGAAACGGACAGGTCATGTCTGACGGAACGCCATCGTCCGGGCCCGCGCCCCGTACCGTCATCCTGACCGGCGCGAGCCGAGGCATCGGACACGCCACGCTCAAGCGGTTTTCGCGCGAGGGATGGCGCCTGATCACATGCTCGCGTGAGGCGGCGCCCGAAGCCTGCCAAGCCGACCCGAACTGGGTCACGCATATTCCCACGGACCTGTCGGAACCGGACGATGTCGCCGCCTTCATCGATCGCGCGCTGGCGGCGCTTGACGGCGCGCCCGCGCACGCCCTGATCAACAATGCCGCAGTCAGCCCGAAAACCGCGTTCAAAGAGCGGCTGGGCTGTCTGAACGGCGACATCGACCAGTGGCGGCGGGTGTTCGAGCTCAACTTTTTCACGCCGCTGACGCTGAGCCGCGGCTTCGCGCGAGCCCTGGCCAAGGGCGCGAAAGACCTCTCTTGGTCGGAAGAGAAAGCCATCGATCGACCGAGCGCGGCGATCGTCAACATCACCTCAATCGCCGGACACGCAATCCACCCGTTCGCCGGCTCCGCCTATTCGACCTCCAAAGCGGGGCTCTCGGCGCTGACGCGCGAGATGGCGGTGGAATTCGCGCAGCTTGGCGTGCGGGTCAACGCGGTCGCCCCCGGCGAAATCGAGACCGAGATGATCTCGCCCGACTACGAACCGCTGGTGAACCGGATCCCGCTTGGGCGTATGGGCGCCCCCGACGAAGTGGCCGCCGTCGTCTACCAGCTCTCCACCGGCGACTTTTCCTATGTCACCGGCGCCGAAATCTTCCTGACCGGCGGCCAGCACGTTTATTAGCCTGCCACCCCGGTTGGGAATAGCGCACGCATGGTAGCGCTGTACCGGCTATTGCAAAAGATAGCACAGTCGCTATATAGCAATCATGACATGGGCTGTGGAGACGCTCAACGCCAAGGTCGACCGTGAGATCGCGACGCTGCCCGCCGATTTACAAGCCAGCCTGATCCGGACCGTTGACCTAATTGAGGAACATGGCTTTCCTTTTGTCGGTCAACCGCATGTTAAGCATCTCACAGAGCGGCTTTGGGAGATTCGGGCTAAAGGGCGAAGCGGCGTCGCCCGCGCGATCTATGTCACGGCGACTGGAGAAACGGTGGTCATCCTGCATGTCTTTCAGAAGAAGACGCAGAAGACACCCATTAAGAATTTGAAGCTCGCGAAACAACGTCTTAGGGACATGTGCTTATGACGAAATTCTCAGAACTCAAGAAACGGCTTCTTACAGATCGCAATGTGAAGGCGGAATACGACGCGCTCGCCGAAGAGTACGACATCGCCGCGAAACTCATCGCGGCCCGCAAGGCCGCCGGAATGAGCCAAGTCGAAGTCGCAGAACGCATGGGAACAACCCAAACCGTCATTTCTCGCATGGAAAGCGGACGGCACCGCCCAAGTCTCGGCTCTATTCATCGCTACGCGGCCGCCACCGGCGCCAAAGCGACGATCGAGATCACGCCGGCCTGAACTTCCGGACCACGTGAGCCCCTGCCGCCACAAGGCGGGACCTGCATTGCTCACCGGTCAGCGACATAGGACGGTCCGATGGCGCCTCACGCGCCCACGCCTTCGGGTTCGGCGACGGTTGGGCGGCGGAGGATGCCGCGATAGATCTCCTCGTCGCCGCAGACGCCGACGGCTTTGCCGTCCTCCATCAACAGCACAGGCGCGCCGGAGCGTCGGCGCAGGTCGATCACCTGGCGCATCGTCACATCCACCGGGGCCAGCGCCAGACAGCGCCGGTCGGCGACCGCGGCCGGGTCCACCATGGTTAGTTCCAGCCCATAGGCCCGGGCGGATTCCGGCGCACCGTCCTTGTCGAGCGTGACCTGAACCCGGCCGCTCTCGTCGAGGCAATGAGCCCCGTCGGCGATGCGCATCTCGGATAAGGGCGTCATCATCGCGGCGCCTTTTAGGACATCGAGCGGGTTCATATGGGCGACGAATTCGGCGACGTAGTCACTGGCCGGATTCAGGACGATATCCTCTGGCTCGCCATATTGAACGATCCGGCCGGCGTCCATGATGGCGATCCGGTTCCCTAGTTTCAGCGCCTCGTCCAGGTCGTGGCTGACAAAGATGATAGTCTTGCGCAGGCGCTCCTGCAGGCCGAGCAGTTCTTCCTGTAGATGCGTCCGGATCAACGGATCAAGGGCCGAGAACGGCTCGTCCATCAAGAGGATATCCGCATCGGTGGCGAAAGCGCGCGCCAGACCGACCCGCTGCTGCATGCCGCCCGACAATTCGTGGGCGTATTTGTCCGCCCATTGGGTGAGGTCGACCAGCTCGAGCTTCTCGCGCACCGCCTGGTCGCGCTCAGCCTTGGCGACGCCGCGCAACTCCAGACCGAGACCGACATTTTCCGCCACAGTGCGCCAGGGCAACAGACCGAACTGCTGGAAGACCATCGCCACCTTGCCGGTACGCATGCGCCTCAGTTCGGCGGCGTCGCAGCGCGCCATATCGATATAGCCGGCCCCATCACTGACCTCGACCGCCCCGCGCGTGACCTTATTCAGGCCATTCACCGCGCGCAGCAGGGTCGACTTGCCCGACCCGGACAGGCCCATCAGGACGCTGATCTCGCCATGCCGGACATCCAGGCTGGCCCCAGCGACACCGATCACGGCGCCGGTTCGTTCGAGAATATCGTCGCGACCGGCGCCGCCGTCCAAGAGACCAACGGCCTCGCGCCGCGCCGCTTCGGTCTCGGCGAAGATGATGTCCACGTCGCGGAACGACACGGCGGCCCCGGCGGTTTTGGCGGTCTCATAGGCCCCGGCGGACCCGGCGGACCCGGCGGCCCCGGCGGCCCTGGCGGATGACAGGGCGCTCATTTCCGCCTCCCAGGCTCGCGCGGGGCCGGCTGTTTGCAGATCCGGTCCATCAGAATGGCGATCACGACAATGGCCAGCCCGGCCTCAAACCCTTTTGCGACATTCACCGTATTGATCGCGCGCAGCACCGGGATGCCCAGACCGTCCGCGCCCACCATGGCGGCGATCACCACCATGCTCAGCGACAGCATGATGCACTGCGTCAGACCGGCCATGATCGTCGGCAAGGCATGCGGGATTTCGACCTTCCAAAGCAACTGAGCCGGCGTGGCGCCGAAGCTCTCAGCCGCCTCGACCAGCGGCGTCGGTGTCGAGGAGACGCCGAGATAGGTCAGCCGGATCGGCGCTGGCAGCGCGAAGATGATGGTGGCGACCAGCCCGGCGACGACTCCAAGCCCGAAAAAGATCAAGGCGGGGATGAGATAAACGAAGGTCGGGATCGTCTGCATCATATCGAGGATCGGCCGCAGGAAGGTCCAGACTGCGGGCCGATGCGCCGCCAGGATGCCGACCGGCACGCCGACCGCCATGCTGATCACCGTCGCCCAAACGACCAACGACAGGGTCAGCAGCGTGTCCTCCCAATAGCCGAGATTGATCACCAAGAGCAGCGCGGGGACGATCAGGGCGACCAGCTTCCAGGATCGATGCAGCCAATAGGCCAGGCCCGCGATCAGTGCGACAACGATCAGCGGCGGCGTCCAGATCAGGATATCGGCGGCGCCCTCGATCAGGAACTCGAAGACCGCCGTGGTCCCGTCGAAAAACCAGAAGAAATGTTCGTAGAGCCAATCGACGAACAGTTCGATCCAGGCGCCCACGGGCAGTTTGTGCTCGGTTAACCAATCCATCGCGCTTCCCCAAACCGCAAACAGCACCCGAGATCGGGGCCTGCTGTCCAGAATGCAAGCGGGGCGGAAGGAAACCCGTCCGCCCCGGCCCGCGCCATCCTTTCGGCCGCTCTTACGACCCGAAATGCGCCTCAATCGCCGCCGCGGCGTCTCCGCCCGACAGCGTGGTCACGCCGTCGATCCAACCGGCCATCACATCGGGGTTCTTTGACAGCCAATCCTTGGCCGCCTTGTCGGGGTCTTCTCCGTCGTCCAGGATCGCGCCCATGATCTCATTCTCCATGGCAAGCGTGAATTGCAGGTTGCCAAGCAGTTTGCCGACATTCGGGCATTCGGCTGCATAACCCTTGCGGGTATTGGTGAAGACTGTCGCGCCGCCGAAATCCGGCCCGAAATAGTCGTCACCGCCCGACAGGTAGGTCAGGTTGAAATTCGCATTCATCGGATGCGGCTCCCAGGCTAGAAAAACCACCGCCTCGCCGCGTCGTTTAGCGCGGGCGACCTGCGCCAGCATACCTTGTTCCGAGCTTTCGACGACCTCGAACCCGCTCAGGCCGAACGCGTCCTCGTCGATCATCTGCTGGATTAAACGGTTGCCGTCATTGCCCGGCTCAATACCGTAGATCTTTCCGTCCAGCGCGTCACTGTTCGCGGCGATATCGGCGAAGCCGGCGATCCCCGCTTCCGCGCCTTTGGCGTTGGTCGCCAGCGTGTATTTCGCACCGACCAAATTCGGCGTCTCAAGGATCTCGACCGATCCTTCCTCGCGATAGGTGGCGATGTCGCCCTCCATGGTCGGCATCCAGTTGCCGAGAAACACGTCGATATCGTTGTTTTTCAGGCTGGCGTAGGTCACCGGCACCGACAACAGCTTGGCTTCCGGCGCGTAGCCCAGCGCCTTTAGGACTTCCGACGTCGCCGCCGTCGTCGCGGTGATATCGGTCCAGCCGACATCGGAGAATCGTACGGTTTCACAGCTGGCCGGATCCGCCGCAAGCGCCTGAACTGGAAGGACTGTCAGGCCCAACGCGGCGGCGGCGGTCAATATTTTCAATGGCTTGTTCAACATGAGGACGCTCCCCTCTGCGTGATAATCTTATCATTGACCGCGCCTGCCGCGCGGCCATTTTCATCGTCGAAGTGTGAGCCATGCACGCTGCGGCGCCAAGCCCCATCATCAATCAGCGGGAAGGCGCTTTACGGCCCGCGAACCCCAATCGGAACCGGTCGACGCCTATATCAGGGCGTCAGGAACGCCGGCGTCAGACAACACCGCGCGCACCCGGTCTTTCAACTGGCCGAGCGTCGCCATGTCAGGCGCTTCACAGCGCACCACAAGACAATTCTGCGTGTTTGAGGCGCGGATCAGCCACCAGCCGCCCGCCTCATTCACACGCACGCCGTCCATCGAATTGACATCGAGGTTGAGCGCACTGACAGCTTCGGTCACCCGCGCGATAATCGCGAATTTCTCGGAATCGTCGACCTCGACCCGGATCTCCGGCGTATTCACCGTCTCCGGCAATTCGTCGCGCAGATCCGCGGCGCTCCGCCCCGACCGCACGATATAATTGAGCAATCTCACGGCGACATAGAGTGCATCGTCATAGCCGTAATAGCGGTCGGCCATGAAGATATGACCGCTCATCTCGCCAGCGAGCGGGGCGTCGGTTTCGGCCATGCGCGTTTTGATAATAGAATGCCCGGTCGCGCACATTTCCGGCGCGCCGCCCAAGCGCCTAATCTCGTCGAACAAAGACTGACTGGCCTTCACATCGGCGATCACCGTGGCGCCGGGCCGTTGCTGCAGAACCTCGCGCGCCAGGATCGCCAAAAGCTGGTCGCCCCAAATCGGCCTCGCCTTGGAATCCACGACGCCGATCCGGTCCCCGTCGCCGTCGAACGCGATCCCAATATCGCACTTCTCCTTCAGAACCAAATCCTTCAATTGCTCCAGATTGGCTTCAACAGTGGGATCGGGATGATGGCTTGGGAAGCTCCCGTCGATCCGTTCATTGATCAAAACGTGCTCGCCCGGAAGCCGATGCAGCAGCCGGACTAAGACTTCGCCGGCCGCGCCATTGCCCGGATCCCAGGCGACGCGCAGGCCGGCGCGCGGTTGATAGTCCTTTAACAGCCGGGCGACATAGGCGTCCGCGGCGCTAACGCCGACCACGCCGCCCTGCCCTTTGATCCACGCGCCGCGCGCCGCATGATCGCCCAACCGCTGAATGTTCTCGCCGTAGAACGGCTTGTTCCCAAGAACCATCTTGAAACCGTTATATTCCGGCGGGTTGTGCGAGCCCGTCACCATGACGCCGACGGCGGCCTTCAGAATGCGCGAGGCGAAATAGACCATCGGCGTCGGACAAAGTCCGATCCGCAAAACGAAAAGGCCGCAGGAAGCCAGACCGCGGCTCAGTTCCTCTTCCAACAAAGGTGAGGAATGCCGTCCGTCATAGCCGACAACCGCAACCCGACCGCCGGAAGTCACGGCGATGCTGCCGAGCGTCCGGCCCAGGGCCAACGCGTCGGTGGTCGTCAGGGTGTCCCCCACAACGCCGCGAATATCGTATTGCCGCAGCGCTGTGGGATGGAAACCGTGGCCACGAACCGCCATTCAGAACTCCCCAAAAAGGATGCGCATCCCCAGGTCTGCTAATCGGCGCTGGAAACAGCCGCCGTCGCACGGCCCGATCGCCCTATGCCAAGATAGGAGAATCCAGCGCGACTGACCGCCGCCGGATCAAAGAGATTGCGCAGATCAACGATAAGCGGATTCGCCATGAGTGTCTTGATCTGCGCGAGATCAAGCTCAGCGAATTCGGCCCATTCCGTCACCAAAACCAAGGCCGACGCGCCGTCTAAGGCGGCATGGGCGTCGGCGCAAAAGACCGCGCCGTTGATCAGCGATTTGGCGTGCTCCATGCCTTGCGGGTCATAGGCGCGGACATGCGCCCCTTTCCGAATCAAGGACGCGACAACATCGATGGACGGGCTTTCCCGCATGTCATCTGTATCGGGCTTGAAGGTGAGCCCCAGCACCGCCACGGTCTTGCCGGTGAGGTCTCCGCCCAAAGCAGCTTCGACCCGGTCGGCCATCGCGCCTTTTCGTTCATGGTTCTTGGCGATGACCGCTTCTACAATCCGGGTCGGTGCGCCGACCGATTCAGCTGTCTTGGCCAAGGCAAGCGTGTCCTTTGGGAAGCAGGACCCGCCATAGCCCGGCCCGGCGCGGAGGAACTTGGAACCGATCCGGTCGTCCAGGCCCAAGCCGAGGGCGACATCCTCGACATCCCCGCCGACTTTCTCGCACAAATCCGCCATTTCGTTGATGAAGGTGACTTTGGTCGCCAGGAAGGCGTTGGTGGCGTATTTGACGATCTCCGCGGACTCGACCCCGGTCATCAGGATCGGCACGCCCTTGTCCGACAGCGGCGCGTACAGTTCGCGCATCACCGATCGGGCGCGCTCGGAGTCAGCGCCGACCACGACCCGGTCCGGCTTCATGAAATCCTCAATCGCCGCGCCCTCACGCAGAAATTCGGGATTGGAGACGACATCCCATTCGGCGCGCGGCAGAGCCTTGGTCGCGATCGCCATCACCGCGCGCGCCGTCCCCACCGGGACGGTCGATTTGTCGATAATCACGGTATAGCCGTCGATGGCGCGCGCGATCTGGTCCGCCGCCGTATAGACATGAGATAGATCCGCGTGTCCGTCTTCCGGCCGGGGCGGCGTGCCGACGGCGATGAAGACGCAATCGCGACCCGACACCGCCGCCGCGAGATCCGTCGAAAAAGACAGCCGTCCCGCCTCGACGTTGCGCGCCACAAGCTCTTCGAGACCGGGCTCGTAGATCGGGATTTCGCCGCCGCGCAGCCGCGCGATCTTATTCGCGTCTATATCCACACAGGCGACGTCATGGCCGAACTCGGCGAAACAGGCGCCCGAGACGAGCCCGACATAGCCGGTTCCGATCATTGCGATCCGCATACGAACTTCCTCAATTAGACCGGCGGCGCGCGCTTGGCGCCGCTCTCTTCCGATTGTTTCAGAAACCCCAGAACCGCCGCGCGATACTCGTCATGCTGCAAGGCCATCGCGATATTGGCCTCCAACCAGCCCAGTGTTGTGCCGCAATCGAGACGCCGGCCGCTGAAACGCAACCCGTGAACCGGTGTGCGGCCAATCAGCGCCGCAATCGCGTCGGTAAGCTGGATTTCACCGCCGGCGCCGGCCTGCTGCTCCTCGAGGATGGCGAAGACGTCCGGCGGCAGCAGATAATGGGCGATCACTGCGAGCGTGGAGGGTGCGGCCTCCGGCGCGGGTTTTTCAATCAATCCCCGGATCGGAACCAAGGCGCCGTCCGGCGAGTCGGTATCGATCACGCCATAGCGGCCAACCTCGGCGCGCGGCACATCCATCGCGGCGACGACCGCGCCGCCGGTTCGCGCATGCGCCTCGATCAATTGCCGCGCCGAACTGGTCTCTCCGACAATCAGATCGTCCGGCGAAACAACGAGGAACGGACCGTCTGCGACCGCATGACGAGCGCACCAGACAGCATGCCCCAAACCAAGCGGCTCCATCTGGCGGACATACAGAACCCGGCCCGGCCGCAACAGGAAGGCGCGGATTGCAGCGCGCGCCTCCTCCTTGCCTCGCATTTCGAGCGAACGGTCCAATTCGTAGGCGATATCGAAATAGTCCTCCAGCGCGCCTTTGTTTCGGCCGGTGACCAGAACAATACGCTCAACCCCGGCCTCAACCGCGTCCGTCACCGCATAATGGATCAGCGGCCGATCGACGACGGGCAACATCTCTTTTGGAATCGATTTCGTCGCCGGCAAAACGCGCGTCCCGAATCCTGCGACCGGGAAGACCGCGCTCTTGACCGATGCCGTCATGTCGTCGCTCGCCTGAAGGGTTTGGGAGAGGCTGCGCGGGCCGTGAACAGGCGGTCCTCAAAGCCGGGAAGGCCATCGTCTGCCATATTCCCGCTGCAAAGCGCAAGCGCGCGCCGATGAAGCCTGACAAAATCGCCGTCGCAGTCGCCGGCGGCCCGGCGTTACAGAGCCGCGATCCTATCGCGCAATTCGTCGGTGAACCCGACACTGACGACGCCGCCCGCCTCGACCAGCGGACGCTTGATCAAAGACAGGTTCTCGAGGATCAGGGCCACGGCTTTGTCCGGGTCGATATCGGTCTTCGCTTGCTCCGGCAACTTCCGCCAGGTGGTTCCGCGCTTGTTGATCACGGTTTCCCAGCCAAGCGCGTCGATCCAGCCGCGCACCACGCGTTCGTCCAACGACACCGTCTTCAAATCATGGAACACCGCAGTCTCGCCATTTTCCGCCAGCCATTTGAGCGCGGCCCTGCAGCTATCGCAGTTCCGCAATCCGTAGAGTTCGATCATAACGCGCCGCCATCCGCCTCTAGATTTCTCACGATAACACCAAAGTGTAGGATGACCGGAAGGCCAATACCAGTTCGCCAGATTGAAGGACGACGGCGCCAAGCCACGCTCTTGATATCAACAGGATGACGGGCCCCGACGTAGGTTGCGACACGGACGGCTCGTTGCAATAGTGTGTGCACATGGAAACGTCTCTAGGGATCGTCCCGCGTGGCTCCGAACGATTTGACAACGCGACACGCTCACGACCTGCAGCGCCTCCGTCGGGAGAATGAGGCCCTTCGCGCGACGAATGATAAACAACGCGCACGGCTGCATGCGTTTTCCGACTTTTTGCAGAAGCTGTCGTGGGAAACAGACGCCGAGCACCGCATTCGGCGCGTTTCGGCCTACGTGGATACTGGGCCGCCAAGCGGGCAGGACGACCGGATCGGAAAGACCCGGTTGCAACTCGCTCAAGAGGGCGTCTACACGCTGCAGAGCGCGGCGCCATTGCAGGCGGCGATGGAACGTCACGAACCGGTGATCGATCACATTTTGGAACAGGTCGAGCCAGCCGGGCGCTTCAGCTATTTCAGCCTGTCGGGAACGCCGATGTTCGACCTTTCCGGCGCGTTTACCGGATATTGTGGGGTCGCGCACAATGTGACCGACAGCATTCGCCGGCAACGCGAGTCAGAGCGAAACGAGGAGCGGTTTCGGGATTTCGCAGAGGTCGGCACGCATTGGTTCTGGGAGACCGACAAAGACGGCATTTTCACCATGATCTCTGAGGGATTCGAGATGCTGACCGGCGTCGATTTGAAGGATCAGATCGGCAAGAGCCGGGCGGATGTGGCTGCGATCGACCAAGAAGCCGGCGTTTATATCAGGGCCATAAACGAAGCCGTGGAGCGGCGAGAAACCTTCAATGACCTGCCGTTGAAACGCAAGAACCAGGCCGGCGAAGACAGCTATCTGCGGATCAGCGGCAAACCGGTCTATGGCCCAGACGGGGCCTTTGAAGGCTATCGCGGCGTCGGTCGCGACGAGACGGCGAATCATCTGAACCGGCTCGCGCTGGAAGAAAGCGAAAATAGATATCGCGCCTTGATCGAGAACTCCGTCCAAGGCGTCGTCGTGCTGCGCGACGGTCGGGTTCATTTCGCCAATCAAGCCTTTTGCGACATTGTCGGCTTGTCTGATGCGGAAGACCTCGTCGGCGTCGACGCTTTCGCCTACGTGCATCCGGAAGACCGGGATCGTCTGCGCGACTATCAAAGCAAACGGCTGAGCGGAAAAGCGGCGCCGGCGCACTACGAAACACGCTACCTCCGGTCTGACGGGTCCGTCGTCTGGGCGGATCAACGGGCCGTCGTGATCAATTTCGCCGGACAATTCGCGACTCTGGTCACCGTGATCGATGTGACCGGCCGGCATGAACAAGAGCAGGCGTTGCTTCGGTCGAAGGTCGAAGCGGAAGCGGCGAATCGGTCGAAGTCTCAGTTCCTGGCGCATATGAGCCACGAGCTTCGAACGCCGCTGAACGCGATCATCGGCTTCTCGGAAATCATGCATTCGGAACTCCTTGGCCCGGTCGAGTCAGAGACCTATCGCGGCTATATCGGGGATATCCGACAGAGCGCCGGACATCTGCTCGATTTGCTGAGCGATATTCTCGACCTGTCGCGTATCGAGGCGGGCCGATTGAATCTGGAGCCGCAGCCCCACCCATTGGAGGATCTGGTTGGGCCTGCGATTCGTCGCACCAAGGCGAACGCCGACGGTCGCAAGATCGTTTGGACGCCGCCGGATGAACTGTCATCTGATCTCTTCGTGGATCGTCGGGCCGTTCAGCAGATGCTGGACAATCTATTGACCAACGCTGTCAAATTCACTGATCCATCCGCAGGAGTCATTGAGGTTTCTGCAAAACTCACAGAAGACGGCTGTACGCTTTGCGTATCGGACAATGGCGTCGGGGTGCGCAAAAGCGATCTGAAACGGATCATCAACCCCTTTGAACAGGTCCGCGCAGACGGCCTGTCTCGGAATACTCGTGAAGGCGTCGGCCTGGGTCTCGCCATCATCAACGCCTTGGCCGAGGCGCATGGCGCGCGTTTCTGGCTAGAGAGCGTCTTCGGCGAAGGCTTCTCCGCCTACATCCATTTCCCCGCCCAAACAGGCGGCGCGGACGCCGCGGCCCCGTACAAAGCTTAGCGCTTCACTCGGCGGCTTGCGGCAAAGCGGCGGCGTTGGCGTAGTCGCGGATGTCGAAGGCGAGATCCGTTAGATCCGTGCGCAGGCCATCGAAAGACGCGCTTCTCTCTAAAGTGCGCTCATTCATGTAGATCGACCGGTTCAACTCGATCTGCAGACTGTGCCGACCATGCCTCGGATCCGAATAGGCCTGGACGATATAGGCGCCCTTGTAGGGATCATTGACGCGCACCGTATAGCCCTTAGCCGTCAGACGGTCGCGCACGAAAGCCGTGAAAGCCGGGTCGCAGGATCGGCCGTCGCGGTCGCCCAACACGATATCGGCGCGGTTGCCGCCAGTGCGCCGCGACACCAGCGGGCTGGAGCCGGCCGGCATGGAATGACAATTGATGTGCCAGACCGCGCCGAATGCAGAGACGGACTCGTGCAAGAGCCCTTCCAGCGCCGTGTGATAGGGGCGCCAATAGCCTTCGATCCGCGCCATGACTTCCGAGACGGACAGGCGGCGCTGATACATCATCCGGTCCGGCGGAAAGCTGCGCCAGATCAGGCCGTGGCCAAGCCGGGTCTTGTCACTCGGCCGCAGGACGCCGGGCCAGGCCCCGTCCAACAGCCGGCTGTCCAGATCCTCCAAGGATCGGTTCGGGTCGATATAGCTGCGCGGGAACTGGGCCGCCAAGAGCGACGCGCCCGCCGCCGTGACGCCGGCATAGAGCGCGTCGACATGGCTGTCTTGAACGCGAGCGAGGTCCTCGCGGCCCACAACCGTGCCGAAATCCAGCGGAAAATGCGCGCCGCTATGCGGGGAATCGAACACGATCGGCGCGGCCTGGCCCAGACTGCGACGCAGGTCGAGGACGCCAGGCTGATAGTCGCCCGTTGCGCCGTAAGCCGCACCCTCTGCGGCGTCGCAAGCTCCGTCCTCTGTCCGCATCGCTTCAGCTGTCTTTCCGCGTCTGTCCGCCGCCGCCATCCCGCGAAGGCGCGGCTCGGTTGAATGTAGGGGCGCGGCGCCGCCACGGCAAACGGCGGAGAACGTCATTTGCGACTGATTTGCATATTCCTGCGGGCCGCCCCAACCCCACCGTTCTTTGGCATGGACCGGCGAGGAGGCGCGAACTATGGTCTGGCCGCACGGAGCTGCACCTCGCAACGCTGTCCCTCTCAGAATGGAGCATTCCCACAATGACCGGCCAAATTGATGAAAGACTAGCGAAAATGGGCGTCAAACTCGCCGCCGCACCTAAGCCGGCCGCCGCCTATGTGCCCTATGTGAAGACCGGCAATTTGGTCTTCATCTCCGGCCAGGTGCCATTCGTAGACGGTGAATTGACCTTCCAGGGCAAGGTCGGCGTCGATTTCACGCTCGAAGAAGCGCAAGAATGTGCACGAATTTGCGCGCTGAATATCCTCTCGGTCGCCAAGGACGCCTGCGACGGCGACCTCGACCGCATCACCCGCATCGTCAAACTCGGCGGATTTGTGAACTGCAAGGACGATTTCGAGCAGCATCCCGCCGTGATCAACGGCGCCAGCAACTTCATGACCGACGTGTTCGGCGAGAAGGGTCAGCATTCGCGCTTCGCGGTCGGCGCCGGCTCGCTGCCTTTCAATGTCGCAGTCGAAATCGAAGCGGTGATCGAAATCGCCTAGACTGCCTCCACGCTAAAGCGCCTTCAGGATCGCGCGCGCGGCGTTTCGGCCCGGCAGGCCGGAGACGCCGCCACCGGGATGCGCGCCTGAGCCGCAGAGATACAGGCCTTTGATCGGCATCGCGTGGCGTGCATAGCCGGGCGCCGGACGCATCGAGAAGATCTGATCGAGATGGAGCGCGCCGTGGAAGATGTCGCCGCCCGGCATGCCCAAGGCGGTCTCGATGTCTTCTGGGGAATTGATCTGTCGCGCGATCACCGCGTCCCGGAAGTTTGGCGCGTAGTCGGTCACCGTCTCGATGATCGCATCCGCCGCCGCTTCCCGCTCCGCCCGCCAACTTCGTCCGTCAGGCAGATGACGGCGGAAATGCTGGCAGAACAGGCTCATCACATGGCGACCCGGCGGCGCCAGCGTGTCGTCGAGAATCGACGGCATGCACATCGAGATCACCGGCCGGCGCGACCAGCCCTCGGCGCGGGCGTCGTCATAGGCCGCCTGGATGTAGGGCAAGGACGGGCAGATATCGATTGTGCCGTTCAGATGGGTCAGATCATCCGGATCGCCGCGCCATGAGCTGAAACGCGGCGCTTCGGACAGAGCGACATTCATCCGGAAGGTCGCGCTTTCGCTGCGCCATCCTTTCATGCGGCGCGCAAAGTCGGCCGGGGTCAGCGCCGGATCGACCATTTTGTTGAACAACAGCTTGGGGCTGACATTCGCCGCCGCCGTGCGCGCCACAATCCGGGTTCCGTCTTCGAGAACCACGCCCGACACGCCACGGCGCGCATCAGCGATGACTTCCACCACAGCCGCCTCGGTCCTGATCTCAACGCCCGCCTCGCGGCAAGCGGACGCCAAGGCCTGGGTGATGGCGCCCATGCCGCCCTTCGCGTGGCCCCAGGCCCCGGTGCGGCCGTTCACCTGGCCGAACGCGTGATGCAAGAGCACATAGGCTGAGCCTGGATGATACGGCCCGACGAAATTGCCGATCACCCCTTCGAAACCGAACAGACCTTTGATCAGGTCGCTTTCGAACCAACGGTCGAGATAGTCGCCGATCGACATCGTCATCAAATCGGCCAGATCGGTCTGCGCCTGGGTCGAGAGACGCGCCAGCGATCCGGCCGTCAGGACGGCGCGCGCCAGATCCGCCAGGCCACCGCCGAAATTGGGCGGCGGGCTTTCGGCGGCGCCGCGCAAGGCCTCGGCGACGACGGCCAGCCTGTCGTCGAACGATTCATAGGCCTCGGCGTCCGCCTTTGAGAAGCGCGCAATTTCGGCCCGCGCCCGCGCCTTGTCGCGCGGCAAAGACAAATGGTCGCCCTCCAGGACCGAAAAACTGCCGCCGGAGCGGTCCTGGATCACCAAACCATGGCGCGTGAGGTCCAGATCGCGAATGACATGCGGGCTCAACAGGCTGACCAGATAGGAGAAGACCGAATTCCGGAAACCCGGGTGGAACTCCTCGGTGATCGCGGCCCCGCCCACGATGGCGCGCCGTTCCAGGACGATTGTCTTCAGCCCGCCGCGCGCCAGATAAGCGGCGCAGGTGAGGCCATTATGACCGCCGCCGATCACCGCGACATCATAGCTCTCCGTCATCCGCTCCCTCCCTGGCGCCGGCCTCCGCGCCGCCGGTCCGGAAGAAACCGTTGAGCGGCGGCGCGCGTATCTTAACTATGACGCGGCGCGGGATTTGGAAATCACGCGCAGACCGCGCCAGTCCGATCGAGCCCCACCCAGCTTTGGAAGGGACGACATGCCAGACGGCGAAAGCCTGTTGCAGATCGAAACCGTGTCGTCGATTGGCGCCGTATCGGCCGAGGATTGGGACGGGTGCGCGGGCGGAAGTAATCCGTTTCTGAGCCATGCTTTCCTTTACGCGTTGGAGGAGAGCCGCTCGGTTTGCCGCGAAGAAGGATGGCTGCCTCAGCATCTCGTACTAAAAGACGCGGCCGGCGCGCTGCTCGGCGCGGCGCCGCTTTATCTCAAGGGTCACAGCCAGGGCGAGTACATCTTCGACTATTCCTGGGCGCACGCCTATGAACGCGCCGGCGGGCGCTACTATCCGAAGCTGCTCTCCGCCATTCCCTTCACCCCGGTGACGGGCCCGCGGATCCTGACCCGCAGCGGCGAGACGGCGGAGACCGACGCCGCGCTGCGCGGCGCTCTGATCAATGGATTGGTCGAAGTCGCGCGTCAGCTTCAGGTCTCATCGATGCATGTAAACTTCCCGAGCGAGGCGGATGCGCGGGCGTTTGACGAGGCCGGCTTCCTGTTGCGCCACGGCCATCAATATCATTGGTCGAACGGCGCCGATCCGGAGTCGGGCGCAGAAGCGGCGCAGGCGAAGTTCGAAAGCTTTGACGATTTCCTGGGCGTGTTGAGCAGCCGAAAGCGCAAGAACATTCGCAAAGAGCGCCGCAAGGTCTCCGAAGCCGGTTTGCGCCTGGAACGGCTGACCGGCGACGCCTTGCGGTCGGAGCATTGGGACGCGTTCTACGCCTTCTACAAAGAGACCTATGACCGCAAGTGGGGGCACCCCTATCTGACCCGCGCTTTCTTTGAGATCGCCCAAGCGACGCTGCGCGACAAGATCCTCTTGGTTCTGGCCTATGAAGGGGATCGGCCGGTCGCCGGCGCGCTGAACCTGATCGGCGAGACGGCGCTCTATGGCCGGAATTGGGGATCGGACGGGCGCTATCCGTTTCTGCATTTCGAGGCTTGCTACTACCAGGCCATCGATTTCGCCATCGAACGCGGTCTCGCGACCGTCGAGGCGGGCACCCAGGGCGAGCACAAGATCCAGCGCGGCTATCGCCCGGTCCGAACCTTCTCCGCCCACCATATCGCCGATCCCGGCTTTCGCTCGGCGGTCGAGCAATTCCTGATCAGTGAACGCCGCGAAGTCGCCCATATCATGGACTATCTCGACCAGCATTCGCCCTATCGGAAAGAGGCCTAGGGCCTTCCACCGCTTGGTTTTCAGCTTTCGACCGAGCCATTGCGTTCAGCGGGCGGGCGCCTATATTCCGCCGCATGCCGCAAGACTTGAACAGCATGGGCTTCGCCAAAGCGCCGGAGGACACCCGCATCGTTGTCGCGATGTCGGGCGGCGTGGACTCGTCAGTCACCGCCGCCTTGCTGAAAGAGCAGGGCTACGACGTGGTCGGCGTCACATTGCAGCTCTACGATCACGGCCAAGCCGTCGGCCGCAAGGGGGCCTGCTGCGCCGGCCAGGACATCCATGACGCCCGCAACGTCGCCGCCGAATTGGGCTTCCCCCACTATGTGCTGGATTACGAAAGCCGGTTCCGCGAGAGCGTGATCGAGGATTTCGTCGAGTCCTATATCAACGGCGAGACGCCGATCCCCTGTGTGCGTTGTAACCAGACGGTGAAGTTTCGCGACCTGCTGGGCGCCGCCCGCGATCTGGGCGCGGAAGCGCTGGCGACCGGTCACTATGTCCAGCGCGCGGTCGTCGACGGTCGCGCCAGGCTGGCGCCGGCGGTCGATCGCAGCAAGGATCAAAGCTATTTCCTGTTCGCGACCACCCAAGAGCAACTCGGCTATTTGCGCTTTCCCTTGGGCGGCCTGACCAAGGCGGAAACCCGCGCCCATGCCGAGCGTTTCGCCTTGCCGGTCGCGGCCAAACCGGACAGCCAGGATATTTGCTTCGTGCCGAACGGCTCCTACGCCGCCGTCGTCTCCAAGATCCGGCCCGACGCCGCGGTTCCGGGCGATATCGTGCATCTCGACGGCGCGGTGTTGGGCCGGCATGACGGGGTCGTCAATTACACGATCGGTCAGCGGCGCGGGTTGGGCGTCGGCGGCCGGCGCGAGGCGCAGGGCCGCGACGGCGAGAGCGAGCCGCTCTATGTCGTGCGCATCGATCCCGGCCTGAACCGCGTCATTGTCGGCCCGCGCGCGGCGCTCGCGGTGGAGGAGATCACGCTGAACGGGGTCAATTGGCTGGGCGACGGCAAGCTGACCGAAGGTCCGCGCGATCTCATGGTCAAAATCCGCAACACCATGGCGCCGGTCCCAGCCACGGTCTCGGCCGACGCGTTGGGCGATGTGCGTGTCCGGTTCGCAACGCCGGAATTTGGCGTTTCGCCCGGTCAAGCCTGCGTCTTTTATGACGGCGGTCATGTCCTGGGCGGCGGCTGGATCGCCCGCCAAGCGGACCGCGCTGAGGCCGCCTGAAACCGGCTTTTTCGCAAGGATAGCGCCACGCCGGCGCCGCCCTTGACACGCGCAGGCGCAAAAAATAAACAAGCGGCTCTTCGACGCCCGGCACTCAATCAGATCGGCAGGCGCGTCCGGGGCGGATTAGCTCAGTGGTTAGAGCAGAGGAATCATAATCCTTGTGTCCGGGGTTCAAATCCCTGATCCGCCACCACTTTTCAATGACGTAGCAGAAACACGACTAGCGGAAAACCGTGTAAAGATCGTGTAAAGAAGCGATAGCGTAGTGTGTCACCCTACACGATGCTTCACGTCACTATTTGAACAAAGCATCCCCATTCGGCCTCGCCAATAAAGTCTGCTTATGACCCAACTGGAACACTAAGCGTTGACTGTCAGAACATTGTTCAATTACGTCGAAGCGCTGTTTCTTGCGCTGGGGAATTATGAGTAAGGGCTGGAAAGTCTACTGGGCGGTCGTTGCCATCACGGTTGCGAATTACTTGACTATGGTTCTGTGGTCTCTCCCACTGGTAAGTGAGATGGCTGATGGAGGGGCGCCTTTTGACATGCGCCCGGGAGGCTATTCCTTCGAAGAGGCTCGTGTGTTCCTTTCCGCAATGAGCAGCGAGGGTCGTGAGTTCTATCTCAACACGCAACAGCTCTTGGACTTCTTTTACCCCACGTTATTCGCAATTACTGTGTCAATCGCCTTGGTCCATTTGACGCCACGGTATTGGGGATGGATTTTGGCGTTGGTAGCGATTGCGGCAGGGGCCTTTGATCACCTTGAGAATGGCGCCGTGGCTATCATGCTAGGCGTTACGCCAGACTTGGTCACCGAGGCCATGGTCTCCTCCGCAAGTAATTGGACAGTGGCAAAGTCGATCTCTACCACTTTCGTATCGATAGCCCTGCTGGTGGTCCTTTGCACAAAGGGCATTGCCTGGTTCAAATCCCGAAGAGCCAAAGGCGCATAGACCAATCCCTGCGGATAGCCCGCAGTTGGCGCATAGCAGACAAAAAGCTCTCTGCGCTTCTAAAGTGTCGCGATTCACGACACTTTGGTCGGGCAAGAAAACAGTTTCGTGTAAAGAACCGTGTATAATCCCGACACATCTCTGCAACTTAACTGGTAGCTAAACAACTTTCAGTGCATACAAATCATAATCCTTGTGTCCGGGGTTCAAATCCCTGATCCGCCACTATCTTTTTTTCGAAACAGAAGCTTAGGTCATTCGAGATTTGTCGAAGCACAAAGTTGTTCATTAACAGATCGTGTGAGGCGTCTAAAGTATTGGGATCACCGATGCTTTGGGTCGCACCAGCGCTTTGCATCGGTAATGGTTCATTCTTGCACTAGACCGCTTTTCACCGCAAATGGGTCCCAACTTGGGTCCTTATGCCATGCGTACTCAGTTTCGTCGGCCATCCACTCGGCCTGTTCATCCCCAAATAAATGCGCCGCCGCAGCGAGAGACATGTCCATCCCGGCGGAGACACCCGAAGATGTAAAGAACTTGCCATCTTGTACCCATCGCGCTTTCTTCACCCAATGTACCTGCGGGCCCAGATGGACGGTGTCACGAAAGTCGATTTTGTTGGTGGTAGCGCGACGTCCGTCAAGTCGCCCGGTCATGGCGAGTAGAATACTGCCTGTACAAACAGTCATCACAAGGTCAGCATTGTCCGACACCTCTTCGAGCCAGGACACTGAATCCGGGTTATTCCCAACTTCAATCGCGCTGTCGCCGCCCGGAACCAAGAGGAGATCGAATGAGCGCGCCTCGAAAATGGATTTGTCTGGTAAAATTCGTTGGCCATGCCGCGTAACAACTGGGTCGAGCGACGCGGCGACAAAGGTTAGGCTAATTCTGTCGAAGAAGCCGCCAAGCAGTTCCACAGGCCCGAATAGATCGAGGGTTTGAACGCCGGGAAAGATAAAAACTCCAAGGGACTTCATTGCCGTATCCTTTGCATTGAGGCGACACTATCAAGAATAGGCAGTTTATCCTTACGGTTTAGGGTGGAAATGACAAAATGACCGCGTTTTCAGACAAACGTCTTGTCGTATTCGTCGTCTTTCCCAATATCTCTCTGCTTGATCTGGCTGGTCCTCTGCAGGTTTTTTCGTGGGCGAGAAGCAGTGGAAGCGATCCGCTCGCTTATGAGACGGAAGTCGTCTCACGAAATGGCGGCCCGGTGCCGACCGATACGTTGATAAAAGTGGATACCTTGCTGATCAGTCAAATGAGGGATCGCGCGATAGATACACTTATGATCATCGGCGGCGATGGCGTCTATGAAGCCGCAAGAGACATTCATTTCGTTGAAGAGGTCGCAGTGCTTTCGCGAATGGCGGATCGCGTTTGTTCCGTCTGTTCCGGAGCCTATTTACTGGCGGCCACCGGAGCCTTGAACGGGCGTCGTGCGGTGACTCATTGGGAAGACGCCAAAGCGCTAAAAGAGACATTTTCAGATGTTCAGGTTGAATTGGACCCGATCTATATCCGGGACGATAACATTTGGACATCGGCAGGCGTGACTTCCGGAATCGATATGTCTCTTGCAATTCTCGCAGAGGATATTGGTCAGAAGGCCGCACTCGAACGGGCCAGAGCATTAGTCACTTATATGATCCGGCCCGGCGGGCAGTCTCAATTCAGCCCTGCCCTCGAACGTCAGAGCAACGACCGGGAAGGACGTTTCGACGTTCTTCATGCTTGGATTGCAGACAACATGCAAAATGGGCTGCTTGTTGAAGATCTAGCAGACCATGAAAATATGACCGTCCGAACTTTTCATCGATTGTATTCATCAACCATGGGTCGCACTCCTGCCAAAGCTGTTGAATTAATTCGACTTGAAAGGGTGCGAGAATTGTTGGAGTCTACGACGCTTACGATCCAGGCCATAGCGCGTCAGTGTGGATTCAAGGATAGCGAGCGGATGAGGCGTTCGTTCCTAAGGCAGTTCAATGTCTCTCCCAATGACTATCGAAAGCGTTTCGGCCTTCTACGTTAGAGTTGTTCTCAGTGTATCTGGGAGAATTTCGAGTCGCATTGACCTTCGATATCACTAGGCAAGGGCCGAGCGTTAGTGATGGGTCGGGTAATGTCGCCGAGTTTGGGGCCGCCGATACTATGAAAGACCTGGTGTAACTCTGCGCCCGGCTCTACAGTTGATCTGTGAGCGGCTCTCGGATGACGGGGTGGAGGGATACGCTCTCGATACAGCTTCAGGGGAACCGCCGGTATGAAGTCATTGATGCTTTTTTGGATCATACTGTTGTCGCCGGCGACGGCCTTCGCCTTGCCGGCGGAAGATCACTGGACGACGGACCTCGACCCCAAGTACGCCGCCGCTCTGTCCGAGAGCGCGCAGCTTCTGGAAACAGAGCGGTATTGCGAGGCGCTGCCGATGCTTGAAGAGCTGGCTTCGGCGCTGCCCGCCAAT
This sequence comes from Alphaproteobacteria bacterium, assembly GCA_030065235.1. Lineage (GTDB taxonomy): Bacteria > Pseudomonadota > Alphaproteobacteria > UBA8366 > Aestuariispiraceae > JASJDC01. The sequence goes on from JASJDC010000011.1 coordinate 125,270, forward strand.
GCGGATGTCTTCAACATGCTCGGATATGTGCACCGCAAAATGGATGAATTGGACGTCAGCGCCAAACATTATGAGCGCGCGCTCTACCTCGATCCCAACCATCTTGGCGCACTCGAATATCAAGGCGAACTCTTCCTTCGACAGGGAAATCTGGACGGCGCTCTGGCGAATCTCAGGAAACTGGAAAAAGTATGCAGCGTCGCGTGTGAAGAGCGAGACCAACTAAAAACGGCGATCAGCGCTCATCAGACCCGGGATTGAGTTTTGCCAGCGGATGCGACGAACTTGTCTTATCCGTGGAACAGGCGATGCAACGCGCCAACCCAACGCGCCGGTCTCGGCACATAGTTGCTCGCCCCGCTCACGGCATTAGACTGGAGCAGGCGCGTGGAGGGTAGACCGTCCACATGTTGGCGCGCCGCAGCGTTGAAAACGGATAGGCGATGTTCACAAAGCCCCTTGAATTTGGATTTAAGCAGTTTGCTCGCATGCGTCTTTGGCCGGCGGTGCTTATCTGCGCCGCGCTTGGCTGGAGCGCCGCGGCCTGGGGCCAGACCGCCGAGCCATTGCAGATCCGGTCCGCGCTCGAACAATACAGGGACGCCGGCGCTCTGACGGTTTTGGACGCGCCGCTCGGCAGCGGCCCCTTCCTCGAGGCCTTCTATCGCCAGCGCGGCTATGCTCCGGCTTGGGACGACCCGGAGGAAGCGCGCGATCTGGCGGCGGCGCTGCTGGGGTTGGCTGCGGACGGATTGGACGGTCGGGACGCGAACGCATCGGCGACCCTGGCGGCGATCGCCAACCCACTTCGCTTGGACCCGGCGTCGTACGATCTGCTCCTGACAGACAGTTTGCTGCGCATGCTGTATCTGCTGCATTACGGCAAGGTCGATCCGGCGCAGATCGATCCGGTCTGGAATCTGAGCGCGCCCCTGTTGGACGAGCCCGCCATCGAACAGGTACAGGACGCTTTCGCCGAGGACAGCGTGGCCGAACTGGTGGCCGCCGCGCGGCCGCAAGGCGTCTACTATCGGACCTTCAAATCGGCGCTAGCCAGCCACCGGGAGATCGCGGCGGGCGGCGGTTGGGGCGCGGTCAGCCCGGGCCCCACGATAAAGCCGGGCGACCGGTCGGCGCGGGTTCGCGAGCTGCGCTTGCGCCTGAGCAAATCCGGTGATTTCAATTTCGTCGGGACCGGCGACGCCGAGATCTACGATGCGGCGCTCGTCGAGGCGGTGAAGGCGTTTCAGCGCCGTAACGGCGTCGCGCCAGACGGCGTCATCGGCCCGCGCACCCTCAAGAAACTGAACATCTCCGTGGAGGAGCGCATCGCCCAAATCCGGATCAATATGGAACGCGCCCGCTGGGTTCATCGCTCCGTCGAAGATGATTACCTCATCGTCAATATCGCCGGCTATTATCTGAAGCTCATCCGCGACCGCCAACCGGTCTGGGAGACCGAGGTCGTGGTCGGCTCGCCATTCCGAAAAACGCCGGTCTTCTCAGGCGATATGACCTATCTAGAGCTGAACCCGACCTGGACGGCGACGCGCAATATCGCCGTTAATGACATCCTGCCAAACGTGAAAAAGGACCCTGGATACCTGGATCGGAAGAAGTTCCAGGTGGTCGACGCGCGTCGCACGCCGATCGACCGCACGACCATCAATTGGGATCAGGTGACGCGCCGCAACCTGAATTTCTGGTTCGTGCAACAGCCCGGCCCGCAGAACGCGCTGGGCGAGGTCAAATTCATGTTTCCGAACGAGCATGCGGTCTATTTGCACGACACGCCGTCCCGCAATCTGTTCGAGAAGACCGAGCGGACCTTCAGCAGCGGCTGCATTCGTGTGAAAGACCCGTTGACCCTGGCGGCGCTTCTGCTGCAGAACCGTCAAGGGTGGGATCGTGACGCGATCGATTCGGTGATCGCAAGCGGGGCGACCAAGCGCGTCCTGATCGAACGCCCTTTGCCGGTACTGCTGCTCTATTGGACCGTCGATCCGGACCTCAGCGGCGCCATCCGCTTCTATCCTGACGTTTATGGACGCGACGCGGCGTTGGCCGAGGCCTTCGCCGAACCGTTTCCCGCCATTCCGTTTTGAGACTCGCGTGCGGCTTCGTGGGTCGGCCGATCCATCGGTTCAATGCCGGCCGCACCGCCGTCGCCTATCCGCGCCAGCGCCGCACGCGCCCTGTGTCGAGATGAACAAAGCCCGATTTCGGATAATAGCCGACGCCGCCAAACCGCATCGCCTCGGCCGCCCGCCCGATCGCCTCGACGCTTCGATCGCTTAACGCGACATCGATGGCGCGGCCCTGCATGTGAAGGCTCTTCTTCGCCACACCCGTGGATTTCGCGGCCAACACCGCATTGGTGCGCGGCGAGCGATAGCCGGAGATGATCTGATAGGGCGCTTCACTGCCCAGCTTCTGATGCAGCGCCCAAAGCCGGTCTAACAGCGACCGATCCATCCGGGCCACAGCATCGGTGCGCCAATCGCGCAGGATCACGTCGACCCGAGCCAGCGCCGCCTCGTCATAGGTTCCGTCCCGCCAGTAGATCTCGGTCAGGTTTTCGCCTGTATGCAGATGCTCGAACGCAAGTCCGCGTGTCGCGCCGCGCGCCCATAGCGGCGCGACGGAAGTCGACACGACCAGCGCCGCCGCGGCGCCCGCAACGCTTCGCAGCGCCTGTCGGCGCGACAATCCTCTATTCCGGCCCGTCATTTTTTATCCCAACTGTTGTTTTCGATCGTTCGGCGCGAGGCCGCCGAAGCCAATCCTTGCGGCCTCAAATCAATAATTTGCGTATGGTTTCGCATCCAGTCACACGATAAGCAAGTTCCGTGCAAGCGGCGCCGATCTGGCTTTCCCTACACGCTCTTTCGCGCTCTTCCGAAGTCAGTCCGGCGCGAAAACGCGGATCGGGTCGCCGCCGCGTAAATCCTGAAGGCCGAGGTCGCGCCAGCGCCGATCGCATCCCTGGCGAAACGTCTCAGAGACCAGAACGGTTTCACCGAGCCGCTTGCACAATCCCTGGATGCGCGCAGCGGCGTTCGCGGCCTCGCCGATGACCGAGAATTCGACGCGTTGCGGCACGCCGATATTGCCATACATGATGCGCCCCAGATGCAGGCCGATCCCAAATTCGAAAGCGTCGAGCCCCTGGTCGCGACGCGTGGCGTTGGTCGCCGCCGCACGCTGAAGCGCGCGTTCAACGGCCTGCATGGCGCACGCCTTCGCGTCCGCCTCCGTCATCCCGTCCTCGGCGATGGGAAAGATCGCCAAAGCTGCGTCGCCGACGAAACGCAGAACCTGCCCGCCTGAGTCCAGGACCGACCCGGCGACCGCGGCGAAATAGTCGTTGAGCAGGTCGATAAAGCCCTGATGGCCAAGCTTCTTCGCCAGCCCCACTGAGTTCCTGAGGTCGCAAAACCATATTACGGCCTCGATCACGCCGCCCGACCCTAACGCAATCTGACCCTCGCGCACATGCCGGCCTGCATCCGGCCCCAGATAGGCGTCGAGCACGTTACTGAAAAGACGCTCCCGATTGGCGAGTTTCACGATCAACCCAAAGCGCGGCATCAGCCGTTCGAGCGCCTCAATATCTGCGTCGCTGAAGCCGTCCGGCGCGTCCGATGAGAAGGAGGCGAGCAGCCCGTCGCGCTCGTCGAAGAGAGCGGCGGCTTCAGAAAAAGCCATACCCAGGCCAAAATAGTCGGTCAGGCCTTCGGCCGCCAGTTCCTTGATCAAAGGGTATCGGGCGGAGGCTTCCGCGATCGACGGCTTTCGAAATCTGATGCGATAAGACTTAGCGTCGAGCATGGCCTTCAACGGGCTGCTGTTCCACTCGTCCCAGTCTTCCGACTCCGGTCCGAGCATCCGGTCGCGCACGCCGCCATCCCGTCGCCAGATGATGGAAACGCCGTCCGCCATCGGATGCAGCGTGGTTGTCACGATCAGCACGCGAAAGATCGGCACGCCCGCCTCGGCGAGCCGATCGCAGAAGGACGCGAAAATCGGGGTATAGTCCGACGCCGCCAGCGATTCCCGAACAAGGGCCTCGCCAAGCGCCTCGATCGGAGCGGAATCGTCGCGCCGCGTCATTCACTGTAGCCTGGGCGATTACGCCGATCGTCGTCACCACGGCGCATTGCGGCTTTCAGACTAGGTCGCTGCGCTCTACGCAGCGAGAACGGCGCAATCCTTGCCATTTTTCTTCGCTTCATACAGAGCGGCGTCCGCGCGCCGGAAGAGCGAATCTGTCCCTTCGCTTAGATTTCGAACAGCGACTCCACAACTTATCGTAATATCGAGGTCATGTTCGCCCCGGAACTCGGCGGACCTGACGGCTTTGACGACACGGTCGCCGATCAGTCTCGCATGCTCGCGATTGTTGCATTGCAGCAAGACAGCAAACTCCTCGCCGCCAATCCGGGAAACCGCTTCCGTCCCCCTAAACGCCGAGGAGAGGACGCCGCCGACCCATTGAATGACCTGATCGCCCACTGGATGGCCAAACGTGTCATTCACACGCTTGAAGTCGTCTATATCGACCAAAATCAGAGAGAGCCCGGTGAACGCCCTGCGTTCGTGCAGGCTGGTCATGGTGACAATCTGATCGCCAAACGCGCGCCTGTTCGCGAGTCCCGTCAACGGGTCTTGGAGCGACGCGGCCTTTGCGGCTTCGATACGCCGTTTCGAACCAATGAAAGCGGCGACGACACTGGCGTTGATCAGGGCCATGCACAGGCATGCGGCCAGGGTTACAGCGACCGAATCGCCAAGGGGCGTCACTTTTGAAAAGACCCCTCTTACGTCTCCGAGCCGCCAATCTTTGCGCGGGCTCGCCGCGGTCGAGTTGTGGCAATCGACGCAGACTCTTTGGTGCATAATGTCGGGTTTCGCAAACCGGAGAACCAATTCACCGGCGACCCAGTCCAGCGCCTTTTGATCTGCATTTCTATCGACCTGGAAATACTCCCATGCCTGTCGGTCAAAGGCGCTCAGGTTTCTATCGGTTCGACCCGGAAAAGGGTAAGGGCTCGTCAATTCGACCCGACCTTCGTCGATCCCAAGACTTCTCCCGAAATCAAGCATAAAGCTTGTCGGCACCGGCAAGGCTTTGCCGCCTTCGTTGTTCGTCGGATGCCGCCAGTCGACGCTTTGGGTGTAGAAGTCTCGAAGAGACTGCATCAGACGTACGTCTTCCTGGGCGGCCGATACCGCCAGGAACCAGACTGCGCCAAGAGCCACGAAGGCGGAGCCGACGAAAGTCAGACCGAAAACAGCCAAGGAGAGCTTTCGGGCGGAGATCGTCCGCCTTTTCCCTTCAGCAGCTGGCGAAAAATCGAGGCCAGCGCTCGCTGATGGGCCTCTTTCGTCGAATCGCAAATCAAGACCTCGTCTCTATATGTCAACATCGCCGGCAGCGTTTCGACGAAACGCGGCGACGCTCGCTTCTCGGTTTGACGTGAATGCTTGTCGCGTTACCCCTTATTCAAATGTCATGGACCTTCATTTAGTCAACAATTTAACGGTGATCGCCCGGCGACGATCGCTCGCCGCCCTGCGCTGGTTCAGGCGTTGAGGAAGGCGGTCGTATCATCCAACACCGGCGCGCCAGTGGCGAATTGAGACGGCAGCGAGAGCACGATATCGCGATGACCGAGACCCTCATAGACCCGCGCTTCGGCCGATCCGCCGGCGGCGCGCTGCGCGTTCGCCAGCGCCGTCGAGTTGACCGACGCGACGATCCCGTCATCGCCGCCATGCAGCAGCAGCATGTCCGGCGCATCGGCGCGGGCCAGCGCGACAGGGCGGGCCTGGTCCTCGTTCGGCGGCCTTGGAAAGATGTCGGCGATGTAATTGATCTGGGACGGATAGATCGCGTAAGGCCCCGCCAGCCCGACCATCTTGCCCAGCGCGCTGCGATCTGCCCCGAACTCCGCGAGATAGCGCGGGTCGAGCGCCAGCAGCGCGGCGATATGCGCCCCCGCCGAATGCCCCACCAGATGGACGGGCCCCGCGCCGAGACCGAACCCGGACCGGTTCTCCTGCAACCAGACCACGGCGCGCGCAGCGTCTTGATTGAATCCGGGAAAGACGACCTCGGGGAACACCCGGTAATCGGCGACCGCAACCGCGAATCCGCGCGCGGTCAAGGGATAGGCAGCGAAGCCGTAGCGCTCTTTCGACCCCCAACGCCAGCTGCCGCCATAGAGAAACAGAACCAACGGCGTGTCCGTCCCCGGATCCTTCGGCAGATATAGATCGAGCCGATGGCGCGGCGCGGGTCCGTAAGCCAGGTCATCGTCAACCGTTCCGTCCGAACCGAACCCGGTGACGCCGGACAGGACGCGGGCGCATCCTGACAAGGCGAGGCCGGCCCCAGCCGCCGCCAACCCGCCAAGCGCTCGCCGGCGCGTCAGGCGTCCGACCAAGCGGCCGATCGATCGATCCAGTGTAGGAAACGGTGTCATATCTCTTTATACGCGCTTTGACGGCTTCGGTTAAGACTACGAGCCGGTCTGGCTGCGCGCCGCCGATCACAACTGCTCGAGATGCACGACGACAGCGCGCGTGAAATCCTCGGTTCCGGCGGATCCGCCCAGGTCAGCCGTGCGCGTTTTCGGATCGTCGATCGCCGCCGCTACGGCCCGATCGACCGCCAACGCCGCGCGGACCAGCGCTTCATCGCTGCGCCGCTCGCCAATCCAACGCAACAACATGGCGGACGACCCAATCAGAGACGTCGGATTGGCCCGGTCTTGCCCGGCCAGGTCAGGCGCAGAGCCATGCTGCGCCTGGGCCGCGGCGTGCTCGGACCCGGCGTTCAGCGACGCCGCCAGCCCCAATCCTCCGGCGATCTCCGACGCCTGGTCCGACAGAATGTCGCCAAACATGTTCGTTGTCACGATCACGTCGAAGCGTCCGGCGTCCCGCACCAGCAGCGCGGCCATGGCGTCGACCAGTTGCTCTTCATAGGCGACGCCGGGATATGCGGCGCGCAAGGACCGCGCCTCCTCCAGAAACAGGCCGTCGCTGAGGCGCAGCACATTGGCCTTATGCACCACGGTCAACTTCTCGCGACGCGCGGCTGCGAGCCGAAAACCCGTCTCGAGAATCCGCCGAGAGGCGCGACGCGTGACTTTGCGGAGGGCCAGCGCGGTGTCCGCGTCGGGCATGAACTCCCCTGGCCCGACATGCATCGAGCGGTCTGCGTAGAAGCCTTCGGTATTCTCGCGGACGATCACCAGGTCGATCTTCTTACCAAGCGGGCGCGGCGCGCCGTCGAACGACTTCGCCGGCCGGATATTGGCGTAAAGGTCCATTTCGCGGCGCAACCGACCGGACGGGTTTACGCCGCCCTCAGCGACCGGCGGATACGCGTTGTGCGAGACCGGACCGATGATGACGCCGTCAACCTCGCGCGCGCGTTCCAGCACCGCATTCGGCAGTGTTGTGCCGACGCGTTTCAGCGCCGCAAATCCGATCTCGGCATCGTTGAATTTAATATCCAATTCGAACCGCTGCGAAGCCGCCCCAACGACCGCTTTCGCGGCCGCCATGATCTCGGGCCCGATACCATCGCCCTCCAAACAAAGCAGCGTGACGGACATGCCATTCCTTTCCTCAACGGCGCGCCGGGCGTTCCCGAGGTCCTGTCCGGCGTATTCAATCAACAGCGCGTCGATAGACCAGGAATTCGGTATTCAGCGCGATCCTGTCATAGAGGGCGCGCGCCGCTGTATTTCCTTGATGGGTATGCCAGTACATATCGCCGACCCCATGTTCCCGGCAAGCGCGCGCCACCGCCTCGATCAAGCCGCGCCCGACACCGAATCCGCGCGCCGACTCGTCGGTGAACAGGTCTTGCAAATAACAGGTATCGGCGAGCCGGATCAGGTTTCGATGGAAAAGGAAATGCGCGAGGCCAACCAACGCGCCGTCAACTTCCGCCGCCAAACCGTGAACCGGCTCATCAGCGTTCAACAGCCGGTCCCAGGTCGTCTCGACGATCTCGTCGGGCAGCGCGGTCGCACCCTCACGACCGTAGAAAGCGTTGTAGCGCGCCCAAAGATTCCGCCAGGACGCTTTGTCGGCGACGCGCAGCGGACGCACCACGATCCCGGTCATAACCAAGTCCTCCCGCTCCATGCCGTGCATTCGGTCGCTGGAACCGGCGTGGACCGTATTGCAAATTTTTCTCACTCTAACCGCTCTGCACTATAGCGCACGAATGCGCTTTCGGCCGTCCGGCCGTTCCAACGCAAATGTGATATAGATCAAAAAATCCATCCTCCGCGACGAATTAGCCCACTCTCGCCTAGCGGCCTTTTTAAGATGGCGCCTATACTGGCCGCCTGCATCCACAGGACACATGAGAAGGGGGAAGCCTCATGACCTGGTTTGGGACGCCATTTGGGACACAAGCGGCTTGGTTCGGCCGCGCCGTGTCAGCAGCGCTATTCTCTTTTGCAACAACCGTCGCGGGCGCGGCTTTCGCTCAGGAGAGCGGCTGCCTGACCTGCCATGAAGGCATCGAGCAGTTCGTCGATGGGTTGATGCATGAGCAGATCGTCGATATCGGCGCCGCGCATGGCGACCCGGCCGGCTGCGTGACCTGCCATGGCGGCGACCCGACGGCGCGCGACGCGGCGGCGGCGCATAGCGGTTCGCCGATCGCCCTCGCTGAAGAAGGCGGCCCTCACACCTTCTATCCCGATCCCGGCGCGTTGTGGATTTCCGACAAGTCCTGCGGGCAGTGCCATGCCGGCTATGGCGACCGTCTGGCGAAATCCCTGATGAATACCGAGGCCGGCAAGCTTCAAGGCAACCTTTGGTCTTGGGGCGTTCAGCAAGACATGAAGGTCGTCTGGGGCAATTACGACATGGTCGACGAAGACGGTCCCGAACCCTCCATCGGGACCGAAGCCTATTTGGCCTATATGACGGACTATGTCGCGGCGCATCCCGACCAGATGCCGTCCGAGATGAAGCAGGTGCCGGAAGTCGATGTCGACTCCATCGCGGACCATCCGAATATGGCCGGGATCACCTATTCACGGCAACAATGCCAGCGCTGCCATGTCGGCGTCACCGGCCGCGAAAAGCGCGGCGATTTCCGCGGCGCCGGCTGCTCCTCCTGTCACGTTCCTTATTCCAATGACGGGCTTTATGAAGGCGGAGACCCGACCATCGCCAAGGACCAGCCCGGTAAGTTGCTGGTGCACCGGATGCAGGGCAGCCGGAAGAGCAAGGTCAAGCATGGCGATATCGAATATTCCGGCATCCCGAACGAGACCTGTTCCTCCTGCCACAACCGCGGCAAGCGGATCGGCGTCAGCTATCAAGGCATCATGGAGTTCCCCTACGGCTCGCCCTACTCGCCGACCGGCGGGAAACAGCCGAAGCTGCACACCAAGAACTATGTCTTCATCAAGGACGACCTGCATCATCAGGTTCAGTCGCGGCCGGACAATCCGGAAGGCGGCATGCTGTGCCAGGACTGCCACACCACGATCGATATGCACGGCGACGGCAATATGCCGGGCACGACCCTGGCGCAGGTCGAGATCGAGTGCGAGGACTGCCACGGCACCGTTAAGTCCTTCCCATGGGAGTTGCCGCTGGGCTATGGCGAAGAGCACGCTCAGGATATCGGCGACACGCCGCGCGGCCTAAGTGATGACCTGCTGGGCGAACAATACTTCGCCGAGGTCTATGATGCGGAGGACGGCTATCTCCTGTCGGCGCGCGGCAACCCGCTGGGCAATGTCGTCAAGCGCGGCTCCGGCGTGATCCTGCATTCGGCTTCAGGCATCGATTTCAATGTGCCGGTCCTGAAGAAGATCGCCCAGGACGGCGCCTGGAAGAGCCAGAACGCGCAGGTCGCCATGGGCAGCGTGGAATCGCACATGGACAATATGGAATGCTATTCCTGTCACGCCGATTGGGCCCCGCAATGCTACGGCTGTCACATCACGGTCGACTATTCCGAAGGCAAGACGGATATCGACTGGATCGCCAACGCCAACACGGTCGGCGAAGACGGCCTGACCGCGGACAATGCGCTGGGCACGAACGGCCTGACCTCGCCGGGCAAAGTCTCCGAAACCCGCAGCTACCTCCGCTGGGAGGAGCCGACCCTGGGGATCAACGGCGAAGGCCGCGTCAGCCCGCTGATGCCCGGCTGCCAGGTGATCACGACCGTGATCGACAAGGATGGCAACACGGTGGTCCATAACGAAACCTGGATGACCCCGGACGCTGGGGGCACGAAGGGCCTCGATCACGCCGCCGTCCAGCCGCACACCGCCGGACGCGAGGCGCGCAGCTGCGAGAGCTGTCACAACAATCCGAAGGCGCTGGGCTACGGCATCTCCGACGGCCGCTTCATGCAAGGCTACGAGGACGGCTTCACCGTCGATCTTCAAACCGCGCAGGGCCAGATCATCCCGCAGCAGACCCAGATGCAGTCCCAGCCGATCCCCAGCCTGGACCACGATCTGAGCCAGATCGTGACCCGCGACGGCGAGCAACTGGTCACGGTCGGCTCGCACTGGCCGCTGACCGGGCCGCTGCCGCAAGAGACGCGGGAGAAGGTGGAACGCACCGGCCTCTGCATGGGCTGTCACCAGAACATGACCAATGAAGATATCTGGAACGCCGTCAACAATCCGCGCTTCGCCACCAACGAGGAGCATCAGGCGGTGATGGATCAAGCCATCCACGCACTGGCGGATAAGAAGGCGGAGCGGCAATAGGCCCACGCCGCTAGGGAGGAATCGCCATGCGTTACCTGACCACGCTCGCCGCCGCCGCCCTGCTCGCCGGGTCCGTGGGGGGCGCCTGGGCGGACAGTTTCTCCGGCTCCGCCTATCGCGCGATCGAACTGCTCCGACCATGCCAGAACGCAGACAGCGACGCGCGCGACGGAGCGCCGTCAGAGATCGAATGCGAGCAGTATCTGATGGGCTTTGTCGACGGATTGATGGGGATGGGCCAGATCGGCCCGCAGACGGGCCTCTGCCCGCCGGCCGTCAATACGGCCGACGAGTTGCGCTGGTCCTACATGCGCTGGGTGCACGGGAACTATAGCGAGCGCAAGAATATGCCCGCCGCCGACGCCGTCCTGGCCTCGATCCGCGAAAACTTCCCCTGCGAGTAGCGCGACGCCGCGCGGGGCGGGCCTTCGTCCAGGGATCATCCTCTTTGACGTGACTTCCTCCGAAGGCGAAATGCGGCGGCCCAACGGGCGGGCCGGATCGCATCCGAGCGGCAAAAGAATCTTGCAGCCAACGCTCATCCAAGCGACATAGACGCGCCTCGCTGGCGTCCAATCTGTTTCCCGAGGTCGGATTACGCGTTCAAGAAAGCGGAAGAGATCATGGAGTTCCTATTGCTCATCGTCGGCGTAGCGCTGGCGCAGACCCTCGCGGTCGTCAGCCCCGGTCCTAGTCTGGTCGTTGTCGCGCGCAGCTCGGTCGCCTATTCGCGGGCGGCGGGCCTTTGGACTGCGCTCGGCCTCGGCGTTGGCACGCTGGTATGGGCGGCCGCGGCGATGTTCGGCCTGCAAATCCTCCTGACGCAATTGCCGGCGCTCTACACGGCGATGAAGATCGCGGGCGCGCTCTATCTTTTCTACCTCGCCTTCATGCTCTGGCGTCACGCAGGCGCGCCTTTGGAGATCCAGACGAAATCGGGCGCGGCCGACCGGTCACGGCCGTGGCGGCACTTCTCCAAGGGCCTGTTCACGCAACTGGCGAACCCGAAGGTCGCCGTGTTCTTCGGCTCGATCCTGGTTTCTCTTCTGCCGCCGGATACGCCGATCTGGGTCTATTTGGTTTTGCTGCCGATCTTCGTGTTCCTGGAGATCGCCTGGTATAGCGCCGTCGCCGTAGCGATCTCGCACGATCGCTTGAAGAACGGCTATCTGCGCTTCAAGCCGAAGATCGATCGCGTCACCGGGACGGTGCTCGGCGGGCTGGGCGTCCGACTGGTCGCGGAGTAGCGCCCCGCGCGCGGCCGAGGCCGCGATTGGTGAAAGAACCATTCAATGACCGCACCCAATACGCCGTTTCTGGCGAAGCCGGAGATACCGTTCCTGCTGCTTGAAGGCGTCGCGCCGACGGCTGTCGAAATTCTCGATGCGGCTGGCTATAGCCGCGTCCGGCTTGAAAAATCAGCGATGAGCGAGGACGCGCTGATCGAGGCTTTGGCCAAGGTCCGTTTTCTCGGCGTTCGATCGCGCACCCAGATCACACGGCGCGTCATCGAGGCGGCGCCGCGGCTGGCTGGGATCGGCTGTTATTCGGTCGGCACCAATCAGGTCGATCTGGAGGCTGCGCGTGAGTTCGGCGTTCCGGTGTTCAACGCGCCGTTTTCGAACACGCGCAGCGTCGCCGAACTGACGATCGCCGAGATCATCATGCTGTATCGCCGGGTGTTTCCGCGTTCCAACGCGGCGCATGCGGGCGACTGGCGAAAATCCGCCGCCGACAGTCACGAAATCCGGGGCAAGACGCTGGGCATCGTCGGCTATGGCAATATCGGCAGCCAGTTGGCCGTGCTCGCCGAAGCGATGGGGATGCGCATCGTCTATTACGACCGCACCGACAAGTTACGGCACGGCAACGCAGAGCCGACAGACAGTCTCGAGGCGCTGCTGACCGTCAGCGACGTGGTCAGCCTCCACATCCCGGAAACGCCCGACACGCGAGGGATGATTGGGGCCCGAGAACTCGACCTGATGAAGGACGGCGGTTTTCTGATCAACAACGCCCGCGGCTCGGCCGTCGATATCGACGCGCTGGCGGCGGCGCTGACGTCCGGAAAGCTGGCGGGCGCGGCGGTCGATGTCTTCCCGACCGAACCGAAATCGAACGCCGAGACCTTTAGCTCGCCGCTGCGCGGTCTGGACAATGTGATCCTGACCCCGCATGTCGGCGGCTCGACCGAGGAAGCGCAGGTGCGCATCGGCGCGGAGGTGACTCGCAAGCTGGTCGCTTATTCCGATATCGGCGCGACGGAAGGCGCGGTGAATTTCCCGCAAGCGCAATTGCCCGCTAGCCAGTCAGGCTCGCGCTTCATCCAGGTTCAGCGCAACATCCCAGGCGAGTTGGGACGGCTGAACGACGTTTTCGCGCAGCACGCGATCAATATCGCCGGGCAGTATTACGCGACCGACGGCGAACTTGGCTATGTGGTGCTGGACGCCGAGACCACCGAGGATCAGGCGCGCAGCATCGTCAGCGAGATCCGCGCCCTGCCCGGTACGATCCGCGCCCGCGTCCTGGCCCGGTAGCGGACTGGCGCGGACGCAGTTGCCGGCCAACGGCGAAGCCCCTATCGTCACGACCGATCATGCTTCCCGGTCTTGATTCGGCCCGCCGCGCGCCATCAGGGCCTCTGGGGGTCGACGGTGAGGAACGACCGACTATTCACGACGAATCTCGAGGCGCTGGCGCCCTATCTGCCGGATCATCTGGTCGCCGCCTTCCAGAAGTCAACGCCGGCCCGGGTTCTTTTGACGGGAAGCCGGGAAACCGGCGACCTCAACGCGCTCGTCAACGACGCCCCCCTCTTCACGCCCGACGCAGAGACAGCCGCCGTTGCAGAGGTTGAAGCCTATGGCGAGAATCCAGGGCGGATCATACTGCCATTGACCGCCTGGGAGCCGTTCCAGGAAAAAGAGTACAGCCACACCCGATTTCCGCGCGCGATGCTGCACCGCATGCGGGACGATCCGACCCTTCACGGGCTTACAATCGAGACGCCCGCGACAGGCGACGGCGCCTATATGATTGTGATCGGCCTGGGGCTGGGACTTCATATCCCGCCCCTGATCGAGCGGTTCGGGTTTCGCAATCTGCTGATCGTCGAGTCCGACCCGGAGCTGATTTACTGGTCCATGCATCTCGTGGACTGGGTCAAGGCGCTGTCGGAAATCCGCCGGCGCGGCGGCGAATTCGTAATCGGCGCCATGAGCGAGCCATCCGCGACCGCGGCGCAGCTGGTGAGCAGCCTGCGCGGCAAGGACTTCGCGCTTGTTGACCGCAGTTTGCTCTACCAGCATGACGACTCGGCGGCTTCCAACGCCCTCGTTGCGGCCATTCGAGAAACCGCGCCGATTCTGCATGGCACGGTTGGGTTCTTCGAAGACGAAATTCTGATGCAGAAGCACGCGCTGGCCAACAGCAAGCTCCGGACGCACCGGTTTTTGACGCCGGACGCGCCTGGACGAGATGATCTGCCGCCCGCCATTGTTGTCGGCAGCGGGCCTTCACTGGACGCGCACATCGAACGGATCAAGGCGCTGTCCGATCGCGCCGTCATTTTTGGCGCGGGATCGGGCAGCGGCGCCCTCATCCTCAGCGGCTTGCATCCCCATGTTCATTGCGCCCTGGAGAACACGCCGGAATATACCGATGTGCTGGCCAAACATGAGCGGCGGGACGCCTATGCCGATATTCCGCTGGTCGCGCCCTACATCGTGGAGCCGCGCGCGGCCGATATATTCCAGTCCGTGACTTTCTACCACCGGGAATTGCTGGTTCCAACGCGACTAATGGCGCGGCCCGTTCAGGTGCTTGATCACACGACGCCGAACGTGTCGAATCTGGCTTGCCGCGCCGCCATCGCCTTGGGCTTTAGGAGCATCTATCTGTTCGGCGTCGACCTTGGTTCGAGAGTCGCCGACCGCCGGCATGCCAGCGAGTCGATGTACAATACCCGTGAAGACTGGATGGCGCTGTCACCACTTAACCTTTCGGTTGCGGCAAACCTAGGAGGCCAAGCGCTCACCAATAAGTCGTTCCTAGCGGCGAGGGCCAGCTTCGAGCAATTGTGCCGCAAACGACAGGATGTGGCCGTGTTGAACTGCTCCGACGGGATCGCCATTCCCGGCGCGACGCCGTTTGACCCGTCCAATCTTGAGCCTTCCCGCCCGGTTCGCGCGCCTAAAGAGATTGTGCGGGACCTGCTCGATGACTTGCCGCTGCGGGAAGCGGGGCAAGCCTTGCCTGACCGGACGGCGACCGCCTATCGAGACGCGGTCATCGCGCAATTCGCCGCGATCCGATCCGAACTCGCCAAGCCTGATGAACGGACCGCGCTAAACGCGCCCACAGGCGGCCCGATCAGCGCGCTCCATGACAGGCTGCGCCCGCTCGTGCTGGGCGGTCATCTCGACCCCGTACATAGCCTAGACGCCGCGGTGCGGACGACCTTCACCGGCACAATCTTGGCGGCCCTACAGTTCGGCCGGTTTTTCGAGATGCGGATGAACCAGGACCAAGCCGAGCCGTTCATGCGCCATTTCCGGGAAACCCTGACGGATGAACTGACCCGGCTGGAGGACGACTTTCGCGCGTTGTTCTAAGCGAGCGCCTGGCGCAGCGCATCCGCGATATAGACCTGATCCTCTTCGGTCAGGTCCGGATAGAGCGGAATGCTCAATGTGCGTTCGTAATACTGCATCGCGCCGGGAAACGCGTTCGACCCATGCGCGCGATAGTAAGGCTGCAAGAAGAGCGGGATATAGTGCACCTGCGACCCAACCCCTGAGTCGCCTAGCGCGCGCATCACCGCGCCGCGGGTCTTGCCCAGCCCCGCGAAATCCACGGCGACAGCGTATAGGTGCCAGGCGTGCGAGTCCGCATCCGCCGGGATATCCGGCGTGCGCATCCCGTCGACGCCCGCCAGAAGGGAGCCGTACCGCTGCGCCAAAGCGCGCCGCTTGGCCAGGCTCTCCGGCAAGCGGCGAAGCTGGCTCAGACCCAAGGCGCAGGATAGCTCGTCGGCGCGATAATTGAGGCCGAGCGCGTGCATTTCATAGTACCAGGGCGCGTCCGGCTCCGGCGGGTGAAGCCAATCCGCCGGGTCGCGCCGCATGCCGTGATTTCGAAACAAACGCATGGACTTGGCGAGATCCGGGTCATGCGTGATCGCCGCCCCGCCCTCGCCCATGGCCACATGCTTGGTCGCATGGAAGCTGAAGGTTGAGGCGGCGGTATAGGCGCCGTCGCCGACCAAACGCCGTAGGCCCTGATCCTCGTAGCTGGCCCCGGGTGCGTGACAGGCGTCGTCGACCAGCACCGCGCCATGGCGCCGCGCGACATCGGTCAGCCCTCTGAGATCGGCGACGCGCCCGGCAAGATGCACGACCGCGACGACGGCGACGGGAAAGTCGATGCGCGCGAAAGCGGCCTCCAACCGTTCCGGCGTCATCAATCCAGTAACCGGATCGACGTCGCAAAAAGCGACCGGCGCGCCACACAGGCGCGCTGCGTTCGCGGTGGCCAGGAATGTCACGGGCGTCGTCAGCAACCCGCGTTCGGGCGACAATCCCAGCGCGGCGTAGAGCATATGCAGCGCCGCGGTGCCGGAATTGCAGACGACCGCCTCCGTCGCGCCGAATGTCTCGCACAAAGCTGTTTCGAACGCGCGCAGCCGCGCGCCTTGGGTCAGCGTCGGGTCGCGCGCCGCAGCAGTCACGGCGGCGATATCCGCTTCGCTGACCGTCGGACGCGCATAGGGGTAGCGAAGCGCCATGGCGTCGGAGACCTCAGAAGAAACGACCACCCGTCTCCTAGCCGCTTTGGGTCGGGCGCGAAAGGCGCGGCGCGCTAGTTATACCAATCCTGCATACGGCGGCGCCAAATCTTCTCGCCAACCAGACAATCGTAGCGCTCATCTGCGGCGGGGATCATGGCGCCGTTCGGCGCGATAGGCGCGATCGGGTCAAGGCCCGCGATTTCCAGCACAAGCTTCCTTTTCACCGCCTCCGGGAAATCCGCCCAGTCATAGACCGGGATCACAAAGGCGCCCGGACCGCCGATTACGCAATCGACATAATAGCGGTCGAGATCGTCGAGATGCCATTGCGCGCCCATTCCTTCTTTAGTCATCAAGGGCAGGCCGTTGATGGTGACGCCTTTCGCCAGCGCCTCGTCCCGCGCCCACAGCACCGGCCGGCCCTGATTGTTCGGCCCGTCGCCGGAAATGTCGATCACCCGGCGCAGCCCCTCGAACCCATTGTCGTTGAAGGCCGGCGTCGCATAGTCGATGACGCCGGAGATCGAGGTGCGCCGCAGATTGTCGACGAATTGCGTGGTCAACGCGTCGGCGATCGCACGGGCGTCTTCGCGGTCATCCACCAGCGTCCAAGGCACGATGACACGGTGGTCGAAATCGCCGGCCCATTCGACATAGGTGACGGCGATGCGCCCCAGCATGCCGCCGGAAATCGCCTGCCAAACCGGGTCGCTGGTTAGAGCCTCGGCATAACCGCGCCGCTGGATCTCCATCTCCCGCCGCGTCATCGAGCGCGAGACGTCGACAGCGAGGAACAGTTCCAGATCGACTTCGACACCGTCGATGCTAAATTCCTCGCGCGGCGCCGCCGAGGCCTTCGAGAGGCATGCAAGCGCGAGGCAGACCGTCGCGAGCGCGAGGAACAAGGCGCGGATAACAGGATGACCAAACTGGGCCGACATGGCGAACCCCCCCAGAGCTCCTGAGATATCCGAAGCATAGCGCGCTTTTAGACGCCGGCGCTACCGGCATTCCGTCGCGGGGAAAGACGCGCCATTGAAATCCGCTACGCGACGCGGCCACTATTGCGCCATGGATATCAGTCTTCGGAACGCCCGCCTCGCCGATGATCCAACGACCATGCTCGATATCGGCGTGGCGGATGGGGCCATCGTCGCGCTGCAAACGGGCCTGACGCCGGGCGTGCGGGATGTCGATCTCGACGGGCGGTTGGTCTGCGCCGGATTTATCGAGACCCATATTCATCTCGATAAAGCCTGTATCCTCGACCGCTGTCGCATCGAACGGGGCGATCTGTCCGAGGCGGTTGCAGAGACCGCGCGCCTGAAAGCGAGCTTCACAGAGGAGGATGTCGCCGAACGAGCCGCGAAGGCGCTGCGCAAATGCATTTTGAACGGCGCGACTCGCATGCGGACCCATGTCGAGGTCGACCCCGTGATCGGCCTGCGCGGCCTGGCGGGGGTCCGGCGGGCGCTGACTGCGCATGATTGGGCGCTGGACGCCCAGATCTGCGTCTTTCCGCAGGAAGGTCTGCTGAACTATCCCGGCGTCGAGCCCTTGCTGATCGAAGCGATGGAAAGCGGCGTTCCGGTCATCGGCGGCGCACCCTACACCGACACGGACCCGCACGGGCAGATCGATCGCATCTTCGAGATCGCCCGGCGCTATGATGCGGACATCGATTTCCATCTCGATTTCAGTCTCGACCCGGAGACGCCGGACGCGCCGCTCGACGCCGAGTATGTCTGCGCCAAGACCGAGGCGGCGGGTTGGGGCGGGCGCGTGACGATCGGCCATGTCAGCCGGCTGAGCATGCTGACGCCGGATCGGCTGGCGGCGATCGGCGACCGGTTGGCGCAAGCGGGCGTCGCCGTCACCGCCCTGCCGGCGACGGACCTGTTTCTGATGGGCCGCGATCGGGATCACGCGGTTCCGCGCGGAGTCGCGCCCTTGCATCGCCTGGCCGAACGCGGCGTGACCTGCGCGCTGTCGACCAACAATCTGCTGAACCCGTTCACGCCCTATGGCGACGGGTCGCTGATCCGGATGGCCAATCTGTACGCCAACAACGCGCAGTTGGGACGCCTGTCAGAGCTGGCGGATTGTTTCAGGATGATCACTGAACGCTCCGCCACGCTGATGCGGCTCGATGACTATGGCGTTCGGGTCGGCGCGCCGGCGGATCTGGTCGTCCTGGACCATCAAGACCCGGCCCTGGCGGTCGCGGAACTGGCGCCGCCGCTGATGGGGTTCAAAGCAGGAAAGCAGACCTTCGAGCGGCCCGCCGCCCGGTTGCTCCACCCTTAAAACGGCAGGCCGACATAATTCTCGGCGATCGTCGTCATCGCGGCCTCGGAGCTGAACAGATAGTCCAATTCCGCCTCTTGGATTCGCTGCCCGAACGCCTCGGTATCCGGGAAGCGGTGCAGCATGGTCGTCATCCACCAGGAGAAACGAACCGATTTCCAGACCCGGGCCAAGGCCTTGGCGCTGTAGGCGTCGAGCCCGGCGTCGGAGCCTTCGCCATAATGCTCTTGAAGGCCGCTATAGAGATAATGCACATCGCTGACCGCCAGATTCAGACCTTTGGCGCCGGTCGGCGGCACGATATGGGCGGCGTCGCCGACCAGGAACAGGCGTCCGAAGCGCATCGGTTCGGCGACGAAGGAGCGCAGCGGGGCGATCGACTTCTCGAAACTCGGCCCTTCGGTCAGGGTCGCGAGCGATTCTTCGGGCAGGCGGCGCTTCAAATGCTCCCAGAACCGCGCGTCAGACCAATCCTCGATTTTGTCATCGAGCGCGCATTGCACGTAATAGCGCGACCGCGTCTTTGACCGCATCGAGCACAGCGCGAAACCTTCCGGATGGTTTGCGTAGATCAACTCGTCTGAGACGGGCGGCACATCGGCCAGGATGCCGAGCCAACCGAACGGATAGACACGCTCATATTCGGCGATGGCCCCGTCGGGAACAGACTTGCGGCTGGGGCCATGGAAACCGTCGCAGCCGGCGATAAAGTCGCAATCGATCCGATGCTCAACCCCGTCCTTGGTGAAACTGACAAAGGGCCGGTCGGTGTCGTAATCGCGCGGTTGCGCGTCCGCCGCGTCATAGACCGTGAGCGCGCCCGCCGCTTCGCGCGCCGCCATCAGGTCACGCGTGACCTCGGTCTGGCCATAGACCATGACCTTCTTGCCGGCGTACTTCTCGATATCGACCCGCTCGAGGCGATTGTCGAAGGCGATGGCGAAGCCGTCATGTGGCAGGCCTTCACGATGCAACCGGTCGGCGACCCCTGCTTTTTCCAATGTGGCGACGGTCCCGCCTTCTAAAACGCCGGCGCGCACCCGGCCGAGGATATAGTCCTTGTCGACCCGGTCGAGGATGATCGCGTCGATCCCGAATTTGGCCAAGAGCTGCCCCAGCAGCAGGCCGGCCGGGCCTGAGCCGATGATGGCGACTTGGGTGCGGTGGCGAGTCATGGTCGGCAAGCGGTCCCTATAGGTCTATTTCAATCACGCCGCCGGGTTTTGCAGCGCGCGACTGGCATAGGATCATCATTGTCTCGCGCTGCCTCTTGGACAAGACAAAATCCCTGTGTTCGACCGCGCCGGACAGATAGACGCAGACGCACACACCGCACAGCCCGTCGGAACATTTGATATCGACCGGCACGCCGCTCGCATTCAGAACGTCCGCCGCCGTCTGGTGCTCGGGAACCACAATCTCGCGGCCTGAATTATGCAACCTCAGGGTGAAAGGGTGATTGACATAGTCCGGGACCTCCGGCGTCGAGAAATACTCGAACCGGCGCGCCTCGTCGGGGAATCCGGCCGCCTCCGCCGCCGCAAGGACCGCTTGCATGTATCGATCCGGTCCGCAGGTATAGACACGCCATCCGGACTGATAGCCGCCGAGGACGGCGCCAAGCTCAGCGCGGCTTCCCTCATCGGAGAAGTGAAGCCGCACCCGGTCGCGCCAGGGCGCCGCCGCCAGATCCGCCAGGAACCCGGCGCCGGCCCGCGATTTCGCCGAATAGTGCAGCTCGAAATCCGCACCGAGCGCATGCAGCCGATGGGCCATGGACAGCATCGGCGTGATACCGACGCCGCCGCCCATCAGGAAGCTTTTTGTCGCCCCTTCCTCCAACGGAAAATGGTTGATCGGCTTCGAGACGAAGATCTTACGGCCTTCGCTGAATATCCGGTGCAGCAGTTTTGACCCGCCCTTGCCATGATCCTCGCGCAACACGCCGATCTCGTAGCGTGACCGGTCCGCCGGATTTCCCGAAAGAGAGTATTGCCGCAGAAATTCAGGCGCGACGACGATGTCGAGATGCGCGCCCGCCTCCCATACCGGCAGTGGCGCGCCGTCGAGCGATTCCAGAACATATTTGCTGACATCCTCGGTCATCTTCTCGACCTTGGCGATCCGGACCCGGATCACCGGCGCGTCGCCCTCGACCCGGTATCGATGCGCCGCCGTGTCGATCTCACCCTTGGCCAGCCGGCGTTGATACGCCTCCGCCGTAATCAGCGCCTGATAGGCTTCGATCCCTTTCTCCCGATCCATGGCGTAGGGGAAGGGCCAGGGATGCGGGGCCAGGGACGCCGGATAGACCGCCAGGACCTGGTCCTCATATTTCAGGTCCAGGTCTTTCTGAAGGTCGCGCGCGTTGACCGGTTTCGTCGTCGGTCGATAACCGCCATCCTCCTCCAGCTCCAGATCCCACCACCATTTCTTCACCGGGTTCAGCCCGCCATTGCCCACTGCGTCGTCGAGTTTGGCGAGCAACGGCGCCGCGGCAGGCAGGTTCATCGCCGCCCAGCGGAAAGGCGTTTCTGCGAACAGGCCCTCCAGGTTCCAGGGGCAAGTCTTCATACAGCGCCCGCACATCGAGCCGCCTTCAGTCGTGATGCGATAGGTCGCGCATTTTTGGCTGTCCGACTTCCAGATCTCATAACCGTTGAACATCAGTTTCGGCCCGGCGGTGATGGCGCCGGACGGGCATTCGCGCGCGCATTTGTTGCAGCTCTCGCAGAAGTTCTGCATGCCGAAATCGATCGGCTTGTCATGGGCGAGCGGCATATCGGTGGTGACCACCCCCGACTTCAAGCGCGGTCCGAGATAGGGGTTGAGGATCACCTCGCCGATCCGGCTGACCTCGCCCAGTCCGGAAAGCAGCAAGAGCGGCGGTTGCAGCACCTCACCGTCCAGCACCGTGTGGGCCTTGGCCGTATAGCCGAGCCGACGGATCTGTTTGGCGATCACCCCGCCCAGCAGCGAGAAGCGCAAATAGGCGCGCATCGATTGCGCCACCGAAATCCAGTCGTCGCCGGACGCGCCCTCCATCGTCTCGTAACCCTGATCGATGATCATCGAAATCGCCTGATCGTGCGGCGGATCGATCGGCTCGCCGAGCGCGTCATGGGAGTACCAGGCCCAATCGGGGCAGCGCGACAGGCCGACCGCGTCCACCCCCAGGAAATAGGCGGCGGCCTTGATATTCTCGGCGTTGCGCTGCGGGTCCGCGGTCGAAGCGTCCGGCGCCCCTTCCGCCGGTCCGTCCTGCAACAGCACGAAGGCCCCCAGGGCCCGGCGCTGGGCCATCGACGGCGCCGCTTTGCGCGCGTAGTAGCCGCCTTTCGCGCCGTCTTGAAGCCGCTTGCCCATATCGCCGAATTGCGCGCGGGCGAACATGTCGGTTCTTTTCGGCACACGGGCGACGCGGGGCTCGTCGATATAGGTGGTCGGCGTATCGACCCGCTTCAGCCTTTCGAACGGATAGGCGCCGTCGACGAAGCGGCGGCGCACGTAGGGCTCCCTGTTCTGCGCGTTCTTGGCGAAACCCTTTCCGACCCACCAAGCGGGACCAAAGGCCCGAAACCAAGGCTGCTTATCGAGGGGCGCAAGCGGCCTGTCAGGGGCCAATGCAAACGTCGTCGTCACCGCCGCGACGCCGAAGCGCGCGCCCAGATAGGGATTGACCACCGCCCCCTCCTCGACGACCCCTAGGCCCGCTGCGACGGTGAGCTTGTTCAGATCGACATCGCTCTCCGCGCCCGAATGAGCCCGCGCGTCCCAGCCAAGCAACCGGATATAGTTGGCGATCACCGTCGCCGTCTCACTCGCCCGCAGACAGGCGCGGGCCGCCTGCGCATCCCAGATCCAGTCCGTCCCCGGCTCATCGCCGTCCGGATCGCGCGGATATTCATAGAGGAAGACGATGGCGTGCGTATGGCTGTCGATGTCGGTCGGCGGCGCCTCCATCGATTCCTTCAGGTCCGCCATGATGACGTCGATGCCGGACGCCAGGGTCTTGGTCTGTTTTGTGCGCAGATCCTCGGCCAGCCGATCAACGCCAGGATTACGGATCGGCGCCGCCAACAGCGCTTCCGGCGGCAGGGCGCAAACGCCGACCATCGACGCGTCGGAGAAATAGCCGAACGCCTTCAGATGCTCGGCGCGTTGTTGCGGGTCTTCGGGCGCGCCGGCCCGCGCCTCGTTGACCAAGCCTTCGCGGATCGCATCCATCATCGCCTGATAGTCCTGCATCGCGTTCACAATGCTCAGCGGCGCCGACGGCCGGTCCAGAACGAGGGGCGCCATCGCCGGCGTCGTCGACAAATCGACGGGCCCGTCAAAGCGCGCCAGCCGTTCCAGCGGATATGGCCCCAAATGAACCGGACGATCCTTGTCGGAGAAGAAGCGCATAGGTCCGGCTTACCCGGGCCGCGCGCCGACGGCTGGACAGAAACGCCCAAGCCTTGCGGGATTACGCATTCCAATCAGTCTCCGAACCGAGCCATATCCGGTAAAAATAGTCCATCTCGATGCGACGGAAATGGATTTGGTCTTCGGCGAGCCGGAGAGTGCGGATGAACGCGTCCGCGCCTTGCGCGACGGCGGCCGTCAGGGTGTAATTGACGGCGGAAAGCGCAATAACTGTCAGGGACGCCGCAATCGGCGCCGGGGAAAAGTCGCCCTTTGGCATAGGCACTCCTCTCCGACGACAATGGCCGAGGCGCGCGGCTAAGGCTAGTGATAAACACGAAAGTAGACCTGATCATTGGTATGACGGCGGACACAGACGCATCCGACGCAGTAAAGCATGGTTTGACGCCTTTGTTTCCAAAGCTCTGGCGTTATTGCCTCGTGTTGACCGGGGCGCGCGAGCGGGCGGACGAACTCGCTCAAGCGACGTGTCTCCGGGCTCTGGAAAAGGCTGATTTGTTCACTCTTGGGACGGAGCTCGATCGATGGGTTTTCCGCATTGCACAACGGCTTTGGCTAAACGACCTGCGCACGCAGTCGGTCCGGCATGGCGAAGGATTGGCGCCGATCGAGGAAATCGATTTTCCCGAGAAACAGGGCGATCCGGAATCGAATTTTTCGGCGCGAGAAACACTGTCAGCAGTGATGGCGTTGCCTGAGGCGCAACGGCTGACCGTTTTGTTGGTCTATGCGGAGGGTCGAAGCTACCGGGAGGCGGCTGAGATTCTAGAGATCCCGATCGGCGCCGTCATGAGCCGCCTCGCCGCCGCGCGCGGCAAATTGGCTGACATGATCAACGCGAGAAGCGAGACAAAATGAGCGAGCCAAGGCAATTCAGCGATGAGGAGCTCACAGCCTATCTGGATGGCGAAGACGCGCTTGCGCTTCGTGAGACGATAGAGCGCAGTCTGGCGCAAGACGAGACGCTAAGAGCGCGGCTCGACGCCCTGACGCTGGATACGGCGCGGATCCGCACCGGCTTCGCCGAACTCCTGTCGAATGCGCCGCAAGCGCCCGAATTCAACTGTGACCGTGTCGCGCCGTCCCCCATGCGCCGATTCCAAACGACCTGGCGACATGCGGCGGCGGCCGCCGTTCTGGCCCTGTTCGTCGGATTTGGCGGCGGCGCCTTATTGACGGGACCGGCGGAGCCCGGATGGCGCGACTATGTCGCGAGCTATCACGCCCTCTACGCGACCGTCACGCTCTCAGGCGTCGGTCAAACGACGGCGGATGCAGCGGCGGAGCTGGAACGCGTATCCGCGGCGATCGAAAAACCGATCAGCCTGTCCGATGTTTCGATGCCGGACCGACTGGACTACAAACGGGCGCAGATCCTAAGTTTCGAAGGCCGCCCTCTTGTTCAACTTGCGTTCCTGACAAAGCAGGGGACGCCGGTCGCCCTCTGCATCATTGAAGCATCCGAGCCCGGCGACGGCGCCGTGCAGACGACCAGATTAGAAGGAATGAGCGCCGCCTACTGGTCGAAAGGCGGTCACGCATTCGTGGTTATCGGCGGCGACGATGACGCGTTCATCGGCCAATTGGCGGCGGTCTATTCCGAACGACTGTGACCAACGTTTCTGGTTTCGGCGGCCATCGCGGTTCCGGCTCGTAAAGCGGGCTCCACCGGCTGCTTTCTAAAGGAACTTGAACAGCAGGAAGAGCAGAATGGTCGGCGCCAACGCGGCCAGCAACAGCTTGGCCGGCGAGACGCCATGCTCGAAATGCCGGCTCAAGATCGATTGACCGGCCGGGTTCGGCGCGTTCGCGATCACCGTCAGGCCGCCGCCGGTCACCGCCCCCGCCACCACCGCATATTTCAACTCATCGGTGAACTCCGGCACCAGGGTGCTGAGGAACGTAATCGCCGCATTATCGTTGAAGGCGGTCAGGACCGTCGCGCTGATCATCAATGGCGTCTCGCTCAACCCGCCTAGAACCGGCTCAATCCACCAGCCCTGCAGCCCGCCATGCACAACCAGGCCGGCGAGGAAAAAGCCGACCAGAAGAGGGCTGCGCAGATTGATGCGGTTCTGATATTGCGCGGTGATCGCCGAAAAGCCGAGGAAGAACAGCAAGTTGGTGATGAAGAGCGGCGGGTGATGCGCGTTCATGATGGTCAGCCCGAGAAACACGATATGCACGATCGTGATCCAGACCGGCACCGGATGCTCGCGCGAGTCCCAGGCCGGGTCGAGGAAAGGCGGGCGTTGATCCGGCGGCAGGACGGAGGGGATTGTCTCTTGCAGCCTGGCCAGTTTCAACTCCTCGAACCGTTCCTGGAAGGCGCGCTCGGCAAGCTCCCGGTCCACGCCGAGATCGGCGACCGCCTCGAGATATTTCGGCGCCAACCGAGCGCGCACTGCGGCGGAAGCTTCGTCGATCTTCGCCGAGAAGGCTTCGCCAATATGCAATTCGTGGCGGACATCGAAAACGATCGCCTCAAAATCGGTCAGCACCAAGTCCTGCCGCAGATGCGTGCTGAGCACCTCCTGCTTCACTTGGCGGATGACAAACGCGTCATGCAGCCGCGCAAATTCCCGCCGGAAGACGAACAGATACAGCAGGTTGCCGAGCACGATGCCGGTGACGCTCTTCCAGCCGAAATGGGTCAGCATGAACGCCATGTCCCAGCCCCAGGGCTCGGCCACCATCAAGACCGGCGGGGCGGCGAAATGGGTGAGCGTGCCGCCGACCGAGATATTAACGAAGAGCAGGCCGATCGTCCCATATTTGAAGGCGTTGCTAGGCTCGAGCTCATAGAATTTGCGGCCCAGCAGAAGCGCAGTGATGGTGATTGCGGCGGGTTCCGTGATGAAGGATCCGAGAATCGGGCCGATCGTCAGCAGGGTCAGCCACCAAGCCATCAGCCCGCCGCCAAGCAACCGCGCGATCAGCGCCATAATCGTCTCGGACAACCTGAGGATCGGCCTGGTCGAGGCCAGCGTCATCACCACGACGACGAACATCGCTTCGGTGAAATTCACCTGCTGTGTGGCGTAATAGACGAAGGTGCTCCAATCGAAATAGACCATCATCGAGACGCCCAGCACGATCGCCCAGAGCCCGAAGACCACTTCCACCTCGCCGAGGAAATGAAACAGGTTGGCGCGCAGGCTCTGAGACGTGCGCGGCGCCTGACGGTCGGCGATCAACGCCGCATGCTCGGCCTCCCATTTATGGGCCAGGGCCAGGAACTTCGATGATAGGAACGTATGGATAATGGCGAGCAGGAAGATCGCCGTCGCCACCACATTGTATGGTTCCGTTTCGGCGCGATGGACCAGACGCGCCCAAACGCCCTCCATCTCCGCATCGCCATAGCTGTCTAGGGGCAGCGGAAACGCGCCGGGTTCGACCGATCCATGGCCGCCGGAGGCCAGAAGCTCGCTCGGCGCCAAGGCCGCCAACCCCAGCAGCGCCAGCAACAATCCGGATCGCTTCATCACCCGCCCCCAAACGTGTCGATCACCCGATGAAGGTTGATCTTATCCGCTGATCCGTCGGAGGCAAACAGTGCGCGCCGTCTTTAATTCGCCTGGCTAGGGATAATGCGCCGGGTCCAACGCGGCCGGTCGATCGGGCAAGTCCAGCGTGGCGACCGAGGCGGGCGTCTGGCTGATGATCTTGCCGCGACGGATAACGTAGAGGCGGGTCGCTCGAAGCCGCACAGCCTCGATCCGGTCGCGCGCCTGAAGCACGACGAGATTGGCGTCGCATCCCGGCGCGACGCCGTATCCGTCAAGGCCCAGGATCTTTGCGGCGTTGCCGGTCACCGCGTCGAAGCACCAAGCCATATCGTCGCGCGAACAGAGCTGGGCGACATGAAGACCCATCGAAGCCACGTCCAACATGTCCGCACGCCCCAACGAGTACCAGGGATCCATGACGCAGTCGGAGCCGAACCCGACCTTGATCCCCGCCGCCTTCAATTCCGGCACGCGCGTCATGCCCCGGCGTTTCGGGTAAGTGTCATGCTTGCCCTGGATCATGATATTGATCAGCGGGTTTGGGATCGCGGCCAGCTCCGCCTCGGCCATCAGCGGGATCAGCTTCGAGACGTAATAGCTGTCCATCGAATGCATCGAGGTCAGATGCGATCCGGCGACGCGCCCGTGCAAACCAAGCCGGTTGGTCTCATAGGCCAGCGTCTCGACATGCCGGCTCATCGGATCGTCGCTCTCGTCGCAATGCATGTCGACGGGCAGGCCGCGCTCGGCCGCCAGTTCGCAGAGCGCCCTCACCGAGCGGGCGCCGTCCGCCATCGTCCGTTCGAAATGCGGGATGCCGCCGACGACATTGACGCCGCGATCGAGCGCGCGGACCACATTCTCCCAGCCGTTGGCCGTCCGGAACACGCCGTCCTGCGGAAAAGCGACCAGCTGCAGGTCGAGATAGTCTTTGACCCTGTCCTGGACATGCAACAACGCCTCCACCCCCATCAACGGATCGTCGCCCGTGTCGACATGAGAACGGATCGCGCCGATACCCATCGACACGGCCAGATCGCAGAACTTCATGGCGCGCTCGGCGATATCCTCGACCGTCTGCTCCGCCCTCAACTCGCCCCAGAGCGAAATGCCCTCAAGCAGGGTGCCGGACTGGTTGAGGCGCGGGCGCCCCAGCGACAGGGTCGCATCCATGTGAAAATGCGGATCGACGAAGGGCGGCGAGACCAAGCAGCCGGCCGCTTCGATCATCTGGCCCGCCTCAACCGTGATACTCGGTTCGACGGCGACGATCTTGCCTTTGTCGCAAGCGATGTCGATTCCCGTCCGCCCGTCCGTCAGGGTCGCGTTCTTGATCAGCAAATCCATCGGGGGCCTCTTCTATCGTTGCCCTTTGAACCAGGGTCTTAGCAGCGCACGCGGATATTCGGCGCGCCGCGCCACCACCACAAGCGCGACGATGGAGAGGATATAGGGCGCCATTAGGAAAATCTGGCCGGGCACGACGGCGCCGGCCTCGGTCTGCAGCCGCACCTGCAAGGCGTCGAACATACCGAACAGGATCGCCCCTAAGAGCGCTTTTCCAGGCCGCCAACTGGCGAAAATGACGAGCGCGATGCAGATCCAGCCGCGGCCGTTCACCATGCCGAAGAAAAACGCGTCAAAGGCGGACATGGTCAGGAAGGCGCCGCCCAGCGCCATCAGGGACGACCCGGCGACGACGGCGCCGAAGCGCAAGCGCCGTACGGAGAGGCCTTGCGCGTTGACCGCATCCGGATTGTCGCCGACCGCCTTGATGGCGACGCCGAGCGGCGTGCGGTCCAGCACCCACCAGACCAGCACGACCAAGGCGAGCGCGAGCCAGGTCAGGGCGGTCTGCGAAAACAGCACCGGTCCTAAGAACGGAATCTCTGACAGCGCAGGCGCGACGGCGCGAAACGGCTCTATCCTCGGCGGCGAGGCGACCTCTGGGAGCGCGGTGCGATAGGTGAAATAGGCGGCGGAAGAAGCGAAAAGCGTGACGCCAAGCCCCGAGACATGCTGGGACAAGCCCATGAAGATGGTGAGGACGGCGTGCAACGCGCCGAACACCGCGCCCGCGAGTGCGGCGGCCAGGACCCCGGTCCAGAGATCCGCGCCCAGCCAAACCGCCATCCATCCGCTCATGGCGCCGACGACGAAAATGCCCTCGATGCCAAGGTTGAGGACCCCGGCCCGCTCGCAGAGCAGCGCGCCGAGCACGCCGAAGATCAAGGGCGTCGCGATCCGCAAGGAGGCGGCGTAAAAACTGTCGGAGAGGAAGATTTGCAGCAGATCGGTCATGACGCGGCCCGCTTCGACCAAGTGACGCGGAAGCGCGCGAAGAAGCCGGCGACCAGCACGGCGATCAAGGAGACGGATACGACCAGATCGGCCAGGAAGGACGACACGCCCATCGCGCGACTCATCCCGTCCGCGCCGACAAACACGCCCGCGACGAACAGCGCGGCGACGACGACGCCGACCGGCGACAGGCCAGCCAGCATGGCGACGACGATTCCGGTATAGCCGTAGCCGGGCGACAGGTCGGCCGTCAGATATCCTTTCAGGCCGGCGACCTCGCCGACCCCGGCCAGGCCGGCCAGCGCGCCGGACGCCATGGCGACGCCGAGATAGGCGCGGCTGACGCGAATACCGGCATGGCGCGCGGCCGCCGGATTCTCGCCCACCGCGCGCACTCGCACGCCCCAGATCGTGAAACTCATGATCACGAAGGTGATCGCCGCCGCGGCCAGCGCGATCAACAGCCCGGCATGCAGGCGCGTGCGCTCCATCAGTTTCGGCAAGGCCGCCTCGTCCAGGATCGGCTCGGACTGCGGCCAGCCCAGACCCATCGGGTCCTTCAACGGCCCTTCGAGCATCATTTGCACGAAGATCAGGATGATGAAATTCAGCAGCAGCGAGGTGACCACCTCGTCCGCCCCAAAGCGGGTCTTGAGATAGGCCGGACCGAGCATGCCGACGCCTCCCGCTAAAGCGCCAACCACCAAGACCAACGGGATCATCACGATCGGGGGCGCCTGGATCATGCCGGTCCCGACCCAGACCGCGGCCATCGCCCCGAGATAGAGCTGTCCCTCGCCGCCGATATTCCAGAGCCGCGCGCGAAACGCCACCGCCGCGGCCAGCCCCGTCAGAATCAACGGCGCGGCGCGTGTCAGCACTTCCGTCATCGCGAAGGTCGAGCCGAAGACGCTGTTCGCCATTTGCGCATAGGCGGCCAAGATCGGCGCGCCAGCCAGCGCCAGCGGTATCGCCGCCAGCGCCAGCGCGACCAGACCGGCGATCACCGGGGCCCCGACCGCCAACCAGCCGGCTTCTTCCCGGGGCGTCAGTTGGATCACGCGGCGTCTCCGACACGACCCGCCATCGCCAAACCGATCGAGGCGCGATCGCGGGAGGGGGCTTCGCTCAGACTTCCGGCATGCATGACCAGGATGCGATCGGACAAAGCCAGGATTTCGTCCAGATCCTCGGAAATCAGGATCACCGCGGCGCCGCGGTCGCGCGCCTCCAAAAGGCGCCGGCTTACTTCCGAAGCCGCCTTGAAGTCGAGGCCGCGCGTGGGCTGATTGGCCAGGATCAGCGATGGATGCGCTTCCAACACCCGGGCCAGGATCAGCTTCTGGATGTTGCCGCCGGACAGCAGGGCGGTGCGCGCCTCGACGCCGGGCCCGCGCACATCATAGGCGGCGGTCAGCCGATCCGCGTTCTCCCGTATCGCGGATCGGCGCAGGAACCCGTAGCGGCTGACGCTCGGCTCCGCCAATCGCTCCAGTACGAGATTCTCAGCAACGCTCATCGCATCAACCACGCCGTCGCGGTGCCGGTCTTCCGGGATCCGGCCGACGCCCCGGGCGATCGCCTCGATTGGGGTCAGGCGCGATACGGGCGCGCCGTGTATCGCCAGTTCGCCCGACTGGTGCGACGTCAGACCGGAGATCAGCCGGGCGAAGAGGTTCTGGCCATTGCCGGAGACGCCGGCGACGCCGAGAATTTCGCCGCCGCGCGCGTGAAAGCTCAGATCGCGCACGCTGCGCCCGTCGCCATCGGACGCGCTGACGTCCTGCATGCTCAAGATCGGCGCACCGGGCGTTCCCGCCTCACGTTCGGGCGCGTCATGATCGGCGCCGACCATCATGCGCACAATCGCCGCCGCATCGGCCTCTTCGGTCGCCATCTCGCCGGTCTTGCGGCCATGACGCAGCACCGCGATACGGTCCGAGAAGGCTAGAACTTCACGCAACTTATGAGAGATGAAAATCACCGATAGGCCGTCCGCCACCATCGCGCGCAGGGCGTCGAACAGCTGGTCGGCCTCTTGCGGGGTCAAGACCGCGGTCGGTTCGTCGAGCACCAGGATACGCGTGTCCCGATAGAGCGCCTTCAGGATTTCCACCCGTTGACGCTCGCCGACGCTGAGATTGCGCACCGGGACATCGAGCGGGGCGTGCAAGCCGGTCCGCGCCATCAGCTCCCGCAGCTTGGTCCGCGCGCTCTGACGCCGGCGCCAAAGCGCGAAGATCGGTTCTGTGCCGAGAAGCACATTGTCGAGCACCGACAGGTTCTCAGCCAAGGTGAAATGCTGGTGGACCATGCCGATCCGGTGATCGATCGCGGCCTGGGCGTCGCCGGGCGGCAGCGCCGTTTCATCGCCCTCAGCGCCACGCACCAAGATCGACCCGGCATCCGGCGTGTAATGGCCGAACAGCATATTCATCAGGGTCGTCTTGCCGGCGCCGTTCTCACCCAGCAGGGCCAGGACCTCGCCCTGGCGCAAATCCAAATCGACGCCGTCCACGGCCGTCACCGAGCCAAAACGCTTGCTCAGCCCGGATATGGACAGGATTGGGGCGGACATCGGAACGCAGCCCGGTCTTGTCGGCCGGGCCGCGGAACCTGTCGTTAACCGTCGGACACGGGACGGGCGTCGTTCACATTGACGCGGAACAAGCCGTCCAGAATTTCCTGCTCTTGCGCCTTGACCTTCTCAACGACGGCGGCCGGCACCAGGGTCTCATCAATGACGATCGAACCGCCGCCATAACCCATGAAGCTGAACTGGCCATAGTCCGCGGGTTCAAAGTCGCCGCCCTTGACCGCCGCGACGGCCCGGTCGATCGTCGGCTCCATGTGCCAGATTGCGGACGCGAGGATCGTGCTCGGATAATCGCCGGACGTGTCGATGACATTGCCGATCGCCTTGACACCGCGCTCGACGGCGGCGTCGGCGACGCCGAACCGTTCCGCATACATGATGTCGGCGCCGGCATCCATCATGGCGAAGGCGCTTTCCTTAGCCTTCGGCGGATCATACCAACTGTCGATGAAGTTCACGAGGAACTTAACATCCGGGTTCACGGCGCGCGCGCCGTCCATGAAAGCATGCATCAAGCGGTTGACTTCCGGGATGGCGTAACCGCCGACCATGCCGATCAGATTCGATTCCGTGGCGTTTCCGGCGATCATGCCGGTCAGATAACTGGGCTCATGGATCCAGTTGTCGAACACGGCGAAGTTGTCGCCGGAGGGGCCAAAGGAAGAGCCCATGAGAAAGCTGGTTTCCGGATAGTCCTGCGCCACCTTCCGCGCCGCGCGCTCAAGGCCGAACACCTCGCCGACAATCAACTGATGGCCCGCTTCAGCGTATTCACGCATCACACGCTCATAGTCCGTATTGGCGACATTCTCCGAAAATGTGTATTCGATATCGCCACGCGCCTGCGCCGCGTTCAGGGCCTTATGGATGCGGCTGATCCACTGTTGTTCGACAGGAAGCGTGTAAATCGCCGCGACCTTAACCGTTTCGGCCGCCGCGCTGACGACGCCGGCGCCGAGCATCGCCACAGCGGCGATGGCGGCGGCGAAGCCGCGGCGGGTCACTCCCAAACCTATGGAATTACGAACAGTCATTTCGGCCCCTTTCATCTGAATCTCGCCTGTCTTCGCAGATGCAATATCGTCCGCGGAGATTGACCGATCAGTCAAGGCATTTCTGCGCCTTTGGTCTGACGCGCCCGCAGCGCCGAAAGCGAGACGCACCTGACACCGCGCGCCAACCTGGTGAGGGCCAAGCAGAGCTGAACGCAGAGCGCATAAGGCGCGCAAGCAAGACATTGCGGGTACCGCGCCCGGCGGTTTCACGAGCAACCAGACATTTGGGCGGTTTAGGCGCGTTAAGCTTCAATAGCGGGAGACGCTGACGGCGCGGGGATCGGTTTCGCTGGCCGGCCTACGCGCCTTCGCCGCGATCGCAGCTATTTCCAG
This sequence comes from Alphaproteobacteria bacterium, assembly GCA_030065235.1. GTDB lineage: Bacteria > Pseudomonadota > Alphaproteobacteria > UBA8366 > Aestuariispiraceae > JASJDC01. The sequence goes on from JASJDC010000011.1 coordinate 158,368, forward strand.
CTCACATAGAGGCCAATATCGCCGATATAGCCCTTCGGGTAATTCAACACGCGCGCGAGGAATTTGAAGCCGCGGTCGCCGAGTTCGAACAGTTCGAAACTTTCATGCAGCGACTTGGCGAACCCGGTCAACGAGACCTGCCAGTCGGACGCGCCGTTATTGATGCGCCGTCCGTGATCGGTCAAATATTCGGCTGGGAAGCGGATCAATTCGATCTCGAACAGGCCCTGACGCACCGCGCTTTCAACCATCCGGCGATAGCGCGCCCGATCCTCGTCCGTCAGCTTGCGCGCCATGAACGCGTCATAGGCCTCTCTCAGGCCCTCGTCCTTCTGGCGCTCTTCCGCTGCGGCCTTCTTCGCCTCTTCCAAGAGCTGTTCGGCTATTCTCTCCCGCAGCTGAACCGCGGAAAACTGCTCGTCTTGGTTCGGTAGTGTAAAATCGTCGGAACTCATTCTGGATCCCCTTGGCCGAAAGCTGTCCGCGGTTCGATGTCTCAACAATCGGCGAAATCGCCCGCATCCGTTTCAAGTGTCGCCCCGCGGCGCCGGTCGCGATCTTGACCGGATACGCCAGCGCGCCGAAGGGGACGCTCGTTTCGGTCAGGCTCGCAGACTGGGCGCGCCATCGCCTCTCTCGGCCGCGCAAATCGTGCCCGAGAGTCTCAATGGCGCATCGCCGTAGGCATCAGAAAGTGTATATCGCGTCGCCCGCGCGAGTTCCAGTGCAGATGAACCGGATCAGCGACGGCGCGACGCGCCGCCGCTCACCCCTGCCCTGCCATGTCGATCCATCCTTCTAGGCAGTCAGGATTTGCGCTTCCGCTTTCTCATGGGCCGGAAAAGCATGTGGGCGAAAGCTTAACGAAAGGTAGGCGGACAATGGGATCCAGTTAGCCCGTCTTCAACATGCCCAGGAACTCGTCGGACCGTTCGGCGAGCCGCGAATTCGCGCTTTCCAGCTCATTCGCGACCGATGTCAGGGCCTCGGTCACCGCTTTATTCTCTTGTGACGCTTTTTCGACCGACAGGATCGTATCCGCCCCGACCTGGGTGCCGCTTGCGGCCTCCTGGACATTTCGAGCGATCTCGGCGGTCGCGGCCTCCTGCTCTTCGACAGCGGAGGCGACGCTGGTGAAGACTTCGCTCATCGTGCCGATTTCAGACGATACGGAGGATATGCCTGCGACGACATCGGAGATCATCGACTGAATGGCTCCCAATTCAGTCCGCACCACGTCGGTCGATTTCGCGGTCTCGTTGGCCAGACCTTTCACCTCATTCGCGACGACAGCGAAGCCGCGCCCCGCCTCGCCGGCCCGCGCCGCCTCGATGGTCGCGTTGAGGGCGAGCAGATTGGTCTGTTCCGCAATATCCGAGATGGTGGTGACGACTTCGGTGATCCGCTTGCCGGCGGAGGCCAAGTCCTGCGCCCGCTTTGTGGCGTCGGCGCTCTTATTCGTCGCCTGGCTGGCGACCGCGCTGGTTTCCGCCATCTGGTGCGCGATTTCTTTAAACGAGGCCGACAGTTCCTCCGTGGCCGTCGCGACGGTCTGAACATTGGATGTCGCCTGGTTGACCGCGGCGGCCCCTTCGGTCGAGCGTTCCTGCACCACCGCGACCGACTGCTCCATGACGTCCAATTGCTCCGTCATGTGCGAGAAGCTGGTCTGAACCTGGCCAATCGCCGATTTCACATTCGCTTCGAATTCGTCGGTCATCTTGTGCAGTTGAGTCACATCGTTCCAGCCCAGCATCGCGCCGACATAATCGCCGTTCTTGCTCCGAATCGCCGAGACCATGCTGTCAAAGACCTTCTCATTCTCCAGGTTCAAGCGCGCTTTCCAGGGGAGGTTCGTCGGGTCTTCAAGGATCCTGCGCTGATGCTCGGCATGCTTGTGAAAGACATCGATCGATTGGCCGACCATATCGTCGACCTTGGTATCGAACATATGCTCGACTTCGCGAAGGAGTTTCTCCGCCGCCGGGTTCATGTAAGTGATCTTGAAGTCATCGGCGGGGTCGGCGACCATGACGGAAAACTGCAGCTGCTCGATCATCTGGGCTTTTTGATACGCTTCCTCGACGGCGCGGCGCAGCGTCGCCAGGGCGCTCCACATGCGGCCGACTTCATCGCTGCTATTTTCCGCGCGCACCTCGAAACCGGTTTCGCCCTTGGCGACCTCACCCATCCGTTCGGTCAGTCTTCGGATCGGGACGATGGTGATATAACCGATGAAAAGTGCGACGGCGAGCGCCAGCGCGACAACGGCCGCGCCGACCGCCAGAGTGACGATCTGGGTGCGCTCGATCGCTTCGACCGAGGCCGGGCCGATTTCATTCTGACGCGAGACGCGGGCGTCGATCACCTGCTCCATACGCGCCATGACAGCCGGACCCAACCGGTCCAATTCACCGATCAGGATGGCGTTTCGCGCTTGGATCGTTTGGACGACCTCGTTGAAGGCGGTAGAGTATCCATCAATCAAGTCCAGCGCCGTGTCGGCCAGCTCTATCCGCACCGGGTTCTGCAGCGACTCCCGCAATCGTTGGAAGTTTTCGAAGGCGGCCGCGAACTCGCTGGCGGCGCGTTCGACCGAACCAGTATCATTTTGAATAAGGAACCGTTGCACATAAAGGCGCGCCAACAACAGGCGTTCCTGCATCAGTCCGGCGTAGAAGGCCGCCTCGACGTCGCCATCCTCATAGGCGCTGGACATGATTTCAGAGATCGCCTTCCGGGCTTCAGGGCCGACGGTGTTGAGCGCCGTCACCAACTCTTGGCGCTTGGCCTGAAGCGCGGTGGCGGCCTCGAACCGATCCCCATAAGCGACCGCGTCATCGATGACGCCAATAAGTTCCGCCCGCGCGTTCGGATCGACGACCAAGGTGTCTATGTCGCCGCGCGCCTCCTCGGACAGTTCGGCGATATTGCTGCGCACCTCTTCAACTTGGGATTGATCTTGGGTCACGCGGAACTTCATCACAGCGAGCCGCGCTTCCAGCATGTCCTCCTGCATGGTCGAAAGCAGCAGGTTTTCGCGGGCGGTCTGGCGGTACTCGCCGAACATCTCACTGGTTTGTCCCAACCCTAAATAACCGTTCCCGGCAATGATGACCGACAGGGCGATCACCAAACCAAAGCCGGCGGCGATCTTGCCCGCCAATGAACGATTGTTGAACCAAGAACGCTTGTTTCCGAAAACTTGCATCGTCGCCTCCATGCGGTTCACACCGCACCGTACCCGTTACGTCGCTGTCGACATGAAAAGTCGGCCCCCGAACGTCTTATGCGCAGTGGAATATTAATAACTACTTAATAAGCGATTACGGTTTGTCGAGCCTCGCCGCGTCGGTTCTCAGACCGGTCCACGCAAACGCGACTGGCGAGAGCTGCAGCCGCAGTTCTGTTTACGCCTGGAAACAATAAGTTTCGACCTAGGCCGACTGTTTCCTATTGCGCCTATCCATTCCGCCGCCATCTTTAGCGCACGCGCCGCGCCTCATGGCGGAAGACGAAGGCAATGGAGACGAACATGCATATCGAGCGAATCATTCAAGGAATTGAAACGTCGGACGGAGACGGCGTGCGGCTGACCCGCATGATCGGCACGCAGCTTTGCGATATGATCGATCCGTTTCTGATGCTCGACCGGTTCGACAATGACGACCCGGGCGCCTATATCGGCGGCTTTCCCGATCATCCGCATCGGGGTTTCGAGACCGTCACCGTGATGCTCGACGGCCGGTTGCGGCACCGCGATTCAACCGGCGGCGAAGGCGTAATCGGACCAGGCGACGTGCAATGGATGACCGCCGGTCAAGGCATCATCCACTCGGAAATGCCGGAACAGATCGAAGGGCGGATGCGCGGATTTCAGCTTTGGGTGAACCTGCCCGCCGCGCTGAAAATGGCCAAGCCGGGCTATCAGGACCTGACGCAAGACACGATCCCGACCGTCGCCCATGACGGTCTGACGGTTCGCGTGATCGCGGGGACGTATCAAGATGCGCACGGGCCGGCTATCGCGCGCACGCCGATCCGTCTGCTTCGCATTGACGCCGAGCCTAACGCGACAATCACGCTCGACCCGCCCGCGGGCCACAACGCGTTTTTCTGCATCTATGAGGGGTCCGTAGTCGGCGAAGACGCCGCAGGCCGGAATGCGACGGCCGAGGCGCCGTCCCTCGCGGTCCTCAACGGCGACGGACCTGTCGCCGTCGCCGCCGGGCCCAAAGGCGCGGCGCTGTTCTACGGCGAAGGCCAGCCGATCAACGAGCCCGTCGCGAAATACGGCCCCTTCGTCATGAACACACAGCAGGAGCTGATCCAAGCCGTGCACGACTATCAGAACGGACGCTTTGTCGGTCAGGCGGCCTAGTAAGAGGGCTGCGCCGCATTCGGACCGAGAAAAGCGTGGGATCGGGGATTTCGCGTCGGCTGTCGGGCTGATTAACTGCTCATTATGAGCAAGTCGTTGCTGATCGTCGCCCACGCGCCCTCGCCAAACACGCTGAGGATGCGCGAGGCCGCCGAACGCGGGGCGCGGGACCCCGACATCGACGGAGTCGCCGTCACCACCTTGTCGCCGTTTGATACAGAGCCCGCGCATGTCTTGGCGGCCGATGCGATCTTGCTTGGCACGACGGAGAATCTTGGCGCGATGTCGGGCGCGCTGAAGGATTTCTTCGATCGCGTTTATTACCCGGTTCTTGAGGAAAAACAGGGCCTCCCCTGCGCGCTCTATATCCGTGCTGGACATGACGGAACCGGCGCACGGCGAGGGGTGGAGAGCATTCTCACCGGCTTGCGTTGGCGGATGATAGGGGCGCCTCTGCTCTGCAAGGGCCCCTGGCGGGATGAATTCGAGGAGGCGTGCGCGGAGTTAGGCGCAACCCTGGCGGCGGGGCTGGAAGCCGGCGTCTTTTGACCGCGCCCGAAGGACGCGCCGCCTAGACCGAGCGGGTCAGGCCGCCATCGACCCGCAGATTCTGACCGGTGATGTAAGACGCCTGATCCGACAGTAGGAAGGCCACCGTGTCGGCGATCTCTTTGACGGAGCCGTAGCGTCCCATCGGAATTCGGGCGCGTCGATCATCCTTCTCCGGCAGGCTGTCGATGAAGCCGGGCAAAATGTTGTTCATGCGCACATTCGCCGCAGCGTATTTATCGGCGTAAAGCTTCGTGAAAGCGGCCAGCCCGGCCCGGAACACGCCGGATGTCGGAAACGACTCCTCCGGCTCGAAAGTCGCAAAGGTCGAGATATTCACGATCGCGCCGCCGCCCTGGGTAATGAAATGCGGGGTCGCCAGGCGAGTCATCCGGACCACATTCAAGAGATAAATATCCATAGCCAGACGCCAGTCTTCATCGGTCAGTTCCAGAACTGGGCCTTTGGGACCGTGGCCGGCCCCGTTTACGACAGCGTCGATCCGACCGAACCGTAGCGCCGCGGATTGCACGAACTTCTCAAGCACGCGCGGATCGAGATTGGATCCCGTCATGCCAAAACCGCCGAACCGCTTCGCCAGCGCTTCGCCTTTTCCTGATGAGGATAAGATGGCGATCTTGTAGCCGCGCTCGGTCAATGTTTCCGCGCAGGCCGCGCCGATACCGCTGCCGCCCGCGACAATCAGCGCGATTCGATCCGTGGCCATATGAGTCTCCCTCCTTCGCCCCTCTAAGAGCGTCGTCGTGAACTCATACGAATAAGGGAAAACTCTTACTAAATCGCTAAGACTCAAGCGGCGCGCATACGACGATGCGGATCCTATAGCAGCAACTGCAAGGCGTACCTTGCGACGCTGGAGAGCGATTCTGTGTCCGGCGCGGCGACCTGCGGGGCCGGCGCGCCGCGCCATTCCGTATAGGGCGTGACGCCATAGACGAATTGGAGCAGCCAACGGTCGCCGGCTTCCGGCGGTTTGCCGCGGTGCACGCCTTCCGTGTTTACCAAGAGTCTTGTCCCTGCCGCACCAGTCAGTTCGACCGGCCGAACGCCCAGCAAGCGTTCGACATCCGCCTCCTCCTTGCGCAGCGTCTTGAAATACCAAAGATCGAACGCGGCGCGATCCGGATCGCCTTCCGCCGGCCGTCGGGCGGCGATCACCGACGGCCGGTGCGTGCCTGGGGCGAAGACATGCGGTCCGTGACGCGCATCAACGTCCGTCAAATAGATGAACAGTTTGCAAAACCGATAATCGTCGAGATCGAAGTGGAAAAGTTGGGCGTCCTTCGCTTCCTTCGCGCCGTCGGAACCGGCGAAGGAACGCCATGCCGACGCGTTGATTAGGATCGGCGGGGCGCCCAAATGACCGCGCGCCAGGTCCAAAACGTCCTGCGCAATGGCTTGCTCGAAGACTTCCGGTATCGCCAACAAACGGTCCTGTGGAACCAAACCGAGATTCGCGACGTCGCGCAGCGCGTCCACCGGCGCGGATTCCAACGCGCCGCTCAGGCGCTGCGGCCATGGCGTGAGAGGACCGTCTTCGAACCGCGCCCGCAGCGTGGCGACCGTCTCAGACGGGATCGGGTCGAGCGCGACATAGCCATCCCGATCGATCTCGGCGAGATGTCTTTCGAAGGCCCTTGACGGCGGAGACTCATCCTGCGTCAAGCCTGCCGGCCGCGCGCCGTCCCATTGCTCCGCGAAGGCGGAGACGCTGTCGGTGAAACCCCGACGCAGCCCTTCGTTCAGGGTCCAATGCAGATAGCCGATTCCCTTATAATGCAGATCAAAAAGCGCATCGGTCTCGAGGGTCAGCGTTCGCGCCTCACCGAGCAACCGCGCCAGACCGCGAAAACGCGTGTCCGACAGCAGAAAGCGCTGATAGGCTCGATACCAGGCGTCCGCGACGGCCTGCGGGTCGGTTTGGGAAGCCGTCACCCTCGCTCCCGGCATGAAGAGATGATGACTGAATCAGACCTATGGCGCGCCTTGCTGAGCGGCGATATCGGCCGGGCCGAGACCGGATTTCGGGCGTTGCGCGTCGAGGGGGCGCCGATCAACGCCGAGGTCGGGCTATTCCTGGCCGCTGTACTGCGCGGCGACCGGTCGCGCGCCACAAAAATCCTGGAAGCCCGCGCCGCGACGCACGGAGACCTCGGCCTGTTGCTCTGGCGGGCCGCCTGGATCGGGGCCAAGAATGGGCTGGAGAGACTACTCGACATTCTTACAGACTATTTCGATTCGATAGGCGCGCCGCCCGGTTGGCGCGCGCCCATCGCTTACGGCGCCGGCCATATCGCGCTCGTCCGGGGCGATACCGACGCCGCACTGAACGCGTTCCTCGCCGCGGCGGACGGGTTCGCGGCCGAGCGCGCGCTGTATATCCGCACCGGTGACGAGGCGCTGACATCCGCCGCGGTTCAGTGTCTGCATCTTTTGCCGGCGGAGACGGTCGACCGACTGGCCCGGATTGAGAACACGGTCGCACCGCCGCCTGAATGGCTCGGCAAGCCGCCTGACCCCGTCCAAAGCGCGCCGGCCGTTATGGTCGCCGCCGATCCCAATTATCTAAAAACATTCGGCGCGGCCTTCACCCGCAGTCTGGCTCAGGCGCATCCAGACGCGCGGCTGCATATCCATCTGATGGACGGGGATCGCGCGACGCTTGACTCGTTCTTGTGCGATTATGGCGCGATCGGCTTGGCCCAGATCGACGGCTCGCTGTCCACCTCCGACCCCTGGCCCGTCCAGAAAACACCGGTTCAGAAAGCGCCGATCTACGCCAGCGCCCGATTCTTCCTCGCGCCCTATCTCTTGGAACGACTGCAGCACCCGATCCTGCTGTTGGATATCGATCAAGAACTGCGCGGCCCGATCGATAGCCTGTTCGAAATTGCGCAGCGGAGCGATTTCGCCTGTTGGCGGCGGCCGGACGGCGGACCCGGCGGCTATGTCGCCGCCGGTGCGACCGCCTTTTCTCCGACAGGCGGCGCGGCGCTGGCGCGGTTGGCCGGCGCCTATATCGACGCAAGGCTACAGAAAGAGGCCGACAATCTATGGTTTGTCGACCAAGCAGCCCTGTTCCGCGCCGCGCACTATTATGAAAGCCGCCAGTCCGGCTTTCGGTGGGCCGATTTCGGGGCCGTCGCCGGATCTTACGACGCTCTGTTCGATCACGCCCCCGAGTCTGAGACTAAGCGCCGCTAATCAACCCCGCCCGACAAAAGGCATGTCGGTCGCCATGATGGTCATGGTCAGGATGTTGCTGTCCAGCGGCAGGCCGGCCATATGCGCGACCGCGTCGCCGACATGCGCGACCGGCATGGTCGGCTCCACCTTGGTCGAGCCGTCCGGTTGAGGCACGCCCGTCTGCATCTTTTCGGTCATCGGGGTGGCGGCGTTGCCGATATCGATTTGGCCGCAGGCGATGTTGTAGCGGCGTCCGTCCAAGGCGGTCGATTTCGTCAGACCGGTGATCGCGTGCTTGGTCGCGGTGTAGGGCGCCGAGAAGGGCCGCGGCGTGGTCGCCGAGATCGAGCCGTTATTAACGATCCGGCCGCCCATCGGGTCTTGCCGCCGCATCTGGGCGAAGGCGGCGCGGGTGCAGAGAAAGGCCCCGGTCAGGTTGACCTCGACCGCCGCCCGCCATTCTTCGGTCGACAGTTCGTCCATATCAACCGGCCGCGCCCCCATGCCGGCGTTGTTGAAGATGAAATCAAGCCGGCCATGCGCCTTGACCATGGCCGCCACCATCGCCTCGACCTCCGCGTCTTTGGTCACATCGGTGGGCAGGCAAAGGGCGCGACCGCCGGCCCCGCTCAATTGAGCGGTCTCTTCCAGCGGCTCCAAGCGACGGCCCGCCAAGCCCACGGACCAACCGGCGTTCAGCAAAGCCGTCGCAGCGGCCCGTCCGACCCCCGTTCCGGCGCCGGTGACAATGGCGGATTTAGTGTCGGACATGGCGTTCGTCTCCCTCGATTGCGCGGCGTCGCCTGGTTTCTAAGCCGCGCCGACGGAGATGAAAAGAAATCGCGCGTCCCAGACCCGCGCCAACGAGCGCTTAGGACAGATGCGTTTGGAAAAACGCGATGCTGGAGGCCCAGGACTTCTCCGCCATCTCCTTGTTGTAGCGGCCGGTCGAGTAATTGTGGAACCCGTGCCGTGTGTCCGGATACACCACCCGCTCATACTGTTTATTGTGGGTCTTCAAGGCGGCTTCAAATTCCGGCCACATGTCATTGATGCGCGGGTCGTCCGACGCCGACTGAATCAGAAGCGGCGCTTGGATCCTCGGCACGTCCTCGGACGGCGCCGAGCGGCCGTAATAGGGCACGCCGGCCAAAAGATCGGAGCCCATCTCGACGGCGAGATAATTCACCGTACCGCCGCCCCAGCAGAATCCGACCGCCCCCATTTTCCCCGTGGAAAGGGAATGGTCCTTCAGGAACTTCGCGCTGTTCAGGAAATCGATGCGTAGCTTCGGCTGATCGAGCGCGCGTTGCATGGTCCGCCCATCATCGTCATTGCCTGGATAGCCGCCAACCGGCGCCAGCCCGTCCGGGGCCAGGGCGACGAAACCGGCGACCGCCGCCGCCCGCGCCGTATCCTCGACATAGGGGTTCAGACCCCGGTTCTCATGGATCACCAGAACGGCGGGAAACGGCCCCTCGCCGGCCGGTTGCACCAGATAGCCGCGCATCTCGCCGGAATTCCCGCCGGGCGAAGGATAGGTCACATAGGTCGCCTTGATCCGTTCATCGGTGAAATCGACCGTGTGGCCATGGGCGTAGTTCGGGATCAGCGCCTGCGCCATTCCGGTCGCGGCGACCCCGCCGACCGTGATCTTGGCGGCGCGTCGGAAATACTCCCGGCGATCCATCGCGCCGTGGCAATACTCGTCATAGAGTTCAAAGATCCGGGGATCGATCGGTTGCTGGCCCATGGCGGTCCTCCCTTAGCGCGGCGAATTTCCTATGAGCGAACTAGGGCGGAAGGCGCGAAGGGGAATAGCTGTCAAAATAAGATCACATTGCGCAGGACGTCGCCGTTGCGCGCGGAGGCGATCGCCTCATTGATACCGTCCAGCGGATAGCGGCCGCTGATCAATTCGTCCAATTTCAGATCGCCGGCGCGATAGGCCTCGATCAGGGCCGGGATGAAAGAGCGGATCGCGCTGCCGCCCATTTTCGAGCCAAGAATGCGCTGGTTCCGCCCGGCCAATTCTCCCGGATCGAGGCCGACCGTGACGCCGCTGGGCGGCATTCCGACCAAGACGATCGCGCCCGACGGCGCACAGAGATCAAAGGCCTGCTCAACCGCCGCGCCCAGGCCGACGGTGACGAAGACATAGTCCGCCCCCCGCCCCCCGGTCGGCGCGCGCGCCGCCTCGACCGCCCGCCCCGGATCGCGGCAATCGACGCCGTGGGTCGCGCCGAAGCGCAACGCGGTCTCCAATTTCGCGTCATTGATATCAAGCGCCAGGATTTCAGTCGCGCCGGCGGCTTTGGCTCCTTGGATCGCGTTAACGCCGACCCCGCCGGCGCCGATGACGGCCACCGTCGCGCCGGGCTCGACGTGCGCCGTATTCACCACCGCGCCATAGCCGGTGATCACGCCGCAGGCGAGCAGCGACGCCGCGGCGCTGTCCATCTCGCCCTGCACCCCGACCAGTTGCGATTCGTGAACCACAACTTGATCGGCGAAGGCGCCGGTGGCCATGCCCTGCACCAAAGACTCGCCGTCCGCCGCGGCGATCGGGCTGGCGGGGCCCAAACCGCCCGTCGCTTCGCAAGAGACCTCATGGCCGTGTCGGCAACTGACGCAACTCCCGCACGAGCGAATCAGGGTGACCACAACCGGCTGCCCTGGCGACACTGAGCGCACCCCGGCGCCGACCGCTCTGACAACGCCGGCGGCTTCGTGCCCGAACACGGCCGGCAGCGGCCCGCCCCAGGCGCCGTCCATAAAATGAATATCGCTGTGGCAGATGGCGCAGGCCTCGATCTTGACGCGAACCTCGCCAGGGCCGGGCGGCGCGAGTTCGATCGACTCAATCGCCAGCGGGGCTCCAAAGTCACGGCATATCGCGGCGCGCATGGGCGGACCTCAAAAACAACAGGCGCGGCTTGGCGCAAAACGGAAAGGCCTTGCAGCCAATCCAGACGCATCGTCCTATGAGGCGATGCTGATTTCGTCCGGACAAACGCCGCTTTTTGCCGATTCCGAGACCTTTGGGCACGCGCGCGCCGCCCAGGATCGAACCGCGAGGAAACGACCATGAAGATTTCAGACTTCAGGACATTCGTCGTCGGCAACCCGCCGCCGGGGTTCGGCGGGCGCTATTTCATTTTCGTCAAACTGACGACCGATGACGGAATCGTTGGTTACGGCGAGGTCTATTGCGACACGTTCGGCCCGCACACAATCGCGCAGATGGTCGAGGACGTGTGCGAACGCCATGTCGTCGGCGCCGATCCGTTCAAGATCGAACGTCTGTGGCGCCGGGTCTATGGCAGCGGCTATACGCTGCGCCCCGATGTCTCCCTGATGGGCGTCTTGAGCGGGATCGAAACCGCCTGCTGGGACATTGTCGGCAAGGCTTTGGACAAACCGGTCTATGAGCTGCTGGGCGGCCAGGTGCATGATCGGCTGCGCAGCTACACTTACCTATATCCCGAACCGGGCGATACGGCGCATGTCTATGACGACCCGGACGCCGCCGCCGCGCGCGCCTTGAGCTATGTCGAGAAAGGCTTCACGGCGGTGAAATTTGATCCCGCCGGCGCCTATACCGTGTTCGATCCGCGCCAGCCCAGCATGGCCGCGCTGGACCGTTCGGAACGGTTCGTGAAACGCATCCGCGAAGCGGTGGGCGTGCGCGCGGATCTGCTGTTCGGGACCCATGGGCAATTCACCACCGCCGGCGCAATCCGGCTGGCCAAACGCATCGAGCCTTATGAGCCGCTCTGGTTCGAAGAACCGACCCCGCCGGAGACGCCCGAGGAAATGGCGCGGGTCGCTCGCCAGACCAGCGTACCGATCGCGACCGGCGAGCGTCTGACGACGAAATACGAGTTCGCGCGCGTGCTCTCGTTGCAGGCGGCGTCGATCCTGCAGCCCGCCTTGGGCCGGGTCGGCGGGATTCTGGAAGCGAAGAAAATCGCCGGCATGGCCGAGGCGCATTACGCCCAAATCGCCCCGCATCTCTATTGTGGGCCGATCGAGGGCGCGGCGAATGTGCAGCTTGCCGCCTGCACGCCGAACTTCCTGATCCTCGAGAGCATCCAGACTTGGGGCGGCTTCCACGCCGACTTGCTGACAACACCGATGCAATGGGAGGAAGGGTATGTGATCCCACCGACCGCGCCCGGCATCGGCGTCGAACTGAACGAGGCCGTGGCTGAGGCGCATCCCTATAAAGGCGCGGCGCTGCATTTGGAAATGGGTCCCGACCCGCTCCCGCCAGGCGAGGACTGAACGCGCGCCTCCGCCTGCTGATCGGCGCTACAAAGAAATCGCCGATGCGGTGCCCATATCTTTTAATTGCATTATGATATTCGCACATTGCCTTTAGCGGACGCCGACCGTTGCTCGCGCCGCGCCGGGCGACCGGGAGAAACCAAGACAAAAGCCTATGCAGGCCGCCATTCTACGGCTATCGTCCGCGGGTTTGCATGAGCGAGGGCGCGCGGCTTTTGCGGCGGCGCGCCCAAAAAACGAGAAAGATGGGAGGAATAATCATGCGTGCAGTAGGACTGTTGACGGGCGCAACATTGGCGCTCTCACTGGCCGTCGGGACCGCTCTGGCGGGCCCGGCCAAAGTATCGGGCCCAGGACATGATCCAGGGTGTTTCGCGCCCTGGAACGACTCCATCGGCTATTTCCAATGGGACAAGCGCGACGGGCCGCACAAGGTCGCGGTCGTGAACGGCTTTGTCGGCAACACCTGGCGCATTCAAATGATCCAGACGGCCAAGGCTTTCGTCGAACAGCCGGAGATCGCCGGCCAGATCGACGAGTTTAAGGTTGTCTCCACCGGCACCGATGTAGCCGCCCAGTTGGGCGCAATCGAAGATTTCATCAACCAAGGATTCGACGCCATCGTGACCATCGCCGTTTCGCCGGAAGGTTTCGATCGCGTGATCCGCTTGGCGGATCGGAACGACGTTGTTCTGGTCCCGTTCGATAACGTCCTCGACACCGACAAGGTCATGCAGGTCAACGAAGACCAGCTTGAAATGGGCCGCATGTACGGCCGTTGGTTGCTGACGCAACTGGGCTCGAAACGGGACGGCAAGATCCTGGAGGTTCGCGGTCTGCAAGGGAACTCCGTCGACCGCGACCGGCATTTGGGCTTCCGCGAAATATTCGAACCCGAAGGCGACTGGGATATCGTCGAAGTGGTCGGCAACTGGGATGACGGCACGGCGCAAAAAGTGACCGCCGACGCCATCGCCGTGCATGGCGCGTTCGACGCGGTCGTCGTTCAAGGCGGCTCGACCGGAACCGTGCGCGCGATGCTGGACGCCTCGCATCCGCTGGTCCCGATCGCCGGCGAGGCGGAGAACGGCTTCCGCAAATTGCTGGCCGAGCACGGCCCGAATGGATTGAAAGGCACGTCTATCGGCCAGTCGCCCGGCATGGTGGCGATCGCGATCAAAGCGGCGCTGTCGGCCCTGGACGGCAATGTCATGCCGCAACTGATCTCCGTGCCGATCCCTTACGCCCATTACAACGAGTTGGTTGCGGGCGAGAATTATTGGCCCGACCTGACCGACAACTTCTTCACGGTGAATGAATTCCCGCCCTGCGGCGTGAACATCACCGCGCGGGAGATCATGGCGAAAGACGCAGAAAACCTGCAATAGGCGACGCGCCGGCGCGGTCGGTATGGCCGCGTCGGCCTTCGTCCGACGCAAGAATCGGAGGCGGCCGGCGTCGCCGCGACCTTTGCGCAAGGGCCTGGATCGATCATGATGGAAGTATCGCCCGGCGCCGAATCCTCTCGGCCCGACCATGTCGCTCTTCGCGGCGTCACCAAGCGCTATGGCGGCGTCACCGCCTTGGAGGATGTCGATTTCTCCTGCGCCTTGGGATCGATCCACGCGGTGCTCGGCGAGAACGGCGCCGGGAAATCGACCTTGATCAAGATCATGTCGGGCGTGGTCCAGCCCAGCGCCGGCGAGATGTTCCTCGACGGCGCGCCGGTCTCCTTTCCCAATCCGCACGCGGCGAACGACGCCGGGGTCGTGTGCATCTTTCAGGAACTGTCACTGCTGCCGGACCTGTCGGTTGCGGACAATATCTCGATCGGCGATCCGCCGCGGCGGTTTGGCATGATCGATGCGCGCGCTCAACGCCGCCGCGCCGAATCGCTCTTGGCGCGCATCGGATGCGAGGATGTAAACCCGCTTCTCAATGTTCGGGACCTGCCGCTGTCCCGCCGGCAAATGGTGGAGATCGCCAAGGCTTTAGCGAAAGATCCGACAGTCCTGATTCTGGACGAGGCGACCTCGGCTCTGACCGCCGCGGACGTAGACCGGGTCTTTGAAATTCTCCGCCTGTTGCGGGATGACGGCATATCGATCCTGACAATCTCCCATCGGATGCATGAAATCGAGGCGGTGGCCGACCGGTGCTCGGTTTTCCGCAACGGCCGCCATATCGATACATTCGATCAGGGTGCGCGGAGCGCCGATGAGATCGTTCAAATGATGATCGGCCGCGAGATCGCGGCGCAGTTCCCGGAAAAGCAGCAGACCCCGCATCCGGACACGGTCCTGGAGATCGACCATCTGAGTTGGGAAGACCGGTTGAAGAGCGTCACGCTGTCGGCGGGTGAAGGGGAGATTATCGGACTGGGCGGACTGGACGGTCAGGGACAGAAGGAACTTCTGCTCGCGCTGTTCGGCGTCTTGAAAGGGGTCTCCGGCGCGGTCCGGATCGGCGGAAGCGCCGTCGCCCTAACGTCGCCGCGAAACGCAAAATCTGCAGGCGTACGGATGGCGTTGATCCCGGAAGACCGGAAGACAGAGGGACTAATGCTGCCCATGTCGATCACGGACAATCTGGTGATTTCCTCACTGGACGCCTTGTCCAACGGCCTTTTCGTGGATCGCAAGGCTCTGGAGACCGCCGTCGATGACGGTGTCGCCCGGATGCAGATCAAGGTCGGATCGGTCGACGATCCGGTATCGACCCTGTCGGGCGGCAATCAGCAAAAGGTCGTCATAGCAAAATGGTTGTTGACCGACCCGAAGGTCATTCTGCTGAACGATCCGACCCGCGGGATCGATGTCGGGACAAAGCAGGAAATCTACAAGCTCTTGCGGGCGCTGGCCGCCGACGGCGCCGCCATACTCTTTTATTCGACAGACTATGAGGAGTTGATCGGCTGCTGCGACCGCGTCGCCGTCATGTATGACGGCGCCATCGTCACCGTTCTGGCGGGCGACGCGATCACGGAAACCAACATCGTCGCGAGCGCCCTGAATATCGAGGCGCAAGACGCAGCGAAGACGGTCGCCGGCGGTCCGGAGGCGACGCCATGAACACGGCCACGGGCTCATCCGATCTGCGCATCCGCATCCGACAGAACGCCGGCCTGTTGACGGCGATCGCCGTCTTCCTGGTCTTCTACATCTTCTATAACGCCAACCATCCGCGCGGGTTTTCGAACGCGGTTCTGATTCAGAACTCCAACGAGGTCTTCACCCTCGCCATGGTGGCGATGGCCCAGACCGTGCCCGTCCTGCTCGGCGGTTTGGACCTGTCTGTCGGCGCGATCATGACCCTGGTGAACACGCTCGCCAGCCATGTGATGAACGGCTCGCCCCTCCAGATGCTTGGCGGCGCTCTGCTCTGTTTGGCGACCGGCGCGCTGTGCGGCTTCTTCAACGGGTGCGTCGTCGTGTTCGGCCGAATTCAGCCGATCATCGCCACGTTGGCGACCGGCGCGATTTTCATCGGGATCGCGTTATTCCTGCGTCCCTCCCCGGGCGGCGACGTCGATGGCGACCTGTCCTGGGCGGCGACGAACGACCTGCTGGAGGTCGCCGCAACTTACGGCTTCGCCGAGGGGGGCGAGGCGGCCTGGTTCCAACCGATCGCGTGGATACCGGTTCCGTTGCTGATCCTGATCGCGATGGGGGCCTTGGTATGGCTGCCCTATGCCCGCTCGGTCACCGGCAGGACGGTCTACGCCATCGGGTCCGGCGAAGGCGCGGCCTATATGTCGGGTCTGAACATCGAGAGGGCGAAAATCTCGGCCTTCACGATGGGCGGTTTCTTCGCCGGGGTCGGCGGGCTCTATCTCGCCTTGCAGACCTCGTCGGGGAACGCGGACATTCCGCAGGCCGGCGCCTATACGCTCAACTCCATCGCAGCGGTCGTCATTGGCGGGACATCTCTTCTCGGCGGGGCCGGCGGCGCGATCGGCTCGATCTTCGGGGCCCTAGTGCTGCGCACCATTTCCTTCAATTTCCGGATCTTTGAATTCGACCCGCTGCTGCAGCCGCTGTTCGAAGGGGTGGTTCTATTGACCGCGGTCAGCCTTGGGGCGCTGCGCGTTCTGCGTGTCCGCAACACGTTGGAGCTCTTCCGATGACGGACGCCGTGCGAAACAGCGCGGGCGAGTCGCGCTTCGGCCTCGGCCCGGAGGACAAGCCGATCCTGGTGGCCAGCGGCTTCGTGCTCGTCATCTTGGCGATCGGCACGGCCTATACCCTGGTCACCCAGGGCAGCGCCACCCTGCTCTCGCCGACTTATCTGCTGCAGCAATTGCAAGTCGGCGCCTTCTTAGGAATCGTCGCCGCCGGCATGATGCTGGTGATCCTGTTGGGCCATATCGACCTGTCCGTCCCATGGACGCTGGCGGCGGCGGCGATGATGGCGACAGCGGTCGGCGGCGGCGCCGCCATTCCGGTCGGGCTTGCGGTCGGCCTGCTTGTCGGTCTGGTGAACGGTTTCGGCGTCGCCTATCTGCGCATCCCCTCGATGATCTTCACACTCGGCGTCAATGCGGTGATGCGGGGTCTGATGGTCGCGCATACCGGCGGCTTCGCGCCACAAACGGCGGCGACCGATTTGATGCAATGGCTGGCGGTCGGCAAAGTTTTGGGCGTACCGGCGGCGCTTCTGGTCTGGGCGGCGATATCCGTCGGCGTCGTCCTCCTGCTCAACCGGACGGCGACAGGCCGCTACATCTACGCGATCGGCAACAAGGAAGCGGCGGCCTATCTCGCGGGCGCGCCGACGCGCCGCGTCATCATCACGGCCTTCGCGCTGTGCGGTATGGCGGCGGGCTTGGCGGGCACGCTGCTGGCGGGCTATTCAACAAAGGCCTATCAAGGCATGGGCGACGCCTATTTGCTGCCGGCGATAGCGGCGGTCGTGATCGGCGGAACCCATATTCTCGGCGGCAAGGGCCGCTATCTCGGCACCCTGATCGGAGTGATTCTAATCGTTCTGTTGAACTCGGTCCTATCGATCATGCAGATGCCGGAGGCGGGCCGCCAAGTGATCTATGGCGGCGTCATCATCCTGATGCTGCTGGTCTATGGCCGCGGGCAAAAGGTGACGCAATGAGCGACAAGCTGG
The DNA here is from genome assembly GCA_030065235.1 of Alphaproteobacteria bacterium. GTDB lineage: Bacteria > Pseudomonadota > Alphaproteobacteria > UBA8366 > Aestuariispiraceae > JASJDC01. Next base: position 175,913 of record JASJDC010000011.1, read on the forward strand.
TCCAGAAGGGAGTTGTCGGATGATAACAGATACGTTCGAGGTGATCGACAAACGTTTCACGCGCTACGCCATGGGCAATGTGCATAAGGAAACGCTCTATACCGGGACGCGTTGGGCGGAGGGCCCAGCCTATTTCCCCGCCGGCAAATATCTACTCTGGTCAGACATCCCAAACGACCGCGTGTTGCGCTATGACGAAACCAACGGCGTCATCTCGGAATTCATGCGTCCCTGCGGCAATCGCAACGGGCATACGGTGGATCTTGAGGGTCGGTTGGTCGCTTGCGAGCATCGCGGTCGACGGGTCAGTCGGATCGAGCATGACGGGGCGATCGTCGCGCTGGCGACCCACTATGACGGCAAACGCCTGAACTCGCCGAACGATGTCGTGGTCAAGTCCGACGGTTCTGTCTGGTTCACCGATCCGACCTACGGCATCGACGGGGACTATGAGGGCGACGCCGCCGACAGCGAGATCGGAGGGTCGCATGTCTATCGCATCGATCCCAAGAACGGAGCCGTTACGATCGCAGCGGATGATTTCGTGAAGCCGAACGGACTCGCCTTTTCTCCGGACGAGCGGCGGCTCTATATCGCCGATACCGGCGCCACCCATGTCGAGGACGGGCCACGCCATATCCGTGTGTTCGATGTCGGCGAGGATGGGCGACTCACCGGCGGCGACGTCTTCGCAGAATGCACCGTCGGCCTGTTCGACGGATTCCGGGTTGGCCGCGACGGCGAGATTTGGACCTCGGCCGGCGACGGCGTGCACTGCTACAGCAAGGAAGGCGACCTGTTGGGCAAGATCCTGACGGGCGAGGTCGTCGCCAATGTCGAATTCGGCGGTGTGAAGCGCAATCGGCTCTATATCTGCGCCACCACCAGCCTGCAGGCGGTCTATCTCAATACGCGCTGGGCCGGCCGGCCGGGTTAGTCAAAACGGCCGACCGAGGCTGTCCCGTGCAAGCGTTAGCCGACCTGTTTCAGAGCGGCCGGTCCGGCGATCTTATTCTCCGTCGGGATCAGTGCGCGGTCGCGGGGGAGATAGACGGACACTTTGGTTCCGGCGCCTAGCTCGCTCTCGATCATCGCGACACCGCCATGCAGCTCGGCGAACATCTTCACCAGCGATAGACCGAGCCCGGTGCCCTCATGTTCGCGCGTCAAGGTGTCTTCGCCGCGGCTGAAGGGCTCGAACAGGCGCGGGATCACATGGCTTTCAATGCCGATCCCAGTATCGGAGACTTCCAGGACGACGCTGTTTTCATTGAGCCGCCAACCTATGTCGATGGTCCCGCCGTACGGCGTGAACTTGATTGCATTCGACAACAGGTTGATCAGGATCTGCTTCACGCGTCGACTGTCGGCGTAGAGGCGCATCCCTTCCGGCCGGATGGCGGTTGACAGCGTCAGCCCATTCTTTTGCGCCCGCGCCAGAACCAGTTTGATACTGGCCGCGGTGATCGCCACAAGATCAAGCTCTTCCTCTTCCAACTCCATCGACCGCGCTTCGATCCGGGCGACGTCCAGGATATCGTTGATCAGGTCCAAAAGATGCTGGCCCGATGTGCACACATCCTCCGCGTATTCCTGATAGCGCTCGTTGCTGTGGGGCCCATAGACCTCTTGCGCCAATAGCGAGCCGAACCCGATCACCGCGTTCAACGGCGTCCGCAATTCGTGGCTCATATTCGCCAGAAACTCTGATTTTGCGCGGTTCGCATATTCCGCTTCTTCCTTGGCGCGCCGCAGATCGGCTTCCGCCTTCTTGGAGCGAGTGACGTCGATGCTGGAGCCGAAGACCCGCACAACCTTGCCGGTATCGTCGAATTCGGCCTCGCCATGTTGGTGTAGCCAGCGCACCGAATGGTCCGGCAGGAAAAAACGATGCACCACGTCGAACGGCTCGCCCAGCTCCAGACAATTCGTCAAGGCGTCTCTCAGATCGGGCGCGTCAGCCGCGTGCACGCGATCGAGAAAATCATCGACCGTCAGCGCCGCGCCCGGCTGCGCGCCCATCAGAACGGCGTCCGGTTCGTGCCAGGCCAACACATCGCTGCCGGGCCTCACGACCCAACTGGTCACCCCGGCCATTCTCTGCGCTTCCGAGAGCCGGCGCTGACTATACCGCAACGCGTCCTCTGCCGACTTCCGGTCTTCTATCTCTGTCATGATGCCGGCGAAACGGTAGGACCAGCCGTCCGGCCTCTGAAGACTGCGGCCGCGAATATGGAACCAGATATAGCCGTTATCCTTGGTCAGGAGTTGTAACTCGACGTCGAAGACCGGCGTCTCGCGCTTAAAATGCGCGCGCAGGGCCGCGTGATAGCGACCGACATGGTCCGGATGCATGAAATTGCCGACAGCGTCCAATGCAAGGCGTTCGAAGGCCTCATCATCGAACCCGAGCATGTCGCGAAAGCGCGGCGAAAAATACACCGTCTGCGTATCGAGGTCCCAGTCCCAGACCCCCGCCTCGCTCACCGCAAGATCATACCGCGCCCGGCTGACCTCCAACTCGTTCCTGGTCTTGAGATGCTCATGTTCCGCCCCGACGCGTTGGGCGACCAGCCGAAAAAAACTCTCATGCTCGTCCTCGCCGACAATCGGTTGGCGACTGAACGCGAAACAATGACCAGCCGGCGCGCCTTCCGCGTCGCTAAAGACCTGGCCGCGATAACTCCGAACTGATAGGGCTCGCAGGCTTTCGGAGTCGGGCGCCATGTCCATAACGCCATCCCGCACCACCTGATACCCATTGGCGCCCTTGTCGTAGAGCGCGCCGCAAACGGTCCCAAGGATGGCGTATTCAGTAGTCTCGGACTGGGCGCCGTCTATATACAGGGCGATCAGGCGCACGGTTTGGCGGTCGGCGGATAAAAGGCCGACGCCGACAACATCCGCGCCGAGTCCGATCGCAAGCGCCTCGGCGGCGGCGTCGAAAAAAGGTTCGCCCGTTTGCGCGCCCGCCAATAGCGCCAGTGCTTCTTCACTCTTGTTCACGCTGTTCGTTCTCTTCCATTCCAAGTCCGGGCCGCCTTGCAGGTGCGCGACAGACGCCGACGCCCCCCCTGAACTGAAACAGATTAACCCAATTCTCGTTAAAAGCCCATTAACGCAGGACAGGCCGGGCGGCGCGGCTCACGGCGGTTAAGCTTTAGAAAACTCTAATGGAGCCGCGGCTGTCTCATGAAACTGGCGCGATCCGCCGTCTGGATCGCGACTTGGCGCGGCTTGCCGTCGCGGACCAGGGTCATCGGCACCGAAACGCCGGGTTCGCCGAGTGACCAGACCGTGCGGAGCATGTCCGACAGACCGCCCAACGGCGCGCCGCCGACATCGAGGATAACATCGCCGGTCTCTACGCCAGCCTGATCGCCCGGGCCGTTCGGCGCGACGCCGGCGACGACCAGGTGATGATCGGATTCCGCCGTGTAGAGGCCAAGCCAGGGCCGCGGCGTTTCCGTGATCCGGCCTGTCCGCTCCAGCTCATCAAGCAACGGCTTCACGAGGTCGGTGGGCACCGACATATTGCCGTCGGATGGCTCCGCGCCGCCGCGCGCATTGCCGACAAAGAGCGATCCGATCCCAACCAGCGCCCCGCCCGCATCGAGCAAGGCGGCCCCGCCCCACAATTCATGCGCCGGGATCGTGAAAAAGGCGCGTTCCAATAGATACTCCCAATAGCCCGCAAACTCCCTGGTCGACACGACCTTGGCGGAAAGGCTTTGGGCGCGCCCGCCGGCGCCGGCGAAGATCACACTGTCGCCGACCCGCACGCGAGACGAGTCGCCAAGCCGCGCCGGCGTCGCGTCGAACCGGCCCAACGCTTGGACCAAGCCGAAACCAGTGGCGAAATCGTAGGCGATCAGGTCGCCTTGCACCGCCTGACCGCTGTGCGAAAACACCCAAATGCGCTCGGCCTCCGCCACCAGATAACCGATGGTCAGGATCAGGCCGCGATCATTGATCAGTACGGCGGCGCCTTGGCGTTCCGTTCCCAAGACCGAGGCGGTGAACGCATCGTCGGGAACCTCGGCGCGCAGCCGCACAATCGAGGACAAGGCGCGCTCAAGGTCGAAGCTCAGCGCGCCCTGTTTGGGCCGGGACGGTTCCGCGACCGCCCAATCGTCCATGTCCGTCATCCGCGCGCTTTCCTAGCGGCTCATTCGTGTCATGTCGGTTGGATTGATGTCCATATCGGAACCATCCAACCTTCCCGACTTTAGTGTCGCAATCCTCATGGCGCTTGGCAAATCGACTCGCGCAGAGAGAGCCCTCGCAGGGACCATCAACCGCACCAACATAGAATCATTGAATCGGCGCGCCGCCCTCTTCGGTCCGCTTAGCGACGAAGGCGCGCAGCGCCTCCTCAATCGCTGGGTCCATTGGCGGTTGCTGATAATCGGCCAAGGCTTTCTTGTAGATGCGGTTTGCGCGGGCCGTGGCGTCGACAGCCCCATCCTCCGCCCAAGTCTCGAAATTGCGCCAGTCGGACAGCAGCGGCTGGTAAAAGGCGCTCTCGTAGCGTTCCAGCGTGTGCTGAGCCGCGAAAAAATGACCGCCCGGTCCGACCTCCCGCATCGCGTCCAGGCCCATCGTCGCGTCGGTAATCTCCAACGGCTTCAGGAATTCGCCCATCATTTGGCAGATTTCGACATCAATGATGAATTTCTCAAATGACGCGGTCAGGCCGCCTTCCAACCAACCCAGACCATGCATCACGATATTGGTGTGGCCCAGCGCGCAGGCCCAGATCGACATTTCCGCCTCGTAGGCCGATTGCGCGTCCGGCGCGTTGCTGGCGTTAACGTTCGAGGCGCGGAACGGAACGCGGTAGCGCCGCGCAAGCTGGGCGCCCAGCAACGTGGCCTTTGCGTATTCCGGCGTGCCAAAGGCGGGCGAGCCTGTCTTCATATCGACATTCGAGGTGAACCCGCCATAGATCGCCGGCGCCCCGGGATTCACGGTTTGCAGGAAAGCGAGCCCAGCCAGGGCTTCGGCGTTCTGCTGCACGACGGCGCCGGCCACGGTCACGGGAGCCATGGCGCCGGACAGCGTGAAGGGCGTCACACAGACCGGCTGGTTGCGCTTGGCCAATTCGATCATGCCCCACAACATCGGCCGATCGTATTGTAGCGGCGAATTGGCGTTGACGATGCTCCAGAGACTGGGACGGGCCATCAAGCCCTCATCATCCAGACCCATGCCGATCTTGGTCATCTCGACCATATCCACGACCCGTTGGCGGCTGAGCGAATAGCAGAAGACGCCCTTATCGGTCAGCGTCTGCAACGCCAGCATCCCTTCCAGATGACGGATCGGCGTTTCGATGTCGGTCGGTTCGACCGGATAACCGCCGACGAGATGGCAGATGTTGAAATACTGAGAGAGCCTGAGGAAATTCTCGAAATCGGCGCGGGCGCCGCGACGCCGCCCGCCATCCAGGTCCGACGCGTTGGGCGGGCTGCCGATGGAACAGAAATTGATCGTGTTCCCGCCGACGCGAAGATCGTGGGCCGGGTTGCGCGCATGTAGGGTGAATGCGCTGGGCGCCGTCGCCAGCTTCTCTTCGATAAAGCCGCGCTCGAAACGCACCCGCTCGCTGTCCGGATCGACATCCGCCCCCGCCTTACGCAGAATTTCGCACGCCTCCGGCAGCAGGAAGTTCAGCCCGATTTCCTCCAAGACCGCCAAAGATGCGGTGTGGATCGCCTCCAATTGATCGTCGGAAACGATTGTCATCGGCGCATGCGGATTGTCGAACCGCTGAAATGAAAGCTGTGGCATGCCGCCGCCGGCCGCCGACCGCTGCAACTGACGCGCCCGTCCTTCGCCGCGCGCTCTTCGCCCCATCGCATCCTCCCTCGTCATCGCTCAACCGGGTTCTGAGCATCGCTGTCCATGCCCGTGACCGGGAAGTGTGCGCAGAACCGATCAGGGCGGCAACGCGAAAAAATCAATAGAGGCGGCGAATGAATCGAGGCCTGCAGCCGGTCAGACCGAAAGCATGACAGGGCTCTTGCGCGTCGGCGCCCGAAATGTTGGGATCACAACGAACCTGCCGCCCGCCGCTTTTCATCGAGAGACAGCATGACAAAGCAGACCCCGCTTGAGTTCAATTACGGCGACACGTTGCCCGCGCGGCTGCAGTCGCTGTCTTCGGAGATCCAGAAGGCGGTCGGCGAGAACCTCGCCAATGCCGGCGTCGGCCTCAACGATTGGCGCGTCCTAGCCGAGGTTGCGAACGGCGCGACCACGGCGCGCGAAATCGTCTCCGCGACCGGCGTCGACAAAGGCTGGGTGAGCCGGTCGATTGCGGCCTTGACCGACCTGGGTCTATTGACCAGCGCGCCGTCGCCGACCGACAGCCGGGCCAAGATCTTGACGATTACGGAGCCTGGGATAGAGCGCTATAACGAGATGGCGCGCACCATGCGGGACCTACAGAACCGACTGCTGGACGCCTTTTCCGCCGATGAACACGCCGCCTTCATGCGCCTGATCGAACGATTGCGACGCGAAGCAGGCCGCATAGTAAGACCCTGAGCCAATCGACGACACGCGCTGCGCCCATACCACCCTGCCCGAAAATAGAACAAAGAGAGATCAAAAATAGATCTGAGAAACCTTTGAAATCCCTTACATTTCCAAGCTTATCCATTGACGCGGCATGGTTTCCCATGATATCCCACCGAAACCCATAAAAGGCCAGTTTGCGGCAGGTGCGCCCATTTGCATCGCACTCGCCCGGAACCAGCGGGGTTCCGTCGCCACGAATGGGTTAAGAATTGGGATGCTGCGGGATGGCCCTCTTCACGGGGAATTTCGAAAATAAAGTCGACGGCAAAGGGCGCGTCTCCCTGCCGGCGAGCTTTCGCGACGAACTGCCCGATCGCAGCGCCGGCGGCGGTCAACGCAGCTTCTATATTTTCCCCTCGCCGACCGCCCCAGGGCTTGAAGCGGCGGATGCGGGCTTCATCGAGCGGATCGCCGAAGCCATCGAAACCCAGACGGAATTGTTCTCGCCGGAGGAAGAGGCGCTCAGCCAGATCATCGCCAACGCTTTGCCGGTTGCATGCGACAGCACCGGACGCTTCGTCCTGCCGCCGCGTTTTCAGGAAGCCGCGCAGATCAAAGATAAGGCCCTATTCGTCGGCAAGATCCGCCGGTTCCAGATCTGGTCCCCGGCCGTTTATGCAGGCGTCGCCGCCGAAGCCCAAGAGCGCGCCAAAGGCCTGACGCTGAAAATGGGGCCGTCTGGAGGCGCCGCATGACCGTCCCCGCGCCTCACCCGCCAAAACCCGAGTCTCATATTCCGGTGCTGCTGGATGAGATGCTGACCGCTTTGGCGCCGAAGGATGGCGAGGTTTTTCTCGACGGCACATTCGGCGCGGGCGGCTACAGCAAGGCCATTCTGCAGGCCGCCGACTGCACGGTCTATGGGATCGACCGTGACCCCGCCGCGATCGACCGCGCCGATGGTTTCAACAGCGAATTCCCCGGGCGGTTCACCATCCTGTTAGGCCGGTTCGGCGATATGGAGGCGCTGCTGCACAGCGCCGGCGTCGACCGCCTGGACGGCGTCGTTCTCGATCTGGGCGTCTCCTCGCCTCAGATCGATACGCCGGGACGGGGTTTCTCCTTCCGATTCGATGGGCCGCTCGACATGCGGATGGGACTGGACGGCCCGACCGCCGCCGACATCGTCAACGGCTGGGACGCCGAGCCGCTGGCCGACTTGATTCACACCTATGGCGAGGAGCGCCGCGCCCGTCAGGTCGCCCGCGCCATCATCGCCGCCCGCACTGAGGCGCCGATCACGACGACCCAGCAACTCGCCGCCGTCATCCGCAAAGTCGTACGCCCGTCCAAAGACGGCGTCGATCCCGCAACCCGGACCTTCCAGGCCCTGCGCATCCAGGTGAATGACGAGTTGGGCGAGTTGGACCGCGCCTTGGAAGCGGCCGAGCGCCTTTTGAAGCCCGGCGGACGGCTGGTCGTGATCGCTTTTCACAGTCTGGAAGACCGCCGGGTTAAAGCCTTTATGACCGCGCGGTCCGGCGCCGGGCCGGGCGTCAGCCGGCATCTGCCCGTCACCACCGCGGGTTCCGCGCCCGCGCCGTTCGAACTGCCAAGCCGGAAAGCCGTCAAACCGGGCGACGCCGAACTGCGCCGCAACCCGCGCGCCCGCTCTTCGCGCCTCCGCCGCGCCATTCGGACGGACACTCCGGCCGCCGGAATGCGCGCGACATGAGGATCACCGCTCTTGTCATCTGGTCGGCCCTGGTCTTCGCCACTGGCGCGGCCTTGTTCCAGATCGCCTTCGAGGTCGACCGGCTGGAGGAAGACCTAACCGCGCTGAACCGTGAGATCGTTAAGGAGCAAGAGGCGCTGCATGTGCTGCGCGCCGAATGGGCCTACCTGACCCGGCCGTCGCGGATCCGAGCGCTGAGCGAGGAACTGCTGCCCGACCTGCGCCCTCCGGCCATCGATCAGATCGTCACCGTATCCGAAACGCCGGAGAAGCCCGCTCCGCCCGCGGCGGAGACGCCCGATCAGGCGTTAGAGCCGGATACGCCCAAGCGCGGCTTTGATGCGCTCACGATCCGGCAAGCCATCACGGCGTCCCAGAAGGGAGACAAGCCATGACTTTCAGAAGGCCGCCATACAGCCGATCCGGGGCAGGCGACGGCGATAAAGCGGATCGGGATGACGAGACAAGGCGCGATCCGATCCTGTCGGGCAAAGCGCCGGTTTCGATCGACAGCATCAGCAGATCGACGCCGCTCAGCGCCTTGGCGCCCGTCGGCCCGGTTGGCAAAGCCCTTCCGGCCCAGTTGGCAGGCGCGAAAGCGCCGCTTCGGCGCCCAGACGACGATAGCGCTCGACGCCGGCCGGTTTTTGCAGGAAACGCCGACAACACCGCCGCTGAGACCGCCTGCGGATATCGCGAGTTGCACGAGACGCCGCAGCCCTTCACGCCCGTCGAGATCGACCTGCGCAAGAAGACCGCGCCGCCGACCCGGCCGGCGGTGCCGCACGCGCCCACGGCCCAGCCCGCCGATCTGCCAGGCGATCCGCCGAAATCGCCGAGCGGACTGAAAAGGACGCGCGGTCGCCCAGTCGAAGCGGCCAAGAACGCCGTCTCCCTGCCGCTGCTCAAGTCGAGCGGCAAATCACCGGTGAAGTCGGCGATCGTCGACAAACGGGCGCCGATCTGCAAATCGGCGGAGACCCCCGACGGCGTGTTCCAAAGCGCCATGGAGATGGGCCGCACGCGGCTGCTGATCACTGCGACGGTCATGACCCTCGCCTTCGGCGTCATCGGCGCCCGTTTGGTCGATGTCGCGACGCTGCAATCGCCGACAGAGCCGAAGGTCGCCAGCTCCGCCGCCCAGGCCGCGCCGGTGGGCGCGGCGATCGAGGGCGGACGCGCCGCCATCGTCGACCGCAACGGCGTGCTTCTGGCGACGAACCTGCCGACCGTATCGCTGTTCGCCGACCCGTCGCTGGTCATCAACCCGCGGGAAACCGCCTACAGGCTCAGCTCGATCCTGCCGGATCTGGATCCCGAAGCGGTCGAGGCGAAGCTGCGCCGCAAGACGCAATATGTCCGGCTGGCGCGCTCCCTGACGCCGCAACAGCATTACGACGTGAATATGCTGGGTCTGCCTGGCGTCGCCTTCACCAAGGGTGCGACCCGTCTTTATCCGCACGGCCCGCTATTCTCGCATATTCTCGGCTACACCAATATCGATAATAAAGGCATCTCCGGACTGGAGCATCGGTTCGACAAAGCCTTGCGCGAGGAGGCGGAGCCGATTCGCCTGTCGGTCGATGCAAGGGTCCAGCACGTCTTGCGCGACGAACTGCGCGCGGCGATGCAGCGTTTCAGCGCCATCGGCGCCGCCGGCGTGGTGATGGATGTTCGAAACGGCGAAATACTCGGCATGGCCTCGTTGCCGGATTTCGATCCGAACCATCCGACGCAATCGGGACCCGAGCAACGGTTCAACCGCGCCGCAAAAGGCGTGTACGAGTTGGGCTCGACCTTCAAGATCTTCAACACCGCCATGGCGCTGGACGGCGGCGTCGTTCGGCTTCAGGACCGCTATGACGCGACCAAACCGCTGCGCGTCGGACGCCATACAATCACAGATTACCACGCCGAGAACCGCTGGCTGACGATCCCGGAGATCTTCATTCATTCGTCAAATATCGGGTCGGCGAAGATGGCGCTGGATGTCGGCGGGCCTGAACAAAAAGCCTTCCTGAAGAAGCTCGGCTTTCTTGACCGTCTGGCGGTTGAACTGCCTGAGGTCAGCACGCCGCTGGCGCCCCGCGTCTGGCGTGAGATCAACACGGTCACGATTTCCTATGGACATGGGCTGTCGGTCAGCCCGTTGCATCTGACTTCCGGCGTCGCGGCGATGATCAATGGCGGCGTGATGCATCGGCCGACACTGGTCAAAACGCATGGCGCGCCTGCCGGCGAACGGGTGATCGGCCAAAACACCAGCGACGCGATCCGAGTCCTGATGCGGCTCAACGCCTTGGAAGGCAGCGGCAAAAGCGCCGCAGTCCACGGTTACGCCATCGGCGGTAAGACCGGCACCGCCGAGAAGCCAGGAAGCGGGGGCTACAACCGGAAGAAGCTGATATCCTCCTTCATCGGCGCCTTCCCGATGCATGCGCCGCGCTATGCGGTCTACGTCGTGTTGGACGAACCGAAGGGCACGGCGGAAACTCACAATTTCGCAACGGGCGGTTGGGTCGCGGCGCCCAGTGTCGGCCATATCATCGAGGCGATTGCGCCAATTCTCGGCGTTCAGCCGGTGGAAGAGGAAGCGCCCGCGCTTCAACAACAACTCGCCACAGTCGCGCCACAGAGCGGCGCCACTTTGGCCTCGCTCCGGCAATGACCGGCGACTCCGACGGCGAGGCAACCGATATGAGCCACAGCGGCGACATTCTACCACAAATTGATCTGAAGGGCGTCACCGCGGACAGCCGGCGGGTGCGCCCCGGCTACCTGTTCGCCGCCATTCCAGGCGAGACGCGCGACGGCCGAGACTTTATCGACGACGCGCTGGCCAGAGGCGCGTCCGCTGTCTTGAGCACGCCGGATGTCGCCGCCGATCGCGTCGGCCCGAATGTGACGCTGATCCATGACGCCAATCCGCGCCGGCGCTACGCGAGGATCGCAGCTGCTTTCCATCGGGTGCAGCCCGATCTGATGGTCGCGGTGACCGGCACCAACGGCAAGACCTCGGTCGCAGAATTCACCCGCCAGATCTGGGCCGCCGCCGGCTTCAGCGCCGCCAGCATCGGCACGCTGGGCTTGGTGCGCAGCGACGGCGCCCTGGAGGATGTTGGCGGGCCGGCGATGACGACGCCCGACGCCGCCGACCTGCACCGGCAATTGGCCGATCTCGCCCGGTCCGGCGTGCGCGCGGCGTCGATGGAGGCCTCAAGCCACGGTCTTGATCAATATCGCCTCGACGGCGTCCGGTTCAGCGCCGCCGCCTTCACCAATCTGTCGCGCGACCATTTGGATTATCACGGCGGCATGGAGGCGTACCGGGCTGCGAAATTGCGCCTGTTTGAGGAGATCCTGCCGAAAGGCGGGGTCGCCGTGGTCAACACCGCCGCCCGAGAACATGACGCGATCGCCAATATCGCCGCGGAACGCCAACAGCGCGTGCTCAGCTACGGCTTGAACCATGGCGCCATCCGCTGCGTGTCGATGAAACCGCATGCGGGCGGCTTCGATCTGGAATTGGACATTCGCGGCGAGCGGGCGGCGGTGGATTTCCCGCTGCCCGGCGCGTTTCAGGTGGAAAACGCGCTGGCGGCCATCGGGCTGACGATTGCCTGCGGGCTGGAGCCGCGCCGCGCCGTCGGCGCGCTATCGAGCCTGACAGGCGTGAGGGGCCGTCTCGAGCGCGCCGCCGTTCTGCCCAACGGGGCCGCCGTCTATGTCGACTACGCCCACACGCCCGAGGCGATCGAGACGGCGCTGCGGGCGCTGCGCGTCCATGCCCAAAGCCGCGCGCTGCATATCGTCTTCGGCTGCGGCGGCGACCGCGACCCGGGCAAACGGCCCTTGATGGGACAGGCCGCCGCCGCGAACGCGGACCGCGTGGTCCTGACCGACGACAATCCGAGGAACGAGGAGCCGGCCGCGATCCGGGCCGCCGCCATACCGGGCTGCCCCGCGGCGATCGAAATCGGCGACCGACGCGCGGCGGTCGAAAACGCCATGGCGGCGCTGGGCCCCGGCGACATCCTCTGCGTCGCCGGCAAGGGGCATGAGCAGGGTCAGACCGTCGGGGACGTGGTGCATCCGTTCGATGACGCCACGGTGGCGCGCGACTGCGCCAAGACGATGGCCGAAAGCGCATCAGGTGCAGAGACAATCGGGGGCGGCGCCTAGATGCCGGCGCTCTGGACATCGGACGCCCTGGCGCAGGCGGTCGGCGGCGACTGCTCTGGTCCTTTCTCAGTCGACGGGATATCGATTGACAGCCGTCGGATCAAAAAGGGCGATCTGTTCATCGCGCTTCAGGGCGACCACCGCGACGGTCATATGTTTATCGAACGGGCCGCCGAGGCGGGGGCCGCCGCCGCGCTGGTCGCGACCTCTTGGCCGGGCGCCGCGCAATGCCCGATTCCCATCGTTGCGGTCGAAGACACGTTTCAAGCCTTGTGGGATCTGGCCCGCGCCGCGCGCCAAAGATCTCGTGGAAAGATAGCGGCGATCACCGGCAGCGTCGGCAAGACCGGCGCCAAAGAGGGCGTCGCCCTGGCGCTGTCGCGGTTCGGCCGCGTGCACAAGTCGGAAGGCAACCTCAACAACCAATTCGGCGCGCCGCTGTCGCTCGCCCGTATGCCCGCCGAGGCGGATTTCGGCGTCTTCGAACTGGGCATGGATCACGCGGGCGAGATTGAGCCGATGAGCCGGCTGGTCGAGCCGGACGTTGTCCTGATCACGACCGTCTCGCCGGTCCATATCGAGTTCTTCGACAGCATTCTCGGCATTGCGGACGCCAAGTCCGAGATCTTTCAGGGGCTTAAGCTGGGCGGCGTCGCGGTGCTGCCGCGAGACAACCCGCTCTATCACCACCTCTCGGCCCGGGCCGAAGAAGCGGGCGTCGGGCATATCTCGAGCTTTGGCGCCCATCCAGAGGCCGATTTCAGGCTGCATTGCGCCACCCCGGCCGCCCACGGACAGCATGTCCGTCTGGTCCATGACGCCAAGATCCTCGCCTATCGCCTGAGCGCCATCGGCGAGCATCGCGCCATGAACAGCGCCGCGGTCTTGGCGGTCGTCGGGGCGCTCGGTTTAGATATCGAAAAGGCGGCGCAGGCGCTGATCGCTTTGACGCCGGGCGAAGGCCGCGGCGCCGTGTGCGCCGGTCGGTTGCCGAAGACGGCGCTTTCCGACCAAGGCGGCCCGATCACGGTGATCGATGAAAGCTACAACGCCAGCCCGGTCGCCGTGAAGGCGGCGATCAAGGTGTTGGCGGCGATGCCGCTCGAGCCGCCAGGCCGGCGCATTCTGGTGCTGGGCGACATGCTCGAACTGGGCGATTTCGCGCGCACCGCCCACGCGGGGCTCGCGCAAGACGTCAAGGACGCCAAGATCGATCTGGTCTTCACCTGCGGTCCGCTTTCGGCCGCGCTCCACAATCGCTTGCCGGAAGAGCGGCGCGGCGCCCATGCCCGAGACAGCGCCGAACTGGCCCCGCTGGTCTTGAAGGCGCTGCGCCCGAACGACGTGATCACCGTCAAAGGTTCGCTCGGCAGCCGCATGAAGCCCATCGTCGAGCTTCTGACCGCGGACGCGGCCGAACCGGTTCCCGAGGGGGCTTGAGCGCCATGCTCTATACGCTTCTCTCCCCCTTCGCCGACGATGTCTCCGGGCTCAATCTGATCCGGTATCTGACCTTCCGGACCGGCGGCGCCATGATCACCGCCCTGGTGATCAGTTTCGTCCTCGGGCCGACCCTGATCAATCGATTGAAGGAACGGCAGCGCGGCGCCAGCAACATCCGCGAGGACGTGCCGGATCAGCATCTGCAGAAGGCGGGCACGCCGACCATGGGCGGGTTCCTGATCCTCATCGCGCTGCTCGGCAGTACGCTCCTCTGGGTCGATATTCAGAACGCCTATGTCTGGATCGTACTGCTGGTGACGACCGGCTTCGGGCTCATCGGCTTCGCCGATGACTATCTGAAACTGACGAAAAAAAACTCAAAGGGCCTGCCCGGCCGGTTCAAGATTCTCGCCCAGGTCGTGATCGGCGGCGCGGCGGCTTTCTGGTATAGCGCCGTTGCGCCGGAGGCCTTCGCAACGACCCTGGCCCTTCCCTTCCTGAAGGATGTGCTGCTGCCGCTGGGCCTTTTGTTCGCGCCCTTTGCGGTGTTTGTGATGGTCGGCGCTTCGAACGCGGTCAATCTGACCGACGGGCTGGACGGGCTGGCGATCATGCCGGTGATGATCGCCGCGGCGTGTTTCGGGATGATCACCTATCTGGTCGGCAACGCGATCTACGCCAATTATCTGCAGATCCATTACCTGCCCGGGACCGGCGAGCTGGCGGTGTTCTGCGGCGCCGTTGTCGGCGCGGCGCTGGGCTTTCTCTGGTTCAACGCGCCGCCGGCGATGGTTTTCATGGGCGACACCGGCTCTTTGGCGCTGGGCGGCGCCTTGGGCGCGATCGCCGTCGTCACCAAGCACGAGATCGTGCTGGCGATCGTCGGCGGCCTGTTCGTGTTGGAGGCGGTGTCGGTCATTGTCCAGGTGTTCAGCTTCAAATTGACCGGCAAAAGGGTCTTCGCAATGGCCCCGCTGCACCATCATTTCGAGAAGAAAGGCTGGGCCGAACCGACCATCGTCATCCGGTTCTGGATCATCGCCGCGATCCTGGCGCTGATCGGCCTTTCGACTCTGAAGCTCCGGTAGAGAGGAGCCGGCGTCGCGTGCATCTCGACCTAAGCATGTATGATGATCAGAACGTCGCCGTCGTGGGGCTCGGCAAATCCGGCCTCGCGACCGCGCGCGCCCTGATCGCGAGCGGCGCGACGATCGCCTGCTGGGACGATTCCGAAAAGGCGCGCGAAAAGGCCCAGGACGTTGGCCTGCCGCTGACGCCGCCGGACCGCATGGATCCCAGCCTGGTGGTTCTCAGTCCCGGCGTGCCGCTGACCCATCCCGCGCCGCATCCGATTGTCACAAAGGCCAAGCATACCGGCGCGCCGGTGATCGGCGATATCGAGCTGCTCTACCGCGCCTGTCCGTCGGCGACCTATGTCGGAGTGACCGGCACCAACGGTAAATCGACGACAACGGCGCTGATCGGCCACATCCTGCGGCAGGCGGGCCGACGGGCTGAGATCGGCGGCAACCTGGGCGTGCCGGCGTTGGCGCTGGAATCGCTCGGGAGTGACGGGATCTATGTCTTGGAAATGTCCTCCTATCAGTTGGAGCTGTTGCGATCGACGGTCTTCAATGTCGGCGTTCTGCTCAATCTCACGCCGGATCATCTCGACCGGCACGGCGACATGGAGAACTATCTGGCGGCGAAGGAGCATATCTTCGATCGCCAAGGGCCTGACGAGGCCGCAGTCATCAGTCTCGACGACGATTATTGCGAAAAGGCCTTTGTCCGACTAAGCGCGATGGGCCGCCGAATCTTGCCGATCTCAGTCAAGCGACCGGTTCAGGGCGGGGTCTATGTGCGCGACGACAGTCTCTTCGAGTCGATCGACGGGAGCCCCTTCTGGGCGCTGAGAATAAGTTCGGTTCCAAAACTGCCCGGCAAGCACAACGCCCAGAATATCGCGGCGGCCTTCGCCGCCTGTCGCGCCCTGGGGCTCGACGCCGGCGAGACCTGCGCCGGCATCCGCAGCTTTCCAGGCCTCGCTCATCGGCAAGAAATATTCGCGGAACTCGGCGGCCTTAAATTCGTCAATGACAGCAAAGCGACAAACGCTGAAGCGGCCGCGCGGGCGCTTGCGTCTTTCGAGCGAATCTACTGGATTGCTGGCGGTCGTGAAAAGGAAGGCGGTTATGCGCCGTTGCTTCCGCATATCGGACATGTGCGACGCGCCTTTCTGATCGGCGAAGCGGCGGCGACCCTGTCGGCGTTTCTGAGAGGCAAGTGCGACACGGAACAATGCGGCGATCTGAAGACCGCCGTGTTTAAGGCTCTAACCCTGGCAATGGACGAAGGGGCGCAGGACGCGGCGATACTACTCTCGCCGGCCTGCGCCTCTTTCGACCAATTCGCGAGTTTCGAGGCCCGGGGCGACGCCTTCAAAGCCGTTGTGACAAACGTGCTGCGTACCGCCGCGCCCGGGAAAGACGGCTGATGCAGTTCGCGCGCAATGATAGATCGGTTCTCGGCGCCTGGTGGTGGACCGTCGATCGCTGGCTGCTGGCGGCGGTTATTCTGCTGGCGATTCTGGGCTTGCTGCTGACAGCGACCGCCAGCCCGCCGGTGGCCGAGAAGATCGGCGCGCCGCCAATGCATTTCGTGCGCAAGCAAGCGATCTTCCTAGCCCCGGCGCTTTTCATCATTCTCACCGTCTCCCTCGCGCCGCCGCGCCTGATCCGCCGCCTCGCCTTAGTCGTCTTCTGCGGCGCGGTCGTCATGATGGCGCTGACCCTGATGGTCGGGTCTGAAATCAAGGGCGCGCAACGGTGGATTTCGGTCGGAGGCTTCACGCTGCAACCGTCGGAATTCGTCAAGCCCGCCTTCGCGGTGCTGGCCGGCTGGATCCTGGCGGCGCGCCGCATGGGCGAAGAGGTGCCGGGATACGCGCTGTCCTTCCTGCTGTTCGCCTTGATCATCGGGCTCCTGGCGCTGCAGCCGGATATCGGCCAGGCGGGCGTCGTCATGGCGGTCTGGTTCACGCAACTCTTCATCGCCGGGCTGCCGATGGCGGTGGTGATCTTTCTCATCATCGCAGGTTTGGGCGCAGCCGCCGGCGCCTATTACGCGTTTCCGCATGTCGCCAGCCGGATCGACCGGTTTTTCGATCCGCAAAGCGGCGACACCTATCAGATCGACCGGTCGATGAGCGCGTTTCAATCCGGCGGCGTGATGGGACGCGGTCCGGGAGAAGGTGTGGTGAAGCACGATCTGCCGGACGGGCACGCCGATTTCATCTTCGCGGTTGCAGGCGAGGAGTTCGGCCTGATCGCCTGTCTGCTGATCGTGGCGGTGTTCGCCTTCATCACGATCCGAGGCTTCGCCCGCCTGATCCAGGACAGCGACATGTTCGTGGTGCTCGCCTCCGCCGGGCTGCTGGTGCAGTTCGCCATGCAGGCGCTGATCAATATGGGTTCGGCCTTAAGCTTGATCCCGACGAAAGGCATGACCCTGCCCTTCATCTCTTATGGCGGATCGAGCCTGATGGCGCTGGCGCTCGGCGTCGGCATGTTGCTGGCTTTGACGCGGCGACGGCCCGGCGTGGCCGGATGGACGCCCTGACCGGGCATCGAGGACGCCATGGCCGCGCATTCGGAATCCCACAACCAGAAGAAGCAACTGATTGTCTTGGCGACAGGCGGCACGGGCGGGCATGTCTTTCCCGCCGAGGCACTGGCGCAGGAACTGGGCGCGCGCGGCTATCGTCTGGCGCTCGTCACCGACAGGCGCGGCGTCGCCTATGGCGGCGCGCTTGACAGGCTCGACCGCTACACGATCAGCGCCTCGGCGATCAGCGGACGCGGGTTGATCGGGAAGGTCAAGGCGGCGCTGAAGCTCGCGCGCGGATATGGCCAGGCGCGCGGTCTGCTCAAACGCCTGCGCCCGGCCGCGGCGATCGGTTTCGGCGGGTATCCCTCGGCCCCGGTCATGCTGGCGGCCAGCCGCATCGGCGCAGTCCGCACCGCCATTCACGAGCAAAACGCCGTCTTGGGACGCGCCAACCGGCTGCTCGCGCCGCGGGTCGACGCGATCGCCACTTCCTTTGAACGAACCCGCGAGATCCGGGAGGCCGACGCGGGCAAAGTCGAACGCACCGGCAACCCAATCCGGCCGGCGATCAGAGCCTTGGCGACCGAACCTTATCCCGAGCCCGAGCCGGACGGCGCGATCGCTGTCCTGATCACCGGCGGCAGTCAGGGCGCGCAGGTCTTCGGCGATCTGATCCCGGGCGCCTTGGCGGAGTTGAGCCAAGACCAGCGCGCCCGGCTTTCCATCACCCAGCAAGTCCGCGCCGAACAGGTCAGCGATGTCGACGGGCGCTATAAGTTTCTCGGGGTGCGGAGCGAGATCAAACCCTTCTTCGACGATATGCCGGCGCGTTTGCGCGCGGCGCATCTGGTGATCGGCCGGGCGGGCGCCTCGACATTGGCCGAACTGACCACCGCCGGCCGACCGGCCATCCTGATCCCCTACCCTTACGCGATCGATGACCACCAAAGCGAGAATGCGGCGCGGCTCAGCGACGCCGCGGGCGCCTGGACGATCCCTCAGGCTGATGCGACCCCCAGCCTCCTCGCGGCCCGCCTGGCCGAGTTGATAGACCGGCCCGCGGTCCTGACGGCCGCCGCTCAAGCCGCCCATCGGATCGGCGCGCCGGACGCCGCCGAGCGTCTGGCGGAGTTGGTGGTTCGGTTGATTGGCGACTCAGACAGGGGCGTCGAGGAGAACGCTCTCGCCCCCGATGGCGCGGAGACGGCCGCATGATGCAAATTCCGCTCTCTATCGGCGCGCTGCATTTTGTCGGCATTGGCGGTATTGGCATGTCCGGCATCGCTGACGTCATGCGAACGCTTGGCTACTCGGTCAGCGGGTCCGATATGGCTGAGAACGCCAATGTGAGACGCCTGCGCGAGAACGGGGTCGAGATCGCCATTGGCCACCGAGCCGAGAATGTCGACGGCGCCGCCGTGCTTGTGGTCAGTTCCGCCATCAGGCCGGACAATCCCGAACTCGTCGCCGCGCGTGAGCGGTTCATCCCGGTCGTTCGGCGCGCTGAGATGCTGGCGGAGTTGATGCGGCTGAAATGGTCGGTCGCGGTCGGCGGCACCCATGGCAAGACGACGACCACCTCACTGGTCGCTGCGGTTTTGGACGGCGGCGGCCTGGACCCGACCGTCATCAATGGCGGCGTGATCAACGCCTACGGCGCCAACGCCCGGATCGGCGCCGGCGACTGGATGGTAGTCGAGGCGGACGAATCCGACGGGTCCTTCACCAAACTGCCGGCGACCATCGCGATCGTCACCAATATCGACGCCGAACACATGGATCATTACGGCTCTCTGCAAGCGCTGCGGCAGGCTTTCCAGACCTTCGTTCAGAACATCCCCTTCTACGGCTTCGCCGTCCTCTGCGTCGATCACCCGGAAGTGCAGTCGATGATCGGCCAAATCGAAGACCGGCGGGTCATCACCTATGGCTTTAATCCGCAGGCCGAGGTCCGCGCGGCGCATATCCGGCCGGCGCCGCATGGCTATGTCTTTGACGTGATCGTCGCCCCGCGCGGCGAAGAGGAACAGACGATCCAGGACATCGCCGTGCCGATGTTCGGTCATCACAATATTCAGAACAGCTTGGCCGCCATCGCCGTCGGCATCGAGATGGGCGTGCCGGCGGATAGTATGCGCGAGGCGCTGCGGCGCTTCGCCGGGGTCAAGCGCCGGTTCACCCGGACGGGCGAGGCGAACGGCGTCACGGTGATCGACGATTACGCCCACCACCCAGTCGAGATCAACGCCGTCCTCAAGGCCGCCCGGGACGCCACGTCGGGGAGGGTCATCGCGGTCGTCCAGCCTCATCGATACACACGCCTGCGCGACCTGTTCGAGGAATTCTGTTCCTGTTTCAACGATGCGGACACCGTTGTCGTCGCGCCGGTGTTCGAGGCGGGTGAAGCGCCGATCGAGGGCGTCGACCGGGACGCCTTGATCCAAGGGCTGCGAACCCGCGGCCATCGCTCGGTCGCCGCCATCGACGGGCCTGAGGATCTTCCGGACGTCATCGCCGACGCGGCCGCCTCCGGCGATCTGGTGATCTGCCTCGGAGCCGGCTCGATCACGCAATGGGCGAACGCCCTGCCCGCGCAGTTGGCGAAGCGGGGTGCGTCATGACCCCAGCCGCCAGCCGAGAAACGCACAAACTGATGGATCGGCTGCCGCCGGTGCGCGGCCGTCTGACCGCGGACGCCCCGCTTCATAAGATGACCTGGTTCCGCACCGGCGGTCCGGCCGAGGCGCTGTTTCGGCCGGCCGACGTGGAAGACCTGGCCGCCTTCCTCGCAAAGACCCCAGGCGACGTGCCCATCACCGTGCTTGGCGTCGGCTCGAACGTGCTCGTGCGCGACGGCGGCGTGCGCGGCGTCGTGATCCGGCTGCAAGGCGCCTTCGCCGCTTTGTCGGTCGAAAAGGACCGGGTCCGCGCCGGCGCCGGCGCTTTCGGCCTGGCGGTCTCGAACGCAGCGCAGGAAGCGGGACTGGCGGGCCTTGAATTCCTCAGCGGCATTCCCGGCGGGGTTGGCGGCGCGGTGCGTATGAACGCCGGCGCCTACGGGTCCGAGGTGAAGGATGTTTTGGTCTCAGCGACCGCGCTGGACCGATCGGGACAGCGTCACGAGCTCGCGCTCGACAACCTGGGCTACGCCTACAGACATAGCAGCCTGCCAAAGGACTGGATCGTCACCGAGGCGGTCTTTCGCGGCGCACCCGGCGATCCCGCGGCCATCGCCGCGCGCATGACGGAAATCGCAGAGAAACGCACCACGACCCAGCCGATCAAAGGCCGCACTGGCGGCTCGACCTTTAAGAATCCGGGCGGCGCCGACACGACGGGAGTCAAGGCTTGGCGGCTGATCGAGGAAGCCGGATGCCGGGGACTGAGCGTCGGCGACGCCCAAGTATCGGAGAAGCACTGCAACTTTCTGCTCAATAAAAACCAAGCCACAGCGCAAGAAATTGAAAGTTTAGGTGAAATAATTATTTCTCGTGTTAAAGTAAAAACTGGCGTTAATCTTGAATGGGAAATAGAACGCATCGGCGAGACGCGGTATGACTGACGGAACGAAGGATAGCCCTGCCCGGAAACGCGTCGCCGTTCTCATGGGCGGTTGGTCGGCGGAGCGGGACGTCTCGCTGGTCACCGGCGCCGCCTGCGCAGATGCGTTGGAAGAAGCCGGCTACGCGGTCACGCGGATCGACGCGCAACGCGATCTTAAGGCTCTGGCGGCGGCCTTGGACCCGGCGCCCGATGTCGTTTTCAACGCGCTGCACGGACGCGGCGGCGAGGACGGCGTCATACAAGCGGTTTTGGATTTGATGGGATTGCCCTACACGCATTCCGGCATGCGGTCTTCCGCCCTGGCGATGGACAAGCCGGCGGCCAAGGCGGTGTTCTTGGCGGCCGGCTTGCCCTGTCCGGCGGGCGTCGTGGTGTCGTTGGAGACATTGCTGCAAGGCGATCCGTTGCCGCGACCCTATGTCGTCAAGCCGGCGAACGAGGGCTCCAGCGTCGGCGTCTATATCGTCCGGCAAGGCGATAACGGCCCTGACTATTCCGACTGGACCTATGGCGACGCGCTGGCGGAGGAATATATCGACGGCCGTGAGTTGACCGTCACCGTGATGGGCGACCGGGCGCTGAGCGTCACCGAATTGCAGCCCGAGTCCGGATTTTACGACTACGAGGCGAAATATACCGACGGCAAGACCGTCCATATTTGCCCAGCGGATATACCGGACGCCATAGCCGCGCAATGCAAGGACTACGCGCTAAGGGCGCATCAGGCGCTTGGCTGCCGCGGGTTGACGCGCGCCGATTTTCGCTGGGACGACAGCGCCGTCAATGGCAGCCGCCTGTTCCTTCTCGAGGTGAACACCCAGCCGGGCATGACGCCGCTGAGCCTGTCACCGGAACAGGCGGCCGAGGCCGGGATCTCGTTCGGCGAGTTGGTCAGTTGGATGGTGGAGCAGGCGCAATGCGATTGACCCTGCCCTTTCTCGGATCGCGGCGCGCCGGCCAAAGGAGCGCCGGCCAAAGGAGCGCCGGCAAGAAACGCGGCGCCAAACAAAGCATCGCCCGCGAATCGCGCAAGGCGACCAAACGCCGGGCGCGGGCGCGCTGGCTCGGTCCGACTTTGCGTTTTGGCGCGCCGGTCGCCCTGGCCGGAATTGTCGGCGCGGCGGGCTATTTCGTCTGGTCGAGCGGCCAAATTCAGGCCGCAAGCCAGGCCGCCATGCGCGCAGCCGTCAACGCGACCGTCGAGGCCGGCCTCTCGGTCCAGCATGTGTCGGTGGTCGGCCGCCGCGAGACTGGTCGCGAGACATTGCTGAAAGCGCTGAATGTCGGAATCGGCGATCCGATCCTAACCGTCGATCTCGGCGCGGCGCTCGAGCGGGTTCGCGATATCGGATGGGTCCAGGACGCTGCGATCGAACGCCGGCTTCCAGACCGTCTTCACGTCCACCTGAAAGAACGCGTCGCCGCCGCGATCTGGCAGCGCGACGGCGGTTTCGTGCTGATCGATCATAGCGGCGCGATTATCGGCGAGGAGGGCATGGACCGCCACCGGCGCCTGAAAGTCGTGGTCGGCGAGGGCGCGCCGGAAAAGGCCGCGCACTTGCTTGCCGCATTGGCGACCGAGCCGAGCCTTGAGGAACGCGTGATCGCCGCGGTCTGGGTCGGCGGCCGCCGCTGGAATCTGAGGCTGGAGAACGGCGTCGATATTCGTCTGCCCGAGGACGACCTGCCGGGCGCCTGGGCGCGGCTGGCTCAACTGGAGCGCGATCACAAACTGCTGACCCGGGACATCGAGGCGATCGACCTGCGGCAATCGGATCAGTTCATTGTGCGTTTAACGGAGGACGCCGCCGAAAGGCGGCGCACCCGCAAGGATGAAACCTAAGATCATGTCTGGCGCGCGCATCGTGGCGGCCCTGGATGTAGGGTCCTTCAAAGTCTGCTGTTTCATCGCCGAGGCGCGGGACGACGGGACGCTGCGCGTGATCGGCATGAGCCATCAGGCCTCCGCCGGCGTCAAGCAAGGCGTCATCGTCGATATGGAGCTGGCGCAGCAGGCGATCTCCTCGGCCGTGCACGCCGCCGAACAGATGGCCGGCGTACAGGTGCGCGACGTGACCGTCAGCCTAACCGGCGGCGCGCCCGTCACCCAGACCCTACGTCGGGAAATGACCATCGGCGGCGGCGCGGTGAAGGATGTCGACGTCCGCCGGCTGCTCCATGACTGCCGCGCCGGCGCCCAGCTCGAGGGGCGCCAATTGATCCACGCGATTCCCGTCGGCTATTCGATCGACGGCTCGCCGACGACGCTTGATCCGCGCGGCATGCACGGTCAGATGCTGGGCGTGCGGATGACCGTCGTCAGCGCCGCGGCGAGCACGGTGCGCAACCTTTTGACCTGCGTCGCCCGATGCCATCTTGAGGTGCGCGATCTGGTCGTCGCCCCCTACGCGGCCGGGTTGGCGGCGCTGGTCGAGGACGAGCGCGATCTCGGCGCGACGGTGGTCGATATAGGGGCCGGCGTCACAGCGCTGGCGGTCTTCTATGAAGGCGCCGCGATCCACATGGACGTGATTCCGGTCGGCGGCCGCCACGTCACCAACGACATCTCGCAAGGGCTGCACACGAGGATAGATCACGCCGAACGGTTGAAGACGCTCTATGGCAACGCCGTGCGCTCGACCACCGATGACGAGGAGATGATCGATGTCGTGCAGATCGGCGAAGAACAGGACGCGGCCGGCCTGCAGGCGCCGCGCAGCCATCTGACCGGCATTATCGCGCCGCGCACCGAGGAAATCCTCGAAATGGTGAAACGCCGGCTCGACCAATCCGGCGTCGCGGGCGTCGCCGGGCAACGCATGATCCTGACCGGCGGCGCGGCGCAGCTGCCCGGCATCCGGGAGGTCGCAACACACATTCTGGGGAAACAAGTTCGAGTCGGCCGGCCGCTGCGTCTCAGCGGACTGGCCGAAGCCACAGGCGGGCCCGCTTTTGCGACAGCCGCCGGGCTATTGATGTTCGCCGTTGACGACCGCGGCGAAGCGCGGGGAGCCGAAGTGAAGAAACAAAGCGCGAAGGTCGGCGCTTTTGGAAAGATTGGAGGATGGCTCCGTGACAATTTCTAAACCCTCATACGCCAGCACCGACGGCGCCGCCCATACCGGCGGACGCGGCGGTGACCTGAACAACCAGATACAGAGAAGCGGCAGGGCCTCGCTCAAGGCCTGGGAACCGCATCCGAAGAGCGCCGCGAAACCCGATCTTGATAGTTGGACGGGCGCCGGGGCCCTGAAGGCGGCGCGCCTAACGCAAAAATCGATTCTCAACGGAGGCGGAAAATGACCCTCAGTTTCACACCGCCGGGCCCCGACCCGGAATTAAAGCCGCGCATTGTCGTGGTCGGCGTCGGCGGCGCCGGCGGCAACGCGGTCAACAACATGATCCAGGCCAATCTGGAAGGCGTTGAATTCGTCGTCGCCAACACGGACGCCCAAGCGCTCGGTCAATCCATGGCCGACCGCAAGATCCAACTTGGCGCCACGCTGACCCAAGGGCTGGGCGCCGGGGCGCGGCCCGATGTCGGGCGCGCGGCGGCCGAAGAGGCGATGCCGAACATGATGGAGCATCTCGGCGGCGCCAACATGCTGTTCATTACAGCCGGCATGGGCGGCGGCACCGGCACCGGCGCGGCCCCGGTGATCGCCGAAGCGGCGCGCGAGGCGGGCATGCTGACCGTCGGCGTCGTCACCAAACCCTTCCATTTCGAAGGCCGCCAGCGCATGCGCTTGGCGGATCAAGGCATCGAGGAGCTGCAGAGCTTTGTCGATACGCTGATCATCATCCCGAACCAGAACCTGTTCAGGGTCGCCAATGAGAAGACGACCTTCGCGGACGCCTTCAAGATGGCCGACAATGTGCTGCATTCCGGCGTACGCGGCGTCACCGATCTGATGATCATGCCCGGACTGATCAATCTGGACTTCGCCGATATCCGCACCGTGATGAGCGAGATGGGCAAGGCGATGATGGGCACCGGCGAAGGCGAAGGCGAGGAACGCGCACGCGCCGCCGCCGAAGCCGCGATCTCCAACCCGCTGCTGGACGATGTCTCAATGGCCGGGGCGCATGGCGTCCTGATCAACATCACCGGTGGCGACGACATGACGCTGTTCGAAGTGGATGAGGCGGCGAACCGTATCCGCGAGGAGGTCGACGAGGACGCGAACATCATCTTCGGATCGACCTTCGATCCGGATCTGCAAGGCCTTATGCGTGTCAGCGTCGTGGCGACCGGCATCGAAGCGGACGCGGCGCAGCAGCCGCGTCCGACCGCGCAACGGGCGATCCGCCTGACCCGCCCGGCGCGCCGCGACAAGACGGCCGACGTCGAGCCGGAGGCGCCGGCCATCGCCGCCCAAGCCACTGCTCAGGCCCCTACCCAGGCCGCCGACCCGACGCCGACCGCAGCGTCGGACCCGGAGCAGGAGCCGGAATCAATGGTCGCCGAAACGGCGGTGACGCTCGACCCACCCACCGCACCGGAGCCGATGGCGGAAACAGCGGAAACCGTATGGGTCGAAACCGATCTCGAAGCCGGGGCGCCGCCGGCCGTCGATCCTGTCCCGGACAACGAAACAGGGGCGGAGCCGCGTCTGTTCGACGATCCGCCTCTGGAAGAGCCAGCCGCGGATCGCATGGCGGCGATGGAGATCGACCCGTCCGCTTCGGACATTGCCGGGGCGGCGACGCCAGGCCCGGATCGCGCGGCCCGGCATCCCGACGTGCCGAATCCGCGCGATGCGTTTATTCCGCCGCCGGCCCTGGATGGCGGGCGCAAGGAACGCATGAGCGCGGCGGCGGCGCCCGATCCCTATCTCGAGGCGGAACTCGCCAATGGCCGCTCCGAGGCGCCCAAGAAGTCGCATCGGAACATCTTCCAGCGCGCCACCAGCATTCTCAGCGGCCGTGTCGAGGAGCTCGGTCCGGCGTCAGTCGCCCGACACCCGGCGGTCGACGCTGCGCGCCAAGAGCCAAGTCCCGGCCCGGCCCGAGCGCCGGCGACGCAGCCCGATCTCGCCCCGACCGGCGCGTCCGGCGCTGCGTTGGAGCCGAGCAAGGCCGACGAGGAGATGCTGGAGATACCCGCTTTCCTGCGCCGTCAGGCGAACTAGGCTGGACCTGAGAATCGATTTTTGGGGCCGGTCGGACGCGCGAGAAAGCGCCCCGTCCGGCCCCATTTCTTTAGAGTTGGCCGAAGGCATGGAAACTCGATTATTTCATACTATAATCAATAACTTACAAAGTGATGTAATGGGTAACAAACCGAAACATTGTTTGATTTGTTCGGTACTGGGGCGGCTGCTACGTCCTAATCCTAGCGAAAAGGTGCGGTATGGTTAACGCAAGCGGCGGCGGGCTCTCGACCACCCCGCGAACGAGCCGACGCCTTTCCGAGTGTAACGAGTTTGATGTGAGGCACTATGTTGGACGGAATGACGGATGTCGGCGTGCGCGATATTAACACGGCGCGCAGGGACCTTCGACCGGTGATGCAGCGCAGCTTGAAGCGCGCGATCCCGTGCGTCGACAAAGGGCTTCACAGCGGCGTTCCGGTGACGATGACCCTGCGCCCCGCCCCGGCCGGGCATGGCGTCGTCTTCAAGCGCACCGATGTTGACGCCGATCAGGTAAACCCCTTCGTTGATGCGAAATTCGACGCGATCTCCGACACCCGCCTCTGCAGCACCGTCAGCAACGCCGATGGCGTCAGCGTCGCGACGATCGAACATCTCATGGCGGCGCTTTACGCGACAGGCGTCGACAATGTCTTGATCGAGCTGGATGGACCGGAAACCCCGGTGATGGACGGCAGTTCGGAGCCGTTTGTCTTCCTGATCGATTGCGCCGGGACCGTGGATTTGAACGCGCCGCGCAAGGTCGTGCGTGTGCTGAAAGACGTGCGTGTCGAGACCGAGGCGGGCTTCGCCGCTTTGTCTCCGGTCGACGAGCTCGAAGACGGGTTGTCCATCGATCTGACGATCGATTTCCCCTGCGATGTGATCGGACGCCAGTCAAAATCGGTCCGCGTCGCGGAAGGCCGCTTTGCGCGCGAGATCGCGAAGGCGCGGACGTTCGGCTTCATGCATGAGGTGGACGCGATGCGGAAAGCCGGTCTGGCCCTGGGAGGCGGATTGGACAATGCGGTTGTGATCGACGGCGAGACCATTCTGAACGAAGACGGCTTGCGCTATCGAGACGAATTCGTCCGCCACAAGATCCTGGATTGTATCGGCGATCTCGCGCTCTGCGGCGCCGAACTGGTCGGCGCCGTGCGGGCGGAACGCACCGGCCACGCGCTGAACAACGCGCTTCTGCATGCGCTGTTCTCCGACCCCTCCAATTACGAGATCGTCGACGCGGCGACCTTGGAAGCGCCGATGCCGCAGGGCCGTTTCCTCGCCGCCGCTGAATAGCCTGCCCTAAACGCGCTAATCGGCACGGGGCGACCGCCCGACCCTTCAATCACCCGCGTCACGTCTAAGGTCCGATCTTGGGTCCCAGAGCGCCGGTCCTTCTTGCCCATACTGGTCGGTTTTCAGTATACTATCGCCCGGTTTGCACGGGTCGAGAAGGCTGACGGGAATGAGCTCTACTGCGCACGGTGCGCGCCATTCAACAGGGGCGCGCCATTCATCAGGGACGCGTAGAATGGTTTTTCAGGCGCTGCGCGCCGGCGCTTTGGCCGGCGCGGCGTTTATCGCTGCGTGCACGAGTGAAGAGACCGCAAGGCCTTATGTCGAGCAGCCTGTTGAGATCCTATACAACGACGCCCTGGATGCGCTCGAAGCCGAGGACTTCGTTGGGGCGCGCAGTTCCTTCGAGGAAGTGGACCGTCAGCATCCCTACTCGATCTGGGCGACCAAGGCCCAATTGATGGCGGCGTACGTCTATTATCTGAACGATGAGTATGACGACGCCATAATCGCCTTGGACCGTTTTATTGACCTGCATCCCGGCAACCCGGACGCGCCGTACGCGTACTATCTGCGCGGTGTCAGTTACTACGAACAGATCGTCGATATTGGGCGCGATCAAAAGATCACCCGTCTGGCGCTGGAATCATTGCAGGAAGTGACTCAGCGTTTTCCCGACACGCCGTATGCGCGGGACGCCTCGCTGAAAATCGATCTGACGCTCGACCACCTGGCCGGCAAAGAGATGGAGATCGGCCGCTTCTATCAGGATCGCGGCGAATATCTCGCCGCCATCAACCGGTTTCGCACTGTAATCGAACGCTACCAAACCACGACGCATGTCCCGGAAGCGCTGCACCGGGTCGTCGAGAGCTATCTGGCCGTCGGCGTGACGGACGAGGCGCAGAGCGCCGCCGCCGTACTGGGTCATAATTTCCCGGGCAGCGAGTGGTATTCCGACAGTTATGCGCTCCTAAATCTCGACACGGACGACGACCCGGTCGAAGAGTCTTGGACAGAGGCGCTTTGGCCCTTCTAGCGTCCGGCGCCCGCGGCGGCGCAACCAGTTTCGCGCGTCCAGTCCCGCGCGATCAACGATGATCGCTCATCCATGATCAACGACCTCTCGATCCGAAACGTCGTCCTGATCGACCGGTTGGACATGACCTTCGACTCCGGCCTGGGCGTTTTGACCGGCGAGACAGGCGCGGGCAAATCGATCCTGTTGGACGCGATGGGCTTGGCGCTGGGCGCCCGCGCCGACGCGCGGTTGGTGCGCCATGGCGCGGATCAGGCCAGTGTCACCGCGCGCTTCGCCCTATCGGACGCCGGCGAGCCAATTGAGGCGCTGCTGTCGGAACATGACATCGACAGCGAACCCGGCGAAATCCTGTTACGCCGAACCCTGACGCCGGACGGCCGCAGCCGCGCCTTCATCAACGATCAACCGGTCAGCGTCTCGCTGCTGCGCCGGGTCGGCGGTTGCCTGGTCGAAATCCAGGGTCAGTTCGACCAGAATGGTCTGATGGACCCGGCAAGCCATATCGATCTGCTCGACCAATTCGCTCGGGCGGAGCGTGAAGCGGCCGCCTGCGCCGATGCGTTCAAGTCCTGGCGCGCGGCGGGTGCAGAGCTTTCAGCGGCGCGGGAAGCGGCCTCGGAGAGTAAAGCGCAAGAGGCCTTCCTGCGGCATTCGGTAGAGGAGTTGAGCCAACTGGCCCCGGAAACCGGCGAAGAAAAACGCCTGGACGAAGAACGCGCCATCCTGCGGAACGCCGAACGGATCATCGAGGCGGTGTCAGCGGCGACGGCGGCGCTGATGGGCGGCGCGACATCCGACGGCGGAGGCGCGGCGCAGGCGGGGCTCGGCGCCGCCTCCCGCGCGCTGGCCGGTGCGGCCCCCATGGCGGGCGGCGCACTTGATGAGGCGCTGGCGGCCGTGGATCGGGCGCTGATCGAAGTGGATGAGGCCGGGGCCGCGCTGAACCGGGTCGCCGCGCAGATCGACGCCGGCGGCGGCGCGCTGGAAGCCTTGGAGGAGCGGCTGTTCGCCCTGCGCGACGCCGCCCGGAAACACGCGGTCGCGGTCGACGCCCTGCCCGACCTGCTCGCGGATTTCTCGGCGCGGCTGGACCTGATCGAGAGCGGCGACGACCGCCTAGCGGCGCTGGAAGCAGCGGAGGCGGAGACCCGGCGAGGTTTCATCGACGCCGCTGATCAACTAACGGCCGCGCGGACAAAGGCGGCGCTTGGGCTCGACGGGGCGGTCTCCAAAGAGCTGCCGCCGCTGAAGCTGGACCGGGCGCGTTTCCATACCGAGATCGAAGCGGCGCCGGAAAGCGACTGGAGCGCGCGCGGCCGGGACCGGGTCCGCTTCCTAGTCGCGACCAATCCGGGCGCGCCCCCGGGTCCGATCGACCGGATCGCGTCCGGCGGCGAACTCTCCCGGTTCCTGTTGGCCTTGAAAGTGACTTTGGCGGAGACAGGCGGCGCGCCGACGATAATCTTCGACGAGGTCGATAGCGGGGTCGGCGGCGCAACGGCGGCGGCGGTCGGATCGCGCCTGGAGCGGCTAGCGGCGGAACGCCAGATCCTGGTGGTCACCCATTCGCCACAAGTCGCGGCGCTGGGCGCGCATCATCTGCGTGTCGCCAAGGGCCTGTCGAAAGGCGCGATGATCACCGCCGTCGAATCCCTCTCCCCCGATCAGCGGCTGGAGGAAGTCGCCCGGATGCTTTCAGGCGAGGAAATCACCGGAGAAGCGCGCGCGGCGGCCAAACAGCTGCTGCGCGCCCGCGCGGCGGCCTAAGCCATGGCGGATAATCAGAATGCGGCGGTCGAGGCACTGACCGAGGCGCAGGCGCGCACGGAACTCGCGCGGTTGGCGATGGAGATCGCCTATCACGACGCGCGCTATCACAAGGAGGACGCGCCGGAAATCTCGGACGCGGCCTATGACGCGCTGCGCCGCCGGAATGACGCGATCGAGGCGCGCTTCCCGGAACTGGTCCGCGCCGACAGCCCGACGCACAGGGTTGGCGCGGCGGCGTCGGACGCCTTTTCGAAAGTCGCCCATCGGGTCCCGATGTTGTCCTTGGGCAACGCTTTCTCCGACGACGATGTCGCCGAATTCCTACAACGTATCCGGCGTTTCCTGGGACTCGAGGACGCGGAGCCGATTGAGATTGTGGCCGAGCCGAAGATCGACGGGCTCAGCGCCTCGCTGCGCTATGAGGGCGGGGTTCTGGTGCAGGCGGCCACCCGCGGCGACGGCGCGATCGGCGAGGACGTCACGCGCAATGTCCGTACCATAGAAAGCGTGCCGAAGACCCTTGCCGGCTCGGGTTGGCCCGAGACGCTGGAAGTGCGCGGCGAGGTCTTTATGCGGCGCCAGGACTTCGCCGCCTTGAACCAGCGGCAAGAGGACAGCGGCGGCAAGCTGTTCGCGAATCCGCGCAATGCGGCGGCCGGCAGTTTGCGCCAGCTCGACCCTGCGATCACCGCCCAGCGCCCGCTCGCCTTCTTTGGCTACGCTTGGGGCGAAATATCCGCGCCCTTGGGCGAGACGGTGACGGAGGCGCGTCAGAATCTCGAAGCCTGGGGCTTCGCGCTCAATCACCCGACCGAGACCTGCGCCGACCTCGACGCGGCGCTGGCCCATTACCAAACCATCATGACCGCCCGCCCGACGCTCGATTTCGATATTGACGGCGTCGTTTACAAGGTCGATCGGCTCGACTGGCAGCAGCGTCTGGGCTTTGTCAGCCGCGCGCCGCGTTGGGCTATCGCCCACAAATTCCCGGCCGAACAGGCCGAAACGATCCTCAACAGGATTACGATTCAGGTCGGCCGCACCGGCGCCCTAACGCCGGTCGCCAATCTGGAGCCGATCACGGTGGGTGGCGTGGTCGTCTCGCGCGCCACCTTGCACAATGAGGACGAAATCGCGCGCAAGGACATACGGGAAGGGGACCGCGTCATCGTCCAGCGCGCCGGCGATGTGATCCCCCAGATCGTGCGCGTCATCGACGCGGACCGGCCGGACCGGGGCGCGCCGTTCGAAAGCCTGACCACCTGCCCCTGCCCGCTCGAAACGCCAGCCCTACGGCCTGAGGGCGAAGCGGTGCGGCGCTGTTCCGGCGGCTTGGAATGCCCCTATCAGCGGGTCGCGCGTTTGAAGCACTTCGTCTCGCGCGACGCGTTCGACATCGAGGGGTTGGGCGGCCGCACCATCGAAGCCTTCGTCGAGGACGGCTTGATCGCCGCGCCGGCGGATATCTTCACCCTGCAGGAGCGCGACGGGCAGGACGGCGCGCCCCCGCTCGCCGAGCGCGAGGGCTGGGGCGAAACCTCGGCGGCGAACCTGTTCAATTCGATCGACGACCGCCGCCGTATCGATCTCGACCGCTTCATCTACGCGCTGGGCATTCGGCAGGTGGGCCAGGCCACGGCGAAGACGCTGGCGCGGAATTACGGCGCGGCGCCGACCTGGAAACAGGCGATGCTCGAGGCGCGGGACGATCCGGAAGGCCCGGCGTTCGCGGATCTGGTGAATATCGACGGGATCGGCGCGTCTGTGGCCGCCGACATCCTCGATTTCTTTCGAGAAGAGCGCAGCCTGCGCGAATTCGATCTATTGCTCGACCGCCTGACCATAGAGGCGGTTGCAGCAGCCGCGACCGATACGGCGGTCGCCGGCAAGACCGTGGTTTTCACCGGTACGCTGGAGAAAATGACCCGGAACGAGGCGAAAGCGCGGGCCGAGAGCCTTGGCGCGAAAGTCGCGGGCTCGGTCAGCAAGAAAACCGACTATGTCGTCGTCGGGGCCGATGCGGGGTCGAAAGCCCGCAAGGCCGAGGCGCTGGGCGTGCCGATCCTCAGCGAAGACGCGTGGCGTGACATGATCGGCGATGCGTGAGCCTGGCTCCAAACGCGGACGGGCCAAATCATTGATTTCGCGCCGCGAGTCGATCCACTGTATACGCGCTATGGGGCGCTTCCTAGGTAGCGGTTCTGACGTCGAGGTGACCATGATAGACCAACGCTGGCCGAGGTCCGTTTCCCCGGCGCCGCTATGCGCGCTGTTGATGGCGTTTTCCGTCCTGTTCGGACTCGCGCTGACCACGCAATCCTTGGCGCAAGAGCAGAGTTTCGACGAGGCGCAGTCGCCGTCCTGGCGCATCCTCAGGAACGACGAACAAGGCCGGCCCGTCATTGTCGACACCGGCACCGGCGCCCAGTTGGAGGTTCGGCCCTCGGCGGCGCCGGAAGATGTGTCCCCGACCGACGAGCAGATCGACAGTCTCAAGACGCGCGAGGTGATGCGCGGCCAGGTGTTGATGGTCAATCCGCCGCAAGGGTCGGAAACGCAACTCCGCGCCGCCGGATACCGTATTCTGGAGCGCATCCGCATGTTCGAAATGGACATGGAGGTCTGGCGGGTCGCCATCCCCTCGGACCTGAGCGAAAAGGCGGCGATCAAACAGCTGAAGCAGGACTTCCCGGACACCATTGTCGACGCCAACCAGATTCTTGACCTGTCCGCCGCGCCTGTCGGCCGAGACTTTTCGCGCGGCTATGTCGGTTGGGGTCAAGTGCCGAAAAGTTGCGGCGTCGGCATGCGGATCGGCATGCTCGACGGCGCGGTCGACGTCAACGCGGCGCAACTGCGCGGCCAACGCGTCGTGTTCGAGAGCTTCACGGCGGAGGGGCGCAAGCCGGCCGGCTACACCCACGGGACCGCAGTAGCCAGCATGCTGGTCGCCCGCCCGGTCGGCGACAAGGGCGTCGGCGGCATGCTGCCGGGCGCGACGCTCTTCGCGGCGGGCATGTTCGAATATCGCGGCGGACGCGAGGTCGGCAACCTGTCGAATATGCTAAAGGCGGCGGAATGGCTGTCCAAGAACCGTGTGAATGTCGTGAATATGTCGATCGCCGGTGGCGGCAATGCTGTCATGTCCTTCGTGCTGAACAAACTTCAACGCTCCGGCATCGTCATTGTGGCGGCGGCCGGCAACAACGGACCGAAGGCGGCGCCGGCCTGGCCAGCCGCCCATCCCAAGGTCATTTCCGTCACCGCCATCGATCGGACGCTGAACGTCTATCCGTACGCCAATCAGGGCGGCTATATCGACTTCGCCGCGCCCGGGGTCGATCTGGTGACGGAGACGCGGGGCGGCTTGAAGAAGCAAAGCGGCACCTCCTTCGCCGCGCCCTTCATCACCGCGATGGTGGCGATCCATCTCGACGCCGGGTTTCCGACCGACGCAGACGCGCTGCGCGCCAGTCTGCAGCGCTACACGCGGGATCTGGGCGACCCGGGTCGGGATGCAACCTTCGGCTGGGGTTTGGTTCGTCTGAAGCCGCAATGCTGATCCGTCGCAGGCCGGGTCGCGTCGCCAATCCGCATAGCGCAGAATCTTGACGGTCGGCGCCGATCCCGCTTGACCCGTCCGCCAGCTTTGTCATCCTAGCCGAGTTGAACAATTTTGCTCTCGGAGACGGATATGGGTCGGATTTTTGATCAATCAGTTGGGTTTTTCTGCGGCCTCGCCGCCTTCACCGGTCTGGCGGTCGCGGCCGCAGCGCCAGCCAGCGCCACCGACGCGGTCCCGGACCTGGGCGGCCGCGAGGTCGTCGTGGTGACCGAAAACGCCTATCCGCCGCTGCAATTCGTCGACCCCAAGACCGGGGACGCCATCGGCTGGGAATATGACGCGATGGCGGACATCGCCAAACGTCTGAATATCGAAATCGTCTATCAGAACATCAGTTGGGACGCGATGATCGCCGCCGTCTCAGAAGGTCAATTCGATCTCGGCATGACGGGCATCACGATCCGCGAAGACCGGGCGGAGAAAGTCGATTTCTCTGACGCCTATATGCGGTCGGAAATGTTCATGCTGGTCCGCGCCGACGAGACACGCTTCACCGATGGACCGAGCTTCGCGGCGATGGAAGATGGCTTGGTCGGGGCCCAGCCGGGAACGACGCCCTTCTATGTCGCAGTCTATGACATGCTCGACGGCGACGAGGCCAATCCGCGCATCAAGCTGTTCGAAACCTTCGGCGCCTCCGTGCAGGCCCTACGCGTCGGCGATGTCGATACGGTTCTGACCGACGGCACGGCCGGCCAAGGCTATGTCGACGCCAATCCGGACGTGTTCAAGCTGACCGGCGACAGCATGGGCACAGAGGATTTCGGTTTCATCTTCCCCAGAGGCTCCGATCTGGTCGCGCCGATGAACGCGGCCATCGCCGCGATGAAAGCGGATGGAACCATCGACGCGCTCAACAAGAAATGGTTCCTCGACTATAAACTCGGCGAATAGGTGATTTCCGCTGAAGGCGGCGGCGGCCAGGGGGACGCGCATAGCG
This sequence comes from Alphaproteobacteria bacterium, assembly GCA_030065235.1. GTDB lineage: Bacteria > Pseudomonadota > Alphaproteobacteria > UBA8366 > Aestuariispiraceae > JASJDC01. The sequence goes on from JASJDC010000011.1 coordinate 210,782, forward strand.
ACTTCCCCTGGTGGCTGCTGATCCTGGTCGCGGCCGGAGTCTATCTCGGCTGGCGCATTGTCTCGGATGAGCTCTATTCCGAGGTGTTCGCCATTGTCGCGCGCGGCGTCGGCGTCACGGTTTTCGTCACGCTGATCTCTTTCGCCCTGGCTTGCATATTGGGTCTGGCGATCGCCGTCGCCGCCCTGTCGAAATCGGTCATTCTACGGCAGGTCGCCCGGCTTTATGTCGAGGTGGTCCGCGGCATCCCGATCCTGGTGCTGTTGTTCTACATCGCCTTTGTCGGCGCGCCGGCGATGGTCGCGCTGTGGAATTGGATCATGGAATTGACGGGCGGGCCGCAGATGCGGATGCGGGATTTCCCGCTGATCGCGCGTGCGATCGCCGCCCTGACCATCGGCTACGCCGCCTTCATCTCAGAGGTCTTCCGGGCCGGCATTCAGTCGGTCGACAAGGGCCAGATCGAGGCCGCCCGCGCGCTCGGCCTGTCGCCCTGGCGGCGTTTTCACCTGATCGTGCTGCCACAGGCGACGCGCACCATCCTGCCGCCGCTCGGCAACGACTTTATCGCGCTGGTGAAAGACAGCTCCTTGGTCTCGGTCCTCGGCGTCGCCGATATCACCCAGTTGGGCAAGCTCTACGCCGCCGGCTCTTTCCGCTTTCTCGAGACCTACAATATCGTCGCCTATGTCTATCTCTTAATGACCGTCAGCCTATCGCTCGCCCTGCGCGGCCTGGAGAAGCGGCTGCGCCGGGCCGGCGGATAAGCGCATGGGCCGCCCTATTCGACCGGGGCCCACAGCACGTCCCGAAGATCCTCCGCGCCGCAGGCCAGCATGACCAGCCGGTCGAAACCGAGCGCAATCCCGGCGCAGGACGGCAAGGCGGCGACGGCGTCGAGAAAATCCTCATCGATTACCGCGTCCCGGTCATACAGGCGTTTCGTAAGGGCGGCGTCCGCCTCGAAACGGCGGCGCTGTTCCGCCGCGTCGCTGAGTTCCCCGAACGCATTCGCCAGTTCTACGCCGCAGACATAAAGCTCGAACCGTTCAGCAAGCATGGGATCATCCGGCTTAGGCCGCGCCAGGGCCGCCATCGAAATCGGATAATCGGTCAGAATCGTCGGCCGTCCAACGCCGAGATTCGGTTCGATCCGTTCGTCCATGATCCGGAAAAAGACATCATCCCAGCCGTCCGCCGCATCGGTCCGGACCCCGGCGCTTGCCGCCTGCGCCCGCAGCACTGAGGCGTCGGGCCTGGACGGGTCGGCCCCGTAGCTCGCGCGCAGGTCGATCCCGGCGTGTCGCCGAAAAGCCTCCTCCACGGTCAGCCGCGCGCAGCCCAACGCCGGATCGCAGGCAAGGGCGCCGCGGCGATAGGGCCCCGCGACGGCGCAGGTCTTCAGCAAGGACTCGCAATCCTCCATGATCGCCGTGTAGCCCGCCTGCGCGCGGTACCATTCGATCATCACGAATTCAGGCTGGTGCGTCGCCGAGCCTTCGGCGTTTCGAAACACCCGCGCCCATTGCCAGATCGCTTCCTCACCGCCCGCCAGAAGTTTCTTCATGGCGAATTCCGGTGACGTGTGCAGGAACCGGCGCGCGGCGTGGCGAGTCTCGCGCTCTGGATCAGCGCCGCGTCCGGGCGCGATCAGGCTGGTCTCGAAGACCGAAAGATGCGGCTCCATGCCGGGCGAGACCTGCAACGCCGGCGTCTCGACCTCGACAAAGCCTTCGCGATCGAAAAAGCCCCGCAGGGCGCGGCGCACCCGGTCGCGGACCTGCAACCCCGGACGGCGGGCGTCGAGCGCGGTCTTGGACCACCAGCGCGAAGCGGGCTGCGACGAGGTCATAACGGGACTGCCTGTGCGGAGTTGCCTGGATACGGGCCGGGTGATATCTACCGCGCGCTTTAGGCTCGTCCAAGTCGGATCATCTCATTGGACGCAGCGACCCATGCAGACCGGAGCTGACGCGCCATGAAAGATACGGCCATCAACCTGCGCCAGGGCAACGCCTTCATGCACGAAGGCAAGCTGCTCGTCGTGGTCAAGAACGAGATCAATCAACCGGGCAAGGGCGCTGCGGTCTCCCAGATCGAGGCGCGCGATCCGCTGAGCGGCAACAAGACCAATCTGCGCTTCCGGACCCAGGAGACCATCGAACGGGCCCAGCTGTTCGAAAGCGACTATCAGTATCTGTTCGACGCGGACGGTATTTACACGTTCATGGACACTGAGACCTATGAACAGATCGAAGTGCCGGGCGAGATCATCGGCCCGTCAAAGGCCTATCTACAGGAAGGCATGATCTGTCAGTTGCGCACCCATGAAGGGTCGCCGATCGCGGCCTCGCTGCCCAAGACGGTGGTCATGGAAGTGGTCGAGGCCGACCCGGTCGTCAAAGGCCAGACCCAGTCCAGTTCCTACAAGCCGGCTGTGCTGGAAAATGGCGAACGTGTCCTGGTGCCGCCGCATATCGAGGCGGGCACGCGAATCGTCGTCGCCACCGCCGACGGGACCTATTCCGAACGGGCGAAAGACTGAGCCAGCCGGCGCTCTCTTCCAACACCGCTCTATTCAGGGATATCCGGGTCATGGCCGTACGCAGCGCCAATATCAACATAATGATGCGCGCCGCCGAGAAGGCGGGCCGGGCGCTGATCCGGGATTTCGGCGAGATCGAGCAGCTTCAGGTCCAGCGCAAGGGGCCGGCGGATTTCGTCAGTTCCGCCGACCGCAAGGCCGAAGAGATCATTCTGCGCGAGTTGCAGAAGGCGCGGCCTGATTACGGCTATCTGATGGAGGAATCAGGCGAGCTCAAGGCCGACGATTCCGAGAACCGCTTCATCATCGATCCGCTCGACGGCACCACGAATTTCCTGCACGGCATGCCGCATTGGGCGATCTCCATCGCGCTTGAAACCCGCGGCGAGTTGACCGCCGGCGTGATCTACGACCCGATCAAGGACGAGCTGTTCTGGGCCGAGAAGGGCGCCGGAGCGTATCAGCGCGACCGACGCCTGCGCGTCTCTGGCCGCACCGAGATGGCGGATGCGGTCATCGGCACCGGCATTCCGCATCTGGGGATCGGCGGCGGGCCGGAAGGACACGCGCAGTTTATCCAGCGGCTGCACGCGGTGATGGGCGTCGCGGCCGGCGTCCGCCGTCTCGGCGTCGCCTCGCTTGACCTGGCCTATGTCGCCGCCGGCCGGTTCGATGGGTTCTGGGAACGCGGGTTGAAGCCGTGGGATGTCGCGGCGGGCGTCGTGCTTGTCCGCGAAGCGGGTGGATTCGTGAGCGATGCGCAAGGCCGCGCCTTCACCCTGAAGAGCGCCGATCTGGTCGCCGCCAATGGCCCGCTGCATACCGGCCTGACGAAACTGATCAAGAACGCCGCCTAAAGCGGGTTTTGGCCGACCGGCGCCGGCGGGCTCGGATTTGGCGCGAATTCACCGATTGAGCGGTTGAGGGCGCGGAACGCCTTCGCTACGCTGCGACCGGTGGGATGAAGCTGCATCAGGCGGTTTCCAAATGGGCGAGAATCCCCTGATAAAATCTCCGAAACCATGTTTCTCGGCGGCAAGCGGCGGCGCGTCCCATTCGGTACATCAGAGGCCGTCGCGACAGCAGAGAAATAGGCGTCACCCATAGGTCTAGGACCATTCGAATGAAATCGCAGTCACCCATCGATTCCATCGACACAGCACGCGCCAGAGCGCGCGGCAATAGAGCCTTGCTTCTCGCCGGCGCAGCCGGCCTCGCGGTCACAGCCGCTTGTTTCGCGGGACCGAGCCACGCTCAGAGCCGGAGCGGCACGTCCTACTATTCAGGCGTCGCCGTCGTCGGCGACCCCGTCACGGTCGATCTCAGCGCTCTCGACAGGCTTGGGCCGCCGGTGAACCTGCCCCAACTGTTGCGTCAGCCGCCCGTGGTCGCCGGGTCCGGCAGCGCCTTCGTTCAACGCAACCCTAACGCCACGCTATCGACGCCGCCGCCGACCGCCGCGGCTGGAACTGGCGCTGGGGCTGGAACTGGGGCCGTCGCGCCAGCGCCCGCACGCTCGCCGCAATCCGGTTTGACCGGCGCGGCGCCGGCGACAGGATCGGCCGTCGCGCGCGCGACGCCGAGATCGGGATTGGAAGCGAACGCTGCGCCGCAATCGGCGGCGGATCTGCAGCCGCAACGGCCGAGCGCGGCCGTACCGGCGCGACCGTCGACAAGCCCGCCGCCGCCAACACCGACGCCCGCGCCCAGCCCGCAGGTCGCGGCGCGCCAGGCAGCCGCGCCAGAACCGGCCGCGCCAGCGCCGCCCCCGCCAGCGCCGCGTCCGCAAGCCGCGCAGCCCCCCCAGGCGACGACGCCTCAACCCGCTACGCCGCGAGCGTCGTCACCCCAGGCTGCGTCTCCCCAGGCTGCAACGCCAGAACCCGCACGGCCGGAACCGGCGGCGCCGCAGCCCGCCAGGCCGCAAGCGGCAACCCCACAGGCGGCAACGCCACAGGCCGCCAGGCCTGAACCAGCGCGGCCTCAAGCGGCCACGCCGGAACCTGCGCCGTCGCCGACTCCAAGTTCAACGCCGGCCCCCGCACCCCAGGCGGCCGCTCCGGCGCCGGCGCCGCCCCCCACACCGGCGCCTGCCCCGGCCCCTGCGCCTGTGGCGGCCGCGCCGCCGCCTCCAGCGGCGCCCGTGATTACGCCGCCGGCCGCGCGCGCGCCGGAACCAGCGACCCAGTCCGCGCCGGACCAACCAGCCAGACGCACCGCAGCCGATGCGTTGGACCCGCCCACAGCGCCAACGGAAGCGGCCGCGGATCAGGTGGCGGCGCTAAACCCGGATGTGGTGATCGAAACGCCGGGTAAGGTGACGGTGAAATTCGAGGGCAAGGCGTCGGAATTGCCGGCCGGATCGACCGCCGCCTTGGACCGGGTCGCCGAACAGTTGAACGCCGACTCCGGCTTGCGCATCCAGCTGATGGGATATGCGCAAAGCCCCGGCGATTCCGCCAGCCAGTCGCGGCGCACCTCGCTATTCCGCGCCCTTGCCGTGCGCACTTACCTGATTAAGAAAGGGGTGCGCAGCACCCGCATGGATGTCCGCGCCTTGGGCGCTAAGTCGGATGACGGCGATCCGAACCGCGTTGATGTGGTCATCCCGCAAGGATAGTTCGGCTCGTCGCTGACCCGTCCCGCCGCCTTTCTGGGCGCCGAGCCGGCCGTCAAGCGTCGCCTTCCGCCGCCATGCCCTAAGGAGATACGGCCCCGTGACCAAGCCCTATGGATTTCTGCTTCGAATGGCGATCTTCCTAGTGCTGATCGCTTTGGGCTGCCTGTTGATCTTTGAAACCCTGTTAAGCGCGTTCAACGCGAATGTCTTTCTGAACAGTGTGATCCTGGGGGTTCTGGCGATCGGGATTGTGCTGGAATTCTATACCGTCGGCCGGTTGAACCGCGAGATCCTATGGGTCGAGAATTTCCAGCGTGGGGCGCATGGCGCACAGACCAGCATCGCGCCCCCGCGCCTTTTGGCCCCGGCCGCCACCATGCTTTCGGAACGCAGCGATCGGGCGACCCGTCTGAGCCTGAACACGACAGCGATGCAGACCTTGCTGGACGGCGTCGGCTCGCGCCTGGACGAGATGCGCGAGATCGGCCGCTATATGGTCGGGCTGTTGGTGTTTCTCGGCCTGCTTGGCACTTTCTGGGGCCTGCTGATCACGGTTCAGAGCGTCAGCGCCGTGATCGCCGGCGTCGAGGTCGGCGGGGCGGATATCGGCCTTGCTTTCGAAGAGTTGAAGTCTGGGCTCGAGGCGCCGCTGGAAGGCATGGGAACGGCCTTCTCCTCCTCGCTGTTCGGCCTGGCTGGCTCTCTGGTCATCGGTTTTCTTGGGCTTCAGGCGAACCAGGCGCAGAACCGGTTCTACAACGACCTTGAGGAATGGCTGAGCAGCCTGACGCGGCTGTCGGGCGGCGGCGGCGTGATCAGCGATGGCGACCAGTCCGTCCCCGCCTATATCCAGGCGCTGCTGGAACAGACCGCCGACAGTCTGGAAGGCCTGCAAAGGACCATCGCCAAGGCGGAAGAATCGCGCAGCGCCTCTCATAGCGACATCAAGCAACTGACCGACGGGATCGCCCGGCTGGCCGGCTCGCTGCAGCAAGAGCAGCAACTGATGGCGAAACTCGCGGACGGCCAGCGACAGCTGCAAAGCGCCCTGGAAGAGCTTGGCGCGCGGCAGGCGGCCGGCGCTGATCAGGCGGTGCAGCGGCATCTCGCCTCAATCGAAAACCACATGGCGCGCTTAATCGAGCAAGCCGCCACAGGCCGCGCCGAGACGGTTCAGGAGATCCGCAGTGAGATCCGGCTGCTGGCCCGCACCATCGCGGCCATCGCGGAAGGCGGCGACGTCTGATGGCGCTGGTTCGCCGCCAACGCCAGAATTTCGATATATGGCCCGGCTTCGTCGACGCCCTGGCCACGCTCTTGATGGTGATCATCTTCCTCTTGATGATCTTTGTCGTCTCCCAGCTTTATCTCAACGAGGCCCTGGTTGGCCGCGATCAGGCGCTGGACAGGCTGAACCGGCAGATCGCCGACATGGCCGAGCAGCTCAATCTGGAACGCGCGGCCAGCGACGATCTGCGCGCGAATGTCGAAAGCCTGTCCTCGCAACTGCGCTCCAGCCTGGCGCGGCGGGATGAGATTGAGCGCCAGGTCAGCGCCCTGCGCCAGGAACGCAACGCCATCCTCGCCCGATTGGAGAATTCACAAGAGGAACGCGGCCAATTGACCGCCGTCCTCCGCGATTTGGAAACCCGTCTCGCGGAGTCCGAAACCCTGATTTCCGAGCGGGATCAGGAACTCAGCCAAAGCCGGGACGCATTGGAGGACGCCTTCGCCACGATCGAAGCGGACAAGGAAACGATCCAGGCCCAGCTTGGCGAATTGGACCAACTGAGCCAGGACATCGACGCGCTTCAGGCCTTGCGCGACGAGTTGCTGACATCGGTGGCCGATCTCGAAGCCGCCAATCAGGTCCAGGAAGCGGAACTGCTGGGCCAGGAAGAGCAACTCGAAGAACAGGCCGCCGAATTACAGAGCCGGCTGCGGGCGATTGACGAACAGACCGAGGCGGCGCTGTTGGCGCGGGCGGAGGCGGCGCGGCTGGCGCAGCAGATCGAGGCCTTGAACGCCCAGATCGGCGAGTTGGCGGCCCTGCTGGACGCATCGGAAAAGAAGGACGCGGAGCAGCAGGCCCAGATCGTCGATTTGGGTCGGCGCCTGAATGTCGCCCTGGCGAGCCAGGTCCAGGAATTGGCGCGCTACCGGTCGGAGTTTTTCGGCAAGTTGCGGCAGATTCTCGGGAACCGCCGCGACATCCAGGTCGTCGGCGACCGTTTTGTCTTCCAGTCCGAAGTGCTGTTCGATCAGGGCTCGGACGCGCTGGGGGTCGAAGGCCAGTTGCAGATGGGGCAGTTGGCCCGGACCCTGATCGAGATTTCCAGCGACATCCCCGCCGAGATCAACTGGGTCCTAAGGGTCGACGGCCATACGGACAAAATTCCGATATCGACCGCGCGCTTCCCATCGAATTGGGAGCTTTCGACCGCAAGAGCCATCTCAGTGGTGAAGTTCCTGAAAGACCAGGGCATTCCCGCCTCCCGGCTGGCGGCGACCGGCTTCGCCGAATTTCAGCCGCTTGACCCGCGCGACGACGAGATCGCCCTCCGCCGAAACCGCCGGATCGAGTTGAAACTGACCGAGCGCTAGGGCCCGACCGGTGCGCAAAAAAGCGCGCGAAAAGACCGCGCCGCCCCTTGCATCCAAGGCGCAACCGGCGTATCTCCTGCGCCGTTCGGCGTATTGCGGCCAACCGCGATGCGCCTTTGCATTTTGACAGCGTCAAGCGACCGCCCGGCGGCGTATGCATCAACCGCGCGGAAGACCGGGGCCGGGGCGCGCAGAAGGAATAGAGCGATGAAAGCGGATATTCATCCCGACTATCATGAAATCACGGTCGTGATGACCGACGGCACGAGCTACAAGACGCATTCGACCTGGGGCGCCCCGGGCGACACGCTGCGCCTTGAAATCGACCCGACCTCGCACCCGGCCTGGACCGGCGGCCCGCAGCGGGTCCTGGAAGGCGGCCAGGTGGCGCGCTTCAACAAGCGTTTCGCCGGTTTCGGCCTGAAATAGCCGCGTCATCGAGGCTTTTTCGCGTTTTGGAAGGCGGTCCCTCGGGGCCGCCTTTTCCGTTTCGGCGCCGCCTCTTGACCCGAAAATCCGCCTCACCATATCTGGTATGACCGAGCATGAGCGCCGAAATCGGGCTCAACCAGCCGGTCGCGCCAAAGGCGTTCGACCATGGTGGTGGACGCCGAGCCCATGTCGCTTCTGATGGAGGATATGACGATGCGAACTTATGATCTTTCCCCGCTGTTCCGCACCACAGTCGGTTTCGACCGAATGGCCCGCATGATTGATGCGCTGGCCAGCGAACAGAACAATGGCTACCCGCCCTACAATATTGAAAAGCTGGACGAGGATTCCTATCAGATCTCGATGGCTGTCGCCGGCTTTTCCGAAGACGATCTGACCATTGAGGTGAAGGAAAACGTCCTGACCATCTCCGGCCGCAAAGAGGTCGATGAGAAGGTCGAGGAAGAGCGCAGCTATCTGTATCGCGGCATCGCCGAGCGCGCGTTTGAGCGCCGCTTCAATCTGGCCGACCATATCAAGGTCGAAGGCGCGATCATGGAGCATGGCCTGCTGCATGTGAAACTCTCCCGCGAAGTGCCGGAAGAGTTGAAACCGCGCCGGATCCCGATCGGCGGCCGCAAGGCGAAGAAACTCGCCGCGAAATAAGCGCCGGCGATCGGCCCTGAACCCAGGGTCGGCTTTGGATATCGAAGGGCGGCCCCCTCAGCAGGGCCGCCCTTTTTGTAGGCTCTCTTCGCACGCGCAGGGTTCCAGCATCGGCCCCGGATCAAGTCCGGGGCGCCTCAGTCTACCCGTCACGCCGGCCCCCGAGCCGGCGTCCATCGAGCGGAACCATGGGCCCCGGATCAGGTCCGGGGCGACGCCCCCCTCCATCTGTCATGCCGGACCCCAAGCCGGCGCCTGTCGGGCCTCGGCCGAGAAGGTCGGATCACTCAGCCTTATCCGCGCATCAGCAATTCGCGTTTGCCATTGCCCGTCCGGCGCGCCAGCTTCACCGCCGCCTGAAACCAAAGGGAGGTGCGGCGATGCTGACGCTCTATGACTTCGACGGCAGCGGCAACGGCTACAAGGTTGCGCTGCTGTTGAACTTGTTGGATCAGCCCTATCGGCGTGTCGAAGTGAACATCCTGGAGGGCGAAAGCCGGACCGAGGCCTTCCTGCGGGATATCAGCCCGGTCGGCAAGATCCCGGTCCTGGGCTTCGACGACGGACGAAAACTGTTCGAGTCCAACGCCATCCTGACCTATCTGGCCGATGGGACGGTCTATATCCCGAACGATCTTTTCCAGCGCGCCCAGATGTTCTCATGGCTGTTCTGGGAGCAATATAGTCACGAGCCCTCCATCGCGGTCGTCCGCTTCGCCCGCCATTTCAAGACGCTGACGCCTGAGCAGGAAGACGCGCTGCAACCGAAGATCGATTTTGGCTATGAATGCCTTGGTCTCCTGGAGAGCCAATTGAAACGGTCGGACTGGCTGGTCGGCGACAGGGTGACTCTGGCCGACATCGCGCTCTATCCCTACACGTCCGTCGCCGAGGAGGGCGATTTCAATCTGTCGCGCTATCCGGCGATCCGCGCCTGGTTCGACCGCATTGCCGCCCTTCCGGGATATCGCAGCATGGACTACCGCCCCGATTGAGCCCTATGCTCAGGGGCATGAGCGACGCCTCGACCACGGAGCTGCCGGACGGCGCCCATTCCGATTTTTCGCGGGATATGAGCTATGGCGCCTATCTGCGCTTGGACGCGCTGCTGGCGGCGCAGAGCCCGGTCTCGGACAGCCATGACGAGATGCTTTTCATCATCATCCATCAAGCGACCGAACTTTGGATGAAACTGGTGATCCACGAGATCCGGGCAGCGCAGGCGGCCTTGGACGCGGACGAATTCGGGCAAGTCTCGAAGATGCTGTCGCGGGTTGCGCGGATTCAGACCCAGCTGATCCAGTCCTGGTCGGTCCTGTCGACCATGACGCCGGCCGAGTATCTGACATTCCGCGACCGGCTGGGCCGCAGTTCCGGCTTTCAATCGCACCAATATCGCGAAATCGAATTCCTGTTGGGGAACAAGCGCGCGGCGATGGTGAAGCCGTTCGAACATGATCCGCCGCGGCACGCGCATCTCAAGGCGACGCTGGAAGGGCCCAGCCTGTATGACAGCGCTATCGCCTCCTTGGCGCGCAATGGGCTCGAGATCGCCGACACGGTTCTAAGCCGAGACCGAACCCGCCCCTATACGTCACAGGACAGCGTCGCCGCCGCCTGGACCGCCGTCTATCGCGACACAGAGAAATACTGGCGGCTCTACGAACTAGCCGAGAAGCTGGTCGATCTGGAGGACAGTTTCCAGCAATGGCGCTTCCGCCATTTGGAAACCGTGAAACGCATCATCGGCCATCGGCGCGGCACCGGCGGCACGGCGGGCGTCAGCTATCTACAGCACGCCTTGAGCCATGTCTTCTTCCCGGAACTTTGGGAGATCCGCGCCGATCTATAGGGCCAGCTCGCCGTCAATGCGCGTCTTTCGACGCCTCGGCGAAAGCGGCTTTCTGCGCGTCGCTGGCCTCGGTCTGGTGTTTCGCCTTCCATTCGGCGAAAGGCATGCCATAGACAATCTCGCGCGCGTCGTCCTTGCTCAAGTCGACGCCATGCTCGGCCGCCGCTTCGCCATACCAGCGGCTGAGGCAATTCCGGCAGAAGCCCGTCAGATTCATCATGTCGATATTCTGAACGTCCGTGCGCTCGCGCAGATGCGCGACGAGCGTGCGGAACGCGGCGGCTTCCAGTTCGGTACGGGTCTTTTCGTCGATCTCAGGCATGGGTTTCCTCATTCACAGGTCGATTGCGCGCTCGATATGTGGCGTGGGAGCGGCGTGAATCCAAGCCTGAAACGACCGAAAGGCCTAGAGGTCGCGCACCGTCTCTTCGATCAGCCAATCGACGACCGCGTTCAGCGCCTCTTCATTGCTCGCGCCGCGGGCGACCGCGTCGTGATAGATACGGCGCTGAGTCTGAGAACTGGCGCCGCGGGCGATGATGCGGCGGGCGTTCTGGGCCTCCTCGACGCAATCCAGACGCTCCTGATCCTCCTTGGTCAGCATCAGAATTTCTTCCAGCAGTTCGGCGTAATCCACCATCTTGCCGGAGCCGAAATCGACCATGCCCTGGGTCGCGCCGTGACGCTGGGCCCTCCAGCGATTCTCGTTGATCAACATATTACTGTACCCGCGCCAGCGCTGGTTCGAGCGGCGGAGCCGGATCAGCATCGACAGGATCGACGCGTAAAGCGCGGCGATCGTGATCCCGTCCTCCATATATGTGCAGATATCGGGGATCCGCATCTCCAGGGTCGGGAATTTGCAATGGGGCCGTATATCCCACCAGATCTTGGTCGGCTCCTCGATCACCCCGACATCGACCAGCGTCTGCACATGGCGCGAATAGTCGGACCAACTGTCGAAGCGCTCCGGCAGTCCGGTGCGGGGCAATTCATCGAAAATCGACAAACGGTAGCATTGCAAGCCCGTGTCACGCCCGTTCCAGAAAGGCGAGGAGGTCGACAGCGCCAGCAGATGCGGCAGGAAATAAGCGACCTGGCCCAGCAGATCGATGCGCAGATCGTCATCGTCGATCCCGACATGCACATGCATGCCACAAATCACCAGACGCCGCGCCACGCCCTGCAGATCGTGAGCCAGTGTGTTGTAGCGGTCCTTGTCGGTATGCAGAAGCTCGCGCCAATCCGCCTTCGGATGGGTCGAGGCGGCGATGATCTCCAACCCTTGCGCCCGGGCGCCGTCTGACACCGCGCGGCGCAGCGCGCTCAGCTTGGCGCGCACATCCTTGATCGAGGGCGCCACGCCGGTGCCGATCTCGACCTGGGCCCGCAGGAATTCGGGCGTCGCGAAGCCGATCTCTTCGCCGATATGCGCCACCACCGAGTCGATCACGCCTTGGCGTCGATCGGCGTCTTGCGCCAGGTTCCGGGTTTCCGGATCGACGAGCAGATATTCCTCCTCGATGCCGACCGAAAAACTCAAATCATCAATACGCATGAATTTGACGGTAGAGGCGTTGACCGGGAAAGGTCAATGCCGCCGGGGGTTTGTGCCGGGCTCTGGGTCCGTATCGACCTGGATACAGGAAGAATCGGCATATTCTCGCTATCCACCGAATTCACAGGCGCCGGTCCGATCTGTTCCGCATGACGTTCCGGGGCGGCGGGAATAGTGTCGCGGCATGACACAAGAAGCTATTGACTCCGGCCTTTCGCTGATCGCCGAAGGCGGGGAAGAGGACGCGCCGGGCCTGCGCGAGCCGCCGCAGAACGCCGAGGTCGAGGCCGCCCTGCTGGGCGCCGTTCTGCGCAACAACCGGGCCTATGAGCAGGTCAGCGATATGCTGCGGTCCGAGCATTTCTATTGGCCCGAACATCGCCGCGTCTTCGAGGCGATCCGGCAAATCGCCGATCAGGGGCAAATCGCCTCGCCGACCACTCTGTCGCATGTCGCAGACAGCGATCCGCTGATCGCCGGCGCCGGCGGCAAGCAGTTCCTGTTCACCCTCGCCGCCAATGTCGTGACGGTGATCAACGCCCGCGATTATGCCGAGACGGTGCGCGATCTGTACCTGAAGCGTGAATTGATCGGCGTCGGCGAGGAGATGGTGAATGACGCCTACTCAGTCGAAGAAATGGAGGACACGTCCGCCAAACAGATCGAGCGCGCTGAGCATCGGCTGTATCAATTGGCGACGACCGGCGAAGTGGACCGCAACGTCGCCTCACTGAAAGACGCGGTCACGTTGGCCGTCGCCTCGGCCGAGGAGGCCTTCAAGCGCGACAGCCATGTGGTCGGGGTGACGACCGGCTTCGCCGGCGTCGATCAGATGCTGGGCGGTTTTCACCGCTCGGACCTGTTGATCCTGGCCGGCCGGCCCTCCATGGGGAAGACCGCGCTGGCGACCAACATCGCCTTCAACGCCGCCAAGGCCTATCGCGCCGTCGAGGATGAAGAGGGACGCATCACCGAGGAAGGCGGCAAGGTCCTGTTCTTCTCTCTGGAAATGTCAGCCGAACAGTTGGCCGGACGTATCCTGGCCGAACAGTCCGAAATCCCCAGCGACCGGATCCGACGCGGCGAGATCGATCATGACGAGTTTCAGAAGCTCGCCGTCGCGGCCCAGGACATGGCCCGCGCGCCGCTTTATATCGACGACACGCCGGCCCTGACGATCACCGGACTGCGCCAGCGCGCGCGCCGGGTGAAGCGCCAGCACGGGCTGCATATGGTCGTGGTCGACTACCTGCAATTGCTGCAAGGACCGCCGGAGAAGCGCACCGATAATCGGGTTCAGGAAGTCTCGGACATCACACGCGGTCTGAAGACGCTGGCCAAGGAGTTGGACGTGCCGGTGCTGGCGCTGTCTCAGCTCAGCCGCCAGGTCGAACAGCGCGAAGATAAGCGGCCGCAACTGGCGGACCTACGGGAATCGGGCTCGATCGAGCAGGACGCCGATGTCGTGACCTTCATCTACCGCCCGGAGTATTATCTACAGCGGGAGCATCCGACGGAGCGCCAGAACGAGTCGCCTGACAAGTTTCAGGAACGGCTGGAGCGACACAATCAAAGGTTATCGGACTCCCGGAACGTCGCCGAGGTGATCATCGCCAAGCAACGCCACGGGCCTATCGGCACGATCGAGCTTTTCTTCGACGGCAACTATACGCGCTTCGCCGATCTGGACCGGCATCACAGCGACGAAGGCGGCTTTTGACGACGAACCGGCAAACAAACCGGCAGGAAGCGGCGCCCCTCTGGAGCGCGCCGCTATGGAACGCATCACGATGAGCGCCGATCCCGCCGCGCGTTGGAATTGCGGTCCCGAACACGCGCCCGGGGTTCTGGAAATCGATCTCGGCGCGCTGGCCTGGAACTACCGATACCTGGCGGACCTCGCAGCGCCGGCCAACGCCGCCGCAGTGGTGAAGGCCGACGGATACGGGTTGGGCGTCGGTCCGGTGGCGACGACGCTGGCGGCGGCCGGATGTCAGGTCTTTTTCACCGCGCATTTGGACGAGGCGATCGCGCTGCGCGCCATCTTGCCCGATCAGACGATCGAGATCGGCGTGTTGAACGGTTTGGTCCCAAACACCGAGGCGCTCTACGCGGCGCACTGTCTCTTCCCAGTGCTGAACGATCTGGGCCAGGTGGAAGCATGGCGGCGTTGGGCGAAGGACCGGGACCGGGTGGACTTGACGTGGCGCGCGGCGCTACAGATCGACAGCGGCATGACCCGTTTGGGCCTGCCGGCCGACGAACTGGAGACCCTTTTGGCAGAACCGGAACGGCTGGACGGCGTCAATTTGCGCTTTCTGATGAGCCATATGGCCTGCGCCGACACGCCGAACCACCCACTAAACGCACAGCAATTGGCCCTATTCGGCCGGGCGCGCGCGGCTCTGCCCCCGGTCGAGGCGATGCTGGCCGCCTCCAGCGCCGCCCTCCTCGGCCCCGACTGGCGCTTCGACTATATCCGGCCTGGCGTCGCCTTGTTCGGCGGCCGGCCGGAAAAAGGCCGACCGAACCCGATGCGGCCGGTGGTTGCCCTGCGCGCGAGAATCCTACAAATTCAAAACGTTGCGCCGGGCCAGACCATCGGATACGGCGCGACGTATGAAGCGAAATCACCGGCGGTCGTCGCTACGCTTGGCGTCGGCTACGCGGATGGTTATCTTCGCTCTCTCAGCAATTCCGCGACCGCGATCCTGCGGGGGCGGCGCATCAAGGTGGTTGGTCGCATCTCGATGGATCTTTCAAGTTTTGACGTCTCGGCTGTACCCGACGCCCAGGTCGGCGACATGGTGTCGCTGCTGAACGCCGAGCACACGATCGACGACCTCGCGGATCAGGCGGGCGCCATCGGTTATGAAATTCTGACCGGCTTGGGTCGGAGATACCGGCGCGTTTACCGGGGCTGAGCGGAACGGATGAAAGAAAAACGCAACCTGTTGCGACGTATCGGCGCCGCCTTCCTGCGGTTCCTCGAAGGTGCGGGAAAGCTTACAGTGTTCGCGCTGCGCGCGACCTCTCATTGTTTCCGGCCGCCGCTCTATCCGCGTCTGATCGGCCAGCAAATGGTCGATATCGGCTATTATTCTCTGCCGGTGGTTGGGATGACGACCTTGTTCGCGGGCATGGTCCTGGCCCTGCAGAGCTATACCGGCTTCGCGCGCTTCTCCGCCGAAAGCGCGATCCCGAATGTCGTCGTGCTGTCGATCACGCGCGAACTTGGACCGGTGCTGGCGGGTCTGATGATCGCCGGGCGGATTGGCGCCGCCATGGCCGCCGAAGTCGGCACCATGCGTGTGACCGAACAAATTGACGCTCTGAATACGCTGGCCACAAATCCTTTCAAATATCTGGTGGCGCCGCGCCTGATCGCCGGCGTGACGATGATGCCGCTGTTGGTGCTGGTCGGCGATGTGATTGGCGTCTTCGGCGGCTATATCGTCTCTGTCTACAAGCTCGGCTTCAACGCCAGCGCCTATATTCAGAACACTTGGGAGTTTTTGGAGTTCCAGGACGTCGCATCGGGCTTGGTGAAAGCCGCCGTCTTCGGCTACCTAGTCGCCTTGATGGGGTGCTATCACGGCTATCAGTCGCGCGGCGGCGCCCAGGGCGTCGGCGCCGCGACCACCAACGCGGTGGTCAGCGCCTCGATCTTGATCCTGATTTCCAACTACATCATCACCGAGATCTACTTCGCCCAATGACCGCCGCGCCGAAAATCAAGATGACGGGGGTCAAGAAGGCCTTTGGTCCGAAGGTCGTTTTGGACGGGTTCGACCTTGAGGTGTTGCCCAGGGAATCGGTTGTGATTATGGGCGGATCGGGCAGCGGCAAATCGGTGGCCCTGAAATGCATCCTGGGTCTGGTGACGCCGGATGACGGTCATATCGAGATCGACGGCGTCGAGGTCACTAATCTGAGCCGCAAGGATCGCGAGGCGGTGAACGCCAAGATCGGCATGCTGTTTCAGAACGCGGCTCTGTTCGACAGCCTCTCGGTCTGGGAGAATATCGCTTTCGGCTTGATCCAGGGCCGGAAGATGGCCCGCGACAAAGCGCGCGACATCGCGCATGAAAAGCTTGCGCAAGTCGGTATGGGCGCTGATGTCGGCGCCTTGAGCCCGGCGGAATTGTCGGGCGGCATGCGCAAACGCGTCGGTCTGGCCCGCGCCATCGCCGGCGACCCGGATATCATCTTCTTCGATGAACCGACGACCGGGCTAGACCCGATCATGGGTCATGTGATCGACGACCTGATCGTCAAATGCGTCCGCGAAGTCGGCGCTACGGCGCTGTCGATCACCCACGACATGGCCAGCGCCCGCCGTATTTCGGACCGGATGGCGATGTTGTTTAAGGGCAAGAACATCTGGCAGGGCCCGACATCGTCTGTCGATGAATCCGGTAACGACCATGTCGATCAATTCATCAACGGACGCGCCGACGGTCCGATCCAGATGGAAGTGTTCAAGCCTTAGGCGGATCCGTCTACGGTCCCAACTCCAAATAGGCGTAGTCAATCACGCTGACCGACACGATCGCGACAACTGTGTCATCCGGATCCAGCAACGGAAAGACCGCCGACTCGTATCGCTTTTGGAACGCGCGCCCGGTATCGAACGTATCGCGAACTGCGTAGGCGCGCTTGTCCGCCGTGGCCTCAAGCAGTCTCCGATTAATATGCGCGACTCCTGGGAACTCATCCATGTACTTGCCCGTTGGATTCACCGCCAGGAAGTCCAGCCACATCTGCCCAATGATTTTGATCAACAGACGCGTTTCACCGCTCTCTCGATCGACATGAACCAACAGCAGATTGGGAAACGCCGACGGCGGCAATTTCGTAACGTCGAACAGCTTGTAAGAGTACAAACCGTCTTCGGAACGGAACGCTTCAAAGGCTTGGACCGCCTCCTTAAGGCTTTCATCCTCCAACAAAGCAAAATTGTAGGCGAACTCGGCCACAGGCGCCCCCGAATGTCATGACAGTCGGGCGGTATAGTACGAATGCGCGGCGCATGAAAACACCCTATTTGGCCGGCATTGGCGGCGCCGTCGCAAACACCTGTTCGATGCGGGAACCGCGCTGACTGGGCGCGCTATCGCCGGCGCCCCCGGCATCATCTTTTGCGACGAATCAATGACAGAGCTGGCCCCGGTCTATGGGGCGCGCAATCGACGACCCGATCCAGATGGAAGCTTTCAAGTCTCAGGCGGCTTGGCCTGCGGTCCCTACTTCAGATAGTCGTAGTCGATCACGCTGATCGACACGATTGCGACAACCTCGCCTTCCGCATCCAGCAACGGAAAGACCGCTGCCTCGAATTTCTTTTCGACCGCCAGCCCGGTGTCGATTGTGTCGCGAACGGAGTAGGCGCGCTTGTCCGCGACAGCCCGAAGCAGTCTCTGGTTGACTCGCTCGGTTCCAGGTAGCTCATCCAAATACTGGCCCATTGGGTTTATTGCAATGGAGTCCAACCACATCTGCCCAATGATCTTGACAAACAGGCGCAGTCCATCGCCTTCGCGATCGACACGAACAAACAACAGATGTGGAAACGATGAAGGCGGGAGCTGCGTGACGTCGAACAGCTTGTAGGAGTACCCCCCGTTTTCGGAACGGAACGCTTGGAATGCCCGGACCGCCTCCTTTAGACCCTCATCCTCCAACAAAGAGAAATTGTAGGCGATCTCGACCACACGTTACCCCGAATTTTAATACAGACGAGTGGTATATTACAGATGCGCAGCGCATGGAAACAGTCTATTCGGCCACGCGCGCCGGCGCCAACGGTGGAACGATTCGGGGGTCGCGTTGAACGACATTACGCTGAACTGCGTCGTTCCAGCGCAGCGCTGCACGGTTCGACCAACAACGCCTGTTCACAGTGCGAAGGCGCAGCCGGCTCAAAGCGCGACGCGTCGGCCTTCCTGACTAGACCTTTCGATGGCGTTGATGATCGCGATCACGTCCCGCGCTTCTTCAGCCGAAACCGGCGGCGCGCCACCGGTGCGAACCGCCTCGGCGAGTAGGCTGTATATTTGCGACCAATCTCCCGGAACGCTCGGAACCGTCTCGCGGCGGGTCGACCCGTCCTCAAGGACCCGGGTCAGTTCGGCCCATCGCTCTTCTGGTTCGCGTCCATAGGCCGGGTCGTCAGGGACGATTCCGGAGGCCAACTGCCCCTCCTGACAATCCATAAAGGACTTTATGTAGGACCCTTTGGTCCCGTGGATCGCATAGCGCGCCCGATTGTCCGGCACTGTAAAGCCGGCGAAAAGCTCAACGCGGAGACCTTCATGCGGCCCCGCTTCATAGCCAAGAATCGCACGCATCCGGTCTGGATTTTCGCCGCCTTCGATCCGCTGAAGGTCTCCGAACACCCAGTCCGGCTTTCCAAACAGCACATAGACTTGGTCGACCTGATGCGTTCCCAAACCATATTGCGTCGGTTCAGTGCGACGATTCGGCGCGTCCCCGCCGGGAGTCGTCGGGGCGAAGAACTCGAAATGGCCGCGATACGACTGGATTCGGCCCAGCGTCCCGTCGTTGATGAGCTTGGAGAAGGTGAGAAAATCGCTATCCCAGCGCCGGTTTTGAAACACGGTGGCGATCACGCCGGCCTTGTCGCGCGCCGCGATAATGGCGTCGGCCTGGGCGACGGTATGGCAGAACGGCTTGTCGGTGATGACATTCTTGCCCGCCTCGATCGCCTGCAGGACCAGATCCGCATGGGTGTAGCTCGGAGAGGCGATGACGACGAGTTCAACCGACGGATCGGCGAACAGCGCCGCCGGCGTCGGATGCACTGTCGCGGACGGGTATTCCGCCTTCACGGCGTCCGGCCGCGACGAGGCGACGGCGGCCAAAGACAGGCCCGCTTTTTTGAAGAGCGGCAAATGAAAAACCTTTGACGGCTCGCCAAAGCCGACCATTCCGACACGCACCATTGTAGGCTCCCTAAGGTTTTGGATCGAGCGGCGCTCAGGCGACCCGCATTTCACTCGCGGGATCGAAGAAATGCGCTTTGCCCATGTTGAAGTTGAAGGGCATTTTATCCCCAGGGTTGACGCCGAACCCTGCGCGCATCCGGGCGATCAATTCCTTGCCGCCCAGATGGGTGACCACGTATTTGTCCGCGCCGGTCGGCTCAACCACTTCGACGTGGCATTCCGCCTGCGCCACATCGGTGGCGGCGGCGTCCTGGCCCTCGGCGTCGGTCACGTCCTCCGGCCGGATGCCGAAGACGATGTTCTTGCCGATCAGCTTGTCCAGCGCACCCGCCTTTTCACGCACCGGCAGGATGATCGAGCCGCTCTCGCGGCTCAGTTCGACATGGACGCCCGCGTCGTTCTTTTCCAACTTCGCCGGGATCAGATTCATCGTCGGCGAGCCCATGAAATCGGCGACGAACAGGTTGGCCGGCGTGTTGTAGACCTCGTCCGGCGAGCCGACCTGCTGCAAGACGCCGTCCTTCAGGACCGCGATCTGCGTCGCCAGCGTCATAGCCTCGATCTGATCATGGGTCACATAGACGATGGTCGCGCTGAGCTTTTGATGCAGCCGCTTGATCTCGGTCCGCATGTCGACACGCAGCTTTGCGTCCAGGTTGGAGAGCGGCTCGTCGAACAGGAAGAGTTTCGGATCGCGCACCAGCGCCCTACCCATCGCGACGCGCTGACGCTGACCGCCGGAAAGCTGGCCGGGGCGTCGGTCGAGTAGGTGGCCGATCTGCAGCATGTCGGCGACGCCCGCGACCGCATCCGCCCGCTCTTCCTTCGACGCGCCGCGCATCTCCAGTCCAAAGGCGATATTGTCGCGCACATTCATCGACGGGTAGAGCGCGTAGGATTGGAACACCATCGCGATATCGCGCTTCGACGGGTGCAGATCGTTGACCACCGAGCCATCAATCTTGATAGCCCCGCTGGTGATGTCCTCCAGGCCCGCGATCGTATTCAGCAGCGTAGACTTGCCGCAGCCGGACGGACCGACCAGAACCAGAAAGCCGCCCTCTTCGATGGCGATGTTGATGCCTTTCAGGACGTCGACCGGCCCGTAAGACTTGTGCAACTGGTTGATTTCGAGAAACGCCATGACCGTTTCCTCTCCCCTACCCTTTGACCGCGCCGGCCATCAGACCACGCACGAAATACCGGCCCGAAACGATATAGACGACCAGCGTTGGCAAAGCCGCGAGTATCGCTCCGGCGAAATGGACGTTGTATTCCTTCACCCCTGTCGAGGATGAGACGAGATTGTTCAGCGCCACCGTCACCGGCTGACTATCCGCGTCCGCGAAAGAGGCGCCGAACAGGAAGTCGTTCCAGACATTGGTGAACTGCCAGATCACCGTGACGACGATGATGGGACCGGAGCTGGGCAACAGGATCCGATAGAAGATCCGGAAGAAGCCGGCCCCGTCGATGGTCGCCGCCCGCACCAACTCGGTTGGGAAGGCGTCGTAATAGTTCCGGAAGAACAGCGTCGTGAAGCCGATCCCGTAAATCATATGGACAAAGACCAGGCCCGAGGTCGTACCTGCGATCCCCAATGTGCCGAGAATGCGCGCCATCGGAATGAGCACAATCTGGAAGGGAATAAAGCAGGACAGCAACAGCAGACCGAAGACGATGCGGTGACCGGGGAACTGCCATTTCGTCAGAACATACCCGTTCACGGCGCCCAGCATGGTTGACAGAAAGACCGCGGGAACGACCATCAGGATCGAGTTGATGAAATACGGTTTCAGCCCCGTTGGATCGACGCCGATCTGCGCCGTGCTCCAAGCGGAGAGCCAGGGTTCGATGGTGAATTTCTGCGGCAAGGACAGCATCGCGCCTTGGCGAATCTCGTCCAGCTCTTTCACCGAGTTCACCACCATCACATAGAGCGGCAGCATGTAATAGACCGCGAAGACGATCAGGATCGAATAAAGCAGCGCCCGGGAGAATTTGCCTGACATGTTGGTCATGCCTTCTTCTCCTTCAACTCGCTATAGAGGTAGGGCACGATGATCGACGCGATCATGATCAACATGATGATCGCCGATGAAGCGCCGACACCCATCTGGTTTCGCGAGAACGTGTAAGAATACATGAAAGTCGCCGGCAATTCCGTCGCCCTTCCCGGCCCGCCGTTGGTCAGCGCGATCACCAAGTCATAGGACTTGATCGCCAGATGGGCGAGCACGACGAAGGCCGATAGGAAGGCCGGACGCAGCATTGGGATGATGATCCGGCGATAGAGATTGAAATTTGACGCGCCGTCGATCTGCGCCGCGCGCATGATCTCGCCGTCGATTCCGCGTAGTCCCGCCAGAAACATCGCCATCACGAAGCCGGACGATTGCCAGACCGCCGCGATTACGACGGTATAGATCGCCATGTCGCGATCCTTGATCCAGCGGAACGAGAAATCGGTCCAGCCCCATGTCTGTACGACATTTTCGAGCCCGATACCCGGATCGAGAAACCATTTCCAGGCGGTGCCGGTGACGATGAAGCTCAGCGCCATCGGATAGAGATAAATCGGCCGCAAAATACCTTCGCCGCGAATCTTCCGATCGAGCAGGATCGCCAGGGTCAGGCCGATAACGGTGCAAATGACGATGTAGAGAATGCCGAAAATCGCCAGGTTGGTCAGCGCAGTCTCCCAATGCCGCAACCCGAAAAGCCGCTCGTAATTCGCAAATCCCACCAAGCCGTAAGAGGGCAGCATGCGGCTGTCCGAGAACGACAAATAAGACGTGTAGAGAATAAATCCGTATACGAAGATGGCTATGAGAGCGACGCTGGGCGACAACACCAGACGCGGCAGCCAATCTTGTAACTTCGCGCGGTACGGCATGGCCGACCCCCCTGAAAGCGCGGCCGCGCTATCGTGCGGCTAATTGACAAGGATTGAAAAACCGCCGCCGACAGGGCGAGGCCCGGCCGGCGGCGTATATTTCAGCGGATCGCTGCGCGCTTATTGAGCGCCTTCGACCGCGGCGACGAGTTCCTCGACCGCCGTGGCCGAGTCATATTCGCCATTAAAGTGCGCGGTGACGACGTCATAGACGGCGTTCTTCACGCCGGCCGGCGCCGCATGACCATGCGCCATCGAGCCGAACAGACTGCCCGACGCGGAAGCCGCCGCCAGATCCTTCATGCCTTGCTTGCCGCAGGCGTCGAAGTCCGTGTCCGGCACATCGGTGCGGGCCGGAACCGAACCTTTGACCACGTTGAAAGCCGACTGGAAAGTCGGCGACATCACCGAGCTCGCCATCTCAACCTGAGACGCTTGCTGGTCGTCAGCGACGCCGAACATAGCGAACTGGTCAGAGTTGAAAGTGACCGCGCCTTGCGTGCCCGGGAAGCGGAAACACAGGAAGTCTTGGCCCGGGACCTGACCGGCTTTCAGGAATTCGCCCTTCGCCCAGTCGCCCATGAACTGCACGCCGGCTTGACCTTCGATGACCATGGCCGAGGCGAGGTTCCAGTCACGACCGGAGAAGTTGTCATCGACATAGCTCCGCAGCTTCGCCATCCGGTCGAAGGCTGTCTTCATCTGCTCGCCGCCCAGCGCCGCCGGGTCGAGATCGACCATGGCCGCTTTGTAGAATTCGGGACCGCCGACGCCCATAACAACGGAGTCGAAGATCGTGGCGTCCTGCCAGGCCTGACCGCCATGCGCGACGGCGGTGTAACCGGCGGCTTGGATCTTATCCAAGGCGGCGATCAATTCGTCCCAATTCGTAGGCTGCGCGATGCCCAACTCGTCGAAGATTTTCTTGTTGGCCCAGACCCAGTTCGTGGAATGAACGTTGACGGGCGCCGAGATCCAGTTCCCGTCATGCTTGGCGAAACGCTGCAGCGCAGCCGGGACGACGTCGTCCCAGCCTTCTTTCGCCGCCAGATCGTTCAGGTTGGCGAGCGCGCCCTCGGCGGCCCAATCCTGAATGTCGAAACCGAGCATCTGCACCGCGGTCGGCGCGTTGCCAGCCGTAACGCGGGCGCGCAGAACGGTCATCGCCTGCTCGCCGCCGCCGCCGGCCACCGGCATGTCGGTCCAGCCGATGCCTTTGCCCGCCAGATCGTCTTTCAGCACGTTAAGCGCGGCGGCTTCACCGCCCGATGTCCACCAATGCAGGACTTCGACGTCGTCCGCCAGCGCCGCCCCGGACATCATCGCGAGGCCAGCGACGGACCCCATCAAGGTTTTGGAAATTCGTGACATTGGATACCTCCCAGTCAGCCGATTTTGAACATGTCGAATTAGAGATTGCGAAAGGCGCTCGACCCGGCTCCCTCAGAGACGCGCCTTCACACCTGGCTCCCAAACGCGGCTATCTGTAACGTTACAGATTTGACAGGTCAACCCCCGGCTGAAAATTATAAGCCCCAAAGAAAAGTGTTGTTTTTCATAAATTTAAGACCACAAATTTTTCATAGGAACAATTTGGATGATTTTCTTTGCAAACTGTAACGTTACAGGTAATGTCCCGGCGCGAGATGATTTTATACTGCGCCTCTGGGTCGGAACGCCGGTTTGAATGGCCCGGTCCTCGCCAGGATCCGGCGGCGCGACGGGGATGCGGAAGCGGACAATGGCCGTCACCACCAAGCAATTGCGGCAAGCGACCAACGCGCCTGAAAGCGATCAGGGCGGTCTCGAGTCGGCGGTGGCGCGCTTTCTCGAGTCGCATCGGAAACCGACGCTGAAATCGATCGCGGAAATCACCGGGCTTGGTGTCACGACCGTGTCGCGCGCGTTGAAGGACGCGCCGGAACTCGCCGTTGAAACCAAGCATCGGGTGCGCGAGATCGCCGACCGGATCGGCTACCGCCCGGACCGCGCAGGCGTCCGTTTGCGCACCGGCAAGACCAATGTCGTCAGCCTGATCCTAAACCCGCACGCCGAGGTGACCGGCTATGACTCGTCGGTGATTCAAGGCGTCACCGAGGCCTTGCAGGATACGCCGTTGCATCTTGTCGTGACCCCGCATTTTCTCAGCGCCGACGTGATGGCGCCGGTTCGGTATATCGTTGATACCGGCGCGGCTGACGGCCTGATCATGTCGCGCACGACCCCGATGGATCCGCGCGTGCGCTATCTGCTTGAGCAAGATTTCCCCTTTGTCACGCATGGGCGCACCGAACTGGCCACACCGCATCCCTACTATGATTTCGACAATGAGGCGTTCGCGCGCCTGGGCGCTGAGCGGCTGGTCGAACGTGGACGCCGGCGGCTCGCGGTTGTCGGGCCATCGGAAGCCCTCACCTTTCATCACCACATTGTGCGGGGTTTTCGCGACGGCGCGGCTGGAACCGAGGCTTCGGCGTCCACCCTGAAAGGCGTCGATCTAGACACGCCGCCGACAATTGTGCGCCAGACCATCCGCAATCTGGCCTTGGCGGGGAACGCGCCAGACGGCCTGCTCTGCGGCGGTGAAATCTCTGCGCTGGCCGCCATCGCCGGCTATGAGGAGGCCGGGTTGGCGGTGGGCGAAGACGTCGACGTGATCGCGAAACAAACTTCGGACTTGTTCGATCACTCCTTGCCAAAGATCGATACAATCCTCGAAGATCTGACTGAGACCGGCCTACGCCTCGGCAAACTCCTGCTGCGCCGGTTGCAGGGCGAACCGGCGAAGGCGCTTCGAATCGTGCAAGCGCCCTATCTGCGCCGCCGAATCAACTAACACGGCGCCAACCAATAACCGGCCTTAAAGGCCGAAAGGGAGGAAAGAATGCAGCAAGAAATCGTTGAGCAAATCGCCGCCGCCAAACAGACCCTGATTCGCGGCGGCGCCGATCTCAAGGCGGCCTTCGACGCCACGCGGGACGACATGCGGCGAGAGGCGGATGTGATCGCCGCAGCTTCCGCCAAAGGCGCGTCGGTG
This sequence comes from Alphaproteobacteria bacterium, assembly GCA_030065235.1. Lineage (GTDB taxonomy): Bacteria > Pseudomonadota > Alphaproteobacteria > UBA8366 > Aestuariispiraceae > JASJDC01. The sequence goes on from JASJDC010000011.1 coordinate 235,960, forward strand.
ATCCCTGAGATCGCCTACGCCGATGTGGCCGACGGTGTCGTCACAGACGCGACGCGCGCGGAAATCCGCCGTCGCGGCGCGGCGATCATTCGCGGAGTCTTCCCCCGGGCCCAGGTCGAAGAATGGGACGACGAGATTGGCGACTATATCGCGCGCAACAACTATTTGGAGAAGATGGAGGCGAAGCGCGGCCTGGATCAGTATTTCTCGAAGCTCGATTCCGGCGCGCCTCAGATTTACGGGCTCTATTGGTCCAAACCGCAGGTCATGGCGCGTCAGGCGGAATCCATGGCGCGGACCAAAGCTTTCCTGAACCGTCTCTGGACCGTGGACGGGCCCGCCGGGCGAGAATTCGACCCGGATCACGACTACGCCTATGCGGACCGAACCCGACGCCGCCCGCCCGGGTCCAAGTCACTGGGCCTGTCGCCGCATATGGATGCGGGCTCCTATGAGCGCTGGACGGACGCTGCATACCAAAAGATCTACCGGCCTGTTTTCGCCGGCCGCCCGGACGAATACGATCCCTGGAAAGCGGCGCATCGCACCGAAACCGTGGAATATCCGTCGCCGGCGGTCTGTTCGATGTTTCGGACCTTCCAGGGCTGGACCGCCCTGACCGCTCAGGGCCCGTCCGACGGCACCTTGCGGATCGTGCCGGTCGCGGCGGGCATCGGCTATATGCTGCTGCGCGCGCTGCAGGACGATGTCGCGCCGGACGATCTTTGCGGCGCCGAGCCTGGCCGCGCGTTGAGCGCCGATCGGACCTGGCATCCGGACCTTCTGGACAGCCTGATCTCGATTCCGTTGGTCGAGCCCGGCGACACGGTTTGGTGGCACCCGGACATCATCCATTCGGTCGAGGATGAACACAATGGCGCGAACTACGCCAATGTCATTTATATCGGCGCCTCGCCGGTCTGCGAGAAGAACCGCGCCTACGCCCTGAAGCAGAAAGAAACCTTCCTGGAAGGCCGCAGCGCGCCGGACTTCGCCGCGGAAGATTATGAGGTGGATTTTGTCGGACGCGCGACGGTCGACGATCTGACCGATCTCGGAAAGGCGCAAATGGGTTTCTGATCCCGCACGCGGCGTCTCCAGGGCCCGATTGTAATCTGGACGGAAGCGAATAGTCTCAGCCGCTGACTGAGACGGCCTGACCCTTTTGCTTCTGGAGCGCCGCGTGACCAAAGATTTCGATTTCGACGAGCCGATCGACCGGCGCGGCACCCACTCGTCCAAATGGGACGCCTTTAGCGGCCGTCTCGGCGCCTATCCGGAAGACACGATCCCGATGTGGGTCGCGGACATGGATTTCCGAGCGGCGCCGGCGGTGAATGAGGCGCTGCGCTGGGCGGCGGATCACGGGGTCCATGGCTATTTCGGCGATTTTGGCGATTTCCACCGCGCTTTCCTGGATTTCATGGAACGGCGTCATCGCTGGCGCGGGCAAGAGGAATGGCTGATCACGACCCATGGTCTGGTCAACGCCATCGGCCTCTGCGTCCAGGCCTTTTCCGAGCCCGGAGACGGCGTCGCCATCTTCGCACCGGTCTATCACATGTTCGCCAACACAATCCGCGCGAACGACCGCCGGGCCGTCGAAAGCCCGATGAAAAATGTCCAGGGCCGATACGAGATGGATCTGGAAGATCTGAGCGCCCGAATCGACGACCGCACGAAGATGGTGATGCTCTGCTCGCCACAGAACCCGGGCGGGCGTGTTTGGACGGAAGAGGAACTGCTGGCTGTCATCGAGTTTTGCGAAGAGCGCGATCTGATCCTGATCTCCGATGAAATTCACCAAGACCTCGTCTATCCAGGCGCGAAACATCGGGTGACGATGAATGTCAAACCCAGCGCGGCGGACCGAATCGTGACGCTGCTGGCGCCGACCAAGACATTCAACATCGCTGGCGGCCTGACCGGCGTCGTCGCCATCCCGAACGAAGAACTGCGCGCGCGTTTCGAGAAACGGAAAGCCGCGTCGGGCGCTCTAGCCCCGAACCGGCTCGGCCTTCTGGTCTCCACCGCCGCCTACGCAGAAGGCGATGCTTGGCTCGACGCGCTGGTCCCCTACCTACAAGCCAGCCGCGACAGGCTGGACGCCGTCGTCGCCGAAATACCGGGCCTACGCTCGATGCATCTCGAGGCCACCTATCTGGCTTGGATTGATTTCTCCGAGACAGGCCTAAGTTTCGAGGAGATCGACGAGCGGCTGCGCACGCACGCGCGGATCGCCGTTAATCCGGGTCCCAGTTTCGGCCCTGGAGGCGAGACTTTCATGCGCTTCAACTTCGCCTGCCGCCGCGCGATCCTCGACACGGCTTTGGAGCGCCTGGCGGCGACCTTCGGCTAGCGCTTGGCCCGATCCTTGGCCGGTCCGCAGGTCTTGGCGCGGTCGGCGGAATCGCGCACTGTGCCTGGCGGTCGCGCGCCCTTGCTGCGACCCTGGAACGCACGATGGCCAAAGCGAAATCGATCTATGTCTGCCAGAGCTGCGGCGCTGTACATGCGCGCTGGTCAGGGCAATGCGACGCTTGCGGCGAATGGAATACAATCGTCGAGGAGGAGGCGGATCGGCCGCCTGTCGGCGGCAAGGCGTCCACAGCGCGTACAGGATCCGGCCGACGCGCCGGGCGGATCGATTTCGTGCCCTTGGCGGGCGCGCCTGCGCATGCGCCGAGGCTGGTCAGCGGCAAGAGTGAGTTTGATCGGGTTTTGGGCGGCGGGCTGGTGGACGGATCGGCGACGCTGATCGGCGGCGATCCCGGGATCGGCAAATCGACCCTGCTGCTGCAGATCGTCGCGGCCCTCTCTCGCTCGGCGTCCTGCGCCTATGTCTCCGGCGAGGAAGCGGTTGATCAGGTCCGCATGCGGGCCGACCGATTGGGGGTCGCCGATGCGCCGGTGCAGCTCGCCGCCGCCACCAACGTCAGCGATATCGCCGCCGCTATGGACAAGCCGGACGGGCCGCGCGTCGTCGTCGTCGATTCGATCCAGACCATGTATCTCGACGCGCTCGATTCGGCGCCCGGCTCGGTCGGTCAGGTGCGGGCTTCCGCCCAGGAACTGATCCGAATCGCCAAGCGGCGCGGCGTCGCGCTGCTGATTGTCGGCCATGTCACCAAGGAAGGCGCCATCGCCGGGCCGCGCGTCTTGGAGCATATGGTCGACACGGTGCTGTATTTCGAAGGCGAGCGCGGCCACCCGTTCCGCATCCTGCGCGGCGTCAAGAACCGTTTCGGCCCAACCGACGAAATCGGCGTTTTCGACATGACCGAAGAGGGTCTGATGGAGGTCGCCAATCCGTCCGAACTGTTCCTGTCGAACCGTCAGGACGGCGTGGCCGGCGCGACGGTCTTCGCGGGCGTCGAAGGCACGCGGCCAATGCTGGTGGAGATTCAGGCGCTGGTGGCGCCCTCTTCGCTCGGCACGCCCCGTCGCGCTGTCGTCGGTTGGGATAATGCGCGCTTGTCGATGGTGCTGGCGGTGCTGGAAAGCCGCGCCGGGTTCAAGCTTGGCGGATCGGATGTCTATCTGAATGTCGCCGGCGGCCTGCGGATCAGCGAACCGGCCGCAGATCTCGCCGTGGCCGCCGCCTTGGTCTCATCGCTGACCGGTTCGCCGGCTCCCGCCGACATGGTCTGTTTCGGCGAGATCGGCTTGAGCGGCGAGGTCCGCCCTGTCAGCCAGACCGACAATCGGCTGAAAGAGGCCGCAAAACTCGGTTTCACCCAGGCGTTGACGCCGGTTCGGAGACGGGTAAAGCGCAGTGGCGCAGAAAAGGACGCCGCCGGCGGGCGCACCGCGCATCCAGCGCTGCGACCTGTTGAATTGACGGATTTGGGCGGGCTGCACGATCTGTTTCTCAGCGCCCCTGACGGCGGCGCCGGACGGGGCCCCGACCAAATGATGTGCGTCGCGGAGATATAGCGCCCGATGGACCTTCAAAATCTTCCGATCAGTCCCGTCGATCTCGCCGTCCTAGCGATCCTGGCGATATCCGGACTGTTGGCCTATTTCCGCGGCTTCATGAAGGAGGTCCTATCGATCTTCTCCTGGGTTGGCGCGTTCGCGGCCACGGCCTACGGATACCACTACGCCCTGCCCTATATGGCGAAACTCGTCCCAACCGAGCCGTTTTTGACCATCGCCTCGGCGGCGGCGGTTTTTGTCGCCACGCTGATCGGATTGAGCATTTTGGCGAGTCTGGCCTCTGGCTCGATCCAGGAAAGCGGAGCCGGGCCAGTGGACAAGGCCTTGGGTTTCGTCTTCGGTCTAGCGCGCGGCGCTTTGGTTGTCAGCCTGCTCTATATTGGGGTCACCTGGGTCTGGGAAGAATCGGAACTGCCGCCGCTTCTGGCAGAGGCGAAGTCGCTGCCAGCCGCCAAATTGGGCGCGGATTTCCTGATCGACCTGGCCCCTGAGAGTATCCGCGAAAAAGCGCGCGGCGCAAACGAGGACGCACGGCGTACTGTCCAACAGGTCGAACAGGCCAATCGGATTTTCGACCGTCTGAACAACCCTAGTCCCAGCCGGGAGGCGGACGCCGACGGCGCGTCGGGCGACGGCGAATCCGCCTATGATGCGGGAGACCGACAGCAATTGGACAGCTTGATTAAACAGGCGGAATAGGCCACTTCCCTGTCGCGGCCGCACCGAAGTCCAGCGGCCCGGACGATCGAACCGTTAAAGCCCGGCAACGCCAGGAGGCCGACCTTGCGGACGACGAACCCTTTCGACGATGACAAGCTGCGCGAGGAATGCGCGATCTTCGGCGTCTACGGATCGGAGGACGCCGCCGCGCACGCCGCCCTAGGGCTTCATGCGCTGCAGCATCGCGGGCAGGAAGGCACCGGCATCGTCACCTATGACGAGGCGGGGGATCAATTCCACGCCCATCGCGACAACGGTCATGTTGGAGACGTTTTCGGCGACCCGGCGATCATGAAAACGCTGGTCGGCGGCAGCGCGATCGGCCACAACCGCTACAGCACCACGGGCGACACAATGCGTCGCAATGTCCAGCCGCTGTTCGCCGATTTCGAATTTGGCGGCTTGGCGTTGGCCCATAACGGCAATCTGACCAACGCCCTGACCCTGCGAGACGAATTGGTCCGCGCCGGCTCGATCTTTCACTCGACCACCGACACAGAAGTCATCGTGCATCTGATGGCGACCAGCCAAGGCAGCGTCGTCAAACGGCTGGTCCAGACGCTTCGCCGGGTTGAGGGCGCCTATTCGCTGGTCCTTCTGACGCGCAAGAAACTAATCGGGGTCCGCGACCCGATGGGCGTGCGACCGCTGGTCCTGGGCCGGATTCGCGACGCCTATGTGCTGGCCTCGGAAACGGCGGGGCTCGATATCCTTGGCGCGGATTATGTGCGCGACGTCGAACCGGGCGAGATGATCGTGATCAGCGCGGACGGGCTGGAGACGCTTTTCCCGTTCGAAAAGCGGCCGTCGCGCTTCTGCGTCTTCGAGTACATCTATTTCTCGCGCCCCGACAGCATCTTCGACGGCCGTTCGGTCTATGACGCGCGTCGCCAAATCGGCGCGGAACTGGCGCGCGAGGCGCCGGTCGAAGTCGACGTGATCGTGCCGATACCGGACAGCGGCGTGCCGAGCGCGGTCGGCTACGCGGCGGCGGCGGGCGTCCCGTTCGAATTCGGGATCATCCGGAACCACTATGTCGGACGCACCTTCATCGAACCAACTGATGAGATCCGGCATCTCGGCGTGAAGTTGAAACACAACGCCAACCGGGCGCATCTGGAAGGCAAACGCGTGGTGCTGGTCGACGATTCAATCGTGCGCGGCACAACCTCGCGTAAGATCGTCGAGATGGTGCGCGCCGCCGGCGCGACCGAGGTGCATTTGCGGATCGCCAGCCCGCCGACCACGCATTCCTGCTTCTATGGGGTCGACACGCCGGAACGCGGGAAACTGCTCGCCGCCCAAAATACTATCGCTGAAATGGCGGCGCTGATCGGCTGCGACAGCCTGGCCTTTATCAGCATGGACGGCCTATACCGCGCCATGGGCGCGGATAGCCGCAACCCGCAGGCCCCGCATTTCTGCGACGCCTGTTTCTCCGGCGAATACCCGATTGCGCTTACCGACCGTGACGCAGCCGGACGTCCGCAACGACAATTGTCGCTGCTTCGCGACGCCGGCTGATGAGCGATCCCGCCAGCCAACCGGGCCCGGACCAGACGCTGGCCGGCCGCATCGCCCTCGTGACCGGCGCCAGCCGCGGCATCGGCGCGGCCGCCGCCCAGGAACTCGCGCGGCGCGGCGCGCATGTCATTCTAACCGCCCGCACGGTCGGCGGCTTGGAAGAGGCGGATGACGCGATCAAGGCGGCGGGCGGGACGGCGACGCTGGCGCCGCTCGATTTGTTGAAATTCGATCAGATCGACGTGCTGGGCGCCTCGATCTTCGACCGGTTCAAGAAGCTCGACATCCTGATCGGCGCCGCCGGGATGCTGGGCGCGCTGTCGCCGATCGCCCACGCGGAGCCGAAAGACTGGCGCCGTGTGTTCGACCTGAATGTGCACGCCAATCAGCGGCTGTTGCGCAGTTTCGACCCGCTGCTGAAACAAAGCGACGCCGGCCGTGCTGTTTTCATCACTTCAGGCGTCGCCAGCGGAGACCGCCCGTTCATGGCGGCCTATGGCGCGTCCAAGGCTGCGCTCGACGCGATGGTCAAGATGTACGCGGCGGAAACGGCGACCACGGCGGTGCGCGCCAACCTATTCAGCCCCGGCCCGGTCGCCACCCGACTTCGCGAGACGGCCTATCCGGGCGAGGACCCGTCGCGCCTGCCCACGCCAGCGGATGTCGCGCCGGAACTCATCGATCTGGCGGCGCCGAACTGCATGCTGCACGGTCAGATCGTTCGCTATAGCGCGGCCTAATTGGCCGCTGCGCGTTCAGACCGGCTCACGCCTCGACCGGCGGCTGCGCATTGATTGTGACTTGCCGATTGGCGCCGTCCTTAGCCAGGCAAACCCGGTTCCGTCCCGCATTCTTCGCCGCATAGAGCGCCTCGTCGGCGCGTTGGAGCAGGCTGTCGGTGGAATCGGACTCGGTCATCATCGAGACGCCGAGCGAGATGGTCACCGGCTTCTCCGCGCCGACAGAGGACATGGTGAAAAGGGCTTCGGCGACATTGGTGCGCAACCGCTCGGCGACGATGCAGGCCACATCCTCGGACGTATCCGGCAACACAGCGACGAACTCTTCGCCGCCCAGACGCGCGATCGTATCGACGCTGCGCACTTGGTCTAGAACCCGCCCCGCCAGTTCCTTGAGGACCTCATCGCCGGCGCCATGGCCGTATGTGTCATTCACGCTCTTGAAATAGTCGATATCGAACATCACCAAGGCGAGTTCTTTGCCCGTGTTCTTATGCCGGTCCACCATGCCGCCAAGATGCGCCATAATATAGCGCCGGTTGTAGAGGCCCGTCAGCGGATCGGTGAGCGCCAAAACCAAGCTACGCTCGTAATTGTCCCGCAAGCGTTCCTGATAGCGTTGCCGCTTGATTTGGGTCCGGACGCGCGCCTGCAATTCGTTTCGATCGATCGGCTTGATCAGATAGTCGTTGACGCCCAGGTCGAGGCCTTTCGCGACCCGCTCCATGTCATGAGATTCGGCGACGAGGAGAATCGGCGTGTAACGGGTCTTCTCCATCGCGCGGACATAACTGACGAGACGCAGAGCATCATCGCTGCGCAGGTTCAGATTCACGATGACCAGATCGAGGGACGCCTGGGCCACGGCCGCCGCCTGCGCCGCCTCGGCGGTTTTTGCATGGACGAGCGCGGCCCCTTCCAAGTTCAACGTCTCGCTGATTTTGAGCCAATCGATCTCGCCGTCTTCGATCACAAGGACCACCGCGCCGGTGGTCGCGACATCGTTTAAGACGCCCTCGTTCTGAAGCACGCCGAACTGACCTGAGGTCTGCTCCCGCAAACGCCATTCGTCCGTCAGCATCTTGAGCCTGACGAGCGAGCGCACGCGGGCGAACAGGGCCGTATCGTTTAGAGGCTTGGTCAGAAAGTCATCGGCGCCGGCCTGCAGCCCGCGAACCCGGTCGGCCGTATCGGACAAGGCGGTGACCATCACAACCGGAATATGGGTGGTTTTCGGATCTTGTTTGATGCGCCGGCAGACCTCGAACCCATCCATGCCAGGCATCATCACATCCAGCAGGACGATATCGGGCGCTGATTCGGCGATGAGCCGCAGCGCGGATGGGCCGTCATTGGCCGACACAACGTCGAAATACTCGCTGGTCAATTTCGCTTCCAGGAGTTTCACATTGGGCGGCAGATCATCGACGACTAAAACCCGCGCAGTCATGCCGCGCCCCCGACGCTCGACGGTTTGTCAGGCGGCCACGGCTTGTTCTTGAGGCGGTGAGCGGCGTTGTCCACGTTCGAATCCAACCATGACTACAAACCGAAATACGAGCGGGGTCAAAATACTACTGGAGCCAAAATACTACCTGAGTACGCCTGAAAGGAAAGCGACGCGCCCCGCCCAGAACAGGCTGGTGCAGGTTAGGTCAGGAATTTGGCGACCGTATCCAAGAAGGTTTGCACCGATATCGGTTTGGCGATGTAGGCCTCGCAACCGCCCTCGCGAATCTTCTCTTCGTCCCCTTTCATCGCAAAGGCGGTGACGGCGATGATCGGAATCGACTTCAGATCATCGTCCTCCTTGATCCACTTTGTGACTTCCAGTCCGGATACTTCGGGAAGCTGAATGTCCATCAAGATCAGGTCAGGACGCTCGGACCGGGCCATCTTCAAGGCCTCCATTCCATCCCGGGTCTCGATAATATCGTAACCCCGCGACTCGAGAAGGTCGTGGAAGAGCTTCATATTCAGTTCGTTGTCTTCCACAATCATGACTTTATGCGTCATGGGAGCACCTGCGATCCAAAAAAGCGTCAAGTTATCTAGCGCAGGCCCAAGAGGCCCGCAATGCGGCTTGTCTACAGCCGTTTCCTTACTTGTTGATTAATTTATGCAATATTTTCGATATCTATAATCCGAGGACGGCGTCACTCCCTGTCGGCGGCGCCAAGCGTTGGCGAAACGGTCTTAAACCGGATAGTTCAGATCGGTCCGGAATCCGCCGCTAAGGTTCCTGCAAGTTCGACAAACGCCGACTTCGCAAAGATCGTTTCGGGAAGCAATATCGCCGTCATGAACCAAACTGAGGATTGCCTGTGCCGAGATTGCCTCGCTGTCTGGCGCGCGCCTGACGCAAACGACCAAGAGCGCGCGCCAGAAGCCGGCGTCTGCCCCGCGTGCCGATTGAAACGCGTTGTGCGCCACCGGGAACTCCATCGGCTGGCGATCGCCCATATCGATTGTGACGCCTTCTACGCCTCGGTCGAAAAACGCGACGATCCGAATCTGCGCGACAGCCCCGTGATCATCGGCGGCGGCCGGCGTGGCGTCGTCTCCGCCGCCTGCTATGTCGCCCGGATGTACGGCGTGCGCTCGGCCATGCCGATGTTCAAGGCGCTGAAAGCCTGCCCGGACGCAGTCGTGATCCGGCCGAATATGGAGAAATACAGCCGCGTCGGTCGCGAGATTCGCAAGATGATGCGTAACGTCACACCGCTGGTGCAGCCGCTGTCAATCGACGAGGCGTTCCTTGATCTCAGCGGCGCCGACGCGCTGCATGGCGGCAGTCCGGCCCGCACGCTGGCCGGGCTGGTGCGCCGGATCGAGCAAGAGATCGGCGTGTCGGCTAGCATCGGACTGAGCTATAACAAGTTTCTTGCAAAGGTGGCGTCGGATCTGGATAAGCCGCGCGGCTTCGCGGTGATCGGCGAGCGCGAGGCGGTCTCGTTCCTGCACGACAAGCCTGTGCGGATGATCTTCGGTGTCGGCAAGGCTTTGGAACGGAAACTGCGCCAGGACGGAATCGGCACGATCGGGCAGTTGCGCGAGATGGATCCGAAACGCCTGATGACGCGCTATGGGTCGATGGGCGAGCGACTTTACAATTTCTCCCGCGGCGTCGATCCGAGGCCGGTCGATCCCCATTCTGAAACCAAGAGCATCTCCACCGAGACGACGTTCGAAAATGATCTGTCATCGCTTTCCGACTTGGCGCATGCGCTCTGGCCGCTCTGCGAAACAGTTGCGCGGCGTCTACGCAAGAACGATCTGGCGGCCGGCGGGGTGCAACTGAAGCTGCGCGACAGCGACTTCAAGATCGTCACCCGCAGCCGCAAACTGGGTACGCCGACGCAATTGGCCGAGTTCTTGTTTCAGACAGGCGTGCAACTGCTCGAGCCTGAAATCGGCGAAACACAGTATCGCCTGCTCGGCATCGGCGCCGAATATCTAACCGGCGCTGAGACAGCGGACATCCCCGATCTGGCCGATCCGGATCGCGACAAACAGGCGCGTGTCGAGCGCGTCATGCAGGAGATCCGCGAGAAGCTGGGCCAAGACGCCGTGGTCAAGGGACGGGCGCTCTAGACGGGCCGGCGAGAGCGTTTGTCTTTGCAGTCCCCGCCGCAATGGTTCATGGGAGACACAGAAGATCTAAAGCCTTTACGCCGATCGGATAACCATGGCGGCTCTCTCAAACAATATGCGCGGCGCGCTCCTGATGACGCTGAGCATGGCGGGCTTCACCTTCAACGATGCGGTGATCAAGGCCGTCTTCGCCGATCTGGAGTTCTTTCAGTCGGTGCTGATACGGGGCGCTATGGTGGCGGCCTTCCTCGCCGCGTTGGCATGGCGGGCGGGACAGCTTTGGTATCGCCCAACGCGCCGGGACGCGGTCTTGATCGGTCTGCGCGCCCTCGGCGAGGTCGCCGGCACCGTGTTCTTCTTGACCGCGCTGCTTCATATGCCTCTGGCCAACGCCACCGCGATCCTGCAGGCCTTGCCGTTGGCGGTGACCCTAGGCGCGGCCTGGCTGCTGAAAGAACCGGTCGGTTGGCGTCGTTATTTGGCCATCCTTGTTGGGTTCATCGGGGTCCTGATCATCGTCCGGCCCGGGTCGGACGGGTTCAACATCTATTCAATCTCGGCCTTGGCGGCGGTTTGCAGCATCGTCCTCAGGGACCTCGCGACCCGGAAATTGTCCGCCGAAGTCCCCTCACTTTTTGCGACCCTGATCAGCGCCTGCGCGGTGCTGAGCATGGCCGCGGTGATAGCGCCGACGGAACAGTGGGCGCCGATGACGGTCGGGCATTTCGGGCTGTTGGCGCTGGCGGCCATATTTCTGATGGGCGGCTATCTCTTTGGTGTCATGACCATGCGGGTCGGCGATATCGGCTTCTCTTCGCCCTTCCGCTACAGCGCGCTGGTCTGGGCGATCCTGATGGGGGCGGTGATCTTTGACGAATGGCCGGACATTTGGACCTGGATCGGCAGCGCCATCGTCGTCGCCGCAGGGCTCTACACGCTCTATCGCGAGCGCCGGCGGCGCCTTGACGCCATCCGCGCCCCGCGCCCGGGCCGCTGACTTGTCCGGCGCCGCTCAGCGCTTATGTCGCTGGATGACGGTTCGCCGCACAATGAAGGGAGAGTGAGATGTCGGAAAGAGCGCTCATCGTCGGGGCCGGCGCAGGTTTGAGCGCCAGTCTGGCGCGGCTGTTCAAAGCGGAGGGCATGGAGATCGCCCTCGCCTCGCGCGCGCCGGACAAAACCGAAGCGCTGGCCGGCGAGATCGACGCCGTGTCGCTGCCCTGCGATGTCGCCGACATCGACAGCGTGCAAGCCTTGTTCGAAGCGCTGGACGCGGGCTTCGGGACGCCGGATCTCGTCGTCTTCAATCCGAGCGCCCGGGTCCGCGGCCCGGTGACCGCGCTCGACCCGGCGGCGGTCCAACAGGCCTTGATGGTGACCTGCTTCGGCGGTTTTCTCGTCGCGCAGGAAGCCGCCAAACGCATGATCCCGCGCGGCTCCGGCGCGATCCTGTTCACCGGCGCCTCGGCGGCCGTGAAGGGCTATCCGAACTCTTCGAGCTTCGCCATGGGCAAGTTCGGCCTGCGCGGCCTATGTCAAAGTCTGGCGCGTGAGCTGCACCCGCAGAACATCCATATCGGCCACTTCATCATTGATGGCGGTATAGGCAGGGACGACGGGAACGGCGCGGACGACCGGCTGTCCCCGGACGCGATCGCGGAGAGTTATCTGCATCTCTATCGCCAACATCGCAGCGCCTGGACCTGGGAAGTCGAGCTACGGCCCTGGGTGGAGCGTTTCTGAGCCCGACCGTCTCCACTCGGCAAAGGATTCCGATGTCGGGCGCCAAGTGACCCAGCCCGAACCAAACCTTCCTCCAGGCCTTCGCCGGACCGGTTTCGCGGCGCGATGAATCACGGTTGAGAGTCAAACCGATGGATGGTTAACGTCGGCGCGAGCAGGCTTTGGCATGGCGATTGCCCCATATCCAGCGCCAGGGAAGAGAGGACCTGGCGCGAAGAGGACGAGACGGGAGCAAAAAAATGACGGCCTATTTTGATCCATCCAGGCAAACCATCTGGAGGCCCGGCGAGAGCGCCCTGACGCCCAGCGCGCGCGACGAGGATAGACGCCTGTCGAATCGTTTGGCGGAGGTCGCGGACGAATTGATCGCCGGGGTCGACGAGGCGCACGAACCGTCCGACGGCTATCGACGCTTGTTGCATAAGGCGATGACGGTGGCGGCCGAAGCGCAGCGCGAACTGCTGCGTCAGGACCAAGAAATTCATCTCCTACGCCAGCTTTCGCTGACCGATGCGGTGACAAAACTGCTCAATCGGCGCGGCTTCGACATGGCGCTTGACCGCGCCCTCGGACGGGCCCGGCGCACCGAAGAACGCGGCCTGCTGCTGATCATCGATCTCGACGGGTTCAAAGGCGTGAATGACGAACACGGCCATATGGCGGGAGACATGGTGCTCGCTTCGGTGGCGACGCTGCTGCGGGTGAATACGCGCGAGGTGGACGATGTCGCGCGGATCGGCGGCGATGAGTTCGCGGTTCTGCTGAACGGCGCCGACTCCATCTTGGGCTATCAGAAGGCGGCCCAGTTGGATACGATGCTGAATAATCTGTCGGTGGATTGGGACGGCGCCGAGATCGCAATCCGGGCCAGCGTCGGCATGGCGGCGTTCGGCGCGCACGACGATCCCGCCTCCGTCCTGCGGCACGCCGATGCAACCATGTATGGCCAGAAACGCCGGGCCGAACCGCGCCTGGATCGCGCGCCGGCCTGCCTCAAGGCGCTGCCGCCCGCCGAATGACCCGTCCGCCCGCGAGGCGGTGCAGAGCCATTCATAGGCGCCGCAGAGCGGCCTAGAACGGCGTCTCCCGGCTGGCGCGGACGCTAGTCAGGTCGTCCAGTTCGGCTTGTTCAACACGCTTTTCCTCGGCCGCCGCTTCTTCCTGGTTGCGGTCGCGCGTGATCTCATAGCGTTTCTGTGTCTCAAAAGCCTCGGCGAGATCGTCACGCGCCTTCACGATCGCCGGTTGCAGCGCGGCGATCCTATTCTCCACGACCGCGCGCCGGCGTTTATGCCGATCGGCGAAGACGCCGAAATTCCGAGCGAGTTCAGGACTGGCGCGCGCCAAGTCCCGCTCGCGCTCGAACTCCGCGTCCAGGGCCGCGAGCCGACGATGAAACTCCGCCTCCCGCTCCAGGATCACCGATAGGGACCGCCGCCGTTCATCGACCTCGAACTTGGCCATGCGGATCAGGGTGCCCAGCGTCTTCACAACTCAAGCCCGGCTCTGCATCAGGCGACCCCGCCTTGGGTCTCCACCTGCGCCCCAGCCGGCGCGGCGCCCGGCGCGCCCTCTTGGTCGGGCGGGCCGCCCGGCTCGGTCAGGATCGCGGCCAGGCGCGCATAGCCGGACTCGAGCTCGGCGGCCTCTTCGCGTTGCTGGGCGATGAACTCCTCGAGGCGCGGATAATAGTAGATGGCCTCGTCGACCAGCGGGTCGCTGCCCTTGCGATAGGCGCCGAGCCGAATCAGTTCCGCCATATCGTCATACGAGGACAAGAGCTCGCGCGCCCGGTTGACCAGCAGGTTCTGCGCCTCGTCATTACAGGCCGGCATGGCGCGTGAGACTGACCGCAGGATATTCACCGCCGGGTAGCGGTTGCGGTGGGCGATCGTCCGGTCGAGCACGATATGACCATCGAGGATCCCGCGCACCGCGTCGGCGATCGGTTCGTTATGGTCGTCGCCTTCCACAAGCACCGTGAAAATGCCGGTGATGTCCCCCGCGCCGACGCCGGGCCCGGCCCGTTCGAGCAGGCGCGGCAATTCCGAAAAGACGGTCGGCGTATAGCCCTTGCTGGCCGGCGGCTCCCCGGCGCTCAGGCCGATTTCGCGCTGGGCCATGGCGAAGCGTGTGACCGAATCCATCAGACACAGCACCTCGCGGCCCTGATCGCGCCAATATTCCGCGACGGCGAGCGTCATATAAGCAGCCTCGCGCCGCATCAGCGCGGATTCGTCCGAGGTGGCGACGACGACGACGCTGCGCGCGAGCCCCTCGGGCCCGAGCTCGTCCTGAATGAATTCCTGCACCTCGCGGCCGCGTTCGCCGACCAGGCCGATGACGATGACGTCGGCGTTGGTGTAGCGCGCCATCATCGCCATCAGGACCGACTTCCCCACGCCCGACCCGGCGAAAATGCCCATACGCTGGCCGATGCAGCAGGTGGTGAAGGTGTTCAGGGACCGCACGCCGAGATCGATCTTGCCGCCCAGCCGTTTGCGGGCGTGCGCCGGCGGCGGCTGGTTCCGGATCGGAAAGGGTTCGTCGCCTTGTTTCAAAGGGCCGCCGCCGTCGATCGGCTGACCGAAAGCGTTGATCACCCGACCCAGCCAAGAGGCGTGCGGCCGGATCACCGGATCGGCGTTCAGGATGTTCGCGCGGCAGCCTAGGCCCACCCCTTCGAGCGGGCCGTAGGGCATGGCCAGGGCGACGCCGTCGCGGAAGCCGATCACCTCGCAGCGCACGTCGCGCCCATTGCGCGCGGCAATCGCGCAGCGGTCGCCGATCGACAGATAGCCCGCGACCCCGCCGATTTCGACCAGCATGCCTTGCACCGCGACCACCTTGCCATGAACCCGGCGGTCGTCCACGCGGCTGAATTCGGCGTTCAGGTGATCAAGCGTATCGGTCATGACCCGCCGCCCTTGCGCTCATACCTTTTCCGGCGCCCAACGCGCAGGGTCCAGACTAGGGCGCTTCGGGTGAAAAGACGAGCCTGCCTCTCCGACCCGCCAAGCCCGACTGCTCAATTTGACTTCTCTCACGAATATCCTAGCTGGAGGCAGGCGACCTATGGGCGGCGGGGGCGTTCGGGGCCGTTCATCGATCAGCCCCGCTATTTGCTAAGGAATTAACCGATTTTAAAGAAAGTTGCGTCAGATTAGGCGGAATTCAGGTGTAAATTAACGGACCACACGGCGGAATGTGTTAATCAGCACAGGGCGCCGGACAGACTGGAGCTGATGGATGCGCATTCTATTGGTCGAAGACGACGCCTCGATGGCGCGCAGTATCGAAATGTCCTTGCAGGCCGAGGGCTATATCGTCGATGTCACCGAGTTCGGCGAGGACGGGTTGGAAATCGGCAAGATCTATGATCATGACCTGATCATCCTCGACCTGATCCTGCCGGATATCGACGGGTACGAGGTGCTGCGGCGGCTGCGCGACGCGCGGGTCGAGACGCCGACCCTGATCCTGTCCGGCCTCAATGATCTGGACAACAAGATCAAAGGCCTGGGATTCGGCGCCGATGATTACCTGACCAAGCCGTTCGACCGACGCGAACTGCTGGCGCGGGTGCAAGCGATCATCCGGCGCTCAAAAGGACATTCCCAGTCGGTCATCGAATGCGGGCCGCTGTCGCTGAACCTGTCGCAGCATGTGGCGGCGGTAAATGGCGAGCCTGTGCATCTGACCGGCAAGGAATACGGCATCCTGGAACTTTTAGCCCTGCGCAAAGGCACGACCCTGACCAAGGAAATGTTCCTGAACCATCTCTATGGCGGCATGGACGAGCCGGAGGCCAAGATCATCGACGTCTTCGTCTGCAAGCTGCGCAAGAAACTGGCGAAGCCGGCCAACGGCCACAATTTCATCGAAACCGTCTGGGGCCGCGGCTACGTCATGCGCGACCCGGTCGAGGCGCCGCCGAAACAAGCCGCGGCGGGATGAGGCGCGGAGTAGAAATCCCCTGTTCACACTGGAGACGCCCGGCCATCGCGCCGGGCGTTTTTTTGGGGGGGAGGCTATTCTTTGGAGGAAGCGCACAGTTCGCTTCTCAAAGATACCGAGCCGGGTCCTGTCCTACGCCCAATATCCGCAGAATAAGAACGCCGTCGCCATCCAGACGATAATAAATCACGTGGCTCTGATGTTCATGGCGGCGCAGATTGGCGCGTATCCGGCTAAAGTCGCGGCGCATCGCCGGGTTCGCCCCCAGCAAGTCTAAACACGCTTCCATCTCATTGATGTGTTGAGCCGTTCGACTGTCGCCGAATGTCTCAATTGAATAACGCGTGAGCGTTTCCACATCGCGAACCGCATCATTCGAAAGCCTGTAGCCGGTCGTGACAGGCGCTATTTCGGCGCGGCGCCCTCGCCCTGCGTCAGACGGGCGTCGTCAGCCGCCTGCCTGAAACTCTTGCCGCTGACGCCGCTGGCTTCCGCTCTATCGATCATCGCGCCCAACTCGGCCGCCGCGCGCGCCTGGCGCTGTTGATCACGGCGTATCAGGTCGCGGAAAAACTCGCTGACATTGCCATATTGCCCACTCTCGAGGCGGCCCCTCACATAGGAACTCATGGCTTTGGGCATAGAAATCGTGATCTTGTCCATAGCTTATGACTCCGAACTGTTCCGACTAAATCGTAACAAATACGATCAGCAAAAAACAAGAAAACCAAGCAACTGCAGGCGCAAAAGTGCCGAGAAGCGGCATGCGCGCGCACTGCCGAACATGCTGGACAAACCCATGACCGTGAAATCGGACAAGATCGGCCCGACCATCGGCCGCCTGGAGGACGCAACCATGGTGAGCGTGAACCGGTCCTTGGCTTTGGTTCTGGGCTTTGCGGGGTGACTATGGAAGGAACGACCATCGACGTCGTCGTCTGCACGCGGCGCAAGAAACTGTCGAAGCCGGCAGGCGGTCCCAATTTCATCGCGACCGTCTGGGGCCGCGGCTACGGCATGCGCGACCCGGTCGAGGCGCCGCCGAAGCAAGCCGCGGCGGGATGAGGCGCGGACGAAGCCCACTTTTTGAACCAAATAACCTTCAAAAAGGCTTAAATCGCCGCCTATGAGGCACGATGCCTATTCGATCAACGATGACGAAGTCGATCAATGATCGCACGGTCGTTCTTGCCCACATACATGTGTCCATGGCGTGGTTGCTTCTGGTGACAGACACAACAAAGGACCTTGAGATTGCTTGGCTTATTGTTTCCGCGATTCCCGTCGACGTGATGAACGTGGAGCAGTCCGCGATTATCTTTCAAGTCAACAGTGCAAGATGAACAAATCCAGTTCGCCTGGCGACGCCGCGCCTCCGAAATACGGGCCCAATCGCTCGTATAATTTCCGTCAGGAAAATTCTCTGTCGTAAAAACAGGCAAGCACCGAAAGATGTGCTCATAATTCTCAAAGAATTTCCGCAGATCGAAGTTCTCCACTAACTGTGTCCTTTCGAACGGGGATTTGGACGAATAGCCGTCATAGTCGAGTGCTTTGAGGCAATATCTACAGGGCTTCAGAACCGCTTCCATCCTTTCACCCCGGATTCTTAGTGCTCGATCCCAGGGTTCGACCAGAAAACGTCCACTCGGTTCAGCGGTCGACACGTACCGGTTGAACCGCTGCTCCGTTCTCATCCTCTCAAGCGTGTCGCAGTCGTAAACATGGAACTTTGGGTTCAGCGCCGGAACGTGTTCCAAATCTTCTTTAGATACAAAAGGTTGTAGAATATGTAAGGTAATTTGTGTGTTGCCGATCGCGGCCAATCCGGACGGGAAGCGCAACACCTTGGCAAGTTCTTCACCCGACAGAACAACCGAGCCTTTCTCGATGAGTTGTACTTCGATCGGGTTGCGGCCCCTCTTTCTTCTTGCCGCGAGGTCGCCAATTCGAGCCTTTTCGGCGCCGATGGAAGCCCTGGCGCGCTCGAGTCGAGATAAATCAACGGATAGTTTCATTGGACCGGTCTTCTAGAACAGGTGCAACATTATCCAAGATGCGAAAAAGAGCTTCCTTAGTCTTTGTTCGAATCGTGAATTCAACGCGACGCGATCGGACTTTGTCCTCTGTTCCATTGGCAATGATCAATCGCGCGGAAGACAGCCCGTTGGCGCTAACCGTACTCCGAATCCACGAACGAAATTCTGAAACAGCTGGAATGGAGAGCGCGTAGCTCAGCACTTCGCGCGTGCGCTGTTGCGAAAGCTCCATGTTGTTCAAGAACGCTTCCGTCAAGTCGGTGCTGTCGCCCCATTCCGAGGATGTATGTCCCTCTATACGCACCTCTCTTACTTGTTCAGAAAAACGATCATTCAAGAGCGCAACATAACGGGGGATGAAATCGTCAAGGATCTCCTCGAAGCGTAACGCCAACTCCGAACTTCCTGCTTCGAACAGGACCTCAGGAGCGACAAACCTCACAGTCAACGTATCTCTATCGATTTCGGCGTTCCATCTCTCCAAGTCCCCTTCAAATTCTCGCCATAGGGCTTCCCATATGTCTTGTTCGGAATCCCGCCACTCGTTGACAATCTCTGAAACATTCTCAGTCCGCTGATTGGCGTCCTGTGCATAAATGACGGCGATAAAGAGAAACACCATGACCTGCTCCCCTGAAATCTCCCCGTTTTGAAGTTAGTCTGTTCTCTGATTGAGGAGACAGACGATGAAGAGATCCCGTTTCAGCGAAGAGCAGATTATCGGCATCCTGAAGGAGCATCAGGCGGGCATGACCGCGGC
>JASJDC010000010.1 GCA_030065235.1 Alphaproteobacteria bacterium
CTGAGTCGGGCTGGTCTGGCTCGGGCGCGCGCCGGGAAAGCCGCCGACACCGGGGCCCACCGAGCGCGATTGCGCCGAGGGATTCCTCAGCGTTCCGTTCATGCCGCCCTGCGGAGCGCCGCCAAGAACCCCATTGTGAATCCTACTGAGCGCCCCGTTGAGCGCCGTCTCCGTCGGGCCGGACGATCGCGTCGGGCTTCAAGCCGTTGCGATACTGGAACCGCAGAAGCCCGCGCGTCGCATCGTCATCGAGATAGCCGGTCACGCCGCCTTAGGGCCGCGCCGCATCCCCCGTCCGAACCAAGGCGTTCTTCAACATCAGCACATCATCCGTCGATTCGAAGCGAAACCGGTCCACCGGCTTCGACAATCTCAACCAAGAGGCGCCGGCCCCAAATGCGCGTTTCTGGATCATAACCGCTTCCTTTTGCATTATCCTATGGAAATCATCGGTAGTGTGGCGGGTTTGCGGACGAAAAAAGGCGACGCCTCGGAGCGCCGCCGTGTCTGTGCCTAAGCCATTGACGTTATCGGATCGTCGGATTTGGCCGCCCGCATCGCCCGACTCACACGGGGCGATGCTCAATTTCGAGCGCATCCTGACACGGGTTCAGGCTCCATGTCAAATATTTTGTTTGTTTGCAGTTAATTTGTTTTTCGGCCAGCATGAGCGAAAAAGAAAACGGCCCCCGGATGGGAGCCGCTCGGGTCTCTTTAGAGAGTGGTTTGCAGGACGGGTCGGATCGGCGCGTTGGGTCCGTCCGAAGCGCCGCCGGAAGAAAATCAGTAGGGCGGGGCCGCGACCACCGCGCGCTTGGCTTCGGCCGAGGCGAGGGACAGTTCCAGCGCCGCGCGGACCTCGTCATTCGGCGCGATTGAGATATCGTCGCGCAAATCGCTGATTTCGCGATCGACATCGGCGACGGTGACATCCTCCAGCGGGACCGCCATTTCGGCGATCACGGTGCAGCGTTCGGGCGTCACCTCGGCGAAACCGCCATCGACATAGAGCCGTTGCGCCACCGCGCCGCCCTCAAAGACGCAGATCGCGCCCTGGCGGATTTGCGAGATCATCGGCGCGTGGCCGGCCATCACGCCGAGGTCGCCCTCTTCGCCGGGCAGGACCACCATCTCGACCTTTTCCGAGAGCAACAGGCGCTCGGGCGAGACCAGGTCAAAAGCCAGTTTGTCGGCCATGGGGTCGTTCCTTCCGTCCGGATCGGCGCAGGTGTCGGCGTGTCGGCGGCGGCCCGTTAGGCCGCTTCCGCCGCCATGCGTTGCGATTTCTCGATCGCTTCCTCGATGCCGCCGACCATGTAGAAGGCGGATTCCGGAAGATCGTCATGCTCGCCGGCGACGATTTGCTCGAAGCCTTTGATCGTGTCCTCAAGCTCGACGAATTTACCCGGCGAGCCGGTGAAGACCTCAGCCACATGGAAAGGCTGGCTCAGGAAGCGCTGGATCTTGCGCGCCCGCGCGACGGTCAGCTTGTCCTGCTCGCTCAATTCATCCATGCCGAGAATGGCGATGATTTCCTGCAGGTTCTTATATTGCTGGAGGGTTTCCTGAACCTGACGGGCGACCCTGTAATGCTGCTCGCCGACCGTGCCGGGCTCGAGAATGCGCGAGGTCGAATCGAGCGGGTCCACCGCCGGGTAGATGCCCAATTCCGCGATCGAGCGGTTCAAAACCGTGGTCGCGTCCAAGTGCGAGAAGGTCGTCGCCGGCGCGGGATCGGTCAAATCGTCGGCCGGCACATAGACTGCCTGCACCGAGGTGATCGACCCTTTCTTGGTCGAGGTGATCCGTTCCTGCATGGCGCCCATATCGGTGCCCAGCGTCGGCTGATAGCCTACCGCCGAGGGGATCCGGCCCAACAGCGCCGACACTTCCGAGCCGGCCTGGGTGAAGCGGAAGATATTGTCGACGAAGAACAGCACGTCCTGGCCTTCCTCATCGCGGAAATATTCGGCCTGGGTCAGGCCGGTCAGCGCGACCCGCGCCCGGGCGCCGGGCGGCTCGTTCATCTGACCGAAGATCAGCGCCACTTTCGAATCGCCTTCGAGGTCGATAACGCCGGACTCGATCATCTCGTGATACAGGTCGTTGCCCTCGCGGGTCCGCTCGCCGACGCCGGCGAAAACAGAGTAACCGCCATGGCCCTTGGCGATGTTGTTGATCAACTCCTGGATCAGCACAGTCTTGCCGACGCCCGCGCCGCCGAACAGGCCGATCTTGCCGCCTTTCGGATACGGGGTCAGCAGATCGACGACCTTGATGCCGGTGACCAGCTGTTCCGCCTCGGTCGCCTGATCGGTGAATTCCGGCGCCGGACGGTGGATCGGAAAAGCTTGTTTCGCGTTCACCGGACCACGCTCATCAATCGGATCGCCGATCACATTCATGATCCGGCCCAACGTCTCCGGCCCAACCGGCACGGCGATGGCGTCGCCGGTATCGACGATCTCCTGACCGCGCACCAGGCCTTCGGTCGTATCCATCGCGATCATGCGCACGGTCCGCTCGCCCAGATGCTGTGCGACCTCCATCACTAGGGTCCGATCCCCGATCTTGGTGGTGACGGCGTTTAGGATCGCCGGCAGTTCTCCGTCGAACTGTCCGTCGACGACGGCCCCCAAGACCTGTGTGATGCGACCGATTGTATTGCTCGCCATCTGTCCGCTCCTACCGTTTCGGCCCGTTCATCCAACCGGGGCCGGTGAAGTTCACATTCATTGCTACAGCGCTTCGGCGCCGGAAATAATCTCGATCAGTTCTTTCGTGATCTGGGCCTGCCGCGACCGGTTATAGGTGATCGACAATTGGCTGATCATGTCGCCCGCGTTCCGGGTCGCATTGTCCATCGCCGTCATCCGCGCGCCCTGCTCCGAGGCGAAACTTTCCTGCAGCGCCCGCAGAATCTGAATGCGCAGGTTGCGCGGCAGCAACGCGGCCAGGATCTTCTCTTCCTCCGGCTCGAAATCATAGACCGCGGCGGCGGTCGTGGGCCCTGCGGCCCCGGCGGCCCTGTCCTCGTCCTCATCCTCCGGCGCGTCCGGCGCCGAGAAGGGGATCAGTTGCAGCGGGGTCGGCTCTTGCGTCAGCACGGATACGAATTTGTTGTAATAGACCGTGCAGATGTCGAATTCGCCGTCTTCGAACATCGTCGTGATCTTGGTCGCAACCGTCGCCGCGCCGTCGAAGCTGGGCGCCGGTTTCGACAGTTCCTCGAAGACGCCGACCGTGATCTTCGCGAACTCACGGCGCAGCAGGCCCACGCCTTTGCGCCCGACGATCATCAATTTGACTGTCTTGCCTTCGCCCCGCATCCGTTCGATGTCGTGGCGCACCGTCCGCGCGATGGCGCCGTTGAAGCCGCCGCAAAGACCGCGATCCGAGGTCACGACAACGAAAAGATGAACATCTTCCTTGCCTGTGCCGACCATCATCGGCGGCGCGCCTTCGACCGGCGCGCCCGCCGCCAGGGACCCGAGCATCCGCTCCATGCGTTCCGCGTAGGGCCGCGAGGCTTCCGCCATTTCCTGCGCACGACGCAATTTCGCCGCCGCGACCATTTTCATGGCCGAGGTGATGCGCTGCGTCGACTTGACGCTGGCGATCCGGGCTTTGAGTTCTTTCAGACTGGCCATGACGACGGTCTACTTTCCGCTGTCCCGATGAGAAGGTTCCTGATACGCCGATCCTGGTCGGGCGGGGCGCAAAGCGCTTAGGCGAAGGAGTCGGCGAACGCGTCCAACGCGCCTTTGACGGCCGTTTCCGTGTCTTCGCTCAACTCTCCGGTCGAATCGATTTTGCCCATCACGTCCTTGAACTCGGCGTTCATATGGTCGATTAGCGTCCGCTCGAAGCGCGCCACATCGCCGACGGCGATACCGTCCAGATAACCTTTCGTCCCGGCATAGATCGAGATGACCTGCTCGGCGACAGTCAGCGGCTGATATTGCGGCTGCTTCAACAGCTCGGTCAGGCGCGCGCCGCGGGCCAGCAAGCGCTGGGTGGCCGCATCAAGGTCAGAGGCGAACTGAGAGAAAGCCTCCATCTCACGATATTGCGCCAATTCCAGCTTAATCGAGCCGGCGACCTTCTTCATCGCCTTGGTCTGGGCCGCCGATCCGACCCGCGATACTGACAAACCGACATTGATCGCCGGCCGCACGCCTTTGTAGAACAAAGCGGTCTCCAGGAAGATCTGGCCGTCGGTGATCGAAATCACGTTAGTCGGGATATAGGCCGAGACGTCGTTCGCCTGGGTCTCGATCACCGGCAAGGCTGTCAAAGAGCCGGCGCCGTTTTCTTCATTCATCTTCGCGGCGCGCTCAAGCAGGCGCGAGTGGAGATAGAACACGTCGCCCGGATAGGCTTCACGGCCCGGCGGGCGGCGCAGCAAGAGCGACATCTGACGGTAGGCGGTCGCCTGTTTCGACAGATCGTCATAGAAAATCACGGCATGCATGCCGTTGTCGCGGAAGAACTCGCCCATCGCGCAGCCGGTATAGGGCGCCAGGAACTGCAAGGGCGCCGGGTCCGACGCGGTCGCGGCGACGACGATCGTGTAATCCAAGGCGCCGTTGTCGGCGAGCGTCTTGACGACCTGCGCCACGGTCGAGCGCTTCTGACCGATCGCGACATAGATGCAATAGAGCTTCTTGCTCTCATCGTCGCTTTCATTGATCGGCTTCTGATTGATGATCGTGTCCAGGATAACGGCGGTCTTGCCGGTCTGGCGGTCGCCGATCACCAATTCACGCTGGCCGCGGCCGATCGGCACCAGAGCGTCGAGCGCTTTCAGGCCGGTCTGGACGGGCTCATGCACAGACTTGCGCGGAATGATGCCCGGCGCTTTCAATTCAGCCAAGCGACGCTCCGCCCCGTCGAAGCCGCCCTTGCCGTCGATCGGATTTCCGAGCCCGTCGACGACGCGGCCTAGAAGCTCTTTGCCGACAGGCACATCCACGATGGCGCTGGTCCGCTTGACGGTGTCGCCTTCCTTAATGTCCCGGTCGTCGCCGAAAATCACGACGCCGACATTGTCGACTTCCAGGTTCAGCGCCATCCCTTTGATGCCGCCGGGGAATTCGACCATTTCACCCGCTTGGACATTGTCCAGCCCGTAGATGCGCGCGACACCGTCGCCGACCGAGATAACCTGTCCGACCTCCGCGACATCGGCCTCGGCGCCGAAATTCGCGATTTGATCCTTCAGAATGGCAGAGATTTCCGCGGCCCGGAGTTCCATGGTCCTAAGCCCCCTTCATCGCAAGCTTGAGTTTTTGGAGTTGCGTAGCCAGCGAGGCGTCGATCATGCGACTGCCCACTTTGACCACAAGACCGCCGATCAACGACGGGTCCGTCTTATGTTCGATCGCGACCGTGCCCGCGACCACCTTGTTCAGCGCGTCGGTCACCGCCTGGACCTGCTCTTCGTTGAGCGGACGAGCCGAGGTGACCTCGGCAGTGATCTCGCCGCGCCGGCGCGCCAATTCCGCGAGAAAGGCCGACGCCATCGGCCCCAACGCGAAGAGACGGCGTTTCGACGCGACATAGCCGACGAATTTGCGGGTCAGCTCAGAGGCCCCGGATTTCTCTAACACGGCGGCGATCGCCTTGCTTTGATCGGCGCGCGAGATGACCGGGCTGCGCACCATGCGGCGCAGATCGTCGCTTTCCGCCATCAGTTGTTGGATGCCGCGCAGATCTTCCGCAACCGGATCAAGCGCCTTTTGCTCGTCAGCGAGATCAAACAGCGCGCGCGCATAGCGCTCGGCGATTTCGTTCACACCAGCTTTTGCAGCCACGTCGCGGAGATCCCCTGGGTTATTCTGAACTGTGCGGGCGCAACCCTGAACCGGATCGGCTATGCACATAAAGATAGCCTGCGCCCGCCTAAGGCGAGCGCGACGCCTTCCTTTCCATGGCCGCCGTTTATAGGGACCGGGCGGGGCCGTGCAAGCCTTTTCAGCCCGATTTCAGACAGAATCAGAGATTCGCAAGCGCCCGTTCGAGATCGCGTCTCACGCAAACGAAATCGCGTGAAGGGTCATTTCGGTCACCTTGCCCCGCATGGCGACGGGGCCCTGCGATTCAGCGCGCATGTCGGCGGGCAACTCCAAACTCCGAAGGAGATCGTCGGAGATCAAAACCGATCGCCCGAGCGTGCGGCACGCCTGTCCAATGCGGGCGGTGACGTTGACCGCGTCGCCGACAAAGACGAACTCTTTCTTCGCCGAGCCCATTTCACCCGTTACGACCGGCCCAAGATGCAATCCGGCCCGAAAAGTCGGGGCCTCGCCGTAGGACGCCACGAAACTGTCGGCCTGCGCCTCCAGCGCGCGTTCCGCATCCCGGACCGCGGCCAAGCATTGCGCGTCTTTCAGACCGATCTCGATCGGCCAGGACACAACCACCTCGTCGCCGACATAGCGATGAATTTCCCCTTGATGCGCCAGGATCGGATCGGTGATATCGACATAGAATTGGTTCAGCATCCGGTGGAAGGTCAGATCCCCCAATGCGTCGGTCAGGCGTGTGCTGCCCACCATGTCGAGAAACAGGAAGACGCGGTCCTCCTGGATCGGCTTGTGATAGCGGCCGGTAATGAACCGCACCAGGGTGCGCGGCCCCAACAGCCGGTGGATCGCAAAAATAAAATTGAAGATGAAGGAGGCGGTAAGAGAAAACGCGATATCGCCGTATAGGACACCGACGAATTGGGTCAACGAGATATCTTCGTTCGGCGCTACCAGATGCTGTGAGACCAGGGCGAACAGGGCGATTCCTGCGTAGATCACCGTCTTGAGCGAAAGCGAGACAAGGAAACTCTGAGCTCGAAAGAACCGCGCCCACAAGCCTTCGGCAAGATAGGTCTCAAACGCCGCCACAGACCCTGCAATGACGGCGCCGACATAGATCCCGCGTATGGCGGTGAAGACGCCAACTCCCAGATTGTACCAAGTGTAGACAATGCCGACCAAAGCGCCGCAGATGGCGAAGATGATCACGCGTTTCATCCACCGTCTCCCGATCTGTCGCCGCCCCGCTCACTCACATAAAACTGTAGGGATCGATGTCCAACTCCAGACGCACTTTGCCGGAAAGGTCGACGCGACCGAACCAGTCCGCGATTACCTTTTGGATCCGCACCGACTTGCGGGTCTTCAACAACAGCCGGCGTCGGAAGCGGCCGCGCAGCAGCGACAGCGGCGCCGGCGCCGGGCCGAGCACCGCGACGCCGTCCGCATGCGGCGCGGCGCGCGCCAGGGCCTTGGCGGCATGATCGGCCGCCGCCTCGTCGACGCTGGAGACGATGATCCCGGCCAAGCGACCGACGGGCGGAAAGGCGAAAGCGCGGCGCGCCGCGATCTCCGCCTCCAGAAACCCGTCTCGGTCATGCTGCGCCAGCGCCTGAAAGACCGGCGCGTCCGGTTCCGCGGTCTGCAGGATCACAAGTCCCGGCTTGCCGGCCCGCCCGGCGCGCCCGCCGACCTGATGCAGCAATTGATAGCTGCGCTCGGCGGCGCGCAGATCGCCGCCCTTCAGACCCAGATCCGCGTCGACGACCCCGACCAGCGTCAGATTCGGGAAGTGATAGCCTTTGGCGACGATCTGGGTCCCGATGACGAGGTCGGTTTCGCCTTCGGCCATGCGCGCGACGAAGGCGGCGGCGTCGGCCGGGCTGTGGATCGTGTCCGAGGTCACAAGCTCGATTCGCGCTTCCGGCAAAAACGCCGCCGCCTCCTCGTATAGGCGCTCGACGCCCGGGCCGCAGGCCGCGAAACTCTCCTCGTCGCCGCATTCGGGACAGGCGGCCGGCATCCGGGCGTTGTAGCCGCAATGATGACATTGAAGCCGCTTGGTGAAGCGATGCTCGACCAGCCAAGCTGCGCAATTGGGACAGTTCAGGCGATGGCCGCAGGTCCGGCACAGGGTCAGCGGGGCGTAACCCCGCCGGTTCAGGAACAGCATCGCTTGGTCGCCGGCCTCCAGCGTCTCCTCCAACGCCCGGCGCAGCGTCGGGGACAGCCATTGCTGGCGGCCGGGCTTGTCCTTCGTCACATCGACGATCTGAACAGCGGGCAATTCCGCGCCAGCGTGGCGTTCCGGCAAATGCACGCTCTTATATTTGCCCTCTTGCGCATTGACGACCGTCTCCAAGGATGGCGTCGCCGAGACCAGGATCACCGGACATTCGGCCAGCCGCGCCCGCACCACCGCCATGTCCCGCGCGTGATAATGGACGCCGTCATCCTGCTTGAAGGCGCTTTCATGTTCTTCATCGACCACGATCAGGCCGAGATCGGGAAAGGGCAGGTGCAGGGCCGAGCGTGCGCCGACGACGATCCGCGCCTTGCCTTCGGCGACCGCCCGCCAAGTGCGCCGGCGCGCACCCTGGGTCAGGTCGGAATGCCATTCCGCCGGCGCGGCGCCGAATCGCCGCTCGAACCGGTCGAGCCACTGCACCGACAGCGCGATCTCCGGCACCAGCACCAGGACCTGGCGGCCTTCGGCCAGGGCCTCGGCGATCGCCTCGTAATAGACTTCGGTCTTGCCGGCGCCGGTGACGCCGTCCAGCAGGGCGGCGTCGAAGCGACGCGCCGCGACCAGGCCGCGCAGGATCGTCGCCGCCTCGGTTTGCGCGGATGACAGGCGCGGCGTCTCGGCGGCGGGATCAGGCGGCGCGAACCGGGCCTCGTCGGGAATCTGTACGGTCGCCAACCCGCCCAACTCCGCCAGCTTTTTCACCACCGACGCGCTGACGCCCGCCGCTTCGGCCAATTCGCCAGCGGATCGGGCGAAGCCGTCCTGGGCGGCCGCGATCACGCGCCGCCGCGCCCCGGTCATCTTGATCTCCGGCGCGGTCTCGGCGGCGGTATAGGCGATGCGGACGCGCGGCGGGGCCAAGGCGCCCGGCGCGCTCATCGCCATGCGCAGGACGGCGCCCGGCGGGGAGAGGTAGTAGCCGCTCACCCAGTCGACGAACGCCCGATTCGCCGCAGGCAGCGGCGGAATTGGGAGAAGCGCGATCACATCCTTGATTTTCGCCTCATCGAGCGCCGCGTCCGTCGATGGGCCCCAGATCACGCCGGAGACCTGGCGCGCGCCAAGCGGCACGGTCACGAAAGCGCCGATTTCACAAGCGATATCAACGGGCAAGCGATAGTCAAACGCCCCGGCCAACGGCAAGGGCAACAGCACCTGGACCCGCTGGCCGGGGCCGAGCGCGGCCACAACGCCGTCGGCCGCGTCAAATGCTTGCGTCTGCGATGTGGCGTCCACCGGTGGCATCGGATAGATTCCCGACCGTAATGGGGTTCAGAGCCAACGGCGTTGTTTTGACGCCGCCTCCGGCTCGCTTTCAGAATAGACCGAACCGAAGAGACGGAAGACCGCCGCCATGAAGTTTTTTATCGATACCGCCGAGATAGACGAGATTCGGGATTTAGCGGCAACGGGCCTGGTCGACGGAGTGACCACCAACCCGTCCCTGATCGCCAAGAGCGGGCGGAACTTCCTCGATGTGGTGGCCGAGATCTGCGATGTGGTCGACGGCCCGGTCAGCGCCGAATGCGTGGCGCTCGACCACGAGACCATGCTGAAGGAAGGCCGGAAGCTGGCCGAGATCGCCGACAATATCGCGGTCAAAGTGCCGCTGACGCCGGACGGGCTGAAGACCTGCCGCGTGCTTGCGGAGGGGGGGACCATGGTCAATGTCACCCTCTGCTTCTCCGCCGCACAGGCCCTGCTGGCGGCGAAGGCGGGCGCGACCTTCATTTCGCCTTTCGTCGGGCGGCTGGACGATATCGGTCAGGACGGATTGAGCCTGATCGCGGAGATTTGCGAAATCTATGCAAACTACGACTTCCCGACCGAGGTGCTGGTCGCCTCGGTGCGCGGGCCGCTTCATGTCGCCGCCGCAGCGCGGATGGGCGCGGGCGTCGCGACCCTGCCGCCGAACGTGCTACGCGCCATGTTCAAACACCCGCTGACCGACAAGGGTCTGGCCGCCTTCCTGGATGATTGGGCCAAGACCGGCCAAACGATCCTATAGCCTGCGGCGCGTTGAAAAGGGGCGAGCGCGTATGACCGCGAAGAGCGACAAGGCGAAGACGAAGGCGAAATCGGCGCCCCCGGCGATCACCGAAGATCAGGTGCTGGCCTATCTGCGCGCCAATCCGTCCTTCCTCACCGACAATATCGAGACGCTGTCGCAAATCGCCTCGCCCGAACGGCCGCTTGGCGAGGGAGTGGTCGATCTGCAGCAAGCGATGATCGGCCGGCTGCGCAAACAAGTGAAACAGACCGAGGATGTCGCGCGGGTGCTGATCGACACCAGCCGCGACAATCTCTCGACCATGGCGCGGATCCATGAATGCGTCTTGTCGCTGCTCGACGCGCATTCATTCGAGGAGCTGATCCAGCGGGCGACGGTCGATCTGGGCGTCTTGCTGGATGTTGATGTCGCCGTCCTCTGCGTCGAATCCAATGACGCGTTCGGCCTGCCCTTGCCGGCGCTGAAACTGCTGCCGGCCGGATCGGTCGACGCCTATATCGGTCGGATGCAATCGATCCTGTTGCAGAAAGAAGTCTCGTCAGACCCGGCGATTTTCGGCGAGGCCGCGCCGATGATCCATTCTCACGCCATGGTTCGGCTAAAGGTCGCAGAGGACGCTCCGCCCGCCATGCTGGCCTTCGGCAGCCGCGAGCCGGCGCGGTTCCATGGCGGCCAGGCGACGGAGCTGTTGAGCTTTTTGGCCCATGTGCTGGAGAAGCTGATGCGGGTCTGGCTCGACCTGCCTGGCGATCTGGACGAGGACTGATCCGGACGAGCCATGGCGACGCCAGCGCCCGATACAGACCAGACCGGCGCAAACCCGCCCGACTTAGAACCGATCGCACCCGACCTGCAACAGGCCTTTACCGAATTTACGCAGTGGCTGTCCGTTGAGCGCCGCTACTCGCCGCTCACCGTTGACGGTTACGGCCGAGACCTGTGCGATTTTCTGGGTTTTCTCGGCGCTCATCTCGGCGCGCCGCCGACCCTTCACGCGCTCGAGACGCTGAGACCGATGGATTTCCGCGCCTGGCTGGCCGAGCGTAATGGACGGTCGGGCCGCCGCCGGGTCGGCGCGGCGAGCAACGCCCGGGCGCTGTCGGCGATCCGTACGTTCTTCAAATGGCTGGAAAAGACCGGCCGCGGGACCAATCACGCGATCCGCGCGGTGAGGGGGCCGAAGAAACCCCAGAATGTGCCGAAAGCGCTCTCGAGCACGGACGCAGATCAGGTGATCGACACGATCGGCGACTTCGCCTCGGAACCCTGGATCGGGGCGCGCGATACGGCCTTGGCGACGTTGCTCTACGGCGCGGGGCTGCGGATCGCCGAAGCGCTGTCGCTGGACCGGTCTGTCCTGCCTCTCGGCGAGTCGATCCGGGTCCTGGGGAAAGGCGGCAAGGAACGCATCGTCCCGATCCTGCCGGTGGTAGCGGCGGCGATCGACGCCTATATCCGCCTTTGCCCCTATCGCCCGGGCTATAACGCCCCCCTGTTCCTGGGGGCCCGCGGCAAACGGCTAAACCCGGCGATCGCGCAGAAGGCGATGCGACAGGTCCGAACGGCGCTCGGCCTGCCCGACAGCGCGACGCCGCACGCGCTGCGCCATAGTTTTGCGACCCATCTTCTGGCGGGCGGCGGCGATCTGCGCGCGATCCAGGAGCTGCTCGGCCACGCCTCGCTCGCCAGCACCCAACGCTATACCCAGGTCGACGCCGCCGCCCTGAACGAAGCCTACGTCAAGGCGCATCCCCGCGCGCGCTGAGAGCTCCATCTCAATGCCAGTGATCCTCGAACGGATAGTCGCTGAGCGGCTGCGCGCCGCTCTCGGTGATCAGGACTTGTTCCTCGAGCTTGATGCTCTCACGCCCGCCTTCGGTTCCGACCAGACTTTCGATGCACATCGTCATGCCGGATTCTATGACCCCGTCATAACCGCCCTTATCCCAGTCTTGGGAATAGAGAATTCCCGGCCATTCGTCGCATAGGCCGACGCCATGGGCGACGACCGAATAGCGGTTGGCGACGAATTCGGCCGGCAGTCGAAAGGAGTTTTCTGAGAACTCCTTGAAGCTCATGCCGGGCTGGATGAACGCAATATTCTCGCGGATCTGGGTGCGGGCGACCTCATAAAGCCGGCGCTGCTCGTCGTTCGGCGGGCGTTCGCCGCAGATCCAGGTCCGTGAGATGTCGGAACAGTAGCCATTGGGACCGACCAAATCCGTATCGAAACTGACGATATCGCCGTCTTGAATCTCACGATGGCTACATTCCTGAAACCAGGGATTGGTGCGCGGCCCGGAAGTCAACAGCCGTGTTTCGATCCACTCGCCGCCCAGTTCGATATTCGTCTGATGCAGC
Source organism: Alphaproteobacteria bacterium (assembly GCA_030065235.1). Taxonomy (GTDB): domain Bacteria; phylum Pseudomonadota; class Alphaproteobacteria; order UBA8366; family Aestuariispiraceae; genus JASJDC01. The sequence goes on from JASJDC010000010.1 coordinate 12,431, forward strand.
ACCGACCAGAGTTTCGTCTCCGTCACGCCCGGCTCAAGCGCCGCCCGCATCCGCCGCATGCCTTCCTGGCAGGCGTCGATCGATTCCCGCATCGCCAGCAGTTCGTCGGCGTTCTTGATCGCGCGCGCCCTTTCGAGGATGGACTGGCCTTCCGCCACATGGATTTGCCGCGCCTGCAGCGCATGCAGACCCATCGGGTCCAATCTGTCGACGGCGAGCCGCCGATTGCCGCCGCCATGCCGCGCGACCAGATCGGCGATCTCGTCGGCCCAGACCTGAACCCGGTTTTCCGCCTCAGAACCCGCCAGGAAAAAGGTCCATGAAACAGCCGGCCGCACCTCGTCGACCGTCTCAATATCCTTGGATAGATGCGCGCAGCCGTGGAAATCGAACAGCACCACCGGGCCGTCGGTCGCGACAAAGGCGTAGCGGACGGCGTTATGCAGCGTCCAGACCTGCATGTTCGATGTGTCGGTCGCGTAGCGCACATTCAGCGGATCGTAGAGCAGCGCCGCCGCGCAATCCTGGGTCCGCAACTGTTGACGCACCCGTTCCAGCCGGTAGGCGCGCAAGGCCGGCTTATTCACCTTGGTGGCGTGAAACGCCGTCATGCCGCGTCGGACTGGCCGGCGGCCTTGGGCGCGGCGTCTAGATTGTGGAACTTCGACGTCGCGAAGACGCGGCGCACCATCGGCTCAAAAAACGCGATCGGCAGCGTATCGTAATCCGGGTCGAACGAGGCCTGATCATAGGCCTCACAGAAATGGACGCAGTCCGCATACCAGGGATGAGACTTGTGGCGGTCGCGGGCGTTTCTGTCCTGGCCGAAATGATGGCCGTAATAGACCATCTGAAACAGGCCATGCATCTTGACGATCCAATGGACCCGCTCGCTGACATGGGGTTTCAGGATCGCGGCGGCGACCTCGCTGTGATTTGAGGGCGAGAGGATGTCGCCGATATCGTGGAACAGGGCGGCGACGATCATGTCCTCATCCGCCCCGTCGCGATAGGCGCGCGTCGCCGATTGCAGCGAATGCTCGTAGCGCGTTACGCGGTAGCCGTCGATGCTGTCTTTCAAGAGTTCAAGCTGGGCCAGAAGCCGGTCCGGCGTCGCCGCTATGAAGGCCTTCTCATACTCTTCGAGCAGAAGATATTCGTCGCGGGTTCCGTCCGCCATCGCCGTGAAATCGACCGTCCGCCCCGTCATCGCGCTCTCCTTGTCTAGAGCGAAAAGCATCGCCGCCAAGCGGCGCCGCCGTCAATGACGCTCCGCCCAAACAGGAAGGATGAATTCTCACCCAAGGGCGATTCTGATTGATGGAAAGGTCAGGGCGCCAGATCGCGGAAGGCGGCGACCACCTTGCGATACAGGTCGCGCTTGAAATCGACCGTCAGGGCGACAAGCGAATCCATGGGGGCCCAGCGCCAAGCCTCGAACTCCGGGTGATGCAGGGTCAAATCGACATCGGAATCCTGGCCCAGAAAGCGGAAAGCGAACCATTTCTGCTTTTGGCCGCGATATTTGCCCTTGAAAGCCTTGCGCGAATATTCCGGCGGCAGGTCGTAGCGCAGCCACCCCTTGGTCTTGCGCAGCAGCGCGACCTTATCTGGCGAGAGACCTGTTTCCTCATAAAGCTCGCGCAAGGCGGCGTCGCCGGGTCTCTCGCCTTTGTCCACGCCGCCCTGGGGCATCTGCCAATGTTCGCCGGGAATGTCGCGCCGGTTCCCGACAAAGACCTCACCGCGCCCGTTGAGCAGCATCAGGCCAACACAGGGCCGATAGGGCCGCGCGTCCTCGCTGGAGGCCGAGGCCTTCTTGTCCTTGCCGCGGGTCTTGGACATGGCGGGACCTAACTCGCGAACCGCTCCGAGATCACGGCGGAGGCCGGGATCAGCGCATAGCCGTTGGCGTCCAGATCCTCCGACCAGATGCGAAGCCTTTCGAGCGTCATCGGAAAGGGTTTGGCCAGAACGATGACCGAGCCGTTCGCGCTGGCCAGCGATTCGGCGAGTTTCAGCCGTTGCAGCACATGGGCGCGGCCGAAAGATCCGTCGACGACGATATCGGCCTGCGACACCGGGACGCCGACCGAACGCGCGATGCGCGGGGTGGTCGAGGCGGACGCCTGTCTTCCATCCAAATAGATCAGCCCGCGCGTCTTCAAATCGTTGAAGACCGGCCGCACCGCCTGGGCGTTCGCGGCGAAGGCGCCGCCCTGATAGCTGACCAGGCCGACATAGCCGGTGGCCCGGCTGAGCACCCAATGAAGCCGCCGCACATTCTGATCCGCGTCGAAACCGCTCATCAAGGCGAAGGGACCCGGGTCGCTCCTGGGGAAATCCGCGGGCTCCAGCGGCAAGGTCAGCATCACCTCATGCCCGTCGGCGCGGGCCTGTTCGATCCAGTCGCCGACCTTTCGCGCGTAGGGCGCGAAGGCCAGCGTGATCGGTCCCGGCAGCGCGATCGCCGCTTCGACCCGCCGGGCGTTCACACCCAGATCAGTGACGACAACGGCGATCTTGGGACGCGTCTCCAACGGATTGGAGGGCCGGGAATAAACCTGCCAGGCACGCCGGCCGTCCTCGCCGATCACCGGCAAAGGACCCACCTCGCTCTCTACGATCAGGCCCGGATCCGGGTGCGGCGCCAGCGTGTCTGCGAAAAGGTCGGGGATCGGCGGGTCGTCGATGATGTCGGAGGCCGCGTCCGTAGCGGGAACGTCGGCAAGCGGCCTGTCCGCCGCCGCATCGAGCTGGACTGGATCGGCGGAAGAGATCGCCGGGTCGGGGTCGCTAACGGCCGATACGGCCTCTTTCGCCGCCTCAGCCGCCGCCTCGAGAGCCGCCTCGACCTGGGATTCGGCGTCCGCTGTGTCGCCCCTAGCCGTCTCGCCCCCAGCCGTCTCACCGACGCGGCGGACGACGATCCGATCGCCAGCCACTTCCGCCTTGGGCCGCGCCTCGATCATTTCCTGCTCGATCTGATCCGCCGACAGGATCAGATAGGCGGCGACGCCGCCCAGCGCGGCGGCGGTGGCGGCATAGCCGCCGATCACCGCGATCCAGGGCAGCCGGCGCTTCAGAGCGTCCGATTCGCCGGTGCGGGGCGCAAAGGCGAACGCGTCTTTGTCTTCGTCTTGGTCTTCATCGACGCCCTCAGACGGGCCATTGAGACCGTCGCCAGCGGATCGCTTGCTGAAAGGAAGGCTCAACTTCGGCGCTTTAAAGGGCTGCTTCACCGCGACCCTCCTGTGATCCGTCCTGTCCGGCCGCCGCGTCCGATCGCTACGTCCGATCGCCGCGTCCGGCCGCTTCAACCGCCAGGCTTGGCGATCGGGCCGGCTCAGTTCACTGCGCGTACGCGATACAGCGCGATCCCGCGGATCAGATCGAGCGCGCGGGCAAGCTGGTAATCCTCAATCTCTTCGGATTCGGCGGTTTCGTCCACGGCCTCTTCCTGCGCCGGCTCCGACTCCCCATCTTCGGGATTGGACAAGGCGCCGCGCAGGTCGGCTTCGGTCCGCCCGCGGCGGCCGGTCTCCAGCGACTCGACCCGCGACTGTTCGGCCAGGATGTCCGGACTGATGCCCTTTTGCTGGATCGAGCGGCCGCTGGGCGTGTAATAGCGCTGCGTCGTCAGCTTGATCGCGATCCCGTCCCGGTTCAGCGGCATGATGGTCTGCACCGAGCCTTTGCCGAAGGATTGCGTTCCCATCACGATGGCGCGGCCATGATCCTGCAAAGCCCCGGCGACGATCTCCGAAGCGCTGGCCGAGCCGCCATTGATCAGGATCACCAGCGGCGCGCCGTCCGTCTCGTCGCCCGGCGTCGCCTGGAAGCGCTGCGTCGTATCCGCCACCCGGCCTCGGGTCGAGACGATCTCGCCCTTGTCCAGGAACGTGTCTGTGACCGATATCGCCTGATCCAGGAGGCCGCCCGGATTGCTGCGCAGATCCAAAACGAAGCCTTTCACATCCTCGCCGATCTCGTCGCGGATCTCAGCGATCGCCTTGTCCAAGCCGCTTTGCGTCTGACCGGTGAAGCTGGAGATGCGGATATAGCCGACATCCCCGCCTTCGATCCGGTGCCGGACCGATCGGATTTGAATGCGGTCGCGAACGATCGTGACCTCGAACGGCTCTTCTTCGCCGCGCAGGACGGTCAGGATGATTTCACTGCCGACGACACCGCGCATCTTGTCGACCGCCTCGCTGAGGCTGAGGCCTTGAACCGCCTCGCCGTCCAACTCGACGATCAGATCGCCGGATTCGAGCCCGGCGCGATAAGCCGGCGTATCGTCGATCGGCGCGACGACACGGACATAGCCGGTCTCGTCCATGGTCACCTCGATGCCGAGACCGCCGAATTCCCCGCGCGTCTGGTCGCGCATCGATTCGAAGTTACGCGTGTCGAGATACGCCGAATGCGGATCCAGGTCGCGCAGCATGCCTTGGATCGCCGCCTCGATCAGCTTCTCGTCGGAAATCTCTTCGACATAATCGCGGCGCACGCGCTCGAAGACTTCGCCGAACATATCGAGAAGCTCGTAGGTGTCCGGCGTGTCGTCGCCGGCGGCGCGCGCGGCGTTCGGCGCTGTTACGGCGATCAGGGCGACCGCCATGGCGCCGGCGAAAGCGCCTTTGAAGGCGAAGAGCTGCAGAATTCGCGCGGCGGCGCGGCGGGTCGGATTGATCATAAGAGGGCGTCAACTTCCATCGATTGCGGGCCGGTTCGAAACATCGCACTCCAGGCATGGTGTTCATAACCAAAGCCTGAAGTGGCGTATATTCGGGATACGTACACTACTGCGGCGCGATGGCCGAATAAAGTCGGGAATCGAGGCGATTGGTCACAGATTGGCGCCATTGTCGCCCGGCTCCTGCGGCGAAGCGCGGCTTTCTAAGTTGGGTCGGCCGCATACGCCACGATCCAGCGCAGCGGGTTCACCGGCTGGCCGCCGCGTCGCAGTTCGACATAGAAGGCGGCGCGTCCGGCGGCGCCCGTCTCAGCCGCCGCAACCGGCGAGACGCCGCCGGCCAGCCCAAGCGGCTCTCCAGCGAGAACCCATTGCCTTGAGACCACATCGACCCGCGCGAAGCCGCTCAAGACCGTGTGATAGTCGCCCTGATGCTCAATGATGACGATGGTTCCGAGATCCTGAAACGGACCCGCGAAGGCGACCCTGCCGTCAAACGGCGCCGTGACGAGCGCGTCTCGACGGGTGCTGATCGTCACCCCGCGACTGGTTTGACCAAAGCCCGCGTCGGCGCCGAAAGCCTGAATCACCGGTCCGGCGACGGGCCGTCCGATCGGCCCCTGCGCCGGGAAGGGACGCAACCCGTCGGGCGGGCCCAGGGTCAAACCGCCGACTTGCTCCTCGCCAACGCCGGCAGACGAGTCCCGGCGCGGCGCGCGCGGCGCCGCCGACCTTGCGTCTCCGACCTCTGCGCGGGCCAGACTCTCGACCAGATCGCGCAGGGAGGTCGCTTGTCCGGCCAGGTCATCGACCCGCTGGGCGGCGTCGATCACCGCCGCGTCCTTGCGCGTCAAAAAAGTCTGCTTGTCCGCCACCAGCCGCGCCAACCGCGTCCGCTCCTGCGTCAGCTCGTCCTCCGCCCGCGACAGAGCCACGATCCGGTCGGCTACATCCGCCTCGACCGCGTCCAGGGCCTGCAACTCCTCGCGCAGAATATCGGCGCGATCGCGCAGCGCCGGCGCCGCCGAGCGCAGCAGGACCGCGCCGCGGATGGTGTCGATCGGCGGCCCGCCGCGGATCAGCACCGCTTCCGGATCGATGCGGGCCAGGCGGGTCAGCGCCGCCACAACCTGCGTCAGTTCCGCACGCCGCGCCGCAAGCGCGCGGCGTCGATCGTCCCGCTCGGCCGTGAGTCGCACCAGCTGGCTCTCAAGATTGCTGACAATGCTCTCGCGTTCTTGCGCATCCTGAGCGGCCAAAACGGCGGCGCGGCGCAACCGGTCAAGCTCACGAGCGGCGTCTTCGCGCTCCGCCGCCAGTCTGGCCTTGGTCGCCTGCGCCTCGGACAAGGCGCGCTCGGCCGCCTTCAGATCGGCGCTGCTGCGCGTCGCGTCGGCCTGCTGCGCGGCCGCCCGGCCGGCCGCCAGTGCAAACACGCACGAAAAACACAGAAAAAGGAATAAAGCGGACCAGCGTCGACTCGTCACGCAGCGCGCACCCCAGCAGCGGATATCAGCGAAACGCCCGTCATCTCTTCCGGCTGCGCAACGCCCATGACGTCGAGGATCGTCGGCGCCAGATCGGCGAGCCGCCCGTCGCCCAAGGCCTGAACGCCCTCGACGCCGCACAGGATCGCCGGCACCCGGTTCATCGTATGCGCCGTGTGCGCCTGACCGGTTTCGGGGTCTTTCATCATCTCGGCGTTGCCGTGATCTGCGGTGATCAGAAGCGCGCCCCCCGCCGCCGACACGGCCGCGTCGAGACGGCCGAGGCAGGCGTCGACCGTCTCGACGGCCTTGACCGCGGCGGCGAGATCGCCCGTGTGGCCGACCATGTCGGTATTGGCGAAATTGACGACGATCAGATCATAGAGCCCTTCGCCGATCACCCGCACCAGATGATCGGTGACCTCGACCGCCGACATTTCGGGCTTCAGATCATAGGTCTCAACTTTCGGCGACGGCACGAGGATCCGGTCCTCCCCGTCATAAGGCTCTTCCTGGCCGCCGTTGAAGAAGAAGGTGACATGCGCGTATTTCTCAGTCTCGGCGATGCGCAGCTGTTTCAAACCATGATCGGCGATCACGGCGCCCAGCGTGTTCCGCAATGTCTCGGCAGGGAACAGCGCGCCCATGCGCGTGGAAAGATCGGCGGAATACTCAACCATGCCGATCACGGCGGAGAGTTCGGGCGGCGTCTTTCGGTCGAACGCGTCGAAGGCGGGATCGACAAAACTCTGAAGAATCTCGCGGGCGCGGTCGGCGCGGAAATTACCCATCAACAGACCGTCGCCCGGCTGCATGCCGGCATAGCCCGCGATCACGCTGGGCGGCACAAACTCGTCGGTTGCGTCCTCCGCATAGGCGGCGTCGACAGCCGCTGCGGCGGTATCCGCCGCTTGCCCCTCGCCATGCGCGACCGCCGCAAAAGCACGCGCGACGCGTTCCCAGCGTTTATCGCGATCCATGGCGTAGAAACGGCCCGACACGGTTGCGATCTTGCCGGCGCCGATATTTTCCTCAAATTCCGTAATGTAGCCCATGGCGCTCTGAGGCGGCGTGTCGCGTCCGTCTAGAAAGGCGTGCACATGGACCGCCAATCCGTGCGCCTCCGCGATCTTCACCAAGGCGGCGATATGATCCTGATGAGCGTGGACCCCGCCAGGCGACAAAAGCCCCATGACATGGAGCGCGCCGCCTGCGTCGGCGACCGTGTTCAGAAAGCCGACAAGCGCCGGATTGCGCGCCAGCGCGCCGTCCTCAATCGCGGCGTCGATCTTGGGCAGATCCTGCATGACAACACGGCCGGAGCCGATATTCATATGTCCGACTTCGGAATTGCCCATCTGGCCGCTCGGCAAGCCGACATGCAGTTCGGACGCGTCGAGCTGACCGTTAGGCCAGCGGGCGCGCAATTGATTGAAGACGGGAGCGCCTGCGTTCACAATTGCGTTATCGGCCGCTTCAGCGCGGTCGCCCCACCCATCCAGAATGCAAAGAACCGTCGGCTTTCGTCCGGCGTTTGGTTCTTGGTCCGTCATGTTCGCGTGCTCCGCTCGGGTTAGAGATCGCCGGCGCCTCTTTTCAATCGCCGCTTGTGGTCGCGGGCCAACCGGTCGATCCGGCGGATGGCCCCTATCGGCTGGACTGGCCGCGACGCGGATCAGTATAGAGCGCCCGCCGCCGACAGCAAATAAGGCCGCCGGGCGGAGTCCGCAATGACCAAACGATTCGCTTCAGGCTGGGCGGCCACACTGGCGCTGTCCGATCAAACTTAGCCTCGGGCGCGGACGGCGCGGCGTCGAAACGTAAAGATTTTGAGCTAAGCCGCGAGTTTTGACCCTTTGTTAATAAATTCATAGGTCGATCCGGTTAGGGGGTAAAGGGTCGCCCGGACGGACCAATTTCCGTTGTATAACAAGGCCGCTTTGGCATACCCTTCACCCTGGAAATAGTCGCCTAGGCTGTTCGAAAGATCGTCGCGTCGCGCGCAGGCGTTGCGCATGGTCCACATTCTTTCGAACCTTCCCAACGGTGTGGTGAGCCTCCTGAGCAGCGCGGCAGGATCGAGTGCGGTTCAAACCCTCTCGGATCGCGCCGGGGGCCTTTCTCACCATCGGGGCAAGTCGGGCGGCGGTAGGCGGGGGCCTATACGAGAGAGCGCGCCGGCGAACCATTCGGCATGCTCGCAAGCATTGGGTAAGGAGAGACCAAAGGTGGGACAATCGAGGGATGGAGACTTCGGTCTTCTAGGCGCGGCGGCGCTCGGTATGAAGTGTTTTCAAAAGGAAATCGAAAAGCATTCGGAAAAAAACGGTAAATCGACCAATGGCGAAGCGGGACAGTTGGTCAGTTTCCCGGCCTATTCGATTCTCCTTTTCATGGCGGAGTATGACTCCGCAGGGCTGAACCAGAAGAAGCATCAGGCGCTGCTCAAGCGTTTCAATGTGGATACGGCGGGCAATCTGAAGACCTACCCGCTTCTTAGCCAATCCGCCCTTTTTGAAATCTTCGGCGGCCTCGGTATGTCGCGCGAATCTATTCGACGTTTGCTGATCCTGCTCTCGGATCACGGGCTGCTGGACCGCACCTCAAAAGGCCCGCCCTTCCCCGATCAATTGGGCGTCTCGAAGGAAGGCGGTCGGCTAATGCGGCGCGCCGCGAAACGGCTCGCCAAGGAAACCGAAAAAGCCAAGCAGTTCGCCTATCTGTAGACGCAAGCGGCGGACGCGGCTACGCGCGGTCGAGGCGCATACACTCAATCCCGATGATACGGACCGCCGGATAGGATCTGCTCGGCGCGGTAGATCTGTTCCGCCAACAGGGCGCGGACCAGCATATGCGGCCAGGTCATCGCGCCGAGCGAAAGGACCCGGTCCGCCTGCGCCCGTAGCGTCGGATCCAGCCCATCGGCGCCGCCGATCGCAAAGGCGACCTTGGCGCGGCCGGAGTCCCGCCAAACGCCAAGTTGTTCGGCGAAGGCGCGGCTGGTGAGAGAGTCGCCGCGCTCGTCCAAAGCAACCAGGACAGCCCCATCGGGCGACGCGCGGCGAATCAAATCAGCCTCGCTGCGCTTCAACGCCTCCGTCCCCAGCGGGCGTTTCTCCTCGACCTCGCGCAGCGTCACACGCCAACGAAGCCGTCCAAGATAGTGTTCGAACAAGGCGCGTTCAGGACCTCGTCGGGCCCGCCCGACGGCGATCACCGTAATATCCATCCTGCGGCGCTCCGGATCAGAAAGGTGTCATCGCGCGGCGCCCTGCGCCAGCGCTAACGATCCATCTCGGGATCGAGCGCGCCATCCTGCGCATTTGGAAATGGCGGCGGCGCGGCGCCCCAGAGCTTTTCGAGATTGTAGAAGGCCCGCACTTCCGGCCGGAAGAGATGAACGATCACATCGCTCGCGTCGATCAAGACCCAATCCCCCTGATCCTTGCCGTCGACCAGCGCCTTGGGCGCTTTGGCCGCCTTCAGCGCTTCGACCAGATGGTCCGCCATCGCCGACAATTGCCGGGTCGAGGCGCCCGACGCGATCACCATGGCGTCGGCGAGGCTCGACTTGCCGTGCAGATCGATCGAGATCACGTCCCGCGCCTTGTCATCGTCCAATTGCTTCAGCACGACTGACAGAAGGTCCGGCGGTTCAGGCGTCGCTTTGGCCGCGCGCGGTTTTTTCGCCGCAGCCGACTTTGCACCATCTTTTTTAGCGGCGGCTTTTTTTGCAACCGCTATTTTTGCAGCGGCTTTAGCAGTGCGCGGCGTCTTCGCCTTGGCGGCGCCCTTTCCAGATTCAGCGTTGATCGTCGTGTTCCTTCATCGTCTCAAGCGCCTGCGACGCCCTGATTGCGGTCGCGGAAGCCGGGTGGCGGCGAAACCGCAAAAACGCCCAGCACGGCGCCGGCCGCTCTTTCAAACGGCGCTCGGCCCCGTCCGGCAGCCGGTTCCGCCGAAAGACCTGGGCCGCCTTCCCCAGCAACGCCTTCGAATCATAGGTCGGACGGGTGAAGACGGCAACGGGCGCGCGGGCGAAGACCTGTGTCCAATCAAGCCAGCGCGGAACCTGGATCAAATTGTCCGCACCCATCAGCCAGATGAAGCGGGTCCGCGGGTAAAGCCGGCGCAGGGCCGCCAACGTGTCGACCGTCGCCTGCGTTCCCAGATGGCGCTCAATATCACTCACCGCGATGCGCCGGTCCGGCGCCGCGACAGCGCTGGCGGCGCGCAGCCGCTGTTCGAGCGACGCCATGCCCTCGGCCGCCTTGAGCGGATTCTGCGGCGAGACCAGCCACCAGACCTCACCGATCCCAAGCCGTTTTAGCGCTTCCTCAGAGATACGCCGGTGTCCGGAATGCGCCGGGTTGAAAGAGCCGCCTAAAAGGCCGACAACGGGCGCGCGCGGAACCGGGCGGCGACAGGCCGGCGGCGGCGGACGAGAGACGAAACGGCGGGCCAAGCGTTAGAGCGGGCGGGTGTGGCCCGCGCCGCGCACCTGGTATTTGAAGCTGGTAAGCTGCTCGGCGCCGACAGGCCCCCGCGCATGCATCCGACCGGTCGAGATGCCGATCTCCGCCCCCATGCCGAACTCGCCGCCGTCGGCGAACTGGGTCGAGGCGTTATGCATCACAATCGCGCTGTCGACCTCAGCCAGGAATTGCTCCGCCGCCGCCGCGTCCTCGGTCACGATACTGTCGGTGTGGTTTGAGCCATAGCCATTGATATGGGCGATCGCCTGATCGACGCCGTCGACCACGCGCACCGACAGGATGGCGTCGAGATATTCGGTCACCCAATCAGAGTCCTGGGCTGGGTCCGACTCGGGGCAGATCGCCCGCGCTCGCTCATCCGCCAGGATGGCGCAACCCGCCGCCTTCAGGTCCGCTACAATCGGCGGCAGCATTTCATCGGCGACCGCCGCATCGATCAACAGAGTCTCGGCGGCGCCGCAGACCGAGGTGCGCCGCATCTTGGCGTTCAGGGCGATGGCGCGCGCCTTTTCGAGATCGGCGCCTTGATGGACATAGACATGGCAGAGCCCTTCCAGATGCGCGAAGACCGGCATGCGCGCCTCGGCCATCACGCGTTCAATCAGGCTCTTGCCGCCGCGCGGGACGATGACATCAACATGCGCATTGAGCCGCAACAAGGCCCCGACCGCGGCGCGATCGCGCGTCTGGATCGTCTGCACCACATCCGGCGGCAATCCGGCCTCGACCAGACCCGCACGCAGGCAGTCGACGATCAGGCCGGAACTGTGAAAGCTCTCGGACCCGCCGCGCAGGATCGCCGCGTTGCCGGAAAACAGGCACAGGCCGCCTGCGTCCGCCGTCACGTTGGGGCGCGATTCATAGATCACGCCGATCACGCCCAGCGGCGTGCGGACGCGCTGGATCTGCAAACCGTTCGGCCGCTCCCATTCAGCGATCACATCGCCGATCGGATCTTTCAGCGCAGCGATCGCCTCCAGCCCGGCGGCCATGCCCTCGATCCGGTCCGGCGTGAGAAGCAGCCGGTCGATCAGCGACTCGGCGATCCCTTTGTCGCGCGCGAAGGCCAGGTCTTTCTCATTCGCCGCGATCAGCGCCGCCTGGCGTTCCCGCAACAAGCGCGCGGCGGCGGTCAAAGCGGCCACCTTGCTGTCGGTACTGGCGCGGCTCAAGGTCCGGGCGGCGGCGCGGGCGCGGGCCCCGATCGCGCCCATCTCGGCGTCGAGATCGGCGTCGGAATGGGGCGCTTGCGCATCCGTATCGAGGGCGGCGATCGCCATGACCGTCTCCATTATCTGCGTCAGGGTCGTCATGCGGCGCGGGCCTGCGCCGGTCCCCTGTTTAGAAGCATGGAAGGCGCCGGTTAGGCAATGCCTAGACTGGAAGAGGCGCGGCGGCGCTCAGTCTTCCAGCGCCATGTCGTCGCGATGGATCAGCGCGACGCGCCCCTCATAGCCCAGAATGGACGGGATTTCCGCACTGCGTTTGCCGACGATCCGGCCCGCATCCACGCTGTCATAAGCCGATAGACCGACCCCAAGCGTTTCACCCGATTGGGTCGCGATGGTCACCGGGTCGCCGCGATGGAACGCCCCGCTGACCGAAACGACGCCAGCGGGCAACAAGCTCTTGCCGTCGCCCAGCGCCCGGGCCGCGCCATCATCGATCACCACCCGGCCGGCCGGCGTCAGCAAGCCGGCGATCCAGCGTTTGCGCGCCGCCTGCGGCTTCACGGACGATAGGAAGACCGAACAAGGTCCGCCCGCATCGATCCGAGCCAACGGATCGGCGACATCGCCCTTGGCGATGATCAGCCGCGCGCCGCCTGAGACCGCGATCTTGGCGGCCGACAGCTTGGTCACCATGCCGCCGGTGGAGAGCCCGCCTTGAATCCGGTCGAGACGCGCCTGCCCCGCCATCGCCTCGATATCCGGTGTGATCGCGGCGATCTCCGGGATCAGTTTGGCGGTTGGGTCGCCGGTCGGGTCCGCCGTATAGAGTCCGTCGACATCGCTCAGCAGGACCACCGTATCGGCGCTGACCATGGTCCCGACCCGCGCCGCCAGCCGGTCATTGTCGCCATACTGGATTTCCTGGGTCGCAGTCGAGTCGTTCTCATTGATCACCGGCACGGCGCCCAGCTTGAGCAACTGCAAGATGGTCGCGCGCGCGTTGAGATGCCGCCGTCTCTCCTCGGTATCGCCCGGGGCCAACAGAATCTGAGCGACCGCGATATCGCGCGCCGCCAGCGCGTTCTTATAGGCGTGCGCCAAAGCGATCTGACCAACGGCCGCGGAGGCCTGCTTTTCCTCGAGCTTCAATGAACCGCCGGTCAAGCCCAATTGCCGCCGCCCGGCCCCGATTGAGCCGGAGGACACGACGAGAATCTCGACCCCGCGCGTCCGCAAAGCGGCGATATCCCGCGCCAGCCCCTCAAGCCAATGGGTGCGGATCGCCCCCGTCGCATCATCGACCAGCAAGGCCGACCCGATCTTCACCACGATCCGCTTCGCCGCCGCCAATGGGGCGCGAGAGGCCGCAACAGCGGCGCTGGAATTTTGGCGAGCGGTCATGAGACAGGCTTTGTCTGTATTATTTGGTCGCGCTGGGTACCCCCAAACGCCCGGCCAATCAATCCACCGATCGAGCACGCCAACGGCTTAGTCCGGTCATCAGTCTCAAGCCGCGGCGCGCGATTTTGTCTAGCGGGCGGCGCCGCCGCTTGCTATGCCAATCCTAACGCGCGCCCGTAGCTCAGCAGGATAGAGCACCAGATTCCTAATCTGGGGGCCGCTGGTTCGAATCCAGCCGGGCGCGCCAGGCTGATCGCAACGCCCTCCTCCTGCTCAACCGATGTACACATGCGCTTCAAAGACGGCGCGTGACGTCCATGCTTTCGTGAAGCACCCGGATGATAAGAACGCCGTTGTCATCGGCGAGATAGACGATCCGATGCTTTTCATAAGCGTATATCCGTACCGGCGGGTCGAATTCCGGTCTTTGGGCGGCTAGATACGGCGAGGCCGCCAGCAAGGAGAATTGGCGCGCCATACCATCGAGATAGCGCCGGCGTCGCACGACGCCCCATTTCCGCTCGGTATAGCGTCCGATTTCCAGAATATCCGCTTGCGCCGCCTTGCTGACTCGGACCTCAGGCATCGCCCCTGTCGAACGCGTCCTGGATTGCGGTCATGCTGAACCCCTCAGCCTCGCCGCTTTCAACGCCCTCGGTGATGAGGCGCTGCATATGAGCCAGACCGACAGTGCGTTCCTGGTCGCGCCGGATCAGGTCGCGGACATAGTCGCTCGCATTGCTGTAACGCCCTGAGCGCGCCTGCGCCTCGACCCAATGTTTCATCGGGTCCGGCAAAGAAACATTCATTGTCGCCATGCGATCCTCCATCGACGCACAATCAACCGAATTGGCAAAGTTTGTCAATTTTGAAGGTTTCATTACTGTACTTGTCAGGGCTTTAACAAGAAAACAGCGGTTACGCCTTAACCTGACCTCACAGCGGCGCACTAAGCCGAGAGTTCCCCCTTCACCAGGTCCAGCAACCGCTCCGCGATCGGGCCGAGGGGGCGGTCCTTTTGGCGGATCAGGTGGTAGGGCGTCAGGGTGATCTGGGCGGCGGGCTCCAGCGCGGCGAAATCGCCCAACCCGGTTTGCGAGAGAATGTGGGCGACCTCGCTCGCCACCGGCGCGATCGCGTTCGACCTTCGCAGATAGGCGAGTGTCACGAGCAAAGACGCGGTATCGACCACATCGCTCGGCGGCGACAGACCGGCGCGAATATGGGCGGCGTCGACAGCCTCGCGGATCGGCGTGCCGCGCTCTTGAATGACCCAGGGCAGATCTGCGAGCGCCTCCAGCTCTACCCTGCGTTGATCTCGCAACGGATGGGAGGCGCGCACCAGAAATCGCAGCGTCTCTACCTGACCGTGCAAGATATCCAGGCGGCCGCCATCAATTTCGGGCGGCACGCGGGACAGCACGAAATCCAGCGCGCCGTCCAAAAGGCAATCCATCAACTGGACGCTCGGCGCGACCTGGATACGGATTTCGGCGCTGCGCGACTCCGCTTTCAGCGCCTGCACGGCGGGGACGATGTAGCCGACCGCCGCCCCGGTGACCGACCCGACCCGAACTGTACCGGCCCGGCCTGTCTTGATCGCCGCGGCCTCGCGGGCCGCCTCGTCGATCTCCGACAGCAGAACGCCCGCGCGCCGAGCCAGCACCTCACCCAGAGCGGTCGGCTGCATGCCCTTCGGATGGCGGTCGAACAAGGGCGCGCCGACCAGCGCCTCGATCTCGGCCAGGCTGCGCGAGGCGGCGGGCTGGGTCATCGCCACGCGCTGGGCGGCGCTCGATAATTGGCCCGAGGCGGCGATCGCCTGGATGAGCCGAAAATGGCGAAGTTTCAGACGATTGACCGGAACCGACATGATTCAACATATCAATAACCATATATCTGATTCAATTATTTATGTTTGCGTGATATGCGGATGGTTGGCATCGTACGAGCGATCTTGCCGTCGATCCGGCGTAACGGACTCGCCATGGCGGGGCGCATAAACAAACCAAGCTTGGGAATATGGGAGGATGGAATGAAGAGATTTACCACGGCGGTCGCGGCGTTGGCGTTGGGGGTCGGGCTGCTTGCGGGCCCGTCCTTGAGCGTCGCTCAGGATAAGGGAACGATCGGCATCGCCATGCCGACCAAATCGTCGGCGCGCTGGATTTCAGACGGGGAATCCATGGTCGCGGAGTTCACCAAGGCGGGCTATGCGACGGACCTGCAATATGCCGAGGATGACATCCCCAACCAACTCGCCCAGATCGAGAATATGGTGACCAAGGGCGTCGATGTGCTGGTGATCGCCGCGATCGACGGCACGACGCTGTCGAACATCCTCGAAACAGCGCATTTCGCCGGAATCAAGACCATCGCCTATGACAGGCTGATCCGGGACAGCGCCTATGTCGATTACTACGCCACGTTCGACAATTTCAAGGTCGGCGTGCAGCAGGCCACGTCGCTGGTCGGCGGCCTGGAAGAGCGGTTTGGCGCAGGCCCGTGGAATGTGGAGCTGTTCGGCGGGTCGCCCGACGACAACAACTCCTACTTCTTCTATAATGGCGCGATGAGCGTGCTGCAGCCGCTGATCGATTCTGGCGATATCAACATCGTCTCGGGCCAGATGGGCATGGATGTGGTCGGCACGCTGCGCTGGGACGGCGCGGTCGCCCAGGCTCGCATGGATAATCTACTGTCGGCGCACTACACCGATGCGCAGGTGCATGGCGTGCTCGCCCCCTATGACGGTCTCTCGATCGGCATCCTGTCTTCGTTGAAAGGCGTCGGCTACGGGTCCGGCGATCTGCCCATGCCGATCGTCACAGGTCAGGACGCCGAACTGCCGTCGATCAAGTCGATCATCGCAGGCGAGCAGTATTCGACGGTCTTCAAGGACACGCGCGAACTCGCAAAGGTCGCGGTAAGCATGGCCGACGCGCTGTTGCAGGGCGGCACGCCGGAAATCAACGACACCACGACCTATGATAATGGCGTGAAAGTGATCCCGTCCTATCTGTTGGAGCCGGTGTCGGTCGACATCACCAACTATGAGGAAATTGTGATCGGATCCGGCTATCATTCGGCCGAGGATCTACAATGATCGCGTAACCGCTGCGCCGCCCGCCTTGGTTCGGCGGGCGGCGTTTTCGGGACGGCTTCCGGGGGGACGCCATGCCAGCGCTTCTGGAGATGCGCGAAATCACCAAGACCTTTCCCGGCGTCACGGCGCTCGACAAGGTCAGCTTTCAGGTCGAGGAGGGGGAGGTCCACGCGCTGGTCGGCGAAAACGGCGCCGGCAAATCGACCCTTATGAAGGTGCTGACCGGCGTCTATCCACATGGCGACTATGAGGGTGAGATCCATTATGACGGCCAACTCGCCCGGTTCGGCGGCATCAGCGACAGCGAGGCCGACGGCATCATCATCATCCATCAGGAGCTGGCGCTGGCCCCGCTGCTCTCGATCGCCGAGAATATTTTCCTCGGCAACGAATGCGCCCGCTACGGCGTCATCAACTGGCACGAGACTTTCCACCGCACAGAGAAGCTTCTGAAGAAGGTCGGCCTCAGCGAGCCGCCCGCGACCCGGGTTGATTCCCTGGGCGTCGGCAAACAACAACTTGTCGAGATCGCCAAGGCGCTGTCGAAAGAGGTGCGGCTTCTGGTGCTCGACGAGCCCACCGCGGCCTTATCGGAATCCGACAGCGAGGCGTTGCTCGACCTGATCCTCGACCTCAAGGCGCAGGGCGTCACCTCTGTCATCATCAGTCACAAATTGAACGAGGTGCGGCGCGTCGCCGACACCATCACCGTGCTGCGGGATGGCGCGACGGTCTCGACCATCGATGCGCGCGACCGCGACATCCCCGAGGATCGGATCGTCCGCGACATGGTCGGCCGCGACATGGCGCACCGCTACCCGGAACGCGAACGCAATATCGGCGGCGTCCTGTTCGAGGTACGCGACTGGAACGTCATCCATCCCGAACACGCCGATCGTCATGTGGTGCACGATATCAACTTCACGGTCCGCGCGGGCGAAGTGGTCGGCATCGCCGGGTTGATGGGCGCCGGCCGCACCGAACTGGCGATGAGCATCTTCGGGCGCAGCTATGGCCGGCACGCCGGCGGCGAGGCGCTGCTCGACGGCGCGCCGATCGATGTCTCGAGCGCCGGGGCCGCGATCCGCGCCGGCCTCGCCTATGTCACCGAGGACCGCAAAGAGCTCGGTCTGATCCTTGAAGAGCCGATCCAGCGCAACGTCACCTTGGCCAATCTGGAGGATGTCTCGAACCGGGGGGTGCTGGACGCGGCGCAGGAGACGCAGGTCGCCGAGAAATACCGCGAGGCGATGAACATCCGCACGCCGAGCGTCTTTCAGCGGGTGATGAACCTATCCGGCGGCAACCAGCAGAAAGTCGTGCTGTCGAAATGGCTGTTCACCGACCCTAAGGTTTTGATCCTGGACGAGCCGACGCGGGGGATCGATGTCGGCGCGAAGTTCGAAATCTATAGTCTGATCAACGAACTGGCCGCCGAGGGGCGCGGCGTGGTGATGATTTCCTCGGAAATGCCGGAACTGCTGGGTCTCAGCGACCGGATCTATGTTATGAGCGAGGGCTCGTTTGTGGGCGAGTTGGCCGCCGAAGAAGCCAGCCAGGAGCGCATCATGTCGCTCATTGTCACCGAGTAGGGGAAGGCGTATGTCCGACGGTGTCGCGGAACGGCAGGAGCGGAAAGTCCCGGCGAACGGGATCATGCACTATCTCGAAAACCATATGCGCGAATACGGGCTGCTTTTCGCCCTGATCGCGATCATGGTTTTCTTCCAGGTGGTGACCGACGGCACGCTGATGCGGCCGATCAACGTGACCAATCTGTTTCTGCAGAACAGCTACATTATCGTCATGGCGCTGGGGATGCTGATCGTCATCGTCGGCGGCAATATCGACCTCTCGGTCGGCTCGGTCATGGGCTTTATCGGGGCCTTGGCGGCGGTGATGATCGTAGAGCTGGGCTGGCCGGTCTTCCCGACCATCGTCGTTTGTCTGGTCGTCGGCTCACTGATCGGCGCGGCGCAGGGCTATTGGGTCGCCTATTGGAAGATCCCGTCCTTCATCGTCACACTGGCCGGCATGCTGGTCTTTCGCGGCGCCTCGCTCTGGCTGCTGGAAGGCCAGTCCGTCGGCCCCTTCCCGACCGAGTTTCAGAAACTGTCGACCGGCTTCATTCCCGATATTTTTGGGATCGATCGGCCGAACGCGACGGCGCTCGCGGTCGGCGTTATCGCCGTCCTGACGATCCTGTATCTCGGCCTCAAAAAACGGGCGCGCAACCGGACCTATGGCGTCGAGGACGAGCCGGTCGCCTTTTTCGCGGCGCGGCATGTCACCGTCGCCGCCGCGATCCTGATCCTGGTCTATTCGCTCTCGACCTTCCGCGGTCTGCCGAATGTGTTGATCACCATGGGTATCCTGACGGTGTTCTACGCCTTCATCACCGAGCGCACGGTGCTGGGGCGCCGGATCTACGCGCTGGGCGGCAATGAGAAAGCGGCCAAACTGTCGGGTATTCCGACCGAGCGCCTGACTTTCCTGACCTTCGTGAATATGGGTTTCCTCGCCGCGCTGGCCGGGTTGATCTTCGCCGCCCGTCTGAACACGGCGACGCCGAAGGCGGGCTTTGCGCTGGAACTCGATGTGATCGCGGCCGTCTTTATCGGCGGGGCGTCGATGTCGGGCGGGGTCGGCAAGATTCTCGGCGCGGTGGTCGGCGCCTTCATCATGGGCGTGATGAATAACGGCATGTCGATCATGGGGATCGGGATCGACTATCAACAGGTCATCAAGGGCCTGGTGCTGCTCGCGGCCGTGATATTCGACGTTTACAACAAACGGAAACAAGGATGAGCGCGGCAGGCGGATTCACAGGGCGAACCGCATGAGCGCCCCCACCCCGGTCGCCCTGGTCGGCGTCGGCAAGATCGCCCGCGACCAACATATCCCGGCGCTGGCGGCGAGCCCCGACTTCGAGCTCGCGGCGACCGCCAGCCGCAACGCCTCGGTCGAGGGGGTCGACGCCTATCGCGATGTCACGTCCCTGCTCGCCGCACGCCCGGACATTCCCTGCCTGTCGCTCTGCACGCCGCCGCAGGTCCGCTATGGCGATGCGCGGCGGGCGCTCGAGGCCGGCCGGCATGTGATGCTGGAAAAACCGCCGGGCGCGACAATCAGCGAGGTCGAGGATCTGATCGAACTGGCGAAGAGCCGGTCCTTGTCACTCTATCTGACATGGCATTCCCGGCAAAACCAAGCCGTCGCCGCCGCGCGATCCTGGCTGAGCGATAAGACGATCCAGTCGGTCTCGATCACCTGGAAAGAGGATGTGCGCCGCTGGCATCCCGGCCAGGAATGGGTCTGGCGCCCGGGCGGGCTCGGCGTCTTCGATCCGGGGATCAACGCGCTGTCGATCCTGACCGAGATCTACCCGGGACCGCTGCGTCTGAGCGGGGCAAAGCTCGTCTTTCCGAGCAATCGACAGACCCCGATCGCCGCGTCGCTCTCGTTCCAGGACCTGAAGGGGGCCGCCGTTTCCGCAGAGTTCGATTGGCGGCAAGAAGGGCGACAGACCTGGGAGATTCGGATCGCCGCCGTGGAAGGTGACGCGGTCCTGGGAGACGGCGGCTCGACCCTGACGGTCGACGGCGCACCGACCGCTCCGATCGCGCCCGGCGCCGCACCCGATCTCGATTTTCTACAAGGGGAATACCACGCGCTCTACGCGCAGTTCGCCCGCCTCTTGGCCGCCGGCGCCAGCGATACCGACCTGGCGCCGCTCCGCCATGTCGCCGACGCCTTCCTTCTGGGAGAGCGCATCGTCACGGCGCCGTTCGACTGGTGAGGCCCGGAGGCGCGCGCGGCGAACGCACCTACGCGCGATCATGATGACCACTCGGACCAGACCGAACAAGAAATCCGTTCAGAAGCTGACAAGGCGATCATCGCGCGGCAATGGGCGGACGGCGCGCCGCCGACCGTCAGGGTCCGATTCGCCGAAACCGTGGCCCCCTTCAACCCTTGAAAGGAGCGCGACGCGGCGATCGGGGCCCGTCGGTTGCTCGGAAAGACGAGCATGGCCACAGACAGATTTCGGTCAGGATCGACAGCGCGGTGATCCCAAGATAGAAGACGCCGATCCTGTCCGAGCGCCAGACCCATTCCCGGACCGGATGCCAACGGCGCACATCCTCTTTCCAGGGAATAAGAGACGATGAAGAAAATCTATAGGGACAGTCGCGGGCGATGCAGCGCCGTCGTGTCGGATGGGCTGGTCTATGCGGTGGCGACCGACCCACATTGCGCCGACGGCGTGGCCGATCAAACACGCAACAGTCTGCGCGAGTTGGACCGTCTGCTCGCCGAAGCGGGCGGCGACAAGGCCGGGTTGCTGCAGGCCACGGTCTATTTGAGCGACATATCGAACAAGCCGGAAATGGACGCGGTCTGGTGCGACTGGATCGGGCCTAAGGAGAATTGGCCGCAACGCGCCTGCGTGGGCGCCGGCCTTGAAAACGGCTATCTGATCGAAGTGGTCGTAACCGCGAAGCTACTCTGATCAAAGAAAGCTCTATCACGCGCTGCGGCGGTCTCGGCATCGAGAAACCCATCAAAATCCGTGACGAGATTCGTATTGACCAATGAAAACGTCGCATGATAGCGTCACACTTAAGAGGGGTAGGGTGAGACTTATCGCTGTATTCCGGCGCATTAGAGTCGCGTAACTTCATTGCATATCTTAAGCTGTTAAATAAGAGTCGTCTTTTGGCTTCTTCTACGCAGGCTGCCTGATCGTCGGCGCCTTTTTCGCTGGGCGCGCTCGAGATCAAGCCTTTTTTGGTCCGCGTCCCCCACAGGGCGCGCGCACGAGTTTTTGTCTCAGTCAATATGCAATCGCAAAGGAGTGCTTGGCATGCCGTTACACTATAAAGATGATATTCGTGATGAATTGCTCTCCGATGTTTATGGGACGGCTGATCTGTCAAAGCCGATGCCGAAGTACAAGATGCCGGAGAAGGAGCACGATCCGCGGCTGGCCTTCAGCGTCGTCCGTGACGAGCTTATGCTTGACGGCAATTCACGGCAGAATCTTGCGACATTCTGCCAGACTTGGCTCGACGACGAGATCCACAGGCTGATGGATCTATGCATCGACAAGAACGCGATCGATAAGGACGAATACCCGCAGACGGCAGAGATCGAGGCGCGCTGCATCCACATGATCGCCGATTTGTGGAACTCTCCGGACTCGGCGAACACCATGGGCACGTCTACGACCGGCTCGTCCGACGCCGCCATGCTGGCGGGGATGGCGGCCAAATGGCGCTGGCGCGAGAAAATGAAGGCGGCGGGCAAGCCGACCGATAAGCCGAATATGATCTGCGGTCCCGTCCAGGTCTGTTGGCACAAATTCGCCAAATACTGGGATGTGGAACTGCGCGAAATTCCACTCGAAAAGGATCGGCTGATCATGAACGCGGAAGAGGTGCTTAAGCGTGTAGATGAAAATACGATATGCGTGGTGCCCACCTTCGGCGTCACCTTCACCTGCAACTACGAGCCAGTGAAAGAGGTCAATGACGCGCTGGACAAGCTGCAGGAAGAGACGGGTCTCGACATCCCGCTTCATGTGGACGCGGCGTCGGGCGGTTTTCTCGCCCCGTTCTGCGCGCCGGAGATCGAGTGGGATTTTCGCCTGCCGCGGGTGAAGTCGATCAACTGCTCCGGCCACAAATTCGGGCTGGCGCCGCTTGGAACCGGCTGGTGTATCTTCCGCGACAAGGAGGATCTGCCCGACGATCTGATTTTCTGGGTGAATTATCTGGGCGGCAACATGCCGACCTTCGCGCTTAGCTTCTCACGTCCGGGCGGCCAGATCATTGCGCAATACTATAACTTGTTGCGCCTTGGCAAAGAGGGGTACCGCAAGATCCACATGGCGTGCTACGAAACAGCTCAATTCATCTCCGCCGAGCTCGACAAGATGGGGCCGTTCGAAGTGATCTATCCAGGCGACCCCAAGACCGGCATTCCAGCGCTTTCCTGGACGATCAAGAAAGGCTACGAGACGCACGGTTACACACTGTTCGATCTCAGCGACCGGCTGCGCATGCGCGGTTGGCAAGTCGCGGCCTATTCAATGCCGGCGCATCGGGAAGATCTTGTCGTACAGCGTGTTCTGGTGCGCCACGGCTTCAGCAAGGATCTAGGGGCGCTCTTTATCGAGGACGTGAAGACATGCCTGGAGTATTTCAAGGCGCATCCTGTCACCAGCCCGCTTACGGAAGAGGAAGCCGGTGGTTATCACCACTGAGCGCTAACCAGCCAGCGAGCCGCGGCGTCCGGCTTCTGCCGGGCGCCGCTTTCATCTGGGCCGATCAGCGGCGGCTCCAACGTAGCCGCCTCAAGCCGCGCTGAGATCCTCGCCGGCGAGGGCCTTGTCGATCAGGGCGAGCGTTTCGGGCTGGCCGTAGAGGGCGATGAAGCTGCCCATGCGGGGGCCTTGGTCCTGGCCGAGCAGAACCTGATAGAGGATCTGAAACCACTCGCGCAGATTCTCATAATCGCGCGCCTTGCCGACCGCATAGACGGCCGACTGGATGTCCTCGGCCTCGCTGTGATCGGGTAGCGCGGCCAGCGCGGCGCGCAGATCGGCGATCGCCGCCGCTTCATCTTGGGTGGCCGGGCGGTAGTGTTTACCGGGCTTCACAAAATCCTGGTAATATTTCACGGCATAGCCGACCAACCGATCCAGCAACGGCGCACTGTCTGGCGTCGCGTCCGGCGCGTAGCGGCTGATGAAGCCCCAAAGCACCGAAGGGTCGTCGGTGTTGCAAACCCCGGCCAGGTTCAGCAGCAACGAGAAGCTGAGCGGCGAGCCGCTTTCCGGCGGCGCCCCGCCATGGATGTGCCAGAGCGGATTGTCGATCTGTTTCTCAGGCCCAAGATCGCCATAGCGGTCGAGATGGGCGAGATACTCGTCCACCGTCTTTGGGATGATGTCGAAATAGAGCCGCTTGGCGGTCCGGGGCTTGGTGAACATATAGAGCGCCAGGCTTTCCTCCGGCGCATAGGCCAGCCATTCCTCCATAGTCAGGCCGTTGCCTTTGGATTTGGAGATTTTTTCGCCCTTCTCATCCAGGAACAACTCATAGTGGAAGCCTTCCGGCGGGCGGCCGCCCAAGGCCCGGGTGATTTGGCTCGACTGTTTGACGCTTTCGATCAGGTCCTTGCCGGACATCTCGTAGTCGACATCCAGCGCGAACCAGCGCATCGCCCAGTCCGGCTTCCATTGCAGCTTACAGGCCCCGCCGGTAACTTTTGTCTCGATCTCGGCCCCATCGGCGCGGCGGTAGAGGATTGTGCCGCGTTCAGGATCGGTCTCCAGCACGGGAACCTGTTGCACGAGCCGGCTTTCCGGGTCGATGGGCAGGAACGGGCTGTAGCTCGCCCGCCGCTCTTCGCCCAGCGTCGGCAGCATGATCGCCTGGATCGCATCATAATGCTTCAAGACCGCCAACAGCGCCGCGTCGAACCGGCCGGACGTGTAGCATTCGGTCGAGCTGAGGAATTCATAGTCGAATCCGAATTGATCCAGGAATTCGCGCAGCCGCGCGTTATTGTGCTGCGCGAAGCCGGCATGCGTGCCGAACGGATCCGGCACTTCGGTCAGTTGGCGACCCAGATGCTGCGTCAGGATGTGCTTGTTCGGCACGTTGTCGGGCACTTTACGCATCCCGTCCATATCGTCGGAGAAGGCGATCAGCTTGGTCGGGATGTCGCAGAGTTGTTCAAAGGCGTGGCGCACCATACTCGTGCGCGCGACCTCGCCGAAGGTGCCGATATGCGGCAGGCCGGAGGGGCCATAGCCAGTTTCGAACAGGACATAACCCTTCTCCGGCGTCTTGCCGCCGATGCGTTTCAGCAGCCGCCGCGCCTCCTCGAAAGGCCAGGCCTTGGCGTGGGGGGCGGCGTCTCGAAAACGTCCGTCGGCAGTGGTCATCGATCGGGTCCTGAAATCTGCGTGTGAGCGCCGGATCGGCGGCGCGCGGAACCTAGGGATCGGGCCGCTTTTGTCAATCGCCCGGCGGGACAGTGGGAGGCCCGCTTTCTATTTGTCCGGCGGCCGGCGCGCTTTATGATCCAGGCCATGTCCGCCCCCCGCCCTTTCGACGACCCGCCGCCGGCGAACGAGAATGCGCAGGGCCGGGTTGCGCCGCCGGACGCGCCTCTGCTCCTCGTTAAGCCGACGCGCGGCGTCTTCCTGTCGCCGGACGGCGAGATCGAGTCGGTGGATTTCGCCGAGCGCGGCGCCAAGCGCCATCTGGCGGCGCTGATCCGGTCCCAGCCGCCGATCCTGATTCACGCGCCGTCGGTGTTTCGCCGTCTCGGCGCGGATCCGGTCCCGTGCTTCGACCTGTTGCAGCTTTTCGCCTTCGTGCGTCCGGCGCAGTTTTGCGCGCCGACCGTCGCCGGGATGCTGGAGAGCCTCGGGCTGCCGTCTCCAGAGCGGGCCTCCGACACGGCCTTGGCGATGGGGCTGGCGGACTGCACGGCGGCGCTGCTTCAGGAAGCGGCGACCGCACGGCAAGGCCCCGATGCGGCGCGAATCGCCATGGCGATGGCGCGCGGCGGCTGGCTCTGGGGTCCTTCGGTCCTGGCGGCGCTGGGGGTGGAGGATGACGGTCTGCGCGCGCCCACCAGCGGTCTCGACGCCTGGCGGCGATTGCCGGAATGGCAGGATCAGGCCCCGCCGCCGCCGGGCGGGGACGAGCCAGTGGACCCGGTCGAGGCGCGCCGCCGCCTCTCAGACTTGCTGGGACCCAGCGCCGAGGACCGGCCGGCCCAGGCGGACTACGCCAGCGCCGCAACCCAGGCTTTCGCGCCGCGCGATGTCGAAGGCGAGCCCAACTTCGTGATGGCCGAGGCGGGCACGGGAGTCGGCAAGACCTTGGGATATGTCGCGCCGGCCAGCCTGTGGGCGGAGAAGAACGAGGCGCCAGTCTGGCTCTCGACCTATACGCGGAACCTGCAGCATCAAATCGACGGCGAGTTGACGAAGCTGTTCCCCGACCCGGCGCGCAAGGCCAAACGCGTGGTCCTGCGCAAAGGCCGTGAGAACTATCTCTGCCTGCTGAACTATGAGGAAGCGGTCCGCGCCGTCGCGGTCACGCGCGAGGCCGCCATACCGCTGGGACTGATGGCGCGCTGGGTCGCGGCGACGCGCGACGGGGACATGACCGGCGGCGACTTCCCAAGCTGGCTGCCGGACATTCTCGGTCATCGGCCGACCCTGGGCCTGTCGGACCGGCGCGGCGAGTGCATCTACGCCGCCTGCCAGCATTTCGGGCGCTGCTTTATCGAGCGCGGCGTGCGGCGCGCGCGCCACGCCGATCTGGTGGTCGCCAATCACGCGCTGGTCATGGTGCAAGCGGCGCGCGGCACGCTCGATCTCGGCGGCCGGGTCAACCGTCTGGTCTTTGACGAGGGCCATCATGTTTTCGACGCGGCGGATGGCGCCTTTTCCGCGCATCTGTCGGGCGCCGAAACGGCCGAGCTGCGGCGGTGGCTGCGCGGGGCCGAAACGCGCGGCGGCGGTCGGGCGCGCGGCTTGAAGGCCCGGCTGGACGAATTGGCGGTCGGCGACGCGGCGCAACAGGCGTTGGAGGATGTGATCCGCGCCGCCGGCGCCCTGCCGACCGAGGGCTGGCGGCAACGCTGCGCCGAGGGCGGGCCGGCCGGCGCGGCCGAGGCCTTTCTGGCGGATCTGCGGGCGCTGACCTATGCGCGGGCGGCGGGCGTCGACGGTCCCTACGACATCGAATGCGGCGTGACCGAACCGCCCGAGGGTCTGCTCGACCGGGCGGCGGATTTGCATACGGCGCTGACGCGGCTTTTGGAACCGTCCAAGCGACTGGGCGCCGCCCTGGCCAAGCGCTTGGACGAGGAGGCCGAGACGCTGGACAGCGCGACGCGCAACCGGTTGGAGTCGGCGATCCGGTCCTTGGAGAATCGCTGCGTCGCGACCGTCTCGGCCTGGGCCGACATGCTAGTCGCCCTGGCGGACGGAACGCCGCCCGCCTTTGTCGATTGGTTTTCGGTCGACCGGATCGAGGGGCGCGATGTCGATATCGGCATGCACCGCCACTGGCTCGACCCGATGGTTCCGTTCGCCGATATCGTCGCCAAGCCGGCGCACGGGGTCGTCGTCACCTCGGCGACGCTGACCGACGGGTCGGGCGATATCGAGACGGATTGGGCCGGCGCGGCGGCCCGCACCGGGGCGCGGTATCTGCTGAACCCCGCGCTCCGGGTGCGGGTCGATTCGCCCTTCGACTATCCGGGCCAGACACGCGTCCTGATCGTGACCGACGTGCGCAAGGACGACCTGGATCAGGTCGCCGCCGCCTATCGCGCCTTGTTCACAACGGCGGGGGGCGGGGCGTTGGGTTTGTTCACCGCGATATCCCGCCTGCGCGGAGTCTTTAATCGGATCGTCAAACCGTTAGAGACGCAGGGGCTCAGCCTCTACGCCCAGCATGTCGACAATCTGAACATCGCCAGCCTGATCGATATTTTCCGCAGCGAGACCGACTCCTCTTTGCTGGGTACGGACGCGTTGCGGGATGGGGTGGATGTGCCCGGCCGCTCGCTGCGGCTGATCGTCTTCGACCGCACGCCTTGGCCGCGGCCGACCCTGCTGCACAAGGCGCGCAAACAAGCGTTTGGCGGCCGCGCGCTCGATGACGGCGTCACACGGTTGCGGTTGAAGCAGGCTTTCGGCCGGCTGGTCCGGCGCGCCGACGATCGCGGCGTCTTTGTGATGCTCGACCCGATGACGCCGTCCCGTCTGCTCAGCGCCTTTCCCGAAGGCGTCACGATCGAGCGCGTCGGGCTGGCGGAAGCGGTCGAGACGGTGGGCGATTTCCTGTAGGCGGAGACGGGCGGATCGCCCGCTGACCCTCTCTAAACCCGGAACAGGCTGAGCAGCAAGCTGAGCGTTGCGAAACTGGCGATCGTCGTGATTAAGATGACCGCGACCGAGCGCGCGACGAATATGCCGGCGCGTTCGCTGATGACGAAGACCAGACTGCCCGTCGGCAGCGCCGCCAGAACCACGGCGACCGCCAGTTCCAGGGGCGACAGCGGCAGAACGAACAGCCCGACCAACCAAGTGACCAGCGGTAGGGCGATCAGCTTCAACAGCGCCATCCAAGCCACCTCGCCGCCGCCGCGCGTCACTTCCCGCCCGACCAGGAACAGGCCCATCGCGAACAGCGCGCACGGACCGGCGGTGCGGCCCAAAAGGTCGAGCGTTGTGGTCAGAGGGCTGGGCAGCGGAATAGACAGGGCTGAGATCACGGCGCCAATGATGGCGCCGGCCACCAGCGGGCTCTTCAGGAAACCGGCCGAGGCGCGACCCGCCGCCCCTGTCCAACCGCCGCTGTCCGGCGCGTCGCCGGCGTCCGCCGCCAGGATCGCCGATCCGAAGCCGAGGAACAGCACGCTGTTGACGATCGTCGCCAGGATCGCGAGGACCGCGCCTTCGGGCCCATACGCGATCTGCATCAAGGGAATGCCGATATAGCCCGTGTTCGAGAAGACCGTGGACAGGCCATGCAGCCCGACCTCGCTTAACCGTCCGGGGAATAGCTTCGTCGCCGCGATCATGGCGCCGCCGAGCACAATCAACTGCGCGCCGATGATCACGGCCAGGAAGCTCGGATTGAAGGTCGCGCTCAGCGGAGCGCCGCCGATTTGCTGGATGAACAGCGCCGGCATGGCTGCGTAATAGACATAGCCGTTCAGCGCCCCGGCCGCACCGTCGGAGATCAACCCGAACCGACCCAGCCCATAGCCCAACGCGATGATGGCGAAGACCGGAATGGCGATTTCGATGATGGCGGAGAGACCCGTGGCGTCGACCATCGGGGGGACTTAGAGCGCCCGCTCCGGACCGTCAAATTCGGAAACCGGCCGCTCGAACGCGCGCGGTCGAGCCGCCCCAATGCAAAGCGGCGAATTGGCCCTTGAGCCCAGCCGGCAAACAGGCGATTTTGACGGCGGAACCCGACTTTCACCGGTAAGAAGGTCGCGGCCAACCGCGAGAGACCCAACAGTAAGTTATCTGCACCCCGAGAGACACGACATGATCAGCGAGCACGAAGCCCTCATCTACATCATGGTTCTGGCGGCGGCCGCCGACACGGAAATGACCGACAGCGAGATCGCCGCGATCGGCGAGCAGGTCATGCATCTGCCGGCGTTCCGCGATTTCACCCTCGATAATCTGCCGAAAGTGGCCTCCGACTGCGCCGCTTTGCTGAACGAAGAGGACGGGTTGGAGCAAATTCTGGCGTCAGCCCATGGGGCCCTGACACCGGCCCTGCGCGAAACCGCCTACGCCTTGGCGCTGGATGTCGTCGCCGCGGACCTGCACGCCGCGCAAGAGGAGCTTCGCGTGCTGGAACTGATTCGCCACCGTCTGGATATCGACCGGCTGATCGCCGCCGCCATCGAGCGCGGCGCCCGCGCCCGCCATCAATCGATCGGCGGGGCGTGACCCATCACAGCAAGATATGTCATAAGCTATTGAATGATCGTGCGGAATTTGCCGCTATGCGCGGAATGCATGGCTGATTTGCCCTGCCCCCACTAGAAACACACCACAATCCGTCGTACATATAGTGGGCTTCAGTTGTTGCGTTGCAACAACCGGGTGGGCGCGATGCTCATCCGATCTACGTCTCCCAGACGTGAAGCCTCCCTGTTCAACTTGCCGGGAAACCAATCGGTTTCTCGGCGATTTTTTTGGCGGCTTCGCCGGTCACGATGCGCCGGCGCCGGCCACCAGTCCCATCTTCCGGAAGTCGTTGATCGTCTCGTTGACGGTCAACAGGTCGAACTCGCTGAGCGCGGACGCGGCCTGGTGCGCCGTAAACCGGTCCTGGGCGACGATCCAGGCGGCGATTTTCTCCTTCCCCGGCGGGATCGGCATGGCCCCGCTGGCCGACGCCAGCACGGGACGCCCTTGGACGGACTTCACCGCCAGCCCCGGCGTCTTGACCCGCAGCACTTCTTCGGCGACCGGCACGGGCAAGGAGAGCTTCATCCGGTTGTTGCGGAAGCGCTGTTGGTACTGGCTGAACTGATCGATGAAGGAGTCCGAGGCGGCGATCTCGGCGATCGCAGCGCCCAGCGTCTCGATCCGTGTCTTCAAGGCGCCGCGTCCGAGCGCGGCTCTGGGGAAATTCACGCGGAACCGTTCGTCATGCATCGTGCGCTCTAACAACGCGGACACGAGGTCGTAGCCGATAATCCCCGTCACGCCCATGGCGATATGCATGGCGAAATCATCTGAGGCCAGCGCATCGTGGTACTGACCGCGCGGGATGTAGAGGAGATCGCCGGGCTTCATCGTCACATCCATCAAAACGCCGCCCCGCCGCGCCTTGGCCTGTTCCGGCGGCACCTTGAAGGCCGCATGCCGAATTGGATGCGGCTCTCTATTCTCATAGATCCGCCATACTTTCTCGCCCACCGTGTGGAAGGCGTAGACGTCATGCGTGTCGAAATGCGAGGCGAAGGCCTGACGGCGCTGGCTTGAAAAATACAGATTGGCTTGCGCCTTGGCGGAGAGCGAATCTTCGAGCGTGTCCGCCAAAGCGCTGATTTCCGGCGTCAGCGTGTCGATATCGATCGCGACCAGAGACGCCCCGGCCTGCAGAAACCCGCCGACCTTCTCGGCGTTCGGTATCAAGACGCTTCGGCCGTCCCGGCTGCCGGGATCGCAGTATTTCTCCCGCGGCACCTGCGTGTTGTCGAGCATCAGGCCCAACGTGTCGGCCGTCCAGATCGAATTCAGCCCCAGGATCCGAGACAGGATGTCGAAATCCATCAGGTTGGGGAACTTGCCGGGATCGCCCGGGATATGCAGGGGTTTCTTATCGTAATATGCGTCGAAGAACTCCGCCTCGGAGATCGGCGCAAGGATTTCCGAAAAAGTTTTGTTGATGGTCATGATGGACCCATTGGCTGAATATCTGGGTTAGCCGGCGATGTCTCGCCGACCTGTTGTTCCGACATTATGGCGCAGAATCCCGACTCCGCGCCAGCGAAAGGATTACTCCGGAAGCGCGACCGCGTTGTAGAACAACGCCATTTCGGGCGTGGGTTTGCCGAAATAGTAGGTCAGGATCTCGTAGATCTTTCCAGATCGGTAGAGGCGGCTGAGCGCCGTGTCGACGGCGAGGCGCAAATCATCATCTCCGCGCGGCAGGGCGATCGCGTAAGGCTCGTTGGTGAAAGTCTTCCGCGAGATCAGCAGCCGGTCCCGCGCCTCGGATTGGCGCACATTGCCGAGCAGGATCGCCGCGTCGGCGAAGTAAGCGTCCAGTTCGCCGTCGGCGACTTTTTGTATGCCGTCCCCATGGTCTTGGATCGCCGCAATCGCGATCCCGGTCATCTCGCCGATATTGGAACTGGAAAGCCACTCCGCGGCGGTCGTCCCGGTTCGAACGCCGACTCTTTTGCCTTTCAGCGCTTCTGCGGTCGCGGCGGCGGAAAAGGCGGCGGCGCCGTTGATGATCAAGACTTCTTTAAGCAAATCCGACGCGTCGGTGGAGACAACCGCGCCGACGCCGGTCGAGAATGTCGGTATCGAAAACGACACCATGTTGCGGCGCGCCAGATTCGCCGTGGTCGCGCCGCAGAGCAGATCAACATCGCCCCGCGCGATGGCGTCGAACCGGTCGGTCGTGTCGACTTTCACGAGCCGGGCGGAGAAGTCTTCGATCTTGAGAATGCCCGCCATCTGATTGCCGATTTCGACGCAGAGCTCCACCGTGAAGCCGGCGGCCCGGCCGTCCTGCTCGACCGAGAAGGGCGGCGCGTCGGTGCGATAGCCAAGGCTCATGGTCTTACTGGCGAGAATGCTGTCCATACGCTCGCCCGCCTGCGCCGTCGTCATCGCCGCCGCCGTCAGGCCTACGCCCGCCGCCGCCACGAGCAACGCGAAGCGCCGCCCGGTCTGAAGTCCCATCATGATGGCCATCGCTCCTCTGTTCGATTGCTCCCCGGCGACGATTTGGCTGTGCGCGCCCGCCGCACCGGTATCCGACTATCTCTCAGAGCGGCGCCGGCCGCAAGGATCGCGGAGGGTCCGCGCGATGCTTTGATCGGACCAAGGCGCGCCGCTGGCTCTACGCTTCATCCTTGCGCGCGGCCGCAGCGCAGGGCGCGCCGCAGCAATGCACATAAATTATCTAAAATTTTATATACATTCTTTTCATTTCTGGTATAAGACGTTCGTGAGAGAACAGTTTGTGTGGAGCGCTTTCGTCCGAATACCGACAACGGCGGGCGAAATGGTGGAATGGCGGCACGACAGGCGCTCAGCGGCCGTTAGGGTGAGAGGCGGCGTCGCGGTCCATTCCCAGGGGATATCGAGATGAACGCAACAGCGTCAGCAACGGCTCTGCTCGCGCAACAAACGGCGCTCCAAGCGGCTGGGCTCGCCGAGACCGGGCGGGCCGATGGCGTCGATGGGCGCGGGCCGCGTGACCGATTCACCCAACTCCTGCGCCAACAATCCGGCCCTGGCGATGCGGCGCCCTCTGCCTCGGCGCGCGCCGAGCAAGGCGCGGTGCGGCTGACGCCGGTCGGCCCTGGACAGAACCCCAACGGCGACGCGCCGCGCGGAAGCTTCGTCGATATCCGCGTCTGAGGCGGCGGCGCTCAGTCGGGCTTGCGCGCCACCACCACCACACCCTTCACCGGCTCGCCATATTCGGTCCGCAGGGTTTTCTTCGCAGACGACAGACGCGTGAACCCGGCGCCGGCCAAGCATTCATCGACATAGTCGCGCCGATGCACATAGCGGCCGCTGACATGCAGCTCGTAGGGCGCCTCTAGTTCGGCCGAGTCATCGATTTCCAGCGAAAAGGCCAGCAAGCCGTCCGATTTAAGCGTCCCATAGAAAGAGGCGAACACCGTCTCGAGATGGCCGAAATAGCAGAGCACATCGGCCGCAACGACCAAGTCGTAACGGCGTGGCCGCTTGTCCAGCACCGCGGACAGCTCGCCCTTGGTCAGTTTCGCATAGAGCTTGCGGTCGCGCGCCTTGGCGATCATCTCCGCCGAGAGATCGACGCCTTCCAACCGCGCCGCCATCGGCGCCAGAAACGGCGCGCAGAGACCGGTGCCGCAGCCCGCATCCATGATCCGCAAATCACTGAGATTGGGCGCGGCCTTGCTCAGCGCCTTGGCGATCAGTTCCGGCGCCCGATATTTCAGTTCCGCCAGTTTCGAATCGAAGGAATCGGCGAACTCGTCGAAGGTCTGGGCGACATAGGCGTCGTTCGCCCGCATCGGCGGCGGGCGCGGCCCGCGCTTGCCGCCCGCGCCGATCACCGCCGCCGCCATATGCTGCGCGATTTCGTTGTCCGGATAGTCCGCCGCCCATTTCTTGGCGATCTTCACCGCCCGTTTCGGCTCGCCCATATAATGCAGGCCGTAAAGCGACTTGCCCAGATTCGAATGCACATACTGATCGGTCGGGTCCTGATCCAGCGCCTTCAGCATATAGTCGATCGCCGGCCCGTAATCGTCCTGATCGTAGTGCACGATCCCCATCGAATGCAGCGCGGCCTGATGCAGTGGATCGGCCTCCAACACCTCGCCATAAAGCGCGGCGGCCTTGTCGAGATCGCCGTCATAATAGGCCGCATCGGCCTTTTCATAGATCTTGTCGAGTTTCTTGGCGGGCACGCGGCGGTCTTCTTGTATCGGGTTGGCGGACCGGGCGTCGCTTGCCGCGCCGGCCTGCGGGCTTAGTATCGGCTGGATGACAACGCGACAAGATCAGCGGGACGCCAGAGTCGCAGACACGGCGACCAAAGCGACAAAGGGGACAGCGAAAACCGCGCCCCCTCCCTCCGGGCCGACGACCCGGCGCGTGCCCGAGGGCGACACCCATGAAAGGCTGGTCTGCGACGCCTGCGGCTTCATCAACTATGAGAATCCGAAAGTGGTCGTCGGCGCCGTCGCGGTCTGGGACGGAAAGGTGCTGCTCTGCCGCCGCGCGATCGAGCCACGGCGCGGCTATTGGACAATTCCCGCCGGCTATATGGAGCTAAACGAGACGACGGCGGACGGGGCCCGGCGGGAAGCCCGCGAAGAGGCCTGCGCGGAACTTGACCTGATCGACATTTTGGCGGTTTACACCATCCCGCGGATCAGCCAGGTGCAGATCCTCTATCGCGCCACGATTCAGCATGGCGTCTTTGCGCCGGGCGCGGAGAGCCTGGAGACAGAGCTGTTCGAATGGGACGCCATCCCGTGGGATGAGATCGCCTTCCCCTCGGTGCATTGGGCGTTGGACCATTACCAGCAAGCAGAAGGTCAGGCGGTGCTGACGCCCTTCTCCAATCCACCCGGCGCGACCGGCGCCGATCCCGCCTCAGTCGGCTGAGTCGGCTGAATCGGAA
Source organism: Alphaproteobacteria bacterium (assembly GCA_030065235.1). Taxonomy (GTDB): domain Bacteria; phylum Pseudomonadota; class Alphaproteobacteria; order UBA8366; family Aestuariispiraceae; genus JASJDC01. Next base: position 46,233 of record JASJDC010000010.1, read on the forward strand.
CCGGCCTGCTCCCGCATATGCCGGCTGATCATCGGCGTCTGGCTGAGCATAAAGGCGAAGGTCAGCCCCATGGCCCCAAACACTTTGTAGGTCACCCAGAAATCATCGGACTGGGTGCGCCAGACGATCTCATTCATCACCGCCAGGAACAGGAAGAAACCCGAAAACCGCAGGGTCAGCTTGCGCCAGCCTGCGTCGGTCATGTCGAGCGCCTGGCCCATCAGGAATTTCAGCGGCTGTTTGTTGAAGAAGACGCTGGCCGCCAGGATCACGCAGAAGAGGCCATTGACCAGGGTCGGCCGGATCTTGATGAAGGTCTCGTCCTCCAGATAGAGCGTCAGGCCGCCCATGATCAGCAGGATCGGCGCCGTCACGAGCGGCAATTTCGGCCAGGTGCGCGTGATCGCGTAAGAGGCGATCAGGGCGATCAGGGTCGCAACCATCACCGCCGCGGTCGCCTGGAATAGGTCGCCGACCAGATAGGTCACGAAGAACACCGCCAGCGGACCGTATTCGCAAGCCGGGTTCAGCCATTTCGGCGCCGGACGGCCGGCCGGCTTTGTCTCTGTCGAATCATGCGTCATGGCGCGGTTTATAGGGCGCGCGGCGGGCCAGGCCAATATCCAACGCTAACCCGCCCTGCCCGTGCGCCAGAAGCTCTGGTTGCGCCCGAAGCTCGGGTTGCGCCAACGCGCGGCGCGCTCTAAACATTAGCTCATGGCGATAGGCGACAATCCAGGCGGGTTCGGTCCAGGCGGCGGCCCAGGCGGCGGACAAATCGGCGGTTTTCCAGACCGTGTCCGCGACATCACGGCGCGCCGGCCGATCGATCCGAACGAGCCGCGCGGGCTGCCGGAATTCAAACGCAGTTCTCGCCGCGGCGGCCAAGACCCTTATGACCTGAAGGGCGCGTTCGACCGCCTGGCCCAGCTCTTGCGGCTGGATGGCGGCGGCGGCCCCAGGGCCGACGCGCCCGATCGCGGGTTCTACCTCAATATCCTGGTCTAAGCGCGCCGACGAACCCCCGTCCCGAGGATTGCATGCGGCACCGTTTCGGTTCTGAATACGGCCCCTGGCCAATCCGCGTTCCACGAGATTTCCGCCCTTCATGCCCAGCCCGTACGATTTCTCCCGCCTTTCCGTTCTGGTCGTCGAGGATTCGCGCTTCATGCGCAGCCTGCTGGTCACGACCCTGCGGGCGCTGGGGGTCGAGCGCGTCCTGACGGCGGAAAACGGCGAGGAGGCGATCGCGATCATGAGCCCCGCCATGGCCGCCGCCTCGATGGGCGAGACCATGGTCGGGCGCACCGGCGTCGACCTGGTTCTCAGCGATTTTGTCATGCCGGTGGTCGATGGCGCGATGCTGGTGCGCTGGATCCGGCTGTCGGAGAAATCGCCGGACCGGTTCCTGCCCTTCCTGATGATCTCGGCGGCGGCGGACCGCGACGTGATCTACGCCTGCCGCGACGCCGGCGTCGACGAATTCATCGCCAAGCCCTTCTCCGCCGAAAGCGTGATGAAGCGGCTGATCGTCGCGATCGAGAACCCCCGCCCCTATGTCTATTGCCCGAACTATTTCGGTCCCGACCGGCGGCGCCAGGACAAGGATGTCGAGACCGACCGGCGCAGCAAGGATGACAGCGAAGTTCAAATCCTCCATTCCAGTAAAGACATCGCGAAAATGGGGAATAAGCGCAAACGCGCCTACATCTTCAAACTGCCGAAATATCTGAAACAGAAGCTGGCGACCGGGGCGAAGCCGAAAAAAGGCGAGCCGCTGTTCGATCCGGAGCTGATCCAGGCGGCGGAGGAGAAGATAGCCAATATGGAGACCGACTACGCGGATTGGGTCGGCGAGTCGGTCGAGGAACTGCAGCAGGCCCATCACCGGGCCGTCGAGGACCCGGAAAGGGCCGCCGTGCATTTCGAGAAGATCAACGCGGTCGCCTTGGAACTGCGCGGCCAGGGCGGGATTTTCGGTTATCCGCTGATCACCCAGTTCGGCAAATCGCTGTACGAACTGACCGGCGAGGGCGCGACCGTCACGACCGGTCTGTTGGATCTGATCGATTCGCATATCTCGCTGGTCAAAGTGGTGATCGGCCAGAAGATCTCCGGCGACGGCGGCGAGACCGGCCGCGAATTGCTGCAAAGCCTGGCCGAGGCCAAGAAGAAATTCCGCGGGGAAGAGTAAGCGGGGCGCGCGGTGATCGTTATGCCGGCCTCCGAGCCGGCATCCAGCGGGCGGCACCCAGTACACCTTTGGGGGCCCCGGCTCACGTCCGGGGCGACGATCTTTCCACCCGCATCCGTCATGCCGGCCTCCGAGCCGGCATCCAGCGGGCGGGACCCATTGAACCGACGGGGGCCCCGGATCAGGTCCGGGGCGACGATCCTTCCACCCGCATCCGTCATGCCGTCCTCCGAGCCGGCATCCATGGCGACAATCTCGCCGCATGCCGACCATAGACATTCACCAGTCTGAATGCCTACTCTGGCGGAGTGGCGGGCGCGGCCCAATATCCAGGCCTTAACACGTGCCGACCAAGAACAGGGAGGAGACAAAGGGATGAGCGAACGCGCGCGGGACCGCATGGCGGTCGAGAGTTTCTTCGACCCGGCGACCTTCACCGTGACCTATGTCGTCTCCGACCCGGCCACATACCGCGCGGCGGTGATCGACTCGGTGCTGGATTACGACGCCAAGTCGGGCCGCACGGCGACCGACTCGGCGGATCGGGTCATCGCCTATGTCAAAGAGCATGGCCTGACCGTCGATTGGATCCTCGAGACCCATGTTCATGCGGATCATATCTCCGCCGCGCCGTACCTCAAAAAGGCGCTGGGCGGGGTCACAGGCGTCGGCGCGCATGTCCGCGAGGTGCAGGGCGTCTTCAAACAGATCTACAATCTGGAGGACAGCCTGATCCCCGACGGGCGGCAATTCGACCGGCTGTTCGTCGAGGGCGAGACCTTCGAAATCGGTACCCTGACCGGGCGCATCCTGCACACGCCCGGCCACACGCCCGCCTGCATCGCCTATCATATCGAGGACGCGGTCTTTGTCGGCGACACTTTGTTCATGCCCGACTTCGGCTCGGCCCGCTGCGACTTTCCCGGCGGCGACGCGCGCCAGCTCTATCATTCCGTGAAAAAGATATTGGCCCTGCCGCCGGAGACGCGTCTTTTCATGTGCCACGACTACGCGCCGGGCGGCCGCGACTACGCCTGGGAGACGACCATCGCCGAGCAGCGCGCCCATAACAAACACATGCATGACGGCGTCAGCGAAGAGGATTTCGTCGCCATGCGCGAAACGCGCGACAAAGAACTCGCCATGCCCGCCCTGCTCCTCCCCTCCGTCCAACTCAACATCCGCGCCGGGCAGATGCCCGAGCCCGAAGAAAACGGCGTCGCCTACCTGAAAATCCCCCTCAACGCGGTGTAGCGGGCAGGGTCCGAGCCGGGCGTGCGCCGGGCGGAGAGGCGCAACCAAATCGCGCGAATCGCCTTAGGATGCGGTGTATGAGTGAGAATCAGTTGGTCGAACAGGGAAAGAAAAAAGAACCCCTGGCTGGCAGAATGCCGCTGGGGGCCTGGATTGGCGCAGGTGCCTGCGCTGTCTTGCTTCTTGTGATTGGGACCACGATCGAAAGCGACGATGCACGAAACTTGATCCTCTTAGTTGGCGGTGCCGTTGGCCTTGGATTAGCCGCTTGGCGTGGTTTGGTGATGCAAGGCAACTTGGACCTTGAGCGCGAACGCTCAAGCCGAGACGACCGATTTAGAAAGAAACAACTCGCCATGGAACAGCTTGCGAGCGATAATCCCGTTGTCCGTAGGGCAGGTGAACTCGGCCTAATCGCGGCCATGGAGGATAAAGAGGAAGAAAGGCCACACGAATTGGCTCAACTGCTTAGCGAGTATATTTCTTACAACAGCGGCAAGATTGAGCCGAGCAACTGAACAGAACAGCGGATCAGATAAATGCCGAACAAAAGACCGAGCAATGAAGACGCTGTGGCCGCGTTGCGCCTGTTCGGCTCTGAGGAACGGCGTCACCACGGCTTACCGGGCGCGCCGCGGGTCCGCCTTAACTTGCGGAGAGCTCTGTTACAGCAGGCCGATCTTAGCCGGCTCCATTTGGCGCGTGTCGATGCCAATGGCGCCACCCTCACAGGCACCGATTTATTCAACACCGATCTCACAGGCGCACACGTCACGACAACCAACCTCACCAGGGCTAATCTAACGGATGCGATTTTGATTGCGGCGGACCTTACGAATGCTGACCTCACAGAGGCCAACCTTCGTGGAGCTGACTTGACGCGCGCCGACCTCACCGGCGCTCAGTTTCAAAGAGCCAAGGGATTAGTTCAGTCGCAGCTTGATCAGGCAGTGCAACACCCGGATGGTCCGCCGCCACAGAACCTACCCGATGGCCTCACCTGGGACGAAGAAGCAGCAAAAGAGCGCTGGCGCGCTCGCCAAAAGAGACAAGACCACTCATAGCCGAGCTATCGTCCTACTTTTGGCCTCTCGTCCCCACTCGAAAACGGGTACATCGCCGCTGTCAGGTTCAGCGCGATCAAGCAGAGCAGCGGGTTGAAGATGGTCGTGAATTGGGCCGCGAAGCCCAGCGCGAGGCCGACGCCGACGCCGCAGACGCCCATCGCAGACTCGCCGATGGAGATATAGATCGGCCGGTCGTCCTTGGGCGTCTGGGCTGAGAGATATTGCGTGCGGGCCTGGATCACGCCTTGCCGCCCGAGCGAGAGCAGGGTGAAGCTGGCGACATGGAAGAAGGGGATGGTGATCTCCAACACTTCATCCACCAGCAGCGTCGCCGCGCCGGCGACGGCCACCATCAGCGACCCCAGCGTGATCGCCGCCTGCGGGCTGCGCGGCACGATCCGGCCCCAGATCGGCCCGCTGAGCAGAAGCCCGGCGCTGATCGCGAAGACCAGCATCACCAGATCGCTCGCCGTCGGGTCGTTCAACTGCGCCACATGGATCGTGTAGAACGGTATCGCCAATTCGATCGACAGCAACCAGGCGCGGCCGACCAGGAATTGCGCGAACCAGGGCTCGGTCCGGATCAGCCACAGGCCGCGGCGCAGCTCCTTCAACGGCGAGACCGGCGGGTGCGGCGCCTTGGGAGGCTCGGCGATCCCGGCATAGAGCAGCCCCGCCATGAGCCACAAGCCGACCGCGATCCAGAGCAGTAGGGTCTTATTGTCCAGCGCGTCGCGCGCCAGCAGGTAGAAGCCCATGGTCACCGCCATGGTCAAAAGCCCGCCGCCCGCCGCGCGATAGCCCATCATCACCCCGCGCCGCTGCGGCGTCAGAACCCGCGCGATCACGTCTTGGTGGCAGATCGTATAGAGGCCCCAACAGACGCCGAAGCCGGCGGCGCTGGCGATCAGGATCAACCCGGCAAGCTCCGGCGTCACCAGCGCCGCGAAAAACGCCGCGAACCCAATGGCGAGCGCCGAGCCCAATTCCGCCAGCGCCAGCGCGCCCCGGCTGCGCTTCAGCATTGAGAGTTGCGGGCCGATGAAAAGCTGACCCAACACCTGGCCCAATTGCGTCAGCGGCACGATCAGCGCGATCAAGAGCGGCGCCACGCCGAGCGTCCCGGCGATCCACGGCAGGACCGAGCGGAAATCCCCGACCTGCAACCCCATCATATGCAGCGCCCCGCCGCCGAGCAGGACGGAGAAATTCCGCCGGTCCGACGGGGCCTTGTCAGGCTTGGAATTGGCGTCGCTCATCCCGCCCTACTCCAGAACCGTCGACAGCAGATACAGCTGCAGCACCAGCGCATTGACCAGATCGATCAGAAAGGCGCCGACGATCGGCACGGCGATGAAAGCGACCGGCGCCGGCCCGTGCCGGGTGGTCACGGCGCGCATATTGGCCAGCCCGACAAAGGTTGCGCCTAGCCCGAACCCGATCAGGCCGCCGCACATCACCGCGGCCTCATAGCTGCGGCCCAGAATATGAAACACAGAGAAATAGACGAAAAACAGCACCATGACGATCTGCAGCAGACAGACCAGCAGCAACGGCCCAACCAGATCTGTGAGGGCGCCCAACTGGATGCTCATCACGCTCATCACGATGAATATTTGCAGGCTGAGATCGCGCATCACCCCGGTCGCCGCCGGATCGGTTGGCAGCCGGATCGCATCCGCGAGGTTCGACAGCACCGCGCCCGCCACCAGGGCCAGCGCGAAGGGCGGCAGGGTGACGCCGAGCCCCGCCAACAGGGCTGACAGCGGCGGCGCGGCGACGGCGCCCAGCAGGATCAGCAGGGCGGCGGTCAGCATGGTCGGCCGGACACGAAACCGGCGCACGGCCTCGATCGGCGCGCTGATCACTTGCCCGTCCCCTTCTTCATCGGGCTTGCCCGACAATCCGTGCTTGCGGATCAGATGCTGCGCCACCGGCCCGCCCAACAGCCCGCCGGCAAGCAAGCCAAGCGTGGCGAAAACCAACGCCACCTGCTCCGCGTCGTCGATGCTATAGCGCTCTGAGAGGATCGCGCCCCAGGCGACGCCGGTGCCATGGCCGCCCATAAAGCTGATGCTGCCCGCCAGCAACCCGTAACCAGGATGCGCGCCCAGGCTGGCCGCGACAGCTGAGCCCACCATGTCCTGGAACACCAGCAAGGCCGCCGCGACGCCCAGCAACAACCCAACGGCGCACGCCGAGGCCAAGATGCGGCGCGCCTTGATTGACAGGCCGATCGCCGAGAAGAGGATCAGGGCGGCGATGTCTCGCAACTCCGGCGAGAAGGCGACGGTCGCCCAGCCAGATGCGTCCAACAGAGCGGTGATAAGGCAGACCGCCAACCCGCCGAGCACGGCCGACGGCACGCTCAACCGCTTGAGAGCCGGGCTGAGCGCAATCAGGCCTTCGCCCAGAATCAGGGCCGCCAGGCTGACCAGCAGGACCCAGACCCCGCCGATGGCGAGAACGGACTCGCCGTCGGCGAAGGTGGGAACGACCTGATCAAACATCGCGTCTAGGCGTTCTGCGCCATGACACGGCGATAGGCGGAGAGCAGGTCCGACATCTCGATCATGCCGATAATCGCCGCCGGATCGTCCGGTTCGTGCACCATGACCCGGTCGCCTTCATGCGCCTTCATCAGGTCCCAGGCCGCCTCCCCCGTCTCCTCTACCGACAGCGCCGGTTCGCTCGCCCGAACCGACGCCCCTTCGGGGATAGGCCGGACGAGGTCCTGGACCGCCATATCGACCAGGGCGGCGCGCATGCTGATCGCGCCCGGACGCAGGCCCAGCGCCTCGACGCCGGCGCGGAAGAAATTCGTGCGCCAGACATCGTTCAGGATGATCGAGGAAATGACAGTCGCCACCAGGACGCCCAGCGCCACCGGGTAGCTGTTGACCATCTCGAAGATGATGATGACCTTAGCGAAGGGCGTGCCCAACAAGGCGCCGGCGGTCGCCGCCATGGCGACGACCATATAGGCGGTCGGGCCGGACGAGTATTCCGGGAAAGCCAGGGTGGCCAACCCGCCAAAGACGCCGCCGGCGAAGGCGCCGATAACAAGCGAGGGGGAAAAGACACCGCCGCCAAAGCCCGACCCCAGGCTGAGGGCCGTCGCCGCCACTTTCGCGACCAGCAGCATGGCCAGCAGTCCCAGCGGATAGGCGCCGCGCAGCGCCTCGCTTGTCGCTTCATACCCAATGCCCAAGACCTGGGGAAAGATGAGCGCGATCGCGCCCAGCGCCAAGCCGGCCAGAGCGGGGCGCAGGATCGGGTGGATCGACAGGCGCGCATGCGCCGCCTTGACCAGCGCCGTCAGTCGGATCACCGCCAGACCGAGCAAGGCGCAAATCGCGCCCAGAAGCGCAAAGGCGGGAAACTCCCAATTCGAAATCAGGATCTGCTCTTCGACGCGCCAGGCCGGGAAATCCCCGAACGCATAGCGGTTCAACGCCGTGCCTGTCACAGCGGCGATCGCCACCGGCGCCAGCCTTTGAATCGAATAGCGCCGTAGACAAATCTCAAACGCGAATACGGCGCCGCCGACCGGCACGTTGAAGGAGGCGGCGACACCCGAGGCCACGCCGCAGGCGAGCAAGGTGCGCGTATCATAGGGCGTCAGCTTCAGCCGTTGGGCGATCCAGGAGCCAAGACTGGCGCCGAGATGCACCATCGGCCCTTCCCGCCCGACAGATGCGCCGACACCGGCCGAAGCGGCGCTGGCCAGGGCGGCGGGCAGCAGGGCGCGGGGCGGCAGCTTGCCGGCGTCGCGGATTGAGGCGGTGATCACGTCGGGCACGCCCTGCACCCGGCGTTCGAGCGCGAAGCGATGCACGAACCAGCCGATCAACAAGCCGCCCAAAGCCGGAACCAGCAGCATATGCCACCATACGGCCGTACTCGCCGCCTCCAGCAGATCCGTCGTCTTGCCCCAATAGGCCGCAAAGATCGTCAGATCGATCAGCCACTTGAAGCCGACCGCCGCGGCCCCGGCGACCAAGCCCGTCGCCAGCGCCAGAACGGCGATCCGCGCATGCTGCGGCAGCGTCTTGGAATCGATCGAGTCGAGATCAAGGATGGGAACTGAAGGCAGGGCCGGACTCCTTTCCCCAATAAAAACGGAAGCCGGGCCGTGTCGCCACGAAACCGGCTTCCGCGCAGGTCGGATGAAGAACCGCTAGATGCGTTTCTTCTTCAACGCGCTCGGCTTGATCAGTTTCAGACCCATCGCCGCGTTGTAGCCATGGATCTCCTTCACATCGAGCGCCCGCATGAAGTCGATGATCTCTTTCGTGATCACCTGGCCGGGCACCATAATCGGGAAGCCGGGCGGATAGGGGATGACGAAATTCGCCGAAACCAGGTCGGGCCCGTTTTTCAGCCGATCGTCGATCTCCTTGCCGCGCAGTTGAACATGCTCGCAATCGGACTCGGTGTAGGCGGTGAAATAGCCGCTCCGCATATGACCTTCGCGAGTTTCCGATTTCGCATTGTCCCGATAGGCGTCCGCGAAATGGCTAAAGTTCGGCAAGTCCGGCACATCCTCCATCAGCGACTTGACCCGGGCCTTGAAGGCGGCCTTCTCCGCCGGGGTCCCCTTGGTCACCACCTTATCCAACTTATGCGCGATCTCTGACAGAGTCTCGATCAGGAAGGAGGTGGCGCTGCGGGTATTGTTGATGTTGGACTGGAACAGCACCGAGTTCCGTGAGGTCTTGTTGAGCTGGATGTTGTACTTGTCCATCAACTCGTTCTTGAACTGGGTGCCGTCATAGCCGGCCGTGCCGACCACCAGGGTCAGCCGGGTCGGGTCGAGCACGAACTCGTCCTTCTCCCAGGCGTCGACCATGTCCATGAAGTTCAGTTCCGCATCCGCATAGGTCTTCAGCCCACTCTCCCGGTACTTGGCCGGGACCATCTCTTCCGCCGTCAGAATGCGGAAATATTTGGAGATCAAAGGATGGGTGTTCACCTCATGCCGCAGCGTCATGGCCAGCATGATCTGGTCGCGCACGAACTCGTACCCTTCCAACTCCGCCTGGCGCCGGGACGCGTCCAGCGAGGCGATGATCTGGGCGTTCGGCGAGGTCGAGGTGTGGGTCATGAAGGCTTCTTCGAACGCCTCATGCACTTCGGCCTCATAATCCTCATCATTCACCTGGATCATCGATCCCTGGCGCAGCGCCGACAGCGACTTATGCGTCGAATGGGTCGCATAGGCCCGCAGCTTGACCTTGTCCGGGTCGGGATAGAGCCGCATGTCCAGAAGCTTCTTATTCTTCGGATCGATCGCGCCAACCTTCTTCTTGAAGGCTTCGTATTCCTGGCGATATTCGTCGCTGGCGAACCGTTCGCGCAGCGCCGCAACCGCGCCCATCGAGGTCCGGCCGCGATAGACCGGCGAGAACCGGGCGAAAGCGTACCAGGCCTCGTCCCACAGGAAGACGAGATCGGGTTTGATCGCCAGGCATTCCTCCATCACCCGTTGGACATTGTAGATATGACCGTCGAAGGTGCAGTTGGTCATCAGCACCATGCGCACTTTGTCGAGCTTGCCTTCGGCCTGCATCTTCAGCAGCGCATCCTTAATCGTGCGCAGCGGAACCGCCCCATACATCGAATACTCGACCATGGGATAGGCGTCGACATAGTAGGGCTGGGCCCCGGTCAGGACGAAGCCGTAATGGTGGGACTTGTGGCAGTTCCGGTCGACGATGACGACATCTCCGGGTTTGCAGAGCGCCTGCACCACGATCTTGTTCGCCGTCGATGTGCCGTTGGTCACGAAATAATTGTGCTCGGCGCCAAAACAGCGCGCCGCCTTTTCCTGCGCCTCCTTAATCGTGCCGGTCGGCTCCAACAGACTGTCCAGCCCGCCGGCGGTCGAGGAGGATTCCGCCAGGAACAGGTTGGTGCCGTAGAAATGGCCCATATCCTTGATCCAGTGCGATTTGAAGATCGACCGGCCGCGCGCGATCGGCAGCGCGTGGAAGGTGCCGACCGGCCGCCGCGCGAATTGCTGAAGATTGGTGAAATGCGGCGTGTCGTATCGATCCTGAACGCCCGCCAGGATACTCAGATGCAGCTCGTTCAGTTCTTCGACATCGTAGAAGATCCGCTTCAGGTTCGACGGTTTCTCCATCGCCGCGAGATGTTCGACATTGCGGTTGGTCATCATGAAGACGTCCAACTCGGGGCGGATATCCTGGATCACGCCGGTCAGGGCCATGCCGTAGGATTCCTCGGTCAGCGTGTCGGCGTTGGGCGGCAGGAACGGCGTCAGACGTTCGCGCAGGCGCGGCATGGTCAGCTTTGAATCGAACGGGAAACCGTCATAGATCACGACCGACTGCACCAGATGGTTCAACAGCGTGGCCCCGACCGCATCCTCGAAATTGGCGACAAAGACCAGCTCATAGATGAACGGGTCCTCCGGCCGGCGCAGGCTCATCATCGCCTCTCTGACCGCCTTCTGCTGTTCAATGGTCGTGGCGTGGGACGTAACCACAAGCACCTCGAAATAGGGTCGTCCCGTGTCGCGCCGGTCGTAATAGTCCGGCATGCCGGTGACCGCGTCATCCGGGTCCGCGTCCAGATCCCAGGCGGACGGGCTTTGGCGGAAGGTCTGATACATCAGCGCCGAGGTCACGCGATCGACCGAATTAGCCAGCGCGCCGTATTTGCCGTCCTCGAACAGGGTGACCAGATCGGCGCAGATCGCCGGTCCGGGATAGGCCCAGAAAGATTCAAACGTACTGCGCGTCTCCATGATGTCGCTGACCGCCTTTTCCAGCGCATCGGTCTTGGCGCCCTTTGAATCGGCGCTCGCCAGACGCGCCGTCGCACTTTTGAATTCCTGCCAGGCGTCCATCCGGTTCTTGGCGGCGCCGAAGAAATCCAGCGCGGAAAGGGTCAGCGACTTACTCTTGCTCGCCGATTTGGATTTTGTTTTAGGCATCTCTCACTTCTCCCTTGCTTCTGGGTTGGGCGCATCACGGCGCGCACGCCGCCCGGCCCCGTCCATTCTCTGATGCAACCGATAACAACGCTCTGAACTCATGACTTTGAGCGCATGAGACCCGAGGGCGGCGTTCCGGATCAAGCGGCGATCCGCCCTCGGGCCCCGGCCCTTCCCCGGGGACCTCATTTATCCACGCAACGATGACGCGCCTATGACAGGATCATCGCCAGGTAACCGCCGATCAACGCCAGGACGGTGGTCAGGGCGTAGGTGAGCGGATAGGCCGCAGCCGCCGCCGCGCTTCTCGATTCGGCGACGATGGCGTTCAGGCCCGGCGTGCTGTTCCGCGCCCCGGCCGCCGCGCCGGCCGCGACGATCGAGTTCAGCTTGAAGACCTTCATGCCGACAACGAAGGCGATGAAGGGCGGGATCAGCGCCGCGGCGGTGCCGATGATGGCGATCCAGATCACTGTCGGGCCTTGGAAGGATTCGATGACCTTCGGACCGACATTGGCCGCCAGCACCGCGACGAACATGTTCAAGCCGATATCCTGCAGGAAGGAGCGCGCCCCTTCGCTGACCGGCCCGCCGAATTCCGGGTTCCGACTGCGGAAGTAGCTGACGAAAATGCCCGCCAAAAGACAGCCGGCCGAGGTGCCCAACGCAAACGGAATGCCGCCGGCGGTGAAGGATAGGATGCCGACCAGATAGCCGATGACCATGGCGATCGCCATATACATCACCTCGGTCAGCGCCGTGTCGCGGATCGGACGGCCGCCCAGCATTTTGGCGGCGCGGTCGATGCACCATTCGGGACCGACAATGCGAACCACATCGCCGAACTCGATCACCGTTTCCGGGCCGGCGACAATCTGGTTGCCCTGACGGAACATCGCCTTCAACTGTAGGCCGAACCCGACATCCGGGGCCGCCTCCTGGATCTGCTTGCCGACGAAATCGGCCGAGCCGATCCGGACATCCGCCGCTTCCAGCGCAATATCCCGGGCGATCGGATCCTGAACCTCCGGGCCGATCTCCAGTCCGCGCTCGATGTGGTTGATGACGTCAGAGCGAACGGTGATGACGTCGCCCTTCTGGATCGTCGGATTTTCCGTCGGCTCGATCACCGCGCCGTCCCGCACGACGCGCAGGATCGGGGCCATCGGATGCTCTTCGAAGAATTTCGAGATCGTCCGGCCGGCCACTTGATCGCTCTCGACCTTGTAGGCCCGAATATCCATCGGCGAGAAACCGATGGTGAGCGAACCGGCCGCGCCCGGCACCGGGTCTGTGGCGCCGCCGCTCATTTCCTTCTCGGCGACCTTGGCGTCCTCGACCGCATTGCGGCCGAACATCGCCGGCAGATAGCGGATCAACAGGATGATGCCGACGCTGGACAGGATATAGCTGATCGCATAGCCGGCGGCGATATTCGCGCCGATCTGATCCGCCGTGATCCCGTCGGCCGGCGTGTAGGCGCCGCTTTGCAGGGCCGAGGTCGCAACCCCGATAATGGCTGTGATCGTGTAGCTGCCGGAGATGATGCCGGGGCCGAAGCCCGGCGCCATGCCGATCGCCTTGACCGCGCCCATGACGATGACCCAGTTCAGCACCACGACCAGAATTCCGATCGTGACGAAGGCGACGCCGCCGCTTTTCAGGCCGGAGAAGAATTGCGGCCCGACCTTCAGGCCCAGCGCATACATGAACATCAACAGGAAGATGGTCGAGACCAGGCCCGGCATATCATAGGTGATGTCGAAAGCGAGCTTGGCCGTCAGCGCCATGGCGATCCCGACCAGCAGCGTGCCGGCCGTTGGTCCCAGCGAGATCCCCATCACGGTGATCCTGCCAAGCGGATAGCCGATCGCCAGCGCCAGCAATAGGAAGACGAATTTCTGTTTCTCGAGCAGTTCGAAGAAGCCGTGGAAACCGGATTCGATCACGGGCTCGAACAGATCCAAGGCCGCGCCGCCGACTCCCTGCGCCTGCGCGACCGCCATCCCGCCGAGCACGGCGAAACCCGTGACCAAGGCGATCGACAGTCGCGTCAGCGTCTTTTGATGTTGTCGAAGAAATGTCCCGAACATAACCCCTCAACCCTCTCTGTTATTGTGACAAGATCGTACGATCGCGCCCGACCGGCTTGCGGGTCACGCGCAGTACTCGCGATCAAAAAAACCAACTGACTAAAGAAAACATGGACCCTGGATGAAGGTAATTGATCGATATCAATGGAAACCGGCAAATTGCGTGGCGCGTTCTCTGCGACCATGCCGAGCCGACCGGGCGCGCGGTGATGGCTCACCTAGAGAGGGTCAGCGCCTTCGCCGAGTGGTAACGCAAAGGAGTGCGAGATGGCGCTTTGTGGATATCGGACCGGGTTCATAACCGACCAGACGCGACCGAGTTGGGATCAAGAGAAAGGCCGCCCTATCGCCTGGTCAGCGTGGTATCCGGCGGCGGAAACAGGATCGATTGTTCGCCCGCCTGACAATCTCTTCGACACGGGCGCAGTGTCTCTGAATGCGCCCATGCTCGGGACTGGAAAACACCCTGTTGTTCTTCTGTCCCACGGGACCGGCGGAACGGGTGAAAGCCTTGGCTGGCTTGCGCGGTCTTTGGCTTCCGAAAACTATATCGTCATCGCGGCCAATCATCATGGCAATACCAGCCTGGAACCCTATCAAGCCGAAGGTTTCCTCTGCTGGTGGGAGCGTGCGATCGATTTGTCGGCGCTTCTCAGCACCCTTGCCACGGAAAGCGCATTTGCAGGCAGACTTGATTTGACCTGCGTATCCGCCGTTGGTTTCTCGCTTGGCGGTTATACGGTCTTGGCACTGGCCGGCGCGCGGAGCGCGGTGCAAAACTTCGACCTGTGGCGGAGACAAAACGCAATCAAAAGAGCCGGTCCCAGAGAGTTCCCGGACCTAGCTGATCATGTGGCCCGCCTTCTCAAGACGTCAGGCGCGTTTCGCCAATCATGGGACCGTCAGAGCGATGATTTCAGCGACGCCCGAATCACATCCATAGTCGCGCTCGCTCCAGCGCCGCCTGTACGCGCCTTTACCACGCAATCCGTCGCCCAGATAGACCGACCCGTCACGTTGATAACGGGCGGCGCCGATCAGGAAGCGCCAACGCGACATTGCGCAGGCTGGTTATCGTCTCAGAACAGCCGTTTCACCCATCACGATCTTGGCGAGCATGTCGGACATTATACTTTCTTGGACATGCCGTCTGACAGGTCTTTGATCGGGACAGAAGATATTTTCACAGACCATAACAGCATCAACAGGCGGGAAATTCATCGGCTAGCCGCCCGGACAGTGTTGCGCGCCGTCAAATCCGCTCAGGGTTCGACCGGCAAGAGTTCGTAACCTTGCAAAGACCATTACAAGAGCAACGTGTAGCAGACGCTGTATTCGCTCTTGACATAGTCGCCAAAGATGGGGCAGGGCGTGAAGCCGAACCCTTCATAGAGACGTCGTGCGGCGGCGAATTCCACCATCGTCCCGGTCTCGAGACTAAGGCGTTCGTAGTTCCGCGCGCGAGCCGTTTCGAGGATGACCTCAACCAGCGCCTTGGCGACGCCTTTGCCGCGCGCCTCTTGGGCGGTGTGCATGCTCTTGATCTCGCCATGGCCGGGCTGAAATTCCTTCAACGCCCCGCAGCCCAGCAAGACCTGCCCCTCCCATGCCGTCCAAAAGGTAATCTCAGGCGTGCGCAGCCCGTCCAGATCGAGCGCGAAGACGAATTCCGGCGGCGAGGCGGCGCGGCAATGGCTGAGATGACGTTCCAGGAGCGCGATGACCGCCGGTTCGCCCGGGTCGCTTTCAAAGATGCGTAGGGCCGCGAAGCCGCCCTCTCCGTCCTTTGGCGCGGTCACGCCGCGATCGCGTCGCTGGTGGAAAAGACCACACCGGCCGCCGCCATCGCGTCTTTCGCCGCCGCAAGCGATCCGTCCAGGTCGATGGCGCGGCTGGCGTCTTCCAGCAGCACCACGTCAAAGCCGTTGCTGCACCCGTCGATCGCCGACCAGCCGACGCAGAAATCCGTCGCCAGCCCAGCCATGAACAGCCGCGTCAGGCCGCGTTCCTTTAGATAACCGGCCAGGCCCGTCGGCGTCTGTTTGTCGTTCTCCTGAAAGGCGGAGTAGCTGTCGATCGCCGGGCGGAAGCCTTTCCGAATCACCAGCTCGGCCTTGGTCCAGGCCAGGTCCTTGTGGAAGGCTGCGCCGGGCGTCCCCTGCACGCAATGGTCGGGCCACAAGACTTGCGGGCCGTAAGGCGCCTCGGTCAGGCCGAAGGGGGCGCCGCCTTCATGGGCGCTGGCGAAGGAACTGTGCCCCGCCGGATGCCAGTCCTGGGTCAGGATCACATGCTCAAACTGTCCGATCAGCCGGTTGATCGGCGCAACGCAAGCGTCGCCGTCCGGCACCGCCAAGGCGCCGCCGGGGCAGAAGTCATTCTGCATGTCGATGACGATCAGCGCGTCTGTCGGGCCGGGCGTGAAGTCCGTCATCCGGGCGATCTCCTGCTAGGCGGTCTGCTGCTAGGCGGCGCGCTTGTCGAGTTCTTCCAGAACGGCGTCGCCCATCTGCGCGGTCGAGACGCGCTCGGCCCCGTCCGTCATGATATCGCCGGTGCGGATGCCGCGCGCCAGAACGGCCTGAGCCGCATCCTCGATCAGGTCCGCATCCTCCTGCAGGTCGAAGGAATAGCGCAGCGTCATGGCGAAAGAGAGCAGCATGGCCAGCGGGTTCGCCATGCCCTGGCCGGCGATATCCGGGGCGGAGCCGTGCACCGGTTCGTACAACGCCTTGCGGCGCCCCATCTCATCGACCGCGCCGAGCGAGGCCGACGGCAACATGCCGAGCGAGCCGGTCAGCATCGCCGCCACATCCGACAGCATATCGCCGAACAGGTTGTCGGTGACGATCACGTCGAACTGTTTCGGGTTCCGCACCAACTGCATGGCGCAATTGTCGGCCAGCATATGCTGCAGCTCGATATCGTCATAGAGGCCGGACCCGTGCAGTTCGGTCACGGTCTGGCGCCAGAAGATCCCGGTCTTCATCACATTGGCCTTTTCGACCGAATGCACCTTGCCGTTGCGTTTACGCGCCAGGTCGAAGGCGGCCTCGGCCACACGCTCGATCTCAGCCTTGGTGTAGGATTGCGTGTCGATGCAGCGCTCCGTCCCGTCCTCCAGCGTCTGCATGCCGCGCGGTTCGCCGAAATAGACCCCGGCGGTCAGTTCACGCACGATCATGATGTCGAGCCCTTGCAGCACGTCGGGCTTCAGCGTCGAGGCGTCGAGCAGCGCGTCGAAGGCGACGGCGGGGCGCAAATTGGCGAACAGGTCCATCTCCTTGCGCAGCCGCAGTAGGCCCGCTTCCGGGCGATGCTCCCAGGCCAGATTGTCATATTGCGGCCCGCCGACGGCGCCGAAGACAACCGCATCCGCATCCATCGCCGCCTGCATGTCCGCATCGCTGATCGCCTCGCCATGGGCGTCGTAGGCGGCGCCGCCGACCAGACCATGTTTCAGGTCGAACGAGACGGCCCGCCGCTTGTCCATCCAATCGATGACCTTATGAACTTCGCCGCAAATCTCCGGCCCGATGCCGTCGCCCGGCAACATCAGAAGCGTTTTGTTGGACGCCATGTTCGTTCCTTAACCCGTTTCAGCATGATAGCACTTGGTCGCTCAGCCCGGTTTTATACATGCCAGCACCCGGCGTCCAACCAGGAAACACCATGCCCGTCCCACGACCGGAATTTCTGCAGACCCCGTCCGGAGACTATCTCGTCTTTCCCGCCGATTTCGACATCGTTCAGCATCTGCGCGAAACAGGGCGGCACGACCCGTACCTGGTGGAGACCGCCATGCGGCTCCTGAACACGCGCAGCGATTGGGATACCGTGCTGGATATCGGCGCGCATTTGGGAACCTTCTGCATACCGCTTCACGCCGCGCGTCCGTGCCGGATCCACGCTTTCGAAGCGCAACGGCCGATCGCCCAGTTGCTGGGCGCGAATTTCGTGATCAACGGCGTGTCGCAAGGATGGGTTCACCAGGTCGCGGTTGTCGGTCCCGACGCGCCGCCGTTTCTGGAACTGCCCGTCGCGGATTTCAGCGCACCCGGGAATTTCGGCGCCTATTCGACCGATCCAGAGATCGCCCGCACCAGCTCAGCACTCCGCCTGCGCTACGAACCGCATACCGAACAGACGCCGGCGCGGACCATCGACTCTTACGCCGGCGTCGGCGGGTTCGACCGGATCGGCCTGATCAAGATCGATGTCGAGGGCGTCGAGCTGGCGGTCATGCAAGGGTCGGTCGAGACGCTCCGCCGCAATAACTATCCGCCGATCCTGTTCGAATGTTGGCGCGATGTCGCGTTCAAAGAAACCCGCGACGCGACCCTACGCTTTGCTAGGGACCTCGGCTATCACTGCGAGGAATTCGGCGAGAACATCGCGGCGACCCACAACGGCTAGCGGGGTCGGCGACACAGTTCCTTTTCTTAGTCATACTTTAAGCAAACGGCAGCGCGCCAACAAATGAAACTGCTAAATGCCGGTTGGTTTGAAAATACCAAGAAGCAGATTGGGCTTGTTGCCGCCATTAATCCAGACCGCGTGCGAATTTATCCGTCCGTCTACCCGCTTAGGAAGCCTCGTCTCGTCACGCCGTGCTGTGAAGCACTGCGGCCCAAACACTCATTAAACCTTCGCCGCGCCGAGAACGTGACCCTTTACACAAGTTTACAAGTTTCACCCAACCAAATGCTCTTTACGACCGCAAATATTGATATCTATGCCTACAAGTGCGACAAGCGCCCAAGATCGCGTGCGCCCCAAGCAGGCTTCGAGCATTTACACTTTGCGGACAATAGTATAGGATGTAGAGATGAATACTATTTTCACGATAGGGTATGAAGGTTCAACTATCGAAGACTTCGTCGCGACCATGAATATGACTGGAGTCAATTTGCTCGTGGACATCCGGGAGGTACCCATATCAAGGAAGAGTGGGTTCTCCAAGAAAGCACTTTCCGCGACGATGACCAGCATTGGCATCGAGTATGTTCATCTTCGTGATCTTGGCGATCCTAAGGATGGTCGAGAAGCCTCCCGGCGCGGTGATATCGCTAGTTTCGAGAGTATATATAGGAACCATCTAGAGCTAAAAAGACCTCAGGCTGCGTTGAAACAACTGATCGAGCTTACTTCTTCAGTTCGTGGCTGCCTGCTTTGCTACGAGCGGGATCACAAACACTGCCACCGCAGCATCGTGGCCGAAGAGATGGTTAAGCGTAATCCAATTGATATTCGGCATCTTGGCGTGCGGCATGGGCTTGCTAGCGAAGCAAATCGTGACGACCAAAATCAAGTTTGGACCCATGCTCTCGGGTGAGGACGAAGCAATTGTAATCGTAAAGGCGGCACCCCAGGCTGGCCACAAGTACGGTGAAACAGTGTGCTGCGCAGGTATCAACCTCCAAGGAACATGGCTTCGACTTTATCCGATTTCATTCCGCACCCTCGATGAAGGCCAGAAGTTTGGTCGTTGGGACCGCATCAGGTTCAAGTGGCGAAAGCCACGCGATGATCATCGCGTTGAAAGCCGTCGTGTCGATCAAGATAGCCTGGAAATACTAGGCGTTCTCAAGCAAAGCGAAAGAGAGCGGTTTCTAGCCAGCTCAATTGTGACTAGTCTTGATAAGGAGCGGCAACAGAGTAGAAGTCTCGCCCTGCTTAGGGCGGAGATTATCAGTTTTCGAGCCGAGGCAAAGAGCCAAGCGGAAATACGAGCGGAGAGCAGAAAGTTTGACACCCTACGCGCTCAACCTGATCTGTTTAATACAAAGCCGATAATACCCTATAAGCCATGTCCGTATAAGTTCAAGTATCGCTATCGCACTGAAGACGGTGTTCGCGAGGGCACATGCCAGGATTGGGAAATCGAGGCCGCATACTATCACTGGGCGAAGCGCATTGGAGGAGATAACGCACTTTCTGAAATCCAAAGAGTATTCGGGGAGGAGTATCCTTCTAAGGGCATGCTACTGGCTATGGGTACACACTCTCAGCACCCGAACACTTGGCTAATCAATGGTATTGTCAGGTTGGATGACGTACAACAGCCTACGCTATTCTAAACAACCCTTCGGATTCCGGTTTAACGATCGAAACGATTTCTATTAAAGAGTGTTGCAACCAGTCTCCCGAAGGCTAGAACAGTCATTTCAATTGTTAAATGTACGCTAACCCGCCGCGCGAGAAAGCCAGGGCTAGCTGGTGGCTTGGCCTCCCGCGAACGTATCGATCTTGCCGCTCTTCCGCAGGGTCAGGCCGATATCGTCGAGCACGTCCAAAGGGCAATGCTTGCGGAAGGCACTGAGACCGAAACTGATTTCTTCCCCGTCGAGGTCGATGATGGTCTGACTGCCAAAATCCACGGTGAAGGTAGCGTTCGAGCCGCGAACGGCATTTCAATCAGCCGGTCGATGGCTTAACGCGGCCGGCGCATCGACAGGATGCCGTTCTTGAAGCAATTATCCTAGAATATACCGGCGAAGCTGAGCACTAACAAAACGCACTGCATGCAGGGCCATCCCGGCTGACATACTCAGCGCTCGCGCCGCGACGATGGCTGCATCAATAGATTCGACGCGCTTTGGGCTCCGATGGGGCGCGGGCCAATTCGAACAAGGTCTGCAGGTTTTGCGGTCGGTCCCATTCGATCTTTTCGCCGGCGCGGAGACGCGTATGGATCATATCCGCCATCGCCTGGACCGTGTCGGAGGCGGGGTCGGCGTCGGGCCAGATCCCCTCTTCCTGCAACCGGGCGGCCAGGGCGGCGGGTTGCGCGATGGCGGGGACGATGCGCCAGCCATGCTCGGCGCCTACGGTTTCCGGCGGTACATCGCCCGGCAGCCCAGCCGTCTGTGAGAAATTGGCCAGCACATCCCGATAGGCCAGGGCGCCCGCCACGGGTTCTTCCGGCGACGGCGGGCCGCCTGTATGAATCTTCGCCATGCGCCGCGCTGCGGGGACGAACTGGCTTCTGTCATACAGGTCATTTACGGCCTGATTGCCGGCCCTCATAAGGTTCGTCAGATAGACCAGCGACGAGGCGTGACCGTTTGTCGCCGCGTGACTCGTGAAGCCCAGCCAAGCCCCATCGGCGCCCGCCAAGACAGAGTCGATGACCGACGCATGCTCCAGCCCATTGCCGGCATGGGGATGCACCAGGATCTTGCACGGCGGGGGCAAGTAGCGGCGCAGCCAACGCACGACAGCGGCATGCTGGAAGGGGAAGTAGGATCCGCGCGGATCTTCGAACATCAACGCCTGGATGCGCGACGCATCTTGGGTCGGACCGCACAATGCGGCGATCTTCTTCACCACCGCGCAGGCGAATTCCGGCTCTTGCGTAAAGCAATCCAACAGATCGGACAGGTTGATATAGATGCGCCCAAGGCCCTCGGCCGGCTTCGGCAGCCGGTCGGCGCTCCAGGCGATCGAGGACTCCAAGGCCGCGATCACGTCATCAGGCGATTGCCCGTTGCGCGCCCGGCGCGCGACGCTGATCTCTGTATGAAAGATTACATTGGGCGGCCCGTATTCCGCCTGCCGCAGCATGGACGGGTCGGGCGTCAACGCGCTGTCCAGGATGCGTCCGGGCGCTATGAAGGCGAAACAGAAGCGAAGATCGGCGTTGTGGTCGGCGAGCGCGCGCAGGAAATCGTCATCGACCGTGTCCCGCCCGCCCAGCGTTGCGATCACACGGTCGCGAAACCCAAGCTTGTGGGTCAGATCGAACAGCGCGTCCTTGTCGGCCAGCGTGTGCCCAAGCGGCGATCCGGTCGCCGGTTCGCGGATCGAGAGATCCAGGACATAGGCCTCGGCCTGGGCGAGGATCGCCAACTTCTCGTCGATCATGCCCTGCGCTTCCGTCAGGGCGTCCCGGTCGTCCTGCGTCAGCATGCCTGCCTCACCATCTATTCAAACAGGGGCGCGGCCGTGAGACGATGCACCGCGCGTTAGCCCGCCGCGCGATACAACCAGGGCTGGCTGGCGGTTTGGCTTCCTTCGAACGTATCGATCTTACCGCCCTTCTGCATTGTCAGGCCGATATCATCGAGCGCGTTCAACAGGCAGTGCTTGCGGAAAGCGTCGAGTTCGAAGCTGATTTCTTCGCCGTCAGGGTCGGTGACGGTCTGGCTTTCCAGATCCACGGTGAAGGTGGCGTTCGAGCCACGACCGGCCTTATCCATCAGCCGGTCGATGACCTCACGCGGCAGGCGGATCGGCAGGATGCCGTTCTTGAAGCAGTTATTGTAGAAGATGTCGGCGAAACTGGGCGCCAGCACGCAGCGAATACCGAAATCGAGCAGGGCCCAGGGCGCATGCTCGCGAGACGAACCGCAGCCGAAATTGTCACCGGCGACCAGGATCTCGGCGCCGCGATACTGATCCTTGTTCAAGACGAAATCGCTGATCTCGGCGCCGCTATCGGCGTCATAACGCATTTCGTGGAATAAGTTCTTGCCAAGGCCGGTACGCTGAATCGTCTTCAGGAATTGCTTGGGGATGATCATGTCAGTATCGACATTGATCATATCCAGGGGCGCCGCGATGCCGGTCAGCGTGGTGAAGGCTTTCATATCAATCCCCAATCCTGTGAATGCATACGAGTCCGAGGCGCGCGATCAACCGCGCCGCTTGGCGCCCCAGAACCGCGCGAAGCCCGCCGTTTCATCGACGACGCCGTCTTCGTCCATGCCGTAGCTGTCATGCGGTTCGTCGTCGAAACCTGCGCGAAGAACCTCCTCGTCCCGGGCCGCGTCGCCGCCGATCTCAATGAATTCGACAAACCAAGACCCGGTGTCCAGATCGCGGCCGAAGAGCCGACTGACGAAGCTTTCGGCCAAGCTGTTCCGGTCGCTTTCCATTGCGTCAATCATCATCTGTTTCCTTCCCTTTTCCGGCGCGCTTCGTCGCGCTTCGGCGCGCTCTAGAGATAGTCCCGAACGTCGGCCAGCGCGCCCTTGATCGCGGCGGCGGCGGCCATGCCCGGGCTGACCAGATGGGTGCGCCCGCCGCGTCCCTGGCGGCCCTCGAAGTTCCGGTTTGACGTCGAGGCGCAGCGTTCGCCCGGCTTCAGTTTGTCGGCGTTCATCGCCAGACACATCGAACAACCCGGCTCGCGCCAGTCGAATCCGGCCTCGATCAGGATCTTATCCAGACCCTCGCGTTCCGCCTGTTCTTTCACAAGGCCCGAACCCGGGACGATCATCGCGTCGACATGATCGGCCACCTTCTTGCCCTTGGCGATGGCGGCGACCTGGCGGATGTCTTCGATCCGGCCATTGGTGCAGGAGCCGACAAAGACCTTGTCGATCCGGATGTCGGTAATCTTCTCGCCGCCTTGCAGGCCCATATAGTCGAGCGAGCGTTTGATCGCCTGGGCCTTGTTCTCGTCCGGCGCGTCGGAAGGGGTCGGCACCGCGCCGGTGATCGGCGCGACATCTTCCGGGCTGGTGCCCCAGGTCAGTTGCGGCGGAATATCGGCGACATCCAACACCACTTCCGTGTCATAGACCGCGCCGTCGTCCGACGGCAGGGTCCGCCAATAGGCGACCGCCTGCTCCCACTGGCCTGCTTTGGGCGCCAGGGGTCGGCTTTGCAGATAGGCGAAAGTCGTCTCGTCCGGCGCGATCAGGCCGGCGCGCGCGCCGCCTTCAATCGACATGTTGCAGATCGTCATACGACCTTCCATCGACAGGTCGCGGATCGCCTGGCCCGCATACTCGATGACATGCCCGGTGCCGCCGGCGGTGCCGATCTTGCCGATCAGGGCGAGGATCAGATCCTTCGCCGTTACGCCGGTCGGCAGCGCGCCGTTCACAGACACCCGCATATTCTTCAGCGGCCCTTGCAGCAAAGTCTGGGTCGCCAGCACATGCTCGACTTCGGACGTGCCGATGCCGAAGGCCAGCGCCCCGAAAGCGCCATGGGTGGCCGTATGGCTGTCGCCGCAGACAATCGTCGTGCCGGGCAGGGTGAAACCCTGTTCCGGGCCGATGATATGCACGATGCCCTGGCGCAGATCGGTCGTGTCGAAATAGGGAACGCCAAACTCGGCGACGTTCTTCTCCAGCGTCTCGATCTGCAGCTTGCTCTCAGGATCGTCGATCCCTTTCGTGCGGTCGGTCGTCGGCACGTTATGGTCGGCGACGGCCAGGGTCGCGTCCGGACGGCGGACCTTGCGCCCGGCGGTGCGCAGACCTTCGAAGGCCTGCGGGCTTGTCACCTCATGCACGAGGTGCCGGTCGATATACAGAAGACACGTACCGTCTTCCTGCACATCCACCAAATGACTGTCCCAGATTTTGTCGAACAAGGTTCTTGGGTGTGTCATCCAAGCGCGCTCCTACACGTTGCCGTCATCATTCAGCCCAAGCTGGGCCGCCATTCTATTCTTCAGCGTTCTCCGCCGCGGGCGTCGCTGCGGGAGCCGTTTCGGCCGCCTTGGCTTTCTTGCCGCGCACCCCGCCGCGGGTGCGTTCGGCGATCCGGGCGGCCTTACCGGTCCGGCCCCGCAGATAGTAGAGCTTGGCGCGGCGCACCTTGCCCCGGCGCACCAGTTCGATCCCATCCAGGCGCGGGGAGTAAAGCGGGAAAATCCGCTCGACGCCTTCGCCATAGCTGATCTTACGCACCGTGAAGGATGAGTTCAGGCCGGCGTTCTTGCGCGCGATGCAGACGCCTTCGAAGGCCTGCACCCGCTCGCGGTTGCCTTCGACAACCTTCACGCGCACGCGCACCGTATCGCCCGGCTGGAAGTCGGGAATGTCCTTCCCGTCCGCCAGTTTCGCCCGCTGCTCGTCTTCGAGCTGTTGGATCATGTTCATCGGATCAGTCCTTTCTTACACAAAACGATCGGCCGGGTTCTCGGCCGTGAGATTGGATGTGGCGCGGCCGGCGGCGTAACGCTCCCACAGATCGGGACGGCGGTCGCGGGTGATCCGCTCCGCCGCGTCACGGCGCCAGGCCTTGATTTTCGCATGGTCGCCGGACAGCAGGACGTCTGGCGGGGTCAGGCCGCGCCAATCGGCGGGCCGTGTATAGTGGGGGTATTCCAACAGACCGTCGGCGAAGCTTTCCTCCGCCAGCGAGTCCGCCGCGCCCATCACACCGGGCAGCAGGCGCAGGCAGGCGTCCAGCAGCGTCATCGCCGCCAGCTCGCCGCCGGAGAGCACGAAATCGCCCAGGCTGACCTCGCGCACGCCGCGATGCTCCAAGACGCGTTGATCGACGCCCTCATACCGCCCGCAGAGCAGGGTCACGCCGGGACCGCGCGAAAGCTCGGCCGCCATGGCCTGATCGAAGACCGGACCGCGCGGGCTGAGATACAAGACCGGACCCGGCGCGCCGGCGACGCTTTCCAGCGCCGCGTCGGCGACATCGGGGCGCATCACCAGCCCGGCCCCTCCACCGAAAGGCGCGTCATCGACGGTATTGTGTTTGCCGATGGCGAAGCCGCGGATATCGACCGTGCGCAAGGACCAGAGCCCTGTATCCATGGCCTTTCCGGCCAGGGACAGGCCGAGCGGCCCGGGGAACATCTCCGGGAACAGGGTCAGCACTGTCGCCGACCAGGGAGCGGTTGACGGTGTGTTCATCGGCCCGCCTCCGCTTCCGTTTCTGTCTCGGCGGCGACTGTCGCAGGCGGATCGATCACGATCCGGCCGCGCGCGATATCGACGGTCGGGAACACGTCCTTGGTGAAGGCGGCGATCTCCTCACCGCCGTCGCTCAAACGCAACTGCAGCAGAGGGCCAGCGCCGAAATCATGCACGGCCGTGACGGCGCCATAGGGCGTTCCGTCCGCGCGTTCGACCCGAAGGCCGATCAGGTCCGCATGGTAGAAATCGTCCCCGTCGGGATCGAGCGCCGGCAGCGCGTCCTTGGCGATGAACAGGCCCTCGCCCTTCAGCGCCTCGGCCGCATTGCGGTCATCGACCCCGTCCAGCTTGACCAGGAACTGGCCCTTGGCCTCTCCCCGTATGTCCATCGCGTAGCGGGTCGCGCCATCGGCGCCGGTCAGGCCGCCATAGGCGGTCAGGTCGGACGGATCGTCGGTATAGCTTTTCACGCGCACGAGGCCGCGCACGCCATGCGCGCCGGTGATCACACCGACTTGCAGCAGCGCATCCGTCTCGCGAGCGGGTTTGCTCATGACCGTTCCGTCCAACATCCGGCGTCTGGGCCTCGTCCAGCGTCAGGCGATCAGCCTTCCGCTTTCGCCTCTTCAGCGGGGGCCTCTTCAGCGGGCGCTTCTTCGGCCGCGGCTTCCTCAGCAGGCGCCTCTTCGGCGGGCGCGGCGGCGGCTTCTTTCTCCGCCTCAGCCGCGGCGGAGGCTTTCTCGGCTTTCGCCTCGGCGCGCTCCTTGGCTTTCTCGCCCGGCGCGCTCTTCTGCGGCTGCTCGTTATAGCTGCGGTTCATCACGCCGGCGGCGTCGAGGAAACGCGAAACCCGGTCCGACGGCTTGGCGCCGTTGGACATCCAATGCTTGGCCCGCTCCAGGTCCAGCACCACGCGCTCCGGATGGCCCTTCGGCACCATCGGGTTGTGATAGCCGATCTTTTCGATGTAACGGCCGTCGCGCGGCATGCGGCTGTCGGCGACAACGATCCGATAGAAGGGGCGCTTTTTCGCGCCGCCTCGGGCCAGTCTGATTTTCAAGCTCATACTTTGTTCACTCCTGTGTCAAAACTCTCACATTCTCATGCCGGCGCGCTTCAGCGAACGCCGCCGGGAGGCATCATGCCGGGCGGCAAACCGCCCCCGCCGCCGAGCATCCCGCCCAGGCCGCGCATCAAGTTCTTTCCGCCGGACTTGCCGACCTTCTTCATCATTTTCGCCATGGTCTGATACTGTTTCAGCAGCTTGTTGACCTCTTGAATGCTGGCGCCCGCGCCTTTCGCGATGCGCTGTTTGCGCGAGGCGTGGATCACTTTCGGGTTGCGCCGCTCATGGGGGGTCATGGACGAGATGATGGCTTCCTGGCGTTTCAGAAGCCCTTCATTCACGTTCGCCGCCTTCACCTGCTCTTTCATCTTGCCGACGCCGGGCATCATGCCGAGCAGGCCTTCCAACCCGCCCATCTTGCGCATCTGCGCCAATTGGCTGGCCATGTCCTCCAGGTCGAACTGGCCTTTCTGGATTTTCTTGGCGAGCTTCTCGGCGTCTTCCGCCTCGATCGTGTCGCGGGCGCGCTCGACCAGGCTGACGACATCGCCCATGCCCAGGATGCGGCCGGCGATCCGGTCGGCGTGGAAATCCTCCAGCTCGTCGAGTTTTTCGCCGACGCCCAAGAGCTTGATCGGGCATTGCGTCACAGCGCGCATCGAGAGCGCCGCGCCGCCCCGCGCGTCGCCATCGACCCGCGTCAGCATGATGCCGGTCAGCCCGACCCGCTGGTTGAAACTGTCCGCGACGGCGACCGCGTCCTGGCCGGTCATCGCGTCGGCGACCAGCATGACCTCGGACGGGTTGGCGTGCGCCTTTACCGCCGCGACTTCCTGCATCAGCCCTTCATCGACATGCAGCCGGCCGGCGGTGTCGAGCATGACCACGTCATAGCCGCCGAACTTGCCGGCCTGAAGCGCGCGTTTGGCGATATCGACCGGCTGTTGGCCCTCGACGACCGGCAGGGTCGGAATGCCGGCCTGTTCGCCGAGCACGCGCAGTTGCTCCTGCGCGGCGGGGCGATAGACGTCGAGCGAGGCCATCAGGACCTTCTTGCGATCGCGTTCCGCCAGGCGCTTCGCAATCTTGCCGGTCGAGGTCGTCTTGCCCGAGCCTTGCAGCCCGACCATCAGGATCACCGAAGGCGGCTCGCCGGACAGGTTGATGCCTTCCGGGCCGGTGTCTGCGGCCTCAGCGCCCTCGTCCCCCTCGGCGGCGGGCTTGCCGCCCAGCATCTCGACCAGACCGTCATGGACGATCTTGACCACCATCTGGCCCGGCGTGACCGACTTCAGGACTTTCTGGCCGACCGCCTCGGCCTTCACCCCGGCGATGAAGTCCTTGACCACCGGCAGGGCGACATCCGCCTCCAGCAGCGCCAGGCGCACGTCGCGCATCGCCTGATCGACATCGGATTCCTTCAACGCGCCGCGGCGTTTCAGCCCGGTCAGCACAGAACCCAGTCTATCGCTCAAACTATCGAACATGCTCTCTCCGTCTCGTCGGTCCAGAACTTGCGCTGCCCAGAACTTGGCGCACAACGCAAAGAGCGCCAGTGCGCGAACCTCGCGGACTGGCGGTAATCCCCGTCTCGGAACCTTCGTGAGACCGTGAAGGCCCTCTGACGGCGACCGCGTTCTAACGAACTCTGGTCTGGATGCCGCGGGTTGTACGGAAATATGCGCGGAAGTCAATGGTCTCGCAGAGCCCGATATGCGCCATTGCCTTCCGTCGGGCGCCCACCCTATATAGCGCCGAAACGAGTTCATATCTGAGTGCGTGTCTATGATCCCCTTTGTGAAAATGCACGGGTTGGGCAACGATTTCGTCGTGATCGACGAGCGCGTCGGCGGCTTTCGGCTGTCGCAGGACGAGCGGCGGCGGATCGCCGATCGGCGGCTGGGGGTCGGCTGCGATCAGCTGCTGATCCTGGACGAGCCGAGCAACGGCGCGGCCGACCTGTTCATGCGGATCTACAATCCGGATGGCGGCGAGGCCGGGGCCTGCGGGAACGGCACGCGCTGCGTCGCCGCTTTGTTGCTGGACGAGCTGGCCACGGACGCCGCCGCCATTGAGACGACGGCCGGCGTGCTGCCGGTCGCGCGCGCCGACGACGGCTGGTTTTCCGCCGATTTGGGCGCGCCGCGGCTTGATTGGGCTGAGATCCCGCTGGCGCGGGAGATGGACACCCTGCGGCTGGACCTTGAGATCGACGGCTACGCCGGTCCCAGCGCTGTGAATATGGGAAATCCGCATTGCGTCTTCTTTGTTGAGGACGCCGACGCGGTTCCCCTGGAGAGCGTCGGGCCGAAGGTCGAGCATGATCCGCTGTTCCCGGACCGGACCAATGTCGAATTCGTCTCGGTCCGGCCCGACGGCGGTCTGAGGATGCGCGTTTGGGAGCGCGCGGCCGGGATCACCCAGGCCTGCGGCTCGGGCGCTTGCGCCGCGCTGGTCGCCGCCCATCGGCGCGGTCTGGCCGGGCGCAAAGCCGATATCCATCTCGACGGCGGCGTCTTGAGCATCAAATGGCGGGAGAGCGACGATCATGTTGTGATGACCGGCCCGGTGGCGACGGCCTTCCACGGCGCCTGGCGCGCCTGACCCATGGGCGCGCCCCGGCAGGACCCCGCCGCGACCGAGGTCGTGACCTTCGGCTGTCGGCTGAACACCTATGAATCCGAAGTCATCACACGAAACGCCGCCAAGGCCGGCCTGACCGACGCGATCGTCTTCAATACTTGCGCGGTGACGGCCGAGGCGGAGCGCCAGGCGCGCCAGGCGATTCGCAAGGCGCGCCGCGAACGCCCGGACGCGCGAATCCTGGTCACCGGCTGCGCCGCCCAGATCGACCCGGCCTCGTATGCCGCGATGGATGAAGTCGATCAGGTGCTCGGCAATGAGGAGAAGCTGCAGCCGCAAAGTTTCCTGCCGGGCTCGCTGTCCGGCGAGGCGACGGAACGTGTCCGGGTGAACGATATCATGTCGGTGACCGAAACGGCGCCGCATCTGGTTTCCGGCCTGGCGGAGCGCGCCCGCGCCTTCGTTCAGGTCCAGAATGGCTGCGATCATCGCTGCACCTTCTGCGTCATTCCCTATGGCCGCGGGAACAGCCGATCCGTGCCGATGGGCGAGATCGTCTCCCAGGTCCGAACGCTGGTCGAAAACGGCTATCGGGAGGTGGTGCTGACCGGCGTTGATATCTCTTCCTATGGCCCCGACCTGCCGGGCGCGCCGACGCTGGGGCAGATGGTCCGGCGCCTGCTGGCCGCCGTGCCGGAACTGCCGCGCCTGCGCATCTCCTCGATCGACTGTATCGAGATCGATGAAGACCTGATGCGGCTGATCGGCGAGGAAGAGCGCCTGATGCCGCATCTGCATCTGTCGCTGCAGGCGGGCGACGATATGATCCTGAAACGGATGAAGCGCCGCCATCTGCGCGACGAGGCCATCGCCCTGACCGAGCGGCTGCGCCGGCTGCGACCTGAAATCGTCTTCGGCGCCGACCTGATCGCCGGCTTCCCGACCGAGAGCGAGGCGATGTTCGCCAATACGCTGGATATCGTCGACGCCTGCGGCCTGACTTATCTGCATGTCTTCCCCTATTCGGAACGACCCGGCACGCCCGCAGCGCGGATTCCGAACCGGGTCGACAAGTCCGTCCGCAAAGACCGCGCCGCGCGGTTGCGCGCCAAGGGGGACCGGGCGTTACAGAGCTATCTGCGCTCCCGAGTCGGCACGACGGAGCAGGTCCTGATCGAGCGGGACGGCATGGGCCGGACGGAAGGTTTCGCGCCGGTCGCTATCCATGGCGCGCCGGGAGACTTGGCCGCGGTTCGAATCACCGGCGTCGTCGACGGCAAGCTGACCGGCGCCGATCTTCGCACGCCCGCAGCGAAACCGGCGGCATAGGGGACGGTCGATGGGCGGATCCTGGTTCCAGCGTCTCAAGGACGGGTTGCGCAAGACCTCGTCGCGTTTGGCGACGGGCATCGGCGACATCTTCACCAAACGTAAGCTCGACGCCGAAGCGATCGAGGAGTTGGAAGATTTGCTGGTGATGGCCGATCTGGGTCCCGCCACCGCCGCCAAACTCTCCGCCGCCATCGCCGAAGAGCGGTTCGATAAGGAAGTGGACGAGGCGGAAGTGCGCACAGCGCTGGCCGACGAAATCACCACCCTGCTGGAGCCGGTGGCCAAGCCGCTGACCGCCGAATCGGACGCCAATCCGCATGTCGTGCTGGTGGTCGGGGTCAATGGCAGCGGCAAGACAACGACAATCGGCAAACTGGCGCACGCCCTGAAAAGCGACGGCAAGTCGGTGATGCTGGCCGCCGGCGATACGTTCCGCGCGGCGGCCATCGAACAGCTCAAAGTCTGGGGCGGGCGCGCCGGCGCGCCGGTGGTGGCCAAGGAGCAAGGCGCCGACTCCGCCAGCCTCGCCTATGACGCCATTGAGCAGGCCCGCGCCCAAGGCTCGGATGTCTTGCTGATCGATACGGCCGGACGGCTGCACAACAAGGCCGATCTGATGGACGAACTGCGCAAGGTGCTGCGCGTGATCCGCAAGCTCGACGAAACGGCCCCGCATGATGTGCTGCTGGTGCTGGACGCGACGACCGGCCAAAACGCGCTGAACCAGGTCGAGGTTTTCGGCTCGATGGTGGACGTCACCGGCTTGGTCGTCACCAAGCTGGACGGCACCGCGAAAGGCGGCGTGCTGGTCGCCCTAGCCGAGCGGTTCGGCCTGCCGGTGCATGCTGTCGGCGTTGGCGAGCAGGCCGACGACTTGCGACCCTTCGCAGCGCGCGATTTCGCCAGAGGGCTAATGGGCCTGGATTAGAAAATCCGCCACTTATTTCCTGTCTGAGGGTCTATTCGGCGGCGATCGGCGGCGCGTCGATTTCCGGTTTCGCCGAGCCGACGAGCGAATCGAACCTTTCATCGAACGCGCGCCAAGCCGGACTCGCTTCATCAAAGGTCACGCTGAGCCGGCCGTCCTCGTCGGCGCTTTGGACGATGAAGGGCGCCGGTTCGGGAATCTGCGGAATGCGGAGCGCCGCCGCGTCTTGCACCCTGAGACCCGTATCGCCGGTCAAGGTGGCGCCGCTCTTGGACAGGGAGATGATGGTGACGGCGCGATCGCCCGCCGCGGATGTTACATCGCCGGCGATGCTGACCTCGAAACGCGGCTGCTGGCGCCGGCCAGCCTCGGGTACGGAAGTTCTAACGATGCGAGTCAGGTTGACGCGCAGCGCGACGACATCCTTGGACAGCCGCGTCGCGGCGTCATCGACCGAAACAGCCAGTTCGCCGACCTGCGCTGCGCGGCTGCTGACATCGACGATGCGTTCGGAGACTTCCCGCGCCGCGCTCGCCGCCTCGCCGACATTGCGCGAAATTTCCTGCGTCGCCGCGCTCTGCTCCTCGACCGCGGCCGCAATGCCGCCGACCATGCCGTCGATCTCTTCGATCGTGTCGGCGATGCCGCCGATGGCGCCGACCGCGCGCCGCGTGACCGACTGCATTTCCTGGACCTGAGCGCTGATCTCCTCAGTCGATTTCTGTGTCTGGTTGGCGAGGCCTTTGACCTCGCTGGCGACGACCGCGAAGCCTTTGCCCGCCTCGCCGGCCCGCGCCGCCTCGATCGTGGCGTTCAGGGCCAGCAGGTTGGTCTGTTCGGCGATCTCGCCGATCAGTTGCACCACCTGGCCGACCTTGTCGGCGGCGGCGGAGAGACCCTGAACGATCTCCCGCGTCTCCTGAATATTGCTGGTCGCCCCGCGCGTCACATCGGCGGAGCGCGAGACCTGACTGGAGATCTCGGAAATCGAGGCGGTCAGTTCGTCTGAGGCGGCCGCGACCGCCTCGGCGTTGACCAGCGATTCCTCGGCTGCGGCCGCGACGGTGGCCGAGTTCTCCTGCACCATTTGCGAGGCGTCCGACATGGCGTTGGCGGTCTGAAGCATGGCGTCGGTTTCCTTCGACACGCCCTGGACGGCGGTCTTGGTTTCGGTCTCGACCGTGTCGGCCATGTTCTGAATGGCTTCTTGCTTCTTTCGCTCCGCCTCGGCCTCTTGCCGTTTCTGCTCCTCTTCCAGCGACCGGGCGCGCACGGCGTTCGCGCGAAACACCTCCATCGCGCCCGCCATCATGCCGATCTCGTCCTGGCGTGCGGCGCCCGGCACAGCGACATCCAAATCGCCGGCCGCCATCGCCTTCATCGCGCCGGTCATCCGATTAAGCGGCGCGGCAATCCGGCCGGGAATCAGCCAGACGGCGAAGACGGTCAGGACCGCGACCACTGTCAGAACCAGGGCCAGACTGGCCAGCGCCTGAATCTCGATGGCGATCAGCAGATCGCGCGATTCCTGATCCCGGCGCGCCTCTTCTGCGAACAGCGCGCGGCGCAGCACCTGCACCGCATCGAACATCGCCTTGCCGTCGAGCCGAGCCGCCGCGTCGATCGCGGCGGCCTCCGCCCCTTGTTCGACCAACTGCGCCGCCTCGGACAGCACGGCTTCATAACCCGTCAGTTCCGCCTCGATCGCCGTCAGCGCAGAATCCTCAGCGGCGCTGCGCGGGAAGGCCCGATAGGCCTCGACATACCCCATGGCGTCGCTCAACGCCGCCCGCGCCTCACTCAGTTCCGAGCCGTTTCGGGTCAAGAGATAGTCGTAGTAGTGGTGCGCCATACCGCCGAAGCCGAGCGCGCGCCAAAGGTGGCTCAACTCGACGCGCTTGCCTTCCAGTGTGAGCCCGCGCGCCGCCAACGCCGCCTTGGCTTCATCCTCTAAGTTTAAGACGCCTTGGATGACCGGCTCCGGGTCGATCTGGTCCGACGCGTGGATCTCCTCTGGCGTGCGGCCTTCCTGCATCAGCGTCGACGCTGAAAGCGCCTGCTTTTCGTATGCTAAGATGGTCGCGGAAACCCTCTCTACGGTCCGGCGCTCGGCGTCGCTGAGATCCAGATCGGCGTACTGGCGAAGCGCCGCAATCGCGCCGCCTGCATGCGACAGCGCGTCAATCAGAAGGGCGTCATCCTGTCGGATCACGAATTGCTTGTAGTAGTCGATCAGACCGCCATAGCCGATTTCGGATTCAATTTGCGTGAGCAGCCGGACCCGATCGGCGCCCGACTTCTCAGCCTCGTTCGAGGCGCCGACGACCTGTTCGACCTCAAAGAAGATCAGCGTATTCGTGACGCTGACCACGCCGCCGGCGATCAGCAGGAGGCCGATGAAGAGCCAGCCCAGCGTCACGATTCTCAATCGCCGCAAGCCGCCCGCTTGTGATTCCGCCATGATCGCTGGTCCTCGCTCTATCGAAAGCCGGCCGCGTCACCCGGCTACAAAAGGGCGCGCGCACCGCGAATAACCCATAAAAACAATAGGGCGACTCGCCCGGTATTGCGAGGGCGGCGCTTGGATTTGAAGAATTTCGCGCCGCCTGAAACCGAAAAACGAGAATAGGTCGGCCCAATGCATGCGGCCGCCAGCCTTGATTTCCGCGACCCTTTCTTCTATTCTCAACCACTGTATTCTTCATTCGGGAGTTCATGACGATGAAAAAAGGAATTGCGCTTGGCGTAACCTTGCTTGGTTTGACGGCGTTCAGCATGGGCGCTTCCGCATGCCCATTCATGGATCAAACGGTGAAGATTACGAAACCGACGACGGTCGCAACCGGCGGCATGACGCCGTTGCCGAAGACGGGAAGCTGAAGCTTCCCAACTTGGGTAGACGGCGGGCCGCTCCAACCAGAGCGGCCCGAAGTTTTTAGGGCGCGCCGACCTGACAAGACCGTGACGAATCAGGGCCTTGGAATCCGCAAGGTCGGCCCCATTTCCAGCAGCAGAATTTCAAGACCCCTCACAGCGCGCGTCGCGCCCGACAGGATCGGCCGGCCGGGGCAAAACCGATAGGAACAGTCTCATGGGTTACACAGTCGCCGTCGTCGGCGCGTCCGGCAATGTCGGCCGCGAAATGCTCACCACCTTATCCGAACGGCGGTTTCCGGTCTCCAAGCTGCACGCTTTGGCTTCATCGCGCAGCGTCGGCCGTACGGTCTCCTACGGCGAGGAAGAGACGATCGATTGCGAAAATCTGAGCGGCTTCGACTTCTCCGGCGTCGATATCGTGCTCTCCTCGGCGGGCGGCAAGATTTCGGCCGAATTCGCGCCCAAGGCGGCGGCGGCGGGCGCAGTGGTGATCGACAACACCTCGCATTTCCGCATGGACCCGGATGTGCCGCTCGTGGTGCCGGAGGTGAATCCCGACGCGCTGCAAGGGTTCCGCAAGAAGAACATCATCGCCAACCCGAACTGCTCGACGATCCAGATGGTCGCGGCGCTGAAGCCGCTGCACGACGCTTTCGAGATCGAGCGGGTCGTGGTCTCGACTTATCAGTCGACGTCCGGGGCCGGACGGGCCGGCATGGACGAGCTGTTCAATCAGACGCGCGCCGTCTATGTGAACGATCCGGTCAAGGCGGAGAATTTCACCAAGCAGATCGCCTTCAACGTCATCCCGCATATTGACGTCTTCATGGATGACGGCTCGACCAAGGAAGAGTGGAAGATGGTCGTCGAGACCAAGAAAATCCTCGATCCGGCGATCAAAGTCTCGGCGACCTGCGTTCGCGTGCCGGTTTTCATCGGCCATGCGGAATCGGTTAACATCCAGACCAGGAAGCCGATCGATACGGACAGCGCGCGCGCCGTCCTGCGCGAAGCCGAAGGCGTGTCGGTCGTCGATCATCGCGCCGACGAAGGCTATGTCACCCCGGCCGAATGCGCCGGCGAAGACGGCGTCTTCGTCAGCCGGATCCGCGATGATATCAGCGTTGAAAACGGCCTGAACATGTGGGTCGTCTCTGACAATCTGCGCAAAGGTGCGGCGCTGAATTCGGTGCAGATCGCCGAGGCCTTGATCGCACACGGGCACCTGACCGAGAGCAAGGCCGCCTAACGGCCGGGACCGAACGAATTGACGCCTTCAATAGGCCGGCGCGGAAGCCGTTTCCGAGCCGGCCTTTGCTTCTGGGCCGCCGCTTAGAATCATTCCAAGTGGACGTGATTTAGGGCTGCGGCTAGAGTTCGCTCATGAGTCGAAAAGACACGGGCGCGCCGGAAGACGGCCAGGACGCAGAGCCGCGTCCGACGCCAGCCGATCCGGAACCGATCGGGCCCGGTGTCGATCTGGAGTCATATCTGCGTACCGCGCCGACCTTGGACCGCGTCCTCACGGACCCGGAAGGCGCGCCGCTCCCGGAAAATAATGTGCTCGACCCGGGGGCCGGCCCGACGGACGCCGACGCCGACGGACCGATCGGCCTGTCGGCGGATGATGTGGCCGCCTTACTCTATGACGATCTCGATGGCGGCCTCGACGGAGTTCTGAGCAGCGGCTCCGCCCCCAATTTAGGCCCCGACTCAGGCTCGAACTCTGGCTCCGTCTCTGACCCCGACCCGGCCCCCGACCCGGCCCCCGATCCGGCCATGGACGCCATGGCCGACGAAGCCTTTCGGGCGGCGATGCGGGAAGGCGAGTCGATCCAATCCGTTCTCGCCGAGACCGCCAGTCCCGACCCGCTTGGCGCGCATCAAGGGGACGCGTCCGAAATTGAGGTCGCGCTGGGCCCAGACGACGAAGATGAACGCTTGCTCGAAGAAATCCTGGCGAGCGTTCAGGACAACGCGATGGAAGAGGCGCTCGACCTTGGCGATCCACTGCCCGATCTGTCGGCGCAAACCGAATCCGATTCCGATGCGGCCTTCGCGCCGCCGGCGGAGGCTGCGCTTGATGACGGCGCCCTAGACCAAGGATCAGACCGACAGGACGGCGAAAGCCGCGACGAACCGGATCGCCACCAAGAGCCGACGCCGGCCTCGCCGCAGCCAACCTTAAAAGCGCGCCGTCGTCATACCGCCAGACGCCCGATCCGCATCGTCAAGCGGCCTGTGGTGAAGGTCGCGCCTGCGGGCCGCCGCACCGTCGCGCCGACGGCCGACGCCGAAACTCATCTGCAGGAGGCCGTGCGCCAGCGCCGGAGCGGCGACGTCGACTCGGCGATCCGGAACTATCAGCATGTCGTGCGGCTGGCCCCGGAGCGCGGCGAGGCCTGGGCCGGTCTGGGCGTGCTGTTGCAGCAGACCGGAAAGCCCGACCCGGCCATCGTCTGCCTGCGCCGCGCCATCGGTTTGAGCCCGGGGAACGGGGGCCATTGGTCAGATCTGGGAAACGCCCTGCGCGCCGCCAATCGTTTGGAGGAAGCCCACCGCGCCCAAGACCGCGCCTTGTCGCTGGCCCCCGGCGATGTCGATATCCACCATGATGCAGGTCTGGTCGCGCGGGACCTCGGGGATCTCGATGCGGCGTTGCACGCTTTTCGCCGCGCCGAACTGCTCGGTTGCCACGATCCGGCGCTGGCATGGGACATCGCCTTGGCGCGGTTGCTCGACGGTCAGCTACAGGCCGGATTCGAGGCATTTGAGGCGCGTTGGTCGTTGCCAGGGAATCCGCAGCGCCACACCGGCCTGCCGCGTTGGAACGGCGAGGACCTAACCGGCAAGTTTCTGCTGTTGCACGCCGAACACGATCTCGGCGACACGCTGCTATTCAGCCGCTATGCGCTTCAGCTTCGCGCCCGCGGCGCCCGCGTGCTGTTCGAAGTGCAACCGTCTTTACGCCGGCTGTTCGAAGAAAGCGAAACCTTCGAGGATATCGACATTGTCGAACGCCAAGACGGGGCGCCAAGCCCTAAGGTCGATTTTCAACTACCCCTGTTGAGCGCGCCGGCGCATTTCGATCTGGGCGCCGGCGAGGCGGAGAGCCTTTCCCCGGCGACGCCCTATCTTGAACCGCCCGTCGGCGGCCCGCGCTTGGCGGTTCGGCGGGACCAGCAGTCTCTGCGCGTCGGCCTCGCATGGTCGGGCGACCGCAGCCATCCGCGCAACCGGAACCGGTCCACCGGTTTGGATTCTTTCACCCCGCTTCTCGACACGCCCGGCGCGCGCTTCTTCGGGATTCAGGTCGGTCCGGGAAGTTCTCAAATCCACACTCTGGGATTGGAGGCGCTAATCGAGGATTTGTCGCCGTCGATCGCGGACTTCGCCGACGCCGCAGTGCTGCTGCGGGATATCGACTTGCTGATTGCTGTTGATAGCCCAATCGCGCATTTGGCCGGCGCCATGAACAAGGAGGTCTGGACTGCGATCCCATTCTCCCCGGATTGGCGCTGGCGATTGCGGCGCAAGGACAGTCCCTGGTATCCGAGCATGACGCTGTTTCGTCAGACCAGCCCCGGCGACTGGGACGATGTTTTCGCTCGTCTGCGCGGCGCCCTTGTGCGCCGGATCGGGACCTGATCCCACCCTATCCTGCGCTGTCGAGACGCCGCGCCCGCTCTGTGACAGAGGGAGAGACGACGGCGTCCTGGCTTTCGATCAAGGCCAGTTCACGGCCGCCCCGGCGCTGGGTTTCGGCCAGCAAGGCGTGAACCGAGGCCAGGGTCGCTTCGAGCGCCTGCGCCGTGCTGGGCGCCGTCGCATGATGGGCCAGAAACAGGGCGGCGGTGGCGTCGCCGGCGCCGTTCGGCGCGATCTCAAAACTCAGGCGCGGCGTCGTCGCCAGCCAGCAGCCGTCCCGCGTCACCGCCGCCATGCCGATCCGAGCAGGCGCGTGGGAATCGTCGGCGTCCTCTTCGACGCTGGTGATCAGAACCGTCTTCGGCCCTTGCAGCAGAAGGCCTTGCGCGGCCCGAACCAACGCGTCCTGATCGCCAATCAAGTCGCCTGGTTCGGCCCCGGCGAGCACCGCCAGTTCGAACGGGTTCGGGGTCAGGATATCGGACAGGGGCAGCGCTTCGTCAGCCATGAATTCCGGTACGCCCGGTTTCACATAAAAGCCGCGCCCAGCGTCTCCCATGACCGGATCGCAGCAATAGACCGCCTTCGGATTGGCGCGTTTGACGCGGCGCACGGTCTCGGCGATCACGGCGCCGAGTTCGGCTGAACCGACATAGCCGGTCAGCACCGCGTCGCAATCCGCCAAAGCCCCGCGCGCGTCCAGCCCGTCGATCAGGTCCGAGACTTCCGCCGCCGACGCCGCCGTGCCGGTCCAATCCGGATAGCCTGTATGGTTCGAGAAATGAACCGTATGCACCGGCCAGACCTCGCAATTCAGGCGCTGCAGCAGAAACACCGCAACGGAATTGCCGACATGGCCGAACGAGACATGCGATTGGATGGACAGAACATTCATGCTTCCGCCCTAGCGCATCGCGACGGACCCGGACAAGCGGTATCGTCGAAAGACAGCCGACCCGATCGCGCTTGAGGCCGGGCTCCCTTGCTTGCTAAACCGGCCGGACCGCTCGTCAAAGGACAGACGCCATGCCCATCTCGTTCCGACCGCGCCGCTCGGCCTTGTATATTCCCGGCGCCAATACACGCGCACTGGCGAAGGGGCGGACCTTGCCGGCGGATATGCTGATCCTCGATCTGGAAGACGCCGTGGCGCCAGAGGCCAAGGAGACGGCGCGCGCCGCTCTCCGCGACGTCCTGGCCGAGGGCGGCTATGGCGGTCGGGAGATCCTGATCCGGATCAACGGATTGGAGACAGAATGGGGCGCCGCCGATCTGACGGCGATGGCGGACGCCGGCGCCGATGCGATCTTACTGCCGAAAGTCGAAAGCGCTGAGACCGTACGCGCGGCCGAGGCGGCGCTGGATGCGGCGGGCGCGCCGGCCGGTCTGGCGCTTTGGTGCATGATCGAGACGCCGCTGGGGGTCTTGCGAGTGCAGGGGATCGCCGCCGCCGCACCGCGCCTGGCGGGTCTGGTGATGGGGACGTCCGATCTGGCCAAGGATCTGAATTGCCGCCACACGCCCGACCGCGCGCCGCTTCTGACCAGCCTGTCGCTGGCCCTTCTGGCGGCGCGGGCGCATGGTTTGGCGATCCTGGACGGGGTGCATCTCGATCTGGCCGACGATACGGGGTTCGAGGCGGCCTGCCGTCAAGGCCGCGCCTTGGGTTTTGACGGCAAGACGCTGATCCATCCCAAGACGATTGCGGCGGCCAACGCCGCCTTTGGGCCAAGCGACGCCGACCTGGAGACGGCGCGCCGAACCGTCGCCGCCTACGAGCAGGCCGCCGCCCAAGGCCAGGGCGTGGCCCTTCTCGACGGCAAACTGGTGGAAGCGCTGCATGCGGAAGAGGCCCGCCGTCTGCTCGATCTCGCCGCGATGATTGCGGCGTTGGAGCGGCCCGAATGACCCGGCGCTAGGCGTCGGTCCCGCGGTCGCCGCGCTGAGCCGAACCCGCGCCGCAGCAGCCGCAACCGGCGGGCGCGCAGCCAAAACGCCGCGGCGCCAGCCAGATCGCGGCGATCAGCAGGCCCGCGATAGTGAGTGTCACAAAAGCGCCCATATGATGGAGAATAAGAGCGGCGCGGCGAACCGCCTTGATATGGCGCAATGCTGTGGGCGGCGGCGTATCGTGACCTATGCTCACTAGGGAGACGAACAGGGAGGCGAACCATGACCCAAAAGGGCGCAAAACCGGCGAACAAAGCGCAGGACCAGACGGCCACAGCGACGGGGAAGACCGACGCCGGGCGGTTCTTCGAGGATTTCACCTTGGGCGAAGTGATCGAGCATGGCGTGCCCCGGACCCTGACTGAGGGCCAGGCGGCGCTTTATCAGGCGCTGACCGGCTCGCGCTTTGCGCTCAACGCCTCACACCCGTTCGCCCGGCTGGCCGGATACGATCACAGCCCGCTGGATGACATCTTGGTCTTCAACCTGGTGTTCGGGCAAAGCGTGCCGGACATCTCGCTCAACGCTGTCGCCAATCTCGGCTATGCGGAATGCGACTTCCTGCGCCAGGTGATGGTCGGCGAGACGATCAGCGCGCGCTCGGACGTGATCGGCCTAAAGGAGAATTCCGACGGCGAGACCGGCGTGGTCTATGTCCGGACCACCGGCATGGATCATCGCGGCGTCGATATCCTGACCTATGTGCGCTGGGTGATGATCCCGAAGCGCGACCCGAAGAGTCCGGCGCCGGAAACGGTGATCCCCGAACTGGCCGACAGGGTGGAGCGGCTGACTATCCCGCGGCACCGGATCAACCGGCTGTGGGATCCGGTGAAGGCCGGCGCGCCTTACTTCTGGGAGGATTACGAAACGGGCGAGAAAATCGACCATCGCGACGGCGTCACCATCGAGGACGCCGAGCATATGATGGCGACGCGCCTCTACAACAATAAGGCGCGGGTGCATTTCGACGCGACGCTGGCGGCACACAGCCGGTTCGGCAAACGCGTCGTCTATGGCGGCCATATCATCAGCCTGGCACGCGCGCTCAGCTTCAATGGGCTCGGTTCGGCCTGCATCGTCTCGGCGATCCATGGCGGCAGCCACACCGCCCCCGCTTTCGCCGGCGACACGATCTACGCCTGGACCGAAGTGCTGGAGACCCAAGCGATCGAGAACCGCCGCGATATCGGCGCCCTCCGCCTGCTGACCCGCGCTGTCAAGAACCGCCCCGCCGCCGACTTCCCCGCCCAAGGCCCGGACGTGGTGCTGGAGTTGGACTATACGGCCCTCTTGCCGAAGCGGCGGTGAGGGGTGGCGGAGGCGTCTTCGCGAGTTGTCCAACAAGCTGCGGATAAGGCTTAGACTGGGTTGGGCATGGTCACCATGGCTATTGAGCTAGAGCGCGCTTTAAGCCAAATACTCGCGATGAGCCGTTCGACAAACCTATCTCTATTGAGGCCGGCGCAGCGGCCCCGTCGCACGATGATGTTCTTCGACCCCCTGAAAGCCTTGAAATGCTCCAGCAACCGACAAGCCACAAGATCGATCCCGACACGGGCCGGATGGAAAACGCGACCGGCGCCTATCGGAAACGCATCGCCGATCTGAGCGGCGTCTATCTCGACGAAGCGGCCTTTCTGGATGAGGCCGGGAAGGATCCCGACCGCGTGGTCTACACCGTCTTCGAGACCCGGCCGGAACAGGAGCGCGGCGATCTGATTTTCGGAACGACCCATATGGCGCCGGGACGCATCGGCGATGAGTATTTTCTGACCCGCGGGCATATCCACGCGACCGCCAACCGGCCTGAAGCCTATACCGGTCTCAGAGGCGCGGGCCTGATGCAAATGGAGTCGCCCGACGGAGAGACCGTCGTCCTGGACGTCAAACCCGGGGTTCTGGTCTATGTCCCGCCCTATTGGCTGCACCGTTCGATCAATATCGGGTCCGAGCCGCTGGTGATGAGCTTCTGCTACCCAAGCGATTCGGGACAGGATTACGCCGTCATCGGACGCTCCGGCGGCATGGCGAAGCGGATTATCGCGCAAGGCGATGGATGGGAAGCCGTCGACAACCCTACCTACAGAAAACGCAATGCAGAAGAGGTTTCCAGAATCATGGAAACCAGCAATTAGGCGGATAGGAAAAATGACTATATTCGAAGAACTTGGAAAATTCGGCGTCGTTCCGGTGATCGCCATCGACGATGCCGACGACGCGCTGCCTTTGGCCGACGCTCTGATTTCCGGCGGCCTTCCGGTCGCAGAGATCACCTTCCGCACCGACGCCGCCCGCGACGCTATTCTGGCGATGACGACCCACCGCCCGGAGATGATCGTCGGCGCCGGCACGGTGATCACGCGCGATCAGGT
Organism: Alphaproteobacteria bacterium; assembly: GCA_030065235.1. Lineage (GTDB taxonomy): Bacteria > Pseudomonadota > Alphaproteobacteria > UBA8366 > Aestuariispiraceae > JASJDC01. The sequence goes on from JASJDC010000010.1 coordinate 88,176, forward strand.
CGACGCCTCGGTCGCGGCCAACGCGAAGTTTGCGCTGGCCCCGGGATTCGAGAAGGATATCGTCGACTATGCCGGGTCGCGCGGCCTTCCCTTCGCGCCGGGGATCATGACGCCCAGCGAGCTTCAGGCTGCGCTGAGTTCCGGATGCAAGATGGTGAAGTTCTTCCCCGCAATGCCGGCGGGCGGCCCCAGCATGCTCAAGAATATTGCGGCGCCCTTCGTCCATACCGGCGTCGGGTTCAACCCGACGGGCGGCGTCAAGCTCGACAATCTCGCCGATTGGTTCGCCGTCGAACAGGTCCGGGCCGTTGGCGGGACCTGGATCGCCACGCGCGACGATATCGCTTCCGGCGCCTGGAGCGCGATCAGCGACAAAGCCGCCCAGGCCGTCGCCCGCGTCAAGGAAATCCGGAGCGGTGCATGAGCTACGAGGCCGCGACCCGGCCGACCTTCTATTTCATCGGCGTCACCACGACGCAATCGTCGATTATGACGGTGTTCCCGGCCTGGGCGGCGCATCTTGGAATCGACGCTTCCATCAAGGGAATCGACCTGCCCTTGAACGACGATCCCGAGAACTATCGTCGCGTCGTTGCATTCTTGAAAACCGATCCGCTTTCGCTTGGCGGGCTGGTGACGTCGCACAAGGTGAATCTGCTCAGGGCCTCAAGAGACCTCTTTGACACGCTCGACCCCTACGCGCAAAAGCTGCATGAGATCAGCTCTATCTCGAAACGGGGCGACCGGCTGATCGGGCACGCGAAAGACCCGATCACGGTTGGAGTCTCGCTCGAAGCCATCATCCCGCGAGACTATTGGGCCAGGACAGGCGCAGAGCTCTGCGTCCTCGGGTCCGGCGGCTCCGCGTTGGCGCTCACCCTCTATCTGCATGACAGGAAGGCGGACGGGCGTGACGCGCCCTCGAAGATCATCGTCACCGCGCGGCGTAACGAAAGCCTGGAGGAGATGCGCCGGGTCCATGCCGAGATCGGAGTCTCGATCCCGATTGACTACCGATTAACGCCGAGTCCAAAGGACGCCGACGCCATCGTCCACGCCCTTCCGTTGCAGTCGGTGGTCGCAAACGCCACCGGGTTGGGAAAAGATCTGCCAGGATCCCCGTTGACCGACGCCGTGATCTATCCCGAACAGGCCATCGCTTGGGAGTTTAACTATCGCGGCGATCTCGTGTTTCTGGATCAAGCCAACGCTCAGAAGCAGGCCCGCGACCTGCAGGTTGTCGATGGCTGGGTGTACTTCATCCATGGCTGGACCCGTGTCATCGCAGAAGTCTTCGATATACAGATCCCGATGTCCGGTCCCCGCTTCGACGCGCTCTGCGAGATCGCGGCGGACGTGACCGGGCGTTGATGGCGGGGCGATGAGAGCGGGACGAATTCTCATCACGCCGCGGTCCTTGTCCTCGGGCGTGCACCCGGCGCTGCAGCCGCTTCGAGACGCCGGCTATGAACTGGTCTGTCCGTCCCCGGGCGAAACGCCGGACGAGGCGACGCTGATCGAAGCGGTCGGCGACTGCATCGGCTGGCTGGCCGGCGTCGAGCCTGTGTCGGAGGCGGTAATCGACGCCGCCGTCAAGATGAAGGCGATCAGCCGAAACGGCTCTGGTGTGGACAACTTCCCGATCGAAGCCCTGGAGAGGAGAGGCATCACGTTTCATCGCGCGGAGGCCGTCAACACCCGCGGCGTCTCGGAGCTCGCTCTGGCGCTGACGCTCGCCGGTCTTAGGAATATCGTCGCGACCGACGCCGGCATGAAGTCCGGCGATTGGCCGAGACGCATCGGCCACGAGATTGACGGCGCCGAGATCGCGGTGGTCGGACTCGGCGCGATCGGCGGCGCTTTCTCCGATTCATGCTTGAAGCTCGGCGCGTATGTGCGCGGATTCGATCCATTCGCGCCCGACATCCACGGGGATCATCCGAATTTCCGCCGAGGCTCGATGCAAGAGACGCTGCACGGTGCGCGGGTTCTGAGTTTGCACGCCCCGATGCTCAAGGAGGGCGCCCCATTGATCGGCGCACAAGAGATCGACCTGCTCGCGCCGGACGCGGTCGTTGTGAATACGGCGCGCGCCGGGCTTGTCGACAAGGATGCGATGCTCAAGGCGCTTGAGTCCGGCCATGTCGGAACCTACGCCACCGATGTATTCGAAGCCGAGCCGCCGACGCTGGACCCGCTTCTGGCGCATCCGCGGGTCGTCATGACCAGCCATATCGGCGGATTCACCGTCGGTTCGGTGAGGAAGTCTGCCGGCCTCGCCGTCGAAAATCTGCTCAAGGCTCTGAACTAGGCGCGTATGCGTCGCGGAAACGCTGGAAGAGATCGCACCCGACGGACCCGTCGTTTCGCGATTGTCGCATCTGGCGATCGCCGACATCCTATCGACCCGGGTGCGTCCCCGAGAAGAAACGCGGAAGCCGAGCGCCTTGAATGGATGAAACGGCGCTTGGCCGAACTACAACAGTAGCGCCCAGCGGTCGCAGGTGATCATAAACGGAGAGCGACGATGACCATCGATTTCGACGATTTCCTGAAAGTGGATATCCGGGTTGGGACGGTTCTGCGGGCCGAGCCCTTTCCCGAGGCGCGCAAGCCGGCGATCAAACTGTGGATCGATTTCGGACCCGAGATCGGCGAGAAGAAAAGCTCGGCGCAAATCACGGTCCACTATACGCCGGAGACGCTGACCGGTCGCCAGGTCGCGGCGGTGGTGAATTTCCCGCCGCGCCAGATCGGCAAGTTCATGTCCGAATGTCTGGTGCTGGGTTTCAGCGATGCGGACGGCGCGATCGTGTTGATCGGGCCGGAACGGCCGGTCCCAAATGGCGAACGGCTTCATTGAGCCGCTCCGTGCTTGTTTTTTGCGCGTCCCGCCTCTAATTTCCCAAGGTCTCAACGGGGCGCCCATTCGGGGCTGAGAGGTCGTCGGCCAACCCGTGGAACCTGATCCGGTTAGCACCGGCGGAGGGATTGAGGCCTTTGGCGAACGCGGCGCTCGACCCGCCTCCCAACTCCCCTCACTCCCAGCTTCATCTTGAAGCGCGCCTGTCGGTCCGGACACAATGAGGACGCATGGCGCGTGGGTGACAAGCGATTGATCGAAGGCTGCATCGCCTCGCTGCGCGCGTTGAAGGAGCGCGGCGCAAGAGTCCATTGCATCACCAATCTGGCGGCGGTCACGCTGTCGGCCAATGCGCTTCTAGCGCTCGGCGCGACGCCCTCGACGACGGTCGATCCAGAGGAAGTCGCCGACTTCACCCGAAGCGCCGACGCCCTGTCGGTCAATATCGGCACGCTGGACGCGGAACGCCGCCGGGCCATTCCTCTGGCGGTCGAGGTCGCTCAGGAGGAAGGCAAACCCTGGGTCTTCGATCCCGTGATGGCGACGCGCGCGCAGAGCCGCCGGGCGCTGGCCGATGCGCTGCTGGCCAAGAACCCGACGGTGATCCGAGGCAACCAGGCGGAGATCGCGGCCCTGGACATTCCCCAAGAGACGGTCCGGGCCGCGACCGGCGCCGTCGATCGGATCGCGCAGGGCGCGCGCGCAGTGCAGATTGAGAACGGCGATCCGCTGATGGACCGGGTCACGGCGATGGGTTGCGCCGAGACCGCCGTCATCGCCGCCTTTCTGACGGTCGAGCATGACCCTTTTCTGGCGACAGCCCAGGCCGTTCTCGCCTTCGCTGTCGCCGGAGAGACAGCCGCCGAGGCGGCGGAAGGGCCTGGGACATTCCAGCCGCTGTTCCTCGATGCGCTCCACAACCTGTCCGCGCTCTCACGAGAGAGCCTCAGTGAGAAGGCCCGCACCGCATGGCTCTAGACTTACACACAGCGCCGCCGGTGGCGCTCACCATCGCCGGCTCGGACAGCGGCGGCGGCGCCGGGATTCAGGCCGACCTGAAGGCCTTTTCCGCGTTGGGTGTCTATGGCGCCTCAGTGATTACCGCGCTCACGGCGCAGAACACGCGCGCCGTGCGCGGCGTCTTCCCCGCCTCCGCGGATTTCGTGCGGCTGCAGATCGACACGGTCCTCGAGGATATCCGCGTGGACGCGGTCAAGATCGGCATGCTGGGCGACCCGGAAATCACCCGCGCGGTCGCCGAAGGGATCAAGGCGCATGCGCCGCGCGCCGTGGTCCTGGACCCCGTCATGGTGGCCAAGAGCGGGGACAAACTGCTGCAGGACGAGGCCGTCGATGCGCTGCGCAGCGAGCTGATCCCACTCGCCGATATCGTCACGCCGAACCTGCCCGAAGCCGCCGTGTTGACGGGAGACGCCGCGCCGCAGGACGAGGCGGGCATGGAGGTCGCCGGGCGCGCGATTCTGGCGCAGGGCCCGAAGGCGGTTCTGGTGAAAGGCGGCCACGGTCATGGGCCCGTAGTCACCGATCTTTTGGTGTCGCATACCGGCGTCTCCCGCTTCACCTCAGATCGAATCGAGACTGCGAACACGCATGGCACCGGCTGCACCCTGTCCTCCGCGATCGCGGCGATGCTGGCCCATGGACGGCCGCTCGGCGCGGCGATCGAGGCGGCGCGCGCCTATCTGCATGGCGCGATCGAACAGGCGGACGGGTTGGATATCGGAACCGGCCACGGGCCGGTGCATCATTTCCACACTCTTTGGCATAAGAACCCGGCGGCATGAGCAAATCCCAACCCCCTTCCCGCCGCGCGCTACTCAGCGCGACCGCCGCGGGCCTCGTCGCCGCGCCGGCGATCCTGAGCAAGCCGCTTCACGCGGCGGAATCGCAGGCCGTGCGGATGGTGACGTCCTGGCCGCAAGGCGCGCCCGGACCGGGCTGGAGCGCCGATCGTCTGGCCGACCGGATCACGCGGATGAGCGGCGGCGCCTTGACGGTCAAGGTCTTCGGCGCGGGATCCCTGGTCCCGGCCCTGGAAGTGTTCGACGCAGTCGGGGCCGGCACGGCGGAGATCGCGCATACCGCCTCTCTCTTCTGGCGCGGCAAGACGCCGGCGGCGCCGTTGTTCACCGCCGGCCCGTTCGGCCTGACCGCGGTCGAGCACAATGCCTGGATCCATCATGGCGGCGGTCAAGACCTGTGGGATGCGCTTTACGCGCCTTTCAATCTGAAGCCCTTCATGGCCGGGAATTCCGGCATGCAAATGGGCGGGTGGTTCAACCGCGAGATTACATCGCTCTCTGATCTCGCCGGCCTGAAGATGCGCATTCCCGGCCTCGGCGGGGCGATCTTCGAGAAGCTGGGCGGCGCCCCGGTCACCCTGCCGCCGGGCGAAATCTTCGGCGCGCTGCAGAGCGGTTTGATCGACGGCGCCGAGTTTCTCGGCCCCTGGAGCGACAGCGCCTTCGGCTTTCAGAAAGTCGCGCGCTATTACTACCGGCCGGGATTTCACGAACCGAACGGAACCGCCGAGGCGCTGGTCAACCGGGACTGGTTCGCCGGTCTGTCGGACGCACACCGCGCGATTGTCGCCGAGGCGTGTACAGCGGAGAACTCGGTCGGCTTGGCGGAGGCGGAATGGAACAACGCCGACGCCCTGCGGCGTTTGATCGAAGAGGACGACGTCACGCTGCGCGATTGGCCCGACGACGTGCTGCGCGCGGCGAAGTCGGCGGCTGAAGAGGTCCTGGACGATCTTGCCGCAACCGGGAACTTGGCCGGGCGCATCGTCGCCTCATTCCGAGAGGCGCGCGATCGCGCCGCGCGCTGGGGCCGCGTCGGTTATGAAAGCTTTTTCCGCGCCCGCGGTTTGAGCTGAGCGGCCGCCTTTCCATGCCGCCCGCCGCCCCGACCATCCGGATCGACAAAGGCGCTCTCGCTTTTGCAGGCAAGCCGGTCTTCTCGGACCTGTCGGCGATCTTTGACGGCGGCGCCTGGACCTGCCTGCTGGGGCCCAGCGGCGTCGGCAAATCAAGCCTGCTGCGTATGGTGGCCGGCCTGGAGACGCCGGATAGCGAGACATCCGGGCGCGTGACCGACAGCGACGGCGCGGCGCTTGAAGGACGCGTCGCCTATATGGCGCAACAGGATCTGCTGCTGCCTTGGGCCGATACGATCTCGAATGTCACGATCGGCGCACGGCTGCGCGGCGGCGTCAGCGCGGCGGATCGCCACAAGGCTTTGCACCTGATCGAGCAGGTCGGACTGGCGGGCCATGAGGAGGCGCGGCCGACCGCCCTGTCCGGCGGCATGCGCCAGCGGGTGGCGCTCGCCCGCACCCTGTTCGAAGACCAGCCGATCGTCTTGATGGACGAGCCCTTCTCCTCGCTCGACGCGCTGACCCGGCGTCGGTTGCAGGCGGACGCACGACGCCTGTTGGCCGATAAGACAGTGCTGCTGGTCACCCATGATCCCTGGGAAGCGCTGCGCCTGGCCGACGCGATCCATGTGATGGCCGGCGCGCCGGCGGCGTTGAGCGCGGCCCTGCATCCGGAGGGCGCGGCCCCACGCGACGAAAAGGCGCCCGGCGCGATCGCCCTCTACGGCGCGCTGCTGGACAAGCTCGGCGCACGGAACGGGGGCTTGGCCGCATGAGCGCCGCGATCGGCGACCGCCTGATCCGGCCGATCGTCACGCTCGCCGGCCTGCTGCTGGTGTGGCAGGCGGTGGTCGTCATCAGCGGCGCGCCGGTCTTCATCCTGCCCGGCCCGCTGGATGTGCTTGCGGCGCTGGCGGAACAGCCTGTCGTGCTGCTGTCGAACGCGGCGGTGACGGCGACGGAGATCATCCTGGGTTTGATCTTCGGCGTGATCCTGGGCGGCGCCAGCGCGCTGAGCCTGGCGGCCCACCGCGGCGCGCGGCGTTGGCTGCTGCCGGTTCTGGTCGTGACCCAGGCGCTGCCGGTCTTCGCCCTGGCCCCGGTCCTGGTCCTGTGGCTCGGCTATGGCATGGTGTCGAAAGTCGCGATGGCGGTCTTGATCATCTATTTCCCGGTCACCGCCGCCTTCTATGACGGGCTGCGCCGGACCGAGCCCGGCTGGCTGGACATGGCGCAGGTGATGGGCGCCTCGAAGGCCGCGACGCTGCGTCATATCCGCCTGCCCGCCGCCTTGCCTGCCTTTGCCAGCGGAGTCCGCGTCGGCGCCTCGGTCGCGCCGATCGGCGCCGTCGTCGGCGAATGGGTCGGGGCCAGCGCCGGGCTGGGCGCGATGATGCTGCACGCAAACGGACGGATGCAAACCGACACGCTGTTCGCCGCCCTGTTCACCCTCTGCCTGATCGGGCTCGCGGTCTATTACGCGACCGATGCAATCATGAAACGCCTGACGCCCTGGCGTCCGGAATCGCACTAGGCCCCCTTTCAGAAACCCATTCCATGGAGTTTGTTATGAGTTTCCGCTTGTCCGCCATCGCCTTCGCGCTGTGCCTTTCCGCCGCACCCGCCCACGCGCAGGAGAGGATCACCCTGCTGCTGGATTGGTTCGTCAATCCCGACCACGGTCCGCTGATCGTGGCGCAGGAGAAAGGCTATTTCGCCGAGGCCGGACTGGAAGTCGAGATGATCGAGCCGGCCGACCCCAGCCTGCCGCCGAAGCTGGTCGCCGCCGGTCAGGCGGACTTGGCGATCTCTTACCAGCCAAACCTATACGTTCAGGTCGCCGAAGGCCTGCCGCTGACCCGCATCGCGACCCTGGTCGCCACTCCCTTGAACTCCCTGGTGGTGTTGAAAGACGGGCCGATCGAGTCCATCGCAGAACTGAAAGGCAAAACCGTCGGTTTCTCTGTCGGCGGTTTCGAGGACGTCCTGCTAAAATCAATGCTGGAAAAGCACGGGCTGAGCATCGGCGATGTCGAATTGATCAATGTGAATTTCTCGCTGTCCCCGTCCCTGATCTCCGGCCAAGTCGATGCAGTAATCGGCGCTTTCCGCAATTTCGAGCTCAATCAGATGGACATCGTCGGTCGGCCGGGCCGGGCCTTCTATGTCGAGGAGGAAGGCGTCCCCGCTTATGACGAGTTGATCCTGGTCGCGCGATCCGACGCGGTGGACCGGCCCGCCTATGGAAGGCTGATCGCGGCGATCGAGGCGGCGACGGCCTATATCATCAACCACCCGGAAGAGAGTTGGGAGATATTCCGAGCGACCGACCCGAAACTGGATAGTGAATTGAACCGGCGCGCCTGGCGCGACACGCTGCCCCGTTTCGCCCTGCGCCCCGGCGCGCTTGACCGGGCGCGCTATGCGGGCTTCGCCGCCTTCATGCAACAGGCCGGCATGATCGAGACAGTCCCCGCCCTGGACAGCTACGCTGTCGAGATCGCGCGCTAAACCCGCGCCAAGGAGATATAGGCATGTTTGACGCGTTAAAAAAGGCGAACGAGGCGGATTGGGAGCGGTATATCAGCCACGCCTTCGTCACCCAATTGGCGAAAGGCGCGCTGCCGAGAGCCTGTTTCCAACATTATCTGAAGCAGGATTAACTGTTCCTGATCCAGTTCGCGCGCGCCTATGGTCTGGCGCTCTACAAATCCGACACGCTGGCGGAGATGCGCCACGCCCAGGCCTCGCTGAACGCCATCCTCGACACCGAACTGGCGCTGCATGTCAGCTATTGCCGGGACTGGGGGATAAATGAGACTGAGCTTGCAGACCTGCCGGAGGCGAGCGCCACCATGGCCTATACGCGTTATGTGCTGGAGCGCGGGTCGGCGGGCGGTCTGGTCGACCTGCATGTCGCCCTGGCGCCCTGTGTGATCGGCTATGCCGAAGTCGCCGATTGGATCCTGGCGCAGGATTTTACAAAGCTCGAGGACAACCCGTATCGCAGTTGGATCGAGATGTATTCCAGCGCCGAGTATCGTGCAGTCGCCAATGCGGCGCGGGCCTTTCTCGACGCGGCCGGCGCAGGGATTTCCGACCAGGCGGTGCAGCGGCACGCCAAGACGTTCGGCGCCGCGACCCGGCTGGAGATCGACTTCTGGCAAATGGGATTGGACCGCAGCCTCTGACGCCGTGCGGGCGCCGCCGTGGCGCCGGTCCGGCCCGTCAGTCGACGCTGGGCGCCCAGCCGGCGCTGTCGTCGGGCGGAGCCTCACCCTTGAGCGCTTTTATTTCAAGACGCCGGGTGAGCGCGATCCGGTCGCGCAAGGCCCGCAGCACATCAACCACGCCCTCGCCGGACGCGCCAGAGACCGCCATCACCGGCGCGTCCGTCACGCCCCTCAGCTCCGCCGTCAATTCCTCGACGAATTCCGGCAACAACGCGTCCGTCTTGTTGATGGCTACGATTTCCGGCTTTTCCGCCAGCCCATGGCCGTAGGCCTCGAGCTCCGCCCGGATAGTACGATAGGACTCGGCGACCGTCATATCGGCCCCGTCGATCAAATGCAGCAGCACGCCGCAGCGTTCGATATGGCCGAGGAAACGGTCGCCCAGCCCATGGCCGTCATGGGCGCCTTCGATCAGGCCGGGAATGTCGGCCAGTACGAATTCGGACTCATCGACGCCGACCACGCCAAGCTGCGGATGCAGCGTGGTAAACGGATAATCGGCGATCTTAGGCCGCGCCCGGCTGACCGCCGCCAGGAAAGTGGACTTGCCGGCGTTCGGCAGGCCGACGAGACCGGCGTCGGCGATCAGCTTCAGGCGCAGCCAGACCCATTTCTCCTCGCCCTCCTCGCCCGGCTGCGCGAAGCGCGGGGCCTGATTGGTTGAGGTCTTGAAATGCGCATTGCCGAAGCCGCCTTGGCCGCCGCGCGCCAGGATCACCCGCTGGCCGACCTCGGTCAGATCGGCGATCAGGGTCTCATTGTCTTCCTCGAAAATCTGCGACCCGACCGGCAGTTTCAAGACGACATCCTCTCCGTCCGGACCGGTGCGGTCGCGGCCCATGCCATGGACGCCGCGCTTGGCCTTGAAATGCTGCTGATAGCGGTAGTCGATCAGCGTATTCAGACCATCGACCGCTTCAGCCACGACATCGCCGCCGCGCCCGCCGTCGCCGCCGTTCGGCCCGCCGAATTCGATATATTTCTCGCGCCGGAACGACACCGACCCTGCCCCGCCGCCGCCGGAGCGAATGAATACTTTCGCCTGGTCGAGAAATTTCATCGCTGAACATCCTGCAGCGGCCGAGGCCGCCCGCTGTCATCTAACTCCGGCGCCGCCATAAAAAAGGGGGAACGGCGCGGCGCCATTCCCCCTTCAAAGACCGTCAGCCTGTCTTTGGCCGGCGCGCGCGCCTTATTCGGCGGCCTCCGCCACGGGCGCAACCGACACTGTGGTGCGTTGCCGCGTCTTGCGGAAGCTCACATGGCCGTCGACGAGGGCGAACAACGTATGATCCTTACCCATGCCGACATTATCGCCGGGATGCCATTTGGTGCCGCGCTGGCGGATGATGATATTGCCGGCGAGCACGGATTCGCCGCCGAACTTCTTCACGCCCAAGCGGCGGCCCGCCGAATCGCGACCGTTCCGGGAACTGCCGCCTGCCTTCTTATGCGCCATAACCTGTCTCCTTCGCTACGCCGGCGAGCCGCTTGTCGGCCCGGTCCGGCGATCGGCGGGTCGCCTTACGCGTCACCGCCGTCATCCTTCTTGGCCGCCGCTTTCTTGGCGGTGGATTTTTTCGCCCCGGCTTTCTTGGCCGCAGCCTTCTTCGCCGACGCCTTCTTAGCCGTTGCTTTCTTCGCTTCCGTCTTGGCCGGCTCCGGCTCTGCTACCAGTTCGGGGGCCGCTTCAGACGCCGCCGCCGGCTTCGCGCCGCTGGCCAGGATATCGGTAATCTTCAGAACCGTCTGATGCTGCCGATGGCCTTTCGTGCGGCGGTAGTTCTGACGCCGCTTTTTCTTAAAGACGATGATCTTGTCGGCGCGAGTCTGGTCGATCACCTCGGCCTCGACCGCGGCCCCGTCGATCGTCGGCGCGCCGACGACCTGTTTGCCGGCGTCATCAATCAACAAGACGTCATTCAGCGCCACTTTATCTCCGGGCTCGGCCGACAGTTTTTCGACGCGAATGACATCATCCTTCGCGACTCGATACTGTTTGCCGCCCGTCTTTACGACTGCGAACATACGATCCTCTTTTCATTCCTTCCGCGCCCTGCGGCGGCGCTGCCCGGTCGGTCGCGGGGACGTCCCACGTTCATCCGGCGCGCGCTTTAGCCGGCCCGTCGCACTCGTAAGCGACACGTCGGCAGCCTCGGACTGCGCATTAAAAGAACCGCGCATCACCACTGCTGCGCGGAACGGCGCGCACTATAGCCAGGGCGCACCCAATGTCAACGCGGGAAAAGCACGGCATTGGGCCTGGAGAATCGCAGGCTAAGCCGCTGAGATTAAGTGAAGATTCGCAACCCCGCGCACCCGGTTGGAGCGCCAGGACGCCCCATGCCGACGCGCCCCCGAACCGCACCGCGCAGGCCCTTGTCCAACGTCGGTCGATCGGCTAGAACCCCGCCGTCGCCGAGACCAGCGACCGCGCCCGCCCGCCGGGCCCGCGGAGAGATGCCGGAGTGGTCGAACGGGGCGGTCTCGAAAACCGTTGTGCGCGCAAGCGTACCGAGGGTTCGAATCCCTCTCTCTCCGCCATGTCCTCATTTAGCGAAGCGATAGGGCGACGAAAAACGCCTAGCGGCTCGGCGTCGGGATAGTTTGAAGTCCCTCCATCTCTCTCCGCCATTATCTGTCTCGCGCTTGTTTCGCTACGCTCAACCGCTCCGACGGAGCGGCGAACGATCGCCGGGCCGCGGTCGCAGACTTGCGGAGAATTTGAACCTCGTCTCTCTCTCCACCGTTGTTCGTAGAAATAGTCGACCAGCATCTGGCTGCGGCCGGTCGTGCTGACCCATCTGCGCGCCACGAAAAACTTTACCGGCAAATCCGTCTCGGCTAAGGCCAACGAGCTCTTCTTGTACGTCGAGACGCCCCGACAGCGGCGACGACCGCCGATCGAGAAAGCCCCGCACGCCAAACTGCTGGGCGAACTCGCCGTGCTGATGGAAAAGGCGCAGGAGATCGCGCTTTCAGGCTGCGACGACGGCGCACTTCCCCTCGACCATACACCTCGATGGCCACCCAGATCACACCGAAGTCCGCGCGCAAATGACGCCACGCGCTCGGACGCTAACCGCCTTATCGAACAAGATTGTTGACTCCGCGTGGCGTCGGAAATAAATGTCCGGACATTTGATAAGAGTGAATTTAGGAAAGTAGCAGAATGACTGACGAGCCAGGGCGAGACAAAGTTTCAGGGCCGGACGAAGAGTTTTCGACTTCGCTAACGGAGGGCAAGTTTCGCATTCAGCAGTGCAATTCCTGTTCTGCGCATTGCTTTCCGCCACGCACGTTGTGTCCGGTGTGCAGCTCACGCGACCTCGAATGGCGCGACGCGTCGGGGATTGGTTGGCTGCATGCCTTCACAATTGTACGCCGGTCCATCGAAAAGGGCGGTGATTACAACGTCGTCCTGGTGGACCTTAAGGAGGGTCCAAGGATGATGAGCCGCGTGGATGGTGTCGCACTCGAAGACCTGAAGATCGGCATGGCCTTGCAGGCGCACGTGGCTCAGGAGGCGGACGGCGACAAAGTCATCTTCCGCCCAGGCGAGTCAGAATGAGCCGGAGCTTGCGCGGGAAATCGGCCATTGTGGGCGCGGCTCTCGCCACACCAGGGCCGCGCCCCGGTTGGTCCGCGCAGGAAATTCTGGCGGACGCGGTGGGGAACGTACTGGACCAGACGGGATTGACCCTGAAGGATGTGGACGGCCTTTTTGTCGGCTCGGCCTTTCATTACACGCCGACGCTGTCCATGGCTGAGTATCTCGGTCTACGCCCCCGTTTCTCGGATTCGAACATGGTGGGCGGCTCGTCCTTCGTCGGTCACCTGCTGACGGCGGCGATGGCGCTCCAGAGCGGCCAATGTGACGTTGCGCTTATCTGTTATGGCAGCAATCAGGCCACAGCCGGGGGACGGCTGCATTCCATGGCCGAGCCACAACCCTACGAGGCGCCCTACGCACCGCGCTATCCTGTCAGCAGCTATGCCTTCGCAGCGCAGCGGCACATGCACACCTATGGCACGACGCGCACTCAGCTGGCGCATGTGGCGACCGCCGCGCGGGCCTGGGCGGCGTCGAACCCCGAGGCGCAAGAGCGCTGTCCGCTCAGCATCGACGACGTGCTCAACGCGCGGATGATCAGCGACCCGCTGAGCAAGCTTGATTGCTGCCTGGTCACCGATGGCGGCGGTGCGGTGATCATGGTGCGCGCCGACCGCGCTAATGATTTCCCCGAACCGCCCGTCTACCTTTTGGGCGCCGCAGGGGCCCATTGGCATCGCCAGATCTCGGCCATGCCCGACCTGACGGTCACAGCCGCATCCGAATCCGGCCCGCGCGCCTTTGCGATGGCGGGGTTCGGGCCCCAAGATATCGACGTCGTGCAACTCTACGACGCGTTTACGATCAACACGCTGCTCTTACTGGAAGATCTGGGGTTCTGCCCTAAAGGCGAGGGCGGCCCCTTCGTGGCGTCTGGCGCGATCGCGCCCGGCGGCGACCTTCCCGTGAACACAAATGGCGGGGGTCTCTCCTGCTGTCACCCAGGCATGTACGGCATTTTTCTGATCATTGAGGCGGTGCGCCAACTGCGCGGCGCCGCGCCGGGCCAGCAGATCCGCGGCGCCGAAACCGCGTTGGTGCACGGCAATGGCGGGGTTCTGTCCAGCCAGATCACCGCCATTCTTGGCAACGAACAAACCCTGTGACGCACGCGCGTCCCAAAGCGAAAAGGATCATCGTCCATGGCTCTTAGGGAAATCAGCCCGAACCGTTTTCGGGGAGAAATCGGCCTCTATTTTGACGATTTCGAAGTGGGCCACATCTACGAGCATCGCCCGGGTCGGACGCTGACGGATGCGGATAACATCCAGTTTTCGCTGATGACGATGAACTATCACCCGATGCACTGCGATGCGCATTTCGCAGAAAAAAGTGAGTTCGGAAAACTGCTGATCAACTCGGGCCTAACGATCGCGATTGTGTTGGGCATGTCGGTGCCAGAGGTCAGCGGCAAGGCCATCGCCAATCTGGGCTTTCAAGAAATCAAGCTGACCGCGCCCGTTTTCGCCGGCGACACGATCTATGCCGAAAGCGAGATTCTGGAGAAGCGCGCCTCGGCCTCGCGACCCGGTCAGGGGATCGTGACGGTGCGTACAAAAGGCGTCAATCAGGATGGCGCGGTCTTCATGACCTTCCAGCGCAGCGCGCTCATCGCGACCCGTGAGGCCTTTTTGGCCAACGAAAGCAATTACTGACCGATAGGAGAGAATAGGACATGACGATCGACGCCGCTGAAACCGAGACGATGGTTCTCGATTCCGTAGACCGGTTCCTGCGCGCCGAGGTAGAGCCGCACGTCCGCCATCTGGAACAGAATGACATCTATCCGACTGAGATTGTCGAGCGGATGAAAGAGATGGGTCTTTTTGGCCTCATCATCGACGAAGAATATGGCGGCCTGGGTCTTTCCACGACAAGCTATGTGCGCATCATCGAGCGTATCGCCCGGACGTGGATGTCCCTGTCGGGCATCGTCAACTCGCACCTTATTATGGCGATGGCCGTGCAGCGTTCGGGCACCGACGCGCAGAAGTCCGAGTTTTTACCCCGCTTCGCCACCGCAGAGCTGCGTGGCGGCATCGCTCTAACTGAACCGGATGCAGGCACGGATCTGCAGGCCATTCGCACCACGGCGCGGCGCGACGGATCGGATTATGTCGTGAACGGCGCAAAGACCTGGATCACCAATTCGGGCACCGGCAATTGTCTGGCGCTGCTGGTCAAAACCGACCCGAACGCCGAGCCGCGGCACAAAGGCATGAGCCTTTTCATCGCAGAGAAGGGCCCCGGTTTCGAGGTCACCCGCAAGCTGGAAAAAATGGGCTATCGCGGGATCGATACCTGCGAGTTGGCGTTCAACGACTACCGTATCCCAGCCGACCGGCTGATCAGCGGCGCCGAAGGGCGCGGTCTGCAACAAATCCTGTCGGGGCTTGAGCTTGGTCGCATCAACGTGGCGGCGCGTGGCGTAGGAATAGCCCGCGCCGCGCTGGAGGCGGCGACGCGCTATGCGCAGGAGCGCAAGACCTTTGGCAAGGCGATCCACGAACACCAGGCGGTCCAGCTGATGTTGGGAGACATGGCGACCCGCACAGAGGCAGCGGAATTGCTGACCCTGTCGGCTGCAGACGCGTATGACCGCGGCGCGCGCTGCGACATGGAGGCGGGCATGGCCAAGTATTTCGCGACAGAAGCCGCCGTGACCAATTCCATGGACTGCATGCGCGTTCACGGCGGCTACGGCTATTCCAAGGAATACGACGTCGAGCGGTTGTACCGTGACGCCCCGCTGCTGACGATTGGCGAGGGCACCAATGAAATGCAGCGCATGATCATCGCCAAACAGCAAGTTGAAAGGAACAAAATATGACCCTTCCGCTTGACGGGCTGCGCATTCTCGCGGTCGAGCAATACGGGGCCGGACCTTTCGGCACTCAGCATCTGGCCGATCTTGGGGCCGAGGTCATCAAGATCGAAAACGCCGCGCAGGGTGGGGATGTGGGACGGCATGTCGGGCCGCATTTTCTGGGGCCGGGCGACAGCGTCTTTTACCATGCGTTCAACCGCAACAAACGTTCTGTCACGTTAGACCTGAAATCCGGTGCGGGGCGCGCGGCTTTTCATGATCTGGTGCGCGAAGCCGATGCCGTTTTCAACAATCTGCGCGGCGATCTGCCGGCCAAGCTGGGGCTCGACTACGCCTCGCTGTCGAAAATCCGGCCCGATATTGTTTGCGCCCATTTGTCAGCCTACGGACGGGACGGATCGCGCGCGGCTTGGCCAGGCTATGATTATCTGATGCAAGCCGAGGCAGGCTACTTATCGCTGACCGGAGAAGTCGACGGACCGCCCGCGCGGTTCGGCCTGTCGATCATCGACCTGATGACGGGCACGATGTCGGCGCTCGCTTTGGTCTCAGCGGTCCTCGGCGCACGCGCGAGCGGTAAGGGACGTGATATTGACACCAGCCTTTACGAGGTCGCCGTGCACAACCTCGGCTATGTCGGGACATGGTATCTGAACAAGGGCGCGGTAACGGGCCGGCATCCGCGCAGTTCGCATCCGTCTCTCACCCCCAGCCAGTTGTATCGAACCGGCGATGGTTGGCTCTTTATCATGTGCAACAAAGAGAAATTCTGGCCCCTTCTGGCGCGGGCGGTTGATCGGCCCGAGTGGGCGCAGGACCCCCGCTACCGAACCTTCGCCGACCGACTGGCCAACCGCGATGCGTTGACCCAGGACATGGATGCAGCCTTGTCAGCGGCGACGACGCAGGAATGGATTGAACGGCTGGGCGGGATTGTCCCGGTTGCGCCTGTCTATGACGTGGCCGAAGCGCTGGACAGTCCATTTGCGCGCGAGCGTGGGATGGTTGTCGATGTGGAGCACCCGCAAGCCGGCGCCGTTGGCACAATAGCCTGCCCCATCCGGGTGGCGGGGGAGGACCTGCCCCGGGGCGTGGCGCCGGGATTGGGTCAGCACAATCAAGAGTATTTGGGCGACCGAGCAGAAAACCCAGACATCACCGGCCTGCCCCGGGCTGCGTCTTGAGCGCGCAATGGGTTGAGACGGCCCGATCTGTTCTCTTCGTACCCGGGGATCGGCCGGAGCGGTTGACGAAAGCGCGCGCCAGCGGCGCGGACCTCGTGGTTGTTGACCTTGAAGACGCCGTTTCGGCCGAGGTCAAAGGAAAAGCGCGGCAAGCCTTGCAGCCCGGGGACGGAATCGCGGTGCGGATCAACCCGTCAGGCACGCCTTGGTACAAGGATGACATTGCGGGTGTTTTGTCGGTCGGCTTGGGGGCGGTGATGTTGCCCAAGGCTGACGCCGTGAGTGCAGAGGCACTGGCCCGGGATCTGCCTTCGGACGTCGCCATCATCGCCTTGGTTGAAACCGCGCACGGGGTATTGGACGCACCGCGTTTGGCCGAGGCGGCCGGCGTCGCTCGGTTGGTTTTTGGCTCGGTGGACTACGGGCTCGATACGGGGATCAGCGACACGAGCGCCGCGATGGATCACGCGCGCTCAGCGCTTGTTGTGGCCTCCGCAGCCGCCGGGTTGCCCGGACCTGTCGACGGTGTGACGCTTGCGCTGGATAATCCCGATCAGGTTGCGGATGACGCGGCGCGTGCGGCGTCACTGGGGATGACGGGTAAGCTCTGCATTCACCCCCGCCAAGTGGCTGCGGTCAATGCGGTATTCGCGCCCAGCGAGGCCGCGCTTGAAGAGGCGCGCGCTTTGTTGGCGGCTGCAGAAGCCGCGGGCGCAGTTGGGGCGTTCCGCTTTAACGGGAGACTTGTGGATCGTCCGGTTCTGGAACGGGCGCGGCGGCTGATCGGAAAAGAGCGTGCGCGATAGGGCTTTGCGGCGAGCCCTAGGATACAGCGCCGTTAAAGCGCGGGTAGTCCGTATATCCTTCCGCGCCGCCGCTGTAGAAGGTTTCCGGCTTCGGGTCTGACAGGGGGAAGTTCTGCGCCACGCGATCCACCAGATCAGGATTGGCGATAAAGGGCTTCCCGAACCCGACGGCGTCTGCCGCGCCTGACCGGATCACCTCTGCGCCGGTCTGTGTCGTCAGCTTTTCGTTCAGAACAAACCCACCCTTGAACAGCGCGCGCATCTTCGGCGCCACGCTGTCCGCGGCGCGCGCCTCTCGCAGATAAAGAAACGCAAGAGCGCGCGTGCTCAGCGCTTCTGCGACGGCGCAAAACAACCCCTCCGGATCCGGATCGGACACTGAATGGCCGCTGCGCGGCGACAGATGCACGCCGATCCGGTCTGCCGGCCAAAGATCGCTTAGGCGATCCACGACCTCTAGCAGCAAGCGCATCCTGTTTTCGGGGGCGCCGCCGTATTCGTCTGTTCGGATGTTTGAAGAGCCCTGCAGGAATTGGTCGAACAAATACCCGTTTGCGCCATGAATCTCGATCCCGTCAAACCCAGCGGACAGCGCCATGCGGGCCGCTGTCGCGAATTGCTCGACGATTTGCGGCATCTCATCGGCTCGCAACGCGCGCGGGGTCACCCATGGCCTCTTGGGTCTGACCATCGTGACGGTTCCGTTGGGCGGCAACGCCGAAGGCGCGACAGGGGTTTCGCCCTCCAAGAATATCGGGTCCGACAATCGCCCAACATGCCAAAGCTGTGCAACGATGCGCCCGCCCTTTTCGTGAACGGCTTCTGTCACCTTGCGCCACGAACGCGCAAGGTCATCGCTCCAAAGCCCGCTGACGCCGGCATATCCAACCGCCTGAGGCGAAACCGGAATGCCTTCGGTTACAATCAAACCCGCCTCCGCCCGCTGCGCATAGTATTCAGACATCATGTCGGTCGCGGCAAAGTTTGGCCCGGCGCGACAGCGCGTCAAAGGCGACATCACGATGCGGTTGGGCAATGCCAGCGACCCAAGTCGCGTCGGGGTCAGCAGCACCTCTAAATGATCATTATGCGCAACTTTGGTCATTGTGTTCAATAAATGCAATTTATAGCCAGTGATTACAAGAGGCGGATCGACGCCGTAGTTCCGAGGCCCATCGCGAAAGGGTGCGCATCGATAATGACAGCATTCAAACGCCACATAATCCGCGTCAAATCGCGCAACGTTCACCTGCGCGTGGGTGGAGAGGGGCCACCGGTCATCTTGCTTCACGAGTCTCCCCGCTCTTCCGCGGCGGTGACGCCGCTTGCAGCGCATCTTGTCAGCCGTGCAACGGTTCTGGCGCCCGACACGCCAGGGAACGGTCTTTCTGATCCGCTGCCGCTGTCGCGCCCGGATATTGCCGACTATGCCGATGCGCTCGCCGATCTAATGACGGCTTTGAACGTACCGCGCGCACCCATTTATGGCGCCCACACCGGCGCCTTGATCGCGATGGAAATGACGCTCAGGCGCCCGGACCTGGTGTCCTGCGCCGTTCTGGAGGGCTACCCGGTCTTTGACCCCGCTTTTCAGCAAGAGGCGCTGCGCAGTTACCTACCGTCCTTTGCGCCGGAATGGAGCGGCGCCCACATGGCCGCGCTTTGGTCACGGGTCCGGGACCAGTTCATCTTCTTCCCGTGGTATGCTGCTGGAGAGGCGGGACGGCTCGCCTGGCCCCCCGCCCCGCTTGAAACCCATGACGCGGTGCTCTCCGATCTGTTGGCGTCCGGCGACAATTACCGGGCGCCCTATGCCGCCGCTTTCCGCTACGACGCCGTCGCAGGCGTCGGCAGACTTGTCGCGCTTCAAGCGCAGGGCGGCCCTCAGGTCACTTTTCTCACGCGCGCCGACGACATGCTGTATCCCTACCTCTCGCAACTGCGAGCGCTGGCGCCCGACGGCGATATCCGGTCACTGAGCGCGGATCGCCCGGTTTGGGGCAAGACCATCTCCGACATCTTGTGCGGGGCCCGCGACGCGCCCATGACCGCGATGCTGTCTCAAGCCGAAGATCGTTTCTTCGCAGGGGGCGACTTGTTGGTGCGGCGCTTGGGGCGTGAAGACGGTCCGGTAAAGCTGATGCTGCACGGGCATCCCGGGTCGGGGGCGGGTTTGGGGCAACACGCGGCGGACGCCGGCCGTGAGGGAATGGTGCTGGTTCCCGACTTGCCGGGATCCGGCGACTCCAGTGCATTGCCGCTGGGGCCTGACATGGCGCGACGCCTTGCAGATCGGCTGCGGGCGGCGCTGCCAGACATCGAGATGGATCAAACCGCCTGGTTCACCGCCGGCCCAATAGCTGAAGCCCTACACGCAAAAGAACCCGCGCGCTTCGCCGCCCCGCAGGTGCATGACGCCCTGCCGCGCGACCCTGACGCACTGGCGACCCTCGCACGCCAGTGGCCGCTCAATCTGCCTACGGACTGGCAGGGCAGTCACGTTATGGGCGCGTGGCACCGCGCGCGAGATGGCATGCTGCAACATCCCTGGTATGATCGCAGTGTCGCCGCGCGCCGGGTCTTGTCGGGAGAACCGGACTTGGCCGCCATTCATGCACAATGCGCGGCGATACTGTCCGAGCGCGACACGAATGCGGCTCTGATTCCGGCGCTGATAAAAGGGGCGTGAACTGGGGTCGTGAACTGGGGGCGCATTTTCATTGCGCTGCGGTGCGCCCGGAGGCCATTAGGTCTGATGCTTGGCGCGACCATACCGGGTTCGCCTGCCCAAGAGCCGATCGCGCCGCGTCATATTCACGGCCCCAGCGTTCGACGATGTCGGCTGCAGGTTCAATCGCCTTTGTCGCTCCAACACCCTGACCGGCGCCCCAAATGTCTTTCCACGGCTTGGGCTTGGTCGAAACAAGGTCCAGCTTCTCGCGTTCGAGCCCGTGGAGGTTGTCGGGGTCCAACCCCGCCTTGCTGATGCTCTCGCGCAAGTAATTGCCATGCATGCCCGTGAACACGTCAGACAGAACGATGTCTTTTGACGAGCTCTGCGCGATCATTGTTTTATAGTCGGCCACGGCGTTGGCTTCATATGTTGGGATGAAGGCGGTTCCTGAATAGGCGAAATCCGCGCCCATCGCTTCGGCCGCCAATACCCCGCGTCCGCTTGCGATCGCGCCGGCGAGCGCAAGCGGCCCGTCAAACCATTCGCGAATTTCCTGCACCAGCGCAAAGGGCGACAAATCGCCCGCATGTCCGCCGGCCCCTGCAGCCACCGCGATTAGCCCATCGGCTCCTTTATCGATGGCCTTGTGCGCATAAAAATTGTTGGTGATGTCATGCATGACGACGCCGCCGTAGGCGTGTACGGCGTCATTGATATCTGTCCGGGCGCCAAGCGACGTGATGATAATGGGAACCTTGTGACGGGCGCACATCTCCATATCTTCTTCGAGACGGCTGTTGGACCGGTGCACAATCTGGTTGACGGCGAACGGGGCTGACGGGGCTTCTGGGTGCGCCCGGTCATGCGCGGCGAGATCTTCCTTGATCTGGTGAAACCACTCCTCCAGCAGGCTGGCCGGGCGCGCATTGAGCGCCGGGAAGGATCCCACGATGCCCGCCTTGCACTGAGCGATGACAAGTTCAGGGCCGGAAATAATGAACAGAGGCGATGCGATGAGGGGAAGCCGGAGCCGCCCCTTCAAGATGTCGGGGCAACTCAATGGGAAACCCTTTCAAAAAAGAGAGTTAAGCGCGATTGCTTTGGCCTTCCGCCCGTTCCCGGTGCAGGCCTCGCCACATGTTTCGCTTGCGTTCGGCCTCGGGCAACTGCCGTAGGCTCCGGTCGAGCCGCTGACCTTGTTCCCGCAGAAGTGCGGCGAGACCCGCAATACGATCCTTGGCGAAACGATGCTTCTCGCCGTTGATCGTCAGCGTTCCGATCGGTCGACCATTGCGTGCGACCAACGCGAGCGCTAAGCCGTAGACCAGCCCCTGCCGATCGTCGAGCGCAAGTGCGTAGCCAACATTGCGGCATTCGACGATTTGGGCTTCGACTGTCTTGCGGTCGAAGCCCGGCGTGCTCTCGTCCACACCGTCCAAGATAAATGCAATCTCGTCGTCCAGCATCGCCGCCAGAAGCGCGACGCCCGTGGCCCCCGCCCAGACAGGCCGGTGCGACCCAATATCCATCGCCAGCGCCGGCAATTGGTGTGAACCGGTCACCACCTCGATACAGGTGAGCGCGTTGCCTGAACGAAGGCAGTAGCAGGCCGTGTCGCTGGTGCCGTCGACCAGTGTGGTCAACACCTCTCGGGCCTTCTCCGACAGATCGTATCGGTTCGAGGCCGCCGATGCGAGCGCAAAGAATTCCAGCCCCAACGCATACCGTTTGGACGAAAGATCCTGTTCGACGAAGTTGTGTTGCACGAGTGTCGAAATCAACCGATAGGTCGTGGATCTGTCGAGCCCGGTCAATTCGGCGAGATCCATGAGCCGCAAACCATCGGGAGGAGCTGACGCGATTTGCTTGAGCAACGTGATCGCACGGTCGACTGTCTGCGAGCCAGGTTGATCCGATGACCTCCGACCACTCTTTGGCATGTTGCGCCCCTTCAAATGACAGTTGGAAGACTGAATCTGGACAATGACACATCAATGGCCGCCCCTCCAGGCACAGATACGATCCTAGCTTTCCAAGATTTCGTATATTGAACAGTAGCGCCAATAAATCCGCAATACAAAATTATCCTTGACTCGCAAGCCGGGCGATAGGAATTTCGTCGCATGCTGCTCGAGGTGTGATGACCCATCAAATCCACATCCATTCTCCCGATGAAATCGATTTGTTTCGCGCATCAATACGCGGTTTCGTCGAGGGCGAACTCACCGAAGCACGGGTGCGTGCGATGGATGACAGGCGCGCGCTTGAGCCAGAGCTGCGCAGCCAAATGGCTCAATTGGGCTGGTTAGGCCTGTCCCTGCCCGAAGCCTATGGCGGGAGCGCAGCCGGTGTTGAGATGGGTGTCGTCCTGGTGGAAGAGGTTTCTCGTGTGTTTCCCTCGCTCGGCACACTTCTGGTTCTTTGGGCGATGGGCGCTCGCGCGGTGAGTCAACATGGCAGCGATCTCCAGAAATCGCAGATCCTGCCGCGCATGGCGGATGGCGCCTACGCCCTCGCCTTTGGCATTTCAGAACCGGATGGCGGGACCGATGCGCTTCGTTGCAAGACCCGTGCGACACGGACAGAGAGCGGTTGGCGCGTCGACGGATCAAAGCTCTATACGTCCTTCGCGGCGGAATCCGATGCGATCGCCACGCTGTGCCGAACCGCGCCGCTTGAAGACGGCAAACCTTCGCGAGGCTTGTCCGTGATCCTGGTTCCGCGCGCTCAGGACGGTGTGGAAACGCGCAGGATGAACCTGATGGCGCATCGCGCGGCCTGCACCTGTGAAACCTATTTCGACGATGCGCGTGCGGCTGCTGATGACCTCCTGGGCGAAGAGGGACGTGGATTTAAACAACTGCTGTCCACGTTGGACGAAGAACGCATACTCGCGGCGGCGATGTATGTCGGCATCATGCAAGGGGCGTTGGACGGCATGGTGGCGTATGCCTGCGACCGCGTCGCCTTTGGCAAGCAGATTGGCGGGTTTCAGGCGATCCAGCATCCAATCGCGGATGTCGCGACAGACCTTGAGCACGCGCGGCTCATGGTGTCGCATGCGGCGCGTCTTTTTGACCGTAACGAAGACAGTTCAAACGCGGCCGCGATGGCCAAGCTTTTCGCCTCCGAAGCGGCGGCGCGGGCGACAGATCGTGGTATGCGTGTCATGGGCGGGTACGGCTTGGTTCAGGAACATAGCATGGAGCGGCTTTTTCGCGACGCGCGGCTCGGCTTGTTCAGCCCCATTTCAAACGAGATGATCCGCAACCAGATTGGCGAACGGCTCGGCCTGCCACGCAGCTATTGAGGGCCGGATGCAGGCGATCAAACCCGCACATTATCCATGGCTCGACTACCGGCGGTACGCTTTTTCACTGGGTCGGATGGGCGGCGGAGCGGCGTGGCTATCCGGTGCAACCGCCTCGACCTGGGACCCAGAGACGCGCCATATCGAAATTCGAGGCGGGATGGCGCAACAGGCCGCGACGGCCTGGGACAAGATCGAAGCGGTTCTTGAAGCCGCCGGTTTGACTCTGGCGGATGTCACGCGCGTGACCGAGTACCTGCCCCCCAATGGCGTGAAGCGCTATGCAGAGCTTGCCGAAACGCGGGATGCGCGGCTCGGCGGCGTGCGGCCTACCGTGAACACGGCGCCTGTCGCCGCTCTCTTTCGATCCGGCGCGTTGGTCGAGATCGAAGTCCTTGCAGGCCCGCGCAGCAGTGTCGTTGGCGACGGCGTCATTCACCTTCCTACCCTGTCGCCAACATTGCCGAATGGCGACATCGCCTATCCGGGCGACGTGGTGGGTCAGACCGCGCGCATTTTTGATCGCGCCGAAGAGATCCTGACCGACCTCGGCAGCGATCTGTCTCACATCGCCATGACAGTGGATTTCCTCAGCCCTGCCGCACGCAACAACTACAAATCATCAGGTCAGGTTCGGCTCGACCGGCTTGGCCCTGTTTACCCAGGCGCGGCCGGAATCGTGCAGCCCCAGCTCATGCACCCCGAAGCCCTGGTCCAGTATGACATCACGGCGACGCGCGACGAACCGGAACGGATCGATCCAGGTTGGCGACGCTATGACGCGCTCTCCTATAGCGCTGCAGTCAAGGCCGGGCCGCTGGTGTTTCTGTCGGGCATGGGCGCTCTTGACCCTGAGAAGCTCGAGTTTCGTCACGCAGACGAGATCGCGGCGCAAGCAGACTACATCTTTGAATTGACGGAAAAAGCGATGCACAGCGCAGGCGGCGCCCTGCGTGACATTGTCAAACAGGTTGAGTTCGTGGCCCCTCATGCGGTGGATCAATACCGCAGCGTGGCCGAGGTTCGGCGCAAATGGTTTGGCGATGTCCCGCCCGCCGCGACCGGGGTGACCTGTGGTGCGTTGTTGCGCGGGGCCATGCGCATTGAGATCGTGCAGGTGGCCGTGATTGGCGCCGGCGCCGCAGAAGACGAAACCGCATGACGCTGCTGACCGATGACATTCGCCGCTGTATTGGAGCGCAGGTTACCTATCCCGCCTCAGAGCCCATTGGCGCCGCGTCGCCACGCTATTACGCCATGGCCGTGCGAGACGAGAATCCTGCATTTTGGGACGATGCGGCCGCGCGCGCAGCGGGTCTGCCCGGATGCGTCGCTCCAACGACTTTCGTTGTGGATTGCAACTTTTACGCCCGCGGCGCCGCAGATGAGAGCGGCTATTTCGGGCACCAATGGGACATTCCCGGTGGGCCCTGGCAGGTGATCCGGGGCGGGAACGACTATCAATTTGCGCGTCCAATCGTGGCGACGGACCGGATATCGGTTTCGTTCACGCTGAGCGACATCGAAGAAAAGGCGGCTCGGCAGGGTGGTTCCCAGCTGATGCTGACCTCGCTGATCGTCTACAGGGCTGACGACAGGGTAGAGGTGGCGCGCAACACCGAAACGATCTTCCTGCGCAAGGCGCCCTCGACATGACCGTCCCCCCTGCCGCGTTGACGGTCACCCTCGATCTGCCGGACCTGATGGCTTACGGCGCCGCGACCTGGGATTGGCACCGCAGCCACTATGACCGTGACTGGGCGCGGGCGTCGGGTTTGCCCGATTGCATGGTTGACGGACAGTTCTTCGGTGCGCTTTTCGCCCGTCAGATCGGTGACAGCTACGGAGCCGCTGCGCGTATCGTGACCATGCGTCTGAGGTATCATGCGCTGGCGTTCGCCACGGATACGATCACCGTAACCGCGACACTGGACACAGACGCCGACGGACCGCCGGGCCAGGTTGTGCTGTCGCAAGAGGCGCATCGGGACGATATCCGGCTCGCCTCGGCCCGCACCGAAGTTCTTCTGCCCACACCCAGTTCCGAAAGCGAAACGACACCATGAATGTTGGACATCATCTGACGCTTGCCGCGCATCGTTGGCCGAACAAGACCGCTGTCGTTTTCGAAGGGCGACGGGTGTCGTTTCGCGATCTGAACCGCTTGGCCAATCGCTCCGCCTACGCCTTTGCAGCCGCCGGCATTCGCGAAGGGGATCGTGTTGCGGTGATGACGTGGAACCGGGTCGAACAGGTCGCGATTTTCTATGGCCTGCTCAAGTATGGCGCGATCCCTGTGCCGGTCAGCTATCGGCTCGCCGCGCAGGAAGTCCGCTACATTCTCGAGGATTGCGGCGCGCACATGGTCGTGGCGGACGAAGAAACCGCCCCAGTCATAGACGCGCTGAACGGCCAGTTGGAAGCGGTTCGCGGCGTCGTTCAGATCGGCGAACCCGCAGCGACGGGCATGATCCCGTTTGCTCAGTTCATTGAACCCGCACGTGATGACGAACCGGGCGCTGGTTTGGGCGGCTTGGCGCCGGCCTTCATCATGTACACCTCAGGTACAACTGGAAAACCCAAAGGCGTCGTCCGCTCCCATCAGGCTGAAACCTTGGGCGCAATGGCGATGGCCATCGCGATGGGTTATCGGCATGACGATACGCTGATGCATAATAAGCCGCTTTTCCACATCGCCCAACTGCAATTGCAGTTCCTTCCCTGCATCCTCATCGGCGCGACGGGCGTCATGACGCGCGGTTATGATGTGGATGAAACGCTGTCGCTGTTGCAGAAGGAACGCGTCACGGCGCTGCATGGGGTGCCGACTCAACTCGTGATGATGATGGACGCCGATCTGTCGCGCTATGATCTGTCATCACTCCGGATGGGATTTTTCGGCGGTCAGACTCTGAACGAAGTGACGACCAAGTTCTGTCTGGATCTCTTTCCGAAGTCCTTTGTGAATGTCTACGGCTCGACCGAGATACTGGCGGCCACGACGCTGGATTATGTCAGCGCGCCCGATCGTCTGACCTGCACTGGCAAGCCTATTATCAACACCTACGCACGCGTGGTCGAGATCGGCGGCAAAGACCCGGACGCTGTGGTGCAGCCCGGAACCGTTGGTCAATTGCTCCTGCGCAGCCCAAGCCAAATGACGGAATATCTCGGCCTGCGAGAGAAAACGGCGGAAACACTGAGGGGCGGCTGGTACTGGACCGGCGATTGCGCATGGGAGGATGATGCAGGGTTTCTGTCGGTTCAGGGCCGGATCGACGCCACGATCAAATCCGGGGGTGAGAACATCCACCCGTCCGAAGTGGAAAATCTGTTGTTTCAACATGAAGACGTCGCCGACGCCGCCGTCGTCGGTCTGCCATCGCACAAACTCGGCCAAGTTGTTTGTGCGGCTATTTCTCGGCGTGCGGGGACGAATGTCAGCGCCGAAGCGCTGGACGCCTTCTGCCGCGAAAGCGCGGAGCTGGCGAATTTCAAGCGACCCAGACACTGGTTCTTTGTCGATGAGATCCCGTCAAATTCCACCGGCAAGGTCGAGCGCAAAGCGCTTGAAAAGATGCTGATGGACGGTCTTGACGGCGCATTGCCATGAGCGACACAGAAACGCCAATCCTCTGGAATGCTGAGAACGGCGTCGCCACGCTGACGTTTAATCGTCCCCATCGACACAATGCCTGGACGACCGAGATGGAGACGTTGTTGCGCGCGTTGCTGTCGCAAGCGACAGCTGACCCGAAGGTGCGGGTGATTGTTTTGCGTGGCGCCGGGCGCGCCTTTTGTGCGGGCTTCGATCTGGAGGGTGTGGGAACCGAGGGGCTGTTGACCGCGCCACCCTACCGCGCAGGCGATCTAGAGCAGCGCTACAGCTATGTGCGTGGGATCCCCAAACCGGTGATCGCCGCCATCGACGGCGCCGCGATCGGGGTTGGGCTGGTTCTGGCCTTGGTAAGCGATATTCGCCTCGCGTCGTCTCGCGCACGGTTCTCCACGGGTTTCACGCGACGCGGCGTGATCGCCGAACATGGTTCGGCCTGGCTGCTAACGCAGATCGTGGGTGCCGGCAACGCTGCAGATCTGGTTCTCTCGGGGCGCACGGTCGAAGCGGATGAGGCCGCGACCATGGGGCTGGCGCGGTTGCTTGATCGCGATTTTGACGCGGAGGTCATGAGCTATGCGCAGGACATCGCACAAAACTGCGCACCCCGGTCGCTGGCGATAGCCAAAAGGCAGCTCGCCTGTGTCGGATCGCAGACCCTCGCGCAGGCGACTCGAATGGCCGATCTGGAATTGGAAGCTTGCGAGGGCACACCGGAGCTGCGCGAAGGTGTTGCGAGTTTCTTTGATCGGAGGAAACCCGATTTTGCACCCATCACCGGAATGCCGAAGTTGGCCGGCGACACGGATAGCTGAACTTACGAGCCGCCGCCGCCGCCTAATCGCAGTGTGACCTTGTAGCTAAAGCGCGAGGCGACGTGCAAGCTGTGTGCAATTTCAAACTCGGCGCCGGTCTGATCGACATAGCGTCGCTCAATCAGCAAGCCCGGAGATCCGGGCGCAACCTGCAACCGATCAGCGTCTTCTCCTTCGATCAGGCAAGCTGCAATTTTTTGGCGCAACTCGACAGCGCGAATACCAAAGTGCTCTTCGATCTGAGTGTAAATGGGGATTGAGAAATCCTGCAGCCGGTCACTCACCTCCCGATACTTATCGGCGACGTGTACGACAGAATACGCCATGGGCAATGCGTCGTCCGGCCCATATCGATAACCGGTGATTTCCAGCCATGTCGCGCCAAAGTCGCCGCCAATCTGTTCGACAAGTTGTGCATCGGCGATAACGTCGCGATGCCCGATCGGGCGAAAATCAGTATCACGCACATACGACAACAAGTCCGCGGAATTGTTGTGAACTTGCACATAGTGACGCGCAGGATTGGCCGAAAGCACGCGGGTCCCGATACCAGGCCGCCGGGCGACATAACCGAGTTCTTCCAGGTTCCGTAAAGCTTCTCGGGCGGTGTGCCGACTAACGTCGTCCCGCGCGCGCAGCTCCAGCTCGCCGGGCAACAGAGACCCCACCGGATAACGACCGGCTTGAATATCGGCGATAAGACCGTCCGCTAGTTTCTGATATCTGGGCTTGGTCCTGCTGCGCCCGGTCGCGGTGGATCCAGCAGTCTGATCGCCGGTTTGGCTTTTGGACGTTGTGCGCTTCATCGCAAGTCTCTTGTCCTCTTCGACCGCACAAGCCAGCACCGGATGAGCGTTTCGATTTGGGCCCTCATTTTCGGCGCCACGCGAGGCCCTCGCCATCCTCTCGAATAGAAAACAGGATTATCCGAAGAACAAGACAGTGCGTGTTTTTTGTATAATCGCCTGCTCGAGTCGGCTTCACTGCAGACGATTTTTGTGCGGAAACTCTGCTGAAAGCACAGAACCCGTCTATCGCGACCGGCCGAGGTCATTGCGCGTTGCGCACCCGATTCCGAATGCTGAGAATCGCAAAACGCGCGTGGATAAAAAGTCGTACCCCAGATCAACTCTTGCCTGCGCCAGACCGGACCTGACCGGACGGCCCGGGATTGCGCAAAACGGCTCGGCGCGCATGGAGGGAAAGCGCACACATCTGTCTAACATATTGATTATTATATATAATTAGGATCACAGATCACATTCTGTCTGCGTATCCTGTAGTCTGATTGATGCCTTAACGAGCCGCCCCAGCCCGTTTTTGCCGTTCAGAACCGACCGCCCAATAGTTCATATAATAAAACTATATAGTTTCCGTTTTCTGTTTTAAAATTTGCTGTGATGAGCTAGCCTTTCATGTGCCCGTCAGGGCGGAGACACAGGCGCGGAGAAAAGACCGGTCAGCCTTCAGCACGGAGGACTACATGAGAAAATTCGTCATTCGCGCGGCGACGACCGCCGCTTTCGCAATTGCTACACTCACCGCGACGACCGCTTCGGCACAGGATCAATTTGTTCGAATAGGTGGCGGACTTGCCGGCACCTATCCGCTCTTCGCCGCGAAGCTCGCTGAGCTCATCAACGACAATATACCGGGATATCGTGCACAGGTTGTATCTGGCAACACCGAAGCCACTCAGATCCAAATGGAACAAGGAGAGTTGGAGTTCAACATCTCCTACACCTACGTCACCAAGCAGATCTTCGATGGGAAAGCGAGCCTTGGCGTACCAACCCCCTCGATCCGGCACGTCATTACGCTTTATTCGTCGGTTCTTCAGCCGATTGTCCCCGCCGATAGCGACATCACCGATCTCAGCCAATTGGCGAATGATGCGAACCGCGTCTGGATGGGCGCGCCCAACGGTTTTTTCTATCAGTTAGCTGAGCCCACATTGGAAGCGGCCGGCGTTACGGTGGAAGAGATCCGCAATGCGGGCGGTGTAATCGAAAGCTACGGCTATATCGACACGATCCAAGCGTTCCAGGACGGACGCCTTGATGCGACCTTCATGGCCGGTCCGGTGCCATACGGATTGATGATGCAGTTGCAGGACACCCCCGGTTTCAAAGTCATCGGAATGTCGGATGAAGCCATGGAGAAATTGGGCCAAGCGCTGCCCGGCATTATTCCCGGAACGATCCCTGCCGGCAGCTATACCGGACAAGACAACGACATCCAGGTGCCCTACTTCGTGAACCAGTTGGTGACCACGGCCAACGTGCCCGACGATCTGGTTTATGCCGTGACGAAGCTGATGTACGAACAACCAGAAGCGTTCCATGGTCTGTTCGCTGGGTCCGAGGAAATCGACAGCGTAGACCCCTTGGCTCTTAACGGGATCCCTGTTCATCCAGCGGCGGAACGCTTCTACAAGGAAGTCGGCGAAATGTAAGCCAAAGCCTCGGCTCAGGATGTTGGGCCGAGGCGCCCGCTGTTTTGGACATCCGTCAAGAATAGGCGAAAATGCAGTCTGCACTGACGATTTTCTCAGATCGGCAAGCGTCGCTGGCAGCCAGGTTTCGTGCATATGCAATCATGTCCCTGGCCACTTTCTTTGTCCTGATGCACCTCTATGCAGGCGTCTATGGAGAGCCTGACTTCATTATCTACCGGTCGCTGCATGTGACCATCGCTCTGGCGCTTATTTTCATCACGACAATGAAGTCAACAAAGCTGTCGGTGCTTGTCGGGCTGATCTTTGTCGGCGCGACCATCTTTGTTCAAGCGTATTATTTTGCCGTGATTGAGACATGGGGCGTCAGGCAAATCATCTTTGAACCACTCGATTACGTTGTCTCGATCCTGTTCATCGCACTGATTCTCGAAGCGGTGCGGCGCACGGTCGGCATCGTGCTAGTTTTTATCTGCGTTCTTTTCTTGCTGCATGCGCTGTTCACAGACCACTTTCCCGGCGTGTTCTATGGGGCGCCCTCTCCTCTCCCCCGTCTTTTGTTCAGCGTCTATCTTTCTTCAACCGGTATTTTCGGCGTCGCCGTCGCCGTCATGTCGCAATTCGTGGTCTTGTTTATCCTCTTCGGCACATTGCTGAACGCGATTGGCGGCGGAGGCTTCTTTACCCGGATTTCCTTTGCTCTTTTTGGGCATCGTACGGGCGGCCCCGCCAAGGCGGCGGTCGTGTCTTCGGCCATGATGGGCTCTCTGTCCGGGTCAGCCATTGGCAACGTGTTGACCACCGGTGTTTTCACCATTCCGTTGATGATCAAGCTGGGCTACCGGCGTGCGTTCTCAGGCGGCGTCGAGGCCGCCGCATCCAACGGCGGGATTGTCATGCCGCCGGTGATGGGGGCGGTGGCCTTTATCATGGCTGAGTTCCTTGAACGGCCCTATCTCGAGATCATCATGGCCGCAGCCATCCCGGCCTTTCTGTATTACCTCGTCATCTTCGTAACCGTGCATTACGAGGCCAAGCGCCTGGGGCTTCCAACCATTTCCCGCGAAAGCCTGCCCCGCGCTTCGGCGCTCATCCTCCAACAAGGCTATCTGGCCTTTCCCATCATCGTCATCATCGGCGCGCTGATCGCAGGCTACTCAATCATCTTTGTGGCTGTGTTCGTGATCGCGGGGACGTTCCTGATTGGCGTCCTTCAAAGAAGCAGCAGGCTGACGCCCACGGGACTCTTTGATGTGATCGAAAAGACCGCAGGATCGACCATGGCCCTATCCGCAACGGCGGCGGCCGCAGGCATCATCCTAGGCAGCGCCTTTTCGGTCGGGCTCACCTTTCAATTGGGCCAGGCCGCAACCAGCGTCGCCGAAGGTCAACTTTGGCTGCTGCTCTTGCTGGGTGGCGGGCTTGCGATTGTCATGGGCATGGGCATGACCGCTTCGGCCATTTATCTGACGATGGCGGCCACTGTCATTCCCACCTTGGAACTTGCGGGTGTGCCCAAGACAGCGGCGCATTTCTTCGCCTTCTACTACGGCATTCTGTCGAATATCACGCCACCCGTCGCGCTGACAGCCTTTGCAGCGGCGCCGCTGGCGCGCGCGACCCTCATGGCCACCGGCATACAAGCCTCTCGCTTGGGCGTAGGGTGCTTTCTGCTGCCAATCCTCTTCGTCTATTCTCCGGCCCTTCTCGGCGAAGGCACGACGGTCGAAATCATAACAGCGACGTTGGTCGCTGGTTTGGGCCTGTCCGCCTTTGCTCTGGCGATGACGGGCTATTTTTTCCGCGCCATGCCGATGTGGCAACGCGC
Organism: Alphaproteobacteria bacterium; assembly: GCA_030065235.1. GTDB lineage: Bacteria > Pseudomonadota > Alphaproteobacteria > UBA8366 > Aestuariispiraceae > JASJDC01. The sequence goes on from JASJDC010000010.1 coordinate 120,299, forward strand.
CCTGGCGTTGACGGCCTTCGCCCTGCTCATCGTGCCGGAACCGGTGAGCTCGGCCATCGGTATCGCGTGTTTTGGGGTCTTCACAATCGCGAACCGCCTGGGACTTGATTTCGGCGCGGCGCCTGCCGCGCCCGTTCTTGCGGACGGTGTTGACTTGGCGAACAACGCCCCGAATGCGGACAAAGGACTGGCCGCCCGGGTAGCCCGCGCGCGCATGACAAAAGCAGGTGCCGCCGATGTCGTTCCTGACGCGCCGGATGCGAGCGATGACACAAAAACCGTCCTCGACTCGCTCTTGACGGACGAAGACACGCAGATCGCATTCCGTCGCAACCGTCGTGCGACGTTTTTGGGCTGGGCGGCTTTGTCCGCCGCCGCGTTAACGATCGCCTGGATGGGCGACGGCCTGGTCCATGCCCGCCGCCCATTCGAATGGTTGGCGATATTGGCCGTGGTGTCCGTCGTTTTGACAATCGCCTTGAGTCGGGTGGCTGGCGGCGCACGCCCTGAAGCGACATGAAACGGCAGATTGTCACGCTCGCAAATTATCCCAAATCAGCACCTCAGCCGTCTGACTTCACCGTGTCCGAGGCGCCGCTGCCGGGTCCGGCGGATGGCGAGGTGCAGGTCGAAGTGCTTGCCTTGTCGCTCGATCCCTACATGGCCTCCGCCATCAAGGGTCGTCATATGTCCGGAGCGATAGCGGTCGGCGATGTCATGCCCGGCGAGGCCATCGCCCGGGTGACGGCGACGCGCCGCCCTGACATGTCTGAGGGCGCAATTGTCAGCTGCCGTCCCGGCTGGGTAAGTCACGCGAACTTACCTTTGGCTCGCGCCGCCGATGGTATGGCGGCGGCGCTCGATCCCGGCGTGCGCCCGCTTGTCCTTGATCACGGCGTCCCGGTCACGAGCTATCTGGGCGTATTGGGAATGCCCGGCCTGACCGCTTGGAGCGCGTTGGAGACCGTGTTGCGCCCCCGCACGGACGAGACGATCGCCATATCCGCAGCGACAGGGGCTGTGGGCGGCACGGCCGTGCAACTGGCGCGCCGGGCGGATGCGCGCGTGATCGCCGTGACCTCGGGGGCCGAAAAATGCGCCGCAGCGCGAGACATCTTTGGCGCGCACGCCGTGGTGGACCGCAACCACCCGGAGTGGCGCGCGATGCTGGAGGCCGCCAGTCCAAACGGGATCGACGCTTTCTTTGACGTGGCCGGCGGCCCGCTGCTCGACGCGGTGCTGGACCGGATCACGCGAAACGGACGCGTGGCGCTGTGCGGAATGATGCAGCAGTACAAGAGCGAAGCGCCTTTGCCAGGCCCCAATCTGGCGCGGGTCCTCACCCAACGCGCCCGGATCCAAGGCCATGTCGTTTATGACCATTGGGGCCGGATGGCGGAATGGCGCGCCTTGGTAGGCCCGTTGGTCGCCTCCGGGGCGCTGCGTTTCGTCGAGTCAGTGCATCACGGCCTTGACCAGGCGCCGGAGGCTTTCTGTGCGCTGATGGCCGGGAGGAATTTTGGCAAAACCGTTATCTTGCCGCAGCACAATCAGGACAGCGCATGACCCTCGCCAGACGCATTGCGCGCGCCGCGCACCGTGTTTTTGATACGCCGTTGTCCGCCGATCGCATGCAGCGCTATCGAGTCTGCTTGGAAGACTACCTGACATGCGCCGTCGCAGGGCTCGAGCGACCAGAGATCGAAATGGCCCGCGCGCTCGCGCACCAGGGAGCAGTCCGCTGGCCGGGCGACACGGTTGGATACGAGCCTGCCTCCGCCGCGCTTGTTGGCGGAACGGCTGGCGCACTTCTCCAACTGCATGATGTCTACACGCCGGGCGGCATACACCCGTCATCGCCCATTATCCCTGCAGCGGCGGCCGCCTGGGAAGCCGCCAACCGCCCCACCGACCGGTTGATACCGGCTATTGCAGCCGGGTACGAAGTTGCTTGCCGCCTTAGCGCCCAAACCTATCCCGCTCAGCAACTGGCGGGTACGACCCCCACCGCAACATGGGGCGCCCTTGGCGCGGCGACAGCCGCGGCGCTGGTCGACGGCCTGGATGAAGATAGGACTATGGCCGCTTTGGCGAACGCGACGATGCTGTGCCCCTTGGTCGCATTCAAGAGCTTGCGAGACCACGCAAATAGCGCCGCTTTGCACAGTGGGTTGGCGGCCCGCGCCGGTGTTGAAGCCGCGCAGCTTGCACAGGGCGGATGGACCGCGGGCGATAGGGTTCTGAGTTCCGACGACACGTTGCCCGGTTGGTTGAAAATGCTGGACATGAACGAAGCCGCCGTCTCGCCGGAGACCTGGGACGGCGGCGCCGTCGAGGACGTTGTTTGGAAGTTTTTTCCGGCTTGTTTTGCAAGTCATGTCGCCATCGAAGCTGCGCTTGCGGTTGCGAACCGCGTGAACCCATCGGACGTCTCCAGCGTCATGCTGGACGTCCCGACCCCGGCGTTGGTGTTGACGGGCGTTGGCCCGGCATCAGATGCAGATCTCTATGACCAGTTGATGAGCCTGCGATGGGCCGTGGCGCGCACGCTCGTCGATGGCGCATTCGGAGTAGGCTCATTGGAACGTCTCGCCGACCCGGACTTGGACGCATTGATCGGCAAGATCACAGTGCGTGCGGAGCGAGGCTTCGATGAATTGCTTCCCGATACTGTCAGCGCACGGATCGTCGTGCGCAGCATTGACGGTGAAACCGCCGATCACCTTCGACAACGCCCGAAGCTCGGGAAAGGTCTGGGGAAGGTCGGCTGGAGTCAGGCGATCGACGAAAAGCGATTTGGTGAGAAATGGTCACAGCTCATTGCATTGGCTCCGGCTCGGGCGTCATCGCTAACGGATTGGCTTGGCGCTCTCTAACCAATAAGGGACGCACTTTCTTTGCAGGAGCGCTGTCGAGCGATCGACTAGGGCGCAAGCTTGCACACTGCTGACCTTGAATTCGCTAAGGTCAGCATTTTTGCATGCAATCGATTGGCCGTTGCCTGCCCACGCCAGCTGCTCTACCCCAAAGACGCAATGTAAATGGCATGGCCCCTATGAGTGGTCCTGTTTAATGGTTCTTCGATCGAGGAAGCGTTACGTCATCGCGGGCGGCTGATTTGCGCGGTATACACGGCCTCGTCTGACGTTTGGCGCCTTCAAAGACTTGGCGATGGAACTCTCGCTGCTGACGTGAAGTTCTCATCGCTGTAGTTGAATATCCCATGTCAGCCTCCTTGCCTCAAAGTTAGGGGGCAAAGCGTCTACAAATCTAGGGGCTATTCAGTTCGACATGCGCAAATAGGAAATCCGACATCCTGAACGCGTCGGGCTGCGTTTTGTGTGACGCGGCGGGACGTCTGAGACACGGACCGACCCTCTTAGCCGTCTCGTTTGTCCAACGCCATCCGCACGGCCTGTCCGCGCCGTCAGCCCCAATGGCCTGTGCGCCGGGACACATCTCGTCGCGCAAACTCCTCTTCATTGTGTCGTCATCTTTCACGGTGTCAGAACGGAGGGGACCAGGCCATGACGGCGGAGACTTTGGGGCGACCCGCCCAAACAGCGCTTCAATGCCTCGCGGCGATCGCCCGGCACTATGCGCTCGATGTGCGCGTGCCGCGTCTGATCCACGACTATGCAACCGGCGAGGAAACGCTCTCGACCGCGCGGCTTCTGCGGATCGCCAAAGATTGCGGCCTCAAGGCCAAGGCGGCGCGGCTCACTTGGGACGATCTCGGCCGGCTGGGCGAGGCTTTTCCGGTCATGGCCGGGCTGCGGGGCGGGAACGCCGTGGTGCTCCTGGGCTATCGCGAGACCGAGGACGGCGGCCGTGTCGCGGTGACCGACCCGCTCTCGGAGAACCCGCAGCCGCGCCAGGTGTCGCGCGACGAATTGGCGGAGATCTGGGACGGAGACGCCATTCTCCTGAAACGCCGGCACACGGCCGCCGACCCGGACCAGCCTTTCCGGCTGCGTTGGTTCCTGCCGGAGATTCTACGCCAATCCGGGATCTTTTTCGAGATTGCGCTGGCCGCGGTGGTTTTGCACGTCATCGCGCTGGTCACGCCAATCTTCTTCCAGATCGTCATTGACAAGGTGCTGGTGCATGAGGGCGTCGCCACCTTGCAAATCCTCGCCATCGGCGTCTGCGTCGCCCTTCTATTCGACGCGGCGCTAACCTATGCGCGCAAATACCTGCTTCTGGTCGCGACCAGCAAGATCGACATAAGGGTCTCACGCCGGGTCTTCGAACGCCTGCTGAGCCTGCCCTTGAGTTTTTTCGAGCGCAGTTCCGTCGGCGTTCTCACCAAGCATATGCAACAGACCGACAAGATCCGCGAGTTTCTGACCGGCGGTCTTTTTGCAACCTGCCTGGATGCAACCGCGCTTTTCGTCTTCCTCCCCGTCCTGTTCTTCTACAGCGCTCCCTTGACCCTGGTCGTTCTGGGTTTCGCGGCGTTGATCGCCCTGGTGATCCTGGTCCTGATCGGACCGTTCAAGCGCCGGCTTCATGCGCTTTACGAGGCCGAAGGCGAACGCCAGAGCCTGCTGGTCGAGAGCATTCACGGCATGCACACGGTCAAGGCGCTCGCCCTGGAGCCGCAACAAAACCATGACTGGGAGACGAAATCGGCGAGGGCCGTCGGTCAGAACTATCGCGTCGGGATCATCGCGGCGGCGGCGACCGCCTCCACCGGGTTGCTTGAAAAACTGATGACGGTCGGCGTCGTCTGTGTCGGGGCCTTGCTGGTCTTCGACGATATGATGACCGTCGGCGCATTGGTGGCTTTTCAGATGATCGCCGGCCGGGTCAGCGGTCCGCTGGTGCAGATGGTGTCGCTGATCCACGAATATCAGGAAACCGCGCTGTCTGTGCGGATGCTGGGCGAGATCATGAACCAGCGCCCTGAGGCGGGGGGGCGGCGCGGCGGTCTGCGCCCGCCGATCGAGGGCCGAATCGAATTCGATAAGGTGTGTTTCAGCTACCCGAACGCGCCGCGTCCGGCGCTGCACGATCTATCGCTCTCGATCGAGAAAAACACCGTTGTGGGCGTCGTCGGTCGTAGCGGCTCCGGCAAGACCACCCTGACCCGGATCATCCAGGGGTTCTATGCGCCACAGTCTGGGGTCGTGCGTATCGACGGCTATGATTCGCGCGAAATCGACTTGCCTTACCTGCGCGGCGGCATCGGCGTCGTCCTACAGGAGAGCTTCCTGTTCCGGGGCACGGTGCGCGAGAACATCGCAGTCACCAAGCCGAATGCAACCTTCGAGGAGATTGTCGCCGCCGCCAAACTAGCCGGCGCCGACGAATTCATCCAGTACCTGCCGCAAAGTTATGACAGCATTCTGGAGGAAGGCGCAGCGAATCTCTCAGGCGGTCAGCGCCAGCGCCTGGCGATCGCCCGGGCCCTGCTGACCCGGCCGCGCATCCTGATCTTCGACGAGGCGACCAGCGCGCTCGACCCCGAGAGCGAGGCGATCGTGCAAGAAAACCTGAGCCGGATCGCCGAAGGACGGACCGTGATCGTTGTATCGCACCGGCTTTCAAGCCTGCGCGACGCGGACAAGATCGTCGTACTCGACCAGGGCGCGATCGTCGGCGAGGACCGGCACGAGGCCCTCCTGGAAGATTGCGCAATCTACCGTGGGCTGTGGGCGCGCCAAACCAAATCGCTGGAGGGCTGAGCCATGAGCAAAGCGAAAAAGACCGCCGCCGTCGCCATCCCCTTCCAGCCCGACGCGCTGGAGATTGAGGAGCGCCCGGCGTCGGGCCATGTCCGGCTGGCGCTCTACCTGGTGATCGGCCTGATCGCCTCGGCTGGCGTCTGGGCCTCCTTGGCGAGCATCGACAGGGTGATCGTGTCCGACGGACGCCTGATCACCACCGCGCCGCCGATCGAGATCAAGCCGCACCAAACCGCGGCGGTGCAGGCGGTCGAGGCGGCGGTTGGCGATATCGTCCGCGCCGGTCAGGTGCTGGTCCGGCTCGACCCGACGGTCAGCCGCGCCAATGTCGCCCAACTGCGGCGCCGGCTCGCGGTCCTATCGATCGAGACCGAGCGGCTGCGGGCGGAGATCGAGAGCCGCGATTTCCCCTTCCGACGGCTGGCGTCGAGCGATCTCGACGTTGTGCTGCAGCAACAGATCTTCGATCAGGGCAAGGTCGAGTTTGTGGCCACGCTGCGCGCCTATGAGCAGCAAATGAAACACCTTCAGGCGATCATCGAAACCAGCCTACGGAGCCGGCGGATCGTGGCGCGTCAGGTCGCCGTCATCGACGAATTGAGCGACATGCACGAAGAGCTGCACGACCGAAAGCTGGGTCGCCGATCGGAAGCGCTGCGCACGCGCAGCCAGAAAGTGGCGCTTGAGCGCGAACATGACGAGCTTGGCCGCATCGCCGAGGAAAAACAGTTCGAGATCCGGCAAATGGCCGCCGAGCGCGAAGCCTTCATCCAAAGCTGGCGCAAGGGACGGGCCGAGGCGTTGCGGGACAAACTAACGATGATCGAACAACTGACCGAGGAGCTGACTAAGGCCGACAATGCGGAATCCTTGGCCATTCTCAGCGCGCCGCGCGACGCAGTGGTTTTGAAGACCAGCTCGCGCGCTATGGGCTCGACGGCGATGGAGGGCGAGCCGCTGGTCACGCTCGTGCCGTTAAACGATCCGCTCGAAGCAGAAGTCGTGGTCCGCGCCATGGACATCGCCCGGATTCAGGTCGGCGATCCGGTGCGCATCAAACTCGCCGCGATGCCGTTCCAGCGGCATGGCGCGATCCATGGCGAAGTGCGCTCAATCAGTGAGGATGCGTTCGAAAACGGCGCGAACTCGGGCGCGGGGTCCGACTTCGACTATCGAGTCCGGGTCCGGCTACTCGACACCGCGCTCGAGGATACGCCCGAGGGGTTCCGCTTCCTGCCGGGCATGACTCTGCAAGGGGAGGTCAGGGTCGGCCGGCGCACCGTCATTAGCTACTTCCTCTATCCGGTCCTACGCATGTTCGACGAGGGCCTGCGGGAGCCATGAGCGAGCGCCGTATCGCCCTGTGTTCCAGGGCACACCACAGGCCGCCGTCGAGCGGCGTAGTGTTCAGAGCGTTGCGGCGCGAGCCGCAGAGACCAAGGAGGGAACCCATGAAAACAATCCGCACTCGACCCATGTTCCGCGCGGCGCTTCTGGCTTTGACGGCTTGGTACGGGCTGGCGGCGGCAAGCGCCGGCGCCGAGAGCGCGCGGCCGATGGCGATCGGCGACGACGCCCTGGTCGATATCTTCCAAAGCGGCGCGGCCTGCGTGCCGACGCCGCGCGGCATCCGCCTGTGGCGCGAGGACGCAGCCGAGGAACGGACCGCCTTGCTGCGCCACAATCCGAGCGGCGTGACCGCGCGGGTGACCTGGCCAGCCGGCCGCAACAGAGCCGACTGGCCCGAAACCCTGCCGGCGCTCGACGGCCAGACCTACCTGGTGCAGATCGAGGGGTCGCTGCGCCGCGCGCAAGTGACGCTTCATGTCATGCCGCGTTCGCTGGGGACGGTCAGTCATCTGGCGGTTTGGATGGCCGGGCGCGGCTGCGGACGTCAGGCCCTGCATCTCCTTGGCCGCCCCCTGCAGGTCGATACCGACATGCGCGCGAAGACGGCATTTCTCGAGACCGACGCTTTCGGCCTCGGAACCGGGGCCGGCGCCGGAATGGGAGATTGGCAATGAGCGCGATCCAGACGATTGATACGCTCAACAACGAGCAAAGATTGACGCTCCTCGGCGAAGTTGCGTGGCTTGCGCTGCATTCCGAAACCCATCGCGGTTATTGGATTGAGACGATCGAGCGCGTCTTCCTGACGCCGATCGAGTTGGGGCAGTTCCGGATCTACCGGCGCGGCGGCCTGCCCATGGGTTTCGTGACCTGGGCCTGGCTGAACGCGGCGGCGGAACGCGACTTCATCGCCGACGCCCGCGACCTGGAGCCGGAGGATTGGCGCGGCGGCGACCGGCTTTGGTACATGGACATGATCGCGCCTTTTGGCGATGGGCCGGCCATCATCCGCGACATCCGGCGCAATGTGATGACCAACCGAAGCGGCAAAGCGACCCGCCGCGACCTGGACGGCGCCCTGCGCCGGGTCGTCACCTTCCCAGCAGTCGATCGCGACGGAAGGCGGGCGGTTGCTTGACCGGAGCGGCGCCGGGAAGACGGCGGGTGTGCCCCAAGGCACATCTCAACCCGCCGAAACCTCCTTAAGCCGGCAGATGACGTGGGGAAGGGTCTCACGTCCATCTCATAAACGGAGGATGTCATGAGTTCAGTGGTAAAAAAGGTCCGACGGGCCGTCAGGAAGGTCGTCAGAGCGGCCTCGCCTGTGAAGAAGGGCAACAGTCGGAACAACAGAATCCGCGCCTATCTGCCCTATAACGTGCTCTATGGCTATGGCGGACACGATACGCTCGAAGCCTGGGGCGGTTTGAACAAACTCTATGGCGGGACCGGCAACGACACGTTGCGGGGTCGCGGCGCCAAAAACTATCTCTATGGCGAATCCGGCCATGACCGGATCGAAGGGATCGGCGCCTGGAACCATATGAGCGGCGGGTCGGGCAACGATACGATGACCGGCTGGGGCGCCTATAACGCCATGTATGGCGGGTCGGGCGCCGACCGGCTCTATGGCCGCGGCGTCAAGAACTACCTGCGCGGCGATTCCGGCGCCGACCGGCTGGAAGGCATTGGCGGCTGGAACGACATGCGCGGCGGAACCGAGAATGACACGCTGATCGGCTGGGGCGCTTACAACGCCATGTATGGCGATTCCGGGGACGACGCCCTCTATGGCCGGGGAGCCGCGAACTATATGCACGGCGGTTCCGGCAACGACAAGATGGAGGGCATCGGCGTCTACAACGAAATGCGCGGCGAGTCCGGTGACGACGTCATCACTGGGATCGGCGGCGTCAACAACGCCTGGGGCGGCGACGGGAACGACAAGCTGGTGGTTGTCGGCGGCGTCAACGTCATGCATGGCGGCGCCGGGAACGATACGCTGATCGGCGCCGGTCTCGGCAATATCCAATATGGCGATGCGGGCGACGATACGCTGATTGGCGGCGGCGTCGGCAACTTCCAGTATGGCGGTTCGGGATATGATCATCTGATCGCGGCCGGAACGGGGAACCTGCAGAACGGCGATTCAGGAAACGACCTCCTGGTCGGCGGCGGCAGCGCCAATGTCCAGAACGGCGGCGCCGGCGACGACAAGTTGGTGGCGCTCGGCCAAGGCAACTTCCAGCATGGCGGCGACGGCGACGATGTGATGATCGGCGGCGGCACGCTGGGCAACTATCAGAACGGCGAGGCTGGGAACGACATCCTGGTCGGCGCCGGCGCGCTCAACGTCCAAATCGGCGGGGTCGGAGACGACAAGCTGTTTGCGGGCGGCGTCGGTACAGTCCAGCTTGGCGAGGACGGCGAGGACATCTTGGTCGGCGGCGGCACGGCTTTCACCGTGCAGCATGGCGGCGATGGAGACGACATGATCTTCGGAGCCGGCAATCTGAAGGTGCAGATCGGCGGCGACGGCGACGATATCGTCATCGGCGGCGGTTCCGGCAACCTGCAGTTTGGCGATCACCTGTGGTCTGCGCTTCCTTCCGATCTCGGCTTCGACGGCGGCTTGCTCAACCAGGCGCGCGACAAGCTGGATGGGCTGACCGGGGTTTCCGGCGGCGGCGACAACATCCTGGTCGGCATCGGCCAGGGCAATCTGCAGGTCGGCGGCTCAGGCAAGGATCTGGTGTTCGGTCTCGGCAGCGCCAACATCCAGGTCAGCGGCCAAGGCGACGATCTGCTGGCCGCGGCGGGCGTGGGCGCCGTGCAATACGCCGACGCCGGCGACGACATCCTGGTCGGCGGCGGACAGCTCACCGCGCAATTCGGCGGCGACGGCCAGGACTGGCTGATCGGCGGCGCCATGAGCGTAGTGAAATCGGTTCCGCTGGCGGTTAATTTCCAGTATGGCGGCGACGGCCGCGACGTCTTGATCGCGGCGACGCCGGGCGGCGCGGTTTCGGCGGCGATTGACGAGGTGGATGACGGCGAAGGCGGGCGCAAGAAGCAAGCCAGGCTGAAACTGCCGAAGGAACTGGCGATCAACGCCCAGTTGGCGGGCGACGGCGACGATCTGATCGTCGGTTTCGGCGCCAACAACATTCAGATCGGTCAAGGCGGACGTGACGTGTTCATGGCCGGCGGCTCGATCAACACCTATTTCGGCGGCGGCGACGATGACCTGATCCTCGCGGGTAACCCGTTTTCGGAGCTTAAGGACTTCGCGCTCGATGTGACCGGAACGGCGTCCACCGTGGAAGAGTGGGAAAAGGAAAAAGCCGACGCCGCGCGCGCCCAAGCCTATCAGGATGCACGGGACAAGGGCGAAGACTTCGAACTGGCCAGCGTCAACCTGGGCGGCAACTTCTATCACGGCGGGGCCGGCGACGACGCGTTAATCAGCACCAGTTCCTTTCTGAAACTATCCGTCGACGGCGCGCTCAAGGATCTGCCCGGCGTCGATCAGATCAATGCGGCGCGTCGAACCATCGCCGACACCGTCGACACCCTGACCCAACCGATCCAGGACCTGCAGGACGCGTTGGCCGCGCTCGATCCAACCGCCGCGATACGGGAAAAGATCGACGATCTGCTCGATATCGTCCCACCCACCGATCTCTATGTCGGCGGCGACGGGGCGGATTTCCTCAGCGGCAATAGCGCTGACGACCATCTGATCGGCGGCGGCGGCGACGACACCTATCTGCATTGGATGGGCGACGGCGCCGATATCGTCGATGAAAGCGGCGTCAACGACATCCAGTCGCGGATCGGCAAATTCGGGGTCGACATTCCAGGCCTGGATCATCTGGCCAGCGCTGGCGGCGAAGATGTGCTGGAGCTGCGCCGGCTTGGGATCTTCACCCTGGATCAGGAGGACCTGAGCTTCTCCAAGAGCTCCGACGGGGCCGACTTGGAAATCAGCCTTGGCGACAGTTCGGTCACGGTGCGCGGCATGAACGATGTCGACACCCAGATCGAAACCCTGCGGGTGGCGAACGGAACCGCGTATGAAGAGTTCAACCTTGTCGGCGCCTTCGGAGCCGTCGGAAGCGAGGGTTTCGATATCGCTGACTGGAGCGTCATCAAAGGTGAGCAGAGCCCGACCGACAAGGCTCTGGCCCAACAGATGGAGGGTTGGGTCGAAAACTTCTCACTCTACACGGACTCGGCGGTCGAGAACGTGTCGGCCAACCTGACCGCCGCTGTCGGCGGCGCGAACAAACTGGTCGGCGTCACCGCGCCGAAAAACCAGCACTTGGCGGCGTGAGGGAGCGTCCTGCGCCAGTGACGAGGGATCTGGCCGGCCATCGCGCCGGCCAGGTTTCCTATGTCGATGGCCCGCATATTCAGGTAGTGTCATACCGAGGAAGCTGTAATCGCCAGGGGGGCGGCGACGTCATGGATGTGGGACATGAGGAACGGCGTCGGCTGCTGTCCGCCAACGCCCTGTTCGACGGGTTGGCGGCCGATCAGTTGGACGAAATCCTTGCCGTAACGCGCGAACGCCGGTTCGCCGACCGTCAGGTGATTTTCCAGAAAGGCGACATGGGCGGCGGTATGCTTCTGGTGGTGCGGGGGCGGATCAAGATCAGCGTTTATTCCGAGGCCGGTCGCGAGATTGTCTTCGAATTCATCGGACCGGGCCAGTTTCTTGGCGAAATCGCCCTCTTGGACGGGCGGGAACGGACCGCTAATGCGACCGCAGCCGGCGAATGCCTGGTGCTGGTCATCGAGCGCCAGGCATTTCTCGCGTTGGTCCGGCGGACGCCGGATATCGCGATCAATATGATGGCGGTGCTCTGCCGGCGCTTGCGCGAGGCGGCGGGATTGGCCGAGAGCATCGCCTTTCTGGAGACCCCGTGTCGCCTGGCCCGGCTTTTGACGACCCTGGCGGCGCGGCATGGCACCAAGATCGACAGCGGCGTACGCATCGATATCGACCTGTCGCAGCGGGACCTGGGCAATCTGATCGCCGCCAATCGGGAAAGCGTGAACAGGCAGCTACGCGCCTGGACCGCCGAGAACCTGATCGCCACCGAGAATGGAACGATCGTCATCCGCGATCCGACCGCCATGGCCGATATCGGCCAAATCGAGCCGGATTGACCGGCTCGCCGCAATCAATCGAAGGGATGCGCCATGTTCGAGCCAAGAGAGAAGCAGAGCCAAGCGTTCCGCGACACCGCCCAAGGGCTGGGCGCAATGCAGCGCGACGGTCAACGGTTCGTCGCGCCGATCGGGCAAACGGAAGGGAGTCGCGCCGTCGAGGCATGGTTTCTCGGTCCCAAGGGCGAGAACGGCGATATGCTGGAGCGTTTCGTGGTCGACGCGATCCGCGATCAGGTTCATTGGCGACGGAATTTCCATCCTGACGATCCAGTTCAGATCAGCGAGAGAGTCCGGCGCGACCCACGCTACCTGGAGGCGACGGACCTGTTCCAGGACGCCTATCAGGACCTGATCGCGGCGCTGAAGAAATCGATTCCCTGGTTCAGCATGCGCTATCAGGGCCATATGACCGCCGACCCATGCATGCCGGCGGTCGTCGGCTATATCGCCGCCTTGCTCTACAACCCCAACAATGTCGCCTTCGCTGGATCGCCTGCGACCACCGAATTGGAACGGCATGTCGGCGACGACCTTTGCAAGATGTTGGGATACAAGGTGACGAGCCGCGCGGATCGGCCGGACATCGAGCCCTGGGGACACTTGGCCTGCGGCGGCACGGTCGCGAACATCGAGGCGATGTGGTCGGCGCGCAACCTGAAATTCTACCCCATCGCGCTGAAACAGGCCTTGACCTCGGACCAACGCCTGGAGGCGGGTCGGTTCATCGACATCGAGGCCATCGATGGCGGTCCGTCCCGGCGGTTGATCGACCTCGACCTTTGGGCCTTGTTGAATCTTCGCGTCGACGCGGTTCTCGACCTGCCCGACCGACTCAAGAGCGAGTATGGGATCGATCAAGACAGGCTTTACGACGCCGTCGCGCCTTTCACGATCGGGGCGATGGGCGTACTGGATTTCGCGCGTCGGTTCCTCGGCGATCTGCGCGCCGGGCCCGCCGTCTGCGTTCCCGCGACCTGTCACTACAGTTTCAACAAGGCCGCCGGCCTGCTCGGCGTCGGCGCCGGCAATATGATCAAAATCCCGGTCGACGAGGACGCGCGGCAGGATATCGACCACCTTGAGGCGATGCTGGAGAAACGCCTGGCGGACCGCGCCCCGGTGATCAGCGTAGTCGGCGTTATGGGATCGACCGAGGAAACCGCCGTCGATCCCTTGCAAAAGATCGTGGCGCTGCGTGAGAAATTCCGCGAACGCGGTATGGAGTTCACCATTCATGCCGACGCCGCTTGGGGCGGCTATCACGCCTGCCTGTTGGGTCCGCACTATCGCGGAGCGTTGGGAGCCGAGCCGCCGCTGGACGACCCCGCCCCTCAGATCGGCCTAAGCAACTATGTCGAAACACAGTTCCGGGCCTTGCCTGACGCCGACTCGATCACCGTCGATCCGCATAAATCCGGCTATGCGCCTTATCCGGGCGGCGCGCTTTGCTACCGCAACGGTGCAATGCGATTCCAAGTCCTGTATCAGGCTCCCGTGCTGGGTGAACAAGGCGAGGACGTGGCGCTCGGCGTCTACGGCGTCGAAGGATCAAAACCGGGCGCCGCGGCGGCCGCTACCTATTTGGCGCACCGGGTGATCGGGACCGACCAGAACGGCTATGGCCGTATCCTCGGCGCTGCGATGTTCAGCTGCAAAATGCTCTATGCGCATCTGCTTACGCGCTACGGGGACCCAGACGGGCCCATTCACTTCGTCCCATTGCCGCGTCTGCCCGCCGAGCGGAAACGCAATCCGGACCCCGCCGAGATCGAGGAGGAGCGCCGGCGCATCCGGGAGCGCCTGGTCAACAAACCAATCCACGAGATCGTCGCGAACGAGGAGGATTTGGCGTTCCTGAGAGAGATCGGTCCCGATGAGAATGTCCTGACCTACGCCTTCAACTTCCGGCGCGCCGACGGATCGCTCAACCCGGACCTGGAAACGGCGAACGCGTTTAATAGAGCGATTTTCGAACCGCTGAGCCCGCGGCCGGACAAAGAAGTCTCGGCCTACCGGTTTATGGTCAGTTCGACCGACCTGACCCTCGACCCCTATGGCGCCCGCTTCATGAACGCCTACAAAAAACGCCTGCTGCAGAGAGAAGACGCGCCCGGCGACACGGTGATGGTCTTGCGCTCGGTCGTTCTGGACCCCTGGTTGGCCGAGTTTCACGGCGACGGCTCCTTCCTGAAGGTCATTGAGAAGGAGCTCGGAAACGCCATTCATGAGGCGCTGCGCAAGGTCGACCCCAAGGCTCCGCGCCCGCTTTCGTCACCGCCCTGAAACCAACCGAGGACCCTCCGATGAGTAACGGACGAACAACCAAATTCTACTTCGCCTGGGATCGCGGCCAGGAAGCCAAACAGGACCTGGCGGACTTCAACGATCGCTATCCGGCCTTGTTCGAGTTGCGCCGGCAGGAATGGCCCGCCTTGGAAGTCCTGGCGAGCGAACCGGATCAATCCATCGGCGGATTCATTGACCGCCTGATCCTGGGCGACTTCCAGCCCGCATGCGGTGTGATTGGCGAACAAACCGGCATTGACCCCCAGATCATTGAGCGGGTTGACAAGGAGGGGCGCGAGACGCCCCTCGACGCCGCTGTCTTCGATGAGGCCGATCTCGTCATCATTGTCAGTCTGGACCATGGCCAGAAGCCGGACGCAGATGAATTAGCGGCGGCGGCGGCGTTCCTGAAACGCTCGGACGCGCGGCTCGTCGTCTCGCTGCATCATAGCCTCGGCCTGTCGGATGACCCGATCCTGCAGGAGATCGAGCGCCGGCACCATGGCGACCTGCTGACCCCGCCCCGAGACGATATCGGCGGCTTCGGCCGAGCGCTGCTCGCCGGTCTCGGACTGCCGGTCGTCAATCGCTATGGACTCGCCCCGGCCGCGGTCGGCGACGGCGCCCCGGCGACGCTGGTGAAAGCGACCGATCTTCCTAGCGCGGACATCCTTGAGGGCGTCGAGACCTTCAACCTGCACCCGCATCTGCCGCATTTCCAAATCCAGCCGGCGGCTGCGCGCCAGATTGATGTCTTGGCGAAACAGTATTTCAGGACCGCCTCAGATCAGCCGCACCCGTTCCAATTAAGCGCCGAAGGTCGTTCGGGCCTTTTCAACGCCTTTCTGCGCGCGCGGGGCGACGCGGCGCGGCCAGGCGAGGTGCTCATCTGCGACGCCACCCTGTGGAGCCCGAGTTTCGGCGGCGAAGCGAGCCTAAAACGGTTATGGCAGAACCTGGCCCAGCGGTAGGCCGGCGATGGCCCGCTCGAGCGGCGCCAGGATCGCGGCCAGGCGCTGCCGCCGCGCCTCTTCGGCCAAACGCTTGAGCTCCGGCGCTTGAGACGCGTCCGGCCCATCGCGACCATAGGAAGCGAGGGCGGCGCCCCAATCGGCGCGGAAGGTCGCCCAGGGGGTCGGCTCGTCCGCGGTATAGATCCGCAGCGCCGTCGCGCGCTGTTCCGCCTCCGTCCAATCGCCCCGGGTCAGGGCGCTGGCCAGGGCGGTCTGATGGAACCAATAATGGTTGTGGCTGAGCGACCCCGCCGCCAATAGCGATTCGCCCTCTTGCAGCCCGCGCGCGCGCGCCGCCGGATCTGGAACGAGCAGCGCATGGGTCGCCAGAACCCAGGGGCCGGCGAACTCCATGCCGCTCGACCGCGCGCGTGTGAGCGCCTGATCCAGCAACCGTCTGGCCGACGCGGCGTCGCCTTGCGCCAGGTCCATGCGCGCGAGGTTGGTCAGGATCACGGGCTCGAAGCGTCGGGCCTTGATTTCACGGGCCAGCGACAGGGCCTTTTCCGCTTCTTCGCGCCCGGCATCATACGCCCCCCGGGAGATGTAGACGAGGGTGGCGGTCAGTCTGGCGATGATCTCGGCGCGCCGCTCGCCAACCTGGACCGAGGCTTCGGCGGCGCTCAAGGAGTCCGACAAGGACCGGTCCAACTCATTCAGGTAGAACCGAGTGGTGCCGGTCATGAACCGGTTCGCCGCTTCGATCCGGCGGAAGCCGTGCCGCGCGCACAAGGCGAGGCAATCCTCGAAATGCCGCAACGCTGTCGCCATCCGCCCGGTCGCGTAGTGCGCGTCGCCAAGCCCGCTCAAGGCGAAGGCCCGCTGCTCCGCCAGCCCGGCCGCCTGCGCATGCTCCAGCGCCAGACGGTGTTCGGCCATGCAGGCCTCCAGCGCGCCGGTCGCATAAAGCAGGCCGCCGCGATTGTGGTGCAACTGGACCCTTTCCAATGCAGTGGCCCCGTGATCCGCCAGCGGCGCCGCCTGATCGAGCGCCGCCAGCGCTTCGGGAATTCGATCGCACTGACGCATGGCCGCCGCCATGCCGATCAGGGCGCGGACGCGATCCCGGTCTGTCTGGCACAGCGTCAACGCCTTTTGAAATGCGTCGATGGAGTCGGAAAACCGGCCGAGGTCCCGCAGTAGCTTCGCCTTGGCCAACGTCAATTCGCAGGGACCGATGCTTTGCCGCTCAAGCTCCAAGGCGCGGTCAGCCAGATCCAAAGCGCGCTCCGATTGATACTGCCGTTCGAGATCGAGAATCGCGGCGAGATAAGCTTCGGCGGCGCCGCGATCCTCGGCCTTGGCTAAATGTTCGGCGTGCAGGGCCGCGTCGCGGTCCGCGAACCAGGCGGCGGCCTTGTGATGCAGATCCTGGCGCACCCGCTTCAGCAAAGAGAGGTAAATTCCCTCGCGGATCAATGCATGGTTGAACAGATAGGCGTCGCCGTCCGGCCGAACCAGATCATGGCCGACCAACAGGCCGTCGTCGACGACGTCCCCGGTCAACTGCGCCAATAGGTCAAGACCGAACCGCTGACCGATGACGGACGCCGCCTGCAACGCCCTCTTGTCTTGATTGGGCAACCGGTCGAGCCGCGCCTGCACAACGCTCTGGATCGAGGCGGGCAGCGAGGACAGGCCTCTTTCCGTTACATCACGCAGGAGTTGCTCGAGAAATAAGGGATTGCCGTTGGCGCGGCTGACGCAATCGGCGATGATATCGGCGCCGGCGCCAAAAGACTGTCGCGCCATTTCGGTGGCTTCTTCGGGCCGCAACGGCGTCAAGTCCATGGTCAGGCTTAGTGCGCCGCCCGCGGCGTGGCGCCAGGTCGAGTCCAGCGGATCGGCGTCCGAACGAGAACTGAGGACCAGGATCGCCGGAGCCTCGACCGCCGCCGCGGCGATCGCCGCAAGGTGCGCCAGCGTCGTCGGATCGGCCCAATGTACATCCTCAACGATCATGAGCCGCGGTTGGCGCGCGCAGCGCTCCGAAACGGCATCCGCCAACACGGCGTGCTGACCGCGCAACCGCGCGCCGATCGACATCGCGTCATAGAGCGCCCGCGCATCCGCATCAAGCGGCAGGTCGAGCAGGTCATACAGGAAGGCCCGGCGCTCGGCCGAGACGGCCCCGGTTTCAATCGCCTGTTCGACCGCCGGCGCCAAATCGCTTCCGTCCTGGACAAGCGGCAGGTCTAGCAGGCTTCGGAGCAGCAGGCCTATCGCGTCATCGCCGCGCTTCACGCCGAAATCGAACACTTGGACGCGATGGCTCAAGAATCCGCCAGCCTTGGCGATCGCTGAGAATTCCTCGACCAGCCGGCTTTTGCCAATGCCGGCGTCGCCGCGCACATAAATCGGCTGGCCGCGTCGAGTCCTCAGCGTCGCACCCAAGGCCGCTTGGAACAGGTCGCGTTCGCTGCGGCGGCCGACAAAGGCGCTCGACGGCGGCCGCTCTGTCGGCCGTTTCAGACCCAGAAGGCGCCAAGCGGTCACCGGGCCCGACAACCCCTTGACCGAAACCTCGCCGACCAGCGCACAGTCGAGCCGACCGCCGGCCATGAGATGAACGGCGTCGGAGACGATGATCTCGCCCGGATTGGCCATGCTTTCCAGGCGCGACGCCAGATTCGCGGCGATTCCGGTGATCAGATACTCCGGCATATCGCCGCTATGGGCGCCCTTTTCGACCACGACTTCACCGCTGGCGACGCCAATCCGCAGCGCCAGCGGCAGACCCACCCGGCGGCCCATGGCGTCAATAGCGCGATTGAAATCCAAGGCGGCCCGGGCCGCGCGTTCGGGATCGTCGGTATGGGCGATCACGGCGCCGAAGGCCGCCATGACCAGATCGCCGTGATGCTTGATCACGGTGCCGCCATAGCCAAGCACGATCGCGTCCAGTTCCTGGAACAACGCGCCCATCAGACCATGCATTTCTTCCGGATCGCGTTCGCTGGTGATGCGCGTATAGTCACAGAGATCGGCGAAGAGAAGCGTGACCTGCCGTCGCTCGCCCGGCTGTTCAACCGGCGGCGCGGCTGGTCGAACCACCGGCGTCCCGCAAGCGGCGCAGAACCGCGCGCCGGGCGTCAGCTCGGTTCCGCATGCCGTGCAAAAACTCACCACCGTCTCCTCCCCAAAACCCGCGCCGGTTATAGTCCAACAGGTCCCTTGGGAGAAAGGGCCCGCGCGTCATCCACTCCTACCGCCTTCAGCAGGCTTTTTCGGAACGATGGCAAGGCGCCGTCATTCTGGATCACGGCGTCGGCGATTCCCGCCGCGACAGGCGTCAATCCGAATTGCGCCTCTACGGCGTCGAACAATTCCAGCGCCTCCGGCGAGAGGGCGGCGCCGGCGCGGCCTCTCGCCGCCAATCGGGTCAATCGAACCGCGTCAGGCGCTTCGATGGCGAGGATTTGCAATCGCACATTCGGCCGGACCCGCTTGGTCAAATATCCGACCTCTTCCCGCGTCCGCAACCCGGTGACAATCGCGCAGGGCGCCGGATCAGAAAGCATCTTTCGGTGTATCCGCTCGGCGACGGAAGCCATGCCGTTCGCCTGCAAGAAGGCCAGGGCGGCGGCGGAATCCAGAGCCGATACGCCCCTCTCCGCCGCCAATTCTTGAAAAGCGGCGCTGGCCTCATAGACAGCGCCCCCCAGGCGTTCAGCGAGAAAGGCGCCCGCCGTCGTCTTGCCGACCCCGCTTCGGCCGATAATCAGGATCAGGCGCTCCAGCGTCCCGGACCCATCACCCATTGATCTGGTCGGTCTCGAAGCCGCGGTTGCGGGCCGACGCGTCGGCTACGCAGACACTCGCATGTTCAGCTGCGCGTTTCAGCACCCAGTCGCGAGCCAGCCCATCCTCCGCCGCATAGATCGCATAAATTAGCGGTCCCAAGCTGCTGAGACCGGCGGCGACACCATCCTGCGCCTGTAGTTCCGATAGCAACGACCGCACCAAAACCGGTTGAGCGGCGAGTTCCGCCTGTTTGAAGCCGCGATGCTGGATCTTCGCCAGAGCCTTTTTCAGCGCCGGCAGGTCGGCCGCCGCCACCGCCGGGGCCACGCCGTGATAGACGCCGGCTAATACATCAAACACGGCGTCCGGCGCGATCGGCGCGTTGCGGGCGAAAAACGCCGCCTCGTCAGAGACTGACGGCGCCGCCGCCTCTGGCAATAGAAGCAAGATTCGCCAGTGCGCCGGAAACCGAGCGCGGACCAGAAGCGGCGGCGACTCCCTGGGCGGCCCCGCGCTGGAGGGCGCGAACGATTCGCCTTCGCGCCAAGGATGGCCGCCATCGATGATGAACCCGCCCTCGAAGAAGCTATGGCTTCCGACGCCGGACGCCCCGCCGCGCCCGCTGATCGACCGCATCGCCTCTGGCTCCAGCCCGAGCGTTCCGATGCGGTCACAGGCGACGGCGATGGCCAAAAGCAGGCTGGTCTTCGAGCCCAGCCCGACATGCTGTGGCGGCGCGGCCTCGAGGGTCAGCCGAACGCCGCCTTGATCCGTTCGGCCCAACAGCCGCATCAGCAGGGCGTCGACATCGGCCCGGCCCCGCGCGTCCAGCCGGTCGAATCCGTCAAGCGCGTTCGTCCGAGCCCCCTCGGCGCGTACAACCGTCGGCAGGGCGTCGACCGCAAAGCCGGCGCCGCCAAACTTGCGGCCTGTCACCCCGGCCAGATCGATCAGGGTGACATGTACGCGGGGAAAGGCGCTGACGCGGATCACGCGTAACTCCAATATGCGGGTCTCCAGGGTGCGGGAAAGCCGAAACCCTACAACCGACGCAAAGGCCCTTCAAGGAATGCGGCGTTGCACGAAGAGCGGTAACAATCGACTCCCAAGGATCCGATTCATCTGCAACTTATTCATGTCGCCGATTGATGTCTCGACAGGATGTATAATCGATTCTGTAGAGATTGGTCTCGCGGCCAAAAAGGACCATACGGAAACGGTCTGGCCAATTCGACACCAATAGACCCAAAAGAACTCTCCTTGTCCGCATCCCCATCGACGGGGGCCGGCGCCGGAGAGAGCGCATTGCCATTTGGGCGGCGGGGGTGCAGCCTTCTCGTGTTTCGAGCCGGTTTCGGAGTCTGTCGACGGCCCGCACCGACCGGGCGCGCCAGACTCCATGAACGGAAGCCAGGGGAAAACATGCCGATGTCGCACGGTCTGAACTGGGATTATCGATGATCGACCTGCCTTCCGACGGCGCCTATCTCGGCCGGGTTTGGACTCCGTCGGTTGACGGTCCCAGCGTCGCGGTTGTCCGCGACGGGGTCGTCTTCGACATCACCGCCCGCGCCGCGCCGACCGTGCGGGACGTCATTGAGATGGCGGATCCGCTGGCCTATGTTTTGGCGGCGCCGGGGGAAAAACTCGGTCCACTCTCAGACCTGGCCGCGACGCCGGCGGAGGATCTGTCGCGCCCCCATCTGTTGGCGCCCTGCGATCTTCAGGCGATCAAGGCCTGTGGCGTGACCTTCGCAGGCTCGATGGTGGAACGGGTGATCGAAGAGCGCGCGGCCGGCGATCCCGCCCAGGCCGAAGAAATCCGCCGCCGCGTCGGCGCCGCGATCGGCGACAGTCTCCGTAACATCCGGCCCGGATCAGAGGAAGCGGCGGCCGCGAAATCCGCGCTGCAAGCGGAAGGGCTCTGGAGCCCCTATCTCGAGGTCGGCATCGGCCCGGACGCCGAGGTGTTCTCCAAGGCGCAGACCCTGTCCGCCGTCGGGCCCGGCGCGCGGGTCGGGCTGCACCCGATGTCCAAATGGAACAATCCAGAGCCCGAAATCGTCCTCGCCATCGCATCAACGGGCAAGATCGTCGGGGCGACGCTCGGCAACGACGTCAACCTGCGCGATGTCGAGGGACGCTCGGCGCTGCTCTTGTCGAAGGCGAAGGACAATAACGCATCCTGCGCGATCGGCCCGTTCATCCGCCTCTTTGACGCGGGATTCTCGATCGATGACGTGCGGCGCGCCGAAGTGACGCTGCGAGTTGAAGGCCCAGACGATTTCGTCCTAAACGGCTTGTCGTCCATGTCCGAGATCAGTCGCGATCCGGAGGATCTGGCGGCGCAGACAATCGGACGGCACCATCAATATCCCGACGGGTTGATGCTGTTTCTGGGGACGCTCTTCGCCCCGACCGAAGATCGCAACGCGCCCGGCGAAGGTTTCACTCATCGGATCGGTGATGTCGTGACCATCGCTTCGGATGCGCTGGGCCAGCTTTGCAACACCGTCGATCTGTCGACGAACTGCCCGGAATGGACATTTGGAACCCGCGCGCTGATGGCCAATCTCGCGGCGCGGCGGCTGATCTAAAGGGGATGACGATGCTGACAGGCAAACATTTGATCGCCGGCGCATGGGTGGGCGACGCCGAAACCTTCCACAACATGCCCGTGACCGGGACGGCGGACGCGTTCGCTGTCGGTCGGCCGGACCATGTGGATCGCGCCGTGCGCGCGGCGGAGGCGGCCTTCGGCGCCTACGCCCAGTTGGGTCGGGCTGAACGCGGAGCGTTCCTGAGAACCATCGCCGAGGAGATCGACGCGCGCGGGGCGGCGATCACGGAGACCGGAGTGAAGGAGACCGGACTGCCGGCGGCGCGACTGGAAGGCGAGCGGGGCCGTACCGTGGGGCAGCTTCGCCTGTTCGCCGATCATATCGAGAAGGGCGACTATCTCGACCGGCGCCATGACGCCGCACTGCCGGAGCGCCAGCCGCTTCCACGTCCTGATCTGCGCATGATGCAACTGCCCATCGGGCCCGTGGCGGTGTTCGGCGCGTCGAACTTCCCGCTCGCCTTCTCGGTCGCCGGCGGCGACACGGCCTCGGCTCTGGCGGCCGGGTGTCCGGTGGTGGTCAAGGGCCACTCGGCCCATCCCGGCACCAGTGAGATCGTGGCGCAAGCGATCCAAGCCGCCATCGAGGCCCACGGCCTTGACGCGGGCGTCTTCAGCCTCGTCCAGGGCGGCGCGCGCGAGACCGGGCAGGCGCTCGTCAGCCATCCGCTGATCCGGGCGGTCGGCTTCACCGGCTCGCTCGGCGGCGGACGGGCGCTGTTCGATCTTTGCGCGTCCCGGCCAGAGCCGATCCCGTTCTTTGGCGAGCTTGGCAGCGTGAACCCGATGTTTCTCCTGCCGGCGGCGACCGCAGCCCGCGGCGCGGAGATTGCGGCCGGCTGGGTCGGCTCGCTGACGATGGGCGCAGGCCAGTTCTGCACAAATCCCGGCGTCGCAGTGCTGATCGACGGGCCCGAAGCGGAGGCCTTCGCGACGGCCGCAACAGCGGCATTAGCAGAGGTCGGCCCCCAGGTGATGCTGACCGACGGCATCGCTCAGGCCTATCGCGCCGGGCGCGCGCGGGTGGCCGCCAGCGCGGGCGTGCAAGAGCTTCTCGAGACAAGTTGTGACGCGCGTAATGCGACGCCCTATCTTTACCGGACAACGGGCGCCGCGTGGCTGTCCAACGAGGCGCTGGGCGAAGAGGTCTTCGGTCCGCTCGGGCTGATCGTGACGGTCGCCGATCTGGACGAGATGCAGACCGTGGCCTCGCGCCTGGTCGGGCAATTGACCTGCACGCTCCATATCGATCCGGAGGACGCCGACGCGGCGCGCCGCCTCCTGCCTGTCCTGACGCGAAAAGCCGGGCGATTGCTGGCGAACGGATTCCCGACCGGCGTCGAAGTCGCCGACGCCATGGTCCATGGCGGGCCCTATCCCGCCTCGACGAATTTCGGCGCGACCTCTGTCGGCACGCTGTCGATCCGCCGCTGGCTCAGACCCGTCTGTTATCAGAACATGCCGGAGAACCTCCTCCCAGCCGACCTCACCTGATCAGAGCCCACGCCGCCTTCCTGAAGAAAGCGCGCCTTGCGCGGCGGTCCGGGTTGGCCGTCCCGAAGCCAACAAAGCGCTCGGCAATAAACCTATTGTCACTGGGGCTTCTTTCGGTTGAGACTGTTGGCCAGGACCGGTGGCGCTAGGCGAAGACCGGGCGCGGCCGCCGCTTTTGCGGCTTCGAAGGGGATGGAGATGGTCGATATTTTGCCTTTCAAGAGAACCGGGCTGTTGATCAGCGAGATCGACGATTTTTTCGACAAGGTGTCGGAAGCGGCTATGATCGTTCAGCGCACGGTCCTGCACTATCTCGACCATGGCGCGGATGAGGAACTCGCCAAGCGGGTCGAGCAGATCCGCGCCGTCGAAGACCGGGCGGACGAGGTGCGGCGCAACATCGCCAATGTGATGTATACCGAGATGCTGATGCCCGACACGCGGGGCGACGTGTTGAGCCTGCTGCACCACGTTGACATCATATTGGACAATTGCGTTCATCTGGTTCTGGGACTGGCGATGGAGCGCCCGGAACTTCCCAACCTGCACCGCGACGGCTTTCGAAAAATGCTGGCCGAGGTCGACCAGGCGGTGCAGGTCATGGTGTCCGGCGCGCGGGCCTATTTCACCGAACCTCAG
>JASJDC010000013.1 GCA_030065235.1 Alphaproteobacteria bacterium
GCCGCGGTCATGCCCGCCTGATGCTCCTTCAGGATGCCGATAATCTGCTCTTCGCTGAAACGGGATCTCTTCATCGTCTGTCTCCTCAATCAGAGAACAGACTAACTTCAAAACGGGGAGATTTCAGGGGAGCAGGTCACTCCTCCAAGCCGATCATCGCTTCCTCCAACCGCTGATCGATAAGGTCGAGGAAGAGGAGCAGGTCAAATTCGGTTCTTTTCCGCGCTTCATGCACCATCATGTCTTTGATGTACTGTATCCGCACCATCGGGTGTGGATGACTTGTCGCCAGTTCCAGGTCATAACGGGCGCCTCGAATATAGTTGAACAAAACAAACAGCGCGATGACCATGAATGATAGGAGCTGCGTGAACAGGTCTTTATCTTTATCAAACAGTATCTCGTGTTTCGTGAGACCTGATTTCTGCTTTGCCAGATCGTCGAGATAGTCCATCAGCAGGACGACCGCTACAGCGTCTGCGTCGTACTCCCAAGATTGGTCGCGTTCCCTCTGATCCGTTGGACGGCTACCTACTGCAAACAATTCGCTGAATTCGGCGCGTCCGTAATAGTGCCGCGTCCCTTCTGCGTGTCCGGCGACCACATGCCCTAGTTCGTGGAGCGCGATGAAGGCGAGGCACATATCCGCGAATTTGGCGGATGCGATAAGACGCTCGTTGGTTAACGATACCCGCCATACGTCGCGGTCACCGAAGTCCTTCGGGTCGGTAATGAATTGAACGGTATCGTTCCTCGCGCCTACGGCTTCGTCTGAAGGCGTGAGCCACGGCATCACAGCAGATTGCGCAAAGAAGCGGCCAAACAGCATCGCCGTCAGTAATGGAACCGAAGCGGAGATTTTAATCAGATACCGGCTTTGTCCGAGGCTGGCGGAAGCGTTGAACACTGGGTCGTCAACAAAGATTGTCGAGACAGGTTTCTTGGCCTTGCCATACGCTTTCTGAACCGCGGCTCCGGCAACAGTGTTCACCTTCAGCATGCGCTCGAAGACCGCTCGTACCTGTTCGTTCTCAATCCTACTGAAATCGAATGTCGCCATATGTACCTGCAAGGATGTGTGTCTTGGCACTTGGTCGTGCCGCCCGTGCCGGTCAACCAAAGAGAAAACGAACAAGGTTTGAGAAACGCGACTGGTGAGGTTGTCGTGAAGGTGACTTGCGGCCAAGCGCTTAAGACTCGCGCGTATGAACGCCCTTCAACCATCCGCGTCCAAGCCTTCCCAGGAAGACAGGCTCGAACGATCCCTTAGAATCGCTGCGCGCGCTGTACAGAGATATGAGGGAACCGCCTTCGAGGCGGACGCCGTAGCTCTGTTCCTGCGGCTGGAACGGGTTCATCTTGATCGGCAAACCCTTACCGCTGCTAAGAGCCGAGCGCGGAGCCTCCTGGTTTCGGAATAGCACTTTCCGCTTGGGTCATCGTTTCGAGACGGCGCATCATTTCCAATCTCTCAAAGTAGTTCTGCTCGTGACCATCGTTGGTCTGTTGGTCTCGTTAGGGGGACTTCGTTACCGCCTGAATTTTGGCAAACATTTTGGCAAACATTTTGGGAAACATGTTCAGAAAATCATCCCGGATTTCTCATTAAAAACAATTGCTTGCCCGGTTCTGATATCCTGGTACGGCGCACACCCGCTCCGCCATTGTTTGTCTCGCGCTTGTTTCGCTTCGCTCAACCGCTCCGACGGGGCGGCGAACCGTCGCCGGGCCGCGGTCGCGGCCTTGCGGAGAGTTCGAACTTCGTCTCTCACTTTCCGCCATGCCCTCATGTAGCGAAGCGATAGGGCGACACAAACAAGCCCCTTGCGGCTTGGCGTCGGGATGGTATGGACGCACTCCGTCTCTGTGCGAACGTATGTCTCGCGCTTGTTAGGCTGCGCCGGACAGCGACTTCAGTTTGCTCACGCGGGGTCAGCCCATTCAGAGGAAGGGGATGCATCCCATTGCTTAAACGGTCATTGAGGTGCCGCGGTAGATCCGCGCCCGATATCGAGAATCCTGAGCATCCGGCAACGGCGCGCCGACCAGGAGAACGGCCCGTGCAAATCGTGACAACTCCTCCTGATGCTCTTCTTCGTCGCGCGGCTCCTCAGAACGAACACGGCGCGTCAGATTAATCTGGTTGGTCGGCACGTCATGAACAAGGCGTTCGTTCTCGACCGCAAGTGTGGCCGTGAACGCGTGCAGCGTTGTCTTAACAAAGTTCGCCAGAGCGAATGCCGGCCCACTGGCGCCGTAGGGCACATCGGGCGTCACGAGAACGAGCTGACAATTGTCATAGAGCGACGCCTTGCGCGAAACACGGAAATGATTTGTCAGGTTCTCCTCGACGACGGCGCCAAACTCCTCAGGCGTCAGAAGGTTTTCATTTTCGAATAACCGGTCGGGCAACGGCTCCATCGGCATGGAAACCACGGTTGTCGGCTTAGGCCAGGATGTCAGCGCCCGGTCCATCGCGCCTTCGATATCGTCTCCGGCGGTTTCAACGTGAATAGCGTCGGTCGGACAGCCCTCCAACAGCGGGAGAACGGCCTCGCCCCCCTTCTTGGTCCGGGCGATAATGACGATGTGAGACACACCACAATCGACAATCATAGTGCGCGCTGTCGCAGCGATATAGTCCGCGAGATGATCGCCGACAAACCACACCGTCTTCCCGCGCATCGCCTCCAGCCGGTCCGACTTCGGGCTCCCAAACATTTCACGCTCGGTCGTCGAGCGTTCGACACGAAGCCCGCCCGACGGCATGAAAGTCTCTCCGCTCACCGCACGGTCAGCAAGGAAGAATACGGTCGCTTGGGCGACGTCCGCTTCGGTCGGCATCGCGCCCAGATGCAATTGCGAGAGCACGCCCTTGCTGACCTTTTCCGCTTCCTTGTTCACCAAGTCATCGGGCAAGAAAGGCAGGTCTTCCGGCGGCGATGAAACCAGCCATTCGGCGTGCAGCGCTTCACCATCGGGGGCGTTGCGCAGATTTTCCGACTCCTGGAGATAGCCGCCGCGGCGTAGCCGTGAGAGAAGCCGTTGGGCAAGCGCCGGCGTCAGGAGGAATTGGTCCCAGGTACAGACGCCGTCGCCTTGTCGTGCGAATTCCAGCGCCAGCTGTCGCAACTCGTTCGGCGCCTGCGCGTCATGCGACAACACGCTGATGCTGTTGCGCGACAGACGGTCCAACACCTTGTCCACGGACGCGCCATCGCGCACCGCGCGAATGAGCGCGGCATAGGTGGCGTTCAGGCGCTTATTCTCGAGGATCAGCCGGGCTCGGCGTTTGAACAGCCCAGGGCGCCCGGCGCTGCCGGCCAGCCGGTCGCCCGCGACCGGCCC
The DNA here is from genome assembly GCA_030065235.1 of Alphaproteobacteria bacterium. Classification (GTDB taxonomy): domain Bacteria; phylum Pseudomonadota; class Alphaproteobacteria; order UBA8366; family Aestuariispiraceae; genus JASJDC01. The sequence goes on from JASJDC010000013.1 coordinate 3,349, forward strand.
CGGCGCGATCGCGTTGCACTGAACCTCAGGCCCCAAAAACCGGGAAAACGCCTCGACCATCGCCCGTTGCCCCGCCTTCGACGCGGCGTAATCCGCGCGATTGGGATAGGCGACCGCGAGAAACTTCTCGCCGCCGAAATAGGACGACACGTTCAGGATGTAGCCGCTGCCCTGAGCCTTCATGCTTGGGACGGCTTCATGCATCAAAAGGTAGTTGGAGATCAAATTCGCGTTCAACGTGAAGCGCCAGGCGTCGAGATCCATATCGACGACCATGTCCTCGGCGCCGGCGACGCCCGCATTGTTGATCAGGTAGTCGACCTTCCCGAACTCCTCAATTGTTGCGGTGTAGGCCTTCCTCAAGGATGCAAAGTCACTGACGTCGACATCCGGGATGATTTTGACGCGCCGATCGACACTGGCCATCCCCATATCCAGAAGTTCGTCGACAATCCGGGCGCGCGCCGCTTCTAATTCGCTGGAACGGCGGGCCACCATGACGACATTAGCGCCGGCCAGGGCGAGCAGCCGAGCGACCTGACCGCCGATCCCCGCCGATCCACCGGTAATGAAGGCGACCTTGCCCAAGTGAAGGCCGGAAATATTCTCCGCGGCCCCCATCATCGCCCGGCGTGCGCCGGTTCCCATGCCGATACTGCTCGGCAACCGCAGATCGATTTCAGCGATCTCCTGATCCTTAAAGGCGATCCGGGTCGCATGTCCTGCGGCGAAGCGGGTGTTTTCCTCATCCTTGTTCGTGTATCGGATGATCTGATTGCCCCAGACCGGCAGTTTCTGCATGCCTTTGCCCACATTGACGCGCGACTCGTCGCGCCAAATCCGGATCAACTGCTCGACGCCAGCCGAGAGGACCTCGTTATAGGTCTCTTTCCCACCATCGGAGGTATTGGAGATATAGACGAACCGCGGGGCGCGGGTGAGGTCTTCCCGCCCCTTCCAGTATCGGCTCATCGTCCGGGAAACCGCCATGGCCCCGGTCAGTTCAACATCCATGAACTCGTTGACGGTGGCGTCGTCTGCGTCCAACAACGACCCGACATAGTGATTCGGCGGCTTCACCGGCAGGATGAACGCGCTGGTGATCGGCCCATGCTCAGCCGAGTAGGCCTGGAGCAGTTCTTCCATCTTGCCGGGCTCGGTACGGTTGAGCCTCTCAACCTCAAGCCCCGGACCGATATTCTGAGCGCGAATTCTGGCGCGCGCCTGATCGACGTCGGCCTGGCGGGTCATGCCAAGCAGGACGCGTGCGCCGCAGTCGATTTGGATGGCGGCTATTTCAAGCGCGTCGCGCCAATCCTCGCCGGCGAGGATAAGCACGCACATGCCGGCGCCGTCGAAAGACCGCATGGAGGGACGCGTTAGGAAAGTCGAATGATCGTCCTTCCGCACAACCATGCCATGGGTGACATCGAGTTCAACGCCGTTTAATGCGCCCGAGTCCTGGCTTCCTAGAAACACGCACGCATTCGCAATGTCGATCGGCGTCGGCAGAGTGTCATCCCGCGGTCTTCCATCGACCGCGCGCTTCAGCGTCATCTTACCGAGAAAGAACTCCGCTGTTTCGCCATCCTTGTTGCCCTGCAACTCATCCATCGCGGCGAAGACGGTGCGAATGCGCTCACTTTCGATCGGACCGGGGAAGATGTTGTTCACGCGTATGCCGCGCTGACCAAGCTCGATGGCGAGCTGGCGAGAGAACGCATTGAGGGCGGCTTTCGGCACGACATAGGGGGCGCGCCCATAGTACTGTTCATGCGAAAAAATCGTTGAAACATTCACGATGGACGCGCCGACCGGCATATAGGGCGCCGCGAGACGCGCCGTATTCCATGTTACGCCAAGGATGTTGCGCATCGCGTCCGGGACCGTTTCGGTGTCGCCGCAGGCCGCCATTTCCTCGCGGGTCAGCGGGACGTTTTCAATGGGCTGCTTCGGACCGGCGGACCCGGCGTTATTGACGAGAACATCGATCCGAACGAATTTCTCCGCCGCTTTCGCCAGGGCCTCCCGCACGCTATCCGGGTCGCCGCCGTCGAATATCGCCGTATGCACCTGCCCCGCCGGCGCGCCCGTATCCGCAAGCACCGCTTCGCGCGCCGCCTCCATACGCTCCTTCGAGCGGCCGGACATGATTACGCGCGCGCCCTCCAGGACAAAGCGCCGTGTGATCACGCCGCCAAGATTTCCAGCCGCGCCTGTGATGAGGCAAGTCTGTCCGGCAAGCCGGCCTTTCTGATTGTTCTCGGCGGTTTCCGTCTCGGCTTTTTTGCCTGGCATTGCCTCGTCTCCCCATTCTTGCGCCGCCCAAAAGCGCCTTGCACATCAACCTTCTTATGAAGAGCGACTCATCGACCAATATTCAAAGAGCTCGTCGCGCGTTCGCAGTCCCATGGCCGGCAAGGCGTGGTTCACGACATAAGTCGCCCCGGCGTGGGTATTGTCCCACATGGCTTGATGCGCGCGCGGCAGGTCTTGCCAAGGCACAACCGTGGGCTCCGTGACATCCAGCAATCCCGACGCGACCATGCGGTTCATCATGGTCACCTCGTATGCATTGCAGAGATGGGTGCCCAGGATACGCGCGGTCGGCATCAGGATACGCCGTTGGCGCGTCCAAACCTGGGGCGCATAGAAGGTATAGCGGCGCCCGGCCATGTTTTCGCAATAAACAACCCGTCCGCCATTCGGCCTGACGAGCGATGTTGAAACGCCAAGGGTGTCGACCGCCGCCCGTTCCAGGATAACATCCGGCGCCCCGCGCGGGTTGCCAGCGGATCGAAGGTAGCGGCCGACGGCGGCGCCGAACGGTTTCATCGTGAGTTGCTGATAGTCGCGGACGCCGCGTTTGAAGGTCTCGATATCGGTGCGCGCGTCCGGCAGTCGCGGCAGCGTCTCTGGCCATTCGAACTTATCGCCATCGCGCCGCTTCAACCCTTCCAGGCTGACAATGCCTTCGACCGTGTCTTCCAGGCCCAAAGACTGTAGAAACTCGCGTTGACCATCCGTCGTCGTAACAACCACAACGCGCGCCTTGAACAGACGGGCGGCTTCGATCATTTCCATGCCGACAGGATCGGCGAGGTCCTCCGATCCGGGACCATAGTAGATGAGAACGCACTCCCCGCCGCGCAGCGCCGCGCGTTGCAGCGCTTCCCCTGGGCTGCAGTCACCCTCTTTTCCAACGAAGCTAAAATGATAGCCGGAAGAGGCGCCGTAAAACGCCAACGTTCCGCCTTCGGCCAACAGTTGGAAACTGCGCGGAAACGACCGTTCGCCGGCATGGCTGACGACAAAGTCGGCAAGCTGTCCGTTGTTGATCGCGCGATAACGGTCCAGCAGCGGCTCTCCGGCGGCCTCCCAAGCGGCGACATCGGCGGGATCGTCTGGGACCGGCGTATAGCATTCGGCGATATCCGCGTCCGTCCGGTTGATCGCGCCGACCGCGCCTTGCGATTGCACGAAATCGACCCTTTCGGCGCTTGAGACGAGCCCCGTCACCGCCAGTCCCGACCGGACGCTGCTTTTCAAGGCGTCGAGACCGGTGCCGGTGGCGGCGCCTTCGACAAAGAGCGTTTTCCCGGGCTCAATCTGCAAGGTCGTGAACAGGCAGCGCGTAATCGTGCCAAGGTTCAGCGTGTATGCGCCCGCTTGTTCAAGTGTGAGACCGTCGGGCGGCCGATGCAATTGCGGGCCCTGCACCGTCAGGAACTGGGCGTGGCTGCCGGTTTCGGTCTCATAGCCCTGGATCGAGAACCCGGCGAACATCGGATCATGACCGGCTTCCGGGGCGAGCAGATCGCTGGTCCCGGAATAGATTGCGACCAGATCCCCGACCTTCAGCCGCCCTTCGGAGCGCAACTCACTGCCCAAGGCGGCGACAAGCGCCAGTCCCCCTGACCCGGTGATCTGAATATCCTCTTCATGATAGTCGAAGGGAGACACCGGGACGCCGGTGAGGGCCCAATTATCGTTGAAATTCACTTCCGAGGTCAGGACATAGACCAGCGCTTCATTGGCGGCAGGCTGCTTGACGGGCGCGATCAGCTCCTGCTCATGCGTAATCGGCGGGCCAAACTGCGGCGCCCCCGTATCCGGGTCTTTGGCGACGCCGAAGGCGAACTGAGACGCGGGGATCGGCGTAACGCCCGGGTAGAAGGGCGCGCCCAAAGGCAAGAGGTCGCCGGACTCGAGCAGCGCGTCCCGCTTGGACGCGTAGTCCGCTACATCGTGAACCGCGTTCCGCCGCACAGGCAACGGCGGGCTGCGCTTCTCCATAAACTGGTCGATCCCGGTCTTGCCGCCTTCCGGATCAATGACAGCCTCCGCAAAGCAATCGGCTTCGCGGATATAGCCGTTGTCGGCGCCTTCCTCCCAACCGGTGCGCACGGCGTCCAGCGCCCGCGCGGCGGCTTTGGCGCGCCCGGCCCATTCAAGTTGGCCCAAAATACGCTTGAGGAAGCCGTCTTCCAACACAGTGTCCAGATCGATCGGGCTGGGCTTCTCCCATTCCACTGTCATCGCATGCCGTGCGGCGAACGCTTGGCCAAGCGCGCTCGCTTCGCCAAGCGCTGCATAATCACGGACCATGGCATGCGCCTCCGCCAGCGCGTCATGCGCGCCTTCCGTGATCTGATCGATGGCGCCGATGGCGTATGCTTCATCCGCAGAGATCGACCGGCCGCCGAGGATCAGGTCGAGCGCGTCTCGCACACCTTCCGGCCCGCGCTTGGACGCTAGCAAACGGGGCAGACGCTGAGTCCCGCCATAGCCCGGCAGCAAGCGTAGATTGATTTCCGGCTGGCCAAAGCGGGCGGTCGCTTCGGCGATGCGATAGTGACAGGCGAGCGCGAATTCCATGCCGCCGCCCAGGGCGACGCCCTGGATCGCCGCGACGCACGGCTTCTGCATTGTCTCGATACGGCTGAAGGCCAGTTGCGCGTTGTTGGGCAGCGCCTTCGCTTCGGCGACCGTGTTCACCTCCTCGAGCAATTGCCTGATGTCGGCGCCCGCCACGAACGAGGAACCGCCGGCGCCAGTGAAGATCACCGCCGCGACATCGTCCTTCCGGGACAAGTGATCGACCACGATGCCAAGCTCATCCAGCGCCCGTTCGTTCAGCGCATTCACTGGTGGATTGGCGATCGTCACGGTGGCGACACGCCATCCGGGTTTGACCGTATTATACTGCACCAGGAAATACCGGTAACGCTGAAACAGCGCCTGTTCATCCGCCAGCTGCTGGCGATCGCGCCACTGACTGACGACCTGCGCCAGCTCGTCCAGGCTTTCGGGATTTCTTAAGGTCGATACATCGCCCAGGTCGTCGCCCGTGACGACCGCGCGAACCATGCGCCGCATATATTTACCGCTGCGGGTTTCGGGGAAAGCGGGGACCTCCAGGAAATCCGACGGGACCGCAACCGCCCCTTTTTCCGTGCGCACCAAATTGCCGAGCCGGTTCTCGTCCTCGCGCGTGATCTTTCGATCGGGCGCGCAGGTGATGAAGGCGATCGGCGTGACGCCCTTTTCGCGATGCGGCGCGCCGACAACGATGACATTGCCGACGGGCGAGTTCGGATTGAGCGTCTTGTCGCGCAGGATAGCGCCTTCGATTTCTTCGGTGCCGATCCGGTGGCCGGACACGTTGATCACGTCATCCGAGCGGCCGTGCAGCGAGAATGACTCATCTTCATGCCGGATGGCGAAGTCGCCCTGGGTGTAGGCCCAGACCCCGCGCCATCGCCGCCAGTAGGTGTCGGCGTAACGTTCGGCGTCTCCCCGCCACCCCGACGCGACCCGCACCCCTTTGCCCGTCTGTTCGATCTGAAATCCCTGGGTGTTTCCCCATATCGTGCGCGCCAGGTAGGGATAAGGCGCGGCGATGACGATCTCGCCCTTTTCGGCGGCGTCGGCGCGCCGCCAGGGTTTGCCGCCATCGCTTTCATCGCGCCGGGCTTGGACCACATCCGCCGCCATGGCGCCGTCCTTGTCTTCGACCCACACATCGCCGAAAATCCATGGCAGCGGATAAGTGTGCGCGTTCGCTTGCAGCGGAAAATCGCCATTGCCGTAGAAATGCGTCCAGACGATGCCGCCATGTTCCGTCGCCCAATAGCTGTTGATGTACCAGGGCGTCACATGCTCCATCGCAAAGGCCTGAACCGCGGGCGAGGTCGGCTCGGCGCAGAAGGTCGCGACTCGCAGCGACGACAGATCGTAGGATTTCACGTCCCGCAGGTTTTCCGGGTCCTGCATGATCGTCTTCAAGAAGGTCACCCCGGCCTTGAAGATCTTGACCTTGTAGCGCTCGATGATCGAAGCGAAGCGGCCCGCATGCGGAAAGACGGGCGACCCTTCGGAAATGATCGTTGTCACCCGCGTCAGCAGGGACGCCGCGATCAAATAGCTCTGGCCTGTAATCCAACCGGGATCGGCGACGACATAGATGACATCGCCGGGCTGCGCGTCGAAGGAAATCGGCATGGTCGCCGAGACGCCTGCGCAATAGCCGCCATGCACATGCACGACGCCTTTCGGTTTGCCCGTCGATCCGGACGTATAGATGATGAAATTCGGATATTCCGCATCGACCGGCGTCGGGCGCGACGCCGCCCAGACGGCTCGGACGAAGTCACTGTCCGGCAGCGCCATCAGGGAATTTTCGTCTGTCACGGCGGAGCCGGCCGCACGGGCGGCCTGAAGCAGTTTTTCGCCCGCCGCGTCGGTCAGGTCGTGGCTCCAATGATCGCGCGCGTCGTTCCAGACCAGATCGGGCTGCGCGGTGTGGCGGACAACAATGACCGCGTCGATCCGCGGGGGCGCGGCGACAAGTTTTGACGCCAGTGTGATTCGGGCGTTCGCCGCCTGTTTCGCATCCAGCGCATCGGATTGCGGGAGGGACGCAATCGCCCGTCCAACGCCCCGCATAACGTCAGAGCGTTCCACCGTCACTTCATCCGCCAAGGACTGTGTCACCTCAGCGCGAACATGCTCGATTTGGGACGCCGACAGACCGAGCGCGTTGTCCGCCAGCGCTTCGCCCAATAGAGTCAGGGCGACGCCCACCGCGATGAAGTTATCAAGGGCCGGATCGGTGTAGCTCGTCTTGAAAGGAACGGCCTGGGCGTTTCGATAGCTGCCATCCGCCGTGATGACGACGCGGGCGCCGGCGTCTGCGATCCTATCCGACAGGGTCTTGTCACTGAAACCGCCAAAGACCGGCGTATAGACGATCCCCAGTCTCTTGGCCGCCTCGGTCCAGTAAATCTGCTCCGGGATGCTCGGCATATTGAGCGCGATACGGTCGCCGGGGCCGAGCCCGAGCGTCTGCAGGGCGATCGCGCATTTCGCGCTTTCCAGCAGCAGCTTTTTCCGAGGGATGGAATACCCGTCGACCGGCGCGCCGCGTCCGTCATTCTCGGACATGTTCCAGCGGTCGCCCTCGTAGATCAGGGCCGGCTCTTCGCCAAATCCATCTAAGACATGCCGATCAACCTCGTTGAACGCGGCGTTCGTCATGCCGCCGCGAAACCAGGCGAACATCGGCGCATGGCTGTCATCCAGCGCGATGTCCCACGGATCGAAACTCTCTGGAAGGTCGAGGGACGCCGGCGCGCCCGTCACCGCATGCCAGCCGCGCCAACGCTCTTGCGCCGCGTCCCAGAAGGCCCAGACGCCGTCCTCGCCCTCCTCTTCAAGGAGCCAGCAAATCTGACGTTTCGCCAAGGCGCCATGAAACGCCCCGGGGTCGGACGTACAGGCCGCCCGCATAGCCAGCCATGCTTCCCGATCTGTAATATCGTTCTGCACGGGTGTTGGCGCTGTGGCCAAGGTGCTCAAGGAAAACACCGAATTCTATCGATACCGGCCAACAGCACTTAGGATGGACCTCCCCGATTGATCACTTTGGATCAAGTAAACAGCACGGTCGCCCCCATGGAAAATGACCTATCTCAATACCATTTCCCTGCAATGCAAATTTATGCGTCAGAATGATGAATTTCGCGCTGCGCATCGGTTCGCCTGACCGACGCGTTGACTAACTTCCGCCCATACTCAGTCGTTCCCCAAGCGCTACACGAGGCCGCTTACCTCTGCCCAGGCTACTCGGCGCGGCGAACAATCTGGCGAGAGGCGAACCGCCCTGGAACGACCGTCTAATTCGTATCGACCGGGCGCGAGCGCATCAGCGCTGCGGTTTCCCGTTCGGCGCGTTTGCACCGTTGCGGCGGCAAACCCCGATCCATCAACGCCATATCCTCCAGCACCATATCGCCCATGCGCTTGAACGCGACATCGAGAGCGCCAGCCCGATGGGCGGACCGCACGAACCCATCGAGGGTTCGGACCGGATGGTCCAGCGGCAACGGTTCCTCGGGAAAGACATCGCTCGCCGCTGTGATATGACCGCGTGCGACAGCGTCGACCAGCGCGTCAAAATCGACGACATCGGCGCGGCTGAGCAGGATGAAGGACGCGCCGCGCCGCATGCGGGCGAATTCCTCGGCGCCGAGAAAACCGCGATTCTCGGTTGTGACCGCGGCGACGACAAAGACGAAATCGGAGCTCTCAAGGACCTCATCCTGACGGGCCGGGACGACCCCATGCTCCCGCAGGATCGAGGGCGGCAGCCAAGGGTCGCAAACTTTGACGGTGCAGCGGAACCCTGCAAGCAGACGGTTGAGCGCCCGGCCGAGATCGCCGAAGCCGATGATGCCGACATCGGCGCCGCTGATCAGCCGCGCCTCTCCGTTGCCCGCGCCGCCCCATTTCTCCCGCCCGGCGCGGAAGTCATTGTCGGCCGGCGTGATGCCGCGGGCCAGATCGAGTGCAAGGCCGAGACCGATCTCCGCAACCGGTACGGCAAAAACCGCGCCCGTCGTCAGCACATGAATGCCGCGCGCAAAGATCGTGTCATAGGGCATGTTGTCGAGCAGATTCGATTCCACATTCAGCACCGCGCGTAGCGCTGTCATGCGCGCTAGGGTTTCAGAACCGATCGGCGGTTGACCGAGCACGTAGCGCGCCGCCGCAAGCGTCTCAGCGTCGAGGCTCGCGACCGACGCGGCGTCTGTCTCGACTAGGGTGTAGCGCTCGCGCAACGCCGCCAGACGCTCCGGCGTGAAAATCAGGTCGAGACTGCGCGGCTCCGGCGCGCAGATGACAACCGGCTTGTTATTTTCGCTCATGATCCACCTCCGCGGCGCGAGAAATAAATCGATTTACAGCATGCATAAACCGATTTAGCGTTTTGGACTAGCCGATGAAAATCGTCAGTCAGGGGATCTTGTGCCAGGGAGAGACAAACAACGACGCGCCACAATCCATGACGTCGCGCGCATGGCGGGCGTCTCGGCGGCGACAGTCTCGAAAGTCCTCCGCGGCGTCGCCAGCGTTAAGCAGGAAAACGCCAAACGCGTCCATGACGCTGTGAAAAAGCTCGGCTATCGAATGGACCCGCTCGCGTCGGGCCTGCGCAACGAACAACGCCGGATTATCGGCGCGGTGGTCCCCGATCTTGAAAGCCCGTTTTTCGGCGCGTTGGCGACAGGTCTGGAAAAAGCGGCCGAAGAAGCCGGCTATGCGATGATCATCGCCAGTTCGCGCGAAAGCGAGGCCCGAGAGGCTGACCTGGTCGCGCGGATGAATGATTGGCGTGTCGCCGGCACGATCCTGACGCCGGTGCGGTCCGAGCGCGGCCTGGGCGCTGAGAGGCTTCACGCGCTTAATATGAAAGCGGTTCTCGTGGACCGGGTGTCCGCCGATCGGCGCTTCGACACCGTCACCGCCGACAATTACGCCGCCTCGGCGTCAGTCGCCGATTTACTGCTCGGCGCCGGCCATTCCCGCATATTGCTGCATGGCGCAACCCGGATTTCCAAATCCGTGCGCACGCGCCTGCAAGGCTTTACCGAACGCGCCCGCGCCGTCGGATCGAAGGCGCGGATCGATACGCTCCTCTCCGAAGAGGACCCCGAGGCCCAGCGTGACGCAGTCTTCCGATATTTTGAGGGTCTGGATCCGGCGGAGCGGCCGAGCGCCGTCTTTTCTCTCTCGCAACATTCGACGCTTCTGGTTCTGTCCGAATTGCGCCGACGCGGCGTTCGCGTGCCCGCCGACATCGCGCTGATCGGATTTGACGACGCGGACTGGATGCAAACGACTTGGCCGTCGATTTCAGCCGTGGCGCAGCCGGTGGCCGCCATCGCCGAGCGCGCCGTCGCCGTGTTGCTGGCGCGTGTGGAGGGCGAGAATACCGGTTTCCCGGTCCAGCATCTGGAGCCCTGCACGCTGATTGCGCGGCAATCCACAGGGCCGGACCGCGTCCCGGCGATGAAAACCCAATTCGCAGAATAAGAACCGATTTTATCAGTCAGAACAGAGGAGGAAATCATGTCTAGACTGAAGAACACTCTGACGATCGGCGCGGCGGCGGTCGCCGCGTCCCTTGCCGTCACACCGGCCCTGGCGGACGGCGAGTACGGCGTCTTGATGAAGACGCTGGCCAATCCGTTCTGGGGCGCGATGGGCCAAGGCGTCGAGGACGGGGCGAAAGAGGCCGGGGTCGCCTACTATCTGCAAGCGGTCGAGAGCGACCAGGCGGCCGAAAGCCAGCTCAATGTCTGCAACACCATGCTGGAACGCAGCCCGGTCGCGATGATCACGGCGGCGATCAACTCGACCAACCTGTTGCCCTGCCTGAAGAAGGCGCGTGAATCCGGGATCGCAGTGGTCGACCTGGACGGCAATCTGGATCCGGCGATTCTTGAGGCCGAAGGGGTCGACATCACCTTTTCGATCGGCTCGGATAATGTGCTGGCCGGCGCGCAGGGCGCAGAGTTCATGGTCGATCGGCTCGGCGCCGACGCAACCGGTCCCGTGCTTGTGATCGAAGGCCTCTCGGGCAACATCACCGGCGAAAAACGCGCGCGCGGTTTTGCGGACCGGCTCGGAGAACTGGCGCCCGGGTTGGAAGTGGTTGCGTCGCTGCCGGGTGATTGGGACCGGGGCAAGGCCGCCAACATCACCAACGACATTCTCACCCGCAACCCGAACCTGGTCGGTATTTTCGCCGCCAATGACGGCATGGCGCTTGGGGCCGTGGAAAGCGTTTTCGCCGCCGGCAAAGGCGGCGACGTCGTGATTGTCGGCGTTGACGGCAACTCCGATGCGGTCAAATCGATCAAGGACGGCCGCCTGACCGCTTCGGTTGCGCAACTGCCCTATCTGGTCGGCAAGCAAGCCGTCGAGAATGTGAAGATCGCCGCCGAAGGCGGATCGGTGGAGCAACAGATCATCGTCCCGACCTTGGTTCTGACCAAGGATGTGATGGATGCGGGAACCGAACCGTTGCTTGAATTTGTGAAGTAGAAGCCGATCCTTCGTCCGGCGGGGCCACTGGGTCCCGCCGGATTTTATTTGCGCAGGCCCGCCATCGGCGGAGAGAGCCCGATGACATCCATCGAACCCAAATCGACAGCGCCGAAACCCAGCCTTTGGGCCCGGGCGCAGCTTGGCTCGATCGAGCAACTGCATATCCGCCTCGAAAGCCTGATCGTCCTTTTTGTGCTTGGCGCGACCATGGCGATCCTCTCGCCGTTCTTCCTGTCAGTCAGCAATTTCATGAATATCTTGCTGGCGACCTCGACGATTGGGGTTCTGGCCATCGCCGCCACCTTCGTCTTGAGTTCCGGCGGTCTCGATCTGTCGCTTGGCTCCGTGTTGGGCCTGTCCGGCGTGGTCGGCGCCGCCGTCGCTGTGAAGCTGGGCGCGCCGACGCCGATCGCGGTCGCAGCCTGCATCGGCGCCGGGGCGGCGGCCGGCTTCGTCAATGGGCTAATCATCACGCGCGCATTCGTGCCGGCATTCATCGTCACCCTGGGCATGCTCGGGATCGCGCGCGGTCTGGCGCTGGTCTTGTCGGACGGCAGGGTGATTTACGGCCTGCCGCAAACGATGGTCTATCTCGGCCAAGGCCGCCCTTTCGGAATTCCGATGCCGGTGATCATCTTCATCGCCACCGCCATCGTCACGCATATCCTGCTGGCCTATACGCGCTATGGCCGGCATACGCTGGCCATCGGCGATAATGAGAACGCGGCGCGCACGGCCGGCATCAATGTCGAGTGGCATCGCTTGTCGCTCTACACCCTATCGGGCGCGCTCGCGGGGCTCGCCGGCCTGCTGTTCGCAACACGGATCAATTCGGGCGACCCGACGGCCGGCATCACCTATGAGCTAACCGCGATCACCGCTGCGATCATCGGCGGCACTAATCTGTTCGGCGGCCGCGGCTCGATCCTCGGCACCATGATCGGCGCGTTGATCATGGGGGTCTTGCAAAACGGCCTGAACCTTTTGGCGGTGCAGAGCTATTATCAGCAGATGGCCATCGGGTCCGTCCTGGTGCTGGCGGTCTTTATCGACCAATGGCAGGTGCGCAAGGAGAGCCGGGTATGAGCCTGCTTGAGATCGAAGGCGTCTCCAAGAGTTTCGGTCCGGTCAATGTACTGCATGGGGTCGACCTGACGGTCGATCGCGGTGAGGTCGTCGGGTTGGTCGGCGATAACGGCGCGGGCAAATCCACGCTTATGAAGCTGGTCACGGGCATGTATACGGCCGACGCCGGCGCCATCAGCCTCGACGGAACACCGATCCTCGGCCTCCCGCCTGGCGAGCGACGGCGGATGGGGATCGAAATGATCTATCAGGACCTCGCCCTCGCCCGTCAGCAGGATGTCGCGGCCAACATCTTCCTGGGGCGGGAGCCGACCCGGTCGATCCTGGGGATGCGGTTCGTCGATCGCGCGGCGATGAAGCGCGACGCGCAGGCGATGATCGACCGGCTGGGCGCCCGGCTCCCGGCGATCAACCGTCCGGTCGGCTCGTTCTCCGGCGGCCAACAGCAATCGGTGGCGATCGCCCGCGCGCTAACCTTCGAACCGAAGATCGTGATCATGGACGAACCCACCGCCGCTCTGGCTGTGCGCGAGGTTCAGGGCGTGCTCGACCTGATTCGACAACTCAAGGCGGATGGGATCGGGGTGATCCTGATCTCGCACCGGCTGAACGACGTGCTGTCGGTGACCGATCGGATCGTGGTGCTGAATCACGGCCGGGCGGCGGCCAACCTGACCACCACAAACACGGACATGGCCGAGGTCGTCTCCGCCATTGTCGGCGGCGGCGACATGGCCGAGGCCGCAGCCCATGAAGCGAGGGGATAAAAGACCATGGCCAAGCTTGGACTGCACACATTCGCCGCCGCGCCGAAATGGGATATAGCCACCATGCGCGCCTTGCTGCCGAAACTGAAGGCGCACAAAGTCCGCGCGCTCGAAATCCCCCTGCTCGACCCCGCCGAGATCGATGTCGACGAAACCCGCGCCTTCTGCGAGGAAACGCAGATCGAACCCGTCTGCTCTCTGGGGCTGCCGCGCGAGATCGATGTCGTCGCCGATCCGGACGCGGGCCTCGCTTTTCTTGAGCCAGCTTTCAAGGTGGCCCAGGAAGTCGGCGCCTTCGCGCTGTGCGGCGTCACCTATGGCGCGATCGGCAAGACGTCCGGCGCGCCGCGCACCCAGGCCGAGTTCGACGGGACTGCGCGCTTCATCGCCCGCGCCGCCGCGCGCGCCAAGGACTTCGGCTTGAAACTGGGGATCGAGCCCTGCAACCGCTACGAGACGCATATCATGAATACCGGGGCCGACGGCCGAGCCTATTGCGAAGCGGCGGGCGCCGACAATCTGCTCATCCATCTCGACACCTATCACATGAATATCGAGGAGGCGTCCTTCGCCCAAGGCATCCGCGATTGCGGCGAATTCCTCGGCTATATCCATCTTTCAGAAGGCAATCGCGGCGTCCCCGGCGCCGGCACGCTGGCTTGGGCGGAGATTTACGAGACGCTGGTCGAGGTCGGTTTCGATGGGATCACGACCTTGGAGAGCATGAACCACGTTCATCCGGCGATCGCGGCCGCGCTGGCGATCTGGCGACCAGTCGCAGCGAATCCGGACGATGTGATCGATGTCGGCCTCCCCTATCTTCATCGCACCGCGGAGGCCGCCGGCTTCCGGTATGAGTGAGGCCGACGGGCGCGGTAAGCTTGGCATGTCAGGCCGTTCGAACCTCGCGCATCGGCATGACATTCCTCTTCGTTTCTCTGGGAATGTCGGCGAAGATGATGGCTGGGGCTAAGTCTTTGCTTTGCTGACAAACGCCCTTTAAGTCCGATAGCGGAACATCGAGCTTTCTCTGGCCGGAACGTCCGGCGCGGCTGACAATCGTGATCGACGCGCTTGGCGCCAAGCCGGCATCCAGCAAAGCCGTTTCGATCCGCGCGGCCGCGCCGACCCCCATGTAGAAGGCTGCAGCGGCGCCCGGTTTCAGACAGCGGCCCAACTCTGCTGGCGCGGCGCCGTCTGCGCGTTGCGCCGTCGCCAGCACGATCGCGTCGGTTTCTCCCCGTCTGGAAAGCGGCCGGCCGATCGCCGCCGCCGCGGCGCTGGCGGCCGTGACGCCCGGCACCAGTTCATAGGACAATCCGGCCTGTTTGAGCGCTGAAATCTCCTCATCCGCGCGGCCGAAGACGCCCGGATCGCCGCATTTCAGACGGACGACCCGCATGCCCTTCTTGGCCGCCGACACGATCAGTCCATTGATGCGATCTTGAGGCCATGCATGGGCCCCCGGCCTTTTTCCGACATAGACGCGCTCGCAATCGCGTCGCGCCAGTTCGAGGATCTCAGGGTCCACCAAACGGTCGTAGAAGATAATATCCGCTTCTTGCAGCCGTTGGACGCCGCGCATGGTGATCAAGTCGGCCCCGCCAGGCCCGGCGCCGACCAGGCTGACCGGCGCGCTTTCCTCTTGCGGGAGGACGCCTTCATTTTCGATCGCCATATTGATCTCGCGAAACGCCTCGCGCTCTCTGCCGGCGGCGAATAGGGCGCGCGGGCTCCCGCCATAGGCCCAAGCCCAGAACGCACGGCGCCGGTCCGCCGGGATCATCGCTTTCACGCGCCCGCGCAACCGACCGCAGAACGCCGCCAGATCGCCGATGCGCGGCTCGAGCATCGCCTCGATCGCGGTCTTGGTCATCCGCGCCAAGAGCGGGGCCGCGCCTTCCGTCCCAATCGCGACGACCAAAGGCTGGCGATCGACAATCGACGGCGTATAGGCGAGCGACATATCCGGCTGGTCGACCACATTGACGAGGGCGCCCGACGCACGCGCGATCTCGGATACCGCGGCGTCGGCGCCAGGGCAGCCGGTCGCGACGAAAGCGATCGCGCAATTGTCGAAAAAATCTGAATCGATGGCGCTGCTGCGGCCGGCGACACGGCCCTGTTGGACCAGCGCTTCGATTTCCGGCGTGATCGTATCAGCAGCGACCTCGATATCGGCTTCGGTCTTTAGGGCCAGCCGTAACTTCTGCGCGGCGCTTTCACCGCCGCCGACAATGACGATACGGCGGCCTTCAGTCTTCACGAACATGGGAAAGTTTTTCATGGCTGTCTTGTCTCCATCTTCGGTTAAGCCGCCAACTCGGCGTGCCGGCGCCGCCAGAGGTCATCCGCCAAGGTCTGTGCGCTTGGTATGTCAGGCGCTTGGCCCGCCGCGACGAATGCGGCCGCCGCCGTCCCTGTGACAACCGATTGCGCAAACTCGGATTCCAGGCTCCCTTCCCAAAGAGCGGTCAGATCCAACGGGTTGGGTTCCTCTTCCGCCAACCGTCGCGCCTCAGCCTCCAAAGGCGGCAAATCCAACTCGAACGGCTTAGCTTTCCGCAATCCGAACATGCGCACGGTCTTTGACGGATGGCGTTCGAATTCGCCGCCGCCGCCTTTGATCACCCCAAGATTCGGCTGCCCGAGCCGGGCCGTGGCGTCTTGTTGCAGCGTCCGATAACTTGGATGGAACACCCCTTGAACCGTCGTCTCAGCGCGCGTCGGGTTGTGAACGCGCAACACCGTGTTGACGCACGAGCGGAGGCCCAAGACTTGCCGCAGTCTTAGGACGTCCAAAAAGGCCGGCGCGATCGCTTCCACCGGCGCATAGACAAGGCCCTCTGATCGGATCGCAGCGCACGCTTCGTCTGGGTTCTTTGCGACAGAAACGCCCAACGCCTCGACCGCGCTGCGAACGTCCGCAGCCTCACGCTGGTGCGAATTCCAGCCATGTAAGAAGACCGGCAGCCCGGCCGCGGCGACGAGCTTGGCGGACAGCAAGAACCATGGCAGGCCGCGCGTCCGGCCCGCCGCGTAACTTGGCCAATCGACGGCGGCGGGAACCGCGTCCCAACCCGGCGCAAAGCGCCGGGCCGCATCGACGAAACCCGCGATCTCGTCTGCGTTCTCCCCCCGATAGCGCATCAACATCAGCAGCGCACCGACGGCTTCGGGCGCCGCCTCGCCGCGCAGAATTTGAAGAAACGCGTCCGCCGCCTCGTCTCGGGTGAGATGACGCGCCTTAGATGGGCCCCGACCAAGGGCGTGGACATAGTCGGAAAAACTCATTCCGCTACGGCCTTCAACCGCGTCTCCGCCAACAGCGCTCGGATTTCCGGACGGCATGAGCCGCAATTGGTTCCAGCGCCTATCGCCGCGCCGACCGCATCGACATCGCTCAGCCCTTTCGACAGAATGGCGTCGGTAATGGTGTTGCAGCCGACCCCAAAACAACTGCAGACCAGGGCGCCGCCGTCCGGAACATCGGCTGCGGCCCGCCCGGCCAGCAGTTCAAATCCGACCGATGAGCTTGCGAATGCGCGGACCAAATGCGCCCGCGCGACCGCGACGGGCTGGGCGGCGGCGAAGAGCAGCCCCGTGACCTTCCCGTCCTTGATCGCCGCGAGACGAAACACTTTGGCGCTGGGATCTTCGAAGATCGCCGTTTCTACGTCGCCGCCGAACAGCGCCGCGCTCCACGAAACCCAATCCGCAGGCGCGCGCGTATCGGCGAGTTCTATCTGCCAACCGCCCTCGATCCGGGCTTTCGCCCAATAGTCCGTCTGCGGCGTGGCGTCTTCGCGCAACAGGGCGTATCCATACCATTGCGCTTGAAAGGGCCGTACAGTGATGAACGAGGATTTCAGAGCCGGCTGACCGGAATATGGATCGACCGCCGCCTCTATCAGCGGTCCGACGCGCCCTTGTGACGCGGTCTCCGCCGTCCAGTGCATTGGCGCGAAGATTGTCCCCGCTTCAACCCGATCCGTCACCAAGACCCGCGCGATCATGGCACCGGTCGCGGTTTCAAGTCGCGCGAGCTCTGCGGGACCAACACCGATGCGCGCGGCGTCCGACGGATGAATCTCAAGATAGGGCTCGGCCATATGGCGCCCGAGCCGCGGCGATTTCCCAGTCCGGGTCATCGTATGCCAATGGTCCCGCACGCGGCCGGTGATCAGACGGTGCTCGAAGATCGGACGGGCCCGTGAATCCGATGTCGATAGAGCGATCATTCTCGCCTTGCCGTCCGGGTGATGGAATCGACCATCGGAAAACAGACGTTCAGAAGGGCCTGCGTCCGTAATCGGCCAGCGCTGCGGCGCGAGCCCGTCATAGTCATTCGGCGACAAGGTCGCCAAACCGGTAATATCGAAATCCAGCCCCCTGTCGCGCGCCAAGGCCGACATGGCCGCGTGTTCGCGGAAAATCTGGTCCGGCGCGGAATAGGCGAATTCCTGCTCCCACCCCATGGCGCGCGCAACGTCGCAGATGATGCGCCAATCGGGACGCGTCTTCGTCGGCGCAGGCAGGAAGGCGCGTTGTCGGCTGATGGTTCGGTCCGAGTTGGTGACGGTTCCGGCCTTTTCGCCCCAGCCCTGCGCGGGCAAGAGCACATCCGCAAGAACCGCCGTATCGGTATTGGCCATGATGTCGGAGACAACGACGAACGGACAGGTCGCGATCGCATCAGCGACGGAGTCCGCTTCCGGCATGCTGACGGCGGGATTGGTCGACAACACCCAGAGCGCCTTGATCTGTCCGGACTTGCATGCGCGAAACAGATCGACGGCCTTTAGACCCGGCCTGTCGGCGACGGTGGGCGATCCCCAGAACTGCTGGACCGCGTCGCGGTGCTCGGCGTCCCCAAGCTCCAAATGCTCGGCCAGCATGGTCGCAAGCCCGCCGACCTCACGACCGCCCATAGCGTTCGGCTGGCCGGTGACTGAAAAAGGACCGGCGCCGGGTTTGCCGATACGGCCCGTCGCCAAATGCGCGTTGATGATGGCGTTCACCTTGTCCACGCCGTCGACCGCTTGGTTGACGCCCTGGCTGAACACCGTGACGACCCGCTCGGTTCCGATCCAATCGGCGTAAAAACGTTCAAGCTCTGTGCGACCCAACCCGGTTTCAGCGGCCACGCGCGCTAGATCATAGGGCTGGCCCGCCTCGGTCGCGGCCTCGAATCCGGTGACATGCGCAGCCACATAGGCGCGATCCACAGCGCCCTGACGTTCGATCTGATGGAGCAACCCGTTGAACAGCGCCACGTCGCCGCCCGACGCGATCCGTAGATCATAGTCGGCAAGGTCGGATGTCGCCGTGCGGCGTGGATCGATATTGACGACCTTAAGCGTCGGCCGCGCTCGTTTGGCGGCTTCGATCCTTTGGAAGAGCACGGGATGGCACCATGCCAGGTTCGAGCCGACCAGAATAACGAGGTCGGCAAGCTCCAAATCTTCATAGACGCCCGGCACGGTGTCCGTACCGAAAGCGCGCTTATGCCCGACAACGGTCGAGGCCATGCAAAGCCGGGAGTTTGTATCGATATTGGCGGAGCCGATGAAACCTTTCATCAGCTTGTTCAGGACATAGTAGTCTTCGGTCAGAAGCTGACCCGATCCGTAGAAAGCGATGCTGTCTGGACCATAAGTCTCCAAAGCGTCTCGAAACCGCGCCGCGACTTCGCCGATCGCATCTTCCCATGACGCGGGCTTCCCGCGGACCATCGGCGACAAGAGCCGGCCATCGAGATCGACGGTCTGGCCCAGCGCCGAGCCTTTCGAACACAGACGCCCGAAATTGGCGGGGTGATCCGGATCGCCCTTCACCGTCACCGACCCGTCCGCTTGCCGCATCGCGAGAACGCCACAGCCGACACCGCAATAGGGACAGGTTGTGCGGACCGTTGTCACAGCTTGGGGCCGTTTGACTACGCGGCGGATAAGACGGATGCGGAACGCAAAACGCGCCCGGTATCAAGGAACAGGGCCCCGTTCTCTACCTTGACCGGGAAGGTGCGCACCGACCCTTCGTCGGCGCCCTGCGCTTGACCGGTTTCGAATGAGATCACCCAGTTATGCAGCGGGCAGGTCACTGCATCGCCATGAACGATGCCGTCGCTGAGCGGCCCGTTCTTGTGCGGACAGCGATCCTCCAAAGCATAGACCGCGTCCTCGAAGGTTCGGAAGACGGCCACGCACCCGGCATCCGTCTTCACCACGCGCGCGCCGCGCTTGGGGATATCCTCGAGACGGCCGATTTCGACCCAACGGTTCAAAGGCGTCACTTGATCCATCGCGGTCACTCCGCCGCCTGCAAGGTGAGGTCCGCCAAGGGTCTGAATTGGCGGCTCTGTTGTTCTTCCGCGCGCTCCGCCCAAGGGTCGGTCTGATAGATCGATTGCGAGAAGTCGAACCGGGCGACCAAGGCCAGTCGCTCCTCCAGGTCATCGACCACGCGTGCGCGGACCCAATCCATGCCAACTTTCTCGACCCAGCGATACGGGCGATCGAGATACTTGGCGTTTTCGCGATAGAGTTGCGTAAAGGCGACGATCAGGTCGATCGCCTCGTCTTCCGTCTCTGTTTTCGCCAGCGGCTGGGTTTGCTTCAAATCCATCCCGGCGGCGCCGGCGACGCTGACTTCGTAGCCGGAATCGACACAGATGACGCCGATATCTTTGCAGGTGGCTTCCGCGCAGTTCCGCGGACACCCGGACACCGCCATCTTCACCTTATGCGGCGTCCACGAGCCCCACATGCGCTTCTCGATCTTGATACCGAGGCCGGTCGAATCCTGAGTGCCAAAGCGGCAATGGTCAGTCCCGACACAGGTTTTGACCGTACGCAAGCCTTTGGCGTAGGCATGCCCTGATACAAGACCCGCATCATTGAGTTCGCGCCAGACCTCCGGCAGGTCTTCTTTCTTGACGCCGAGCAGATCGATCCGTTGCCCGCCCGTGACCTTGACCGTGGGAACGTCGAAGCGCTCAGCGACATCGGCGATCGCCCGCAACTCTTTGGGGTTGGTGATGCCGCCCCACATGCGGGGCACGACTGAGAAGGTGCCGTCCTTTTGTATGTTGGCGTGGTTGCGTTCGTTCACGAAGCGGCTTTGCGGATCGTCGCGGTAGGCGTCCGGGAAGTCCGAAAGCAAGTAGTAGTTCAGAGCCGGTCGGCAGATATGGCAGCCGCAGGAGGTCTTCCAACCGCATTCCTGCATCGCGCCGGCCATCGAGGTGATTTTGCCCGCCTTGATGATGCGGCGGACATCTTCATGGGTTAAATCGGTGCAGCCGCACACGGGTTTTGCAGCGGGAGCGGCGTAGGCGTCGCCCATTGTGACGGCGAGCAGCTGCTCGACCAACCCCGTGCATGTGCCGCAGGAGCTGGAGGCTTTCGTACCGCCGCGCACCGCGTCCAAGTCGCCCGCCCCGCTTTGTATCGATTGAACGATCGTACCTTTGCAGACGCCGTTGCAGCCGCAGATTTCCGCATCATCCGGCAATGCTGCAACGGCCGCCATAGGGTCCACAGGGGCGCCCCCTGCGAAGCTGGGCCCGAAGATCACGGTTTCGCGCATCTCGGCGATGTCGGTCTTGTCCTTCAGCAAGCCGAAAAACCACGCGCCGTCTTGCGTATCGCCATAGAGGACGACGCCGACGATTTTGTTTTCTTCGATGACCAGCCGTTTGTAGACGCCGCGGGTCGGATCGCGCAGCACGATTTCCTCGCGACCTTCGCCCTCGGCGAAATCGCCGGCCGAGAACAAATCGACACCCGTGACCTTCAATTTGGTTGACGTGACCGAGCCCGTATAGGCCGCGTCATGCCCCGCCAGCGTCTGCGCGGCAACTTTCGCCATATCATAGAGCGGCGCGACCAGGCCGTAGCAGAGACCGCGATGCTCGACGCATTCCCCAACGGCGAGAACACTCTCGTCGGAACTGACCATGGCGTCGTCGACATGAACGCCGCGTCCGCACATCAGGCCGGAGGAAGAGGCCAATCCCGTTGACGGCCGTATCCCAACGGCCATAACGACGATGTCCGCTTCGTATTCGGTCCCGTCGTCCAGACGCACCGCCTCCACCTTATCCGAGCCAACAATCTCATGCGTGTTGGCCCGGGTATGGACGTGAATGCCGCGTCCCTTCAGTTCCTTTTCGAGCAAATACCCTGCGGCTGCATCCAACTGACGTTCCATCAGATGGCCCATCAAGTGCAGCACGGTCACGTCCATGCCGCGCATCTTGAGGCCCGCCGCCGCTTCCAGTCCGAGCAAGCCGCCGCCGATGACCACCGCCTTTGCGCCGGGCTTCGCCGCCGCTCCGATCATCGCATTGGTGTCATCCAGATCGCGATAGGTCAGCACCCCGGGCAAGTCATGGCCTGGCGCCGGAATAATGAAAGGGTCCGATCCGGTCGCGAGCAGCAGCTTGTCGTACGGCGTTTCGCCGGCGTCCGAGAAGACGACTTTTTTGTCTCGGTCGATGCCGGTCACCCGCTCGCCGAAGCGGCAGGTCACTCCATGGGCTGAATACCAATCGGCGTCGTGGGTGATGATCTCCTCATACGTCTTTTCTCCGGACAGAACCGGCGACAGCATGATGCGGTTGTAGTTCCCGCGCGGCTCGGCCCCGAAAAGCGTCACGCTGTAGCGACCCGGCGCGGCCTCGAAGAGTTCCTCCAGAACGCGGCCTGACGCCATGCCCGCGCCGATGACGACGAGTTTCTCGCTCATGTCACGCCGCCTCCTGCTTTTTTACAGAGCCGTGCTCGTACTCCTCCAAGAAGGTCAGCAACTCGTTGCGATAGGCGTAGTAGTCCGGATGTTCCAAGAGGTTCTTACGGGTGCGCGGACGCGGTAAATCCACATTCATGATCTTACCGATCCGCGCCCGCGGTCCGTTGGTCATCATGACGACCCGATCGGCGAGCAGGATCGCCTCGTCGACATCATGCGTGACGCAGATCGCCGTTACTTTCGTTCGCGACCATACCTCCATCAGCACTTCCTGCAGTTCCCAACGGGTCAAGCTGTCCAACATGCCGAACGGCTCATCAAGCAGGAGCAGCTTGGGAGATAGCGCGAAAGCACGCGCGATCCCGACGCGCTGCTTCATCCCGTTCGACAGTTCAGACGCCGGCTTGTCCATCGCGTCAGCCAAACCGACCCGCTCCAGGTAGTATTCAACGACATCCTGCCTCTCTTGCTGAGACGCTTTCGGATAGACGCGGTCGACGCCGACAGCGACATTCTCCATCGCCGTGAGCCAAGGGAATAGGCTGGGCGCCTGAAACACGACGGCGCGTTCCGGATCGGCTTCGACGACCTGACTGCCGTCCAAGATGATCCCGCCTTTGGAGATCGGATTGAGACCCGCCGCCATTGTGAGCACCGTCGACTTGCCGCATCCGGAATGCCCGATCAGAGAAATAAACTCGCCGTTCTGAACCTTCAGGTCGAAGTCTTCGACCACGGTCAGAGGCCCTTTGGGCGTGGGATATATCTTGTGCAGCGCCGAGAATTCGAGATATCGATCCGACCTCAACGTCTTGGCCGCCTCCGCATAGGCCGCCGGCGTTCCATGGATCGGCGTAACGGCGGGCAGAGTGCGCACGCCTTCAATCTTCGCCGCGATGCCGACATCCATCAGATATTTGGTGACCTTGGCGCGGATGGCGCGGAAGACGGGATCGTGGTTCATCGCGGTGCGATCGCGCGGACGCGGCAGATTGACGTCAAATTGCTCACCCAAAGAGCCGTTGGGGTTGAGCGCGACGATGCGATCGGCCAAAAGGATCGCCTCGTCCACGTCGTTCGTGATCAGGACCACGGTCTTTCGGTCCGCCTCCCAGATCCGCTCGATTTCGTCTTGCAGATTGGCGCGCGTCAGAGCGTCGAGCGCGGATAACGGCTCGTCCATCAGAAGTACTTCGGGGCTCATCGCCAAGGCTCTCGCAACCGCAACCCGCTGGCGCATGCCGCCGGACAATTCGGCCGGTCGGCGGTCCGTGGCGTGCGAGAGCCCCACCATGTCGATATAGCGATCGACGATCTCGCGCCGCTCGGACGCCGATTTTTTGGGGAAAACGGAGTCCACCGCCAGCGCGATATTCCCGCGCACCGTCAACCACGGCATCAGCGAGTAGGATTGAAAGACCAAGCCGCGCTCCGGACCCGGCCCGGTGATCGGTTCGCCCTTGAACAGTGCTTCGCCGGTATCGGGCGTCACCAATCCGGACATCAAATTGATCAAGGTCGACTTGCCGGTGCCGGAGAAACCGAGCACCGCGACGAATTCACCAGCTTTGACCGACAGGCTGATATCCTTCAGCACATCTTCCCGCACATCGCCGTCGCCAAAGCCTTTATTGCAGGCCCGCAACTCCAGGATCGGAGGAGAGACTTCCATAACGCACCCTCCCCTTTAGCGATTGTTGGTGTGTGTGAGCAGCGTTTGGATCGTGTACATCAGACGGTCCAGCAGGAACCCGATGACGCCGATCGTAAACACAGCGACCATAATCTTCGCCAGGCTCTGCGAGCTGCCGTTCTGAAACTCGTCCCAGACGAATTTGCCGAGGCCCGGGTTCTGCGCCAGCATTTCAGCGGCGATCAAAACCATCCAACCCACACCCAAACTGAGGCGCAGGCCTGTGAAGATCAGCGGCTGGGCCGAGGGCAGAACCAGCTTCGTGATTTTCGACCATGTGGTCATTTTCAGGACACGGGAAACGTTCACCAAATCCTTGTCGATGCTCGCCACGCCATGCGCGGTGTTGATCAGCGTCGGCCAGAGCGAGCAAAGCGTCACCGTAATCGCCGAATTCAGGAATGACTTCGAGAACATGCCGTCATTGGTGACGTAGACGGCCGAGATCACCATTGTGACGATCGGCAGCCACGCCAAGGGCGACACGGGTTTGAAGACCTGGATCAGCGGGTTTAACGCGGCGTTTGCGGTCGGCGAGAGGCCGCAGATGATCCCGATCGGCACCGCGACGACCGTCGCCAATAAAAAGCCGAAAAACACGGTCAGGATCGAGGTCCAGATCTTATCATAGTAGCTGGGCGCGCCGGTATATTCGCGCCATTTGACCCGGTCCTCACGACCGGCCTCAACGAGTTTCGCGTTGCGATCTTCTTGGCGCTGATGGAAGGCGGCTTCGCTCTCCGCCCTCTTCACCGCGTCTTCATGTAGGGAGACCGCTTGCTCCCAAACCTGAACCGGTCCCGGAATAGCGCCGAGCGAGGTTTGGACCGTCGGCGCCAATTGCGCCCAGATCACAAGAAAAGCGAGAATTGCGAGAAGCGGCACGCCAAGCAAACGGCCGAACTCCTTGAACTGCGCGCGCGGACTGCCCCCTGCCGCCGCCCGTAGCAACGGCGTTATCCAGGCGAGGCCGATCACCTTAAGATAGGTATCCGCCGTGTTGATGCCTGCATGCAGCTTGGCCTTGCGGGCTTCGCGGTCGCCGCTCGCCGGCCCATCGCTGTCAGTGACTACGCTCATCGCAATAGCTCCGTGAAGTAAGAGATGTTTGGAGAAGGCCGGGCTTGGCGGCGTATAGGAACCGCCAAGCCCGCGCCTCGTTCGCCAGGGCGATCGGCTATTCGACGATTATCCGCCGACGACGCCTTGCGCCGAAACCGTATCGGCGCCTTTCAGTCCGATCGGAAACTGCTCAAGATACGCGTTCGGCTGTTTCCCGTTGAACGTGATGTCGTCGATGAATTCGGTCTGCGGGGCGCGATAGCCGTCGGTGTCCCAGGGGAAATCGGCTTCCTGGACGTACCCTTCTTCCACCAGCAGCCGGGCGGCTTTCAGGTAGATGTCCGGGCGATAGACTTTGCGCGCGACCTCGTCGTACCAGCTATCCGGTTTCGCTTCGGCGATCTGGCCCCAGCGGCGCATCTGCGTCAGATACCAGACCGCATCGGAATAGTAGGGATAAGTAGCAAAATACCGGAAGAAGACGTTGAAGTCCGGGATATCGCGCTTGTCGCCTTTCTCGAACTCGAACGTGCCGGTCATCGAGTTGGCGATGACATCATAGTCGGCCCCGACATATTCGGAACGAGACAGAATCTCGACCGCCTCGGGGCGGTTGGCGTTGTTGTTTTCGTCCAACCATTGGGCGGCGCGAATAAGCGCCTTCGTCAGCGCCAGGGTGGTGTTCGGATTTTCTTCAGCGAATTTCGCGGTGATTCCGAACACTTTCTCCGGATTGTTTTTCCAGATTTGGTAGTCGGTGATGACCGGAACGCCGATCCCTTTGAAAACGGCTTGCTGGTTCCAGGGCTCGCCCACGCAATAGCCGTGGATGGTCCCGGCCTCAAGCGTCGCCGGCATTTGCGGCGGCGGCGTGACGCTGAGCAGAACATCCGCGTCGATCTGGCCGGTGATATTCTCTTCGCTGTAATAGCCGGGCTTCAAGCCGCCGGCGGCGAGCCAATAGCGCAGCTCGTAATTGTGGGTCGAGACCGGAAACACCATGCCCATCTTGAAGGCCTCGCCGCGGTCTTGGAACGCTTCCACGACGGGCTTCAACGCCGAAGCGGAAATCGGGTGAACCGGCTTGCCGTCTTCATGCGGGATATTCTGCTTCATCATCTCCCAGACTTCGTTGGAGACGGTGATGCCGTTGCCGTTCAAGTCCATGGAGAACGGGGTGATGATATGGGCTTCCGTGCCGAAGCCGATCGTCGCCGCCAGCGGTTGACCCGCCAACATGTGTGCGCCGTCCAACTGGCCGTCAATCACGCCGTCCAGCAGCACTTTCCAGTTCGCTTGCGGCTCCAACGTGACGAAAAGCCCTTCGTCTTCGAAGTACCCCTTTTCATAGGCGACCGCCAACGGGGCCATATCCGTCAGTTTGATGAAACCGAATTTTAGTTCGTCTTTCTCCAGGTCCAGGAACTCGGCATGCGCGGCCGTAGAAACCAAACCGAGAGCGAGACCTGCAACCAGGCTCTTGAAGTTCGTCATCACAACTCCTTCGCTCGGCCCGTTCGAGCGTGTCGTCGGGCCCTTGAAAAAAAATGAAACAAAAAAACCGCTCAGCAGGGCGGGCGACTCGTGTCGCGTCTGCTAGAGCGGCTTTGCTCATTTCTCTCCGCATGGAGAGAATATTTAGGGCCGGACGCCTTTGCCCGGAGTGACGGGACAATACCATTGTGCGACGCAACATCAAGAGGTTTTTTTGAGCGGCGCAACCGGGGCGCAGAATCCGACGCTTTGCGGCGCCGGTTTAAACCGGGACGCTTGCGTCGCCGGCGCGGCCCTTAGACGGTCGGGTCAAAGACGTTTCCGTCGAAGAAACGATCCGGGCCAAGGTGCATTTCTCCTTGCACGGCGGCGACGGCGATGCGTTCCGACAGGCCGCCTTCCAGCTTCTCCGAAGCGCTCGGCAAGGCGGCCCCAAGCCCTTTCATGTGATCGCGATACAAGTCCGCTCTAAAGCAAGTTCGCGCGACCGAGAGCGCGTCCCCGCGATCGGCCCCGAGGCGCGTCGCCAATCGAACGGCGATCCAGGCGGCCTGGCTGCGCCAGGGAAATGTCGCGGCGCAGTCAAAGAACTCGATCAATCCGGGTACTGTTCGAACCAAGCCCGACCGATCAACCACAACGGATTGCCCCAACGTCCGCTCCACAGCTTCCGGCGCGATGTTCAAATAGGGTTCGGAGGCGACGATTTCCGCCGCCGCCATCTGATGCGACGGATCCACAAGCCATTTCGCCGCGCGCCAAACACTCCGCATCAGGGCGGCGGTCGCCTCCACTTCGCGCTCCGCCCAGCCGCGCCGGACCGACAGGACCTTCTCAGGCGCGAATCGCCATATCGCACAGCCCGGCAACACCAGCTCTGCGACTCCCCGTTGCGCCGCAAGGGACCCCCAGGGTTCGCCGACACAAAACGCGTCGATCTCGCCCGCCGCAATCGCGTCCGCCATCAAGGGCGGCGGCACCGTACGCACGTTCAACTGCTGCGGCGCTTGCAGGCCCAATGCGCCCAGCCAGTAGTAAAGCAGCTCCGCATGCATCGAGAACGGAAACGGCACCCCGACCGTCAATGGCAGTTGCGCCTGAGAAATCAGCGCCTTTCCGACCGCATTTGCATCGGTGAGGTCGGCTTCCAGACCGGCGTCCCGCATTTTTTGTGCGAGCGCCGGCGACACCCCAATCACCGTTCCATTTATCGAGAGTATAGAAAGCGCGTCCAAGGGCGCTGGCATTCCGCCGAGTCCCATCGACATCGCCAGGGGCACCGGGGCGAGCAAATGGGCCGCGTCCAGACGCCCCATCACCAGCTTGTCGCGCAGCGAAGACCAAGAAGGCTCCTTATGAAGGGCGAGTTCGATCCCCTCCTCCGTCGCGAAGCCCAATTCACGCGCGATGACGAGCGGCGCGCTGTCAACGAGCGGTATGAAGCCGCAATCGATTCGTCGCAGGCTCATTTCAGCAAATCCGCCGCCGTGACGAGGGCCTCAGCGACTTCGGACATCTTTTTCCCTTGGTCCATGGCCGTTTTGCGCAGCAGCGCGTAGGCCTCTTCTTCCGATAAACCGCGGGCTGACATCACCAGCCCTTTCGCCCGGTCGATCAGCTTCCGCTCCGCCAAAGCCGCTTTCGTCGCGTCGAGTTCCTTGCGAATCCGGCTGAACATCTGAAATCGGGCGATCGCCGCGTCGATGACCGGCTTGATCCGGTCTTTCTGAAGTCCGGCGACCACGTAAGCGCTGACGCCCGCCTCAATCGCCGATTTAGTCAACTCGTCGTCGCTTCGATCCACGAATATGGCGACCGGCCGCTCCATAGGGGTCGATGCATGCGCCAACCCTTCCAGAATATCCCGGCTTGGGTTCTCAAGATCGACAAGAACCAGGTCCGGATTGAAAGCGGCGACTTGGCGCGCGAGCCCCGTAACATCGCCGATGACTGAGAGTTCGAAATCACCCGCCTCGCGCAAACCGTCGACAATCATCGTCGCCCGGTCGCGATCCGGTTCAACGACAGCGATCTTCAGAAGCGTTGGCGAAGACGGCGACATGAACGCATGCTGCACCGCACAATAGGCGAACGCAATAGGTTCCGTGTTTGGACTCAGTCCCTAGGAATTAGGCCGGTACCCGAAACCGGGCATGATCTCATCCATCTGGAACAGGGGGTGTCCATTGTCCTTGCGGCGGATCTTTCCCTCGATCAGGAGCGTGGCGTAGCCGTGGACCAGGCTCCACAACATCCATTCGGTGCGCAACGGGCCGCCAGGGGCGCCGGCCTTGTCCCAATCGAGCCCGTCAGCCACGCCCCGCAACACACCATAGCTCTCCGACGACGCGCGCTTTAGGTCCGGGTCGTCTGAGTCGTACAGGGTGCTCGAGAACATAAGCTTGAAGAGTTCCGGATTCTCGAGCGCAAATCTCAGATATCCATTGCATGCCGCATCACGACGCGCCTCCCCAGGCGGGTGATCTTCAACCCCGCGCAACATCTCGGCAGCGTGGCGCTGAAAGCCAACTGTTGCGATCGCGGTCAGCAGCCCGCGCAATCCGTCAAAATGGTTTTTGGGCGCTGTGTGGCTAACCCCAACACGCGCGGCGATCGAACGAAGGGATAAGGATTCCAAACCCTTCTCCTCAAGTTCAGCAAGTCCCGCTTCAACGAGAGCCGTCTTTAGATCGCCGTGATGATAATTTTTTCTGTTTTGTTTCAAATTGTTAAGCACTCCATATTTCCAATGTAAATTTTTTTGTTGGACTTCGCAAGGGGTCGCCTGTAAATATCTCCAGCGGAAACATTTAGCAGTGATATCGCGCCAACTCTCCCTTCTCTCTCACAGCGCACGCCAACACATCACGCCACAACCAAGGAGTATGAAATGTCCATCGACACCCTTCCCGAGATGATGAACGCCCTTATTGTCCCGGCCCCCGGCGCGCCGCTCGAACTTCGAAGGATTCCCACGCCCAGCCCAGGTCCTGGCGAAGTCTTAGTTCGTGTGGCGGCGTCCCCGATCAATCCGTCGGATCTCTTGATGATGCGCGGCGACTACGGTCAGAAACGACCATTTCCTTTTGTTCCCGGTCTAGAAGGGTCAGGCCGTGTGGTCGCTTCGGGCGGCGGGTTCCTGGGCCGGTCCATCAAGGGAAAACTCGTCGCCTGCGCTCCGGAACGGGACGGGCTCTGGCAGGAATACGCCGTTGTATCCGCCAAGCGCTGCGTGCCCTTACCGTCGACGATATCCGCCGGGCCTGGCGCGATGAGCTTCGTCAACCCGCTGACTGCGATCGCGTTCGTGGAGGAAGCCGCGCGCGCCGGCCGCCGGTCCGCGGTCTCAACCGCCGCCGGGGGAGCGCTCGGCCGGATGATCCGGGCGCGCGGAAAAGAAAAAGGCGTGACAATCATCAACGTTGTCCGCCGCTCAGAGCAGGCGGCGACGCTGCGCGAGGAAGGCGTTCAGCACGTGTTGGCGACAGATATGGACAATTTCGACGCCGCGCTCGGCGAACGATGCGCGCAGCTTGATTGTCGGCTGGCCTTCGACGCCGTGGGAGGCGAGATGACGTCCCGGCTGGCCGAAGCGCTGCGACCCGACGGTGAGATCCTGATTTATGGCGGCTTGTCCGACGAAAAGCCCGCCATCGACCCTGCGACGATCATCTTTAAGGGGCTTTCAGTCCGCGGGTTCTGGCTGACGCAATGGTCGGCCGAAAAGAGCTTTCTGCGCCAGGTCATGCTGACGCGGGAAATCCACGCCGCGCTCCAAGGCGGTTTCGCCGAAACCCGCGTCGCGCAGGTCGTACCCTTGATAGAAGGCGCGTCGGCGCCGAGGCTCTACGCCGAGAACATGAGCCTGGGTAAGGTGCTGATTTCGACAGACACGGAGGAACTGGGCCTCGCCGACGTACCGACGGGGCCGACGAAAACGTCAAAAGACTTGCTGTTCAGCGCGGCCGCGGCCGCCTAATCACGTTTAGGAGCGTAGATTTGGACTGGTCTTGTGACGTTCTTGAGCGCGTGCTCGCCGAGGTCGCGCCAGTCGCGGTCCAGCAGACCCGCGAAGCGGTCAGAGACCAGGATCGGCTCGTCGAGGTCGCGGGACAGTCCTTCGATCCGCGCGGTTTCGTTCGCGGCCGAACCGATTACCGTAAACTCCAAGCGATCCGGAGTGCCGATATTGCCGTAGAGCACCGACCCGACATGCAGACCGAATCCGCATCGAAAGACGGGCTCTCCCCGTGCGCGCCGCGCCGCGTTCGCCTCTTCCATGCGCGCGAGCGCCAGGGTCGCCCCGCTCATCGCCGCCTCACAGGCTTTGGCGGGGCCGCCGAAGGCGTTGAAGGGGAAAATCGCCAGGAACGCGTCGCCGATAAAGCGCAAGATCTCACCACCCGCCGCCTGAACCGGCTGGGCCGTCAGGCTGTAGAACGCGTTCAACTCCTGCAGGAACCGCTCGCCGCCATACTGCTCGGCCAGCCGCACCGAACCGCGCAGGTCGCAGAAACAGACGACCGCCTCAATCGTATCACTGTCGCCGAGGTGATGCCGCCCGGCCAAGATCCGCGCGCCGGCGCCAGGTCCGACATAGGTGTTCAGCAGGCTCTCCATCGTGTGGCGCAGGGTGCAAATCTCGGCCATCCGTGCAATCGGCGCCTGAAGCGAGAGCAGTACCGCAATGTCGGCTTCACTGAAACCGCCCGGCTCGAAGCAAGTCCAGGTTACGGCCTGGCGCTCGCCGCCGATGAATGGAATCGGATAGGTCAAATAGTCGGTGGCGCCCTCCTCCGCCAATTCCTTCAACAGGCCGAATTCCTCGATCCCTTCGCCGTCGCAAAGCCGCCGACGGATCGTTTCGCCGCGCTCAAAGACCGTGTAAACGGCGCTTGAAAGGAAACGTTCTTCCGCCCGCGTCTGTTCGGGCACCGTTGTCAGCGTGACGCCCTCCCCCTTGCGCCAAAGAAAGGTGCGTCCCATCAGGGTCGGGTGTTGGGAACGCAGGAGGATCGCGAAACGCCCGACCGGAACGCCATCCGCCAGCAGCCGTTCGGCGACCGCCTCGACGAACGCGTCCGCGTCGCTGACGTCGAGATCTTCAGAGATCCAACGTGCTGGGGACTTGTCGCTCTCAGGCGCGCCCATCACTTCGCACTGCTATCTGCATGTGTCTTTTGTAAGACATAACGATTTATTTCAGCAATATCCGGCCGGGCTTCTAGCGTCGCGACGATCTCCTGCGCCGTGGCGCGGAAAAGGTCAGAGCCCATCGCTTGATACAGCGCGGCTATCAGGTCGAGGTCGCGCTGCTCATCGACACACAACCGAAACTGCGCGGCGTCGATCGGCGGTAGATATAGGATCGGGTGAATTCGATCCGCCTGTCGATAGAGAAACGGCGTGACATGTTCGCGGTCATACGGGTCCGACGCCTCGCGGCCAGCCTGTTGTAGCGCTTGGTTGGTGAAAATTTCGACATCAAAACCGCGCGGCGCATGGGTCAAAGAGATAGCGCCGATGTGCTGGTCCGAGCGGCGCTGAAGGAATGTCTCGACGAGCGCGTCGTAGAGCATGGGATCGATCAACGGACAATCCGCTGTTGTTCGGGTGACAATCTCAGTCTTGTAGTGTGCGGCACACTCGGCGAAGCGATCCAGAACATTCTCTTCGGATCCCCGAAACACGGCGACACCGCGTGCCGCTAAATGCTCTGCGAGCGGATCGTCCGCGGGATTGGTGCTAGTGGCGACGACCAGTTGATCGACTGATGTGGCCATAGCGAGCCTATCGATGTGCCAGTCGATAAGCGGCCGCCCGCCAACCGAGGCCATCACCTTTCCAGGCAGTCGGCTTGATCCCATTCGGGCTTGAACAATAGCGAGGGTAGATTGGCGCGACTTCGGGGTCATTGCGCGCCCTTCCAGAAAGGTCCAGAACCGATCAAGCGGTTTGCGCCGAGCGCGGGCGCTCTAGATCTTCAGCCCCGCCGAACGTCGTCGCCGGCCGACTGACTTCGTCGGAGACCCACTCGAACGTCTTTCTCAACCCGTCCTCAAGCGCGATCTCAGGGTTCCAGCCAAGACGCGAGCGAACCATCCGATTGTCGCTGTTGCGGCCGCGCACCCCCATTGGCGCGTCGAGCTTATACTGGCGCACCAACTTTGTCCCAGCGATGGACTCCACGATGTCTACCAGTCCGTTGATGGAGACCATCCGCTCGCTCCCGATATTGAGAGGCTCAGATACATCAGACCCCATTAGGGTCAGCGTGCCCTCGATGGCGTCATCGATGTAGAGGAACGACCGCGTTTGTTCACCATCCCCCCAAACCTCAATTGTTCGGTCGCCAGCAACTAGGGCAGTAGCGACCTTCCGGCAAATCGCTGCGGGCGCCTTTTCCCGCCCCCCTTTGAAAGCGCCGTTGGGACCATAAACGTTGTGGAACCGTGCAATGCGCGTCTGGAGTCCGAAGTCTTCCATAAAATGCCGGCACATTCGTTCGCTAAATAGTTTCTCCCAGCCGTAACCGTCTTCGGGTTCGGCCGGATACGCATCTTCTTCCCGCAAGCCAATACTCGCCGGCTTGTCCTGCTTACTGGCCGCATAGACGCATGCAGAAGAGGCGAAAAAGAAACGTTTGACTCTCAGCTCTTGAGAAGCCTGCAACAAGTGCGTGTTAATCAACACCGACAACATACAAAGAGCCTTGTTATTCTCAATAAAGCCCATGCCTCCCATATCAGCGGCAAAGTTAAAGACTATAGAAGCGTCATTGAGCGCGCGTCGGCATAAATCAATTTCTTTTAAGTCCAAGACCATATTGTCGACATCCGCAAACACCTGGCGCCATTCGCAGAGCGGTTTAACGTCAACAGAGCGCAGATTTGTGAAACCAAGCGCGCGCAGCCGCGCCACCAGGTGTCCACCGATAAACCCACCACCGCCCGCTACTACAATCGTACCGAGCGATCCGTCTTTCTCAAATCCATACGTCAACCTGTATTCCTCTCATGCGCTTCCCAATTGGCTCATGGTCTAGGCCGAATTGATAGAGACGGCGATTTCCTAAGAGCCGCGACCGTACAGATCATCCAGCAAAATCAATGCCTAACTTGAAATCCATACTGTCCAAACGCTCTTTAACGTTTCGCCATTCTGTGGTTGCAATAACAACGAAAGGACGAGGTATAGAGTCTATCCTCGGCACAAGCGATTCAGTGGATACGACCTGCCTACCAAGCAGCGATCCGTTTACATTTTTATTCTCTGACTCGACTATTGAATACTGATCGAACCCTCGCCGCCCTAGCAACCGGATCAGACGTCGAGCGAAACCGCCTCCCCCCCATAGAACCAACGGGCGATTATCCACCAAGACCTTCTGCTCCAGAAAAGAGATCAATGGTGTCGCCATCAAATCCTCTATTGCGTTCAGCCGTGTAGTTTGCGGGGCTTCGGCCTGAAGCGCCAGTCGCGCTGTCGCCAAGACAGCTTCACCACTAATCGTCTCTAATGATGCGGGGTTCAGGGAATAGTAGCGATCCGACATCTGCAAGCAAATCTGAAAAGCCCCCAAGATATCTGGCAGACCCTCATCTCCTTTAGTCAATGCATCTTCAACAAAACGCGCCGTCAAAGCTAATCTTCGCGCAATGCCAACGCTACGCGCCTGCACCGAAGCGGATCGGAACTGCTGTTTCGGTAAAACTTGTTCGCCATCCCAAAAATGCGTCCGCGCAACATCTAGTCCCATGCGTTTCTCGTCCGCTAGAATGATGTTGCGAGCAGTCGCATCACCAGCCCAAACCGCGTCCCATCCGCCCGTCCCATGATAACTGTGAAACTGGTGAACAAGGAAACCTGCAGCGCTTAGGTCCACAACGGGCGCTTCGCGCGCCCTAGCCTTCCACAATAGCCAATTGTCCCAAGCGGTCCGCCCAATAGAAAAGTCCGGCACATTGTCGAATAGCCCCTTGGAGAACGCGAACAGATCGATTGCCTCGAGGCCATCCCAGGCGCCGTCTTCAGAGACCCGCTGTTCCACCATACTTAAAAAGTCCGAATCGGGTGCGTTGACCAGTCCATTTGCGGCAATTGTCATGCGCTGCGCCGTAAGAAGAAAATGGTTCTCTTGGCTCATATCGCTCATGATCTTGGCCGCGCCATCGATCGCCATGGACATGGCTAGCGTCAAAATAATGTCAGCATTCAGGTAAACATAGACCTGCTCGTCTCGAAACTGCTGCGCGGCGGCGAACACATCGCTGACAAGAGGCACTCCGTCATCATCACATTTCAGCTCGGGCTGATGATGAAACCCGAATCGGCGAGCAGCCTCCGCAACGCCAGGATCATTCCCAAGAACGAGAACCGGGAGATCAAGCAGCCGCCATGATCGAAAGGCGTTAAGCTGCAACTCGTTGGCATGGCCGTAAAAAGCCTTCGGCGCGGTAAAAAACAGAAGCCCCGTCATACCCTATTTACCAACACTCGAACTCTCGATACTATATTAGCACGTTACACCATTACGTCATAGGGATACCCGCTCCCTTTGTCTATGCGGGCGCGACCAAGCGGCGCCCCTCCGACATTCCCACCCGATCAAATCAGACCGCCGAAAGAGTTAACACATGAGTGCTGTCAGCGTCATTGGTATGGGCAAATTGGGCGCTCCACTTGCGGCCGTACTCGCGGCTGCTGGACACGAGGTGCTGGGGTTCGATTCCTCGGCGGTCGTTCGAAAAACGGTCACGGAAGGTCGCGCCCCAGTTCACGAGACCGGACTTCAAGACCTGATCACACAGAATCGATCGCGAATAACCATGGTCGAGCGCGCCGAAGATGCAGTGGTTGGTAGTATTGCATCTTTTGTTGTCGTCCCAACGCCCAGCGGCCCCGACGGCGGCTTCATATGCAAATACGTTCGCGAAGCGTGCGAAACTATCGGCGCCGCCCTACACAAAACCGCCAAGCCTCACCTGGTCGTTATTTGTAGCACAGTCATGCCGCAAGCGATGGATCTGGAAATCGCGCCAGCGCTTGCCAAAGCAGCAGAAATGGAAATCGGGGGAACTTTAAAGCTTTGCTACAATCCAGAATTTATTGCTCTTGGATCTGTGATCCATGACATGCGCAACCCGGACATGGTGTTGATCGGGGAATCGGACAAGGCGGCTGGAGACGCCCTACTGGAAATTCTTTCTCTCTGTTGGGAGAATAAGCCATATGTGCATCGCATGTCTTTCACCAATGCAGAACTATCAAAAGTAGCTGTCAACGCCTTTGTAACGATGAAGATTTCATTCGCAAACGTACTCGGCGAAATGTGTGAAGCGTTACCTGGCGGCGACGTAGACGCCGTAAGCGCGGCGATCGGCGCCGATAGCCGAATCGGCAGAAAATATCTCTCCAGTGGATTGGGTTACGGTGGGCCCTGCTTTCCTCGAGACAACCGTGCGTTCGACCGCGTCGCGCAATCAATGACGGGAAGCCCAACGCTGGCCTCGCGGGTCGATGAAATCAACGATCGTCAGGCAACGAGGCACACATGCGCCATACTCAAAGAGACCCAACCTGGCGACACCATTCTCATTTTAGGTCTCTCTTACAAACCAGGCGCAGCTGTCATAGAGGCCTCTCAAGCCATTTCCATTGCACAGTCGCTACGAAGGTCCGACCGCACTGTGTTTGTGTACGACGATTTGGTTAGCGGCGGATCGGGCGCGATCGCTCCCCATGAACTCGACGACCTGAACTGTGTCCAAGATCTTCGCAAAGCTTGCCTATCAGCGCGGGCAATCGTTCTGGCGTTGGCGGATAAAACCCTGGCCGACCGTTGCGCAAGCTACTTGGCGGAACGGCGGGAAAAGGTGCATGTTTTCGACTTCTGGCGGCTTCTATCAACTTGCGCGACCTTAGGCGCAGTGGATTATCATGGCGGAGGCTTAGGCCAGGCGCATCAGGCAAGAGCCGTAAGTTAAGGAACTCGAGCCGCTGCGACGCCGAAGCTCTTGGAGTTGGGCGTCGGCCCGCTGGAAGACGATGTGATGCACTCAGCGGTGAGCGCATCAGGTCATGCGAGCCCCTCGTTCGACTTGGACCGTAATTGACGATCGAACCGGCTCTGGAACTCGTCATATGACAAATCCATCTGATATACAGATTTCATCAAGGTGGCCGCCAATTCTTGCGGATCGACCCCGGCCTGTTCGCGGATTCTGTCGGCGAACAGTGTCAGTATCTCAACCGCGCAATCCTCCATGTGAAAAATCTCCAATAAGGCGCATAGTTTCAGAAGCGCAGCCGCGCTGTACTCGTGCTCGACATGATCCTCATAGCCAGGAGCGGCCACATCGCGGACAAAGAGGGCGTCACACCACACCGCTTGACCGCGCTCCGTGGCGGCAGGGAAATCGTCAATTATGTAGCGTCTAGGAAGATCCGCACGCGAATAACGCCACACGTCAATATCGAATAGGGAAAAGCCGCGAGGCCGCAGGAAAAGATCGACATTAGTAAATAGATTGTACCGAGCGTTTGCATGCCCATGGAAATTGCATTCGACAAACAGCGCCAATACGCCAGAATCGATCGTTTCGCTCGCGCCTTGAAGCACCTCCATATCATGACCGTCCGTATCAATCTTGATGAAGTCGACGCGATCGACGCCATTCTCCTCGCAGAATGCATCGATCGTCAGATCTCGCTCGGCTTCCTGCACCTCATCGCCTCGATTGTAGAGTTCCTTGCGATAATCGGTCTGCGTAACATCGTAATGGCGCTGAGCGCTCGATCGCGCAAATGGATTCACATAAGGCGCAACCTCGATCTCGGCGCCGACAGGAAACCCATTCTTCTCGCCATCTTTGCCGGCGCCCATGCGCGCCGCATGGTAACTCACGCGGTCCGAACTCAGACTGTTCAGACGCGCGACCTCAGCCAATAGAATATCGAACCCCCAAGCGCGAAAGGACGGTTGGAATACATCCCAGAAATTCGCGATACCACCAGATGCGCCCACGTCGATCAATGTCGCGGGATCGGCCTCAAGCGCCGGTAGATGAGCGATCTGCGGCGCCAGAACCGGACGCCCCTTCGGCTGATGCAATGGCATATTGGTTGAAAACTCCAATAGAATCGCTGTTAAGATCAAGCTCCCAGGCAACCGACCCGTCCGCCAACACCCTGTTTCTTTTCAAGGCTATGCGGTATGGAAATGGCGCCAATCGGGTTTCGCCGCCAGGGATGGATTGAGCCGTCAGGGTTATGTTTTCACCGGCATTGTACAAGAGGAATGTCGCATTCCTGGACGATCATTTTCGGCCGGCGCTGCGTCAAGCCCTGGTCGCTCCATCGGAAGCAGGCCAGCCCTTTCAGACGATACAGGTAACACGCGCCGGCGAGCCCGGCGACATAAACGTCGTCGACGCCTCCGGCAATCGACTGTATCCCGACCCAGGGGCCCACACAGCGGCGCGCCAACTGGTTGCGGAATTTGCGGCGAGGCCGACCCGCGTGCATTTTCCGGACGTGCTTCCGCTCCACGACGAAAAGCTGACCAGCGTTATAAGCCGTTCTCTTTTTCGTCTCGATCCGTCAGAAACAGTTACAGCCAAGCCGCCGGACCACCATGCTATTGTTATGTTCGGGCTCGGAATGGGAATTGAACTGGAGCATTTGCAGCGTTCATCGCCAAGCCGACACATTGTAATCATCGAACCAATCATCGAACTTCTGGAGCTTTCCTTCGGAGTCTTGGATTGGCGGGCGATCGGCACAGCGCACAAACATGTCGATCCACGGTTTCATTTCATCGTCGGCGGCGAAGCTGACATCTCCGCCCAGGCCGCCATCGAAACTCTGCGTGAAACCGTTTTTCCGGTGCTTGAAGGGACACTGCTTTTCGCCAATCGGTTCCACCCGATGGCGAATGAACTGGCGTCGGCGTTTGAAAAAAGATCGAGACTGCTTGTCGCCTACAATGGTTGGCTTGAGGACGAACTGCAGCATGTTAAAAACCACTGCGCCGCGCTGAACCAGAAGGTCACCTATTTGGCCTCTGCGAAACGCAGCGACGAGGAATCCATCGCACCACCAGCGCTGATTGTCGGTAGCGGCCCTTCCCTCGACGGTCTCATTCCTTTCATCAAGGAGAAACGCGATCACCTTCTCGTCATGAGTTGCGGCTCTGCGCTGCGCGTTCTACTTACGCACGGTATTACACCCCATATCCACTGCGAACTTGAAAATGTCTCCCCTGTCGCCTCGGTCATTCAGCTAACGGCTCGGGAGTTCGACCTCTCCGATATTACATTGTTTGCGTCCACGACGGTTGTTTCGGGCGTAGCCGACCCATTCAAACATGTGGTCTATTTTTTACGGGACGGTCTAGCGTCAATCGGCGCTTTATCGGTACAAGCCCATCAATTCCTGGGTTCAGGCCATTCAGTGACGAATTCCGCAGTAGCGCTGGCCCACGCCATGGGTTGCCGGCGGCTCTTGTTGGCGGGCGTCGATTTCGGCGCACCGGCTGTCGCCGATGGTGCGGCGCAGAGCCATGCAACGGGAACCTTCTATAACGATGACGCGGTTACCGCTGGATCACTGGACAAGAAACTTGAAAACCTCCTTTGGCGCGGCGCGGCCTCAGCCAATATGATCTTACGGACAGAGGGGAATTTCGGCGGTTTCGTCAAAACCAACGAAACCATGTTGCACATGAAGACCGGCCTGGAGTCTTTGCTGCTTTCGCTGCATTCGCCCAAAGACGCAGCGGGACAGCGGCCGTTTCAGGTGTTGAACCTTGGCTCCGGCGCGATGGTAGCAGGCGCAAAGCCCACCCGGGCGGATGAGATTTCCTTTTCCTTGGAATCCAATCTCGGCTCGGCGTATTTGTCGCGAGCCCTAGAGCAATTCGCCGTCGCCGACGAGGCGAATGCGTTTCGACAGGAGTCAAAAAAGGCGGTGTCTGCTTTGGCCTTGGCGTTTCTTGAACTATGCCATCTGCTCGAAACAGCAATAACAGGTGATTGGAAAGACGAAGCAATGGACAACGACGCCGCTTTGGTCGCTGTATTGCTTCGATGCGAGACCGTATTCGCTGAGACCGAAAAACAGGCTGTAGGCGTGTCAGCCGCCGGGATGCTAAAAGGAAGTTTCTACAAGGCAGCACATCAGATCCGTCATACTCTTTGCGTCGCCGCAATTGGTCGAATAGATGAAGCCCGCAGCCTGTTCGTCGCGTTTCTGCGTCGGGCGGTCTATCGAATGTGTGCTCTTTTACTCGATACCACCCCTGACACCCTTGAAAATTTGCGATGTGCGCCAGACGGCGAGCGTGCGTTCCGATGGTTGAAAGCTCTCCGAGATTTAGTCCGTACGGAAGCCGCAAGCCATCTCGAATTAGAAGTGCTCGACGAACTGGCGCTTCAGGAATTTGTCGCGGTCTTGAAGTCGCTGGGAAAAGAACATTTAGTCGAGCAGGTCTTCGAATCCTTGGCCCGACGTTTTCCGAACGAGGAAAACCTGACTCGCTGGGCTGTTCACATTTTTGAGGTCGACCTGGAGTCAGACGATCTATCGTTGCTTCAGGCGGACCCCACCACAAATCCGTTCCTGATCGTTGCAGATCGGTTGTCGCAGGTCGATCCTAAAACGGCGCGAGCTCTTGAACTGCTGGGGATCGCAGCCTTCAGTCAGCGCAAGTTCGAGCGTGCGCGCCAGTGTTTCGAACAAGCGGGATTGGCGGAGGGCGACGTAGCGCGATTCACCCAACCACAAGCCGCTTCAACCTTATTGGCAGGCGATCCCAACCAAGCGCTTGCGCTATATCGCTCAGTGGAATCAAGTTTGAAGGACGTCTATCCAATCGCTTTCTTCGGACTAGCAGCCTATGCGGTTGGAGACGATCCGACCGCGCTGGAGCAATGGGAGAATGGGAAGGCGTTGGCAGGGCGCTCCTCAGTTATCGATCTGTTTGTACAAGCCGCTCTTGAACGCCAACGGCCTGACGAGAAAACGTACAGTTTAGCGCCGACAGGGCCATTCGTTCCGTCGGACGGAGAGACCGCCGCGCGCACTCTCTTTTTCCAGGAATGCTTCCAAATAGCCTGGGTCTTGCGGGAGCAACGTCTCGCCAACACGAATACGCAACCTTGAAAACGATTGTATGATCTTGTGGAGGCTCTTAGTGACGGTTGCTTCCCGTTGAAAATGCACCCCTGAAAAAAAATCGACCCCATATCGAAATATGAAAGGCACAACCAACAGCCATTCGCCTGATGACGGACCTTTATGCCGGCAAAACAGCGGGCGCGGCTCTCTGATTGACCTCCTTGTCTCAACATTTCGAT
Source organism: Alphaproteobacteria bacterium (assembly GCA_030065235.1). GTDB lineage: Bacteria > Pseudomonadota > Alphaproteobacteria > UBA8366 > Aestuariispiraceae > JASJDC01. The sequence continues at coordinate 43,956 of JASJDC010000013.1, forward strand.
CCATTCTCAATCCTGATCGACCTCAGAGGCGACACGGACACCGCCTGCGCCTAGCGCAATTGACAGCGATTTAGAAGAACAGACCTTGGCGCTCAGAATTCGTCCTCGGTCGCGCGCTTAGACCATAACTACCCGTTTTCCTGAAGCCCCGGCGCTATATGGTGATTGTCCGTTATCCGTTGGATCAGGCGCTCGCTGACCAACGCTATGAAGGTTATTGTTTTTCATTAGGGCGGCAAGAACAGCCAGAAATGATCGAACGCTTGCTTCGCCGCGTTCGATAGTGAAGCGCCAACGCGATAGTGTTTTCGGTCGGTGATTTCCTCACCAGATTTCAGCCCTAAAAGACTTGATTTCCGCCAATCAAAATGCCTCTACCAGCAATACCGCGGTTGGGGCGTTAAACAAACGCATCGGTCCAGAATGAACCGTTCTCACGAGGAACCCAACTATACGCCGCATCCTGAGCTTCCGCGAAGAGCTTCCGAAACCTCGACTCCTCAACGTCGCTGAAGGATTTCATCTGGTTTACTTCGCTGATCCAGCGCCATTCGGCCGGGTCATCATGAGTGATCCTTCCCTTAGCTCGCAGACTATCGTAGTCCGGTGTTCCCGGAAGCGGGACATACCAATTCACGCCAATACTGGGCGCTTTAATGGTCTTGATCATCTCAATCGTGCTGCGCATCTCGGATTCGGTCTCCCCAGGATATCCAAAAATGAAGCTCGCGTTATACGGGAACCGCATATCTCTGTGCATTTCTGCTGCACGGTAGCTGGATTCCAACTTCATGCCCTTAACCATCAGGTCTAGAACCCGCTGGCTTCCAGACTCCATACCATAAAAGAGGTATCGACAACCGCTCCGCCACATCAATTCTAGAAGCGGACGCGTTACTTGGTTCGGACGGATATTCGCGTACCATTCCATCTGATCAGAAAGACCGCTGCGGATCATGCCCTCGCTGAATTCTTCGATGAGACGCCTGTTGTTGCCGATTGTGCTGTCTGTGAAATAGACGCCGCGAATACCGAACTCGTTCAACAAGTATTTTGCATTTTCCAGTAGATATTCCGCTGAATAGAACCGTGTGGGAGAAAGAGCGTAGTAGGCGCAAAAGGCGCATTTGTAGACGCACCCCCGACCCATAATCATATCTATACTAGTCGTCGAGCGAACCTTGAGACGAATATAAGTTGGATGCGCGTAGAATTTGTAATCAACGAAACTCCAGTCAGCAAAAGGCAGATCATCGAGGCTTTTGATCGATTGACCGTGTCTGGTCGTCGGATTGGACGTCGTATAGGCGCCAGGCACGTCATCCGGGCGTTCGCCATTTGCCAACCGGATCAGGCCAATATCCGCTTCACCCAAGAAAGATATGTCGAAGCCTAGATTTTCAATCGTGTCTGCCGACGCGGTCGTAGCATGAATTCCGCCGGCGATGAATGTGCACGCAATCGAAGCGATTTCGCATGTCTTCCGCGCTTCGGCGACCAACCGCCGGACCTCGAACCAGTGAATAGAGAAAAAACTTACGCCCAGCATATCCGGACGAAAATCGACGATCTTGGTCCGGAATTCTTCCAACAAACGGTCTAGGTCGCCTTTATGCAAGATCAGATCCCGATGCAGGTCGACAACCAGCACCTCGTGTCCGGCCCGCCGCAGGTTTGTGGCAAGCAGAATCAGCGAATACGGGCCATTCCTCCACTCATTCCATAAATCATAGTCATCCCGACCTTCATCATGATATAGCCAGGGTTGAGTGAGAAGGACGCGCGCCATTTACACCACCTATCAGGAATGAGCCGATCTGCGACATCAATCGGTAATAAATTTTCCCAGTCCTTATCCGCCAATCAATTTTCACGCCACGAAAGAGACGGATCAGCATAATGATCCGAATTCGGAGCATCGGTCTAGGCCGCCCAGGGTCGATTATGGATCAAGCAACGATACTACGGGCAAATCATGAGTTTCCCTACAGTTTCGATTCATCATATGTTTCAAGAATTTCGCAGTACTTCACCGTCGCTCATTTTCGTCTTAGCCGTCGCATCGGAGAACGAACGTGCCCCTTAAAGGTGAATGCAACGCACCTTGGTTTGAATTGAACATCCTGCCGCAGGACGATCAGGTTGCGACATGCTGCTTCTATACCGGTCAAACCGACGGTTGGACAAATCCCGCCCTGCCGTTGGACAAAATATGGAATAGCGAGTCAATTCGCAGGATCCGACGGATAAACAACGGCTCCGGGGATGTCCCAGAGAAAACAGGGTGTTCGAACTGCTATTATTTCGACCGCCGTCCGCCTGACGCGTTCTATTGCGCTGAGATATTTCAAGACACCGCCCTTCTCGCGACGCAGGCGCAACGAGAAAACCACAAACTCGCGATGCAGGAGTACCAAGCGGGTGTGGAACGGGTGACCGCGACGCCGCTTCGCTTCTACTTCAACTTCGGCTTCACCTGCAATCTTAGTTGCGCGCAATGCCACCAAGTACCGCGCCGGGACATAGAGGCCCGCAAGACAATTGACGCTGACGGCGTCCTCGGCTGGCGTTCCGCCTTTCAGCGCGCAATGGATGTTTTGGTTATTGGAGGTGAGCCGTTCGCCCTGCCCGAGGCGCTCAAGTTCATCAGAGGGTTCATCAACGATCCGGGACTAGAGGCGACGCAACTCACGATCCTTACAAACGGATCCCTGCTTCACAAACATATGGCCCTACTAAAACAAAAAGATCGCCTTTCACTCGGGATAAGCCTGGACGGTTTTGCGGGCAGTTATGAACGCATTCGATTGGGAGGAGATTGGAAGCAGCTGAAAAGTAATATTGAAGAATGCGCCGCGCACGCGCGGGCGGCCGACAATCATTGGAAGATCACGATCGCCGCCAGTCTGATGGCGACCGGGCTTCCCGACCTCCCCGCCATGGCGCATTGGATGGTACAGAATGACTTGGATGTAACGTTTTTTGAGATCATTTCGGCGCCGGGGGTCGAGCGGGTCGCATCACGGGAGAATTTTCTCAGCAATCCTAACATCCTATCGTCGATCCCTTCATGGGAGCGCTATTTTGATCAGGCTGAAATGATCTTCCGAAATGCACAACGGCGAAAGGACCTGGATATGCTCAGGTTCTTTCACGAACGAGCGCGCAGCACTCTAGACGCAAAGCATTCGGCCGCCGCGCATTATACAAGGAACCACGCTGAAGTGAGGTGGATTCCTGTCGCCGCCTTGCCCGCGGCCCCTATGGAGGGCGGCTTACGTCTGTATAGCCGTGACAAAACAGCGCTTGCAATCGTAGACAGTTCGGCGGAGCGGGAACCGCAGTTGATACCGTCTCACCCATACGATCATCTCTATTCCCAATTCTATAGCGCCCTTCGCGGACGGGACGACGGTTATGGATTGCTTCGGATCGACATTGATTGGGGAGAGACTTCAGCCAGGGCGGCGGATCGACGCGCCTATCTGGGGGTTGAAGACCAAACGCATGGCGCCCTATTTGCGACAAACCAGTCACGATACGAACACGGTCGCGAAACGCTTTTTTTCGATTTATCAGACGGCATCGAGAAATTCAGGATCATCTTGAACGGCGAGCCACACAAGAGAAACCGCCTACCACAAACAATCGAATTGGCGCTGGGAGCGCCTTAAAGCCTCGAAGCTCTCTCATCAGTTCAACGAACTGCCAAGGTGCGGCGACAAGGCGGCCGGAGGCAAATGGAGGGGCCAAAACCAGGGGTCAGGCCTAGATTCGGGCCATGTCGACCTTCACGTCAGGCGCCCAAGCGGCGTCAATGCTTGCGACCTGGCTTGTTGGTGAAAGAACGCCAATTGATCGGCCGCGGCCCACCACCCTTTCCTTCGCAATATTTCAACGCTATTGCAGAAGATCTCCTCCCATTCAGGCAGACGCGCCACCAAGTCCGAATCTGGAACAATCCGCTCTTCACGGGCTTCGTCAGTCAGATTGATAACGGGAACAAAATGAATGCTGAAATCATGCTCGGCGCACCAAGCGACCAGTCGATCCAGCTCCGGCAATCCGGACCGCATCAAGACGCAGGCGACGTGAACCTTCCATTGAGTCAATCCTCGCTTTTCCGCATGCGCCTTGAAAGCGAGAAGGTTGTCGGCGACGCGTCGCCACGAAGAACGGCGCCGGATAGCTTCATAAGACTCTCCAAACGAGTCGAGACTCACAGTCAGCACCAGATTCTCAAACCCCGCCAACCGGTCAATGAACCGATTCAGAAGATAGGCATTCGTGTAAATATCGACCATCAGGCCTCGGGCGTCAGCGTTGGCTGACAGCCGGTCGATAAACCGCGTCGCGTCTGGAATAAGAAACGGCTCCCCCCCAATGATGTGCAACTCAGAGGCGTTCCGAATCAAGGCGGTGTCCTCGAACACCAAATCAGGCGAAAGCCCGCGCCTGTCTCCATCGATAAACCGGGTAGGGTGATCGCACATTTTACAGCGCAGATTACAGGAAAGGCCAAATTGCAGATAGTATTTGACCGGGAGATTGTCGACAATCGTAACTCCCGCAGCGTGATTGGCCATCGCGGCGCGCCAATTGTTGCGCCGCTCTGACGTCAAACCGTCTGGGATGTTCGTGAACATAGGAACGGCGTTGTGGGCGACATAGCCGCATCCATCGCAATCTGAACCATCAGCACGCCCGCTGGCGATCAACGCGCGCGTTTCCCTGAAATAATCCGAGTTCCACATATCTCTTATGGATCCGCCGACCGACATCCCTTTCGGCAGGTAGCAACAGAAACGCGCCTGCGACTCGTGGGTGATTTGCATTTCAAACCAAGGTTGGCTGCAGGCGCGAAATTCCACGACGGAACGTCCTTTACAAAATGGTCCGACTAGTGGTGGTCCGAAGGAATTATATTGACATCATGGCCTCGCTAGGCTGGCACAATAAAATCCGCCCCGGGTTCAGCGCCAAACTCAATGAGCTGATCACGAATATCATCAGCAAAGGACGACGCGATAATAATAAATGGTCGCACAATCGTTGAATCGGAACAAGACAAGGCGGATTGAACGAAATCTACTGGTTTCACCGGATATCCTGAGGCGACGCCATTGTCATCCTGCGCAAGACCGTCAATAAAGTAATCCGCCTCCACGCCGAACTCGGCCAGTCCGGCGGCAATCGTCTCACCGAATTTCCCGGCGCCCCAAATCGCAAGCGGCCGTTGGCGGCCCCGCCGAGTCGCCCGGCGCTCTTGGACCTCTGACACGGTGTGTCGAAGACAGGTCTTGAAAACCTCGAGCCTCAGCCGAGCCTGTCTGGTCTCGTTTGTCTCTTCAAAGGGATTGTAGCGACGACCGGGGTTTGAGCTCCGTGATACTTCTCGCTCGTGATGAATTGAAACACCGACGCGCTCTCCAAGGCTTCGGCATACAACCTCCGTCGGCATTTCAAACTCTCCTAGTCCCCATTCAATGTCGTTGAACAAAATCGCTGCCTCGCACACCCGCATGAGATGAGCAAAGAACAGCAACTCCAGGAACCGCAGTGTAGGCAGGCCGCGGCTCTTAAGAGACTCCCGGAACTCACCGTCCCTTTCAGCTTCTGGAGACCACCCGTCCAGATGGTCGATGTGAAAGTGCATTGCCTCGGGAGCTAGGCGTACTTCCCGAAACCCGGCGAAATGAAGCTGATAGGATGCTAGCGAATCCAGGTGAAATGAATACCCGTCGAACTCGGGATAGCCCCGGATGGATCGCCAAGCATTGCGATGCGCGAGTTGAAAGTCACCACACGCATTGAGATGCAATTCAGGCAGACAGCGGGTCCGTGGTTCCGCTGTAGCCCCGCCTTGAAGTGGTGAGCGAAAAGGAGCAACGCTGCCGGACGCCAAGTTTAGCCGTCGCGTATGATCTTCCGCCGCGTCCAAGACGTCCTCTACGGATGGGAAGTCCAAAACGCCCGGATCAAGGTCCCATCGATCAGATCGATAGAAACGGTCGGGTTTCAAAAACGCCTCTTCCCCCGATTTCAATAGAATCGCGGTTAACGCGTCGGAAAACAGGATATCGACATTTGTCGCTAGTATGTACTCTCCCGCCGCGCGCCGGATGCCAACATTCTTGCCAATCATTTGATAGAGCGGCAGTCGCGATGCATGCAGATAGCGGTTGTGGATTTCGTTGGGAACGCGGACAAGGCGGATCGTCAGATTTTTGGCCATGGTCGGAAAGTCCAACGCCTCAGCCAAAGTGACTCGATCCCCTGGCGGGTTCCATTCCACCAGCACCAATTCAACCGGTGCAGTCCCGCGCGCGCATGCGCGAACGAGAGCGTCGACAAAGGCTTGATTTCGTTCCAACATCCGCGCGCCGTGATCATCGTTGCGGCTGACAGCGACCACGCTCAACCAGGGACGCGCGGCATTCGCCTCGGTATCCGACCCTCGCTTGGCGTTCTGCGCTGTCCCAGGAACGAGGGACAAACGCCCGGGGGCGCCGGGCGCGAGCATTTTGTCGAATGGCGCGCCCAATTTTTTCATTTGCTTGTCCAACGCCCTCATCCGTGCGCGGGCCGCGTCGGACAACGAGCCGATGTCGTTCAGCAATGGGCGGCCCAGAAGGTTCGGCGGCGCTTCGGCCGCCATCATTAGGAATGGCAATATTTCAGGGTCAGCTCCGAAGCGGTCGCTGACATACCGGGCCTCTGGGCGGCGATAGTCGATCGGATGAGTGAAGAAGTCAGGCCGTTCAATCATTCCGCGACCGATGCGAGGCTTCGCGCCAGACCCGATACGGCGCGCTTGCGCCAACGGGCGGGTTCTGCGATGCCATGCGCTCCCGAAGTCTTATCAATGCGCCAACTGGCGACAGCACGTACGCTACGGAAATCATGCCTGATTCATCAACGTCAATCACTTGGGAATCCTTACGCGACAAATGGCGCGTGGTGCCAAACTCGCCAATGGGCCGTGTGGAGGGGCAAGAGTTGATCTCCTTGAGCGACGCGAAACTCCGCGATGTCTGGGAGCGCATGCAATGGGAAAACGTAAGAGCCCCAGAGGCCATGACGGAACGAGGCTGGTATCATATTCTCTATCGGGAATTCCTTTCCGGAAAACGTATTCTCGACATCGGCTCCGGCCTCGCCATTTCCGGGCTGACATTCATGCAGGACTGTCCGGGCAGCACATTCGTCTTCGCTGATATCGTTGAGACCAATCTCGAGATCGTCAAGAGGATTTCCGATATTCTCGGGCTTCAAAACAGGGCGTCGTTTCACCTGATCGAAGACGCGGCGTCTGTTGGGAAACTGCCAGGACCGTTCGACGTCGTGATGGGCCTTGGCTCGCTTCACAACGCGCCAGCTCACATCATGGAGCCGGAGTTGAAAGCACTGAAAGCTCAACTGAAACCAGGAGGGCGTTGGCTGCAACTCGCCTATCCGGAACACCGCTGGCGGCGTGACGGCTCCCCATCCTTCACCGAATGGGGAATAATGACCGACGGGCCCAACACGCCATGGTGCGAATGGGTCAGCATGGACAGTCTTCTATCGATGCTCGGCGCAGACGATTTCGACCCTGTACTCTACTACGAGTGGCACAATCGGGAATTCAATTGGCTTGACCTTAAAAAGCGCGGCTAGCACCGGGAGCCTGGATCTGGTCCGCACCTACCTTTCACCCAAAGACGGTTAGGCTTGTCTTACCAAATCGCAATCATTGCACGAAATGCAGCGGCGACGATTGGACGGGCCATCGGATCGATTCGCGAAGCGGAACCGCCGCGCTTACTCGTGATCGATGACGCCAGCACAGATCAGACAGCGGAAGTCGCGCGCAACGCCGCACAACAAAATGGGGTAGACCTAACTGTTGTACGAAGGAATGAAAGCCGCGGAGTCGGAGTTGCACGCCAAACCGCAATAGACGCCGTGACCGCGCCCATCGGCGTTTGGTTGGACGCGGACGATATGGTGGCGCCGAACCGCTTCTCCGATCTCGTCGAGCGGATTGAACGAACAGGCGCGGACTACGCATTTGACGGGGTCCTGATGCAGGGAGCGGGAAACGGCCTAAAGGAAATGCCGCCTCCGCCATTCCTAACAGAACATAGCGGCGCGTTCTTGCTGGAACGCAATTGGGCGCCTGCGCTGACCGGCGCATTCCGCGCTGAAACAGCCAGACGGATTGGCTATCTATCGGACCTGCGATCTGGCGAGGATCATAATCACCTGTGCCGCGCTCTATTGGCCGGCGCACAGATCGACTGGTCCAGCGATTGTTCGTATATCTACACAGATCAGCAAGGATCAGCATCGCGCGCCCTGGACCTAGTCGAAGAGAACAACCAGCGCCATTTCGGCAGTCTTTCGCAGGCCAGCATTTCGGCCTTCCTGAGCGCGCAGGGATTAACGCGAGAGGAACGCGCCTGGATTCAAGCGCTCGTCGACCTACAGGCGGGCCGAGCCGACGCCGCCCTTGATCGCTTGCGCCTCAACCCTCAAACACGCTCTACTGAGAAAAGGTGGGGCCAGACCTACCGAAGACTGTTTCTATTCGCGCGCGCCTCGTGTCATCTCATCGCCGGACGGCCTCAGCCCGCGGCCGAAATCCTGTCCGCCCTCAACAGAGGCGAAACGGACGCTGCAACACTGAACAACCTCGGCGTCGCTCGCCGACTTCAATTGGACGAGGCCGGCGCCCAGCGCCTGTTTCGAGAAGCATTGCAGCTAAAGCCGCACTATCACGATGCGGCGCGAAACCTAGCATCCAATGCAGAGCGAAAAGTCACTCTCTTGCCTTTACGGACGTCACCTGTTCGCGATTGGTACGAAAGCGCCTGATTTCGCTGCCATGCAGAAAATCCAAATCGCCTCTTCGACGCGCTGAACGCCGTTGACGGGTGATAGACGGGCGCACATAGTCGCATTGAACGCTTCACCGGCGTTCTCCAAAAAGGGTGAGCAACGCGCGGCAAGCACGGTGTCCGTCCGCAGATCAATTCCGACCGGCGCGGCGCGTTTTTCGTTGAAGGACACCGCATGACAGGAAATGCGGGATCGCCGCAGCAACATGGGAGTTACCACAATGCAAGCGAAGACATTTCTGAAGGGCGCCTTTGCGGCGGCCGCCTTTACCGTTATCGGCGCGACGGGCGCCGCCGCCCAGCAGCAGTTTATTTCGATCGGCACGGGCGGGGTGACCGGGGTCTACTATCCGACCGGCGGCGCGATCTGCCGATTGGTGAACAAAGACCGCAAAGAGCATGGCATCCGCTGTTCGGTCGAATCGACTGGCGGCTCGGTCTACAATATCAACACGATCCGCGCGGGCGAATTGGAATTCGGCGTGGCCCAGTCGGACTGGCAGTTCCACGCGTACAACGGCTCGGGCCGCGATAGCTTCATCGACGCGGGTCCGTTCGAGAACCTGCGCGCGGTCTTCTCGGTCCATCCGGAGCCGATCAGCCTGGTGACGCGCAAGGACGCCAATATCAAGACGATCGCGGATCTGGAAGGCAAACGGGTCAATATCGGCAACCCCGGCTCCGGCACCGAAGCGACCTGGAACGTGGTCTGGGGCGCGATGGGCAAGAGCAACGACGACTTGGCCCTGGCCTCGCAGTTGAAATCGTCGGAAACGCCCGGCGCGCTCTGCGATAACAAAATCGACGCCTTCTTCTGGGCGGTTGGCAACCCGGCGGCTTTGAACACCGAAGCCGCGACGACCTGTGACGTCACCTTCGCCGCGGTCACCGGTCCCGCGATCGACAAGCTGGTCGCGGATAACTCCTTCTATTCGAAGACCACCATCCCCGGCGGCATGTATGCCGGCAATCCGGATGACATTCCGACCTTCGGCGTCGGGGCCACCTTCGTCACCTCGGCCGACGTGCCGGAAGAAGTGGTCTATGTCGTCGCCAAGGCGGTGATGAGCAACTTGGAGGATTTCAAGAAGCTGCATCCGGCCTTCGCCCATCTAAAAGCGGAGACGATGATCACAAACGGTCTGTCGGCGCCGCTTCATGATGGGGCGGCCCGCGCCTACAAAGAACTTGGTCTGATGTAAGGCTCGATGGGAGGGCGGTCGATCGAAACGGATCGGCCGCCCTTTCTCTTTGCGAATGAATAACGATCCCCGGTCGGGCCAGGGTCCGCACCGGCGGCGGTTTAGGGGATGACCGTTGAGCGAGAGCGCAGGCGCGAGAACGACGGCTGATGTCGATCTGGACGAACTCGTCGCCGCAAGCGACACCGGCGCGCGAAATCCAGGCGGCGGCCTTGGCGTCTTCATCGCCACACTGGCCTTCACCTGGTCGGTCTATCAGATCTACATCGCCTCCAACATTCCCTTCCTTCTGGTCGAACTGACCGGCATTCGGCTCTTCGTTGAGATTCTGCCTTTTGCGCGACAGTTCCACCTGGCCTTCGCCCTTTTCCTAGCCGCCATGGCCTATCCGCTCTTCAGCGGGTCCTCGCGTCAGACCGTACCCTGGTACGATTGGCTGCTCGCCTTCCTGGGCGCCGGCGCCTGTCTTTACATGTTCGTAAACTTCGCAGAACTGGCGGAACGCGCCGGACTGCCGACCCAGATGGACCTGATCGTCGCGACCACAGGCATGGTCGTGATGATGATCGCCACCTATCGCGCTTTAGGTTTCCCGCTGCTGATCGTCGCCGCTGTATTTCTGACTTATGTGTTTTTCGGCGATCAGCCCTTCATACCCGAAGTGGTGCAGTGGAAGGGCGCGTCCTATGGCAAGGCGCTGTGGCATTTCTGGCTGCAGGAGGAAGGGGTGTTCGGCGCGGCGATCGGGGTCGCCACCTCGATGGTTTTTCTGTTCGTCCTGTTCGGGTCGCTGCTGGACCGGGCGGGGGCCGGAAACTGGTTCATCAAGATCGCGTTCGCCCTGATGGGCCATCTGCGCGGCGGACCGGCCAAGGCGGCGGTCGTGTCGTCGGCCATGACCGGGCTGATCTCCGGCTCCTCGATCGCCAACACGGTCACGACAGGCACCTTCACCATTCCGCTGATGAAGCGCGTCGGGTTCAGCGGCGAGAAAGCCGGCGCCACGGAAGTCGCCTCATCCGTGAACGGTCAGATCATGCCGCCGGTCATGGGCGCCGCCGCCTTCCTGATGGTCGAATATGTTGGGATTTCCTATCTCGAGGTCGTCAAACACGCCTTCTTGCCGGCCGCGATTTCCTACATCGCGCTGCTCTATATCGTCCATCTCGAAGCGCTGAAGGCCGGGATGACGGGACTGCCGCGGCGCGGTCCGATGCAGACGATCATGCGCAAGCTGATCGGCGTCTTGACCGGGTTCCTCGGCGTCGCCGCCCTCGCCGCCGCGATGTATTACGGTTTAGGCTGGACCAAAGAGGCCTTTGGCGACGCCACCATCATCGCCGTGGCGGTCCTGTTCTGCGTGGCCTATGTCGCACTGGTCGCGCTCGCGGCGCGTTATCCGGAGCTTGAACTTGACGACCCGAATGCGCCGCTGACGGAGCTGCCGGAAGCGGGACCGACGGCGAAGGCCGGGTATTACTATCTGCTGCCGATCATCGCCTTGATCTGGTGCCTGATGGTTGAGCGGCTGTCGCCCAGCCTCAGCGCCTTCTGGGCGACGCTGGCGATGATCTTCATCATGTTCACCCAGCATCCGATCAAAGCCTTCTTCCGCAAGACCGGCGATATGGCGGGCGAATGGAAGCGCGGCGTGTTGGATTTCCGCGACGGCATGATCGCCGGCGCCCGGAACATGATCGGGATTTCTGTGGCGACCGGCGCGGCGGGCATCGTCGTCGGCACGATTTCGCTGACGGGCGCGCACCAGGTCGTCGGCGATTTCATTGAGTTCCTCTCGGGCGGCAGCCTGATCGCCATGCTGTTCCTGGTTGCGATTTTCAGCCTGATCCTGGGCATGGGCCTGCCGACGACGGCGAACTACATCGTCGTCTCCTCGCTGATGGCCTTCGTGATCGTCGATGTCGGGGCTCAAAACGGCCTGATCGTGCCACTGATCGCGGTGCATCTGTTCGTCTTCTATTTTGGCATCATGGCGGATGTGACGCCGCCGGTCGGCCTGGCCAGTTTCGCGGCGGCGGCGATTTCCGGCGGCGATCCGATCAAGACCGGGGTGACGGCCTTCTACTATTCGCTGCGCACCGTCGCCCTGCCCTTCCTGTTCATCTTCAACACCGATCTGCTGCTGATCGATGTCGGGCTGGTGGGCGGCGTCCTGATCTTCATTAAGGCGACGATCGCCATGTTGATCTTCGCCGCCGCGACGCAGGGCTATTTCTTCGCCAAATCCCGGTTCTGGGAGTCGCTGGTCCTGTTGCTGGTGGCCTTCACCCTGTTCCGACCCGGCTTCTGGCTTGATCAAGTGTCCGAGCCCTATGAGCCGCTGCCGCCGGCGCAGATCTTCGAAGCCGCCCAGTCGGTTCCTGAAGACGGGACGCTGCGGCTTGTCTTCGAGTATGAGGATTTCGACACCGGCGACATCGAGCAACGCACCGTCCTCGTCCCGCTCGGGCCGGCGGGCGACGGCGAGTCGCGGCTGCGCGACAATGCCGGGATCGAACTGCTGCCGAACGACGACGGCCAATGGGTCGTCGACAATGTCGGGTTCGGCTCCTGGGCCGAGAAGGAGCGGATCGATTTCGACTGGGTGGTGCTCTCGGTCGAACGCGAGGCGGACCGGGTCGCAAAGGAAATCTTCTATATCCCCGCGATCGCGTTGCTATTGCTGGTGATCATGCTGCAACGCCGCCGCACCGACGTGCCGCCCTTCTAACCGGACGGGCGGTCTATCCGTTCCAAAGGACCTCGGCGACGCCTTTGACGCCGGCTTCGAGCGCGAAGAGCGCGCCGGCGTGCGGTTGCTGGGCGAGCGCCTCGTCCGTCTGTCCTTTGCGCGCCGAGGTGATGTAGAGCGTGTCGAGCGCCGAGCCGCCGAACATGCAGGAGGTCGGGCAGGCCGTGGGAATTTCGATCACCCGGTCCTCGCTTCCGTCCGGCGCATAGCGCACCACCCGCCAGCCGTTCCACTGCGCGTTCCAGAGAAAGCCCTCAGCGTCGATACAGGATCCGTCCGGATAACGGTCGGTTCCTTTCAGGGAGACGAAGTCCTCACGCGCGCCAAGCGTTCCCGTCGCGCCGTCCCAGGGAAAACGCCAAATCGTCTGGGCCATGCTGTCGGCGTGGTAGAACGAAGCGCCGTCGGGCGACCAGGCGAAGGTGTTGGTGATGCCGATCCCATCGAGATGCTTGGTCAACACGCCGTCGCCGCTGAAACTGTAGAGCGCGCCCGTGACGTTCTCCTCGGCATTGTCCATTGAGCCGATCCAGAACCGGCCTTGCGGATCGACCTTGCCGTCATTCGGCCGGTTGCCGGGCGTGTCCGCCTCGAAATCGGCGAGCTTGGTCAGTGCGCCCGTCGTCAGGTCGTAACGGTGGAACCCGCCGACACAGGCCAGGATCAGGTCGCCTTGGCGCGTCGGCGACGCCGCCGTCGTCACCAGAGGCAGATCGTAGGTCTCGAGATCGCCGCTTTCAGGCTCCAGCCGGAAGAGCTTCTGGCTCAAGATGTCGAGCCAGAACAAGCGCTGGCTCGCCGGATCCCAGAGCGGCCCCTCGCCCAGCATATTTGCGCCATCGACCACGACGGTCAAATCCATCCCCAACCTCCCGATCACGCTGAAGCGCGGGCCCGGATCAGACCCAGCGGAATACGATGATCGCGTATATGACCGAAACGACCGTCGCAATCCAGAGCATATCGCCGATTAGGCCGAGCCAGGCGAGATGGATATAAGCGCTGCCCAACAGCGAGATGAACAACCGATCGCCGCGAGTCGTTTCGAGCGTGAGGATGCCGCGCCGGGGACCGCCGCCGGGCCGCTTATACTCCCAGACGCTCATCGCGATCAGACAGGCCAGGATGAAGGCGAAGAACAGCGCGGTCTGCCACGTCCACGCCATCCACTGCAATTCCGTGATCATGCCGCCCCCCTTTTAGACACGACCCAGGGCGAAGCCCTTGGCGATGTAGTTCCGCACGAAATAGATCACGATCGCGCCCGGGATGATGGTGAGACAACCCGCCGCCGCAAGCAGCCCCAACTCATAACCGGCGCTTGAGGCGGTCTTTGTCATGGTCGCGACAATCGGTTTGGCGTCGACCGCCGTCAGGGTCTTGGCCAGCAGCATCTCGACCCAGGAGAACATGAAGCAGAAGAAGGCCGCGACCCCGATGCCCGAGGTGATGTTGGGCACGAAAATCTTGAAGAAGAAACGCGGGAAGGAATAGCCGTCGACATAGGCGGTCTCGTCCAACTCGCGCGGCACGCCGGACATGAAGCCCTCCAGAATCCAGACGGCCAGCGGAATGTTGAACAGGCAATGCGCAAGAGCCACTGCGATATGGGTGTCGAACAGGCCGACCGCCGAATAGAGCTGAAAGAAGGGCAACGCGAAGACCGCCGGCGGCGCCATCCGGTTGGTCAACAGCCAGAAGAACAGATGTTTGTCGCCGGCGAACCGATAGCGCGAGAAGGCGTAGGCCGCCGGCAGGGCCGCGCAGATCGAGATCACCGTGTTGATCGTGACATAGAGGATTGAGTTGATATAGCCCCAATACCAACTCGGGTCGGTGAAGATCGTCCGGTAATTCTCCAACGTGAATTGCTGCGGAAACAGGGTGAAGCCGCCGAGAATTTCGTTCGTGGTTTTGAACGACATCGAGAACAGCCAATAGATCGGCAGCAGAAGGAACAGAATATAGATCGCCGGAACGAAGCGCGCATAGCGTGTCATGATCGAGCGCCTCTCCTACGCGTTATCGTGTCGGGTCATGACCGTGTAGAACAGCCATGACACGAGGAGCGTGATCAGGAAATAGATCAGCGACATGGCCGCCGCTGGCCCAAGATCAAACTGACCCAGCGCGATCTTCACCAGATCGATCGACAGGAGCGTCGTCGAATTGCCCGGCCCGCCGCCAGTCAGAATCAACGGTTCCGTATAGACCATGAAACTGTCCATAAAGCGCAGCAGAATGGCGATGGTCAGGACCCGCTTCATCTTCGGCAGTTGAATATGCCGGAAGATCGCCCAGGGCCGGGCGCCGTCGATCTTTGCCGCCTGATAATAGGCGTCTGGGATCGATGTCAGCCCGGCATAGGCCAGCAGCGCGACCAGCGAGGTCCAATGCCAGACATCCATCGCGATCAGCGTCATCCAGGCCGACAGCGGCTGCTGGGTCATATTGTAGTTAAAGCCGAGCCAGTTGAGCGTGTAGCCGAGCATGCCGATGTCCGGCAGCGCGAAAATGTTCCACATCGAGCCGACCACATTCCACGGAATCAGCAGCGGCAGCGCCATTAGGACAAGGCAGACCGACACCCAGACGCCTTTTTTGGGCATGGTCAGGGCGATGATCACACCAAGCGGAATCTGGATAGCCAAAATGATCCCGGTGAAGAGCAACTGACGGCCTAGAGCGGCGTGAAACCGTTCCGATCTCAGGATATCCTCGAACCAGCCGACGCCATGCCAGAAGAACAGGTTGTTCCCAAAAGTCTCCTGAAACGCGTAGTTCACGACCGTCATCAAGGGCACCAGGGCGTTAAACGCCACCAGCAGCACCACCGGCAGGACGAAGAACCAGGCGCCCAGATTGTCAGGTTTCGTCACCATCGGCCTCAGCCCTCCCGCACCAGCCAGCCATCCGCATAGACCCCGGTCTTCTCGGGATCGAAGGCCAGATGCGCCACGCCTTCGGGGATCGCCTGCCCTTCCCGCGCCAGAACGTTGATGCGCGCATCCCCTGCCCGCGCCTCGGCGACCCGGTAGCGCCCGGCGTCAACGACGCGCGTGACCTCAACCGGGACGCCCGCCTCCGCAAAAGAGATGAACTCCGGCCGCACGCCGATCTCCAACCGATCCGCGCCTGACGGCGCGTGCGCCGCGCCCTTCGCATCGACCCGGACGCCGTTGAAAAAGGCGCCGCCGTCGCGGACCTCGCAGGGCAGAACATTCATACCGGGCGAGCCGATGAAATGGCCGACGAATGTATGCGCCGGCGCCTCGAACAGTTCGATCGGCGTGCCGATCTGAACCACCTCGCCTTCCTGCATCACCACCACTTGATCGGCGAAGGTCAGCGCCTCGGTTTGATCGTGGGTGACATAGATCATCGTCGCCCGCACCCGGTAATGCAGCTCCTTCAGTTTTGAGCGCAGTTTCCATTTCAGATGCGGGTCGATGACGGTCAGCGGTTCGTCGAACATGATGACATTGACGTCGTCGCGCACCAGACCGCGCCCCATAGAGAGTTTTTGTTTGGAGTCCGACGGCAGGCCCGAAGCGCGGGCGCCGAGCATGTCGCTCATCTCGAGCATCTCGGCGATTTCGCGCACGCGCGCGTCGACATGGCCCGCATCAACGCCGCGATTCCGCAGCGGGAAGGCCAGATTATCGTAAACGCTCATCGTGTCGTAGATCACTGGGAACTGGAATACCTGGGCGATGTTGCGCTGATCCGGCGGCAGATGGGTCACGTCCGCATCATCGAACAGGATGCGCCCCTCCGACGGCGCAACCAGACCGGAAATGATGTTCAACAGCGTGCTCTTGCCGCAGCCGGACGGTCCCAGCAGCGCATAGGCGCCGCCATCCTGCCATTCCAAGTCAAGATGCTTGAGCGCGTAATCCTCCGGCCCTTGCGGGTTGGGCATATAGCTGTGCCGAATATGATCGAGTGTGATGCGCGCCATGACCCCGCCCTATCCGTTCACGCGACGCCCGTCGGGTGTGAAATACAGACACCCTGAGACATCTAGGAAAAATTCATGGGCCTCGCCGACATTGTACGGATGGACGCCATGGCTCTGCGACACCCAGACATCGGTGTCGGCGGCGGCGCTGGCGCTATGCCCAGAGCCGGCGGCCACACCCATCTCGAAATGCGCGATGCTTTCGGAGCCGGAAAGCTCCGTGATCAGGACCTGGCCGGAGATCGAGACGTCGCCCTCGGTCATTCGGCGCGGCGAGACATAGTGCGGGCGTACGGCGACAATATAATCACCGTCAGGCGCCGATGCGATCTCCCCCGCCGCGTTCCAGGAGGCCAGATTGCGCAACGCGATCCGGTCGCCGGACTTGGTGACCTTGGCGGTGTTGATGGGAGGATCGGAGAAGACACGCGCCGTCTCCAGGTCTTGCGGGTTTCGATAGAGCTCCGCCGTTTCACCGAACTGCGTCACGCGGCCCGCCGAGATCGTCGCCGTGTGGCCGCCCAATAACAGCGCTTCCGACGGTTCGGACGTGGCGTAAAGCACGATCGAGCCGCGATCCGACAGCAGGCGCGGCAGTTCCTCGCGCAACTCCTCACGCAGCTTATAATCAAGATTGGCCAGCGGCTCGTCCAACAGCACGATATCGCTGTCCTTGACCAGGGCGCGCGCCAGGGCGGTGCGCTGCTGCTGGCCGCCGGAAAGTTCACCTGGGCGCCGTTTCAAATAGGGGCCCAGCCGCAGCAGATCCGCCGCCTGCTTCACGCGCTTCTCGACTTCAGGCCCGACCACGCCGCCGACGCGCAGGGGCGAGGCAATATTCTCAAAAACCGTCAGATGTGGGTAATTGACGAAGAATTGGTGGACCAGACTGACCTGCCGCTTCTGCGTCGGGAGCGGCGTCAGGTTCTTGTGGTTGAGCCAGATTTCGCCTGTTGTTGGTCTGTCCAGAGCCGCGATCAGCTTGATCAGCGTCGTCTTGCCCGCGTTGGTCTCGCCCAAAAGGACATTGAACCCTTCCGGTGCGAAACGGACCGAGGTTTCATGCAAATGCATCTCGGCGCCGGATCGTTTGGTCAGGTCTTTTAAGACAAGGGTCATCTATCTCGCCCGTGGACGGCGCCCAGGCAGAGCGCTCGAAACAAGGAAACAAATCGTTCGGTGAGAAAGGCGACTGTCCGGGACGTCATGCCCCGAACAGCCGCTTTCTCTATGCCGCTACGCCGGCCCAGGCTTGGTTACTGAGCCCAACGCTGGACGAGTTCGTCATAGTTGACGGTCTCGCCCTGCGGCTTTTCGTTCGCCAGCTTCGCTTTCGGCGAACCGGGCTGGGACAGCCAATATTCCGGATCGCGCTCTTCATTGAGACGCGGGCCGCAGCCGCCATAGACGTTGGCGCCTTCATCCGCCGCCTGCATCCGGGCCATGGTGATGTCCATTTCCTCAGCCAGCCGATCCATCGCTTCCTGCGGGGTAAAGGCCCCGGAGTTCACGTCCCCGATTTGCTGCCACCAGATTTGCGCCAGCTTCGGATAGTCCGGCACGTTTACGCCGGTCGGGCTCCACATCACGCGGTCAGGCGAGCGATAGAATTCCACCAGGCCGCCCAGTTTCGGGGCGCGCTCGGTGAAGCTCTCATGCTGGACCGTGCTTTCGCGGATGAAGGTCAGGCCGACATGGCTCTTGCGGACATCGACGGTCTTGGACGTTACGAACTGGGCGTAGAGCCAAGCCGCTTTCGCCCGATCGGTCGGGGTAGATTTCAGGATCGTCCAGGAACCGGCGTCCTGATAACCGAGCTTCTGGCCTTCTTCCCAATACGGGCCGTGCGGGCTGGGCGCCATCCGCCATAGCGGGTTGCCCTCGTCATCGACCGTGTTGTTGCCTTCCGACTTCGGCGCCACCATCGAAGCGGTAAAGGCCGTGTACCAGAAGATCTGCTGCGCCACATTGCCTTGGCTGAGCGCCGGCAGCGACTGGTAGAAGTCGTAGCTGGCGGCGGCCGGCGGGGCGTATTTACGCAGCCACTCGTCCCATTTGCGGATCGCGTAGACCGCGGCCGGACCATTAGCGGCGCCGCCGCGCGACACCGACGCGCCGGCCGGGTTGCAGGAGCCTTCCTCCATCCGGATGCCCCATTCATCGACCGGGACGCCGTTGGGGAAACCTTGCGAACCGGCCCCGGCCATGGACAGCCAGGCGTCAGTCATGCGCCAGCCCAGGTCGGGCGCGCGCTTGCCGTAGTCCATGTGGCCATAGACCCGAACGCCGTCGATTTCCTGGACATGGACCGAGAAGAACTCGGCGATGTCCTCATAGGCGGACCAGTTCTTCGGCACACCCAGATCGTAGCCGTAGCGCTCCTTGAACTGCGCCTGCAATTCGGGGCGATCGAACCAGTCTTTGCGGAACCAATAGAGGTTCGCGAACTGCTGATCGGGCAGTTGATAGAGCTTGCCGTCCGGACCGGTGGTGAAGGAGCGGCCGATAAAATCTTCGACATCGAGGCCTGGATTGGTGACGTCAGCCCCCTCGCCCGCCATGAAGTCCGTCAGGTTGACCGCCAATTGCAGGCGCGAATGCGTGCCGATCAGATCACTGTCATTGATATAGGCGTCATACAGGTTCCGCCCGGTCTGCATCTGGGTCTGAACCGCCTGAACGACTTCGCCTTCGCCGAGGAGTTGGTGGTTGACCTTGATGCCGGTGATTTCCTCAAACGCCTGGGTCAGCGTCCGCGACTCATACTCGTGCGTCGGGATTGTCTCGGACAGCACATTGATTTCCATGCCCTGGAACGGTTCGGCGGCTTTAATGAACCATTCCATTTCGGCCATCTGCTCGTCTCGCGAGAGCGCGGAGGGCTGGAATTCGTCATCGATCCACCGTTCCGCCTCGGCGCTGCCGGCGAAAGCCGACGGCGTCAGAGCGAGCATCGAGGCCGCGGCGACCGCGGCCATCAGCTGAGTTCTCATATTATTCCTCCCATCAGGATAGGATTTGCTGTGGAGAGTGATTATGTCACTTCTGTTATCCTTATGATCATCACGGATACTCGAAAGCGCGTCAACAGCGCACTTTCGGAATTTTCGTTTTTGTGTTGTTTTCAGGACGCGCCGCGCGATCCGGCGGCGAACGATGGACTTTGAACCCCGATCTCATGATCCTCACCCCGCGCCAGAACGATATTTTAGACGTCGCACGGCGGAAAGGCCGGGTGATGGTGGACGATCTCGCCACACATTTCGACGTGACGCCACAGACGATTCGCAAGGATCTGAACGACCTCTGCACCCAAGGACGGTTGGGAAGGATCCACGGCGGGGCGTTGTTCCTGGCCGGCGCCGCAAACGCCGCCTATCAAGCCAGACGGAATACCGCCGTCGCCGAGAAAAACGCCATCGGCCGGGCTACGGCCCAGACGGTGCCGAACAACAGCACGCTCTTCATCAATATCGGCACCACAACCGAGCAGGTGGCCGAAGCCCTGAAGCAGCATAAAGAGTTGATGGTCATCACTAACAATATCAATGTTATCAATATTCTACAGCCGAATGCCGATATTGAGCTCGTGGTCGCCAGCGGCGTGGTGCGCCACACGGACGGCGGCATTGTCGGCGAGGCGGCGGTCGATTTCATTCGCCAGTTCAAGGTCGACTACGCGGTGATCGGCGTATCGGCGATCGACGCAGACGGTGCGCTGCTCGATTACGATTACCGTGAGGTGCGCGTCGCGCAAGCCATCGTCGAGAATGCGCGCAGCGTCATCCTGGTGGCGGATCGAATGAAGTTCGACCGCTCGGCGCCGGTGCGGATCGGCCATATCTCCATGGTTGATCTGTTCATCACCGACGCGGCGCCGCCGGCCGCCTTCCTCGAGGTGTGCGCCGCCGCCGACGTTACGGTGAGGCTCGCTGCGCCGGAACTGACGCCGATTCTCCAAAGTTCGAAATAGGTTCGGTTTCTTTCGAATAGAAAAAATCCGAATATCCTGTTACAAGTGCGCTGACAGCGGGGCGTTCGGAATAAAAAGGTCGAGGAACGACATATGTTCGATCTGTTCATCATCGGCGGCGGCGTTAACGGCTGCGGCGTCGCGCGCGACGCGGCGGGGCGTGGCTTAAAGGTCTATCTGGCCGAGAAAGCCGACCTCGCCAGCGGCACCTCCTCAGCAAGCACCAAGCTGATCCATGGCGGCTTGCGCTATTTGGAGCATTACGCGTTCGGCCTGGTGCGCGAGTCGTTGAAAGAGCGTGAGGTTTTGCTCGCCATGGCCCCGCATATCGCCTGGCCGCTGCGTTTCGTCCTGCCGCATCACAGCGGGCTGCGTCCGGCCTGGCTGATTCGGCTCGGCCTGTTCCTGTACGACCATCTCGGCGGCCGGGAACTGCTTCCTGGTTGCCGCACGTTGGACCTACGAACCCACGTCACGGGCGCCCCGCTGAAAAAGCAGTTCACCAAGGGTTTCGAATATTCCGACTGCTGGGTCGACGACGCCCGCCTGGTCGTGCTCAACGCCATGGATGCGGCGGCGCGCGGGGCCGAGATCCATACGCGCACCGAGGTTGTCTCGGCCGAGCGCGACAGCGCCGGCTGGCGCATCCAGACCCGCAATAGCCTGACCGGCGCGCTCGACACAGTGCGGGCGAAGGTGGTGGTTAACGCCGCCGGCCCGTGGGTCGGCGATGTGTTGAACAGCCGGATGCGCATGAACAGCGACTCGGCGGTCCGGATGGTGAAGGGCAGCCACATCGTGGTGAACCGCCTGTTCGACCATGACCGCGCCTACATCTTTCAGAACGCCGACAACCGGATCATCTTCGCCATCCCCTATGAGGACGACTTCACCCTGATCGGCACGACCGACGTCGATTTCCAAGGCGATCCAAACACGGTCGCCATCGATCAGGGCGAAATCAGCTATCTTTGCAAAGCGGCCAGCGAGTATTTCGAGACGCCCATCGGCGAAGATCAGGTGGTTTGGACCTATTCCGGTATCCGCCCGCTCTATGATGACGGCGCGTCCGCCGCGCAGAAGGCGACCCGCGACTTCGTGCTCGAGCGCAAAGGCGGCGACGACCAGCCGGTCCTGCTCAGCGTTTTCGGCGGCAAGATCACCACCTACCGCCATCTGGCGGAAGAAGTGCTCGCCAAAATCGCGGGCGATCTCCCCGGCATGGGCGCGCCCTGGACCCGCGGCGCCGGCCTGCCTGGCGGCGATTTCGCGGTGCTGGATTTCGACAAGCTCGAGGCGCAATTCAAAGCCGATTTCCCGTTCCTGGACCCCGCTCACGCCCACCGCCTGTTGCGGCTCTACGGCACGAAAGCGCGGGCGGCGCTCGAGGGCGTCACCGACGCGCAAGGCCTCGGCCGGCGCTTCGGCCATGATCTTTATGAGGTCGAGGTCGCCTATCTCATGGCGCATGAATGGGCCGCGACGGCGGAAGACGTCCTGACCCGCCGCACTAAACTGAACCTGCGCTTCAGCCCGGACGAACGCGCCGACCTCGACGCCTGGATGACCGCCCACGCCAAAGCCGACGCGGCGTAAGGCGTTAAATCGCCTCGCAATATCCTGAACTGTGATTCGGCAGGGCCGGATAACATTCAAATATGCGGGCTGCTTCCGGCGCTGCGCAAACCCGCGCCGTCATGCGCGCCCAAGTTGGATCACGCCGATCTGCGCGTCGGGAGAGCTCAGTCGCGCCGGGTCCAAGACCAATCACACGCACGGTCCTTCATATTCGGGGCGCAAGTCCCGGTGATCCTACCCGCCTATAAAAGGAAAAAATTTCGTTCACATGTCGAAAATCAGCGCCGGCAGGCGTCCTAGGAGCATCGAAACGTAACAAAGAAGAAATTTCATGATGTTCGAAACCACTCCGATCTACGCGTTAGCCGTGTCAGGAATCTACCTTGCGCTCTGGGTTCGGGTCGCCGCCCTCAGAGGATCACGGAACGTTTCCATTGGCGACGGCGGCGACCCAAACCTATTGCTTCGGATACGCCAACACGGCAATTGCGCCGAATGGTCGGCCTTTGTGTTGATCCTGATGATCCTGGCCGAAGGCAGTGGCGCGCCTGAACTCTACCTGCATGCGGCGGGCGGCCTGCTGGTGATCGGACGTTTGGCTCATCCATTTGGGTTGAAGATTGATTCCGCAGACCACGCGCTGCGTTACATGGGTAATGGCGCCAACATTTTTGCAGCTTTGCTCTCGATGGTATGCCTGATCATCGGACTTCTTGACCTCTGGGGCCCGTAACACGCCCCGTTCAGCATAAGGACCAGACGCGATGAAATACATGCTCCTGATTTACAACGACCCCGACCAGGAACCTGGTTATGGCACGCCTGAATTCCAGGAAATGATGTCCGGCTTCTTCGCCGCCAACGAAAAGATGAAGTCCGACGGGGTTATGTGCGAAGGGGAAGGACTACAAGGGGTCGAGACGGCGACTTCTCTGCGGATCAAATCCGGCAAAGTGGAAACAATGGACGGGCCTTTCGCCGAAACCCGCGAACATCTGGGCGGGTATTATGTCGTCGACGTGCCCGACCTGGACGCCGCTCTGAATTACGCGGCGATGATCCCTTCAGCGAAATTCGGAACCATCGAGGTACGCCCTCTCATGGACTACAATCCAGCCGGCTGAGCCCTGTGAACGACGCCGCCTCCAAAGCGATCGCGGTTCAAAAGGCCATCGACGACGTTATCCGCCGCGATCGGGGCCGGCTGATGGCCGGTCTCATCGCACGGTTGGGAGATTTCCAAACGGCGGAAGACGCCTTGCAAGAGGCGTCGATCTCCGCCCTGAGCCATTGGGGGCGCGCAGGAATTCCAAGCTCGCCAGCCGCATGGCTGATGAAGGTCGGATTCAATAGCGGCGTCAGTCAAATTCGCTCTAAGGCGCGCGAAGCTAAAAAAGCCATGGAACTGGAGAAGGTCGTCGAAGACCATGTCCGGATCGGTATCCCGGACGATTTTCCGGACGAACGGCTCCGCCTGATCTTTACATGCTGTCACCCTATCCTTGAGGAGAAGTCTCGGATCGCCCTGACCCTCCGCACTGTTTGCGGTTTGACGACTAAGGAAATCGCCAGGGCGTTCCTGGATACCGAGGTGGCGATGGGCCAGCGACTGTCGAGAGCAAAGGCGAAGATCAGATCGAAAGGGATCGAATTCTCTGTACCGGAGCCCGAACAATGGTCGGATCGGTTGGGAACGGCGCTCTCGACGCTCTACCTGATTTTCACAACCGGATACGTATCGGAGGACACCGGGCCGCGGGATCTGTGTAGAGAAGCTTTGTTTCTCGTGCGCCTTCTGGAGAAGCTTCGACCGGAACAGCCTGAAATCGAAGGCGCCTTGGCGCTGATGCTGTTCGCAGAGGCAAGACAGCCCGCGCGTATCGCCCCGGACGGCGCAAGCGCACCGATTGCAGAACAAAACCGTGAGCTGTGGCGCAAAGACCTCATCACGGAAGGGAGAGACATCCTCGTTCGAGCCATGATGCGACGGCGTCCAGGACCCTTTCAGATCAAGGCGGCGATCGCGGATTGCCACATGTCGGACCCCATGCCCGACTGGCCCCAAATGTCGCTTCTTTACGAAAAACTGTGGCGCCTTGAACCGACGCCCGTCGTCACATTGAATTGGGCGGTTGTGCTGGCCGAACTCCAGCACACAGAACTGGCTCTGCAGAAGTTAACCGAGCTGCAGAGCGCACTGTCCGATTTTCAGCCATGGCACGCCGCGCGAGCCAGTATGTTGGAGAAACTCCACCAGTTCCCCGAAGCGGCGGCCGCGTATCGCATCGCGATATACAAAGCCCCCAACGCGGCCAGCCGCGTCTTTCTCCAGAACAAATTGCGCCGTATTGAGAACCTGGGACAACCGGACGACAGCGCCAACGATTTGGCTTGAAGCGGCGCCGCGTCGCGGATGCGCCAATCAGCGCCTCGCAAATCACCCGGCTATGATGCCTAGCTACCGATCTTGTTGCGGCCGATGAGCGGGTATTGTTCGACTTCGTAGGCTTGGCCGTTGATCGGCCAGGAGTCGTCAGAGAGCCAGAAGACCGCGTGCGGGGCGATATGCTCAGCCTTGAGGATCGAGCCCGAGGGCGCGAAGACTGACGGAACCTTAGTGTGCCAGTCTTCCGGATGGCCTTCTTTCAATTGGATTTGATGTTCGGTTTCGGTGAAGGTCCAGCCGACATTCAATTGATTGACCCGGATATTCTCCGGCCCCAGAGCGTCTCCCAGGTTGCGCGTCATGGTCAGCAATGCGCCCTTGGACATGGAATAGGCGAGAATGTCGGTCTGGCCGCAATGGGCGTTGATCGAGCCGATATTCACCACCGACCCGCCGGTTCCCTGCGACCGGAAATGCTTGATCGCCGCTTGGATCAACAGGACCGGCGCGCGTGCATTAACGGCGAAAATCCTGTCGAATTCTTCCGGCTCTAGCGTGTCGATATTGTTGCGCGGGAAGATGCCGGCGTTGTTCACCAAGCCGTGAATGCCGCCGAAGGTCTCAACCGCCTTGTCGATAATCCGGGCTGGGCTTTCCGGGTCGGACAGGTCGGCGGCGATCCAGGTCGCGCGCGCGCCCAATTCGGCCGCATGCGCCTCCAGAATCGCCGCACGGGAGCCGTGGACCACGACATTGGCCCCGGCCGCATGAACCGCCCGAGCGATGGACCAGCCGATTCCGCTGGTTGAACCGGTAACGACAACCGTTTTATTCGATAAATCCGCCACGAAACGATCCCGATATGTGCTCGATATTCCCCAAGAGCCGCGGCTCTCCGCCGGGCCGGTTTTTGTGTATGGCGGTACGTGGGCGCGGTCAATCAAGCAGAGAGATCAAATCCCGACCGGCCTCGGCTTTCTGCGCCGACATCCCCATGTTTACCGGAAATTAGGATATTTCTCCGTATGTACCACTCGGACGATTGAGAAACGCGAAGACGAAAAACCTATCCTGTTTTTACATATTCGGCGCAAACTCGTATGGTTTCCTGCGTTTCTGGTTGTGCGAGATCGACGCTTGGAAGCCAGGGCACGCTGTGAGGATACGAAAATCCTCTGGAAACGCTCGTTTCCATCAAGTTTTGGTGACCATCGTCACTGCGCAGTGCGATCAGTTCGGAGATACAGCGCGTTGAGATGGGAGAGCAGACTATGGCGCGTTTAGACCCGTCGCCGCCGTCGGCGCGCGGAGAGACGCACAATGACGGCGACAAGGCCGTCTTGGACCAGACGCCCGATCATGTGATCGATGCGGGCGCTGGGGCCGTTGTCGTACCCTATGCGGATTTGTTGCTGCAGTCGGATTTCGGCCGGTTCGGTCCGGATCTGCAACTGACCGCGCCCGACGGGACGACCGTGCTGATCACGAACTATTTCGCGCAGGCCGTTCCGCCCGATCTATTCACCATCGCCGGGTCCCGGATTCCCGCCGATCTGGCCGCGAAGCTGGCCGGGCCGCGGGCCCCGAACCAGGTGGCGCAAACCGATATGATTTCGACCCTGGAAGAACCGATCGGCGCGATCGAAACCTTGCAAGGCGAGATCACGGTGCTGCGCGTCGACGGGACGCGTGTCCTGCTGGGCGAAGGCGACCCGCTCTATCAGGGCGACACGATCGTCTCAGGCCCGGACGCGGCGGTCGGCATCATCTTCGCCGACAAGAGCACCATGTCGATGGATGGCGGCGCTCGGATTGTGCTCGACGAATTGATCTATGCGCCGGGCGACGCATCAGCCAGCAGTCAGGTGTTCAATGTTATTCAGGGGGCCTTCGTCTTCACCTCCGGCGCGATCGGCAAGGAAAACGCCGAGGCCGTGACCGTCAACACGCCGGTCGCGACCATCGGTATCCGCGGCACCAAATATGGCATCAATGTCGACGCGGTCGATGGCGGCACGAATGTCACTGTCTTCGAGGGCGCTGTGATCGTGAACAACGCCGGGGGGACAGCGCTTCTGACAGGTATCGGCGAGTCGACGCTGATCAGCTCCAGTTTTGTCGAACCCTCGCCGGTCTTCGTAATGCCGCCGGAAATCCAGGCGCGGACCTATGGCGACGCTATCGGCTTTCATCCTCCGCCGCAGCAAATACCCGGCGACCAAGGTGACGGCGCAGAAGAAGAGGCTACGATCGAGGAAGAATTGATCGACGGCGAGGCGGAGCAAGAGGACATTCTTGAGGAGGCCGCCGCCGACGAGACCCCCGTTGACGAGGCCGCCCTCGAGCCGGAGATCGTCGATCCGGTTCCGATCGAAACGGCGGACGCCGATATATTCTTCGAGGTTTTGGACGGGGATCTCGGCGGCGACACATCGGAAGAGGCGGAATTCACCGCCGCAGCAGATCTTGCGACGACGTCCGCAACGTCGGGTGACGCGCTGTTTGGCGCGCCGTTGCAAGACGACACGCAGGATGAGGCGCCGATCACGTTCGGCGACACTGGCTCGGAGCCCGAGGAAACAGGACCGACAGAGGACGAAGACGGCATAACGATTGTGTCGCTGGATCCGGGAGATGCGCTGACCGCCTCAGTTAGCGGTCGGATTGTCGAGACCTACTCGGTGGATGCGGGCGATGCTATCGCAATCGACGCCCCGGCGCCAGTATCCGCCGGCGCCGTTCAGAATCTCAGCATCGACGCAACGGCGACGCCGGGCGGCGACGACGCGTGGCGGGTCAGCCAAGCCGCCGATGGCCGCACGCTCGTCCAGGGGCCGGACGGCACGGATATCGCCGCCCTCGGGTTCGAGGATCTGGAACTGGCGCTCGGCGCCGGCGACGACGCGGTGCTCCTGAGCGATTTGCCCGAGGCCGAAGGCGACGAAGGCCGAATCACCCTGCGCCTTGGGGACGGCGATGATTCGGCCGTCGCCGGCGCAACGGTGCATCGCGACCTCGATATACACACCGGCGGTGGCGACGATGTGATCATCGGCGGCGCCGGAGATGATGAAATTTCCGGAGGCGCGGGCGACGATGTCCTGGACGGCGGGGCCGGCGAAGACCGTATCGAAGGCGGCGCAGGTTCCGATGCCGCACGCTTTGTCGTCGGCCAGAACGGCGGCGGCATGGATGACTATGACGGCGGCGAAGACGACGACATCCTGATAATCGCCTACACGGCGGCGGATACAGCCGACCCAACGGTCTTGTCGGAACTGATCACTCTCCAGACCCAAGCGCAAACGGGCGTGATCACCGACGGCGTTCAGACCTTGTCGGCTTTGGGGCTCTCCTTCAAGAATTTCGAAACGATCGTGCTGGACGGCCCTGTTATCCCATCCGGGCAAATCGTCCTATCGGTCCCGGCCGGTCTCGAAGACACCGCGCTGCCGGTCGACATATCGGTGACGCCAGACGACCCAGACGCGGGTTGGGACATCGCGGTCACCATCTCGGGCCTGCCGGAGGGCGCAAGCCTTAGCGCAGGCGTCTTGAACGGGGACGGCACGGTCACGCTCAGCGAGGCCGAATTGGCGGGGCTGACCGTAACGCCGCCGGCCAATTCAGGCGACGATTTCACCCTGACGGCGAACGCAGCCGTCAGCGACCCGGCGACAGGCGTCAGCAACAATTTAGCGCCGTCCGTCGCGACAGTCGTGGTGGCGGCTGTCGTCGATTCTGCATCGCTTGTAAGCGAGGCGGAGCCGTCGCTTTATGACGGCGAGGCGGTGATCGGTGACGAGGGCGAAGCTTTGGTCACCTTTAATCTCAACCTTAGGCTCGATCTTGAGGATGCAGACGGGTCGGAAATCATGTCCTTCACTGTGCTTGGCGTTCCGGACAATGCGCAATTCTGGAGCGATGACGGCCCGATTTCCCCCACCGCAGGCATCGCGACTTTCACATCGAATTCCGTCGATCTGGCCTCGCTGCGGATCTCGGTCCCGGCTGAAACCGGCGATTTCACTCTTGGCTTTTTGGGTCGGCTGACAGATGTCGACTCCGATGATTCAAGCAACGACCAAGCGCCCTTTAACTTTCTGGCGGACATCGACGTCGCCATGCCCGATTCGCCTTTCGCGGTAATCGACGACACGGCCATCCCGGGCGTGGATGACGGCGCACCGATGGATGCTGACCTCAACGATCCTCTGCTGGCGGGTGCGGCGAACGCGGTTGGCGGGTCAGGCGCGGACCGTTTGAAAGGCGACACGCAAGCGAACCTGCTGTTTGGGGGGGACGGCGAGGACACGTTGATCGGAGACGGCGCTGACGACGCCCTGCTGGGCGGGGCCGGCGATGACGCGCTCCATATCGATGTCCACGATCTTGGCGACGGGACCGGCGCGCCGGTCTTCACGGACCCGGTGGCGGACGCGATTCGCGACGCCTATGAAGGCGCCGACAGCGACGATACGGATATAGAGGCGGCATTTCGCGGTCAGATCGACGGCGGTTCCGGCCGCGACACGTTGTATGTGAGGTCGGATGGCGATGAGCTCTTCACGCTGACCGGCGACAAGTTCAGCGATGTGTCGAACATCGAGGTCCTGGATCTGACCGGCCTGTCCGGCGGCGCCGATCTGGCGCTCAGCGTCGATGACCTTGTCAGCATGACCGACGAAGAGAACGCCCTTACGATCTTGCTCGGCGAAGGGGACAACACCGTCAAGATCGACGGCGCTGAACTCGACGTGGAGGAAAGCCCGGTCGAAATCCCTGTCGGCGACGATATCGTCACGGTGAAGATCGAGCAGACGCCTCCTGCGCCGGAAGCGGTTATTTAGACCGCTTTTGTCCGGCTGACGGGCGCTCTTGCGACGCTTCGAAGCGGTATGCGCCGGTTGGTTTAGCCGTCGGTCTTGTCTTTCGGGAAGGTCCAGAGCATCGCGACCATGATGATCATCGCGATCGGCGTCAGCGCCAGGCCGAAATAGAAGGCCGAGATCGAGCCGAAGACGAACCAGGCGACCACGAATAAGACCGCGATAACCAGCAGAATTGCAGAGAGAACATTGGCGTTGCTCAACATGGGCGTCCTTTCCGGCCCGTCCTCGGGCTCTTTCGCGTTGCGTGTTACATCGACCGGCGATCGGCCGCTTGCCTTCTTTGGTCAATCATCGTCGTAGAGAATTCTTTCCGCGGCCCCGTCGAGATCGTCGAATTGCCCCGACTTCAGGCTCCACAAGAACGCCGCCAATCCCAATAGCCCAAGAAGCAGGGCGATCGGAATGAGATACATCAAAGCGCTCATACCGCCGCCTCCGTTTTTGGCCGGTCAGCCCCTTTCACCCGCAAGGCGTTCAGGGTCACGACGATCGAACTGCCCGACATCGCGATCGCCGCAATCAAGGGCGTAACGAAACCGGCCATGGCGAAGGGAATGGCGACCACGTTGTAGCCAAGCGCCAGCGCGAAATTCTCGATCAATAGGCGCCGCGCCGACCGGGCTGTGTTCAGCAGCATCGGCACGGAGCGTAGATCGCCGCCCTGGAAGACCGCATCCGCCGCCGTTTGGCTGATATCCGCCGCTTCGGACGGCGAGAAGGAGGCGTCGGCGGCCGCCAACGCCGGCGCGTCATTCAAGCCGTCTCCGACCATCAGGACCGATTTGCCTTGATCCCGAAGCTTTTCGATCATCTGGATTTTCTGAGCCGGCGTGCATTGGCTGAGATAGGCCTCGACGCCGACCGCTTCGGCGACCCGTTCCACCGGTTTGGTCCGGTCGCCGGACAACAGCATGACTTCGACCCCGTCCCGCTTCAAGGCGGCGATGGCGTCAGCCGCACCGGGACGCAATGTTTCGGTGAAGGAGAACCGCACCGACGGCTGGCCCGGCCGCGCCAGCCAGAGCTCCGGCCCTTCGGCCGCGCCCTTGCAGACCGCATTGTCATTCGCCTCATTCCGCAGCCCATAGCGCAAATCTTCGCGCATCACCCCGCACCAATCGCGCGCGCCGAGCCTGATTTCGCGGCCGGCCCCATCCGGCGCTGATAGGCCCTGCCCGGGATGCTCCGTGACGCCCTCCAGAGCAGTCGCATCGGGCGCCGCGGCCGCCAAGGCGCGGCTTAGAGGATGGGTGCTCACGCAAGCGAGCCGGGCGGCGAGCGCCAGATCGTCATCCGAGACGCCGGTCTTGTCGAGCACCGGCCGCCCCGTGGTCAGCGTGCCGGTCTTGTCAAAGATCACCGTGTCAACTTTGGACAGCCGCTCCAGAGCGTCTCTCGCCTTCAACAAGATCCCGGACCGCATCAAGGCGCCGCTGGCTGAGACCTGAACGGCCGGCGCGGCCAGGCCTAAGGCGCAGGGACAGGTAATGATCAGGACTGCGACGGCGATGAACAACGCCGGCTGCCACGCCACACCGGCGAAGCCCCACCATCCGATAAAGGCGATGGCCGCCATCAGATGCACGACCGGCGTGTAGTAGCGCACAATCCGGTCCGAGAGCGCGACGAAGCGGCCTTTGGCCTGCTCCGCCGTCTCCATCAGCTGCGCCATTTCGGCGAGCAGGGTGCCGTCGCCGACCGCGGTGACCCGGACCGTCAGCGGCGCCGAGAGGTTGATCATGCCGGCATAGACCGGATCGGAGGCCGCAACCGCCTTTGGGGCTGTTTCGCCGTTGATTAGGCTGGCGTCGAGATCGCTTCTGCCCTCTTCGACCACGCCGTCGGCCGGCAGGCGCGCGCCCGCCGCGCATAGTATCCGGTCGCCTGGGGCCAACGCATCGATGCTGACGGTCGAGGGCGCGCCGGTTCCGGTGATCACCTGCGCGGTCTTTTCGCGCAGGCTGAGCAACCGCTCCGCTGCGCCGCGCGCCTTGGCCCGGCAACGGCGATCCAGAAACCGCCCCAAGAGCAGGAAGAAAAGCAGCATCAACGCGCTCTCGAAATAGGCGTGATCGCCGCCGGTGGCGGTCTCAAGCAGGCTGACCGCGACAGTCGCGACGACCCCGACCGAGATCGGCACATCCATATTGGTGCGCCGACGCGCCACGGCCGCCCAAGCCGATTTGAAGAACGGCCGCCCGGCATAGAGCACGGCGGGGGTCGCAATGGCGGCCGAAACCCAATGCAGCAACCCGCGGGTCGCTTCGCCCATCTCGCCATGGCCGGCCCAGATCGCCACCGACATCAACATCACGTTCGAAGCGGCGAAACCGGCGACGCCCATGGCGCGCAACAAGGCGGTCTGCTCGGCCCGATCCGCGTCGCGCAGAGTCTCGGGATCATAGGCGGCCGCCGGGAACCCCAGCGCATCCAGCCGGTCCAGGATCTGGTCGCCCATCTGGTCAGCGCCGCGCCAGACCACATGCAGCCGCCGAGTGGTCAGATTAACCCGCGCCTCGGCGATCTCAGGCCAAGATTTCAGGTCGCGCTCGATCTTGTTGACGCAGCCGCCGCAGCGGACGCCTTCGACCATCATATCCAACACGCGCCGGTCATCCGCATCACGCCGTACGAAGGGTGCAGACCGGCCTGCGCCCGGCAAGGGTCCAGGCGCCGCCCCCGCGGCGGTTGCAGCGTTCAGCGTTGGCGCGCTGGCGTCCGGCATGACGGGCTCTTCCCCCTACAAATCTGAGACGGTGAAGGTCTCGGCGATCCGGTAGTCGACGGCGGCGCCGTTGTGCTCGGCCGTCACCGCGCCTCTAAAAGACCAGCGCCCGCCCAAAGGTCCGTGCACCGGCGCTTCGAACCGGTCCATCCCGGCCGGCGCGAACTGAATCTCGAAGACTTGGGAGAAACGCCCGACCCGCTCTAACACGCCAACGACCGCCACGCCGGAAAGCGGCTGTCCATCGGCGTCCTGGATCGACACCGAGAGAACGCCGGTCCAGGCGCCGTCCTCGAAGCGTATATCGTTGAGCGCCGCCGTATGCGTGAAGCCCAAGGCTTCCTGACTGCGCTGCGCCTCAAGGACTTGGTTGTAGTTGAGGCCCCGGTCATACGGGTTCTCGGTCACCAACCCGACCCAGGAGGTCGTCGCGAGATATACGAGATAGCCGTTCACCGCGAAGATCACGGCGAAGAACACAAAGAACAGATACGGGATCCGATTATCCCACACTTTCTTCTCTGTCTGTTCCGCATCCATTGTCGTTTGCGCCATTATTCAGGCCCCCAGATGTACGATTCCTTGCTTTCCAAAACTGCGCCGCTTTCGGCGTCGCGGACTACGAAATCAACCTCGTTCCGGCCGCGCAGTCCCACCCCGCGCGGCGCGGTGACAAAGACCGTCCAGGTTTCGACCTCAGCGGAGCCGGCCTGAAGCTGCAGGCCCGGGTCGGACGCCGCCTCGATCGCGTCCTCGCCGGACGCGCTGCGCAGCAGCAGCCCGTCGACGCCGGTCACCGCCAAACGGAAGTCGAGCACGTCCCGCTGTTTATTGCTGATGCGGACGGTGTAGGTGTTGCGCACGCCGCCGTCCGACAGCCGCACAAAGACCGGCTGACGGTCGGGAATGACGCTCAACACCAGCGCATCGCGTGAGATCAGGGCGAACAAGGTGATCGCCGCGATCAGCCCGGCGGCCAACACATAGATGATGGTGCGCGGCCGGATCAGCCGCCGTCCCAAAGGCGGCTGTCCGGCCGACCGCGCCGCATGGTTGGACTCGCTGTCGAAAGCGATCAGACCGTGCGGCCGTTTCACCTTGTCCATGATCGCGTTGCAGGCGTCGATGCAGAGACCGCAGCCGATGCACTCGAATTGCAGACCCTTGCGAATGTCGATCCCCATCGGACAGACCACAACGCATTGGTTGCAATCGATACAGTCGCCGCGGCCGCTTTCGCCCGCCTGGACGCCGGCCGCGGCGGCTTCCGCCAATTCCTGAAGCGTCGAATGCGCCAGAGCCCCCTCGCCCTCGAGCGACTGCAGAGACGGCCGCAGCGGCGCCTTCACTTTGCCGCGCGGCTCCGCCCGCCAATCCTGATAAGTGACGACCAGGGAGTCGGCGTCCAGCAGGGCCGACTGGAAGCGCGGCCAGGGGCACATATGAGTGCAGACTTTCTCGCGCGCGCCGCCCGCCAGCGCATACGTCAAGGCGGTCAACACACCGATGAAGAGATAGGCCGGGACCGGCGCCTCGCCGGTGAAAATCAGCGGAAAAACCGTCGGCGCATCGATGAAATAGAGCACGAAGGCGCCGCCGGTCGACGCCGCGATCACGATCCAAAGCGCGTGTTTCGCGACTTTCTTGCCGGCCTTTGACAGGCTCATGGGCGCCATGGCCATGCGCATACGCGCTCCGCGATCGCCCTCGATCCAGCGTTCGACCTGCATGAACAGGTCGGTCCAGACGGTCTGCGGACAGGAGAAGCCGCACCAGATCCGGCCGAACAGGGCGGTGACCAGAAACAGACCCAAGGCGGACAGGATCAGGAGGCCGGTGACGACATAAAGGTCGCCGGGCCAGATCTCCATATCCAACAGGAAGATTCGGCCGATATCGGCGTCGACCAGGATCATCTGGTTCGGCGCGCCCTCGCCCCGATCCCAGCGCAACCACGGCACGATATAGTAGACCGCCAGCAGCAGGATCTGCGCCGCCCATTTGATCGAACGCAGACGACCCCGGACGGCGGCGGGATAAATGCCGACCAGCGATTTCAGCGCGCGTCTCGGCGCGCCGCCGCCCATAGTCGCGCTATCCGCTTGCATCACGCCGCCATCCATCCTTTTGATCCGCCTTTAATGACCGCCTCTCGCGACAGCCTTATTGACCGCCGCCGAGACCGTGGACGTAAAGCGCCAACATCCGAATGGTCGGATCATCGATGCGCGCCACGAAGGCCGGCATCACGCCATGTTTAGGCTGAACGATCTGCCCGGCGACCTGCTCAAGCTCGCCGCCATACAACCAGACGAAGTCGCGCAGGTTCGGGGCGCCAAGATCGGTCGCGCCTTCGCCTTGTTCGCCATGACAGCTCGCGCAATTGTCGGCGTAGAGCACGCCGGCCTCGCTTGTCGGGTCCGCACCGCCTTCCGACAGGCTCAGCACATAGGCCGCGAGTTGGTTGATCTCGTCCGACGTCAACAAATCGTCGGCGCCGAAGGCCGGCATTTCGCTATACCGGGCCTCGTCATGATCGCTGCGCACGCCATATTGGATGGTCGCATAGATCGCCTCCAAGTCACCGCCCCAGAGCCAATCGTCATCGGCGAGCACCGGATAACCGCCCGGCAGGCCGCCGCCGCCGACCGCGTGACAGCCGGCGCAGTTGGTGTTGAAGGCGGCCTGACCGCCGCGCGCAGCGAAGGAAACCAGCTCAGCGTTGGCCGCGACATCCTGCAAAGAGGCGCTGGCGATTTGATCGACATAGACCGATTGCGCCGCTTTGGCCTCTTCGATCCTTGCAGCCACCGCCTGGCGCTCGGTATAGCCCAACGAGCCGTCCAAACTGTCCTTGCCGATCGGGAAGGACGGGTAGAGCCAGAGATAGACCGCCGCGATCGCAATGGTGATCAGGTAGGTGATGCTCCACCATTTCGGCAGCGGGTTCTCGAGCTCCTTGATGCCGTCCCAGGAATGTCCCGTGGTCTCGACGCCGGTCAGCGGATCGATATCCGGTTTGTGGCTGTCATTCGTCGCCATGTCTGTGTCCTTTCCCCTTTCCGACGCCGGGAAACCGCGCGACGCCATTGGACCTTTGATTCTTTCTCGTCGAACCCGGCCTAGTCTTTCTCATCCAGCGGAATGCGCGCATTCGCGTCCATCTCCGTCCGGCGGCTCGGCCAATAGGCCCAGAAGACGATGGCGCCGAAGCCGATCACCCCAAGCACAATGCCGATGATCTTTAGGTTGCTCAGAAAATCAGGTCCCATAATCACTGCTCCTGTACGACGCGTGCGCCGTCTATTGAACCAGATCGCTGGTGTCGTAGTTGGTGAAGTCGACCAAGGTGCCCAGCATCTGCAGATAGGCGATCAACGCGTCCATCTCCGTCAACTTCGAGGGTTGCCCGTCGAAGTCTCCGGTCACCGCCTTTGGATAGCGGGCCAACAGATCGTCCGTATCGGCGTCGACTAGGGCCTGGATCGTCAGATCGGCTTGCGCCGCGGCGATCATCTCGTCGCTATAGGGCACGCCGACGATGCGCAGGGTCGCCAAATGCTGATCGATGTCGGTCTGGCCAAGCTCCTTATCCAGGAGGAAGCCGTAGGCGGGCATGATCGAATGCGGCAGCACGCTGCGCGGATCGATCAAGTGCGCGACATGCCAGTCGTTGGAGTATTTGCCGCCGATCCGCGCCAAGTCCGGGCCCGTCCGCTTCGAGCCCCATTGGAACGGATGGTCGTACATGCTCTCCGCCGCCAGGCTGTAATGGCCATAGCGTTCGACCTCGTCCCGGAAGGGCCGCACCATCTGACTGTGACAGGTGTAGCAGCCTTCCCGGATGTAGATGTTCCGGCCGACCAGTTCGAGCGGCGAGTAGGGGCGCACCCCTTCCACCTTCTCGATCGTGCTTTCGATCTGGAACAGCGGCACGATCTGCACGAGACCGCCGATGCTGACCGCGACCAAGGTCAAGAGAACGAGGAGCGGCGTGCTTTTCTCGATGATTGAATGATCCATGACGTCGCTCTCCTCTTATTCGGCGGGCGCGGCGACGCCGGCCCCCGATTGACCGCTGACCGGTTCGGTTCCTGTCGCTTTCGGCACGGCCTTCACCGTCATCCACAAGTTGTAGACCATCAGGAACGAGCCGAGCAGGAACAGCAGGCCGCCCAGGGCGCGCACCACATAGTAGGGATGCAGCATCTCAACGGTTTCGCTGAACGAGAACTGCAGGAAGCCGAGCTCGTCATAGGACCGCCACATCAGGCCTTGGGTGATGCCCGACATCCACATCGAGGTGATGTAGACGACGATGGCCACCGTCGAGACCCAGAAATGCGCCTCGACCAGCTTCTCGGAATAGAGACGCTCGCGCTTCCACAGGACCGGCACCAGGTGGTAGATCGCGCCGAAGCCGACAAAGGCGACCCAGCCCAATGCGCCGGAATGTACGTGGCCGATGGTCCAGTCGGTATAGTGGCTCAGCGCGTTGACCTGCTTCACCGACATCAGCGGACCTTCGAAGGTCGACATGCCGTAGAAGGCCACCGCGACGACCATGAAGCGCAGAACCGGGTCGGTCCGCAATTTGCCCCAGGCGCCGCTGAGCGTCATGATTCCGTTGATCATCCCGCCCCAGGACGGCATCCACAGCATCACCGAGAACACCATGCCCAGGGTCTGCGCCCAGTCCGGCAGCGCTGTGTAGTGCAGATGGTGCGGGCCGGCCCAGATATAGAGGAAGATGATCGCCCAGAAATGCACGATCGACAGCCGGTAGCTGTAAATCGGCCGTTCCGCGCGTTTCGGCACAAAGTAGTACATGATGCCCAGGAAGCCGGCGGTCAGGAAGAAACCGACCATATTGTGGCCGTACCACCATTGGGTCATGGCGTCCTGGACGCCGGAGAACAGCGTGTAGCTCTTCGTCGACGTGATCGAGACCGGGACCGCGAGCGCGTTGGTGATGTGCAGCATCGCGACCGTGATGATGAAGGCGATGAAGAACCAGTTGGCCACATAGATATGCGGCTCGCGCCGCGTCATCACGGTGCCGAGAAAGACGACGGCGTAGACCACCCAGACCAAGGCCAGAAGAATGTCCACATACCATTCCGGCTCGGCGTATTCCTTGCTCTGGGTGATCCCCAGAACATAGCCGGCCGCCGCCAGGACGATCACCAACTGGAAACCCCAGAAGATGATTTCCGCCATGGCCTTTCCGCCGAACAATCCGGTGCGGCACGTTCGCTGCACGATATAAAGCGACGTCGCGAAGAGCACATTGCCGCCGAAGGCGACGACCGCGGCTGACGTATGGACCGGCCGCAGCCGCCCGAATGTCAGATATTCGCCGAAATTTAACAGCGGAAACGCGAGTTGAAGCGCGATCACCACGCCGACCAGGAACGCGACGACGCCCCAGAAGACCGAAATGATCGCGAACCGCTTGACGATTTCCTCGTTATAGCCGGGCGTCTCAGAGAGCGGGATATCTCGTACCGCCGCCATCCCGCCGCCGGCGGCGCCGTCGGCCGTCGCTGCTGTTGTGGACATGTTCTCTTCCCCTAAATCTGCCGTTCATTGAGTCCGCTGGTTGTGGCCAGCCAGGACCCCGACACTCAAAAACCGCGCAAGACCCGCTCGAACATGGTCCTGCGTGAATCTGGTTTGAAGGCTTCGCTGGGGCGTCGCATTGCGCTAGATCAAGGATGAAATCCGCCGCTGCGCCTAGGGTCCGAATATGGCGGAAACAGCCTGCGGCGAATGCGCGCATCCGCCTCGATTAAGAACCTAGAGACCCGAGCGCACGCTGCGCAAAGCGCCCGGTTCAGGGGGGAGACGGCCCAAATGAGCGACACGGAAAAGACCACCCAAGCCGAGACGGAGGTCTGGCGCGTTCGATTGCCTGATGTGCGGCGGGTGCCGTCGGATGCGCCCTGGGTCTGGCTGAACCAGGGTTGGCATGATTATCAGAAGAGCTGGCGTTTCGGCGTCGTCTTCGGCGGTTTCTACGCGCTGGTCGGCCTCGCGATCGTCGGATTGATCTTCTTCGCCAACGTCCACTATCTCGGGTTCCCGCTGGCGGCGGGCTTTCTGTTGATCGGCCCGATCACGGCGGTCGGCATGTATGAGATCAGCCGACGGCTCGAAGCGGACGAACCTTTGGACCAACACGCCGTCTTTTTCGCCTTCATGCGCCATGGCGGGCTGCAGATCGCCATGCTGGGTTTGGTGCTGGTGCTGCTGATGATCTTCTGGATGAAGGCGGCGGCTCTGATCTTCGCGCTCTTCTTCGGCCTACAGGAATTCAGCTTCGTCGATCTGTTCGATACGGTGTTGGGATCGGAGATCGCCCTGCCCTTCCTCTTGGTCGGCAACATCACAGGCGCGATTCTGGCGGCCCTCGCCTTCTCGATCAGCGTCGTGTCGATCCCGATGCTGCTGGACAAGGACGCGGATTTCGCCACCGCGATCCTGACCAGCATGAAGGTCGTGTCGGAGAACCCGCTGACCATGCTGATCTGGGGGATCATCATCGCCGGCACCATGGCCTTGAGCGTGGTCACCGCTTTCACCGCCCTGGTCGTACTGCTGCCGGTGATCGGTCACGCCTCTTGGCATGCCTATCGCGCCTGCGTCGATATCGACAACGGCTGAGGGGGCCGATCGGCCGTCGTTCAGTTCTGAAATCCGGCGTCGAGGAAGATCAGCGCCCGGGCCAACTCACGCCGCCACAGGTCCCATTTGTGGTTTCCGTCGACGATCCTTAGTTCATGCGGCAGGTCGCGCGCCTTCAACGCGAGGAAAGTCGCGAAGGCGCCTTCATAGAGGTCGAAATAGTCGTCATCGCCGACGGTCAGCAGGATCCTGGGCGCTGGGCCGCGCCGTCTGACCGTCTCCATCAGTCCGAAGACATTCCGCTGGTTGAATTCCTCCGGCCGGAACGGATCCCCGAAGGCGCCGCGAAACAGCTTGATCTGACGCGCTGTCACCGGCTTCTCTTCCGTCGCATCCTCGATGATCGCGCCGCTCAGGCTTGCGGCCGCGCCATAGAGATTGGGGTGTTTCAGCGCGAAACGGATGGCGCCGTAGCCGCCCATCGACAGACCGGCCACGGCGCGCCCTGTGCGGTCGCGGCGGACGCGATAGGCGCTCTCCACATGGGCGAGCAGGTCGCGGGTCAGCGCCGTTTCATAATCGCCGGGCCCGCCAAAGGACCGGGAATCGACGTACCAGCCATCCTCGCCGTCGGGGAAGATCAGCACCATCGGCGCGGTCTCGCCGGCTTTGATCAAACGATCCGCCGTTGCGGCCGCGCCGCCAGCGCGCAGCCAATCCTTCTCGCCGCCGCCCAACCCATGCAACAGAAACACCACCGGATAGAGCGCGTCGCTCTCACCGTAGCCGTCGGGCAGATAGACCGAATAGGCCATGGTCCGCCCCATCGCCGGGCTGTCGTAGCTGAGGGAAAGGCGGGTTTCAGAGCCGGCCCATGCGGCGTTGGCGATCGCCGCGACGGCGAAACAGAACAGCGCCGCCGAAAGAAGCCCGAGACAGCGTTCGATCATTCGGCCACGGCTGGAGAAACGCCTGGTCCTCGGCGCGCGGCGTCCGTGGCGGTCACGGTGTCCGCCGATCCGCTCGACTTCCGCCGCCAGGGCTCGGCCTTGAACCAGGCGACGAGATAGGCGACCGCAATGACCGACGCCATGCCCGCTAGATTCACGATCAGGAGAGACAGCTTATCCTTTCCGAGATAGTCCAACAGCATGCCGGCGACCCGCGAAATGAACATCGAGAACAGGAAGGTCGCCAAGGCCTGCTGGCCCACCTTGCGCACGGGATCGAAAATCCGCGCATAGAGGATTTCCTCCCGGCCTTTCAGAACTGCGACCGCGAGATAAGCGACCGCCATGAAATGCAGATAGCGCAATAGCCCATGGTCCGTCTTGCCGATCACATAGGGCTTGATGGTCTGATAGACATCAAAGGCGATCGGTATGTCGTTGCGGACCGTCCAATTCCCCATGAAGAAGCTGAAGATCAGAATGGCGATGGCGATGGATACGAAAAGCGGCGTGATCGGCGGCGGCTTGATCCAACCGCGGCTAAGAAAAAACCCGGTGAAGAACAGCAATTGCCAGCCGAAAGGATTGAAAAACCAAACAATATCGGGATTCCATGGGGCGGCCGGCAGATCCCATTGCAGGTTCCACTGCAACAGATAAAGGGTAATGCAGGCGCCGGCCGCGACGGCCGTATGGATGCGCTGCAGCAGCATCACCAACGGCATCATGGCCAGCACGCCCATATACATCGGCATGATGTCGAAATAATTGGGCACATAGGTCAGCGTGAACAGACCCAGAAGCTGGGGGCCCGGATCGTCGAAGAACCGGTTCAAGGCCAGACCGACGACGTAGTTCTTCTCGGTCTCCAAGCCAGTTGTAACCGTGTAGGTCAGGATCGCGACGCTGAAGAACAGCATGATATGGGCGATGTAGAGCGTGAAGATCCGAGACGCGACGCGCGCCGTGCCGATCCAAAAGCCGGCGCGCCCAAAACTGCCGCCGAAAGCGATGGCGGCGGCGAAGCCCGAGCAAAAGACGAACATTTCGGCCGCGTCGCTGGTCCCGAACCGCGCTGGAATAAACCGTTTCCAGTCATTGCCGGGGACATGGGCGATGAAAATGATCAGCATCGCCATGCCGCGAAAGAAATCCAGACGCGGATCCCGGATCGGTCGGCTGATGGCCTTCTTCAATCCCGACGGTGCGGACTGTGGAACTGCTGCGGAACTCACGCCCACTCCCTATTATCGACGCCGCAGGAGGCGAAGGAATTGACCCCGTCCTTTACTCCTTTTCGCGCTTGTTTGACGAGTGGCGCCGGTATGGTTGATCTGGTTTGTCACGCTATTGTGACAATTGGCGCGCGTAAGCGCGTTCTAAATCAGCCCGGATTGTCTAAGCTGACGCCCATGACAGTGACCCATTCAGACGGTCGGCCGCGTGATTGATCGCCGCCGCGCCCTTTTTTTTGTCGGTATGGCTCTGGCGGTTGGCGCTCATCCGGCCGGCCTGTATCCGTTTGGCGTTGGCGGCGCCCACGCGGCCGGCCGAACGCCGCCGGACCCTCGCCTGCGCAAGGTCGCCGACTTTCCATCGCTCGCCAATCTCGCGGCGACGATGTGCGACGAGCCGCATCGTCCCGCGCCACAAACGCCAAGCGCCTTGTTGTCCTCGATGACGCCAGCGGAGTTCGCCTCTATCCGCTTTCGGCCGGAAAAAGCGCTTTGGCGCGGCGAAGGCGCCCATGAAATGCACTTTTTCAAGCCCGGCGTTTATGCGCGCGACCTGATCGATGTCTTCGAAATCGACGGCGAGACTGTCGCCGCGATCGACTATTCCGCGGATTTGTTCGATTTGGGGGCCTTTGACGCCGACCAGGACTTGTTCGAGGCGGCGGGCTTCGGCGGCATAAAGATTGT
This sequence comes from Alphaproteobacteria bacterium, assembly GCA_030065235.1. Taxonomy (GTDB): domain Bacteria; phylum Pseudomonadota; class Alphaproteobacteria; order UBA8366; family Aestuariispiraceae; genus JASJDC01. The sequence continues at coordinate 85,806 of JASJDC010000013.1, forward strand.
CTATCCGCTGGAGCCGCGTCATTCCTGGAAGGATGAGTTGGCGGTATTTCACGGCGCCAGCTATTTCCGGGTGTTGGGCCGCGGTCAGCAATACGGTCTTTCGGCCCGGGGCGTCGCGATAGATACGGGGCTGCCCCGCGCCGAGGAGTTTCCGGTCTTCCGCGCCTTCTGGCTGCGCCAACCGGACCCGGACGCCGACTCGATCACCGTGCTGGCCTTACTCGACGGGCCTAGCGTGACCGGCGCGTATCGCTTTGACATCGCGCCCGGCGACGAAACAACGGTGGATGTCCAGGCCCGGATCTTCCCACGGAGGCCGATCGAGAAGCTGGGACTGGCCCCGCTGACCAGCATGTTCTTGAACGGCGAGAGCGAGGCGCTGATCGATCCGGCGCGGTTCGCCAAGCACATTCATGACAGCGACGGCATGTTGCTGCATTTGGGAAAGACCGGAGAGTGGGTCTGGCGACCGCTCGAAAAACGCGCTGGTTACGTCATCACGCAGCATTTCGATGAAAATCCGCGCGGTTTCGGGCTCTTCCAACGGCTCCAGGATGCTGACGCCTTTCCTTCGCCTGAGAAACGGTATCATCTGCGCCCCGGATACTGGATCGAGCCGCAAGGCGATTGGGGATCCGGCCATCTGCAATTGGTCGAGATCGCCAGCGATGATGAGGATTTCGATAACCTGGCGCTGTTCTGGGTGCCCGACGCCCCGCCCGGCCCCGGCGATCGTCGGGACTTCTCTTATCGGTTGACCAGCACGATGAAGCCGCCTTCATCGCGGCCTGGATTCGGGGTTGTGAAGCGCAGTTCCGTGATACCGCTGGACTCGGATTCCGCGAGCCCCTATCTGGCTGTGACGATTGTATTTTCGGGCCTGCCGGAGGGTGGCGACGGCGCGGATTCGCAGCCGATCAGCCCACTTTATTTTCCCGATGTGATGAGCTTCCATGGAGAGCCCGAGGACGTCGACCTGAAATGGAGCGGACCGGGTGAAGCGACGCTGACCTTCTCATTATCGAGCACTGATCCGGCGCGCGCCGATATCCGCGCCGGCCTGGTGCGAAATGGCGAGGCGGCGACAGAGATTTGGAGTTATTTGTGGACGGTCTAAGCAGTTACGCGAGGCGCCTGCTCTTTGCGCTGCCGGTCCTGGCTTTGACCGTCGCGGCGGTCGCCGTGATGTGGCGCATCGTGGCGCCCATGGGCGTGACGCCGGCGGAGGCCGCGATGCTGGGCCTGTTCTCGCTGTCCTTCGTCTGGATCGCGATGTGGTTCTGGAATGCGGCGCTGGGCAGTCTCATTCGCTTGTTCTCGCGCGCGCCTTTGCACGCGGCCGCGCCGATCCTGCGCCGCCTGGACAGAACGCGTCCCATCGACGGTCGCACGGCGGTTGTCATGCCGATCCGCAATGAGGACCCGGAACGGACGGCCCGCCGGCTGGAAGCGACCTATCGCTCGATCGACGCCGAAGGCGCGATCGACAAGTTCGACTTCTTCCTTTTGAGCGACACGACGGACACAGCTGTGGCCGAGCGCGAATTGGCCATGGCGGCGGCGCTGCGCGCGCGGCTCGACCCAACCAAGCTGCGGTACCGGCGCCGCCCGCAAAATCTCGGCCGTAAGGCCGGGAACATCGCGGAGTTTGGCCAGCGTTGGGGCGGCGATTACGATTATATGATCGTGCTTGACGCCGACAGCGTGATGTCGGGATCGTTGGTCACTGATCTGGCTCGGCTGATGGACGCCTCGCCGGAAGTGGGGATCGTCCAGACCGTCCCGCGCCCGATCCTGGCTGAGACCCTGTTCAGCCGTCTGCAACAATTCGGGGCGCGCGCGACGTCCGAGATCATTAACGCCGGCGTGGGCTTCTGGCAGCAAGGCGACGCCAACTATTTCGGCCATAACGCGATCATTCGCACGGAGCCGTTTTTCGCCCAGTGCGCCATGCCGGTCTTACCGGGCCGCGGCCCGCTGTCGGGCGAGATCATGAGCCACGATTTCGTCGAAGCGGCCTATATGCGACGCGCCGGCTATGAGATATGGAATCTGCCGATCGGCGACGGCAGCTATGAGGAAATCCCGCCGACGCTGCTGGATTTCGAGGTCCGCGACCGGCGGTGGTGCAAAGGCAATCTGCAGCATTCTCGAATCCTCGGCGAAGCCGGGCTGCGCCCGCTCAGCCGCCTGCATCTGGCGACAGGGATCATGTCCTACCTCTCCTCGCCGCTTTGGCTGGCTTTCATCCTGGCCAGCATTTGGAGCCTGCTGGAGCGCGCCAATCCCAGCTTAGAGTATTACGGCCCCGGATCGGAGGCCTTTTCCGTCGCGCCCGGGATGATGAACGAGACCGCTGTTTGGCTGTTTGTGGCGATCATGGCGATGTTGCTGCTGCCGAAACTCATGGGCGGTATCCTATTGGCGCTGAACCCGGACGAACGACGGCGCTATGGCGGGCTCACGGGCCTGGGGCTGAGCACGGTGTTCGAAGCCTCGGCTTCGATTGTGGCGGCCCCAATCATGATGCTCGCCCATGTTCGTTTCATCATCGGGATCGTAGCCGGCGCACGCGTGCGTTGGAGCGCCCAGCACCGCCTAGGCCGGCGTCTTCGGCTTGGCGAAGCGACGCGTCACTACGCCGGAACTGTTGCATTCGGAGTGGGTTTGCTTGCGCTGATCCTCTGCCTCGCGCCGCACGCTCTCTTTTGGTTCATCCCGCTGATCGTGGGCCCGATCCTGGCCCCTCTTCTGGCGGTGCTGACCAGCAGCGTCACGCTGGGCCGCGCTCTAGGGCGGGCCGGTCTTCTGCTGACGCCGGAAGAAACCGAGCCGTGTCGAGAGATCGCGCCGCTGCGCGGCCCGTCCGCCGCGCTGTTCTCCCAGTTCGCGCAAGCCGGGGACGCCACGCCAAAACTCTAGGAGGCGGCATGCGCCGACAATAGGGTCAGTCTCGCACGGTCGGATTCTCGAACAGGGCGTTCATCAGGTCCTGCATCGCCCGGCGATAGTCCTGATCCTCGGCGGCGACATCGGAGGGCAGCCAAACGGTCGCTTCGGCCCTTCGTTTCTCATCAACACACAGCGTGGCAAGGAGAATGGTCTCCTTTTCCCCCCGCACCGCATCGCCCGTCGGCGGCTCTGTGCAGAAGCGCCGGCCAGCCATCCCTTTCGGCGCGCCGAGAAATATCACGACGCGCGCCGTTGAGCCCGCCTGAACCGGTTCGGTCGTGAAAATCGAGGTCGTCTTCTGGGCGGCGGCGCTGTTCATGACGTCGGCCGCTGTACGCGCGAAACCGGCGTCGGCCACCCGGTCCGGCCGCATGTCGATCAGGATCGGTCCGTCCTCGACCGCGCGCGGCAGATAATCCCGCGTGCCGGACGGATGGAGATATACTTGCACCACGCGCGGCAAAGCCTCCTCGCATGCCGCCAAGCCCATGCAGAGCAAACCAAGAGCCGCCCAGCGCTGGCGAAAACGCCGATTTCTCATTCTGTCTCCATTCCTTCCCCCGTCTCGACGACGCGCAAGGCTTCGTCGATCTGATCCGCCGCCCGCCGCACCTGTCGCGCCATCTCAGCCCGCGCCAAAGAGAGAAAAGCGGCCCGACGTTCGGGCGCCAGACGCCGATACAGCACATACGTCACTTGCGCCATGCTTAGAAGCGACCCGGCGAAGGCGGCGGCCGCCGGATTCCGTTCCTCGCGCCGAGGCGCGCCATGCTGAACGGTTTCGACGACCTGATCGATGAACTCATCCAACGAGCCTGTACCCGCCTCAATCGCATCCGCCAGCCTGTGCGCCCAAGCCATGCAGGCTTCTCGATGCTGGGTGATCGCGCCGGAGATTCCCGCTCCGCCCGCCGATCGATGCGGCAACCGCGTCAGGATTTCGACAACGGTCGGCTCGGATGCGCCAAGGCCTGCGGTGCATGTCGCCTGAGCCGGCGGCAACGCTTGCGCACCCGAAATCGCCGCGCCGTCGCTGCAATTGTAAAACCGGCGATCAGGATAATGCGCAAAAAGAAGCTCAAAGAACCCCCGCGTCAGCAGAAATTGGCCGCTGGTGAAGACCTGCTCTCGAAAGTTGCCTTTAATTGGAAGGGTCAGGCGCTCCATACCCCTGCCGGCGCGCCAGAAATCGTCGTCGTAGGTCGCATAGACCGAGGCGTCCGAATGGTGGCGTTCCCGTTCGACCGCGCCTAGATCGACGCCGAACAAATAGATTTCCTCGAACCCGAAGGCGACCGCCGCCCGGCAGGCCAGATTGGCGACCGTCGGGCCGGACAAGTGAATGGGACGGTCCGTCCCAGCGAACAGCGCCGTGCTGGTGAGCGAGTCGCGGTGATAGAAGATACGCGTGTCAAAATAGCCGGCCATGTCCGGATCAACCGTGGTGGATGCGATCAGCGTCACCCCATCCAGGGAAAAGTCCTGCGCCGTGACACGCACCACGTCGGTCTGTCCCGGGCCGTTCTCCAACATGCAGACGAAGGCCGGTGCGAGGCCCTGGCTGAGAGCGACGCGCAAGGCCGTGCCGGCGCAAAACAGGACAGCCCCGGCCTCGACAAGGCGTTTCAACTCAGGCGCCGCCGCGTCGACCGATGGCCCGCTGCCCATCACTACAGCGGGACGGGCCCCGACGGAACCGTGCGGCTGATCGACCAGCATCGCGTGATCCCAGCGCGACAGGTTGGCGGCGGCGTTGCGCACCATCACCACCTCATCCTCAAAGAAACCCCGCGACATCTCCAAGGTCGCGTTCCGCTCCATCACACGCTCGATGACCGCCGGAATAGGTCCGAAATCGTAGTGCTTCACCATGTAGGCGCCGTCGATCCGGCAATAGTTCACGCCTTGCATGCGGCCTTCGATGATGGCGGCGAGCACGGCCGGGTCCTTGCCCATCTCAATCCACAGCCCGCCTCCGCGTGCGCGCAGTTCCGCCGCGAGACCCGCCCAATCGACCGTCCGAAGGCTGAGCTTCAAAAATTCCGGGAAGGAATCGACAATCACGACTTCCCGGACCGGCAGCGCCGCGACCAGGGAAGGGAGATGCAAACCAAGCCCAAGCCCATAGGCGATCAGATGACCGGCGTCCGGGTCCGGCGACCAGGGCAGCACTGCGCCGTCGACACTGCGCACGAGCGTCTTCGCAAAGTCGCCGGCGATGTAGTCCCGGTCGTCCGGCAACTGCGCAAGCACCCGCTCGGCGTTCAACGGCTTCGGTGTAAAATTCCCCGCCTCGTCAGTCTGATCCTCCTCGAACAGGAAGTTCGAGGCGACGAAACTGATGCGTCGGACCGGCGCCGCGAGAAACGTCGCAACCTGACCCAGCGCAAAATCATCGGCGCTTTCCGGATAGAGTTCCTTACCGCCGGCCAGGATGTTCCAGGCGCCGGGTCCGCCGGTCAGCCGCGCTTGGGTCTCTTTAGCGGATGTGAGATACGCGAATAGGTCCGGCTTCATACAGCCCTGAAGCGCCGCCAGGTTGGCGGCGATATCGATGGCGGCCTTAGGCGGCGTCAAGCGCCGTCACCCAGACGCCGCGGCCTGCGCCGCCAGAGCGTCGCGGTCCAGCCCCAAGCTGACGCCCGCATCGAGAATCTCCGTCCAGGTTGTCGCGTCGATATCGATTCCGTCCGCAAGGCGGGCCTTGGTCGCTTTCCGCTCCGGATCGCCAGCCACCATAACTGGCGCCTCTGGATCCTGTGGCTTGGCCGATTTCACATAATCGATGGTCGCCTTGAACTCATAGGCGAAATGGTCGGGATCAACCAATTTAGCGGGATCGAAGACGACGCCAAACATGCTGTTGATGATGCCGTTCAAGCGTTCGGTGCCAGGCTGGATTGTCTTGCCGCCGCTCATCACGCCGCCGAGAATCTCCGACATCAGCGCCAGGCCATAGCCCTTGTATTTGCCAAAGGGCGTGATCGCCCCGGTGAGCTCCGGGAACATCACACCCGGATCGGTGGTCGGAACGCCGTCCGGGTCCAACAGCAACCCCTTCTCCACCGTCAGGCCCTTATTATACGCCACCCGGACCTTGCCGAGCGCCACCGAACTGGTCGCCATATCCAACAGCAGGCTGTCCGCGCCGCCGGCGCCGGGGACCGCGATACAGACCGGATTGGTGACCAGGCGCGCCTCTCCACCGCTATAGGGCGCGACGCTCGGCCCATGATCGGCGACATTGACGAAATGGATCGAACTGAAGCCCGTATCGATCGCCTGCTGGCCATAGGCGCCGATCCGACCGACATGATGCGCGTTGCTGAGCGTGTAGAGGCAGACGCCCAACTCTCGCGCCCGGTCGATCGCCGCCTGCATCGCCTCTTTTGCAACGCGCTGGCCGTAGCCTTTGTCCCCGTCGAACTGCAGGATCGCGCCCAGATCGTTGATCTTTCGGGCCGGCCTATTGGGTTTGACCAGCCCGTTCCGGAAATTGTCGATATAGCGCGGGATCATGCCGACCCCATGACTGTCATGGCCGGTCAGGTTCGCCATCACCAAATGGTCGGCGACGATTTCCGACTCTTCAGGCGCGCTGCCGGTGGCCTCAATGACCGCGAGGGTCAGCCGTTTCAGGTTGGCGGCGGCGATGACCGGCATGAAGCATCCTCTGGCGAGCGGTCGAAGAACGCGATGCGGAGAAGTTTTGACGCGTGCATTCAACGCGCCGATAAAGGGGCTTGCAAGCCTTCGCCGCCCCTTTCAAAGCGTTCCCCGCCGTGCCTGATCGATCCAGTTCCGTGCAACGAGAAGCCCAATCGGCGACGCGGTGGGACATCGTCGCCGCCGCGCTGTTCATCGGCTTTATGGCGGGCGCTCAGATCGGCAAGGCGCCGCCGGCGCTCCCGTTGTTGCGTGAGGAATTGCAGGCCAGCCTGATCGCGGCCGGCTGGATCGCCTCGCTGTTCAATCTGAGCGGCGCTTTCGCCGGCTTTCTGATCGGCGCTTTCGCGGACCGGATCGGCCCGAAACGCGCCCTGGGGGCCAGCCTAAGCCTGATCGCGGCCGCCAGTTTTCTAGGCGCGGAGGCGACGGAGGTCTGGTTCCTGCTGCTCACCCGCGCGGTCGAGAGCGCCGGCTATATCGGTGTCGCGGTCGGCGGGCCGCGCATGATCGTCGCGGCGGTCGCGGCCAAGGATCGCAACCTTGCGATGGGCATATGGGGGACCTTCGTGCCCGGTGGCATGGCGACCGCCCTGTTCCTGGCCCCTGTGATCGTCGAGTGGGACGGCTGGCGCGGCCTGTGGCGCGCGGCGGGGATCGGGGCCTTGCTGGGACTGGCGCTGCTGTTCTGGGCGGGCGGCGCCAAACGCTGGTCGGATTCGCTGCGCACAACGGCGCCGTCGAACCCCTGGGCCGACGCAAAGCTGACCATCACCAGCCCCGGCCCCTGGCTGCTCGGCCTCTGTTTCGGCAGTTACTCACTGCAATATCTGACCATGATGGCCTGGCTGCCGACCTATCTCATCGAGGCGGCGGGCTCGACCAGCGCGGCGGCGGCCTTGAGCGTCGCGACAGTCACCGCAGGCAACGTGATCGGCAATATCGCGGCGGGCATGTTGCTGGCGCGGGGCGTCAAGCGGGCCGTGCTCCTGGCGTTCGCCTATCTTTCCATGGCGGGTGCCGTGTTTCAGGTGTTCATCTTCGCGGACAACGCCTTCGCCTCCGCCGCCTGGGCGTTTCTGTTCAGCGCCATCGGCGGGCTGATCCCCGGCGCGCTGATGGCGGGCGCGGCGATGCACGCGCCCCGGCCGCAATTAGTCGGCTCTGTGACCGGTCTGATGATGCAATTATCGAATTGCGGCCAGTTGGCCGGCCCGCCGATCCTGGGCGCGATTCTGGCCTTCTCCGCTTCCTGGCAGGCGGCGCCATACCTGAATGTCGGCGCGGCGGTCTTGGGATTGGTTTCGGCCGCTCTGTTGGGGCGACTCGAGCGACGACAGGCCTATTTGTGACGAAACGTGATGCGACCCTTGGTCAAGTCGTAGGGCGTCATCTCGACATCGACCTTGTCGCCGACCATGACCCTGATCCGGAACTTGCGCATTTTGCCCGCCGTATGGGCGATGATTTCGTGGTCGTTCTCCAAGCGCACGCGAAACATCGCGTTGGGCAGCTTCTCGACCACCGTTCCGGCAAGTTCGATCAGGTCTTCTTTCGACATACGTCGTCCGTCAGTTCGTTGATCCCAAGAAAGCGCCGGTGCAGCCCTCAAGCCGTCCGTCGCGACCGGCGCGGGCGGGTGTATGCGGCATATCGGCGGATTATGCAAGAACGGCCGAAAAGCGCGGCTGACGGTCAATCCCGGCGGTTCGGCGCGGTTCGGCGGGTCCAATCCGCCTCGGCGGCGGCCAAGTAGCGCGGGTTCGAAATGGCGCAGCGCTTCTTCGCATCCTCTAGCAACCGCGCATGCAGGTCGACCGCGTCCGTCCCGGCATCGAACACGCCCGCCCGGATCGCTTTACAAAGCGACTCCGCCAATCCGTCGCCGTTATGCGCCGCGAGGCAAGCGGCCTGATGCGCCGCCAAATCCGGCCCAAGCGCGACCTCCCGACAGGCGGTCTCGATCGCGGCGATCGCCATCAACACCGTCAAGCGCTCTTCTCCCTTCAGCAGGGGCGCGATCTCCTCTTTCAGCGCCAAAGAAGCCGTCGCGAGCAGATTGGCAGCCGAGGGATCATCCGGTTTCATCCACCACCCTCTCCCATCAAGCGGCCGCGTCCAGCAGGCCTTGGCCTGGCGGGGTCATGCGCAAAATCTCGTAATCGATCTCGGCCGGTCGGCGCCCCGTCAGGACGATGTCCAAGGTGCGCTCGCCGCCGTCGCTGAAGCGCCGCCCCTGCTGGATGGCGATGATCGACCAACGGATATGGGCGAAGACTTCCCAGAAATAGACACGCTTCGGATCGATCGCGCGGCCCGAGGCCATCTCGTAGCCGCGATAAAACGCCTCGCGCGACCCGATGCCGCCGGCCGGCTTGTTCCGGTTTCCGAAGCGCCAGCACATCGCGGTGAACCAGCCGATATCCTCATGCGGCTCGGCCCAGCCGGCGAACTCCCAATCGAGCACGCCGGTCAGACCATCCGCGTCGATCATATAGTTGCCGGTGCGGAAATCGTGATGCGCCAGAACCTTCGGCTCCGGCGGCGGCCGGTTGATGGTAAGCCAGCGCAGCCCCCATTCCAGGGCGGCGCGCGGTTCCGCCAACGCGTCCAGATGGCGATAGAACTCCTCCAAGGAATCGCCTTCCCCAGGATCGCCGAGGAAGTCGAAACGGTGCGTCGCCGGCGTGATCGTATGGATCAGCGCCAATTCCCGGCCCAGCCGTTCCGCCAGCGCCTCTCGATCGCCGCCCAGAGACAGGTCGCGCGCCACTTTCTGGCCGAGCCCGACGCCGGCGATCCGGCGCATCACGGCGAATTCCTTGCCGATCACGCCGGTATCCTCGCAGACCGCCAGCGGCTCCGGCACCGTCACACCGAGACTGTAGGCGGCCTTCAGCAGTTGGTATTCCTGCGCGCGGCTATGGCTGACGGCGACGCTGGAGGGGGAGTCGGTGCGCACCACCGTCTCGATGGTCTCGCCATCCAGATCAAGATCGATCGCCCAGTTCTCTTGGATCGCGCCGCCGCTCAACTTTCGGATTGCGCCCGCCTCGGCGCTCCGGACGCCCATGGCGCACGCCAGCCAGCTCTCGAAAGCCGCGACAGTTTCTTTGTTTGTGAAGGTCATCCAGTCCTAGACGCCCCAGCGCCAGAAGTCGGCGCCTTCGGCCGCGTAGAACCGGTTCAGCACCATCTTGTGAACCTCGGAGGCGCCGTCGACCAACCGCGCCTGACGGGCGTAGCGATAGATCCATTCAAGGACCGTATCTTTGCTATAGCCGCGCGCGCCATTCAATTGGATCGCGGTGTCGACCGCCTTGTGCAAGGCGTCGGCGACATGGACCTTGGCCATCGAGACTTCCTTGCGCGCCTTGTCGCCCTGATCCAGCGTCCAGGCGGCGCGCATGGTCAGCAACCGGCCGATCTCGATCTCCATCGCCGCCGCCCCGACCTGCAGCTGCACGCTTTCCCGCTCGGCGAGTTTTACGCCGAAGCCTTCGCGTGTCGAAATGTAGGATTGGGCGATCTCCAGCGATCGTTTCGCCAGGCCAAGCCAGCGCATGCAATGGGTCAGCCGCGCAGTGCCAAGCCGGATCTGCGTCAGCTTCAGACCGTCGCCGACCGCCATCAGCCGGTCATTGTCGGAAATCTCCAAACCGTCGAATTCGATCTCGCAATGGCCGCCGTGCTCCTCTGGCCCCATGATCGGGATGCGGCGTGTAATCTTCCAGCCCGGCTGATCCTTGTGGAACAGGAAGGCGGTCAGGCCCTTGCGCGAATCATCCGACGTCCGGGCGATCAGGATGAAATGGCTCGCGACGCCAGCGCCTGTGATGAACCATTTCCGGCCGCTCACAATCCACTTGTTGTCGCGGCGCTCCGCCTTGGTCTGGATCATGCCCGGATCGGACCCGCCGCCGGGGGCCGGCTCGGTCATGACGAAGGAGGAGCGGACCGCGCCGTCGATGATGGGCTGCAGCCATTTCTGCTTCTGATCCTCGCGCGCGACCCGGTTCAGGATGAACATATTGCCGTCATCCGGCGCCGCGCAGTTGAAACAGACAGGCCCGAAGATCGAGCGGTTCATCTCCTCATAGCAGGCCGCCATGCCTTGCCTGTTCAGCCCGAGTCCGCCGCGTTCGACCGGCATCTGCGGCGCCCAGAGACCCGCTTCCTTCGCCTTGGCCTGGACCGTCACCAGCGCTTCCGGAGCGATATTCTCGTGCGCGTCGTAGTTCGCCGGATCGGATTCGAGCGGAATTATCTGCTCATCCACAAAGGTTCGATACCGTCGGCGTAGCGCGTCATGTTCCGGCGTCAGGCTGAAATCCATGGTCATTCCTAGTCTGTCGTAAAGGTAAAGCCGTTGTCTGGTCGAAACGAAAACTACATGCGTAGTACGTGACCGCCATCCACCGTGACCACCGCGCCGGTCATGAAAGAACCGCCGGCGCCGGCGAGCAACAGCAAGGGTCCGTCCAGATCCGAGAGTTCGCCGAAGCGGCGCATCGGTACGCCCCGCCGCATGGCCTCGCCCGCCTCGCCGGCCAGAAAATCCCGGTTGATGTCGGTGGCGATATAGCCCGGCGCCAGAGCGTTTACGCGGATGCCATAGCGGGCCAGTTCCAGGGCCATCGCCTTGGTCGCCTGGGCGAGCCCCGCTTTCGCCGCCGCGTACGACGACAACTGCTTCAACACCCTGTCGCTGAGGATTGAGGCGATATTCACGATGGCGCCGCCCTTGCCGTCCTCGACCATGCGTTTCGCCACCGTCTGCGCCACGAAAAACGCGCCTTTCAGATTTGTGTCGAGAACGAAATCCCAATCCGCCTCGGTGTGATCGAGGACGGATTTCGTCTCGGCGACACCAGCGTTGTTCACCAGAATATCGATCCGATCGAGCGACTCTTCGATGGCGAGCACTGCGGGCTCGATAGAGCTCAGGTCGGTCACATCCATCGGCGCGGCCTCGGCCCGCACGCCCATGCCCTCTAGTTCTTCAGCGAGTTGCGCCAGCTTGTCGACCCGCCGCGCCGCAAGCCCGACATCGGCGCCCGCCGCCGCCAGGACCCGCGCAAAATGCGCGCCCAGCCCACTCGAGGCGCCGGTCACCAGCGCCGTCTTGCCGGAAAGATCGGTCAGTTTGGAAAGATCGATCGTCACGCAGCCGGTCCTTTCTCCCGATCCCGCAATGCGAATTTCTGAATCTTGCCCGTCGCCGTCTTCGGCAAGGGGCCGAACGTTACCTTGGTCGGCGCTTTGAAATGCGCCATATGATCCCGGCAATAGTCGATGATCGTTTGGGCCGCCACTTGGCCTTCCGAATCCGGTTTCAGCGTGACATAGGCCGACGGCGTCTCGCCCCATTTCTCGTGTGGCGCGGCGACCACCGCCGCCTCCATCACGTCGGGATGTTTGTAGAGCACCTCCTCGATCTCCAGGGACGAAACATTCTCGCCGCCGGTGATGATAATGTCCTTCGACCGATCCTTGATCTCTATATAACCGTCCGGGTGCATCACGCCGAGATCGCCGGTATGCAGCCAGCCGCCCTGGAAAGCCGCGTCGGTAGCGTCCGGGTTCTTCAGGTAGCCGCGCATGACCGTGTTGCCGCGCAAGACCAGCTCGCCGATCGTCTCGCCATCGGCCGGTGTGTCGGCCATCGTCTCGGGATCGACGATCCGCTGCCCCTCCAAGGTCACCATATTGACGCCCTGGCGCGCGGCTTTGCCGGCGCGGCCCTCCAGATCGAGCGCGTCCCATGCGTCCTGCCAGGCGCAGATCGTACTGGGCCCGTAACATTCGGTCATGCCGTAGAGATGGGTGACGTGGAATCCCATCCGCTCCATCCCGGCGATTACCGCAGACGGCGGCGCCGCGCCGCCGGTCGCGCATTCGACGGTCTGCGGGAAGTCGCAGATCACATCCTTCGGCGCGTTGATCAGCATCGTGAGGACAATCGGCGCGCCACACATATGGGTCACGCCATGATCGCGGATCATCGGAAAGATCAGGGCCGGATCTACCTTGCGCAGACAGACATGCGTCCCGCCGACCGCGGTCACAGCCCAAGTGTAGCACCAGCCGTTGCAGTGAAACATCGGCAGGGTCCAGAGATAGACCGCCTGCGGCGACAAGCCGAAATCGATGACATTGCCCAGCGCGTTCAAATAGGCCCCGCGATGGTGATAAACGACGCCCTTCGGATTGCCGGTGGTGCCGGAGGTGTAATTCAAAGCGATGGCGCGCCACTCGTCATCCACCGCTTCCCAGGCGAAGTCGGCGTCGCCTTCGGCGAGGAATTGCTCGTATTCCACCGCGCCGATCAGTTCCCCGCCATCGGCGAGAGCGTCGTCGATATCCACCACCGGCGGCGGCGCATCCATCGCCGCCAGCGCCTCTTTCATCACCGGGTTCAGGTCGCGGTCGGAGATCACAAGCTTGGATTCGCCGTGCTCCAAAATGAACCGGACCGTGGGCGCGTCGAGCCTTGTGTTGATGCTGTTCAAGACCGCGCCGATCAGCGGGACCGCGTAGTGCGCTTCCAGCATCGCGGGCACATTCGGCGCGAACAGAGAGACGGTGTCTCCCTTGCCAATCCCACGCTTCACCAAAGCGGAGGCGAATTGCGAGACTCGGCGATGGAAATTCGCATAGGTGATCCGCCGCTCGCCATGGACTACCGCGACCTTGTCGGGATAGACGGTCGCGGCGCGTTTCAGGAAACTGATCGGCGACAAGGCCGTGTGGTTGGCTGCGTTCTTGTCCAACCCCTGATCATAGATCGATCCGCTCACACCGACCCTCCTCCTGGCGCGCCGGCGGCCGGTTATGTCGGCCCCGACCCGCTCTGGCGCTGCAAATTGCGCAAGACACACGTTTCTATATGCTAGGCGACAGCATGCAACGCCTTCCTGGCGATCCTTCACAATGGCGCGCTCATGAATATCGATGTCTTTTCCGATCCGATCTGCCCTTGGTGCTTCATTGGCAAAAAGCGCCTGCAGGACGCGCTCGCCCTCAGGCCCGATCTAGCGGTCACGATCCGCTGGCGCGCCTTCCAGCTCAATCCCGACATGCCTGAAGAAGGCATGGACCGGCAAACCTACCTGACCGTCAAATTCGGCGGCGAAGAGCGGGCGAAGCAGGTTTATGGCCGGATCGAGCAAGTCGGCGCCCAGGTCGGGATCGATTTCCGCTTTGACCGGATCGCCCGCACGCCGAACACCATCGCCGCCCATCGGCTGATCCGATTCGCGCAACGCTCGGACTACGACAAGGGCGATGCGGTCACCAATGCTTTGTTCGACGCCTATTTCCTCGATGGCGAATCGATCGGCGAGCAGGAAACCTTGCTCAAGATCGGCGAGGCGGCCGGGCTCGACCGCGCCGCCATGCAGGCCTATTTCGACAGTGACGAAGATGTCGACGAAATCCTGGCGGAAGACAGCTACGCGCGCCGGCTCGGCATCGGCGGCGTGCCCTGCTTCATCGTGGATGGAAAGTACGCGCTGTCCGGCGCGCAAGAGCCAGAGACCTTCCTGCCGCTTTTCGACATGGCGCTTCAGGAAGCGTCAGCGGAACCGGCGACGCCCGCCGAATAGGCACGCGCCAAGATATCGGAACGGAAGGCAAGCAGCCTTTGTCTGTAGACCACCAGCATGCCTTGAACCGTCATGCCGGCCCCCGAGCCGGCATCCAGCAGGCTGAACCATGGGCCCCGGATCAAGTCCGGGGCGACGCAGTTTCCATAACCGAAGCGCCGCCTCCCAAACCGCATGCCTCGGTTGATCCTTCAGGCGCGAAACAGACGACGCTACGCCGTCTGCTGGACACCGCGGGCCAGTTTGGCCAGGGCGGCGGCGGCGTTGGTGACGCCGATCAGGCGCTTGGCCTGATCTTCCCAGGGCCGGATCAGCAGCAAGGTATGGTCGGGCCGCAATTTAGCGGAGCCTTTCTGCTGTTGCAGGAAGCCGATCAGGCCCTCCGGGTTGGCGAAAGCCTGGTTGCGGAAACTGAAGACGGCGCCCTGGGGACCCGCATCGATCTTCTCGATCCCCGCGATCTTGCAGAGCTGTTTGACCCGGATAACTTTCAGCAGATTTTCGACCTCGTCCGGGAGCGCGCCGAACCGATCGACCAATTCGACGGCGAATGCGTCCAACTCCTTACGCGTGGTCAGCGACGAGAGACGGCGATAGAGGCCCAACCGCACCGGCAGGTCTTGAACATAGCTTTCGGGGATCAACACCGCCGCGCCGATGCCGATGGTCGGCGACCAACTGTCCGGCGCCGCCTCGTCTAAGCCGCCTTTGGCCGCGGCCACCGCCTCCTCCAGCATGCGCTGATAGAGCTCGACCCCGACCTCTTTGATATGGCCTGACTGTTCGTCGCCCAGCAGATTGCCGGCCCCGCGAATATCCAGATCGTGGCTGGCCAGCGTGAAACCGGCGCCCAGACTGTCCAGCGTCTGCATCACGTCCAAGCGCTTCCGCGCCGATTCGCTCAAGGGCCGGTTCGGCGGCGTCGTCAGGTAACAATAGGCTCGGATTTTGCCGCGCCCGATCCGGCCGCGCAGCTGATAGAGCTGCGACAGGCCGAACATATCGGCGCGATGGACCAGCATCGTATTCGCCGTCGGAATGTCCAACCCGCTCTCGACGATATTGGTGGAGAGCAGCAGGTCGAGCTTGCCGTCGATGAAGGACGTCATCGTCTCTTCCAAGGCGCTGGCCGGCATTTGTCCATGCGCCACCGCCATCCTTATGTCAGGGATCAAGGTGCGGACGCGCTCCGCCACCCGATCGAGATCGGAGACGCGCGGACAGACATAGAAGACCTGACCGCCGCGATGCCGCTCGCGCAGGATCGCCTCCTTCACCACCACCGGATCGTAAGGCGTCACATAGGTCCGGATCGCCAGCCGGTCGACCGGCGGGGTCGCGATGACGCTCATCTCGCGAACGCCCGACAGCGCCATTTGCAGTGTCCTGGGAATGGGGGTCGCGGTCAGGGTCAGGACGTGGATATTGGCCCGGAGTTGTTTCAGCCGCTCTTTCTGGGCCACGCCGAAATGCTGCTCCTCATCGACAATCAGCATGCCTAAGTCCTTGAAACCGATGGTCTTGGACAACAGCGCGTGGGTGCCGATCACGACATCGATGGCGCCGCTCCTCAGCCCTTCCTTGACCTCGGAAGCGGCTTTTCCTGTGACGAAGCGGGAGAGTTGGGCGACGCGGATCGGCAGGCCTTCGAACCGTTCGGTAAAGGTCTTGTGATGCTGCCGCGCCAGCAGCGTGGTTGGCGCGACCACCGCGACCTGAAGGCCATGCATCGCCGCGACGAAGGCCGCGCGCAAGGCCACCTCGGTCTTGCCGAAGCCGACATCGCCGCAGATCAGCCGGTCCATCGGGCGGCCGGACTGAATATCGGAGAAGACATCGGCGATGGCGCGTAACTGGTCGTCGGTTTCGGAGAACAGGAACCGAGCGCAGAACTCGTCATAGGCGCCCTCGCCCGGCGTGATCACCTCGCCTTTCCGCATCTCGCGTTCAGCGGCGACCTTGATCAGGGCCTCCGCCATTTCCTTCATGCGCTGCTTCAGCTTCGCCTTGCGGGCCTGCCAGGCGGCGCCGCCCAACCGGTCGAGCGTCGCCGCCGCATCTTCCGAGCCGTAGCGCGAGAGGGTCTCGATATTCTCGACCGGGACGAACAGCTTGTCGTCGCCGTGATACAGGACCCGCAGGCAATCATGCGGCGCATTGTTGACGGTCAGGGTCTGCAAACCGTCATAGCGGCCGATGCCGTGCTCGAGATGCACAACGATATCGCCGATCTCAAGCGACGAGGCTTCAGAGATGAACTCGTCCGCCCGCCTCTTACGCCGCGGCGCCCGGGCCAGACGTTCGCCGAGTATGTCCTGTTCGGTCCAGACGACCAGCGTGTCGGAGGTGAAGCCGTGGTCGAGCTCCAGGGTCGCGAATGCGGCTTCTCCCGGCCCCATCGCAAAGGCTTCGGCCAAGCTTTCGACGGTCCGCGTCACCGGCAGATCATGTTCCTGGAACAGGCTGGCCAGCCGCGCCCGCGCGCCCTCGGAATAGGCGGCGATGACAAGATGCTTATTGCGCAACCGGCTCAGCCGGGCGCGCAGTTCCGCGAACAGGTCACGCTTCGGATCGGTTCGGACCTTGGCGAAATCGATCACCGCACGGCCGCCGGCGTCGGCCCCGCCGCCCGCGTCGGCGTCCGGCAGGACGAAACTTGAGAAACCGACGGACGGGCGCTTCTGCAGCCAGCCGGACCATTCCTCCTGGGTGAGGAAGAGGCTATCCGGCGGCGCCGGTTTGTAAGGCGGCGCGCCCTCCCCGACAGATTTGCCAGCCGACCCCGACGCCAGTTCCAGACGCGCCTGATGATAGTCCGCGATCGCCTCGAATCGGTCCTCGGCGACGGTATCGACCGACTGGTCGAGCAGTATCACCGGGTCGTCGAGATAGTCGAACAGCGTCTCCAAACCATCATGGAAAAAGGGCAGCCAGTGCTCATAGCCCTGGTGCCGGCGCCCCTCGCTCACCGCTTCATAGAGCAGATCGTCGGGTCCGGCCGGGCCGAAAGCCTCGCGATAACGGTTGCGGAATCGTGCGATCGACTCCGTGTTCAAGGGCGCCTCGCTGACCGGACGCAACCGAACCTCCGTCACGGAATCCATGCTGCGCTGGCTCGACGCGTCGAAGCGGCGGATGGTCTCGACATCGTCGCCGAAGAAATCCAGGCGATAGGGATTGTCGGCGCCCGGCGGGAACAGGTCGACGATGCCCCCACGCACGGCGAATTCGCCCGGCTCCCGGACTGCGCCGGTGCGGTGATAGCCGTTATCGGCGAGATATTGGAACAGCGTATCTTGCGGTGTCGGCTGGCCCACCGCCAGATCCATCGCAGCCGCGCTTAGGGCGGCGCGTGGCGGCACGCGTTGCAGGACCGCATTCACGGTCGCCACGACGATCCGGGCGGCGAAGGGCCGCTCCGCCAGCTCCGCCAGGGCGTTCAACCGTTGCGCCACGACATCCGCCCGCGGCGAGGACCGGTCATAGGGCAAACAGTCCCAGGCCGGGAAACCAAGCGTCTCTGTGTCCGGCGCCGCGAATTTCAGGATCTGGAGCGCGCGTTCGAGGTGAACGTCGTCGCGCACGATCAGTACGATCGGCCGGGTCATGCGCCAGGATGCATGGCCGGCGAGCAGGACTTCCAACCCGTCCGGCACGCCGCCGAGCGACGCGCGGCCCGGCGTTCCCAGCAGGGTCGTCAGATCATACATCGGCGCGCCGCGGCCTCGTTCAGCCGGCGCGGTCGCGGATGAAGCCGCGCAAGCGCTCGATCAATGTGGCGTCCAACTCCGGCCAGGGCGCCGCGTCCCGAGTCAGGATCGCATACATCTCCTGGTCGGGGACGCTCAGCAACAGCTCGAACGCATCGAGTTCTGTCTTCGACATGTCCGCCAAATGCGCATCGGCGAAGCCGCCTATCAGGATGTCCATCTCGCGGATGCCGCGATGCCAGGCGCGAAAGCGCAGCCGCTTCACCCGAATCTCATGCGCATTGCTGCTGGGATTGTCATTCACGGGCGCTCGGGTCTCATTTCCGGTCAAAACAGTCTCTCTTTCGCTGCACGGGGTCGGGCTGTAGAGAAGCCGCGCGGGATTGCGCCCGATCGTTGGCGCGTGTGCCTACAGCGCGCGGCCCCGAGGCTCAAGCCGCCGCAGCGCCGCGCCCGCCATTCCCCGCATGACATAGCGACGCGGACCGGGAATACTCATGGGAGTACGATGCCCGTTTGTTCCGACCGCCCTTTGCCGTCCGAGTTCCGCCGTGCGCCCTGAGACGCTCTTCGGCCTCTTCGCCCCCATGCAGTCGCTGCCCGGCATCGGGCCGCGTTTGGCTAAGCTGTTGGAGAAAAGCTGCGGCGCGCATGTGGTCGATCTAATCTGGCGTCTGCCGCGCGAGGTCGTGGATCGGCGGTTCCGTCCGAAGATCGTCGACGCGCCGGACGGCAAGATCGCGACCCTGGCGGTGACGGTGGACAAACACGATGCGCCTTCGGATCGCAAACGGCCTTATCGAATCACGGCGCATGACGAGACCGGCTTCTTGACCCTGGTCTTTTTCAACGCCGACAAGCGCTATTTGATGCGGGAACTCCCCATCGGCGAGGCCCGGCTGGTCAGCGGCCGGGTCGAATATTACCGCGACCAGCGGCAAATGGCGCACCCAGACTTCATCACACCGGTCGACCGGCCGGAGGCGATACCCGCGATTGAGCCGGTCTATCCGCTGACCGCCGGGCTGACCCCGAAGGTGATGACCAAGGCGATCCGCGCGGCGCTGGACCGGGCGCCCGATCTGCCGGAATGGCAGGACCCGGCTTTCCTGAAAGCGCGCGGCTGGCCGGCTTGGCGCGAGGCCCTGCTCCAAGCGCACGCGCCCGACGGTCCGGCGGCGCTGGAGCCCGCCGCCACCGCGCGCCAACGGCTCGCTTTCGACGAGTTGCTGGCCAGCCAATTGGCTCTGGCGATCGTCCGCGCTTCCGCCAAACGCGCGCCCGGCCAGAGCATTGAGGGCGACGGGCGCCTGTGTGAGTCGGTTCTGCGGGCGCTGCCCTTCGCGCTGACAGGGAGTCAGACAGCGGCGCTGAGCGAGATCCGGGCGGACATGGCCGAGCCGGCGCGTATGCTGCGCCTGCTGCAAGGCGATGTCGGCAGCGGCAAGACTGTCGTCGCACTGCTCACCATGCTGACCGCGGTCGAAGCGGGCGGACAGGCGGCGCTTCTGGCCCCGACGGAGATTCTGTCGCGGCAGCATCTCGAGACCATCGCGCCCCTCGCTGAGGCGGCCGGGGTTTCCGTCGCGATGCTCACCGGCCGCGACAAGGGGAAAGCGCGCGCCGATCTGCTGGATCGACTGGGCTCGGGCGAGATCGATATCCTGATCGGCACGCATGCGATTTTTCAGCAGAGCGTCGACTTTAAGAATCTGATGGTCGCGGTGGTCGACGAACAACATCGGTTCGGCGTGCATCAGCGCCTGGCCCTAGCGAACAAAGGCAGAGGCGTCGATCTGTTGGTGATGACGGCGACGCCGATCCCGCGCACCCTGATGCTCAGCGCCTATGGCGATCTCGATGTCTCGCGCCTGACCGACAAGCCGCCAGGCCGAAAACCGATCGACACGCGCCTGATTGGGAACGACCGGCTGGAGGAGGTTATCGCCGGCGTCGGTCGCGCCGCGCAATCGGGCGCGCAGGTCTATTGGGTCTCCCCGCTGGTCGAAGAAAGCGAGGCTCTGGATCTGGCCGCCGCTGAGGAGCGCGCCGCGCATCTGACCCATCGTTTCGGCGAAGACGCGGTCGCCCTGGTGCATGGCAGGATGAAAGCGGCGGAGAAAGACGCCGCAATGGCGCGCTTCGCCGAAGGCGGCGCGCAGATCCTGGTGGCGACGACGGTGATCGAAGTTGGCGTCGATGTGCCGAACGCGACGATCATGGTGATCGAGCATGCCGAAAGGTTCGGACTCGCCCAGCTTCACCAGCTGCGCGGACGGATCGGGCGCGGCGAAAAGCCCTCGACCTGCCTGTTGGTTTATGGCGGTCGTCTCGGTCAGGCGGCGGAACGGCGGCTGCGGATGATGCGCGAGACCGAGGACGGCTTCCGTATCGCCGAGGAGGATCTGCGGCTACGCGGCGCCGGCGAGTTGCTGGGCGTCCGGCAAAGCGGATTGCCGGTCTTCAAGCTCGCCGATCTGGCGCAGCATGGCGACCTGTTGGCGGCGGCGCGGGATGATGCGCGCTTGATCCTTGAACGCGACCCGGCGCTTCAAAGCGCACGCGGGGCGGCGCTTCGCGTTCTGTTGTATCTGTTCGAGCGCGACGCGGTGGTCTCAACCCTGCGCAGCGGTTGATCCCGCTCCTATTCCGCCTCTGACAAAACCGCCAGCTTGATGAACCCGTAAGCGCCGATCAGGCGTCCTCGGCTTGTCCTGACAGAAGCTTTCGGCGGCCGGCCTCATCGACCGTGATTGGCTCCGGCGCAGCGCCCCGCGCGCCTTCGACCTGACCGTTGGCGGCGCCCGGCGTCACGATGCCGGCCGAAATCACCATCTTGATCGCCTCCTCCACCGGCATGCCCAACGGCACCGTGTCCTCCTTTGGAACGAACAGCAAAAAGCCTGAGGTCGGGTTCGGCGTGGTCGGCAGGAACACGTTGACATGCGTCCCCGGAAGTCTGCCGGCGACCTCACCCTTCGTGTCGCTGGTGACGAAGGCGACGGCCCAAAGACCGCGCCGGGGGTATTCAACCAAGACCGCCTGGCGAAAGGCGTCGTTGTTGCTGTGCAGCACAGTCTCGAGGATCTGTTTGGTACCGCCATAGATGCTACGCACGAAGGGCATCGTGTTCAAAAACGACTCCCAGACGCGGATGACCCAACGGCCGGCCAAGCCCGCCGTGAGCGCGCCGACGAGGGTGATGAAGACCAACAGGATAACAATGCCGAGGCCAGGCAGGCCGATATCAAGCCCGACATGCTCCCGCATATAGGTGTCCGGGTTATACTCAGCCGGCACCAGGGGCACGATCTTGGCGTCCACGAACTCAATGATCCAGAAGGCGACCGTCACCGTGATGAAAATCGGCGCTGTCACCAGCAATCCGGCGAAGAAATAAGCGCGAAGTCGGGCGATCAAGGAAACGCTCCTCTGGAAAACGACGGACCTAGGCGCGCGGCGTCCACAAGGTTCTCAGATGCGCGCGAAGATCAACATAATCCGACAGAGTACAGGTCGGACGCCGCACTGCACAATAGCGCCGCCACGGATCGGCGGAACCCTATCGCCAAGCCCATGCCGCTGGTCTAGTGTTCCCGGAACCACATCGTTTTCAAGCCAATAGGAGACTATTCCCGTGCCCGATGCGGAAGGCCGAACCCTTGCCGGAATCGCCTTGTTTCATGGTCTGGAACCGAGCCGGCTGCAAAAGGTGGAAGACCGCTGTCGCTGGCACATGTTTCACAAGGATGACCAAATCATCGACCGCGAGGATGACACAAGCGATGTGTATTTCATCGTCTCCGGCACGGTTCGGGTGGTCAATTATTCACTTTCAGGGCGCGAAGTCACATTTGACGATATCCGCGCCGGCAGCTTCTTCGGCGAACTGGCGGCGCTCGACGGGCGTCCTCGGTCGGCCAATGTCGTTTCGCTTGGCGTCACCGTGGCGGCGACGATGAACCCGGCCGCATTTCTGGACATGCTGGCGGAAAACCCAGATGTCTGTCTGCGGCTGATGCGGCGCTTGGCGCAGGTCGTGCGGGTTTCGACCGAGCGGATCATGGATCTCAGCACGCTGGGCGCCAACAACCGGGTCTACGCCGAAATCCTGAGACTCGCGCAGGATACCGCGAAAGAAGACAGCACCGCGGTCATCGAACCGATCCCGATACATGGCGATATCGCCAGCCGAGTGAGCACGACCCGGGAAACGGTCGCACGGGTGTTTGGCGACCTGACCAAGAAGGAACTGATCGAGCGCAAAGGACAACGCCTGCTGGTGCGCGATGTCGGACGGCTGGAGCATATGGTTCACCAATTCAAGGGCGATTGATCGCATGGTTCTGGACAGAAGATCCCAACGCCTGCTTGGGATTGCGGCCTCCCTCATTATGCTCTTCCAAACCGGGTTGGCGGCGGCGGAAGGCGACGCCCGTGTGCTGACAAAGTCTTTTGTCGCGCTCTCTGACAGCGCGACGCTCAGCCTTTCTCAGTTGAGCGACAGCGAGCTCAATCGTCGCATTTTGCCTATCCTGGTCGATGAGTTGGAATTCCTCGATCGGGCGGCCCCCGACGATGGCCTCGCCGATCTGGAACTGCGCTACGACCTGATCGAAATCGGCGAGACAGGGCCGCGCGACAACCGGATCCTAACGCTGCAGGGAACCGTCAACGAGGACGCGGACGCGAATCTCAAACTGTGGTCCAGCGGCGGCGGCAGTTCTCTGTTCCAAGGCCGCACTCGAGATTTCGCCTTCTCCCGCGGTTACCGTTTGAGCGCCGAGATCCGCCAGGGTCCAACCCTGGTCTGGCAGGGCTATGTCGAGGCGGCGGCGCCCAGAGGCGACGCGATCGAGGTGTTGAGCCCAATGGTCCAGGTCTTGTTGGGCCGGATGGAAAGCACCGTCGACGAGATTGTCCGCCTCTTTTGATTGGGTTTGCGCCGAAGTCTCGGCCTCCAAGCGTCGGATTGATGCGCAAGCCCGTCGAAAGCGGGACTGGGACGCTTTAGGGCGTTGACCCGCGCTGCGGGCGTCCTTATGTTCCCGCGCGTTCCGAAGGCGGCCTGCCTGAGGAACCGATCTGGCGGCGGTCCGACCCTTTCATTTCGGAGAAAACGCGACGCCATCGGGTGCTTAGCTCAGTCGGTAGAGCAACTGACTTTTAATCAGTAGGTCACAGGTTCGATCCCTGTAGCACCCACCATCTCCCGGCCCCGCGCCGTTCGCAAACAAGGGGCCCTCGCCATGCTGCCGGACACTGTTCGCCTTACTCCCGATCTGGCCTGCAGCCGGATCGTGCACGGGCTTTGGCAAGTGGCCGACATGGAAAAAGACGGGACCACGCTCGATCCCGCCAAGGCCGCCGCCGCGATGGCGGGGATCGCCGAACGAGGCTTCACCGCCTTTGACATGGCGGATCATTACGGCAGCGCGGAGATCATCGCCGGTCGCTTCCGGCGCGACCACGATCCGGATGGCGCTGTGAAGCTTTTCACCAAATGGTGCCCGGAACCGGGATATTTGAGCGCAAGCGACATCCGCGACGGCGCACAGCGCTCTTTCGATCGGATGGGATTGGAAAGCATCGATCTGCTGCAATTCCATTGGTGGCGCTACCAGCATCCGGCCTATCTCGACTGCCTCGCAGAACTGGCGCGGCTCAAGGAACAAGGTCGGATCAAGGCCTTGGGGCTGACCAACTTCGACACCGATCACCTGCATGTCGCTCTCGCCCAGGGGATCCCGATATCGACGAACCAAGTCTGCTACTCGCTGCTCGACCGGCGCGCCGGCGGGCGCATGGCCGCGCTGTGTCAGGCGCAAGGCGTGCAACTGCTCTGTTACGGCGTCTTGGCCGGCGGGTTTCTGAGCGACCGCTGGCTCGGCGCGCCCGAACCGACGGAAATCGCCGACTACAGCAAGTCGAAATATAAGCGCTTTATCGACCAGACGGGCGGCTGGGCGGCGTT
Source organism: Alphaproteobacteria bacterium (assembly GCA_030065235.1). Classification (GTDB taxonomy): domain Bacteria; phylum Pseudomonadota; class Alphaproteobacteria; order UBA8366; family Aestuariispiraceae; genus JASJDC01. Next base: position 109,715 of record JASJDC010000013.1, read on the forward strand.
CCAGACCCTGTTGCGGGCAATTCGGCGGGTTGCCGACCGTCACGAAGCCACTCTGTCGCAGATCGCCGTGCGCTGGGTGCTGGATCAGCCCGCCGTCGGCGCGGCGATCGTCGGCGTACGGCTTGGCGAGACCGACCACAGCGCAGAGACGGCGCGAATCCTCGAGATCGCCCTGACAGACGACGACCGCGCCGAATTGGACAAGGGCGCCGCGGCGATGACGCCATTGGCGGGCGATTGCGGCGACGAGTATCGCAAACCGCCCTTCCTGACGGCCTCGGGCGACCTCAGCGATCACTTGGACGGGCTGGCGTCCCCATTCACGGCGGTAGCGGACTCGCGCGGCCGGCTCAGGGTCAGGTCCGGCAGCCCATGGGAAGACATCGCCGGCTATTGCCGCGCCCTACGCGTCGGCGACCGGATTACGGTCAGCGGGACGACCGCGACCCATACGGACGGATCGACGGTGGCGCCGGGTGACCAGACAGCCCAAGCGATCTATGTCTTGGACAAGATCGACGCAGCGATCGAAGCGCTTGGCGGCGGGCTCGAACATGTCACGCGCACACGGGTCTTCGTCACGGATATTGACCAATGGGAGGGCGTCGCGCGGGCGCATGGCCGCGTGTTCGGCGACCACAGCCCGACCAATACCCTCGTTGAAGTCAGCGGTCTCGTCGGCGATTTCCAAGTCGAGATCGAGGCGGAAGCGACCATCGATTAAGGCCAGGGCGCTTCAACACAGTCGTCAACGCTGCTTGCGCTGAAACCGACGGCCGCAATAGGGGCAATCCACCCGCCCGGTCGCGTCCAAGGCCAGATACACTTTCGGATGCCCCATGGCGCCGCCGCCGCCGTCGCAGGACACCCGCTGTGTCTTGTCATCAACCTCGATTATTTCCGCCGCTTCCATCTTCCACCTCTCGGACGACACCGGCCGTCAAACCTCAGCCGTCAACAGGTAATATCTAGCGGGCCAAAGGCCATGTCCAGTGGGCGTCGTTGGCGCTACGAGCGGCCATCCCCAAGCGTCGGCGATTCGGCTCGCCGCTCTCCGCAAGCGCCGTCCGCGGCTGCGACCGCATCCTTGTCTTCAAGAAAAGCGCATTCCGGACCGATCCACACTCTGTTTCTTCAATAGTCTTAATAATATATTTATTTCAGTGTATTATCGGGCGCTCTTCATACATGCATCAGCGTGAACAAGGACCCAGCCATCGCCAAAAGTGACACTTTTATGACGATGTCATTCTTTCGTCATATTGACGGCGCACAGAGTGCGCTCTCATGATATGCACACCGTGCGCCTTATCGACGGAGTTGGCGATGCAAGATATCTCCGGTTCTCCAAGCCTCAGGCCCCGCGCGCCATGGTCGCGATGGGTCAAACGGGACGGCGCGCGCATCTTTTTCATAGTCGGCGCTCTTCTCGCCGCCGCCATGACCGCGCCAACCGCACAGGCCGAATTCGGCGTCAACGCAACCGGTCTCAGCTTGCATGGCGAGATCACGCGCGAAGATCACTACGCCTTCGGCGAGATGCTGCAGACACAGATGCTGCTGGTGCCGCGCGGGCATCCGATTGCGCTCACCCTCGACGCCGAAAGCGGCGATCTGCGCGCGGCTCTCAAGATCGCGCGACTGATCACTGTCGCCCAGACCCAGTACGGCGCGCGGATCGCGGCGCGCGTCCCGTCACAAGGCCGTTGTCACACCGCTTGCCTCGCCGTCTTCGCCGCCGCCGAGACGCGTCTGTCGGCGGCGGACGCGGTTTTCGCCGTGACGCAGTTGGAAACCTTGCCGACTCTGCGCGATGCAACAGAGCGAGAAACACGGCGACACTATGTCGAGCTCTTTCTCGAAACCATCGGCGCCGCCGATCCAGATTTCGCCCAGCACATCGTGGACCGGCGCCTGCTATCCGCTGGCGATGTAGCGGGCGGCCAGTATCGCGCGACAGAAATGCGCAAGCGGTTTAGCGCCTTCCTCGCCATTGAAAAAGACTCCGAAGAAGCAACGCCCGCTCTCTCCCAATCAGACGCCGACGGTCCGGGCGTCCTCTGATGGCGCAGTAAGTCCGGTCCCACGGTCACTGGCGAAAATAGCGCTTTCGGGACCCGCCGCCGGGCCGCATAACAACGGCATGAGCAAACCCATCGCCGTCACCATGGGCGATCCGTCGGGGATCGGCCCGGAACTCTGCGTCAAGCTCGCGACCGAGCCCGTCTTGCCGGCCGCGCCGTTGATAGTGGGCGATCTTGGCCTGCTGCGAGAGACTGCCGGGCGGCTGGGACTGGATGTCGCCTTCACAGACGAGGCCCAGCCGCAGGCCGGCGCTGTCCCTGTCCTTCAGCCGGGCGCGCCCCTGGTTGATCCGCCAGTAGGCCGCGTCGACCCTGTCTGCGGGCGCGCCGCCTTCGACTATGTGACGACGGCGATCGATCTCGCTAAATCCGGGACCGTCGCGGCGATGGTGACCGCGCCGATCAACAAGGAATCGCTGTCGGCGGCGGGGCTCTCCTATCCCGGCCACACGGAAATTCTCGCCGATCGCGGCGGGGCGGAACGCGTGGCCATGATGCTGGCCAATGACGAGCTGCGCACGGTTCTGGTGACGATCCATATGCGCCTGCGCGACGCCATCGACGCGATCACGCGGGAAGCGGTGCTGGCGGCGATCCGATTCGCCGACGAGGGCGCGCGCGGCTATGGCGTCGCGGCGCCGAGGATCGCCGTCGCCGGGCTGAATCCGCATGCGGGCGAAGGCGGCCTGTTCGGACCGGAGGAGATCGAGATCATCGCGCCGGCGATCGCGGCGGCCCGCGCCGAGGGCCTCTTGGTCGTGGGGCCGTTGGCCGGCGACACGGTCTTCATGCAGGCGCGCCAAGGCCGCTATGACGTCGTGGTCGCGCAGTATCACGATCAGGGATTGATACCGGTGAAATATCTCGGGCTGGAGAATGGTGTGAATGTGACCCTCGGCCTGCCCTTCGTGCGCACCAGCCCGGATCACGGCACCGCCTTCGACATCGCAGGCCAAGGAATCGCCGACCCGGCCAGCCTGATTGTCGCCTTCCGGCACGCGGCGCGTATGGCCTCCGCGCGCCGCGCGGACGGCTCCTAGCGCCGAGGCCGCACCTTATGGATTTCATCTTCATGCTGACGCGCGACGACAAAACGGTCCCGGACGCCATCGCGTTGGCGCAGACCGCGATCGAGGTCGGCGTCCGCCATATCGGCTTCAAAGATGTCGGGCTGCCATTCGACGCCTTGCGCACCCTTCACGACGCACTGCGGGCGGCGGGCTGTACGACCTATCTGGAGGTCGTCAGCCTGGACGAGGCCAGCGAACGGAGCAGCGCGGAGATGTCCGTCGCGCTTGGCGTCGATACGCTGATGGGCGGCGTCCGGCCCGATGTCGTCGCGCCGCTGCTACGCGGGACCGACTGCCGCTATTACCCATTTGCGGGAACGGTTCGCGGCCATCCGTCGGAACTGCATGGCGCGCCGGAGGCAATTGTCGAGTCGGCCCGAATGCTGACGCAGCGCGCGGATGTCGACGGGCTGGACCTGTTGGCCTACCGCGCGACAGGCGACATTCCGGCCCTGATGCTGCAGGTCTGCGCGGCTGCCGGAAAACCCGTGATCATGGCGGGCGGGATCGACAGTCCGGAACGGGTTGCGGCCTGCCGTACGGCCGGGGCCGCCGGCTTCACGGTCGGCACCGCGGCGCTGAAGGGCGCCTTCCCCGCCGCTTCCGCTTCATTGCCAGATCAGTTGGCCGCGATCCAAGCGGCGGCCGGGCGACGCCGGGGCTGAAAAATACTTTATATCTAAAATTTATAGGTCTATAGTTCTCAGCGTTCATCTCGGCTGAGGATGGAAGGCATGAAAATCGCCTGTATCGGCGGCGGCCCGGCCGGCCTCTATTTCGCAATCTCCATGAAGCTGCGCGATCCGGCGCATGAGATTGTCGTCATCGAGCGCAACCGGCCCTACGACACGTTCGGCTGGGGCGTCGTCTTCTCTGACCAGACGATGGACAATCTGAGGCGCAACGATCCGAAAAGCGCCGATTTGATCCTGGGTGAGTTCGCGCATTGGGACGATATCGCGACCTATTTCAAGGGAACTTGCGAACGGTCCACCGGCCATGGCTTCGCCGGGATCGGCCGGAAACGGATGCTCAATATCCTGCAAGACCGGGCGGTAGAGCTGGGCGTGACGCTCGAATTCGAGACCGAGGTCGGCGACCTCGACGCCTACGCCGATTATGACCTCATCGTCGCCTGCGACGGGCTGAACAGCCGCATCCGCAACCAGTATGAAGAGGTCTTCCAACCGGACATCGACCTGCGGCCTAACCGTTATATCTGGCTCGGCACGCACAAGCTCTTCGACGCCTTCACCTTCATTTTCGAAGAGACCGAGCATGGCTGGATCTGGGTCCACGCCTATCGCTTCGATAACGACACCTCCACCTTCATCGTCGAATGCACCGAAGAGACCTGGCGCGGCCTGGGGCTGGACACCGCCACCACCGACGAGTCGATTGAATTATGTGAGCGCATCTTCGGCGACCATCTCAACGGCTGCGCCCTGATGAGCAATGCGCGGCATCTACGTGGTTCGGCCTGGCTTAATTTCCCGCGGGTGAATTGCCGGCAATATCATCATAAGAACATCGTCCTGATGGGCGACGCCGCGCATACGGCGCACTTCTCTATTGGATCGGGCACCAAGCTGGCCCTAGAGGACGCGATCGTTCTGGCCGACCTGCTGCATGAGGAAGCGAGCCTGGAAGACGCCTTCGCGAAGTATCAAAAAGCGCGGCGGCTGGAGGTGCTGAAACTGCAAAGCGCGGCGCGCAACTCGATGCAATGGTTCGAGGATGTCGAGCGCTACACCCATTTCGATCCGCCGCAATTCTTTTACGCGCTGCTGACCCGGTCGCAGCGGGTCAGCCACGATAATCTCCGACTGCGCGATCCGAACTGGCTGGAGGGGGTCGAGCGCTGGTTCGCCGGCGCGTCGGAGGAAGATCGCGCCAACGAATCCGCGCCGCCGCCGATGCTGACCCAATTCACCCTGCGCGACATGACCCTCGCCAACCGGATCGTCGTCTCGCCAATGGCGACCTATAGCGCCAGCGACGGGACGCCCAACGATTTCCACAAGGTGCATCTCGGATCGCGCGCTCAAGGCGGCGCCGGGCTGGTCTTCACCGAGATGACTTGCGTCACGCCGGACGGGCGGATCACGCCGGGCTGCCCGGGCCTGTACAATGACGCGCAGCAGGAAGCCTGGGCCGGCATAGTGGAATTCGTTCATGCCTGGACGCCGGCCAAGATCGCGCTGCAATTGGGCCATGCGGGGCCCAAGGGCTCGACCAAGATCGGCTGGGAAGGCATGGATCAGCCTTTAGATGCGGGGAATTGGCCGCTGCTGGCCCCTTCCCCCATCCCGTGGTCGGACGCCAATCAGACGCCCCGAGAAATGACCGAAGAGGATATGGCGGCGGTCATCGACGCCTTCGTCGCCGCGACGAAGCGGGCGATCGCATGCGCCTTCGATTTGCTCGAACTGCATGCCGCCCATGGCTATCTGCTCTCCGCTTTCTTGACGCCGCTGACCAACCGGCGCACCGACGATTTTGGCGGGTCTTTGGAAAATCGGCTGCGTTTTCCGCTCGCGGTGTTTCGGGCGATGCGGGCGGTCTGGCCCGCTGAAAAGCCGATGTCGGTGCGGATCTCCGCCCATGACTGGTCCGGCGAGACCGGCAACACGGACACGGACGCGGTTGAAATCGCGCGCGCCTTCAGCGCAGCCGGGGCCGATCTGATCGATGTCTCGGCCGGTCAGACCAGCACGGACGCCAAGCCTGTCTATGGGCGGATGTTCCAGACCCCCTTCTCGGACCGTATCCGGAACGAGCTGCAGATCGCCACGATGGCGGTCGGCAATATCTTCGAACCCGATCATGTGAACAGCATCCTCGCCGCGGGCCGCGCCGATCTCTGCGCGCTTGGCCGCCCGCATCTCGCCGATCCGTATTGGACCCTGCACGCCGCAGCCCAACAACAGGCGCCGATCGCCTGGCCGAACCCCTATCTGGCGGGCGAAGACCAGTATCGGCGCAATCTCTCCCGCGCCGCCGACATGGCGATCAAGGTCTGACGCCGTGAGTGATGCGCCCGATCCCAAACCCCATGCCGGTCGCACGGCGATCGTGACCGGCGGCGGATCGGGTATCGGTCTGGCCGTCGCCGCGCGTCTGGCGCGGGAAGGCGCGCGCATCGCCATCCTTGGCCGGGATGGGCGCCGTGTGGAGACAGCGGCAGACGCGTTTGACGGCGCTCAAGGTTTCGCCTGCGATGTCACCGATGCAGCGCAGGTCCAGGAGGCGGTTGGGCGCATTGATGCGACGCTCGGCCCGGCGCAAATCCTGGTGAACAGCGCCGGCGCGGCCGAATCGGCGCCCTTCGAGAAGACCGACCCGGCGCTCTTCAATCGGATGCTGGCGGTGAATCTGACCGGCGTCTTCCTGATGACCCAGGCCGCGCTGCCGGCGATGAAGTCGGCTGGCTGGGGCCGGGTCATCTCCGTCGCTTCCACCGCCGGATTGAAGGGCTACGCCTATGTCAGCGCCTATAGCGCAGCGAAGCATGGCGTTATCGGCCTGACCCGGTCACTGGCCCTGGAAACGGCGCGCAGCGGCGTCACGGTCAATGCGGTCTGCCCCGGCTTCACCGAGACGCCGCTGTTGGAGCGGTCTGTCGCCAATATCACCGCCAAGACTGGGATGCCGGACGCGGAGGCCCGCGCGTCGCTGACCGAAGCCAATCCGCAAGGACGCTTGATCGCGCCAGAGGATGTGGCCGACGCGGTCTCCTGGCTGGCGTCCGACGGGGCGCATGCGATCACCGGGCAAGCGTTGGCGGTGGCCGGCGGCGAGGTGATGGTCGGATGACGCTCCCGCGCACGAGAGAGAATGATCGGTTGGCCGATCCAGGCGGCAAGGAGGCGCTGCGCCTTTGGCTGCGCCTGCTGGACGCGTCGCGCCTCATCGAAGACGCGGTCTCCAGCCGATTGCGCGACCGATACGGCGTCTCCCTCGCCCGTTTCGATTTGTTGGCGGTTCTGTACGCGGCGGAGAACGGTCTGACCATGGGCGATATCGGCCGCCGTCTGCGGGTCACCGGCGGCAATGTCACCGGCCTTGTCGACCGGTTGGAGAAGGAGGGCCTGGCCGCTCGGCGGCCGCATCCGACAGACCGCCGCGCCTTCTTCGTGGCTCTGACCGCCAAGGGCCGGCGAGACTTTGCATCGATGGCGCAAGAGCATGAAGGTTGGGTGCAAGAAATCCTCGCAGGCGTGAATGAGTCGCAAAGAAACGACCTGACCGCCCTGTTGGCGTCGGTGCGGGCCTCCGCCATGGACGCCGAAGCGCACTGGAATGAACAGGAGGCTCGTTGATGATGGCTATTCCCACGCCTGAGCATTTTGATCTCGCCCTGCGCGGCGATGTCGCGATCGTAACCTTGAACCGGCCGGAGAAAAAGAACCCGCTGACCTTCGAGTCCTATGCCGAACTGCGCGATTTCTTCCGCGATCTGGACCGCCAGTCGGCGATCAAGGCCGTCGTGATCACCGGGGCCGGCGGGAATTTCTGCTCCGGCGGTGATGTTTTCGAGATCATTCAGCCGCTGCTCGAAAAGGACATGGCCGGACTGCTGGAATTCGCCCGCATGACCGGCGATCTGGCGAAATTCATCAACGCCTGCCCGGTTCCGGTGATCGCCGCGGTGGACGGGGTCTGCGCCGGGGCCGGGGCGATGATCGCGCTCTATGCGGATATCCGTTTCGGAACGCCGGCGGCCAAGACGGCCTTTCTGTTCACCCGTGTCGGGCTCGCCGGCTGCGATATGGGGGCCTGCGCGATGCTGCCCCGGGTGATCGGCCAGGGCCGCGCCGCCGACCTGCTTTTCACCGGCCGGACGATGACCGCCGAGGAAGGCGAGCGCTGGGGTTTCTTCAACCGCGTCGTCCCGCCCGAAAAGCTGCTGGAAGAGGCGATCGCCTACGCGGCGCGGCTGACCGCGGGCCCGAATTTCGCGCATGGCATGACCAAGACCATGCTGAACCAGGAATGGGACATGTCGCTGGCGCAGGCGATCGAGGCGGAAGCGCAGGCCCAGGCGATCTGCATGCAGACAAGGGACTTCCACCGCGCCTTTCACGCTTTCGCAGAGAAAGAAAAGCCAAGGTTCGAGGGGAACTAACCTTCCATGCCCGACGCGACTTTCCTCGACTGGCCTTTTTTCGAGCCGTCCCATCGGGTGCTGGCCGAAGGGTTGGAGGATTGGGCGCGCGCGTCTTTGCCGGCCCTGCTCAAGACCGCTGAAGAGGACCTGGACGGGACCTGCCGGCGTCTAGTCGAGGCCCTGGCGGCGGCTGGCTGGCTCGACTACGCGGTTCCGGCCAGCCATGGCGGCAGGTTCGAACGCCTGGATGTGCGATCTCTCTGCCTGATCCGCGAAATCCTGGCGCGGCATAGCGGCCTGGCCGATTTCGCCTTCGTCATGCAGGGGTTAGGAAGCGGTCCGATCAGCCTGATGGGGAGCGCGGCGCAGAAGGACGCCTGGCTTCAGAAGGTGCGGCGCGGTCAGGCGATCGCCGCCTTCGCCTTGTCTGAGCCCGAGGCCGGCTCCGACGTCGCCGCCTTGGCCGCAACGGCGGAAGATCACGGCGATCATTGGCGGATCCATGGCGAAAAGACCTGGATCAGCAATGGCGGTCTCGCCGATTTCCACACGCTGGTCGTTCGCACCGGCTCACCCGAGGATGGCGCACGCGGATTGAGCGCCTTCCTCTGCCCCGCCGACACGCCCGGCCTGGAGGTGGTCGAGCGGATCGAGGTCATCGCCCCACACCCGCTGGCCCGGCTCCGTTTCAATGATCTCCGCCTGCCGAAAGACGCGCTGATTGGCGCGGTCGGGGCCGGGTTCAAACTCGCCATGGCGAACCTGGATATCTTCCGCTCGACCGTCGGCGCGGCGGCGCTTGGCTTCGCCCGTCGCGCGTTGGACGAGACGCTGGGACGGGCAGGAACCCGCCACTTGTTCGGCGCGCCGATGAGCGAGCTTCAGATGGTGCAAGGCAAGCTGGCCGACATGGCGCTGCGCGTCGACGCCGCCGCGCTCCTGGTTTATCGCGCCGCCTGGACCAAGGATTCCGGCGCGGAACGGGTCACGCGCGAGGCCAGCATGGCGAAACTCTACGCGACAGACGAGGCGCAGAAAGTGATCGATGACGCGGTGCAGCTGTTCGGCGGTCATGGGGTGGTCAGCGGCCATCCGGTCGAGACGCTCTATCGCGAGATCCGCGCCTTGCGAATCTATGAAGGCGCATCGGAGGTTCAGAAACTAATCATCGCTCGGCAGGCCATGGCGGATTTTGCGGCGGGTAGCACCATCGACGCCGCGCCTTCGCGGGAGGGATCTTAAGTGGGCGCCTATACCGCGCATCGCGACACGTTCGCCCGAGACAACCTGCCGCCGGCGAACCAGTTGCCGGATTTTCTGCTTGGTGAACCGCCCTTTGACTATCCCGAAAAACTTAATTGTATTGAAGAGTTACTGGACAAAGCTGTGACGCGGGGTTGGGGCGACCGGCCTTGCCTGATAGCGCCTGCGATGCGCTGGACCTATGCCGAGCTGAAAGCGCAAACCGACCGTATCGCCCATGTCCTGATCGAGGATTTGGGGCTGCAACCGGGGAACCGCGTGCTCCTGCGCGCCGCCAATAACCCAATGATGGTCGCTTGCTGGTTCGCCGTGGCGAAGGCGGGCGGGATCGTTGTCGCCACCATGCCCTTGCTGCGCGCCCAGGAACTCTCGGTGATCATCGACAAGGCGGAGATCGATCTGGCGCTGTGCGACGAGCGGCTAATGGCGGAGATGACGGGCGCCCAGCGGCTTAGTCCGCGACTGAAACGGATTTGCCTGTTCAATGGCGAGACCGGCGGGGCGGAGTTGGAAGGCCTGACAGCGGCGAAGCCCGACCATTTCGACCCGGTCCCGACCGCCAGCGACGATGTGGTCCTGATCGCCTTCACCTCCGGCACCACCGGCAAGCCCAAGGGCACGATGCATTTCCATCGCGACATCATCGCGATCTGCGACGCTGTACCGGCGCACTGTCTGCAGGTGAAACAAAGCGACGTTTTCATCGGTTCTCCGCCCCTCGCCTTCACCTTCGGGCTCGGCGGGCTGGTCCTGTTCCCGATGCGCTATGGGGCCTCAACCGTCCTGCTGGAGAAGGCGACGCCGCCCGCCTTGCTGGACGCGATCCCAACCTATGGCGCGACCACGCTGTTCACCGCGCCGACCGCCTACCGCGCGATCATGACGGCGATCGAAGAGGCGGCGCCGCATCGGGATGACGCCCTCGCCTCTCTGCATAGCTGCGTCTCGGCCGGCGAGACTTTGCCCAGCGCCACTTTCGAGGCCTGGAAGCGGATGACCGGAATCGCCTGCGTCGACGGGCTCGGCTCGACCGAGTTGCTGCATATCTTCATCGCCGCCCCGGCGGACCAGATGCGCGCGGGCGCCACCGGCAAGCCGATCCCGGGTTACGAGGCGCGCGTCGTCGATGACGCCATGAAAGACCTACCGCCCGGCGAGGTTGGCAAGCTGGCGGTGCGCGGCCCGACCGGCTGCCGCTATCTCGCTGACGACCGTCAGACTGTCTATGTGCGCGACGGCTGGAACCTGACCGGCGACGCCTATTGGGTCGATGAGGACGGCTATTTCCATTTCGCCGCGCGCGCCGACGATATGATCATCAGCGCCGGCTATAACATCGCCGGGCCGGAAGTCGAGGACTGCCTGTTGGGCCATGCCGCTGTCGCTGAATGCGCGGTGATCGGCGCGCCGGATGAAGAGCGCGGGACCATCGTCAAAGCCTATATCGTGCTGCGCGCTGGCCATAACCCCGGAACCGCGTTGACCGATGCGCTGCAAGACTGGGTCAAACAGCGGATCGCGCCCTACAAATACCCGCGCGCCATCGAATTCGTCGATGCGTTGCCCAAGACCGAGACCGGCAAGGTGCAGCGTTTCAAACTGCGCGGCGACTAGCGCCTTCGGGAGGACGCCATGACCATCGAGTTTCTGCATCCCGAAGGCTGGCGCCGCGGCAAAGGCTATTCCCATGGCGCGTCGGTCGTCCTGCAACCCGGCGACCGACTGGTCGAGGTGGCCGGTCAGATCGGCTGGACCGGGGACCAGGTCTTCGAGACGGACGATCTGGTCAGCCAGGCACGGCAGGCGCTGCAAAACACGGTCGCCATTCTGGCCGAGGCCGGCGGCGGGCCGGAACATGTCCTGTCGATGACCTGGTACATCACGGATAAGGCGGAGTGCCTGGCGCGTCAGGCCGAGATGGGCGACGCCTATCGCGAAACCTTCGGCCGCGTCTTCCCAGCGATGGCGATGGTCGAAGTCCGCGCCTTGATGGAGGACCGGGCCAAGGTCGAGATCGAAAGCCGTGCGGTCATCCCGGCAGCGCGGCCATAGGGGCCGAACGCGCAATGTGACGCGCTGAAATCGCTTGGGTTCGGCGCCGCACCGGGCGATAACGCGATCAGTTCCGCGCATCAGCACCGAAAGCCTGACGACCCATGGCGCGCTATTCCGCTCCCAATCCCGGCCTCGACCGGCCTAAAGGCAAGGATATCCGAGCCCTGCGCCGGGCGTTGGGATTCCTGCGCCCCTATCGGCTGCGCGTCTTTTTCGCGTTGATCGCCCTCACATTCACCGCCGGAGCGGGGCTGAGCATTGGTCAGGGGCTGAGGCTGTTGGTGGATCGCGGCTTCAGCGGGGAAGACCCCAGCGCCTTGAACCAGGCCTTGCTGATCCTGATGGGGATCGGCGCCGCAGTCGCGATCGGATCCTTCATCCGATTCTATTTGGTCACCTGGCTGGGCGAGCGCGTTGTCGCCGATCTACGCAATGCGGTGTTCGACCGTATTCTGCGGCTCGATCCCGGCTTTTTCGAGGTCACCAAGACCGGTGAAATCCTCTCCCGCCTGACCACTGATACGACACTGCTGCAGTCGGTGGTCGGCTCCAGCGTCTCGATGGCGTTGCGCAACGTACTGCTGATGCTCGGCGGGCTGATCATGATGGCGGTCACCAATCTGAAGCTGACCCTGGTGGCCCTGCTGCTGGTCCCGATCGTCGTCGTGCCGATCCTCTATATCGGCCGCAAGGTCCGGGTCCTGTCGCGTCAGAGCCAGGACCGGGTCGCCGATGTCGGCGCCTTCGCTGAGGAGAGCCTGAACGCCATCCGCACCGTCCAGGCCTTCACCCACGAGGACAGGGACCGTACCCGTTTCGGTGACGAGGTGGCGGACGCATTCGAAACGGCGCTGGTGCGCACCCGGCTGCGCGGCGTCCTATCCGCCACGGTGACGCTGGTCGTTTTCAGCGGCGTCGGCGCCATTCTCTGGGTCGGCGGCGGCGATGTGATGGACGGCGTGATCACCGGCGGCGAACTGACCGCCTTTCTGTTCTACGCGATCATCGTCGCCTTTTCTGTCGGCATCGTCTCGGAAGTCTATGGCGAGTTGCAGCGCGCCGCCGGCGCGACCGAGCGGCTGATCGAACTGTTACAGACCGACAGCGCTATTCAGCCGCCGGAAAACCCCGTCGCCCTCCCTGCGCCGGAAGGAAGGCTGGAATTCCGGCATGTCGATTTCCACTACCCCTCGCGGCCGGACAGCGCGGCCCTGAGCGACTTCACGCTCTCGGTGGCCCCGGGTGAGACGGTCGCGCTGGTCGGCCCGTCGGGCGCCGGCAAATCGACGGTGTTCCAGCTACTGTTGCGGTTCTACGACCCGGACTCCGGCGCGGTGATGCTGGACGGGGTCGATATCGCTGACGCCGACCCGATCGCGGTGCGCCAGCGCACGGCGTTGGTCCCGCAGGAGCCGGTGATCTTCGGCTCCAGCGCGTTTGAGAATATCCGCTACGGCGCGCCGGACGCGGAAGACTCGGCGATCCGCGCCGCCGCCGCTGACGCCATGGCGGAGGGCTTCATTCAGGATTTGCCCGAAGGCTACGACACCTATCTCGGCGAAAAAGGCGTGCGCCTGTCCGGCGGTCAGCGCCAACGCATCTCCATCGCCCGCGCAATCCTGCGCGACCCGTCGATCCTGCTGTTGGATGAAGCGACCAGCGCGCTGGATGCGGAGAATGAGCGGCTGGTGCAAGAAGCGCTGGCGCGGCTGATGAAAGGGCGCACGACGCTGGTGATCGCGCACCGGCTGGCCACGGTCGTCAATGCAGACCGGATCGTGGTGATGGATGAAGGCCGCATCCAGGCGATCGGCGCCCATGCCGAGCTGATGGAGCGCTCGCCGCTCTACGCCAATCTCGCGGAGTTGCAATTCAACCAACCGGCGCTGAACGCAGCGGAATGACTGCATGAACTTTGCGTGACCGCGCACGGCACCTCTGGACGGTCGGCGGCGACTTCCTATCTCCCGCCTCATCATTCACACGCACCATGAGGACGCTTCTTGTCGACGCCCACCATCGCCGCCCCCGCCCAAACAATGCCCACCATCACTGTCCAGACGCTGGATGGCGGAGAGGCCAATCTCGGCGGCCCCGGCTGGAAGGCCGTCTTCGTCTATCGCGGCGCCCACTGCCCGCTCTGCAAGGAATATCTCGCCCAGATCGAAGAGCGCGCGGAGAAATTCGCCGAGCTTGGTTTGGACGTGATCGCGGTCTCCGTCGACAGCGCGGACCGGGCCAGACCCTTCATCGAAGAGTCCGGCTACACCGGGACCGTCGGCGTCGGCCTGACGCTCGACCAGGCGCGCCAGCTTGGTCTCTATATCTCGCAGCCGCGCAGCGAGCAGGAAGCCCCGGCGCCCTTCGCCGAGCCCGGCGTCTTCATCGTCAATGCGGAAGGGACCATCCAGATCCTCGATAAATCCAATGCGCCCTTCGCACGCCCAGACCTCGACAGTTTGCTGGGCGGCGTGGACTTCATCCAGAAAAACAACTACCCGATCCGCGGCGCCCTGGCGGCGTAGACAAAAGCGCAAATCTCTCCGCCGGCGTTTCCGGTTCGCGCAACAGACTTGGCCCATTAATGCGCGTCTCGCACAGGATTGCTGCGTGCGGGGCGCTTTCCCTGTCGGCCGAGACGCGTAGGCTCTGACATAATCAGTCCCACGGATGTAAGGAGCCACGCCATGAGCGACGAGATCACAGCCATCAACAATATCGACCTGACCGGCAAGACGGCGCTGGTCACCGGCGCGAGCCAAGGGATCGGAGCGGCGGCGGCGAAACGTCTGGCGCTGGCGGGCGCGAATGTGGTGCTGGCGGCCCGGCAGCGCGACAGGCTGGCCAGCTTGGCGGCGGAGATTGGGGACAAGGCCCTGGCGGTTCCCTGCGACGTGACCTCCTGGGGCGCGGTAAAAGCGGCGGTTGATGCCGCGGTCGAGCGATTCGGGTCGCTCGACATTCTGGTCAACAACGCCGGCTCGATCGAGCCGATCGCGCGGCTGGCGGACTCCGATCCTCACGCCTGGGGCGAGGTGATCGATGTGAATCTGAAAGGCGTCTATTATGGCCTGCGGGCGGCGATCCCGCTGATGGAAGCGCAAGGCGGCGGCGTGATCATCAATATCTCGTCCGGCGCGGCGACCAACGCGTTGGAAGGCTGGAGCCATTATTGCGCCAGCAAGGCCGCTGTCCTGATGCTGACCAAGTCCGTTCACAAGGAATATGCCGACAAGGGCGTGCGGGTCGTCGGCCTCAGCCCGGGCACGGTCGCGACCGACATGCAGCACGCGATCAAGGACAGCGGGATCAACCCGGTCAGCCAGTTGGATTTCTCGATCCATATCCCCGCCGCCTGGCCGGCGGAAGCAATCGCCTGGCTCTGCACCGATGCGGCGCGGCCCTATGACGGCGGCGACTTCTCGATCAAGACCGACGAAGGGCGCGCCGCCGTCGGTCTCGACCCGGCCGCTTAGTGAATGCGGACATAGTCGTAATTGACCGCCTGGCTGTTAATGCCGCGGTCGGGCGGCGCGATCCAGCCGGCCATCTTGCCGGGCTCGGTAACCGCCACCATCAGCGATTTTACATAGGCGCGGTCCGCCTCGGTCGGCAGCCAGGTCGAGGCCTTCGCGGCGAAGGTCTCGGCGCTGACACGGTTCCCAGCCGGGTCGGTATGGACGCCCGCCCACGGACCGACAGAGCGCCGGAAATGCGGGCTGGGCAGGGTGATTTCGACATCGAACCCAGCCTTTTTGATCGATCGGTTCCAGCGCGTCAGGCCGATCCGGCAGTCGTCGATATAGGCGCGGCGGACAATGTCGTTCATCGCGTTCCGCATCGGGATTTCCTGGATTGTCGGGCCTTCGACCCCGTTCGGAACCTCGAGCTCATAGACCGCGTCAGCGACCACATGATCCTCGAATTTCAGCTTTTCGTCCGGCCGCCCTTTTAGCCCATTGGCGAAATAAGTCGCAGCGTTTGACGAGCTTTCGGAACCGAACAGGTCCATGCAGCTTGAGAACCAGAAATTCACATAACGTTGCAGCAGCGGCAGATCGATGACGCCCGCCTTGCGCAAGGTCTCCGGATCGTCGGTCTTCAGATCGGCCATCATCTGATTCGTGCGTTTGATGATCCGACCGATACCGGTCTCGCCGACGAACATGTGATGCGCTTCTTCGGTCAGCATGAACTGACAGGTCCGGGCCAGCGGATCGAAGCCGCTTTCCGCGAGGCTCTTCAACTGGAACTTGCCGTCCCGGTCGGTAAAATAGGTGAACATGAAGAAGGACAGCCAATCGTCGATCGGCTCGTTGAAGGTGCCGAGGATGCGCGGATTGTCCGGGTCGCCCGAATGGCGGTGCAGCAACTCCTCCGCCTCTTCCCGACCGTCTCGGCCGAAATGGGCGTGCAGCAGATAGACCATGGCCCAGAGGTGGCGACCTTCCTCGACATTCACCTGAAACAGATTGCGCAGGTCATAGAGCGACGGACAGGTCTGGCCCAAGAGCCTTTGCTGTTCGACCGAGGCCGGTTCGGTATCGCCCTGGGTGACGATCAGATTGCGCAGCGGCGCGCGGAACTCGCCGGGCACTTCCTGCCAGGCCGGCTTTCCGTAATAGTCGCCGAAACCGATCGTCCGGTCCGGCTCGCGATCGGCGAGAAAAACGCCCCAGCGATAGTCCGGCATCTTCACATGGCCGAACTCGGCCCAGCCCTTGGCGTCGACCGAGGTCGCGGTGCGCAGATAGACATCCGACGCCATGAAACCTTCCGGCCCCAAATCGCGCCACCATTCCAGAAACCGCGGCTGCCAATGCTCCAACGCCCGCTGCAAACGGCGGTCGGTGCCCAGATCGACATTGTTCGGAATCTTCTGTTGGTAGTCGATCGCCATAGGATGGGGTCCTCTCTGTTTGCGCGCGAAGGGGCCTAGACCCGGCGCCAATCAAAGTCAGCGCGGGAGCCGGCGCCGTAGCGTTTCAGCGCCCCCTGCTCACCCGCCGCGTTCGGTCGGTTGAAAATCCAATTCTGCCAAGCGCTGAGCCGCCCGAAGATGCGAGTCAGCATGGTCTCAGACCCGGCGAAACGCAGATTCGCTTCAAGCCCGGTCAAGGCGTCCGGCGACAGGCTGGCGCGGCTCTCGAGCGCCAGGCGGATCTCATCGTCCCAATCCAAGTCGTCCGGAATGAAGGTCACCAGTCCCGCTTCATCGGCGTCCGGCGCCGCAAGAGGCTGGCCGATGCGGTCTCTCAGCGCCTCTGCGCCATCGCCTGGGAACCGCGTCTGCAGCCGGGTCAGGCCGTTCACCATGCGATAAGGCCCGAAATTCATCTCAGACAGCGCGATCGCCGGCGCATGCTCCGGCTCGTCCGGCAGGTCGAGCATGTAGCTGCGATCCGCCGCCAGGGCTAATTCGAATAGGGTGCCGGCGAAGCACGACCCCTGATCGATCACCGCATAGATCGAACGCGCGGAGACGTCCAAGCGCGCCAAGGTACGGCGCAGCATGCCGATCGTCTCTTTCACGAACCAGTGGTGCTTGTTGGCGACCAACGCCGCATCGGCGGCGAGGACCTGCGCCGGGTCGCCCTCGGTCTTCACGACCCAGAGACCGACATCCTCCTCATTCGTGCGCAGCATCAGGATCGCGTCGTCCAGCTCGCGCGCGAGCGCCAGCGGCCACCAATCCATGCCCGCCGCCACGATCCCGGGTTCCGTATGGGCGACATCATGGGTCGGCGCTTTCACCGTCAGCACCGTGCGCCGCGCAGCCCGATCGAGCGCGACGTCGACATATTCGTAGTGATAGCCGTCGGCGTCGATCCGGCGCTCCAAGGGGGTCATCGGAACGCCATGGGGCGCGCCATGCGCGGCGTCGACACCGGGACGGCTGCTTTGCGCCGCCAGGGCCTCAGCCCGTTCGGCGGTTTTCGACTCCCAGGTCCGGCCGGTGGCGAGATGATCAACCAGCCCCCAGTCCAGCGCGCGCTTGCCGCGTACGCCTTCTTCTGACGTGCAGAAGACATCGGCCAGATCACGCCGCACCTTGCGCTTGTCGGTGACGCGGGTCAGGCCGCCCGTCCCCGGCAGCACGCCCAAGAGCGGCACTTCCGGCAGGCTGACCGCGCTGGTCCGGTCGTCGATCAGCAGGATCTCATCGCAGGCCAGCGCGATTTCATAACCGCCGCCGGCCGTCGCCCCATTGCAGGCCGCCAGGAACTTGAGCCCGCCATCGGTGCTCGAATCCTCCAACCCATTCCGCGTCTCGTTGGTGAATTTGCAGAAATTCACCTTCCAGCCATGGCTCGACTGACCCAGCATGTAGATGTTGGCGCCGGCGCAGAACATCCGGTCCAAGCCGCTGGTGACCACGACCACCTTCACGCCGGGATGTTCAAAGCGCAGGCGCTGGACCGCGTCGTGAAACTCGATATCGACCCCTAGATCATAGGAATTGAGCTTCAGCGCATAGCCTGGCTTGATCCCGCCCGCCTCATCGACTGCCAGCGTCAGAGTCGCAACCTCGCCGTCTATGGAAAGCGACCAATGGCGATAAGAAGCCGGGTCGCGGTCGTAGGTGACGAGGTCGGCATTTTGACCCGTGTCGGTCAGGGCCATCTCGGAATCAATAGGCTGCAAGGCGTGATCGTTGCTCATGTCGGTTCGGCGCTGTTTCACGGGGTAGGATCGTTCAGCTCTGTTTCTGCACTATATTGCACATTTACGATCGAACAAGCACAAAACCGGTGCAGCAAAGTTCAGACTTCGCCGCGCGCCGAAGCCTGTTCCACGGGCTAGGCTCAATGTTGCAACAGGTTTTGCGCCAGGGCGCGCAGCTTGTCGGCGCTTTGTGGGATCGTGTCGCCGCTGGTCATCAGACGTTGTTGGGCGCGGCCATATTCGGCGGCGCGGGAGTCGAGAATTGTTTCTAAATCGGTCATGGCGTCCTTGTTGCGCGCCATCGGGCGCAGGTCGCCTTGGGCGATTACCCGCGCCATGTGTTCTTCCGGCGCCGCCTGGATCCAAATCGTGTGACAGCGCTCGAGAAGATGGGCGTAAGTATCTGATTCAGATACGATACCGCCGGCTGTGGAAATCACCGCCTCGGTGTGCTCGTCGATGATCCGTTGGAGCATCTTACGCTCATAGCGGCGAAAGGCGGTCTGGCCGTTCAGCGCCATGATCTCGCCGACGCCGCCGCCATATTCCTGCTCAATCAAGCGGTTGAGCTCGATGAAAGGCACGCCCAGATCCTCGGCCAAGCGGCGGCCGAGCGTCGTCTTCCCGGCCCCGCGCAACCCGACCAGCGCGATCCGGCCCGCCCGCTGTCCGACGCCGTTTCCGTCGGCCGCCCGCGCAAGACCCGCCTCAACCTGCGCGAGTTCGCTGTCAGACAAAGCCGTCAACCGGTCGATGATCGCCGCCAACCGCTTGGGCGGCGCCGCCATGCCGGTCGCCAATTCCGCCAGATCGACATCCATCGCATCGGCGACCTGACGCAGGACCGAGACAGTCGGATTCGCCGCGCCGGACTCCAGTTGCGCCAGATAGCGCTCTGAAACGCCGGATTCCTGGGCCAGGATGCGCCGCGACAGGCCGCGTTTGGCGCGCCGCCGGCGAACCCGCGCGCCCAACGCGCTCAACTGGCGCGCCGTCTCGTCACTATGCCGGTCAGACATTATCGAATCCGTCTCCATCAAACATGACGCGGGACTGGGCCGGTCGGCCCGTCCGTGCTTGCGTCAGACAGTATGATGATGCACTATAGTGCATTGATCAACGTCAACCTGAGCAGCTTATGCCGTTCGGGACATTTCGTTTGGCGGCCGCTCAAGAGAGGATACAGCCCGTGATCACCATTTTTGTGGGAACCATGACCGGAACCGCCGAACTCTGCGCCGACGAAATGGCCGACGCGCTGCAGGCGCGAGGGGTGGAAACGGAAATCCGGCTGATGGATGGGCTGGACGAGACGGCGCTGGCGGCGCCGGGCGACGTCATCATTTGCAGCTCGACCTACGGCCAGGGCGACGTGCCGGACAATGCGCAAGCCTTCATCGAGGCGCTGCAAACGGCGAAGCCGGATCTTAGCGGCGTTCGGTTCGGCCTGTTCGCACTTGGGGACATGACCTACGCTCAGACCTTCTGTTTCGGCGGCAAACAGTTCGACGAGACCTTGAGCGCACTTGGCGCGCAACGGGTGGGTGAAGTGCATCGGCACGACGCCAGCGGCGGAACGCTGCCGGAGGATGAGGCCGGGGAATGGGCCGCGGAATGGGCCAATCTGTTGACCCAGAGCGCGGAAAGCGTCGCGGCCTAGAATGAAAAGACGCAACAGGGCCAGAAGAGGATTGGGCGATGTCTAAAACCGAGGCCGTGACGACGGCGCAACGGGACTTCACCAACTGGATCGCCGCCATCGCGCATACGATCGCCCACCGGCCTCTGGACACGGCGCTGCAGGATCACCTGAACACCGCCTTCCCGCCCGCAGGCACGGTGTTCCAAACCCTCAAATCGCTGTGTGAAACCGGCGTCGCCGAGGGTTGGCTCTGCAACCGGGAACAGGGCGGCGTTAAGTTTGGGCGCATCCTGAAACCGGGCGAGAAGACGGCGGGCTTCTCGGTCGATGTCGTCGAGATGGACCGGGTGGTCGGCCCGCGCCACGCCCATCCCAACGGCGAAATCGACATGATCATGGCGCTTGAGGACGGCGCAGCGTTTGACGGCGCCGGCGACGGCTGGCTGGTTTATGGGCCCAGGACCGCGCATGCGCCGACCGTGACCGGCGGCAAGGCGTTGATCCTGTATCTTCTGCCGGCGGGTGCGATCGACTTTAACGCCTGATCCGGCGCGGCGTCCTGCGCTAGAACAAGAACAGCCGGGCGGAACACAGGGGGAAGCTTTATGACCGACGGCGCGCGGCGCTTCGGCGATCTCTATAACGCGGCGTCAGACCTGATCGGCCGCAATCTGAAGGCCGGGCGCGGCGGCAAGACCGCCTATATCGTGGGCGACCAACGCTACAGCTATGACGATGTCGAGGCGCTGTCGAACCGCTTCGCAAACCTGCTCGGCGCGCTGGGCGTCGGGCGCGAGGCGCGCGTCCTGCTCTGCATGCTCGACACGATTGATCTGGTCGCCGCCTTTCTCGGCGCGATCAAGGCCGGGGTCGTCCCGGTTCCGGTCAATACACGGCTCACGCAAGACGATTACGGCTATATGCTGGACGACAGCCGGGCCGAGGCCCTGGTCGTCTCCGACCCGCTGGCCGATCTGTTCCCCGAGCCGCTGACCCGGCATCCGACTCTAAAAGCGGCGCTGATTTCGGAGAGTACGGAAGACCGGCCCGAATTTCAGGCCCTCACACCGTTGATGGCGGCGGCGGAGAGCGTCTTCGAGCCGGCGCCGACCCGCCGCGGCGATATCTGTTTCTGGCTCTATACATCAGGCACGACGGGTCAGCCCAAGGGCGTCGTGCACGCCCACGAGCATCTGATCGCCACGGCCGACACCTATGGCGCGCAGGTGCTGGGTCTGCGCGACGACGATGTGGTCTTTTCCGCGGCCAAGCTGTTCTTCGCCTATGGTTTGGGCAACGCCCTGACCTTCCCTATGGCGGCCGGCGCGACGACCATCCTCCTCCCCGGTCCGCCGACCCCGGACGCGGTCAATGCGATCCTGCGCGACGGGCGGCCGACTGTCTTCTATGGCGTGCCCACACTATTCGGCATGCTGCTGGCGTCTCAGGACCTGCCAAGCCCGGGCGCGCATGCGTTGCGTCTCTGCACCTCCGCCGGCGAACCACTGCCCGCCGACCTGCTGCGGCGGTGGCGTGACACGACCGGGACCGACATCATCGACGGAATCGGCACGACCGAAATGCTGCATATCTTCCTGTCGAACAGCCCGGACGATATCACGCCCGGCTCCACAGGGCGCCCGGTCCCTGGCTATGGCGTCCGGCTGGTCGGCGAGGACGGCCAAGAGGTCGCGAATGGCGAGATCGGCACGCTTGAGGTCAGCGGTCCGAGCGCGGCGCTGATGTATTGGAACCAGCGCGCCAAGAGCCTGGAGACCTTCCGCGGTCCCTGGACCCGGACCGGCGACAAATATACGCGCACCAAAGATGGCGTGTATGTCTATTCCGGCCGTACCGACGACATGATGAAAGTCGGCGGCATCTATGTCTCGCCCTTCGAGGTTGAAGCGGCGTTGGTGAAACATGATGCGGTCTTGGAATCCGGGGTCGTCGGGCAAGCGGACGAGGACGACCTGATTAAACCCAAGGCCTATGTCGTCCTGAACGAGGGCCACGCGCCGTCCGACGCCATGGCGGAGGCGCTGATCGACTTCGTCGCACAAGAGTTGGCCGCCTTCAAACGACCGCGCTGGATCGCCTTCATCGACGCCCTGCCGAAGACGGCGACCGGCAAGATCCAGCGTTTCAAGCTGCGCGCCAACGCCTAGCCTTGTCCGAACCGGCAAGCATACGCCGCGATGTGGTCGCGGGCGGTCATCGTTTGGAATGCGTCTGGCGCCCTGCCGCTTCTGACGATGCAGGCCCTGTGTTGGTTTTTCTGCATGAAGGACTCGGATCGGTGGCCCTTTGGAAGGATTTCCCAGCCTCCATAGGCGCGGCGGTCGGCGCGGCGGTGCTGATCTATTCCCGCGCCGGCTACGGCGACAGCGAAAAGCGCAGCGCGGCCTACAGACCGGATTACATGCATCAAGAGGCGATCGCGGTTTTGCCGGCAATCCTGGCCGCGTTCGAGATCAAGAAGCCGATCCTGATCGGCCATAGCGACGGCGCCTCGATCGCGCTCATCCATGCCGGCGCCTTTCCCGATAGCGTCGCCGGCGTCGCCGCGCTGGCCCCGCATGTCTTCGTCGAGGACGTCTCAATCACGTCCATCGCTGCGGCCAAAACCGCTTTCGAAACCACCGACTTGGCCAAGCGGCTGGCCGCTTATCACGCCGACCCAGAGGGCGCGTTCCGGCAATGGAACCGGATCTGGCTCGATCCGGCGTTCCGGGATTGGGATATCAGCGACAGCGTCGCACACATCACCGCGCCGATCCTGACAGTTCAGGGCCTAGACGACGAATACGGCACGCTTGCCCAACTCGACAGGATTGAGCGCGTGGCGGCTGCGACCACCGTCCGACGCGTAGAGCTTGCGTCCTGCGGTCACGCGCCGCATCGTGATCAGCCGGAGACGACACGAGAAACGCTCGTCGACTTCTGCCGGACCCTTTCCGACACCGCCACGCGAGAACCTTCCCGATGACCGCGCCTCCCCGCGCCGCTGACAGCGCCCAAAGCCCGCATAGCCCCGAGCCGGTGCGGCCCGTCAAACCGATCCGGCCGGATGACGGCCTCGACTATTCCGCGATCGATCCCCCGGCTTTCGGCGAGACGGTGGAGATCGTCCCGGGCGTGCAATGGCTGCGCATGCCGGTGCCCTTCGCTCTGGAGCATATCAATCTCTGGATGCTGGAAGATGTGCATCCGGCGACCGGCGCGCCCGCCTGGACCCTGGTCGATAGCGGCATCGGGTCCAACACGACACAAGCGCTTTGGCGCGCGCTGTTTGACGGCTCGGCGGGCCTGCGCAAGCCCTGGCGGCTGATCACGACCCACTATCACCCGGATCATTTCGGGCTCGCCGGCTGGCTTTCCGAGCAATATGGATGCGAGCTCTGGATGACCGAGGCCGAATGGCTAACCGGAACCCTCTTGTGGCGCATCCCGGAAGACGAATGGGTCGAGAGCCAGGATCGGTTTTTCGCGCGTCACGGCCTGTCGGACGACATCCGCGCCTATCACTTGAAAGGCGGTCAGAAATACCGGGAAGGCGTGCGACGACCGCCGGAGTCGGTACGGCAGATTCGCGACGGCGAGCGGATCGCGATCAATGGGAAACACTGGCGCGTCACCACCGCCAAGGGCCACGCGGCCGACCTGGCGACCCTTTGGAACGAAACGGACGGCGTCTTGATTTCGGGCGATCAGATTCTGCCGCAGATCAGCCCGATCGTGCCGGTCTGGTGGTACCGCGCCGGGATGCGGCCGTTGGGCGACTTCCTGCGGAATTTCGACAAATTCGCGGCGTTGCCGGCGGAGACCCTCATCCTGCCCTCGCACCGGCAGCCGTTTCGCGGCGTGCATGATCGGATCGCGCAGATCAGGGCGCATCACGCTGACCGGCTGGATGCGGTCGCGCGCCACCTCGCCGAACACGGCTCGAGCACGGCGGCGCACGCATCCCTGGCGATCTTCCCCCATGCCCAGGACGCGATGAACATGTTGTTCGCCTTGGGCGAGACGATTGCCCATCTGGAGCATTTGGTCGAGACCGGCCGCGCCGACCGGCATGACGATGGCGCGGCGCTTACCTACAGCCCGATATGAAACGGAGCGACAGCGCCGGAATAGGAGGCTGGCGCCATCGAAAAGAATGCGCCAAACTTACGGAATTCGGGGCGTCGAGGAATGCGCCATCATGAACAACCGCATAAAGCGGGAGTCGAAGACCGGCTTTTGCCGATACACGAGTACGCGTCCCGCCGGCAAACGGGGCGCCGCAACTGGGAGAAACTGAATGAGAAAATCCTTCGCCTCGCTGGCTCTGGCCGCAACCATGCTGGCCTCGCCGGCGGTCCTGGCCGAGAGCATCAAGATCGGCTTTGTCACGACGCTGACCACGCCCGCCGCCGTGATCGGCAATGACATGAAGGACGCGTTCGATCTGGCCTATGAACATATCGGCGGCAAGATGGGCGATTTCGATGTCGAGGTGATCTACGAGGATGACGGCTTCAAGCCGGAGGTCGGGAAACAGAAGGTCGATAAGCTGGTCAAACAGGACGATGTCGATGTCGTGACCGGCTTCATCTGGTCCCACGTGTTGTTGGCCTCGTCCAAGCCGGTGCTTGACGCGGACAAGATCCTGATCTCGGCGAACGCAGGTCCGTCGCAACTGGCCGGCAAACGCTGCCACGAGAATTTCTTCAGCGTGTCCTGGCAGAACGACCAGACGCCGATGGCCTTAGGCGAGGTCCTGAACCAGACGGGCGTCAAGTCCGCCTATCTGATGGCGCCGAACTACGCCGCCGGTAAGAACATGGTGACCGGCGTCGAGCGCACTTTCAAAGGCGAGATTAAGGGCAAGGACCTGACCCGCTGGGGCGCTGACGCCCAGTTGGACTTCTCCGCCGAACTGGCCAAGGCGAAAGCGTCGGGCGCGGAAGCGATGTGGGTATTCTATCCGGGCGCGGCGGGCGGCGCCTTTATCCGGCAATTCACGCAAGCGGGCTTGGGCGACTCGATGAAGCTCTACACGGTCTTCACCGTCGATGCGATCTCGCTGCCCCGGCTGCAGCAAGGCGGGTTGGACGGCGTGCTCGGCTCCTTCGCGACCCAGACCTGGTCGCCGGACCTGCCGGTCGAAACAAACCGCAAGTTCGTGTCGGCCTTCCTGGAGAAGCACGGCCGCTATCCGTCCTTTTATGCGGCGCAAGCCTATGATGCGATGTTCTTCATCCGGGACGCGGTGGAGAAAGCTGGCGCGAAAGACGCCGCCTCGCTGCGCGCGGCGATGCGGGAAGCCCGGTCGCTGCCAACACGCGGCGCTGTGACCTGGGGGAACAACCACTTCCCGATCCAGAATCTTTATGTCCGGGAAGCGGTAACCGACAGCGAAGGCCGCTGGACCACGGAAATCACCGATCTGGTCTACGAGAAGCACCAGGACCCCTATGCGGCCGAGTGCGCCATGTAGGAGCGGTCACACCTTATTCTGGGCGGCGGGGTCTCGGCCCCGCCGTTCTTTTGGTCCCGCGCCCGTCGCGGAATTCTGAGTTCCACCTGTACGTTTTTGACGAATCCCGCCCGCCCCGGTCCTCGCCATGGATATGTCGCTCTTCCTGATCCAATTGCTGAACGGCCTGCAATACGGCGTGTTGCTGTTTCTGGTCGCAGCCGGCCTG
Source organism: Alphaproteobacteria bacterium (assembly GCA_030065235.1). Taxonomy (GTDB): domain Bacteria; phylum Pseudomonadota; class Alphaproteobacteria; order UBA8366; family Aestuariispiraceae; genus JASJDC01. The sequence continues at coordinate 135,295 of JASJDC010000013.1, forward strand.
ACGCTGGTCTTCGGGATCATGGACTTCATCAATCTGGCGCATGGATCCTTCTACATGATCGGCGCCTATCTCTGCGGCACGATCACGGCGGTGACCGATAGTTTCTTGTTGGGCGTCCTGCTCGGCGTGCCGCTGACGGCCTTGGTCGGCTATGTCACCGAGCGCAGCGTGATCCAGACGCTGTATCAGCGTGACCACTTGGACCATGTGCTGGCGACTTTCGGGCTGATCCTGATTTTCGACACCGGCGTGCATATCATCTGGGGCGCCGAAGGCATGGCGATCCCGCTCCCCGCCTGGCTCGAGACCAGCGTGCCCCTGGTCGGCGACAGTCAGTTCCCAACCTACCGGATCGCGATCATTGCGGTCGGGCTGGCGGTCGCCGCCGGGCTCTACTTCGTCGTCAACCACACCAAGACCGGCATGCTGATCCGCGCCGGCGCGTCGAACCGGCGCATGGTCGAGGCGCTTGGCGTCGACATCCGGCTGCTCTTCGCTCTGGTCTTCTCGGTCGGCGTCGCGATCGCGGGCGCCAGCGGCATGATGATTGCGCCGATCACCGAAGCCCGGATCGGCATGGGCAACGACATCATCATCATCGCCTTCGTCGTGATCATTATCGGCGGCATCGGCTCGATCAAAGGCGCCTTCGTCGGCGCGCTCATCGTCGGCATGATCGACACGCTGGGCCGGTCCTATCTCGATCAGATGATGAAGCTCTTCATGTCGGTCGACGCGGCGGAGACGGCGGCCCCCGCTATCTCGGCCATGCTGGTCTATATCCTGATGGCGATCGTCCTGGCGCTGCGGCCGCAAGGCCTGTTCCCGCCGAAGACGCGGTAGGGCGCGATGCTGAAGACCCATCCGATCGCGACCCTAGCCGGGCTCGGCCTGCTGCTGCTGCTCGCCCTTGCGCCATTGGCGACCGAGACGTTGGGGCTGGCCTTCTGGCTGGATGTGATCAACCGGACGATCATTCTGGCGATCGCGGCGGTGAGCCTGAATTTCATCCTCGGCTATGGCGGCATGGTCAGTTTCGGGCACGCCGCCTTCATCGGACTCGGCGCTTATGCGGTCGGTATCCCGGCCCATTACGATCTCTATTCCGGCTTCCTGCATCTGCTCATCGTCGTCTTGGGTTGCGGCGCCTTCGCCCTGATCACCGGCGCGATCAGCCTGCGGACCAAGGGCGTTCATTTCATCATGATCACCATGGCCTTCGGGCAGATGGCTTATTATGCCTTCATCTCGATCGAGGAATATGGCGGCGACGACGGGCTGGTGATCTACGCCCGCAGCGAATTTCCGGTCCTGGATATCGAACAAAGGCTGATCTTCTACTACACCTGCCTCGCCTCACTGATCGGCGCGCTCTACCTCGTGCATCGGATGGTGAATTCGCGCTTCGGCATGGTGATCAAAGGCGCCAAATCCAACGAGCGCCGAATGGCCGCGCTCGGCTTCCCGGCCTATCGCTACCGCTTGGCCGCCTATGTGATTTCCGGGATGATGTGCGGCTTCGCCGGGGCGCTGTTGGGCAACTACACCTCTTTCATCAGCCCGGAGATGATGGGCTGGACCCGGTCCGGCGAACTGATCTTCATGGTCGTGCTCGGCGGCGCCGGCACGTTGTTCGGGCCGTTGTTCGGCGTGGTGGCGTTCCTGCTGATCGAAGAAGTGCTGAGCGGGATCACGACCTATTGGCACATCATCTTCGGCGCGATCCTGGTTCTGGTGGTGCTTTTCGCCAAAGGCGGCATCTCCGGCCTCTTGACCGCGAAACGATCGGCGCTCGGAAAACAGCCGGCTAAAGCGGACCCGGCGGAATGAGCGCGATCCTGGAAATCCGCGACCTGAACAAGAGCTTTGGCGGGGTCAACGCGACCTCGCATGTGCAGCTCGACGTCGAACAAGGCGAGATCCACGCGATCATCGGGCCGAACGGCGCCGGCAAGACCACTTTGATCGCGCAACTCTCCGGCGAATTGGCGCCCGATTCCGGCGAAATTCGTTTCGAAGGACGGGACATCACAAACACGCCGATGCATACGCGGGCGCATATGGGGCTGGCGCGCACCTATCAAATCACCAGCGTGTTTCAGGATATGACGCTGTTGGAGAATGTCATGCTGGCGGTGCAGGCGCATCACGGCCATTCCTTCCGATTTTGGCGGCCGACCCAGAACGACGCCAGCTTGACCGAACCGGCCGAGGCGGCGCTGGCGCGGGTCGGACTGATCGATAAGGCCCGTCATCCGGCCCATGCGGTCAGCCATGGCGAGCACCGGCAGTTGGAAATCGCCATGGCGCTGGCGACCGATCCGAGCCTGTTGCTGCTCGACGAACCGATGGCCGGCATGGGGCAAGAGGAAACGCGCGGACTGGTCGAAATCCTGAAAGGCCTGAAAGTCGAGAAGACGATCCTGCTGATCGAGCATGATATGGACGCGGTCTTCGCCCTGGCCGACCGGATATCCGTCCTGGTCTATGGCCAGATCATCGCCACCGGCGCGCCGGACAACATCCGCGACAATGAGGATGTGAAACGCGCCTATCTCGGCGAAGAGGCCGCCTGACCATGCTGCGGCTGGAGGCGATCGAGACCTATTACGGGGCCAGCCAGGCTTTGTTCGGCATGTCGCTTGAGGTGGATGCGGGTCAGGTCGCGACCCTGATCGGGCGTAACGGCATGGGCAAAACAACGACCGTACATTCGGCCATGGGAATCACGCCGATCGCCGCCGGCGCCGTTTGGTTCAACGGCGAGCGGATCGACGGCATGCCCTCGCATCAAGCGGCGCGGCGCGGTCTGGGCCTGGTCCCCGAAGGACGGCAGATTTTCCCAAATCTGTCCGTCTCGGAAAACTTGATCGCCACGGCGGCCAATCGCGGCGGCAAGGCGCGGCCCTGGACCCTGCAGCGCGTCTTCGAGTTCTTTCCCGCACTTTCGGAAAGGCGCAACGCGATGGGCAATCTGCTCTCCGGCGGCGAGCAGCAGATGCTCGCCATTGGCCGCGCCCTGATGACCAACCCCAAACTGCTGATCCTGGATGAGGCGACCGAGGGGCTCGCGCCCCTGATCCGGCATGAGATCTGGGACGTTCTTGCCCGGCTGAAAGCGGACGGCCAGGCGATCCTGGTGATCGACAAGAATATCGCCGATCTGGCCCGCATCGCCGACCGTCATTTCATTGTCGAAAAAGGCGCCGTCGTTTGGTCCGGCGACAGCGCGGACCTAACCTCCGACCCCGCCCTCGCCGAGCGCTATCTGGGATTGGCCTGACCCTGCGACCTGGAACGTTTGGCTAAAACGGAATGCGGGCGCCGTCCCAGGCGTAGAGCCCGCCGCTGGCGTCGGCCTGCAACCCATCGAGAACGGATAGCATGGAGGCGGCCGAATGGTCCGGCGTGAAGAGTTTGCCCGGCGCGACCCCACGCTGAAACGGTTCCGACAGGGCGCTGGCGACCGTGCCAGGATGCAGCCCGACGCAGAGCGCCTGATCGTTTTTGCGTGCAAGTTCGATCGACAGCGTCTTGATGATCTGGTTCAGCGCCGCCTTGCTGGCGCGATAGGCGTGCCAGCCGCCCAGCCCGTTATCCTCGATGCTGCCGACGCGGGCCGAAATCGCGGCGAAGATCGCGCGCGCATCGGGCGCCAGATTCGGCAGAAAATGCTTCGCGACCAGGGCCGGCCCGATCGTATTGATATGATGGACGCGCGCCAAGGCGGCCGGATCGAGCGCGCGCCAGGTTTTCTCCGGCCGGACGCCCGCCGCCGCGTCGTGCAAGACGCCGGTGGCGACAAAGACCAAATGAAGCGGGCGATCAATCTGCGCGGCCGCCCCTTCGATTGTACTTTCGTCGTCGTAGGAGAGATGATCCGCGCCCCGCGCCGATCGCGAAAATCGCCAGACCGTTCCGGCCCCAGCCTGGACCAGCCGATCGGCCACGGCCGCGCCGATCCCGCCCGAGGCGCCGATTACTGCGGCATTGAAACCGAATGGCAGCGAGTCCATCCGCTTCACCCTGCCGCGCGACGGTCGGCGAGCCCGGCGTCCCACAAGATTGCATGGGCGATGGCGGCCCCGCTGTCGAAGCCGCATTCGACCCGCGCGCCGAGGCACCAATCGCCGCCGACATAGAAGGACCCGGCTCGGTCGCTGAGAAAGGGCTTGCCCAAAGGCTCGATCGTCCTGGCGTAGCGCCAGCGATGCGCCGCCTGATAGGCGGGTTTGGGCGCGGCGTAGCCGGTCAGCGCCCCGAGCCCCTCCAGCAACACAGGCGCGACCATTTCCGGCGACTCCTCAAGATGCGCGACGGACCAAGCGATCCCGGCATGGACGACCCAGGCCTCCAGGCCGACGCGCCCGGGCTTGGATGTATTATGCGCGGCCCAGACCAACACGTCGTCCGAACCGCCCTCTTCCAGCCGCCAGCAATCGAAGCCGGCGGTTGCGGCGAGACCGTTCTGCGGATCGAAGGCGAACAGCCCTGCCCAGCACGGCGCGACCCGCACATCCTGTATCGCAGAGAATGGCTCACGGGCGCCCTTAGGAAGCAGATCGAGCGCCTGGCTCGGCGGGGTCGACACCACCACCGTGTCGTAAGGCCCTTGCGCAGAGCCGTCGTCAAATTGCAGCCGCCAGCCTGAGCCATCCGGCTCGATCCGTTCGACTCGGGTCTTCAGGGCGATCGACAGATCCGCGCCCCAGCTCTTGGCCAGCCCGGACATGCCCGGCGTCCCGACATGCCAAGGTGCAGGGTCTGGCGTCTCCACCCGGCTTTGAGACAGTCTCGGGCGCCAGACTGCGGCCGCTTGCAACGCAGCGCGGCGTTCCAAAGACGATGTGAAGTCGGCCCCGCGCGCCGTCACATATTGCACGCCGTGATCGAAGGCTGCGACCTGCGCGCCGGACCGCCCCAAGCCGGAGACGCGGCGAGTCGCCAGACGTCCGCCAAGTCCCCTGCCCTTGTCGAACACGGTGACGCGCAAGCCCGCCTCGGCGAGCCGGCGCGCGCAGGTCAGGCCGGTCACACCGGCCCCGATAATCGCGATTGTCGTCATATGGGTTTATACTCGCGCCGGCGGCGGCTGGATTGACCCCCGCCTGTCGACTATTCGGTCCAGCGCGGCGCGGTGGTGCGGCGTTTGCCGTCCGGCGTGCGTCGGCTTCCATCCTCCAGGTCAACGCGATCCCAGAGTTTGCAGGTCACCATCTTGTGTTTCTGGTCCAAGCCTTCGCAATAGTTCGTGTACTCGCAGACGCGAACCTCCGCGCCCCGGCCGAGCCTGACTTTTCGGAACCAGACCGGGTCCGCCAGCGTCTGACGCGCCGCGCCGACGATATCCGCCTTCTCGTCTCGCAACAGCGCTTCCGCCGCTTCGAAACCATGAATACCGCCCGTGACGACCACGGGCGTCGTGAAGCCCGCCGCGCGCACCGCCCGCCGGATCGCCGCCGTCGGCTCGACATTGCGCCCGAACGGGCCTTGTTCGTCCGACAAATAGGCGGGCATGCATTCATAGCCGCTGCGCCCGGTATAAGGGTAGGCGGCGGCCCCGACCGGCGGCTGTTTGGCGTCATCGAATTTGCCGCCGCGCGAGGTTGAGAGGAAATCCATTCCCGCTCTGGCGAACGCGGCTCCGAAATAGCACGCGTCGTCCAACTCTCCCCCGCCCGCGATACATTCCTCCGCCAGGAAACGGCAGCCGACCGGATAGTCCGATCCGACCGCGTCGCGGACAGCGGCGAAAACCTCAAGCGGCAGGCGCGCCCGCTTCTCCCTTGCGCCGCCATAGCCGTCCGGCCGCGTGTTCTTCGGCGATAGGAAGGACGCCATCGTGTAGGCGTGCGCGTAGTGCAACTCGACCCCGTCGATCCCCGCCTGCTTGGCGCGCCGGGCCGCGTCGGCGAACAGGCCGGGTAGAATGCGCGGCAGTTCGGCGATATGGGAGAGATGCATGTCCGTCACCCGCTCGCGGTAGCCCATCCTGTAGGCTTCCAATTCTCGCTCGGAGAGAACCTCTGCGATCGCCGCGTCTTCGGCGTCCAGGAACCAGTCCCGAACGGCGCGATCGTCCGACAACCCAAGATGGCTCCGATGCGCTTCCGTGATCTCCAGGAAGCGGTTGAAATAGTTCTCTTTCGACGGCCGGCGTTTGATCGCCAGAAAATCGATCAACTGGATAAACAGCTTGGTTTCGCCGGCGCTCTCCCGGCGCACCACCGACGCCAATTCCCGCAGGCCGGGGATGAACCGGTCATGGCCGATGCGCAGCAGAGGTCCTGACGGCACATCGCGCACGCCGGTGGCCTCGATCACCAAGCCGCCGGGCCGGCCGCGCGCCATCGCGCCATACCAATCCAGCACATCCTGGGTGACCGCGCCCTCCTCCGTCGCGCGCCAGGGCACCATCGCGGGAACCCAGGTCCGCTGCGCCAGATGGATCGGGCCAAGCTCTATCGGGGAAAAAAGACGCGACGCCGCCGCCTGCTCTCTACTTGGCCAGGGGCCAGGATCGGCCGTATGTTTGATCTTCGCGGCGGGTTTCCACATGTGGACGCCGAGGGCCTGTCCTAACCGTCCAGCCGGGTTCTGAGCGCGTCTTCAATGCGCGGCGAGACGAATTCACTGACCGCGCCGCTAAGAGCCGCGATCTCTTTCACCAGTTTCGACGAGATGAACTGGTTGCGCTCAGACGCCATCAGGAAGACCGTCTCGATCTCCTTGTTCAGGCGGGCGTTCATGCCGACCATCTGAAATTCATACTCGAAGTCGGAGACGGCGCGCAGGCCGCGGATGATCATGCTGGCCCCGACATCGCGCGCGTAATGAATCAACAGCCCGTCGAATTTGCGCACCTCGATCCGCGCTTTCAGATCCTCCGGCAGCGTGTCGATTTCCGCTTGGACCAGGGCCGCACGCTCATCCAACGAAAAGAAGGGCCCTTTGCCGGCGTTGATGGCCACCGACACGATCAGACGGTCGCAGAGATGGCTCGCCGCCCGCGTGATAATGTCCATATGCCCGTTCGTGATCGGATCGAACGTCCCCGGATATATCGCCGTCCGCGTATCGCCCATGCCTAAAGCCCCGCCCTATCGCCTTCCCAAAGCGCGCCCGCGCCGCCCAAATCCCCGTCTTTCGGGGAGTTCGAACGCGCGGCGAGGTCGATCTAGCGGATTTGCCCGGAAAAAACAAAACCGGCGTGGTGCGGCCTACGCGTCGTCTTCCGGCGGGGCGTTCTCTTCATCCAGCCCCTCGTCTTCGTCGGTTTCGCGCAGGCGGGCGACGGAGACGACGCGTTGGCCTTCGTCGAGGTCGAAGACCCGAACACCCATGCCGCCCCGGCGTTTCGTGGAAATCTCGTCAGCCCGGCTGCGGATGATCTGGCCGCTGTCCGACACCAGCACCAACTCGTCGGTCGCCGGATCGAGCCGGAAGGAGGCGACGATTTCCGCCTCCTCGCCCTTGCCCAGGTTCATGTTGCCGATGCCTTTGCCGCCGCGCCCAGTAACGCGATAGTCGTAGGACGAAGCCAATTGCGCATAGCCGGCGTTGCTGATCGTGATCACCAACTCCTCCGCCTCTTGCATCGCCTGCATTTCCGGTCCTTCGAGCAAGGCCGCCAAGGTACGGTCCGCCTGCTCCCGTTCCGCGTCGCCGGCGTAATCCGCCGTCTCCAACCGCCGGGAGGCCGCCAGCGCCTTGAGATACTCGTCCCGTTCCTCGGATGTATGGTCGGAGTGTTTCATCAACGAAATCGACATGACACGGTCCTCGGCGCCCAGCCGGATGCCGCGCACGCCGGTCGATGTCCGACCCGCAAAAATCCGAACATCCGGCACCGGGAATCGGATGCAAACCCCGTGTTTGGTCGAGAGGAAGACGTCCTCATCCTCTGAACAGGTGCGCACCCCGACCAGACTGTCGCCCTCGTCCAGCTTCATGGCGATCTTGCCGTTCGCCTTGATGTTGGTGAAGTCGGAGAGCCGGTTGCGCCGGACATTGCCGCTGGCGGTCGCGAAGACGGCGAACAGATCGTTCCACGTCTCCTCATCCTCCGGCAACGGCATGATGGTCGAGATGGTCTCGCCCTCCTGCAAGGGCAGCAGATTGACCAATGCCTTACCGCGCGACTGAGGCGAGCCCAGCGGCAATCGGTAGACCTTCATCTGATAGACCATGCCGAAAGACGAGAAGAACAGGACCGGCGTGTGGGTCGAGGTGACGAAGACATTGACGACGAAATCGTCATCTTTCGTCGCCATGCCCGACCGGCCCTTGCCGCCGCGCCGTTGCGCCCGATAGGTCGAGAGCGGCACGCGCTTGATATAGCCGCCCTGGGTCACGGTCACGACCATGTCCTCGCGCTGGATCAGGTCCTCGATATCGTGCTCGAATTCGCTTTCTTCGATCGTGGTGCGGCGCGGGACGCCGAAGCGTTCGCGCACATCGATCAGCTCTTCCCGCATCACCTGCAGCCGGCGGGGCCTGGATTGCAGGATCTCCAGATAGTCGCGGATCTTCTCGGCGATTTCCTCGGTCTCTTTGACCAGCTTGTCGCGCTCCATCCCGGTCAGGCGCTGCAGCCGCAATTCCAGGATCGCCCGCGCCTGCGTCTCCGACAGGCGGTAGACGCCGTCGACCACGCCATGGCCCGGATCGTCGATCAGGGCGATAAAGGGTTCGACCTCGCCCGCCGGCCAGGCGCGCTCCATCAGACCCGCCCGAGCCGTCGCCGGATCGGGCGCGGCCCGGATCAGCTCGATCACCGGGTCGAGATTGCTGATCGCCACCAACAGGCCGGCCAAGATGTGCGCCCGTTCCCGCGCCTTGCCCAATTCGAAGGCGGTCCGGCGGGTGACCACTTCCTCCCGGAAATCGACGAAGGCGGCGATGATCGCCTTCAGATCGAGCATTTCCGGGCGGCCGCCGTTCAGGGCCAGCATATTCACGCCGAAGGAGGTCTGCATCTGCGTATGACGGAAGAGCTGAGCCAGGACGACGTCATAGACCGCGTCCTTTTTTAGCTCGATCACCACCCGGACGCCGTCGCGGTCGGATTCGTCGCGCAGATCGGCGACGCCTTCGACCAGCTTCTCGCGCACCGTCTCGGCGATCCGCTCGATCATGCGGGACTTGTTGACCTGATAGGGGATTTCGGTGGCGACGATCGCCTCGCGGTTGCGCACTTCCTCACGATGGGTGCGCGCGCGCATCACGACCGAGCCGCGCCCGGTCGCATAGGCCGAGCGAATGCCGGAACGGCCCAGGATGATCCCGCCGGTCGGAAAATCAGGTCCGGGAACCAGCTCCAAAAGCTGTTCCTGGCCGATCCCAGGATCGTCGATAAAAGCGATACAGGCGTCGACCACCTCGGTCAGATTGTGCGGCGGGATGTTCGTCGCCATGCCGACGGCGATGCCGCCGCCGCCATTGACCAGCAGATTGGGAAACCGCGCCGGCAACACGACCGGCTCGCGCGTCGTGTCGTCGTAGTTATTCTGAAAATCGACCGTATCCTTGTCGATATCGTCGATCAGGGCCTCGGCGGATTTGGCCATGCGCGCCTCGGTATAACGCATGGCCGCCGGCGGATCGCCGTCCATCGAGCCGAAATTCCCCTGCCCGTCGATCAAGGGCAGGCTCATCGAGAAGTCCTGCGCCATCCGCACCATCGCGTCATAGATCGCGGTATCGCCGTGCGGATGGTATTTCCCCATCACGTCGCCGACGATCCGGGCGGATTTCCGATAGGGCTTGGTCGAGTCGTAGCCGTTTTCCTTCATTGCGTAGAGGATGCGGCGATGCACCGGCTTCAGCCCGTCGCGCACGTCGGGCAACGCGCGGCTGACGATCACGCTCATTGCATAATCGAGGTAGGAGCGTTTCATCTCCTCTTCGATGGTGACCGGGCTGATGTCGGATTCGGGGGTGTCGGGCGGGGTCGCGGGCGTATCGGACAAGGTCTAGCGGACTTTCTAACTCGGCCTCGATCGGGCGCTTTCTGACGGGCGAGGCCACTGGAACCTGCTCGGAGAGACGCCGGCGAATCGGCGTTTCCGAACCCATGCCTTCCCAACCGCCGCGCATATGGCGGAAAACCGGGGAAAACCGGCTCAAAACAATGGCTTCAAGATTTCAAAAATCTAGCATGATCCGCCGCAGGGGACAATGATTCCGCCGGATTTCCAACTCAGTCCCGGATCAGATTTTTCTCGGTTTTTCAGATACTTGCGAGTCGGACGCGGATGGTTGTCTCAATTCAATGACCAATATTGTGGCGGCCCGCCGCGCGGGTCCATTGAGTCGACCTGACAAGCGGGTTCGCAGCCCGAATCGATCCTGATCAGGCGCATCGATCGAACGCGTGGGAATAGCCGCTAGAACGGGATCTCGTCGTCCAAGTCGTTGGAATAGTCGGGCTGGCCGCCGCCATGTCCGCCGCCCGATCCGCCTCCGGGACCGCCGCGATCGTCATACCCGCCGCCAGCGCCCCCGCTCGATCCGCCATAACCGCCGCCCTCACCGCGCGCGTCCAGCATGGTTAATTCACTGCGATAGGGCCGCAATACGACCTCGGTCGAATAGCGGTCGGCGCCGGACTGGTCGGTCCATTTGCGGGTTTCAAGCTGACCTTCCAGATAGACTTTGGAGCCCTTCTTCAGGAATCGCTCGGCGACATTGACCAAGCCTTCATTGAAGATCACGACACGGTGCCATTCGGTTTTCTCTTGGCGCTGTCCGTCACGGCCCTTCCAGGATTCCGACGTCGCGACCGACAAATTGCAGAGCTTGCCGCCGTTCTGCATGGTCCGAATTTCTGGATCCCGGCCCAGATTGCCGATCAAAATGACTTTGTTGACGCTTCCCGCCATGACGCTTCCCCGATCCAAATGGTGACATGCGCGCGGCGTCCCAAATCAGTCTCGGCGCGCGCCTGTGGTCCTGCCTGGTGAGTATGACGCTTCGGCGAGAGATGCAAAAGCTCGAACCCGTTTGAGCGCACAGATTGACGCCGATCCCGCAGATTGTCGCGTCCGAGCTTTCGGCGTAGGTTTTTTCATTCGTGCAAAACGAAAAGAAACAAACAGACACATCCACTGCGCAACAGGAGGCTTTCATGAAAAACACACTGGCCATCGCGTTGGCCGCCGCAACCGGCCTGACGGCCTCGGCCGCCGTCGCGGAAGACATCAAAATCGGGGTATTCCTGGGCTTCACCGGCCCGATCGAATCGATCGTCGCCAACATGGCGCCCGGGGCCGAAATGGCGATCAAGGAAGTGAATGACAGCGGCAAGCTCTTAGGCGGCGCCACGGTCGAGGCGGTGCGCGCCGACACGACCTGCATCGATTCCGCCGTTGCGACGGCCGCGGCCGAGCGGCTGATCACGGCGGACGGCGTCAAGGCGATCGTCGGCGGCGATTGCTCCGGCGTTACCACAGCGGCGCTGCAAAATGTGGCCAAGCCGAACGGCGTCGTGATGATCTCGCCTTCCGCGACATCGCCGGCCCTGTCGACCATCGAAGATGACGGCCTTTTCTTCCGCACCGCGCCGTCGGACGCCCGGCAGGGGGTGATTGTCGCCGACATACTAAAGGAGAACGACATCTCCACGGTCGCGATCACTTACACCAACAACGACTATGGCAAAGGTCTGGCCGACGCCATCGCCACCAACTTCACCGAGCAAGGCGGCACAGTGACGATCAACGCGCCGCACGAAGACGGCAAAGGCGACTATACGGCGGAAGTCGGCGCCTTGGCGGCGGCCGGCGGCGAGCTTCTGGTGGTTGCGGGCTATGTCGACCAGGGCGGCCGCGGCATTGTCCAGGCCTCAATCGACACGGGCGCTTTCGACCGTTTCTATTTCCCGGACGGCATGGTCGGGCCGAGCCTTGTCGCCAATCATGGCGCCGATCTCGACGGTTCGCTGGGCGCCAATCCGGGCACTGACAGCCCGGGCGCTGCGACCTATTCGGAAATGGCGACGGCGGCGGGCTTCGAATCCGGCCCCTTCTCACCCGAGTCCTATGATTCGGCCGCCCTGATCATGTTGGCCATGCAGGCAGCCGGCTCTGCGGAAAGCGCCGATTTGAAGGACAAGGTCATGGAGGTCGCCAATGCGCCGGGTGAGAAAATCTTCCCGGGCGAACTGGCCAAAGCGCTCGACATCATCGCCGCCGGCGGCGATGTCGATTATGTCGGCGCCTCAGCGGTCGAACTGATCGGCCCGGGCGAAAGCGCCGGGAACTATCGCCAGGTGACCTATGAGGGCGGCCAAGAAGTCGTCGTCGGCTACCGCTAGGCGCAAAGGCTGCAAGCGCGCGTCCCCTATCCGACAGATCGGGGACGCGCGCGGGCCTGGACTTCCTGTGCAATGGAGATAGGTTTCCCGCGGTTAGGGGGCAGGCGCCGCGCCTGTAGAGCGACTTCTCCATGATTGAGATTGACGATATTCACCTGCATTTCGGCGGCATCCGCGCCGTCGACGGGGCCAGCTTCACGATCGAGCGCGGCTCTATCACCGGCCTGATCGGGCCGAACGGGGCTGGCAAAACGACCCTCTTCAATGTCATCGCCGGCCATTATCGACCGACCTATGGTCGGATCTTTCTGGACAGCGAAGACATCACCGGCCTGGCGCCGCACGATCTGTTCGGCCGCGGCCTGTTGCGCACATTCCAGATCGCGCACGAATTCTCTTCCCTCACCGTGCGCGAGAACCTGATGATGGTGCCGGCCGAACAGTCCGGCGAATCCCTGCTCGACGCCTGGTTGCGGCCGTCGAAGGTCCGCGCCCAAGAAGAGGAACTCCGCGCCAAAGCCGATCGGGTGATCGAGTTCCTGGAGATCGGTCAAGTCGCGGACGAGTTGGCCGGGAACCTCTCGGGCGGCCAGAAGAAGCTGCTGGAACTTGGCCGCACGATGATGGTGGACGCCAAGATCGTCTTCCTCGACGAGGTCGGCGCCGGCGTGAACCGGACGCTTCTCGGCACCATCACCGACGCGATCCGACGGCTGCAGCAGGAGCATGGCTACACATTCTGTGTCATTGAGCATGACATGGACATGATCACGCGGCTCTGCGATCCGGTCATCGTCATGGCCGAAGGCAAAGTGCTGTGCGAAGGCCCGGCGCAGGAGGTCATGAACAATGAGCAGGTGATCGAGGCCTATCTCGGCACCGGCCTGAAGAACCGACCGGCCGCGAAATCCGGAGAGCAGGCGGCGGAGACCGCGGAGGCCTCGGCGTGACCGCGCTGTTGGGCGAAGCCATGACCGGCGGCTATGGCGGCGCCGACATCCTGCATGAATGCACGATCGGTGTGGATGACGGCGAGATCGCAGTGATCGTCGGCCCGAACGGCGCCGGCAAATCGACCGCCATGAAGGCGGTCTTCGGCATGCTGAATATGCACGGCGGCACGGTCACGATGAACGGGACCGACATCACGAAGCTCAGCCCGCAAGCGCGCGTGCGGGAGGGCATGGCCTTCGTGCCGCAGAACCGGAATGTCTTCACCACCATGTCGGTTGAAGAGAATCTGGAGATGGGCGCCTTTATCCGCGAGGACGATTACCGGGAAACCATGGATCAGGTCTTCGAGCTGTTCCCGATCCTCAAGGAAAAACGCAAGCAACCCGCAGGCGAGCTTTCCGGCGGGCAACGTCAACAGGTCGCGGTGGGACGCGCGCTGATGACGAAGCCGAAGGTTCTGATGCTGGACGAGCCGACCGCCGGCGTGTCGCCGATCGTGATGGACGAGCTGTTCGATCGGATCATCGAGATTGCGCGCACAGGCATCGCGATCCTGATGGTGGAGCAGAACGCCAAGCAGGCGCTGCACATCGCGGACAAGGGGTATGTCCTGGTGCAAGGCCGCAACCGCTACACTGATACCGGCGAAGCTTTGCTGGCGGATCCGAATGTCCGTCGCGCTTTTTTGGGCGGCTGAACGGAAGAGTGGTTTAGGGGACGGCCAACGGGACGGCTGATTGGGCGGCCGATGGGGAATGAATTGAGGTTATGGATTTTCTGAACGCCATCGTTCTGTTCTCGAATTTCGTGATCGTGCCGGGGCTCGCCTATGGCAGCCAGTTGGCGCTGGGCGCGTTGGGCGTCACGCTGGTCTACGGCATCCTGCGTTTCTCGAACTTCGCCCATGGCGAAATCATGTCCTTTGGCGCCATGATCGCCATCCTGGTGATGTGGGCCTTTCAAGGCGCCGGGATCAGCATCGCGCCGCTGCCGACCGTGTTGCTGGCCTTGCCCTTCGCCATCGTTGCGACCGTCTTCATCGTGCTGGGGGTCGATCGGGTCGTCTTCCGATACTATCGCGTGAAGCGCTCGCCGCCCCTGATCCTGCTCATCGCCTCGACCGGGGTGATGTTCCTGTTCAACGGCGTGATCCGGTTCGTCATCGGCCCGACCGACCAGCGGGTGGACGACGGCGCCCGCTTCATCCTGCGCGTGCGCGACTTCCGGGAGGCGACCGGGCTGAGCGAAGGGCTGGCGATCAAGACTTCGCAGGTGATCTCCTTGGGCGCGGCGGTGCTCTGCGTGGCGGGCCTTTTCTGGTTCCTGAACAAGACCCGCACCGGCAAATCCATGCGGGCCTATTCGGACAATGAAGATCTGGCCCTGCTCTCCGGCGTCAACCCGGATCGGGTGGTGATGTTCGCCTGGATCCTGGCGGGATCGCTGGCGGTCGTCGCCGGCACGCTCTATGGGTTGGACAAGATCTATAAGCCTTTCACCTATCTTCAGTTGCTGCTGCCGATCTTCGCCGCGGCGATTGTCGGCGGCGTCGGCAACCCGGTCGGGGCGATCGTCGGCGGCTTTGTCATCGCCTTCTCAGAAGTGACGCTGACCTACGCCTATAAGAAGTTTCTGGGCTATTTGCTGCCGTCCGACTGGGCGCCGGAAGGATTGGCCCAGCTCTTGGGCACGGATTACAAGTTTGCGGTCTCCTTCATGATCCTGGTGGTGGTGCTGCTGGTGCGACCGACCGGCATCTTCGCGGGACGCACGCTATGACCTATACGCGGAACCGCAAGATCTTCCTGTTCGGCGTGATGGCGTTCTTGCTGATTATGGTCGGCGTGCTGCAGAGCTGGTCGCTGTCGCTGACCATCATCAATCTCTGCATCATCTCCGCCGTTATGGCGCTGGGCGTGAATATTCAATGGGGTTATGCCGGGCTATTCAACGCCGGCGTCATGGGCTTCGCGGCGCTGGGCGGGTTGGCGACGATCATCATCGCCATGCCCCCGGTCCCCGAGACCTGGCAAGCCGGCGGCATGGGCGTGATCTTCGCCGGCGTCGTCGCGGCGGCGACGGTCCTGATCTGCGTCTTCGCCTATCGAAAGCTGAAACCCAACCGGCTTTATGCGAACCTGACGGTCGCCGCGATCGCGGTGATCGGGTTCTTCACGACACGTGCGATCTTCGAGCCGGCGGTGACGGCGATCGAATTGGTGCAGCCGGCCAAGACCGGCTATCTCGGCGGGCTCGGCCTGCCGGTGATCGTCGCCTGGCCGGTCGGCGGTCTGCTGGCGGCGGGCGCGGCCTTCATCGTCGGCCGCGTCGCCCTGGGCCTGCGCTCGGACTATCTCGCCATCGCGACGCTGGGGATTTCGGAAATCATCGTCGCGATTCTGAAGAATGAAGACTGGCTGACGCGCGGCGTGAAGAATGTAAACGGCCTGCCGCGCCCGACCCCGTATGAGGTCGATCTGCAGAACGCCGCCTGGTTCATCGAGTTCACAACCAATTGGGGATTCGACATCCAGGAAGCCTCCTCCATCTTCGTGAAGCTCTGCTATATGGGCCTGTTCCTGGCGGTCTTGCTGTTCGTGCTGTTCCTGTCCGAGCGCGCGTTGAAATCGCCCTGGGGCCGGATGATGCGGGCGATCCGCGACAATGAGACGGCCGCCGAGGCGATGGGCAAGGACGTCAAGGGCCGGCACCTGCAGGTCTTCATCCTCGGCTCTGCGGTGATCGGCGTCGCCGGCGCCATGCTGACGACGCTCGACGGGCAGTTCACGCCGACCTCGTACCAGCCGCTGCGCTTCACCTTCCTGATCTGGGTGATGGTGATCGTCGGCGGCTCCGGCAATAACTTCGGCGCCGTCCTGGGCGGGTTCCTGGTCTGGTTCGCCTGGATCGAGGCGGAGCCGGTCGGCGCGCTGTTGATCGATTTCATCACGCTCGGACTGGCGGAAGACAGCCCGCTGCGATTGCATCTGTTGGACAGCGCGATCTATATGCGCCCGATCACCATGGGCCTGGTCCTGCTGCTGGTGCTGCGATTCTCGCCGCGCGGCCTGATCCCCGAGGAAACCGGCGGCGCCCGCACCCGTTAGAGGCGCGCCGCCCTGCGCCTATTCCGGGCATTCTTCGTCATAACCGACGATCTTGAAATAGCCGGGCCCGCCATCGCGATAAGGCAAGCCGATGGTCAGCAGATCGGCCAGACCGCCGCGTTCGTCGATCCAGTGGAACTGGCTGAAATCGATCGGTTCCGGCTTGTCGGTCCAGCAGAAACGATGACCGCCGACCATTTCGGACGCTGACCCATCGGTAAGGCTTTCTAAGACTGGCGGACCGTTTGCGAGAGAGCGCCAGCCGCTCGGCGCTGGTTCGCCGATGCTTAGGATGTGCTCGTCATAGCCACGCTCGTAACCCTGCCGATCAGGCGTCGCAATGGTCCCTAGATAGCGTGGTCCAATGATCGCGCCACCAAGATCCCGCTCGATCTCCACAATAGTGAGCAAAGTGTAGCAAGTGACGGGGCACCTATATCACCGAAGCGTTGCGACACGGGCCTCAAGAATGTACTCGTCCGCCCCATCGCCATTCAGATCGACCGCATATTGACGAGGCTCTGTGTAACTCCAGTTACGTCCCAAAGCGTTCAACCCGTTGAAAAAGCGCCGGATCGGTTCGAAATATGCGTCCATGGCCGGATAGTGGGAACTGTTGTAGTTTTCCGGTGACCCAAAATAGAGCACGGGCCCTTTTTCGGGTTCAGCGGCGAACGCCGTCGGACCAAACAACAGAAGGAAAACGGCCCATACCAAACTTAGCCGTCTCATGACTCGTTCTCTCTCCTTGGCTAGAATAGGACCTGCTGAAATTCTCTGAGGCGGGTTTCGTTCCGCGTCTTGCCGATTCGACACAAGGCAGCAGTCTTGAAAACGGCCCCTTACATCGGCTAACCTTTATTGCTGCTGTGTCGACAGGAACAATCGCACCTGCCGCAGAGACCTTCGTGGCCATAGCGTATGGTGGGGGGCCGTTCGATTGAACGGGGGCGTCCCACCCACAGCGGCCCATCGCCCTCTAGCCGCCCCTATTCCGGGCATTCTTCGTCATAACCGACGATCTTGAAATAGCCGGGCCCGCCATCGCGATAAGGCAAGCCGATGGTCAGCAGATCGGCCAGA
>JASJDC010000012.1 GCA_030065235.1 Alphaproteobacteria bacterium
CAGGCGGATGAGTTCAGAAGCCATACACACAGCGGGGGTGTCAGAACAGGCACTGGCTCATTTCAAGGTGGCGGCGTTTACGTCGATCTCTTCTTTGACAATACCCAAGCAGCAGGAGGGGCCGAGACGCGCCCCTATAACGCAACCTTCAATCTCTATGTCAGATATCGGTGAGACGAGATATGGAACACGCAATAGTATATAGGTTCGCTGCGGAAACCGGCGAACTTCTCGGGTCCGGTCAGGCGCAGAAGAACCCGCGCCGAGACGGCGACTATCTCTTGCCGGCGAATGCGACGCCCGTAGCGCCGCCGGACGTTCCGTCCGGTTACGTCGCTGTTTTCGATGGTGAAGAGTGGTCCACGCTCGTCGATCATCGCGGCGAGACCGCCTATGACGCGGGTGGTGAGCCGCATACAATCGTGAGTTTAGGGCCTTTGCCCGATGGCTGGTCGTTTGATGCGCCGCCGCCCTCGCTTGACGAGGCGAAGGGCGCGCTCTGGGACGCGGTCAAACAGCGCCGCGCCGAGGCTTCGGCGTTAGTCCTGTTCGATGGTCACGCCTATCAGACCGATTTGGATAGCCGGACCAATCTGGACGGCGCGCGAGACCTTTTGGCTTCCGGCGCGGCGTCAGAGATGAATTGGACGACGGCGGACAACGTCGAGGTGGCGCACGACGCGGCGAGCTTGGAGGCTCTGTGGTTGGCCGGCGCGTCGCATATCGCCGCCTGCTACGGCCGGGCGAAAGTGTTGCGAGCTGAGATCGACGCCGCCCCGGATCATGCCTCACTAGGCGAGATCGACATTGACACGGGCTGGCCATGATCAGGCGCTATATCCTGAACGTGCTGATTGCGCTGGACCAGGTCGCCAATGCGGTCTTGCGCGGCGATCCGGACGAGACGCTCTCGAGCGCGGCCGGCAAGGCGCGCAACGCCGGCCGCCGCTGGGGCTGCCTGCTCTGCCGCGTGCTGGACTGGATCGATCCCGACCATTGCAACAAAGCGATTGAGCATGACGAGGGCCGCTGGTCTCTGAGGGAGCACGGATGACGGCGACCGACAATCAACTGCACAAGGATATCGGCGCGCTGACTGCGTCGGTCGGCGAGCTGAAGCGAGAGATCGCCGGGTTGAAAAAGGATGTCTCGGCGCTGACGGCGCAGGCCAACCGCTGGAAAGGCGCCTTTGTTGTTTTGCTCGCGGCCGGCGGCGTCGTCGGGTGGCTCAGCGACCGTGTGCTCAAATTCATTCATTCCTAGATTACAGGAGAAAATCATGGGGTTCCTTGATTGGCTTAAGCGACGCTCGGTTTGGCGAGCTTTCCAGCGTGCGGTGCGCCGGGCGTTCCAATGGGCTGGCCGATGGCGGCCGCCGTCGCCGCGCCGCTTCTGGAAGATCGCAATGATCGCCGCCGCCGCCCTTGGGGCGGCTTTTTTGTTGCTGATCGGGGCTGTGCACGCGCAGACGGTTTGCGATTCGCATAGCGCGGTGATCGAGAAACTGGAGAACACATACCGCGAGACGCGGGCGGGGGTCGGTCTGGCGTCAAACGGCGCTGTCGCGCAACTCTACGTGTCCGAGAGCGGATCCTGGACCATGTTGCTGACCAATGCGCGCGGCGTCGCCTGTCTGATCGCAGCCGGACAGGGTTGGGAGAGCAAAGCGCCGAACCGGGAGGGCGAAGCGGAGAGCGATTCCTAGGCAATCGGCTTCGTGTGCCGAGGCCGGCGGCACGGCGACTGGCGCGCGCGTGGGATCTGGACGCCCCGCGCCTTCTTTCACGTCATTAGTTCGAGATTTCTTTGAGCTTCTGACAGCTAAAGTCGTCGCCAGCGTCGCATCCCATTTGAAACAGCCGCGCCGCCTCCCCTCGGTTCTTAGCCACGCCGTATCCATCTCGGTGCAGTATTCCCAATGTCGAACAGGCCAATGCGCTGCCGCCGTCGCAGCCTTGGCCATAGCGCCGCGCCGCTTCGACGGGGTCGGCGTCTACGCCGACGCCATAATGATACAAGTAGCCGAGGCCCATACAGCCGCGCGCGTTGCCGCCGTCGCAACCTTGTCGATAGAGGTCGGCCGCCTTGCTTGGATTCACCGCTACGCCGAAGCCTTTTTCGTAGACTTCGCCGAGTCCCGTGCAGCCGAAGGCGTTGCCGCCATCGCAACCCATTCGGTAGTACTGGGACGCCTTCTTTGGGTCTTTCGTCAGACCGATTCCGTCGAAATAGGCGGCGCCAAGACCGGTACATCCCTCGGCGTAGCCGGCCTCGCAGGTTTCTCGAAGCAGCCGAGCGCCCTCAACCGGGTCTTGTCCGACGCCCCGACCGGAGAGCAACCCCATTCCGAGAATGACGCAGCTCCGGAGTGTCCCCGAGTCGCAGCTATCTCTCATCTGCTGAACTCGGGCACTTTGCGCCAAGGCGTTGGAGAGGTAGCCAAACACAATAAGTGTGATGAAGGTGAGAAAAACTGCAGCGAGGGTGGCGCGCTTCTGCTGCGGCGTTTTCAGATCGGGTTTGACAGCGCGCCGTCCTATCAGCGCCAGGTCCGTTATGGGCGCGCGCGCCCACAAGCGATACGTGACAGCGATTTCCATAGCGCGCCCCCCCAGCCGCGTAGATTCAATGAAATGAAACGATACCGCTGTCTCGGACCGTGGTCTAGCTCTGCGAAGCAGATAATGTACAAAGACAGTTCAGAGATATTGATAGGAGGAGAAAGTGCCGAACTCTTTTCAGGTGGCGTGCGGTACGACACATCAACGTCAACCGTCCGCTAAATCGGGCAACGCCGTAGTCGGTCATTGGCGCGCTCAGGAGCAACGCTGATGGCGGCGCATCACACATGGAGCGATCGCAGCCGCGAACGGCTGGCGACCTGCGACCCCCGGCTTATCAGTCTCATGAACGCGACCTTGAAGGCCTCTCCACTAGATCTAGTAATCATCGAGGGTCATCGCTCGCACGAACGCCAAGCTGAGTTGCTGGCGGCCGGCAAGAGCAAGCTTGGCCCAGGCCGGTCCAAACACAACGCCTCGCCATCGAAAGCCGTCGATGTTGCAATCCTGCGCGATGGTAAGGTCGCCTGGACCGACCGCGACGCCTGGTTGCAATTTGGCGGCCTGGTCAAGGGCGTGGCCGCGACGATGGGCCTGACCATCCGCTGGGGCGGCGATTGGGACGGCGATTTCGACGCCGCCGAGCACGGGTTCTGGGATGGCCCGCATTTCGAATTGGTAGAGGATTAGACCATGCCGCTCCCCTTGATCAGCGCGCTGACGCCGCTACTCGGAACCGTGATCGACCGGTTGATCCCGGACAAGGCCGAGGCCGCCCAGGCCAAGATGGAAATCCAGCAACGCGCCGCCGAGGTTGAGGCCGACATCCAGAAGGGCATCCTCGACCTCGCCAAGGAAGACGCCAAGACCGGCAAATGGGGCTATCGCTGGGGAGCCGGCTGGCTCTGCGTCATCAGCCTCGGTTACGCCTGGGTCCTGCGCGACTTGATCGTCTGGGGAACCTTGATCGCCGGCCTCGATATCCCCGCGCCCCCGGACCTGCCCAGCGACGCGCAGTACGTCATGCTAACCGGCATGCTGGGCCTGGCGGGCGTGCGCTCGTTCGATCTGAGCCGGGGGACGCGGCGGTAGAGGGCGACGTCCGATAGTGTGGCGCTGCGCCGCCGTGCTCTATTTCGACCGTGTCGCAATTGCGCCGGCGCCGATAATCAGTGCGCCGCCGACCAAGAGTGATATGCTCAACTCTGACAGCCCCAAGATCGCCAGGAATAGAATTCCGAAGAACGGCGTGGAGTAGGCCATTGTTGCAAGCAAGCGTCCGTCGCCTTTTCGCACTCCGATGTCCCAGATCAGGTTGGCGAGACCGATTGGAAAAATCCCAATGGCTGCGCCGATCAGAACTGTTTCTACGGACGGCGGCGCGATGGGGCCGCTCGCCAGATAAAGAAGCAGACTTAGACCAGACGACACCAAACAACCGTGCGTCATGACAGGCCGTGCGGTCTCCCCTTGCCAGATTCGAAAAACAGTAAATAGGGCCCACGAAAGGCCGCTTAAAACCGCCAAGGCAATTCCTGGAAGAGATGGCGTGACGCCGCTGAGACCGGAAACGATCACAACGCCGCAGAATCCGATCAACAGCGATATGCCTGTAAGCTTTGTAAATGGAAAAAGCCGTAGTGACGCCGCTAAAACCACCACCATGATTGGCCAACAATAGGATAGGACATTGGCCTGGGCGGGCGGAATGTAGTTGATCGCCCAAATGAAGAACCCGTTCATGCCGACAAGGCCACAGGCGCAGACAAGGACCGACGGCCAAGTGGCCGATCGTATCGAGCTGTGCGGCGTTTGATTGGGACGTTCAAAAACCCGCGACGTCAAAAAAGCGGCGAAGAAAGCGATAGACAAGAGTTGAAATATCGAGCCGCCGCTCGCAAACGCCGCAAGTGAAGGCCATGTCGCCCAAAGTGGAATGGCGAAGCCTCCGAGAACGGTATAGGCCGTCTGCTGGCTCACCTTTCCCTGTATCCAGCGTAAGATGACGCTCAAGATCGATAGGCGCAGTGCGAGATCCATCTCAAAGTCTCCGTAGTTCGGACGCAATTGGTGAGCGGACATAAGCATAGTTGAGTTTTGGCGGACTCTGTGGGCCCCCTCAATCTAAGCGCGGTCCGTACACGCAACGGACTCGTTCTCGACGCTAAATCCAGTTGAAGCGCTAAAACCTACGGGGCGTCTACGACTCGATTGTCAAGAAAGCAGCTCGGAATTGACCGGGCGGTCCCCTACATCAAGCCGATCTAGGGCCCTAGCGATTGTGCGACATCGCTTTTTCTTCGTCAAACGCCCTTGCGGCCCCGTAATTGACCTAAAACGCGGCGCGGTCGACAATATCGACTGATGGACGTGTAGGGGATCGCATCACAATGCATCTGGAGAATCGAACGGAGCGGAAGGTTCTGGCGAAAGGGGTGATCGAGGCGGCTTTTCGCATCGGCTTGATCGCTGTTCTGGTTTTCCTGTGCCTGCGGGTGGTCGCGCCCTTCGCCGACCTGGCCCTGTGGTCGGTGATCCTGGCGGTGGCGCTGTATCCGCTGCATCTGCGTCTGGCCGAGCGGTTGGGCGGGCGGCACGGGGTGTCGGCGACGTTGCTGGTTCTGGTCGGTCTGGTGGTGATCGGCGCGCCGACGGCGATGATCGGGGACTCGCTGGCCGAGCACGCGCAGGACGGCTATCGGGCTTTGGAGTCGGGCAGCTTTGAGGTGCCGCCGCCGCCGGAGTCGGTGGCGGGCTGGCCGATCATCGGCGAGCGTCTGTTCAACAGTTGGTCCGCGGCGGCGGGCAATCTGCCGGCTTTCCTCGAGCAGAACGACCAGCGTGTCGCGGCTTTGTCGAAAGTCGCGCTGGGCGCTGCCGCCAATTCGGCCGTCGGTTTGCTGGTGTTTGTCGGGGCCTTGGCGGTCGCCGGCGTGATCATGGCCTTCGGCGCGGGCGGCGATCGGGCGATGCGACGCATTCTGGTTCGATTGGCCGGGCCCACCATGGGCGTCACCTTCCAAAATCTCGCCACCGCGACCATCCGGTCGGTGGCGACGGGCGTGATCGGCGTCGCCTTCATCCAGGCGCTGTTGCTGGGCGTCGGCTTTATCCTGGCTGGTGTACCCGGCGCGCCGGTGTTGGCGTTGGTTGTGCTGTTGATCGGCATCCTGCAATTGCCGGCGCTGATCATCTCCCTGCCTGTCATCGTCTATCTCTGGGCGGCGGGCGACGCCTCAGCGGTGAGCAATATCGCCTTCAGCATTTATTTCCTGGTCGCCGGCATGGCCGACAATGTGTTGAAGCCCTTGTTGCTTGGGCGCGGCGTCGACGCGCCGATGCCGATCATCCTGATCGGCGCCCTGGGCGGTATGGCGACCGCCGGGATCATCGGTCTCTTCACCGGCGCCGTTCTGCTGGCGGTCGGCTATCAACTCTTCATGGCCTGGGTCGACGCGCCGGAGGAGACCGGCGATGGGGATCAGGCGGACGGGGATACGTCCCAACAGCCCTGAATCCGCACCTCCGCCGGGCGGTTCGCATCAGCTCAGCTTCTGTGCAGGGGTGTTGCGTCAGCGTCAATAAATCGGACCCAAATCCCTAAGATATAGAAAAATATAGAAAACTCTATCGAACTTATCTATACTTTACTAGATAACAGTAGATCCCATATCCTCGATCAAGATTGAAATGGATCCCTTTCGAAACCCCTTCGCTCCCGGCGCAGGAAGTCGTCCGCCTGAACTCGCCGGTCGAGACGAAATCCTCAAGACCGCGCACGTTTCCTGCGGCCGTGCGATCCAAGGGCGCAACGCCCGGTCGATGATGCTGCTAGGGCTCCGAGGGATCGGGAAGACTGTCCTGCTCAATGAGATCGGGAGGATCGCCGAAAACGAGGGGCTTCTCGTCTCAAGAATAGAGGCGCCGGAGAGACAAAACCTGCCGACCCTGTTATACCCGGAAATGCAGAAGGTCCTGCGTTCGCTATCAACGGTGGAGGCGGCGAAGCAGCTTTCCAAGCGGGGCCTCAAAGCCCTGCGTGGGTTCGGCTCCATATTTAAGATCGAGTTTGCAGGTGTGGAGGTGGGCGTCGAGCCTGAGCCCGGGCTTGCCGATAGCGGAGACCTGCAACACGATCTTCCAGATCTCTTTGGCGTCATCGGTCGGGCCGCGAAGGCGGCTGACAGGGGATGGGTTCTTTTGATCGACGAAGTGCAGTATCTCACCCGGCCTGACCTCTCCGCGCTCATCATCGCAATTCATCGCATTTCACAGGACGGTTTGCCGATTCTGCTTGTCGGTGCGGGCCTTCCACAGGTCGCGCGCCTGGCAGGCGAGGCGAAGTCATACGCAGAGCGATTGTTCTACTATTCGGAGGTTGGCCCTCTCGATCCAGAGTCCGCCGCCCTGGCGGTACAAAAACCAATTGAGCGTGAAGACGCATCGATTTCCGCCTCTGCACTCGACTCAATTGTCGACCGCACGAAGGGCTATCCGTTCTTTCTCCAAGAATGGGCCTCGGCCGCATGGGATCTGGCTGAAGGACCGGAGATCAGCAACGACGATGCGGCGCGCTCTTACAATGCTACGATTGCATCTCTGGATTCTGGTTTTTTCAAGGTGCGTATCGACCGTTTGACCAAGGCGGAGGTGGCGTTCGTTCGCGTGGCGGCCGGTTTGGGCGACGGACCCTACCCCATGGCGGAAATCGCTTCGGCAATGGGACGAAGTCAATCATCCCTAGGACCTATCCGTGCAAATGTCATTAGTAAGGGCATGATGTACAGCTCGGAGCATGGCTTTCTGGATTTCACCGTCCCACTTTTCGCGGATTTCATGCGACGTCAGAAATTGGTTTGAGCCTGTCCCAACGATCGACGCCTGGGTCGTTAGGGCAGGGTTGCGACCGTGTCCTCCTTGCCTTTTAGGACGGGTCTGACTACGGCGATGGTTTCATCAGCCTTCTTTTGAGGATGAGACCTTGCCGAATAGCGCCGCCGCCATTTTTCCCTGCGCCGATCTAAACGCCACGATTGGGTTTTTTCGCGACCAATTGGGATTTCGCCTTGACGTCATCTTTCCGGCGGACGATCCGCGCGTCGCGGACCTGTCGGGGCATGGAATTCGGCTTAGGCTGGAGCGCGGAGCCGAGGGGCCGGCGGGTCGGCTTCGGTTGGTGACGGAAGACCCGGAACGGTTCGGCGGCGCCGGCGCGGCGCTGACGGCGCCGAACGGGACGGTGGTCGAGATCCGTGCCCCGGCTGACGGCGTCGCCCTGCCGCCGGTGGCGCAACGCTTCCATATTGAGAAAGCCGCCTCGGGCGACGCGTCCTGGGGCCTCGGTCGCGCAGGCATGCAGTATCGCGACCTGATCCCGGACCGCCAGGGCGGGCGTTTCATCGCCAGCCATATCCGCATCCCGGCCGGCGGGCCGATCCCCGACTATGTCCACTACCATATGATACGCTTTCAGATGATCCATGTCCGGCGCGGCTGGGTCCGGCTGGTCTATGAAGATCAAGGCCCCCCTTTCGTAATGCAAGCGGGGGATTGCGTTCTGCAGCCGCCGGAGATCCGCCATCGGGTGCTCGAATGTTCCGACGGGTTCGAAGTGGTCGAGGTCGGCTGCCCGGCCGAGCATCCGACCCATGTCGAACATCAGTTCGACCTGCCGACGCCCGATCTGCGACCCGAGCGCGATTTCGGCGGTCAGCGTTACCACTGTCATCGCGCCGACGGGGCGGCTTGGGCGCCTTGGCGCCTGGCGGGGTTCGAGCGTCGCGAAATCGGCTTCAGCGCCGCGACCGAGGGGCTGGCGAGCGCGGCGGTTATTCGGCCCGCAGTGATCAAAGGGTCGGCCGACGGCCCGTCCGCCTTCACGCCGGCCAACGAGTTTCATTTTCTCTTCGTACTCGACGGCGCGCTGACCCTGATACGAGCGGGCGAAGCGCACAGGTTGGGTCCCGCCGACGCGGTGACACTGGACGCCCAGGCCGAAATCTCCCTGACCGACCCCAGCGCCGATCTCGAACTGCTGGAAGTCACCCTCCCGGCATAAATCGGCGCGCCTGAAGACGCGCATGTGGGCGCTAGCCGCTCGGGCTGAGACCGTCGTCGAGGCTCTCTAGAATGGCTTTGGATTGCCGACAATCCGCAAGACCTGGTTTGCAGACAAAGTGCAATTCCGCTGGTTGCGCTGCTGCCGCCTTTACAAGGGGCATGGCGATGACGGCGAGGTCGCCATAGGGGCCGTCGCCAAACCGGATCAGGCAATCGACCTCGTCGGTGCGAACCAGATCGATATCGTTGGTCTCAATCACCGAACGCACATAGGCCGTCAGGCGCTTGTCTCGTTTTGGCCATTCCTGCGGCAGAACCAGTCTCGCTTCTGAACTGACGCCGATATTGAATTTCTTGGCGTTTATGTCGGGCGCGATGGCTTCCGTGGCCCTGGTCAAGTCCTCAAAGGCGCGCGTGATCGAGGGCAGATAGCGCTCGCCGGCATCCGTCAGCAGCAGGCCCTGCGGCAACCGGCGAAACAGCGGCACATCCAGTGTTTCTTCCAATTTCCTGACCTGTTGGCTGACCGCGCCCGCCGTGACGCCAAGCTCGCTGGCGGCGGTCTTGAAGCTCAGATGCCGGGCCGCCGCTTCGAAGGCTCGAAGGCCGTTCAGATGAGGAAGTCTGTGAGTCACGGGTTTCTCCCTGACGCAAATTACCAAGGAAATCCAGGCATGAAGACTCAGTTTTTCTAAACCTCGACGAGAGAACTTCTGGTTTGAGGCGCCGCCACGCCACGCGATAGCGTCGCGCCGTTCACCCCAATCGAACCTAGGAGGAGAGACCGGAAATGCCTCAACAACAAACCAACGCGCTATTGGAGAACGCCATCAAGGAACGCGGTAGAATTTATCTCGAGATCTTTCGAGAGTTATCTCAACGCCATGGCGAGGCCGAGGCCGTCAGCGTATTGCGCGCCGCGAGCCGCGCCCGTGGCGTCGCCGTCGGCGAGACCCTGGCGCATCTCGCCCCGCGCGATTTCGCCGGAATGGCCGAAAGCTACGCAAAAGGCGCCGATGGTGGCGTGACGTACGCGACGGACATCCGACGACTCGACGATGCGTGCCTCGAATTTCAGAACATGGCCTGTCCCTTGAAGGACTCATGGGTGGAGGCCGGCTGCAGCGATGACGAGATCTGCACCTTGCTGCATTGCGCGGCCGCCTGGGACGAAGCGGTTTTGGAGACGGCGGGTTTCGACTATGAGCACGAAACCTGGGCGCCGGGGAAACAAGGATGCTGCCGGACGAAGATCATGGCGAAACCCGAGACGTGACCTGGCGCGACCGCTCTTTCCTCCATGGAAAAACTGTGATCCCGTTTTGCCTGCGCGCCCGGGTTGATCTTGGGCTGATGGGGTGGATTGACTGGCGGGCGACGTTGGGAAGCGTGTGCGGCGCGCCATGCCGGCGGCGTCGCAGAGGGAGGACCATGAACGGGGTGTTCGCCAGCGGTTTCGTCGAGCCTGCGCAGGATGGGCGCTACGCCTGGTTCCGGCTGGGCGCCTCGATGCTGTTGGGGATCATCGGCAGCATCGGCATGTGGTCCTACATCGTCGTCCTGCCCGCCGTGCAGGCCGAGTTCGGCGTGGATCGCGCAGACGCCTCTTTCCCCTACACGGCGACCATGATCGGCTTCGCCATCGGCAATCTGGCGATCGGTCGCTTCGTCGACCGCCATGGGGTCGCGCTGCCGGTGGCCGCGGCGGCCCTGTTGCTGGCGGCGGGTTATGTCCTGTGCGCGCTGTTTGAGAATTTCCTGGCCTTTGCGGTGGTGCAGGGGGCCTTCATCGGGATCGGCACCGCCGCCGGTTTCGGGCCGCTGATCGCCGATATCACGCATTGGTTCAAACGAAGGCGCGGCGTGGCGGTCGCCTGCGTCGCCAGCGGCAACTATCTGGCCGGCGCGCTCTGGTCGCCAATGATTGAGACTGTAACAGAGGCGGAAGGTTGGCGCTTCGCCTATCTCGCCATCGCCGCGCTGGTCGTCTGCGTCATGGTTCCGGCCGCCTTCCTGCTAAGGCCGCGCGCGATCCTGGCGCCTCCAGGGGCCCCGGGCGGTCCGACTCTCAGCGGCGGCGACCTGTCGATCGATCTATCGCCGCGCGCATTGCAGATTCTGTTGGTCGCCGCGGGGCTCGGCTGTTGCGTCGCCATGTCGATGCCGCAGGTGCATATCGTCGCCTATTGCGTCGATCTCGGCTACGGGGCCAGCAGCGGGACCCAGATGCTTTCTTTGATGCTGGCCGGCGGTGTGGCCAGTCGTCTCTTTTCCGGCGTCTTGATGGACAAGATCGGCGGCGTGCGCACCTTGCTGTTGGGGTCGGTGCTGCAATGTCTCGCGCTGTTTCTCTATCTGCCGTTCGACGGGCTCGCCTCGCTTTATCTTGTGTCGCTGATCTTCGGGCTGTCGCAAGGCGGCATCGTGCCCAGCTATGCGATCATCGTCCGGGAATATATGCCGGCGCGCGAGGCGGGGGCGCGGACCGGCATGGTGTTGATGGCGACGATCATCGGGATGGCGCTGGGCGGCTGGCTCAGCGGCTGGATCTTCGACCTGACCGGCTCTTATTCGGCGGCCTTCGTGAACGGCATCGCCTGGAACCTGATCAACATCCTGATCATGGTGCTGTTGCTGCTCCGCACCGGCCGCCCGCGCCTGGCGCCGGCCTGATAAAGACGCCGCGTCGGCCCCTACATCGTTTGTTTTCAAGCCTTCGTCAAACAGCCGATGGGAATGATCTCCGGAGCCGAACGGCTGTACGGTGTAAAGGCCTTCGGATCGTCGGGCGCGCTTGGCCATGCGCCCAGCCAACGCTCAACTTGCAAGCCCGCACCCGCGATCAACCGCGCCAAGGTTTCTTGCGACGAAAAACACAAAAGGGACTGAGCGGTCAATTCTTCCTTTGTAGCCGCGATCTTGTAATGGGTAACGTAGGTCACCAAGCCGCTTTCGGCGTCGCGCATCGCGTCGGTCCAAGCGTCGATCTGACCGAGTACCGGATGGTTGAGCACGCGCCGCGACCGGTCGGGCGTCCAAGCGCGCCAGGCTTCCTTGTGCGGATTTCTGCTGTCGAAGATGAACCGGCCACGAGGCGTCAGATGCTGCGCCACGGTGGCGAACAAGGCGGCCTGATCGTCGCTATTCAGCAAACATTGAAAGGCGTGCCCGGTCATGACGATCAGGTCGAACCGACGGCCGAGGTCGAGGAACCGCGCATCTTGTTGCACCCAGTCGACGGCGTCGCCGCCGGGGCGGCTGGCGGCGATCTCCAACATGGCGGCTGCCGGATCGACCGCGACGACAGAGACTTCCAACCTGGATGCGATCTCGGTCGCGAGCAATCCTGTCCCACAGCCCAGGTCCAGGACGCTGGCCGACTCTCGCGCAAGATGGAGACAAAACGCTTGATCGCGATCCCATGGATTCTCGAGATCATAGAACTGAGCGAGCCGTGGATCGCTGTATAACAGATCGGTCGAATTCTGCTGTTCCATCGGTGGCGCTCCGGCCATGGTGCGGTTCGCCTGGAAGACTACTCGGTCGGACGGCGGACCCGGCGCAGCACCTCGATGAGGACCAGGACGGCGGCGGGCCATATGGCCCAGAAACGGCCGTTCCAGGTGAGCAGATTGACGATGATCAGCGCCGTGACGAGCACCGCGCCGGCGGCGACCGTTTTCATCAGCCCGTCGTCGAAATAGGTCCGCGCCGCATCCATGCCGATGAAGGTCAGCAGGGCGAGGGCGGGCCAATAGGACCAGACAAAGACGCCGGTCGCGACATCGTGAAACACGAAGAGGGCGAGGACGACTGCCGCTAGTTTCAGCCGCCGGATGAAGCGCGCCTGACTTGAAGGCTCTTTCGCGACGCCTTTTTCGGACGGTTTGGCCGGCCCCGATTCCGGACGCGGCCGGTCGCTCGATCCGAAACCGAACAGGGCGCGTTGCTTTGGCGCGAGCGCAATTTCGTAAACCGACTCCGCGTCGGCGACATTCTTCAGCGTCTTCTCGCCCAGATAGTCGAAACCGATGGCCAGTTTGTGGCGGACTTGGCGATAGACGTCTTCCGAGACGCAAACGCCGCCCGGCTGCGCCAGCGATTCCAGGCGCGCCGCCAGATTGACGCCCTCGCCATAGATATCCTCTTCATCGGCGACGATCTCGCCCAGATGCACCCCCATGCGAAAGGCGAAGCGCCGGTCCTTCGGGGTCTTGCCATGGATCGCTGTCAGGTCTGTCTGCATGTCGATCGCGCATCTCACCGCTTCCGTGGCGGTCGGGAATTCGGCGAGAAATCCGTCGCCGGTATGTTTCACGATGCGGCCGCGATGACGGACGACCGTCGGATCGATGATGTTCTTGCGCGCCGACCACCAGGCGGACAGGGTCGCGTCCTCATCCTGCTCCATCAGCCGCGTGTATCCGGCGACATCGGCCGCCAGGATGGCGGCGAGCCGGCGTTGAACGGCTTCTTGCACGGTTCCCCGTCCGTCGCTCACGACCGGCGCTAAGCCAAGACCCAAAAGAGGGTCGCTACGGCCATCGCCAGGAGCGCGCTGAACGTAACCATCATGCCGCCGGTGCGGCCGATCGGGCTCTCCTTGACGATGCTGAAGGCGTAGGCGTGCATCAGCCGGCCCGCTAGGAGCGCCAGCGCATAGGCGTGCAGCAGCCAGCCAGGCATGCCGTTTAACTCCGCCGCCGCCAGCAGGATCAGACCGATTGGCGCATATTCGACGAAATTCGCCTGGCCGCGGATCGCGCGCGCCAATCGGACATCATCGCCGTCGCCGAGGCTGACCCGACCCAAGCGCCGGAACTGGATCACCCGGAGACTCAGTAGGCACAGCATGATCGCAAACAAGGCGGCGTAAAGGCCGGTGACGGGAAGCATATGGATTGCGTTTTCCATGGCGGGGCCTTTGCTCGGAACGGGTGAGGCGTGCATTGTCAGAATACCGATATACAAGACGCAGCGCGTTCCGCCTAGCGACGCCTTGCTCTTCCAGGCGCGGCCTTGCGTGGCGTCGGGATCGCCGTATGTCAGTATCGTTCAGATCGTGGTCTCGCCGGCGGCGGTTGGGCCGAAGTCTTGGCCGCTGTCCGGTTGGGGAGGGTCCATGCGCCGCGCTGCGCGTTTCACAGATGTGTTTCGAGATTTCGACGCGACCTCGTTCGGGGTCATGGTCACCGCCTTTCTGTTCGCGTCCACCGGGCCGGTCGCGATTATCCTGGCTGCAGGAGCGAAAGGCGGGTTGGATGAGGCGACGCTGTCCTCCTGGATTTTCGGCGTCTTTTTTGTCAACGGCTTGTTGAGCATCGGTTTCTGTCTTTGGTTTCGCCAGCCGCTGGTCTTCCTCTGGACCATTCCAGGCGCGATCCTGGTCGGCCCGGCCCTGACACAGTCGAGCTTCCCCGAGGTCGTCGGCGCCTTCATCGCCACGGGCCTGCTGATGGCGCTGATCGGTGTAACCGGGGTCGCCCGGCGGGTGATGGATTTGCTGCCCGGACCGATCGTCATGGCCATGGTGACCGGCGTCTATTTGCAATTCGGTTTGAATTGGATTGGCGCGTTCCGCGACGAGCTGGCGTTGACCCTCGTCATGACGGCGGCTTTCATCGCGGCGTCGCTGGCCCCGCGCTTCACGTTGCGGCTGCCGCCGGTCTTCTTCTCCGTTCTGGCCGGCGCGGTGATGATCGCCCTGTCGGATGCGGGCGCCGAGATCGCGCTGGGCGACGCCGTTTTCGCCGCGCCGATTCTAATCACGCCGGAATTCAGCCTCCGGGCGATGCTGGATCTGGTCATCCCGATCACGGTGACCGTGCTGATCGTTCAGAACGGGCAGGGCTTCGCCGTGTTGCGGGCCAAGGGCCACAAACCGCCGGTCAATGCGGTCGCCGTCGCCTGTGGCGTGACCTCGGTGGTCGTCGCCTTTGTCGGATCGGTCTCGACCTGCCTAACGGGGCCGACCAATGCGATTATTGCGTCGGAAGGCGCGCCGGAACGGCATTACGCCGCCGCTGTCGGCGTCGGTGCGCTGGTCGTGCTGTTCGGCTTGTTTGCGCCATTGTTCACCGGCGCCATGTTGGCGGCCCCCGCCGCCTTCATCGCCACCTTGGCCGGCCTGTCGATGCTGAAAGTGCTGCAGGGATCCTTCATCGCCGCCTTCGCCGGTCCCTATAGCATGGGCGCCCTGATTACCTTCCTGGTGACCGTGGCGGATATTCCGATCTTCGGCGTTGGCGCCGCCTTTTGGGGCCTGGTTTTCGGCGGATTGGCTTCGCGCCTACTCGAGCCTGCCGACTGGCGCAGCTAGATAAAGCCTTCCTCGCGCAGCCGGGCGATGACTGCGTCGCTGGCTTGCTCCGGCGTCAGGTCCACCGTCTGCAGATGCAGTTCCGCGCCCTCCGGCGGTTCATAGGGGCTGTCGATGCCGGTGAAATTCTTGATCGCGCCCGCCCGCGCCTTGCGATAGAGGCCTTTCGGGTCGCGCGCCTCGCATTCCGCAAGCGGCGTATCGACGAAAACCTCCAGAAATTCGCCCTCTTCGAGCAGTTCGCGCGCCAGCCGCCGCTCGCTGCGGAAGGGCGAGATGAAGGAGACCAGGGTGATGGTCCCGGAGTCGACGAACAGTTTCGCGGTCTCGGCGACCCGGCGGATATTCTCGACCCGGTCGACATCGGTGAAGCCGAGATCCTTGTTCAGCCCATGCCGGACATTGTCGCCGTCCAACAGATAGGTGTGCTTGCCGAGCGCGTGCAGGCGCTTCTCAATCAGATTGGCGATGGTCGATTTGCCCGACCCGCTGAGGCCGGTGAACCATAAGACGCAGGGTTTCTGATCCTTCAACCGCGCGCGCGATCGTTTGTCGATATCCAAATCCTGCCAGGTCAGGTTGCTGGCTCTGCGCAGGCCGAAAGCAATGACGCCGGCCGCCACGGTCGCGTTGCTGATCCGGTCGATCAGGATGAAACCGCCCAGCGTCTTGTCCGTCTCATAGGGCGCGTAGGCGACCGGTTGGTCCATCGCGAGATTGCAGAAGCCGATCTCATTCAGGCCGAGAGTCTTCGCCGCGACATGCTCTTGCGTGTCGACATTGACCGCATGTTTGATCTCGGTGACGGACGCGCCGACCGTCGCAGTTCCGATCTTCATGATGTAAGGCCGGCCGGGCGGTAGTTCCGCCTCGTCCAGCCAGATCAGATGCGCCGCGACCTGGTCGGTAACCGCGACAGGCGTTCCGGCGGCGCCGATCACATCGCCCCGGCTGACATCCACCTCGTCTTCCAGGACCAGGGTGACCGCCTCGCCGGACCGCGCCGCGGCGACCGGCCCGGTCTGGCTATGGATCTCCTTGATGGCGCTGGCGGTCGCCGACGGAGCGATGGCCACAGCGTCGCCGATCCGCGCTACGCCCGACGCGATCGTGCCGCTGAAGCCGCGAAAATCCAGGTTCGGCCGGTTCACCCATTGCACCGGCATTCGGAACGGCGCGTCAGACGCGGACCCGCCGACAGGCGCGGCCTCAAGCGCTTGCAGGAAGGTCGGGCCTTCATACCAGGCCATCTCCGCGCCGCGTTCGAGCACATTGTCGCCCTTCAGCGCCGAGAGCGGGATCGCGGTGACGGACGCGAATGCGAGCTCCTTGGCGAGCGTCATGAACTCGGCGGTGATGACATCGAAGACGGTTTGGTCATAGCCGGTCAGATCGATCTTGTTGACGGCTAAGATTACTTGGTCGACGCCCATGAGGGCGCAGATTCGGGCGTGCCGCCTTGTCTGGGTCAGCACCCCCTTGCGTGCGTCCACCAGAATGACCGCCAGATCGACGCCGCTGGCGCCGGTCGCCATGTTGCGTGTGTATTGCTCGTGGCCCGGCGCGTCGACGGCAATGAATTTGCGCTTTTCGGTGGCGAAGAAACGGTAGGCGACGTCGATGGTGATGCCTTGTTCGCGTTCGGCCTGAAGACCGTCGACGAGCAGCGCCAGATCGAGTCCGTCCTCCACCGTGCCAGACACAGCGCTGTCGCGCTCCAACGCCGCGTGCTGATCTTCGAAGATCAGTTTGCTGTCATGCAGCAGCCGGCCGATCAGAGTCGATTTGCCGTCATCGACGCTGCCGCAGGTCAGGAATCGCAGCAGCTCCTGATCGCCTTCGGTTGTGGGGAGGGGGGCGCTCATCAGAAATAGCCCTCCCGCTTCTTTTTCTCCATCGAGCCGGGCTGATCATGATCGATCATGCGGCCTTCGCGTTCGGAAGTCTTGGCCGCCAGCGTCTCGGCGATGATCGCCGCCACAGTGTCCGCTTCGCTTTCGACAGCAGCCGTAAGGGGATAACAACCCAGAGTTCGGAATCGTACCCTGCGCATTTCGGGCGTCTCGCCCTCGGCCAGCGGGATCCGGTCGTCATCGACCATGATCAGTTTGCCGTCGCGTTGCACCACCGGACGCGGGGCGGCGAAGTAGAGGGGCGCGATCGGTATCTCCTCCAGCGCGATATACTCCCAGATGTCCGCCTCGGTCCAATTCGACAGCGGGAAGGCGCGGACGCTTTCGCCTTCATTGATCCGGCAATTGTAGAGCCGCCAGAATTCCGGCCGTTGGTTCTTCGGGTCCCAACCATGATTGGCGCTGCGGAAGGACATCACCCGTTCCTTGGCGCGCGATTTCTCCTCGTCGCGCCGAGCGCCGCCGATGGCGCAATCAAAACGATGCGCGCTCAAGGCCTGCTTCAAGGCGTCGGTCTTCATGACGTCGGTATAGCGCGACGAGCCGTGGGTGAAGGGCGTCACCCCGTCTGCCACGCCTTGCTGGTTGGTATGAACGATCAGGCGCAGGCCCAGCGCCGCCGCACGCTTGTCGCGGAAGGCGATCATCTCCCGAAACTTCCAGGTCGTGTCGATATGCAGCAGCGGGAAGGGCGGTTTCGAAGGCGTGAAGGCCTTCAGCGCCAGATGCAGCAGCACCGACGAATCCTTGCCGATCGAGTACATCAGGACCGGGTTTCGAAACTCGGCCGCGACCTCGCGGTATATGTGGATGCTCTCCGCCTCTAGGCGGCGCAGATGGGCGGACATTGAACCAGACTCTCCAACGGGTGGGCCTCGCTCTGGCCCGCCGCATCAAAGGGACGGGTTAGGCCGCCAGGTCTTTGGCCGACTTGGCGCCGTGGCGCCTTATCCAACGGCGCAGAACGGGGGCGATGTCGTTGCGCCACTTACTGCCGTTGAAGATGCCGTAATGTCCAGCGCCCTTTTGCAGATGATAGTGTTTCATCTCATCGGGCAGATTCGGCGTCAGGTTCAGCGCCGCCTTGGTTTGGCCGACGCCGGAGATATCGTCCCATTCGCCTTCGATGCAGAGCAGCGCCGTGCGCTCGATCTTCTCCAGCTTGACCGGGTTCCAGCGCGCCGACATCTCGCCTTTAGGCAGGCTGTGTTTCTGGAACACCGTCTCGACGGTTTGCAGGAAATATCCGGCGGGCAGGTCCATCACCGCGCGGTATTCCTCATAAAAGGCCAGTTTCTTCTCCGCTGCATCGTCGTCGCCGCGCACCAGATGGTCGAAAAGCTCGTGATAGCTCGCCAAGTGCTTGTCGTAATTCATGGCGATGAAGTTGGTGAGCTGCATGAAGCCCGGATAGACTTTGCGCATCGCGCCCGGATAGGGCGGCGGCACCTCGACGATCGCATGCTGCTTGAACCACTCGATCGGCTTTTCCGTGGCCAGTTTGTTGACCTGGGTTGGGTTCTCGCGCGTATCGATCGGCCCGCCCATCATGGTCAGGGTCGCCGGCGCGCATGTGTCACCCCAGCCCGACATCACCGCCGTCGCCGCCAGCGCCGGCACCGCAGGCTGACAGACCGCGACGACATGCGTGTCGGGGCCCAGCACATGCAGGAAATCGATCAGATATTCGATATAA
The DNA here is from genome assembly GCA_030065235.1 of Alphaproteobacteria bacterium. GTDB lineage: Bacteria > Pseudomonadota > Alphaproteobacteria > UBA8366 > Aestuariispiraceae > JASJDC01. The sequence goes on from JASJDC010000012.1 coordinate 18,550, forward strand.
TCATTCAGGCTGAACTTATCCTCGCTGACCGGGATCATGCGGGCGTCCATCCAGTCGGTGATATAGACGTCGTGGTCGGGCAGCAGCTCCTCCACCGTCCCGCGCAGCAGCGTCGCGTAATGGCCGCTCAATGGCGCGACGATCAGGACCTTCGGGTCGTTGCGCGGGCGATCGGTCAGGCGCTTGAAACGCAGCAAATGGCACCAGGTCCGGTGCATGACCACGTCTATTTCGATATCGACCGGCGCGCCGTCGATGATCGTCTGGTCCAGCTCCCAATCCGGTTTGCCGAAACGCTTGGTCAGATGCTCGAACAGATCGGCGCCCGACATCATGGCGCGGCCGGCGCTGGTATAGGCGACCGGATTCCAGGGGTTCCGCATCGCAATGCGCGCGCCCTGGGCCATCATTCGGCTCGGCGCCATCCACAATCTCTGAAGCTCATGCATATAATAAAGCATTGAAATCCCCTGATTTTGTCTCTGCTGCGCGCGCCAATTCCCCCCGCTTGCCAGCGGCTCACTATGCCGTGATTGCTGCGCCGCCGCAATCGCTCTGTTGCATTGCACAAAGAATAGGCTTGTCGGTTCCGGTGTGGGTCGTCTGCTCAAAAAATCGACAAAAAGGCGGAACGTTCCGCGAATAATCGCAGCGCCTTAGGCTGGAGCAGTCGAAAAGCGCTTGATCCCATCGGCGAAAGGCGGCGCTTATCGGGATGGTCGGTTTCGCGCTGCGCGTTCGGGCCTCGTGGCGCCGGTTAAGGGAGAGATGGTCGATCCATGGAAGAAGCGGCAATCGAAACGGTCGTGATCGGGGCTGGTGTGGTCGGTTTGGCCTGCGCCCGCGCGCTGGCGATGGCGGGGCGCGAGGTGATCGTGCTCGAGGCCGCAGATGCGATCGGGACCGAGACCAGCTCGCGCAATTCCGAGGTGATCCATGCGGGGATCTATTATCCGGCCGGTTCTCTGAAGGCGCTTACCTGCGTCGCGGGAAAGCATGCGCTCTACGCCTATTGCGACAGCCATGGCGTGCCCTACAACAATTGCGGCAAGCTGATCGTCGCGACCGAAGAGGATCAAGCGCAGGGTCTGCAGTCGATCATTGAGAAAGCGGCCGATAACGGGGTCGAAGACCTGGAATGGCTCGATGGCGATCAGGCGGCGGCTTTGGAGCCCGCCTTGTCCTGCCGCGCCGCGGCCTTGTCGCCCTCGACGGGAATCGTCGACAGCCATTCCCTGATGCTGGCCTATCAGGGCGACGCCGAGGATCATGGGGCGATGCTGGCCTTTAACAGCCCTGTGCTGCGCGGCGAGGCGCGGTCGGATGGGATCGCTTTGCAGATCGGCGGCGACACGCCGATGACGCTCCTGGCGAAACAGGTGGTGAACGCGGCCGGACTGCACGCCCAGACCCTGGCGGCGCGGATCGACGGCGTGCCAAGCCAGACGATCCCGCCGACATTCTACTGCAAGGGAAGCTACTTCACGGTGAGCGGCAAGAACCCCTTCGCGAGGCTGATTTATCCCATGCCTCAAGATGCGGGGCTGGGCGTTCACGTGACCCTGGATATCGGCGGTCAGTTACGCTTTGGTCCTGACATCGAGTGGGTCGACTCGCTCGATTATGAGGTCGATCCAGGCCGGGCGGACAGTTTCTATGCGGCGATCCGCGCCTATTGGCCGGGTTTGCAGGACGGCGCGTTGGCGCCTGGCTACGCCGGGATCCGACCGAAGATCGCCAAGCCGGGCGGCAAGAACCTGGATTTCATGGTGCTCGGACCGGAAGAGAGCGGCGTCGAGGGGCTTGTCCAGATGTTCGGCATCGAAAGCCCCGGCCTGACCGCCTCCCTCGCGCTCGCAGACCATGTTCGCGACCTGTTGGCGGCATAGGCGGCGCCGCGTCAGGCGCGGGGGTCGGCGACGCGTTTTTCTTCTCGCCCGACTGGGATGAAGCCGGCTTTCTGATAGGCGGGAAGCGCGCCCGGATGGTCGAGCGTGCAGGTATTGACCGTCAGCAGGGTCGGCCCCGGCGTCCGGTTCCAGGCGCAGTGCACGCTCCAATCCAGCAGATAGCCGCCCAGCCCGCGTCCGATGAAATCCTCGAAAAGGCCGAAATAGGCGATCTCGGCCCGATCCGGCATCGCGCGGAAATCCAATTCAACGAAGCCCGCCGGGACCCCGCCGACCGAGAGCACATAGATCTCGACCGCCTCGTCGCCGATGATCTCCGCCAGTTCGGCGTCCGACATCGCCTTGCGCTCCCACCAGAGCCAAGGATCGCCGACCGTGTGCTGGATGTAACGGTAATAGCCCACGGTCGGTTCATACAGACGGATCAGCGATAGCGGCGCGCCGGCGACCGGCGGCCGGCGCGGGGCCGTCGCCGGCCGCGCCGCCATCTCCAGATAGGTCACCGTATAGTCCAGCATCGCCGGTCCGGTTTCCGTTGTGGGTTCGTCTTGAGGGGCCGGCGGCGTTTTCAGCCATTTCGACATCAGAATACGGTCTTCCCGGCGGTAGCCGGCTGCGTCGTAGAACCCGGTGGCCTGAGCGTTGTCGCCGCGCAGGATCACCTCGACCTTTGGGCAGTCGCGTTCCGACAGCCAAGCCTCGCCGGCCGCCATCATCGCCAGGCCCAGGCCCTGTCCCTGACGGTCGGGATCGACCGCGACATAGTACATCCAGCCGCGATGCCCGTCGAAGCCGACCAAAGCGCTGGCCGCGATCGCGCCGTCCGACAGACCGACGAGGATCTCGGCGCTCGGCGCCGCTTTGGCCAGCGCGATATCGCTCAGCGGGTCGTTCCAAGGCCGCACCAGACCGGCGCGCTCCCACAAAGCGGCCAGCGCCGCTTCCTCGCCGTTCTTTAGCGGGCGGATATCGGCGTCAACGCCCATGCGCGATCAGCCCGTCTCGATCGGCAGCGCGTCTTGCGCGCCCCATTCGGACCAAGAGCCGTCATAGACCGCGACATCGTCGCGACCCAGCAGTTTCAGCGCCAGGGCTAGATTGCAGGCGGTGACGCCGGAGCCGCAACTGGCGGTGATCGGTCGGCTGAGATCGACTCCCGCCGTCTCGAAAAGGCTGCGCAGCTCCGCCGTCTCTCGCATCGCGCCGTTTTCGGCCAGAAGGCTTTGGAAAGGCACGCTGGCGGCGCCTGGAATATGGCCGGAGCGCAGGCCGGGCCGGGGTTCCGGCTCGGTCCCGTGATAGCGGCCCGAGGACCGTGCGTCGACGATTTCAGCGCTGTCCAGCTCGCCCATCACCTGAGAGGCGCTGCGCACCAGATCGCGCCGCAGATGGGCGTGAAACTCGGCGCTGGGCCAGGCGTCGGGCGGGGCCTGCGTCTCGACCGGCCGCCCGTCGCGCTCCCATTTCGGCAGGCCGCCATCCAGAACCGCGACAGCGTCATGGCCGAACGTGCGGAACATCCACCAGCAACGCGCCGCCGAGAACATGCCCATCACGTCATAGGCGACGACGAAACTGTCATTCGAGACGCCCAGCGCGCCGACCTCGGCTGCGAACCGGCCGGGGCTTGGAAGCATGTGGGCGAGCTGCGCGTCCTGATCCTTGATCCGGCCGTCGAAATCGAAAAAGCGCGCGCCGGGAATGCGCAGTCCCTCGAATTCCGTTTCCGCGTCGCGCTGTACGGTCGGCAGGTGGTAGCTGCTGTCCAGCACCACCACGCGCGGGTCGCGCAGATGCTCGGCCAGCCATTCGGTCGAGACCAAAGGCGTCGGATGGTCGGAATCGAGTGTCTGCATAGCAAGCCTATCCCAGTGGTTTTCGGAACCCTTTGGTGCGCGTCGCCGCCGTGTTGGGCTGTGTCACAAACGACGGGTTCGCTTCCTTTGTCGAACCGATTTCCTGTGACAGCCACTTTGTCACAGGCGGACGGGGGCGGCATCCGAAAAAGAGGTGCGGTCGAGCGGCCGGCGTGGAAGCCGGATTAAGTCCGCCACGACGATAGCCACTTCGCCGGACGTCACCCCGGCCCCCGAGCCGGGGCCCATAGTCCCGCCCGATGGACGCCGGCTCGGAGGCCGGCGTGACAGATGGAGAAAGTCTGAATCCCGAACTCGATTCGGCGAGCCCTTCAGGCGGCGAAAGTGATGTTCACGCGGCGGTTGCGCTTGCCCTTATTCTCGATCTTCGAGATTTGGACCGGGCCGATTTCGGCCGTCGAACGGACATGGGTGCCGCCGCAAGGCTGCAGGTCGACAGTCTCGCCGATCTTCAACAACCGGATTCTGCCTGACCCGCGCGGCGGCTGGACCGACATGGTGCGCACGAGGTCCGGATTGGAGTCGAGCTCGGCGTCGCTGATCCATTCGGCCCGAACCGGATGATCCTGTGCGACCAGCGCGTTCAGCGCGTCTGTGATCGCCGCCTTGTCCAGCGTGTGCTCGCCGATATCGAAATCGAGCCGACTCTTGTCGATCCCGACCTGACCTCCGGTGACGCCGCAGGGAACGATCGAACAGACCAGATGCATGGCGGTGTGCATGCGCATCAGCTTGTGCCGGAACTCCCAATCGATCGCGGCCGTGACGCTCTCGCCGACTTCAGGGGCCGGCTGGCCGTCTTCCGGGACATGGATTACCGTCCCGTCGGCCTTGATTGTGGTCCCGATCCGAATTTCGGTCCCGTCGGCGCGGGTCAGCACGCCGCGATCGCCCGGTTGGCCGCCGCTCGTGTAGTAGAAGACCGTCTGGTCCAGCACGATCCCGCCGCGTTCGTTGACTTCGGTCACCGTGGCTGTGCAGTCGGTGCGATAGGCGTCGTCTCGGAAAAGCAGCTCGGTCATGGATGCGCCCCAATGATGCGGTGATCGAACCGATACCAGACCGCGATCCGCCTTCTGTTTCAAGCGGGAACGACGATCAACCGGCCCGGCTGTCCAGGCTCTGCATTTGCGGCGACGGATAACGGTCGCCTTGTGCGGCGTTGACCGGGGCCGCTTTGTTCAGCCGCGCCAAGTCCGGCTCGTTCAGCGTCAAATCCAGCGCGCCAAGTGATTCCGTAAGGCGCTCGCGCGTTCGGGCGCCGATCAACGGAATGATGTCCGGTCCTTGCGCCAGGACCCAGGCGATGGCGATCTGAGCGGTCGTCGCGCCTTTCTCTTCGGCGATTTGGCCGATCGTCTCGACCAGCGCTAAGTTATGGTCGAGGGCGGCGCCCTGAAAGCGCGGCAGGGTGGCCCTGAAGTCGCGCGCGGTTTCGGAGCGCTGTATGGACCAATGGCCGCTGAGCAGCCCGCGCGATAGGACGCCATAGGCGCTGATCGAGATGCCAAGCGCGCGCGTGGTTTGAAGGATCGACTGCTCAATCTCGCGGCTGATCAGCGAGTATTCGATCTGAAGCCACGCCACTGGATGGACCGCCGCCGCCCGGCGGATGGTGTCCGAGCCCATTTCTGACAGGCCGAGATGCCGGACATAGCCCGCCTCGATCATCTCCTTGATCGCCCCGACCGTGTCTTCGATCGGGACGTTAGGGTCTAATCGCGCCGGCTGATAGAGATCGACATAGTCGGTTCCCAACCGCTTCAGCGAATAGGCCAGCGCGTTCTTTACCGCCTGCGGCCGCGCATCCTGCCCGATAAACGCGCCGTCCGGCGAGCGCATGGCCCCGAACTTCACCGCGACGAAGGCGTCGTCCCGGTTCTTGCCGCGCAGCGCCTCAGCGATCAGCAACTCGTTATGGCCGCTGCCATAGAAGTCGCCGGTGTCCAACAACGTGACGCCGCGCTCCATCGCCGCGTGAATTGTCGCGATGCTCTCGGTGCGATCGGCGGGACCGTAGAAGTCCGACATGCCCATACAGCCCAGGCCGATCGCCGGAAGCGCGACGCCGGTGCTTCCCAGATCACGCTGTTCGATTTTATTCATAGCCGTAAACCTTCGATCCGTCTGTCATCCTGTTGGTCCATTGAATGAGAAGATTACGCGCTTGTCATCCCGTCAGCCATTCCGGCGCTTTTCCGGGCGGTTTTTGGGGCCGCAGTAGGCGCAATCCTTGACCCTTGTCACAAATAGTTAATACCCTCGTACCGGGAGACGTTCCAACGGATGCGTGGTTCAAGGGGGGAGACCCCCAAGCCCGAATGCTGAGAAAGGGGGGGAGGATGACAGATTTTGGGAAATTGCGGTTGGCGCTGGTGCTGCCGTTCTTGGCGGCCGGATGCGTCACGACGCAGGGCGGCGGCGATACGGTTCAGATCCAAACTGGCGACGGGATCACCGGCTTTCACGAGATATTTGCGGGGAAAGAACCGCAACCTGCTGAAATAACGGCGCGCGTGTTCGCGCCTGCTGAGTGCAATGGCGCTAATCTCCCCGCCGTCATCATACAGCACGGGTCGGGGAACCCGCGCGCGGATTGGTACCGGCGGCTATCGACGACCCTGAACGAAAACGGCATTGTCGCCGTCGTTCCGGATTCTTTGACTCCGCGCGGGATTTCCGAAACCGGGACCAACCAAACGAGACTGTCGAGAGCAAATCGCGTCTACGACACCTTTGCTGTATTTCGATTTGTGCAGACCCATCCCTGTGTTGACCCGGATAGGATCGGCCTGACGGGCTACTCATTCGGTGGAATAGTCTCAATCGACTCGGTCGAAACAGCGCTCGTGGACCGGTTGGGCGGAGGCCGAGCTTATAAAGCGGTGCTGCCTGTCTATCCATCCTGCCAATCGACTTTCGAAGAATCCCGTCCGGCGGCGACGAAGGTTCACCTGTTGCTTGGCGGCGCCGACGACTACACGCCGGCCTCCTTTTGCTTGGATACCATCGAAAAGCGGCGGGAGATCGGTTGGGACATTGAGGTTACGGTTTTCGAGGGCGCTCATCACGGTTTTAACAGCGAGTTTTCGGCTCGGCGCTTGTCGTGAAACTGGACATTCGCCGATTGCGGAAAAGCGATTGTCGATGAAAACGGATACGAGGTCGCCCTGGAACACGGGGTCTCCACAGAAGTCGGATGGGAGAAATTCATCAGTACGCTTGCTGAGCGTTGCGGCCGACGCGGCGTGACCGTTGGCGGATCACCGACGCTGAGCCAAAAGACGCTCGACTTCACCGTCGCTTACTTCAAGGAAACCCTTTAGCACCCGTCAATACAGTAGGGGAATATGACTATGCATATGTTTGCAAGGGGGCTTTTATCGGTTTTCTTAACGCTGCTGGCGGTCGGATGCGTCACTGCGCAGGGCGGCGGCGATGCGGTCCGGATCCCAACGGGGGATGGGATTACCGGCTATCACGAGATTCTTGCGGGGAAAGAGCCAAGACCCTTTGAAATAACGGCAAGGGTATTTGCGCCCGCTGAATGCGATGGCGCCGGACTGCCCGCTGTGATCATTCAGCACGGTTCGGGGAATCCAAATGTGGACTGGTATCCACGATTGGCGCGTGCTCTTAAAGAAGAAGGTATCGTGGCGATTGTTCCCAACTCTCATTCCCCAAGGGGAATTCGGGAAACAGGCACAAATCAAGCGCAACTATCGAAGGCTAACAGGGTCTATGACACGTTCTCCGTATTCCGGTACGTGCAAACCCACCCTTGTGTAGATCCAGAGCGAATTGGCCTGACCGGGTATTCCTTCGGCGGCGTTATTTCAATTGATTCAGTAGAATCGGCGCTCGCGGACCGTTTGGGGGGCGGTCGTGTCTATAAGGCGACCCTGCCGGTATATCCCTCATGTCAGGGGATTTTTGAGGTTACGCGCCCAACGAATACGAAAGTCCACATGCTACTCGGCGAAGCAGACGACTACACGCCGGCTTCATATTGTCTCGACAGCATTGATGCGCGTCGGGCCAGTGGATGGGACATTGAGGCAACCGTTTTCGAAGGCGCGCATCACGGTTTCAATCGCACCTTCCCCGTTAGGCGGCTACCGAATAACTGGGCCTTCGGCGATTGCGGCGTCTTCCTGATCGGAGAAGACGGATATGAGGTGAGCGTCGAGCACGGCGCTTCGACGGAGTTCGGTTGGACCGCCTTCGCCAACACACTTGTCGAGCGATGCGCAAGACGCGGGCCCAGCTTCGGCGGTTCGCCTGCGCTGAGCCAAAAGACGCTCGATTTCACGGTCGCCTACTTCAAGGAAAACCTCTAGGGCCGCGCCGTTTGGATAAGCCCGCGCCTAGAGCCAGTCGGGCGCGGGCAGGTCCTTGCTCTTCAGGAATTCCGGGTTGAAGAGTTTCGACTGATAGCGCTGGCCGCCGTCACACAGGATGGTGACGATCGTGTGGCCGGGGCCGAGCTTTTTGGCCAGTTTGATCGCGCCCATCACATTGAGCGCCGCCGAGCCGCCCATCAGCAACCCTTCGTGGCGCAACAGGTCGAAGCAGACAGGCAGCCATTCGGCGTCCGGCACGCGGAAGGGCTCGTCCACCTCCAACCCTTCCAGATTGCCGGTGATCCGGCCCTGGCCGATGCCCTCGGTGATGCTGCCGCCCTCGCTGGCGAGTTCGCCCGTGGTGAAATAGCTGTAGAGCGCCGCGCCCATCGGATCGGCAAGACCGATGACGATGTCCTTCTTCTTCGCGCGCAGATACTCCGCTGTCCCGGCCAGGGTGCCGCCGGTGCCGACCGCGCAGATAAAGCCATCGATCTGACCGTCGGTCTGATCCCAAATCTCCGGTCCGGTGCCGCGCACATGGGCGTTCCGGTTCGACAGATTGTCCCATTGATTGGCGTAAAGCACGCCGTGCGGTTCGCTCGTCACCAGCTCTTCCGCCGTGCGCTTGGCGACATGCACATAGTTGCCGGGATCGCGATAGGGCAGGGCCGGGTTTTCCCGCAACTCCGCGCCGCACAGGCGCAGCATGTCCTTTTTCTCCTGGCTCTGCGTCTCCGGAATGATGATCAGCGTCCGATAGCCGCGCGCCCGGGCGACCAGCGCCAGACCGATGCCGGTATTGCCGGCGGTGCCTTCGACGATCAGGCCGCCGGGCTCCAACGCGCCCCGTTCCTCGGCGTCGAGCACGATATGTTTCGCCGCCCGATCTTTCACTGAGCCGCCAGGGTTCAGGAACTCGGCCTTGCCGAGGATCGTGCAGCCGGTCTCCTCGGACGCTTTACGCAGCTTGATCAGCGGCGTGTTTCCAACCGTGCCCACGAAACCGTCGGTAAATCGCATGGCGGTTTGCTCCAGTCAGTGTCTGCCTTGGCCGCCACTATAGAGCCGCGCCGCCCGGTTGAAAGCCAGGACGCGGCGGATCAGACGCCCCAATCCGCACGGACCCGATCACGATGCCGCGAGAGCCAGTAGAGCACGATCAGGGCGTGCCCCGTCTTGACCTGGCCCGCGTCGGCGAGTGCGAGCGCCTCGTCGAGCGAAAGAGCGATGATGCGGATATCCTCGCCTTCCGACTCCAACCCGTGGAAAGCGTCGCCGTCGGGGCGATCCGAGAGGTCGACGCGGCCGATATAGGGACGTACATACTCGGCCACCCCGCCGGGGCTGGGATAGAAGCATGGGGCCTCGAACAGCTCGGCGATCGTCAGGCCCGCTTCCTCAATGCTCTCGCGACGCGCCACGCTTTCCGGCGCCTCTCCGGGTTCCCGCCAGCCTGCGACAGGCTCCAGCATCCAGGGATGCGGGTCGCCTGCGGCCGCTGGACCCGCTCTAAATTGTTCGATCAGGACGACCCGGTCCAACACCGGATCGTAAGGCAGGCAGCAAACTGCCTCGCCATGGTCCAGCACCTCGCGCGTCAAGGGCGCGCTGACCCCGCCCTGGTAGAGCGCATGGCGAATCCTGTAAATAGATAATGTGAAGAAACCGTCATAAGGTTCTGATTTCGATAGGATTTCGAAATCGTTGCGGCCCAGGCGAGTGGGTTCGTTCATAGGGCGGTTCCCCTGCAGCGATCGGGATGGGATTCCCTTTCTGACTAACGGGGCGGGTCGGCCGGTGGCAAGGTCTGTTCAAGGGCCGGATGCTGTTTCGGCTTAAGAAAGTAGCGCGCCACTATGCCGCTATACCCCGAATAGAACACAGCGTTGCTCAGATAGGCCGCGCGGTCGCGCCGATAGGCGGCCGGGATCCGGTTCCAAGGCAGTCCGGGCTGCTGGTGATGCACGATATGGAGGTTGTTGTTGAGATAGAGCAGGCCGCTGAGCCAGCCGCCTTCGACGATCGCGGTCCGATCGTCCTGGTTCGGGCCGGGCTGATGCTCGGCGAAGGACCGCAGCAAGGTGAGCGTCACGGATGGCAGCACGAACAAAAGGACGTACTCGGCAAGGGAAAGGCCGACGCTCCAGACGGCCGCGATGACGGGAACGAGGCCGAGCGCGTGCAGGGCCCAGGCGCGGCCGTGCTGGAATCGGCCAGCGAGAAGGGCGCGGATTTCGGAAAGCCAGAACCCGCCGACACAGAGGAATGGGCCAAGGGTTAAGCGCCCCAACAGCGTCTGATTGGCCCAGAGCAGCGCCCGCCTTATGCGGCCGGCCCGACGCCAGGCCGCTTCGGTCACATAGAATGACTCAGGATCGTCGACCGGATCGGTCAAATGCGGCGTTAGGTGATGCGCCAGGTGAAGGTCGCGATAGCGCTGGTAAGGCAGCCAAAGGCCCAAAGCCGGGAAGCCGAGCGCCTCGTTGAACTGCGCCGAGCGTGTCGGGTGGCCATGAATCAGCTCATGCTGTAATTGGCTATGCCAACAGGTCGCGAAAGCGCCGAGCGGCAGTACAACCCACCAGGGCGCCTGCGGCGTCAGCCAGAGCGCGAACAGCCAGAGGCCATAGACAGCGGCCGCGAGACCGAGGGTCGGCCATTCGACAGCGCCGATCGATATCGTTCCAGAAAAGGACTTTGGGCGGACCGCTGCGCCGCCTTCAACTCGATAAACGCTGTCGCTCATGCAGGTTGGGTTCCTTATCGCGATCATCTCGCGCAGCGCCGCTGTTCCGCGCGGTCGCCGCGCCCTCAAGCTCGCTACCAACACCAAAGCATGATGCACAATGTGAGAGTTATCGTTGTTTCTTGACGTTTGGTGATATAAGTAAACACATGAGGGATTTGGATATTCACGAGACAAGTTTGAGGCGTTCAGTCCACAGTCAGGAGGGGAGCGGCGTGCGAACCGAGTCGGTCTCGGGCCATGCCCCGGCGCATGGTTCCGCGCGCAGCGACGAGCGGCGCGAGACGGTCTTGTTGTTCCGCGGCCGGCTGCAAGACGCGATGGATCGCGCCAAGATGTCGAAATCGGCCCTGGCGCGGGAAATCGGCGTTGATCGCTCGACGCTGTCCCAGTTGCTCGCCTCGGACAATGACCGCCTGCCGCGCGCCGACACGGTCGCCGCCGCCGCCCGCGCCCTGAATATCAGCCTGGATTGGCTGATGGGCCTTTCCGCCTTTGAACGCTCAAACGCGGATATTCTGCACGAGTTTTTCGAGTTCGCGCCCAGCGAACGGACGCCGGTGGACGCCAACATCGCCCAATGGCACGCCGAAGCGATGGGTCAGAAGATCCGCTATGTCCCCGCCACGCTGCCGGAACTGTTTAAGACCGAAGCCACGATCGAGCATGAATTCCGGGACTTCGCCGCTAAGACGACGCGCCAGGCCAAGGCGGCCTCGGAAGATAAACGCGCATTCTCGCGCATGCCGTCCGCCGATATGGAAATGTGCATGCCGGTTCAGGCCCTGCGTGACTACGCGGCGGGGGCGGGCATATGGCGCGGTGTAAGCGTAGCGGACCGGCGAGAACAGCTTTTGCAGATGGCCCAGATGGCCGACGCGCTTTATCCGAAACTGCGCTTCTATCTGTTCGACGGGCTGACGCACTATTCCGCTCCCTACACGATTTTCGGGGTCGGCCGGGCCGCAGTCTATCTTGGCCAAATGTTCTTCGCCTTCACGACCCTGGAGCATGTCCGCGTCCTGACCAATCATTTCGACGATCTGATCCGGGCGGCCGTGGTCCATAGCCACGAGGTCTCGGATCATATTCGCGCCATGGTGGATGCGCTTGAGGAGGACGGCGCCTGATTGAGCGAGCCGAATCGCCCAGCGTCGCCTCGCTGCCGATGTACCGGCCGGCGGGGCATGCCGCCAAGACCGGTGCGTTGTGGACGGCGCTGCGGCCCTATTTCGCTCGGGAGGGGTTAGCCGACATCCCGGCGACCCTGGACCCGCCTGAACCGATCGACCGGTGTTGGCGCGCGGAGAACCTCTTCCTGAGCCAAACCTGCGGTTATCCGCTGGTGATCGCGCTAGGCCCGTCGGTCTCCGTGGTCGCCACGCCGGTCTATGAGTCTGCTTTTTGCGACGGCGCCTCTTATCGCAATCTGATCTTGTGCGCTGATGATGCAGATTTCCGAGATGTCGCCGGGTTGGCCGGCCGCCAGATGGCTTACAACGAAACCAGTTCTTACTCCGGCTATGACGCATGGCGTCGGGTCTTGCGCGATGCGGGCGCGCCGACGATTGAGCCGACAGATAATTTCAGCCAAACCATGGCCACAGGGGCGCATGCGGCCAGCATGGCGGCGGTGGCGCAGGGACGCGCCGATGTCTGCAGCGTAGATTGCGTCACCTACGATCTGCTTCAACGTCACGATCCAGAGGCTTGCGCCGGGCTGCGGATAATGGTGCAAGGGCCGCTCGCGCCGGGACTGCCGCTGGTGACGCGCGGCGACCGACCGGCGGGTGAGATCGCGGCGATGCGCCGCGCATTGAGCGCCTTTTGCGCCGATCCTGTGACAGAGCCGGTCCGGCGCCCGTTTCTGTGGCGAGATATCGAGACCGTCGATCGGGCCGCGTATGAAGCCGCTGTCGTCGGGCCCCGTTGGGACGGCGAACATGAATAGACGCGGTCCAGATAGCCTTAGGGCGACGGCAAGGTCTTGCGAATTTGGCGCAGGGATTTGAGAAAGGCCCGATGACCGAAGATCCGCACCAGGATGCGCCGCCCAAGGCCGACAACCCGAAATCCGAGCGCGCGCCGGGCCGCGCCCATGACGTCATTTCGGCGCTTCTCTACCGCAGGGTTCGCGCGCTGGACCCGAAGCGCTTTGCTGAGACACGGCTTCGGGGCGACTCCGGTTTCTCCTTCGCTGAAGACACGCATCTGGTTCCGCTCACAACGGTCGAGTTCGGCGCGGCGGCGCGACACTATCCGATCGTCTTTAACAATGATGATGTCTGTTCGCCGGTCGCGATCGTCGGCGTAACCGATCGGCACAATCTATTCGTTGATGCGGGCGGCGGCTGGGCCGAAGGCTGCTATATCCCGGCCTTCATCCGGCGCTATCCGTTCATATTACTGCGCGGCGGCGCGGAATCGGAAGACCTACAGCTTTGCGTTGACGCAGAGGCGCCGCATCTTTCGGAAGAGGGTGCCGGCCTGCCGCTCTTCACTGACGGAAAGCCCGCCTCGATCGTCGATAAGATTGGGCGGTTCAACGCCTCCTACACGCGCGAAACCCTGCGCACCCGCGCCTTTAGCCAAGCGTGTCAGGACCAAGGCCTGATGATCGACCGCGCGGTCGATTATCCGTTGCCGGACGGACGGAAATTGAGACTGCGCGGCTTCAAGGTGATTGATCCCGATCGGCTGCGCGGCCTGCCGGACGATCAGGTTGTGCATTGGTGGCGTAACGGTTTTTTGCCGTTGGCCGTGGCGCATCTGACCTCGTTGGGCAACTTCGGGCGGCTTTTTCATCGCGCCCATCGTCAAGCTGAGCAGGAACTGGCCAACGACCCGTTCAGCGCCACGTAGCCGAAACCAAGCGCGCCGGTTCCGGAAGGGGCCGGGTTTTTGGAGTGCGGGAGCGATATTGGGAGGCTAGTCGAACAGGGCGTCGATTTCCGCCTGGGTGATTCCCTCGTTGCCGGATTGCGGGCCCTGCAGCAGCGACTCCTCGCCCGCTTCCTCATCGTCTGAGGTGGGAACGGGCAGGTCCTCGAACGCCTGTACGCCCCAGATTGAAATCATCGCTAGAATGCGGTCCTCAATAAAGCGCACGGTCTTCAGGACCTTGGTGATGCGCTGACCGGTGATGTCCTGGAAATTACAGGCCTCCAGGATCAGCGTAAGTTGGTCATTGGCCCGGTCGATGGTCTCAATGATTTCCTGGTCCTCATGCGCCATGCCGGCGACGGCGCTCATGATCGCTTCGATCTGTTCCGTGGCGGCCAGGATGCTCTGGGTCGCGCTTTCCGTGGCCAAGACGATTTCGTCCAGTTCGCTATGCGCCTTTTCGAACTGGTCGTCCTCATTGTCCGGATGTTTGATCTGGGCGATCTCCATCTTGGTCTTGGCGATGACCCGCACCATCTGAGCGATCTCGATGCGCACATCCTTGGCCATCTCGGAATCCTCGGGACCGATGACATCGTTATCCCGCAAGACGGTCTTGAGATCGCTGACTTCCGTGCGCAGGGCCTCGATCGCCGCCAGCACCTCGGTATTGTCCACAGCGCCGGCCGGCACCGGCGCCGCATCGTCGGCGCCGCCCGCCTGCTGGCGTCTCTGGCGCAGCAGCTTCTCCGCCGAGAATTCCTTGCGTTGTGTAACGCCGGGCATGGGACGGTTCCTTTCGGAGTTGATGCAGGCCGAATTTCAGTCGCTCATCTATATCAGAATTGCCTGATATCAAGCGATAGGGTGGCCCAATCCGGGCCTACAGGCAAGGCGCCACCCGCCCTTCATCGGCGGACCAGGCCGTCCGCCAAAGTCACGGACGGCGCGGCGTATGCGTCTCGACAAGTCGGCTTGGACGGGCGTCCGTCTTTCAGGCTGAGGCGCGGCGTCAGCGGAGACGCGCGCCGTCTGCGTCGAACGCCATGACCTCGGTCCCGATATGGACGGTGATGTCCTGACCCGGCGCCGCGTCGCGGCCTTCGCGGGTTTCTATCACGACTTGCCCTAGATGGTCTGGGTCGCCGTCTCCATCTTGGGCGTGGGGCGGTTTGGCGTAGAGGAAGGACCGTCCGCCGAGATGCTCGACGACCTCCGCCTTCAGGGTCAACGCGGTCTCGCCGGCGGCGTTGAAATGCTCGGGCCGCACGCCGATGGTGATGCGCGCCCCGACTTGCGGCCGGTTGGCGAGCGACAGCGTCAGTTCGGCGTCGTCATAGTCGGTCAGCAGCACTTTGCAGCCGCCGCCGTCCGAGGAGGCGACGCGGCCTTTCAGGAAATTCATCGCCGGCGAGCCGATAAAGCCGGCGACGAAGATATTGTCCGGATCGTCATAGAGGTCGAGCGGCGCGCCAACCTGTTCGACGCGCCCGTCCCGGAGCACGACGATCTTGTCCGCCATGGTCATCGCCTCGACCTGATCGTGGGTGACATAGATCATCGTCGCGTCCAACTCGCTGTGTAGCTTCGCGATTTCGACCCGCATCGCCACCCGCAATTCCGCGTCCAGGTTGGACAGGGGCTCGTCGAACAGGAATACATCGGGATTGCGGACGATGGCGCGGCCGATGGCGACGCGTTGGCGCTGGCCGCCGGAGAGGGCCTTGGGCTTGCGGTCCAACAGCGCATCGAGCTGCAGGATGCGCGCGGCCTCGACGACGCGGGCGTCGATCTCCGCCTTCGGTACTTTGTTCATGCGCAGGCCGAAACCCATATTCTCGGCGACCGTCATATGCGGATAAAGCGCATAGGTCTGAAACACCATGGCGACTCCGCGTTCCGAGGCGTCGACCTCGGTGACATCGCGTTGGCCGATGCTGATCGACCCTTCGGTCGTATCCTCCAGCCCGGCGATCATCCGCAGCAGGGTGGACTTGCCGCAGCCCGACGGCCCGACGAAGACGCAGAACTCGCCATGCTCGATATTCAGGTCGACCCCGTGGATCACCTGAACCTCGCCGAAGCGTTTGACCGCGTTTTGCAAAGTGAGACCGGTCATGCCATTCCTCCTAGACCATCCCGTCGAGGCCGTTGCGACCGGCCCGGTATTTCACGCTCTCAAAGGCGCTTCTATTCCGCCGCTCCGGCTGTGACATTGGGCGCGAAGATCGATTCCGCGCGCTCTGCGATCTCGGCGGCGGCGTTGCGCAGCAAAGGCGCCAGCGCCGCCAGATCGGCCAAGGACTCGCGATGCACGGAACTTGTGAAGGAGATCCCGCCCAGCACCACGCCGTTTCGGCTTAAGACCGGGGCGGCGACGCAGATGATGCCCAATTCATGCTCTTCCCGGTCATAGGCGACCCCGGTCCGAGCGACATCTTCCAGATTGGCGCGCAAGGCGTCGGGATCGGACAGCGTGTGCGGCGTGTATTCGTGAAAAGACTGTTTGGCGATCGCGTCCGCGCGCTCGCGTTCCGGCAGGTGCGCCAGCATCGCTTTGCCGACGCCGGTGCAATAGGCCGGCCCGATCCGCCCCGCGTCGCTGAACATCGCCACAGGCCGGGCCGCGTTGCGTTTGTCGAGATAGAGCACCTGCGCATTGTCGAGCTGGGCTAGATGCACGGTGCGCTTGGTCTGCGCCGACAAGGCGTCCAAGACCGGCCGTGCCGCATCGCCCAAGCTAGACTGGCTCCAGGCCGCATGCGCCAAGCGAATCAGGCGCAATCCAAGGCTGTAGCGCTGGCTCTCTGCATCATACTGCACCATGCCCTGCGACAGCAGCGTTTGCAGCAGCCGGTAGAGCGTCGCCTTGGGAAAGGGGGCGTCGTTCAGCAAATCGACAAACCGGACCGGCCGTCCGGCCGCCGCGACCGCGTCCAACACCGCCAGGGCCTTGGCGACCGTACCGTCCGCTTTGGCGCCGGATCGGCCGTTGGTTTGCCTCACTGAGTGCGCGTTCTCTCGCTGCACGCTGTCCTCCATGTGCGGATGGCGCGCGCCGTCCGCCCCATCATGACGCGACAATCACGTCTGCGCCGCCCTATGCTGGCAGGCGACCGCGCTTGCATAGGGCGATACTTGACAAACTTTATCGAGCGCGCGCATGATTTTCAATAATCAAAACACAGTTTCAGTATGTGGAACTATCAATGAGTTCGGATGCGGCGGTTGTTTTAGCGTGAAGCGAATGCGGATCGGCTTCAGCCCTCATCCAGACGGATCCAACATCGGGAGGAAGAAATGCTTCATCGGATCGCAACCACCTTCGGCGCTGCCGCCATCGCGTTGAGCCTGACGGCGGGTTCCGCTCTCGCGGGCACGCTGGTGATTAACACCGATACGTCAAACCCCGCGCCCAAGGCGGCTTTCCAGGCCTTGATCGACGGGTTCAAGGCCGAGAACCCGGATATCGAAGTGAAATGGAACCTGTTCGATCGAGAAGGCTACAAGACGTCGATCCGCAACTTCCTGACCGCTGAGGCGCCCGATGTGGCGACCTGGTATGCCGGAAACCGGATGCTTCCTTACGTTGAAGCAGGCTTGTTCGAAGATGTCTCCGATCTTTGGGAGCAGGAAGGCTGGAACGACAGTCTGAAATCCGCCGCCGCCTCGATGACGATCGACGGCAAGAAATGGGGCATTCCCTATACCTACTATCAGTGGGGCGTTTATTATCGAAAGGACATTTTCGACCAGTATGGGCTGAGCGTTCCAGAGACGTGGGACGATCTGCTCGCGGTCTCAAAAACCCTGAAAGAGAATGATGTCGCGCCCTTCACGATCGGCACGAAGTTCCTTTGGACCGCCGCCGGCTGGTTCGACTACCTGAACCTCCGGGTCAACGGGTACGAGTTCCATATGGATCTGACCGCCGGAAAAGCGTCTTATGACGATCCGAAGGTTCAAGCCGTTTTTGACCGTTGGTCGGAGCTGGTCGAGGCTGGGTACTTCATTGACAACCATGCGAACTATTCCTGGCAGGAGTCGCTGCCCTTCATGGTGCAGGGTGACGCCGCCATGATCCTGATGGGCAATTTCGCCGTGGCGCCGTTGCGGGAGGCTGGTCTGACCGATGACCAATTGGGCTTCTTCCAGTTCCCGGAAATCACCCCGGGCCTGCCCAAAGCGGAAGATGCGCCGACCGACACGGTTCATATTCCGGCGAACGCCAAGAATAAGGAAGACGCTAAAAAGTTCCTGGCTTATGTCGCGCGCGCTGATGTACAGACCACGCTTAATGCGAGCCTGGGTCAATTGCCGGTCAACAGCGGGTCCGAGCGCCCGGACGACAAATTCCTGAGCCAAGGGTTCGACATGTTGAGCGACGCCTATGCGCTGGCCCAGTTCTACGATCGGGACGCGCCGGCGGCGATGGCGAAAGCCGGTATGGAAGGCTTCCAGGAATTCATGGTGAAGCCGGAACGCAAGGACGCGATCCTTGAGCGTCTGACGAAGATCCAGCAGCGGGTCTACAAATAAGCGCTGAACGACGACTGGGCGGCGGGCTTTGGTGCGCCGCCCGGTCGCTCCTACCGGCGGTCCGCGGACCGTCTGGACAGTGGTTAGGGGACGCGGACCGTGTCGGATATAACGGCTTCATCCCGGTTTGGCGGGGGCGGCGCCTCAGTTTGGCGCCGCAACCAACGGCGGATCGCGCCCTGGCTGTTCCTGGGGCCGGGCATCCTGATGTTCGTGCTCTATGTGATCCTGCCGATCTTCGAATCGGTCTGGATCAGTCTCTATGAATGGGATGGCATCGGGGCCAAGGAATTCATCGGCTTCGGAAATTACGTCGAACTGGTTGATGACGACGCTTTTTACACCTCCCTGAAAAACAATGTTATCTGGCTGGTGCTCTATATGTTGGCGCCGCCGGCGGGCCTGCTGATCGCATTGTTCCTGAACCAGAATGTGCGCGGCATTCGGCTCGCCAAATCTTTGTTCTTCTTCCCTTTTGTCATTAGCCAGGTCGTTGTCGGCCTTGTGTTCTCCTGGTTCTACGACCCGTCCTTTGGGCTGTTGGCGGAACTTTTGAGACTGGTCGGCCTCGAGCCGATTCCGGTTTTGGCGGATGAGCGCTACGTTACCTATGGCATTATCATCGCCGGGCTGTGGCCGCAGACCGCCTATTGCATGATCCTGTATCTGACGGGCCTGAACGCCGTTTCGGCGGATCAGATCGAGGCCGGACGGCTGGACGGCGCCAAGGGCTGGCGGATGCTCTGGTTCGTGATCCTGCCGCAGTTGCGTCCGGCGACCTTCATTGCGGTTGTCGTCACCGTGATCGGCGCACTGCGCTCTTTCGACCTGATCTCAATCATGACAGACGGCGGTCCCTATGGGTCGAGCCGGGTCCTCGCCTTTTTCATGTATGAGCAGGCTTTGTCGGAATACGGTTTCCGCATGGGCTACGGCGCGGCCATCGCCGTCGTCCTGTTCCTGATTATGATGGTCTATATCGCCTTCTTCCTGTGGCGGATGAACCGGGACGAGAAGGGGGGCGGCTAAGATGTTTCCGACCCCGATCGAACGCACCGCCGCGCCGACACAGGCGCTCTACAAGATCGCGCTGCCGATCAGCCTGTTGCTTTGGCTGGCGCCGTTGCTGGCGGTGATGCTGACCTCCGTCCGCAGCCAGGGCGACATCATCGCCGGCAATTACTGGGGATGGCCGACCGATTTCGACCTGATGGAGAACTATCTGGCGGTGTTCCAGAACTCGCCGATCGGGCAATATATCTGGAATTCCTTCAAGGTCACGATCCCGACCGTGATCGGCGCGGTGGCGCTGAGCTGCATGACCGGCTTCGCGCTGGCGGTCTACAAGTTCAAGGGCAACCTGCTCTTGTTCTTCATGTTCGTCGCCGGGAACTTTATCCCGTTCCAGATCCTGATGGTGCCGGTCCGTGATTTCACCCTGCAGCTTGGGCTTTATGATACCACCATGGGGCTGGTGCTGTTTCATGTCGCCTTCCAGACCGGCTTCTGCACCTTATTCATGCGCAATTTCATCAAGGCCCTGCCGTTTGAGTTGATCGAGGCGGCGCGAGTCGAGGGCGTGAGCGAGGTGCGGATCTTCTGGTTCGTCGTGCTGCCGTTGATGCGGCCCGCCATCGCGGCGCTCAGCGTCTTGATCTTCACTTTCATCTGGAACGACTATTTCTGGGCGACGGTGTTGGTCCAGGGCAAGCACGCCCTGCCGGTGACGGCGGGTCTCTATTCCTTGAACGGGCAGTGGATTGCGGCATGGCACCTGGTCTCGGCGGGGTCCATCGTCGCGGCGCTGCCGCCGGTGGCGATGTTCTTCTTGATGCAGAAGCATTTCATCGCCGGGCTGACCCTGGGCGCGGTTAAGTGACCGGCGCCGCCTTGTGGCGGTTGGATGGGCCGCACCAGACATTTCTGTTCGCCAGTATCGATAACCGCGTCCCGGAATGCGTCTACTGGGGCGCGCCGCTGCCTGCGCGTCAGGATTACGATTCGCTTTCGGCTTGGGCGCTGGCCGGCCGCCGCGCGCCGATCGGCGGCATGCTCGACCAATCGACGGGCGTCGCTCTGCTGCCGGAGCGTTCTTCGGCCTTTCTTGGAGCGCCGGGGATTGAGGCGATGCGTCCGGACGGGGCCGCATGGGCGACGCGGTTCGAACTGGTCGATGTCGAAGCCATTGGCCAGGGGCTTTACTTCGTTTGCCGCGACGCCGCCGCCGGGTTCGCGCTGAGCATCGGACTGGGGATCGAGCCGCGCTCCGGTTGCTTGTCGGGCGTCAGCCAGATCGTGAATGAGGGCGCGAACGACCTTCATCTCCCATGGCTCAGCGCTCCGGTCCTGCCGGGCCCCGCCCATGGCGCGGAGATCATCGACTATACCGGCCGCTGGTGCCGAGAATTTCAGCCCCAGCACACGCCTTGGCGGGCCGGCGCGCATTTGCGCGAAATTCGCACCGGCCGCACCGATCATCAGCATTATCCGGGGCTGCATCTGCCGGCCCAGGGTGGCGATTCTGAGCGCGCCGACCCCGAGCGCGGCGGCTGCTACGCGCTGCAGTTGGGCTGGTCCGGCGGCGCCCGCATGGTCGCCGAGCAGACGCCGGACGGTCTGCGCCAGATCCAGATGGGCGCCGCCACGATCCCGGGCGAACGGGTTTTGAAGCCGGGAGAGGCGCACGCCTCGCCGCCGATTTTCGCCGCTTATCGCGAAAGCCTGTCCGAGACAGCCTCGAGTTTTCATGCGCTTGGCCGATCCCTGGCGCCCGCGACGCCGATGCAGGACCGTCCGCGACTGGTGCATCTGAACTGCTGGGAGGCGGTCTATTTCAACCATGATACTGAAGATCTGCTCGATCTGGCGCGCGCCGGCGCGGCGCTGGGCTGCGAACGGTTCGTGCTCGATGACGGCTGGTTCCTCGGTCGACGCGATGATACCGCAGGGCTCGGCGATTGGCGGGTCGACCCGGATGTGTACCCAGAGGGTCTGACGCCCCTGATCGATGGCGTGCGCGCCCTGGGTCTCGATTTCGGCCTTTGGGTCGAGCCGGAGATGGTCAATCTCGACAGCGATTTGGCCCGCGCCCACCCCGACTGGATCCTTCGGCCGCCGGATTTGCCGCAAATTGAGGGCCGCCACCAGTTGGTGTTGGATCTCGCGCGGCCTGAGGTCTCCGACCATCTGTTTGGCGCATTGGACGCGCTGTTGAGCGATCACAAGATCGGCTATCTGAAATGGGACCATAACCGGCCGTTGACCATGCCGGGCGGCGCCGACGGTCGTCCTTCCGTGATCGCTCAGACCGAGGCCGTCTATGCGCTGCTTGACCGGCTTCGGGCGGCGCATCCGAGCGTCGAGATCGAAAGCTGCGCCTCGGGCGGCGGACGGATTGATCTCGGTATTCTGACCCGCACGCACCGGGTCTGGCTTTCGGACTCCAACGACCCGGTCGAACGGCTGCGCATGCAGCATATCGCCGCCCGGTTCCTGGCGCCGGAAATTGCCGGTGCGCATATCGGACCGTCGCCGGCGCATACGTCGGGCCGCGAGACGCCGATCGCCTTCCGCGCCTGGGTCGCGGCCCAGCGCTGGATGGGGTTGGAACTGGACCCGCGCATCCTGTCCGACGACGAGGCGGATTTGGTCAAGCGCGTCATCGGCTGGTATCGCGCCAACCGGGCCTTTCTGCATGGCGCCGAGTGCCGTTTGCTCAACGCGCCCAAGGGCGGTTTCGCCGAACTCTTCATTGCCGAGGATCGGTCGCGTTTCATCCTATTCTATGGGGTGGCCGAGGCGGCGGACGCCACCGCGGCGCCGCCTTTGCTCTTGGCGGGTTTGGACGCCGATTCGGTCTATGAGTGCCGTTGGGTGAACGCACAGGACTGCCGCAGCGCCAGCCGGGATGCTGTCCATAGCGCCGGCGCGGCTTTGGAAAAAGGAATGAGCGTCAGCGGCGCGCTTTTAATGCAAGGCGGTTTGTCGATCCCGCATCTCTTCCCGCAGAGCATGATGGTGGTGGAGGGGCGCGCGTCGTGACTAGGCGAGGAGCTTTAGTCCCCGATTGGATCGCCGCCGATTGGGGCACCAGCAACCTGCGGCTCTGGGCGATGCGCGCCGACGGCGCGGTGCTGGCGAGAAGCGAGAGCCAAGCGGGCATGGGGGTCCTATCCGGCGCTGAGGCGTTCGAGGCGGCCTTGCTGGAGGGCTGCGTCGATTGGCTGCCGCCAGACCCCAAGGTCCGTGTCCCCGTCATCGCCTGCGGCATGGTCGGCGCGCGCGAGGGCTGGATCAACGCGCCCTATTCGGACCTGGCGTCGTTGCAGGATCACTCGGATCTCTACCGCGCCGCCATTGCAGCGCCGGTTGTCGATCCGCGCCTGGACGTCCGTATCCTGCCGGGTCTCAAACGCGTGGATCCCGCCGATGTCATGCGCGGCGAGGAGACGCAATTGGGCGGCTTCCTGATGGACCGGCCCGGCTATGACGGTTTGGTTTGCTTGCCGGGCACACACAGCAAATGGGTGCGGTTGAAGGCCGGCCGGATCGCTGATTTCCATACGCTGATGACGGGCGAATTGTTTGCACTGCTCTCGCGGCAATCCATCTTGCGGCACACGCTTTCAGTTGACGGCGACGATCCGGATCAATTCACGTTGGCGGTTGTGGAGGCTTCCGCGAAGCCGCTCTCCGCCTTGGACTCGCTGTTCGGTCTGCGCGCCAGCGCCTTGGTGTCCGACCTCTCGCCGTCGGAAGCGGGCGCACGCTTGTCGGGACTTTTGCTCGGCGCTGAACTGGCGGCGGTGCGTGATCGGCATGGCGCGGCGGCGCTGCAGTCGGCGCCGATTGTTCTGATCGGCGTCGCAGCGCTGAGCGACCACTATCGCGCGGCGCTTAAGACGATCGGCGTCAAAGCTGAGATCATCAGCGGCGAGGATCTCGCGCTGAAGGGACTGACAGCGGCACATGCCATCTTGATCGGAGAGCGCGCATCATGACTGAAGCACGACCGCTGGTCGCCATTCTGCGCGGTGTTGCGCCTGACGAGGCGGTTCCGATCGCCGAGGCCCTGGCGGTGGCCGGGATTACAAGGATCGAAACGCCGCTCAACTCGCCCGACCCGCTTGAGAGCATCGGCCGGATGGCGGCGGCGCTTGGCGGACAGGCGCAAATAGGGGCCGGCACGGTTTTGACCCCAGCAGATGTACGCGCGGTCGCGAAGGCGGGCGGGAGTTTCATCGTCTCGCCCAACACGGACCAGAATGTGATCGCCGAAAGCAAGCGGCTTGGCCTTGGCTCCTGGCCGGGCGCCTTCACGGCAACCGAGTGTTTCGAGGCGCTGAAGGCGGGCGCGGATGTGCTGAAACTTTTTCCCGTTAGCAAGCTCGGCCCCGACGGCGTGAAAGCCTTGAAGGCCGTCTTGCCGAAAGACACGCCCGTCTATGGGGTCGGCGGCGTCGATCATACGAATTTCGCGCCCTACGCCGCCGCCGGCTGTACAGGCTTTGGCCTGGGCTCGGGCCTCTACAAGCCGGGCCGCACGGTGGCGGAGGTTCGCGCCATCGCAGAGAAGACTGTCGCCGCTTGGGACTCCTTGGCGGCTGGGTCAACACCGTGATGCGCTCGATGTTTGAGGCTTCGCCATGACGGCGCCTGAGTTCCAGCGCCGGCTCGGCGTCTGCTATTACCCGGAACATTGGCCGGAAGAAGGTTGGGCGGAAGACGCGCGCCGGATGGTGGAACTGGGCCTGACCTGGGTCCGGATCGGCGAGTTCGCCTGGAGCCGGCTGGAGCCTGCGCCGGGAGACTATGCGTTCGGCTGGCTGGACCGCGCGGTCGCGGTGCTGGGAGAGGCCGGTTTGAAGGTGGTGCTGGGAACCCCGACGGCGACGCCGCCGCGCTGGCTGCTGGATCGTCATCCCGACATGCTGGCGGTGGGCGCGGATGGACAGCCGCGCGGCTTCGGCTCACGTCGTCATTACTGTTTCAGCCATGAAGGCTATCGCGACGAATCCGCCCGGATCACCGCGGCCTTGGCCGAGCGTTGCGGCGAGAACGACGCGGTCGCGGCCTGGCAGACCGATAATGAATATGGCTGCCACGACACCGTGCTCAGCTATTCGGACGCGGCGCTGGCGGCCTTCCGGCTCTGGCTCTTGCGCAAATATGAAACGATCGAGGCGCTGAACGCGGCCTGGGGCAATGTCTTTTGGTCGATGGAATACACCGCCTTCGACCAGATCGGCGCGCCGGTCGGGACCGTCACCGAGCCCAATCCGGCCCACGTGCTTGACTACGCCCGGTTCAGCAGCGATCAGGTCGCCGATTTCAACAGAATTCAGGCTGACATCATTCGCGCCGCCAGCCCGGGTCGGACGATCCTGCACAATTATATGGGGCGGGTGCTGGATTTCGACCATTTCAAGACCGGGGCCGATCTCGACGCGGCCTCTTGGGACTCCTACCCGTTGGGTTTCCTCGAGGATCGGCTCGAGATGGCGGAGGCGCGGCGGCTGCGCCTTTTGCGCCAGGGTGACCCGGATTTTCAGGCCTTTCATCACGATCTCTACCGCGCCGTCGGCAAGGGACGATCCTGGGTGATGGAACAGCAACCGGGGCCGGTGAATTGGGCCGGGCATAATCCGGCGCCGTTGCCCGGCATGGTGCGACTCTGGACCTGGGAAGCCTTCGCTCATGGGGCCGAGGTGGTGAGCTATTTTCGCTGGCGTCAGGCGCCTTTCGCCCAGGAGCAAATGCATACGGGCCTGTTGCGGCCCGACAGCGTCCCGGCGCAAGGCTACGCCGAGGCGCGCCAGGTCGCTGAGGAGGTCGCCCGGTTGCATAATCAAGGGGCCGGAGACGTGGGGCTGCGGCGCAACCCTGTCGCCCTGATCTTCGACTATGAAAGCGCCTGGGCCTGGGGCGCACAGCCGCAGGGCGCCGGCTTCGACTATTTCGACTTGGTCTTCGCCTTCTATCGGGCCCTACGCCGATTGGGCGTCGGGGTCGATTTCATTCCGCCGACGGTCGCCGACCTATCGACCTACAAGGTGGCCTTCGCGCCGGGCCTGTTTGCGTGGACGGTGTCGCTGAGACAGGTATTGGCCGACTTCAAAGGTGTTTTCTTCGCTGGTCCGCGCAGCGGTTCTAAGACAAAGGATTTCATAACTCCGACAGCTATGCCGCCCGACCTGCCGGACCGATTTCCCGGTTTGGTCGTCTCCCGTGTCGAGAGCATTCGCCCGGGCGCAGAAATTGCGTTGGAGGATGGCGGCGTGCTCCAGCTCTGGTGCGAGTTACTTGATGTTCCAGAAGAATTCTCGGTCGATGAGGCCACGGCCGAAGGCGATCCAGTGTTGGTCCGGCGCGGCCAATCCTACTATCTCGCCGGCTGGCCGGAACAAGACGCTTTGGCGCGCATGGTCTCCGCCACGCTGACCCGCGCTGCCGTCAAAACCGAGCCGGTCACCGGCGACCTGCGCCTGACCGAAGATGTAACCTACCGCTACATCTTCAACTACGGCCCTGAGCCGGCCGACGCGTCGCCGCTGATCGGCGCGCGCGAGATCGTGCTGGGAACGCCAAACATGCAACCCGCTGATGTCGTGATCGCGCGACGGTGAAAAAGGCTGAGGGAATTTCGCGATGCAGCGTTATACAATAGGAATATTGAGCCCATAGGCACAAAGAGCCAGCCGAACCGCTTAATGAGTTTGCGGCCTAGTTTGGAGCGCTGATATGGGATTGATGTTTCGCCATAGTCGGCGCCAACCGTGCGTCTCGAGGTCTCCGATACGCAGTTGATCGTCAGTGTACGGCTCTGGCAATTTGAGCATGCTACTTATAGGGGTCGTTTCAATGTGCGAGCGTGGGAGTAACAGAAGTATTAATGGCAAACCTGTGAAAGAGTTTGTCGAGCGACAACATTTGCGAAGCCTGCTTCTGAAGGGTGCGCGGTCGCCTGCCGCAGGCCTGGCCGACGAGGTGTATTCAAGGGTCTGCGCGGGCGTATGCGCGTCGGTTAGGAAGCTACTTCGCCTCAAACCCGCGCCAGCACGGCTTCGATCATCGCTTCGGCCTCGCCGATATGGTTGAGCGGGTTCGCGAGGGCGTCCCAGTCTACAGGTGCGCCGGTGCGTTGACGCAGCAGGTCCATCAGCGGGGTTCCGGTCTGGATCGCGTCCTTCGACGCTTCGGCGACCAGCGCCTTGGCTTCGGCCCGCGGCAGGTGATTGGAAAGCGCCGTGGCGGCGGCTTCGGCCAGCGCGGTTCCGCCATTGATATCCAGGTTCTGGCGCATCCGTCCGGCTCGAACGTCGAGCGTGGTCAGGGTCTCGGTCGCCAGGCTCAGGGATCGGCCCGTGGCGACAACCATGGCGGGCAGGGTCATCCATTCGACAGTCCAGCCGGCCCCGTCTCGTTCGCTCAGTTGCATCAGGCTCGGTTGGAGCGCGGCGTTCTGACCGGCGAGGAAGCGCGACAGCGCGGTCAGGGTCTCCGCGGCGATCGGATTGGCTTTGTGCGGCATGGCTGAGGAGGCGCCGCCGGCCAATGCGACTTCGCCGACCTCGCTTTGCGCCAGGAGCGCCAGTTCGCCGCCGATCTTGCCGGTCACGCCGCCTGTCGTCGTCAGCCAGTGGGCGTAACCGGCGATGCGGTCGCGCTGGCTCTGCCAAGACAGGGCGGGCTGGGGCAAGTCCAGCGCCGCAGCCATCTTGGCGGCGGTCTCCATCCCACGCCCCTGAAACGCCGAGAGTGTCCCAGCCGCGCCGCCGAATTGCAGGCTTTCCAGATCGGGCCGCAGCACCGCCAACGCGTCTCGTCGGCGCAGCGCCGCGTCGAGCCAGACCGCAACCCGCAACCCAAATGTCGTTGGCGTCGCGATCTGGCCGCGTGTCCGCGCCGCCATCACGGTGCGGCGGTGGCGCGCCGCCAGATCCGCCAATAAGGCGATCAGCGCGGCCAAGCGATCCGTGAGCCGATCATTGGCCAGCCGCAGTTGCAGGACCAGCGCGGTGTCGACCACATCCTGGCTGGTCGACCCAACATGCAGAAAACCGGCGGTCTCCGCATGGCCGGCCTCGATTAGCCGCGCCCGCATATCCTGCAACAGGGCGGTCACGGGCGTCCCGTCGATGGCGACTTGCGGGCCGAGGGTCGCGGGGTCGGGCGTATAACCTTCGCAGAAGGCGCTCAGCGTCTCGCCGGCGGAGGCGGGGATGACGCCCACCGCGCTTTGCACCCGCGCCAGCGCCCCCTCGAACCGGACCATGGCGCTGAGCCGTGCGTGGTCGTCGAGCAAAGCGACCAACTCGGAATCGGACAGCAATCCGCCGAGCAAATCGCTATCGAAGACGGATACCGTCATTGCGGCCGGGCCCTAGAGGTCAAAGAACACGGTTTCCTTGTCGCCTTGCAGATGAATGTCCCAGCGATACTCGACGCCGGCCGGCGTCTCGACCCGCTCGGCGATCAGGGTTCCGCGCCGGTCTTCCGGCAAGGCGGCCAGAACCGGATCCTGCGCGTTCGCCGCCGCCTGATCGGCGAAATAGACGCGCGTGTAGAGGTGATTCAAAAGGCCGCGCGCGAACAGGATTACATTGATATGCGGCGCTTGGTCTGCGTCGCCGGGGACTGCGCCGGGCTGGATCGTCTCGAACAGGAAGCGCGCGCCGGGATCGGTTCCCGTGCCCACCCGGCCAAAACCGACAAAGGGCGCGTTGCGGCCGCCGGGGTCGGCGGGGTGGCTGTAGCGGCCCTGGGAATCCGCCTGCCAGATCTCGACCATGGCGTCGGAGATCGCCTCGCCGGCGCCGTCAAGGACGCGGCCGGCCAAGGTGATCCGTTGACCCTCCACGCCTTCGCCGATCAAGGACCCGGTCGCAATGGCGGTCAGGTGGCCATAGCCATACTGCGCCGGCGTCAGGCCATAGGCGAAGAAGGGCCCGATCGTCTGTGACGGGGTCTGACCGCGCGCCGGGTTTTGGAAGTCGCTCATGGCGCCGACTCGAACGGCGTCTGGTTGCGGCCGCGCAGGACAATATCGAACCGGTATCCCAGCGCGATTCCCGGCTCGGTCAGGTCAAGCGAGAATTCCGAGACCAATCGGTCGCGCGATGATTCCGGGACGCCGCCCAGGATCGGGTCGAACTCGAACAGAGGATCTCCGGGGAAATACATTTGCGTGATCAGGCGCGTCGCGATGCTGGGGCCGAACAGCGAGAAATGGACGTGCGCCGGCCGCCATGCGTTATGATGATTGCCCCAGGGATAGGCGCCCGGCTTGACCGAAGTGAAGCGATAGACGCCGTTCGCATCGGTGACGCAGCGCCCGCCGCCCAGGAAATTCGGATCCAGCGGCGCATCATGTTGATCGGCGGTATGGACATAGCGCCCGGCCGCGTTCGCCTGCCAGACCTCGACCAGCGTGTTCGGCAGCGGCTTTCCGTCCTCGCCCATGACCACGCCGCTGACCACAATCCTTTCGCCCAGCGGCGCCCCGTTCATCGCCGCGTTCTTGGTCATATCGCTGTCGAGGCCCATGACGGCGTCGTGACCATAGACCGGGCCGGTCAGTTCCGACAGGCCTTCCGGCAATGGGGTCAGCGGTTTGCTCGGCGCCCTCAGCGCTGTCGATTTATAAGGCGCGTGGCGATAGGACGGGTGGCTGGTCCAATCCCGTGCGGTCTGGGTTTTCTGCATCATCTCGGTTCCGCGTTTCCAATCCTCAAGAATCGGCGTTCATCTCGGCGAAGGTCTCTTTGGCGATGCGGAAGGCCGTATTCGCGGCCGGCACGCCGGCATAGACCGCGACATGCATCAACGCCGCGCGCACTTCTTCCTCGGTTGCGCCGGTGTTCCGCGTCGCCCTTATATGCATCGCCAATTCCTGTTCATGTCCCAACGCCGCCAACAGGGCCAGCGTGATCAGGCTGCGGTCGCGCGGCGAGAGGTCATCGCCGGCCCAGACCGAACCCCAGGCGCCTTCGGTGATGAAGCGCTGAAACGGCGCGTCGAACGGCGTCGCCGCTTCGGTTGCGCGGTCGACATGGGCGTCGCCCAGGACGCGCCGTCGCACCGCCATGCCTTCTGAATACCGATCCTCGCTCATCGCGCTGTTGTTCCTCCGTGCCCGCCACTCTAGGCGCTTCCCCGGGCGGGTTCCAGAGCCGATCCGACCGGGCTGCCGTTCGGAACCGGCCTCGGGCCATACGTCAGCTGATGATTGATGCAGGTCATTTTACACATTCCAGAGTCAGAATATGAAGGAGATCTAAAGGATTTTCTGTTTCGTTCGAGAAGGTCCGGATGCTGTTCGAGGATCGCGGGGTCGAGCCGGCGCTGTCGCATGTCTTGAAACGCGTCGATCCGGGCAAGCGCATCGCAACCTTCTCGACGCCGGACGGCGACAAGGAGCTTGGCTACGATTATCTGCATGTCATCCCGCCGCAGCGCGCGCCCGACGTGATCCGTCAGTCGGGCCTCAGCTGGGCCGACAAGTGGGTCGATCAAGGCTGGGTCGAGGTCGACCGGGAGACGCTGAAACACCGCCGCTTCGACAATGTCTTCGCCGTCGGCGATGTCGCCGGCGTGCCGAAAGGCAAATCGGCGGCCAGCGTGAAATGGCAAGTCCCGGTGGTCGAGGATCATCTGGTCGCCGCGATCGGCGGCAAGGAAGGCAAGGCCGCCTATAGCGGGTATACCTCTTGCCCGATGATCACGCGGGTCGGCCGCGCGATGCTGATCGAGTTTGACTATAAGAACAATCTTGTCCCGTCTTTCCCGGGCGTCATCGCGCCGCTCGAGGAATTGTGGATCAGTTGGCTGATGAAGGAATTGGCCCTGAAACCGACCTATAACGCCATGCTGCGCGGCGAAGCCTGAGGTGCTGTCATGAAGGAATTGGAATTCGGAACCGTATTGGCCGTGTTCGAAGAAATGTTCGGACCGGCGTTGTTCTGGCTTTTGGTGGCCGCCGCCGTCGTGGTCACCGTCGCCTATCTCTTTGTCCTGGTCCGCGACCGGTCCCTGTCGCTGAAGAAGTTTTTCTGGGCGCAGGTCTCGATGCCTTTTGGCGCCATCGCGGCGGTCTGGTTCTGCCTGGCGGTCACCGACTCGCGTCTGTCGGATTTGGGCGGGCCGATCGACATTGTCGTCTTCCTGGCCATCGCGGCGATGGGCGCGGTCGGCGCCGCGATCCTGGTTTATACGGTGGAGGCGCTACTCTGGCCGCAGCGGGTGCAAAGGTTGCACTGATCACGATTTCGTTTGGGAGGGCGCCGTGGCTGCGACCAAAAAGTCGGACCTGCTGGCGGTCGCCGCGAAGGAATTCGCCAAGCTCGAGAAACTCATCGCGCCGGTCGATGCGGATCGCGCGCTGGTCAAGGATGAAGACGATACCTCGATCAAAGATATCGTCGCCCACCGCGCCCACTGGATCGACCTGTTCCTCGGCTGGTACGCGGACGGGATGGCCGGCAAGGAAGTCCATTTCCCGGCCGAGGGCTACAAGTGGAATCAGTTGAAGGCCTATAACGCCGACCTGCGCGCGCGGCAAAGCGGCTTGGGTTGGGACGCGGCCAGGGAAGGTCTCGCCGACCGCCATGCCGCCTTGATGGCGTTCCTGGAAGGGCTTGATGACGCCGACCTCTATGGCGGGCCGATGAAGGGCGCTAACAACAATTGGACGCCCGGCCGTTGGGCCGAAGCCGCCGGCCCCAGCCACTACCGCTCCGCCGCCAAATATATCCGCGCGCGGTTGCGGGCGGGCTAGCAAAGCGCTCCGCTACATTTCTAGGGCAAGTTCCGAGAAGCACTGAGCGCCGCTCTAATGTGCGCACCTGGTATACATAGTTATCTTTTCCGTGTAGTGAATTACGGGGATTGGCAGTAGGGACACGGATCTCTTGCGCTGTTGCGTTCATGATGGGCGGATGGGTGTATCGCCTTCACGCGGACAATGGCGTTGTCGCGACAGGGAAGGGGTTGGCACGCAATGACCGAGGCTGAGACTAAGCCGAACGTAGGCGCGCCGCCCAGACGAAACATCTTTGGCCAGTTTCACAACTGGTTGGCGGCGAGCGAGGACTGGTTCATCGGGCGCTGGGGCTCAGTCCTGCGCCCGGTTCTGATCACCTGGACCGTCGGCGGCCTCGTCTGGGCGTTGACCGACAGCCGGGGCATGGCGGCGTACGGCCTGGTTTTCGCCGGAGCGTTCGAGCTTTACCGGTCCGAAGCTCGGGGAACGGTCCTCTCTCCGACGCTTGGGACTTTGGCGATGGCCTTGGGTGGAGTCGCCTTGGCGATGCTCTATGTCCTGTGGTCGCCATGGCTGTGGGGCGCCGCCTTGTTTTGGATGGAGAGCGGTTGGTTGGGGTTGGATTTTCCGACCCTCAGCCTAATAGCCGATCTGACAGCTCTGACCGTAATGGCCGGGCTACTGAGCTTGCTGGGCGTCAGCGCAGGGCTGGCGCGCGGGCGCTTCCTTGCCGGGCGCTGGAAGCTTGGAAAGCTCCGGCTCTTGGTCACCGCCATCCTCATCCTCATCGGCATATTCTGGGCCAGCCTTATGGTGGACGCCTGCGTCCATCGCTCGACCGGCTGTGACGATATCAAGCTGCGATCGATGATCTACGTGCTGAACGATCCTTATTGGCCGAAAGGCGTCGAGGCCTGGTTCTTTACGCAAGCCACGCCCGCGGCGATGGGCAATCCGGCGCGCTTCGAGCGGATTCAGGTCCTGTTCGAAAATCCGTACCGGCAATTCGTCGCCTTCATTCTGCCGCTCTTCGCCATCGCTTTTCTGGTTTCGGCCTGGCGTCAGGTCGGCGAAGCAACGCCGGACGCGCGCTCGTCTGTGAGGCCGCCCAAGTCCGGCATCTCCAGACGGGAGTTCATCGGTTGGGCGGTGTTCGTCCTGATTGTCAGTGGCGGCCTGTATGTGAGTCGCTTCGGTCTCTACAGCCTGTATTTCATCGAGACGATGGAGCACCGGTTCGCGGTCGGTGAGGACGCCGGCGCGATGACCGATTGGCTCGAACGGCATGGGTTCGCGATTAGGTACGATCACTCGTCAAATGAACATTCGATCTCAATTGGCTCACTTGGTCAGAGGAACAGCTGGACCAAGGCCACTAGGCGGCGGGAAGCCGAACGTCGCACGACGGGGCAACTACTGAACAATGCATACAAGCTGGTGAAGGTCTCTCCCACGTTTGGAGAGCAGAAATGGATTTCGAACAGCTATTGGGTGAGCTGGGAGGAGAGCGAATTCGGCGAAATCACCGAATTATACTTCGCGTCTTACATCTACGATCTAAAATAGAGGAAAAGAAATAATGGGTAGTGTGATCATCGGGTCGTATGACGTCGCAGGAACAGGCAATGCGCATACATTCCTGGAATTCATGGATAGCGCCCGAACTGTTGTGGCCGAGGTTCATGGCCAACCGGAAGGCGGTGATCAGGCCGTTTCCACCGCAAATTCCGGCTGCATCTGGATATAGCCGGTCGGGCATTCGGCGGCGCAGAGGCCGCAGCCTTTGCAGAAGTCGAGGTCGAACAGATAGTGCGAGCCGTCGCGGGCCAACTCCACGGTCTTGATCACCGCATTGTCCGGGCAGAAGGTCCAGCAATTGTCGCAGGCCAGGCAATCGCCGCAGGACAGGCAGCGTTGCGCCTCAGCCATCGTCGCCGTGCCGCCGATATCGCCTTCGATTTCGGTGTCGAAAGTGCGGTCCTCGATCGGCAGTTTCGGCGCCTTGGCTTTCGGCAGGCGCTCATAGTAGGTCGGGTTGAGGCCTGAGGCCGGCATCTCGGCGCGACCGTCCGCTAAGGGTTCGGCGCCGGCGAGACGGGCTGTGATCGCCCCGATCACGCGGGCGCCGTCGCCGATGGCTTCCGCCACCGTGCCTCGGTCGCCGCGCGCGTCGCCGAGCGCATAGAGTTTCTCGCCCAGCGTCCCCCAAGCGTCGTCGGGCCGCAGATAGCCGCGCTTGACCAGGCCGTTCAGCCCTTCCGGATCGACGCGTTCGCCAATGCAGGGGATGACCATATCGACCTCGACCACGCGTTCGGTGCCCTCGAAGCTGACCCGTTTCTTGCGGCCGCCGGGGCCGGGCACTTTTTTCAGGCTGACGATTTCGGCCCCGGTGATCCGGCTGCCGCGCATCACCAGTCGATTGACCGTCGCATGCTCGATGACGGCGACTTCTTCCTCCAGCGCTTCTTCCAACTCGCGCGGCACGACATTGATCACGTCCGCCGGGTCGGTGTCGGGGCCGGGCAGGGCCGAGGCGGTGACTAGGGTTACTTCCTCGACGCCGGAGCGTTTCAGCAGGCGGCAAAGGTCAATTGCGGTGTTGCCCCCGCCATGCACGATGACGCGGCGGGCGGACGGGAACTGGCCGTGATCCATAAACTCCTTCAACAGCGCCAGGCCTTCATGATGGTCCGCCGGCACGGCGCCGCTGACCGACCATTCCCAGCCTTCCTGGCACCCGGGCGCCAGCAGCACGGCGGCGTGTTCGGCGCGCAGCTCCTCAACCGATACATCGCGACCGAGCCTTTGCCGGAAGCGTACGTCGATCCCTGGCAGGGCGCAGAGCCGCTCCAGTTCCGCGTCCAGCGCCTCGCGCGGCAGACGGGTGCGCGGAATGGCCGAGCGCAACAGGCCGCCGGCCTCGGGTCCCGCCTCATAGATCGTCGCGCGCAGGCCATTGCGCACCGCGTGATAGGCGGCGGACAAACCG
Organism: Alphaproteobacteria bacterium; assembly: GCA_030065235.1. Taxonomy (GTDB): domain Bacteria; phylum Pseudomonadota; class Alphaproteobacteria; order UBA8366; family Aestuariispiraceae; genus JASJDC01. The sequence goes on from JASJDC010000012.1 coordinate 52,603, forward strand.
CCCGGACCGGCCCCGATGATGGCGACTGTGGGCGCGTCGGCGGCGGGCGCGTCGACCGGATAGGCCCAGCCGTGCTTCACCGCCTCGTCGCCGAGCCAGCGTTCGACATTGTGGATCGCCAACGCCCCGTCCAGGGCGGCGCGGTTGCAGGCGCTTTCGCAGGGATGCGGACAGACCCGGCCGGTGACGCCCGGCATAGGGTTCGCCGCGACCAGCACCCGCCAGGCTTCTTCGGCCTTGCCTTCCTGCAGTTTGGCGAACCAGGCCTGCTGGTCTTCGCCGGCCGGACAGGCGGCGTGGCAGGGCGCCTTTGCGTGGATATGCACCGGCCGTTCGGTCGAACGCCAATTGCCGGTCTTGAAGGCGAGCGAGGTGCCGGGTTCGCCATAGGCTCCGCGGGTCAGGATGGTCATGATACGCGCCTCGCTGCTCCGTCGTTTCCTCGGGGCGCGCGGCCGCTGCGCCCCACCGCGGCGGCGCCGCCCGTGTCGGCCGGGTCTTGCCCTTCGCCGGTTAGGCCGTAGACCTGGATATTGTAATCGGCCAGCGCCTGCAGATGGTCGCGCTCCTCCTGCGCCCGCACATCGTCGGAGAAGAGATGCGCGAAGCGGCCTTGCGGCTTCAGGTAATCGGCGACCGGCCGGACCTCGCGGATCGGCATGACATTGGTCAGCGCGCCGCGCTCCAGTTCGACCAGCGGAAACAGACCGCATTCGACCGCCTTACGCGCGACATCGATCGTCAGCCGGCTGTCATGCCGCCAGCCCAGCGGGCACGGCGAATGCACGACCAGGAAGGCCGGGCCGTCGATCCCCATCGCATGGCGCACTTTGCGCTGCAGGTCCTGCGGGAAGGCGACCGAGGCCGAGGCGGTGTAGGGAATATGATGCGCGGCGATGATCGACAGAAGGTCCTTCTTCAGATGCCGCTTGCCCATGCGCTCCTTGCCCGCGGGCGAGGTGGTGGTGGTCGCTGCGTGCGGTGTCGAAGAGGAGCGCTGAATGCCGGTATTCATATAGGCTTCATTGTCGTAGCAAACATACAGCACGTTATGATAGCGCTCTAGCATGCCCGAAAGCGCCTGGAAGCCGATATCGTAGGTGCCGCCGTCGCCGCCGAAGGCGAGCACTTTCGTATTGCGGCCCTTCGCCTTCATCGCCGCCTCCATGCCGGACGCGACCGCGGCGGCGTTCTCGAACAGCGAATGCGCCCAAGGCACGCGCCAGGCGCTTTCCGGCCAGGCGGTGGTGAAGACCTCAAGACAGCCGGTGGCGTTGGCGATCATCACGTCCGGCCCGGCGCATTCCACCACCAGCCGCGCGGCCAGGGCCTCGCCGCAGCCTTGGCAGGCCCGATGGCCGCTCTCCAAGCCGCGAAAGCGCGGCTGCGCCTCGCGCGGCGTGCGTTTGGCGGGCGCCGGTTCCGACGGCGCGGCGGGCGCGCGGCCGAATTTGCGCCGCAGATCGGCGAGGCGGGCGTCATCGACCATCAGCGGTCCTCCGGGGCGAGTTTTTTAAGATCGGCGTCGAACACCGAAAAGGCGGGCGCATCCGGGTCGCGCACGGCGGCCAGCAGGTCTGGATAGAGCGTCTCCGGAATGTCGCGGCCGCCGAGGCCAAGCGCGACATTGAGGATGCGCGGCGCGTCCGGCGCGCTCGACAGGACCGCAGCGACTTCCGAGCCTAAGATGCCGCCCAGGCCCGGCGAGATCGCCCGGTCGATCACGATCAGATGGTCAAGACCGCGCACCGCGTCGCGCAGCGCTTGGGAGGGGAAGGGGCGGTAAGCGCGTAGATTGATCAGCCGCGCCGGCCCGGCCTCGGCCTGAAAATGCGCCATGCCGGCGCGCATGGTACCGACGGTTGAGCCCATGGCGACAAGGCCGATCTTGGCCTCTGGGTCGCCCTCGACGGTCAGCAAGCCGCCGGACGCGCGCCCGAAGGCGGACTCGAAATCCGCATCCGCCTGTTCGATCGTCGCCAAGGCCTTCTGCATCGCCGAATGATGCGAATGTCGGACCTCCGGGAAGAAATCCGGCGTCACCAACATGCCCATGGACTTCGGGTCGGCCGGATCGAGCTTGCGGTCGAATTCCAACGGCGGCAGCCAGGCGCGGACATCCTCGTGGCTCGGCAAGTCGATCGGCTCCAGCGTATGGGTCAGGATGAACCCGTCCATACAGACCATGACCGGCAGTTCCGTGTCCTGGGTGATGCGGAAGGCCTGAATCGTCGTGTCCACCGCCTCCTGGTTGCTGGTGGCGTGCAGTTGGATCCAGCCGGCGTCGCGCACCGCCATCGAGTCCGCATGATCGTTCCAGATCGACAAGGGAGCCGACACGGCGCGGTTGGCGACCGTCATCACCATCGGCAGGCGCATGCCGGCGATGTTGAACAGGACCTCCGCCATCAACAGCACGCCCTGCGAGGCGGTGGCGGTGTAGGCCCGGGCGCCGGTCGCCGCGGCGCCGAGCGCGACGGAAGCGGCGGAGAATTCAGATTCGACGCTGACGAATTCCGTATGCAGATCGCCCTCGGCGACCAGTTTCGAGATATTCTCGACGATATGGGTCTGCGGCGTGATCGGATAGGCGGCGATCACATCCGGGTCGCACAGCGCGACGGCGCGCGCGATCGCCTGACTGCCTTCCAGCGCTTCACGCATCGACCGTCTCCCGCGCCCAGAGGCCTTTCGGCGCGGCGTCGGCCGCGTGCTCGATCAAGGCCATATTCTTCTCAAGCACCGCGCCGTGGAACCGCTTCTTCAGCGCCGCCGCCAATGCGTCGAGCGGAAACTCCCCGGTCAGCGTCAGAAGCGCCGCCAGCAGAGCGGTGTTCGGGATCGGCCGGCCGATCTCTGCGACGGCCAGGGCGGTGGCGTCGACACTGAAAGCCCGGCAGTCGAAATGCGCGCCGATCTCCTCGCCGCTGCGAGTCGAATTCACCAGCATCGCCCCGTCCGCTTTCAGACCCGCGGTGATTTTGGGGTCGAGCAGCAGCGTGTCGTCCTGGACCACCAGATAATCCGGCGTACGGATCTGCGATCTTAGGTGAATGGGCGTGGCGTCTATACGCACGAAGGCGGCCACCGGCGCGCCGCGCCGTTCGGCCCCGAAGGCGGGGAAGGCCTGGCAATACCGGCCCGCCTCAAAAGCGGCTGCGGCCAGCAGATAGGCGGCCGCGACATTGCCCTGGCCGCCCCGTCCGTGAATACGCGTTTCGATCATGTCCCCGATCATGAAAGAGGCGGCGGTCCTGGTCCTTGACGTGGATCAAGCAGCGGTCAGGTCGTGTTTCAGGCTTTGTCGTCGCCTCTCTCATTCAACCCGTCATGCCGGCCCCCGAGCCGGCATCCATTGGGCGGTTCCATGGGCCCCGGATCAAGTCCGGGGCGACGGATGGGCCAACGAAGTGCCGCTAACTTCTAGAAGCCGTTGAACCGGCAGGCCCATCAGAAATTCTCCTAGGTCAGCAGTCGCGCCTAAACCACCTCGATCCGGCTGACGCGCAGGTCGTCGCCGCCGACCGTGTGCAGCGCCGTTTCGCCGCAATGGGGACAGGGGTCGCCCAGCTGCGTCATGGTCGCTTCCTTGTCGCAGGCGAGACAACGGGCCTCGGCCGGGACCGTATCGATCTGAAGCGTAGCGTTCTCGACAACCGTCCCGTGCATCGCGATGGCGAAGGCGAATCGCAGAGCCTCCGGATCGACGCACGAAAAGGGGCCCATCTCCAGCCAGACCCGATTGACATGGGCGAAGCCATCTGTGCGCACCTTCTCTTCGAGCATGTCCCGAATATGCTCGCAGAGCGACAGTTCATGCATGGGCGAGCGCCAAGCCGCCAGTCGGCGCCGAAATCGGCGTCTCGGTGAGCCAAGCCTGAAAGAAGTCTTGCGCCGCGCGGAGATTGGCCTCGGCGATTCGGCTCAACCCTTCCTTCACGTCGCCGAACTCATGACCGGCGACGCCGAGCACGAACCCTTCCGGCGCGGCCCCATAAAGCGTCCGGGTCAGAGCGAGGACGGCGGCTGGGCTTAGGCTGTGGCTGCCGAGATTGGCGTCGGCGGCGGGCGCGACCGGACCGAAGCTGTAGGGCGCATCGGCGTTCATCATCGCGTCGACGAACACTACCCGGTCGGCCTCGGCGATCAGCAGCGCGTGGTCGACGGTCAGTTGATAGTCGGTCTTGACGGCGAGGCCCGGAAACGCCGCGTCTTCCGCCCAGGCGGCGAAGGCGGGGCCGAGCCCGTCGTCGCCCCGTCCCGGATTGCCATAGCCGATCAACTGGATCGGACGGGTCATGCGTCGCGCGTCCGGCTGTCGATCATCGCGCCGTCTGCATCGAAGAGTTCGACCTGCAGCGGCATCTGGCCGAGCGCGTGGGTGGCGCAGGACAGGCAGGGATCGTGGGCGCGGATCGCGACCTCGATATGGTTCAGCATGCCTTCTGTGATCGTCTGGCGGCCGGAGATCACCTTGTCGGCGACATCCGTCACCGCCCGGTTCATGCCTTCGTTATTGTGGGTCGTCGAGACGATCAGGTTGCAGTAAGTGACCTGATCCTTCTCATCGACCTTGTAATGATGGATCAGGTTGCCGCGCGGGGCTTCGATCATGGCGATCCCTTCCTCGCGCCGATCGCCTTTGGCTTGCAGGTCGGTTCCCTGCAGGTCCGGATCGTGCAGCAATTCGCGGATCTTCTCGACGCAATGCACCACCTCGATCATCCGGGCCCAATGGTTGGCCAGGATCGCATGGGTCGCGCCCCCGGAATTCGTCGCTATCAACTCGTCGCGCGCGGCGTTGGCCAGCGGCGTGTCGATGAAGTCGACCGTATCCATGCGCGCCAGCGGCCCGACCCGGTACCAGCCTTTCTCCGGCCCCAACTCCTTGATGTAGGGGAATTTCATGTAGGACCAGGACCGCACATCTTCGACCAGGACTTCGTGATATTTGGTATAGTCCAACTGATCGAAAATCGTCCCGCCCCAGATATCGATGGCGCGTAGATTACCGTGATAGAGGTCGAGCGCGCCGTCCCCTTCGCGGACCAGAGACATGTAGTGAGACGGGAAGGCGGCGAAGCCCAGCACCAGATCGGGATGCGACAAGGTATAGTCGCGGGCCAACGCCAAGCTCTCCAGCGCCCAGGCCTCCATCTGTTCGATATCCTTGAGGAATTGGTCGCGGGTCGCGATCGGCAGGTTGCGGTTGACGCCGCCCGGGATCGCGGCGGTGCCGTGAATCTTTTTCCCCGCCGTCGCCTCGATAATGTCCTGCCCGAATTTCCGCATCAGGATCGCGCGGCGGCCAAGCTCCGGCTTCTCCCGGATCACCTCGAAGATATTACGCTTCTCCGCCGGCGCGTCGAACCCGAACAGCAGGTCGGGTTCCGCCAGATGGAAGAAATGCAGCACATGGCTCTGCATGACCTGGCCGTAATGCATCAGCCGCCGCATCTTTTCCGCGGTCGGCGGCAACTCGTCGACCCCGGCGATCATGTCCATCGCCTTGGCGGCCGCGAGATGGTGGCTGACCGGGCAGATACCGCACAGACGCTGGACGATGACCGGCACCTCCCACATCAGCCGTCCGCGGATGAAACGCTCGAAGCCGCGGAATTCGACGATATGCAGCCGCGCCTCGTCGACCATGCCCTCCTTGTCGAGATGCACGGTTACCTTGCCGTGGCCCTCGACCCGGGTCAGAGGCGAGATTTCGATTAGTCTCGGTTCGGCCATGCCGCGATGCTCCCGACCGACGCCGTCGCGTCAGTCAAATTTGATCGTTTCGCGTTCGAAGCCGCGAAACTTGCCGGTCAGTAATTTGCTCAAGGTCTCGAAGATCACATCGCCCGTCGGGGCGCAGCCGGGGATTTGATAATCCATCTCGACCACTTCAGAACAGGCGTAGACCTTGTCCAACAGAAGCGGCAGGGCCGGATCGTTGGGGATGTTGTGCGTCTTGTTGCGGATATAGCGGCCGGTGATATAGGCCTCTTCCAGGCATTCTCGCAGCGGTTCGTCGGAATGCATGATGGCGTTGCGCATGGCCGGCAGCCCGCCCATGATCGCGCATTGGCCGAGGCCGATCAGGATATCGCAGTTCTCGCGGAAATCCTGAAGCACATGCACGTTTTCCTCGTTACAGCAGCCTCCTTCAATAATGCCGATATCGCAGCGCTTGGTGAATTTCTTGATGTCGGTCAGCGGCGAGCGGTCGAACTCGACCAGCGCCATCAGGTCGATGAGCCGTTCATCAATGTCCAGGATCGCCATATGACAGCCGAAACAGCCGGCGAGCGATGCCGTCGCGATGCGGGCTTTCGGCAGATCGGCGGCCGGCGCGTCTTGACTGTCAGGCATTGCGTTTCTCGCTGATCTTGCGGCCGATCAGGCCTTTGTCGAACTCGCGCTCGCCGATCGGGGTCACGAAACCGACACGTTTTCGGATGATGCAGCCGACAGGGCAGACCTCGTCGGAAATCGCGAAATCGGTGATTTCGGCGTCGGTATGGGCCAGGTCGGGGCCGTTGGCGGCGACATGGCGGTGAATGCCGCGCCCGACATAGCCGAACACGCCCTTCTGATCGACATCTTGAGAGGCGCGGATGCAGCGGCCGCAGGAGATGCAGCGGTTGGTGTCCAGCGCGATATCAGGATGGGAGGCGTCGACCGGCCGGCAGGGTTCGAGATAGGGGAAGCGCGTCGGCTCGGTCATATCTAACCGATAGGCCATCGCCTGCAACTCGCAATTGCCGCTGGCCTCGCAGATCGGGCAGAGATGGTTGCCCTCGTGGAAAAGCATCTCGACCAAGTCGCGGCGCAGCTTGTTGATATGCGGCGTCTCGTTTTCGACCGCGAGGCCCGGTTCGGCCGGTTGCGTGCAGGCCGACACGCTGCGGCCCGCCGCCTTCACGGTGCAGACTCGGCAGCCGCCTTGGTGGCGCAGCCCCTCATGATCGCAGAGGCGCGGAATGTAGACGCCGGCCGCGTCGGCCGCCTCCATGATCGTCTGCCCCTCTTTGGCCGGGATTTCGATCTCGTCGATGGTGAAGGTGAAATCGCTCATTGGCTGAAATCCCTGTCGAACACATAGGACCGGCGTTTGGCGAGTTTGCGCGCGCCGTCGATTGCAGACTGGATGTCGAACGTATCCCGGATCCGGTCTTTCGACGGTTTCGCCATGGCCGAGTAGACCAGCGGGAAATTCTCGAGCGTTGAGAGGATCGGATTGGGCGAGGTCATGCCCAGACCGCACCGGCTGGTCTCGATGATCGTGCCGGACAGGTCTTTGAGGTAGGCGATGTCCTCGGGATTGGCCAAGCCCTCACGGAATTTCGCGACCGCCTTCTGCAAAAGGACGTTGCCGACCCGGCAGGGCGTGCAATAGCCGCAGCTCTCATGCACGAAGAAGGACATGTAGTACTCGACGATCTCCAGAACGTTTCGGTCCTTGGAGAAGACGGTGATGGCGCCGCCGGTCGCCAGATCGTCGAAAGTGAGTTTCCGGTCGAATGTGTCGCGCGCGATCATGGCGCCGCTGGGGCCGCCGACCAGGACCGCCGCCGCGTCCTCGCCGCCCGCCATCTCCAGCAGCTCCTTGAGCGACAACCCGTAGGGCAACTCATAGATGCCGGGATTCAGGCAGTCGCCGGAGACGCTGAACAGTTTCGTGCCGTGGCTGCCTTCGGTCCCCATATCGAAGAACCATTTGGACCCGCGATCCAGGATGCGGGCCGCGTGGCACAGGGTTTCGACATTGTTGACCACCGTCGGAAAGCCGAGATAGCCGCGCGTCACCGGGAAGGGCGGGCGCGTCTTCGGTTCGCCAGGCAAGCCTTCGCAGGAGCTGATCAGCGCGCCTTCCTCGCCGCAGATATAGGCCCCGGCGCCGAGCTGCAGCCTTATGTCGAAATCGAACCCGTCGACCCCCATGATCCCGTCGCCCAGCAAGCCGCGCGCGCGCCGGTCCGCCAGGACCTCCTCCAGCAAATCGCGCAAATAGATATACTCGCCCCGAAGATAGAGGAGGCCTTCGCGCGCCCCGACCGCGCGGGCGGCGATGGTCATGCCTTCGATCAGAAGGTGAGGGCGTTCGGTTAGCAACACGCGGTCTTTGAAGGTGCCCGGTTCGCCCTCGTCGGCGTTGCAGATCACGAAGCGCCGCTCGGCTTCGGTCTCGGCGGCGAAACGCCACTTGCGCCCGGTCGGAAAGCCGGCGCCGCCGCAACCGCGCAGCCCGCTATCTTCCAATTCCTTGATGATGCGGGACGGGGTCAGGTCCAGCGCGTTCTTCAATCCCGCATCCGGCGCAGCCGGCCCCAACAGCACCGCGCCGGCGTGTCGGATATTATTCTCGACCATGGTGACGGCGCGTTGATGCGGCGTCAGGTCGTCAAAATCGGGCGAGATCAGGTCTTCCGGGCGTTTCCCGGATTTCAGCGCCGCGACGAGGGCGCGCGTCTTTTCCGGCGTCAGGTTGGTGACGATCACGTCATTGATCATCGCCGCCGGCGCCTGGTCGCACATGCCGATGCAGGGCGTGTATTCCAGAGAAAAGCCGCCGTCGGACGTCGTCTCGCCGATCCCGATCCCCAGCGCTTTCTCAAAGCTCTCGGTGACCTCGGGCAGCCCGGCGAACTGATCGACGATGTCGTCGCACAGTCGGATCGTGATGCGTCCTTTGGGCGCCAGCGAGAGAAAGGCGTAGAAGCTGGCGACGCCTTCGACCGCGATCTGCGTCAGGCCGGTCTTCTCGGCGACGGTCTGCATCGTCTCGCGCGCGATCCAGCGAAACCGGTCCTGGACGTCCCGCAAGATGTCGAGCATCCGGTGCGGGTCGTTGTCATAGGAATCGCAGATCTGCGCGACCTGATCTTGATAGCCGGAGGCCGGCGCCCCGGCCGTTTCCCCCGCCGTCATGACGCGCTCAATCCCCGGTCGCGCGCGGGCCAGCGTCGGGCCGCCGTGTTTAATACACGGATCATTAACTTTCCTCGCGTAAATACCTGCCTAACTAACAAGTATCGTTCCTCCAAAGGAGCGACATTGATTTGCATCAGCATCGGGGCTGGCGGCTGAAAGATGATCCTTGAGGCTTCCGGCGGCGTATCTAAATACGCAATACTTTTGGGGATTTGATATGGCGCTTGTTTTGGACCTTGCCGACGGGGCGCAGCGTGCGCAGGCGGCGCCGGCGGAAACCGTCGTCTCCTTGACCCAGGCGCGTTTGTCCTATCCGTCGCCGGAGGGCGAAGTTTCCGTCTTGCGCGGGATTGATATTCAATTGGCCGCTGGCGAGATCACCGCCGTCACCGGCCCGTCCGGCTCCGGCAAATCGTCCCTGATCGCTGTGATCGGCGGGTTGGAGAAAGCCACCGGGGGCGACGTCGACGTGTTGGGCGTCGATCTTAACCAAGCCAGCGAATCCGTGCGAACCAACCTGCGCCGCCGCGATATTGGGATTGTTTTTCAGAGCTTTCATCTGATCCCCGCGATGACCGCCGTTCAGAATGCGGCGCTGCCGATGGTGTTGGCGGGCGAGACGGAAGCCGAAACCGCCGCTGCGCGGATGCTGGACCGAGTCGGGCTCGGCCATCGCTTGACCCACCGTCCGTCCGCCTTGTCGGGCGGCGAGCAACAGCGCGTCGCCATCGCGCGCGCCTTCGCCGCCAGTCCGCGGCTGGTGCTGGCGGACGAGCCGACAGGCAACCTTGATCAGGCGACAGGCGACGAGGTGGTGCGCGTGATGTTCGACCTTGTGCGCGAGACTGGCGCCTCGATGCTCTTGGTGACCCACGATCCGGCGCTGGCGGAGAAATGCGACCGCACCATCGCGATCGATTCGGGACTGGTCCGGACATGACCGCGACTGACAGGGCGCCGGCGCAAGCAACCCAACGTTTCGTCTTACGCCAATTGATCGCCGCGGAATGGGCCGCCGGCATTTTCGGCCTGCGCCTGTTCATGGCGTGCGTCGCCATTGCGACTTTCATGATGGGCGCCGTTTGGGCCCTTGGAGACGGGCTTTCGACGATGCTGGGTCGGGGCGGAGCCACGTTCTTGGGCGGCGATGTCGCTGTCACCATGACGAATGTTCCGCTTTCGGAAGAGACCAGGGACGCGATCGCCGGACTCGGCGTCCTGTCCGAGGTCGCCGAACTGCGGTCCTCGGCGCAATTTGAAGACGGGCGCGCCGCGGTCGAGGTCAAGGGCGTCGACGCGCTGTATCCGCTTTATGGATCGGTGCGCGTCGGGAGCGCCCGCGATCTGGCGGACGTCTTGGCGGAGGAAGGCGCCCATCCTGGCGCGGTGGTCGAGCCCTCACTGTTGGCGCGTACCGGCGCCGAGGTCGGAGATGTGTTCCGTTTGGGCGACCGGACTTTCACAATAGCCGATACGCTCATCCTAGAACCGGATCGGCTGTCGGCCGGCCGTTTCATGGTCGGTCCGCGCGTTCTGGTGCGGCTCGATGTGTTGCAGGATAGCGGCCTGATCCAGCGCGGCTCATTGGCCGAATATCGGTATCGCGTGAAGGACGAAGCGGGGGCGCCGGAACTGCTGGTGGAAGCGGTGCGCGCGTTGCGTCCCGATTACGGTTGGGAGTTCGAAACGCCAAGCGACGCTGGCGACGTCGTTTTGCGGACCGTCGATCGGACAACGACTTTCCTCGGCATGGCGGGGATCGCCGCCTTCGCCATCGGCCTCTCAGGCGCCTGGGCCGCCGCCAAGGCTTGGGTGCGGCGCCGGGCGCGGACGATTGCGCTGTATCGCCTGTCCGGCGCCACGCCCGGCATGGTTTTGGCGCTGCATGCGGCCATCATGGCGATGGCCAGCGCGGCGGGATTGGCGCTCGGCCTTGCAGCCAGCGCGGCGGTCGCCGCGCCGCTTCTGGAGGCGATCACGGCTTGGTTGAATGTCGCCTGGAGCGCTGCCGACGTTCTCACTCAACTGCTTAGCGTCGCCGGAATTTTCGCAATCGGCTTGATCGGGGCCGGGTTGCTGGCGCTGTCAGGTGCGGCCCGGATCGCGCCGGGGGCGGCGATGCGCAGCGGCGATGCGCCGCTCCGCGCCGACCCGCGCCACGCCAGTATCGCCGTCGGGTTCCTCACCGCCTCGTTGGCCGCCGCGGCGCTCAGCTTGCCGATACCGGGATTGGCCGGGTTGGCGACCTTGGGGCTGGGCGTGGCCGTTGGTCTTTTGACCCTTGCCGCGGGCGCCCTGGCGCGCCTCGTCGCTCGGCGACGGCCTAGGAGCTTCATCGGCGGGGTCGTCGTCCAGAGTTTGGGCGATACCGGGAACACCGCGACCCGCGCGATCGCAGTCGGTATCGGCATTTTCGGCGTCACCGCCATTGTGGCCGCGCAATCCTCGCTGACCCGAGCGCTAACGGATGAAATCCCGGATCGCGCGCCGGCGTTGGTTCTCCTGGATGTGCAGCCGGCGCAAGTGGCGGCGATAGAGGACCGGATTGAGCGCGACCCAGGTCTAAGCGGACTGCAATCAAGCCCCTTCATGCGCATGACCCTCACGGCGGTAAACGGCGTTCCGGTGGAGCAGGCGCTGATCCGGCAAGACAAGTCCTGGGTGATCGAGGGTGATCGCAGCTTCGCTTGGAGCGCGGAGCCGACCGGGGCCGAGCTACTGGCCGGCGACTGGTGGGCGCCGGACTATAGCGGCCCGCCCTTGATTTCGCCGGAAGAGGACTTGATGGAGGCGTTTGACCTGAAGGTCGGCGACACCATGACATACAGCGTGTTGGGGCGCAGTTTCACCTCCGAAGTCGTCAATATCCGGAAGGAATATCACCGCACCATGCGGCCGGAATTCCTGATGCTCGCGTCGCCTGACCCGTTTCGGGGCGCGCCGCATACCTGGATCATGAGCCTGCAGGGCGAAAATGACATCGCCGTCGACAGTCTGATCCGTGACCTTGCCGCCGACTACCCGAATATCACCGCCATCGACGCCCGGCGCATCGTCGCGCAATTGCGCGACGTCATCAGCGGCGCGACATTCGCCTCATTCCTGATCGCCGCTCTGCTGGTGGTCGCGGGCGCCCTATCGCTCGCCGCCCTGGTCGCCTCGGACGTCGATTCCCGTCGGCAGGAGGCTTTGGTCTTTTCGCTGGTCGGGGCGTCTCGGCGCGAGGTCGCGATCGCTCGCCTGACCGAGGCCGCCGCCATCGGCTTGATTGCGGCGGTGATCGGGGGTTTGACGGGCGGCGTCGGCGGGTATTTCGCCGTTACTGCGGCCTTGCGCATCGATTGGCAGCCGGGACTGGCCGCGCTGATCTTGCCTGTCGCGCTCGGAATCGCCGCCTCAGTCGCGGCCGGGATCGTCGGCGGGTTGGGGGCTGCGCCGCGCGGGCGCGGCCAGTTGATCCGGCAATTGACCGGCTAAGCGCTCTTGCCCAGCGCAGGGGCGTTTCCCATCTCGGATGGTATGACGACCTTCCCCATGAAACGCCGCGACTTTCTCGGCGGCGCGGCGGCGTCGGCCGCCCTGGCGGCTCTTCCCAACACGGTTTCGGCTGCGCCAATGCTGACCCGGTCGATCCCCTCTTCGGGCGAACGCATCCCCGTCATCGGCATGGGAACCTGGATCACGTTCAATGTCGGTGGCAACGAGGCGTTGCGCCGCTCGCGGTTCGAGGTGCTCGACGCCTTCTTCGCGCTCGGCGGCGGCTTGGTCGACAGCTCGCCGATGTACGGCTCGGCGCAGGATGTGATGGGCTGGTGCCTGGAACGCCTGCCGAAGGGGCGCGGCGACGGTTTGATTTCCGCTGACAAGATCTGGTCGCCCGCCGGCGGAACCGGGCCGGAACAAATGGAAGAAGCGCGGGCGTTATGGGGCCTGCCGAAGATCGACGTGATGCAGGTGCACAATCTGGTTGATTGGCGCGATCATCTGGTCTCGATCCGGCGCGCGCGGGAGGCGGGGCGGGTTCGCTATGTCGGGATCACCACTTCGCACGGATCGCGGCACGAGCGGATGGCCGAAATCATGGCGTCGGAGCCGCTCGATTTCATCCAACTGACCTATAACATCGTCGATCGAGAGGCCGAGAACCGGCTGTTGCCGATGGCGGCGGACAAGGGGATCGGCGTCATCGTTAACCGTCCCTTTCAGCGCGGCGCTCTGATCGACCGGTTAGAAGGCGAGCCCTTGCCCGGCTGGGCCGCCGAATATGAGATCAACAACTGGCCGCAATTCGTGCTGAAATTCATCGTCTCGCACCCGGCGGTCACCTGCGCCATCCCGGCGACCTCACGTGTCGACCATATGCGCGAGAATATGGCCGCGCTGTCCGGACCTCTGCCCGACGCAAAGGCCCGCGAGCGGATGCGCGCCACCGTCGAGGCGCTATGAACCTGTCCTCCGGCCTTCCCTATGATGCGGAGGTCTATGCGGTCCTGATGGCCGACTATAATCGGCGCTGGTTGGCGATGGTTCTGTTGATGAGCGCGCTGGCGCTCGCGGCGCTCTGGTTGGCTTGGAGAAACCATGTTCAGGGGCCGCGCCTGTTGGGCTGCGTTCTCGCGTTCATGGCCGCCTGGGTCGGCGTCGCGCATCAAGGGCTGATGATGGCCGAGGTGAATTTCGCGGCGTCGGCCTACGCCGCCGCATGGCTCGCCTTCGCCTTCTGGCTGGCGGCGCGCTTGGCCTTTGCTCCCCCGCCGCGGCGTTTAGAACCGGGGCGTCTGCGCCTCGTCGGCGTGCTGGTTATGGCCGCCGCCCTTGTCCTCTACCCCGCGCTACAAGTCTTGGCCGCCGTTCCGCCTGGCGCCACGGATCTGATCGGGGTCGCCCCCAACGCCACGGCGCTGTTCGCCGCCGGCGCCGCGCTGGCCGTCGCACCGAGACGGCGGTTCGATCTGCTGATCGTTCCCGTGCTTTGGTCGGGGGTGGCGGGCCTGCATGGCTATCTTTTGGGACTCCCGGCGGATTATCTCATTCCGGCGCTGTTGTTCTTCTGCGTCGCGGCGTATGCGATGCAGCGAAAAGCGTCTCCAGCTTGACCGTGTTGGCGCTTATCTGGGAAATGGTTCTTGGCCATCTTTTCCGCACATTTGAGAGCACCGAATGACCAGACCGATCATCATCGACACCGATCCCGGGCAGGATGACGCTGTCGCTGTCTGTCTGGCGCTCGCGGCGCCGGATGCGTTGACGGTGCTGGGAATTACGACCGTGGCCGGCAATGTGCCGCTGGCTCTGACCACGATCAACGCGCTGAAGACTGTAGAGCTTTGCGGCCGAACCGACGTCCCGATCCATGCCGGCGCGGCCGGGCCTTTGGTCGGCGAAGCGGTGACGGCGGAGCATGTGCATGGCCGCACCGGCCTGGACGGCTATGACCTGCCGACCCCCGCGATCGCGGCGGCTTCGTCCGACGCGGTCGGGTTTCTGCGCGAGACGCTGGAGGCGCATCCTCCGGGCGCCGTGACGCTGTGCTGCCTTGGGCCGCTGACCAATCTCGCGCTGCTGCTCAAGCGCCACCCTGACGCGGCCGCCCGGCTGCACAGCGTCGTCTTGATGGGCGGCGCCTATTTCGAGGTCGGCAACATCACGCCGGCGGCGGAATTCAACATCTATGCCGATCCGGAGGCGGCCGCCAAGGTCTTCGCCTCGGGCCTCGAGCTCACGGTCATGCCGCTCGATGTAACCCACCAACTGCTGCTGACTGAGGCGCGGAAATCGGCGCTGGCGGCGATCGGCAATCGGGTCAGCGACGTGATCGACGGCTGGGTCAATTTCTTCGAGCGGTTCGATCTGGACAAATACGGGGCGGACGGCGCGCCGCTGCATGACCCGTCGGTGATCGCCTATCTGCTGCAGCCCGAGCTGTTCTCCGGCCGGCATATCAATGTCGAGATCGAATGCGAATCGCCGCTGACGCGCGGCATGAGTGTGATGGACTGGTGGCGCGTCACAGACCGCAAGCCGAACGCCCAGGTCATGGGCTCGGTCGACGCGGACGGGTTCTATGCCTTGCTGTGCGAGCGTCTAGGGCATTTCGGCGGCGGGCGCTGAATGCGGGGCCTGCCGACCGTCGCCCCTTAACCTATCCAGAGAGGCTTTTCATGGCGCAGTCTGTTTCAAGTACGCCCTACTCGTATCGCGCGGACCCAGATGTGCCGGATTTTGATGACGCCGGTCCCGTGACCGTCATGGATGGCGAATGCGCCTTGTGCTCGACGGGCGCGCGCCTGATCGCCCGCTTCGACAATTTGGGGGAGTTCAGGATCTGTCGCGCTCAATCGCCGCTTGGTCGCGCTTTGTTGGAACACTACGGCCTCGCCCCCGACGACCCGGAAAGCTGGCTCTATATCGTCGACGGCCGTGCTTACACGTCTCTCGACGCGATAATCCGCATGGGACGGCGTATCGGGGGCGTCGGATGGGTGTTGCAGCCTTTGCGGCTGGCGCCGCGCCCCGCTCAGGACTGGCTCTACCGCAAGCTCGCCCGCAACCGATATCGCCTGTTCGGGCGCGGCGACATGTGCGCGATCCCCGATCCGGCCCTGCGCGCGCGCCTGATCGAATGAAAGTCGTTATCGCTGGGGGCTATGGCGTTTTTGGCTTTCGACTTGCGGACCTGCTTGTCCGAGATGGCCACGACGTAACAATCGCCGGACGTCGCGCCGACCAGGCGCGCGCCGCGGCTGAGAAATTGGGTTGTCGCAGCCTTTCATGCGACTTGCACGCAGACCTAGATGCGTTGTTCTTCGACGAGCCGGATGTCGTTGTCGACGCCGCCGGGCCGTTTCAGGCGTATGGGCATGATCCATATGCGTTGCCTCGCATGTGCATCGAGACAGGCGCGGATTATCTCGACCTTTCCGATGATGCTGGTTTCACGGCGGGGATATCGAAGCTCGATGCGATGGCGTGCGACAGAGGACGACGCGTTTTATCCGGCGCTTCGAGCACGCCCGGACTCTCGTCGTCGGTCGCGGCCGATCTGTGCGCTGGGCTGGACGAGGTCACGCTCATCGACACGGCGATCCTTCCTGGCAACCGCGCGCCGCGCGGCGTGTCGGTCATCATGAGCATCGTCGGGGCGCTTGGAATGACGGCGCGCGTCTGGCGCGGCGGTCGATGGCGTGCGCAGCCGTGTTGGAGCGACGCCCGTCGCGTACATCTTGCCCCAAACCTCGTTAGAACCGCGCGATTTATCGAGACGCCGGACATTCGCCTCTTTCCGGCTTTCTTCCACGCGAGGTCCGTCATGTTTCGAGCTGGCATGGAACTGGGCATTCTCAATACGGCAATGTTGGCTATGGCTTGGATACGGCGACGCTGGCGGTTCGATCTGACACCAGCGCGCGCCGCCTGGTTTCAACGGGGCGCGAATCTTCTGCTGCCTTTCGGGACGGACCGGGGCGGTATGCGTGTCTTAGTTGTCGGACGGTCGTTGGGACACCCGATACGACGCGAATGGCGTCTAATCGCCGAGGCGGGGGACGGCCCCTATATTCCGGCCGTCGCCGTACGCGCCCTGATTCGCCGACGAGATAGGGTGGCGCCCGGCGCCCGACCTTGTTTGGCGGAGATGACGCGGGAGGAGGCGGAGGACGCCATGACCGATCTGTCGGTTTCGACGACGATGGAGGAGGGGCCCGCGCCCACGCTTTTCCAGTCGGCGCTCGCCGATCGTTGGGCGCGCTTATCGCCCGAGGCGCAGGCGCTGCACAGTGTCCAAGACATCGAGAGCTTTTCAGGTGTGGCGGAGATCACGCGCGGCGGATCGATGATCGCCCGGCTGACCGGTTGGTTCTTCGGCTTTCCGGCCGCGGGCGAGGATATTGCGGTGACCGTGACCAAGACGTGTGTGAAGAACGGTGAGGTCTGGGAGCGGAGTTTTGGCGGTCAGGTGTTCCGCTCGTACTGTACGCCCGCGCCCATTCGCTATCGCTACTGTGAGCGCTTCTGGCTGTTCACCTACGAGCTGGATATGTCTGTGGACGAACACGGCATGCGATTGCCTGTTCGCCGCGGTTGGTTCCTGGGCATGCCGCTGCCGCGTTTTCTTTTGCCGACCAGTGAGAGCCAAGAATACGGGCGTGACGGCGTGTTCCATTTTGATGTGGCGCTTGGCGCCCCACTCGGCGGTGGATTGATCGTGCGCTACCGGGGTCGTCTATGGCCGGATCGGGACGAACCTGCATAGTCGCCGACCTCGATGCTTTTACGACACATAACCGTCGGCGAAGACGGCGTTCGGCTTTGGGTCCCAAATACCGCGCATGACACGGAGCGGAGTATTCGCCGCGACGTGAACAGGCGCTTCGCCAAACTCCCCGATCTGGCCAAAAAGGAGAAAGGGATCGCCGCGCTGTTGCACGGCGAGGCCCGAGCCAGGGCGCGGTTGAAAAGGACAGGGGCTGTGTTTTCGGCTTGCCAAACGATCCGTCAAAGTGATAGTCCGTTCAAGTCTGAACGCATGAGATTGGTTGATCCGTCAGGGTCCTGATTTCGTTAGAATTTTTGAGATTTCGCTAGGCTTGCAGCGTGCTGCACGTGCTGGCGGTAGCGTGCCTGAATAACGATCCTTCGCCGGTTCCCGAGGAGCTATCTACTGGTTTCCGAAGACGACACTCAGTTTCGTGTTATGCGATTGCTGGAAAGCAACCCAGATCTGACCCAGCGTGAGATCGCCGGGCAACTGGGCGTCAGTCTCGGCCGCGTGAATTACTGCCTGCGCGCCCTCGCCGATAAGGGCATGGTCAAGATTAAGAACTTTCGCAATAGCAATAACAAGCTCGGCTATCTGTATCTGCTGACGCCGCGTGGCGTGAGCCAAAAAATGGCCCTGACGGAGTCGTTTTTGAAACGGAAAGTCCGAGAGTACGAGGCGTTGAAGGCGGAAATCGAGGAGCTAGAGGCGGAGATGTTGGGTGCGGAACAACCGGTCGCGCATGTCCGAGTTTCGAGCGATTAGTTTTTGGTCGCGCCCGCAAGGACCGGAATAGGTTGTCCAACCTCCATGTTGCATCTTCGAGGCGATGAGTGCGCCCATATAGCTAGACTCGGCTAGCCGTTGCCAACAGTGACTGACATAAGGATAGGGCGTGGACGCGGTGCTCATCCAATTTGAGGCGGAAGTGTGGAGAGGACGAGCACCTTCGTGTTGAGGAGGAACAGCTAGCTATGCCGCCCATGGTCGCTCTGATAACCGGCGTTACCGGACAAGATGGCGCATACCTTGCCGAATTCCTTCTTAGCAAAGGATATGAAGTGCATGGGTTGAAGCGTCGTTCGTCGCTTTTCAATACCGATCGCATTGACCATCTCTATCGGGATCCACACGAAGAAGATGTGCGTTTTTTTCTCCATCATGGCGATATGACGGACTCTTCGTCCTTGACCCGTGTGATCCAGCAGGTCCAACCGAACGAAATCTACAACCTTGCGGCTCAGAGCCATGTCGCTGTTTCCTTCGAAGAGCCCGAATATACGGCGGACTCGGATGCGCTCGGCGCGCTGCGGGTCCTCGAAGCGATCCGCATTCTAGGGTTGGAGAAGAAAACCCGGTTCTATCAGGCTTCGACGTCCGAATTGTATGGTCTCGTTCAGGAGACTCCACAGTCGGAGACGACGCCGTTCTATCCGCGCAGCCCCTACGCGGTCGCCAAGCTCTACGCCTATTGGATCACGGTCAATTACCGAGAAGCCTACGGAATCTACGCCTGCAACGGTACGCTGTTCAATCATGAGAGTCCCATTCGTGGGGAAACGTTCGTTACTCGGAAAATCACCCGCGCCCTAGCGCGTATTAAGCTAGGCCTGCAGGATTGCCTGTATCTCGGCAACCTCGACGCGAAGCGCGATTGGGGTCACGCCCGGGACTATGTCGAGATGATGTGGCTGATGCTGCAGCAAGAAGAGCCGGAGGATTTTGTGATCGCCACCGGCGTCCAGCATTCGGTCCGGGACTTCGTCGACGCGGCGGCCCGAGAACTCGACATGCAGATCGCCTGGCGGGGGCAGGATGTGAACGAGGTGGGTTCGATAGAAGGCCGGGACATTGTCAAAGTCGACCCGCGCTATTTCCGACCGGCCGAAGTGGACACGCTTCTTGGTGATCCAAGCAAAGCGAAAACCAAACTCGGATGGACCCCAAAGAGTTCATTTCATGACCTCGTGGCTGAAATGATACGCGAAGACCTGAGATCGGCCGAGCGCGACGAACTAATCCGACATCATGGGTATGTGTCACTGGATCGTCACGGGTAAAGTCCAAGAGCCTCCTTATGCGTTGTTTGGCGTAGCCCGCTCATTCCAGAAGTGAATTCCGCTTGTCCAGGTGAAATGGTGCGTTGCCTTTTTAAATGTAGTGGTTTTTGGGCCGGTTATTTCTAAGACCAGCGAGTGGTCTTGGCCCGTAAATCTGGTCCGAACTGATTGCGAAGTTTTGGGTACATTTCTGGCGATAGTGGGAGTGTGCCGATGCCCAAGAGACGATAACGCGATGAACAGATTGCCTTTGCGCTGAGGCAAGCAGAAGCGGGGACACCGGTTGGCGAGGTTTGCCGGAAGATAGGGGTCGCCGAAGCGACATTCTATTGTTGGAAGAAGGTTTATGCCGGGATAGGTGTGGCCGAGATCCGGAGGCTGAAGCAGCTTGCGGATGAGAATGGCAAGCTCAAGCGCCTGGTCGCCGACCTGACGCTGGACAAGACCATGTTTCAGGATGCGCTGACAAAAAAATGGTGAATCCTGTCCGCCGTCGCGAGGTCATTTGGCATTATCAGGGTGTTTTTGGCGTATTCGAGCGCGGGGCATGCAGGGCCACGGGCTTCGGCCGGGCTTCTCACAGATTTAATCCAGGCGTGATCCGGCAGTGGAACTCAGGACGCGCCTTAAGGAGCTGGCCGAAGCCCGCGTGCGGCACGGATACCGGCGATTGCATATCCTAACGCAGCGCGAGGGGGGCGTGAATCACAAGCGTCTCTACTGGATCTATTGCGAAGAAGGCCTGTCGATCCGTACTCGAAGTCCAAAGCGACGGCGCGCCTGCCGGTATCGCGCCGGCCGATCCGAGGCCAAAGGCATCAACGAAGTCTGGATGCTTCCTGTGCTTAAACGACGCCCGAACACGGATCAACGACTGGCAGGTCGACTACAATAAAACCAGGCTGCACTCATCGCTCGGAAACTTGACGCCGCGCAACTTTGCAGCCCAACCGAACGAAAACCGAAAGGTCGTATGAATACCTGACCAGAAACTGGATCAAGACCAATTCGCGGGATCCCATCAATAAAGCTGGACCAATTTCAGAGGGGCAGAGCAAGAGCGCGTCGGTGTGAGTTGCGAGCGGATCATTTTGCCGGATCGCCTGCCCCATAATTGGGCGAACGTTGCTGGGCGGATATGGGGTACGGCGTTGACACACAAACTGGCGCTCTTCGCAAATTATTGGACAGACACTGGATTAGTGCTCGCAGATGAAGAGCGAAAGAAGGCTGATAAAAAGTATGTCAGTTCTCTTTGGTGCTAAAAATACCATTGAAAATAGTAAACTATAAACTAGTTCCCGACTGAAAATGGAATCAGTCATTCCTTATTTCAAGAAAAAGAGATTGAATGACACAAATGCGTTCAGAGTTTGTAGAAGAGAACTGTTTGAATATGTCGGGATCTCCTGATCAGAGCCATATTGTTTCCAGCCCAATCGCAACGGTCACCTAAACGAAAACAGGGTCCTAAGCCGCTTCCTCGGCTAACCAACTTAGGTAATTTAGACGGTAAAATATGCACTATTTGATTGTTGTCGCACAGCTCAGCGTCATGAAGAGCTTTTGTCAAGCAGAATCAAAAACGCAAGACTTGTCACAGTCTGTGACACCAATACGGGCAGAGCAAAGCTGTTTGGTGAACGATATAGCGTCGACTGGTACACCGATATGATGGATATGATGACAGGCGCTAAGCCGGTTGTCGTTTCAATACCGACTCCAAGCGGATTTCACTGCAAACACGTGCTTCAGCTGGCGCCCTTTGGCAAACACAGTGTTGTTGAGAAATACTCTGTAAATCCTCCAAATGTATATGGATTTGGACACCAAGCCTACTACGAACACGTTCTAGACTGTCTAAACTACGGTCATCAAAAGCTTGTAGACGGTCTTAAATGTCGTCGCAGTGTCGAACTAATTTGCGCTACTTACGAATCGATAGAGACGAAAAAAGAAGTTCAGCTACGGGTTACACCGGAAAGTGGTAAGCTTGGAATGGGCAATGACTGAAAACACGCTAAAGGTGCTGGAAGTCGGTATTCGTGAAGTCTCAATAGGAAGGAATGTGAGAATTGTAAAGCCATCGAATCTTTATGGCTGCACAATTGGCGATGATTGTTTTATTGGACCGTTCTTAGAAATTCAGAAGGATGTGGTTTTTGGCTCCCGAACACGAGTGCAGTCTCACAGCTTCATATGCGAACCGGTCACACTTGGTGAGGACTGTTCTGTCGGTCATAGCGTCATGTTCATCAACGATCCGTTCTTGGATGGAGGGCCTGCTCGGGGCAGGCGTGACCAGTGGCGAGGAACTCACATAGGCGCCAATGTTTATATTGGATCCAATGCCGCCATACTGCCTGTCAGAATCTGTGACGACGTTGTGATCGGCGCCGGGGCGGTTGTTACGAACTCAATCACTGAACCTGGCGTGTATACCGGTAATCCGGCACGTCGGTTGGGAGGCATGAATGAGCAACCCAGCTAGTAATCTCACCGGAGAACGTACAAAGCCCATCCCATACGTCAACCTCTATGCGCAGTACCGAGACATTAGGTCGGAAATTGACGCTGCAATAGAAACAGTTATTGCGGAATCTTCATTTGTCAGAGGTGTGCATGTGGATCGTTTTGAGGAAGACTTTGCAGCAGTCATAGGCGCGTCCTACTGTGTCTCATGCGGCAATGGCACTGATGCGCTCTATATAGCCATGCGTGCTCTAGGACTAAAAAATGGTGATGAAGTCATCACTACAGCTCACTCTTGGATTGCAACATCGGAAACGATCACCCAGGCCGGCGGGCGGGTCGTCTTCTGTGATACGGGGCGCGACACGTTCAACATTGATCCTAAGCTTATAGAAGACAAGATCAGTTCCCGGACTGTCGGGATAATCCCCGTGCACTTATATGGCCAGCCGGCAGACATGAAGGCGATCATGTCGATTGCTAGAAAATACAATCTTTGGGTGATTGAAGACTGCGCCCAAGCCCATCTTGCACAATACAGAGGTAGAGCTGTCGGCAACTTTGGCGATGCCGCAACTTTTTCATTTTACCCGAGCAAGAATCTTGGAGCGATGGGAGATGCTGGCGCTATTACAACGAATGACAGTAGTCTCGCTGACAGAATGGCGAGGTTTGCACGACATGGCGGACTGCGGAAAGGTGAGCATCAGATCGAGGGTATAAACAGCCGGCTTGATGGGTTGCAGGCGGCCATACTGTCCGTAAAACTACAGTATTTGGACCGGTGGACCCGTGACCGGCGACTTAGAGCTGCTTTTTATGACAGCGCCCTTGCAGGCGCAGCAGGCCTTTGCACACCGCGCAACTTTCACGGCTACGAACATGTCTATCATGTATACGCGGTTCGCCATGATCGTCGCGATCAACTTGCGGCCAGATTGTCTGAATTGGGCATACAGACACAGATCAACTATCCAATTGCCCTTCCTTTCCTTCCAGCGTACCAGAGATTTAGTCACCGGCCTGAGGAGTTTCCCAACGCATGGCACAATCAATCCCGGGTTTTGTCATTGCCGCTTTATCCGGAACTTAAACACGAGGAGCAGGAGCGAGTGGTTCAGGCCATTATCGTCAGTTGCGAGCAACTTTCGGAACACGGGAACGACCAAAAATGATAGTCATCGTCGACTACGGCATGGGCAACGTTGGAGCCATAGTCAATATGCTGGATTTCCTGGGGCTCAATTCTCAGGTCAGTTCGGAGGCTTATGACTTAGAACAGGCAACCCATTTGATTCTTCCTGGCGTTGGCGCGTTCGATCGGGCGATGACTAGCCTTAGAGACTTGGACCTAGTCACCCCCCTGGAAATGGCAGTGTTTGATCGAGGGACACCGATCCTTGGAATCTGCCTGGGCATGCAGTTATTAGGACGAAGTAGTCAAGAAGGTTCCGGGGAACCCGGATTGGGTTGGATTCCAGCGGATACCATACGGCTAGACGGAGCCGCCGAGCAGGGCCTAAAAGTTCCTCACGTTGGATGGAACTCTGTTTATAGTGCAAAGGAGAACCCATTGTTTTTGAATAGCTGTGTCAAAAAGAGGTATTATTTTGTGCATAGTTACCATATGCGTTGTGAGCATGGGGCTGACATAGCGGCAACTTGTGAGTATGGCGAAACCATTTGTTGCGCTGTGTCTCACGGACATATCCATGGTGTGCAGTTCCATCCCGAAAAAAGTCACCGTCACGGTATGGCGCTTCTTAGTTCCTTTGCCCAGTTGAGTTAATTGGTTCTCCGCCTAATCCCCGTCTTGCTTCTAGATCGCAAGAGGCGTCTTGTAAAAACCGTTGGGTTCGGCGAACGCACGTATATCGGTGATCCCTTCAACGTTATCCGCATATTCAATGAAAAAGAGGTTGATGAGATCTGCATTCTGGATATTGACGCAAGTGTGGACGGACGATCCCCTGATTCTGGCTTTGTAAGCGAGCTAGCCTCTGAGTGTTTCATGCCCCTTGGATACGGCGGTGGTATATCGTCCCGGCGAGATGCCGGAAATCTTTTTAGAGCTGGCGTGGAGAAGGTCATCCTGGGCGCCTGCGCAAGTGATGGAAAGCTGATCGAAGTTATTTCCAGAGACTATGGATCACAGGCTATAGTAGTTTCCGTTGATGTCGCTCGCTCCGGCTACGGATGGGAGGTAAGAACGTTCTCTGGCAAAAAAGTTGTTAGCGATGACCCTTTCGAATACGCAGATAGAATGGTGGCGTTCGGCGCCGGAGAGATTCTTCTGTGCGATATCGATCGAGATGGGACACGTTCAGGCTATGATCTCGAGTTGGTTCATTTGATGTCTGCAAACCTTTCGGTCCCTCTTATAGCTCTGGGCGGAGCAGGTGAGCGGAATCATCTCCGTGAAGGTTTGGTCGCTGGAGCGCAAGCTGTAGCTTCGGGTAGTGCGTTTGTTTTTCAGGGACGGCTGCGCGCGGTACTCATAACCTATCCGACCGGAGAGGAAATGGAGGAAATAGTAGCAAACATGGTGTCAGGTCGCTGAGAGAACAACAAATTTGTTCGCGCTGCGTCATGGATTACTCTGATCCTGAGATCGTTTTTGATGAGCAGGGTGTGTGCAATTACTGTACCGATGCGTTCTCACGTATGCCCGTCGAGTGGTTTCGGGGGCCGAAAGGGCGCCGAAAACTAAATTCCCTTGTAAGGAAACTTAAATTAGACAGTGCGGGTAAACCTTATGACGCTGTGATCGGCCTTAGCGGAGGTGTTGATAGTTCGTATCTGGCGCATGTTCTCAGGGTTGAGTATGGGCTACGGCTTCTCGCTGTACATGTAGACGGCGGTTGGAATACGGAAGCGGCCGTTCGCAACATCGAACTTCTGGTTCGGTCATTAGATATAGATCTATTTACTTACGTCGTTGATTGGGAGGAAATGAGGGATCTTCAACTTTCCTTCCTTAAGTCTTCTGTAATCAATCAGGATATCCCTCAGGACCACGCCTTTTTTTCCACACTTTACCGAACGGCACGTAAATTCAACATTCACCATTTTCTGAGCGGCGTAAACTTTAGCAGTGAATGCGTGATGGTGCCGAACAGGGGATATCCGGCCATGGACGGCCGACATTTACGAGCAATTCACAAACGTTTCGGCAAACTCAACCTCAATACTTATCCTGTCATGAGCGTATTCGAGTATCTATCAATGACGACATTTAGAAAACAATTAAAAATAGTAAAACCACTGAACTATTTAGACTACGATAAGAACAAAGCTAAACGCTTCCTAGTGAAGAGTATCGGTTACAAGGACTATGGAGGCAAGCATAGCGAGTCGCGTTTCACTAAGTTTTATCAGGACGTTTACCTACCGGCCCGATTCCAGTTTGACAAACGCCGCCTGCACCTTTCAAGCCAGATAGTTGCAGGACAGGTGACACGAGAACAGGCCCTGGAGGAGCTTTCTCAACCCGTAATTGACGAAGACCAGATTAGGCATGAACTTAAGTTTATAGCAAAAAAATTGCGGGTCTCGATTGAAGAACTTCGTGAACTAATTGGAAGTCCTCCGATAGATCATGAAAGTTACCCGAACAGTAGATGGCTCTATCGTACTGGCGCGATGATCAAACGGCTAGGCCGCCGCCTCGCTAGGGCACAATGATTTCGGCTATTCTCCAAAGATACAAGGTATTTTCTCTACTTAGTGCAGAGCAACTCAGATCGGCGCGAAAGTTGATCGTCTTGATGTTATTTGGCATGTTGCTCGAGATGCTCGGCGTTGGTCTCGTTGTGCCAGTCATCATTTTATTGGTGCAGTCAGATCCGTCTGTTTTTCTCCCTATTGGTTTTTTTGGGATTGGGGAATTTCTAGAAACTGTTTCTCGCGAAAAGTTACTTGTACTTTCGCTAATTCTCATAACTGCAGTCTATGCGCTCAAGAGTTCTTTTTTGTCTTTTTTATCATGGAAACGGTCATGTTTTGCCTTTGACCTACAAGCTGAATTTTCGGAGCGCTTGTTCACCACCTATATCAATCAGCCATATAACTTTCATTTGCAGCGTAATTCAGCTCAATTGATACGTAATGCGAGCGTTGAACTTACGATTTGGACCGCCAACGTTGTAATGCCTACTTTGCAGCTGCTCACGGAGGTCATGGTCGTATTCGGATTATGCTTGCTTCTATTGGCGGTGGAGCCAGTAGGGGTCGTTTTAGTAGTGACAGTTCTTACTATTCTTATTGGGATATTTTACTATGTATTGCGCCAGAGAATTTCGGCTTGGGGAAAACAACGCCAATATCATGAGGGGATGCGAATTCAGCATCTTCAGCAAAGTTTGGGTAGCATCAAGGAAGTGAAGCTAATGGGTCGTGAAGATGATTTTCGCGTCCAATTCGCTGCTGACGTTTTCGCAAGTGCGCGTGCTGGCCAAAAGCAGGCTGCGTTTCTACAGATACCGGGTCTATGGCTTGAGTTCTTTGGCGTTCTTGGTTTGGCGATGCTTGTGGCTACTCTTTTGAGCTTAGGAAAATCTACCGAGGTCATCCTCCCGATACTTGGGTTGTTTGCAGCAGCTTCGTTTCGTCTCATGCCTTCGGCCAACCGGATACTGGCTTCGTTACAGTCTTTGCGTTTTGGATTGCCAGTTGCGGAGGTCCTTTATCAGGAGTTATGTTTGGAGGCTGACACCAAGCCTGTCCAATCCGATGGTCGCCAGTTGGATTTCTCGGATCGTGTTGAATTAAGGAATTTGTCCTTCCGGTACGATGGAACGGATAACAGGGCGCTTTCTGATATCTCGCTGACTATATCACAAGGCGAGTCGGTCGGATTTGTAGGCCCAAGCGGATCCGGCAAGAGCACCCTCATTGATTTGTTGCTTGGGCTGATAGAACCGCAAGCAGGAACTATTCTTGTTGATGGAAGAGATATTCGTGGCTGCCTTCGAGGATGGCAAAGTCTTGTTGGCTATGTCCCTCAGACTATCTATTTGACCGATGATAGTTTGCGCAGGAATATTGCTTTGGGTATCCCTGAAAGTGATATCAGCTATAATGCTGTGCAAGCGGCTGTTGAAGCCGCGCAGCTTGGAGACTGGGTTTCCAGTCTGCCGCAAGGGCTTGACACGATTGTTGGTGAACGAGGGGTCCGCCTGTCGGGCGGTCAACGACAACGTGTAGGTATTGCGCGCGCTTTATACCATGATCCTGAAGTGCTTGTTTTTGACGAAGCGACAAGTTCGTTGGATAATTCGACCGAGAAAGAGGTCATGGCGTCAGTAGCCGCATTAAAGGGCAAGAAGACGCTGATTATGATTGCTCATCGAACAAGTACGTTAACTCAATGCGACAGGCTTTATAGGCTTGATCATGGCCGTATCACTCAAACATTGGCGCCGCGAGACTTGTTGCAACATGAAGAGATGAGCGGGTTGTCGGTATGATCGCAGATATCAACATCGGACCATATAGTATCGGTACAAACAAACGTACATTTGTCATTGCCGAAGCAGGCGTTAATCATAACGGTGATGAGGGCTTGGCGACAGAGTTGGTGCGCCAGGCGAAAAACGCCGGCGCGGATTGCGTCAAATTTCAGACGTTTAAGGCCGAACGGGTTGTGACCGCAAACGCGCCGAAAGCCAACTATCAGAAGGCCGTCACCGACCCAAATCAATCTCAGCTAGACATGCTTCGCTCTGTCGAGTTGTCCGAACATGCTTACGGCGATCTTGTGTCACTATGTAAATCAATGGACATTGTGTTCACCTCCACGCCTTACAATGAAGAAGATATAGATTTCCTTAATGAATTGGGTGTGCCACTGCTTAAATCGGCATCGATTCACATTGCGGAGCCTCGTTTTCTTCAACGCCTTGGTGAAACTGGTCTGCCTCTTGTGGTGTCAACTGGTATGGCCGTTTGGCCTGAGATTTACGAAGCAGTCGATGCTATTCGAGCAACAGGCAACGAGCAGTTTGTTCTACTTCAGTGTACGACCAATTACCCTTCCCTGCTTTCAGATACCCATCTAAACGCAATGGTCGAAATGGGTAATCGAGCGCAGTGTCTTGTCGGCTATTCGGACCATACACAATCACATGTCCCGTGTCTTGGCGCGATTGCGCTTGGTGCGTGTGTTGTGGAGAAGCATTTCACTCTCAATAACGATTTTCCCGGCCCGGATCACAGTACGTCTGAGACGCCTGACAGCTTTGCTAAATTGGTGAATGGTTTGCGCGACATGGAGGTTGCACTTGGAAATAATCAGAAGACGCCAACAGCTGCTGAACGCGCCAACATGACTGGCATGCGTCGATCTATCGCCGTACGTTGCGCGTTGCCGGCGGGGCACGTTATCTCCGACGAGGATCTGACCTGTAAACGTCCTGCCAGCGGTATCGCTCCAAGAGAATGGAGTCGGCTTATTGGACGTCGGACGGTTCGGGAAATACCGGATGGGTCGCTGCTCGCGTGGGATGACGTCAGCAATTAAGTCACACGCCATGAGTCCCGGCGAAGCAACTGCCCTGCAGAAAATGATGGAATCAGAGTGCTCAGAGTATCTGTTGCACTTCACGGCGTTTAGTGAACCTTCGTCACTATCCAACCAAATTTCGTTAGCTAGGCGTGATGCGTTCTTTTCTCTATTTGTTAACGATTGTCTAGCAGGGTTCTTTTGCCTAAGGGGGCTTGACCTGGGATATGTAAGACCAAGTTTCGGCGTCTACGTAGCGAGCGAATATCAGGGCCAAGGCTTGGCGCGTTCTGCCCTTCGTGAAGCGGAGTCATGGTGTAGGAAGAATCTCGTACCCGCGATTATGCTAAAGGTCGCAGAGAAAAATCGCCGTGCTTTTGATTTGTATAGAACGAACGGATTTAGACGTATTGGTTTTTGTGCCAGGAGCGGACAAATGATAATGGAAAAAAGGTTACTGTGAATGTCGCTATGGCTATCATCTGGAGCATTCAGGACCGATGATGTTTCGGAACTATTCTCATTGGCGCATACGCATGGGATTTATAATATAGAGTTGAGTTCAGGAATGGACTATCATCCAGACGTAATGCGTCTATTGGATGAGGAGATCGAAAGAGGTGTACTTAACCTTATCGTTCATAATTATTTCCCCGCTCCGAATACGCCTATTGTATTGAATATTGCCTCTTTGGATCCTGCCGGTCTCGAAGAAACACATAGATTTGGGTCAGAAGCAATTAAGTTGGCGCATAAACTCGGCGCGCCTTTCTATAGCATTCATGCAGGTTTCGCTGCGAACTTGCGACCAGAGCATCTGGGCAAGCCGGGACATCTTGCAGACATACTCACAGCTGATGACATTGACGTTGTGAAAGCATACAGGGTCATGATTGACACAACACGTTGCTTAGCGGAACAGGCGGCAGAATTGGGATTGGATTTACTTGTTGAAAACAATGTAGTTTCTCCGATCTTTCTTGAAAAGATGCCTGTGAATCCTTTGTTGCTGACCGAGGCGCAAGAAATACTTCAATTCTTTGGAGATGTAGACAGACCGAACGTTGGTCTTCTTTTGGATGTCGCACACGCACGTGTGTCCGCAAGAGCGCTGAATTGGTCAGTTCATCAGTTCGTTGATCTCGTAGGTGAACATGTGGGGTGTTTACATCTGTCGGACAATGACGGGCGACAAGACAATAACCGCCCAATAACTAGCGACTCATGGTTCTTGCCCCGACTAAAGGACTTCAGGGATTGCGAAATCGTCATTGAAGTATACAATCTAGAGCCGTATGAAATGCATCAGCAGATTGCTTTAGTTCAGGGCCACATGGGCTAGCCATGCGCGACATCACGGGAAATCTCATCATTTCCGGCAGCACAGTCAAAGCCGCTATGCAGCAGCTAAATGAGGGCATAGACGGTATCTTGCTCTGCACAGATGAAGATGGAGTGATGCAAGGTCTACTTACAGATGGCGATGTGCGCCGCGCCTTACTACAGGGTGCGGATTTGAGTGATCCGGTTAAATCAATAATGAACCGTGCCTTTATTAGCGGCAACGTCGAAAATTCTCGTGAGGAGAACCTAAAGATTCTCGATTCGGTGATCCGTCACGTGCCTATACTTGATTCAGCCGGGAAACCCGTAGATATGGTGTCATGGTCCGAACTGTGGCGTCTGCCGATCACCACTCCTTCTCTTGCAGGAAACGAACTGAAATACGTCGCCGACTGTATTGAAACCGTATGGATCTCGTCGCAGGGTGGCTATATCGAGGGGTTCCAGAATGCCTTTAGCGCGTATCATGGCTCGGGTATGGCATTGTGTACCTCATCAGGTACGACAGCACTGCATCTTGCGCTGGTGGCTCTGGGTATAGGCCCCGGTGACGAGGTCGTTGTCCCGGACATTACATTTGGGGCGAGCGCCAATGTAGTTGTACACACCGGTGCCCGACCTGTTTTTGTTGATGTACATCCGGAAACGCTCACCATGGATGTTCAATGCTTAAAAGGGGCAATCACCGAAAATACGAAAGCTGTTATGCCTGTGCATCTCTATGGCCATCCATGCGACATGGACCCGATCATCGAAATTGCGCAGAATTATGACTTAAGAGTTGTAGAAGATTGCGCCGAAGCATTGGGTGCTGAGTACAAGGGGCAAAAAGTTGGTTTGTTAGGTGACGTCGGCTGTTTTAGCTTTTTTGCTAATAAAGTGATTACGACGGGCGAAGGAGGTATGGTGCTGACGAAGGATCATGATCTATTTGACCGTTTGTCTCTTTATCGCGACCATGGCATGAGCAAAGACAGAAAGTATTGGCACCTGGTGCCTGGATTTAACTACCGTATGACCAACCTACAGGCCGCCGTAGGGTTGGCGCAGTTAGAACGAATTGATCATTTTCTGCAACAACGTGATCGGGTCGTAGATACCTATTACAACCGTTTGAAAGACATAGCAGGGATAAAGACGCCATTAACGGCGTCGTGGGCGAGGAACATCCACTGGCTGTATTCAATTATTGTCATACCGGAGATTCTCGGAATAGATCGGGAAGAGCTCGCACTTGAGCTACATAAACACGGTATAGAAACACGCCCAGTGTTTCCGCCGTTGCATGCTCAGCCAGCATATCGTGGTCAAGATGGATCGTTTCCAACATCCGAGTACTTTGCGGCGCATGGCCTGAGCCTTCCGACAGGAAACACGCTGTCGGTGCAAGAGGCGGATCATGTTGGCGAAATGATTAGACGAGTAGTCCAAGCATAAATGTTCATATGTTCCATTCGGTACGATTTGAACTCAAAACGCCCATGTTACTGATTGTCTTAAAGGGGTCGGCCAAGAAATGTCCTTCAAAGCACGCCTCCGGAAGTTGCTTCGTACGTTTTTGAGAGTAACGGACAAGGAAATACATGACAACGATCTGGAGTATTTGCTTTGGACTGCGTCTCTGTACATTGAAATTCAGGATGTTCCTGGACATATTGCCGAGATCGGTGTTGCCAGTGGTCGCAATGCTATTCTGTTTGGTAAACTCATCCACCTATTCAATGATAGTAGCGTGCGCCAGTACCTTGGATTTGATACATTTGACGGATACAAAAAGAGGGATTTAGAGAGAGATACACATTTAGATAAAAGTGTTTGGAAAGGAAGTGCATTTACCAAAGCTGCAGTCGAGAGACGATGTGCTGAGTCGGACGTGTTGGATTCAGTAGAGATAATTGAAGAGGATGCATTGGAGACGGCGCCGGTTGTCTTATCGACTCATCAAGGGAAGTTGTTTCAACCCGGAAAAGCAAGGGTCGCGCTCCTTTAAATTGACTGCAACGCATGTGAACCCGCAGCTGCATGTATGCGTTGTTCCTTTGATCATATGGTTGATAGTTCGATTATTGCCATCGATGAAAAACTACAGGGAGGAGAAACTGAAGCCCTAGTTGCCTTTGCCGCCGAGAAGCATCTAACGGTCGAGCGCTATGGTTCAAACACGGTGCCTATGATGTTAAGAATAAGAAAGTAGCAGTCGTTTCGAGATGTATCGTTAAGATTTGGCGCTATCAAGTGTACCTCGACCTTTGAGTTCTTGATCTGAAAGTTGTCCTCGGGTGGATTCTCTGTCGTTGATGGAATTAGCCATGGTTAATGGTGAATGTGGGGTAAGTATGAAAGACAATTCTTACAATTTCGAGTCAAAATCGGACCCTCTTTCTATTGTTGATAACCTTAATGTCCACGGAATAGCTATGGTAAGGGGTTTCCTGGATGCGGGTATTACTTCGACAATGAAGCATCGCGTTGCGGGTTGGATCGATGAAGACTCGATGTTGGTAATACGGAGTGTTGACCATCCAACAAATCCGGATGGGAGGCAGGTGTTTGTTAGCCCTGACAAGGCGGCGGAGAATGGTGAACCAGAACTAGTGAACATTTTTCGAGAGGGCTTGGTTCGGTCTGTAGCCGAGGAATTCTTCTCACCCAATGATTCTGACCTAAATCCTGAGATTCTGCTCACTCATCTACGTAGTTCACCGACGGCTATCTTACCGTGGCATTTTGATCGCATGCAGTCCCTTAAGTTTTGGGTCTATCTGGAGGATTCCACCAAAGACGACGGGGCGTTCAAATGCTGCCCTGGAACACATTGGGAAGGGCGATATCGCGCCGCGTACTATATGGCGACCGGTACGGCAGTTCACGACATTCCTAATGACGTTCCGGACCATCGAATACGGAACCCGGTTACACAAGAAGCTAGTGCAGGTGATTTGATAATCTTTGATCCTGACGGCTTTCACCGAGGTGGTGTAGTAAAACCTGGACATGAAAGGAAGGTAGTCCGTGCTGATACATTTCCTGTAAACGCGCGGAGATATGCCGATAAACCGTTTACGGGTGGCTGGTGGTTACGTTCAGGGCTAAATCTATCTAAGTGGTTCAAGCGATCGGGTTCCCGTATTCTTGGTGATCGCACCAGAGATACAGCCGTGGTTCGTGAACGGCGCAGTAGTCAACTTTCTAAATTTCACTCAAGATACTTGGGTTCATCAAGTAGGAATTCGCATGGCCAATTTTTCCTCTGAGGACGTTCGACATGGGATTTCGGGTCCAGTGTTTCCTCTTGTAACACCGTTTACCGAAGAAGGAGATGTCGACCACAGCGCGCTAGCGAAGTATGTCGAGTTTCTTACCTCCTGCGGTGCAAAAACAATCATGACTACTGTTGGAACGAGCCGTTTCAATCTACTTATCGACGATGAAATCCGTCAGGTAAATAACACAGTTTGTTGCGCCACTAGCCCTCGAACAGTAACAATTGTTGCTGGGCCTATGACAGGGAATCTTCGAACAAACATTGAGTTCGCTCAACATGCAGAAACGATCGGCGCCGACGCGTACATAGCATTTTTCCCTGAGCGTTGGTACGGTGAGGATCAAGTTTACGATTTCTTTCAACGTTTATCAGCTTCTGTTTCAATTGCTGTAATGATTCACGAAATGCCTTTAAGAAGCGGCTATGGTGGACAAAAACAGTACCCGATAGATCTTCTTGAGCGACTTGTATCTATCCCCAATCTCGTGGGGATGAAAGAAGAGTGTATGGACGGTGGATACGCCTATTTATTGCACAGGAGACTCCAGGGGCAATGCGCTGTTATCGGGGCGGGGGCTATGCGCAACTTCATGCGTGATTTTCATGCTGGCGGGCGTGCAAATCTTGCCGGGGTAGGAAGTTTTTTCCCGCGTGTCGAGATGGCCTTCCAAGAAGCGCTTCGGTCGGGCGACACGAACCGTGCGCATCATATCGTTCGCACTTACGAAGATCCCTATTTTGATGTTGCGGTCGAGCTCGGATGGCATCCACAGCTAAAGGAAACGATGAGCGTTCTCGGCCTTATGCCCGCCTACGAGAGAGCGCCGCTTCCTCGGCTAAACAAAGATCAACGTGACCGTCTGTTGAGTTGCATTGAAAACCTTGGATGGCTGGATTTGGCGCCAGATCATACGCCGGAGTGAGTCTTGTCGAAGGCAGTTAGCTCATTGTTGGTAATCCCAGCCCGTGGGGGATCGAAAAGGCTGCGCCGAAAGAACACTATGGATCTTGGTGGAAAGCCACTCATAGCACACACTATTGAAGCGGCCATTACAGCGCAGTGTTTTGATCGGGTCATGGTTTCTACTGATGACCGGGAGATAGCAGCTATTGCAAGAGCGTACCCGGGTTTGTCGATCGATGACCGTAGTCCCGACCTTGCCGGGGACAGAGTCAAGGTTGTCGACGTAATTCATGAAATATGCAGTCGTAACGAAATTCGGTCAGAGTACGATGCGATTGGCATGATGTTACCCACGGCGCCATTTCGCCGAAAGAAGGATATTCAACGAGGCGCCAATCTCTTGACCAGCAGTGTTGACGCTGTTGTAAGCTTCGCGCCGTATGATTTTCCACCGCAGATGGCAGTCACGCTTGAGGGTGACGATTCGTTCGTGCGGCCCCTATTTGAGCCTTCTCCACTCATTACCGGCGACACAAGAAGCCAAGATCAGGCAGTGTCGTATAGGCCAAATGGATCGTTGTATCTTTCTTGGATTCCTTCTTTTTTGAGATATAGAAGTTTTTTCAAGGGGCGTGTAAGCGGTGTAGTGATGACTCGCCTTGGTTCGACGGATATTGATGAACAAGCTGACATGATCTTGGCTCGCATGTTGATCGAATCGGGCCTTGCGGAAAGTGACTTTGTATGAGTCTCAAACCTGAAGTCTTCGTTGCGGGCCGTCGCATCGCAGACGATGCGCCAGTTTATATCATCGGTGAAATGGCTTGCGGACACCAAGGGAACCTCGAGCATGCTTTCAAGCTGGTCGACGCAGCGGTCATGGCCGGTGCGGATTGTATTCAAATCCAAGTTTTCGAAACCAAGGCCAACATGTCTCCGACCTCGCCATTATATGGACTATTAGAGGAACTCTATTTTACTCCTACCCAGTGGAGTGAAATCATGAACTATACGCGGCAGTTCGATATCGGTATTTCCGTATTTGTCTATGATGAACCTAGTCTTGATTTCGCTTTGGACCTGAAGCCGGACATGCTTAAGTTGAACTCTTCAGAGCTCGGCAATCCTCCTATGTTAATCGGCGCCGCAAAATCGGGACTTCCCTTTACCCTTGGCACAGGCGCGTCCAGTTTGGACGAGATTCGGCGCGCGGTGGATACAGTGCTGAACCATGGGGGTGAAGACCTTATCTTGATGCATGGTGTGCAAAACTTTCCGACCCCGCTCGAAGCAGCGAATTTAGCTAAGATTCGTCGCCTGAAAGATGAATTCGACGGACTTGTTATTTATGCCGACCATACCAATGCATCTGATGAAATGGCGCGGTGGATTGATCTATTGGCGATTGGATATGGCGCCGCGATGCTGGAGAAACACATTATACTTGATCGTAGTAGTGAGGGGGTGGATTGGCAGGCCGCTTTGGAACCTGAAGAGTTCTCCCAGTACGTTGCCATGATGCGACGAGGGTGGGATGCGATCGGACCCTACGATTTCCAGGAATTTTCGGACGGAGAACTCAAATACCGGCGTTTCCAGAAGAAGTCGCTAGTCGCGGCTAGAGACCTGAAGGCAGGTGAGAAACTACAGAAGGATGATGTGAGATACCTACGTGTGCAGGGTGAAAACGAAGGTATTTCGCCCTATGAATTCGAGAGTGTCGCAAGGGGTCGCCGACTTGCCCGAGACATAGAATGCTTTCAACAAATACTTTCCATTGACCTTCTAGAAGACCCTTAAGCCCAGTAAGTGTTCTTATGAATGTAGAAGAAGTATGTTCTACTCTAAAAAGGCTTGAGCAGGAGAATGATGTTAACATCATCAAGGCTGATGGTATTGCGTTGTGGCCGTTGATACGACAGTGCATCTGGACGGAACTTTTAAAACCACAAAAAGTGTTGACGCAGAAAAACTCGTCTTATGGAAAAATTCTAGAAAGGGCAATTGGCGCACTGAAGAATCCGAGCCGAGTGTCATTTCGGATACCAGATGGGGTATCGACGGTCTTTGTTTCTCAGCCCGACAACTTGCAGAAGCTTCCTTGTTCCGGAGAATGGTTTGACAGGATCGTCGATCCGTTGCTTTTTCTTGAATGTCATCACAATCAGGCGAGAAAGTACTATCTTAGTAGCGCATTCGGAAAAAGTAGTCTGTTTTTATCCGGCTCCCAATTGACGTCGGGAGTGTTGATGCCAATTTCAACCACAGTAATTGAGTCGTCCGACATTATGGACTTATTTGATCAGGCCGGTTTGACCAGATCGGAAGCAGTGCCAGTTCTTAGGCGCGCATACCGCAGGTTCTTCAGATGGTATCGTGCTGGATTGCGCATGTTTGAAAACGCG
Organism: Alphaproteobacteria bacterium; assembly: GCA_030065235.1. Taxonomy (GTDB): domain Bacteria; phylum Pseudomonadota; class Alphaproteobacteria; order UBA8366; family Aestuariispiraceae; genus JASJDC01. The sequence goes on from JASJDC010000012.1 coordinate 88,737, forward strand.
GAGATGCTTCAGCAAATCTACCTATCAAGCTGGTACATACCGGAAAACATGGGAATAATCGCCGCCGCTCACAAATATGGCATAAAAACTATTGATGTTCAGCACGGAAAACAGGGGCTCTATCAAGGAATGTACAGCTGGTGGACTTGCATTCCTGATCAAGGTTATCAGATGGTGCCAGACTGGTTTTGGTGTTGGGGCGCACCAAGCGCAAGACACATACTTGCTAGTAGTAGTGAACGAGCAACACACAAGCCTTTTGTTGGGGGATTCCCCTGGCCGGACTATTTTCGTCAGTTCATCCTCACGGAAGATGAGTCTTTGGTGCAAAATGACCGCCGGCGGATCTTGTTCTCAGTTCAGGCGCCGGTTGGGTCAAATTCCCAACCAATACCAGACTTTGTGATTAAATATCTTATGTCGGTGTCTGCAAGTAACGCTCATTTCAGTTTTCGTGTTCATAGGAACTTTTCAGACGGTTTGCGGTATTGCATTGAAAGACTGCGTGGAGTTCCTAACGACCGTTACTGCGTCCATGATGGAGACAAAAACCTCTATAATGAACTTCTCGAAAGTACACACCATATAACAGCTTTTAGTTCGTGCTGCTATGAAGCGGAGATGTACGGTGTCCCTACTCTGCTGTTCGGTTGTGATGCCAAGAGCATATATTCGGCAGAAATTGGCGCTGGCCGTTTTTCATGGACGGAAGGTCATTCCGTCGAATTGGCCGAGTGGCTCGATAACCCGCCAGATGTAGAGTTGGGCCAAAGTGACAAGTATATCGAGGCATCCTTGACTCTGGCTAGGAAACGGTTACGATCAATTAGTGGTGGTTCTATTGTCGATTAATTGACTACCGAGTGTTGAATTCAGTCATGCGTCAATTGGCGATTCTCTGGCTTCTTGTTTAAACAGGTTCTTGCCGGGTGGACTGCGACCGAACTTGCCCTCGCGACGGGCTGGTGTTTTCCGCCTCTGATCAGACACACGGGCTGGCTGCATGTGTCGATTTCATGAGCGCTGCCGGGACGTTATTCCCAATAGCGCTGTGTGGCCGTTCCTCGTTGTAGTCTCTACGTCAAGTCTCCAACTTTTGCGCGGCATCCGCAAGGCTCAGGAACCAATGTGCGTTAAGGCATTCCGCCCGGAACCGACCATTGAACGCTTCGATGAACGCATTGTCCGTTGGCTTTCCAGGCCGTGAGAAGTCCAGCGTGACGCCGTTGCAGTAGGCCCAAAGGTCCATATCTCGGGAGATGAATTCGCTGCCCTGATCGACACGAACGGTCTTCGGATAGCCAATTTGGCCGCAGATTCGGTCCAGAGTGGCTACCACGTCTGCACCGCGGTATCGGAACCTTGCGTCGAGCACCGGAACGTATCGGGAGAAGGTATCAACCACCGTCAGGACGCGCAGTTTGCGGCCGGTGACCAGTTCATCATGTGCGAAGTCCATTGCCCAGATATCGTTTGGCCCGACTGCTTCAGTCCGATCTTCACGGAGCTTCGCCGCGCCGCTTCGGTGTCTTGTTCCTCAACTGCATGCCTAACTCACTGTAGATACGCCGCGTTTTCTTCTGATTTATCATCCACCCCTCACGTCTCAACAGCACGTGGACGCGACGGTTGCCAAAGCGTACGCGCGTCTCGCATATCTCCTTTATCCGCTGTTCCAAAGCGGGCTGGCCGGATCGGCGACACTTGTAGCAGTACGTCGTGGGATCGAGCCGGATCAGGCTGCAGGCCCTCCGGATCGACACCTTCCAGTCCGCGCGGATCTCGTCGACCAGCGTCCGTTTCCGGCCAGCCCTCAGAGCTTTCGTTTGATGACGTCCTGGAGCATTTCTTTGTCCAAAGCCAGGTCCGCCACGATCTTCTTCAACTTCGCGTTCTCCTGCTCGAGTTCGCGCAGCCGTTTCATCTCAGATGGCACCAGGCCAGCGTACTTCTTCTTCCAATTGAAGTAAGTCGCCCGGCTGATCCCGGCTTCTCTGCAAAGCTCCGCGACCGGCGTGCCTTCCTCACCGCGCTTCACGACATACGCCTTCTGGGCGTCACTGAACTTCGATGCTTTCATGGTCTTCCACTCCGTTCCCAGCCAAGGAAATCATGCGGAAAACTCTATGCTCAAGCGAGGGCGTTTTTGGGGATCACAGCAAGTTAAACGGCAGTATAATAAGTTGAGTCAATGGAACATGTTTCAGTCTTTGCTTTGAGGAACTTCAGCTCTCGGATTTATCAATGGGGTTATTGATGCAGTTGGTTGGAAAGTTCGCTCCGCGGTTAATTGCTGATGTGGGGAGAAATACAAATATTGTGGGTCGAATTGAGCGCCGAAGCCGTTATTCAAAAGTAATTATTGGTGATAATTGTCTTATGGCGGGAACGTTGGTCGTAGAAACAGACGACAGTACTATAAGGATTGGGGATAACGTATTTGTTGGAGGTGGAACTTTGTTCGATTGTGCTGATACCATTACGGTGGAGGATGATGTGCTGATATCGTATCAGGTACTCATAATGGATTCGGACAATCATAGTACTCGTGCATCAGAGCGTACTGAGGACTTAGTTCGCTGGCGCGATGGTCAATACGATTGGTCGAAGGTAAATCGCGCAGGGATCAGAATCTGTTCAAAAGCATGGATCGGAGCTCGTGCAATTATTACCAAAGGTGTTAACATAGGCGAAGGCGCAATTGTGGCTAGCGGATCGGTGGTCACAAGAAGTGTGCCTTCGTATACAATAGTGGCTGGAAATCCAGCAACAATCATCCGTGAAATCGGTGAAGAAGAACGATAGTTTTGGTGCGCGATTAAGTAGGATTTCTGACAATGAAAACAAGTGATAAGCTTTTAGATCAATATTCAGGCTATTACGATGAGGACTCTCTGAGCAGCAAGAGGGCTCTTGCCGCGTCTCAAACGGTGGAGCATATCCTGCGCATAGGACCCAAGCATGTGGAAAATCTTCTAGACGTAGGCGCAGGTGAAGGAGCGGTGCTAAGCGAACTCTGGCGGATAGACTATGCGAGAAGTCTTCACGCCGCAGAAATATCTGATTCGGGGATTGCGGCGATAGAGAAAAGACGGATTCCAAATTTACGATCAGTCCAACACTTTGATGGCTATCATATTAATGCAAGCGATGATTACTACGAGTTTGGGACGGCGATCCATGTATTAGAGCATGTTGAACACGAGCGGGCTTTTCTCAACGAGATAGCAAGAGTATGCCGAACCTTTTACATCGAAGTACCGCTTGAACTAACATTACGTTTAGGAAATACGTTAGTTGCAAGTGGTCGGTACGGGCACATAAATTTCTATAATCCAATTACTTTTCGAAATTTGTTGGAAACGAGTGGCCTAGAGGTCGTTTCATTTCGAGTGTTCTCCAATTCTTTGGATTATGAGCGTTATGTTTCCGGCCGGTTCAAGGGAGCCATCAAGTTTGCTATACGAGGCGGTTTGCTATTCATGCTTCCAAAATATGCTCCGTTGTTTATGACCTATCTTGCGGGTGTTGTAGTTCGGAGAAAACGAACATAATGCTCAGGGTTTGAGATGGCGACGAATGGAAATAGTTGGGAAAACGCAGTCCGATGGCTTAGAGAGCAACCTAGTAAGCAACAGCTCGTCAAGGACTGCTACTATGACGATTCGCCATTAGGAACTGCTGAACGTTATTGGAGAAGCCATGAGTGGCAGTCCATTCGTCTGCTACTTAAAGAGGGTAGTATCGGAAAAGCTCTCGACGTTGGAGCCGGACAGGGCATTGCAAGTTATGCGTTGGCGCGCGACGGTTATTGTGTGACGGCGCTTGAGCCTAATCCTAGTAGATTGGTGGGATCTGAAGCGAGACGCCGATTGGCAGTTGACACGAGTCTCGATATTGACGTGAACGAGGAGCGTTCGGAGCGACTTCCATTTCCGAACGATACTTTCGACGTAGTGTTCGGGCGTGCTGTATTACACCATGCTAGTGACCTATCGGCCGCCTGTCTTGAATTCGCAAGGGTTTTGAAGCCGGGCGGTCTGTTTATTGCTGTACGTGAACACGTCATTTCTCGTGAAAGTGACCTGCAGGCTTTTTTCGATGTGCACCCCCTACACCATCAGTATGGTGGAGAGAATGCGTTTCGGCTAGGTGAGTACAAGAACGCGATTTACGGCGCTGGCCTTGTCGGGCTAAAGGTAATTCCACCTTGGCATAGTGCAATTAACCATGCTCCAAATGATCTGTCAGGTATTCAAGGTTCCATCGCAACTCGCTTTGGACCACTTGCGGGGGTAATCAGGGTTCTTCTGCAAGTGCGTGTGGTTTGGTTAGTTTTGCGCACTGTATTAAGTGTTTTCGACAATAGGCCAGGAAGGCTCTACTCATTTGTTGCAACCGCGCCCTCGCTCTAGACATGGCAAATATTCTTATTACAGGCGCTCATGGATTTATTGGCAAGCACTTGGCCCGTTTTCTAGCTAAGCGCGGCCATCACGTCAGCGGCTTGGGCCATGGAATGTGGCCACAAAATGAGGCATCTCGCTGGGGGTTACGCGATTGGCTCAATGGTGACGTTCACGTCACCAATCTGCGTGCGCTGCAAACACGCAATAAACCTGACTACGTGTTTCATCTTGCAGGCGGTTCGTCCGTTGGGGCGGCGATTTCGAATCCACGTGAGGACTTCTTTCGTACCGTAGGCACTACCATTGAGTTGCTTGAATGGTTGCGTCTTGACCTTCCAAGAGCCCGCTTGATAGCAGTTTCAAGCGCCGCGGTCTATGGCTCGGGACTCAGCGGTCAGATAGGTGAAGGTATTGTAGGCGCTCCCTATTCGCCTTATGGCCATCATAAACGAATGATGGAATATCTTTGTATATCTTATGGGGATGCTTACGGACTTGATTTCTGCGTCACACGCCTTTTTTCGGTGTATGGCGCAGGACTTAAGAAACAATTGCTTTGGGATATATGTACACAATTGCATGGTGTCGGAGGATCCGTGCTGCTTGGCGGTACTGGGGAAGAACTTCGTGATTGGACTCACGTTGATGACGTAGTGGCCGCACTCGCGGTAATAGCTTTTAATACGCCCTCTCCGGTGAACGACCCGGTTTTTAATATTGGTACAGGGATTGGCACCTCCGTGAAGGATGTTGCCGAAATCATAATCAATGCTTGGTGCCGCCGAAACAATGTAAACGCTATGCCGCGATTGCAGTTTTCATCCGAGTCGCGTCCTGGTGACCCATTCAGTTTAGTAGCCAACCCGTCACGTCTGCTGGACATGGATTTCGTTTGTGACACCCCGTTGAGCATCGGAGTAGATGAATATGTAGATTGGTTTTTTCAAAACAATGACTGCTGAAAAGATTCGCATTGCTTTCACAATGATCGGGGGAAGATCGTGGACGGGTGGATACAACTACCTGCTCAATCTGTTGCACGTGATTACGCAATACCAATCCGACGTATTGCAGCCGGTGCTCTTTATAGGGACAGACCTTGATAAGGAGTATTTGCGATCGTTTGAATCTGTTGATGGATTAAGGATTGTCACTGCCGAATGCATGAATGCGTCTCGCCGCAGTATTGCGCTTATTAATAGTATATTCTTAGGGAGTGACCCCCCGACCCGGAATTTGTTCCTTCGTCACGGTATCGACGTTGTCTTCGAAAATGCACAATTTCATGGTGCTAAGCTTGGAATTCCTACGATAGCATGGATGCCTGACTTTCAGCACCGCGAGCTGCCGTATCTATTTTCACGGGCGGCATGGTGGAGGCGGGAGCTGGGATTTCGAGCACAGATTTCTGGCGGCCGAACCATTATGTTAAGCAGTTACGATGCACGAAAAACTTGTGAGTTTTACTATCCGAAAACGGTAGGCCGGACACATATCGTGCGGTTCGCCGTGCCGTCATTAACCAGGCCTGGAGTGAACGAGGTGCGCGAAGTGCGTGATGCCTACCATTTGCCAGAGGATTTTTTTTATTTGCCCAATCAGTTTTGGCGACATAAGAACCATTTGCTTGTCATTGAGGCGCTAGCGAGTCTCAATCAGGCAGGCTATGCCTTTACAGTAGCGGCATCAGGCAGACAGTTGGACCCGAACAGTCCGGATTTTTTTGAGAAAATTGTGTCGAAGATCTCTTCACGAGGTCTTTCCGATCAGTTTCGTTTGTTGGGCTTGATACCGTATGAACATGTTGCGCCTCTAATGGTTGGGTGCACAGCGTTGTTGAATCCATCTCTTTTTGAAGGTTGGAGCACAACGGTAGAGGAGGCAAAAGCGCTAAACGTTCCAATGGTTCTTTCCGATCTTGCCGTCCACAAAGAGCAGGCAACCGGCATGGCTTTATTCTTTGACCGCGACAGCGTCGATTCACTTTCGAATGCATTGCTTTCGGCCTGGAAGAACAAAGATACCGTGATTTCAAATGATGCGGCTCTAGCTCAGGAACCTTTAGGCCTTGCCGAACGTTTTGCTGAGGATTTCGCCAAACTAGTTTGTGGCGTTGTTTGAGCTGATCCGCTGTTCGAACGCGTTTGCGGTAATTTTTTGCCGAACAGCCGGGATAATGGCCCAATTATTTGCCTAGGCTCAGGACCTATTAATTTGTAGCGGGTTTGGTTGCGAATATGATTCACCCTAGTCAGGAGGATCTGGTTATGAGCGATTTATTTTGGCTAAGAGCAGGTCGCCCGGATGCGTCCGTACTTTCCGCTCTCGCATGGCGTTCCCCGCGTTGACGACCGGCGTGTTCTGAGTGGGATTGCGCATGTGCTTCGCAACGGTCTTCGTTGGTGCGATGCGCCGAAGGATTACGGTCCGCACAAGACCCTTTACAACCGGTTCGTCCGATGGTCTTCGCTTGGTGTTTTCGACCGCATATTCGAGGCCTTAAGCGCCGATGGAGACGCTTCTGATACATTGATGATCGACGCGACCCACTTGAAAGCGCATCGGACAGCGGCGAGCCTTTCAAAAAGGGGGTTCAACCGCGCCATATTGGCCGCAGCAAAGGCGGGTTGACCAGCAAGCTTCACGCGGTCTGCGACAGCGCGGGCCGCCCTCTTCGGCTTCATCTAACAGCAGGGCAGGTTTCCGATTGTCGCGGCGCCGGCGTTCTTCTAGACACCCTTCCCGCGGCCGACCTTATGATCGCCGATCGGGGCTACGACGCGGATTGGTTCAGAACAGCGCTTCACACCGCTAGCATAGAAGCCTGCATCCCACCGAAGCGGAACCGGGTAAAACCGGTGTACTTCAACAAGTCCCTCTAGCAAGGCGTGCTACAAAATCGAGAATATGTTTGCAAAACTCAAGGACTGGCGGCGCATTGCAACGCGATATGATCGACGCGAATCTTCATTCATGGCTGCAATCAAGATCGCCGCCATAGTCATCTTCTGGATCAACCAATGAGTCCTGAGCCTAGATTGTTGCGCGAGAACTGACGACTTAGAATAGGATCATTTGCAACAGACATCCAGAACTCGCCTCTGAAGTGATTAAAGTCTCTGAACTCCCGTCCTGCAAGCTGATCCGCAACCTGGCCTGGGAAGCGTCCAGCGTTCCCGCTTGTGCCGCGTAGCCATGCATCACCCTCTGCAATCCTTGGTAAGTTTCCGGCGTGTGACGCAACACCGGGCTCCAACCGTCGCGCCGATCCGATTGATGTCGGGGGCGTCAAGAGTTTCAAGTCACTCGGACTTGTTGGCTCCACCTTCGCAACCAGCTTTCCGCCTTCTCTTTTGGCTTTGAGGACGGCGCCGGCGCCGCCTGGGATGCCTATGGCGGCTACGGCGCCGGCGTCGAGGATGACCGCGCCGCCGGCGAGCAGGATGTCGAGCGTGTCGCCGTCTGCGACCGCGATCCTCAATTCGTTCAGCGACATCGCCAGAGAAGCGAGGTCCCAGACTGTCTCGAGCGCGTTATTCTCGGCCACGTTGGCGGCTGTATTGCCGCCGTCGGCGACGTCGCCGCCGGTCTCGGCGGTGAGCGCGAACACCGCCAGCGCGCCGGCCAACTGGGTCATGTCGACGCCCAGACGCTGCCACTCGCCCAGCTGCTCCAACATTTCGTCGTTGGTCAGACGGCCCGCCGCAACCTCGCCGGCAAGCTCCGCGACCTCGTCCGACGGGTCGAAGAAGATATCTGTGAAGACCGCCCCCGCCGCGCCGCCGACCGCGCCGGACGCGCAATCGCCCCCGCCCGCCGCCGCCAGGCCGCAGCCGAGTCCCGCATGCAGCGCCTTGTGCAGCGCAAATTCAAACGGGTCGATCCCGTTTTCCGCCGCCTCTGTATAAGCTTCGCCTATCTCGCCGGCGATCTCCGCCCCAATCCCCTGCGCCAGCGCCCCCAAAAGCGCGCCGGTGATCGCCTCGCCCGGCGACCGACCATCGATGCCGACCTCGATGCTGGCCTTGACCGCCCCGCGCAACGCCGCGTTCTGGATATTCTCGCCAAGGCTCGACGCGTCGACCGTTAGTCCCGCCGTCTGCAAAACCCCCGCCGTCACAATGGCGCTGGCCAGCGCCCGCAGGTTGGCGGACGAGCCGAGGTCGCTCAGCACGGCGCCGAGATCGCCTTGATTGTTGATCAGGCTGATCGCCGCCTGCGAGGCCGGCGTGGTGAAACCCGCCTGCGCCGCCAGCGCCGCAGCGCTGCCTTCCGCCAGGCCCAGCACGCCGACCGCGAACTGGTTGCCGAGACCGTTCGTCGCCGCCGCGACCGCGATCGCCACCACCGCCGCCGCCGGACCCGAGAGGCCGAAGCTTTCATGGTCCCATTCGCGATAAACCTCGTTCATCGCCTGCCAGTCGACATCGTCGCGCGCCCGCAGCGTCTGCATCCAGGCCAGCGCGGGCGTGTCGCCGAAGACCTCGATCGTCCCGTCGAGATCGAGACCGGCGGGATATTGCACCACGATCCCGTCCCGCGCCGTCACCTCCAGCGTCTCGCGCGCGTCGATCCGGCTGGCCACCAGAACCCGCTCTTCCCTTCCCTTGTCCGACGCCGAGGTGAAGGCGAAATTCTCGCCCGTCTTGGTCTCCTGATAGAAGTCGGTGTCGTAGGCGCCCTCGGACCGCACCGCGCCAGCCTCTGCCGAGATCGACACACGTTCGCCCGCGACCGTCGAAGCCCGGATCACCCCGTTCCCGTCGGTCGCCTCAAGCGTCACATCCCCGCCGACATCGATCAGCGAGGGGATCTGGGTGATGGTCAGATAGTTCCAGGTCCGCTTGGACGAACCGCCGAAGCCGCCGCTCGAGGCCATCACCCCGGAACCGCGCGTCTCCTCCGACCCGCGGTCGATCAGGAACGTCCCGGCGCGCAGCACCAGATCGCCGCTGACCTGGAGCTCCGCCGCCTGCAGAAAGGCGGTGTCCCGCACCGTCAACGCGCCGTCCCCGCCCACCGAAATCCGCGGAATAACCAGACTCCGGCTATATGCCGTCGCGTCCACCCATCCGGGAAATTGTCAGGTCAGCAGGGAGTGGAGTGAGTTGAACCGGCGGGTGAAGATATGACTCAAACTCAGTCCGAGGGTGCGGCGATTGTCAGGTAGTTGCCGCTATTGAACACATAGCTACAGCTCAAAGCTTATCTGCCCAGTAGTCTGCGACATTTCTGCCAGCGCTAGCGAATGGATTATTTTCACTAGCTTCTGCAACCTCTTCTCTAGTTTTCGCCAACTCAGCTTCTTTCGCTCGCTCAAGCGTAACAAACTCCTCGTCAATTCTCAAAACGACGAAGGCTTTGCTCGCAACGTCCCAGTAGTGTAAGCGTTTCGGTGCGATCATAAAGGCACTATCGTGTCGTCGCATGCTGTCCACTTCAACAACGGCCGCGTCCCAAAACGAGCTTGGTCCACCACCAAGTTTAGGAAGAAGCTTTCGCAGCATGATGTCAGCTCCATCATATTCTAGAACCAACCTAGCATTCCCTTTGTAAAATCCGGGTGCTACTCCTTCATCCAGCAACAAGAGTTGGCCTTTGTATTTCAACACTGATCCTGCAACGCATTGGTTCGATTGGCCAGCATGAAACTCCCAATTGTTGACGAAATCACGAACACTAAAAATCTTCATGTTGCACCTAGTCGATCACAATGGCGTTTCCGCCGTTCCAATTGCTAATCAAAAAGTCAGTCTGAACTCCATATCCACCACCAGCACCACTCCCCGCGTTTGGATCCCTAACGTTGTAGTAGGATTGACCGTCTACTTCGATACGAGAGTCGACAACAATCCAATGGCCACCTTCCCCTGCACGAACATTTACTATTACTGGTTGGTTGCTGTCTAACACTGAGTTCAGTTGGGTAGAGTTCATGCTTGAAATGAATTGGTTGTCAATTCCGTTGTTCGACAAGACAGTTGACATTTCTACACCGTTCACACCTGTCGTCCGAACTCCATTAAACTGATTGGTGATTGCTCCCAAATCGACGGTATCCCCAGTTCGATCACGCACAATCATCGTGCATGAAGCTGGACCGCATAGGGGCTGATTTCCTTTTCCAACTACTGAACCGCTTGGAAAGTATTCGACTTGTAACGGGCTGTTTCTATTCCAAATGCCACCAGCTCCGTCAAAAGAACCCGCTACACTATTTGGAACCTCAAACTCCGGCGCTCTTCCGCCGCCGATTCTTGCTAGGTCGGCGAGGTCGGCAATGTCGCTGGCTTTGTCGCCAGCGCGGATAGCAGGGATGAGTTCGGTCGCAGCGGTGACGGCAATTTGCTCCGAGAGAACGCCGATCGCCTCATAGTCGGCGTTGTGATAGGCGGTGTTGATCTCCGCCAAAGACTCCGCCAGCGCCGAGAACGCGCCCAAGGTTCCGTCGATCAGGGCTTGAGGCAATTCATCGATATGCGCCAGGTTGTCGACGCCGCGGGCGAGAAGGCCAACCAGTGCGTCGGTCCGCGCGCGGTTATTCGCCAGCGCATTTTCGTCCCCGATAAGGACGCCGCCTTGATCGATCATATATTGATTAAGAGCGGCGATCCCGCCCAGAATGGTTTCATACGTGGCCTGCGCCGTCTCAGACGCGCCCGAGGCAAAGCCGACCGCAAAATCCGCCGTGAACCGCCACTGCACGGCGCCGCTCGTCGTGAAGAGATCGCCGATCCGGTCGTTGAGTTCGCTCCGCTGCGCCTCAAGCGTACGTATCTCCGCCGTGTCGAACTGCGCCCGCGCAACCTCCAACTGGGACTCGAGAGTGGCATCCAGCGCTATCAGCTCCAACGAAAGTTCGCGCGCCTGGAGCGCCGCCTCTTGCAGTGTCAGATTGCGGGCGATCTGTTGCTCCGTCGTCAGCGTCGACGGCTCCGCTCCGCCAACTAAGGCCGAGACGGATGCGGCGCTCAGCGCGTCCGCGCGCAGCCGATCCGACGGCGACAACAGATCGCCCAACGCATCGCCGCCTGGGGCCGCATAATCGGCGAGGACAATGTCATAGAAAGCCGCATCCGCCTTAATCTCGGTAGCGAGATAGGCGTAATTCTCAAACTGGGCGTCCCGGGCCAGGAAGTTCAGTTGGGACCCCATCGCGTCGACAAAGCCGGTCGAGCCGGTCTCCGCCGCGAAAGCCGCCGCCAGCGCGTCCAGATACTGCGCGGCGCTTGGGTCCGCCTCGCCGAGTGCGGCGGCGTATGCCGCATCAACCCGGCGCAGCGCCTCCCGGCCCAGCGCCTCTTTCCATTCCGCCGCACTCTTGCCGTCGACCCCGTCGAGCTCGGCCGCTTTTTGCTCCAGCGCCCGGATTTCCGCCGTATGAAGCTGACGATTGAAGGTAGCCGCCATCTGACCGACGCGGTCAGCGGTGTGGATCGCCTCGGCGTCGCCCCCGGCCAGCGCCACCGCCACCGCCCCGACAAGGCCCGAAAGTTCGGTGTTACGCCGTGGGTCGTCGCTGAGCGCGCCGCCGACAAGCTCTTGCAGGCCCGCCCCCACCGCGCCCGCGAGACAGTTCTGCGACGACGCCTGACCCACTGCGCAGCCCGCCGCCGCATGCGCCAGGACCTTGGTGACATCGCCTTCGGCGATCGTCCCAAGCGGACCGTCAAGCCCTTCCAGATCGCCTATCGCCTCAAACAGCGGCGCCGAGGCCAGCGTGACG
>JASJDC010000018.1 GCA_030065235.1 Alphaproteobacteria bacterium
ACCCAGACTTCAATAAAAGCATCCAAATCAATCCAGCCGCCCCACAAAAGCAAAGCAAACCAAACCAACCCAAACACACCGCCCAGGCATCCCTTCCAAATACAGATTCTGTTGTTCAATAACGCGTTTGCCGGGCTTGAGTTTTCAGAAAAAACCGATCCGGCAAACTAAAGCGCGGCGAGGCTCTTGAGCCCCTGGCCCGCGCTGAGGTCGCGGTGTATACGCCCGGCCCTTAACGCTGTCAAACCCTTTGTGACGAATTTTTTGCAGGCGTTTCGCAAAAATTCCTCCGCTCTCTAACGACATGGCGGAATCGGCGCAAATACTAACGGAATTGGCCGTTTCTCTTGACCTAAAAGGCGAAAAGCCGCAGAAAACCGAATAGGGGCGTGTTATCCTGAATCCAAACGCAGCTTTAATTTAGGCATTACTTATTAACTCAGCGCGTAGGTCGTCATTTACTTCCGCTGTGCAGCGAGATGGGTGAACAATACAGTGACGCATCGTGACGATAGTGATAGAGCCACCCCAGATTCAGTCGCGCCTGACGCGGCCCATACGGTGCGACGAGCACGCTTGATCGGTATGCTGTGTCTGGTCGGCGCCGGGGCCTTGCTGGCGGGCGCGGTCGTCGCCGGCGGCGGTTCGCAGGGTTTAGCGGACATGAAGCCAGCGGCGGCGCACCCGTCCGAGCCTGTGCAATTGGCCGCCATTCCGCCGGAGGGCGCAGAGGCGGAAATCACGCTCCAAAGCAAGACGCGCGGTCTGTCCGAACAAAGTGCAACACAGAAGCTGCAGGCCGCGCTCGAAACGACCCCGCCCTTGCCGGCGTTCGACGCAGCGCCCGCTATCAGCACGACCGCTAAGGCGCCGGTGTCGCACCAGCTCACGGTTCGGTCCGGCGACACGCTGATGAAGATGCTAACCGGCGAAGGCGTGACACGCGGCGAAGCGCACGCCGCCATTCAAGCGCTGTCTGAGGTCTTCAGCCCGCGGAAGCTGAGGCCCGGCCATGACATCACGCTCGAACTTACGCCCGCCGATGCGGAAACGGACGCGCCGGCGCTGACGAGCCTGCGCCTGACCGAATCGCCGGTCCGGAGCGTCGAGGTCGCAGCCTTGAATGCGGGCGGGTTCGAAGCCCGCATCATCGACACGCCGACGGAAAAAACGGCGATGCGCGCCGACGGGACGATTTCCTCGAGCCTGTATGAAGCGGCGGTCGAAGCCGGCGTGCCGCTGCCGGTTCTGGCCGACATGATCCAGGTCTTCAGCTTCGATGTGGATTTCCAGCGCGAGGTCCGGCGCGGCGACACTTTCGCGCTGCTCTATGATATCGAACAAGTCTCGGGCGAGACGGTCGGGACCGGCGCGGTGCATATGGCGGAGATGACCGTGGCCGGAGAGCCGAAACGCTATTACCGGTTCAAAGGTTCGGACGGATTCTGGGACTATTTCGACGAACAGGGACGCAGCGCGAAGAAAGCGCTTCTGCGCACCCCGATCGACGGGGCGCGCCTCTCCTCGAAATTCGGCATGCGGCGTCATCCGATCCTTGGCTATAATAAGATGCACAAAGGCGCGGATTTCGCCGCCCCCACGGGGACGCCGATCTACGCCGCCGGCAATGGCGTGGTCGAGGCGGCCGGCTGGAACGGCGGCTATGGCAAATATATCCGGGTGCGCCATAACGACACCTATAAGACCGCCTACGGGCATATGTCCCGGATCGCGGTGAGCCGCGGCAAACGCGTGCGCCAGGGTCAGGTTATCGGTTACGTCGGCTCGACGGGCCGCTCGACCGGGCCGCATCTGCATTACGAAGTGCATAAGAACGGCCGGCAAGTGAATCCGCTGGGCGTCAGACTGCCGACCGGCCGCACCCTGTCCGGTTCGGAACTGGCTGCGTTCAAAGACCATGTCGCCCGGCTCGAGTCGCAATTCGCCGCACTGCCCGCCCGCCGGAAACTGGCCAGCGCCGACTAACCCCGGTATCAGCTCAGCCCTAGCCCGGCGAGCCGCCCGCTGAATAGGCGGCGAGCGCGACGACGACCAACATCGAGGTCGCCATCAGGCAATTGATCGCGAAGACCGTCTTTTCGGGCAAATTCAAACGGTGCAGCATGACGCCCGCACCGAGCCAGAGAAAATGGATCGGCAGCCAGATCGCGTTCAGAATTAGGAATTTGATCCCCGCCTCCACCGCATAGTTTTCCGGCCAGAACAGAAAGCCGGAGAAAAGCGTCGTGTTCACCGCATAGGCTTTCGGATTAATGAACTGCAGCAACAGGCCGCCCATGAAGCCAGGCGGCGCGGGCTTTTTGATGAAAGCGATCCGCTTGCCCGCGAAAGCGATTTTCAGCGCCAGGTACAATAGATAAGCCGCCGAGGCGTAGGTCAGAACGGTTCGGACCACCGGGTCCGCCAACACCACCGCCGCTAGGCCGGTGGCGACGGCGAGAGCGACCAAATTCGTGCCGACAAACAGGCCGGCGATATAAACCACGCCTGGGCGATAGCCGAAGCCGGATCCGACCCCCGCCGTCGACAGGACGCCCGGCCCCGGTGTGATCAGCAGAAAGAAGACTGCGACGGCGAAAGTGATCATTGGAAGGTCCCGCGCGCAATCCGACAGCGGCGCCCGCGTCAGCGCAGCCCGCCCAGCACAGCCGCGATGGCGTCCAAGGCGGCGGCCCCCATTTTCCGGCAACGCGCGGGCGACCAGCCGTAATCGGGGTCCGGCGCATTGGCGTTGTCCTTGAACGGCATCTCCAAGGTCATCGCCAGGCATTGATAACGATGCGCCAACTGAGTCGCGGCCATGGTCAGATTGGCCCGGCCCGGCGGCGCTTTCGGATAGCCGTGCATCCGTTGGAAGTCCGGATTGGCGCGTTCATAGGCTTCCTCGAACCGTTCGCGCAGATGGATCTGGCGCTTCTCGACATCGGGAATACCGTCGGCGCCGGCGATGAAGACATAGGGCAGCCCTTCGTCGCCATGCACATCCAGCACGAAATCGACGCCGGTTTCCGCCATCTTGGCCGCGACGTGAAATACTTCGGGACTGGTCTCGGCGCTTGGATCGGCCCAGGCGCGGTTCAGATTGATCCCGGCGGCGTTGGTCCGCAGATGGCCGCGCCGCGACCCGTCCGGGTTCATGTTCGGAACCGCATGAAGGACGGCGGATTGCAGGATTGTGCGGGCGATCGGGTCGTCGCGGTCGAGCAGGCGGGTGAGGAATCCCTCCATCCAATACTCGGCCTGGGTCTCGCCGGGATGCTGGCGCGCGATGGTCCACAGGACCCGTTTCTCCGGCGCCGGTCGGCCGATGGTCAGAAGATCGATATCCTCGCCATCGACTGAGCGCCCCAGGACGCTGGCCGAGACCCGCGCATCAGTCTGGCAACGCGCGATCAGGTCGTGATGCCGCTCTCGCCCATAGGGCGCGAAATAGGCGTAATAGATGCTGTCGCAGGCGGGCGTGTGCGACAAGATCAGTGCGCCGTCCTCATAGTCGGTGTCGATCCGGAACCAGGTTTCGCGATCATAGCTGGCGCAGGCGCGATAGCCTTCCCAGCCTTTCAGATAGCTGGCCTCGCCGGCGTTTTCGATCACCATGCGCAGCGCTTCGCCCGCGTGACCGACGACGCGGAAATGGAACCATTGGAAGAACCCGTCCGGGCCGGCGTCCTTCTCGATGCGCAGGCGGATCGCATCAGGCCGCTCTTGAGAGACGACCTGGATATTGCCGGAATCAAAATTCGAAGAAATCGTCAGCATCGGGCGGGCTCGTTTCGCAAAGTGAAGTCAACGGCTGCGACCCTATCGCGGCAGAACACTGTGGCAAGCGGTGCGACAGGAAAGAATGCTTGGAATTCGCCGGTGTAGACGCGACAGTAAATCCTTAGCCCGCCTCGACGCACCAGGGATCAAGATGGCTCACGCCTTAGAACTCGCGGTTTCCGAATTCGGCGCCGGACCGCCGGTTCTGATCGTACATGGCCTGTTCGGATCCAAACGCAATTGGACGGCGATCGCCAAGCGCCTGTCGCGGCGCCACCGGGTCCTGACGGTCGATCTGCGCAATCACGGCGAGTCACCCTGGGACTCGGATCACCGCTACGAGAGCCTGGCCGAAGATCTGGCTTCGGTGATCAAGCGGCGCTGCAGCGGCCATGCTTCGGTGGTCGGTCACAGTATGGGCGGCAAGGCGGCGATGGCTCTGGCCTTGGCGCATCCGCATTCGGTCGAGCGTCTGGTCGTCGTCGATATCGCCCCGGCCCCGTCCGGCGGGACCCTGATCGATTATATTGAAACGATGAGCGCCCTGCCGCTCGCCGCCTATTCGAAACGGGCCGATGTCGAACAGGCCCTGGCGGATGAGATCGACGACCCGGCGATCCGCTCGTTCCTGGCGCACAATATCCAAGTGTCGGACGGCGCGCTGAGATGGCGGCTCAATCTGGCGGCGCTGGAGGAAAATTTCGACGCGATCATGGGGTTCCCCACCTTCCCCCATGGCAAATCCTTCGGAAAACAGACGCTGTTTATCGCCGGGGCCAAGTCCGACTATATCCAGCCGCATCATCAGGCCGAGATCGACCGACTGTTCCCGCGATCAGAGATCGAGATCGTACCCGGCGCCGGCCATTGGGTGCATGCGGAAGCGCCGGGTCCGTTCCTCGACCTGGTACAGTCCTTTCTGGGCGTCGCCTGAGCCGGCGCGTGCGCGCCAGTCTGGTCATAAACGCGCTTGTCGCCGTCCTGGTCGGGTTCGGCGGGACGCTGGCGATTCTTGTCGCGGCGGCGCAGGCGCTTGGCGCAAGCCCGATCGAGACCGTGTCCGGCGTCTCGGCGGTCTGTCTGGCCTTGGCGGTCAGCAGCGCTTTTCTGAGCATCAAGACACGGATGCCGATGATCACCGCCTGGTCGACGCCCGGCGCCGCCCTGGTCGCGGCGACCGATGGATCGATCAGCATGGCCGAGGCGGTCGGCTGCTATATCGCGGTGGCCGTCGCGATCCTGGCGACCGCCTATCTGCGCCCCCTGACGCGGCTGATCGAAGCGCTGCCGACCGGCGTCGCGGCGGGCATGCTGGCTGGCGTTCTGATCAAGTTCGTGATCGGCGCCTTCGATCAGGCTTCCGACGCGCCGATCCTGGTCCTGTCTTTGATCGGCTTGTTCCTGCTGCTGCGCGCGATCAATCCGAGCTGGGCGGTAATCGGCGTGCTCGCCATCGGGATCGCACTCGTCTTCGGGCTCGGCGCGCCGTTGGGCGTTGCGCAGTCGACGTTGCCGGAAGGCCTGCTTCGGCTCTCCGATTGGAGCGTGATCACGCCCGAATTCGATTGGGCCGCTTTGATCGGGCTCGGCCTGCCGCTCTATCTGGTGACGATGGCGGCGCAGAACCTGCCCGGATTCGCCGTCCTGAAAGCCTCCGGCTATGAACCGCCGGTGCGGACCGGCCTTTCGGTGACGGGGCTGTGCGCGCTGGCCAGCGCACCCTTTGGCGCCGTGACCAGCAATATGGCGGCGATCACGGCGGCGATCTGCACCGGGCCTGACACCCATCCCGACCCGGCGAAACGCTGGTTGGCGGGGCCGATCTACGGGTTCCTGTATCTCCTCCTGGCGATCGGCGGCGCCTCTCTGGTCGCCCTGTTTGCGGCTTTGCCGGGCGCCCTGATCGCGACGATCGCCGGATTGGCCCTGGTGGCGGCGCTGGGCGGCAGTCTGGCGACGGCCTTGAACGAGGATGCGCATCGGATACCGGCCGTGATCGCACTCTGCGCCACCGCGTCGGACTTGAGCCTATTCGGGATCGGCTCCGCCTTTTGGGGATTGGTCGCTGGTCTGCTGGCGCTTGGGTTCGAGTCGGCCCTAAAACGTAGAGGGTGACTAACGGCTAAGACTGTAAGACCAACAGGACGACGCCCAGACAGACCAAACCAACCCCAACGATCTCGACCGGCTGCGACTTTTCCTTGAACAGGAACCAACTCGCCAGGAAGGTGAAGACCAGCTCGACTTGGCCCAGTGCGCGGACATAGGCGGCGTTCTGAATCGTCATCGCCGTGAACCAGCCGACCGAGGCGGCCCAACCGCTGATCCCCGCCGGCAGGGCGAGGCGCCAAGCTCGCACCGTCGCCATGATCTGGCCTGGTTCTTTCCAGCGAAGCCAGACGGCCATCGCCGCGGTCTGAAAGATCAAGACCGCTGCGAGCGACGTCGCAGCCTGGGACACGAACCCGTCGCCGCCGAGCGACAGGGACGCGCCACGAACGCTGACCGCCGCGACGCCGAAACACGCGCCGGACGCCAGCCCCATCAGTGCTGAACGGCCGACAAGGTCTTTCACGAGCCCTTTGTTGAATCCAGTCTGACCGGCCGAAAGGGCGATCACTCCACAGAGGCTGACCAGTATGCCAATTGCGGCTTGCCCGGAAATTGCGTCGCCCAACAGGATCACACCGATGAAGGCGGTCTGAACCGTCTCGGTCTTGGAGTACGCCGTGCCGACTGCGAAATTGCGATGGGAGAACAGCGCCACCAGCAAGGCGGTCGCCAGGATCTGGGCCAATCCGCCGATCGCCGCGTAGAGGAAGAAGGCGGCACCGAAGACGGGTGCGGCGCCCTCATGCAGCCGCCACAAAACCCCGGCATAGAGAAGCGCGAAAGGCAGTGCGAAGATGAAGCGCGAGAAGGTCGCCCCGCCGGTCGAAAGCACGCCTTTCAAATGCTTTTGAAACGCAGAGCGCAGATTCTGTAGGAAGGCGGCGGCGATCGTGATCGGGACCCAAAGCTCCATGAGGCGATCCCGCTAGGACTCCAGCGCCGTGCGGATCAGCAGGCCGAGACCCGCCAGCAGCAGCAACGCCAGGACGGCGCGGTGAAACAACCGATCGTCGAGCGTGTGATAGAGCCGCTCGCCTAGCGTCGCGCCCAGGATCGTCGCCGGCAGACAGATCGCGAATCCGATCCCGACCGTCGCATCAACCCGTCCGGCCAGTGCGTGCAACGCCACCGCTACGGCCAGCACGATCGTGTTGAAGGGCTGATAGATCCCGCGTTGCATCTGTTTCGAGAGCTGGCGCAACTGGCACCAGATGATCGGGGCCGGGCCTGAGAGGCCGACCATGCCGCCCATCACGCCCCCGACCATGCCGACCCCTGCGTCGGCCGCCCGGTTCTCGATCGCGATCTTCGGCAGGGTGCGTCCGAGCAGGAAATAGCCGGCATAAAGGGTCAGGAAGAGGCCAGTCGCGATCTTCACACCCTCCGCCGAAACATGGTCCAGCAACCAGGACCCGATCGGCAGGCCCAAGGCGGCGCCGAGCAGGAACGGCGTCACCGCGCGCCACTGAAACAACCGCCAAGTCGTGCGCGCGCCGGACACCTGACCGGCGACGGAACAGATCGCAACCAGGGGCGCAACGAAGAGCGGGTCCCAAAATTGCAGCCAGATCGCCGAGACAACCAAGGCCGTACCGAACCCGGTGAGCCCGGCGACGAACCCGCCGGCGAAGGCGCCGCCTAGCAGCGCGGCGATGATCGTGGGCGTGACGAACTCCATATCCGCTTCACACTTGGGGAATTGAGATCGGTGTAGGCGGCATCCGACCGGCGCACAAGCCGAAGCCCGTCAATACAGCGGTGATCGACGTTCGAGAAAGGCCGCTAGGCCGCGGTCTTGAGATCGAAGGCGGCGGCGATCAAAGCTTTGGTATAGTCGGTCTTAGGCGCTTGAAAGATCGCCTCGGTCGGCCCCTGCTCGATGAGCGCGCCATCCTTCATCACCATGACCTCGTCCGCCATGGCGCGAACGACGGAGAGATCGTGACTGATGAACAGGTAGCTCAGCCCATGCGTCTGTTGCAGATCGCGCAACAAGTCTACTATCTGTACTTGCACCGAGCGGTCGAGCGCGCTGGTCGGTTCGTCGAGTAGGATGAAGCGGGGCTTCAAGACGATGGCCCGGGCGATAGCGATGCGCTGCCGCTGCCCGCCGGAAAATTCATGCGGGTAGCGCCGCTTCATCGACGGATCGAGCGCGACTTCGAGCAGCGCCTCATCGGCGCGCCGCTCGCGATCGCTTCGGCTTAGACGCGGCTCATGCACCAGCAGGCCTTCGGTGACGATTTCGCCGACCGTCATGCGCGGACTTAGGGAGCCGAACGGGTCTTGAAAGACGATCTGCATTTCACGTCGCAAGGGACGCAAGTCGCGCTCGGGAAGACCGTGCAGCGCCCGTCCCTCATAACGCACCTCGCCTGCGCTCGGCAGCAATTGCAGCAGAGCCCGCCCAAGCGTGGATTTCCCGGACCCGCTTTCGCCAACGACGCCAAGCGTTTGACCCTGGCGTAGGCGCAGGCTGATATCCTTTACCGCGTGAACGTTGCGTGTCTTGCTGAAGCCGAGCAGTCCAGTGCGGCTGCTGAAAATGACATCGACATGCGCCGCCTCGATCACCGTCTGCGCGTCCGGTTCCGGCGGGTGTTTGACGCCGCTCGGCTCCGCCGCCAGCAACATCTTGGTGTAGTCGTGGGTCGGGTTTGCGAAGATCGTTTTCGTCGCGCCCTCTTCGACGACGACGCCCGCCTCCATGACATAGACCCGATCGGAGATGTGACGCACCACGGCCAAATCATGGGTGATGAAGACGATCGCCATACCGTAGCGCGCCTGCAGTTCGGCCAGCAGTTCGAGGATCTGCGCCTGAATCGTGACATCAAGCGCGGTGGTCGGCTCGTCGGCGATCAACAGGTCCGGCTCGTTCGCCAGCGCCATGGCGATCATCACCCGCTGCCGCTGCCCGCCGGAGAGTTCATGCGGGTATGACTCGATTTTTTCCTCGGGGTCGGGAATGCCGACTTGCGCCAATAGATCGAGAACCCGCGCCCGGGCCTGGGCGGCGCTGGCCCCGCGATGAAACCGGATCGGCTCCGCCACTTGATCACCTATCGTGTAGCAAGGGTCGAGCGAGGTCATCGGCTCCTGAAAAATCATGGCGCTCCGGTTGCCGCGGATGGTATTCAGCCGCCGGTTCGGCAGCCCGAGGATCTCTTGGCCGTCGAACCGCACGGCGCCCGAGGCCCGGCCGTTCCGGTCCAACAGGCCCATGATCGCCAGCATGATCTGGCTCTTGCCGCTGCCGGATTCGCCGACCACGCCGACCGTCTCTCCTTTGGCGACGCAAAGGTCGATCCCGCGCACGGCGTTGACGACGCCGTCTTGCGTATCGAAATCGACGACGAGGTTGGAGACTTGGAGCAAGGGACCCGACATGCGCGCCTACCGGTCCTTCGGGTCGAGCGCGTCGCGCAACCCGTCGCCAATGAAATTCAGGCAGAATAGCGTCGTCGTCAGGAACAGCGCCGGATAGATCAGCATCCAGGTCGCGCCTTGAAGATTGCGCGATCCCTCCGCGATCAAGACGCCCCAACTGGACAAAGGCTCTTGGACGCCGAGACCAAGAAAACTGAGGAAGCTCTCGAGCAGGATCACTTTCGGCACCATCAGCGTCATGTAGATCACCACCGGCCCCAACAGGTTCGGCACGATATGCCGCGATAAGATGCCGCGCGTTCCGACGCCCATGGCCTGGGCCGCATGGACATATTCCTGGCGTTTGATGCTGAGCGTCTGGCCACGCACGATCCGCGCCATATCGAGCCATTCGATGGCGCCGACCGCAATGAACATCAGAACAAAGTTCCGGCCGAAAAAGACGACCAAGAGGATCACGAAGAACGTGTAGGGCAGCGAATAGAGGATATCGACGAACCGCATCATATAGCTGTCGATGCGACCGCCGAAATAGCCCGCCGCCGCGCCATAGGCGACGCCGATCGATAGGGCGACGACAGTGGCGAGCAGGCCGATCGAGAGCGATATCTGACCCGCCTTCAGGATTCGGGTCATCAGGTCTCGGCCATTCGCGTCAGTGCCGAAGAAGAAGTAAAGGCGCGTGATGTCGGCGACCAACCGAGCGGACCTCTTGTCGTCGGACAGATCGAGCACCTGGGCGTTCTCAAACAGGGCCGCGCGGTCGAGATACCGGTTGAGTCTTGGGTCGATCTCACGCGTCGAGGTGATAACGATGGGAATCCGGTCATCCTCGACCGTCCATTCCCCGATCTCAACCCGGGCGCGGCGCAAGGCGGTGCGCATGGCGGGCTCGATCTGTTCATCGCGCGGATAGGAAGACAGGCTGGCCGGGACTTTCACATAGTCGCGATAGACTGCGTCGAACGTGTGCGGCGACAAGGTCGGGCCGAGCACGCAGGCGATGGTGATCAGGATCAGGATCACGATGCTGGCGACGGCCGGCCTATTCGCCCGCAGCCGTCGCATCGCGTCTTGCCACAGGGAGCGCCCTTCCTGCGCGACAGCGCCGTTCGATTGCGCAGTGACGGACGCGTCAGTCATAACGCACCCGCGGGTCGAGCAGCGAATAGAGCAGATCGACGATCAGATTGAACAGCACGACGAACACCGCGATGACGATCACCGTCCCCATGACCAACGTATAGTCGCGGTTCAGCGCGCCTTGGACGAAATAGCGGCCGATGCCGGGAATTCCGAAGATGGTCTCGACCACAACCGAACCGGTCAGCAAGGCGGCCGCCGCCGGCCCCATATAGGAGACGACGGGCAACAGCGCCGAGCGTAAGGCGTGCCGCACCACAACGACCCGCCCGGGCAGGCCGTAGGCCCTTGCGGTGCGGATATGATGGGAATGCAGCGCCTCGATCATGCTGCCGCGCGTCAAGCGCGCGATCACCGCGACCTGCGGCAGCGCTAGAGTCAGGACCGGCAGCACCTTGTTCGCCAAGGCGCCGTCGCCCCAGCCGCCAGCCGGCAGAATGTCGAAATGCACCGCCAGGAACAGCGTCAGGACCGGAGCAACAACGAAATTGGGAATGGTGATGCCGATGGTGGCGAGCGCGATGACGCCGAAATCCGCCGGTTGGTTTTGCTTGATCGCGCCGATCACGCCCAACCCGCAGCCGATGGTCAGGGCCAGCAGCAAGGCCAGCCCGCCCAATTGCACCGAAATCGGCAGGCCTTGGGCGATCAGTTCGGCGACCGAGAAATCGCGAAAGAAATAGCTGGGGCCCAAATCGCCCTGGAACAGATTGTAGAGATAGATCGCATATTGCTCCCAAAGCGGCTTATCCAGATTGTAAATCCGCATCAGGTTTTCCATCACCTTCGCCTCCAGCGGCCGCTCCAGATTGAACGGCCCGCCCGGCGCGACGCGCATCAGGAAGAAGGAGATGGTGATGACGACGAACAGCGTCGGGAGCGCGCTGAAAACCCGTCGAAAGACGTAGCTGTACATGGACGGATGCCGAACCGACAAGGAAGAGGGGCGGCGCCGATCTGACGCCGCCCCTTCCCAGAGCCGCTTAGCCCTCAATCCGCATCCAGCGGGTCGCGTGCACGTTCTGGATATTGTCCTCCCAGCCGATCAGCTTGTCGGACACCATGCTCATGCTGCCGTAATACAGGATCGGGATGAAGGGCAGATCGCGCATGAAGATCGTCTCCGCCTGGAACAGAATCTCCGCCCGTTTCTGCAGGTCGGTTTCGGCGGCGGCGGCGTCCATCAACGCGTCATAGTCCGGATTATTGTAATTCGCGTAGTTGAAACCGTCATTGTCGGATTCGACCATGAACAGGAAATTCTGCGGATCGGAATAGTCGCCGATCCAGCCGGCCCGGGCGACATCGAAGTCCCCCTTGTCGCGCAGATGCGCATAGTGGGTTGAGACATCGGTGTTCAGCAGCTCAACCGTGACGCCCAAGGGCTTCCACATATCCGCGATCGCTAGAGCCGTGTTCTTGTGGTTCTCCGACGTGTTGTAGCGGATTTCGATGGTCAGCGGATTGTCGGGCGAATAGCCGGCCTCCGCCAGGAGGGCGATGGCTTTATCCTCGCGGTCGATCATCGACATATCTTTATAGTCGGCATAGGCGGGCTCGCCGTAATTCCCGATGCCCGGCGGCACGAAACTATAGCCCGCGACCATCGTGTCGGCCCAAATTTCCTCGGCCAGGAACTGCCGGTCGATCGCCATGGACAAAGCTTGGCGTACGCGTACATCCGCCAGTTTCTCCTTGTCCGCCTTCACTGCATAATAGTAGGTGCCGAGGAAGGGCGCGACCCGGAACTGGTCGCCGAGTTGTTCTTTGATTGTCGCGATCTGCTCGGTCGGCGCATCATTGTTGGAATGTAGTTCGCCGGCCTGGAACCGCCTCAGCGCGGCCCCGCGATCCTCGGTTGGGTAGAAGAACACCGTGTCGATCTGGACATTGGCGGCGTCGTGGAAGTTGGCGTTTTTGACCATCTTGATATGGCTGTTCGGCACCGATTCCGCCAAGGCATAAGCGCCGTTGCTGACAAGATTGCCGGGCCGTACGAACTCAGCGCCATGTTCATCGATGGAGCCCTTATGAACCGGCAGACCGGTCTGGTGGGTCAGTAACTCGATGAAATAGGGCGTCGGCGATTCCAGTGTGATTTCCAGGGTCGTCGCGTCCACCGCCCGGACCCCCATCGCGTCCACACCCGCGTCGCCGGTATTCGCGGCTTCCGCTCCCCTTATTGGGTAAAGGATATTAGCGTATTTGGCGCCCGTTTCCGGCGTCATGATGCGCTGGAACGAATAGACGAAATCCTCGGCGGTTACCGGATCGCCGTTCGACCATTTCGCGTCCGAGCGCAGGTTGAACGTATAGACCGTCCCGTCATCGCTGACGGTCCAGGATTCCGCGACGCCCGGCACCACATTGGCCGCTGCGTCATAGACAACCAGACCTTCATAGAGGTCGCGAAGAATATGGCCTTCATAAGTGGTCGAGGTCTTGTGTTGGTCCAGCGTTTCCGGTTCACCGGTGTTGCCCCGGTGATACACGACCTCGGCGAGCGCCGACGGCGCCATCAAGGGTCCGGCAAAGGCCAGGACCGCCGCCATGACGGCCGTTCGCAGCGCCAAGCGCCGACAGCCGCCGTCCAATGCGATATCTGTTGTCATCGTGAACCTCCTGTTCGACTTCAAGGATCGTCCCGTCATCAGCGCGGAACGCTCTTCGATGATCGCCCTTGGGTTCGTCAGGGGTTCGCCGCAAGCGCGGCCCGGCGGGTCTTGGGTGCGGATATCGCCGGACGCGGCGTCTCGGCGCCCCCCGCGCCGATCATCGCTCAAGCCGCAGCATCCGGTAGGTTTAAAAAAGATGCAACGCGAAAAAGGAAAAAGGCGGTCAACGAAGGACCGCCTTTCCAATACCAGACCCTTCCACCGCTTGGACGGCTGGGTCAGGCGGCCTCCGCCGCTTCGACATGGCCGTTGATGACCAAGGCGTCGGCGGCGACGCCGACCTTCGCCTCTTCGCCGTCAGACACGGCCCCTTCGAGGATCAGGCTGGCCAGCGGATTTTGCAGCTTTCGCTGGATCACCCGCTTCAACGGCCGGGCGCCATAGGCCGGATCGTAGCCTTTGTCCGCCAGCCAGGCCTTCGCCGCGGCGTCTACGTTCAAGGCGATCTTCCGGTCCTGCAGCAGACCCGCGAGACGGTCGAGCTGTATGTCGACGATCTTGCCCATATCATCGCGGCTGAGGCGGCGGAACAGCAGCAGCTCATCGAGACGGTTCAGGAATTCCGGCCGGAACGAGCCGCGCACGACCTCCATCACCAGCGGCCGCACCGCTTCGACATCCTCGCCTTCGCCCTGATTGGTGAGGAACTCGGAACCGAGATTGGAGGTCATCACGATCAGCACATTCTTGAAATCGACCGTGCGGCCCTGACCGTCGGTCAAGCGCCCGTCATCGAGCACCTGCAGCAGCACATTGAAGACATCCGGATGCGCCTTTTCGATCTCGTCGAACAGCACGACCTGATAAGGCCGCCGCCGCACCGCTTCCGTGAGGGCGCCGCCCTCGTCATAGCCGACATAGCCCGGCGGCGCGCCGATCAATCGGGCGACCGAATGTTTCTCCATGAATTCGGACATATCGATCCGGACCATGGCCTGATCGTCGTCGAACAGGAATTCGGCCAAGGCCTTGGTCAGTTCGGTCTTGCCGACCCCGGTCGGGCCCAGGAACAGGAAAGAGCCGATCGGTCGGTTCGGATCCTGAAGCCCGGCGCGCGCCCGACGCACGGCGTTGGAGACGGCCGCCACGGCCTCTTCCTGGCCGATCACGCGGGCGCCGATCGCCTCTTCCATCCGCAGCAGCTTCTCGCGCTCGCCTTCCAACATCTTATCGACCGGAATGCCGGTCCAGCGCGAGACGACGCCGGCGATGTGGTTTTCGCGAACCTCTTCCTCCAGCATATGGTCCTCGGACTCGCCTTCGGCCTCGACCAGCGCACGTTCGAGATCGGGGATCACGCCATAGGTCAACTCGCCGGCGCGCTCGAACCGACCCTCGCGCTGGACCCGGTCCAACTCAAGACGCGCCGCCTCGAGCTGTTCCTTGATGTCCTGGGCGCTGCTCAGCTTCTGTTTCTCGGCCTGCCAACGCGCGGTCAGCAGATTGGACTCGCTCTCCAGATCCGCGAGTTCACGCTCCAGCTTCTCCAGCCGATCCTTCGAGCCGCGATCGGTCTCTTTCTTCAAGGCCTCGCGTTCGATCTTCAACTGAACAATCCGGCGGTCCAGCTCATCGATTTCTTCCGGTTTGCTGTCGACCTCCATGCGCAGACGGCTGGCCGCTTCATCCACCAGATCGATCGCCTTGTCCGGCAGAAACCGGTCGGTGATGTAGCGGTTCGACAGGGCGGCCGCGGAGACAATGGCGGCGTCGGTGATGCGCACGCCATGATGGACTTCGTACTTCTCCTTCAAGCCGCGCAGAATAGAGACCGTGTCCTCGACCGTCGGCTCGGAAATCACCACGGGCTGGAAACGCCGCGCCAGGGCCGCGTCCTTCTCGATATGTTTACGATACTCGTCCAGCGTGGTCGCGCCGACGCAATGCAGCTCGCCGCGCGCCAAAGCCGGCTTCAGCATATTCGACGCATCCATCGCTCCATCGGCCTTGCCGGCGCCGACCAGCGTGTGCAGCTCGTCGATGAACAGAATGATTTCGCCCGCGGCCGCGCCGATCTCCTCCAGCACCGCCTTCAACCGCTCCTCGAACTCGCCCCGGAATTTCGAGCCGGCGATCATCGCGCCGAGATCGAGCGACATCAGCTTCTTGTCGCGCAAGGCTTCCGGCACGTCGCCATTCACGACACGAAGGGCGAGGCCTTCGACAATCGCCGTCTTCCCAACGCCCGGCTCGCCGATCAGTACCGGATTGTTCTTGGTCCGGCGCGAGAGCACCTGGATCGTACGGCGGATTTCTTCGTCGCGCCCGATCACCGGGTCGAGTTTGCCGTCTCGCGCCGCCTGGGTCAGGTCGCGCGCATATTTCTTCAACGCGTCGAACCCTGCTTCCGCGCCCGCCGTGTCGGCGGTTCGGCCTTTGCGCATTTCCTTGATCGCGCCGTTCAGCGCTTGCGGCGTCACGCCGGCCGACTTCAAGGCCTGCGCACCGGCCGTTTCTTCCGCCATGACCAGCGCCAGCAACAGGAATTCGGCGGTGACATATGAATCGCCGTTCTTCTCCGCCAGCGTTTCAGCGTTGCTCAGCGCCTTCGCCAAGCCCGTGTCGAGATGCAGATCGCCTGCGCCCGGCCCTTGGACCTGAGGGATTTTCGCAATCTCGGCGCGGATCGCCTCTGACGCCGCTTTCGCGTCGCCGCCGGCGGCCTTGATCAGCCCGGCCGCCAGACCTTCCTGGTCGTCCAGCAGGACTTTAGCCAGATGCTCGGTCGTCAGGCGTTGATGATTTGAGGTCGCCGCCAGTGTTTGGGCGGCCTGGATGAAACCGCGACTGCGGTCCGTGAATTTCTCGATATTCATGCGTCACCCTCTCGGTTCGCATTCCCGGCCGGCGCCAGCAAACGCGGATGGAGTTGAAAGAGCCGCGCCGGCCCCGAAGCGACCGCCGCGCGCGCCGCCCCGCCGACGGGCTCTTCAGAACCCAAAACAGGACGCAGGAAGCCGGTCCCGGCCTTCCCTTTTTCGCACATTCGATATGGGGAGCGGCGCCAAGGGGTGCAATATTGACGCGGATCAAGAATACCGACCCTCTGGTTGGCGTCCGGGTGTGTCAGCGCCGCCGATCCGTATTTACGGGATATTAAGAAATCATCCGTTACACTTTGGCATGATCGGATTAGTGTAACCGCTTCATCACGCGTCGCCGGGTCTTCACGTCATGCCGCCATCCGTCCAATCGACGCCACGCAAAGCCCCAGGGCTCAGAGCGCGGATCAGCCCGTTCGTCTCGGGCTTCGCCGCGTTCTTTCTGGTGGGCGTTCTTGTGGTCATGTCCGTCGGCGTTGTGACGATCTACTCCAATTCCATGACGGAATTGCAGAATACGAACCCGGATCCGCATGACGGCTTAGTCTTCCGCACCGGACAGTTGATGAATGAAACCGTGGCGCTGCAACAGGCCCTCTTTACCGCGACGAACGAGGCCGCAGCGGCGCAGGACCCCGCCGCCCCGGTCTCCGAAAGGCTTCGGTCCGAGATCGCCCTGAGGGCGGAGATCGTTCTGGGTCGGCTCGATATTCTCAGCCTCGAGAGAACCGTCACTGTGCTGAGCGCGGCGGACGGCTATGCGGAAGCGCAAGCGGCGCTGGACCGGGTCGCGGGCCGGATCGACGTCGATTTGATCCAGAAGCCGATCCTCACAAAGGCCGACATTCAAGATTTTCAACCGGTTCTCGATCAGTTCATCACGCAGGCGAATTGGTTCTGGCATATATCCGTCAAACTGTATCACGATCAAAAACTCGACGATCAGGCGGCTACACGCGGGAATCTGCAACGCATTGTGTTCGCCTGGACGATTCTGGTGCTGGCCGGCGTCGGTTTGGCCTCGATGGCGGCCTATTTCCTGGTCCAGTACCGGCGCCAAAACGCCCTATTGGAACAGCGCGTCGACGACCGCACCCGGGACTTGCGGCAAAACAATCTTGAGCTGCTTTATCGCGAGGCGCGACTGGAGCAGGCGGCGCGCGCCGCTCATATCGGCTACTGGATTTCGCGTCCCGACGGCCGCATTGTCGAGACCTCAGGCCTTTTCCGAGAGATCTATGGCTTGCAGCCAGAAGCGGACCTGTCGGACTGGAGCCGACTGGGAATTCATATCCACCCCGAAGATCGCGACAGGCTGACCGCTTGCATCGCCACCGCGCGCGAGACGGGGCGGGATTACGATATCCAATATCGGATCATCGACGCCGCGGGCGGGGTTCGGCACATCGCGGAGAAGGTCGTCGCTGTTCAGAATGAAGAGGGCGCGTTTCAAGGCTTCTCCGGCACCAGCCAAGACATCACCCAGGAGAAAGACGCGCAATATAAGCTGATGGACGCCTTGCGGTCTGAAGCGGCGGCGAACCGCTCCAAGTCCGAATTCTTGGCGAATATGAGCCACGAGTTGCGGACGCCGCTCAACGCCATCATCGGGTTCGCTGAAACCATGAAGCTCGGCCTGTTCGGCAGCATCGAAAACCAGCGATACACACGCTATGTCGAGGACATCCACAGCAGCGCCAACCACCTGCTCGCTTTGATCGGCGATATTCTGGACATCAGCCGGATCGAAGTCGGCAAGTTTGACTTGCAGGAAGAGCCGGTCGATTTGCGGGCGCTGATCCAAGACGCCTTGCGGTTGGTGCGCCAATCCGCGACCGAGCGGGGCGTCGACCTGATCAACGGATCGGCGACGACGGCGCTGTCGGCGCGCGGCGACGCGCGCAAGCTAAAGCAAGTTCTGCTCAACATCCTTTCCAACGCCATCAAGTTCACCGAACGCGGCGGCTCGGTCGAGATTGAGACGCAGACCGGCCCGACCGGGCTGAAGATTTCAGTGCGCGACACAGGCGTTGGTATTCCCGCGGCGCAGCAGGAAAGGGTTTTCGAACCTTTCCATCAAGTCGGCAGCGTCCTGACCCGAAAGGATCAGGGCGCCGGAATCGGCCTGGCCCTCAGCCGCCGGCTTGCGGAGCTGCATGACGGCGGCTTGACGCTGGAAAGCAAAGAGGGCGTCGGCACCACCGTAACCCTAACCCTCCCGCGCAGCCGGCTGATCGACACGGAAAAGACCGCGGATGGCGATGCGGGGGACGGTGGCGACAACAACGGGCAAGTCGCCGCCTAACCGACCTACTAAAGCGCCCACGCGCCTTTTGGCGGACGTTTGGGCCGACTATGATGTCCCGCGCGACGCCTTCCAGCATAGAAGGGTCCAGCGGCTTCCAAGCAAGGAAGCAGAGACGATGGCGGCGATCAGGATCGCTTCAAACAGGCCTTGCACGCCACGCTGCAGCGTGATGGCCAGGATATAACCCAGCGGGATTTGCACGCAGGCGTAAGAGACAAAGTTCAGGAACGTGGCGATCCAAGGCTCGGCCGACGCGCGGATCACGTTCGACAGCACGATTTGCAGACCGTCCCCCAGCATGATGAAACCGACCAGAAACACCGCTGGGAGCAAAAGCGGAATCAGATCCGGCGCGTCAGTGTAGAGGCTGACCACCCAACCGGTTGAGGTCGTCAGCACCAAACAGACGATCCCCATCATCACAGTCGTCGCGCCGAGCCCGACCCAACCGGCCAACGCCCGGTCGGGGTAGTCGCTGCGACCGTGGGCGATGCCGACCCGGACCGAGGTCGCCGCCGCCATGCCCAGGGCGCTCATGAACAACAAGGCGGTCAGGTTCATGCCGATGCCGTAGGCGGCGGCGGCCTGATAGCCGAGCCAGCCGGCATAGAGCTGCATAACGCTGAAGCTGGCGCTTTCGAAACCATAGGCGACGCCGGTCGCGTACCCATATTTGCGCTGCTCGCGGCTGCCGCGCCACCAGCGCGCCAAGAACAGACCGCGCCCCGGATCGGCCGGTTCGCGTAGTCCGAACGCGTCTCGATCCCTTAGATTCCAGATATAGAGAATCAGCGCCGCGGCCATGAAGACGCGCGCCAACGAGGTGGCCAGCGCAGCGCCATCGGCGCCGCTGTCTTCGATCAGGACGGAATTTAGGGCGATATTCACGATGTTGGCGGCGATGATCGCCGCCAAACCCGGCTTTGGCCGCTTGATCGCTTCGAGCCAGAAGGAGCAGGTGGCGAACAGCATGTTGGGCATCAGGCCCAGGCTCATCCAAAAGGCGGCCTCGCCGGCGCCGTCGGCCAGACTCGCCTCCTGACCGATCAAATGGAAGAACGTCCCCGATTGCATCGACAAAATTGTCAGGAGCGAGCCCATCAGGAAGGCCCAGAGCAGACCCCGCCGCCAGACCGCGCCGCAGCCCGTCAGATCGCCGGCGCCAAACCGATGCGACGTCACAATCATCACACCCTGAACCGTGCCGATCCCGGTCACCATCAAGAAAATGAACGGGGCCGAAGCCAGTGAGTAATAGCCTGTCTCGCGCGCATCCGATTGGCCCAGCATGATGAAATCGGCGGTCAGCAGGAGCAGGATCCCGGCGCGCGAGACAATGACGAAAGGCGCGATCCGCGCGAGTTCGCCGATATGCCGCCGCACCCGGTTGCGCAGCCAACTGGCGTTCGGGTCGCCTTGATAGGCGTATTGCGGAGTCGCCGGTTTTCGGGTCACGAGTACGAGGCCTTAGCGTTATGGCGCGAGCGCGGGTCCACCGCCGGCGGCGCTCGAGACGGCGTTCGAGTTTTAGGCCAGCAAAGACGCGCTACGCCGGTCAGAACATCATATCGATGACCCGGTCCTTCGGATTGTGACCGTCGGCGAAGGTGCGGATGTTGACGATCACCTTTTCGCCCATGGCGATGCGGCCTTCGATGGTCGCGCTGCCCATATGCGGCAACAGGACGGCGCTTTTCAGTTTCAGCAATTTGGGATTCACCGCCGGCTCCGATTCATACACATCCAGCCCGGCCCCGGCGACCTCCTCGCGCTCCAGCGCCGCGATCAGCGCATCCTCGTCAATCACTTCGCCTCGGCTGGTGTTCACGACATAGGCGTGCGGCTTCATCAATTGCAGCCGGCGCTTGTTCAGCAAGTGATAGGTGGCGGGCGTATGCGGACAGTTGATCGAGATGATGTCCATATGGGCGATCATCTGATCCAGGCTGGACCAGTAGGTCGCGCCCAGTTCATTCTCGATCTCTTCATGCACGCGGTTTCGGTTGTGATAGTGGACCGACAGGCCGAAACCGCGCGCCCGGCGGGCGACCGCCTGACCAATCCGGCCCATGCCGATAATACCCAACCGCTTTCCCCAGATCCGGTGGCCGAGCATCGAGGTCGGACTCCAGCCCTTCCACTCGCCGGCCCTGAGCCGCAACTCGCCTTCGGTGAGCCGCCGCGGCACCGCCAGGATCAGCGCCATAGTCATGTCGGCCGTGTCCTCGGTCAGAACATCGGGCGTATTGGTGACGATGATCCCCTGCTTCTTGGCGGCCTGGAAATCGATGTGATCGACGCCGGTGCCGAAACTGGCGATCATCTTCAGACGCGCGCCGCCCGCCTCGATAACCGAAGCGTCGATCCGGTCCGTCACGGTGGGCACCAACACATCGGTCGAGGCGGCCGCCTCACGCAGTTGCTCGGCGGACATCGCCTCATCGGTCAGATTCAGCGTCGTGTCGAACAGCTCCATCATCCGGGTCTCGATGATGTCCGGCAGCTTTCGTGTGACGATGACGACGGGTTTCGCAGCCATGGGACGGTCCGCTTCACTTGTGATGCTCGGTTTGGCCGGTCTTACACCAGCCCGGCGGCGTTTGCCAATTGCGCGTCCAACCCGACTGGCGGACGGCGGACGGCGGACGCGGCGCACGACCCGGCTGCGTTTTGCGCTTCGCTTCGCCGACAGGGCACCCTATGATGCGCGCCGGCTGACCCATCGCTCTATTCGAAGGACACGATCGAGTTTTCCATGACCGTCGCACGACCGTTTCTATTCTTCTTGCTCACGTTCTTGACCCTGCTCGGACCCGCCCTGGCGCAGCAGAACAGCGGCCTGCCGGTTCCCCGCTTTGTCAGTCTCGGCTCCGACGAGGTGAATATGCGCACCGGCCCCGGCGTGCGCTATCCGGTGCAATGGGTCTATCAGCGCGAACACACGCCGGTCGAGATCATCGCCGAACACGACACCTGGCGCAAAGTCCGGGATGCGGAAGGCGTTGAAGGCTGGGTGCATCGCGCCATGCTCAGCGGCCGGCGCAGCGTTATGGTCAAAGAGTCGATCCTGACCCTGCGCCGTGATCCGCAACCTTCCGCCCCCGCCGTCGCGCGGCTGGGCCCCGGCATGGTCGCGACGATCGAGGCGTGCGACGTGGATTGGTGCGCCGTCTCGGTGCAGGGCTATGACGGATGGCTCCGGCGCGCGGGCGTCTGGGGGCTCTATCCGAACGAGACGCCGAATTGATCGGCCTTGCACGGCGTCCGGTGCAGCGCTGGAGGCTGACCGTCGCAATCATGCTGCTGGCGCTCGGCTTGACGGCGCCTAGCGACGTCCTGGCCTGCGGCGTCGAGAGCGATTGCCCGATCGGCCAGCGGAGCTATCGCATCGCCCTGCCAACGCAGAGCGCGACAGGCATGGAGGCCGGCGAAAGAATCGGCGCCATTCTGTTTCTGCATGGCTATCGCGGCAAGGCGGCGCGGACGGTGCGGAACAAGGAACTGCGCGCGGCGGCGGACACGCTGGGCGTCGCCCTGATCGCGCCGCAATCCGCGCTGGACGATTGGTCGATCCCCAACGCCCCGGCGCAGAACAGAAGGCCGGAGATCGACGAGGGCGCTTTCATGCTGGCGGTCCTGGACGACGCCGCTCGCCGCTTCCCGATCGATCGGGATCGGGTCATGGCCAGCGGCTTTTCAGCCGGCGGGATGGCTGTCTGGGAGCTGGCCTGTCGGCGCGGCGCGGCCTTCATCGGCTTCGCCCCGATCGCCGGGACGTTCTGGAAGAGCCATCCGCCGACCTGCCCAAGCGCGCCTGTCGATCTGATCCATTTTCACGGCGAAAGCGATACGGTCGTGCCCCTGGCCGGACGCCCGATCGCGGACACGCGGCAAGGCGACGTGCGCGCCGCCTTCGCCTTTTTCCTCAAGCGCGGCGGTTTCGAACCCGTCGGCGTCGCGACCGTCGGTAAGGCGCGCTGCGACAGCCATAAGAACGACGCCGATAAGATCATGCAGCTCTGCCTGCACCCCGGCGGCCACAGTTTCTCCCGCGCCTATGTGCAGCACGCATGGATGGCGTTCACCGGCGCGCAACCCTAGGACGAATATTCATTTTCTTTTGTTTTGAAACGACCGAGACGGCGCCGGGTTCAAGGATGCGCCGGAATTTGGCTGTCGCCTCATAGACGTCGTCGACATGGTCGTAGGCTCGGTTCTGCCCAACCGTCCTCATTATCCGCACCCCTCCGCCCGAAGCGGCACACGCTGGAGTCTGCGCGACCATCAGAGAGACACGCCGAATTGATAGACCGAGAAGGGCGCTTCTCTTGGTAAGGCGATCTTCGCAGCGTGGCGCAGAGTGCGGCACGACCGCTTGCCAACCTGTGCGCTGTTCCTAGTTTCCATCATCTGCAAACCGAGGAAAACAATGGCGCGCGCGACATATAACAAAAAACTGCTTCTGCTGCTGGCCGATGGGTTCGAACTGATCGAAACCTCTGGCTATACGGATGTCATGGCCTGGGCGAGTTTTCAGGATCATGTCAATATCGAGGTCGTCAGCGCCGCGTCAACGCCCAGCGTCAAGACTGCGTTCGGCGGCTTGACGGTCACCCCCAACGCGCTCTTGTCAGATCTCGACCTGGACCTGTTCGATGCGCTGGCCATTCCGGGCGGCATGGAATGGGCCGGCTTCTTCGAAGCGGCCTATAGCGAAGACTTCAAACAAACAATCCAGCATTTCGCAGGGCGCGGCGAACCGTTATCGGCTGTTTGTGTCGCGTCTCTGGCGCTTGGCCATGCGGACGCCCTGAAAGGCAGGAAAGCCTCGATCTATCACTCGAAAACCGGAAAGCACGCCGCGACTCTACAGGCGCAGGGCGCGGTCTTTCTCGACCAGCCGGTCGTGCGGGATGGGAATATCACCACGTCGAGCGGACCCGGCACCGCCGTTGAGATCGCCTTCGAATTATTGGAAGACCTGACCGACGCGGATGTCGTGCAAGAGACGCGCGCGATGATGCGCGTACCGTCGCCGCAGCCGGAGTGGCGCCGCCCACAGGTCGAGACCGGATCGGCGTCCTAGGCGTTGGATCGCAATTAGGATCGGCCCGCGTGGGGAACTCCGGACTCTGTAAGGCGCCTAGAGCCCTAGTTCTAACAGCCCCGGGAAGTCGTCCGGTCGGACCTGACCCGAAGGCCAGGTGAATTTGCGATCCGCCTCGGCGATCTTGAAATCGTTGATCGAGGCTTGGCGCCACGCCATCAGACCGCGTTCATCAAATTCCCAGTTCTCGTTGCCATAGGCCCGGAACCAATTGTCGGAATCGTCGCGGTACTCATATTGAAACCGAACGGCGATCCGCGCCTCGTCAAACGCCCATAGCTCTTTGATCAATCGGTATTCAAGCTCGCGCTGCCATTTCCGAGTCAGAAACGCGACAATGGCGTCGCGCCCGGAGAAGAATTCGGATCGGTTCCGCCAACGGCTGTCTTCGGTATAGGCTAGGGAAACCTTGACCGGGTCTTGCAGGTTCCACGCATTCTCGGCCATGCGCACTTTCTGCGTCGCGGTTTCGCGGTTGAACGGTGGAAATGGCGGACGTTCAGACATGGGCGCTCTCCTTCGGCGGGCGGTTCGAAAACACAAACGAGAGTATTGGTCTGAAGGGACGAGAAACAACCGCCCTCGGGACTCGTCGGATCGCCTCGGACTGACAGTGGCGCATCATCGATCGGATACGGCCGGGGCGTGAAGCGTTTCGAGAATAGGGCGTAGGATTCGCCCTCATCCAGGATATCCTCCGCCTCATACAGGCGCAGAACTTCTTCCGGCGTGCGCGGCGGCGGATCGGCCGAGGTCATCTATACAGGCTTAGGTTACAGAGTGGTCAACACCCTTGAAGGCAGACGACGATCGTCAGCGCTTGAATCGCATACATCCCATAGAGAGACGCGCAGGCGAATTCGAGCGGGCTCTTGGTTCCCGAGACCCGGCGCGCGGCGCGGAGGAGCGCCCAAGAGATTAACGCGGCCACGGCGCCGACGCCGGCGATGATGCTCAAGTCCTGCGGGGAGCCCACCGTTTTGCCAAACGGCGCGAAGGCCCAGAGATGCGGGATCACCAGAGCGGTGGACGCTCCCGCCGCGAACGCGCCCAAACGCAGTTTCTTAGCGGTGTCGTACACCCCCCATATGCCCGCCTCAATGAATCGGGGCCGACGATAGCGTTCAAAATACAATCTATGACGGCGGTTCATTTCTACGCTGGTCCCACATGACCATCTATAAAGAAATAAAACAAATGCTGTACCAACAAATAGAACGTGGCCGTCCACCAAACTACCGGGAGAGGTCCGCCATATCCCGAAAGGCGCCGCCCGATTAAGAGAAGGGGTAAATAGATTGCAAACTGCGCTACGATCAAGGATCCGTGAAACAGGCCCTCATAGCCCCAATTATGGAAAGATAGATAGGAACTTGCCCGCGTTCGGAGCGAGAGCAAGATGGCGCTCAACGCCAATCCGAGACAGGCCATGACCTGAAGCACCTTACCGAGTCGCTCGGGCCAAAGCCGCCGAAGGGCGTCCTGTTTCACTCTATACCCACCTTTCTGTCAGTTATCATTTTCACGAAAAGTCTTGACCAACCGCCCCACGAACTCCTTGCGACGCTCTTCGCTTATCGCATCATCTCCACTGTAGAAGTAATGTCCTTCGCCAAGCAGCCCATTGTCACCATCATTTTGTGACTGCAAGGTAGCTCCGGCTCTAGCGGTCTCCCAGAAGCCCATACCGGCATAGATCGGATTACCGGGTAAGTCTTCAATGATCACCTTACCGATGTTCGGATGGTTTTCCCACTTTTCCAAGAATTCCCGACTGATGGGCGTCCCAACCAGAACCAGGTTGTCGACCGTCCCGCCCCGATCGGCGTAGTCGGCGGCTGTATTAGCGGCTTGCGTACCGCCATAGGAATAACCCACAAGGTTGAATTGCTCGCCTTGGTCCCCGAAGCGCGTCATGTCGGTGGCGTCTTTGTCGAGGTCTCTCTCCCACAAAACACTAAACGCGTCCCACAGCCCATTTGTCGACCAATCATCAGGGTCGACGACATAGGCGTGCTCCAGACCAGCTTCTCTAAATTTCTGCGCGAAATCTTCACCGTAGGCGCCCTCCATACCCGCACCGCGACAGAAATAGGTTTCCTTCCGGGGGGTAGCGGGAAGCGGTTTCACGTCGATGCTCTGTGGCATGTGCTTTGTCTGCTCGAAAATCGCCTTCTCCATATCTGTTTTCGGCGCCGTAGCCTCGATCTCAGCGTCGACCTTGCGACCTGTTCAGGGTCGGCGCTTCTTTCGGCGCTGTTCAGCAGAGTCTGCAGAACGCCGCGAACGCGTATCGCTTCACGGTGTGTCTTCACCTTCTCATCGGCCTGGGTGTTCTGGTTATGGAGCGCCTGATTGGCTTTGAGCCTCTCCGCTTTGGCCTCTGTTTCGGCGCGCGCTTCCGCCGCCGCGCGCTCGCTTTAGTTGCGCCACGCCGTTACGCTGCTCGAAATTGGGCGGTTTGACAGCGGTTGGGCGAAGGGGCCGAGGGGGGCGGTCGACTGGCTGGCGCCCGTCTTCAGGAGCGGGTCGGAGACCGGCGCGCCTTTGTCCGGGTGGCGGTACATGAACGCGTTTGCCCGTTCAGAGGGGGCCAGCTCGGATGGGGTCGGACCGGACGGGGCCGGGTCGGGGGTGAGGCGGAAGGGCGGCGCCGGCTTGGGGCGGACCTCGCGCCAGAGGGCGCTGTGGATCTTGGCGGCGCGGTCATATTCCCGCGTGTAATGCGCCAGCGAGTCGCGCCGCACTTGCGCCGGATCGGTGAAGACCGACAGCGGCGCATCGTCGATCGGATACGGCCGGGGCGTGAAGCGTTTCGAGAATAGGGCGTAGGATTCGCCCTCATCCAGGATATCCTCCGCCTCATACAGGCGCAGAACCTCTTCCGGCGTGCGCGGCGGGGGATCGGGCCGAGTCTTTTC
>JASJDC010000003.1 GCA_030065235.1 Alphaproteobacteria bacterium
AGATCGACATGCGGCGTCATCGCCGCAACCCGCGCGCGCCAGACATCCAGGTCCGGCTCGACATTGGTGCGCACATTCGGGTCCAGCGACACGAACCTGACGCTGATCCCGCGCCAGCGCCTTCGCGGCGCTGGTGCGGGATCAGCGTCACAGGTTCGTGTCGCTGGACCCGAATGTGCGCACCAATGTCGAGCCGGACCTGGATGTCTGGCGCGCGCGGGTTGCGGCGATGACGCCGCATGTCGATCTGATCAAGGCCAGCGCTGAGGATCTCGCGCTAATCTATCCCGACCGCGCGCACGAGGCGATCGCCGCCGATTGGCTTTCCGCCGGCGCCTCGGTCGTCGTCGTCACCGACGGCGAGGCCGACGTGCGCGCCTGGACCAGCGGCGGCCGGACCCACCGCGTGACGCCGCGAATCGGCGCCATCGTCGACACGGTGGGCGCCGGCGATAGTTTCCAGGCGGCCATGATCCATCAGCTCTGCGCGCTGGGCGGCGGCGATCCGGGCCGCGGCCTATCCGTCATGGCCCCCGAGCAATTCGACGCCGCACTCAAATTCGCCGTTCGCGCCGCCGGGATCACCTGCACCCGCCGCGGCGCCGACCTCCCCCGCGCCGCTGAGCTGGGGCTCTCCTGAAGCGCAGGCGCGCCCGATGAGCCGCAGTCTCGGTGATGGACCGTTCAAGAATGAATGGGTTCCCAAAGGAGAGAGCTTAACCACACTGTTCCAGGAACGCGCTCAGCGTTGGAACAAGGACGACTGGCGCGATCCAGCGGCGTAACAAGGCTGATCGTCAGAGCCGCGCGACCTCCAGGGGTGTACGTTAACCATCACTGCGTTCGTTCGCCCTTCTGCGGTCCAAACGCGGAGCGGTGCGCTGGGTATCTGTGTTCTCCCGCCAACCAGCGGCTCCACACATTGGAAATATGCGACAATACCGCGCATGTCGGGCAAAACTTCCACGCGAGTCGCGGTTTGGCCGGCCAGGCTGACGACCGTACCGCGCCAGAGCCGTTCGCCCACAAGCACAAGGCTGCCCCGTCGCCCGGATTCGAGCTCAAGCGCAGCGTCCGTGCTCGCCTGCAAGTCGTTCTGCCAACCCCAATCGAAGTAAGGCGTCTTGATCACGTCGAGATGAAAGCGCGATGCGATCTCTACCGCACGTCGTGGCAACTTAAGATGAAATTCCTGATTGAAGGTGGCGTCATCCTTCTCACCACAGAGTTCGGTGAAAAGCCTTGCCGCCCCTTCCTCTTCGATTGACTCTTGCAGCGTCTCCGCGTCGGCCCAGCAAGCGCGCGCCTCAACGTCGACCGCGCCCCACCAACTTGGGACGGAGACGATGGCGGAAAGACGCTCGGTCCTCCGCCCGTCCGAGCCCTCCTGGAGGAAAGCCCAGCCGAAACGCACCGTGCGACGCGGCGTTTCTTTTGGCAGGTCACCGTCGAGCGTGCTGAATCCGATCAGGGTTGGAATATTGCGGCGCTCAATCAGGTCCCGGGTCCTTCCGACGCCCGCGTTTACTGAACCAAATGCCGCCAAGGCGTCCGCCGCTATACTGGCAGCGATATCCAACTGCTGATCAATATCCCGAACGGCGCCGAGGATGCGCGGCGCGACACTATAGACCGACATGTCCCCCGTTTGCTGATTGAGCCAACGACCGAGCCGACAGGCGGTGTAGCGTTCGACGACGGCCATCGAGAGCGCTTTCGCCGGCTCGTCGGCGCGGCGGACCGCCGGCCAGGCGGCAGCCTTAACCGCTAAGAAGGCCCTGGCGGCGCATTCTTTAAGATCACTGTGTTCGTAAGAATTGTTCCTGTCTTCTTCTTTGCGGCCAGTATTCTCTTTGTTGTCTCCGTCGAATGCCCCGCAGTCGTCATCGCGAAAATCGTCGCTGCAAAACTGCTGAAGGATCTTTTGCTCATCGGGATCGAGATCCGCGATCGGCAAGGGTTCAAGATGTATGCGGCACGTTCCGCTGTCGCAATCGTCACGCGAAACACGGAAGAAACGGCTTAATGGGTTGGCGTTACTCCGGTTGTCGCTCAGGCGCTTCTCGATATGCTTCGACACCAACTCGTGCGCAAGGCGCTGCGGCGGCGGGCAGAAAAACGCTTCGACCAACTGCGGAGTATCTTTCCTAGTTTTTGTCCTGTCACCGAAATCGGCATCGGGGTCGCCTTCACAGATCGGCGGGCCGCGCATCAACTTCGCGGCTAGCTTGGCGCGTATTTTCTCGGCCTTGTGTTCGGGACTCCCTTCTCTGTTTGTCGGAGGGGCGGCTGTCCCGCCATTATCTTCCGAATTTCCCGCTCCGTGTGTCTGCGTGGCCCCACTCTTATCCTTGACTCCGAAATCCTCCAATCCGGTTGTCTGCGAGGAGCCATTCTTGTCGTCGAATTTGGAAGTCCCCGCTCCGCTTGCCGGCGTGGCGGGTGCCGAGGCCTTGGTACTTTCCTCTTCGCGATTAGTATTAACCTTTCGTAGATTCGAGTAGGGATCTTCCTCGCTCGAATCCAGGTCGACGCTCCCAGACTCAATAAAGGATGCCAATCGGCCGTCGAACCTCTTGAGGAATTTGTCGATTACCGGCCGGTTGGGCGTTTGTTTAGCGAATTCTTCTGCGATCTCTTGGATTGCTTCCTCGGCGGTCGAGGCGTCCTCGCCGGGCGACCAACGACAAGGCCAAAAATTCGGGTTTTCATAGGGACATATCTTGCCCTCGGGAAGCAACGAAGCGCGAAGCGCCTCTAAGACCATGATCAAATTATACGTGGCTCGCTGGCCAGTCGGGTCACGGTCGAGGGGAGTACAGTTCGGGTCGTTTGGATCATAGGTCCCCTTGCAAAATGGGTTGAGCAGTACCTGCAATAGGTTGTATGATATTTCGGTTGTTACATTGGCAGTCGCAAGGGCGGGAGCCAAGGTTCTAGCTACTAAGTTCTCGCTGCGATCGTTGTCGCTTTGTTCACCATCCGGCAACCCAAGTGCGCCGCGCACGAATTTCTCTGCAGCTTTCCTGTTCCGAGGAGCATCTCCGTGCTCGCTAAATCCGATTGTCTTGCAAGCCTCGCTGACCGGCTCGTCGCGACAGGTTGAGGTATCCATGGCCTCAAGAATAAAGGCGACGAAACGCTGCTCAATCTCTTTTCGCAGTAGGACGCTAAAGTCGACCGCCTCCGCAGGGTTGGTCGCGTTCTCGAAAGTGCCGTCCCGTCCCAACGATTCGACGCGCCCTTCCATCGAGTGATGAAGCAGAGTGCCCATCTCACCGCGTAGGTCACGCAGCAACTCTAAATCTTGGTCGTTGGTCGAGGCGATGTGTTTCCATGCAGCATCGTGCTTTTTATCAATTTTCTTAGGGTTTTCGTGAATAGCCTCCCTCAATGCCGCCACAGATACTGGCTCGTTCAATGTAGGTTCACGTACCTCGAACAGAAATAGCCCCGCTGAACGTCGGCTGTTATGAGGCCAGGGCAACGCAGTCACATCGAAGTTCAGGCGGTAGAGCGTGCTCTGCGCCAAGTCATGGCCATCGTCTAACTGGGAGTTCATCAACTCCGTCCGCAACCGGTTTCGATGCGCTATGCGACGCTCCAGGACATCGAATGGATCGAGCTCGACCGAGACCGCGCCGCTCGATTCGGTATCATTCCGCGTGGGCGACTCGACTGCGTCCTGTCCGCCGACGGCGACCAGAGTCCAAAGACGTTCCATATCGCGACTACCGGCGTTTGCAAAACGTTGATAGTCCTCTTCTTTTCTGGTTTGGGTTAGTTCGGCGTTCAGCCACTGAGCTTCCTTAAGCCTGTCGTTGACGAGCCGCTCACGGGTAAAAACTTGAGGTGTTTCTATATAGAGCAGCCCGGCAGGTTCGTCGTCCCAGATATAGATCAATAAAAATACCACCAACGCTACAAATACGATTGCGACGGCAGAAAGTATCAGCCGTTCTAGGCCAACCCACTTGAGCAAGAAGTTCCAAGTCTTTGCTAAATATGGTTGAACTAAGCCTGTCCACTTGAGTAAAAACGTCCAACTCCTAGCCAGGATCGGTCGAGGCAGTTCTTCGGTCTCAGCCATTTGCGGTCTCCCAGGCCTCAAGGACGGCGTCCAACGTCGCTTTGCGGGTGAGGCGGCAGTAGAGTGTTTCGGCGCCGGCGAAATCCCCGAGTTCGAACCACTTGTTGGCCGGCGCGCCGCCGCCGCAGACCGTGAAGTAGCCGCATGACTGGGCGCAGGCGACGACGCCCCGCTCGATATCGGCGCGAAGCTTCATGAAGACGGGGTTTTCGAGGATCGCCTCGGGCCCTTCGCGATGCACGTCCGCGAAGGCGAAGTCGTCCCAACGCGTTGTCGGGGTTCCGAGAAGTTCCGGAGAATAGGTTGACATCTTGCCATCGACTGAGACGGAGACGATCGCGAGGGGGCTGACCTGTGGATTGGAAGCGCGGACTTCCGGCGGCGCCGATAGCAGCCACCGAACGCCCTCCACCTCGCGAAGTCTGAGCCCTGGGTCCGCGCGCTCAATCGCTCGACTCAAAAACCGCTTGTAGAGCCGCTCGATATCGTCGCCCGCGAGACTGCTCTCACCATGGACCCCTTCAATTTCCTCGACATTGAGCCCGACCTCGACGGCCCCCAATCCCGCGAAGAAATCGAGCACCTCGTCGGGTTCGCGAAGCGCGTCCGCCGTCAAAACGGCGATCACGTGAAACGCTTGACCGGCGTCGCGGAGGGCGTCGACCCCTCTCATCACAAGCGCGTGGCTGCCGCCCCCGGCGCGGGTCCGCCGGCGCGCGTCATGCAGTCGGGCCGGTCCGTCAATGCTGACTCCCACCCGAACATTATAAGCGCGCCACAACTCGATCCAAGTTGGGTCGATATGAATGCCGTTTGTCTGGAAACCGTGGCGAAGTGTTTTGTCCGGAGCGTTGGCGGCGAGCTTTTCGAAGGCGTCGCGATACCACTCTGGCGGCACGGTCATCGGTTCCCCCGCATGCCACGCGATGTCGATCTCGGAGGCGACCAACGGACTGGCGAGAAGATTACGCCCGATCGCATCCAATGTGTCCAACGTCATGCGGCGTCGGTCATTGCGAAACGGAAGGTAGCAGTACGCGCAGTCCAAACTGCAATAAGGGGTCGGCTGGACAACCACCAGCCGAACAGGGGCCCCTTCGTTCACCAATTGCGCCAATTGGGCCAATTCTGAAAGCCATTATACCAATTATTCCACTGCGCGACGCGTTCGCCCGCATCAGAAACGCCGCGCTCCTGGAGAGCCGCCATACGCTCTTCAAGCGCTGTGCGCTCCGCAACCGCGCTTGGTTCAATGAGGCCGGAATTGGCGGGAGATCCAGCGATAATCAGGGCGAAGAGGAGAGGGTTCATGCGATGGGATCCAATGCTATCAGCGCAACGTTGGCGGCACAGTTCAGATCGGATGGCGCGACACGGCGCTCTTTTCAAGAGAAGGCGTCAAAAAACCTTGTCCGTTATCAGGTTGCCCGGCCGAACGGTATTCCTACCACAAATTATATGTATCGTACTTTCGTTGATGGCGATATACAAGAAAAATCGCATCCTTTCCGCGCTAAGGCGCATTTGAATGCAGCCGGTAAACTCTCTCGAGTTAATGCAAGTCTTTGAGTGGTTTGAAGACGTGGTTAACCGGTTTCAGCACTTTTTCTGGAAATGGGCGTAGTTTTTGCCTCTTTGGCTCACGCCGAGGTTTCGCCTGACTTCCCTCTATAAGACTTCTCGGCAATCCGAGCTTTCGTTGCACCGTCAACCCGACCGCCCGGCGGCTGATCTCTCGGTCTGAAACCGTTGACAGAGCGTGTGCATCAATTGAACGCTGTCGCCCTCCACGTGGCGGGCGAATGTCGACGATCATGAGAGTGCGCAAATAGCGGCGCGCCACTGTGCCGAGGGTCGCGTCGGCGGCTGGAGACGATGGCGCCGTATTGGCCGGTACATCGTGCGCGACGCGGATTCTACTTCGGTATAGGTATCGTGAGTCGTTGGCGGGCGGCGCGGTGGAGCTTGGTGGCGCGTATCGGATTGGGCGGCTTCTTCGCCAAAGCGGCCGCACGGGCGTCGCGGGGGATGTTGGCTTGGTCGACGTCCCGGCTGCTCACCGAAGTACGGGTTCTCGACGGTAACGCGCGAGTTTCTCCGAATTTCAGAAAAA
Source organism: Alphaproteobacteria bacterium (assembly GCA_030065235.1). Lineage (GTDB taxonomy): Bacteria > Pseudomonadota > Alphaproteobacteria > UBA8366 > Aestuariispiraceae > JASJDC01. Next base: position 6,204 of record JASJDC010000003.1, read on the forward strand.
CCTGCATTTCGTACATGCGGTAAGTGATTGTTTTTAATGGTGCTGCCGGAGAGAATTGAACTCTCGACCTCTCCCTTACCAAGGGAGTGCTCTACCCCTGAGCTACGGCAGCGTTGCGCGGTTTGGCGCGGGGCTTTTGTGGGGCGGTCGGGCCGCCCTCACGAAGCGGCGCGGTGTATGCCATAGGGTCCGGCGGGCTGCAAGCCGGGCGGGGCGAATAAACGCCGCTTTGGCGCGTGCGGCGGGAGCCGCGTCCTGGGCGGGCTGGGTCGGCTTGCGGCCGCGATTGGGGCGGGATAGAAGGCGGCGTCGTGGAAAGGGTCCTCAGCGCTGGGTTTCGCGCTCCGGCCCCACGCATTCGCGGCTTTCGCTTCAGGGCGAATCAGCCGCCAAGATTGCTGGACGCAGGGACTTCGCATGGCGCGGGACCAAGAAGACAAAGACGCGCGCCTGGCCGCGGCCCTGCGTGAGAATCTGCGCAAGCGGAAACAACAGGCGCGCGGCCGCGCCGCAGAGGCGGAGCGCGCCGCGCCGGGGACGGTCGACGGGTCTTCGAAGCTCGGACCCAAAGACTGAACGGCGCGACGGAGACGCAACGGAAGAGTATCGCCCATGGGCATCCTACCCGACACATGGATTCGCGCCCAGGCGCATGAGAACGGCATGATCGAGCCGTTCGTCGACGGCCAACGGCGCGAAGGGACGATCAGCTACGGCGTCTCCTCCTACGGCTATGACGCGCGCGTGGCCGACGAGTTTCGCATCTTCACCAATGTCGACAACGCGATCGTCGATCCGAAAGAGTTTTCCGACGCCAGTTTCGTGAAGCGGACCCAGGATGTCTGCGTTATTCCGCCGAATTCTTTCGCCTTGGCCCGGACGGTTGAGTATTTCCGCATTCCCCGCGACGTGCTCGTGATTTGCCTCGGCAAATCCACCTACGCCCGCTGCGGCATCATCGTGAATGTGACGCCGCTGGAGCCGGAATGGGAAGGACATGTCACGCTGGAATTCTCCAACACCACACCGCTGCCCGCCAAGATTTACGCCAATGAAGGCGCCTGTCAGTTTCTGTTCCTGAAAGGCGAAGGGCCGCCCGAGGTCAGCTACGCCGACCGGGCGGGCAAGTATATGGGCCAAACCGGCGTGACCTTGCCGAAACTTTAAGGCCCCGGCTTCCGCATATCGGTCGCAATTCAGCCATGATCCTGTGGTGAATTGGAAATCGCCCGACCGCTCCTTTCACATCCATCCACGCATTGATAAGAGAGTTCGATTACGATGGCCCCGGAAGATAGCCGCCTCGCTGAGCCGTTCCACAGCCCGCTATCGGAGTCTGCGAACGTCATTGAGTCGGCGAGTGACCGCGCTGCGAGAGGAGCCGGCATGGACAAGATCGTCATCAAGGGCGGCAAGCGGCTCGAAGGGTCGATACCGATCGCCGGGGCCAAGAACGCGGCCCTGCCTCTGATGTGCGCCGGCATCCTGACCGATGAGGTGCTGACGCTCGAGAATCTGCCGCTGCTCGCCGATATCGACACGATGCAGAATCTGTTGGTCCAGCATGGCGTCGAACTGACCATGCGGCATGCCGGTGGGAACGGCCGCCGCACCCGGACCTTCGCTCTGTCGACGCCGGACCTCGCCTCAAGCTTGGCGCCCTACGATCTGGTGCGGAAGATGCGCGCCAGCGTTTTGGTGCTGGGACCGCTGGTCGCCCGGTTCGGCGTGGCGCGCGTGTCCTTGCCCGGCGGCTGCGCAATCGGGGCGCGGCCGATCGATCTGCATCTAAAAGGGCTTGAGGCTCTGGGGGCTGAGATCGAGCTCGACAAGGGTTATGTGCAGGCCTCGGCGCCGAACGGTCTCAGGGGCGGCGATGTCGTCTTTCCCTTCGTCTCAGTTGGCGCGACCGAAAATCTGCTGATGGCGGCGGTCTTGGCCAGGGGCGAGACGCGCCTGATCAACGCGGCGCGCGAGCCCGAAGTCGTCGATCTGGCGAATTGTCTCAACGCGATGGGCGCGCATATTGAGGGCGCTGGAACGGACGTGATCACGATCAAAGGCGTTGAGGGCCTGCATGGCGCGGTGCATCCGGTCATCGCCGACCGGATCGAGACCGGCACCTATGCAATGGCCGCCGCCGCAACGCGCGGATCGGTGGAGCTGCAGGGCGCGGAGCTGGATGCGCTGCCTAGCGTTATCGATCATCTGATGCGGGCTGGCGTCGAGGTCGAAGCAACCGACGGCGGCGTCAAGGTCTCCGCCGACCGGATCGTCGGCGTCGATGTGATGACCGAGCCTTTCCCCGGTTTTCCGACGGACTTGCAGGCCCAGATGATGGCGCTGCTCGCCACCGCAGAAGGCGCGTCAATGGTGACCGAGACGATCTTCGAAAACCGTTTCATGCATGTGCCCGAACTGACCCGGCTCGGCGCGAACATCAATCTGCATGGCCGTTCCGCGATGGTGCGCGGAACGCAAGACCTGACCGGCGCTGCGGTCATGGCGACCGATTTGCGCGCAAGCGTCAGTCTGGTGGTCGCGGCGCTCGCCGCCCAAGGCCAGACCGAGGTCAACCGGGTCTATCACCTCGATCGTGGATATGAGCGTCTTGAAGAGAAGCTCGCCGCCTGCGGGGCTGACATCGAACGGATATCCGGCTAAGTCTGCTCTTGATCACGGGGCCGACCCGGCTCCGGCGTGACGGGCGCAGGACGCGCGCAATGAAGGAACGGACGACCTCGGCAAACGAGGCGCCGCAGCGATCGAGTGGACGAATACGGAACCAATCTGGCGGGCGCGCCGGTAAGCTTGCGTGCGCATGACGTCGAGGACCTGTCGATCATCGGCGGCTTAGTCCAGGACGCCTTGGCGCCGGCTGGCGACCTGCGTTTCGACAAGCATCAAAATCAATTCATTGCGCTGATCAATCGGTTCCGCTGGGAAGCGCCGCCGATCGAGGGCGCGCTGGGTGTCGCAGCGGGCGGCGCCTACTCCCGCACTCATGCGGGTTTGCGCTTCGACGGAGTCCGCCGCGCGCAGTTCAGAGGCTTTGATTGGTCGGATCCGGAGAAGATCCACGCCCTGCTGACGATCGCCTATGACCCGGAGGGCGGAGCGGGCGCGGAGGATCCCGGCGTAGGGGTCGTGGCCCTGCATTTTTCGGGCGGCGCCGCCGTGCGCCTGATCGTCGACGATCTGCGCTGCATCTTGAGCGATCTGGGCGAGCCTTGGCCGACCCAGTGGAAGCCTGGACACGCACCGCCCGAAGACCCGGCCTGACGCGCCCGCCGCGCTGCTGACCAGCCCGCCTAAACTCGTTGAAAAGCCCGGCGTCTTTCCCACATAGGCGGGACGGACAGGCTGACACTAGGGATGCGCGATCGTGGATATCGGTAACTTGTTGAACGGGTTTCTCGGACAGAATCAGGGAGCGGCCGGTCAGGCGCCTCAGGGCGCTGCTGGATCATCCGGCGGTTCTTCCGGCGGCCTTGGCTCGATCGCTCAGGCCTTGCCCGGCGGATTCGCCGGCGGCGCCGCGGCCGGCGGGCTGGTTGCGCTGATGCTCGGCAATAAGAAGGCCCGCAAGATGGGCGGCAAGGCGCTGAAATATGGCGGCATGGCGGTGCTCGGCGGCATGGCCTATCGCGCCTATCAGAACCATCAAGCGACCAAGACGGCCAGCCCGGGCGGCGCGGGCATGGCGCACGGCCAGCCGCAGGCCGCCCCTGCCGCAGCGCCGGTATCGGGCGACGCGCCCTTCGCCCCGGCGCCGGCCGCGTCCGGGTTCGACCCGGCGCAGTTGCAGGACGCCACAGGCGCCGACATGCGTCTGGCCCTGATCAAGGCGATGATCCACGCGGCGAAGTCGGATGGCCATATCGACGCCGCGGAAAATCAAGTCATCCGCGAGCAGATCAACGCCGCCAACCTGGCGGCCGACGAGAAGGCCTTTCTTTTCGATCAGTTGGACGGACCGGCCGACCCGTTGATGATCGCAGGGCTCGCGCGGGATGAGGTCCAGTCGAGCGAGCTCTATCTGGCGTCCTTGCTGACCATTGATCTCGATACGGCCGAGGAGGCGCGTTATATGGAGCGTCTGGGTGACGCCCTGCGCCTGCCTGTCGGTCTGCGCGCCGAACTGGACGCCCAGGCCGCCGCCGCCCGCGCTGCGTAGTCGATCCTTCTCAAGGACCGTCGCGCGCCGCTTCCAGCCGGCGCACGACCAGTTTAAATAGGTCCATCACAACGATCAGCGACAAGGCGATCGCCGCGACCACGATCCATTCGACCAAGGCGACCGGCTGCGCCCGTAGGACGTCGGACAGCCCCGGCGTGAACAGGGCGGCGATATGCAGACCATGGGCGCCGACAACCGATAGGATCAGGAACGGGTTCGAGGTGAGTGGTATCCGGAAGACCGAGATCCGCTCGGACCGCGCGTTCAACGCTTGGGCGTTTTCGAATAGGACCATAAGCAGCAGGATCAGGTTCCGGGCCTCGTCGACCGGGACGCCTTGGTTCAGAAGCCAGATGTAAGCCGCCGCGCCGACCGTTCCCATATAACATCCCGCCGTCAGGACCTGAGAGGTCATCAGCCGATCGAACAGCGCGTCATCCTTGCCGCGCGGTCGCCTTTCCAGAACGCCTTTCTCGCCGGGCTCCAAGGCGAGGGCGATATGCTGAATGCCGTTGGTGACCAAGTTGAGCCAGAGAAGTTGAACGGCGAAAAGCGGCGCCGGATAGCCCGCCAGCACCGTAATCAGGAACAGCACGATTTCGGCGAGACCCGTCGAGATCAGCAGATGCACCAGCTTGCGGATATTGTCGTAGGCGATGCGGCCTTCTTCGACGCCGCGTACGATTGAGGCGAAATTGTCGTCGGTCAGGATCAGATCCGCCTGGCCGCGCGCGACATCGGTGCCGCTGACGCCCATGGCGACGCCAATATCGGCGGCGTTCAGGGCCGGTGCGTCATTCACGCCGTCGCCGGTCACCGCAACCACATGGCCGCGCCGCTGCAGCGCCTCGACGATGCGCAGTTTTTGGACCGGCTCGACCCGGGCGAAGACCGTCGCGCTTTCGACGAAGGAGTCGAACTGGTCCGGATCGTCCTCGACTGCGGCGAGGTCTTTCTGAGTCGCCACCGCATCGTCGCTCGCTGACTCGTCGATCAGGTGAAGCTGGCGGGCGATGGCGCGCGCCGTTTCCGGATGATCGCCGGTAATCATGCGCACCGAAACCCCGGCGGAGCGGCACTTGGCGATCGCCTCCGTCGCTTCCGGCCGGATCGGGTCGATCAGTCCGACCAGACCCAACAGGCGCAGGCCGGAAGGCGGGCGCTCTCCGACCGGCGCCCCGTCCGCCGGTCCGCTGGCGACGGCGATCACCCGATAGCCGTCCGAGGCGAGTGAGTCGATCCAACCTGACAGGGCGGCTTGGTCGACGCCGTCGCACATCGTCGCCAGGGTTTCGCCGGCCCCTTTGACATGGATCGCCACGTCCGACTGGGGGCTATTGCGCACCGTTGCGCTGGCGTAGCGGCGGGCGGGCTCGTAGGGTGTGGTCTCGATCACCTGGGCGGCGTCACGGGTCGCGCCGATATCGACGCCCAACTGCGCCGCCAGGATCAGGAAGGCGATATCCACGGGGTCGCCTTGGGTGCGGACGCCGTCCTCCGAGATCGTTAGCGCGGCCTCGTTGCAATGGACGGCGCTGACGCTCAACGCCTTCAACGCGGCGATCGCCTCGGCGCCCGCCGGACCGCCTTCCTGGACCACGCGGCAGGGCGTTTGCGGGCCGTCGCCTTCCACATCGACCTCGGTCACCGCGCCGTCAGGGCCTACCAGCATGGCGCGCCGGATCGTCAAACGGTTCCGCGTTAAGGTCCCCGTCTTGTCGCTGGCGATCAGGGTACAGGCTCCGAGACCTTCGACGGCCGGCAGCGATCGGATGATGACATTGCGCCGCTGCATGCGGTTCGTCGCCACAGCCAGGGCGACGGTGATGGCGATCGGCAGGCCTTCCGGGATCGCTGAAACCGCCAAAGCCACGGCCACATGGAAGACATCGACCAGATTGGCGCCCTGCAGCGCCTCCATTGTCGCCACCACGGCGATCAGCAGAATGGTGAAGACGCCAATCACCCGGCTGAATTTCTCCAGTCGGCGCAGAAGCGGCGGGGCTGTGGCCTCGCCGGCGCTCAAGGCCGTGGCGATCTGGCCGATCTGGCTGTTGACTCCGGTCTGGACCACGACGCCTTGCGCCCGGCCTGAGAGCGCGGTCGTGCCGGCGAAGAGCATGTTCGTGCGGTCGGGCGGCGGTGTGGAGGCCGGCAGAACGCCGGCCGCGTCCTTCTCGACCGGGGTCGATTCCCCTGTCAACAGCGACTCGTCGACGATCAGGCCCTGGCCGTCCGTTAGGCGGATATCGGCGCTGATCCGGTCGCCGCTTTCAAAGGCCGTCAGATCGCCGGGCGCCAGGGTCTCCGCATTGATCTCGATCCAGCGCCCATCACGCTTGACCCGGACCCGCTGCGGCAACAACCGATCCAACTCCTCCGCTTTCCTCTGCGCGTGCCATTCCTGGGCTGCGCCGATCACTGCGTTCAGCAGAAGCACGCCGAAGATGAAGACGGCGTCCAAAGGCTCCTGCACGGCGATCGACACCACAGAGGCCGCCAGCAGCACATAGACCAGCGGGTTCTTGAATTGTCGTAGGAACAGGATGAGGAGGCCGGGTTTCGGCGGCTTCGGCAGAATGTTGCGGCCCGCCGCCGCCAACCGACTTTCCGCGTCGGCCGTCGCCAGGCCGTCGGCGGTGACGCCGAGCGCCGACAAGCACCCGTCCGCCGTTAAGGCGTGACAGTCCGCGACGGCGATTCCTTGTTTCTCTGTGACGTCAGTCAACGGCATGGGTTCCCTCTATTGAGCGCGAGTGTTTCACAAGAGCCGGGCCGGTCCTAGGGGCGTTGCGGCCTGTCTTCGAGATTTCATCGCGGTGCGTCGGGCGGTCGCAGAACACGGATCGGAAGCATCCCCAATCCAAGTACGAATTTAGTTTCACTTGAAACTATATGCCTCACGCTTTAGGTTCCGGCGTCAACCATGTCGACCGCAGGAGCCGCGCGTATGAAGAATCCGATTTCCTTTTCCCTGATCGAGGGCGTCGCCAGCCGTCAGGCTCACGCGGCGATTCCCGCCGGGACCTTCGAGCGGGAGTTGGGCAAGGAAGGGTTCTTCGGACCCGCGACCCATATGTATCACGCGCACCCGCCGACCGGTTGGACCAGCTTCGAGGGGGCGTTGCAGCCGCGGGCTTTCGATCTGAACCGGCTGAATTCCGAACAGGCGTCGCCCTTCGCGGCGCAGACCGTGCTGTTCAACGCCCATTGCCGGATGCGGCATTGGCGCGCGCCCAATCGGATGGATCATCTGGTGCGGAATTCGGATGGGGACGAGTTGATCTTTATCCATACCGGCGCCGGAGATCTTTACAGCGATTACGGGCATATGGCGGTCGAGGCCGGGGACTATATCGTTCTGCCGCGCGGCACGATGTGGCGGTTGGATTCGCGCGAGCCCGTCACGGCGCTGCTGATCGAAGCGACGAACGGCTCGTATCAATTGCCGGACAAGGGCATGGTCGGCCGGCACGCAATCTTCGATCCGGCGATGCTGGACACGCCGAAGCTGAACGAAGCGTTCGAAGCGCAGAAAATCGACCCGGACTGGGCCGAAACGCGGGTGGTGGTCAAGCGCGGCGAGAAACAGGCGGTATTGACCTATCCCTTCAACCCCTTGGATGCGGTCGGATGGAAAGGCGATCTGGCGCCGGTGCGGATCAATGTGAAAGATATTCGGCCCTTGATGAGCCACCGGTACCATCTGCCGCCTTCGGCGCACACGACCTTCGTCGCCAACCGCTTCGTGGTCTGCACCTTTACGCCGCGCCCGTTCGAAATGGACGAAGACGCGCTGAAGGTGCCGTTCTATCACGCCAACGACGATTACGACGAAGTGCTGTTCTATCACGCCGGTGATTTCTTCAGCCGCGACAATATCGACGCCGGCATGATGACCTTCCACCCCTGCGGCTTCACCCACGGCCCGCACCCGAAAGCGCTAAAGGGCGCGTTCACGCCGAAGAAAAAGGCGACCGATGAATATGCGGTGATGGTCGATACACGGGACGCGCTTGAATTGGGCGACCTGCCGACGGGCGTGGAGAACATGGAATACGCCAAATCCTGGATGGGCGGCGGCTCCTACGACTGATCTGCGTTGCGCGTGCGCGCGCCGGCCGAGCGGATGGGAAAAACAGGATGAAACTGGGAACGCTGCGCGACGGAAGCCGCGACGGGGCGCTGGCGGTGGTCAGCCGCGACCTGAGCCGGGCCGTCTCGGCGCAAGAGATCGCGCCGACCCTGCAGGCCGCCTTAGACGATTGGGACAGGGTCGCGCCTGACTTGGCTGCGTTGTCCGACGCATTGAATACAGGGAAGTTGAATACAGGGAAGGGGGCGGATGCGTTCCCCTTCGATCCGGCGCGGATGGAATCGCCGTTGCCGCGCGCCTATCAATGGGCGGACGGCTCGGCCTTCGTAAACCATGTGGAACTGGTGCGGCGGGCGCGCGGCGCGGAAATGCCGGCGAGTTTCTGGACCGACCCGTTGATGTATCAGGGCGGGTCGGACGCGTTCCTCGGTCCGCGCGATCCGATCCCGTTGATCGACGACGCCCATGGCTGCGATTTCGAGGGGGAAGTGGCGGTGATCACCGGTGACGTGCCGATGGGGGCGACGCCGGAGCAGGCGGGCGAACAGATCCGGCTGCTGATGCTGGTCAACGATGTGTCATTGCGAGGCCTGATCCCGGGCGAGTTGGCCAAAGGCTTTGGCTTCTTCCATGCGAAACCCTCCAGCGCCTTTTCGCCGGTCGCTGTCACGCTGGACGAGCTAGGCGACGCCTGGTCCGACGGCAAGCTGTCCTTGCCGCTGGAATGCCGCCTCAACGGGGACCTGTTCGGCAAACCCAACGCGGGCGCGGACATGACCTTCTCTTTCCCGCGCCTGATCGCGCACGCGGCGGCGACGCGGCCGTTGGGTGCCGGCGCGGTGATCGGCTCCGGCACCGTCTCGAACAAGCAAGACACGGCGCACGGGTCAGCCATATCAGAAGGCGGGGTCGGCTACGCCTGCATCGCCGAGCTGCGCATGATCGAGACAATCAATGACGGTGCGCCGAAAGCCGCCTTCATGACGCCCGGCGACCGGATTCGGATCGAGATGATCGGCGCCGATGGCGGCTCAATCTTTGGCGCGATCGAGCAAGAGGTGGTGCGGCAGGTTGTCTAATCCCGGCCCTCTTGATACCCCTCCTCGCGCCCTGCGCTGAACCGGCGGGGCGGATTGACGAGGAAGCTTGGAAAGAGGGAACCGCGATGCCGTTTGTCGATCGGACGACATTCATCGAACTGTTGGACAAACTGCGGTCCGAGGACGAGGCGGAGGTCGTCGCCGCCGCGCGCGACATTAACCGTCGGATGGACGAGGCGGAACTCTCTTGGCGGGATGTCCTGGCGCCGGAACAGTCTGATCAAGACGACCTCGAAGACGACGATGAAGCGGACGATTTCGAGGATAATGACGACGACGATGAGGACGATTTCGACGAAGATGACGAGGTCGCCTTCGAGGGCGAAGACGCAAAACAGGCCGCGGCCCAAATCGAACGTATCCTGGCGCGCTATGAACTGTCCGATACGACGGAAGAGGATCTGCGCGACTATCTGACCGACATCGCCGAGGGCGAATTCACCGAGGCGGACAATCGATACGTGCAAGCGTTGCACAAGCGATTGAAAGCGCAACAAGGCGACTGAGCGACCGGACGGTTCGCATGACGGCCTGGAATGAAGAGCGCGACCGGCATTCGGACGCTTGGCGGATGCAAACCCGGATGAACCGGGTTCTGTATCAAAGCGACAGCGACTTCCAATCGATCACGCTGTTTCAGAACGATCTATACGGCAAGGTCCTGGCGCTCGACGGCGTCATTCAGACGACCGAGCGCGACGAGTTCTTCTACCATGAGATGTTGGTGCATCCGGCGCTGTTTCAGCATGGCGCGGCGCAGGATGTCCTGATCATCGGCGGCGGCGACGGCGGAACGCTGGAGGAAGTCCTGAAGCACCGGACCGTTCGGCGGGCGACGATGGTGGAAATCGATCCGGCGGTGGTCTCGTTCTCGAAACAGCATCTGACGGCGATCTGCGGCGTAGCCTTTGAGGATCCGCGCACCGATCTGGTCTTCGCCGACGGCGCGGCCTGGGCGGCGGCGGCCCAGTCGGATCTGGATCGGCGCTACGACGTCATCCTGATCGATTCCACCGACAATTTCGGGCCGGGGGCCGCGTTGTTCGCCGAGAGTTTCTTCGCCGATTGCGCGGCGTTGCTCAAATCGGGCGGGCTGATCGCGTCTCATAATTCCGTGCCATTCACAGAGCCGGACGGTTTCGCCGACCCCGCTCTCGCCCTAAAGCGCGCCGTCGGCGCGACCGCGCATTACCGCGTCGCCGTGCCGAGCTATTGGGGCGGCGACATGGTGATGGCGATGGCGGCGCGGCGCGCGGAGGATCTGACGATCGATCCACAGGCCATCGCGGACCGGCACGCCCAGGCCGGGATCGCCACCCAGTACTATACGCCCGACATCCATAGAGGCGCCTTCGCCCTGCCGCCCTATCTGGAAGCGTTGCTGGTCCAAGGGGCGGACAAGTAGATTGGTCGCACAATGATCGGCCCCATGACGACGCCTGGACCGGGAACCAACCATGGTTGGTTTCCGCGCCTCGCCTCAGACTACCGCCTCTTCGACGAAGGGCTTATTCTCCGCGATACGTTCGACACGAAAGGCGCTAAGATCGAGGCTCTCATATCCGCCGGTTGCAATCAGTTCGGCGACGCCGCGGCCGACCGCTGGGCTTTGCTGGATGCCGTGACCGGAGAAGCCGGTCGCGTGGATCAGGTTAGGGACGTCCGGATGGGGGCCGAGTATGGCGTTATGGTCGAACAGGTTCATGTCATAGTGACCGGCCCAGGCGTTGACGACCTTCACCGCTTCAAACATTAGGGCGCGTGCGGCTAGGGTCTCCCAAATACGGGTCTCGAACCAATCGTGATCGACCTCGAAATCCGCCGGATCGGCGTCGGAGTCCTCGCTTTCCTCCGGCGAGACGCCGCAGAGAAAGTAGCGGCCTTCCGGGCGGATATAGACACCGTTGAGATCGATCAGCAGCGGCCAGTGCGGCGCCGGGCGGCGATTGTCGATGACGAAGACCATGCGTTTGCGCGGTTTGACCGGCATATCCAACCCAGCCCAGGCGGCGACCGACCCGGACATATAGCCCGCCGCGTTGACGGCGATTCCGCAGCCGATCCGGATGCCTGATCGAAGTTGAACCTCTGAAACCCGACCCTTGTCCAGCGTCAGTCCGACGGCCTCTTCATTCAGGAAGGCGACGCCCAGGGACTGCGCCTTCTTACGGAACCCCTGGACCAGGGCGAAGGCGTCGATCCAGCCTTCATGCTCCGTCCCGAAACTGCCGAGCGTGACTCCGTCTAGGCGCATTTCCGGAAATCGCGCGCCGATCTCGTCCGGCGTCAGCAAGGCGACCGGCGCGCCTTCTCGGGTCTGTGTGGCATGGATGCGCCGCATCGCCGTTTCACTCTCTGACGAGGCGAGGAAGAGATAACCGTTTTGCCGGAAGGACAGGTCCGGCGTCTCGCCCTCGACCGCTAGGTAGTCGGGCAGGTTGCGCAAGAATTCTGCGGTGAATTGCGAAATGCGGATATTTTCCGGTGTCGTGAATTGTTGCCGGACGCCGCCCATCGAGCGCGGCGTCGAGGCGAACTCATAAGTTCGATCGCGCTCGATGACCGCAATGGAGCCGTTGAAATCCTCCCGACGCGCCAGGAAGGTCGCAGTGGCCCCGCCGATGACCCCGCCGCCGATGATGACGATATCGAAATTCTGCTGAAACTCAGACATGCGACAGCTTCGCCCATCGGCGGCGCGAAGGACAGAGCAATATCGCCGCGCGTCGGCGTGAAAAAGGCGGCCGTCTCTAAAACGCGCCGAAGAGGGTGGCCAGCAGGATCAGAGCGACGAGCGAGATCATCGGCGCGACAACGGCGACCATGAAAATGTCGCCATAGGATTCGCGGTGCCCAAGTTTGCAGATCCCAAGCACGGTGATTACCGCGCCGTTATGCGGCAGCGCGTCGAGGGCCCCGGACGCGACCGCGGTCACCCGATGCATCGCCTCTAGCGAGACGCCGGTCTCCATGGCGAGGCGGACATAGGTGTCCCCAAGCGCTTCGAGGGCGATGCTCATGCCGCCGGAGGCTGATCCCGTCATGGCCGACAGTAGGTTCACCGCCACGGCGAGGGACACCAGCGGGTTGCCGCCGCCGATCGACAGCACCGCCTCGCTGATTGCGACAAAGGCCGGCAGGGCGGCGATGACGCCGCCGAAACCGACCAAGCTGGCGGTGTTGAAGATCGGCAGAACCGACGCGCTCGCGCCCTTGTCGATGGTCGCCCGCAGGTCGGTCAGGCGGCGCAGATTGAAGACGATCAGGAACAGGATCGCGAGCGTCAGCGACACGATGATCGACCAGACGCCGCGGACGCTTTCGATGGTCGTCGGTCCGAAGCGCGCCTCCGACAGGTACGACGTGTCGAGCATCGGAACCACGATCTCGACGAAAATCAGGTTCACGACGATCACCATGACGACGGGCGCGATCGCCAGCGCAAAGGCCGGGTCCGCCCCCGCCGGGCTCGGTTTGTCCGAAAGCTCGGCGACGTCGAACCCTTCCTGCTGCGACTTTTCCCGCATCACGACGTCCGGCACCGGCAGGCTGTCCTCATGCGCGCCATAACCTTCGCCGGCGGCGCGGGCCTTTTTCGCCCGACGCGTTAGCCAAGCTGTGCCGAGCAAAAACATGATCAGTCCGGAGATGATACCGAGACCCGGCGCCGCGAAGGAGGTGGTGCCGAAGAACGGCATTGGGATGGCGTTCTGAATCGCCGGCGTGCCGGGCAGCGCCGACATGGTGAAAGTGAAGGCGCCCAGCGCGATCGTGCCAGGGATCAGGCGCTTCGGGATCGCCGCGTCTCGGAACAGCGCCGCCGCCACCGGAAAGATCGCAAAGGCGACGACGAAAAGCGACACCCCGCCATAGGTCAGCACGCCGCAACAGAGCACGACCGAGACGATGGCGCGCTCCGGGCCGAGCTTGGCGATGACATATTGGGCGATGGACCGCGCCGAGCCGCTGTCATCCATTAGCTTGCCGAAAATCGCGCCGAGCAGGAACAGCGGGAAGAAGGCGACGATGAACCCGCCCGTCGTCACCATGAAGATCTGCGTCAGCGCCGCAAGAATCGGCGCGCCGCCGGTCAAGGCCGCCGCCAACAGCGCCATCAGGGGCGCCAGGATCAACAGCGTCACGCCCCGAAAGGCGAAATACATCAGCAGGCCAAGCGCCAGGATGATCGCAAGAATGTCAATCATGGGCGTAGCCCCGCTTGTCGTCCTCATCGAGATGGGCGGGTTTCAGACTCTCCTCGAAAATGAAGCCGGGCCGCCAGGTCCCACGCTCGCCGATATCCTCAAAATGCGCCTCCAGCCAGGCGTCCGCGGTTTCCCAACCGACTTTCCAAAGATGATCCAGAAAGGCCCGCTCGGCGTTGAGTTTGCTCGAGACGCTCAGTTTCAGCATTTCCTCTTCGGCCCCGATCAGGTGAAGTTTTCCGTCGCGATAGGCTTCGCGGTCGAGCTTCTCGTGGTGGATCAGCTCCCAGAGAAACCCGATCGCGCGCAGCTCTTTCATCAGACTGGCGTTGAAGGTGATCTCGTTCAGGCGATTCTCGATCTCATAGGCGGTCCGGGGAATTTCATCGCGCACAAAAGGATTGACCTGGATGACGACGATGTCGCGGGCTTCTGTCTCGTCGATCAGCGGGAAGAGCGGCGGGTTTCCCATAAAGCCGCCGTCCCAATAGGCCTCGCCATCAATCTCCACCGCTTTGAACAGGAACGGCAGACAGGCCGAGGCCATTGCGGCGTCGGCGGAAATCTCGGGCTGCCGGAAAATCTTTGTTCGGCCGGTCCGGACATTGGTCGCCGACAGGAAGAGTTTGGGGTTCTTCGATCGATTGATGATGTCGAAATCGAAGAAGTCTGCGACGATGTCGCGAAGCGGATTGATGTTGAACGGGTTCAATTCATAGGGTGAGAACATCCGCGTGAGATGTTGAGACATGATGAAGGTCGGCGAGAGGTCCAGGCTCCACCGTCCCATGAACCTGTCAAAAACCGACCGTTGGATCGGCCCCGTCGCCGCAATCTCGCTCACCTTGGTCCAGAATTCCGCCAGCAGTTCCCGGGCGCGCTCGGGGCCGCCCTCCGCCAAACCCTGGGTGACGGCGACGGCGTTCATGGCGCCGGCGCTGGTCCCGCTGACGCCCTCAATCTCAAGCTCGTCATGTTGCAGAAGGCGATCCAACACGCCCCATGTAAAGGCGCCGTGAGACCCGCCGCCTTGCAGCGCAATGTCGATCGCCTTTTTCCGCTTTTTGCCCATAGGGACCCCCTTAGCGTGACCATTCAGAACCACGCTACACGCCTAGCAAGTCTATGTGTCTGTTCCATGTCAATTAAGACGCAGGGCGATGTGTTTTTGCCCGGCCCAGGCCCGCCCGCCGTCGCGTGGCATGTGCCGCGCCGCCTATTGACCTGACAGTGGCAAGCCAACAGACTTCAATCTGGTGAGGGATCAAGACGGGCGGGGGCGGTCGACCGAATGTTCGAGAAGCTGAAAGAGACGATCGGCGAAGTCACCAAACGTCACGCGAATCGGCCGTTTCTGGAAGCTGCGATGGCGACTTGCGCCTATGTCGCCTCGGCTGACGGCGCCGTCAGTTTCAGCGAACGCGGTCGTGTCGACGACATCCTCGAGCATTTGGAGCAGTTGAGGGTCTACGATCCGCATGACGGGGTCGACCTGTTCAACGACTATACCGACGCCCTTGCCGCTGATCGCGCCAAGGCGCGGGCCCGGGTCTTCCAGGCGGTCGCCAAGGTGGCCAAGCAGGAAGAGTCCGCTAAGCTGATCGCGCGCATGGTTTTCGCCATCAGCAACGCCGATGGCGACTTCTCCGAAGATGAACGCAGGGCGGGGGTCGAGATCGTCGAGGTCCTAAAGCAGGGCGGCGCGCTTATCGGCTAGCGCGGCGTGCGTCGCCGATGCGCCTGATCTTCACTACCGCGGCTCTTGGCGCGCGCCCGTCGACAAAGGCCAGGCCGAGCCCGATCAAGGCGACGCCGGCCAGCGCGTTGAGGGTGAGGCTCTCGCCCAGGAACGCCACGCCGAGGGCCGTCGCGCTGACCGGAACGAGTAGAGTGACCAGCAGCAGGTTGGTCGCGCCGGCGGTCGCCAGGATCCGGAAATACAGCAAATAGGCGACGCTGGTGCAGAGGAGGGCGATGCCGATCACCGACAGGATCGGGACCAAGGTCCAGCTTGCGGTGCGGATCGGATCTTCGACCAGGAGCGCGGCCGGCGTCAGGATCAGGCCGCCGCCGGTCAGCATCCCGGCAGAGGCCACAATTGGCGAGAGGGTGCGAAATCGTCGGCCGAATATCCCGGCCAAGGCGTACGAGACCGTCGCCCCGATCACGGCCGCCTGGCCTAAGGCGATCGCGCTGCTTGAGAAGGCGTTTTCCGCCTCGACCCCATTCTCCGAAACCTGACCGGCAAGCGCGCTCGGGCCGAAGAGGACGGCGACGCCTAGGAAGCCCAGCGCTACGCCGGCGAGTTTACTCGGCGTCATCTTCTCGTCGCGGGTCAGGAAATGCGCGAAGATGACGCCGAAAAGCGGCGTCGCGCCGTTCAAGATGCTCGCCAAGGAACTGTCGATCCGCACCTGACCCCAGGCGATCAGCGAGAAAGGGATCGCATTGTTCAACAAGCCCATGAGCCCAAGCGCAGCGAAAGTCCCGGCGCCAAGCCGGAGCGGCAGCCCGAAAGCGACGGCGACGACCCACAACGCCGCGGCGGCCAAGATCACCCGACCGGCGGCGAAGCTCAATGGCCCGAACCCCGCCAATCCGGTTTCGGTCAAGAAAAACGACCCGCCCCAGATGATGGCGAGAAGAATCAACAGCCCCCATTCCAGGCCGGTCATCGGTTTCGCGGATTGGCTCATGGACGCAAGCTCTCCTGTTGCCCGATCGCCTGGAGCCTAGTCATGGCGGTCTTCTGCTGCGACCCGTTTCTTGCGCTGGCCCTGGCGCCGGCCGCGGCTAGAGCGCGTCGCGCAGCCGGTAATAGAGCATCGCCAGCACCAGGGCCGGGGTCCGCAGGGGACCGCCCGGGAAGGGCGGATGGTCCAGATTGCTCAGCACATCAAACCGTTCCGCTTGCCCGCGTACGGCCTCGGCCAGCAGTCGGCCGCACATGCCCGATAGCGCCACGCCCTGCCCGGAGAAGCCCTGCGCGTAAAGCGTGCTGGGTCCGAGCCGCCCGATATCCGGCATTCGGTCCACGGTGATTCCAATATAACCGCCCCAGCAGTATTCGAGCGCGACGTCCTCCAGTTGCGGAAAGACAGCCAGCATGCGCGGCCGCATGAAGCCGAAGAGGTCTTGCGGGTCGCGTCCGGAGTAGGTGGCGCGGCCGCCGAACAGCAATCGATCATCTTCACTGCGGCGGAAATAGTTGACGATGAAATTGACGTCGCAGACCGCGTCATTCTCGCGGATCAATCCTTGAGCGCGGTTTTCCCCGAGAGGCTCGGTCGCGAGGATATAACTTCCGACCGGCATCAGGCGCCGATAGAGTTGCGGGACCGTGTCTTGCAAATAGGCGTTTCCGGCCAGGATCATATGTTGGGCGCGCACCTGGCCTGACGCAGTCTTGGCGCTGGGTTCCGCGCCGGTATCGACGGACAGCACGCGCGATTGTTCGAAGATTTCAACACCTGCCGCGACCGCTGCGTCAGCGAGGCCAAGGCAATAATTCAGAGGATGGAAATGCCCGGCGCGCGGCTCCCAAAGGCCGCCGTGATAGCCGGGCGCGTCCAACCGGTCCCGCAACGCCTCTTTGTCCAGAAGCTGCAACCCGTCATAGCCGTATCGGGCGGCTTCGTCGCGATTGTGCGCCAGTTCCGCCATCTGCCGCGGCTTGTCCGCGACATGCAGGTAGCCCCAGGTCAGGCCGCAATCGATCGTGTGATCGGCGACACGCCGGCCGATAAGATCAACCGCGTCTTTGGCGATTTCCCAGGCCCGCTTGGCGTTCTCGGCGCCTAGACGCTTCTCAAGCCGCGCCATGCTATTGGTGAAGCCTGTGCAGATTTGTCCGCCATTGCGGCCCGAGGCGCCGTACCCGACGCGCTCCGCCTCCAGCACGATGACCAAATAGCCCGCCTGCGCCAGGTCGAGGGCGGCGGAGAGGCCGGTGAACCCGGCGCCCACAATGCAGACATCGGCCGTCCGCGCGCCGGACAAGGCCGGATAGGCGGGATGCGGATTGGCGCTTGCACGGTAGTAATTCGCTTCACTCACGGCTTCTGCTGATCCCGGCGTTTCAAATAGGTCCGAGGAACGAGACGGCTCGGCTATAGCGCTCGCCTCTCTAGACGGTTCGCATATACCACTCGTAATCATGGCGCGGGATGACCGCATGATGCTGCTCTGAATCCCACTGTTTCGCGCCCAGATAGGCGGCGTGATACTGCGCGCCGAGCGTCGATTTCAGGATCGCGCCGTCTTCGAACGCGTCCAGCGCGCGTTCCCAGCGCAAAGGCAAGCGGCCCGGCGGCCTCTCATAGGCATTGCCGATCTCCATCGGCCCTGGGTCGATCTTGTTCGTGAGGCCATAGTGCACCCCGGCGAGGATCGCGGCGAGGGCGAGATAGGGATTGGCGTCGGCGCCCGCGGCCCGGTGTTCGATCCGCAGGGCGTCCGGGTCGGATCGCGGAATGCGTAGGGACACGGTTCGGTTGTCGACGCCCCAGGCGCGGTTGATCGGCGCAAAGGAGTCATTGCGGAAGCGGCGGTAGGAGTTTGCGTTCGGCGCCATGATCGCGATCGACTCCGCCATCGTCTCGCGCAGCCCGCCGATCGCATGTCTCAGCCTTGCGTCGATCGGCAAGCCACAGTCTGGATCAATCGCGCCGTCGGGATGGGCGAAGATATTGCGTCCCTCGGTGTCGATCAGGCTGAGATGAACATGCAGACCGGATCCGGCGTGTTCGGCGAAGGGTTTCGCCATGAAGCTGGCGACCACGCCGTGTTTGCGGGCGACCGATTTAACCAGACGTTTGAACAGGACGGCGCGGTCGCAGGCGGAGACCGGATCGGCGACATGGGTCAGATTGATCTCGAACTGGCCGGGCCCGTATTCCGCGGTCGTCACATCCGCCTTCAGGCCCTGCGCGTTGCACGCCGCCGCGATATCCGCCAGCAGCGCGTCATAGTCGCCGACATCCTCCATCGAGAGGACCTGCACCTGTCCCGGCGTTATTTTCAGGTCCGCCATCCGGGCCGGACGCGCGGCGCCGTCACGGGACAGGCGCGGGGAGAGCAAGTAGAACTCCAATTCGATCGCCGCGACCGGCGTCAGGCCCATCGCTTGGAGCGGCGCGGCCGCAGCGCTGAGAATATGGCGCGGATCGGCGAACCAGGGCGCGCCATCCTCCAGGACCATAGAACCGAGTACTTGAGCGGTCGGTCGCGCGGCCCAAGGGACCATGCTCAGCGTTCCGGCGGCGCCGAACACCGCGAAATCGGGATCGCCGTCGGCGCTGCCATAGGGAAGGGTCATCGCGTTCTGACCCTGACTGTCCAGCAGATAGATCGAGCCCGGCATGCGCACGCCTTCGGACAGCAGTTTCGGAAAAGCCTCCCGCTGCAGCCGCTTGCCGCGCAAGAGGCCGTTCATGTCCGGGGCCAGAAGCTCGATGGCCTCCACCTCCGGATGGGCGTCCAGAAAGGCGGTCGTTTCGGGCTCGGTCAGGCGTGACAGCATCGACGGGTCATAGCCGTTGCGTTTGCCGCGTCAAGCCCCCCAAGATACAGAACGAGGAGATTGGCGCGTTTCGGCGAGCCGACATCTGACATCATGGGCGAGACGATGAGCGAAATGCTGGACTGGTTGCGCGACAACAGGATCGACGAGGTCGAATGCCTCGTGCCCGATCTCAGCGGCATCGCGCGCGGCAAGATCGTGCCGACCAACCGCTTCATCGACGCGTTGGAGGAGCGCGGGTTGCGCATCCCCGAGGCGGTGTTCCTGCAAACGGTCACCGGCGATTTCGTGCCGGGTCGGTCGGAGATCGTTCATGAATCAAATCGCGACATCTACATGCAGCCGGATCCCAGCAGCTTGCGATCGGTGCCCTGGTATGCGGAGCCGGTCGCTCAGGCGGTCTGCGACGCGCATTTCCTGAACGGCGATCCGGTCGACTTTGCGCCGAGACAGGTCTTGAAGCGCGTCCTGGCGGCCTATGCGAAGCGCGGCTTGCGCCCCGTGGTCGCGCCGGAGCTTGAATTCTATTTGATCAATAAAAATCTCGATCCGGACTATCCGTTGGAGCCGGCGGCCGGCCTGTCGGGCCGGCAAGAGAGCGGTCGGCAAGCCTATGGCATCGAGGCGGCGAACGAATTCGATCCGGTCATCGAGGATATCTATGATTTTTGCGAGGACAGCCGCATCGATATCGGCACCATGGCGCATGAGGCCGGCGCGGCGCAGATCGAGATCAATTTCAACCATGGCGACCCGCTGGATCTGGCCGATCAGGTCTTCCTGTTCAAACGCACGGTCCGCCAAGCGGCCCTGAAACACGATATGTATGCGACCTTCATGGCGCGCCCGCATCAGTTCCAGCCTGGCAGCAGCATGCATATTCACCAGTCGGTCTTGGAGGCGGCGACCGGGCGGAACATCTTCGCGACGCATAAGGGCAAGACGTCGCGCAAGCTGCTGAATTTCATCGGCGGTCTGCAGAAATACACGCCGGCGGCCATGCCGCTTCTGGCGCCCAACGTGAACTCCTATCGCCGGATCACGCCCTATTCCGATGCGCCGATCAACACCCATTGGGGCCGCGACAACCGCACCGTGGGCCTCCGCGTGCCCGACGCAAAGCCCGAAGCGTTCCGGGTCGAGAATAGGGTCGGCGGGGCCGACGCGAACCCGTATCTCGCCATGGCCGGCAGTCTGGCCTGCGGCCTGATCGGGTTGAAAGAGAAGATCGATCCCGGCAAGCCGGTCGAGGGCGACGCCTATCGCTTCGCCTTCACCTTGCCGCGCCATCTCGGCGAGTCGCTGTCGAAGTTGAATTACAGCCGGCCTTTGCGCGCGTTGCTCGGGGAACGGTTCGTCAGGTTGTTGACCGAGGTGAAGAACTACGAGACCGACCTCTATCAACAGGTGATCTCAAGCTGGGAGCGGGAAAACCTGCTCCTGAATGTTTAGCCGATTGTATTCGGGGAAGGCCGCGCCATGACCGACAGTATCGTTGAAACGCCCCAGGGCGCCCCGGGCCGCAATTACGATATAGACGCGTTGCGGGCGATGGACGCGGCGCACCACCTGCATCCCTTCACCGACACCAAGAAGCTGAGTGAAGAAGGCGGCAGCCGGATCATCACCCGCGCCGAGGGTTGCTGGCTGTGGGACGGCGATGGCGCGCGCATCCTCGATGGGATGGCGGGCCTGTGGTGCGTGAATGTCGGCTATGGCCGCGCCGAACTGGCCGAGGCCGCGCGGCGCCAGATGCTGGAACTGCCCTATTACAACACCTTCTTCAAAACCGCCTCGCCGCCGGGCATCGAACTGGCGACCAAGATCAGCGACCTGCTCGGGCCGCGTTTCGAGCATGTGTTTTTCTCGAACTCCGGGTCAGAGGCGAATGACACCGCCCTGCGCCTGGTCCGCCATTTCTGGAACCTGCAAGGCAAGCCCAAGAAGAAGCATATCATCAGCCGCTGGAACGCCTACCATGGCTCAACCGTCGCCGGCGCCAGCCTGGGCGGCATGAAGCCAATGCACAAACAGGCCGACCTGCCGATCCCGGGCGTCAGCCACATCATGCAGCCCTATTGGTTCGAACAGGCGCATCCCGGCGAGGACCCCACTGACTTCGGGAAACGCGCCGCTCAGGCGTTGGAGGAGCGGATCCTGGAATTGGGGCCGGAGACCGTCGCCGCCTTCATCGGCGAGCCGGTCCAAGGCGCGGGCGGTGTGATCATTCCGCCCGAGGGCTATTGGGCCGAGATCCAGGCGATCTGCAAACGCCACGACATCCTGTTGATCGCCGATGAGGTGATTTGCGGCTTCGGCCGGACCGGCTCCTGGTTTGGTCATCAGACGCTGGGAATTGAGCCGGACCTGATCCCGATGGCGAAGGGCCTGTCGTCCGGCTATTTGCCGATCTCCGCCCTGGCGGTCGGCGGCCGCGTCGCCGAGACCCTGATCGACGAAGGCGGCGAGTTCTATCACGGCTATACCTATTCCGGGCATCCCGCCGCCTGCGCGGTCGCCTTGGCGAATATCGATATCATTGAACGGGAAAGGCTGGTCGAGCGGGTGCGCGACGATGTCGGACCGTATCTGGCCGAACGTCTGCAGGGTCTGGCCGATCACCCGATCGTCGGCGAGGTTCGGTCATTGGGGCTGTTGGGCGCGGTGGAGATTTGCGCCGACAAAGAGAGCCGCGCCCGGTTCCCTGGCGACGGCCGCGCCGGAACCCTGTGCCGCGACCATATTTTCAAGCGCAACGTCATTGCGCGCGCCTGCGGCGACGCCATGGTCATGTCGCCGCCCCTGATCGTCAGCCACGACGAAATCGACATCCTGATCGAGGGCCTGCGCGCCGCGCTGGACGCGACGGCTCGTGATCTTCTGACATAGGGAGGCCGGCTTGGAACGGAGGCTGATCGGTTCGGGCTATGCGTCCGAGCAGGAATACGGCTATTCCCGCGCGGTGCGGGTCGGGCCGATGATCGCTGTTTCCGGCACGACAGCGCGGGGCGAAGCCCTGGCGCTGGACGCCTATGGCCAGGGCAAAGCGGCGCTGGCGCTGATTGAGGCCGCCTTGCAGGAGGCGGGCGCCGAGCTTCGCCACGTCGTCCGCACCGTCGCCTATGTCACCGATTTCGAGCAATTGGATGGGGTCTCGCGCGCGCATGCTGAGGCTTTCGCCGATATCCGTCCCGCCAGCACGGTGGTGCAGGTCGTCTCGCTCTCCCCGCCGAGCGCCATTGTCGAGTTCGAGGTCACCGCCTTTCTTCACGATGATTGACGGGCGCCGGATAAGATGGCCTGATTTTGTTTGGAGGCTCGCCCGTTCGTCTTTGCAGGAAGAGGACGGCGTTTGAACAGGAGGCACAGAATGAAATCGCGCAGCGCACGGTCACTCACGCGTCGCCAGGCTTTGAAAACGGGGATCGCCGGGCTGGGCGCGGTCGCCGCCGGA
Source organism: Alphaproteobacteria bacterium (assembly GCA_030065235.1). Classification (GTDB taxonomy): domain Bacteria; phylum Pseudomonadota; class Alphaproteobacteria; order UBA8366; family Aestuariispiraceae; genus JASJDC01. The sequence continues at coordinate 28,760 of JASJDC010000003.1, forward strand.
ATCAGTTTCGGCCGGTCGGCCCATGCGGCGGAGGACCCCGAGCTCAATTTCTACAATTGGGATACTTATATCGGCGAGACGACGCTGGACGATTTCAAGGGCGTCAGCGGCATCGAGGTGAATATGTCGCTGTTCGCCGACAATGACGAACTTTTTGCGAAGCTGAAGGAAGGCAATCCGGGCTTCGATCTGATCGTGCCCACCAACGATTTCGTCGAACGCATGGCTCAGGCTGAGATGATCGTGCCGCTCGATCATTCGAAGATCCCGAATTTTGAGAAGAATATCTCTTCGCTGTTTAAGGACCCGGCCTTCGATCCGGGGCGCAAATTCTCGATGCCCTATATGTGGGGCACGATGGGGATCGGCTATCGCAAGAGTCGCGTGAAAGAACCGATCACGAGCTGGAAGACGATGTTCGATTCGGACGAGTATTCTGGCCGCATCTCTTGGTTGTCGGAAAGCCGGACCATGCTGGGCATCGCCGGCATGTATATGGGGCATGGCATGAACGCCGTGGATCCGGTCCTGGTCAACAGCGCCGCTGATATGCTGATCGCGCAGAAGCCGCATGTCCGGGTGATCGCCGAGGATAACGGTCAGGACCTGTTGCTCTCGGGCGAGGTCGATCTGGCCATCGAATGGAATGGCGACATCCTGCAGGTGATGGAGGAGGATGACGATATCGGCTATGTCATCCCGCAGGAAGGCTCGCTGGTCTGGGAAGATACGTTGTGCATTCCGAAAGACGCGCCGCATCCGCTGAACGCGCACGCGTTTATCAATTATATCCTGGAGCCGGAAGCGGGCGCCAAGATCGCCGAGTTTATCTTCTACGCGTCGCCCAATACGGCGGCGCGCGCGCTGTTGGGCGATGATTACAACAAGAACCCGGCGATTTTCCCGCCGGACGAGATCATCGCGAAATGCGAACCGTCTATCTATCTGGGCGAGGATCTGCAACGCGCCTATGAGGAGGCCTGGACCCGGATGCAGGCGGCGTAGGGCCGGGCTGAAGGCGGCGCGGCCGCTAATCCCGGCGGGGGGCGCGGGATGGAATCTTGGCGGTCGACGCCGCGTGTCTTTTGGGCCGTCTTTTCGGCCCCCAGCTTTTGGCTGGTCGCCTTTTTCCTGATCCCGCTGTCGCTGATCTGGGCCTACAGTTTCGGCGAGAAGACCGGGATCATCGACATCGCGGTCACAGGCACGCTGGACAACTACATCCGGGCGTTCGAGCCGGTTTATCTGCAGATCTTCACCAAGTCTCTTTGGATCGCGACGCTATCGACGCTGATATGCCTCGCCGTCGGCCTGCCGGTCGCCTTGACCATCGTCTACGCCCCGCCCAAGGCGAAACCCTGGCTGCTCTTGTTGGTGATCCTGCCCTTTTGGACCAACCTGCTGATCCGAACCTACGCGCTGATCGCGGTCTTGCGCACCCGCGGCTATGTGAATTTCGGCCTTGAGTGGCTGTACGATCAGGCGAGTTGGCTATTCCAGATCGTCGGGTTGGGCGGGCTCGGCGCGGCGATCCTGGGCGAGCGGTTCGAGCCTGTGGAAATCCTTTACAACAACGGCGCGGTCCTGATCGGGCTGGTTTATGTGCATCTGCCGTTCATGGTGTTGCCGCTCTACGCCGCCTTGGAACGGCTCGACCGCAGCTATCTCGAGGCGAGCCTCGATCTCGGCGCCGGACAGTTTCAGACCTTTTGGCGTGTGATCGTTCCGTTGGCCATGCCGGGGATTGTCTCAGGCCTGATCATCACCTTCATCCCGACCCTGGGCTCGTTCCTGACGCCGGACCTGTTGGGCGGGCCGGACAGCACCATGATCGCCAATATCATCGAGCGTCAGTTCAAATCCGCGAATGACTGGCCCTTCGGGTCGGCGCTCAGCTTCATGCTGATGTATCTGACCTTCGGCGCGCTGGCGCTGCGCGCGTTCCTCGGCCGCGGACGGTCGAGCGGTCTGGAGGCGTGAGACGATGATCGCCGCCTATCGCCGCTGGAAACGTCTGCACCCGGCCGGTCCGTTGGACTACACGCGCAAATGGCCGATGCAACTGACCCTCGCGGCGACCTTCATCTTCCTCTACGCGCCGATCCTGATCCTGATCCTGTTCAGCTTCAATGACAGCCGCCGCAACATCGTTTGGCGCGGCTTCACCACGAAATATTACGAGAAGGCCTTGGGTAATGAGAGCCTGATCGAAGCTTTCGTCAATTCGCTGACCATCGCCTTCGTCTCAACCATCGTCTCAACGATCCTGGGCGCGATGGTGGCGATCCTGCTCTGGCGCTTCCGCTTTCCCGGCAAGGCGGGCTATGAGGGCGGCATGGCCTTGCCGATTGTGATCCCGGAGATTTGCCTCGGCGTCGCGATGCTGGCCTTCTTCGCCCGGATCGGCTGGCCGACCGACCTGCCCTGGCCGCTTAATCTGGGGAATATCATCATCGCCCATATCTCCTTTTCCTTCCCCTTCGCCGCCGTCGTGATCCGGGCGCGGCTGGCCGGGTTCAACCGGGAGTTGGAGGAAGCGGCGCGCGATCTCGGCGCGTCCGAATGGGAGACCTATCGCGATGTCGTGTTGCCCTATTTGAAGCCGGGCCTGGTCGCCGGCGCGCTGCTGGCCTTCACCCTGTCGCTCGATGATTTTGTCATCACCTTCTTTACCTCCGGGCCGGATACGGTGACCTTTCCGGTAAAGGTCTATTCGATGGTCCGATTCTCGGTGACGCCAGAGGTCAACGCCGCTTCCACCGTGCTGATCGTCATAACGCTGTTCCTGACCGCCATCGCCATGCGGGTGCAGAATCGGAGCGCCAAGCGTGACTGACGCCATCATCGAGATCGCCGATATCAGCAAGGCGTTCCCAGGCGGCGTGCGCGCCGTCGACGCCGTCTCGCTGTCGATCCGGGAAGGCGAGTTCTTCGCGCTTCTGGGCCCCAGCGGCTGCGGCAAGACCACCTTGCTGCGCATGATCGCCGGGTTCGAAACGCCGACCGAGGGCGCCATTCGCATTGACGGCGTCGATATGGCGGGGACGGCGCCGAACCGGCGACCGGTCAATATGGTGTTCCAGTCCTACGCCGTCTTCCCGCATATGAGCGTCGCCGAGAATGTCGCCTACGGCCTGAAAATGGACGGCGTCGCCAAGCCGGAAATGGCGCGCCGGGTCGAGGACGCTCTGGCGCTGGTGCGCTTGGACGGGTTCGACGGCCGCAAACCCGACCAGCTCTCGGGCGGTCAGCGACAGCGGGTCGCCTTGGCGCGGGCGTTGGTGAAGCGGCCGCGGGTGCTGTTGCTGGACGAGCCGCTTTCGGCGCTCGACGCCAAGCTGCGAGAGGCGATGCAATTGGAACTCGTAAATCTACAAAAATCGGTTGGGATCACCTTTGTGGTCGTCACCCATGATCAGGACGAGGCGTTGAGCATGGCCGACCGGATCGCCGTGATGGAGACCGGCCAGGTCCGGCAATTGGCGCCGCCGGCCGAGCTCTACGAACATCCCAACAGCCGGTTCGTCGCCGAGTTCATCGGCAAGATGAACGTGATCGAGGCGACGGCGTCGGACGGGGTCTTGACCGGGCCGGGTCTCGGCGTCATCGCCCGCGCGCCGGACCTCGGCGACGGGCCGGCCTCGGTCGCGTTGCGCCCGGAGAAAATCCGCCTGAACATGGCGCCCACACCGGCGCTAGGGAAGGACGAGGCCGAGATCGAAGGAACGGTCACGACGGTTTCCTATCATGGCGCTGAAAGCCATATCTATGTCGATGCGGGCGAGGGGGTGCTGTTATCGGCGACGGTGCAAAACGCAGAGCGCGACGCCGCGCATCGCGTCAAACGCGGCGACAGGGCGCGCCTATGCTGGCGGCTCGCCGACGCGTTGGTCTTGAAGGAATAGGACGATGCCAAGCGATCAAACAACGCCGGGCGATCAGGCCTTTCGCGCCACAGCGTTAAAGGGGCGTCAGCCTGAGGCGACTTTCGCCGGCGCGCTCAGCTTCCTGCGCCGGAAATACACGCGGGATCTAACCGGCGCCGACATCGCCGTCACCGGCATCCCGTTCGATCAGGCGACGACGTTTCGGCCCGGCGCAAGGCTCGGGCCGGCCGCGATCCGCGCCGCGTCGGTCCAATTGGCGGAGCTTCCCGCCTTTCCCTGGGGCTTCGACCCGCTCGAGCGCCTCGCCGTGGTGGATTATGGCGACTGCTTTCTCGATATCGGCCACCCGCAGCGCGTTCCGGCGGCGGTGAAGGCGCATAGCGCGGAAATCCTGGCGGCTGGCGTCAAACCCCTCTCTTTCGGCGGCGATCATTTCGTCTCTTATCCGATCCTGGAGGCGGTGGCCGAGCGTCACGGGCCGGTCGCGCTGGTGCATTTCGACGCCCATCCCGATACCTGGGACGATGATGGCGAGCCGCTCAATCACGGCACCATGTTTACCCGCGCGGTCAATCGCGGTCTGATCGATCCGGCCCGCTCGATCCAGATCGGCATCCGCACCATCACCGACGACACGCGCGGGCTGGAAATCGTCGACGCGCCTTTCGTGCATGCGCGCGGGCCCGAGGCGGTGATCGACCGCGTCCTGGCGCGGGTCGGAACGAGCAAGGCCTACCTCACCTTCGATATCGATTGCCTCGACCCGGCCTATGCGCCGGGTACGGGCACGCCGGTGGCGGGCGGCCTGTCGACGGCGCAAGCCTTGGCTATCCTGCGCGGGCTCGGCGCGATCGATTGGGTCGGGATGGATGTGGTCGAAGTCTCGCCGCCCTTCGACCACGCCGAGATCACGGCCCTCGCAGCGGCCACCCTGGCCCATGACTGGATCTGCCTGGAAGCCGCCAAGCACGGTTGAGACAAGGATGGTTCCTCCAAATACTGCGGTATGGAGGAACTGGTATGCCGCCGAATATCAAAGACGTTGAAACCCACGCCCTGGCCAAGAGATTAGCGACATTGCAAGGGCAAAGCATCGCCGCCGCCGTGAAGCAGGCGGTGAAGGCGGAGCTGTCCCGGATTGAGCGGCGCGATTTGGCGAAACGCGCCGCACGGCGGCAGGCGATAGAGGGCATTGTCCAAGAATGCGCGACCCTGCCGGTCCTGGATGACCGAAGCGCGGACGAGATCTTAGGCTATGACGACAAGGGCCTGCCCACGTGATCGTCCTCGATAGTTCGGCGCTGATCGCAGTTTTCAGCGGCGAGCCGGAAGGCGAACGATTTCGTGAAATCTTGGTCGAATCCGATGAGACGGTGATTGGCGTCGCGACCCTATTGGAAACCCGGATGGTTATCGCAAGCCGATATGGCGAAGCCGGGGCGGCCGCGCTTCATCGCCTGTTGGATGTCGCCGCGGTGAGTCAGGCGCCGCTGGGCCGGCGCCAGGGCGACTTAGCCTATCGCGCGTTCCTCGCTTTCGGACGCGGTTCCGGCCATCCGGCGCGATTGAATTTCAGTGATTGCCTGTCCTACGCCTTGGCCAAGTCCTTGGAGGCCCCGCTCCTGTTCAAAGGCGACGATTTCCGCCGTACGGATATTGCGGTCGCCTGACCCTCGGCGCCCTGTTTAGGCCGCTTCGGTCCAGACTTCGGTGAAATCCTTGTGGTCTGGACGCGGTTTGACGGTTTGTTCGCTCTCCGGCGTGCCGAGATAGATGAAGCCGACAATCTCGTCCTTATCCATGAAGCCAAGCGCCGCCTTGACATGGTTGTCATGCGCCGGCCAGCCGCTGAGGATGATCGCGCCATAGCCTATGGCGTGCGCAGCGGTCAGAATATTCTGCGCGGCGCAGGCGGCGGCGACCACCTGTTCGACGCGAGGCACTTTCGGGTGTTCCATCGTTTTCGCCACGACCGCGACGATCAGCGGCGAGCGCAGCGGCTTTGATCGGATCAGCGCCACCGCTTCATTGGTCGCCTCCGGATCGCGCTTTTTGAGGGCGTCGGCGAAGACATCGCCCAAGGCCTCGCGTGCGTCGCCATCGATGATGCGAAAGCGCCAGGGCCGGCAGGCGCCGTGATCCGGCGCGCTCATCGCCGCCTGCAGGATCGCCGCCAGGTCCTCCCCGCGTGGGGCGGGCTCCGTCAGCATCACGGCGCGCGTGGATTGACGGCTGGCGATGGCGTCGATGGCGTTCATGAATAGGGTCCTCGGTTGTCTTGCAGCGTGGGTGATATACGGACGCCGCTACGATCTTTCCAGGGCCGCGCCCGACGAATCTCGCCTCAGGCCATGCCGGGCGGCGGGCCCTTTCGAAAGAAGAAGGGCGACAGGACGACGCCGGCCAGAAATCCACCCAGATGCGCCTGCCAGGCGATCTGGCCTTCGACGCCGAGCAACTCGCCAGGAATCACGCCGAACAGGACCGTGATGACCAGCCAGGTGAGGACGAAGAAGCGTGCGGTCCTTGGGTTGGCCAGCGGACCGGGCGGCGGCGCGCCGCCGAAACGGAAAAAACTGGTGATCGCTACCGCGCCGACCATAGCGGAGACCGCGCCGCTGGCGCCGATCAGCGGGCCGACCGACTGCGGGTCGGTAAGATGATAGCCGAGCGCGCCGGCGACCGCCCCCAGCGCATAGAACACCAGAAACCCTTTCGGCGTCATACGGCGCGCAATCACGCTGCCGAAAGCGAGCAGAAAAGCCATATTGACGAAAAGATGCAGCAGATTGGCGTGCAGCAGCGCGTAGCCGACCGGTGATAGGATCGTCGCCCAGAGATCGTAGTCCAGCCCGCCGGGCGTTGTGTAGCGCGCCGGGATATAGGCGAGCTTCAGGACGATCCAGCCGTCGGCGCGCATGGAGAGCAATTGCCGCAGGACGTGCATCGCGATTGTCACGTAAAGGATCCAGCGTATGACGCCGGGCGCGTTCAGCAGCGGCTGGCCAGGCGCCCCGCCGAAGCGCCCGCCGAATCCGCCGAATCGGCCTGGGCCGCCGCCTTCGATCTCCCGTCGCAATGCAATTGTCATAGCTTCGCGCCTTGCAGGAATGCGGCCAGTCCATGCGCCGGTCCGGCGCTTGTCTCGCCCGTCTTGTCGAAACGAACGACGCCGGCGCATTGGCAAGGGACACTATCCCTCTCGGCCTATGCGGCCAAGGTTCCCGCGTGTCCTGTTGCTGGGCCAATACGGATCGGTGCGCGCTTGAAAAGGCCCGACGAACGCTCTGTACTGCTTCTATTCGAACCTGGGCGAGAGGAATCGGCGCGCATGAATCTGTCGGCTTGGTTGGACCGCGCGGGACGCAGCCGGGGCGATTTAACCGCCGTCGCCTATGGGGACTCTCCTTTTCAGTCCTATCGCGTCTTGGCGCGCCGCGCAGCGCAGCTCGCAGCTGGCTTTCAAACCCGGCTTGGACTCGCGCCAGGCGACCGGGTCGCGCTATGCATGAAAAACCGGCCGGAATATCTGGAGTGCTTTTGGGGCGCGCTTTGGGGCGGCTTCGCGGCGACGCCGGTGAACGCCAAACTGCACGGCAAGGAATTCGCATTCATTCTGGAGGATTCGGGGGCCAAGCTCGCTCTGACGACGCCGGACCTGACCGAGGTGATCGAGGCCCATAAGCCGGACAGCGTTGCACATGTGATCGAGGTCGGCTCCGCGGATTACGAAGCCTTGTTCGCCGGAGAGACGCGCCCCTATCAGCCGGCCGGCCCCGACGATCTGGCCTGGCTGTTCTACACCAGCGGCACGACCGGCCGGCCGAAGGGCGCGATGATCACCCATCGCAACATCGCCGCCATGACCCTTGGCTATCTGTCGGATATCGAATGGATCGAGCCCGGCGAGCAGATTTTGCACGCCGCCCCGCTCAGTCATGGTTCGGGCATGTATATGATCCCGCATCTCTGCAAATCGGGGGTGAACATCATCCCCGAATCCGGCGGTTTCGATCCGGCCGAGATTGCATCGCTCTGCGCCCGTTGGGGCGCGGTCAGCATGTTCGCCGCGCCGACCATGGTCAAACGCCTGACAGAGCATCCCGGAGACTTCGACCCCACTACATTGCGCACCATCACCTATGGCGGTGCGCCGATGTATGTGGAGGACGCGGCGGCGGCCGTCGATCGTTTCGGCCCACGTTTTGCGCAGCTCTTCGGCCAAGGCGAGAGCCCGATGACCGGCACGATCCTGAGCAAGGCGATGATCGCCGACAAACGCCATCCCGACTGGCGCTATCGGCTGGGGACGATCGGCGTCGCCAATTCGACCGTCGAGTGTCTCGTCGCCGACGATACCGGCGCGCCGTCGCCGCCGGGCGAGACGGGCGAGGTGGTGATCCGCGGCGACAGCGTCGTGCCCGGCTATTGGCGCAATCCCGAGGCGACGGCGCAGGCGCTGCGCCACGGCTGGCTTTATACCGGCGATGTCGGGACCATCGACGCTCAAGGCTTCATCACGCTGAAAGACCGGTCCAAGGACATGATCATTTCCGGCGGCAGCAACATCTATCCGCGGGAAATCGAAGAAGTTCTGCTGACCCATGAGCGTGTCGCCGAAGTCTCGGTGATCGGCCGCTCGGACCCGGATTGGGGCGAGATCGCAGTCGCCTATGTCGTCGCGGTCGGCGCGGCTCCGGACCCCGGTGAGCTCGATGCATTGTGCTTGGCCAATATCGCCCGCTTCAAGCGGCCGAAACACTATGTCTTTGTGGATCGACTGCCGAAAAGCAATTACGGAAAGATCCTGAAAACCACGCTTCGGGAATGGGATGCGCGCTCGGCCAAAAACCCCGGCTGAGCCCCGCTGCAAAAGGATAAGCCATGTTCATCGACACCATCGCCTATGAGGACGCGGAAGGCCGCCTGAAGAAGCTCTATGACCGTGTGAAAGGGCCGGGCGATGTGGTCGACAATATCATGCTGGCCCATTCGCTGCGGCCGCATACGATGGAAGGCCATATGGCGCTCTACAAAAACGTGCTGCATCATTCCGGCAATGCGGTTCCGAAATGGTTTCTCGAGGCGTTGGGCGTACTCGTCAGTTCTCTGAACCGGTGCGCCTATTGCGTCGAGCACCACTTCGCCGGTTTGACGCGCCTGCTCGGCGACCCGATGCGCGCCAACGCGATGCGCGCCTTTATCGATGGGCGCGGCGCGCCGGATATCTTCGACGCGGCACAACGGGCGGCGCTGGATTATGGCCGGAAGTTGACCGAGGCGCCGATGGAGATGACGGCGGCCGATATCGACGCCTTGCGGCGGGCAGGGTGGAACGATGGCGAGATCCTCGAGATCAATCAGGTTTGCGCCTATTTCGCCTACGCCAACCGCACGGTGTTGGGACTCGGCGTCACGACCGATGGTGACATTCTAGGGCTGTCGCCCAACAACTCGGACGACCCGAACGATTGGGGCCATAGCTAGTCCGAAGGCGCCGCCGTCCGCTTCAGCCCGGTCCGGCGAAAGATGATGGGCGCGGCGACGACCACCACGCTGATTCGGATAATATGATGAGTGGCGACGAAGGCGACATCCGCGCCCAGCGCCAAGGCGACCAGTGACATTTCCGCCAGGCCGCCCGGCGCATAGGCCAGGATGACTTGGCGTGGGTCGAGATCGGTCGCGAGATGCAGCGCGGCGGCGAATAGGACCGAGAGCGCGATCAGGATGACCGTCGCGCCCAGCGCGATCGCCATGATTCGCAGGATCTCGCGGCGCGCCACGCCGCTGAAGCGGCAACCGATGGTGGTCCCGATCACCCATTGGGCGACGTTCAATACCTCGATCGGCGGCGGCGCGCTGGTCATGCCGGACAGATGCGTGGCGGCGCTGAGCAGCATCGGACCGAGCAAGGCGCCCGCCGGCAGCTTGAGCCATTTCCCAAGAGGCCAGCCAAGAACGGCGCAGGCCGTCAGGATCGCCAGGTCGGAACCGGCCATATCGAGGATCGAGATTTCGTAGGCGCCGCGGTCGCTGGTGTCGACCCCTTCGAGAAAACGGAACGCGATGGGGATGATCATCACCGCCAGCAGGACGCGACTGGCGTGGGTGAGCGCGATCACGCGGTCGTCGCCGCCCATCGCCCCGCCGACGATCATCATTTCGTTTAGCCCGCCGGGCATGCCGGAGAAATACGCGGTCACCGGATCGTATCCCGCGACCTTCCGGAAATAGGGATAGATCACGGCTCCCGCGACCGCGACATAGACCAGGAGCAGCGCCAAGCTCGCCGCCCAGTCTCCGACCCTGTCCACCATGTCCGGCGTGAAGCCGCTGCCCAGCATCACGCCCAGAACCAAGACCATCATCGGGCGGATCTTGATCGGACCTTTGATCGGCGCGCCCGCCATCACCGCCAGCAGGCAGAAGATCATCGGCCCCAGCATCCAGGGCAGCGGCAGGGTCGCCCACTCGGCGACAACCCCGCCCAGGGCGCCGATTGCGAGAGCGGCGAGGATCGGTCCAAGGAAGCTCATGGCCGGGAGCATAGGCGCCGGCGCCAAAAGCGTGTCAACCAATCGGCGCTAGGAATGCGCGCCGAGTTCGGGCCAAATCGAGAAAGGCGGCCCCAGCGGATCGCCGGGGCCGAGTCATAGGGAGCACCGTGCCGGGAATGAGGAATTCCCGGCCCTACGAACACCCGCTGGTCGCGCCACAAGTGACGCATTTCATGCAGGTGCCGTTGCGAACGAGGGTGAAGTTCCCGCACTCGCCGCAGGAGTCGCCCTCATATCCTTTCGCCTTGGCCATGCGCACCTGTTCGGCGCGCTCATTGACCAGGGTCATAACCGTCTCTTCTTCGGCGATCTCGACGGCGAAGGCCTGTTGCGCCTCGACCGCTTCCGCGGCCGCCGTGGCCTGCGTCGGCGCGCCGGTTGACGCCGCTGTCGGGCTCGCTGTGGGCGACTTGCCCGCGCCGCCTTCGAAGACCGCCAGTTTCGATTTCCGCACGAAGCCGCGCGAGGTGACTCTCTGGATGGCCTCCATCGCCTGGCCGATCTCCATCGGCAGTTCGCCCTCGCGCTCGCCGCCGCCCAGGGCGTCGGGGATCACGTCGTCGGGGCGGACATGGGCCAGATCGTCTCGCGCCAAGTAACTGATCGCCAGCTCGCGGAAGATATAGTCCAGCACCGAGGTCGCCATCTTGATCGCTTCGTTGCCTTCGACCATCCCCTGCGGTTCGAACCGGGTGAAGGTATAGGCCTCGACAAATTCCTCCAGCGGCACGCCATATTGCAGGCCGATCGAAACGGCGATGGCGAAATTGTTCATCAGGGAGCGGAAGGCGGCGCCCTCTTTATGCATGTCGATGAAGATTTCGCCGATGGAGCCGTCTTCGTACTCGCCGGTGCGCAGATAAACCTTGTGCCCGCCGACTACGGCCTTTTGCGTGTAGCCCTTCCGACGGTCCGGCAGGCGTTTTCGCTCGACGATTTTTTCGACTATGCGCTCGACGATCCGCTCGGCGATGACCGGGGCTGCGGCGGCGGCCGGCGCCGCGCGCACCTCTTCCAACGCCTCTTCCGCATCCTCGTCGTCGACATCGTCATCCAGCAAGGCGCTCGACAAGGGCTGGCTGAGTTTGGAGCCGTCGCGATAGAGCGCGTTCGCCTTCAGACCCAGGCGCCAGGATAGGAGATAGGCGTCCTTGCACGCCTCCACCGTCGCGCTGTTCGGCATGTTGATGGTCTTGGATATGGCGCCGGAGATAAAGGGCTGGGCCGCGGCCATCATCCGGATATGCGATTCCGCCGAGAGATACCGCGTGCCCAGCTTGCCGCACAGATTGGCGCAATCGAAGACCGGCAGATGCGCGTCTTTCAAATGCGGCGCGCCCTCGAGCGTCATCGCGCCGCAGCAGTAAATGTTGGCCGCCTCGATATCCTTCTTCGAGAAACCCAATTCGGCCAGCATGTCGAAGCCGATATCGTCAAGCTGGGCGTCTGTGAAGCCGAGCCCCGTCTTGCAAAGATCGTCGCCCAGCGTCCAGCGGTTGAAGGCGAATTTGATATCGAAGGCGCTGGCCAGCGCCTCCTCCAGCTTCGCCAGATCGGCGTCGCCGAAGCCTTTCTCTCGCAAAGCCGCATGGTTGACGCCAGGCGCGTCGGTCAGCGTGCCCATGCCCACGGCGTAGCGGATGATCGCCTCGCGCTGATCGTCGCTATAACCGAGCGTCGCGAGCGCTTCCGGGACCGTGCGGTTGATAATCTTAAAATAGCCGCCGCCGGCCAGCTTCTTGAACTTGACGAGCGCGAAGTCGGGTTCGATGCCGGTCGTATCGCAATCCATCACCAGCCCGATCGTGCCGGTCGGCGCGATCACGGTCGCTTGGGCGTTGCGATAGCCGTGCTCTTCGCCAAGCCGGACCGCGTCCGTCCAGGCGCGGCCCGCCGCCTCGGCAACGTCCGGCTGCGGGCAACTGGCCAAGTCCAGGGGCAGCGGCGTCGTGCTCAGCCCCTCATAGCCGTCCGCATTGCCGAGCGCCGCGTTGCGATGGTTGCGCATCACCCGCAGCATCGGTTCGCGATTGTCGGAATAGCCGGGAAACGGCCCCAACTCGCCGGCCATCTCGGCGCTGGTCGCATAGGACGCGCCGGTCATCAGCGCGGTGATGGCGCCGCAGAGAGCGCGCCCTTCTTCGGAATCGTAGCTCAGGCCGCGCGCCATCAACAGGCCGCCGATATTGGCGTAGCCCAGGCCCAACGTGCGATAGCGATAGGAGAGTTCGGCGATTTGCTTGCTGGGGAACTGCGCCATCAGGACGCTGACTTCCAGCGTGACCGTCCACAGACGCACCGCATGCTCGAAGGCCGGGACATCGAAGGCTCCGTCTTCCGTGCGGAAGTTCATCAGATTCAGCGAAGCCAGATTGCACGCCGTGTCGTCAAGGAACATATATTCCGAACAGGGATTGGACGCGTTGATCCGGCCGGAATTCGGACAGGTGTGCCAATCGTTGATGGTCGTGTCGTACTGCGTGCCCGGATCGGCGCTGGCCCAGGCGGCGTGCGCGATCTTCTCCCACAATTCGCGGGCCTTGAGCGTTTTCGCGACGCCGCCGCCCAGCCGGTTGACCAAGTTCCAGTCGCCGTCCGCCTCGACCGCGTTCAGGAAGTCATCGGTCAGCCGCACCGTGTTGTTGGCGTTCTGGCCCGAGACGGTTAGATAGGCCTCTGAATCCCAGTCCGTGTCATAGGTCGGGAAGTCGATGCTGGTATAGCCTTGTTTCGCGAACTGGATGACCCGCTGGATATAGTTTTCCGGGATCAGGTGTTTGCGGGCGGCCCGAATTTCGCTTTTCAGCGCCGCGTTCTCTTTCGGATCATAGGCGGCGTCGCCCTGCTTCATCGCACCCGTACAGGCCGCCATAATCGCGTTCAGATGTTTGGCGTGCAGTTTGGAGCCGGTGACCAGCGCCGCGACCTTCTGCTCTTCGACGACTTTCCAATCGATGAAATTCTCGACATCCGGATGGTCGATATCGACCACCACCATCTTGGCGGCGCGGCGGGTCGTGCCGCCCGACTTGATGGCCCCGGCGGCGCGGTCGCCAATTTTCAGGAACGACATCAGGCCGCTGGATTTGCCGCCGCCCGACAAGCTCTCGCCTTCGCCTCGGATCGAGGAGAAATTGGCGCCGGTGCCAGACCCGTACTTGAACAGCCGCGCCTCGCGGATCCACAGATCCATAATGCCGTTCTCACCCACCAGATCGTCCTCGACGGACTGGATAAAACAGGCGTGCGGCTGCGGATGCTCGTAGGCCGATTTCGATTTCACCAGTTTCCCGGTGCGGTAGTCCACATAGTGATGGCCCTGGCCCGGACCGTCGATCCCATAGGCCCAATGCAGGCCGGTATTGAACCATTGCGGCGAGTTCGGCGCTGACATCTGCGTCGCCAGCATGTAGCGCATCTCGTCATAATAGGCGCGCGCATCCGATTCGGCGTCAAAATAGCCGCCCTTCCAGCCCCAATAGGTCCAAGCGCCCGCCAGCCGATCGAAAACCTGGGTCGCCGAGCGTTCCGACCCGGTCCGTTCTTCCGGGGCCAGACCAGCCATCGCCTTCGCATCGGGGACGCGGCGCCACAGCCAATCGGGCGTATCGGCCTCTTTCACCGGTTTCAGGGCGGCGGGCACGCCGGCCTTGCGGAAATATTTCTGGGCCAACACGTCAGAGGCCACTTGGCTCCAAGAGTCAGGAACCTCGACATCCTCTAGCTTGAAGACGATCCCGCCGTCGGGGTTGCGAATCTCGCTCTTGGTCAGGCGAAAGGCGATATCCTGATAGGGAGACTGACCGGATTTGGTGAAACGCCGTTCGATACGCATTGCCGCTGTAACCCCTTACTGACTAACGCGCGGCGTTCTCTGCGCCGCCGCTGTTTTCCCCAAAGCCGCCGCGCCTCGCCTGAGTCGCGGCGGCCCATATCCTTTCGGTCCGCCCGCAGGCGTCGCCCGCGTCGCTGCGTCGCGCGCGCCAATCGTTGGATCGGACTTTGCGCTTTCGTTTTGCGATGGGTCGCTATATCTTGTGCGGACCAGCGACGAGCCTACTTCATTTAGGGTTCAGCGAGCAAGTTAAATCCGGAGTTTTTATTTGGTTATTGCGCTGCGCTATTTATAGGGCGGCCCGTTTACTGGTGTTTGCTAAGTATAGTGAAGTAATTGGTCAGTAATCATGCACTAGGGACGTGCTTGTTCGCAGCCAAACTTACCGGTGCGCCGCCGTTTCGCCCCGTCATTGTCTCGGCATTGTCCTATCCTGGCCGCATCCGCGCCATGGGCGGCGCGGAGCTTGAGGTCGAACTGGAGGCGCGGCGGCTTGTCTGGACAGCCCGCACGGCCTCGGCCATAGTCCGCGCTACGAGACATCCGCCTCGGGGAAGGGGCGATCTTTGAGGGCTCAAGCATGGCGAATGCGATCACGCGCTGGACTACTTGGCTGTATGGCGAGCGCGTCGGTGAGGATAGCCAAGGCAATATCTACTACCGGTCAAAGTCCGCCCCTGCCGGCGGGCGCCGTCGCCGCTGGGTCGTCTACGCCAAGGGCGGCGACGAGGCGAGCCGCGTCCCGCCGGAGTTCCATGCTTGGCTGCATTACACGACCGACGAACTGCCGTCGAAGGACGCGGGCGTGCGCTACGTTTGGCAGCAGGAACATGAAGCGAATCAGACCGGTGCGCCCGGCGCATATCGACCGCCAGGGCACACCTTGCGCGGCGGCGCACGCGATAAAGCGACAGGCGACTATGAGGCTTGGACGCCTGAGTAATCTGGCTGCGGCGCGAGGCGATGGGCCTTCAGGCAATAGGCCAAAGGGAACGGATAAACGAGGATGCAGCGCGAATCGGAGAATTTCCACATTCTGGTCGGCGCGGTCGCGACGGTCCTGGTGGCGGCCTACTTGATCTACGGCTACGCCAGCGATCGCCCGGGCCAGGTGTCCGGCGCCGGCTACACCGTGCATGCGCGGTTTCAATCCATTGACGGCATTTCCGACGGCAGTGACGTCCTGCTGGCCGGATTGCCAATCGGAAAAGTAACGGCGGATACGTTCGATCCCAGCACCAACAGCGCGGTCGTGAGCATGCGCATCCGAGACGATATCGAATTGCCGATCGATTCGGTCGCTCTCATCCTCTCTCACGGGATGATGGGCGGCAAATATATCAAGGTCGATCCGGGCGGCGATCTCGAAACCTTCGCCGATGGGGATGAGTTCGAATATGTTCAGAATTCCGTGATCCTTGGGGAGCTTCTGGAGAAAGTGATCTTGGCGGCGGAAGCGAACCGGCGCAGAGAAAATGCGGAAGCCGCCGCGTCCGGGAATGAATAACCGTCGACCGATGCCGGTCGCAGAAGGAGACGCGTCATGAGGCGTAGTGTGATTGAGACCGTCTTGGGCGCGGTCGTGCTGCTGGTGGCGCTTGTGTTTCTGGCGCTGGCCTATAGCTCGACAAACCTGCGCCCGACCGGCGGCTATTCGGTGACCGGCAAGTTTTACGCGGTGGACGGCTTATCCGTGGGCGCCGACGTGCGCATCGCCGGCGTTAAGGTCGGCGCGGTGACCCGTCAGAGCATCGATTCGGAGATGTTCCAGGCGGTGGTCGAAATGTCGATCAACCCGGAAGTACGCTTGCCTGAAGACTCCTTGGCCTCGATCAGCAGCGCCGGGCTGCTTGGCGGCTCCTATGTGAAGATCGAGCCCGGCGTGTCGGACACGTTGCTGGGGAACGGCGACGAGTTCAACAACACGAAGGATATCGTGGCGCTTGAGGAATTGCTCGGCAAAGTCATCTTCCTGGTGACAGACGAAGACGTTCAATAGCGCCGCCTTCGGCTTGATCCCGTTCGGCCCGCGGCGGCACTTCGAATCTTTCCATTCAGCACATATGCAATTTGATCTCAGAAGATTCGGCGCCGTTTGCTTGACGGCGCTGGCGTTGGTCGCCCCGAACGCCGCTTTGGCCTTTCCGACCGATGCGGCGGTGCTGCAAGGGTTGGACAAGGTGACGGCGCGGATCTCCACCTTCACCGTCCCGCTCAATCAAGAGGCCCGATTCGGCGGCCTGAGCATCATCCTGCGCCATTGCGACCGCGCGCCGCCGGAAGAGCCGCCGGAAGCCAAGGCCTTCCTGGAAATTGTCGAACTGCGCGCAGGCGAACCGGCGAAACGTCTGTTTAGCGGCTGGATGTTCGCCTCCAGTCCCGCGCTGTCGGCGCTGCAACACCCGGTCTATGACATCTGGGTCAAAGAATGCGTGACCATCGCGCCTGCAAGCGAAGCGCCGGGGGCGGAAGATCCTCAGGCTGAATAGCCGCCGTATCTTGCCGCCGCGCCGCAATCGGCGGTACAAGCCCGCAAGAGCGCTGGCCGTCGGATGACTGTTCGATTGCGGCGCGTGCGAGGCGAAAAAAGGGCGGCGGTGGAATGAGCGGCGCGACGATATTGGTCTTGAACGGACCTAATCTGAACATGCTGGGATTGCGGCAGCCGGAGATCTATGGGTCCGCAACCTTGGCCAACCTCGAGCGCTTGTGCCGCGAGGCGGCGGATGCGGCGGGCGTGGCCGTCGAGTGCCGCCAGTCCAACCATGAGGGCGATCTGATCGGTTGGATTCAAGAGGCGCGGACTGATTTCGACGGGCTCGTGCTGAACGCCGGCGCCTACACCCACACATCTGTCGCGTTGTATGACGCGATCGTCGCTTGCGAGACGCCGGTGATCGAGGTGCATGTCTCCAACATCTACGCCCGTGAACCGTTCCGGCATCATTCCTATATCTCGCCGGTCGCGGCGGGCGGCGTGTTCGGCATGGGCTTGCAGGGCTATGCGATGGCGATTCAGGCGCTGGCCAGGAGAACAGCGTGAGGCGCGCCGGTCGTCTTTCCCGAAAGACCCGATTTTGATTGGCGGAACCGCCGCCCCGGTCTAGACAGAAGACCGTCGCAGCCGGCGTCTCCTGATGGCGATGCGCGCAATCGAAAGCGGGCGGCGATGAATGGACAAGACTGAGGGCTGCACTCGGAATGGCGAAATTATCGGTGGATTTGGATCTGGTCGGCGCGCTCGCCGATCTGATGGACGACAAAGGCCTGACCGAGGTTGAGTATAGCCAAGGCGAACAGACGCTGAGATTGGCGCGCGGCGGGGCAGTCGCGGCTGGCGCTGTCTATGCCGCAGCCCCGGCGCCGATGGGCGCGCCGGCGCCGGCCGTCGCCGAATCGCCTTCGGCCGAGCCGGCCGCGCATCCCGGCGCCGTACCGTCGCCGATGGTCGGGACCGCCTATCTTAGCGCCCAGCCCGGCGCGCCGACATTTGTCTCGGTCGGTGACACGGTTGCAGAGGATCAGACCCTGCTGATCGTCGAGGCGATGAAGGTGATGAACCCAATCACCGCGCCGAAAGCCGGCAAGATCGTCGCCGTCTATGTCGCCGACGGCGAACCGGTCGAATTCGGCCAGCCCCTGGTTGCGATCGAATAAAGAGGCGCCGCGTGTTTGAAAAGGTCCTGATCGCGAATAGGGGCGAGATCGCCCTGCGCATTCACCGCGCCTGCAAGGAAATGGGCATTCAGACTGTTGCGGTGCATTCGACCGCGGATTCGGACGCCATGCATGTTCGGCTGGCGGACGAGGCGGTCTGTATCGGCCCGCCGGCGCCGCGCGACAGTTATTTGAACATCCCGACAATCCTGAGCGCCGCCAACATCACCCGCGCCGACGCGATCCATCCCGGCGTCGGTTTCCTGGCCGAGAACGCCGATTTCGCACAGATGGTCGAGGAACACGGCCATGTCTTCATCGGTCCGACGCCGGAGCATATCCGGATCATGGGCGACAAGATCGCGGCCAAGGAGAAGGCGGTCGAGATTGGGCTGCCCGTCGTGCCTGGGTCCGAAGGCGGCATCGAGGATGAGGGCGAGGCGATCGCGGTGGCGAAGGAAATCGGCTTCCCGCTGATCATCAAGGCGGCGGCCGGCGGCGGCGGGCGCGGCATGAAGGTCGCCGAGTCCGAGGCCGACTTGCCCGAAGCGCTGTCGCTCTGCCGGGCGGAAGCCAAGGCGGCTTTCGGGAATGACGCGGTGTATCTCGAGCGCTATCTCTCGCATCCAAGGCATATCGAGGTGCAGATCCTGGCGGACGGCCAGGGCGGCTGCATCCATATGGGCGAGCGGGATTGTTCGCTGCAGCGCCGGCATCAGAAGGTCGTCGAGGAAGCGCCCTCGCCGGCGCTAAATACCGAAGAGCGCGATCAGATCGGCGGTGTCGTGACCGACGCCCTGAAGGAGATGGGCTATCGCAGCGCCGGTACGGTCGAGTTTCTCTATCAGGACGGTGAGTTTTACTTCATCGAAATGAATACGCGCCTTCAGGTTGAGCATCCGATTAGCGAGATGATTTGCGGGCTCGATTTGGTGCGTGAGCAGATCCGGGTCGCCGCCGGCGCGCCGTTAGGCTTCGACCAGGACGACCTGACCTTCTTCGGCCACGCGATCGAATGCCGTGTGACTGCGGAAGACCCGGAGACCTTTGCGCCCTCTCCGGGCCGGATCAAGGACTACCATGCGCCGGGCGGCTTGGGCGTCCGCGTCGACAGCCACCTCTATAGCGGGTATTCGATCCCGCCCTTCTATGACAGTCTGGTCTCAAAACTGGTTGTGCATGGCGCGAACCGGAACGAATGTCTGATGCGGCTGCGTCGGGCGTTGGAGGAATATGTCATTGGCGGGATCAAGACCACCATTCCGCTGCATGAACGGGTGATCTCGGATCCGGCTTTCATCGACGGCGCTTATGACATTCATTGGCTGGAGCGCTTCCTGGGCCTAAAGGACTAGCGCGGGGCCATCGGTTTCGATACCGTTTTACAGCGTCGTCAGCCGGGCGGCGCGCCTGCGTGATAGAGCGATATGGAGCCACTCGACCTTACCCCCGACATGGTCCTGCGCGCCTACGCCATCGGCGTGTTTCCGATGGCGGAGGATCGCGACGACCCGGACCTTTTCTGGATCGATCCCCGCATGCGGGGCGTCTTGCCGCTCGAACGGTTCCATGTCCCGAAACGCCTGCGCCGCACAATACGAAGCGGCCGGTTCCAGGTCACTTTCAATACCTGTTTCGAAGACGTGATCGAGGGCTGCGCCGAAGCGACAGAGCGGCGCCCGCGCACCTGGATCAACGATAAGATCCTGACCCTCTACACCTCTCTTTATCGCATGAACCACGCCCATTCGGTCGAAGTCTGGGAGGGCGGGAACTTGGTCGGCGGACTCTATGGCGTTTCCCTCGGCGCCGCGTTTTTTGGCGAAAGCATGTTCAGCCGGGCGCGCGACGCCAGCAAGGTCGGTTTGATCCATTTGGCGGCTCGGCTGGCGCGCGGTGGATTCACGCTCTTGGACAGCCAGTTCGTGACTCGCCATCTGCAGACGTTCGGCGCAATCGAAGTGCCCCGCGCCGAATACCGTGCGATGCTGGCGGATGCGGTGAATGGCGACGCCGATTTCTCCCGTGACATCACGTCCGACGAGGTCGAACAGTTCCTTCGGGCTCAGTCCTGATCCAAGCCCTTCGCACCGGGTGAAATCCCGCCCGGAGCGTCTGGCGCGCGCCGTCCAATAGGCCTAAGTTGACAGATGTTGCGGCGCGGTTCCGCGCCGTTCTCTATTCCGTTTGAGGAGCACCCGTGGAAAAAGTCCTGCCCTATGGCGCTTGGGAATCGCCCCTGACGCCTGAGCTGCTGACGCGGGGCGCCGTCTCGCTGGGCGGACCTGTCGTTGACGGGGCCGATGTCTATTGGACAGAGCTGCGCCCTTGGGAGGCGGGGCGGACCGCCCTGGTCAAAGCGGGGCCGGACGGCCGGCCCGTCGACCTGACGCCTGAGCCGTTCAATGTGCGCAGCCGGGTTCATGAATATGGCGGCGCCGCCTTCACCGCCTATGGCGGGACGGCCTGGTTCGTCGATGGCGGCGACAATCGCCTCTACAAAGTGCGGCAAGGCGAAGCGGCCCAGCCGGTCACCCTGTCATCCAGCCGAGCCTTCGCCGATTTCCGCTACGATCCGCTGCAGGACCGCCTGATCGCGGTTTGTGAGGATCACGGCGGGCCCGGAGAGCCGGAGAACAGCCTGGTCGCCATCACGCCGAACGGCAGGGTGACGACGCTGGCTTCAGGCGCAGATTTCTACGCCGCGCCGCGGCTCTCCCCGGATGGGACGAAACTCGCCTGGATCGAATGGCGTCATCCGAACATGCCTTGGGATGGGACGACCCTGATGGTCGCGTCCGTCGGTGAAGACGGGGCTCTTAGCGCGCCGCGTGCGGTGGCCGGCGGTGACCGCGAGTCGGTTTTTCAGCCGAGCTGGGGGCCGGATGGCGCGCTCTATTTTATCTCGGACCGCAGCGGCTATTGGAACCTGTATCGCGCCGGCGCACCGGAGCGCCATTACGCCGTCGAAGCGGAATTCGGCTTGCCGCTCTGGCAATTCGGGATGGCGACCTACGCGCTGTTGGGGCCGGATCGGGCGGTCTGTTGCCATGCGGTTGATGGCGATTGGCGCCTGGCGCTGATGGATCTCGACGCCGGGACGCTCACGCCTGTCGACGGGCGCTGGGTTTCGTTCAATGGGATCGTCGCCGCCGGCGAGAAAGTCCTGTTTATCGGCGGTCCGCCGGATGCGCCGGAGGAACTGGTCGAACTTGACCCCACGACCGGCGCGCATCGCGTCTTGCGCAAATCCTCAGATATCGCATTCGAGCCCGACGGCGTTTCAGTCAGCCGGACGATCAAGTTTCCGACCGAAGACGGCCACGTCGCCTATGCCAATCTGTATCTGCCGGCGAACGCGCTCTATGAGGCGCCGGAGGGCGAGAAGCCGCCGCTGATCGTCAAGAGCCATGGCGGGCCGACCGGGCAGGCCGGCCGCGGTTTATCGCTGAAAGTGCAATATTGGACCAGCCGCGGTTTCGCGGTCGCAGACGTGAATTACAGCGGCAGCACCGGTTATGGCCGGGCTTATCGCGATCGTCTGAAAGGCGCGTGGGGCGTCGCCGATGTCGCCGATTGCGTCAGCGCCGCGCGCTGGTTGGCCGAGCAAGGTCTGGTCGATCCCGACCGGATGGCGATCAGCGGCGGCAGCGCCGGCGGCTACACGACGCTCTGCGCCCTGACCTTTCACGATGTCTTCAAGGCCGGCTGCAGCGCCTATGGCATCGGCGATCTGGAGGCTTTGACCCGCGACACGCATAAGTTCGAGAGCCGGTACCTTGATCGCCTGGTCGGGCCCTGGCCGGAAAAGGCCGACCTGTACCGTGAGCGCTCGCCGATCCACCATACCGACCAGCTGAATTGCCCGGTCATCTTCCTGCAAGGCGCCGATGACAAGGTGGTCCCGCCCAACCAGGCCGAAGCGATGGTCCAGGCGCTGAAAGAGAAGGGTTTGCCGGTCTCCTACCTGCTGTTCGAAGGCGAGGGCCATGGCTTTCGCCGGGCCGAGAATGTCAAACGCGCGCTGGAGGCGGAACTGTCCTTCTATGGCCAGGTCTTCGGCTTCCATCCTGCGGGCCGGATCGCGCCGGTCGAAATCATCAATGGCTGACCATCATCTGTCGGGCGTGGCGTGGTGAGCGGGATGGAGAGAGAGCCGGCGACGGCGGCGCTGCTGATCATCGGCAACGAGATCCTAAGCGGCCGCACCCATGACAAGAACATCCCATATATCGCCGAGCGTCTGACCGGCGTCGGCGTCAATCTGCGTGAGATTCGCGTTGTTCCCGATATCGAGGCGGAGATTGTCTCCGCCGTCCAAGCCTTGAGCGCCCGCTACGCCTATCTTTTCACAACCGGCGGGATCGGGCCGACCCATGACGACATCACCGCCGAATGCGTAGCCAAGGCGGTCGACCGCCCGCTGATTCGAAACCCGGAGGCGATGCGGCTTCTGACCGCCCATTATGATCGGTTGGGAGTCCCGTTCAACGAGATGCGCCAGCGCATGGCGATGACGCCGGAGGGGGCCGCGCTGATCCCAAATCCGATCTCCGCGGCGCCCGGCTTTATCATCGACAATGTCCATGTCATGGCGGGTGTGCCTAAGATCATGCAGGCGATGCTGGATGCGGTGCTGCCGGATCTGGTCGGCGGCCCGCCGATGAGGGCCAAGACCATCATGTGCAACACCGGCGAGGGGACCGTCGCCGCAGCCCTGGCCGAGATCCAGGCGCGGTTCGAGACTGTCGATATCGGCTCCTACCCCGGCCAAACGGCGACGGGATTTCACACCCAGCTCGTCCTGCGCTCCGCCGATCCGGACGCGCTGGACGCCGCGTCCGACGCGGTTTTCGAAGAGGTCGCGGCGCTGGGCGGCGCGCCGCACTATCTCTGATCGGGCTGGAGGGCGGTGCGACGCGGGTCTAAAGCTCGGGCCCGAAGAAGAAGACGGTGAGCGCCATGACCAGCGCGGCCGCGACGATCACCATCAGATGGCCGATGAAGGGCGCGGCGCGGCGCGCGGTTGCGCCACCCGAGGCCTTGCGCCGCCGATGCGCGATCCAGACGAAGACGCCAAACACGGCGATCGCCAAGAATGTCCAGATTAGTCGGGACTGGTCGTCCATGCCTGTCCACCGTCAGGATACAACGTCGCGGCCCGCGCCAATTCTCACAGGATTGTGACCGACCCAATCCGCCTGCCGCAGTTTCGCCCTAAACCCGCCACTTTCCAATGCCACGATTATCGACCATCGGCGCTGGGCCGAGATGAGAACGGGCGCGAGGAGCGTGCGACCCCGATGAGTCTGTTTGGGAGCCTGTTTGGAACCCGCCGCCGGTTCGGTCGTATTGAACTGGGGCGGGGCGAGACATTGGGCGGCGACGCGCCGCTCTTGCTGATGGGGCAATTGACCCGCGCCAAACAGCGCGGGCGCGCGTCTTTCCGGCGCCGTCGGCGGGGTTCGTGGCTGGTTTCGGCGTTCTTGACGGTTCTGACCGCGCTGTTCTTGGCCGTCGCGATCATCGCCGTGGCTGCCTTGGCCTGGCCGGAATTCCCGATTGAGGCGGTGGACCGGGTCTTCTCGGAAGTCCTCCGCTGGTTGGGCGGCTTGGCCGAGGCCCTGCAGGCGTTGTATAACGGATCGGCTGGCGGCGACCCGGCCGAACCCTAAGACAAGAATATTGGACAGGAAGGCGCGATCCCGGATGGCTCTGTTCAGACGCGTGCAGGATCTTTTCGTCGATCTGTATCTCTGGCTTTGCGGCGGCTCGCTCTATCGCGACGGCGGCGCGCCGGGAGCGGACGGCGCGCCCCGGAATAAGGCGATGCAGTTCCCGGCCCTGGTCCTGTTGACCGTGCCGTTCTACGTCGTGGCCTGGTTCATCGAGCCCTTCATCAGCAAATATTATCGGATCGTGCTGCTGGCCTATATCCTGGGTGTCCTGTTTTTCGTGGCCTCGGTCGATATGCGCGCCCGTGCGCGCGGCGTCCCCCGCGCCTGATCAGCCGAACCGGCCGGTGATGTAGCGCCGGCAGAGTTCATTGTCCGGGCCGAGAAAGACTTTCTCCGTCGTCCCGGCCTCCAACATCTCCCCCAGATGCATGAAAGCCACCCGCTGGGCGATCCGCGCGGCCTGTTGCATATTGTGGGTGACGATGACGATGGTGAAATCCTCGCGCAATTCGGCGATCAACTCCTCAATGATCAGGGTCGCGCGCGGATCGAGCGCCGAACAGGGCTCGTCCATCAGCAAGACATCCGGGTTCGCGGCGATGGCGCGCGCGATACACAGGCGCTGTTGCTGACCGCCGCTCAGGTCGATGCCTGAATCGCCGAGCCGGTCGCAGACCTCCTCCCACAATCCGACGCGGCGCAGGGCCCGCTCGACCACCGCGTCGCACTCGTCCCGGCCGGCGACCTGACCGTGGATGCGCGGTCCGTAGGCGACATTGTCATAGACGCTCTTGGGGAAGGGGTTGGGTTTCTGCGCCACCCAGCCAAAGCGCGCGCGCAGCTCCACTGGATCGTCATAATCGTGATAGACGTCGCGTTCGCCCAGCCGGATGCGCCCGCTGACCCGGACCCCGGGGATGTCGTCATTCATCCGGTTGAAACAGCGCAACAGGGTGGTCTTGCCGCAGCCGCTGGGACCGATCAGGGCCGTGACCTCTTGGCCATGGATGTCGAGTTCGACCTCGGTCAGCGCCTGTTTGTCGCCGTACCAGAGATTGACGGCGCTGCAGGCGATCTGGATCGGCGAGTCGGCGCGGTGCGGCGAAGCGCCGAAATGCACGTCCCAATCGACCAGCGCCCCGGACTGGTCCGGATGTTCGGGGATCGGCCTGTAGTCGCGCGGATGCGCGGCGGGATCGGTCGGGTCCTTGGGCGCGTCGATCGGCACGGTCGCGGGGTCGATGGGCATCGCTGTCTCCTGATGGGCAGGCGGGTCGATCCGGTCGCGTTTGATCTAGCCGACGGCGCCGAAGCGCGCCTTGCGATGCGTCAACGCACGCTGTGCGCCTGTGGCGGCGAGTCTCCGGTTCCGGTCCGATTGACAGCTTTGCTGCGTGTTATAGAACTGATCGAGCCGCGCTTGTGCGGCCTGCGGACGTGGCGGAATTGGTAGACGCCCGAGACTTGAAAAACTTGAGTGCCCCAGGGGAAACGCTGGGTGTAGAACCGCTCAAATTCGGGGAACCCTGTCAAATGGCGATCCCGAGCCAAGCCTGACCTCCGGCGCGCCCGGCGGCGGGAAGGTGTAGAGACTAGACGGGCGGCGCCTACAGCCGAAAGGCCAGGGCGAAGGGATAGTCCAGACCACAAACGCCCCTCACGCGACGGGCGGCGGCGAAAGCCGTGGTTGGTACGAAAATCTCGTGTTCTTTATGAGCGTGCGGGTTCGAGTCCCGCCGTCCGCACCATCTCTCCCACTGATCGTCACCCTGTTGCCGCACCTGATGGCGGGCGCGCGCAAAACGGGCTATGCTGCCCGCCGTGCGAGAGGCTGCGTAGTGGGGAGCAAGGTGTGGAACTGCTAGACACGGATGACGCAATTGAACTATGGCGAGAGGGCCGAGAGGTCTGGAACGCCTGGGTCTTGGACAACCCTGAGGCGAGCGTTAGTTTCGCGGGTGCTGACTTCTCGAAGTTCGGTAAAGTAGATTTCTCGAGCTTCAGGTTTCCAAACGGCAGTGTCATCTTCGACAGCGTACGTTTCGGTGATGGCAAGGTTTTCTTCAACAATGTCCAATTTGGCAACGGCGACGTCTCTTTCCGTTTTGCGAAATTCGGCGACGGCGACGTTTCGTTCTCTGAGGCGATCTTTGGCAAAGGCGAAGTGTCGTTTGCAGAGGCGAAATTCGGCGATGGTGGAATCTCATTCTACCGCGTGAAATTCGGGGATGGAGACGTCTCCTTCCATTCTACTCAATTCGGCGATGGCGCAGTTTCGTTCTACTACGCGCAATTCGGCGACGGCGACGTTTCTTTCCTAGATGCACAATTCGGCGACGGCGACGTTTCCTTCATCAACTCGCGATTCGGCCATGGCCCCGTTTCCTTCTCGGAGGCGCGATTTGGCGAGGGCTCCGTTTCCTTCGTGAACAGTCGATTTGGTGATGGCAACGTTGTATTTATCAACTCGCAATTCGGCGCCGGTAAGGTCTCTTTTTCGGGCGCGCACTTTGACGGCTCTATCGGCTTTGCCCCGGGCGATGGCTCAGAGAAGATAGACGAGCTGAGCTTCGCGAATTGCATGTTCCGGGAAGCGGTCACCTTTTTGGGGTCGTTCACCTGCATTCCGGACCTTCGCGGCACGGCCTTGGCCGCCCATATCAACCTGGACTACTTAAGGATTGAACCGGCTGCGCCAAAAAATGACACGGACGTGATCACCCGGACGAATGCGGCTCCAAACGCCTATGAGACAAGGCGGCAGTTGGAAATCAACGAGGCCATTTCTCTTGTATTATCGGCTCTGCGGACGCTTGAGCCTTGGAATCGGGTTGATCGTACTAAGAAAGAAGACACCGGCAAATACCGGCGTTTGAAGGAACTGGCGGAGGGCGCCAAGCATCACGAGGCGGCACTACGTTTCTTTGCGCTGGAGCGGCGGGCGTTGCGCGCATCGGGTGAGATTGGGACGGCGGCGCGGGCGCTGGATTGGTGTTATGAAAAGCTGAGCAATTACGGGCAGTCGATCTGGCGGCCGGCTGTGGTGTTGGCCGCGTTGACGGTGCTTTCGGCCTTTGTGTTCTGGGCCTTCGCCGACGCCAAGCCGTCGGCTGCGGCGTTCGCCGCACTAGCGGACAGCGTGCCGTTTTTGCCCACCTCCCGGGCGATTAATGTCGATCAAGCGACCCAAGCCTTGGACGGCGGCTGGGTGCGCTCTTGGCGGTTGTTCCACCAATTTGCCTCCTTCGTCCTGCTGTTCTTGATCGGCGTTGGGTTGCGGAATCGGTTCCGGCTGTAGCGGGGCGGTCGCTGGGCGCTGGACGCCGCCTTAGCGAGGGCTACACTCTCTCTGCGACGCGGCGCGCGGAGGCGGCGCGCTCGGATTTTTGGGAGACCGCACCATGACCATCGATACCGACCTGCCTGACTTCCCCGCTTTGCTGCTGACGAAAGACGGCGACGCCACGAATGCGGCGTTCGGAACCATGAGGCACGCCGACCTGATGGCGAGTGAGGCGGGCGGCGATGTGCTGGTCGAGGTCAGTCATAGCAGCCTAAACTATAAGGACGGGTTGGCGATCACCGGCGCGGCGCCGGTGGTGCGGCGCTGGCCGATGGTCCCGGGCATTGATTTTGTCGGGACGGTATCGGCGTCGGACAGTCCCGACTACCAGCCCGGCGACAGTGTGATCGCGACCGGCTGGGGCATGGGCGAAACACATCTGGGCGCCTACGCCGCTTACGCCCGCGTGCCCGCCGGATTCCTGGTGCCCAAGCCCGACGGGTTGAGCGCGGCGGAATGTATGGCGATCGGCACCGCCGGCTATACGGCCATGCTCTGCGTCCAGGCCTTGGAAGGCGCCGGCGTGACGCCGGACAAGGGTCCGATCCTGGTCACCGGCGCGGCCGGCGGGGTCGGCAGCGTGGCCGTCTCGATATTGGCCAAGCTCGGCTACGCGGTCTGGGCCGCCTCGGGCCGGCCCGAACTGGCCGACTATCTAACCGGCTTGGGCGCCGCGCAGATCCTGTCCCGCGAGGAGGTCGCCGCCGCCAAAGGGCCGATGGGTAAGGAGCGCTGGGCCGGCGCCGTCGATGTCGCCGGCGGCGACACGCTGGCCCAGGTCCTGGCGCAGACCCAATATGGCGGGGCCGTCGCCGCCTGCGGCCTGGCGGACAGTCTGGGGCTGAAGACGACTGTCGCGCCCTTCATCCTGCGGAACGTCTCGTTGCTGGGCGTGGACAGCGTGATGACGCCGTTCGAGACTCGGCGCACGGCCTGGGCGCGGCTGGCGACCGACTTGCCGAAGGAGGCTTTGGCGGCCGCGACCAACACGGTTCTGGTCAAGGACGTCCTGCCCCTGGCGGGCGCCATTCTGAAAGGTCAGGTCAAGGGACGCACGGTCGTGCAGATCAAGGACGGTTTCTAGCCGTCAGCGTCAAACGGCGCCGAGCGCGCGGAGTTTCTTCTCGGCGCGGCCCTTGATCGATTTCCTTCTATCGGAGGCCAGACGCTTCAGATGCGGCAGCAGCCACGTTCTGAGGTCCGGATCGTCCTGCGCCCAGGCGGACAGCGTCTCCATGGTCATGTTGAGTACGATCCAATCCTCATGCTCGGCCAGGTTGCGCTTCATGATCGCAAGCGCCGCCATGCGCTGGGCCGGATCCATGTCGCCGGCGAGTTCGCCGAAGAGTTGAGCGAGCGTCCATTGCGCTGAGGCCTGATCCAAGGCGCCGACCTCATCGATCAGACGGTCGATATACGGGACGAGCAGGTCGGGCCGCGCCGCCGCGAGACGCTTCATCGCGTTCGATGTGCGCAGCCGAACCACCGCATCGTCGCTCCCGTAACAGGCGAACAGGTCGCCGAAACGATCCGGATCAGCCAGGACGACCTCAACAACCTTCAGTGTTCGACCTAGCGAGTTGGGATGCCCGCCCGTCAGCATCGTTTCGAAATCTTCCGCCATCAATGCGCGTTCTCTTCCGCTTCTACCGGGGCTGGCCCGCTGATCGACAAGCGGCGGACGCGCCGTTCGGCTCTCGCGCATCTTGCTGCGCCATCATGCGGTAGAAATCGCGCAGCGTCTTGCCCGGCTCCGGGCGATAGGGCTTGGGTTCCGGCGTCGCATCGCCGATCCGGTCGAGCCGGAACAGCCGGAAATCGCTGCGCAGCTCGCACCAAGCGACCAAGGTCCAGACCTTGCCCCAGAACCACAGCCCCAGCGGGCGCACCGTGCGCTCGGTCTGTGCCCCGGCCTCGTCGCGATAGCGCAGGGTCAGACGCGATCGCCGCTCGATGGCGGCTTCCATCTCGTCGATGCGGGCGCGCAGTTCCGGCGTCATTTCCGCCGCGATCGCATGGACTTCGACCTGACCCGCCCGCGCCCGCGCTTCCGGCGGCAGCACCGCCTCGATCTTCTGCAGCGCCTCCTCCGCCGCCTGCGCCATGTCCGCCCCGCCCCAGGCGCGGACCATGCGCGCGCCAGCGACCAGGGCGACGACTTCGTCATGGTTGAACATCAGCGGCGGCAGGTCAAAGCCTTCGCGCAACAGATAACCGACGCCGGCCTCGCCATCGATCGGCACGCCGCTCGCCTGCAAATCGGCGATGTCGCGATAGATCGTACGTTCGGACACTTCCAGCCGTTCGGCCAGTCTGGCGGCGGTCGATAGGCGACCGCCGCGCAGATACTGAACAATTTGGAACAGCCGATCGGCGCGGCGCATGGTCAGGCGCCGCTCTGTTCCTGGGCGTGAAACTGAAACACGCCCAGCGAATTGCCGTCCGGGTCCAGGAAGTAGAAGAATCGGCCGAATTCGATCGGAATTGGCTCATGCGTTACGGTTCCGCCCGCGGCGGTCACACGCGCCATCGTCTCCTCCAGCGTGTCGGGACAGGCGAAATGCACGGTCGGGCCGCTCCCATCCGCCGCCGGTTTGCCGGGATAGAGATGACCGGACACGCTGCCGTCATTCTCGCTCGGGAAGAAGGCGGAGGGGTTGGGTCCTATTTCAACGATCTGTAAATCGAGATTGAAGACGTGGTTGTAAAACGCAACGGCCTTTTCCAAGTCGCTGACCGGGACTTCGGCCCAGACGGTGAAGTTTGGCGGTGAGAATGTCATGGCTTGGCTCCTTCAGCGTGGGTTACGAGAGGAACACTGTGTCATACCCCTCCTGACAGCATTCTGTCAGGAGGGTCGCCGATCCAAGAAGGCCCGGCTGAGAGGCGGCGCGGAACGCTAATCCGACTCTTTTTGGATCTTCCGCCGATAGCGCCGCAGGACGGACCAGACCAATCCCATGATGATCGGCGTGGCCACGGCCAGCGCGACATCAGAGCCGAGCCCCGGCAGGAAGGCCTTGCCGCCTTTCACGATATAGCCCAGCAGACCGACGGCGTAGTAAGTGACGGCCGCTACCGACAGGCCTTCAACGGTCTGCTGCAAGCGAAGCTGCAATCCGGCGCGGCGTTCCATCGAGGTCAGCAACTGCTGGTTCTGCTGCTGCAGCGCAAAGTCGACACGGGTGCGCATCAGGTTGGCGGTGCGCGTCGCCCGACGCGACAGGTCGTCAATTCTATTGTCTGTCGATTCACAGGTCCGGATCGCCGGGCTCAAACGCCGATCGACAAATTCCTCGATCGTCTGAAAGCCCTCGATCCGCTTTTCCCGCAGCTCCGCCACTCGCGCCTTGACCAGCGCGTAATAGGCGCGGCTGGCGCCGAATCGAAAGGCGGTGTCCGTCGCCAACTGCTCGATATCCGCCGACAGCCGGGTCAGGCTGCGCAGCGTGCCCGCGTCCCGTTCGGCCTGTTCCGGCTCGGTCATGCCCTGGGTCAATTCGGCCAAGGCGCTGTCGATTTCCGTGATCTTGGCGCTGGCCTCACGCGCCAAGGGCAGACCCAGCAGGGCCACCAGACGATAGGTCTCGATCTCCAACAGGCGTTGCACGATACGCCCGGCTTTTCGGTCCGGCATGCTGCGATTGTGGATGAGGATTCGGCTGTGGCCGTCGGCGTGGACGCGGAAATCGGTCCAGATTTGCGCCGAGTCGCCCGACACCACGCTAGTCGCGACACTTTCCATGAAGAAATTCTTGCCCAAGGTCTCGGCGCTCGGGGGCGGCGCCTCTTTCGGCAACAGGGTGACGGTCGAGGCGACCAGCAGCGCGCCCGGCGTCTCGTCCAGCCATTCCTTCGGCAGGAATTCCTCTAACGGTGCGCCAAACGGGGCGTCAAAGTCGCCGTGCAGAAAGAAGGTGAAGCTTGCGAACTCGGTATGCTGCTCCCATTTCAGCCGCATTTTGCCGAGATCCACTGCATAGTGGTTGGCGTCCACCGGCGGCGGGGCGACGCCGTATCGGTCGCAGAGGGCCGTGACATGGCGGCGCGCGCGGGTGTCGCCTTGGCCGTCGAGCACCGCATAGTGCCAAACCCGTTCTGGCGCGATGCATGTCTGAAAAGGCCGCGCATGCGTCTCATTGACCAACGCATAGCGCAGCGGATGTTCCGTCGACCCGACCATTTCCCGGCTCAAAACTCCCTTCCGGCCGCCCGAAGCAGCCGCGCAACGGTGATCACACAGGGCGCGGGCGCTGACAACACGATTTCGTGTACGGCCATGGCCGGGCTGCCGATCACGGATCGTGTCGGCCCGCCTGGGTCAGGTTCGGCGCGAAGTACCATAGCTAAATTAAGTATATATTCGGAAATAAGAGCTATAAACCGGCGGAAAGGCGGCGGGGGAAAAGGATCGAGACCGCCCAGCGATCGACCGAGGGAGCAAGATGATGACCAGCTTTGATACCGAAATCTACTACGATACTAAGATGGATACAGCGGATTCGTGGGGTTCCACTGAAGACGGCCTGAAGGGATCGGCTGAAAACCGCTCACATCAGGCCAGCGAATCGCCCGCCAATGAAAACGGCGAGACCGAGTCAGAGCGCGCGCCGTTTGAGGACAACATTTTCTGGGTCTATGTTGAGGAATTGAAGAAGGGCGATTGATGCACCGTCGATCAAGGTTGATCCGCGCTTTTCGTCGTTCACCCCATGGCCCGGCGCGCTCTGTCGAAATCGCCTAGTAATGCGGCGGCGGTCGGTCATCGGGGCCGCGGGCCAAAACAGCGTCCGCCAGTTCCCTCTGACGCTCGGCCAAGGCCAGGATTTCCTTCCGCATCACATCGATCCGCCGCTCCTGCTCGGCGACGATATCGGACAATTCGTCAATCTGACGTTCCTGATGCGCCGCCTTTTCCTGAAGCGCTGCGATGTCCGTTTCGGTTCGACCCGCCACCCTTGACTCCCTCTACCAGCCGTTCGCGCCCGGCCGGCCGTTGCGCTCACCCATGAGTTCAGGGAGTTAAAGAGAAGAAGCCGGTTTCTCAAGATCAACGCGCGCCCAATCGTCCTGCCGGTCGGTGTTGGAAGAATGAAGCAACAAGCGCGCTGGTCTCGGTTTCGCCCGTCTTCACCTGGCGCCATCTTCTAATGATACGCTCACCGGCGCCGCTTTCTTCGCGTGGAATGGTGAGGAATGCGTGGCGCCAATCCAACCGGCGAACTCGCTTTGCGCGTACTATGCAAACAAAAGAGGTTGAGAGCCAAATTTAGGGAGAGGGCAGGCCAGTCCCTTTCAAAGTCGGCCAAATGTGAATTCCTATTGACAAGGCGAAATATTTTTCAGACGCTATGAAAAAATACAAAGGTGGGAGGATGCGGGTTAACGCGCAAAGAAACGGCGACGAAAGCCTCGCGGTTCGGGCGGCGTGGCTTCACTATTCCGGCGGGCTGACGCAAGCGGCGGTCGCCAAACGTTTGGGCATCGCCAGCGTCAAAGCGCATCGTTTGATCAGCCGCGCCAATCACGCCGGTCTGGTCAAGGTCACCATCGACGGCGATATCACAGAGTGCGTGGAGCTCGAGGACCGGCTGGCCCACAGGTACGGCCTGGACTATTGCGAGGTGGCGCCGGACCTTTTGGAGGAAGGGCTTCCGCTTAGAGCTCTCGGCGCGTCGGGTGCGTCATACCTCCGCCGCGAGTTGGACAGCGGCAGGAACGCCATCATCGGGTTCGGCCACGGACGCACTCTTGCCGCCATTGTCGACCAACTGCCGCATAGGGAGGCGGGGAACGCCGCCTTTGTCTCGTTGCTCGGCGGACTAAACCAGAATTTCGCAGCCAATCCACATGACGTGATGCACCGTCTGGCCAATAAAACGGGTGCGGCGGCTTACTTTATGCCGGTTCCCATATTCGCCAACACCGCACGAGACCGCGAGGTTCTTCTGGCCCAGCGCGGCGTGCGGGACGTTCTTGATATGGGTCTGCGGTCAGAACTCAAGATTGTCGGCATCGGCACCGCCAAGCCGCACGCGTCACTGGTTTCCTCGGGAATGATCCAACTTGAGGAAATCGCCGACGTCATCGTCAAGGGCGGCGTCGGAGAGTTGCTGGGAACCTTCTTTGACAAGCACGGAGAGCCGGTCGACACCGCCTTGACAGGGCGCGCTTTGTCGGTTGGTCCGGAAGTCCGAGAAGGGACGAGAATCGTCGGGATCGCCGGCGGCGCAGAGAAGATCGAAGCGATCCGCGCCGTGTTGGAAAGCGGCCGGCTGAGCGGCCTTATTACGGACGAGCGCACGGCGATGGCGCTTGCAAAACAAACCTAGGCCAACTGGACAACAAAAGGGAGGATCCAGAATGTACGAAAAAGAAAAGGACCTGATCGACGCCTACCTACGGGGTACTGTGAGCCGACGGAGTTTGATCCGGGGGCTTGGCGCCATGGGCGTCACCGCGGCGACGGCCGGGGTGCTGCTCAACGCCTCTGCGACCCGCGCGCTCGCGCAAAACGGATTCGATTGGAAAAGGCACTCAGGCACGACTGTCAATCTGCTCTTGAACAAGCATCCCTATGCCGACGCGCTGATCGCGAACCTTGATAATTTCAAGGAACTGACCGGGATGGATGTCCAATATGACGTGTTCCCGGAAGATGTCTATTTTGACAAGGTCACGGCCGCGCTGTCATCCGGCTCCAGCGAGTACGACGCCTTCATGACCGGCGCCTACATGACCTGGACCTATGGACCGGCGGGCTGGATCGACGACTTGAGCGAGTATATCCAGGACGAGTCGCGGACCAACCCAGATTATAATTGGGAAGACGTGCTGGAAGGGGTGCGCAAGTCCTGCGCCTGGAACGGCCAGCCCGGCGGGGCGCTGGGGTCGGACGACGCCAAGCAATGGTGCATCCCGCTTGCCTATGAGCAGAACAATCTGACCTATAATAAGCGTGTCTTCGATGCGGCCGGCCTGTCGGTGCCGACCAATATCGATGAGTTGGTCGATACGGCGGCGGCGGCCAAGGCGGCCATGAATGGCGGTTATGGCATCGGCGTGCGCGGCTCGCGCTCTTGGGCCACCATCCATCCGGGCTTCCTGTCGGGCTATGCAAGCTTCGGCCAGAAGGACCTCAACGTCTCGGACGACGGCCGTCTGTCCGCGGCGATGAATACGGATGTCTCGAAGGACTACCACGCCAAGTGGGTGAAGATGATCCAGGATTCGGGCGCGCCCGACTGGTCGACTCACACCTGGTACCAGGTTGGCACCGATGTCGGCGCCGGCAAGTCGGCCATGATGTTCGACGCCGACATTCTCGGCTACTTCATGAATGGCGGCACGGCGGAAGCCGGCAATCTCGCCTTCGCGCCGTTCGCCGCGAACCCGGCGGCCAGCGCGCCGTCCCCGAATATCTGGATTTGGGCGATGTCCATGTCGTCCTCTTCCCGGAATAAGGACGCCGCGTGGCACTTCCTGCAGTGGGTCACCGGGCCGGAGCATGGCCTGTTCGGCGCACGCGAAATGGATCTGGTGAACCCGGCGCGCTCCAGCGTCTGGGCCGACGGGGCGTTCCGTGACAAACTGGCGGGGTCCTATCCGGGTTATGTTGAGATGCATGACGTTTCGGCCCCGGGTGCGTCGATCAAATTCACCGCGCAGCCGTTGTTCTTCGACCTCACCACCGAATGGGCGGCGACGCTTCAGAAGATGGTGGCGAATGAAGTGCCCGTCGACGAGGGTCTGGACCAACTGGCCGAGAGTGTCGACGCGCAGCTCAAGGATGCTGGGCTGGGTTGAGTGCGATTATCGGGCGCCCGCCCCGTGCGGGCGCCCGCTTCGCTCTAAATTCTCGTAATACGTGTGACGCTGGGACGCACCGCTTCGAACAAGCGGGACAGAGACCATGTCTGACACCGCCATTCCCGCCAGGACGAGGCGCTTTCGCATCAGCCGGAAGGCGTTGCCCTATGTGCTCAGCCTGCCGGCGCTCTTGGTCTGCATCGCCATTCTGATCCCGTTCTTCACGGCGGTCGCCTACTCGTTGCAGCGATACCGGCTATCGCAACCATGGGCGCGGCGCTGGAACTGGGGCGAGAATTACTGGGACTTCCTCTTTGACCCGTCCTTCTGGAACACGCTTCAGGTCTCTTTGACCTACGCGTTCCTGACCGTCGGGATAGAGCTGTTATTGGGACTCGGCATAGCCCTGCTGCTGCAGAAACGCACGCGCTTCAACAACTTCGTGTCGATCATGCTGTTGATGCCGCTGATGACGGCGCCGGCGCTGGCCTCTTTGATGTGGAAGCTGATGACCAATCCCGGCTTCGGCATTCTCAGCTATTTCGCGGCTTTCGTCGGGTTGGAGGATTTCCGGTGGGCGTCGGCGCCGCAGACCGCGATGCTGACGGTGGTTCTGGTCGATGTCTGGGTCTATACGCCCTTCATCATGATCCTGCTGCTGGCGGGGTTGCGATCCTTGCCGCAACAACCGTTCGAGGCCGCGGCGCTCGACGGCGTCCCACGCTGGTTTGTTTTCTGGC
Source organism: Alphaproteobacteria bacterium (assembly GCA_030065235.1). GTDB lineage: Bacteria > Pseudomonadota > Alphaproteobacteria > UBA8366 > Aestuariispiraceae > JASJDC01. Next base: position 64,269 of record JASJDC010000003.1, read on the forward strand.
GGATCACCCTGCCGATGCTGACGCCGTTCCTGCTGACCGCGACGCTGTTCCGCGCCATTGAGTCGATCCAGCAGTTCGACATCATCTACGCCATGACCCAGGGGGGACCGGGCGACAAGCTGACCGTTTTTCAGGTTGAAGCCTATTTGAACTTCTTTCAATCGACGAATGTCGGCCGTTCCGCCGCGCTGCTGATGATCCTTTGGGTCATCACCTACATCTTGTCGATGATCTTTATCAAACAGTGGTTGAAGCTGCGCGAACGCGCCCGCGGAGAGATTTAGGACATGGAACATACATCGACCCTGGAGAAGGCGCTGCGCGGCGTCGCGATCACGTGCGTGATCCTGTTCTTCATGTTCCCGATCTTCTGGATCGTCCTGATGAGTTTCCAGACGAACGAGACCATCCTGCGTGTGCCGCCCTCCATCATCTTTGATCCGACGATCCAGAACTATGTGGCGTTGATCACCGGCAGGCTGGAAACCTCAGCCGGGTCGCTGGAAATCAACTTCATGTCCAACCTGTGGAATTCGCTCTTCCTATCCTCGGCGTCGGTCGCGGTGGGTCTGATATTGGGCGTTCCCGCAGCCTATGCGTTTGGCCGGCTCAAGTTCCGCGGGTCGGAGGATATCGCCTTCACGCTGCTCAGCTTTCGCTTTGCACCGCCGCTTCTGGTGTTGCTGCCGCTGACGATCTATTTCCAGCAAATCGGTTTGGCCGACACCTATTTCGGGCTGATCTGGGTTTACCAACTCATCGTCTTGCCGCTGATCCTCTGGATCGTGCGCGGCTATTTCGAAGACATCCCGGCGGATATTGAGAACGCCTATCGGGTCGCCGGGCATTCCTGGTTTTCGACCTTCCGCAAGGTGGCGTTGCCGTTAGCCATGCCAGGCATCGCCGCCGCAGGGCTGTTGGCCTTCATCTTTGCCTGGAACAACTTCATCTTCGCGCTCGTGCTCGCATCCGCCGACAAACAGCCTGTTACGGTCGGCGCCTTGGCCTTCGTGACCGCCTCCGGCATCCAGTACGGTCAGGTGGCGGCGGGCGTCGTCTTGTCGATCCTGCCGACGCTCGCTCTCGCGCTCTATGCGCAGCGTTACCTTGTCGAAGGGCTGTCCCTTGGCGCGGTCAAAGGATAGGGCGCGGATGTCGATCGAACTCAGCAATATCCGGAAGTCCTTCAAGGACAATGTCGTTCTCGAGGACCTGTCGCTTGAGGTTGCGACGGGGGAAACGCTGGTTCTGTTTGGCCCGTCCGGCGCCGGCAAGACGGTGCTGCTCCGGCTGATCGCCGGCGTCGTCGATCCCGATGAAGGGTCCATCCGGCTTGGCGGTCAAGACATGGCCGGCGTCGAGCCTGAGGATCGCGGCATCGGAATGGCTTTTCAAAATTTCGCGCTGTTTCCCCATATGGACGCCCACGCCAATATCGCGAGCCCCCTTGAGGCGCGCCGCAGCAGCGCCCAAGAGATCGACGGGCGCGTGGAGGATGTGTCCCAGCTTCTGAAGATCGACCATGTCCTGCACCACAAGCCGAAGGAATTGTCCAACGGTCAGAAACAGCGCACCGCCCTTGGACGCGCGCTCGTGGCGCAGCCCTCGATCCTGCTGCTCGACGATCCTTTACGGAATGTGGACGCCAAGCTGCGGTTCGAAATGCGGCTGGAACTGCCGCGGCTTCTCAGCAGCCAGAATGCGACGGTGATCTATGTCACCCAGGACTATAAAGAGGCGATGGCGCTCTGCGATCGGATCGCTGTGATGAGCGATCGCGGAATCGCTCAGATCGGTACGCCAGAGGAAATCTATCTTACGCCGAAAACGATCGCCATTGCGCGGCTCTTCGGCGATCCGTCGATTAACCTGTTGGACGTCACGCCCGAGGCCGGAGAGGAGGGACCTTACGTGCGGCTCTCCGGCGCAAAGGTCCCGATCCGCAACGGTTATGGGCAAGCAATCGGCAAGGACTGTGTCCTCGGCGTTCGGCCCGAGTCGATCCGGTTTGTCGACGCGGCCGCGGCCGGCGCCGTTCCGGTAACGATTGAAGCGGAGACGCCGCTGAATGAAAAAACCGTGACGCTGGCGGTCACGGCGCGGAACCGCGAGATTCTCATTTCGCGCCCCGCGACCACGCCAGGGCCTGACAGCAATGACGCGCATATCGTTCTCGAACCAGATGGCGTGCTGCTGTTCGACCGTGAAACCGGCGCGCGTGTGGAAACCGAGCCGGCGACCGCGGCGGGAGAGGCGGCATGACCGAGTCGGTTCTGCGGCTGGAGAATATCGATAAGTTTTATGGCCCGGTCGGGCTCGGCGTTCATGCTGTCCGGGATGTCAGCATGGAGGTGGAAGAAGGCGATATCATCGCGCTGCTCGGTTCGTCCGGTTGCGGCAAGACCTCCACGCTGCGGATGATCGCCGGCTTCGAGGAAACGAGCCGGGGCAAGATTCACCTTGCCGGCCGTGAGGTTCAGAAATTGCCGCCGGTCCGGCGCCATGTCGCCATGGCGTTCGAAGGCTACTCGCTCTACCCGACCGTGAATGTGCGCGACAATATCGCCTTCGCGCTCAAGGCCGCGCGGCTCCCCGCCGCCGAGGTTGCGGCGAAAGTGCAAGAAGTCGCGGAGATGTTGGAGATCACGGACATTCTCGACCGCTCGCCCAATTCGCTGTCCGGCGGACAACAGCAGCGCGCAAGCCTCGCCCGCGCCCTGATACGCGATGCTGATCTCTATCTGCTGGACGAGCCGATGGGTCAGTTGGAGCCGCAGCTTCGAACGCTGCTCAGGGGTCGGATCAAATTCTTCATCAAGGAACGCGGCATGACGGCGATCCTGGTCACCCATGACCAGACCGAGGCGAACGCGTTGGCGGATAAGATCGCGGTGATGGAAGAGGGTGTGCTGCAGCAATATGCGACCCCGGCCGAGATCAAGGACCGTCCCGCCAATCTGTTCACTGGGACCTTTGTCGGCGAACCTCCGATGAATGTTTTCCCGGTCACCGCTGCGGCGTCCGGCGGCCGCCTGAGCATCGCGCTGGCGGACGGCGTCGTCCTGGATTACGCCGAAAGCGACTTCGCGGCTGAGGTCCGGGACCGGATCCTGACGCGCGGCGACGTCATGATCGGCGTCCGTCCCTATGCCGTTCATCGCAGTGAGACGGGTCCGACAGCGACAATCCAGGCCAACCAGTGGCTCGGCGATCAGAGCCATATCGCCGCAAGTTTTGCGGGCCAGACGGTTGTGTTGGTCGAGCATCACCGCGCTGATGTCGCGATCGGGGAACCGATTTCGATCCGCGTGGACGCGCATGATCTGCATGTTTTCGATGCTGAAACCGGCATGGCGATCAGCCACGGGCCGGAGCTCGCTTGATCATGGCGGATGGCGGCGACATCCTGATTGGGATCGATGCGGGGACGTCGGTGATCAAGTCGATCGCCTTCGATCTTACCGGCGCGCAGATTGCGGTCGGATCGCGTCCGAACCGCTATACGTCCCGACCCGACGGCGCCGCCTTCCAGTCGATGGACGACACCTGGGACGATTGCGCCGCAACAATGCGCGACCTAGGCGAAAGCGTTCCGAACCTGGCGTCCCGCGTGGCGGCCGTCGCCGTGACCGGACAGGGGGACGGCACATGGCTGCTTGACCGGGACAACCGTCCTGTGACCGACGCGTGGCTCTGGCTCGACGCACGCGCCGCCCCGGTGGTGCAACGGCTGCGCGGCACGGAAGCGGATCGGGCGCGCTTCGCGATCACCGGCTCGGGATTGAACGCCTGCCAGATGGGCACGCAACTTCTCCAAATGAAGGAGACAATGCCAGAAGCGGTCGCGGGGGCGGACGTCGCGCTGCATTGCAAGGACTGGCTGTACTTGAACCTGACCGGCCTGCGAGCCACGGCGCCATGCGAGGCGTCCTTCACGTTCGGCGATTTTCGCGCGCGCGCCTACGATGATCGTGTGATCGAGGCGTTGGGCCTGATGGCGGAAAAACGTCTCCTGCCTCAGATCGTCGATGGGTCACAGACAACGCACCCGCTCAGTCCTGCAGCGGCCGAGGCGACCGGTTTGGTGGCTGGAACACCCGTGGCGCTTGGCTTTGTCGATGTCGCCTGCACCGCGTTGGGCGGCGGCGTCTATACCGGTGGAGAGGCCGCCGGCTGTACGATCATCGGATCGACCGGCATGCATATGCGTGCGACGCCGCAGGATGAGGTTTTCTTCAACGACAGTCTGACGGGCTATGTCATGCCGCTTCCGATTCCCGGCATGGCGGCGCAAATCCAGTCCAACATGGCCTCGACCCTCAATGTCGACTGGCTGCTGACCGTAGCCGCTGACCTGATGGCCGATCTTGGTCACGCGGTCGCGCATCGGGACTTGATCGCCCGGATCGACGGATGGCTCGCCGCCAGCGCGCCCGGGGGTGTGCTGTATCACCCCTATATCTCAGAGGCCGGGGAGCGCGGCCCCTTCGTTGATCCAGCGGCGCGCGCGAGTTTCGCCGGGCTATCATCGGCCGACCGTTTCCCGGATCTAATGCGGGCGGTCATTGAAGGGTTGGGACTGGCGGCGCGCGACTGCTACGCGGCGATGGGCGCCATGCCCAGCGAGGTGCGTCTGACCGGCGGCGCCGCGCGGTCCGACGCTTTGCGCTCTGTCTTCGGGGCGGCGGTCGATGCATCAGTGCGCACCTCCAGCCGCGAGGAAGCAGGCGCCGCCGGCGCGGCGATGATGGCTGCGGTGGCGATCGGCGTCTATGACGATATGGAGGCCTGCATCGCCGAGTGGGTGACCCCGCTGCTCGGCCCGACAGAAGCGCCGGACAAGGCGCTTTCCGCCCTATATGCCGACCTGTATCCGGCCTACCGCGCCATTCGAGAGGCGATGCCGCCCGTTTGGTCCGCGCTCGCACGTCAGGGAGGGTCCGACCGTGCCCACTGACGTTGCGATCATTGGCGACCACTTCATGTTGCCGGAGGTCTTCGAGGAGAAAATCCTCGAGGCTTGCGGGGACAAGGTTTCCGTGCGCGTGCGCAAGGATGGCTGGCCGGATGAGCCGATGGAACAAGGCTATGCGGTCGAAGGCATGGACGGCCTGAAAGAGTATTACGGTACGGCCGACGGCGTCGTCGATTTTGTCGGCGACGCGGAAGTGCTGGTCACGCATTTGGCGCCGATGAGCGGCGCGATGCTGACGCGCTTGCCGAACCTGAAATTGATCGCGGTGTCGCGCGGCGGGCCTGTCAATATCGATATGAAGGCCGCCCAGGATCATGGCGTTCTGGTCGTCAACGCGCCGGGCCGCAACGCCAGCGCCGTGGCTGAGTTTACGATCGGCGCGATCCTGACGGAGACCCGTAAAATCCGGGTCGGTCACGAAGCGCTGCGCGCGGGCGTGTGGCGCGGCGACCTGTATCGCGCGGACGTCACAGGGCGCGAGCTGAACGAGATGACGGTCGGCGTCATTGGTTATGGGAATATCGGGACCAAGGTCGTCAAGCTTCTGCGGGCGTTCGGATGCCGGATCCTCGTCAACGATCCCTATATCCAGCTCGACCCAGATGACGCCAAGGCCGGCGTCGAACTGGTTTCGTTTGATCGTGTGGTGACAGAGAGCGACGTGGTCACCCTGCATCCCCGCGTGACGGAAGAGACGCGCGGCATGATGGATGCCGAGGCCTTTGGCAAAATGAAGAAAGACGCGCTCTTCGTGAATACTGCGCGCGGGCCGCTCTGCGACTATGACGCGCTGTACGCGGCGCTGGTCAATGGCGAGATCGCCGGCGCCATGCTGGAAACGTTCAGCCTCGAGCCGGCGCCGGACGATTGGCCGTTGCTGCAACTGCCTAATGTGACCCTGACGCCGCACATCGCCGGCGCGTCGGTGCGTACCGTGACCTTTGCGGCGGAACAGGCCGCAGACGAGGTCCGGCGTTTTCTGTCTGGCCAGCCCCCGCGAAACCCATGCTGAGCGCATCGTATTCCAAGGCGGTGAATCGGGGCGATACGGCGATCCAGGCCTGCGCACGGCCCGTAGCCTTTCATACTGTCGAAAGGGGGTCGGGTTCGGTGATCCGGCTTCAGACCGCAGGGTTCAGCCCCGGTCGTGCGAACGTCGGCGGCGCTAGGAAGACAATCTCGTGACGGAACCCGTAGATCTTTTCGTCATCGGCGGCGGCGTGAACGGCGCTGGGATCGCCCGCGACGCGGCGGGGCGCGGCCTGTCGGTGGTGCTGTGCGAGAAGGATGACCTCGCCGAAGGCACGTCCTCTCGGTCCGGCAAGCTGGTGCATGGCGGCCTGAGATATCTTGAGTATTACGAGTTCCGGCTGGTGCGCGAAGCGTTGATCGAACGCGAAGTCCTGATGAACGCCGCGCCGCATATCATCTGGCCGATGCGGTTCGTCCTGCCGCACAGCCCGGCGGACCGGCCGCGCTGGCTAATACGGTTGGGGCTGTTCCTGTACGATCATCTGGGCGGAAGGAAGAAGCTGCCCGGGACTCGCAGCCTCGACCTGACGCGGGATCCGGAAGGAGAACCCCTGCATGATCGCTATACAAAAGGGTTCGCCTATTCCGACTGTTGGGTCGATGACGCGCGGCTGGTCATCCTGAACGCCCTAGACGCCGCCGAGCGCGGGGCGACGGTGCTGACGCGCCACCGTGTCGAGACCGCCCGTCGCGCCGATGGGCTGTGGTCCATTATGGTGCGCGACGTCGCCACAGGCGGATTGCGCGAGATTCGCGCGAAGGTGCTGGTCAACGCGGCCGGTCCCTGGGTCACGGATGTGGTCACCCAGGTCGCCGGCGCCAATTCGGCGCGGAGCGTGCGTCTGGTCAAGGGCAGTCACATCATCACGCCGAAATTCTGGTCGGGCGAGCAGGCCTATCTTGTGCAGAACCATGACAAACGCGTCATCTTTATCAACCCATATGAGGGCGACAAGGCGCTGATCGGCACCACCGATATCGCCTACGAAGGCGCGCCCGAGGCCGTTGAAGCCGATGAGGCGGAAATCCAATATCTGATCGATGCGGTCAATCGCTATTTCAAGGAGCAGTTGCGGCGCGAGGATGTCGTGTCGAGCTTCTCCGGCGTTCGGCCCTTGTTCGATGACGGGCAGGGCAATCCGTCGGCGGTGACGCGTGACTATGTATTCGACATCGACCAAAGCGGCGGCGCGCCCTTGATGAATATCTTCGGCGGCAAGATCACCACCTACCGGGAGTTGTCCGAACGCGGCATGGCGAAGCTGGCGGGGTTCCTGCCCCAGATGCAAGGGGATTGGACGGCCGACGCGCCGCTGCCGGGCGGCGATATGCCTGGCGCCGATTACGTTGCTTTCTTTGAGAAATTGAAATCTGCCTATCCCTGGATGCCGCGTGCGCTTCGAGAGCATTATGGACGGCTCTATGGAACTCGAACCGCCGCCATCGTCGGCGCCGCCGCGAGCACGGACGACCTTGGCTGGTATTTCGGTGGAAACCTCTACGAAGCGGAGGTGCGCTATCTGATTGAGCATGAATGGGCCCAAACGCCCGAGGACGTCCTTTATCGCCGCACCAAAGAATATCTCCATATGACCGAAGCCGAGCAAGCAGCCTTCGCCGATTGGTTCTCCACCGCCCTGAGAAAGTCAGCCTGAAAATGATCGTTTCCCTGACTCCGCCCCAGGACCTCGCCGACCTCGCGGCCTATTCCGCCCAAATCGGCGCCGACCCTTTGCTGATCCAGGGGGCGGGTGGAAACACGTCCGTGAAGGACGGGGATGTCATGTGGGTGAAGGCGTCGGGAACCAATCTGGCGGACGCATTGGACAAGGATATCTTCGTCCCTGTCGACCTGCCGGCCATGCGCGCCAGCCTCGCGGATGGATCACCGGACGCTGATAAACCGATGCAGTTTCTCCTCGGCGATTCAACGCTTCGGCCGTCGATTGAAACGAGCCTGCACGCGGCTTTTCCGCATCGCGTCGTAATCCATGTGCATTGCGTCAACACCCTGTCGCATGCGGTTCGCGCTGACGCCGAGGCGATCTTGGCGGAAAAGCTCGACGGTTTCGACTGGCGTCTCGCGCCCTACGCCAAGCCCGGCGCGAACCTCGCCCGGGCTGTGCGCGACCGGCTTGGCGAGCCCCCGGCGGACGTTGCGGTGCTGCGAAATCATGGGCTTATCATTGCGGCCGATACTGTTGCGGCGGCACCGGACCTCCTCGCCCGCGTGACGGCGGCGCTGGCCGCGCCTGAAACGCGGCCCTTTACACCTGTCCTCGACTCGCTCTTCCCGCTCGCCAACGGCCAATGGCGCGTACCGGAACCGAAGGATGCGTTGCACCAACTGGCGAGCCCGGCGCGTGCTGAACAGGCGGCGGCGGGCAGTCTGTATCCCGATCATGTGATCTTCTGCGGCGTGGCGGCGCACTGTGTCGATGGCGATCGCCTTCCCGATGCGTCGGAAGCGCCGCCCTTCGTCATTCTCCCGGGACGCGGCGTGATGGTGCGAACCGATATGTCGCCGGGCGCCCTGGCGATGTCGCGTTGTCTCGCCGATGTGTTGGTGCGTGTGCCGGAAGGCGCGGAACTGACTTATCTTACCGAGTCCGAAAATCTCGAACTCTTGGACTGGGATGCCGAGAAGTACCGGCAAAGGTTGAATGTCTGACCTGTTCCTGGGTCTCGATATTGGAACCTCCGGGGCGAGAGCCATCGTCATAGACGCCGACGGGGCGACCCGTTCGGAGGCGAAGTCGGCGATGTCCGATCACGGCGCCAACCATCGTTCGCCCGAGGTGTGGTGGGCGACAGCCCGGTCGGCGGTCGAAGAGGCCTTGGCCGACATTGAGCCGCGCTGCATCCGGGCGCTTTCCGTTGACGGCACGTCCGGCACCGTTCTGCCGGTGGATGGTCAGGGCCGGCCCAGGGCCGACGGCGTAATGTACAATGATACTTGTACGGACCGATCGATCCTTGACCGGATCGCCTCGGCGGCCCCGCCCGGCGGACCCGCGCTCGGCGCTTCCAGCGCTCTCGCGCGCGTTATGCGTTTCGTCCAACAAGGCGAGACCCAGTGCGTGCATCAGGCGGACTGGATCGCGGGTCAGTTTTCCGGCCGCTGGATTAGCGATGCGAACAATGCACTGAAGACGGGCTATGATGTAGAAGCTGGCTGCTGGCCTGACTGGATCGAAGCGGTGGGTGTCAGCCTAGCGCATTTGCCGGAGGTGGTGAAGCCGGGGACTCCCATTGGTCCGATCACCAAGGCGGCGGCCGCTGATTTCGGGCTGTCACCGGATACGCTTGTCGTTGCGGGCACAACCGACGGCTGCGCCAGTTTCCTCGCCACTGGAGCCGATCGCCCGGGCGACGGCGTCACGGCGCTTGGCACGACGATGATCATCAAGCTGTTGTCCGACAAACCGATCATGGCGCCCGAATATGGGATCTACAGCCACCGCATCCTGGGCGCCTGGCTGGCCGGCGGTGCGTCGAATTCAGGCGGCGCGGCGTTGCTCGCGCATTTCGACGCCAGCGCGCTCGAAACGCTCTCAGAGCAGATCGATCCCGAGACCGATACCGGCTTGGATTATTACCCTCTGCCGAGAGCCGGAGAACGCTTTCCGATCAATGACCCGGACCTGCCGCCACGGCTGACGCCCCGGCCGAAAGACGACGCCCGATTCCTGCATGGCCTCTTGGACGGCGTCGCAGGCGTTGAAGCGCTGGCCTATCGTCGGCTGCGTGAGCTTGGGGCGCCGGCGCTCGCCTCGGTACGATCGGTGGGCGGCGGCGCGAAGAACGCCGTCTGGACGCGTATCCGCGCGCGACGCTTAGGCGTCCCAACGCGCGACGCGGTGAATACCGAGGCCGCGTACGGCGCGGCGCTGCTCGCCAGACGGGGCGCCCAATGAGAGAGACCACGCTCAACGACCTTGCCGACCAGTACGACTTTTTCCTTTTGGACCAGTTTGGCGTGCTTCTGGACGGGTCTGCCGCCTATCCCGACGCCCCGCAAGCCTTGGCAGGGCTTGTTTCCAAGGGCAAGCAGGTGGTCGTTCTAAGCAACTCGGGCAAACGCGCGGGTCCGAACGAGGCGCGGCTCGTTCGGATGGGGTTCGACCGCGCTGATTTCGCTGCTGTCGTCTCTTCCGGCGAAACGGCCTATGCCTTGTTGTCCGCCGAAATCGGCCGGACGATCGCGCCGAAGGCGCCGGTGCTGGTCTTAGCGCGCGACAGTGATCGAAGCTGCATTGAAGGCCTCGACGTTTCAGAGACCGACGATCCGGACCAAGCCGCACTCGTCCTGATATCCGGCAGCCGGGGCGAGGAAATCAGCCTGGAGACCTATGAAACGCTCTTGATGGGTCCGGCGCGGCGCGGCGTCGCCTGCTATTGCACCAATCCCGACATGACGATGCTGACGAAGAGCGGACCGGCTTTTGGGGCTGGACGCATCGCCGCTCTTTACGAGAAACTCGGCGGTGCGGTGACCTATGTCGGCAAGCCCTATGCTCGGATCTACGAGCTGGCCATGGAAAGGCTGGGCGGTCCCGATCCGAGTAGAGTGCTTTGTGTCGGCGACAGCCCCGAGCATGATGTGCGCGGCGCCCATGCCGCCGGCTGCCCGGCGGCGTTGGTCCGAACCGGCGTTCATGCGGGCGTCCCTCTTCAAACGGTGCTCACCGATGCGCCGTCGAGCGATCTGCCCGACTATGTTATTCCCGGTTTCGCACTCTGAGGATCGGCCGCGCATGCCCTTCACGCTCTCTCTCAACACAAACCCGCTGGTGAATCGGTTCGCCGAGCCGGGCGATCTAATCGATACGGTCGCCCGCGATCTGCGTATTCGCGATCTGCAATTGACACACGAATTCATCAACCCGAGCTGGCCCGCCTCGGTGACCCGCCGCCTGACGCGCGAGATGCAGGCGGCGTTGGCGCGCACGGGGGTTCGGGTGACAAGCGGCATGACCGGTCCATATGGGCGGCTCAACCATTTCGGCCACCCGGACCCGGAAGTCAGGCGCTACTATATCGATTGGTTCAAGGGCTTCGCCGATATCATCGCCGATCTTGGCGGCAAGTCTGTCGGCACCCAATTCGCGATCTTCACCTATCGCGACTATGACGACCCGGACCGACGAGAAGACTTGATCCAGATCGCCATCGATTGCTGGGCGGAAGTGGCCGAGCATGCGCACGCCGCCGGTCTGGACTATGTCTTCTGGGAGCCGATGAGCATCGGGCGCGAGTTCGGCGAAACGATTGAAGGTTGTATGTGGCTACAGGAACGTTTGACCGCCGCGGATATGGCGGTCCCGATGTGGATGATGGTCGATATCGATCACGGCGATATCGCCAGCGCCAATCCGGACGACTACGACCCCTACGCCTGGGCGCGCGCGGCGCCGCCTGTGTCGCCGATCATCCATATCAAGCAAAGCCTGTTGGACAAGGGCGGTCATCGTCCGTTCGCTGCGGCGTATAACGCCGGCGGTCGGATCCAACCCGCGCCGCTCCTGGCCGCGTTCCGGGAAGGCGGCGGCGAAGATAATGAGATCTGCCTGGAACTGAGCTTTAAGGAGCGCGAACCGACGGACCGCGAGGTAATTCCGCATATCGCGGAATCAGTCGCTTTCTGGGCGCCGCATATCGATACTGGCGTCGCGGACCTGAAGGTGTAATACGATGATTAGCGCGTTCACGTTCGCTACCGCCGCTGAGATTCAGTTCGGTCGCGGGGTGGCTGGTCAAGCGGCCGAGCGTGCGTTGGCGTTCGGATCTCGGGTCCTGCTGGTTCATGGCGCGAACTCAGAAAGGGCGGCGTGGCTTGCCTCTGCGCTGGGACGCGAGGTCGTTCCCTATACAGCGCCAGGTGAGCCGGATATGGCCCGCGTTGAGGCGGGCGTCGCCCTTGCGCGCGAAGCGGGGGCGGAGGTGGTTGTGGCGCTCGGCGGCGGGTCGGTCATCGACACAGGCAAGGCGATCGCCGCCCTTACACCCACGTCGCGGCCCGTGCTTGATCACCTCGAGGTTGTGGGACGCGGCTTGCCGCTTGAGGCGGACCCGCTGCCGGTGGTGGCGATCCCAACGACAGCGGGAACCGGCGCGGAGGTGACCCGGAACGCTGTGATCGCCGTGCCCGAGGCGCGGCGCAAGGTATCGCTTCGCGATCTCCGAATGCTGCCGAACCTTGCCATCGTGGACCCGGCCCTGACCGATACCTGCCCGCGCAGCGTCACTCTTGCTTCCGGCCTCGACGCAATCACGCAAGTCATTGAGCCCTATGTATCGACTCGCGCCACGCCGATGACCGACGCCATTTGCCGCGACGCAATTCCGCGAGGCTTGGCGGCGATTCGCCGCCTTATGGAGGTTGAGGATCCGGCCGCGCGGGACGATATGGCCTGGGTGAGCCTTGCCGGGGGATTGGCGCTTGCCAATTCGGGCCTTGGCGCAGTGCATGGGCTGGCGGGACCGCTAGGGGGGCTTACCGGCGCAGCGCACGGGGCGCTCTGCGGCGCCTTGCTGCCGCATGTGCTGAACGCCAATAGTGTCCGAGCCCAGGGCGCTGCGGCCCAACGCCTTGACGACGTGTCGAGATGGATTGGCGCGGAGTTCAAAACGCAAGGCGCCGGGATTTCGGCTATTGAAGCGCTGGCCGATTGGTCGCGCCGCGCAGGCCTGCCGGGTTTGACGGCGCTTGGCGTCAGCGACGGAATCCGAAGCCAAGCAGCGATTGAAGCAGGAAGCTCGTCGTCCATGAAGGCAAACCCTGTGCGCCTCGAAGCTGCTGACCTCGAAGCTGTCATGCATCGGGCGGCGTGAAGAAGGAACGGCGATGGGCGACCCGAACATTTGGATCGGCACCAGTTGGAAGATGAACAAGACCTTGGCTGAGGCCCAGGTCTTTGCATCTATGCTTGCCGAAGCCGATAAAGGCCGGGACCCGCGTATCCAAAGGTTCGTGATCCCGCCCTATACGGCGGTGCGTGAGGTCAAGGCGGCGCTTGCCGACACATCGGTCAAGGTCGGCGCGCAGAACATGCACTGGGCCGACGCCGGGGCCTGGACCGGGGAAGTGTCGCCGCTGATGCTGACCGACTGCGGCTTGGATATGGTAGAGTTGGGCCATTCCGAGCGCCGCGCGCATTTCGGCGAGAGTGACAAGACGGTAGGCCTAAAGACCGCAGCAGCGGTCCGGCACGGTCTGATCCCCTTGATTTGCGTTGGCGAGACTTTGGAAGAAAGAGACAGCGGGCGGGCGGAAGAAGTCTTGCGCGCACAGGTCCGCGGCGCGCTTGGCTTGCTTGAGGGCGAGGAGAAGTCGGCGCCCGTTCTGCTCGCCTATGAGCCGGTCTGGGCGATTGGCGAGGGCGGCGTGCCCGCGACGCCGGATTATGCCGATGCGCGTCATGCAGAGATCATCGATCTTGCGGCCGACATACTGGGCCGCCGCGTGCCGTGTCTGTATGGCGGTTCGGTCAATCGGGAGAATTGTGAGGAACTCATCACACGCCCGCATATTGACGGGCTTTTCATTGGGCGCTCGGCCTGGAATGTCGAGGGTTATCTTGGCATTCTCGATGCGTGCGCCGCCGTTGTTTGAGCGTGAAAGGACATCCTATGAAAATTGCGATTGCAGGCGACAGTGCGGGAGAGGGGCTGGCCAAGGTCTTGGCCGAACATCTGGGCAAGAGTTTTGACGTCAGCGAGGTTTCACGGACGGCTGAGGGGCCGGACCCTTTCTATGCGAACCTCGCCGACCGTGTGGGCTCGGCGGTGGTGGCGGGCGACTATGACCGGGCGATCCTGGTCTGCGGCACCGGGATCGGCGTCGCCATGTCGGCCAACAAGGTTCCGGGGATACGCGCCGCGCAATGCCATGACACCTATTCGGCGGAACGCGCCGCATTGTCGAACAATGCGCAGATCATCACCATGGGCGCGCGCGTGATCGGCGCCGAACTGGCGAAGTCGATTGCCGAGACGTTCCTCGCCAACACGCTGGATTTCGACGAAGAAGGACGTTCAGCCGGCAATGTGAACGCGATCAAAGAGGTCGACGCGAAATACAACAAGGCCTGACATGCGGGCCGCGCGCCGCTCCCCGGTTCCACGGTTTAGGCGTCGAGCCGGGCGAGGCGGACAGCGGTTTGACCTTTCCATGTGCGCTTGGTCGGCATCACCAGCATGCAATCGTCATAGGGGGTGACCACGGGCCGGTCGCCGTCGGTCCCAATCAGGGTTCCGGCCTTGGGCAGCACTTCGCCGCCGGTAAACGATTGGGCGAATTTGAAACCATCGCTTTCGATCGTCACCGCTTCGGTCACCCGGTAGAAGAGTTGCGGGCCCGGTTCGCCCAATCCTTGCAGCAAGTCCAGGTCAGCGACCCCGAGACTTGTCAGGAAGCGCGCTGAGGCCAGCTTCGCGAGCGGGACCGTATCGGCCGCCCAATGCTGGCCGCACTCGATCAGAAGCGCGGCCTTATCCGAGGCTGGATCGTCGAATCCGGCATAGTCGCGCATCCGCTTGCCGGCCGCATGTCCGCTGTCAGCGACGACCCGTTCCGGCGCGCCGATCCGCGCCGCCAATTCCCGCGCTTTGTCGTGTCGGCCGCTCATCATCAGCGGCGGGGCCGGATGCTGCATCGAGTGGATGTCCAATAGGAAGTCGACCGTGTCCAGGAAGGGGCGCACCGCGCGGGCGCGCCGCAGCTCGACCGATTCGCGGTCGCCATCTAGGACCGCTTCGGCCCAGACGCGGTTGAAATCCTCCTCGACCCAGCGCGAGGCGTTGGGATCCTCCGGGTCGAAGGCCTCGAACGCGGCGACATTCATAAAGCCGAAACTCACCGTGCCGGCGATCGGTCGAAATTCGGATGAGAGCAGCCAGTCGAGCGCAATTGCGCCGCATAGTTCGTTGCCATGAACGACAGCGGTGATGCAGGCATGCGGGCCGGGCCTCCCGCTGTCGAAACTCCAAATGTAGTCGATGCCGATATTGCCGTCTTTGTAAGACGTGATATCAGGCGGGCTTAGCTGCACGCTGTAGTCGTTCGGAATATCGATTATCGTCATCAGAGCCGCCTTACGCTAAGAGTAACCAAACGACGGGAGAGTAGAGCATGGCGCCGCGCGTCGCCTTGGCCGGAATGATTCTCGAATCCAATCGCTTTGCCAAGCCTGCCGAGCGTACGGATTTCACCGGCTTCGTCTGGGAGGAGGGCGCGGCGCTGCTGGCGGCGGCGCGGGCGGAGACCTCGGCGATTGCGCCGGAATTCAGCGCGTTTGTTCAGGCGATGGACGCGACGGGTCCCTGGCGCCCGATCCCGTGTCTTCTTGCGGCGAGCCATCCCGCCGGGCCGGTTCGGGAGGCGGTCTTTACCGAGGTGGCTGAGACGATTCTTCAGACCCTGCGCGAGGCCGGTCCGCTCGAAGCGGTTTATCTCTGTAATCACGGCGCGATGGTGGCCGAGCATCTGCACGACCCGGATGGCGAGCTTGTGCGTCTGGTGCGCGAGGTTGTCGGGCCTGAGCCGCTCATCATTATGACGCTCGATCTTCACGCCAATATCTCCGAACGTATGGTGCGCGATCTCGACCTCGTTGTCGGATACCGCACCAACCCGCATGTCGATATGATCGAGCGCGGGGAGGAGGCGGCCTTTTCGCTCCGCAGAAGTCTCGCTAGCGACGCCCGTCCGAAACTGGCGCTTGTGAAGCCGCCGATCGCGCCCGCCTCGGTCACGCTGCTGACGGCGACCGGGCCCTATGCCGATCTGATCGACTATGGTCAGCGGCGTCAGGCCGAATTGGGCGGGTCGATCCTTAATGTCTCTATCTTTGGGAATTTCATCTTCTCTGACACGCCGGACAATACGCTGTCCGTGGTGGTCGCGGCCCGAGAGGATGCGGCTGCGGCGCAAGATCTGGCGGATGAGATCGCGGCGTTGGCCTGGTCGATGCGGGAGCGGTTCCAGCGGCGTCTGACTTCGCTGGACGAGGCGGTCGGCCTTGCCTGCGACACGGATCGCGACCCGGTGATCTTCTCGGACGCCGGCGATAATCCCGGCGGCGGCGGCAGCGGCCGGACGACGGAGCTTCTGGAAGCGCTGTACGAGGCGGGCGCGCAAGACGTGCTCTATGGCTCCTTCTACGATCCGGACCTAGCGGCGGAAGGGCACGCAGGCGGCGTAGGATCGGTCTTTACTGCGCGCTTCAACCGAAACCGAGGCGCGCGTGAAGACGCGCCGCCGTGGGAAGCCTGGGACGAACCCTTCGCGGCGGAGGCTGAAGTGCTCGCGCTGGGTGAGAGCGACGTGGTCGGTCTGGGCGGCCTGACAAAGGGACGCCGGATGGCGTTGGGCAAGACGGCGGCGCTGCGTCTTGGCGGTATCGTGGTTGTGGTGATTTCTGACCGGACCCAGACGTCCGATCCGATCTTCTTCCAGATGCTCGGCCTGGATATCGCAGCGGCGAAGACGGTGGTGGTGAAATCGCGCGGGCATTTCCGGGCCGGCTTCGCGCCCTGGTTCCCGCCCGAACGGGTCTATGAGGTCGATACGGCGGGCCTGACCAGCCCGGTCCTGTCGCGCTGGCCCTTCAAGCATATTCCCCGGCCGAGCTATCCGCTCGACCCGGACGCCGAATGGCTGCGGGCGCCCGACCTGGGTCAAGCGCGGCAATAGCCGATCAGGGCGGATAGGAAGCGGTTGCACGCGTCCAACTGCGCAATCTCGACGAATTCGTCAGGCTTGTGCGCTCGGTCGATAGAGCCGGGGCCGATTACAACGGTCGGGATCCCAATCTCTGAAATCAGCCCGCTTTCCGTGCCGAACGCAACTTTGTGGTGGCTGTTTCGGTTGCTCAAATGTTTGGCGATGGTGACGATCTCCGCCTCGGCGTCCGTCGCCAGACCCGGCACGGACGAGATCGGCTCGAAATCAATCCCGCAGCTCGGATCGACCGCTCGCATGGCGGGTTCCAGTTCTGACTGCGCGTGGGCGATCACCTCATCGACCAGTGCGTCGGGGTCGTCTTCCGCGATGGCCCGGAACTCGAAATCCAGATAGGCGTTTTCCGGCACGACGTTGAGCTGCACGCCGCCGCGCAGCAAGCCGACATGAGCCGTCGTGTGCGGGACGTCGTAGAGCGCGTCGCGTGGCCCTTCTTGCTGCAGCCGCCGGCCGATATCGGAAATGAAGACGGTCAAGCGGGCGGCGTATTCGGCGGCGTTCACCGCTTCCGGCGCCAGGGAGGAGTGTCCGGCGCGGCCGCGTATGGTCGCCCGAACCGATCGTTTCGACTTGTGCCCGATGATCACCCGCATGCTGGTCGGCTCGCCCACGAAACAGCCGAGCGGGCGGACTTTCCATCCGCGCATCTCTTCGAGGGCCGACCGGACGCCGACGCAGCCGACCTCTTCGTCATAGGAGAACAGAAGGTGCAGCGGGTATTTGAGCGGCCCTGCAACCATCTGCGGGACGGCGGCCAGCGCGCAGGCGAGAAACCCCTTCATATCGGAGGCGCCGCGCCCCCAGATCCGACCGTCATGAACAGCGCCTTTGAAAGGGTCGACCGTCCAATCCTGGTCGTCCACCGGCACCACATCGGTATGGCCGGAGAGCACAAAGCCCGGCCGGTCGCGTCCGCCGACCGATGCGATCAGGTTCGCTTTCTGACCCGTTTCATCAAAGACCCGCTCGCAAGGAATTCCGAAACCGCCGAGATAATCTTCGACCCAATCCAACAGGGCGAGATTGGAGAGATGGCTGGTCGTGTCGAAGCGGATGAGCTCTGTAAGGATAGACTGTGCGTCAGGCTGTTGTGCTGTCATATCGGCTCCGACCACGGGTCTTGGACAGTGACTTGGCGCGTGTGGCGCATGAAACTCCGCGCGATCGCCGATACGGCTTTGCCGCGGGGGGTAAGGAAAGAGGTTTGGAAACTCACGGACGGCAAGAACGGGCGGACCTGCACACCTTCAGCGTTTCCCGACAGAACGGGGAAAGGGTTTAACAGGGCGACTCCCGCCCCGCGTCGAACGAAATCCAACGCCGAAACCGCCGTCGCCGTTTCGATCTTAATCCGCGGCGCGGCGCCGGCCGACGCAAGAAGCTGATCGGCCTTGGTTCGGACAATATGCCGTTTGGTCAAGGCGACGAGATCGCGGTTCGCCAAGTCCTGGGCGGTGACCCGATCTTTCGCGCTGAGGTCGCACCCCTCCGGCATGACGCAGACCAAGGCCGACTGACGGAAAGGAACGCGGCGCACGGCGAAATGCTGAACCATATGATCGGTCACGCCGATATCGAAGCGCTCCTCGGCGATCCCCGCCACCAGCGCATCCGAGGCGCAAACCTCCAACGAGACGAAAATGTTGGGCTGCATCGACAGAAATGAGTCGAGTTTCGCCTGCAGGAAATTATGGGCGATGGTGGTGGGCGCGACTATCTTAAGTCGGTCCCGCGGCTCTGCCGAGGCGTCCTGCCCGTCGATTTCCGCCAGCGCCGCCAGGATCGGATCGATCGCTTCATTTAGGCGCAGCGCCTCCGCCGTCGGTTCGAGGCGCCCGGACTCGCGGACAAAAAGCAGATGGCCGTTACGCGCCTCCAGGCTGGCGATGGCGCGGCTGATCGCCGATTGCGAGACCGAGAGCTGCCGTGCGGCGGCCGTTGTCGTGCCGGCGGTGATCATGGCCCGAAGCGCTTCATATTCTCTCAGGGAATGCCAATTCTTTCTCATGAGGAGTTATTCTCTTCACCCGCCTGCTGCAACCGACAGGGCGCTCATAAAACTATGATAAAACTGCATTGATATTTCTGTTTCGCCGTCACCGATGAATAGGTAGCATTCCTACCGTCGCCGCTGAACAGAAAGCAAGGCGAACTTACCGGGAGAAGGCTTCATGAAAAAAATCGGATTAATCGGTGTGGCCGGTCTGTGCATGCTGGCGAGCGCCGCGCATGCTGAAAAGCTCACCATCGGGCTGGCGTCGGAACCGACGGCGATGGACCCGCATTTTCACAATCTCGGGCCGAACAACGCTGTCGCTCGACACATCTATGACAACCTGATCAATCAGGACGACAAGCAGCGTCTGACGCCGGGCTTGGCGGTGTCCTGGGCGCCGATCGACGATCTGACCTGGGAGTTCAAGCTGCGCCAAGGCGTCACGTTCCATGATGGGTCTGCGTTCAACGCCGACGATGTGATCTGCAGCTTCACCCGGGCGCCGGATGTACCGAACTCGCCATCCAGTTTCGGGACCTACACCAAGGGCAAGACGGCGGTGAGGATTGACGACTTTACGGTCCATTTCAAAACCGCGGAGCCGTATCCCTTAATGGGCAACGACCTCTCAACTATTTCGATCGTGTCGGACACGGTTGGCTGTGGCGCGACCACCGAGGAGTTCAACGCGGGAACCGCCGCAATCGGCACCGGCCCGTTTAAGTTTGCCGACTATAAACCCGGCGAAGCCATCACGGTGACCCGGAATGACGATTATTGGGGCGACAAGCCGGTCTGGTCGGAAGTGGAAATGCGCCCGATCAAATCCGGTCCGTCGCGTGTCGCGGCGTTGTTGGCCGGCGACGTGGACATGATCGCGGGCGTGCCGACGACGGATATTCAGACGCTTGGCGAGAACGCCGATCTGCAATTGTCGCAAGGCGTCTCGAACCGTGTGATCTATCTGCATATGGATCAGTTCCGGGAGAACTCGCCCCACGTGAAGGCCAATGGCGGCGGCGACATCAAGAACCCGCTGATGGATGTGCGGGTGCGCAAGGCGATCTCGATGGCGATCAACCGAGACGCGATCGTGGACCGCGTGATGGAAGGCGTTGCGATCAAGGCGGGCCAGCTTCTGCCGGAAGGCTTCTTTGGCGTGTCTCCGAACCTCCAGCCGGTGGAATACGACCCGGAGGGCGCCAAGGCGCTGCTGGCGGAAGCGGGCTATGGCGACGGCTTTGAGATGACGATCCACGGCCCGAACGATCGTTACATCAACGACGCCCGGATCGCCGAAGCCATCGGTCAGATGCTGACCCGGATCGGGATCAAGACGTCGGTCGAGACGATGCCGCGGTCGGTCTATTTCTCGCGCGCGTCGCGGGGTGGCGAAGACGGGCTGCCGGAATTCAGCTTCATTCTGGTCGGCTGGGGCGCCGGATCGGGCGAGGCCTCTTCGCCGCTGAAATCGCTGATCCATACGTTCGATGCGGATCGCGGCTTCGGCTCGTCGAACCGGGGCCGTCATTCGAACCCCGAAATCGATGCGACAATCGAGGAAGCGTTGCGGACCGTCGATGACGCCGCGCGTCAGGACCTGCTGGCCAAGGCGACGGAACTGGCGATTGAGAATGTCGCGATCATTCCGACGCATTTCCAGGTCAATACCTGGGCCGCGAAAAAGGGCCTGCGCTATGTCGCGCGCACCGACGAGTACACGCTCGCGATTGGGGTCGTGAAAGAGTAGGGCGGATTCAATCTGGACGCGGTGGGGCGGCTTGGCGTCGCTCCACTGCGGGCCTCCCGCTTTCCCCACGATATCGCCTCACACTGTCTGAAAGGCGCGCGCGACCGTGTCGGTTTTCATCATCAGACGTCTGATCCAGGCGAG
This sequence comes from Alphaproteobacteria bacterium, assembly GCA_030065235.1. Taxonomy (GTDB): domain Bacteria; phylum Pseudomonadota; class Alphaproteobacteria; order UBA8366; family Aestuariispiraceae; genus JASJDC01. The sequence goes on from JASJDC010000003.1 coordinate 84,910, forward strand.
CCTTGTCGTCTTCCTGATGTCGTTGATCGTCTTCTTCGGCGTCAACGTGGTCGGCGATCCGGTCTATATGCTGATCAGCCCGGACGCGGATCAGGCGGAAATCCAAGCCACTATCGCACGGCTCGGACTCGACCGGCCGATCCATGAACAGTATCTGCTGTTCTTGGATGGCGCGTGGCGGGGCGATCTTGGCAATTCCTTCGTATTCGGCGAGCCGGCTCTGAGGCTTATCCTGCATCACATGCCGGCGACGCTGGAACTGGCCTTCACGGCCCTGGCCATGGCGATCGTAATCGGCATTCCGCTCGGTCTCTATGCCGGCCTATATCCGGATCAGGCGGTTTCCAAAGGCATCATGGCCGGGTCCATTCTCGGCTTCTCACTACCGACATTTTGGGTCGGACTGATGTTCATCATGCTGTTCGCCGTGGTCCTGGGATGGCTGCCCTCGACCGGGCGCGGCGATACAGCGACCTTCCTCGGGATCGAGTCCAGCTTGTTCACGCTCGACGGCCTGTCCCACATCCTGCTGCCGGCGCTCAATCTGGCGCTTCTGAAAATCTCGCTCGCCATCCGTCTGACCCGCGCCGGGGTGCGCGAGGCGATGGGCCAGGACTATGTCAAATTCGCCCGCGCCAAGGGGATTTCCACCAAACGGATCATTCTGGTTCATGTGATGAAGAACATCATGATCCCGGTGGTGACGGTGATGGGTCTGGAATTCGGCGCTTTGGTCGCCTTCTCGGTCGTCACCGAATCCATCTTCGCCTGGCCGGGTATGGGCAAACTCTTGATCGATGCGATCCTCCAGCTCGATCGTCCGATCGTGGTCGCCTATCTGATGATCATCGTGCTGTTCTTCGTGGTGATCAATCTGCTGGTCGATATCGTCTATTCCATCCTCGACCCTCGGGTCCGTTTGCAGGATCAAGGCGCATGAGCGACGCGACGGCAGAAGCGGCGCCCCCAGAAGCGACAATACAACCGGTAGACGCGGAGACGCCGTTTCAGCGCTTCGTCTCCGAGTTTCTCGACAGCAAGGTCGCGACCGCGGCTTTTCTGTTCCTGCTGGCGATTATCGCACTGGCGATCTTCGCTCCGTGGATCACGCCGCAAAACCCCTACGATCTGGCGCAGGTCGATGTATTGGACGGTCGCTTGGCGCCGGGATCGGAGGCTTTCGCCGGCTACACGATGTGGCTGGGCTCGGACGGGGCGGGGCGCGATCTGTATTCGGCCATTCTCTATGGGTTGCGCATCTCGCTGTCGGTCGGCGTCACCTCCGGCCTCATCGCCCTGGTGATCGGCATGGCGGTTGGGCTGCTGGCGGCCTATACCGGCGGCCGCACCGAGAATGTGATCATGCGGATCGTCGATCTGCAGCTTTCTTTCCCGGCCGCGCTGGTCGCCCTGATGCTGATCGCGATCCTGGGCAAGGGGGTGGATAAGATCATCCTGGCGCTGGTCGTCGCGCAATGGGCCTATTATGCGCGAACGGTGCGCGCCTCCGCCCTGGTCGAGCGGCACAAGGAATATGTCGAGGCGGCGGCCTGCCTTGGGATCAGCCACGCCCGGATCGTCTTCCGGCATATCATGCCGAACTGTCTGGCGCCGCTGATCGTTGTCGGCACGGTCCAGACGGCGTCCGCGATTTCGCTGGAGGCGACCTTGAGCTTTCTCGGTGTCGGCATGCCGCAGACGAGTCCCAGCCTGGGCGTGCTGATCGCCAACGGGTTCGAATATATGCTGTCCGGCCGCTACTGGATTTCCGTCTTCCCTGGCGTTGCGCTTCTGGTCACGGTGGTCTCGATCAACCTTGTCGGCGACCATCTGCGCGACGTGCTCAATCCGCGCCTGAATACCGGCGGCGGCAAGTAGCGGCGGAACAGGCGGCGATGAGCAAGACACTGGAAGTCAGCGGCCTGAAGACGCATTTCTTCATGCGGGCCGGGGTCGCCAAGGCCGTGGACGGTGTCGATTTCTCGATCGGCCCGGGCGAGGTCATGGGGCTTGTCGGCGAGTCCGGATCGGGTAAGTCGATCACCGGATTTTCGATCATCGGGCTGATTGACCCGCCGGGCCGAATCGTCGAAGGCTCGATCCGCTTCAAGGGTGCGGAAATCGCGAATGCGCCGGAGGAGACGCTCCGCACCCTGCGCGGCAATCGGATCGCCATGATCTTCCAAGATCCGATGATGACCCTGAACCCGGTTCTGCGCGTCGATACGCAGATGATTGAGGCTCTGCAGGCGCATAAGAAGATCGGCCGCCATGACGCCTGGACCAAGGCGCGCGACACGCTGGGACTGGTCGGCATTCCCGCGCCGGACGAGCGGATGCGCGCCTACCCGCATCAATTGTCCGGCGGGATGCGTCAAAGGGTGGCCATCGCCACCGCCTTCCTCAACGAGCCGGACCTGATCATCGCCGATGAACCGACGACGGCGCTGGATGTCACAATCCAGGGTCAGATCATTCATGAGGCCCAGGAGCTCTGTCGCCGCAGCGGCGCATCGCTGATCTGGATCACCCACGATCTCGCTGTCGTCGCCGGCATCGCCGACCATATCTCGGTCATGTATGCGGGCAGGATTGTCGAGCAGGGCGACATCGACGATGTGATCGATCGGCCGGCGCATCCCTACACGGTCGGCCTGTTGGGGTCGGTGCCGACGGCCAACAATCGCGGCCAGAAGCTGTATCAGATCCGGGGCATGGCGCCGAACATCCTGGCTCTGCCGACCGGCTGCGCCTTCAAGGAGCGTTGCCCGAGGCGCAGCCCTGACTGCGAGACCAGCCCGGAGGCGACGACGCGCGGGGAGAAGATCTATCGCTGCCACCATCCGCATCTTGAGGCTGTAGAGGCATGAGCGCGCCTTTGCTTGAAATCCGCAATGTCAGCAAGCGGTTTGTTCGGCGCCTCGATCTCGCCGGCAAGATCGCCTCGCGTCTCGGCGCCGGCGTCTCCGAAGAGACCGTGCATGCGGTCGATAATGTCTCGTTTTCGATCGCGAAAGGCGAGGTCGTCGGTCTGGTCGGCGAATCCGGTTGCGGCAAGTCCACGCTGGGGCGCGTGGTGGCGGGCATCCACAAGCCGACCGAGGGCCAGGTCTTTTTCGAGGGGCAGGATGTCGCCGCCCTGACCGGCGCCCGGAAACGGGAGGCGACGCTGGCGATTCAGATGATCTTCCAGGACCCGTTCGCCAGCCTGAACCCGCGCATGCGGGTCGAGGACATTATCGGCGAGGCCCCCGTATATCACGGCCTGACCACGCGCGCGGGCGCGGCGTCCTATGTCGACGAGATCATGACCAAGGTCGGCCTCGACCCCAGCCTGAAGAAACGCTACCCGCATCAGTTTTCCGGCGGGCAGCGACAGCGGATCGGTATTGCGCGCGCCCTTGCGGTCAAGCCGAAATTCCTGGTTTGCGACGAGGCGATCGCGGCGCTCGATGTGTCGATCCAGGCGCAGGTGATCAACCTCTTCATGGATCTGCGGGAAGAGTTCGACCTGACTTACCTGTTCATCAGCCATGATCTCAGTGTCGTCGAGCATATCGCCGATCGGGTCGTGATCATGTATCTGGGCCGCGTCGTGGAAAGCGCCGGAACCGAGAATGTCTTCGAGCGTCCGGTGCATCCCTATACCAGCGCGCTTTTGGCAGAGGCCCCGCGCCTGGACCAACGCAAACGGGCGTTCGTGCCGATCAAGGGCGAAATCCCGTCGCCGCTGGAGCCGCCGCATGGCTGTCACTTCCACCCGCGCTGCCCGCATGCCGTGCCGGAATGTTCGGCGGACCCGCCGGCCCTGGAAACGGTGCGGACCGACCATGTCGCCGCCTGTCACCTGCGCGGGCGGTTCGTCTGAATGACGGGGATTGAAGGAGAAGGGGAGGCCTTCACGATCCTCCGTCCAGCGGAACCCTCCGCGCCGCTGGTCTTCGATTCGCCCCATAGCGGCTCTGTCTATCCTTCGGACTTCCAGGTCCTCGTGCCGCATGCGCAACTGCGTCAAGCGGAGGACATGTATGTCGATGCGCTCTTCGCCGGCGTCGCCCGCCAAGGCGCGCCGTTGCTGGCGGCCCGGTTTCCGCGCAGTTACATCGATCCGAACCGGGGCCTGCACGAGTTTGACCCGGCGGTGGTCGACGGCGACTGGCCCGGCCCGGTGGAAGAGAGCCGGAAGACCGACCTCGGCATCGGCCTGATCTGGCGGAAATGCCGACCGGACGACGACCTTTACGCCCAGAAACTGACCATCGCCGAAGCTCAGGCGCGGATCGACAACTATTGGCGGCCGTACCATGCGGCCTTGAAGGCGTTGCTGGATGGCGCGCATGCGTGGTTCGGCGCGGTCTGGCATATCGATTGCCATTCGATGCCGGAGATCGCCGGCGCGCTCTCGAACGAAGACCCCTCGAACCGGCGACCGGAGATTTGCCTTGGCGACCGGCATGGCGCGACTTGCGCACCGGATTTCACCGACGCCGTGCGGACCATTCTGATCGATCTCGGCTATCAGGTCGCGGTGAACGATCCCTATGCCGGGGTCGAGTTGGTGCGGGCCTATTCAGACCCATCCCAGGGGCGGCATTCCCTGCAGATAGAAATCCGGCGCGACCTCTATATGGATGAGGATAGTTTCGTGAAGACCGAACGCTTCTCATCGATCGCGCGGGACATGGAGACCCTGGCGGCCCGGCTGGCGGAAGAAACAACGGGACGCCTGTCTGCTTAGAAGCCGTCGCCCCTTTTTCCGCCGACGCATTGCAGCCATAGTCCAGCAAACAGGAAAGGCGGGACGATGGCGACGGTTGTTTTTGGCGGCGCGGGTTTTGTCGGGCTGAACATTGTCGAAACCCTGCTGGCGGCGGGAGAGCCGGTCACGCTATTCGATGCTGGGTCGTTGCCCGAACGGGCCGTCCGCGATTTCGCGGCGCTGCCGGGGACGCTGTCGGTGATCCAAGGCGATGTGACGGAGCCGGACGCGGTTTCACAGGTGCTTGGCAGCGACGTCGATTGCCTGGTCTATGGCGCGGCGATCACGGCGGGGACAGCGCGCGACCGGGAGGACCCGGAACGGACGCTGGCGGTGAACCTGATGGGTTTCATGACCGCCCTTCGCGCCGCGAAAGAGGCGGGGGTGGGCCGGGTGATCAATCTCAGCTCCGCCGCCGCCTATGGGCCCGCATCCTTGGTTCCGGAAACGATCGTCGAGGATGTGATCGCGCCGGATCCGGTCAGCCTCTATTCGATCACCAAATTCGCGTCCGAGCGGGTTGGCGCGCGGATGGCGGACCTGTGGGGCTTGGATGTGGTTTCCGTTCGGCTCTCCGCCGTCTTCGGAAAATGGGAGCGGTTGACCGGCGTGCGCGATACGCCGAGCCCGTTATACCAGATCGCCATGGCCGCGTTGAAGGGCGAGCCCGCCTTGCTGCCGCGCGCCGATACGCGGGACTGGCTTTATGCCAGCGACGTCGCCCGCGCGGTGCGATTGTTGCGCGACGCGCCCGCCCTGTCGCACCCGCTCTATCATATTTCGACCGGGACGGTTTGGTCCGCCCTGGACTGGGGACAGGCTTTGGCGGCGCGGCGTCCCGGCTTTGACTGTCGCTTGGCGGAACCGGGCGAGAAGCCGACCATTGACCCGTTCACGCCGAAAGAGCGCGGGGCCTTGTCGATCGATCGTCTGGTCCGCGACACCGGCTACGCCCCGGCCTATGGCTTGGCGCGTTCGGTCGAGGATTACGACGCCTGGCTCTCGGCTGGTTAGAAAGACCCTCGCCCGTCTGGGCGCCGATGCTGTCCGCCAACGCCGGTCACAAGAGGGCCTGGACCTCGTCCATGGTGGGCATCGATGGGGCCGTGCCGGGCCGGGTCACGGAGATGGCGGCGGTGGCGCAACCGAGCCGTACCGCGTCCAGAGGCGCCATACCTTGCGCCAACCCGACCGCGAGCCCGCCGGTAAAGGCGTCGCCGGCGCCGGTCGTCTCGACCACGGGGCCTGCATCGAATGCCGGTACCAGTTCGCTGATGCCTGGCGCGTGCAGCAGGGCGCCTTGTTCGCCCAGCGTGATGATCGCCGCGCCGGCCCCTTTGGCCAGCAACGCATCGGCCGCCTGCCGCGCCTCGTCGACCGTGGCGACGGACATGCCCGTCAAGGCTTCCGTTTCGGTCTCGTTGGGGGTGACATAGTCGCAGAGCGTGAAAGTACCGTCCTCCAGCGGGGCCGCTGGCGCCGGGTTCAGAATGGTCGCCGCGCCGGCCGCGTGTGCGATCTCCAAGGCGCGTTTGGCGGCGGGGATAGGCTGTTCCAACTGGGTCACGAACACGGAGGCCGAGGCGATCACATCCGATGCGGCCTCGACATCAGTGGCGGAGATATCGCCCGCCGCGCCCGGACAGATGATGATGGCGTTGTCGCCGCTCGCCTCTTCGATGAAGATATAGGCGGCGCCGGTATAGTTCGACGGATCGCGCTTGGCGAGGTTGATGACTCCGGCGTCAGCCCAGGTCTTTTCGGCAAGATCGGCGAAGGCGTCGTCGCCCAGGCGGGTGATGATCGCGGTCTCGCCGCCCAAACGCGCCGCTGCGACAGCCTGATTCGATCCTTTGCCGCCCGGTCCCAGGGCGAAGGATTTGCCGAGGATGGTCTCGCCCATGCGCGGCGGCCGGTCGGCGCGATAAGCCGTGTCGGCGACGAACACGCCGAGAATGACGATGGCGGGTTTGGCGTCCATAGTCTCGTCTCGCCCGCGGCTTAATCCGCGTCCGGCGGAATCACGCCTTTGCGAAAGGCGAAACAGCCATAGAACCGCCGCTCATGCGTTTGGATCACGGCATAGGCCTGTTTCGCCCGCTCGTAAAAGGCGTAGCGTTCGATCGAGATCATCGGCCAGGGCTCTCCGTTCGCGCGGTCGATCGCCGCTTGCGCTTCCTGTTGCACCGGCGGGATTGTGTCCGGGTCTCCGACGATTTCCATCCGCGCCGCTGCGTCGTCCACAAACGTGTCGAGAGGATAGACCGACAGGACCGCGGCGATCACGTCCGCTGCGCCTCGGTCGATTCGAAGCAGCTTGCCATGGGCGGTCGCTTTCGCCACCGACTCGGATGGGAAATTCGTATCGGCGATGATCAGGTCGTCGCCGTGGCCCATCGCCCGCAAAACCTGAAGCACATCGGCGTTGAGCAGTGGGTTGACGCCCTTAAGCATGGCAAACCTCCCGTTAAGTCAGGCCGATGCGTTGGAGAGTTGGACAACGCTGCGGTAGGGATATCCGGCCAATGGATCGTGATGATGGCCGACCCATTTTGCCGTCAGCCTAGCGGTCGGTGACGCCCGTGTCCAATGGTTGGCGTAGCCGAATTGCGGTCGTCCGCGCCGCTTCTATCCGCGCCCCTTCTATCCGAGTTCGCCGCCGCCGTTCACGCTTCCCGAGCGCGGCGCACGAGGTCCATGAATCGCGCCGCGCGTTCCAGATCGACCGGTTTCCAAGTGTCGCCGTCTTGCTTGAGGCTGGACCCGACGATACAGCCGTCGGCGATGGCGAAGGTCTCGGCGACCGTCTCATGCTTAACACCGGTATTGGCCAGGACCGGCGTGTCGGGAACGGCGCGTTTGACGCTCTCCAGCGCCTCCAGCGTCGCCGCCTCGCCTGTGATCTGACCAGAAACCAGGACCGCGTCGGGCAGACTGGAGAAGACGGTGCTGCGTGCCCGGTCAGCCAGGGACCGATCATCCAGCGAGTGGGCGAACTCGGCGGAGATATTGTAGAGCAACGCCAGATCATGTCGCCCGAGCCTGTTCCGATAGCGCATCGCCGCGCCGGCGTCAGGGGCCCAGAGCCCCATGTCCGAGGCGTGCAGGCCGGTGAAAATCTCGCGCACGAAGGCCGCGCCGGTGGCGGCGGCCAAGGCGACGGTCGCCATCGGGTCCCACAGCACATTGACGCCGAACGGCACGGTGATTTCTTCGCGCAACTGTCCGATGGCGTAGGCCATGGTCGCGGTCGAGGCAGGATCGACCTTGAGCTCATAGGGCCGGTCGTTCTCATTGCCGAACATCACAGCGTCAAAGCCCGCCGCTTGAAGCGCCGCCAAATCCTCTCGGGCGCCTTCGACGATCGCCTCCAAGCCGCCGTCGCGGTCATAGAGCGGCGCGCCGGGCAGGGCGCCGAAATGCACCATCGCGATGGCCGGTTTGACCGTCCCGAAGACGGCGGCGAAATTACTCGACATGCGGACCCTTCCTTGAAAGCATGACGCTAGCACCAGGTTGGGCGTTTGTGGAGGGTAAGGGCCATGAAATATCGCGACTGGGAGCGGCTGCCGGGCAAGGCGCTTCGCTTTACTGAATTGGGTTTCGGCACGGCGCCTTTGGGCAATCTCTATCGCGCGATCGGTGAGGCGGAGGCCCACGCGGCCTTGCAAGCGGCCTGGTACAGTGGTTGCCGTTATTTTGACACGGCGCCGCTCTATGGGTTGGGACTGTCGGAAACAAGGGTGAACGGGTTCCTGCGAGACAAGCCTCGCGACGACTATTTGGTGTCGACCAAGGTCGGCCGCCTGTTGGAACTGTGTGCGCCGGAAGTGCGGACCGGGATCGGCAAATTCTTCGACACGCCCAGCCGGCGCGAGGTCTATGACTATACGCGCGACGGTGTGCTGCGGTCGGTCGAATTCTCCCTGGAGCGTCTTGGGCTCGATCGGATCGACATTCTCTATGTTCACGATCTCGACATCTTCACCCATGGCGACGCGGCGACGCTTCAGAAAAAACTCGATATCTTCATGGCGTCCGGCTATGAGGCGCTGGTCTCGCTGCGGGATCAGGGCGTGATCACCGCCTTTGGGGCGGGGCTCAACGAATGGCAATCGGCGCAATGGATGACGGAGCGCGGCGACTTTGACCTGTTCCTGCTGGCCGGCCGCTACACGCTTCTGGAGCAGGAAGCGTTGGAGAGTTTTCTGCCGCTTTGCGAAAGCCGCGGCATCGGGATCGTCCTGGGCGGGCCCTATAATTCCGGCGTGTTGGCGACCGGCCCGGTGGAGGGCGCCTACTACAATTACGACCCGGCGCCGCCGGAGATATTGGAGCGTGTCGGCCAGATCGAGGCGATTTGCAGCCGGTTTGGCGTTCGGTTGATCGAGGCGGCGCTGCGCTTCCCGCTGCACCATCCGTCGGTCGTGTCGGTCATTCCCGGCGGTCAGAGCGCCGATGAGGCGCGGGCCAACGGCGCGCTTCTAGACACGGACATCCCGGCGGCGCTGTGGCGCGAACTCAAACAGGCGGGCCTGATGCGCGCTGACGCGCCGACGCCATAGAGGCGCGCATCTTTGGCCAGATGAGGGCTGATCCCGGGCGTCGGGACGATTGCTCCGGCTTCGTCGGCCGCCCTATAGTCGATGTCGCAAGACGACAGGGATGGGACAGATGGCAACGCTTCTCGATACGCATCAGCACCTGTTCTACCGCGACCAGTTTCAGTATGCGTGGTCGGACTCCTTGCCGGCGCTGGCGGGCCGAGACTTCACAATCGCCGATTATCAAGGCTTGACCGCCGGGCGCGATGTCGCCGGGACGATCTTCATGGAGGTCGATATCGGCGCGGACTATCGCGACGAGACCCGCTTCATCGCCGAATTAGCGCAGGACCCAACCAACCGCCTGCTCGGGATCGTTTCGTCCTGCCGGCCGGAAGAGGAGGCCGGGTTCGAGGCCTGGCTGGAAGAGTGCGCGGATCTGCCCGTGGTCGGGTTCCGCCGAATCCTGCACGAGGCGCCGGACGCTCTGTCGCAAACTACGGTGTTTCGCCGTAATCTGCGGAAGATCGGCGACCGGGGCCTTGTGTTTGATGTGATCTTTCGCGCCGATCAGCTGGCTGTCGCGGTCGACCTGGCGCGCGCCTGCGACGGGATGCGGCTGGTGCTGGACCATTGCGGCGTTCCAGACATCGCCGGCGGCGCATTCGACGAATGGCGACAGGGGATCGACGGGCTGGCGGCGCTGCAGCATGTGGCCTGCAAGTTGTCCGGTGTTTTGCGCTATTGCGCGCCGGGTCGTGCGGATTTGGATGCGGTTCGGCCCTATCTCGATCATGTTATCGAGGCGTTCGGGCCTGACCGGTTGCTCTGGGGGAGCGACTGGCCGGTGGTGGATCTGCGGTCCTCACTGCCGGATTGGATCGACATCTTCCGCGCGGCGACTTCTCATCTTTCCGAGGAAGAACAGGCGCGGATCTGTCACCGCAATGCTGAGATGATCTACGGGGTGCAACTCTAGCTCATAGTCGCCGATAGCGTCAGCGTTGAGAATTTGACGATCTCGAGAGCGATAAAGGCGCCATGAAGCGGCGTCTCGCCCGCCCGGTTTCCGTTGATGACCGCCACGGTCCGCGTGTCCAGCGTCGGCATGACGAGGAGGCGTTGGATCCCAAAGATGAGGATGGGGGCGGCCATCCACGGCCAGTTGGGATTGGAGCTGGCGAGCAATGACAGGATCAGACCAACGCAGAGGACGGCTTCAGTAACCCCAATCCAACGGAATTGGGCGCGACCGACCTCGAGGGCCGTTGGCAAGTCCAGAGATGGCGCGCGGAACTTGGCAGGCGCCGCCACCAGTGAGCCGCCGAGAGACACACCTGCCCAGATCAGCGCAAAGGCCGGGACCAGTGTGTCAGTCATTGGGTCGTTTTCGGCGCGCCGAGACCCGGCACGCCGAACATCGCGAGTTGCAGACTCTGGGCGATACGGCGCGCACGCTCCATGAAGAATGGCACGGCCTCGGGTGTTGGCGCCGTATCTTTGAGCGTCTGTTCAAACAGGCCGAGCCAGATGTTGAAATGCCAGGGCTGGATCGACGTATGTTTCCGATGGGCGGGAACCGGCTTTCCGGAATAGCGCCCGGCGCTTAGCGCCACCGACGCCCAAAAAGACTTCATCTTTTCAAGATGGTGGCGCCAATCGTCTCCGATCGCATTAACGAATATCGGGCCAAGCAAAGCATGGCCTCTTATACGCCCATAAAATGTTTCCACCAGAAGTGAGATATAGGCGTCGTCGATGCCGAGGGCGGCCGCGTGGGCTTGGATCTCGGCGCGCCTTTCGTCGGCGCTTCGGGCGCGGAGTTCGGTCATGCGGCTTCCTCCTTCAAGAGATCGTACAGAGCGGAATTGCGGCGGGTGAGATCGTCGATTGTGTATCTGTCCAGCACCGCAAAGAAGGCTTCTTGGGCTTCAGCGAGAACGCCCTTGAGTTTGCAAGCCGGGACAATGAGGCATTGACCAGGACCGCCCGGAAAACACTCTACAAGCGCGCTCTCCGCTTCGAGCCGCCGGGCTATGGCCCCGACGCTGATGTCGGACGGGGCGTAGGCGAGCCTTAGACCCCCGGCGCGCCCGCGAACCGATTCCACAACGCCGTGACCGCTCAAGAACTGGGCGACCTTCATCAGGTGGTTTTTCGAAATTCCATATCTTTCGGCGATCTCGGCGATTGTCGACAGCCTGTCCCGGTTAATCGCGAGATGCATGAGCATGCGCAAGGTGTAGTCGGTCTGAACTGTAAGGCGCATCGAATTTCTCCATAAATCATGCATCTTATATATTGCAATCCGGATGACGCCGCAATAAATAAAATGTATCTTAGATACATAATTGGGGGTGAAGATGTTTGATGACCAACGTATCGCGCTAGATCTGGATCCGCATGAGGACCTGGAAGAAGCCGTCAATGACAATCTTGCGAACCAGGTGAAGCCAACCCCGTTGTCTTCCGCGTATCATGGCGCGGAGGTCAACACCGCCGTACATGACGGGGTGTTCGGGATTTTTATCGGGTTATTCGCCGCGATCCTGGCGGTGTTCTATCTGACATTCAGCCAGAGCGGCGAATCCGTCTTCATGATCGCGATTTGCGCGTTCTATGGGGCGATGTATTTTGGAGCGCCCGCGCTGTTCCGCCGTATCTCTAAAGAGAAGCGGCGGCGAAAAGACTGGTCGTCATTCCTCTCGGAGCCGCTTTCGACGAATACTGGGATGATTTCGGGGCGGGCGGCGCTTCTTCAAATATGCCTCGTTCCGGCGGCGCTGACGATCTGTGTGACGGGCATCTGTATTATCGTCGCGCTGGTCCGGTAGCGTATGATCGCAACTGGCTCATGCGGTGTCGCCCCCGCGCTTTGGGCGGCGACTGACCGCGCCGCCGCGCGGTCAGTCCTCTCTGCGGTCAGAGCGGCTTCGCCATCTAGGGGAGAGCGACGCAGCGCGAGACAAGCCGTGAGCAGCGCGTGATGCTGCCGAAACCCCAACCGGCGCGATTATCGGACCTGACCCGGGTTACACGGCCGTCCACGACATAGAAGTCGAAGACGCAGGCGCGCGCGTCGGCGGTCGGTTCAGGTTTCGGGGTGGCGAGTGTTCGGTCGCCGGTGTCGAGAGCCTGTGCCGACGAATATCGCCATACTTCATTCCCGGCGGCTGTGTTGATGAATTGCGGTTCACCAATGCACTGTTCGATCGTGGCGACGGGTTCTCCGACAAGATCCGTCTTGGCCTGACGCACAGTATGCAGATGCGGAGCGCCGCAACCGGCGAGGAAACAACCGCAGATTAGAGATAGGACAAGCTGTCTCATGGGACTCTCCTCAGTGTCAGTGTTTTGTCTTTGATGCGTCCGGCGGAGATAAAGCCGTCGCGGATATTGAGTCCGAGCAGGACGAGGTTCAGCGCGCCGGCGATCAGTTCAACTGTTTGGACCGCCTGAAACATTGGCCCGAAATCCTGATGGGCCGCCCTGTTCGCAAGGAACAGCGCCGCCGGGATCAGAACCAGGCAGCCATTGGCGACGATGAAAGGCATTCGGCGGCGTTTGGCGCCGATGCGCTGGTCGTCTCGGTCGCGCGACTGCACGAAGCCTGTGCCCCCGGCCGCCGCCATCGCGGGGATTAGGATGAAAAAGCCCCACGGTATCGCCAATTTGACGGCTGTAATCGCTTCGGGTGAGCCGGAAAGTTTCGTGGCGACGGTGCCGCCGAAGAACGCAGCGACACAAGCGAATGCGATTCCGCCGGCGATCGGGTGAATGGCCTTAATCATATTTGACCTCCTTGGCGGTAGATTTGCGGTCGCCATCACTTCCTCGGCTAACGAGACTTGCTCATCGGACGTGGGGGGTCCCGACCTTCCCGTTCGTCGCGGCCGCGAAGGAACTGGAACATTTCTTCGCGTGATTGGTGAATTGAAGACCGGTTCGGGACACAGACCCCACTTTTGCTTCGAGAGATATGCGATTGGTTATTCGCAGACGCTCCAATAACTCAACTGCATAGCATGCTATATAACAATGCATAGCATGCTATGCAAGTAGAAAATGATGCGCGCTTCGTACCGCTGTAGCGCCGCCGCCACGTCCGACTGTCGCCTGCTGACTGTCGCGACGCAGGATGTTGGAGACGCGGGCGCCTGGGAAAATCCTCAATCGCGCTGCTTGACGGTGGCGGCGCGCGAACGGGCGCCGTATTCTTCCGTGTGATTTCCCATCTTTGCGGACCTATGAGACCTGCCATGCGGCGAATTCTACTGCTGTTGTCGTTGATCGGTTTGGCGTCGATACCGACGCATGGCGCGGCGCTGGCCGATGCGAAGCGCGATCCAGAGGCGTTGCTGCAGGACGCGCTTGCCCCCTGGACTGGGGATTTCGATGGCGTCAAAGAGCGCGGCTTCTTGCGGATCGCCATTCCCTACAACCCGCTTTTCATGGCCTTCGACGGCGACAAGCGCATCGGTCTCGCCGTTGAGGTGGAGCGCGAACTGGAAGCGTTTCTCCTGAAACAACACAAGGCCCGGATCGCTGTCGTCCTGATGCCCAAAGCCCGAGACGCAATCATTCCCGCCGTTGTCTCGGGGCGCGCCGATGTGGCGGTCGCCAACCTGACGATCACGGCCGAACGCGCGAAGGAGATCGATTTCACCAACCCGACGCGAAAGAACGTCTCCGAATTGGTCGTCACGGGGCCGTCGGCGCCCTCGGTCACGACGTTGGACGACCTTGTGGAAACCGGTCTGAGCTTGCGAAAATCCAGCAGCTACTACGTCCACCTTCAGGAACTGAACGACCGCCGCCGCGCCGAGGGCAAAGAACCGATCCCGGTCACCGAAATGGACGAAACCCTGGAGGATTATGACCTGATTGAAATGGTGCAGTCGGGGATCCTGAGCGCCACGATCGTCGATCAACACAAGGCCGAGTTTTGGGCCAGGGTCTATGACGGGATCACCGTGCATCAGGATCTGGCGATCCACACCGGCGGCGAGATCGCCTGGGCCTTGCGCAAGGACACGCCGGACCTGATGGCGGTCATGAACGCGTTCGTCGCAACGGTGCGTCAGGGGACCCTGCTCGGCAACGTAATCGCAAACCGTTATTTCGGACGCACGGATTGGGTCGAGCGAATCGACTCAAGCGAGGCGTTAAAGCGCGCCCAGGCGCTGATCCTGTTCTTCAAGACATTCGCCAGCGAATACAATCTCGACCCGCGGCTGTTGATTTCGCAAGGGTATCAAGAATCGCGGTTGGACCAATCCAAGCGCAGCAAACGGGGCGCAATCGGCGTCATGCAAGTCCTGCCTTCGACAGCGAAAGATAAGTCGGTAGGTATTCCTGACATAACCGACGCGGAGAACAATATTCACGCCGGCGTACGCTATCTGCGGTTCCTGCGGGACCGTTATTTCAGCGATGAGGCGATCGCCCCATTGGACCAGGTCATGTTCGGTTTGGCGGCTTACAACGCAGGACCGGCGAACATCGCGAAGGCGCGTAAGCGGGCGGAGACAATGGGGCTTGATCCGAACGTCTGGTTCGGCAATGTCGAGATCGCCGCCGGCAAGTCAATCAGCCGCGAGCCGGTGATCTATGTCCGCAATATCTACAAATACTCTGTGGCCTATGCGCTTCTGGAAGATCTCTGGCGCCTTCGTAGCGAAGCCGTTACGCCGAACTAGCACGCGCGCCAACCTTTGACTCGGTTCGCTGTGATGCTAGACAAGGGCATGCCGGTCGACCGCGCGTCGCGCCGGCCCCGATCTTTTCTCACAGGACCAATAAGGGAGCTTTTTCGATGCTTGGACGTGGCGGGATTCTGCTCGGAACCGTATGCCTTACCATGCTGTTGTCGGTTGGCGGGCTCGCCGTCGAGGCGCAGGCTGCGGAAGGCAAAAAGGGCACGCTGGAATGCCAGCGCATCGAAGGCAGCGGTCTGAACCTGATTATCCATTCGAGCGCGGACGTCCGCTGCGAGTTCACCGACAATCAAGGATCGGAGCAATGGTATATGGGGGAGACCGGCATCGCGCTGGGCTTGGACCTGAGAATCACCGAGATTGAGACATTGATCCTGGGCGTTCTCGCCTCCACCGAGGAATTCGTGCCGGAGGGCAATTTCCTATCCGGCAACTATGCCGGGGCGCGGGCCGATGTCGCGGTTGGAATTGGCGGCGGCGTCTCGGTCCTTGTCGGCGGCAGCCGCGACACGATCGCGCTTGAGCCGGCGGTCCAAGGATCGACGGGCTTCGGCGCCGGCGCCGGGATCGGATACTTGAACCTGGAACCCGATCCGCTGAGCCTGGCCCGCGTCGCCGTGCCGAGCGGCGATCTGTTCTCCCAAGTGCTTTATTCCGCCTATTTCGATCGCGGCTATACCTATCGCAAGCGGTCCGACTATGACGCGTCCGATTTTTTCTCGGAGAAGGCCATGCAGTCGGCGAATGGCACGCCGCCCGCGATCAGCGACGCGATTGAGGGCCGACAGGACACGCGAGAAGCCCGCATCCGGCTGGAGACCGCGCTGGCGCGCTATGAACTCGCCGCGCCCGAGGCGGCGCGGGCGCAAGCGGGTTACGATTGCTGGGTGCACGCGCTGAAGCGTTATCTGC
The DNA here is from genome assembly GCA_030065235.1 of Alphaproteobacteria bacterium. Classification (GTDB taxonomy): domain Bacteria; phylum Pseudomonadota; class Alphaproteobacteria; order UBA8366; family Aestuariispiraceae; genus JASJDC01. Next base: position 100,842 of record JASJDC010000003.1, read on the forward strand.
CGAACGACGCTGAAGCCTGTCAGAGCGCCATGCTGACGGATTTGACCGCGTTGGAAGCGGTGATCGCCGAATATGTCGCGGTCCGCGCCCAGGAGGCGACGATCAAGGAGCGCGCCGCCTTCAACCTGTCGCAACGGTTCTGGACGACGGTGTTTTTCCCCACAGACAGCAGCACGCTGAACCGATCGGCGTCTTTCGAACTGAGTAAGCTGGCGGAACGGCTGAGCGATTTCGAGGATGTGGAGATCGTCTTGAGCGGCAGCGCCGACAAAATCGGCTCCAATGAGTACAATCTGAAATTGTCCGGCGACCGGGTCGCCTCTGTCAAGGCGGCGCTGTTGGCCCTGGGTGTCGAGGAAGGCTTCATCGCCAGCGAAACCGCCTATGGCGAGGAGAATCCAGTCCTGGAGTTTCAGCGGAACCCGGTCGACGCTTGGAGCCGACGGGTCGATATCTCGGTTCAACCGGCTCAATATACTCAGGAAGCGTTGGAGCGCGAAATCGAGCGTATCAGTGTTGGCGGCTAACCAGCCGCCGCGCGACCTCGCCGAAACGGTGCGGGTCGTAGATCTTTTCGTCGCCTATAACGGAGTATGATTGATGAGCATTTTTCCACTCAGCCGCTTCCCCCGCTTGCTCGGCTTGGCTCTCGCCGGGCTATGTCTCAGCCTTTCGGCGGCGCTTGCCGAGGACGAGGTCAAACCGACCGCGACCCTGACGCTCGACCAGACCGAGGTCTCGTTCCTTTTGTCGGGCAAGGTCGGCGGTGGAACGCTGAGTTTCAACGGCGAACAGCACCGTTTCTCGATCGGCGGGTTGGGCGTTGGCGGAATCGGCATCGCCAGCATCGAAGCGACGGGCGAAGTTTTCTACCTCGAAAATCTTGAGGATTTCGAAGGCGCCTACGGTCAGGCCCGGTCCGGGCTTGCGGTGTCCGGCGTGGGCCAGATGGAGGGCGGCATCTGGCTGCGCAACACATCAGACGTCGTGATCTATCTCGAACCCACACGCGAAGGCGTGATCCTGTCGCTCGGCGCGGATGTCGTCGCCATCGATCTCGACGAATAACAGGCGGCGACGCCGAGTCAGGCGCCGTTCACAGTCCCGAAGAACCGGCAGGGTGCGGGCTGCGGTCGTTCCCTTGCCCTGCGCGCCGTTAAGGCTGTACGCTCCGTCGGCTTATTGCGAATGGCGGAGGGCGATATGAAACGGTTGGTGACGGTTCTTGCGGCGCCGGTCTTTGTCGCCGCCTTGTCGGGCGCGGCGTCTGCGTCCGACGACTACTATATCGGCAAATGGGCCTTCGACGAACCGGAAGCCTGCGTTCAGGCGGATTCGGATTTCATGCTGATCGACCCGGACGGGTCCTTTCGTATTCAGCACGTCGGTCGGGCGCGCACCGTTGGTTATTGGAGCCCAGACGACATGGTCCTGACCATGGAGGTTTTGACCGCGCCGAGCTCCGACAAGCGCCGGCTCTGGACTTACGAGACAATCTTCTCGCAAGACACCGTCACGATCGTGGTGCAGGAGCGCGATCCCGACCACTTCAAGGCGACGGCGAGCCTGTATGACGAATCCGTCACGTTCGACGCCTTTCGCTGCGAAGACTGACGGGGTCTTACGGGGCGCCTTTATTCCGCCGGTTCCGGCGCGCCCGTCGCTGGCCCGCTGGCCGCTTCTTTCCGATCCGGCGACGGGATGCGGTAAAAAATCGTGTAGAGCACCGGCAGCAGCACCATGGTCAGGAAGGACCCGACGGTCAGACCGGCCATGATCGTGACCGCCAGCCCGACCCAGAATACATCCGGCAGCAGTGGTATGACACCAAGCACCGTCGTCGCCGCAGCCAAGATAACCGGTCTGAGACGGGACTGGGCCGATTTCATCACCGCTTCATAGGGCGTCTCGCCCGCCGCCAGTTCGATATTAATCTGATCCAACAGCACGATGGCGTTCTTGATCATCATGCCGACCAGACTCATCGCGCCCAACAACGCCATGAACCCGAAGGGCACGTCGAACAGCAGCAATCCCCCGGTTATGCCGATCATGGCGAACGGAATGATACAGAGGATGATCAAGGGCGGTCGGAAAGCGTTGAACAGCATCACGGTTAGGAACGACATGATGACGAGCGCCGGGACGATGCCCGGGATCAACGATTCCGTTGCGTCTTGCGATGACTCGAAATCGCCGCCCCACTCGATCGTGTAGCCCGGCGGCAGTTCCACCGCCTCGATATCCGCGACAATGCCCGCGCGTAATTCCGACGGCAAAAAGCCGGGCGCCGCGTTGGCCTGGACCGTAATGGTCCGGCGTCTGTCGCGACGCCAGATCAGCGGGTCCTCCCAGGTCGTCGCTACCCCGTCGATCACCTGCGCGACGGGCACATTCGAGGTCGATAGCGTTGGCTGGATCTGAAGCACGTCGATCGCGCCGACATTCCGTCTTTCTTCCTCGACATGGCGCAGAACGATCGGAATCAGGTCGTCGTCCTGCCGATACAGGCCGATCGTGCGTCCGTCGAAGGCGCGTTTTGTCGTCGCCGCCAAATCGGCGCGGGTCACCGACGCCCAGCGCGCCCTTTCCTGGTTGTATTCGGGGACCAGTTTAGAGACCCGTTGCCGCCAATCGGTTTTTGAATAGTCCGAGGTCGGGTGCGCGTCGATGATGGCGCGCATCTCATTCGCGATCCGCCGCAGGATCAGCGGGTCGGCCTCGGCGGGACCGCTCAATCGAATCTCGATCTTCCAGGTATTGGCGGGGCCGACGCCGTATTTCATCAGGACCGGCAGCCCATCCGGGAACGTCTCCTGCATCCAGGGCGCGAGATCCGCGATCAAGGCGTCGATGGTCGGCTGCTCGTGTACATTGACGATCAATTGGCCGTAGGACTGATAGGGCAGTTCCGGCTCTACCGGCAGATAAAAGCGGGGCGGGCCGGACCCGATATATGTGGCCACGCCTTCTACCCGTTCGTCCGCGGTCAGTTTCTCCTCCGCCAGCGACATGGCCTCGGCGACCGTTTCGATTCGCGTGCCTTCGGGCAGCCAGAGATCGACCATGAATTTTGTCATGGAACTGTCTGGGAAGAAGAGTTGGCGGACATTGCCGAACCCAAGGACGCTGCCGACCAGGACCACGACCATGACCCCGACCGTGAGCCAGCGAACCCGGACCGCGCCGCCGAGGAAGCGGCGATACGTCCGGTAGAATCGCGTGTCATAGGGGTCGGCGCCGGGCTCGCCCTTCGTTGTCTTTAGCAAGTCCATACATTGGATCGGCGTCAGAGTCATGGAGATGACCCAGCTCATCAAAAGAGAGATGGCGATCACAGTGAACAGGGTCTGACAATACTCACCCACACTGTCGGTAGAGGCGTAGATCGGATAAAAGGCCATGACCGCAACGATCGTCGCGCCCAGCAGCGGCCAGGCCGGCAGATTCGCCGCCTCGATCGCCGCTTCCTCGCGGGATTTCCCCTGTTGCACGCGCACCAAATAGCCGTCTGCGACCACGATGGCGTTGTCGACCATCATCCCCAGCGCGACCACCAGCGCGCCGAGCGACATGCGTTGCAGATCGATCCCGAAAATCGCCATCAACATGAAGCTGCTAAGAATCGTGAAGATCAGGGCGAAGCCGATGACGATGCTGATCCGCAGCCCCATGAACAGCGTCAGAACAATCAAAACGATCCCGACCGCCTGGGCGAAGCTGATCAGGAATCCGTTCACCGCTTCGCTGACGATGTCCGATTGCCAGTGGACCTTATGAACCTCGACTCCGACAGGCAGGATCTGAACCAGTTCCTGAAGCCGCGCGTCGACCGCGCGTCCCATGTCGACGACATTGATTCCCGTAATATTGGCGATCGAAATGCCGATGGCAGGCGCGCCGTTAAAGCGCATAAGCTGGAAAGGCGGTTCCGCATAGCCTTCGCGCACCGTCCCGATATCCCGGATGCGGATGATTTCGCTGCTGCGCGGCGCACTGGCCTGAAGATCGTCGATGATATTGGGCCGCAGCGTCAGGTTCGCGATGTCTTCGGGGTCATTGAATTCGCCGGTCGGGGCGATGCGCAGGCGCCGCTCCCGCAAGTCCAGGCTCCCCGCATCGACGACGGCGTTCTGCACTTGCAGGGTTTGCCGGATATTCTCTTCCGTGATGCCAAGCTGGCTGAGTTGGGTCTGGGTGACGTCCAGATAAATGACTTTCTGTTGTACGCCCCACAGGTCGACCCGCGCCACGCCTTCGACCAAGCTTAACTCCTTGCGCAGCATCTTGGCGTAGGTCTCGAGTTCCGCGTCGCTGTAGCCCTCGCCGGTGACCGCCAACTGGAATCCGAAAACATCGCCGAAATCGTCATTGATGATGGGCCGTTCGGCGCCCGGCGGCAGGTCCGCTTCGATGTCTCGGATTTTCCGCCGCAGCTCGTCCCAGATTTGCGGCAGGCGGTCGGACCAGTATTGCGAGAGAATTTCGATTTTGACGTAGGAGAAGCCGGCCCGCGAGTAGCTCTCAATAAAGTCGATTTCCGCCATTTCCTGGATCGCCTGCTCGATCAGGTCGGTGACCTCCAGCTCGACTTCCTCGGGATCGGCGCCGGGATAGAGCGTGATGATCGACGCGGTCTTGATCGTGAAAGCCGGGTCCTCGAGTTGGCCGAGATTGAAGAAGGCGGCGACGCCGGCAAGGAACAGGATCCCCGCAGCGAAATAGGTGACGGCGCGGTTCTTGATGGCGATGGCGGCGAGGCTCATGGCGTCGGGTCCTTGTCCTGAGGGCTGCGGGTCACTCGAGAATGCGGACCTTCTGGCCTTCGTTCAGAAAACTGGTCCCGGCCGTGACGATCCACTCGCCAGCCGCCAGCCCCTCATCGACTTCGATTCCGTTCTCGACCACCGCACCGATTTGGACGGGCCGTGTGGACACGGTCATCGTCTCCTCGTCGATGACCCAGACTAGGACTTCCTTCGGGTCGTCGGGCGAGAACACGGCGGTTTCCGGCACGACCACCCGTTCGCCCGCGTCGTAAGAAGAATCGATGCCGTCCGCCACCGCTCGGCCGGCCATGCCCGGCAGGATCGTCGCCCCTTCCGGTTGATCCATGATCAGCGTGACAGGGAAGGTGCGTGTCGTTTGGGACGCCTCGGTGCCGATCTCCTTGATCGTTGCGGTCGCTTCGGCGCCCGGCAGCGCGTCAAAGACGACTCGCGCGGTTTCGACGAGCGGCGCGAGCGAGATCAGATTCTCCGGCACGTCGATCACCATTTCGATTTTGGAATCGTCGACCAGCCGGACGATCGGCTGTTTCGCGCGGACATCCTGGAAATTCTCGACAAAGGTCCTGACGACGATCCCGCTGAAGGGCGCCCGCAACTCCGTGTAGCCAAGGTCCAGTTCGGCCCGCTCCAAGACCGCTTTCTCAGCCGCCACGGTCGCGCGCGCTTCCTCCTCAGCGGCGAGGTCGCGATCGACGCGCGCCTGCGACACATGCCCTTGCTTGACAAGGATTTCGCTGCGTCTCAATTGCTCCCTGGCGTTGACAAGTGTCGCTTCCGCCCGCGAGACGCCGGCGGAGGCCCGGTCGGCCTCGGCCGTGAAGGTGGCCGGGTCGATGCGCGCGACGACATCGCCGCGTTCAACCACCGTGCCGACATCGACATTGCGTTCGATTAGCGGGCCGTCGATCCGGAAGGACAGGTCGATTTCCTGCGTCGCCTTGGCGCGACCCGAGAACCAGCGCCTCTCCAGGTTCGCGGCGTCGGCGACCTTGAGCGCGCGTACCGGGCGTATGCTCTCGGCCGTTTCGACCGCCTCTTCTTCGCAGCCCGCCAGCGGGATCGCCGTGAGCGCCGCCAGCGAAAGACCGATCACGGCGGTCAAGCCACGATTTACCCGCTTCCAATGTCGCATCGTTGGTCTTCCTTCTGATCGTCGTTTCGGCTCGTGAACAAGAGGCCGAAATAGTAAGTCTAGGTCCAATCAATGGCCGCGCAATGCGCGCGCGCTAATCGGCTCGGACCGGCGCTCGGCATCCAAACCGGCGCGTTCCGAGCCTACTTTATCCAAGCGGAATGGTGAGGGAAGGCGGCAAAACGCGCTTTGATCAGCATCAATGTTCGGCTTGCGGCATTGTGGCGCGGTTTGATTTGGGACTAGTCTAACCGCGCGCGACCGGGCCAGCGGCTGCGGTATTCGGGTCCGATTGATCGGCCGGGGAGGAGAAAATGTCCAAGAAAAAGAAAGACGAACGCAAAGAAAAGACGGCGCCTGTGAGCGCGCCGGATGGCCCTCTGCCCAAAATGAAGCGGCGGGATTTTGAGGCGGAACTTCGGAAACTCCAGGTCGAACTGACCCGGCTGCAGGCGTGGACCATCGCCGAGGGCCAGCGCATCATGGTGATCTTCGAAGGCCGTGATACGGCGGGCAAGGGCGGCGTGATCAGCCGCATCACCCATCGTGTCAGCCCGCGCGTGTTCCGGCATGTGGCGCTGCCGAAACCGTCCGACCGGGAACGCACGCAAATGTACATGCAGCGCTATGTCCGGCATTTTCCCGCCGGCGGCGAGATCACCTTGTTCGACCGGTCCTGGTATAACCGAGCCGGGGTCGAACGGGTCATGGGGTTCTGCAGCGATGATGAATATGAGCGGTTCATGCGCGTGACGCCGATGGCGGAGCGCGAGATCGTCGATCAGGGCTTCATCCTGTTGAAATATTTCCTGGATGTCAGCCAGGATGAGCAACGCCGGCGGTTCGAGGCGCGGATCGAGGATCCGGTGAAACACTGGAAACTCAGTCCCATGGATCGTGAGTCCGTCCGTCGGTGGTGGGACTATACCGAGGCCTTCACCCGGATGATCCGCGACACCGACACGCCCTACGCCCCCTGGTATGTGGTTCCCGCCGACGACAAACGGCGGGCGCGCTTGAACCTGATCAGCCATATGCTGGCGCAAATTCCCTATAAGAAGGTCGATGTGGATTTGCCGACGATCCCGAAACCGCAGAAACAGCCGAAAGGCGTGGAGGCGACCCTGCCGGCGGCGAATATCGTGCCGAATCTCTACGCGTAGGCGGGGTGCGACGCTTTGGCGTGAGGCGCGTCGGGAAGCCCTATTGTTCTGATTTTACTTGGAATTCAGCCAGAACGGGTGTCAGTATGATGCGCGTGGGGTATGGGCGCGACGGTCGATCGGAGACGGGCTCGGGGAATGACGTCCGAACGGTTTGAATTGACGGCCTCGGAAACGGGGGCGGTCCTGACGCTCAGCGGCGCCTGGGACATCGACAGCGGCGTCGCCTTGGCGGACTCGGTGTTTCGAGATGGCGGCGCTTTGCCCAAGGGCGCGGCGCTGGCGATTGATGCGTCGGCCGTCGAGCGCTGGGACAGCGCGCTTGTGGTCTTCATGGTCGATTTGCGCCGGCGCTGCGACGCGGCCGGCGTCGAGCTGGATTTAAGCGGCCTCGCCCCCGGCGCGCGCCGCCTGGTCGATCTGGCGCTAGCTGTGCCGGCGCGCGAGGGCGCCGCACGCGATTCCGACGAAATCCCTGGTTTCCTGGAGCGGACCGGCCGCGACGCCATCGACGCCTGGAAAAGCGGCGGCGAAATGGTCGAATTCCTCGGCCAAAGCATCATCTCGTTCGGCAGAACCCTGCGTGGGACCGCGCGATACCGCATGTCGGATGTCATTTTGACCTTTCAGCAATGCGGCCCCGACGCCCTGCCGATCGTGACTCTAATCTCGTTCCTGGTCGGCGTGATCTTGGGCTTTGTCGGGCTGGTTCAGCTGGAACAATTCGGGGCCAGCATCTTTGTCGCCAACCTCGTGTCGGTTGCGATGGTGCGCGAGTTGGGCGGCATGATGACGGCGATCATCATGGCCGGGCGCACCGGCGCGGCCTTCGCCGCTCAGATCGGCACCATGAATGTCAATCAGGAGACCGCGGCCTTCAAAGTGATCGGCATCGATCCGGTTGAATATCTGGTTCTGCCGCGGATCTTGGCGCTGATCGTCGCCGTGCCGATGCTGACGATCTACGCCAATATTGTCGGCATGTTGGGCGGCTCGGTGCTCGCCACCACGCTCTCCGATCTGACATTCACCCAATATTACGCGCAAACCGTCGGCTCGGTCGATTTGGTGGATTGGGCCAGCGGATTATTCAAGGCCGCAATTTACGGCGTCATCATCGCGATCGCCGGCTGTCTGCGCGGCATTCAGTGCGGCAGCAATGCGGCGGCCGTGGGCAACGCGGCGACTTCGGCGGTGGTGACCTCAATCGTCTTCATCATCATCGCTCAGGCGATCCTGACCGTCATGTACCATATTCTGGGTATCTAGAAGAGGGATCGATGTCCGAAACGCCGCCTCAGGAATCGACGCAAAGCTCCGACAATCCGCCGATCGTGGTCGAGGACATGACCATGGCCTATGGTAGTTTCGTCGTGCAGAAGAATCTGAATTTCACGATCGAAAAAGGCGATGTCTTCATCATTATGGGCGGCAGCGGCTGCGGCAAAAGCACGGTGATGAAGGCGCTGATCGGCATGCAGAAACCTTCGGCGGGCAAGGTGCTGCTTCAAAACGAGAGCCTGTGGGACGCCGAAGAGCACGCGCGGCAACAACTGTTGCAACGCTGCGGGGTCGTCTTTCAGCATGGCGGGTTGTGGAGTTCGTTGACCCTGTCGGAAAATATCGAACTGACATTGGAAGAGTTCACCGACCTTCCGCCCAATGACCGCAAAGCAGTCGCCAATCTGAAGCTGGCGCTTGTCGGGCTGGCCGGCTTCGACAAGTTCTATCCGTCGGAGATTTCCGGCGGCATGCAGCGCCGCGCGGCGGTCGCACGGGCGTTGGCCGTCGATCCGGAGATCCTGTTTTTCGACGAACCGTCAGCCGGGCTCGACCCGATTAGTTCACGCAATCTCGACGAACTGATCCTGGAATTGAAGGAAAGTCTGGGGGCGACCATTGTGGTTGTGACTCACGAATTGGCCAGCATCTTCACGATCGGCAGCAATTCGGTCGTGCTCAGCCCGGACACTAAGACGCAGATCGCGACCGGCAACCCAGTCTGGCTGCGTGACAACTCTGACAACCCTGCGGTCCGAGAGTTTCTGAACCGTGGCGAGAAGACAGCAGCGTAGGATAGGAGCGCCGAGAGGCATGAGGGGATCATGTCTTTCAGCGCGATTGGAGAAGTGAGATGAAGAAAGCCAATCCTAAGGCCGTTGGCGGGTTCGTCGTCGTGGCCGTCATCCTGGCGGTCATTGCGGTCGGCGTATTCGGCAGCGGCAGGTTCTTCGACGAACGACGCCTCACCATCGCCTATTTCCCGGGCTCCTTGAGCGGCCTGCGCGTCGGCGCCCCGGTGACCTTGCGCGGCGTACAGATCGGCACTGTCCGAGACCTATGGGTTGAGGCGAACATGGATGTAGGGTCGGAGGATTTCAGGATTCCCGTCATCATGGAAATTGAGATGTCCAGGATCCGGAATTTCGAGGAGGCGGAAGAGCAGAGCGATGAGGACTTGGACGACCTGATCGAGCGCGGTTTCCGCGCGAGACTGGCGGCCGATAGCCTTGTAACAGGACAACTTTCCGTTATCTTCGATTTTCTGCCCGGCACGCCTATTGTCCTGACTGAAAACCAGTATCCGTATGAACAAATACCGACTGTGGAATCAGACATCGACCAGTTTAAATCATCGGTCGATCGATTGGTCGACTCGGTCAACGGCGCCGTTCTAGCGCTAGACGGATTTCTGACGCAAGAAAACCAACAACATGTAAACGATATCCTTGCGAACGCCGTGTCGATATCTGAGCAGGTAAACGCGCAAGCCGGTGACGTCACCCCGATCCTTCGGGAAATCAGGAACGCCGTTCAAGCCTATGACGAACTCGCCGAGGACTTGGATGCGGTCGTGGCGGAAAATCGGGAGCCGCTTGGCGACGCCATCATCGGTCTGCGAGACACCAGCGCGGACTATGCCGAACTGGGCGAGAATATTGACGCGTTGGTTGCGGACTTGTCGCCGGAGATCAAAAAGGCGGTGGCGGGGCTCGTGACCATGGAGGAGACGGTAACCGCCCTGGCCGACTCAACGACATTGCTGATTGAGGAAAACCGGCGCGGGATCACCGACTTCTCGAATGGCGGGCTTTATGAGATAAACAACCTGGCGGTCGACGCCCAGGCGGCGGTGGAGCAGTTCCGCCGCGTAATGGAAGAGATGGAGCGGAATCCCGCGCGCTTCTTCCTCGGGGATCAAGGACAGGTGGAGGTTCAGTGATGGGGATCGAAGCGATGGATAGGCAAGGCCCGAGACAGCTTAGTAAGCGCGAGGTCATGGCGCTGAGCGGCGCGGGTGTCTTGCTTGGATTGACCGGTTGCTCTGTGCCGGGCAGCGGGCCGCCGGCGCGCCGTGTCGCCCTCAGCCCGACCGAGGACTTCCCGCCGAACCTGCCGACGGTCGCCTGGCCCTTGGTTGTGAATGAACCGGCCGCGACCTTGTCCCTGAACACCGGGCGGATCGCCATCGGCGAACGGACCGATATCCAGTATCTCCGCAACGGGGAATGGTCGAGCCGCGCGCCGGTCATGGTCATGGAACTGCTGGTCGCGTCTTTCAAGAACTCAAACAGCATCCTCGTGGTTGGGGATCGGACGGCGCGGATTCGCCCGGCCTTCACGCTGGAGAGCCGCCTGACCGGATTCCATATCCTCGAAGAGGGCGACACCTCGACCGCCGTTGTGGCGATCGAATTCACGCTGGTTCAGAGCCCCCGGCGCAACGCCGTCGGCCAGATCACCTTCGACTCGTCGACAGATGTCGGCGAGCGCACGCTCGATAATATCGTCGCCGCCTTCGATGAAAGCCTGCAGGATGTCATGTCCCAGGCGGTTGAATGGACCTTGCGCACCGGCGCGGCGGCTTAGGCCTCGGCCGCGCCGCTCGGAAAGCGGCGCTTTGCCGAAGGGCCTGAACCTGCGCCTCTACTTGCCTGGATGCTCGACGGAAATCGCGACCGCTTCTGTGTAGCGGGCGTGCACGATCATGTCGATCTCCAGATTGTCCATATCGACCTCGTCGGGATTGACTCGCACCACTGACAGGTGGCCGGTCGGTTCCCGCAGGGTGACGATATTGTTCTCGCGGTCGATCGCGGCGATCACCGCGGAGACGTCGACGACCTCGACAACGATTCCGCCGGGCATGTCGCCTTCCTTGGCGCGCACCGCCGCATGCCCGATGACGACTCCCGGCTTCTCATTCGGGTCGCCGAGAAAGAGCGCCACGGATTCGACATAGGTCGCCGTCATCGTGTCGCCGACCCGGATCTGGTCGAAGTTGCGGGCGGCGTGGCCGACCTCTAGCGAGGTGACGCTGCCATCCTCGCGTTTCAACAACAGGGTGCGGTCGACGCGGTCAATGCCGACCACTTCGGCCTGCAAGACCACGACCTCGCCGGTGACGATCCCTTGCGCCACCGCTGTAGCCGGTGCGATGAAGATCAGAAATCCCAAGAGGCGTCCCAAGACGCCGAGGCGAAACAGTGAGCGCATTACCTTTCCCTCCCTTTATTGAAAGCCCAGTGTTTGATTGGTCTGTTCGCGCACGGTCCAACCCAGCGCTGTCAGATTGTCTTTCGCGATTTGGGATGCGAAACCGCTGAGCCAGAGCTCCTTGCCGCTTACATCGGCGACCTGGTTGAGGCTGGCGTCGGCGGCGCCTATCCCTTGTGCGACAACAGGAGTCCAGGCGACGTAGTCTGCGGGCAGCAGGGCTACCAAGACGCCATCCTTGCGTTGCAGGATAGGCGACTTCTCATCGCCGACGGGTACAACACGCGCCGCCGGCTGGACCTTCTCATGGTACGCGGCGCTCATTTCGGCCCATCGTTCGATCAGAAAGGCCTCCGTATCGTTTTGAGACAGAATTGCGCGCTCGATAAAGACTTGGCGCCCAGAGACGTCCAGCCGGCCGACCGCCCCAACGATGCGGGTCTTCCGGGTCGGCGACAGAGATGGATGCTCCAAGAATAGTGTGGCGACGGTCGGGTCGATCTGCATGCTCTCAAGGGCGGCCGCGTTGATCTTCTTCAACTCCGCCGGTGTGTTTTCGCTGACCATACGGCTGAATTGGTCGACCGCCTTTGTTCCAGCGATCACAGTCCCAGCCGTTCCGTCGATCTGCGAATAGCCGACGGCGACCGTTAATCCGCCCGCGACGCCGGTCCAAGCTACTGTCGAGAGTTCGCTGCTGACAGGTTCGAAGGTTGTATAGGGGTCGACCCCCAGCTCGAACGCCCATTGGCGTTTCGCCGCGTCGAAACCTAAGGCCGCCTCGGCCGCGTTCGCCTCCTCATCGCTGGCCCCGCCGAACAGGGCGTGACCAATGTTTGAGAAATAGGTGGCGACGCCGGAGCCCGCACTGGATATCGTGTCGATGGGCGCCGTGATCAGGTCGCGGGCGCCGCGCAGCGGACTGACGGCGGCGTTGCCGACCGCTTCAATGAAGACGTCCGTGCCTTGCACCTCTTGGAGTTTTTCATAGGCGTCCAGCTCGGCAAGCCGGACCCGCATCAGCGCGGTGCTGTTTGCGGTATAGGGAGTGTCGCCAACCCGGATCGTATAGGTGATCTGCATACCGTCGCTCTGGGCCACCGGATCGATGGTGTAGAACTCGCCCTGCAACGGGACGCCCGGCAACAGGTCCGCGGTATTGAATGTCGGTTGCTCCTCGAACGGAGACTGGGCCAACGCGGCGGTCGCGAGGCCGACGTAGCCAATGACAAGTGTTAGCGACCACAAGGCTCTATGGCGCGCGCCGCGTGTAGCCAATGCGCCGATACTGCTAGCGTCCGTCATTGAAAATCCTTCTTGATCAGATGGGCGGCAGACGCGCGATCGCGCCGTTCGATGTCCGCGCGGCAACCGGAGTGTATCGTATTTTCCCGACGCCGATAGGGTCTTTTGCACGCAGTCTTTGGGCGTTGATTTCGAATGTGATAGGGTGGAGTGATCAGCAGCGAGACGCAAATCAATGCGAAACAGCGCGATGAGACATAGGGCCACAGCGGGACTCGCAGCGTGTTTGCTGGCGACGCCAGTTGCGATTTTCTTGACCCTTCAGACCGGACTGGCGCAATCGGAGCAATTGAAAGGGCCGATGTTCGTGACCTTGGCGCGCGGCAACACTTTTGTCGGTCAACTTCCTAACGGTGTGGATTTCCACGCCTATTTTCTGAGCGGCGGCGTGGCCACCTTTGTCGATGAAAATGGAGATCGCGACACGGGACAATGGCGCATGCGCGCCGACGACGCGCTTTGCGTGACATGGCGGCGGATGAATCCAGGCGAGGAACGCTGCGCCACGCTGCATATCGAGGGCCGCAAGATCCGGCTTGAAGGGAATACGCTGGTCGGCGAAGTGAGTTTCACCGGAACAATCATCGACGGGTTTGACTAGCGCGCCCAGACCAAGCGCTCAGCCGCGCACTAGCCCATGATGTGCAGGCCGCCGTCGATATAAATCGTGTCGCCGGTGATCAGCTTCGCCGCGTCCGTCGCCAATCCGGCGCAGGCCATGCCGACATCGTGGATGGTGACCAACTGACCGGCTGGCGCCTGTTCGGCAGCCTCGTTCAGTAGCGAATCGAAATCCTTGATGCCGGACGCGGCGCGCGTCGCAAGCGGGCCCGGGGAGATCGCGTGTACCCGGATGCCCTTGCGGCCCAATTCCCAGGCCATATAGCGGGCGCTGGATTCGAGCGCCGATTTGACCGGGCCCATGATGTTGTAATTCTCGATTACCTTGTCGGCGCCGTAATAGGTCATGGTCAATAGCGTGCCGCCATCCTTCATCAGGGGTTCCGCCAGGCGCGCCATCCGGATGAAGGAATGGCAGGAAATATCCATCGCCATCAGGAAGCCTTCCCGCGAACTGTCGGTGATGCGGCCATGCAGGTCTTCTTTCGGCGCGAAGGCGATCGAGTGAAGCGCGAAATCCAACTTGCCCCATTTCTTCTCGATTTCCTCGAACACCGCCTCCATCTCGCCGTCTTCGGCGACATTCAGCGGCATGAAAATGCCGGCCTCCAGCTCCTCCGCCAGGGGCTGGACATGGGGCTTGGCCTTCTCATTCAGATAGGTGATGGCCAGATCGTCGGCGCCAATCAATTTAAAGGCGCGGGCGCAGCCATAGGCGATGGATTGGTCATTGGCGATCCCCATCACCAATCCCTTTTTGCCCTCGAGTGAGCGAGCCGCCAGATCCATTGTTCTTCTCCTTGATAGGTTGGCTTCCGTGGGTTGGAAGCCTAACGGTCGGTCATAAGCCGAAGCGTATGGGTCGCGATCATGAATTCTTCGTCGGTCGAAATAACCAGGGCCTGTATCGCAGAGCCAGGCGCGCTGATCACGCTCGCATGACGGTCATTGGCCTCGGGGTCGAGCGTCAGCGCCAACCAGGAAAGGCGCTCGCAGACCGCCGCACGGACTTCCGGCCCGTGTTCGCCGATCCCGGCCGTGAAGACCAGCCCGTCGAGCCCGCCCAACACCGAGGCGAGCGCCGCCGTTTCCTTGGCGATGCGATAGACGAAATAGTCGAAGGCCAATTGCGCGCCCGGCGCGTCGCTGGCCAGCAGGTCGCGCATGTCGTTGCTGACGCCGGACAGGCCCTTCAAGCCGCTTTCATGATAGAGCAAATGCTGGATCTCCGGGCCCGACATGCCCTTTTCTTCCAACAAATACAGGATCACGCCTGCGTCCAGCTGACCGGGCCGTGTGCCCATCGGCAACCCGTCGAGCGCCGTGAACCCCATCGTGCTGTCGACGCTGCGGCCGGCTTTGATGGCGCAGAGCGACGCCCCGCTGCCAAGATGGGCGACGACGACCTTGCCTTGGGCCAGGTCCGGCGCCGTGGTCGTCAGGGTCTGGGCGATATACTCGTAGGACAGGCCGTGGAAGCCATAGCGACGCACCCCTTCCTCATACAACCATTCCGGCACCGCGAAACGGTCGGCCAGCGCACCGTGGTCTCTATGAAACGCGGTGTCGAAGCAGGCGACTTGCACCAGGTCCGGCTGTTGATCGAGCAGTCTCTTGATCGGGGCCAGGTTGCTCGGCTGATGCAAGGGCGCGAGCGGGACATAGGCCTCCAGCGTGGCGACGACATCGTGATCGATGACCACCGGCGAAGAGAATTCCGGCCCGCCATGCACCACCCGATGGCCGACCGCCGCCAGCCGCTCTCCCCCCAACGCGTCGGTCAGCCAAGCGCGCAACGCGTCCAGGGCGGCGCCGATGTCGGCCATCTCGGCGGCTTCATAATTTGTGTTGATCAGGATGGCGCCGTCGGCCGCCTTCGCCTTGAGTTTCGGCCGCGTGCCGATGCCGTCGACCTTGCCCTTGAAACGCCGCTGCAGCGCGGCGTCCACTACGTCGAACAGTTCGAATTTGACGCTGGAGGAGCCTGCGTTCAGGACGAGGATGGGGTCCGACATTGATTGTCTAGATCACTTTGCGGAGCGTGTGGGCGTAGATGCTCGCCACGGCGCAGGAGGCCATTTTGGTCTGTGTGCTGTCGGCGCGGCTGGTCAAGACAATGGGGACCCGTGCGCCCAAGACGATGCCCGCCGCGAGCGCGCCCGACAGGAAGGTCAGGTTCTTGGCCAGCATGTTGCCCGCCTCCAGGTCGGGGACAACGATGATGTCGGCGTCGCCCGCGACCGGGGAGACGATGCCTTTGATTTCGGCGGCTTCCGGGCTGATGGCGTTGTCCATCGCCAAGGGGCCGTCGAGGATACCGCCGGTGATCTGTCCGCGATCCGCCATTTTGCACAAGGCGGCGGCCTCGATCGTCGACGGGATTTTTGGCGTGACGGTCTCGACCGCTGACAGGATCGCGACCTTGGGCTCTTCGAGCCCCAGCCCGGTGGCGAGATCGATCGCGTTCTGCACGATATCCGCCTTGGTCGCCAGGTCCGGCGCGATGTTGATCGCCGCGTCTGTGATGTAGAGCGCTTTCGGATAGGTCGGCACGTCCATTGCGAAGACGTGGCTCAAGCGCCGTTCGGTCCGAAGGCCCTTCTCCTTGCGCAGAACTTCGCTCATCAATTCGTCGGTATGCAGCGACCCTTTCATCAAGACATCGCCGCGCGCCTCTCGGATCATGGCGACGCCCTGGGCGGCGGCGGCGTGGCTGAAGGGCGCGTCGACGATCTCCAGGTCGGACAGATCAAGCTCGGCCTCTGCCGCCGCCTCTTTGATCCGCGCTTCAGGGCCGACCAGGATAGGGTCGATCAGGCCCGCCTCCGTCGCTTTGACGACCCCTTTGAGCGAGCTTTTGTCGCAGGGATGCACGACCACGGTCTTGGCCGCCGGAACGGTCTTGGCGTAGGCGATCAGCCGTTCGTATTTCTCTCCGGGCGTTCCGGTCGACGGCTTGTGTAGTTCGTCCATGATGTGTCCCCCTCGCGGCGTTTCGGACGATGGCAACAGTAAAGGTGCTTGGGACGGTGGCCCGCGCGTTTGATCCGTTAGGCCGATTTCGCGCGGGGCCGAGCGCCGGATTTCGACGCCGCCGGCGTCTTGCGGCGCGCGCGCGAGACCGATTTGGGGAGTTTAGGAGCGTCTGTCGGATCATCGGCCAAGCTGGGCGAAACGCCGAAATAGCCGGCCAGCTTTTCCATACGCTTCTTACGTAAGTCGCTCGGCGCCCTGGCGGCGGTGGTGAGCGACACGACCAATTGGTAGAGCTTCTCGCGCTCCGCCTTATCGCTTGGCAGCATGGCGTCCAGGCTCTCCATCGCCTCGTCTTCGGCGATGATGAGTTTCAGATATTGCCGTCGCACCAGCTCTTTGAACTCGGGCAGGGTCAAGCGTTTATCAGGCGCCACTTGCTCGCGCACCTGGCGAAGCGCCCCGAAGGCGCGTTCATCCGCCCGGCCTTCCGGCAGTCCGACATAGATCAAGGACCGGATCGTCGCCTCGCGCGGACCGCCGACGGCGATGTCTTCTTTGAGCGCAGCCTTTTTCTCGCGCACATAGGCCAGTCTGGCGGGGTCTTTCTTGTCGACCAGTTTTCGGACGACATTGTCGCGACCGCCAAGCCCGACCATCGCCTTCAGTACCGGCGACTCGTACAGGTTGAAGAAGGTGCGCTCCTGCAGCGTGTCGCGCATTTCCTGGTACATGTTCAGGCCGGTGACGATCGCGTCGGACATCATGCCCTCGGCGACCTTGTACGGGTTGTCTTCGGACACCGGCTGCCGTTGGGACTTGGCCAAATCGGCCCAATACTGGGTCCATGCCATGAACGGGTTGCTGCTGGACGGCAACGCATATTGCAGGCGCGCCGGATGCAACTCGCGCATCAGTTCCGCGCTTTGGTCGGTGACTGTGCGCTTCACGATCGGCGAGACGAGGGTCTTGTAGAGACCGGTATTGATCTCCGAGACGCGGGCGACTGTGGCGAACGTTTCTTCGTCGCCTTCGTCCAATTCGCCCAGCGCGCGGATATCGTCCAGGGTCCGCGTCTCGACGGTGACGATATAGTCGCCATGCGCCAGGTCGGGGTTCTTGTCCGTATCGGTCTTCGGATTGAAGTGAACCTCGTACAGGCCCGGCGGCAGGATATCGATCATGTCCATGTTGCGCGTGAACTGATCGTGTTCCTTGGCCCCGACCTTGCCCGACACGAAGATCCCGAGATGGCCGACCGTGTCGTGCAAGGAATAGACGATCGTCTGGCCGTGGCTGCGGATCTCATCGACATCGTCATAGAGATCGAGGATCCAGTGCAGCGCCTGTTGCGGCGGCGTGATGTTGTCGCCGTGCGAACAGAAGACCACGATGGGCGAGCGGATGTTGCGCAGGTCGACCTTGGTCCCGTCCGAGAGCGACAGGTCTCCTTGGATCAGCTTATTTCCGACGAACAGCTCATCGGCGATGAACTGCATTTCCTCGGCGTTAAGCAGCGTGTGCGCGCCCCACCAGCGTTCGAACTCCAGATAACGCTCGGCTTCGGTATCGACTTTGGACCAAAGATTGTATTGCTTGCTCCAATAGGTATGGGCGGGATTCAACCCTTCAAAATTGCCGACCAGATTGGCGCCGTCGAAGATCCCCTTGCCAAGATCACCCAGCAACGCGGTCATCCAGGTGCCGCCCAACAAGCCGCCGAGATAGCGCATCGGGTTCTTGCCGCGCTCCCCCGCCCAATAAGAAATCGGCGCGCCGGCGATCAGCAGCGGGCCGACCAGATTGGGCGCCGTGGCGGCCAGCATCATCATCGCCCAGCCGGCCTGACAGTTGCCGATCACGCACGGCTTGCCAGCCTCTTCCGGGTGTTGCTCGGCCACATGGCGCAGGAAATCGACCTCGGCGCGCCCGACATCTTCGATCGTCTGGCCGGGGATCGGGTCGGTGATGAAGCCGATGAAATAGCAGGGATGGCCAGCCTCCAGAATTGCGCCGATCTGGCTCTCCGGTTTGAAACCGCCGATGCCAGGACCATGGCCCGCGCGCGGGTCGACCACAACATAGGGCCGCTTCTGATCATCGATTTTGACGCCTTTCGGCGGATGGATGCGCACCAGCCCGTAATTCACCGGACGCTCGCGGTCCGTTCCTTTCAGAACGAGCGTGTAGTCGAAATGCAGGACTTCCTGCACCGGCCGCGCCATATGTTCGAGGTAATTGTCGCCCCGCTGGCGCATGACGTCGAGAAAAAGCGCGTTGCGCTGCCAAAAATCGACGGAATAATCCCAGAATTGTTGCCACGGTAATGCGGTCATGACGCGCCCCCCGGTGTGTCGTGTATTGTGGAGACAAGGGCGCCGAGCGCTCAAACCAAGTGAGGCGAGACGCTGACAATCACCTTGTCATTGTGCATTGCAACATAATCACTGTTGCAGCGCATTTCCAGTGAAATGTTTATGAATTCTCGTCTCTGCTGCGCTCCGGAAACGCGGCCGGATCGGCGTATTTCGCGCGCGCAGGAATCAGACGGCTAGGGCGTTCTCTGGCCGGCGGCGCGCAAGGCCGGCCGATCGGTCCAAGCGGGCGGCGTGCGCGTTAGTCGTCGACGAAGCCCGGCGGTGTTTTTTCCCAAGGATACCTGTTGACGGCCCGCTCGCGTCCAAACTCGAACAGCGCCTGCATGTAGGCGGTGTCGAATTCTTCTTCCTTCTCGACGTCGAACTCCGCCGGAATGAAGGCGAGGTTGTAGTCCAGCCCATCGCGCTGGGCGCTTGAATAGATCCGGTAGAGATCGCCGATCCCCTGGCTATGGATGAGCGAGGCGATGGCGCGGCCGACGATGGTCAGGGTTTGGCGGTCCACATCGGACCATTCCGGCTCCAATTGCGCGTTTCGAACGACATAGACGGTCCGTTCGCGCGTGACCCCATAATTTTCCGCAAGGTCTTCAAGTTCGAAATTCGGCGGATAGATGAACACCTGGGCCGCTGCGCCGCCATCGACATGCATTTCCTGATACGGGACGCCGTCGGCTTCCACATCGATCATCACCGGCGGGAAGGCGCCGGGGATCGAGGCGGAAGCGATCAAGATGCTGCGGAACAGGGTCACCGCGTTCGGATCGCCGCTCAGCGCGATCTCTCCGATATTCCAGATGACCGGTCTGCGGATGTCCAGGTTTGTCGTCGCGATCAGGAGAAATCGGCCTTCCTGATATTCCCGCCCAATCGCCGCGAGCATCTCCTCATTCGCGTATTGGCTGACCAGCGTCCACAAGGGCGATGTGTCCGCCAAACCGTCATTGTTGATGGCGGCGAACAGGCCCCGCGGTTTGAAAACGTCTTCAGGACCAATGGTCGTGTAGACCGTCTTGAGCTGCTCATCATAGTCAGAGCCCAAAAAGGCGAAGGGCGCGGTCAACGCGCCGGTGCTGATCCCTGTCACGAGTTTGAATTCGGGCCGCGCGCCGGATTCTGTCCAGCCGATCAGCAACCCAGCGCCGAACGCGCCGGCGTCTCCGCCGCCGGAAATCGCCAGATAGTGGGCCGTCGGCAATGGCGCGGCAGGATCTGTCACGCCGAGGCTGCGGCGCTCTCGTTCGGCCGAAGCCAGCGCATCGGCGATTAAGCGTTCGGGGTCTTCGTCCGCGAAATAGCGGACGTTTTCGGGCATCCCTGGGACTGTGGCTTCTCGCGCCAGATCGCTTGGCACGGCGGAGATCCTCTCGGGTGGCGAGCCGCAGGCGGCCAAGGCCAGGGCGCAGAGCGCAGGAAAAAATACACGTTGGAATTGTGTCGCCATGTTATTGTCCCCAGCGGGTTCGATCAACGGAGCCTAAACCCCGCTCGATAGGAGAGTCGAGAACCAACGCGTTCCGCCCAATTGTGTTTGTTGCCATTTGACCTGAATCCGAGGCTCAGTTCCGTTCACTGAGGACGGCGACGGGTAGAACGGTGCGCGCGATATCGCAGGACAAGCGATGCAGATCGCGCATCGATTCCACCATCTCCATTTCCATGCGGATTGCTTCAAGATGGCGGGCGTCGTCGAGCTCGATCTGTTCCGACTGGTGACGCAACGCGTCCGAGATCAGCCGCTCGATTTCCGCCTCGCTGGCCAGGACCGACTGGGCCGCCAATTCGTCAACCGCTTGCACAGCCCCGATCGAGGCGATCGCGGTCTCCGCCGTTTTGCGGAAGAGCGGCCGCATGATCGCGCTCATCGCCGGGCTCGCCCGCATGTCCTTCTCCAGCCACTTGGCGGCGATCGAGACGATCCGGTCGCTCATCTGATCGCCCATCGCCTCGACCGCCCCGGTGGCTTGGAAGAGTTTCTGCAGCGCCTGGCTTTCTTCATCGGTCAACCCTTGCTTTCGCAACCCGCCGAGATAGCCGAAGACCGCGTGCTGCAGCACATTGACCCCGTCATCGAGGCGGCGTAGACGGTCCAGCTTACGGCTGTCGCGGGTCTCGAACGCCTCGCCGAGCGCGTCGAACATGGCGCTTAGGATCTCGGCCATATGCCCGAGCTCCAACCGGACGCGCTCAAGGCCCAGCGCAGGCACCTCCAACAGCTCGCGATCAAGATATTTCGGTTTGGCGATTTGGGTGGGTTTTTCGGGACGCGACGGAACCAGCGCCGTCGCCGCCTTGGCGATCGGGCCCGCGAAAGCCAGCAGCAGAACCGTGTTAGCCAGATTGAAAATCGTGTTGGCGTTGGCGATCTGGCGCGGCGTGTCGGCCGCCAACCTGTCCGAACCGGACAGGCCTTCGCTGGATGGGGATACTTGGATCGCAAAGTCCGCCAGTTGCTCGATCAGCCCGATCCATAACAGGGCGCCGATCACATTGAAGAGCACATGCACGACGCCGGCGCGTATGGCGTGCGTCGGCTTGCCGATCGTCGCCAGAAGGGCGGTGACGCAGGTGCCAATATTCGCCCCCAGGGCCAGCGCAATGCCGGCTTGCAGACTGATCAGGCCTTGGCTCGCCATGACAATAACAAGCCCCGTGGTGGCCGACGAGGACTGGACCAAAGCGGTGAAAGCCGCCGCCACGGCGATGCCGTAGAATGGGTTGTCCATCGACCCCATCAGGACCGTGAAGGGCTCATAGGTCCGCAGCGGCCGCATCGCGTCGCTCATCACCGACATGCCGTAGAAGACCAGACCCAACCCCATCAGGATGGCGCCGTAATTCTTGAGATTGTCTCGTTTGGCGCCGAAGAGAAGGGCGAAGCCGATGGCGATGAAGGCCAACGCCAATTCCTCGACCTTGAAGGCGACGATCTGCGCGGTCACGGTGGTGCCGACATTCGCGCCCATGATCACGCCGACCGATTGGGTGAAGGTCATGACGCCGGCCGACACAAAGCCGACGACCAGCACGGTCGTGACCGACGAGGATTGGATTACCGCCGTGACCACGGCGCCGGTGAAGGCTGCGACGACCCGGTTCTTGGTGAATTTGGCGAGGATGTCCTTGAGACGGGCGCCGGCGACGGCCTTCAAACCGTCCCCCATCTGCTCCATCCCGAACAGAAAAAGCGCGAGACCGCCGAACAGACCCATCAGCATGTGCAGCCAATTCGGCGTATCGGCTGCGTCGGTGTTGGCGTAAGCGGCGTCCGCAAGGAAAAGCGCGACCAACCCTATGGCGAGCGCAGCGGCGACGCCATGCGCTGGCCGCATGTTGAAAAGACCCCGGCTGATCATGGTTTTGGCCCCCCGCTTTATGTTTTCCTAAACCTTAGGCCAAATAGCCCAATCGGCATAGGGGCGGCGGCGCGCTTGGATGTAAGGGACCAAGGGGTAAATGATAGCGGCGCCGAACGGGTTCCGGCGCACCGGGGCGCTACCAGCTATAGGCCAGACCGATCGCGCCGATGAACTGGTTCGAAGAGCCGCGATCATCGACAATCGGGCTGTCCTTTGCATCGCTCAGCAGCGCCTGATAGCGCAGCCCGCCGACCGCGTGCCAGGTTGGGCTGAAATGGAAGACCGCACCGAGAAAGACGGCGATGTCTCGAACGCCGGAACCGGCTGAGTATTCATCGAGGCCGCTGCGCGCTGAATCCGACGCATCCACGCTGAAGAACGCATCGTGATAATCGTCGCTGGCGTAGGTCGAGCTGACGCCGAAGCCCAGATCCAGCGGCATCGCCACAGGCATCCAATAGCTCGCGGATAGGGTGGCGAGATAGCCGTCATGGCCGTCCGACACGTCTTGCAGGAAATCCGCCCCAACGCTGAAGCTATATCGCGGGTTCAGCGCGTTGCGCATTTCATAGCCGACATTGAACCCCACCTCGACCGAGTCGTCGACGTCTCTCAGACGATCAACCGCATCGTCATCGACATCGTCTCGGCCGAACCGGTAATTGGCTGTCGGGCCCAACCGCCAATTCTCGTGGTCCAGCAGATTGACGGTCAATTGCGTCGCCAAGAGCTCGACGCTGCGATAGCCGTCGAAGCTGTAGCGGCCCGCTGCGCCGAAGACGAACTCATAATCGTCCGAGCCGATATAGTCGGGGGCGACGCCGACCGCGAGCGCCGCGTAGTTCGGTTCGGAATCGATCGTGATATCCAGCCCCTGCGCCCCGGCCGGAAGCGCGATGAGGCTGAATAACAGCGCGGCGCCGATCGAGCGCCACTGGCTGACTTTTTGGAAAAGCAAATTCATCCTCTTGGCCGGTCTGCCCGCCCCTAGGTCATTGCACAGGTTGAGCAGCGTACTGAGGGCGGGTAAGTGAGTCTAGTCCGGCGGGCGATGCGCGCGTTTCGGTCGGTCCGCAGCGCCTCGCCTTGACAGGGGGCGGCCCGAGGGTAGGGTCTCGCCGCCAATCAGCGGAACGAGCACTGGGGTGACAATGACCGACGGCTATAGCGAACGATCAGACCTGCGGGTCTCAAGCCTGCTCGCGGATTTCATCGAGCATGACGTTCTGCCTGGGACCGACGTTTCGGCGGCGGATTTCTGGTCCGGCCTGTCGGCGCTGATCCATGAGTTCGGCCCGCGCAATCAGGCGCTGCTGGACAAGCGCGCCGATCTGCAGGCGAAGATCAGCGCCTGGCACCGCGCTCGGCTGGGTCAGCCGCACGATCACGCCGCCTATAAGGCGTTCCTTGAGGGGATCGGGTACCTCTTGCCGGAGGGGGACGCGTTCGAGGTTGAAACCGCCCATGTCGACGCCGAAATCGCACATCAGCCGGGACCGCAACTTGTCGTGCCGGTCACCAACGCGCGCTATGCGTTGAATGCGGCGAACGCACGCTGGGGCAGTCTGTATGACGCCTTCTACGGCACCGACGCGTTGGGCGCGGCGCCGAAGCCGGGTCCGTATGACCGTGGGCGGGGCGCCCGCGTCGTCGCCCGGGCGCGGGTGTTTCTCGACCAGGCCTTCCCGATTGAAGGGGTCAGCCACGCTGATGCACGTCGCTACTACGTGCATGGCGGACAGCTTCTCATCGACGATCAGCCGTTGTCTGAGCCGGAGAAGTTCGTCGGCTATCGCGGCGATCCGCGCGCGCCAGAGGCGGTGATGCTGCGCAATAACGGTTTGCATGTCTGGCTGGTCTTCGACCGGGCGCATCCGATCGGCGCGCGCGATCAGGCCGGCCTTGCGGACGTCCGTTTAGAAAGCGCGATCTCCGCCATCATGGATTGCGAAGATTCGGTCGCCTGCGTCGACGCCGAGGATAAGGTGCTGGCCTATCGCAACTGGCTTGGCTTGATGAAGGGCGATCTTGAGGAGAGCTTCGAGAAGGGCGGCCAAACCGTCACCCGTCGGCTTAGCCCGGATATCGACTATATCCGACCGGACGGGACGGACGGGAGCGCGGGCGGCGCTTTGAAGGGGCGCGCCCTGATGCTGGTCCGCAATGTCGGCCACCTAATGCGCAACCCGGCGATCCTCGACCGCGGCGGCCAAGAGGTCTTCGAGGGGCTGATGGACGCGATGGTCACCGCGCTGATCGCCAAACACGATCTCGCGAAGACCGAGGGGCCGCGCAACTCGACCGAAGGCTCGGTCTATGTCGTTAAGCCGAAAATGCATGGTCCCGAAGAGGTTGCGTTTGCTGACGAGGTCTTCACGCATGTAGAAAACGCCCTTGGGTTGCCGCGCTATACGGTGAAGTTGGGGATTATGGACGAGGAGCGTCGCACCTCAATCAACCTGAAGGAATGCATCCGGGCGGCGAAACACCGTGTCGCTTTCATCAATACCGGTTTCCTGGATCGGACCGGGGACGAGATCCACACCTCGATGGAGGCCGGCCCATTCAGCCGCAAGGACTTCATCAAGCGTAAGGGCTGGATCGCCGCCTACGAAAACCAGAATGTCGATATCGGCCTGGAATGCGGCCTGTCCGGAAAGGCGCAGATCGGCAAGGGTATGTGGGCGATGCCGGACAAGATGGCCGCGATGCTGGAAGCCAAGATCGAGCATCCGAAGGCCGGGGCCACCTGCGCCTGGGTGCCCAGCCCGACGGCGGCGACCCTGCACGCGCTGCATTATCATCAGGTCGATGTCCTGTCGGTTCAGGCGGCGTTGAAGAAAGGCGGGCGCCGGGCCTATGTGGACTCGGTCCTGGAGATCCCGGTCGCGAGTTTCCAGAAATGGTCCGATCCGATGATCCGGCGCGAGGTCGAAAACAATGCGCAAGGCATTCTCGGCTATGTGGTGCGCTGGATCGACCAGGGCGTCGGCTGTTCGAAAGTGCCGGACATCAACGATGTCGGCCTGATGGAGGACCGCGCCACCTGCCGCATCTCGGCGCAGCATATCGCCAACTGGCTCCATCATGGCGTGATCGGCGCCGGTGAGGTGAACGACATTCTGCGCAAGATGGCTGAGATCGTCGACCGGCAGAACGCCGACGATCCGTCTTACAAGCCGATGGCGCCCGACTTTGACGGCGTGGCGTTCCAGGCCGCCAGCGATCTGATCTTCAAGGGCGTCGAGCAACCATCCGGCTATACCGAACCGCTTCTACACGCGCATCGCCTGACGGTGAAGGCGCAGCGCAATACGTAGCTAACCGTCTTCAGTCAGTGAGCATGGCGTACTGCGGCGGCGGAGCGGCGCTAGGCTCAAGAAACTTGACCGTTGCGGTCATTTTGTTCGGCCCGGTCAAGCAAATCGCGGACGGCCTGTGTCAGATGAGCGTATTGCTCGGCGTTGGTGTCGCCGAAAGCCTCGTCCCGATTGCTGGGCATGTCCTCGTACTGGATCGGCGCATCGAACTGGCTTTCGGTGAAGTCCCACCGTCGCCCGTCGATGACATTGTAGAAATGCCAGATGTCTCGATAAGGCGTTTTCAGAATATCGCCGCCAAGCAAGTCATGCGCGACCAAAGCTGTGACGCCGCAATGACCGGCGGCCGGATTGTCGGCGCGCCAAAGCGAGCTTGATTTCAGGCTCCATGCTGTTGGAAGCACGGACAATAGATCCGCAATGCTTGCCTGAAGAGTTGTATCTTTGCTCATACCCGATCTCGCGGCCGCCGCGGCCCAGCTAGAATTCTGACCGTGTTCTAATGCGCCTGAGGCGCCGTCACAAGATCGGCCTATTCTGGGGTCTCCGCCTCTATCGTCTATTGGGGTCCACTTCCCGCTCTCCCGACCCGGCGGTCAGTCCGTAAGGCGCGACCAGGTCCCAGACATGGTTGGGGATCATCGCCTTCATTCGGCGCGGATAGGCACGGCGTAGGTGCAGCACGGTTTCGGCAGCCTTCATCTCCAAACGGGCGCGGGCGAATTCCAGGCCGCGCGGGCCGATTCTAGGCTGCAGCCAGGCGACCAACGGGCGCAGCCATTTCGGCATGCGGCGCAATGGCAGGCCGCCGGCGGCGCGTTCCGTATTGGCAATGAAACCCTTCACCGCCGCCGCCCGCTTCCCGGCCTGACCGGGCGGCGCGACGATGACCTCCTGTCCGAGCGTCGCCAGCAGTTCCTCGCCCCGCGTATTGCGGACAATCAGCCATTGGTCGCCGTCGCCGCCCATATAACCGACCGTGATATCCGCCAGGCTGTTGGTGTAATCGACACAGGTGCGGCAGGTCAGCGGGAAGAAATCGCTCGGCAGATCGCTGATCGGCAGTTTCAGGAAGGGGATTTCCCGTTTGCTGCCATCCTCGAAGCGCAGCTCCACCTGATAGTCCGCGCGGAATTCAAGATAGGTGATCGTTTCTGGACGGTCCGAGAGCAGGGCGAGGAACTTGTGGAAATTCTCAGTCGTCGTGTTATCCGAACATGGCGTACCGATGACATAGAGTCGGTCGAAACCCAATTCCTTTTCAAGCGCGCGCAACGCGTATATCTGGCAGGGGATGCCGATCACCGCCAAGCGCCTGTGTCCCGCGGCCAACGCTGGTTCGAGCAAGGCCAGCAGCGGCGCATAGCCCATGCGCATGCCCCGGGCGCGCGCCATGTCCTCCGGCTTGGTGATCAACAGCGGCTCCGGGCGCCAACGATCTTCTGCGCTGGGTCCCACGGTCAGGACCGCGTCCACCGTCCCTTGTTCGAGCAGCCGTTGTCCGATCCGGGTCGCGATCCCGGTCCATTGCGCGCCTTCAAGCGGCGGGTTCAGGCGCGCTTGCAGCATCCTGCGCGTCGGCCCGAAGAAACGCTCGTCGGACTCGCCGCCCAACCGCGTGCGGCCGTGGACCTGCGCCTCCAGTCCCGGATAGTCCGGCGCGATGAACTGACAGGCGCGGCCGCAGCGCTTCGGATCCGCCGTCCGGGAAATCCCGCAATCCGTGCAGAGCGAGCGGTGTGGCGCGTCCGGCGCGATTGTGTCGCTCACAGCGTCACTTTCCTCTCCAGACCGGTTCGCGTTTTTCGGCGAAGGCGCGGGCGCCTTCCAACTGATCCTCGGACCGGTAGAGCCGCTCCACGGTTTCGAACTGACTGCGGGTGATCTTATTGAGCGCGTCCTGAAATTTCATATCTTCCGCCTCGCGCACCACTTCCTTAATCGCCGCGTAGACCAGAGGCGGGCCGGACGCTAAATGGGCGGCAAGGGCGCGCGCTTCCGGCATCAGGTTAGCCGGCTTGTGGATCCGGTTTATTAGACCCCAGCGCGCCGCCTCTTCTGCGTCGAGCCAGCGCCCGGTCAGCAGCATCTCCATGGCGATATGATAGGGGATGCGCTTCGGCAGTTTGATCGAGGCGGCGTCAGCCACTGTGCCGGAACGAATTTCCGGCAGGGCGAAGGTCGCCGTGTCCGACGCCAGAATGATGTCCGCGGAAAGCGCGAGCTCCAAGCCGCCGCCGCAGCAAATCCCATTCACCGCCGCAATGACCGGTTTGTTCAGGCCGCGCAATTCCTGCAGCCCGCCGAAACCGCCGACGCCATAATCCCCATCGACCGCGTCGCCCTCGGCGGCGGCTTTCAGATCCCAGCCGGGGCAGAAGAACTTGTCGCCAGCGCCGGTGACGATCGCGACCAGGAGCTCCGCATCGTCGCGGAACTCGGTGAAGACCTGCCCCATGATCCGGCTGGTCGCCAGGTCGATGGCGTTGGCCTTGGGGCGGTTCAAGGTGACTTCCAAGACCTTGCCGTCGCGGCGCGTCTCGATTGGGCCAGTCTCCGTATCGCTCATCTACACTCGCCTTGCCGTTGCGGGGCTTGAATGACCAGCGCGTCGGCGGCGACCGCGCGGTCCGGCCCGCAGATCAGTGGGTTGATCTCGACCTCCGACACCGCGCCGATGTGGTCCTGAACGTAGGCTTGCACGGCTAACACCGCGGCGACAATGGCCTGTTGGTCGACCGGCGGCGCGCCGCGATAGCCTTCCAGGATCGGCGCGATCTTCAAACGCCCCAGTGCGGTCATGATATCATCCTCGGCGACCGGCAACAGCAGATGCGTCTTGTCCCGCCAGATCTCCGTCCGGACCCCGCCGGCGCCGAGCGTCAGCAGATAACCGTGGGCCGGGTCGAGGGTGACGCCGATCAAGAGCTCCAACACGCCTTCCCCGATCATCTCCTCGATCAGGAACGGAGCGCCCGTCATTGCCTCCGCAGCCGCCCGAACCGCGTCTGCGTTGGTCAGGTTCAGGCGCACGGCCCCGCTTTCGGTCTTATGCGCTGCGCCTTCCTGTTTCAGGACGACCGGATAGCCTAGGCGCTCGGCGGCGGCGACCGCGCCATCGACCGAGTCCGCGCGTTCCGATCGGGGGATCGCAACGCCTTGCGCCGCCAGAGCGGCCTTCGCCTGCGCCTCATTGAGCGGGAAGCCTCCTGGGGTCGGTGCGGGAAGCAGGATCGGCGCCGGCTGCACCCACGGCGCGCCCAACCAGGCGGCGGATTCGGCGGCGATTAAGGCCTCGGCCATGCCGCAGAGCGGCGCGACGCAAGCCGCTGTCATCCGCGCGGCGACTTCTTCCGGCAGGTTTTCCGGCAGACTGACGACCAGCGCCGTTGGTACGCCGCTCTGTTCATACGCGTCGATCACAGCTTTCAGGCCCGCCTCCCACGCCTGCGCGGAACAGCGGTCGGTCCGCGGCAGGTCCATCACGATCATCGCCAGCGCGAGATCGGCGCTCGCATCCATCATCGCGGCGAACGCCGCCGCCATCGCCCTTCGGTCGTTCCAGATATAAGTGTGGTAGTCGAGCGGGTTGGCCAGCGCCACCATCGGGCCGAGGGCCGCGCGCAACCGTTTCTCCTGGCGCTTGGTGATCGGCGGATAGGTAAGAGCGCGGCTGACGGCGAGATCGGCCATCAAACTGGCCTCGCCGCCCGAACAGGAAAGTGAGGCGATCCGGTTCGATATCAGCGGTCCGCCGACATGCAGCAGCTTCAATGTCTCGAGAAACTCTGGCAGCGTAGCGATCCGCGCGATTCCCAGGCGTTCCAACAAAGCGGATCCCGCCGCGTCGTCGCCGGCCAAGGACGCGGTGTGCGAGATGGTCGCGCGCCGCGCTTGTTCCGAGCGTCCGATTTTCAGCGCGACAATGGTTTTGTCCAACCGGCGCGCGTCCGCCGCCAGAGTCTCGAAGGCGCGGACGTCGCCGATCCCCTCGATATAGAGGCCGAGGGCGGTGACACGCGGATCATCCAGCATCGCGCGCCCGATCTCAGCGATCCCGGTTTGCGCCTGATTGCCGCAAGTAACGACATAGGCCAAGGGCAGGCCGCGCCGCTGCATCGTAATGTTGAGGGCGATGTTGGAGGATTGGGCGACGATGGCCACGCCGCTCTCGACCCGGGCGCCGCCATGCTGGTCCGGCCAGAGCAGCGCGCCGTCGAGATAGTTGATCAGCCCGTAGCAGTTGGGCCCGATGATGCGCATCTCCCCCGCCGCCTCGAGAAGAGCGTCGGTGAGGTCTGCGCCATCCTTAGCCTCCGCCCGCGCCTCGAGAAAGCCGGAGGCGAAACAGACCGCGCCGCCCGCGCCCCTCTTGCGAAGGCTCCTGACCACCTCAATGGTGGCGTGCCGGTTGACCCCGATGAAGGCGGCGTCTGGCGCGGCCGGCAGGGACTCGACCGTCGCAAAGGCGGCGCGGCCTTGGATTTTTCGGCGCGTGGGATGAACCGGCCAGATCGGACCCGAAAACCCGATCTTTTCGCACTGATCGATCACATTCTCGCACCAGGCGCCGCCGCCGATCACGGCGATCGATTTGGGCCGCAAGAGCCGATCGAGGGCGCCCGCCACCGTCGGCGCCCTAGGCCCCGAGCGGGCGCAAGAGCTCACGGCTGATGATGTGGCGCTGGATCTCCGAGGTGCCGTCCCAGATTCGCTCGACCCGCGCGTCGCGCCAGAAGCGCTCGATCGGGAAATCGTCCATCAGGCCCATGCCGCCGAAAATTTGCAGCGTCGCGTCGGTGACGCGCGCCAGCATCTCGGAGGCGTAGAGTTTGGCGCTGGCGATCTCGCGGTTCGCGGGCAGGCCCTGATCCAAGCGCCAGGCGGCGGCCAAGGTCAGCCAGTCAGCCGCGTCGATCTCGGTAATCATGTCGGCCAGTTGGAAACTCACCCCTTGGAACTTGCCGATCTGCTGGCCGAACTGTTTTCTTTCAGAGGCGTAGTTGAGACCCAGATCGAAGCAGCGTCGGGCGCGGCCGACGCTCATCGCCGCAACCGTAATGCGGGTCGCATACAACCATTCGTTCATCACGGCGAAGCCGCCATCGACGTCGCCCAGCACCTGTTCTTTCGGCAGGCGGCACTCCTCGAAATACAGGATCTTGTTCGTGTAGCCGCGGTGCGAGACAGAGTTGTATCCGTCCCGGACCTCAAAACCGGGCGTCCCGCGATCGACGAGAAAGGCGGTGATGCGTTTCTTGGGCCCCTTGTCGGTCTCATCGACCCCGGTCGCGACGAAGACGATGAAAAAATCCGCATGCTCGGCGCCGGAGATAAAGTGTTTCGAGCCGTTGACGATCCAGTCGGCCCCGTCCGGAAGCGCCGTACATTTCATCCCGCGCACGTCTGAGCCCGCATCCGGCTCGGTCATCGCCAGTGCGTCCATCCGCTCGCCGCGCACTGCGGGCAAGAGGTAGCGTTCGCGCTGGTCGCCTTCGCAGGCCATCAGGATGTTTTGCGGCCGTCCGAAGAAATGCGTCAGCGCCATCGACCCTTGGCCCAATTCGCGCTCGACCAGGGCGAAATCGAGATGCGACAGGCCGGCGCCGCCGACCGTTTCGGGGAAATTGCAGGCGTAAAAGCCCAGCTCCAGCGTCTTGCGCTTGATCTCGTCCGCGATTTCCTGCGGGACCGCGCCGGTGCGTTCGACCAGCGCCTCATGCGGATAGATCTCGTTCTCGACGAAACTGCGCACCGTCGAGACGATCATCTCCTGCTCTTCGCTGAGACCGAATTGCATCGCCGCTTCTCCCCGGACTGCTTACGGCGATCTTGTCCCCTTAAGGCATGATGCGCGACCGGAAAAAGCGACAGGCTTGGGCGCTCCAGCGACTTGGGCGGAGGCGTCAGCCGTCGGGATTGGGGCGCGGTTTGCCGACGGCGCCCCGGTCGAAGGCGATGGATTTGATAAGGCAATA
Organism: Alphaproteobacteria bacterium; assembly: GCA_030065235.1. GTDB lineage: Bacteria > Pseudomonadota > Alphaproteobacteria > UBA8366 > Aestuariispiraceae > JASJDC01. Next base: position 132,358 of record JASJDC010000003.1, read on the forward strand.
AACGGCCTGGTCCGTGCGAAGGCCCAAGTCGGCGATGGCGTGGCGGGTGATCCGGGCGCGCAGCCTCTGGCCGCCAATATCGATCTTCAACTCGGCGAAAGCGGTCTTTGGCTCCGCAGCGATCTCGGTGATAACCCCGGTCAGGATATTTCGGATGCTGACGCCGCGCGGCCGCTCCGTCGCGACCGAAACGTCGCGCGCCCGAATGCGCAGCCGCACCGTCTCGCCGGGGATCAGATGCGCGGCGGGCGCGACGACCTGCTGGCCGGACACATCCAGCGTGGAGGTCAGATAGGTCAGGTTGTTGGATTGGACTTGGGCGGTAAGGACCACGCCGGCTTCGAAACGGCCAAGCTCCGGTCCCAGATCCAGGCGCTCGAAGATCTCGCTGACCGGACCCTCGGCGGTGATCTTGCCCTCGGACAGCACCATCACGCGGTCGGCCAGGCGCGACACCTCGGCGATGTCGTGGCTGACATAAATGATCGGCGCGCGGAAGGACGTCGCCAGTTCCTGCAAATAGGGCAGGATTTCTTCCTTGGCCCGGCGGTCGAGCGCCGCCAAAGGCTCGTCCATCAACAGGACCGACGGCTGGGACAGCAAGGCGCGACCCAACGCCACCCGCTGCCGCTCTCCGCCTGAAAGGGTTGCGGGCGACCGGTCCAACAGCTTCGGCAAGGCGAGCGTCTCGATCACTTGATCGCGGTCAATCCTGTGGCCGCCTTTGGTCCGGTTGCGGCGGCGCCAGGCGTAATCCAAGTTGCCGGCGACGCTGAGATGCGGAAACAGGCTGGCTTCCTGGAAAACATAGCCGACGGGCCGCTTGTGGGCCGGTCTAAACCGGCGCTTGGCGTCGTCCTGCCAAGTCGCGCCCCCCACTTGCACCCAACCCGACAAGCGCCGAAGCCCTGCCAACGCGCGCAGAACCGTCGTCTTGCCGCTGCCCGAAGCCCCGAACAGAGCGGTGACGCCCGACGGCGCCGTCGACATCGCCAGATCGATCTTCAGGGCGCCGACCGACCCTCTCAAAGCGGCGTCGATGCTCACCTTAGCGTCCCACCATGTCGAGGCGGCGGTTCAGCATCATCATCGCCAGAATCACGACAAAGGCGAAGCCGGCCATGCCGCCCGCCAGGATATGCGCCTTCTCCCATTGCAGGGTCTCGACGAAGCCGTAGATCGAGACCGATAGAACTTCGGTCTCGCCGGGGATCGCGCCGCCGATCATCAGGACGACGCCGAACTCTCCCATCGTGTGCGCGAAGCCAAGCACCGCGCCGGTCAGGAAGCCCGGCCGCGCCATCGGAACCGCGACTGTGAAGAAGGCGTTGAGCGGCGAGGCGCGCAGGGTCGCCGCGACCTCCAGCGGCCGGTCCCCAATCGCCTCGAACGCGTTGCGCAAGGGCTGGACGACGAAAGGCAGGGAATAGAGGATCGATCCGAAGACCAGCCCCTCGAAGGTGAAGGCGAAGCTGCGCATGCCGAAATAGGGGGCCAGCGCGCCGCCGGGCCCGTCCGGCCCCAGGAACAGCAGCAGATAGAAACCGAGAACGGTGGCCGGCAGGACCAGCGGCAGGGCGACCAGTGCGGCCACCGCTTCCTTCCACCGGGCCTGCGATCGCGCCAGCCACCAGGCCAACGGCGTGGAGAGGACCAGCAGGCAAAGGGTCGAGACCGTGGCCAGGGCCAAGGTCAGTCGGATGGGCGACCAGAGTTCTTCCATCACGGTACGGGCGGTTCCCTGTTCTTATTCTTCGCCGACGCTGTAGCCGAAGCGGCGCAACACCCGCTTTGCTTCGTCGGATTTCAGGAAATCGAGAAAGGCCAGGGCCGCTTGCTTGTCAACCGCGCCCGCCAGCAGCACGGCGTCCTGGGCGATCGGAGCGTGATGGTCTTCGGGCGCGATCCAGTATCGGTTCGGATCGATCGGCGCCTCCCCGATAGCTCGGATTTGCGACAACGCGACGAAGCCGAACGCGGCGGCGCCGGAGCGGGTGAATTGAAAGGCCTGCGCCGCCGTCTTGCCCCGCACCAGACGCGGTCCCAGGGCTTCGGTCAGCCCGAGCCGGGCGATGACTTGCGCCGCCGCGCGTCCATAGGGCGCCAACCGCGGATCGGCCAGGGCGACCTTTTCCGATTGGCTCTTGGTGAGTTCTTCGGGTGTGGCCTGCCGGTTCGCCAGACCACTTAGCAGCGCAAGGCGACCATGAGCGTAGGTGAAACGGGTCTCCGCCAAGGCCCAGCCATTCTCGACGGCTTGGATGGGCCGCGCCTGATCCGCCGCCAGGAAAACGTCATAGGGCGCCCCTTGGCCGATCTGGGCGAAGAGCTGGCCGGTGGCGCCGGCGCTGATCCGCAAAGTGTGGCCGGTGACCGCGGCGAAATCCGGTTCCAGCGCACGCAGCGGCGCCAGGAAGTTGGTCGCGACTGCGACGCGCACCGTCCCGGCGGACGCCTCGACGGCGCCGACGAGCGCGATGGTCAAAGTTGCGACGCCAAGGCGCAGCGCGGCGCGGCGGATTTGGCTGGTGCGGACCATGCCCGCTTATACACGGCGCGGCCGATGGCTCAAAAGCCAGGCCAGGATCACGGCGTCGGCCGCCAAACATCGCTGAATGCGCGCTATTCGAAATGGTGGGGTTCACCCAATCCTATCGTGAGCTAAAGTCACAGTTGCAAACCATTCTTAACCAGGAGAAGCGCCATGCCTAAAGTAGCCAATTTCGAAGAGACGCTCGCCGGTCTGAACTTTCTGCACGGACGGCGGCCGGATATGGACGAGGAAAAGTTCGATAATGTCTTCGCCTGCCTTTCGGACTATCGCGATGGCGGAATCTATTTCGGGTCTTTTGACGGCGAGAGCCAATGGGAACGCCATCGGAACGGGGACGAAGTCGTGCAGATCATCAAGGGCGAAACCGATGTCAAAGTCCTTGTCGGCGACACGGTCGAGACCCTGTCCATGAAGGCCGGTGAGTTGACGGTCGTTCCCAAAGGCGCGTGGCATAAATTCATTGCGCCGAACGGTGTGACTGTGATGACCGTGACGCCCTCTCCGACGGACCAAAGTTTCCTCAGTGATCCGAGGAATGAGCCCGACGACGTCTGAATCGCGCCGATCGGCGGGGGCTGACGCAGGCGCCGCGCCGCGCTACATGACTCTCGGTCACACGGTTTCTGTCAGCCGAGGAGAGCATCATGGCGCGGACCCCATCCGGCGTATCCACCCATGACAGCGACGACGACGCGCGCAACGACTCGCTGCTGATCTACGTAAACGGCGCGATCGTGCCGAAATCCGAGGCGAAAGTCTCGGTCTATGACGCCGGCTTCATGCTGGGCGACGGCGTCTGGGAGGGACTGCGGCTCTATAAAAGCGGTTGGTCCTTCTTGCAGGATCACATGGACCGTCTGTTCGAGGCGGCGCGGGCCATTGATCTCGATATCGGCATGAGCCGGAAACAGGTGATCGCCGCGCTCGACGAAACCGCGGCGGCGAACGGCATGGTGCAAGACGCGCATGCCAGGCTGATGGTGACGCGCGGGCGCAAGGCGAAACCGTTTCAGGACCCGCGCCTTTCCAAGACCGGGCCGACGGTTGTGATCATCGCCGAGCACTCGGTCCCGACCGACGCGATGTTGAACAAAGGGATCGTGCTGCACACGGTTCCGATCCATCGCGGCCTGCCGATCACCCAGGACCCGAAGCTGAATTCGCATTCCAAGCTGAATTGTATCCTGGCTGGGATCCACGCTCAGAAAGCCGGCGCGGATGAAGCCCTGATGCTCGACCCGCATGGCTTCGTGAACACCACCAACGCCTGCAATTTTTTCATCGTCCGGGGCAGCGCGGTTTGGACCTCGACCGGCGATTATTGCATGAACGGGATCACCCGTCGGAAGACGATCGAGATTTGCCGCGACAACGGCATTCCGATCTTCGAACGGAATTTCTCTCTGGTCGACGTCTACAGCGCAGACGAAGCGTTTCTGACCGGCACGTTCGGCGCGCAGACCGCCGTTTCCGAAATCGACGGGCATGCGATCGGCTATGGCGACGCGCCGCGGTTTGAGGGGCCCGGCCCGGTGACGCTGAAGATCCGTGAATTGTACAAGGAATTGGTGGGAGCTTGAGCGCCATGCGTCTTCTTTTTCCGCGCAGCCTGTCTCTCTTGCTTCTGTCCGCCTTCTGTCTGGTCTGGCCGCCGGGCTCGGCCGCAAGCGGCGAGACGCCGGGTGAGAAGGTCGATTGCGACCAGGGCGGGCGTTGCACGGTCGCGGGCGGCTACTATCTGGCCTCGCCGCCTCCCGATTGGGATGGGGTCAGTAAGCTGCCTGTCATCGTCTATTTCCACGGCTGGAACGGCTCGCCGGAAGGCGCGTTTCGTAACCGCGCTATGATCCGAAGCGTGCATGCGCGCGGCGCGCTTTTCGCGGCGCCCTGGGCGCAGACCGGCTATTGGCGACAGATCGGGGAGGGAAGGGCCGAAGGCGGCCGCGATGAGAAAGCCTATGTCGAGGCGGTAATGGCCGATATCCGGGCGCGCTGGCCGATTGACGATGCGCTCACGCTGGCCAGCGGTTTTTCCCGTGGCGCCTCAATGGTCTGGAATGTCGCTTGCTATGCCGGCGACCTGTTTTCCGGATATGCGCCGATCGCCGGCGGGTTCTGGCGCAGCACGCCGGAAGACTGCCCCAGCAGCCCGGTCAATCTACGCCATATTCATGGGCTGAAGGATCGGGTCGTCGCCTATGATGCGGTCGGGGTCTACAACTCCATGCCGATCCCGGACGGGCTGGACCTATACCGCCGCATCAACGGCTGTGCGCCGGGAGAGATCCGGCGCAGCGCGTATCGACGCTACGCATGCGAGGACCGCACCGGTTGCCAGTCCGGAAAGACCTTGTCGATCTGCCTGCATCCACGCGGCCACAGCATTCCAGCGGAATGGGTGGCGGAAGGGTTGGATTGGTTACGAACCGTTCAGAACGGGGCGACGGAGCGCAGATGACTCTGTCCCGCCTCGCATATTCGACAATTTGGCGCGCGCTGATCATGGCGATGGTCCTGATGGCGGGCGCCGCCGACGTGTCCGCGGACAATCATGACCAATGGGCCTATAGCGCCGGCAAACAGTCGCGCGCGGCGACGCTGAGTTTCTTCTGGTACAACTACAACGATCTCGGCACGTTCGAGGCGGACCGCACCGGCGCCTTGACGGTCCGGTCGGACGAGGAAGCGCTGTCCGTAACCCTGGACCTGGGCGAGGGCGCGATCTGCTCGCCAACGCGTGTGCTGGTGCCGATCGAGATGACCTTCGATGACGGACCGGTCCGGCGCACCGTTTGGCGGGTGCTCGAAGACCGGCGGCGCGTCGAGGCGGAGGCGCCGGCCGCAATGATCGAGGCGCTGTTGGCGCATCAAGCGATCTGGATGGAGGCCGATGACGGCTGTGGCTGGCCCTGGCGCGCCGAGATATGGATCGCCGAAGGGCGCAAACCGATCCGCCGCGTGACCTCGGCCTGGTGAACCAGCGCCGTTAGGCGCTGTCATCCTCGTCGTAGAGCGCGTCTTCGGAATAGGGAAAGGCGGCGTCGTCGGTATACGGCCAGCGGAACACATGCAGCACCGGTTCGTCGCTCTCGATCTTGCCGGCGCGATAGGCGTCGAGCGCGATGTCCGAGACTTCGCTGGCGAATTCCGTCGCCAATTCCGCCATCGGCGCGCCCTTCTTCAGGATAAAGTCGCGGCTATAGGCGGCCTTCTGGATGGAGATCAGCCGCTTGCGCACGAATTGCAGCAGTTGCGCCGCCATCTGCTCCTTTTCGATCACCGGCGGAATCAATTCGCAGCCCGAGGCCAGAAGCATGATCATCCAGTGGCGGTGAGCGTCGAAATGGCTTTTCTCTTCGATGAACAGGCCCAAATCCGTGAAATAGCCGGCGCGCTCGGCCGGCAGACCGGCCAGGGCGGATTTCAGGACTTGTTGATGGTTCATGGACGCCTCTGACGCCGCGTCTATGACGCGCATGCCCGAAGAACGGGCCCTTTCTTTAGGATCGGCTTAACTGGGCGGGAGCCTATCCTGCTCAGCGGATTCGGCAAGCCTCGGCGGGCCGTTCTCGGCCGCCGGCGCATGGTCGTGGAACCGCTGTATTCGATCTTGCAAGCGCGGGGCGGCTCGGTAGGGTGCGGCTCGGGCCGCAGGCGGAAGACGCCGCCGGTCCGGTCTGAATGGGCGCTGCAGCGCCGTTTTACTGAGAGTGCGCCGTGCCGAAAATCATCTTCAACCATCCCGATGGAACCAGCGAAACGGTCGAAGCGAAGGCCGGGACCAGCGTCATGCTGGCCGCCCTAACTTCCGGCGTTGACGGTATCGAGGCGGAATGCGGCGGGTCCTGCATGTGCGCCACCTGCCACGTCTATATCGATGAAGCCTGGCTCGACCGATTGCCGAAAGTGCAAATCCTGGAGGATGAGATGCTCGACGATACGGCCGCGGAACGTGCGTCGAACAGCCGTCTTTCTTGCCAGATCGAGATGACCGAGGATCTGGACGGGTTGATCGTGACTCTGCCGGACATGCAGATTTGACTGAGAGAGATCGGAGAGCGTCGCCATGACCGAAGCGACAGCCGGGTTGGTCGTGATCGGCGGCTCGCATGCGGGACACCAGATCGCCATCGCCGCGCGCAACGCCGGCTATGAAAAGCCGGTGACGATCCTGTCCGACGAAGACACGGCGCCCTATCAGCGGCCGCCGCTCTCCAAGGCGTATCTCTTGGGCAAAGTCGACGCCGAAGCTCTGTTGTTTCGACCGGTCGCCTACTATGAGGGCCAAGGGATCGATCTGCGTCTCGGGGCGCCCGCCATATCCATCGACCGGCCTGGAAAGACCGTGACGACTGCGGCTGGCGAGGCGATTCCATACGAAAAGCTCGCTTTGGCGACGGGCGCGCGGGTCCGGGAAATTCCGATCCCCGGCGCCGACCTGCCCGGCGTTCACTATATCCGGACGCTGGCGGATATTGACGGAGTCGCGGCGGAACTCGACCGCGTCGAAACCGTGTTGGTCGTCGGCGGTGGTTTCATCGGCCTTGAGGCGGCTGCAGCGCTGCGCGTCTTGGGCAAGAAAGTCCTCGTCGTCGAGGCCCTGGACCGGTTAATGGCGCGCGGCGTCGGACAGACCATATCCGACTATTTCGCCGACTATCATCGCGCACAAGGCGTCGATCTCAGGCTCTCGACGGGGGTTCAAGCGCTGACCGGCGGTGAGAGGCTGTCTGGCGCGCGTCTCGGCGACGGGTCTGAGGTTCAGGCCGAATTGGCGATCATCGGCATCGGCGTCCTGCCGAATGAGGAACTGGCCTCAGCGGCGGGCCTGGACTGCGACAATGGCGTGCTGGTGGACCAATTCGGAACCACCAGCGATCCCGATATCTTCGCCGCAGGCGACTGCACCCGGTTTGTGCATCCGTTTACCGGCGAACCGGTGCGTCTGGAATCGGTTCAGAACGCGTCCGATCAGGCGCGCACCGTCGGCGCCGCCATCGCCGGGAAACCGTCAGCCTACGATGCGGCGCCCTGGTTCTGGTCCGACCAGTTTGACCTGAAATTGCAGATGGTCGGATTGACCCAGGGCCATGACCGGGAAGTCCTGATCGGGTCGCAAGCGGAAAATGCTTTCAGCGTCTTCTATTTCGGAGGCGAGACTTGGCTGGGCGCGGACAGCGTGAACCGGGCGGGCGATCATATGGCGGCGCGGCGTCTCTATCAGCAACGCTATCCCCTGACCGAGGCGGAACTGCGCGAGAACGCGGATAATCTGAAAGGCCTCGTGAAGGCCCTGCGCAAGGGCTAGAGCCGCACCGGATCGGGAAACCGGTCCGGCGGCGCGACGCCGGCGAAGCGCGCCTGCCGCTCGACCTCCGACCGGATCGCCGCCAGCCGACCGGCCGAGGGCCGGACGCCGGGTTCCAGCCACAGTCCCTTCACTGTCATGGCGTCCGATCCTGCAGCGGTCATATCAATTCGTCCAATCAGTCGGTCGCCCTCCAGCAGCGGGAAGACGTAGTAGCCGAATTTCCGTTGCGCCTCGGGTACGAAGATTTCGATCCGATAATCGAATCCAAAAATATGGGCGAGGCGCTTTCGGTCGCGGATCACCGGGTCGAACGGGCTTAAGACGCGGACCCGTTTCGGCGGCGCCGGCGCTGCGGCGACCAGCGCCTCAATCTCTGGAACCGCGAAGGCGGGCTTGGCCTTACGGCCGCCGACGCCCTCCACCGTCACAGGGACGATCACGTCAGCGCTCTGCCGTGCGCACCAAGCCTTCGCCTCCGCCGGGCTGATCAGGTCGAAAAAGCGGGCGATATCGCCCGGCGCGCCGAAACCGAGGCGGCGGATCGCTTCGCGGCAGGCCCAGTCGATTAGGGCGTCATCTTCAGGCGCCTCTGTCCGGTGCGCCTCGGGAATCACCCGTTCCGTCAGATCGTAGACCTTTTGAAACCCGTCGCGCTTGGCCACCGCCAAACCGCCGGTGCGCCAATGGAATTCCAGGGCGATCTTGCTGGCGCGCCAGTCCCACCAACCTTGGCTGGCCTTCCTGGGGCCGGGCCCGGCCTCCTCCTCGAAATGCCGCGCCATCAGCGGCCCTTCCTTGGCGATGCGCTCGGCCACATGATCGAGCGCCTTGTGGAAGTCCTTGCCGTGCCAGCGGCGATAGCCGGCCTCCAGCCGGGCCGCCTCGCGCCGAAACCGGGCGCGCCAATAGGGGAAGAATTCGACTGGGATCAGCGAGGCGTCATGAGTCCAATTTTCGAATAGACGCGCGGCGCCGGGCGCTTTCGGCGCATGCAGCGTGCTGAGCAATCTTGGGCGATAGGTCTGGCTACGCCCGTGCAGGATCATATGGTGCGCGCGCTCGACCGTCTTCACGCTGTCCACCTGGACATAGCCCATGCGCCCGATCAGCCCGTCCAATCCGTCTGCGTCGATCTTCCGATAAGGCGGGTCCGACAGGCCCTGTAGCCACAGGATCAGGCGGCGGGCTTCGGCGGCGGTCAAGGTCAATGGCGTGGCGGCGGCCATAGGGTCTTGGCGGCTTTCCTGGCTAATCGGTTGTGAGGCGACGGTCCTGTCGCTAGGTAAGCGTCGGCCGGTCGAAGGATCAAATCCGATTCCGGCGCGTGTTGCATCTTGAGGCCGACGATCCCGACCATGGCGCCGCCGATCCTGCATTTGAAAGACATCCGTTTGTCCTTCGGCGGCGAACCGCTGTTGCAAGGCGCGGAATTGGCGGTCGGGGAGGGTGCGCGTATCTGTCTGGTCGGGCGAAACGGCTCAGGCAAATCCACTTTGTTGAAGATCGCCGCCGGGGTCTTGGCGCCCGATGACGGCGAGATTTTCCGCCAGCCGGGCAAGACCGTCGCCTATCTCGCCCAAGAGCCGGACCTATCGGCCTTCAAGACGACCCTGGAAGCGGCGGAGGCGGACCTGGTCGATCCAGGCGAAGCGTATCGCGCCCGCCAGCTTCTTGAAGACTTGGGTCTCAATGGCGCGGAGGACCCGGCGACCTTGTCCGGCGGCGAGGCGCGGCGCTGCGCCTTGGCCCGTATCCTGGCGCCGCGGCCCGACATCCTGTTGCTCGACGAGCCGACCAACCATCTCGATCTCAGCGCCATCGAATGGCTGGAAGGGGAACTGAAATCCTTGCGCTCGGCGCTCGTTCTGGTCAGCCACGACCGCCGCGTCCTTGAAACCCTCTCGACGGAGACGGTCTGGCTTTTCAATGGCGTCTCTCGGCGTTTGGCGCATGGGTTCAAATACTTCGAACCCTGGCGCGACAAGCTAGCGGAAGAGCAGGCGCAAGAGGAGAAGCGCCAAGACAAGCTGCTGCAGCGCGAGTTGCAATGGCTGGCCAAGGGCGTCACCGCACGCCGAAAACGCAATCAGGGCCGGTTGCGGGCGCTGAAGAAACTGCGCGCCGAACGGCGGGAGGCCTCGGGCCCCAGCGCGGCGCGGGCGATGACGGCGGCGGCGGGCGGCCAGTCCGGCAAACGGGTCCTGGAACTGACAGCGGCCGCGTTCGCCTATGATCCGAGCGCGCCGGTGGTCACCGACTTGTCTCTCCGCGTCTTGCGCGGCGACCGGTTGGGCGTGGTCGGACCGAACGGCGCCGGCAAGACGACCCTGCTGAAACTGCTGCTCGGCGATTTGCCGCCCATCGACGGGGCCGCGCATCAGGGCGCGGGGCTGGCGGTCGCTCGGCTCGACCAGACGCGTGAAGCGCTGAAGCCTGATTGGACCCTGGCCGAGGCGCTGACCCAGGGAACCGGCGACACAGTCGAGATCAACGGCCAGAAGCGCCATGTCATGGGCTATCTGCAGGATTTCCAGTTCACGCCGGCCCAGATCCGCACGCCGGTCGCGGCGCTGTCGGGCGGCGAGCGCGGGCGCCTGGCCTTGGCGCGCATCCTGTCGCTGCCGTCCAATCTGTTGGTGCTGGACGAGCCGACCAATGATCTCGATCTGGAGACGCTCGACCTGTTGCAGGAGATAATCGCTGACTATGCCGGGACGGTGATCCTCGTCAGTCACGACCGGGACTTCCTTGACCGCACCGTGACCTCGACCCTCGCTTCGGAAGGCGCCGGCCGCTGGATCGAGTATGCCGGCGGCTATTCGGACATGTTGGCGCAGCGAGCGGCGGGTGCAGCGGACGCCCTATCCACGCCCACCAAGACCAAGGCTGAAAAACCGAAAGCGTCAGGGACCGGCAATCAGAAACCGGCGCCCAAGAAACGACTATCGCCGAAGCAGCAGCACGCCCTGAAAATCCTTCCCGCCGAGATCGAGCGGCACTCAGCCCGGATCGAGAAGCTGGAGGCTGTCATCGCCGATCCCGACCTTTATCGCCGGGACCCCAGTCTGTTTCAGAAGACCGCCAACGATCTGGATAGCGCCCGGGCGGCACTGGACGCGCTTGAGACCGAGTGGCTGGAGATTGAAATCCTGCAGGACGAAATCGCCGCCCAAGCAAAGGGCTGAGATTTCAAGCTTCTGATCCGCCGGATTGTGACCTGCGCCCGGCGCATGCTAGGCCAGACCCCATGACGCGCGGATCCAACTTCTCGAAATCGCAGCAGGTGCGGAAACCGGCGCTGCGCACCTCCGACGGCGTGGTCGCGGCGCAGCATCGCAAGGCGGCTGAGGTCGGCGCGGCGGTCCTGGCCGATGGCGGGAACGCGGTCGATGCGGCGATCGCGACCTCTTTCGCGCTGGGCGCTGTCGAGCCGTGGATGAGCGGCGCGGGCGGCGGCGGTTATATGCTGATCCGCCGCCCGGACGAAGAGACGGCGACAGTTGTGGATTTCGGCATGCGGGCGCCCGGCGCGCTCAATCCGGCCGACTATCCGATCACCGGCGAGGGCGTCTCATCCGATCTCTTTCCATGGCCGTCGGTCTTCGAGGATCGCAATGTGCTCGGTCCGACGGCGATCGCCGTTCCCGGCGTCATCGATGGCATGCGCGTCGCACTCGAGCAATTCGGCGGCGGCGCCTGGGACTGGGCGCGGCTGATTGAACCGGCGATCGCGCTGGCGGAGCAAGGCCTGACCGTCGATTGGCCGACGCAACTGATCATCTCCGGCGCGGCCCGCGATCTGGCGCGCTATCCGAAATCGAAAGAAACCTTCCTGGAGCCCGACGGTCTGCCGAAATCGAGCGCCTGGACCGCTTTGGGACTTCAGACATGCGACATGAGCGCCCTGGCCGCGACCCTGCGCCGAATCGCCGAGGGCGGCCCGCGTGAATTCTATGAGGGGGCTCTGGCCGCCGATCTGACCCGCCAGATTCAGCAGGATGGCGGTTGCCTGTCAAAGGACGATCTATCCGCTTATCGGGCGCGCATTTACGATTGCGGCGTCATCGAGCATGAGCAGGGGCGTTTGTTCATGGCCCCGGAACTGACCGCCGGACCGACTCTTAAACGCGTCTTCGAGTTGTTGCAAAAGAACGACCTGGGTGACCGGTTCCTGGGCGGCGACGCCTATGTCGATTACGCCAATGCACTCTTCACCGCCTATGCGGAGCGCCTGGCCCGGATGGGCGATGTCGAAGGCCATCGCGGCAGCACCACCCATTTCAATGTCGTCGACCGACAGGGGACGATGGTGGCGGTGACCCAAACGCTGCTCTCGATCTTCGGGTCGCGCTACATGACGCCGGAGTCGGGTCTGTTGATGAATAACGGCGTGATGTGGTTCGACCCGGAGCCGGGCAAGCCGAATTCGCTCGCGCCCGGCAAGCGCTGCCTGTCGAACATGTGCCCGGTGCTCGGCGAGCGAGTCGACGGTTATCGGTTCGCGTTGGGCGCCTCGGGCGGGCGCAAAATCATGCCGGCGGTGGCGCAGCTGGCCTCCTTTATCTTGGATTTTGGGATGGATATCGAGGCCGCCTTCCACACGCCGCGCATCGACGTCAGCGGCGGCGATACGGTGGTCGCCGACGACAAACTGCCGCCCAGCGTCCTCAACCCGCTCTCCGAGCGGTTCCGCTATGTGACCGCCCCGCGCACGGTCTATCCTTATAATTTCGGCTGTCCCAGCGCCGTCGCCCGCGCCAACCGGCAAAACCAAGGCGTGACCGAGATCATGTCCCCCTGGGGCGATTGCGCGGCGGGATCCTGATCTTTCGTTTTAGGTGGGCGCCGACTTCAGCGTTCTTGAAAAGCCAACCGAATTCCGAGGGCGCAATAGAGGCCTCCGACGGCCTTACCCTGCCACTTGAGCACGACTGGGTTTCGACGCAGGAAATTCCCCAAGCTTCCCGCGCTTACGGTGAAGATGATGGTGCTGAAAAAACCGATCAGCGCAAACAGAATACCGAGGATTGTGAGCTGCATGACCACGGAGCCGTTCTCTGGTCGCACAAACTGGGGCAGAAACGCCAAGAAGAAGAGCGCGGTTTTCGGGTTTAAGACTTCCGCCAGCACCGCTTGCCGAAACGCCTGCGGCGCGGTGATGAGAGTCCGCCCTCCGCCAAGGTCGTTTGGCGCTTTTTCGAGGATCGCCCTGATCCCCAGATAGACGAGATAGGCGGCCCCGAGATATTTTACGATACTGAAAAGCACAGCAGAGGTCGCGATGATGGCCGAAATTCCAACGACCGCCAGGAATGTGTGAATAATGTCGCCTACGGTGATTCCCGCGCCGGTCGCGATCCCCACCCGCGTTCCTGACGTCGTAGCGCGGGCGACGGTGAGCAAAGTCGCCGGGCCAGGAATAAATACAAAACCCAACACGATCGCAATGTAAGTGATGAGTGTTGCTTGGTCGATCATCTACGCCCTCCTTGCGCCTCGCCGAAAATATAAGGGCACAGGTCCCATCACGACGCAATCGGTATCGTGGCTACGGTCGTTCTAGCTGTTGGCGCGGCCCACACGCATCGCTGAATTGTCCGACGGCTGAATTATTGCTCTAACAGCATTGTGACGTCCGTTTTTAGAGTGGGAGCGCGCCGTGGCGACCGATCAATTCTATTCCTCGTTGTTCACCCCTTTGGATATAGGGCCGTTCAGTCTGCCGAACCGGATCATTATGGGCTCGATGCATACCGGGCTGGAAGGGTCGGCGGCGGGGATGGCGCGTCTGGCGCGCTTCTATCGCGCGCGGGTCGAGGGCGGCGCCGGTCTCATCATCACCGGCGGCCATTCGGTCAATTTCGACGGCAATCTGGGCGAACTGCGCGAGGAGATGGCGAGCGAAGCGGACGCCGTTCTGCACCGTCCCGTGACGGCTGCGGTTCATGAGGCGGGCGGGCGCATCGCGCTGCAACTTCTGCATGCAGGGCGCTACAGCTATCACGATCATGCAGTCGCGCCCTCGGCCCTGCGGTCGCCGATCAACAAGGCGACGCCGCGCGCGCTGACCGAGGACGACATTGCGCAGACGATCGAGGATTTCGCCAACGCCGCCGCCCTGGCTCAGGAAGCGGACTATGACGGTGTCGAGATCATGGGGTCGGAGGGCTATCTGATCAGCTCTTTTCTGGCCCCGCGCGCCAACCAGCGGGAGGACGATTGGGGTGGGTCGTTCGAGAATCGGATGCGGTTTCCGCTCGAGATCATACGGCGCTGTCGCGCCCGGACCGGCGCCGGTTTCCTGCTGATCTTCCGCCTCTCGGTGCTGGAGTTGGTCGAGGGCGGTATGAGTGGCGCAGAGGTGCTGACCCTGGCGCGGGCGGCGGAAGAAGCGGGCGCCGATATATTGAATTCCGGGATCGGCTGGCACGAGGCGCGCATCCCAACCATCGCCCAGCCGGTGCCGCCCGCCGCCTTCGTCTGGGCGACCGAGCGGGTGAAAGACGCCGTTTCGATCCCGATCGCGGCGGCGAATAAGATCCATACGCCGGCAGATGCCGAGGCCGTGATCGCCGAAGGCCGGGCTGATCTGGTCTCGATGGCGCGCCCCTTTCTCGCCGACCCCGACCTGCCGGCCAAGGCGAAACGGGGCGAGGCGGGCCGGATCAACATCTGCATCTCCTGCAATCAGGCCTGCCTGGACCATTATTTCGAAGGCAAGTCGGTGAGCTGTCTGGTCAATCCCGCCGCCGCGCGGGAAGCGGAGTTCGACCTAATGCCTGCCCGGAGTCCGCTGCGACTTGCTGTCGTCGGCGGCGGCGTCGCCGGCATGAGCGCCGCCCTGACAGCCGCCCGCCGCGGCCATTTTGTCACCCTCTATGAGGCGAGCGGCGCATTGGGTGGGCAATTCAAACTAGCCGCCGAAATTCCCGGAAAAGAGGTGTTCGAGAAGACCATCGGCTATTTCGCCGCCGAGATGACGGCGGAGGACGTGACGGTCAAGACCGGGGCCTCGGTGACGACCGCATCGCTGGCGGCGGACGGCGCAGAAGCGGTGATCGTCGCGACCGGCGTCGTCCCGCGCCGGCCTGAGATTCCGGGTCTGGAGTCCCATCCTAATGTGCTGACCTACGCCGAGGCGCTGACGGCGCCGGAGCGGATCTTCGGCGATGTCCTGGTGCTGGGCGCCGGCGGGATCGGCCATGATGTTTGCCTGTTTTTGCTCAACCGCCAGCAGGCGCACCACCGGGATATCGCCGCCTTCAACCGGCATTGGGGCGTCGACCCGACCGGCGAGGCCTCGGGTGGGTTGGCGCCGGGCGCGGCGAAAGCGCGCCTGGAAGAGGCGCAGGGTCCGCGCATCACGATGATGAAACGCTCGCCCGGGCCGTTCGGCCGAAGCCTCGGCCGCACCACCGGCTGGGTCCATCGGCTGG
The DNA here is from genome assembly GCA_030065235.1 of Alphaproteobacteria bacterium. GTDB lineage: Bacteria > Pseudomonadota > Alphaproteobacteria > UBA8366 > Aestuariispiraceae > JASJDC01. Next base: position 147,659 of record JASJDC010000003.1, read on the forward strand.
AGATCCGCAAGGCCGGGATTGCGACCATCGCCGGTGCTGACTACCGCTCGGTCGATACGCAGGGCTTGACCTATGATCATAGTGGCGAGGCGCGGACGCTGGCAGCCGACACGATCATCCTTTGCACAGGCCAAGTCGCCGTCGATGCTCTGGCCGTGGATTTGGCCGAGAGCGGCCTGCCGGTTCAAACGGTCGGCGGGGCTCGTCTCGCCGGCGAACTCGACGCCAAACGCGCGATCGAAGAGGGCATGCGCGCGGCGATGGCGATCTAGCCCAGCACGGAAAAGCTGCTGTCTTTATTGATCGCTCGTTTGCGCGAGAAAAAGCCGACATTCAGCGGACGGTCGATATAGGGCAGGTGGAAGACGAGCGGCGTCGCATCGTGATCGCCGCCATTTTCGCAATAATCAACCAAGGCGGTCATCATCTTCCCCGCGATCGGCGCGTTCTTGTATTGGTTGCCGCTTGAGCCGCAGGCCATGTAATAGCCCTTTAGCGAGGACGCGTCATAGATCGGGATCCAGTCGTCCGACACGTCATAGAGATCGACGACGCCTTTGGCCTGGCCGGGCACGCCGAGCGTCGGCACGCGTTGGGCGTAGCGCTGGGCCTGATGCGTCCATTGCTCTGTGAAGGACCGGTCGTAATCCTCATCATCCTCGACCCAGACTTTGGGGTCGCATTCCGGGTCTTCGCTGCCGACCAGGATGTTGCCGCCATGTTCGGGCCGGCAATAGCAGGCGATGTCGCTATCGGAGACGACAAACCCGTCCCTTTCGAAATTGAAACCGGGCGGCGAGGGGACATGCGTCACTTCCTGCTTCAGCGCGCGGGTGGAGATCGTCATCTCATCCAGAACGCCGGCCATGCCATTGATCTTGGCTGAGGCCGGGCCGGCGACATTCACCACGATCGGCGCGTGGATTTCGCGCCCGTCCTCGAGCGCGACGCCGGCGGCTGCGCCATTTTCCTGCAGGATCGCCGTCACCCGCGCGCCGTAACGCGCCCGGGCGCCATGGCGGATCGCCGCATCCATCAGGTTCTGCGCCGACAGCGCCGGGTCGGTGACATAGCCCGCCGTTGGGAAGAACACGCCCCCCGACACCGTCCCGCCGGTCGGTTCGCCGAAGCCGGTATCGTCCATGCGTTTCGCCGGCCAATAGCGCTTCATCTCATAGACCGGCAGGCGCCGCATCACCGCCTCCGCGCTCCAAACCTCGTACGGAATGTGAAGCGCGTTACAATGGGCCATGTGCGATTCCATCATCGCGTTCTGGTCGGTTCGCATCACCAGACAGCCGGTCTCGAGGAACTTCGCCAGTTCAGCGCTTGCCGGGGCCTCAAGATAGTCCGCCCAGTCGCGCCAATAGTGATAGCCCTCATAGGCGAACGCGGTGCCTTCCAGCGTCGAATAATGCACCCGAATGATCGCGCAGGACCCGCTGGTCGAACCATGTCCCGCCACTTTGTTGCGATCGAGCGTCAGGGTCTTGTAGCCCGCCTTGGCCATCTCATAGGCGGTCGCGGCTCCGATCACGCCCGCCCCGATGATGATTGCATCCGCCGTCTCGGCCATCTCTTTGATCCTTATCTCCACCCGACACCCGACAGGGAGTTGGCCAGCGCCGCCCGGATCGATCAAGCCGTCAATGACGACGTTGCGCGGTTTCTTCGCAACTCCTCACCCCGGCGGCGGAGATATCTCGCGGACCGTACCGGAGACCTCTACCGATGCGCCCGGCGTGTCGGTGAGACGGACATTGATGATCGAGCGCACGCCCATATCCTCGCCCTGGATGATCCGAAACGCGCCGCCATGCGGCCAGGAGCGATCGCGCAGATAACCTGCGAAAGCCGCAGCCGCAGCGCCGGTCGCTGGGTCTTCGAATACGCCGCCCGAGGCGAAAGCGTTGCGCACATCGAATTCTTGATCGCCTTTGATATGAACCAGCATGATCGTGATCAGGCCGTGACGGTTCATGATCTCTCGTCCTTTGGCAAGGTCGTAGGCCATAGTGCGCTGGCTTTCCCGGTCCCGCAGCGCCAGCATCAAATGGTCCGCCCCGGCGTGAATGCGTGCGGCTGGGAGACGCGGATCAAGGTCGGCTTCGGTCAAGCCAAACAGACGAAGCGCGTCCGCACGTTCGCTCTCTTCCGCTGCGCGGCTGTGGGTCGGCGGCGAGGAAAGGGTGGCGTTCAGCGCGCCATTCTTCGTGGCGCCCTCGACCTGGATCGCGGCGGCGTTCAACTCTAAGCGGTAGGCGTTGGGACCAAAGCGTTTGGCGAGAACGGCGCCGAGCGCGATGGTCGCGTGACCGCAGAACGGCACCTCGGATTCCGGCGAGAAATAGCGAACGCGCCAAGCCCCGTCGCTGCTTCCCGACGGCCACGCAAAAGCTGTTTCCGAATAACCAATTTCGGCGGCGATCCGTTGCATGTCCATCGGGTCCGGCGATGCCTGCAAGATAGCGACCCCGGCGGGATTGCCGCCACTCTCTCCATCGCTGAACGCGGCGACCCTGTTTATTTCCATGAACTGTCTCCAAATTGCGCGACCGAGCGGCCCTACGTGTGCGTCGCCGTGGCCGATCTTTATAAGGACGCCCATAACGTCGGGGTTTGTGAGCGTGATTTCTAGACCCTTCGTTCGGTGAGCAACCGCTCAGGGCGTTGCCGCCACCCAAACTAGATTGGCGCGCGACGGAAATTATTGCTGTTTTGCCCAGAATGGCGCGGCCTAGTCCAGATTAATGTGCTAAACGAAAGAATGGATCTTGCGACCCTTTCTCTCTTTGTCGATGTCGCGCGGCTCGGCGGATTTTCGGCGGCGGCCAAGGCGCGGTCGGTCGATCCGTCTTCGGTCTCCCGCGCAATCGCCGGATTGGAGGCGGATATCGGCTTCCGCCTGTTCCAGCGCACCACGCGGCGGCTCTCTCTGACCGAGGCCGGCGCTCACTATCTTGCTCGGATCGAGCCGCTTTTGTCGGAGCTGCGCCAAGCTCAGGACGCAGCCGCGAGTCTGACCGGCGCGCCCCGGGGCGTCTTGCGCCTGACCGCGTCGGTCGCCTTCGGCGTCACCTGTTTGACGCCGCTTCTGTCCCACTTTCGCGCCGCCTTTCCAGAGGTGCGGTTGGAATTGCTGCTGACCGATTCCGTCGTCGATCTGGTCGCCGAACGGGTCGATCTCGCCATTCGTCTCGGCCGGGCGCCGAGCGGCGACGTCGTCGCGGCGAAATGGTTCGAGACCCGCTATCGCGTGGTCGCCAGCCCGGACTGGGTCGCCGCGCATGGCGAGCCGGAATCGCCGGAGGTCCTGTCCGAGTTGGATTGCCTGAGATTCAACCTGCCCGACTACAAGACCGAATGGCGGTTCGCGGATCGGTCCGGCGTAGTCCGGCGCGTGCCTGTCGATGGGTCGATCACCGCCTCGAACGCGCTGGCCGTGCGCGACGCTTGCCGCGAAGGCCTCGGCCCGGCCCTGCTCGCGGATTGGCTGATCGGTGCGGATATCGACCAAGGCCGGTTGACCCCGCTGCTGCCGGACTGGCGCGCCTCGGCCAGCGAGGACGCCACCGCCGCCTGGTTCATCTACCCCTCCCGCGCATACCTCCCCGCCAAAGTCCGCGCCGCCATCGATTTCCTGCGCGCAACGCGGCTTCCGGGCGGGGTGGATAGTTCGCCCGTCTAGGCAAGGGACAGCGGCGCCAAGGTACACAGCAAGATTTGAGTTGTATTGCGTTTTGCATTACATTTGCGATTGGTGGAGATTCGTATGCGCTTTGAATGGGATGATGAAAAGAACCGCGCGAATATCGAAAAACACGGCATTTCCTTCGAACAAGCCAGTTCGATATTCGACGGAATCACCCTCGGCCGCGTGGATGATCGTTTCAACTACGCAGAAACCCGTGAGCTCAGCATCGGTTTAATGCAAAGCGTTGCTGTCATCGTCGTCGTTCACACCGACAGAAAAGGCGTGCGCCGGATCATCTCCGCGCGACAGGCAAACCGAACCGAGAGACGCAGATATGAAGAAGAAATCCGAAAAGCCGCCTTACGATAGGGCGCTGACGCCCAACGAACTAGCGCGCCGCCCAGACAGCGAAATCGATTACAGCGACATTCCGGCGCTGGACGCGGATTTCTGGGCTGATGTGAACGTCAAGCCGCCGAGAACCAAACCCACGGTCAGCCTGCGCCTTCCTGAAGAGGTCATCGCATATTTCAAAGCGCAGAACCCGAAGGGCTATACCGGACGTATGGCCGCCGTGCTCGCCGCCTATGTGGCGGCGCGGAAAGGCGAAGATGATCAGCGAAGTCTTTGAAAAGGAATGGTGCCCAGACCTGGAATCGAACCAGGGACACTACGATTTTCAGTCGTATGCTCTACCAACTGAGCTATCTGGGCGCCGGGGCCTCGCGCGTCAGAAAGTGCGGGCGCGGGCCGATGACGGCGGGGCCGTCTTGTTGGCAGCCTGTGTCTTAATCAAAGCGCTGCGGCCTGTCCAGGGATTTCACGCCGATTTCCGTCCGCGCTGGATCTCGATCCTCAGGGCTCGTCTACGCCGCCCGGCCCGGCGTCCGGTTAGTCACTTTCGATCCGGTATTTCTCACCGAGCCAGCGGCTGAGATCGACATCGGCGCAGCGTTTCGAGCAGAAGGGCCGGAACGCAGGCAGGCTGGGGCGGCCGCAGATGACGCAGGGGCGGCCTTCCGGCGCCGCCGCCGTCTCGGTTTTGGGCCTGTTCGCCGAGGGGTCATTCATCTGTCACGCTCCAATGTCGCCGTCGGGACGGGACTATCACCGGCGACGAGACGCAGCTCCTGGCCAAGACGCTGATTGGTCTCGGCCAGCGCCTCCGACAGCGGCCCTTCCAGGCAGGCGATGACGGCGGGGTCGGCGGTCAGGACCGGCCGACCGGCTCCGCGTAGGCGCAGCGCGTCGCGCAGGGCGGCGAGGGCCAGGCTCTCGGGGCTCAGGCGCCGCGCCATCGACATCGGCGCGCCGGCGATCTCATCCAGCCGCCGACCGGTCCGCTGCCGCACGATCTCGATCAGCCCGCCCGGCGTCAGGCCGAGAATATCGACCGCGACGGGGGAGCCTTTGAAGCCGCGGCGCAGAGCCTCCAGCACCTTCTTCGCTTCACCACGGTTGCGCATCGTGACGCAGTCGAGGACGATTTGGCCGGCGATGTTGCGCAGTTGGATCTGCCGCGCCGCCTCGGTCGCCGCCCGGACATTCAGGCGCACCGCCGCGTCGCCTCCCGCACCTGCGCCGCCCGCCGCGCCGACGCTGTCGCCCATATCGATATCGATCACGGTCAGCGCCTCGGTCTGGTCGATCACCAGGGCGCCGCCGCCGGACAACGGGACGCGTCGGGCGAAAGCCTCCTCGATCTGATCCGCCAGTCCGACCGTTTCGAACAGGTCGCCGCGCTGGCCCGCATCGTGGAACAGTAGGTCTTCCAGCAAGTCCGGCGCCTGCGCCGCCGCCAGGTCAAGCAGCGCGGCATAGGCCTGCCGATCATCGACGGCGATCCGGCAGCCGGGCGCGGCCTCGACCAGCAGGCGCTGCAGGCTGTCCGGCGGCGGGGCCAGGCGCCGCGGCTTGGGTCCGTCATTCGCCGCCTGTATCTCCGCCCAACGCGCGGTCAGCGCCTGCGCCTCGCGGGTCAGCGCCTCCGCCGCTAAGCCGGCCGCGCCCGCGCGCACCAGCCACCCGCCGCCCGTGGGCAAAGGATTGTCGGCGACAGCCCGCTCCAACTCCCCCCGCGCCTTGCCTTTGCCCAGCGCGCGCTCGAACTCGACGTCGCGCCCATAGGGCCGATAGGCGAGCGCGCGGCCGGTGAGCATCGGTTTCGCGGTGACCGCCGGTCCCTTGGTCCCATGCGCCTCTTTCGAGACTTGCGCCACCAGCCATTGGCCTTCGGTCAGCGGCCGGCCCTTGGCGTCCTTCGCGCGCGGCAGCAGCGCCTCGCCGCCGCCGGCACTGTCCAAGGAGCCGAGATCGAGGAAGGCGCCGCCCATGCCTTTCTCGATCCGCGCCACGCGCGCGCGAAAAATCGCGCCGTGCAGACGCGCCGTCGTCGGCCGGTCGATCTCATAGCGCCGCAACACGCCGTCTTGATCGGCCCAGGCGATCCGAGTCTCGCCGGGCGAGACGGACAGGAAGACATCCCACTCATTCATCAGGGCGCGATCCCCAGCGATTTCAGCACCTGGCGGGTCTCGAAAAGCGGCAGGCCGACAACATTGCTGTACGAGCCGTTTATGAAGCGCACCAGCCCCTCGGCGCGGCCCTGGATCGCGTAGCCGCCGGCCTTGCCGTCCCATTCGCCGCTTTCGATATAGGCGTCGATCTCGCCTTGGTCCAAGCGTTTGAAGGCGACGGCGGTCTGCACAAGCCGTAGATGCTCTTTGCGGCCGCCCGCCTGCGCCGGGGCAAGAACGCAGACCCCGCCATAGACCCGGTGACGACGTCCGGACAGCAGGCGCAGGCAGGCCCGCGCCGTCGTCGCATCTTCGGCCTTGGGCAAGATCCGCCGGCCGACCGCGACCACTGTGTCGGCCGCCAGGATCGCGGCGTCGTCCGTCGCGCCGGATGCGGCCACGGTGGCCGCCTTCTCCCGCGCCATGCGCTGGGCGTATTGCGCCGGCGGCTCATCCGGGGCGACGCCCTCGTCGATATGGGCGGGGATGACCGACACTGGCTGGACGCCGATCTGGGCCAACAGGTCCAGACGGCGCGGACTGGCCGAACCGAGAACCAAGGATGGCGGATCAGCGCTCATGATTCTCCATCCGTCAGGTCGAAACGCTGGCGAATACGTTTCGAGAGCTGCTCCCGGACCAACCGATAGGCCTCCAGCCGGGTCTCGCGTTGGCCTTCGACCATGGTCGGGTCGAACGTATTCCAGAATTCGACCTCGCAGGCCATGGTGCGGGTCATCTCCACCGCATGATGCTGGGCTTCTGGCGACAGGGCCACGATCAGGTCGTAGTAGGTGTCCTGTAGCTCGTCGAAGACTTTTGGCGTGTGTTGGCTCATATCGACGCCGATCTCGCCCATACTCTCGACCATGAAACCGTCGAGATGGCCTTTCCGGACGCCGACTGAATCCACATAGACGCGCGTGCCGACTAGCTGTTTCATAATCCCTTCCGCCATTGGCGAACGCACCTGATTCAAGGAACAACAAAAGAGAACCGCGTCGGGCGCGTCGGGATCGTCGAAATAGCTCACGGACCGACCCTGGCGGCGATGGTGCTCGGGACGGGGCGTGCGGGGCGGATCATGCGGGGCGTCGCTCAGCCGCGAATATGCAGGACGCAGACGAGGGTGAAGAGACGGCGGACAGTCGCCTTATCCATCAAGGCGTGCTCGGCCAGCCGTTCGCGCAGCATGTCGGCGCCGTCATTATGCAGACCGCGCCGCGCCATATCGATGGTCTCGATCTGGCTCGGGCTGTGTTTCTTGATCGCGTCGTAATAGCTTTCACAAATCTGGAAATAGTCGCGAATCAGGCTTCGGAACGACCGGATCGAAAGCTGAAAGCCGGCCAGTTCCGATACGTCTTCTTGATCGCGGACATTGAAGACTAGGCGCTTGCCATCGGTATCAATCGACAGATGCACCGTGTAGGGTCCCGGCGTTCCGTCGGTCAGACGGAACCGGTTCATATCCAAGAGGTCGTAGAGCGCGACGGCGCGCTCATGCTCGACCTCCGGGCTGCGCCGGATGACGTTCTTCTCGTCGAGCCTGAGATTGGCGATCCGGTCTGTTTCGGAAAACTCCAAGTGGGACTCCTTCGAGGGCGGGCCGGAAAGGCGCGCTCAGGGCGGGCGCCGGTCCTGTGAGCTTATAGAGGCGCGTTCAGCCTTACACTGACCGATCGCGCGTGCGCGTCCAAGCCCTCCGCCTCGGCCAAGGTGACCGCCGCGCCGCCGATGGCCGCCAGACTGTCCGGATTACAGCCGACGATCGATGTGCGTTTCAGGAAGTCATGCACGCCGAGGCCGCTGGCGAAGCGGGCGCTGCGGGCGGTCGGCAGCACATGATTGGCGCCGGCGACATAATCGCCGATCGCTTCCGGCGTGTAGCGCCCGAGAAAGATGGCGCCGGCGTGCCGCACCTGTTGGGCCAGCGCCTCCGGCTCGGCGACGGCCAGTTCCAGATGCTCGGGCGCCAGCCGATTGACCAGGTCCGGCGCCTGCGCCAGGTCTTTGACGGTAACCACTGCGCCGAAATCGCGCCAACTCGCGCCGGCGATCTCACGCCTCGGGGCGGTCTTCAGGCGCGCCTCGACCGCCTCTTCGGCGGCCTGCGCAAAATCCGCGCTGTCGGTGATCAGGATCGACTGCGCCGCCGTGTCATGCTCGGCCTGGGACAGCAGATCGACGGCGATCCAGTCCGGATCGTTGTTCTCATCCGCGACGACCAAGATCTCCGAAGGCCCCGCAATCATGTCGATGCCGACCCGGCCGAAGACCCGGCGCTTGGCGGCGGCGACATAGGCGTTGCCCGGTCCGACAATCTTGTCCACCGGCGCGATGCTTTCGCAGCCATAGGCCAGAGCCCCGACGGCCTGTGCGCCGCCGATCCGGTAGACCTCGTCGACGCCCGCCAGTTGGGCCGCCGCCAGGACCAGCGGATTGATTTCCCCATCCGGCGTCGGAACCGTCATCACCACGCGAGGAACGCCGGCGACCTTGGCCGGGATCACATTCATCAGAACCGAACTGGGGTAGGAGGCGAGCCCGCCCGGCACATAGACCCCGACCGCGTCGATCGCCGTCCAGCGCGAGCCGAGCCGCACGCCGGCCGCGTCGGTAAAGTCGAACCCTTCGGGCATTTGCCGTGCGTGATAGGCGCGGATGCGTTCCGCGGCCAGACGCAGCGCGTCCAGCGTTTCAGGGGCGCATTGGGCCGCGGCCGTTTCAATTTCCGTTTGGTCGATGCGCAGGGTTTCGGATGCGTCGAACCGGTCGAACTTGGCGGTATAGTCCACGACCGCCGCATCGCCGCGTTCGGAGACATCGGCCAGGATATCCCGCACGATCGCGTCGACATCTTCCTCCAACTCGCGTTTGGAGTTGAGAAGCGCCTGGAAACGCTGTTCGAAATCCGCGTCTTCGGTCGAAAGTCTAAGCGGCACGGGCGGCCTCCTCGAAACGGCCGATCCACGGCTGAAGCTCGGTCGGGCGTGTCTTCAGCGCCGTGCGATTGACGATCAGGCGGCTGGTGACGTCGGCGATTTTCTCGATCTCGACCAGGCCGTTATCTTCCAGCGTCCGACCGGTCGAAACCAGATCGACGATTCGGCGGCAAAGACCCATGCCGGGCGCCAGTTCCATCGCGCCGTTCAGCTTGATGCACTCGGTCTGCACCCCGCGCGCCTGGAAATGCCGTTCGGTGACGCAGGGGTATTTCGTGGCGATACGAATATGGCTCCAGCGCGCCGGATCGTCCGAGCCGATCATCTCGGCGGGTTCGGCGACGCTCAGCCGGCAATGACCGATATTCAGGTCCACCGGCGCGTAAATCTCCGGATAGTCGAACTCCATCAGGACGTCATTGCCGGCGACGCCCAGATGCGCGGCGCCGAAGGCGACGAAGGTCGCCACGTCAAAGCTGCGCACCCGAATCAGGTCGAGGCCCGCGATCGAGGTCGTGAAACGCAGTTGACGCGCGTCCGGATCGTCAAAGGCCGGCTCCGGCGTGATCCCGGCCAGGTTCAGAATCGGCAGCAGCTCCTTCAGGATACGCCCTTTCGGCACGGCCAGCACCAACGGGTCGTTGGCGCGCGACGACACTGGTGGTGCAACCAAATTGAGATCGGTCACGGCGGTAACAATTCCTTCTTCGCCTCCGACCGAACGCGGCGGTCTGAGGTTTGTTCCTTCCAATTTCGAGGGTTTTGACATACCGGACCCGCAGTTTCCAGCCGCGCGGCCTCAGCGGTTCTTGGCTGGCGATCTGTACTCTAATTAGCGTAGCTCTATCCTCGGGCTAAGGGCGTCGCTCCAGAGATTGCTGTTCCGAAGACATGCGTCTTCGATGGCGCTGCGCATTGCATCTGTGAGATGCTTTGGCGCGTCGGGGCGAACGAGAATCGTTCGGTAGGACGCCGGTAGCGCTGGAAAGCCGTCGGCGGCGGTCAGCGTATTCATGTCCTCAGCCAAGCTGGATTCCGGCAGAACACCGATGGCGAAGCACGCACGGATCGCCGCTTTCAGACTCGCAAAGCTGCTGCTTCGAAAAGCGACGACATAGCGGCGGCCTTGCCTGTTCAACGCCTCAACGGGCAGGTCGCGCCACCAACAGTTTCGATCGAGCACCGCGAGAGGTATCGGTTCATCGTGAGCCAAGACGGCTGTTCGGCCGGCCGCCCACACGGTTCTTTCCTTCGAAAACCAACCGGGTGCGACGCCTTCTGGACTCGAACGAACAGCGACATCCAGAGCACCGCTATCGATGGCTTCTCGAAAGCTTGATGTACATCCAGAGGTGGCAATCACGTCAACGGCTGGATGCCGCCTCGCGAAAACGGCGAGCGTTCGCGCCAACACAGTGTCGTCGAAATCGTCCGGTATCCCGATGCGGATTCGGCCCATCAACGGCTCGCGGAACAGGGCGCGTGCCCGGTCTAATTCGACGAGGACATTCCGCGCGGCGGGAAGCAGCTTTTCTCCCGCTTCCGTCAAGACCATTCCCTTCGGGTTTCGATGAAACAGAGATGCCGACAGCTCTGCTTCAATCTTGCGAAGTTGGACGCTGATCGCCGATTGCGTGCGGTGTAAACGCCGTGCGGCCAACGTCAGGCTGCCGCTTTCCGCGATAGCGACGAACGTTCTCAGCAGATCGCTGCTCAATCTGTTTCGTTCGATTTCATTCATGCGTTTGATAATAGATATTCATTTTGCTTCACACAATCACGCGCGTAGGTTCGATGAAAGTTAGATAGAAGGACGTGCGGATGGCTGTTGAAACGATCTTGTTTCTTGTTTGTATCGGTGTTTTTGGAGGCGCTTGGAACGCTGTTGCTGGCGGCGCGACTCTGTTCACGTTTCCAGCCCTTATGGCGACGGGACTACCCCCGGTCGTGGCAAACGCCACCAACTATCTTGCCTTGCTTCCGTCGAACGCCGCAGCCCTCCCTGCGTACCGTTCGGAGCTTCGGCGTGTCGGAGCGACGATCTGGCCTTTGCTTGTTGTTTCCGGATTGGGGGCGCTTGCGGGCTCACTATTGCTGACGGTCTCAGACCCAAGGATATTTGTCGTTCTCGTCCCGTTCCTGATTCTGCTGGCGACGGGTCTGTTCGCTTTTGGCGGGGCGCTACGCGCCGTCTTGCTGTCTTTTGCAGGCGAGTCAAAAGGCAGCGCCTTGATCTACGGCGCCCTGTTCCTGTCATCCATCTATGGCGGGTATTTCGGGGCTGGCTTGGGGATTATCTTGCTTGCAATCGCTCAAATCCAGGGCTTTAGGGACTTCGATACCGCAAACAGCATCAAAAACCTGCTCGCCACGAGCTTTACTGTGCTCAGCATCATTGTGTTTGGGGTTGGGGGACTGATCGCATGGCCGGAAGCCGTTGCGATGATGTCAGGCAGCACGCTCGGCGGTTATCTGGGCGCACGTATGGCGAAACGTGCGAATGAACGGTATCTCCGAATGGTGGTCATTGTGTTCGGCGTCGTCCTTTCAGCCGTCTACTTTTACCGAACATTTATTGAATGATCTCTGAGCCACGCTGCGTCGCCCGGTCCGAGACCTTGCAATCTCGGACAGCGCTGATCTCGGACGGGCGGCTAGAGCGTTTCCCGGAAAGATACCGGGCGGCCCTGGGGCGGGCCGATTAACTCGTCATCGCGCATTACGGTGCGGCCGCGGATAATGGTGGCGATGGGCCAGCCTTGTACATCCATCCCATCGTATGAGGTCCAGCCGGATTTCGATTGGATCCAATCGTCGGTAATCGTCCGCCGCGCCTTCAGATCGACAATGGTGAAATCGGCGTCATAGCCCACCGCGATGCGGCCCTTGCCGGCGATGTTGAAGACGCGTTGCGGACCGGCGCTGGTCAGTTCGACGAACCTTTCCAAAGTCAGCCGACCTTCATGCACATGGTTCAGCATCACCGGCACCAATGTCTGAACGCCGGTCATGCCGCTGGGGCTCTGTGGATAGGGGCGCGCCTTTTCCTCCAACGTATGCGGCGCGTGGTCGGTGGCGACGACATCGACAACGCCCGATTGCAGCGCTTTCCAAAGCGCGGCGACCTGGTCGGCGTCGCGGATCGGCGGATTCTGCTGCGCCCGCGTTCCGATTCGGCGATAGGCCTCGTCGCTCAGGGTCAGATGCTGCGGCGTCACCTCGACGGTGGCGATCTTCTTGTGCTGGGCCAGAAAGGCCATTTCCTCGCCCGTCGTCACATGCAGGACATGCACCCGCCGTCCTGTCTCCTCCGCCAGCGCCACGACGCGTTGGGTCGCTTTCAGGCAGGTTTCGACATCACGCCAGATTGGATGCGCCGAGCAATCCTCGGCCTCCGCTGCGATATGGGCGCGTTCTTGCAGTCGATCATTGTCCTCCGCATGCACCGCGACGACGCGCGAGCCATGTTTCAGGATTTCGCGAATGGTCGGATCGTCCGGCGAGAGCAGGTCGCCGGTCGAGGCCCCCATAAAGATTTTGAGGCCGCAAAGCCCCTTCAGCCGCTCGAGCCTGGGAAGCTCCGCGATATTCGCCGCCGACCCGCCGAGATAGAAGGCGTAGTCGGACCAGCAACGGCCGTCGGCGAGGGACAGTTTCTGGTCGATCGCCGCCTGATCGATGGTCAAGGGATTGGTGTTCGGCATCTCGAAGAACGCCGTCACGCCGCCCGCCGCCGCGCCGCGCGAGCCGCTCTCCAGATCCTCCTTGTGGGTCGCGCCGGGCTCGCGGAAATGCACCTGACTGTCGATCACGCCGGGCAGGACATGCAGGCCGGCGCAGTCCATGCGCGCGTCAGCCTCATCCTGGGACAGGTCGCCCAACGCGGCGATTTTCCGATCACGGACCCCGATATCGATGTCGGCGCGCCCGCCGGGCGTCATCGCCACCCCGCCGGTCAAGATCATATCGTACTTCATGGTGCTTCCTCTCGCTGCGCCGCCGGATAGAGATTAGCGAAGGGGCGCCGGTCTGCAAATCCGATCCCGCGCCGCCTTTGTTTTGGGTCGACAGGCGACGGGCCGACGCGGAATAGTGTTGTCCATAGTTCGCCGCTTGCGCGCGGCCTTGATGACCAATCCGAGCGGAGATCGCCATGACCGAATCCGTTTTGCCGAAATCCTTCGCGACCGTGCTCGGCAAGCGCATGGCCTATTTCGAGGCCGGCGAGGGCGATCCCATCGTCTTTCTGCATGGCAATCCGACATCGAGCTATCTCTGGCGCAACATTATCCCGCATGTCACAGGTCTCGGCCGGGTGATCGCGCCGGATCTGATCGGCATGGGGGACAGCGAGAAGCTCGACAATCCGGGGCCCGACTCCTACCGCTTTGTCGAGCACCGGCGATATCTGGACGCTTTGTTGGAACGGCTCGGGGTCGTGGAGAATGTGACTCTGGCGATCCATGATTGGGGCAGCGCGCTGGGGTTCGATTGGGCCAACCGACATCGCGCCGCGGTCAAGGGCGTCTGTTATATGGAGGGGATCGTCCGGCCCATGGCGTGGGACGATTTCAATCAGCAGGCGCGGCCGGTCTTCGAGGGTTTTCGCTCCGAGGCCGGCGAATCCATGGTCTTGGAGAAGAACATCTTCATCGAGCGCGTCCTGCCTGGCTCAATCCTACGGAAACTCAGCGAGGCGGAGATGGATGAGTATCGCAGGCCTTTCGCCGAACCGGGCGAGGGGCGGCGGCCGACCCTGACTTGGCCGCGCCAGATTCCGCTTAATGGCGACCCGGCCGACGTGACCGAGATCGTCCAGGCCTATGCCGATTGGTTCGCCGAGAACGACCTGCCGAAACTGCTCATCGACGCCGATCCGGGCGCTATCCTGATCGGGCCGCAGCGGGACTTTTGCTTGGGCTGGCGGAACCAGACCGTCATCCGCGTTCCAGGCGCGCATTTTATTCAGGAAGATTCGTCTGAGGAAATTGGAACCGCCCTACGAAACTGGCTTTCCGCCCTTTAAGCCGGGTCTTTTGGGCCTTTTCCAGGCGCTGCGGTTCGGCGACAGTCGCGCATGATGGAGATTCTTCGGTTTCTCGCTGACGATATTGGGCCGATCGGCCTGATCATCTGGGCTTCTATCGCGATGCTTGTCATTCGGCCCGGCCTTGCGCGTTGGCTCGGCGCAGCGCTATGGCTCGCCGCGACGCCGGGGCCGGCCATCTTGGTCTGGCAGGCCATCGATCAGGCGACGGTCGGGTCGATCGACGATCTGTCGCCTGACAGCGGCGCCGGCGCGGTCGTCGTCCTGGGCGGCGGCGCCTATTTCGACGGGCTTGGGTTGGTTTGGCCACGCGAAGCGGCGAGCCTGAGGGCCTTGGTAGGGGTCTCCGCGGCGCGGCGCCTCAACCTACCGATCCTCTACTCGGGCGGCGTTCCCCGAGCGGATATGCCGGTCGAAGCGCCGGCTTTGGCGCGTCTTCTTCCCGGGCCGGTTGAGACGATCATCGAAGATCGATCCCGCAACACCTATGAAAACGCGATCCAGACAAAAGCGCTTCTGGCGGAGCGCGGGATCGACCGGATCGTTCTGGTCACCAGCGCCAAGCATTCTTGGCGCGCCGAGGCTACTTTTCTCAGCGCCGGGCTCGATCTGGCCGAAATCGTGACGGTCGATCCACAACGGCCGCCGAAAGCCGCCGATTGGGCGCCGCGACCGGCTGGGATTGAAGCATGGTACGACCTGTCTCGCGAATGGGTTGGGGCTGCGTGGTACGCAGCGAGAGGATGGATCAGGCCCGATTTGCTGCTGTAGCTCTGGCGGCGGGGCGGATTGGGCAAAAGAAAAGGGACGGCGAACCGTCCCTCTAAGAGTTTTCGCTGCAGCCTGCTGTTACGCGGCGAGCGAAGAATCGTTCCAGGCGCTGGTCTGCTTGCAGTTCGAGCAGACGCGTTCGCCCGGCCAAGAGCTCTTGAATTCGTTCCGGCACATCAGGCACTTGCGCGCCTTCACTTCATACTGCCGGTCCGAACGTGGTTTCTTGTTCTTCTCGGAATCGCTCATGAAAAAACCCTCTAGTTTACCCGTGACGCTCCCTCGCTAGACAGACAATAGGATTACCGCGATTGGTTCCTAAGCACCCATCGAGTGAGATTGTTCTGGACCTGATTGTTGTTTCCTGAGGCGGCTAAATCGACGCCCCATGCGCCCGTCTATATAGCCCGCCTGTCACATAAATGCAAAGTATTTTGCGCCTGCGAAGGACCGAAACATCGCGTCAACGCGCAAGGTCGAAGGTTTTTAATAAGAGATGATCCCCAGATGGCGGTTCCTTTGTCTGGGGCGGGTTCAAGGCGATGACGACAGTCTTGTATAGATCAGCACGGCACCCAGCACCACGGCCCCGCCGGCATATTGGTTCGGCGTCAGGATTTCCGACAGCAGCACGGCCCCGGCGATGATCGAGATCACCGGCTCAAGATTAAACAGCAGAGCCACCGTGCGCGCTTCGGTGATGCGAATCGCCGCAAGCTGGGTCATCAGCGCCAACACGAAGAGCACGCAGAGCGCGGCGACGCCGGCCCAGCCGATATCGGTTTGCGGCAAGATCAGGCCTCCGAACAAGGGGGCGGCGGCGAGGCCGGCGAGCATGCCGATGCCGTTTGTGGTGACGATGGCGGCGGCCAGCGAGGTTGTTTGCATGAAACGCCTCGACATCAGGATATAGGCGGCGACACAAAGCGAACCGCAGCACACCAACGCCAGTCCGCGCCAGTCGAGCGCCGCCAGATCCGGACCCAAGGCCGACGCCAAACCCGCAAAGGCGACCAGGAAACACAGCCATTGCGCTCGGCTGGGCGCGGCCCCGCCAACCAGCGGCGATAGCGCGGCGACGATCATAGGCCAGGTGTAGAAGACCAGCGCGGCCAAACCGACAGGGATGTAGGCGACCGAAGCGAGATAAAACACGCCTTGCGCCATGAGCAGTACGCCGCCAATCGCCAACGGTGCGCTCAGGCAGTCGCGCAGACCGGGGCCGCGCGTTAGCGCATGAAAGGCCAGGAAAACAAAAGCGGCGGTAAAGGCCGAGCGAAGCACGACCAAAGCGATTGGGGTGACGCCGCTGTCATAGGTCAGGGCCGCGATCGGCGTGTTCAAGGCGAAGGCGCTGGCCGACACCAACGTCAGGGCAGGGCCAAGAACGGTCCCTTGGGCCGCCGTGCGGGCGCCTTGGTTCGGCCCGGCGCCGTTATCGGTCACATCAGCCGACCCGGAACGGGTTCCCGATCAGAACCCGATAAAACCCTTCGCGCGCCGCATGTCCGATCATCTTCAAATGGATATAGACCGGCAGCGCCCCGTCCTGATCGGGCCAATAGTGATCGTAGTCCGAACTCCCGACGCTCGGCTTGAGGCCCTCAAAGAAGGGCTGCTCCAAGGCGGTTTCGCGCACCGGGAAACCGGTTTGTCTGGACGGCAATGCATTATCGATGATCGCGACCACGTCGTCGAAGCGTTGTCTGGCCTCCAGCTCGTTCGCGAAAAGCCTACTGTCGAGCTGGATGGCCACGAGACGGCCGCCCGACCGCATGTCAAATTGCGCGACCACGGCGGCTGTATCCTCAAGCCAGGACTCGGCGTTCAACTTGCAGGCCACAAAACCGTCGATGACATCGCGGCAGACTTCCGTCTTCGGCTTCGCCGTATCGAGCGTGTCGCGCCAGGTCAGGCCGAACATCAGCGGTTCATAGGCGGGGCCAACGGCGGCGATGGCGATCCGCTCCCGAACCCCGGTGACGCCGCTTTCGCGGGCGAAGGCGACAGCCGTCCGGCCATCCGCGGACCGTTGCGTCGGATCGGCGCCGTTCGCCAACAGCGCCGCCACAGCCGTCTCCGACCCGGCGCGGGCGGCCGTCATCAGCGGCGTCTCTCCGTCCCGTCGGCTGTTCACATCAACGTCGCCTTGCAAGACCAAGGGCAGGGCGCTGAGCAGGCGCGCATTCGACGGCTCTTCGGCGATGATATGCAGCAAATCGTCTGACGGCGGCACACCCGCCGAGATCATAGCAGCCGCATGATCCAGTTTGCCGCTGAGCACGGCGTGATCGACCGGCGGGCGCGGTCCTCGACCCCATCGGTCATCCGCCGCCACGGTCAGCGCTGAGAGATCGACATCCGGCGCCACGCGGCGCAGCAGGGCGCTGACTTCGTCGGCGCCGCCACTCTCAATCAGGTCCGCCAGCGCCTCCTGGATCGTCTCTGGATCGATCAGGCGCGCGCCGGTTTCCAACCCCGCCGTTTGAGAGCCTGGAAGCCCGCCGGTCGTGTCGGAGCGCAGCGCGATTTTTGTCGGGGCGGTCGGCGCCGGCGGGCGCGGATAGGCGGTGCGATCCTCGGCTGGCGTGGACGCTGGAGCGGGCGGGCTCGACAGGTTGGCGGCCAGCGCTATGACCGCGCCCTCTTCAAGCGCGCTCACCATCGGTGGGACCAGCGGCGCGGTCTCTAGGGTTTGGACGCGTTGGCCGGCGTTCGTCAAATAGGCGGCCAGGGACGGGTAGGCGGCGGCCAAGGCGCGCGGATCGGCGTCGCAACCCGGCAACGCCGCCACACGCGCCCCGGCATCGGTCAGTATTTTCGCCGTCCCAGATTGGCCATGCGACGCGGCGGCGCCGAGCGGCGTCAGACAACCATAGGGGCCGCCCGGCGCGTCGACCGGCGCCCCGGCGGCCAGCATCAGGCGTGTTGGGTCTGTCAGACCCTCCGCCGCCGCCGCGTGCAGCACCGTTTCGCCCGAGCCGACAGCCTGCATTGGGTCGGCGCCATGCAGCAACAGCGCGTCAACCAGGCTCGGCCCGCCGCCGCGCGCCGCCGCCAACAGCAGCGGTTCGCCGTCGGCGGTTCGCCCATTCGCATCCGCGCCAGCCTCCAGCGCCGCGCGCAGCCCGGCTAGGTCGCGTCTCTCGATCAGCGCGGCTAGGCCGCCATTCTCGGAATGCTCTGCACCTGCCGGAGTCCGGCCGGTCGAAGCATCCTGCGGATCCGTTGGGACCGATGCGACGCTCGGAAAAACGGGGTAGTCGATGGTCGCTCGACGGTCTGCGTCGCCGCCGTCGCCGGCCGTGACGGCGGCGTAGAACCGGATCGCCGCATCCGGGTTCAAGGCGGCGATGCCGAGCCCGACGATGAAGGCGCCCGCCAGAACGCCGCCAAGCCAGACGCCGCGACGACGCCCCGGCCAGACCCGTTCAGTTCGCGCGCCCTGCGGCGGGCGTAGGGCGGCGTTCTGAGGTCGGGATTTCGGTATCAACGCAGCGTTTGAAGCGCCCGTCGACCGATCGAGCATTGTCAGCCTGTCGGCCGCCTGGGAGTCAGCGCCATTGCCCCCGCCGTCGGTGCGAGGCTCGGCGTCGCGTTTGAGGAAAGGGGCCGAGGCCGACGAATCGGCTTCATGGTCGGGGTTCGCGGTCGAGGTGTGAGGCGACGCGTCGTCTTCGCTGCGTGCATTGCGTGGGGCCGCCAACAAATCGCGTATTTCCGGATGTTCGGCGCTCAGCCGATCGAACGCCTCGCGCAGCATGGGCGCCATCACCCCAGGCGTCTCCAGGTCAGCCGGTTGTCTTTCTTTAGCCACTTGGTCGGCGGCCCTCTTCGTGGAGGCCCCTCGTTCGGCGGTCTCGTTTCGACGCCATGGGTCCAAATCGAGATATGAATCTGCGTCCCGTCTGGACGCGCTGTATCGGACCGTATCGAGGAGCTGCTGGGCGATCGGACCAACGCCGGACTCGACCACAGCGTAACCCTCAATACAGATGAGGGGGTTATAGTCGGTCCGACCGGTGGTCGGCGACAATCGCGCTTCGACCAGCTTCAATTCGTCGTAGGCGCCGTCTGCGACCAAATCGCCGATCCGGGAGACGGCGTCTTGCGGATCGGACAGGCTTTCCAGGTTCCGCCAATGATCGCCGGCGCGCGCCTGGATCCAATAAGACGTTGCGCCGCTGTCCTTGCGGAGGCCCGCATCGCCGACTTGGCCGTCGAACTCCCCGCCGCTCTGGTCGCCCGCGAAGCCATCGGTCTGGTTATTGACGTTTGCAGCGACAGGCGGCGTGTATCGATCATAAGATTCTGGCATGGACGCTCCGGCCCTCCGGCCAAACACTCACCATCAGCAGACGCAGGCTATAAGCAGGGACGAAATGAAATCAACGGCCAGTACTTTAAACAGTTATTTCATTAGATGGCGGTTTTTCTTTAACCACTATTTGACCACAGCTAAATATCCCTTATGGGTATTTGAGGCAGCAGGTCAGCCATGCGCGCTTGTCGCTTGAAATTAAATACTTATCCGATTCGAAGGCGCTGGCCAGAATAAGCGGTGCGGGACGGTGTTGAGACAAGGTCGGCGACCTCAACCAGCGGGCTTCACGATATCGCGCGTGATCAGCCACCGCACGAAAACGGCTGCGCCAGGGGCGAAACCGCGAATCGAATCTTGCGGGCGGGCGTATCGCGGCCTACTCACCGACGAAAGATATGGCGCATACAGGAGATAGCGGGGCTTCCGCATGCAGGATCGATTACGGGCCTTGTGGCGGGACCGCTGCGCCATCATGGGTGTCGTGAATGTGACGCCGGACTCCTTCTCCGGCGACGGGGTGCTCGGCGATCAAACCCGTCGGGCCGAGACAGGCCCGGTCGATCAGGCGGTCGATCAGGCGTTGCGCTTCTTGGCGGACGGCGTCGCCATCTTGGATGTCGGCGGCGAAAGCACGCGCCCCGGCGCCGACCCGGTTGACGCGGAGACCGAATTGGCGCGTGTCGTGCCGGTGATCCGCGCGATCCGGCGCGCGGCTCCGGACGCCGTGATCTCGGTGGATACCTATAAGGCGCGGGTGGCGGCGGCCGCGCTCGACGCGGGCGCCTCAATCATCAATGACGTCTGGGCCGGGCGGGCCGATCCTGACATGACCGCCCTGGCGGCCGAGCGCCGGGCGCCGATCGTGCTGATGCATAATCGTGCGCAATGGGGCGCAGTCGATAGGGACCCGAAATTGGGCGCCGCCTATCGCGCGCCGGCGGCGGAGACCGGCGGCTCGGGCGCGGCTGCGGGGTCGTTTATTGACCAAGTCCTGGCGGAGACCGAAGCGCTGATCGCAGAGGCGGAAGCGGCAGGGGTCGATCGCGCAGACATTATCGTCGATCCCGGAATAGGGTTCGGCAAAACGGTGGCGCAAAATCTCGCTTTGATCCGCGAGGTCGGGCGATTCAAGCGGATCGCGGCGACGGTTCTGCTCGGCGCCAGCCGGAAGAACTTCATCGGAAAAGTGCTCGACAAGCCGGTCTCGGAGCGCTTGATGGGCACCGCCGCGACGGCCGCCATCGGCGCTTATGGCGGCGCCGACATCCTGCGCGTCCATGACGGCGCCGAGATGGTGCAGATGGCGGTCATGGCGCGGGCCATCCGGGACGCGGATCCGGGCGCGGAGGGCGATACATGAGCGACCCGGTCACCGTCCTGATCGCCCTCGGCGCGAATCAGGGCGATCCGGCGGATGCGATCCGGCGCGGCGTCGAAGCCATCGCGGCGCTGGACGGGGTGCGGGTGACGGCCGTATCCGCCCTCTACGCCAGCGCGCCAATGTATGTCGAAGATCAGCCGGAATTCATCAACAGCGCGCTGTTGGCGGAAACGGCGCTCACGGCTTTGGATTTGCTTCGAGCGCTGCAGGCGATCGAAAGGCGGATCGGCCGGGTCGCCACCTATCGCAACGGTCCACGCGTTCTCGACCTGGACATCATCTATTACGGCGACGCCATAATCGAGACAGAAGCCCTGGCGGCGCCGCATCCGCGCCGGCTGGAGCGGCGCTTCGTCTTGGCTCCCGCAGCCGAAATCGCCCCGGATTTTCTCGATCCGCTCGAACGGCGGCCTCTGGCGGCGTTGCTGGCGGAGCTCGACTCGCGACCCGATGGCGGAGGTCGCGTGACGCGCTTGTGAGCGCGCCTCCGGCGAGCGCCGGGCCGATCGCACCTCTCTTGTTCCGCGTTTCTATCGTCCTTTTCCGCAGGCCCGTTAGGCATTTGTTCACTGCATGCCGGCCATGATGGGAACGCAATGGCGTTTTTGCGAATGCGCAACAAGTATGCTGCAACGCAACAGCATAGTGCATCCGAGGGCGCGCCGAAATTTTCGCGATCGTGCGATCGGTCGGCCCCTTTGGAACGTAGAGTCTAGTGAAGCAAGTCGATCCCGATCAGGGTCACGGAGGATTTTGATATGAGTGAAATTAGAGCCATCGCGTCGACAGCCGCGCCGTGGGGCCGAGGCGGGGCGTGGATTTCGCACCTGCGCCGATCGTCTGAAATCACACTGCGCGAATGTGCGGAGCAGATTGGCGCGCCGTCCGTGCGTTGGGCTGAAGATGTTGAAGCCGGCCTGCGCCCGGTTCCGTCATCGATGTATGCGGCCTATGCGAAGGTTTTCGGTTTGGACCTGCGCGACTTCGCGGCGACCTGCCTGCGCCATTACGACCGCAAGGCGTTCGAAGCCTTGTTCGGCGTCGAATCGCAAGAGTTCAGCGCGGCGGCCTGAGACAAGCCCATCGGCTGCGTTTGGCTCTAGGAAAGCTGATTGACGCCGCAGGACCGCAGGATCGTTATCAACGCCTCCGCCGTGCCGGCGCCGCCCCATTCCGTGACCACGAATAGGCCGCTGGTGACCGAGGGCGGCCCGCGTAACACCCCGGCGATCGCTTCGTCAGGTTCCAGCAGCAGGCCGGATGTCGGGATATAGATCGTCGAGATTCGAATGCCGCGCGCCGCCGCTTCCGCCGCGTAGCGCATAAAGCGCCGATCATCGATCCCTGGCGCAAACGTGTCATCGAACCCGCCGGGGACATTGTCGGTAATCAGCACTAAGATACGGCTATGCCCGGTCCAAGGGCCGCGAAAATCCCCAATCTGACTGCGGCCCGATTGGTCAAGGCTGTTGATCGCCGTGTTCAAAGCTTCGTCAGAGGCTTCCGGCCCGCCTTGACCGCCTTCCGCCCGGAGGCCTCGGATTGCGCTGCGCACCCTGTTCGCCTTGGTCGACGGGTCGGGGGCGTCGCCCAGATCTTCGACAACGCGCACAGTGTCGTCGAAGGTGAGCAGCCCAACGCGGAATTGGCCTTGGCTGACCTCCTCCAGCAGGTCGGTGATTTCCACAGCCTGCCGCTTCAGCTCGCGGATCGCCTTAGCCAGACTGTAGGTCGTATCCAGCGCCAGGACCAAGTCGACGCTGCCGCAGAGTGCGACCTCATCCGATTGGGCGTTGATCACCCGTCCGTGCGCCGATGCGGAAGCGGCGGCGCCGAACAATGACAGAGCGAGGAGCGGCGTCGCACAGGCGATCCGAAACAGCGTCCGGACGCCGAATCGGGACCGACGCGCAGAACTAGAAGGCATCGTCCGCCAGCGCCATGACCGTTGTGTGCGTCGTCGTGATCGGGGCCGCCAAGCCGGGCGCCGTCGCCAGGATGGATTCCGCATAGAACCGGGCGACCGTGAGTTTGGCGTCGTAGAAATCGGCGTCCGCCCCGTCCTCGTCGCGTCGCGCGAGGGCGGCGACGGTCGATCGCGCCATCATCGCGCCGCCCGCGGTCACCCCGAACAGTTTGAGATAGGCGGCAGAACCGGCGAGCGCCGCGTCCGGGTCTTTCGCCCCTTCACCGACGATCCAGTCGCTGGCGTTCTCCAAAGCGTCGACGGCGGCGGCCAAGTGTTTGCGGATGACCGTGATCGGCTCGCGGTCGGTTTCATTCAGCCGGTTGATCAGCGAATGCAACTCTTCGATATATTCGTCGACCGCGGCGCCGCCGTCGCGCAGAATCTTGCGCCCGATCAGATCCGCCGCCTGGATCCCGTTCGTGCCTTCGTAGATCGGCAGGATGCGCGCGTCACGGAAATGCTGAGCGGCGCCGGTTTCTTCGATGAAGCCCATGCCGCCATGCACCTGAACGCCCAGAGAGGTCATCTCGACGGCGGTGTCGGTGAACCAGGCCTTGATCACCGGCGTCAACAGATCGACCCGGCGCCGCGCCCAGACCCGCCAGGATTCGTCCAGATGCCGGTGCTGGATGTCCAACAACGCCATCGTATCGAGCGCCAAGGCCCGCATCGCCTCCGCATAGGCCCGCATGGTCAGCAGCATGCGCCGCACGTCGGCGTGCTGAATAATCGACGCCGCCGCGCCGTTCGATTGGGCGCTTTTGCCCTGCTTGCGGTCGCGCGCATAGTCGCGGGCCTGCTGATAGGCCCGCTCGGTCATCGCCAGGCCCTGCATGCCGACCGACAGCCTTGCGTTGTTCATCATCGTGAACATGCATTCCAGGCCGCGATTTTCCTCTCCGACCAGATAGCCGATCGCGCCCTCATTATCGCCATAGGCCATCACGCAGGTTGGGCTCGCGGCGATCCCCAATTTGTGCTCCAGAGAGACGCAGCGCAGATCGTTGCGCTCGCCCAGCGCGCCATCCGCGTTGACCAGGAATTTCGGCACCAGGAACAGCGAGATGCCGCGCGTGCCGGCGGGCGCGTCAGGCAAGCGGGCGAGGACGAGATGGACGATATTGTCCGTCATGTCATGCTCGCCATAGGTGATATAGATTTTCTGGCCCTTGATACGGTAGCTGTCGCCGTCGCGCTCGGCCTTGGTCTTGATCAGGGACAGGTCGGACCCGGCCTGCGGTTCGGTCAGGTTCATGGTGCCCGACCATTCGCCGCTGATCATCTTGCCGAGATAGCGTTCTTTCAGGGCGTCGGAGCCATGGGCGCTCAAGGCCTCGACCGCGCCTTGGTTCAGCAGCGGGCACAGCGCCCAGGCCATATTCGCCGAGTTCCACATTTCCTGAACAGCCGTCGCGACCGCCCAAGGCAGGCCCTGGCCGCCATGATCGACATCGAACGGGATCGAATTCCAGCCGCCTTCGACGAATTGATGATAGGCCTCCGTCCAGCCGCCGGCGGTGCGCACGACGCCATTCTCGAACACCGCGCCCTGCTTGTCGCCCGTATGATTTATCGGCGCCAGGACGTCCCGCGCCAGCTTATTGGCCTCTTCGAGAATCTGCTCGATCAGTTCGGGGCTGACATCCTCGCAGCCCGGCAACGCCTGCACCTGCGCGCCGAGACCCATGTCGGAGAACAGGAAAGCGAAATCGCGGGTCGGGGCCGAGTAGGGTATCACTTGGTCACTCCTGCCGCCGACGCTCGGGCGGCGCGTTTGGCGTCCTAGCCGTCTTTCAGGACTTTGCCCGGGTTCATTAAGCCTATCGGGTCCAGCGCTTGTTTCACCTTGCGCATCATCTCCAGCTCCAAGGCGCTTTTGTAGAGCGGCAGTTCATCGCGTTTAAGCTGGCCGACGCCATGTTCGGCGCTGATTGAGCCTTCAAGATCGGCGGTGATCCGGTGCACCGTCTCGTTGATCCGCTCTTTCCAGGCGACGAACTCGGCGTCCGAGGCGCCGACGGGCGGGCTGACATTATAGTGAATGTTGCCGTCGCCGACATGGCCGAACGGATAGGGGCGCACGCCTTCGATCATCTCTTCAAGCGCGGCGTTTGACCGGCGAATAAACTCCGGCACCCGCGAGACGGGGACGGAGACGTCATGCTTGATTGAGGCGCCTTCCTTTAACTGCGCCTCGACGATCGCCTCGCGCAGGAACCAGATATCGGCGCGTTGCTGTTCCGATTGGGCGATCACCGCATCGATCACCAATCCGTCCTCGAAGGCCTGTTCGAGCAGCGTCTCCATCGCCTGATTCATCATGTCGCCGGCTTCGAGCCCCGAGAACTCAAGCAGTACTTGCCAGTCATACTCTTCGCCTAAGGCGCGTTTCGCCGTGTCGATGTGGCGATATGCGAAATTCAGCGTGATCCCCGCCAGCAACTCAAAACTGCTGAGCGCATCGCCGCTGGCCGCCCGCGCTCGGGTCAGAAGCTCGAGACAGGCGTCGAGGTCGCGCAGGGCGCAGAGGGCCGTCGCCTTTTCCTTCGGCAGCGGGAACAGTTTCAACACCGCCTTGGTGATCACGCCCAGGGTGCCTTCCGATCCGATGAACAGGTGCTTCAGGTCATAACCGGTATTGTCCTTGCGCAGGCGACGCAGACCGTTCCAAATCTGGCCGTCGGCGGTGACAACCTCCAGCCCCAGGACCAGATCACGGGTGTTGCCATAGCGCAGCACATTGATCCCGCCGGCGTTCGACGCGATGTTGCCGCCGATCATGCAGGACCCTTCGGCCCCGAGCGACAACGGGAAAAGCCGGTCCGCCGCGGCGGCCTTGTTCTGGACATCCTGCAATACGCAGCCGGCTTCGACCGTCATCGTGTAATCGACCGGATCGATTTCCAGCACCCGGTTCATACGGGCGAGGGATAGCAGCACCTGGGCGCCGCTTTCGTCCGGCGTCGCCGAGCCGACGCGGCTGGTGTTGCCGCCCTGCGGCGTGACCGGGATACCGGCCTCATGGCAGATCTTGAGGACCTCGGCGACTTGCTCGGTCGTTTCCGGCCGCGCCAGGATGGCGGCCTTGCCGTGATAATAGTCTCGCGTATCGACCAGCAGCGGGGCCAGGACGGACGGGTCCTGAGACCAGCCTTTATCGCCCAGCGCCTGCTTGATCTGCTCAATGGCGTCGCGGTGGCGCGGGCCCGGCGCGCCGGGCGTGTTAAGCGGCAAAGGGTCGGCCATCCGCCTTCCTCGCGGTCGTTGATCAAAAGCGAACCGGCGTTTTAGACCAAGGCGACGGGCTTGGCGAGCCGCCCGCGCCTGTCGGCGCGCGCGACCATCCGTCACTCTTAACCAGGGCCGGCGCCGGCTGGTGTCCAACCGCCGCCGGATTGCGTAAAGACCCGGCTAAGCCGCCTTGACGTTGACCTTGGTCCCTTCGGGCGCGGGCTGGCCGCCGAAGCGCAGCACACAGAACCCGATGATGCCGGCGATCGTAGAGCCGGTCAGCACGCCCAAGCGCACCGTCGCTGCGTAGGACGGATCTTCGAAGGCCAAGCCGCCGATAAACAGACTCATCGTAAAGCCGACCCCGCAGAGACAGGCGACTCCATAGATCTGCAGCCAGGTCGCCCCTTCTGGTTTGGACGCCAGTCCCAGTTTGACGGTCAGCCAGGCGAAGCCGAATACGCCGATCATCTTGCCGGCGACCAGGCCGGAGATGATGCCGAACGTGACCGGATGGCCGAAACTGTCCAGACCCATGCCTGCGAATGAGACGCCGGCATTCGCGAATCCGAAGATCGGCAACACCATGAAGGCCGCCCAGGGATGCAGCGTATGTTCGAGATGCAGCAGCAGGCTGTGGCCGTCCTCGTCCTTCGTCTTCAACGGGATCGACATGGCCAGTGCGACGCCGGCGAGCGTCGCATGCACGCCGGACTTCAGCACGCAGACCCAGAGGAAGATGCCTACGAGGACATAGGCCGATACCCGGCGCACGCCGAAAAAGTTCAGGAGCGCCAAGGCGGCGACCCCAACGGCCGCAAGACCAAGAGAGACAAGAGAGAGTTCCGCCGTGTAGAACAGCGCGATGACGATGATGGCCCCCAAATCGTCGATGATCGCAACGGCCGTCAGGAATACCTTCAGCGACAGCGGCGCCCGTGAACCGACCAAGGCCAGCAAGCCCAACGCGAAGGCGATATCGGTCGCCGCCGGGATCGCCCAGCCGCGGATGCCGATCGGATCGCCCCAGTTGAAATAGGCGTAGAAGAGCGCCGGAACCGCCATACCGCCGGCGGCGGCGATGAACGGGAGGAGCGCTTGGTCGCGGGTGGACAATTCGCCTTGCAGAAATTCCCGCTTGATCTCCAAACCGACCAGCAAGAAGAACACCGCCATCAGGCCGTCATTCACCCACAAGAGCAGCGGTTTGGAGATATCCAGCGCACCAACTTGGATGACGACGGGGGTGTTGAGAAGGCCGATATAGAGATCCGAGAGCGGCGAGTTGGCGATGATCAGCCCGATCGCCGCCGCCACGATCAAGACGATGCCGCCGGCCGCCTCGAACTTTAAGAACTCCTGGATCCGACTGAGCGGCATCGACCTGTCCCCTACATGGATGGTTAAGACATATATTTTTGGCCCCGAGGCTCTCGCCCCGCGGCTCTAATCTTGGAACCCTATCTGGCGCCGCCAACGACGGGATCAAGGCCGCTCGGGCTTAAAACGCACCATTTCAATGGGATTAACGGTGTTGTCGTCGGATCGCGGCGCTAGGCGGGGCGCGGCGCAGCCGCTCGGCGCAGCCGGTCGTTGATGGCGATCCCAAGCCCTTGCTCGGGAATAGGCGAGACGGCGATATCGGTGACGCCGAGCGCATCCAGCTCATGGAGCATCGAAAACAGATTGGCGGCGGCCTCCGCCGGGTCCCCGCTCGGGCTCAAGTTCAGGCTGGCGCCGGGGACCGGGCCGAAGCCAAGCAACGCCTCGCCATTGACGCTGCTTTTGGCGTTAAGCCGGACGGCCGCGCGCGGTGCGTAGTGGCTCTGCAACAGGCCAGGGGCCGATCGTGGCGCCGAGCCGCTCTCGTCTTCAGGCTCGGGCCGCGCTAGCGGCGCGCCCAAAACGGCTTCGAGCTCTTTGGGCGGGACCCCGCCGGGGCGCAAGAGCGTCGGCCTGTCGGTCGAGACATCGACGATGCTGGATTCTAGGCCCAAAGCGCATGGGCCGCCATCAATCACCGCGTCGATCGTCTCACCCAAATCGCCCAATACATGCTGCGCGGTGGTCGGCGACAGCCGTCCCGATTGGTTGGCGCTGGGCGCAGCGATCGGCCGGCCCGCCGCCCGCAACAGGCGCGCCGCCACAGGTCCCGCCGGCGCGCGCACCGCCGCCGTCGGCAGACCGGCGCTGACCAGAGGCGAAAAACGGCAGGTTCCGCTGCGCTGCAGCACGAGGGTGAGGGGGCCAGGCCAGAACGCCTGCGCCAGACGCTCGGCGCTCGGCGTCAGCACGACCTCGTTGCGCAGCGCCTCGATCGTGGGCGCATGGACGATCAGCGGGTTGAAGTCCGGCCGACCCTTCGCTTCATAGAGCCGCGCCAGGGCCGCGCTGTTCGTCGCGTCAGCGCCCAAGCCGTACACCGTCTCAGTCGGAAACGCGACCAGGCCGCCTGCGCGCAGGATGTCGGCGGCGTCCTTGATGCTTTTATCGTCTGTTTCCAACAGCTTAGCCATAGGGCCTATATGTGGCGGCGAGGCGCCGGCGGCAAGGCCCCCGCCGCATCTGTGGGGTCGGCGTTCGCAACTCTGCTATGGGCAACTCTTTTCGCATGTGCGAAAAGACGGAATCGGCTTTTCTGTAGCAACGCGGGACGCAAGAAGGGGCTTGGCGATGGCGGTTTTTGCGATAGCGCAACAGAAGGGTGGCGCGGGTAAATCGACTCTCGCCGCGCATTTGGCGGTGGCCTGGTCCCGCGCCGGCAAGTCGGTCGGGCTGGTGGATATCGATCCGCAGGGCAGCCTCTCTTTCTGGCATCGCATCCGGGCGGAGCGGCTTGGCGCCGCGGAGACCGGTCTCGACTTCGCCGATGTCACCGGCTGGCGGACGCAGAAGACCGTGGACGATCTGGCGCGGCGCAATGAGATTGTCGTCATCGACAGCCCGCCGCATGCGGAGACGGAAGCCAAGATCGCGATCCGCGCCGCGGATTTGGTGATCGTGCCGTCCCAGCCAAGCCCGCTCGATGTCTGGGCCACGACCCCGACCCTGGAGCTTGCGGCGAAAGAAAAGTCGCCGGTCTCGATCGTTCTTAACCGGGTGCCGCCGCGCGCAAACCTGACCGCGCGTATGATCACCAAACTCGGCGAATATGAGGTCCGGGTCGCCAAGGCGACGATCGGCAACCGGGTCGCCTTCGCGGAGTCGATGGCGATCGGCCTGACGGCGCTGGAGGCGAAGCCGCGCTCAACCGGATCGCTGGAGCTTCAGGCGCTGGCCGACGAGTTGCTCAGATCGGTCTAGGGCGTCCAACGCCATGCACACCCGCTATTTCGACGATCTGAGAGTCGGCGATCGGTTCAAGACGCGCGGCATGACCCTGACCGAGGGTATGATCGTTGATTTCGCCTTCCACTACGATCCGCAGCATATGCATGTGGACAAGGCGAGCGCCGAATCCGGGCCCTTCGGCGGACTGATCGCGAGCGGTTTCCAGACCATGGCGCTGGCCTTCCGCCTGTTCTACGAACTGGGGGTGGTAACCGAAAGCAACATCGTCGGCCCCGGCGTGGACAAGCTGCGCTGGCTCGCGCCGGTCTTCCCCGGGGACACAATCCGGTCGGAGTGGGAAGTGATCGACGCGACCCCGTCGCGCAGCAAACCCGACCGAGGAACCGTCACCTGGCGCTGCACCGCCTATAATCAGGACGGTCGGGAAATCATGAGCTACGAACCGATCATGATCCTACGGAAGCGCCCGACCGCCGTGGTCTGAACCGCCGCCGAGCCCTTCAGAACAGGGCCCCTCACACCGAATCGCTTTCGCCTTCCGTGTCTCGTGCTAGTGTCCACGTTTGACCGTAAAGCGGCTGGGGTCATTGGCCGGCCTGTTCACGTCTGCGGTCGGGCCAGCATGGGGGATGGCGCGGGACGATGACCGGGGAAATTATGGTCTTCCAGATGTCGATCGTCTTCGCGATGATTGTCGTCGCCCTGGCGCTGTACGCGACGGAGAAAGTCCCGCTGGAACTGACTTCCTTCGGCGTCGTGTGCCTGCTGTTGGCGCTGTTCTATTTCTTCCCCGTCCCGGGCCCGACTGGCGAGAACCTGTTATCGCCAACCGTGCTGTTGGCGGGCTTCGCCAGCCCGGCCATGTTGACGGTCTTGGCGCTTCTGGTCCTGGGCGACGGGTTGGCGCGGACCGGCGTGCTCGACCGTGTCGCCGTCCTCGTGCACCGCGCCGCCAAGGGCCAGGCCAAGGCGGCGGTCGCCATCGCCTTGATCGTCGTCGCCCTGACCAGCGCGGTCCTCAACAACATTCCGGTCGTGGTGATTTTCGTGCCGATCATGCAGTCCCTGGCGACGCGGACCGGCCGCTCGGCGGGACGCTATATGATGCCGCTTAGTTTTGCGGCGATTCTGGGCGGCATGACGACGCTGATCGGTTCTTCGACGAACCTGCTGGTGTCGAACGAACTGACGGCGCTTGGCGAGCCGGGATTCGGCTTCTTTTCCTTCACCATCCCGGGTCTCGTCGTCGCCGGTGTCGGCATGGTCTATGTCCTGCTCGTCGCGCCGCGCCTGTTAGGCTCGGCCCGGCCGGCGTCCGAAGGTCAGACCGCCCGCAGGAAACAATTTATCGCCGAGATTACGATCCAGGAAGACAGCGCCTTGTGCGGCGCGACGGCGGTCAGCGGCTTTTTCCCGAAACTCCGCGATCTGACTGTCTTGGCGCTGGAACGCGACCGCAAACGTCTGCTGCCGCCCTATGACGACATCACCCTCAGCCCGAACGATACGCTGATCGTGGCGGCGGAGCGTGAGGCGTTGCGCGATGCGGTGAAGGATGCGCCTACCAGCCTCTATCCCAGGCTGCTCGCCCCGCTCGACGGCGCAAGGCCGGATTTCAGCCGCTGGGGGGGCGCGGAGCAGACCGAGGCCGAGGTGATGATCACGCCGAACAGCCGCATGGTCGGGCGGACCCTTAAACAGGTCGGGTTCCGCTATGTCTATGAATGCGTTGCGGTCGGCCTGGAACGCCGCCAGCGGATGACGCGCGGCCGGATCACCGAAACGCCGCTCGAAGCCGGCGACATTCTGCTGGTTCAGGGCCGAAAGAGCGATGTCGAGGCGCTGCGTGGCCAGAAGGACGTGATCCTGATGGAATGGTCGACGGAATCGGTGATTGAGCCGCATCACGCCAAACGCGCCGCGTTGATCTTCCTCAGCGTTGTCGCCTTCGCGGCGTCCGGGATCCTGCCGACGGAAATCGCCGCCCTGGGCGGCGCGGCCTGCATGGTCCTGGTTCGCGCGCTGACGGTGGAGCAGGCGGTGCGGGCGCTGGATAGTAAGATCGTGTTTCTCATCGCCGCGGCCCTGGCGTTGGGGGCGGCGATGCAAGAGACGGGCGGCGCGCTGTTCCTGGCGCGCGGGATGCTCGGCGCGCTGGGCGATGTTTCGCCGGCGGCGATCCTGTCCGTGTTCTTCCTGCTGGTCGCCTGTCTCGCCAATGTACTCTCGACCAAGGCGACCGCCGTGCTCTTCACGCCGATCGCCGTGGGGGTCGCAAGGGAATTGCAGGTCCCGGTGGAGGCCTTCGCCGTCGCAGTCGTCTTCGCCGCGAATTGCAGCTTCGCCAGTCCCGTCGGCTATCAGACCAACCTGCTGGTCATGGGCCCCGGCGGCTACCGGTTCTTCGATTTCGTCCGGGTCGGCGCCCCGCTTCTAATCGTCTGTTGGGTTGCGTTCAGCCTGTTCGCACCCTGGTGGTACGGGCTGTAGCGTCTGCAGAGCGACGAGTTGTCCTAAAGCGGCTTTTCTTGGCGATTCCGCGACCGGCGGATTGACGCGACGCGGCCGGTTGGCTAAGCGCTCCCCTCGCGACAAAACCCGGTCCGCCGCCCGTCCTAGGAGTCCTCCGTGATCGACGCCCAAGCGCCCGTTGTTCCGAAACCGGAGCAGCGCCCGAACCGTCCGCATTTCTCGTCCGGGCCCTGCGCCAAACGCCCTGGCTGGACCGCGTCCGCGCTGGACGGGGCGGCGTTGGGACGCTCGCACCGCTCCGCGCCGGGGAAGGCGAAGCTGGCTTCCGTAATCGAGAAGTCGCGTGCGTTGCTGGGCATCCCAGAGGATTATCGTCTGGCCATCGTGCCTGCCTCGGACACCGGCGCCGTCGAGATGGCGATGTGGTCGCTGCTGGGCGCGCGCGGCGTTGACATGCTGACCTGGGAGAGCTTCGGCGCCGGCTGGGTCAGCGACGCGGTGAAGCAATTGAAGCTGTCTGACTTGCGGACGCTGGATGCTCCCTATGGCGCGCTGCCGGATCTCAGCGCCGTCGATTCAGATCGCGATGTGGTGTTCACCTGGAACGGCACGACCAGCGGCGTCCGCGTCCCCAACGGTGATTGGATCGAAGATGACCGCGCCGGACTGACAATCTGCGATGCGACCTCCGCCGTGTTCGCCATGCCGCTGACTTGGCCGAAGCTGGATGTGGTCACCTGGTCCTGGCAAAAGGTGCTGGGCGGCGAGGGCGCGCACGGCATGCTGGCCCTGTCGCCGCGCGCCGTCGAGCGCTTGGAGAGCTATACGCCGCCCTGGCCGCTGCCGAAGATTTTCCGGCTGACCAAGGGCGGGAAATTGATCGAGGGTGTCTTCAAGGGTGAAACCATCAACACGCCCAGCATGTTGTGCGTCGAGGATGCGCTGGACGCGCTCGATTGGGCCGAGTCGGTCGGCGGCCTGTCAGGCATGATCGCCCGCAGCCAGGCGAATTTCGAGGCGATTGCGGGCTGGGTCGCCGCACGCCCCTGGGTCGATTTCCTGGCCGCAGACCCTGCGACGCGCTCGAACACCTCGATCTGCCTGAGTTTCGTCGAGCAGCCCTATCTCAGCGGCGACGCCCTGGCCGCCGCGCCGAAGAAGGTCGCCAAGCTGTTGGAAGAAGAAGGCGTCGCCTTCGACATCAACGGCTATCGCGACGCGCCGCCCGGCCTACGGATCTGGGGCGGGGCCACGGTCGACGCTTCCGACATGCAGGCGCTGACCGGCTGGATCGACTGGGCCTATGGCCAGGTCGCCTCTGGGAACGCCTGACCTCAACGCTTCACGATACCGATTTTCAAATACGGAATACGCCATGCCTAAAGTGCTGATCTCCGACAAACTCTCGGAACGCGCCGTCGATATTTTCAAGGAACGCGGCGTTGAGGTGGATTATCGTCCCGGCCTCTCCGCCGAAGAACTGGCCGCCGAGATCGCCGCCTATGACGGCTTGGCGATCCGCTCGGCGACCAAGGTCACCGCGGAGGTCCTTGAGAAGGCGGAACGTCTGAAAGTCGTCGGCCGGGCCGGGATCGGTGTCGACAATGTCGACCGGGACGCCGCGACCGCGCGGGGCGTCGTCGTTATGAACACGCCTTTCGGCAACTCGATCACCACCGCCGAGCACGCGATCGCGATGACGATGGCGCTGGCGCGGCAAATCCCGATGGCCGATCAATCGACCCATGCCGGCAAATGGGAAAAGTCCCGCTTCATGGGGGTCGAACTGTTCGGCAAAGTCTTGGGCCTGATCGGTGTCGGCAATATCGGCTCAATCGTCGCGGATCGGGCGCAAGGCCTGAAAATGCGGGTCGTCGCCTATGATCCGTTCCTGTCGGACGAACGCGCGGGTGAGATGGGCGTCGAGAAGGTCACGCTGGACGCCCTCTTGGCGCGGGCGGATTTC
This sequence comes from Alphaproteobacteria bacterium, assembly GCA_030065235.1. Lineage (GTDB taxonomy): Bacteria > Pseudomonadota > Alphaproteobacteria > UBA8366 > Aestuariispiraceae > JASJDC01. The sequence goes on from JASJDC010000003.1 coordinate 181,266, forward strand.
ATCACTGTCCACACGCCGCTGACCGACCAGACCCGGAATCTTCTGAACGCGGACGCGATGGCCAAGATGAAAGACGGCGTGCGGATCGTGAACTGCGCGCGGGGCGGCATTGTCGACGAGGCGGCGCTTTTGGCGGCGTTGGAGTCGGGCAAGGTCGCCGGCGCCGCGCTCGATGTTTTCGCCGAAGAACCGGCGACGGAAAACCCGCTCTTCGGTCGTGACGATGTGGTCGCCACCCCGCATCTCGGCGCTTCGACGACCGAAGCGCAAGAGAATGTGGCGCTGCAGGTGGCAGAGCAGATGTCGGATTATCTGCTCACCGGCGCCGTCACCAACGCGCTCAACATGCCGTCGGTCAGCGCCGAAGACGCGCCGCGCCTGAAACCCTATATGAAGCTGGCCGAGCAGTTGGGCAGTTTCGCGGGTCAGGTGACCGAGACCGGCCTGAAGGCCGCGACCATCGAGTTCGAGGGCCAGGTCGCCAGCTTGAATATCCGGCCGCTGGTTCAGGCGGCGATCGCCGGCCTGCTGAAACCCTTCTCGGATGCGGTGAACATGGTGAACGCGCCGATGATCGCGCGCGAGCGCGGGATCGACATTACCGAAGTGAAGCATGACCGCGCCGGCGCCTATCAGACGCTGATCCGCCTGACGGTCGAGACCGAACGGCTGACCCGCTCGGTCTCCGGCACGCTGTTCGCCGGCGACAAGCCGCGCATCGTCGATATCAAAGGCATCCAGGTCGAAGCGGCGCTCGCCCCGCATATGTTGTATATCACCAATCAGGACCGGCCCGGTTTCATTGGCGCGCTTGGCGCGCTGTTCGCCGACAAGGACCTGAACATCGCGAGTTTCCATCTTGGGCGGACCGGCCCCGGTGAAGATGCGATCGCGCTTTTGGAGCTGGACGAGGCGATGTCTGACGAATTGTTGGCCCATGTTCAGTCCCTGCCGCTGGTGACTCAGGCGAAACGTTTGGCTTTCTGACTGGGTCTCCTCTCGCCGCCCCCCACAGAAGCGTGACTTGGCGGCGAACGCAGCCTCATGCGATACTTCAGCTCTGGTTTGAAGTCAGGATGGAGGCAGACGCATGGCTTTGGTCGATCGGTGCGGAGTCGCGTTGACCGGTGATTGTTCGACCCTGGTGGATCGCCTGCAGGCCGCGCATGATGAGTTGCTGCATTATCGCGGCGACCCGGTCGGTATGGTGGACGAGATCCTGGCGGAACGCCCCGATTTTGTGATGGGCTGGGTCTTTAAGGCCGCTGTCCTGACCCAGGCCATGGAAACCCGCATCTATGACGATATGGTGCACGCGCTGCAGCGCGCCGAAGCTTTGTGGGACAAGGCGAACGAGCGCGAGCGCGGTCATATTCTGGCCATCCGCAAATGGGTCGACGGCGATTTCTATGGCGCGGTCGAGCAATGGGATGCGGTGCTGGTCGACCACCCGCGCGATCTGTTGGCGCTGCAATTGGCGCATCTCTCGGATGTCCTGCTGGGCGACACGCTGAACCAGCGCGACCGGGTCGCACGCGTGCTGCACGCCTGGGACGAGAGCGCGCCTGGCTATAATTTCGTGCTCGGCTTCCATTCCTTCGGTCTCGAGGAATGCGGCGATTACGCCCGGGCGGAAGAGGCGGGCCGACGCGCCGTCGCGATGGACCCGCAAGATTCCTACGCGATTCATGCCGTCGCCCATGTGCTGGAGATGATGGGGCGTCAAGGCGGCGGCGTCTGGTGGCTGGGCAGCCGCACGGCCGACTGGGCGCACAGTAATTTCGCCAACCATCTCTGGTGGCATAAGTCGCTCTATCATCTGGACCTCTGCCAGTATGATGCGGTCTTCGAGATTTTCGACAATCACCTGCAATCGGACGCCAAGTCGGGCGACAAGTATGAGGAGCTGGACGCGGCGGCGCTGCTTTGGCGGCTCAATCTTTACGGCGTCGATGTGCAGGGCCGCTGGGATCGTTTGGCGGACAAATGGGAGCATGCGGCCGAAGACACGCTCTACGCCTTCAACGACGTGCATGCGATGATGACTTTCGTCTCCGACAACCGGCTCGACCTGGCGCAGCGTGTGCTGGACGCGAACGAGCGTTATGTGCGCAGCGAAGACGAGGCGAATGTCGCGATGACGCGCGAGGTCGGCCTGCCCTTCTGTCACGCCATCGCCGCTTTCGCGGCCAAGGATTATGAGAAGGCCGTCGATTTGCTGCATCCGATCCGGCATCGCACGGCGAAGCTCGGCGGCAGCCATGCGCAGCGAGACGTCATCCATCTCACCTTGATCGAGGCGGCGCTGCGCTGCGGCCGCTACAAGCTGGCGCGCGCTTTGGTCTCGGAACGGACCGAGTTGAAACCGACCAGTCCGCAGAACTGGCTGATGCAGGCCCGCGCCCTGCGTGGGGCGGGCGACGCCGCCCGCGCTGAAGCGGCCCAGGCCCAGGCCGTGGCGCTGCAAACCCTGCGTCTCGCCGAACAGGCGGTCGCCTAGCCGGCCTCCCGCCGCGCCATCCCAAACCCAGGCCCGCCCTCGGCCAGGCGGGCGGGACCGCTTGTCCAATCGGGCCAATTCGCGTATCGAGCCTTCGCAACGGGCGGGCGCCGGTCCGCGCGGACGCTCTGTTGCGCGTGTTGGATCGATTGTTTGACTGGGACGCGCCATGAGCGAGGCTAACGCCGCCTTCCGCACATCGCTTTTGCCGAACGGCCTGCGCGATTTGCTGCCGCCGGATGCGGCGCATGAGGCGTCGGTGCTGCAGAACCTGCTGACGGTTTTCCAATCCTTTGGCTATGAGCGCGTCGACCCGCCGCTGGTCGAATTCGAGGATAATCTCCTGCAGGGCGTCGGCGCCGCAGCCGCGCGCCACACGTTCCGGCTTATGGACCCGGTCAGCCAGCGCATGATGGGGCTGCGCGCCGATATCACGCCGCAGATCGCCCGGATCGCCGCGTCTCGCCTGGGCGGTGCGCCGCGCCCGCTCCGCCTGACCTACGCCGGCGCGGTGCTTCGGGTGCGCGGCGCGCAACTGCGCCCTGAACGACAGTTCCAGGAGGCGGGCTGCGAGCTGATCGGCGTCGATTCGCCGGAAGCGGACGCGGAAGTGATCGTCGCCGCTGCGACCGCGTTGGACGCGGTCGGCGTTCAGGGCCTGTCGATCGACATCACGCTGCCGACGCTGACGCCGCATCTGTGTCATGAATTGGGCGTCGATCCGGAACGCGCCTATGAGGCCCTGGACCGCAAGGACGCCGCCGCCGTTCTGGCTTTGGACCCGGCGGCCGGACCGATGCTGCGCGACCTGTTGGCGGCGTCCGGCCCGGCTGAGCAAGCGATTCCGACCCTGAAGGCGCTCGATCTGCCGGAGATTTGCCGCGCCGATTGCGCCCGGCTAGAGGCGGTCGTCGCCGCCGTAGCCCGGGATCTGCCGGACTTGGCGATCACCGTCGATCCGGTCGAGCATCGCGGTCTCGAATATCAGCAAGGGGTCAGTTTCACGCTGTTCGCCCGGGCCGCGCGCGGCGAGTTGGGACGCGGCGGACGATACCGGATCGGCGCGCCGATTGGGGACGGCACGGGCGCGGAAACGGAAGGCGAACCCGCTACCGGTTTCACCCTCTATCTCGATACGATCCTGCGCGCCGCCGCAGCGCCGGCCTCGATAACCAGGGCGTTGGCCGCGCCCGATACGCCGATGGCGGTTTTGGACCGCCTGCGCGCCGAGGACTGGGTCGTCGCGCGCGACCTGCAGGACGGGGATGCGGATCTCAAGGCTCGGGCGCGGGCGCTCGGCTATTCGCATATTGTGGTCGGCGATACGCCGGTCGCCGTTTCTGACGTGGGCGTCTAGTTCGAGCGGTATTTTGGAAAGGGGCGCGGCATGTCGAATGTCGTTGTGGTCGGCTCTCAATGGGGCGACGAAGGCAAAGGAAAGATCGTCGATTGGCTATCAGCGCGCGCGGATGTCGTCTGCCGATTTCAAGGCGGTCACAACGCTGGCCATACGCTTGTGGTGAATGGCGAGGTCTACAAGTTAAGCTTGCTCCCCTCCGGCGTCGTGCGGCGCGGTAAATTGTCGATCCTGGGCAATGGCGTCGTGATCGATCCGTGGGCCCTGATGGAGGAGATCGAGCGGATCCGCGCTCAAGGCGTCGAGATCGGGCCGGACAATCTGATGGTCGCCGAAAACGCCGTCTTGATCTTGCCGGTGCATCGGGAGCTGGATCTGGCGCGCGAGAAGGCGCGCGGCGCGGCGAAGATCGGGACCACCGGGCGCGGCATCGGGCCCGCCTATGAAGACAAGGTGGCGCGGCGGGCGATCCGCGTGTGCGACCTGATGGATCCTTCGACGCTGGATGAGCGGGTCGACGCCTTGTTGGCGCACCATAATGTCCTGATCGCCGGTCTCGGCGGCGCGCCGATCGCGCGCGACGCCCTGATGGCCGAGCTGCAAGACATCGCCCCGAAACTGGCCCCCTATGCGACGGTTGTCTGGAAGGCGATGGAGCAGGCGCGGCGCGACAGCAAACGCGTCCTCTTCGAAGGCGCGCAGGGGACCATGCTGGATATCGACCATGGCACCTACCCGTTCGTGACCTCATCCAACACGGTCGCCGGTCAGGCTGCGACCGGCGTCGGGACCGGCCCGCGCTCATCGGGCTATGTGCTGGGGATCACCAAAGCCTATACGACGCGTGTCGGGTCGGGACCCTTTCCGTCTGAGCTGTTCGATGCGGACGGAGAACGGCTCGGCGAGCGCGGTCATGAATTCGGCGTGGTGACCGGCCGCAAACGCCGCTGCGGCTGGTTCGATGCGGCGCTGGTCCGGCAATCCTGCAAGGTCGGCGGCGTCGACGGGATCGCCTTCACCAAGCTGGACGTCCTGGACGGGTTCGCGCGGCTGAAGATCTGCATCGGCTATGACATTGACGGGAGGCGGTATGATTATCTTCCCGCGGCCGCTGGGCTTCAGGCGCGGGCCGAGCCGGTCTATGAGGAGATGGAAGGCTGGTCCGAAAGCACGCAAGGCGCTCGTCGCTGGGCCGATCTCCCGGCGCAGGCGATCAAATATGTCCGCCGCGTCGAAGAGCTGATCGAGACTCCCGTCGCCTTGCTCTCCACCAGTCCGGAACGGGAAGACACCATCCTGGTCCACGATCCGTTTGACGGCTAGCGGCCGGCTGCGCGCGCTTTCGCGCCGTTCCATCCGGCGCCGCGGCGGCGCGCTCTGGCCTGAACGGACCTGAATCGTGCTAGCCTGACGGCACAGGGCTTGCTTCAGCGGTAAACCGGATGGTCAGGATATCGCGGGGCGCATCTTGCTTGGCCGTCGAAACCGGCTTGGGCGCGCCGGTCAAGAGGCGAAAGGCTGGTCGCCCTGACGACTTCGGGAATGCTGAATGGCGCTGAAGATATCAAGTGGCGAAGGAGCACAACCGGCCGAACCGGCGCCGAGCGCGGCCGGTATGGTGTCGGTGAAGGACCGCTACGACATCAGCATGAATGCGCCGCTGCCGGCCTTTGATACGCAGCCGGCCTTCGCCTACAAGGCGACGGCGCGCCGCGATAAACGCGATCTCATCGCCCTGATTTGCGATCCCAAACTGCCGCCGCGCATCGATCTGGTTCCGACGATGCAACAGCTGGATCAGTCAGGGACGCTCCGGGTCGTCGACTGGGATATTGTGGACTGGGCCCCGGAAAACCGACGCTGTCCCGTGATCCTGTTCGAACGCCCGAAGGGCGGGCGTGTGTTCGCGTCCAAGACCCAATCGCGGGCGCCGATCAGCGAAGATATGGTGACGCGGAATTTCCTGCATAACGTGGCGCCGACGCTGCATGACCTGCATCTCTTGAACGAGACGCACCGCGCGATCCGTCCTGAGAATCTATTTTTCGCCGATGAGAAGGAGACCCAGATCGTCCTGGGCGAATGCCTGTCTGCACCGCCCGCGGTCATGCAGCCTTTGGTGTGCGAGACGATTGAGAATTGCCTGGCCGCGCCGGGCGGGCGCGGCGAGGGATCCAAGCATCATGACATGTACTCGCTGGGCGTCTGCATTCTGGCGCTGCTGACCGGCGAGTATCCCTGCCTCACGATGTTGGACGATCAGTTGATCCGCGACAAATTCGCGCTCGGCTCTTACGCGGCGGTCGTGCAACAGCATCGCGTCTCGTTGACCATGATGGAAGTGCTGCGCGGTCTGTTGAACGATGACATGAACGAGCGTTGGACGATCGACGACCTGGCGTTGTGGATCAATGGTCGGCGCCTGTCGCCGAAACAGCAGGTCCTGCCTGGCAAGGCGACCCGTCCGTTTGTCGTGAACGATCAGGAATATCAGACCGCACGGGAACTGGCCTATGGTTTCTGGCGGCATTGGGATCACGCCGCCGAACCGATTACCGACGGCTCGCTGGACGGATGGTTGCGCCGAAGCTTGGGCGACGAAGCGAAAATCGAGGCGATCAATCTGGCGAAAGCCGCCGGCGAGGCCGATCAGGACCGTCTGGTCGCACGCGCCATAATCGGATTGGACCCGGGCGGGCCGATCCGGATGCGCGCCTTGTCCACAACGGCCGGCGGGATGGGGGCCTTTATCGGCGTCTACGCCGACGATGCAGAGGCGAGAAAACTATTCGCGCAGGTTGTCACGATGGGCCTGACCGGCTTTTGGATGGAACAGCAGCTCGTCACGCGGCCGGAGAATGTTGTCGCCGCGGCGCGGATCGACAAGGCGCGCGCCACCTTGATCCGGGGCGGGCTCGGTTATGGGTTGGAGCGGGTGATCTATGATCTAAACGAGAACTACCCGTGCCGCTCGCCGATCTTTGAGCGCGACTATGTGCCAACCTTGGAGCATCTGTTGCCGGCGCTGGAGCGCGCGGCCGAAGGGCAGGGCGAAACGATGCGCCGCCTGGCGGATCGCGACATCGCGGCTTTTGTGGGCTCGCATTTCCGTCGTGCGATCAGCGCCGAACTGCGCGATATGGACGCGCCGGACCCGGCGACACAGATCATCGGTCAGATCCGTCTGCTTGGGATGGTGCAAGAGTCGGTCGGCCGCCAATTGACCCTCACGCAACTATGCCGGGTGGCGGCGCGCCTGTCGAAGCCGGCGGTAGACCGGTTCAATTCTCGCGAGTTGCGGAAGCGGGCGTTCACCCGCCTGGCGAAGGCGGTGAAGAGCGGCAATCTGTCGGCGATGTTGGAGATGATCGACAACCCGCGCGAGCTTGAGCTCGACAGACGCGCCTTCAAGCTTGCGACCAATGAATATACGAAATCGGTCGCCGACTCGCTCAATCTCGAGCGCGACATCGCAAACCAGGATAAGATCGCGGGCAATATCGGCGGGCAGATCTCATCGGGTTTGGCGGGGCTCTTGGCCACCATGATCTTCGTCATCGCCGCTCTGGTGCGGTTGATCTGACGGGGCGGGAAGGGCGAGAGCGGCGATGGCGAAACCACCGGAAAAAGGCGCGAAGAAGGCGGCCGCCGCGAAATCCTCCGGCGGCGGTCGGTCGAAGCTGATCGCCTATATTCTGGCGCCGCCTGTCTTGTTCATCGCCTATCCGACCGTGATCCTGGCTTTGGGCGGGATGCTGCCGACGCTCGTCGCTTATATCATCGATCAGCGGGGCGAGCGCTATGCGGCCCGGACGGTCGGCTATATGAACGTATCCGGCGTCTTGGTCGTGGCGATTGAAATGTGGGCTGGCGATCACACTTGGCGGAAAGCGCTCGACCTGCTCGCCGATCCGATCAATTGGCTCATCATGTTCGGAACCGCCGCCTTGGGCTGGGCGCTGTATTTCGCGTTGCCGCCGATGGTCAAAGCCTATCTTAAAGTCAGCAATGAATTGCGTATGAAGCAGTTTCGAAAAGAACAGGAACGGCTGATCAATGAGTGGGGCAAGAGCGTCGCCCGAAACGCGCCTGCGCGGCAGACCGCGAAGCCGAAGTCCGGCCAGGAAGGCGTCGCCGCAAGCCAAGCCGCCGCGGAAAGCGCTGCGCCGGTTGACCCCGAAACCGCAGAGTATGAGGCGTCGCTCTTGGCTTTGGTCGACGACACGCCCGCCAATGACGACACTCAGGTCGAAACGATGGACCAGATCGGCGAAAAGGTCGGCAATTAGGAGGCGGCCAGCGCCAGACGCTTCTCAACGGCGGCGTTGCGCATCGCCTTTTGCAGTTTCTCGAAGGCGCGCACCTCGATTTGTCGGACCCGCTCGCGGCTGACGCCGAACTCCTTGCTTAGGTCCTCCAACGTCTTCGGATCTTCCTTCAGGCGCCGTTCGACCAGGATCCGACGCTCCCGGTCGTTCAGGGTCGTCAACGCATCCTCGAGCATTTCTCGGCGCAGCGACAGTTCCTGGGACTCGGCGAGCACCTGTTCTTGGCTATCGGAATCATCCTCCAACCAGTCCTGCCACTCGCCGTCGCCATCGGCCTTCAACGGCGCATTCAGCGAATTGTCGGTCCCCGCCAGTCGACGGTTCATGCTGATCACGTCTTGCTCGGGCACCGACAGTTCGGTCGCGATATGGGTGACATGCTCCGGCGAGAGGTCGCCTTCGTCCAACGCCTTCAGCTTCGCCTTCATCCGGCGCAGGTTGAAGAACAGCTTTTTCTGGGCGGCGGTCGTGCCCATTTTCACCAGCGACCAGGAATGCAGGATATACTCCTGGATCGAAGCCCGGATCCACCACATGGCGTAGGTCGCCAGTCGGAAACCGCGGTCGGGATCGAACCGCTTCACCGCCTGCATCATGCCGACATTGCCTTCGGAGATCAGTTCCGCGACCGGCAGACCGTAGCCGCGATAGCCCATGGCGATTTTGGCGACAAGGCGCAGGTGGCTGGTGACCAGCTTGTGCGCCGCCTCGCGGTCGCCATTCTCCCGCCAGTCCTTGGCCAGCATGAATTCCTCTTGCGGCTCAAGCATCGGGAATTTGCGGATTTCGTCCAGGTAGCGCTGAAGATTGCCCTCGGAACTGACGACAGGCACATTTCCGATATTGCTCATCTCTAACCTCCCGATCGATGCGTAACCCTGCAGTTCGGCCGTATTTGAAGCCGGAATGCGTTCACGCCCCTATTCACACTACCAGTATTAAGGCCCGATTGTAGCAAAAATAAGGCGCAATCTGTTTCAATATACGCCGATCTGTTCCCGGCGGTTCAATAAATTGTGATCGCGAGGCGGCGGCTATTGGTGCGCATCAAGCGCCTGGATCAAAGCGGCGAGATCGCTTGGAACGGCGCTTTCATAGCGCACCGTCTCGCCATTGTCCGGCCGGCTGAAGCCAAGGCTGCGCGCATGCAGCGCTTGTCGGTTGAACCCGCTCACGGCGTCGCGCGCCCCCGGCCCCAAGGCGTTCAGCCGCGCCGGCGTCGCCCTTCCATAAACAGGGTCGCCGATCAGAGGATGGCCCAGATGGGTCATATGCACGCGGATCTGATGGGTCCGCCCGGTTTCCAGCCGGCAGGCGATTTGGCTGGCGGCGCCGTTCTGGAACAGATTTTCGGTTCGGTAGTTGGTGACCGCGCGCCGGCCCGCGCCGTCTTTCACCACGGCCATGCGCTTTCGGTCTTGCGGCGCGCGCCCGATCGCGGTCTCGATCCGGCCTTCCGGCGGATTCGGGACGCCATAGACCAGCGCCGTGTAGACACGGTGGATAGCGTGCGCCGCGAAGAGCTCAACCAGGGCGGCGTGCATGGCTTGGGTTTTGGCGACGACCAAGAGCCCGCTTGTATCCTTGTCGAGCCGATGGACGATTCCGGGCCGCCGCACGCCGCCTATTCCCTGCAGGCTGGGCCCGCAATGGTGCAGGAGCGCGTTCACCAGCGTGCCGCTCGGATGGCCGGCGCCGGGATGCACGACGAGACCGGCGGGCTTATCGACGATCAGATAGGCGTCATCTTCGAAGACGACGTCCAGGGGGATCGCTTCCGGCGCCAATTCCATCTCTTCCGGGGGCGGCGGCTCCAGGGAGATTTCCTGGCCGCGCCGAAGCTTGCGCGCGGGATTGGCGATCAAGACGCCGTCGACCGTGACCGCGCCATCCAGGATCAGCCGTTTGAGCCGGCTGCGGGAATAGTCGGCGGCGTGGGCGGCCAGCCCTTGATCGAGGCGACGCCCATCTTGCGCCGCATCGACCTCGAAGGTAAGCCCTGCCGACGTCTCGGTCACGGCGCGCAATTTCGCTGGCTGCGTTCGGCGCCGTCTTTCCGCATGCAGGGGAACGCTATGCAATTCATCAAAGCCGCCGTGATCGGCATGGGCGTGTTGATCCTGATCGGGCTTGGGCTTCTGGTCTACGGATTCGCGACCCAGCTTGGCAAGCAGGCGGATGGCGTTCCGGCGCGCTACGATCGGTCCCACGACCTACCCGCCGACGCGTCGGTCCTGACGACCCATATCGATGGCGGCCGCTTGATCATCGAAACACGTAGCGAGGGCGCAGGCCGCGTCTATTACCTCTACGACCTCGAGACCGGCGCGGCGCTCGGCCGTCTCGACATAGCGCCGTCGGACGTGCGATAGCGGCGCTCTTGATGGGCGCTATTGGCCGATCAGGCGCATGAACTCGCCGCGCGTTTTCGGGTCGGTCTTGAACTCGCCCAACAGTGAACTGGTGACCATGCTGACGCCTTGTTTATTGACGCCGCGGGTGGTCATGCATTCGTGCGCCGCATTGATCACGACCCCGACGCCCCGCGGTTGAAGCACGTCGTTCAGCGTGTTGGCGATCTGCGCCGTCATCTTCTCCTGAATCTGCAGGCGCTTGGCGTAGACCTCCAGAATGCGAGCCAGTTTGGAGATGCCGACGACGCGCCGCTTCGGCAAATAGGCGATATGGGCGTGACCGATGATCGGGCGGATGTGATGTTCGCAATGGCTGTTGAACGGGATGTCCTTCAGGATCACCATCTCGTCATAGCCGTCGGTCTCTTCGAAGGTGCGCGACAGGATATCGACCGGATCTTCAAAATAGCCGGCGAAAAACTCATCCCAGGAGCGAACCACACGATCCGGCGTATCAAGCAATCCCTCGCGGTCCGGGTCGTCCCCGGCATAGGCCAGCAGCGTCCGCACCGCCTGCAGCGCTTCCTCGCGCCCGGGGCGGCGTTCCTTGGCTGTTTCGCGCTCTTTATCCAATTGCTCCACCAGTTTCACAACCGCAGACGACATTATCTTTCCTTTTCAGCCGGCGCGTTCCGGCGCTGTTTTTTAGCTTCCGCAGCCTGCAGGGCGGACATCCGGTTTTCGGCCGACCGACCCAATACCGCCAAAATAAATGGCGGTATCACGGCGCGGATGCAACTGATTACGCAGCGCGGCGTCGGCCGGACCATCGAATTCGTTGAGAAGGCGCGCGCGACCCCGCTTGGCGCCAAACGACCCAATTCGGTCGCAGGGTAGGCCATTAAGGTGAGAAAGGCCCCTCGCAATCATGGATTTTTGCGAATTCCGTTCCCTGAAATCGTTGCGCTGCGCTCTTGCGGAGGCTAGGGATTCGGGATGCGGTGATTTTGCGTCGCCGATTCCTAACGAACCACTCTGAACAGGGGCTCATAATGACAAACACTCAAGGCGTTTTCGCCAAAACCGCCATTCTGGGAGCGGCCGCCGCGATGGCGCTCGGCCTGGGCGCGGCCAGCGCTCAGGACTATTCCCCCGCCGTCGTCTTCGACATGGGCGGCAAGTTCGACAAATCCTTCAACCAAGGCGTCTATGACGGCGTCGAGCGGTTTAAGGAAGAAACCGGCGTCTCCTATCGCGAGTTCGAGGTCACCAACGAAACCCAGCGCGAGCAGGCGGTTCGCCGGATGGCGCAGCGAGGCGCGGACCCGGTTCTGGGCGTCGGGTTCGCACAGGCCGATGCGATTGGCAAAGTGGCGGCTGAATTCCCTGAGACCCGTTTCTCCCTGATCGACGGCGTCGTTGACGCGCCGAATGTTCAATCGATCGTCTTCAAGGAGCATGAGGGCTCTTTCCTGGTCGGCATGCTGGCGGCGATGAAGTCTGAAACCGGCAAGGTGGGCTTCGTCGGCGGCATGGATATTCCGCTGATCCGGAAATTCGCCTGCGGTTTCGAGCAGGGCGCGAAATACGTGAATGCGGGTACCGAGGTCATCCAGAACATGACCGGCTCGACTCCAGCGGCCTGGAACAACCCAGGACGCGGCGGGGAATTGGCCAAGGCGCAGTTCGACCGTGGCGTTGACGTGGTTTACGCGGCCGCGGGCGGTACTGGCGTCGGCGTGTATCAGGCGGCGAAAGACAACGGCAAATTCGCGATTGGCGTGGACAGCAACCAAAATTACCTCCAGCCGGGTACTATGCTGACCTCGATGCTGAAACGTGTCGATGTCGCCGCATACAACGTCTTCAACGACGCCCAGGCCGGTTCCTGGGAACCGGGTTTCAAAGTCTTAGGGTTGGCGGAGAACGGCGTTGGCTGGGCGTTGGACGAGCACAATGAGGACCTGATCACCCCGGAGATGAAAGCGGCGGCCGACCGGGCGCGCGATGACATCATCAACGGCACGATCACAGTACATGATTACATGTCCGACAACAGCTGCACCTACTAAAAGGGCGATTGAATAGCGGAATTGACGGCGCGTCTCTCTCTGGCGAGGGCGCGCCGTCTGTCTTTATTCGAGAGGGAGGTTGGGCGCGCCGACTGGTCAGATTTGCGACGACGCGTCTCTTGGAACAATCATGAGTTCTTATGCTCTGAAACTCACGGGGATCAACAAGGCTTTCGGGCCGGTCCAGGCCAACAAGGACGTCTACCTGGCGGTCGCCAAGGGTGAGATTCACGGCGTCATCGGCGAGAACGGGGCCGGTAAGTCGACCCTGATGAGCATCCTGTATGGCTTTTACGAGGCCGACAGCGGGTCCATCGAAGTCGGCGGCGACGCCGTCCGGATCCGGAATTCCGACGACGCGATCGCACTTGGGATCGGCATGGTGCATCAGCATTTTATGCTGATTGACTCATTTACAGTGCTCGAAAATGTGATGCTGGGAGCGGAATCGGGACCGATGCTCGCGTCCAGCGAGGTCAAGGCTGAGGCCGAACTGCTGCGCCTCGAGCAGGAATACGGGCTGCATGTCGATCTGAACGCCGAGGTCGGGGGGCTGCCGGTCGGCCAACAGCAGCGAATAGAAATCCTCAAGGCGCTCTATCGCGGCGCCGAAATCCTGATCCTGGACGAGCCGACCGGCGTTCTGACGCCGCAGGAAACCGACAAGCTTTTCGAAATCCTGCAGGCGCTCAAATCGCAGGGCGTTACAATCCTGCTTATCACGCATAAGTTGCGCGAGATTATGGCGGTCACTGACGGCGTGTCGGTGATGCGCGGGGGCGAGATGGTCGCCCACCGGCGCACCGCCGACACCAGCACCGAGGAACTGGCCGAATTGATGGTCGGGCGCAAAGTGCGCCTGGATGTCGACAAGGCCGCCCCGCATGTCGGCGAGACTCTGATCCAGGTCGATCATCTGATGGTCACCGACCATCGCGGCGTGGATCGGGTGAAAGATGTCAGCTTTACCGTCAATGCGGGCGAGATCGTCGGCGTCGCCGGCGTCTCCGGCAACGGCCAGAGTGAACTGTTGCAGGTTCTGGCCGGCATCGACGCGCCAAGTAAAGGCCGAGTCGTGCTGGTCGGCGTGACGGCGACGCCTGAAAGTCCGGGCGACCCGGCCCAGCGGCGTCGGCATGGCGTCGCCCACGTGCCCGAGGACCGGCATCGGTTGGGGCTGGTCGGTAAATTCGCGGCCCAGGAAACCGCCATCCTTGGGTATCAGGCGACCGATGCCGTGAATAAGGGTATGTTCCTCGATCTCGACGCGGTCCGCGAACAGACCGAGATGATGATGGCGGAATTCGACGTCAGGCCGCCCGACCCGTCGCTGAAATCCGCAAATTTTTCCGGGGGCAACCAACAGAAACTGATCCTGGCGCGGGAAATGACCAAGGCGCCGAAAGTGCTGTTGGTTGGCCAGCCGACCCGTGGCGTTGATATCGGCGCCATCGAATTCATTCACAAGCAACTCGTCTCGATGCGCGAGGCGGGATGCGCCGTGTTGCTGGTCTCGGTGGAGTTGGACGAAATCCTGACCCTATCTGACCGCATCCTGGTAATGTGCGCGGGCGAGCTGGTAGGTGAAGTCCCGATTGAAGAGGCGGATGAGCGCACGATCGGGTTGATGATGACGGGCGTGCCGCGCGAGGAGGCGGCTAACGCCGCTGCGCCGGCCCCGGCGAGCCAAGAAGGGGAGGCGAGAGTATGAGCGCCCCGCATCGGGAACTGCCGACTTGGGTCGATATCGGCGTCACGCCGATCGTGAATATCTTCCTTGCGCTGATCGCAGCGGGCGTCGTCGTTCTGATCGTCGGCGAGAATCCGATCGAGGCGGTTCAGGTGTTGGTGCGCGGGGCCATCGGCTATGACGAGGGGATCGGCTACACGCTCTATTATACGACCAACTTTATCTTCACCGGCCTTGCCGTGGCCGTCGCCTTTCATTGCGGCCTGTTCAATATCGGCGGCGAGGGCCAGGCCTATATCGGCGGTCTCGGACTGGCGCTGATGGCGTTGGCCTTTGACAGTATCCTGCCCGCCTTGCTGGTCATCCCTTTGACTATCGTCGGCGCTGCGGCCGCCGGCGCGGCCTGGGCCGCCGTCCCGGCCTATCTGCAAGCCTATCGCGGCAGCCATATCGTCATCACAACAATCATGTTCAACTTCATCGCCGCCGCCTTGATGGTCTATCTGTTGGTGAACGTGATGGGGCAGCCGGGGAATATGTCGCCCGAGACCCGACCGTTCGCCGATGGCGTCAGCCTTCCCTTCATGCATGAGTTTCTCGGCCTATTCGGGATCGACATCACACGGACGCCGCTCAATCTCAGCATCGTCTGGGCTCTGCTCTGCTGCGTTTTCGTGTATTTCTTTATCTGGCGCACCCGCTGGGGCTACGCGGTGCGGACCGTGGGCAGCAATGAGCCCGCCGCGGTTTATGGCGGCATCGATCCGAAAAAGACCATCTTCATGGCGATGTGCATATCCGGCGCTTTGGCGGGCTTCGTCGGCGTCAACGTCATCCTGGGCGAACAGCACAGGCTGCTGCTGAACTTCGCCGCCGGCTACGGCTTCACCGGCATCGCCGTGGCCTTGATGGGACGGAACCATCCGTTCGGCATCGTCCTGGCCAGCCTGCTTTTCGGCATGTTGTATCAAGGCGGGGCGGAGATCGCCTTTGAGATCCCGACCATCACGCGGGAAATGGTGACCGTGCTGCAGGGGCTGGTGATCCTGTTCTCAGGCGCGCTGGCCTATATGTCGCGGCCCTGGGTCGAGGCGGTCTATTTCGCCCTGACCCCAAGCAAGCAACAAGCCGCGTAGGTCGGGGGCGCGCTATGGAAGACCTTTTTGTCCTCGTCCTGCGAACATTCGACGCGATGCTTCGGGTCGCGACGCCGCTGATTTTCTGCGCCATGGCCGGCCTGTTTTCGGAGCGCTCCGGCATTGTCGATATCGGGCTTGAGGGCAAAATGCTGGCGGGCGCCTTCGCCGCCGGCGCGATCGCGGCGGTCACCGGCAACGCCTGGGCGGCGCTGCTGGTTGCGGTCATGGTGTCGATGTCTCTCGCTTTGGTGCATGGCTTCGCCTCGATCACCCATCGCGGCGACCAGGTGATCAGCGGCGTCGCCATCAACCTGTCGGTCGCCGGCCTGACGGTCGTTCTCGGAAACGCCTGGTTTCGGCAGGGCGGACAAACACCGACCTTGGGGGCGGAGGCGCGATTCATGCCGATCACCCTGCCGGGCGTGGAAACAATCGGCGCCATTCCGATTTTCGGGACGATTTACGCGGAATCGATCAGCGGTCACAGTCTGCTGGTCTATCTCGCCCTGGCCGCGGTGCCGCTGACCGCCTGGGTCGTGTACAAGACACGCTTTGGCCTGCGGCTGAGGGCGGTAGGCGAGAACCCGGCGGCGGTCGATACGGCGGGGATCTCCGTGACATGGCTCCGCTATCGCGCGGTGATGATCTGCGGCGCGTTGTGCGGTTTTGCAGGGACCTTTCTGGCGATCGGCCAGAACGCCAGCTTCGTGCGGGATATGTCGGCCGGTCAGGGCTATATCGCCCTGGCGGCGTTGATCTTCGGCAAGTGGCGGCCTTGGACCGCCTTCGGCGCATGCCTGATTTTCGGCCTGCTGGACGCGGTGGCGATCCGTCTGCAAGGCGTCGAACTGCCCTTTATCGGCGAAGTGCCGGTGCAACTGATCCAGGCGCTGCCCTACATTCTGACTGTCGTGCTGTTGGCGGGCTTTATCGGCCGGGCAGTGGCGCCGAAGGCGATCGGCGTCCCCTACGTGAAAGAACGGTAAGGGGCGCGCGCGATGGACGCCGATTTGCTGGATGCGGTGCGCGACGCTCTGGCCTACGCCTACGCGCCCTATTCGGGCTTTCCCGTCGCCGCCGCGTTGCGCGCGGCCAACGGCAAGATCTATACCGGCGTCAATGTCGAAAACGCCAGCTATCCTGAAGGCGTCTGCGCCGAGACCAGCGCGATTTCCGCCATGGTGACGGATGGCGAAAGGTCGATCGTCGAGATCGCCGTCGCCGGCAGTGGCGACGACATCCTGACGCCGTGCGGCGGCTGCCGCCAGCGCTTGCGGGAATTCGCCCGCGCCGAGGTGGCGGTGCACGCCTGCGGTCCCGAAGGATGGCGGCAAAGCTTTGTCCTTGGCGATCTTCTACCCAACGCCTTCACGCCTGCGCATTTGAAATAGGGTCCGCCATGACGCCGGAAGACGTAACCAAAGCCGTAGACGCCATCTCCAAGCGCACGGATGTCAGACCCACGGTCGGCGTTATTCTCGGCTCTGGGCTGGGTCCGCTCGCCGAGGATGTGGTCGATCCGATTGCTGTGGACTACGCCGATATCCCAGGCTTCCCGACTTTGACCGTCGCGGGCCATGCCGGCCGTCTATTACTGGGGACAATCGCCGGTGTGTCGGTCGCCCTGATGCAAGGCCGCAAGCACTATTATGAAAAGGGCGACGCGCGGGCGATGAACCTGCCGCTGGCGACTCTGAAGGCGCTGGGCTGCGAGACGCTGCTCTTGAGCAACGCCTCCGGCGCTTTAGCGCAGAATCTCGGCCCGGGCGACATCGCCGTGATCGGCGACCATATCAATTATGTCGGCGTCAGCCCCCTGATCGGCGAGGATTATTTCGACGATAAATTCGTCGATATGGCGGAGGCCTATGATCCGGCGCTGCGTGCGATCCTGATCCAAGCGGCGGAGAAACTGGGCTTTGCGCTGCCGGAGGCGGTCTACACCTATTTCGCAGGGCCGCAATTCGAGACGCCCGCCGAGATCCGCGCCGTCGCGGCGCTAGGCGGCGATCTGGTCGGCATGTCGACTGTCCCGGAAGCGATCTTCGCCCGCGCGTTGGGCATGCGGGCGGCGGCGCTCTCGGTCGTCACCAACAAGGCGGCGGGGATGAGCGAGACCGCGCTGAGCCACGCGCAGACCCAGGAAAACGCCAAGCTCGGAACCGACAGGATGCGCCGGCTGGTCCACGCTTTTCTAGAGGCGTTGCCGGGATGAGCCAGGCCGAGTTGAAGACTTTGGCTGCGCGGGCGCTGTCGATGCTGGACCTGACCAGCCTGAATGACGGCGATAGCGAGGCGGACATCGTCGCCCTCTGCGATAAGGCGAAGTCGCCCTTGGGACGCCCGGCCGCCGTTTGCGTCTGGCCGCGTTTCGTCGCCTTGGCGAAGTCCGAACTGGCGGGAACAGGCGTCAAAGTAGCGGCCGTTGCGAATTTCCCCGACGGCGCCGCCGATATTGACCGCGCCGTCGCTGACACGGAGGAAATCGTTGCGGCGGGCGGTGACGAGGTCGATGTCGTCTTTCCCTATCGCGCCTTGATGGACGGCGACGCGGCGATCGGCGCCGCGTTGGTCGAAGCGGTGAAACAGGCCTGTGGCGATCGCGCGGCGCTAAAAGTGATTATTGAGAGCGGCGCGTTGAAGACCGACGCGCGGATCCGGCAGGCCAGCGACATCGCGCTCGAAGCCGGCGCCGACTTCATCAAGACCTCCACCGGCAAGGTTCCGATCAACGCGACGCCGGCCGCGGCGAAGACCATGCTGGAAGCGATCAAGGCGCAGGGGCGCGGCGCCTTTAAGGCGGCCGGCGGCGTCCGTGATGCGAAAACGGCGGGCGCCTATCTGGCGATGGCCGACGATATTCTGGGGCCTGATTGGGCGACGCCGGAGACCTTTCGCTTCGGCGCCAGCGGCCTGCTGACAGACTTGCACGCGGTCTTGTCGGATCGCGCCGATTTAGGCGGCGACGCGGCTGCGTCGGACTACTGACACGATTGGCTCAAGCGGGAGCGAGACCGGAAACCATGGCGGACATGCTGCCTCAAGAGATCATTCGCAAAAAGCGTGATGCGCACACGCTTTCCGACGATGAGATCGGTTTCATGGTCCAGGGCATGGCTGACGGATCGGTCGGCGAGGGACAGATCGCGGCTTTCGGCATGGCGGTCTTCTTCAACGGCATGTCGATGCCGGAACGGGTGGCGCTGACGCGCGCGATGATGCGGTCGGGCGAAGTGCTCGACTGGTCGGATGCGGATCTCGGCGGTCCGATCCTGGATAAGCATTCGACCGGCGGCGTCGGCGATAAGGTCAGCCTGATGCTGGCCCCGATCGTCGCTGCCTGCGGCGGTTTCGTGCCGATGATTTCCGGCCGCGGCCTTGGCCATACCGGCGGCACGCTCGACAAGCTCGACTCGATCCCGGGCTACAACGCGACGCCGGAGATCGAGCTCTTTAAAAAGACCGTCGCCGACATCGGCTGCGCGATCATCGGCCAGACCTCGGACCTCGCGCCCGCCGACAAGCGTTTCTATGCGATCCGCGACATTACGGCGACGGTCGAAAGCGTGCCTTTGATCACAGCCTCGATCCTGTCCAAGAAACTGGCGGCCGGATTGGACGCGTTGGTGATGGATGTGAAAACCGGCACCGGCGCCTTCGCCAGCAGTTACGGCATGGCCAAGGAATTGGCGACCAGCATCGTGGAAGTGGCGCATGGCGCGTGCATGCCTACGACAGCGCTGATCACCGATATGAACCAGGTGCTCGGCGCCAGCGTAGGCAACGCATTGGAGGTGCGCGAGGCGGTGGACTATCTGACCGGGGCCCGACGCGAACCGCGTCTGCATGACGTCACGCTGGCGCTGGCCGGTGAAATGTTGGCGCTGGGCGGGTTAGCCGAGACGGCGGAGGCCGGACGTGGCAAAGCAGCGGCGGCGCTCGATTCCGGTCGGGCGGCCGAGCTGTTCGGTCGGATGACGGCGGCGCTGGGCGGGCCGACGGACTTCATGGAAAAAGCCGAGGCCTACCTGGCCGCGGCGCCGGTCGTGCGCGCTTGCCACGCGGATCAGGACGGCGTGGTGATCGGCATGGATGCGCGCGCGGTTGGTGTCGCCGTCGTCGCCTTGGGCGGCGGCCGGGTGCGGGTGGAGGATGACGTAGACCCGGCGGTCGGCCTGACCGACGTCGTTCAAATCGGCGATACCGTGGACGCCGAGACGCCCTTGGCGATCGTGCATGCCCAAAGTGAGGGCGAGGCGGAAGCCGCTTGCGCCGCAATCAAAGCGGCGGTCAAATTGGGCCGGGCCGACGACCAACGCTCTGCCGTGTTCGAACGGATTGCAAAATCCTGACCCGGGGCCCATGTCTGCGTCCCGGTTCGGAGCGGCTCAAATGCGAGCCAGGCTGAAGAGAGAACAAGACGGAAGCGATCATGAAACGCGCAATTATCCTGGTGATGGATTCCTTCGGCATCGGCGCTGCGCCGGACGCCGCTGATTTCGGCGACGCCGGGTCGGACACGTTGGGTCATATCGCTGAGCGCCGGCCGACGCTCGCCTTGCCGAACTTGCAGCGCCTGGGGCTGGGTGAAGCCGCGCGGCTGGCCACCGGTCGTTTGCCGATTGGATTCAGCCCGGGCGCGGCGCGGGACGGCGCCTATGGCGCGGCGGCGGAAGTGAGCCACGGCAAGGACACGCCGAGCGGTCATTGGGAGATCGCCGGTCTGCCGGTCGCCTTTGATTGGGGCTTCTTCCCCAAGACCGAACCAAGTTTCCCCGCCGATTTGATCGCCGACTTCATCGAGAAGGCCGGCCTGCCGGGAATCCTCGGCGATAAACATGCGTCCGGCACCGAGATCATTGCAGAGCTTGGCGAAGAGCATATCCGGACCGGTAAACCGATCTGCTACACCTCCGCCGACAGCGTCTTTCAGATCGCGGCCCATGAGGCCCATTTCGGTCTCGAACGGCTTTATGAAATCTGCCTGATCGCCAAGGAATTGCTTGAGCCGTTGAATATCGGACGGGTGATCGCACGGCCTTTCATCGGCGCTGACGCCGGCTCGTTCGAGCGGACTTCAAACCGGCGCGACTACACGACCCCGCCGCACGGGGCCACGCTGTTGGACCGGGTGCAGAAGGCCGGCGGCGAGGTGATCAGCGTTGGTAAGATCGCCGATATTTTTGCGCATCAGGGGATCACGACGAAGATCAAGGCGCCCGAGAACGGCGCCCTGTTCGATGCGACCTTAGAGGCAATAGCTAAGGCCGGCGACGGGGCGTTGATCTTCACGAATTTCGTAGATTTCGACATGGTCTACGGCCATCGCCGCAATGTCGACGGCTACGCCGATGCGCTGGAGGCCTTCGATGCGCGCTTGCCGGAATTGGAGGCGCGGCTGCAACCCGGCGATCTGGTGTTGATCACCGCCGATCATGGCTGCGATCCGACCTGGCCCGGCACCGACCACACCCGCGAACATGTGCCGGTGCTGTTCTTCGGGCCCGCCGCCGAAAAAGGATCGCTCGGCCTGCGCGATAGTTTCGCCGATATGGGCCAGACCATCGCCCAGCATCTGGACCTGACCCCGCTCGACGCCGGCCGGTCCTGCTTTCCGCTGGACAAGGCGGCCTGAGATGGTTGGGGGCGCGTCAAGCGCGAGTCCCGAACGGTTCGATTGGACCGGTACCGTCACCGACGCCATGCGCGCGGCCTACGAACGCGACGGGTTCTTGGTGTTGGACGGGTTCGCCGACCCGGATGCCTGCGCGGCTCTCTCGGAACGTGTCGATGGGCTGATCGCCGAGGCGGCGGCGCCGGACAGTCCGACCGTGTTCGGCGACCATGCAGGCGATCGCTATTTCCTGGAAAGCGGCGACAAGATCCGCGTCTTTTTCGAACCCGATGCAGTGGATGCGGTCGGCCGGCCAAACCGGCCGATTGAACAGGCGTTGAACAAGATCGGCCATGCCATGCATGACCTCGATCCAGTCTTTGACCGGTTCTGCCGGGGCGAAAACTTCCGGGCTCTGAGCCAGGGCTTGGGTCTCGAGACGTCGGTATTGTTGCAATCTATGGTTATCTTCAAGCAGCCCGGCGTCGGCGCGGAAGTCGGCTGGCACCAAGACGCCACCTTCTTGCGAACCCAACCGCATTCGGTGACCGGCTATTGGCTGGCGCTGGAAGAGGCCAGTGTCGAGAATGGCTGTCTCTATGCGATCCCCGGCGGGCACAAGGGACCGCTGCGGCAATGGTTCGGGCGCGCCGGCGATCACGACGCACTGGAAATGCGCGATCTTGATGACACGACGCTCAACGCCGACGCGGCGGTTCCGCTGGAGGCGGCGACCGGAACCCTGGTCGTGCTGCACGGTTTCCTGCCGCATATGTCGACGCCGAACCGGTCTGACCGGTCCCGCCGGGCGATGACGCTGCATACGGTCGATGGCGGTCTGCCCTATCCGTCGGATAATTGGCTGCAGCGTCCTGGACTTGGCGCGCCGCGCGGTTTCGGCCCCGAGGCGGCGGCGGCGTCATGATCCTGGATATCGGCTTCGACGCCGACGATACGCTCTGGCACACGGAAAGCTTGTTTCAAGAGACTCAGGCCCGGCTTGAGGATATTCTTGCGCAATATGCGCCGCGCGAGGAAGTCGAGGCGCGGCTGCACAAGACCGAGCTCGCGAATGTCCGCCTGTTCGGCTATGGAATCAAAGGCTTCACACTATCTCTGGTCGAAACGGCGATCGAAGTTTCCAACGGCCAAGTCAAAGCGTCCGAGATTCAAGAACTTCTGATGATGGGTAAGGCGATGCTGGATGCGCCCATCGACTTGATGCCCGGCGTGCATGCGGTGTTGGAGACATTGCGGGCGGAGCATCGCTTGTTTCTGATTACCAAAGGCGATGTGTTGGACCAGACCAACAAGATCGATAAATCGGGCCTTGGTCTGTATTTCGACGCGCTAGAGGTGGTACAGGAGAAATCGGTCGAGTCCTACGCTGACCTTTTCGAGAAGCATAGCGTGCGCGCGCCTCACTTCCTGATGATCGGCAATTCGATCCCCTCCGATGTGCTGCCTGTGCTCGAGTTGGGCGGCTTTGGCGTTCATGTTCCTTACCACATCACCGCGGTCTTCGAGCGCGCCGATAACGACCCGGCCCATGACCGTTTTCACCGGCTTGATGCGCTGGCTGAACTGCCCGATTTGGTAGCTCAGCTGAAGGGCGCGCGGCGCCGCGCCAGTTGATTGGGAAATAGGCATGGGCCCCGGATCATGTCCGGGGCGACGATTGGATAGGCTTAGAAAGTGTTCGCGTCAGGGTAGGGCGGTTCGGCGCCGAATGCGCCTTCTTGCGCGTCGATCTGCGCCAAGGCGGTGAAGGCTTTCGGCAATTCCCAGAAAAAGGTGTGGCGGCAGGCCGCCAGTTTGCCGGCGCGGAAATGGGCGTCCGATTGGTTCTCGACTACGGTCGCCTGCCAAAGCCAAATCCACGCGAGCGTGATCCGGCCGAACGCCTCCATATAGGCCTGGGCCGGGGCCAGAGCCGCTTCCGGACCCAGCCTATCGCGGCGTTCGCCGATGGCGAGTGTCGCCGCGCGCAAAGCGCCCCAGGCGTCGAGCAGCGCGTCGGCTTCCGCTTTCAGTTCTTCCGGCGCGGACCGCGCCGTCTCGACGATGCGGCGGCCGAGCACATGCAGCGCCGCGCCATCTTCCATGACAGCCTTGCGTCCCAGCAGATCCAGCGCCTGGACGCCGTTGGTTCCCTCATGGATCGGGTTCAGCCGATTGTCGCGATAGAGTTGCTCGACCAGGAAGTCGCGGGTGTAGCCATAGCCGCCATGAATCTGGATCGCCGCATCATTCGCCCGCAAGGCGGCGTCGGAAAACCAGGCCTTTAGGATCGGCGTCAGCAACTCAAGCAACAGATGCGAGTCTCGCCGCTGTTTCGGATCCGGCGCCGTCGTTTTCTCATCGACGAGGCGGGCGCAAAACAGCGCGAGCGCCAAGCCGCCTTCGGCGATCACCTTCTGTTCGATCAGCATGCGCCGAACATCCGGATGCACGATCAGCGGGACCGGGCCGGTTTTCGAGACTTTCGCGTCGAGCGCGCGTCCCTGCCGCCGTTCGCGTGCGTAGGCCAGACTCTCCTGATAACCGGCATAGGCCAGCATCGCCGCGCCGGCCCCGACGCC
The DNA here is from genome assembly GCA_030065235.1 of Alphaproteobacteria bacterium. Taxonomy (GTDB): domain Bacteria; phylum Pseudomonadota; class Alphaproteobacteria; order UBA8366; family Aestuariispiraceae; genus JASJDC01. The sequence continues at coordinate 204,902 of JASJDC010000003.1, forward strand.
GATCCGCGCCTCGTTCATCATATGGAACATTTGCGCGAGGCCCGTGTTCGGCGCGCCGACCAATTCGCCGATGCAGGCGTCGCTGTCGCCGAAACTCAGCGCCGTATTCACTGTCCCGCGATAGCCCATCTTGTGGTTCAGGCCAGTGAGCGTCACGTCGTTCGCCGCGCCGACCGCGCCCGCGTCATCGACTCGGTCGCGTGGGACAATAAACAGCGACAGGCCTTTCACGCCCTCCGGCGCGCCCTCGATCCGCGCCAACAGCATATGGATGATGGTCTCGGCCATGCCGTGATCGCCGCCGGAGGTCCACATTTTTGAGCCTTTGATCGCGTAGCGGCCGTCATCCAGCGGGACCGCCTTGGTCCGGACGTCGCTCAGTGACGAGCCCGCTTGCGGTTCGGACAAGGCCATGGTCCCGAAGAACCGTCCTTCCAGCATCGGCGGCAGGAAACGCCGCTTCTGATCCGCTGACCCATGGGCGGCGATCAGATTCGCGGCGGCGATCGTCAGGAATGGATAGGCGACCGTCGCGATATTCGCCGCCTGGAAATAGGCGAAGGCGGCCTGCGTGACGGTCCAGGGAAGCTGCAGCCCGCCGATCTCTTCGTCGTGATGCGCCGCGGCGAAGCCCGCGTCATGGAAAGCGGCGACGCCCTCTGCGATCTCCGGCGGCAGGCGCACGGCGCCGTCTTCCAACAAGGGCTCCTCGCGGTCGCTCTTCTGCAGATGGTTGCGGAATTTCGCCCAGGCGATCGCCTCGGCCTGATCCAGGATCGCGTCATAGGCGGCGCGGTCTTGGCCTTCGAAGCGCGGACGCGCGGTCAAAGCCTCAAGCCCGATCAGGTCATAAAGGATAAAATCCAGATCGACGCGCTCGATCAGGCGCGGGGGGCCGTCCGACGTCATGATGAATGCGCTCCCTGACTGGGCCGGTTGGGCGCTAGGGTCCTCTTGAACAGATTGAGCCGCATCAATAGGGTCCGCCGATAAACCTGATATAGCATATGTTAGACGGCGGGGTTGGCCGCGCATCCGCGTCCGTCCGCCTGGCTCCGCACGCCGTTGTGATAAGACAAAGGAAACCGTCGATGCCGTCAGATCAAGTGCTGGATGTTCTGGTTCAAGGCCAACCCGCCGATTTCCCCGTTCCGTCGGGGGTCTATGCGGAAAGGGTGACCGCGGTCCAGCACTACACCGACCGGCTGTTCAAGTTCCGCATCACTCGCCCGGCGGCGCTGCGCTTCCGCTCGGGCGAGTTCGTGATGATCGGCCTGCCGAACGCGGAAAAGCCGGTGTTCCGCGCCTATTCGATCGCGAGCCCGTCGTGGGACGAGGAGTTGGAGTTTTTCTCGATCAAGGTGCCGAACGGGCCTCTGACCGAGCATCTTCAGAAGATTCAGCCGGACGACACGATCCTGATGCGTAAGAAACCGGTCGGGACCCTGGTAAATGACGCGCTGATCCCCGGCAAGCGGCTCTATATGTTCTCGACCGGCACCGGCATCGCGCCCTTCGCCTCGTTGGTCCGCGATCCCGAAACCTATGACAAATTCGAGGAAGTGATCCTGACCCATACCTGCCGAGAGGCGGCTGAGTTGAAATATGGCGAGGAGCTGTATGAGCTCTGCATGACCGACCCGCTGGTCGGTGAGTTCGCCAAGGGCCGGTTGCGGCACTACACCACGGTCACCCGCGAGCCTTTCGAACGGACGGACCGGATCACCACGCTCCTGCGCAACGGCAAACTGTTCGAGGATCTCGGCGTACCGCCGATCGATCCGGAATCCGATCGAGGCATGATCTGCGGCTCCATGGCGATGCTGAACGAGACCAAGGGCATCCTCGAAGGCTTCGGCCTCGAAGAAGGCGCCAACAGCAAACCCGCGACCTACGTCGTCGAGCGCGCCTTCGTCGATTAGCCGCCGCTCGCAACCCGTTCCCGCAATTCGCCTTTGCGCACCTTCCCGGTCGAGGTCTTGGGCAGCGGGCCGAAGAGGATGCAGGTCGGCGCTTTGAAATGCGCCAGCCGGTCTCGGCACCATTGAATGATCTCGGCTTCAGTCGCCTCGGCGCCGTCCTTCAGCGTGACGAAGGCGACGGGGGTTTCGCCCCATTTCTCGTGCGGCGCCGCCACGATGGCGGCCTCCAGGACATCGGGATGCCGGAATAGCACGCCCTCGACCTCGAGCGAGGAGATGTTTTCGCCGCCTGAGATGATGATGTCCTTCGACCGGTCGCGAAGTTCGACATAGCGGTCCGGGTGCAGCACGCCGAGATCGCCGGAATGGAACCAGCCGTCCTTGAAGGCGGCCTCCGTAGCGGCGGGGTTCTTCAGATAGCCCTTCATGATGGTATTGCCGCGCATCATGATCTCGCCCATCTGCGCGGCGTCGGCCTGGGTCGGCGTCATTCTTTCCGGGTCCAGGACCGTCATTTCTTCGAGCGTGTGATTGGGCACGCCCTGGCGTTTTTTCTTCTCCGCCTGTTCGGCGATCGGCAGGGCGTCCCAAGCCGGGTTCCATTCGCAGCCGCCGGCCGGTCCGTAGGTCTCTGTCAGGCCGTATTGGTGGGTAACGTTGAAATTCAGCGCCGCCATCTTTTCCAGCACCGCCGCCGGCGGCGGCGCGCCCCCGACGGTGTAATGGACCGTGTGTTCGCTCTTGCGCCGTTGCTCCTCCGGCGCGTTGATCAGCATGGTCAGGATGACCGGCGCGCCGGACATATGGGTGACCTGATGCGCGTCGATCGCCTCAAAAATCGCTTTGGCGGACAGCGCCCGAAGGCAGACATGCAGTCCGGCCAATTTGGTGATCGCCCAGGTGTTGCCCCAGCCGTTGCAATGAAACATCGGCAGGGTCCAGAGATAGGTCGGCAGCGGATCGAGCCGGAACCCGAATTGGTTGTTGATCCCGACCAGATAGGCGCCGCGATGGTGATAGACCACGCCTTTGGGATCGCCGGTCGTGCCGGACGTGTAGTTCAGCGCGATTGCCTGCCATTCGTCCTCGATCGGCGGCGGTGTGAAAGTCGGGTCCGCCGCCGCGATCAGAGACTCATAGTCCTGATCGCCGAATGGATCGGTCTCGCCCAAGAGCGCGTCTTGGTAGCTCAGCAGGATCGGTTTGTTTGTCGCCGTCTCCAATGCGGTTCTCGCCGTCGGAACCAGTTCCGGATCGACCAGGAAGACCTTGCTTTCCGCATGGTCGAGGATGAAGCCGACCGTCGGGCCGTCCAGCCGGGCGTTCACCGCGTTCAGAACGGCGCCGATCAGCGGAACGCCGAAATGACATTCCAGCAGTTGCGGCGTGTTCGGCGCCAGCACTGTCACCGTATCGCCGGGTCCGACGCCAAGCCTGTGCAGCGCGTGCGCCAAGCGATAGCAGCGATCGCGGAATTGGCGGTAGCTCCAGGTCCGGCCGGCATAGGCGACGGCGGGCCGGTCGGGAAAGACTCGCGCCGCCCAGCCAATGAAGCCGTTCGGCGTCAGTGGCGCATGGTTCGCCGGCCTCTTGTGCAGGCCTTCCTCATAGATTGACATGACGCGGACTCCACCCTGTAGCGTTTTGCGGAATAGGGTGGCGGAGATCGCCGCAAACGGCAATCTTGCTAAGTTTTGGGCGGCTCTAGCGCCGCAACGGGTCGGCCGCTTTGCCGCCGTTTCCTTCCGGCGGCCGCATCTGCATCAACTGCTGCAACGCGCCGCGCCATCCATGCTCGCAGCAGACGGCGACAGCCGCGTCGTATCCCATTTCATGAACCAGACTGACGGCCATCTCCCGCTGGGCTTCTCCGTCACGGGTAGCCTCGACTTCTTCGATCGGCATGACAGGTCTCCATCGATCCGTCCCCTGATCGAACCGCAGCAACCTCCATGCCAACAATCAGTGTTTCTCTGCATGTGTTATCCGGGGGCGGCCGGTGGCGCGCCATAGCGCAGCCCCGGCGCGTCCAGAGCCTCAAGCCCTTCCGTCTCCTTCAGCAGCGCCAGGATTTGCGGCAGGATCGTCGCGATAGGGACGGCGGTGTTCACCGGGCCGCGATTCGTGCGCACGCCGGAAGCGGAATTCACGCCGATCGCCGCCAACCCGCCTCCTTGCAGTCGGATCGCCAGCGGCGCGCCGCTATCGCCGTTCTGAATCGTACAGCCATGCATCAGCAACGCACGATCTGACGTCGCGCCGGTGACGCCGCAACCCGACGTGAGAGAAATCGCATGCGCTCGGTCGCGCGGATAGCCAGCCAAGACCATGGCGTCGGGGGTGTCCCTCAGCCGCGAGACCCAGGCGTCGTTCACCGCAAACAGGCCCAAATAGCCCGCCTGGAGGCCGAGCGGCTCTTTCAGCACAATCAGCGCCCAGTCGTGGGCGTAATTATCTGGATGCGTCCATTTCGCGCCATTGAAGTCGGGTGACGCGACAAGCCGCTCCGCCTTGGAAAAAGCCACGAATTCGCCGCGCTGATAGCCCGCGACGAAATAGACATTGTCGGGCCGGGCCCAACGTTGGGTGCGCCGGTCGTAGAAACAGTGCGCCGCCGTTACAGCCAGCCGCTCGCCGATCAGGGCGCCGGTGCAATGAGACCTTTGGCTGACGCCGGGCACGTTCACCCTTCCAATCGCGCTCCAGGGATAGCGGCTGGCGTCGGCGATCGTCCGATCCTGGGTCGAGCCCGACAGCGGTGCGACCGTTTCGTCAGGGCCGGTCTGAGCCATACCTGATGTAGCGGTCATGCTAGCAAGAGCGGTCGCCAAAGCGAACGATTGAAATGAATGGCGGCTGCGCGGTGTGGTCAAAGCCAAAATTCCGAATTTGTGGAAAGAGCGACGAACAATCTTCTCGGCTTCTCGATTACTCTGCGGCGAGGGGGTTGCGCGCACTCCTGTCAGGAATGCCGGCTAAACCGCCGAAGCGCCGCGCATAGAACGGCGCCAGAGCGCGGGGGGCGCTCTCCGTCTCGCTTGCGGCGAGGCGTTCGGCGACATGTGTCTGCGCGGCGTTTGTCAGGGCGCGATAAAGCGCCTCATAGGCCGCATGCGCTTCGGCGCCGCGCCAGTCCGTCGGCGCCAGGGCCTCCGGCAGTCCGGGATCTTTCAAGACAATACGGCGATAGGCGTGGACCAGTAGGGTTCTGAGTTGAAAGGCGGCCTGAGGCGCGCCGGCGTAGCGGGTCGGCGCGGCGCAGAACGGATCGAACGCCGTCAGGAATCGGTCGTAGAGCGCGGCGATCTCCGCCATCGGCCAGGCCTCCGCGACGATCCGATGCAGCGCCTCAGGGTGGGTTCCGGCTTCCGGCGCCGCGGAGAGGATCGCGACCCGCCCATCCAGCCCCAATGCGTCGATCGAGGCCAGCGCTTGCGCGCGGTCCGGCGCCGGATGGGCCAAGAGGCCGGGCGATAGCGCGGCGAATCCTTGCCAGGCGAGTTCCCTGCGCAGCGCCTCGCGATCCTCGGGGTCTATCCCGCCTTCGCTCAAGACAAGCATCCAGTCAGGCGCCGTGCGATCCGGCGTCGAGGCGTAGATCCGCGCCTCCGCCGCCATGAATTGCCGCGCGGCGTCCGTGGTCAGAATGTAGCGGCTGCGGCGCCCTTCCTTGCGGATCGTGAACATCGCCTCTTGCGTCAACCGGTACATCGAGGTCCTGACCACGCGCTCGCCAAATCCCATTGGATCGAGCAGATCAATCATCGCGCCGAGCAAGAAGTCGCCGCCGAGCGGGGCGATACTGTCGCCGCAGACCGTGACGATCAGCGACTTAGCCCGAATGTCGAGCCTTTCCGCCAGAGTCTGAAGCGCGTGATCCATGATCGTTCACGCCCCCTGCTAAAGGGTCCGGTTGTCGATCACGCGGCGGGCCTTGCCGAGGCTGCGCTCGATCGCGCCGGGTTCCTGGACCTGAACCGACGCTGTGACTCCGATCAAATCCTTAATCCGTTCGGCAAGGTCCCGGCCGGCGATCACCCGCGCCGCATCCGCAACCGACCCGTCCCGCGCCTCGACTCGCACCAGCATCGAGTCCAGCGGGCCCTCGCGGAACACCTCGATCTGGTAGTGCGGCGCCAGTGTTGGCTCTTTCAGGATCAATTCCTCGATCTGCGAGGGGAAGACATTGACGCCGCGGATGATCAGCATGTCGTCGCTGCGGCCCGTCACCTTCTCCATTCGCCGCATGCTGCGGGCAGTGCCAGGCAGCAGCCGGGTCAGGTCGCGCGTCCGGTAGCGGACCATCGGCAAGGCTTCCTTCGCCAGGGTGGTGAAGACAAGCTCGCCGAACGCGCCGTCCGGCAAGACGGCCCCGGTTTCGGGATCGATGATCTCCGGATAGAACCAGTCCTCCCAGATATGAAGGCCGTCCTTGCTTTCGATACATTCCATACTGACGCCGGGCCCGACAATTTCGCTCAAGCCGTAAATGTCGACCGCCTGCATGCCGGTGCGGTCTTCTATCTCGCCCCGCATCGCGTCGGTCCAGGGCTCCGCGCCGAATATCCCGACCTCGAGCGAACATTCCTCCCGGCTCAGGCCCTGCCGATCCATCTCATCGGCGAGGGCCAGCATATAGCTGGGCGTGACCATGATGATGGTCGGCCGGAAATCCCGGATCAGTTGCACCTGTTTCTCGGTCTGGCCGCCGGACATCGGGATCACCGTGGCGCCCAGCTTCTCGGCCCCGTAATGCGCGCCTAGCCCGCCAGTGAACAGACCATACCCGTAGCTGACATGAACAAGGTCGTCAGGCGTCCCGCCGGCCGCGCGCAGCGACCGCGCCATCGCATTGGACCATACATCAATGTCCTTTTGCGTGTAGGCGACAACGGTGGGTTTGCCAGTCGTGCCGCTGCTGGCGTGCAGCCGGACCACATCATGCACCGGCGTCGCGATCATATCGAACGGATAATTCTGGCGCAGATCGTCCTTAGTCGTGAAGGGGAACCTCGCCAAGTCAGACAGGTCGGTCAGATCGTCGGGGTGCACGCCCGCCGCATTGAATTTGGCGCGATAGTGCGGCACGTTCTGATAGGCCGCGCTCAGCGTTTGTTTCAGCCGAGCGAGCTGCAGGGCGGCGATCTCATCCCGGCTGGCGATTTCGATTGGGTCGAGACTGTCGCGCGGGGCTTTTGCGAGTGTCATGGCGTCGCTCTGCTTCTGGGTCCGCTCAGGCTTGCGGATAGGCGGGGTCGATCTGGTCGCCAATTGTGCGCGAACGGCCCCGGAACAGCGCGATCCGCACGCCATCCTGATTGACCACCGTCACGTCATAGACGCCGCTGCGCCCGCGCGCGTAGGTCTCTTCGCAGGTCGCGGTCAATCGGTCGCCGAGCCGTCCCGGATTGACGAAATCGACATCGCAGCTTTGTGCGACCGTCAATCGGTTCCCGCTGTTGCAGGCGGCGGCGAAGGCGCTATCGGCGAGCGTGAAGGCGAGACCGCCATGCAAAATGCCGAAGCCATTCACCATATCCTCGCGAACGGTCATGGTCATCACCGCGCGGCCCGGCGCGACCTCGGCCAACACAATTCCCAGCATGGCGCTGGCCTTGTCATCGGCGAACATCTTGGCCGCAGCCGCTTCGGCCGCCTGCTGCGGCGTGTGTCTGGGTTCGGACGCCGCCATCGGCTCAGGCGCCCGTAAACCGGGCTGCGCGTTTCTCGATGAAGGCCTGCACGCCCTCCCGATAATCCGCCGTACGACCGGCGACCCGTTGCAGGTCGCGTTCAAGGTCGAGTTGATCGGCGAAATCGTTGGTCATGCTGGCGTTCATCGCCTGTTTGATCAGCGCCAAGCCCTTGGTCGGCTGGGTCGCCAGATGCGCCGCCAATTTGCGCGCCTCCGGCATCAGCTCCGCATCCGGCAGGCGTTTCCAGATCAGGCCCCATTCTTCAGCTTGCTCCGACGAGATTTTGTCGCCCAGCATCGCCATGCCCAGCGCGCGCTGCCAGCCGACCAGCCGGGGCAGGGTCCAGGTGCCGCCGCTGTCCGGGATCAGACCGATCTTGCAAAAGGCCTGGATGAAGCTGGCGCTCTCGCCGGCCAGCACCAAATCGCAGGCCAGGGCGATATTGCATCCGGCCCCGGCCGCAACGCCGTTCACTGCTGCGATCACCGGTTTCTCCATCGCTCGAAGAGACCGCACCAGGGGGTTGTAGTGCGCATCGAGCGTTTCTCCCAAGTCCGGCGCGTCGTCGGCCCCGCTCATTACGCGGTCGCTCAAATCTTGGCCGGCGCAAAAACCGCGCCCGGCGCCGGTTAGGGTCACCGCCCGGACGGTGTCGTCGCCGGCGATCTGTTTAAGCGCCGCGCGCAGCTCGCGATGCATCATCGTGTTGAAACTGTTGAGCTTATCCGGTCGGTTGAGGGTGATTTCCGCCACGCCGGCCTCAACCGTCACAGTAATTGTCTCGAACGCGTCGCCGTCGCTCGCCATGCTTTCTTCCCCGATCCGCTGCGCTGGTCTGTTCTTCTAAAAGTGATACAAGATTGGACGATCTTTGACAATTTTGGTATCGCTTTGCTGGAAGTCCGCCGCCAGTGCGGACGATCCAGCGAGAGGAAATCCCCATGACCGCGTCCGCCGCCGAGACCCTGTTCGAAACCCATAAGGCGCAGCTCGACGGGGCCCTGTCGGCGATTCGGTCGCGCGGCTATTGGTCCGCCTTCCCGGAAAGCCCGAGCAAGAGGGTCTATGGCGAGACGGCGGCGGCGGATGGGTTGGCCGCCTTTGAGGCGATGAAGGGCGCGCCCTTCGAGCTGTCAGGCCATCCGGGCGCCGGGATGCGGGTAGGCGGTGAGGTTTCGCCATATGGACCCGCGCTCGGCGTTTCTTATCCTGCGGCGACGGTCGATGCAGTCTTGGCGGCGGCAACGGCGGCGTTGCCGGCCTGGCGCGACGCGGGGGTGAAAGCGCGGACCGGCGTCTGCCTGGAAATCCTTAAGCGCATCAACGCGCAGAGCTTCACTTTCGCCCACACGGTGATGCACACGACCGGCCAGAGCTTCGTCATGGCCTTTCAAGCGGGCGGTCCGCACGCTCAGGATCGTGGGCTTGAAGCGATCGCCTACGCCTATGACGCGATGGCCGCGACGCCAGAGCATGTGCGCTGGGAGAAGCCGCAGGGCAAGAACCCGCCGCTGGTCATCGACAAGTATTTCAAGACGGTCCCGCGCGGCGTCGCCGCCGTGATCGGCGTCTCGACCTTCCCGACCTGGAACGGTTTTCCCGGCCTGTTCGCCAGTCTGGTCACCGGCAATCCGGTGGTGGTGAAGCCGCATCCGGCGGCCATTCTGCCGCTCGCCCTGACCGTGCGGATCGCGCGCGGCGTTCTGGCCGAAGCCGGCTTCGACCCAAATCTGGTCACGCTTCTGGTCGATGACGCCGACGACCCGATCGCCAAAGATCTGTGCACCCGGCCCGAGGTGAGAATCGTCGATTTCACCGGCGGCGGCGCCTTCGGGAATTGGCTGGAAGAAAACTGCCCGCAGGCGCAAGTCTATACCGAGAAATCCGGCGTCAATGCGGTGGTGATCGACGATTTCGCCGATCTGAAAGGCATGGCGCGCAATCTCAGCTACACATTCTCGCTCTATAGCGGCCAGATGTGTACGACGCCGCAGAATGTCTTTATTCCGAAATCAGGGATCAAGACCGCCGACGGCGTCATGAGTTTCGACGCGGTGGCGGCGGCCCTGGCGGCCTCGGTGGACAAGTTCCTGTCGGACCCGGACCGCGCCTTCGCCGTGCTGGGGGCGATCCAATCCAAGGCGACGCTGGATCGGGTGGAGAAGGCTGCCGCGCTTGGCCGGACAGTGCGCCGGAGCGCCGCCCTGACCCATCCCGATTTTCCCGACGCGGTCGTACGCACGCCCGCGATGATCGCGCTCGACGCCGAGGCCGACCGCGAGACCTACGGCGCCGAGTGTTTTGGGCCCGTCACCTTTCTCATCGCGACCGAGGATACAGGGGACAGTCTCGCCCGGTTGCGGGAGACGGTTGCGGAAGGCGGCGCCATCACCGCCGCGCTCTATGCCGACGACGCAGCCGTGATCGAGCGCGCGCGCGCCGTGTGTGAAGAGGTTGGCGTCGCGCTCAGCGTCAATTTGACGGGCGGCTTGTTCGTCAATCAGTCGGCGGCCTTTAGCGACTTCCATGCGACCGGCGCGAATCCCGCGGCCAATGCGGCGCTGACCGACGCCGCCTTCGTCGCCAACCGGTTCCGGGTGATCGAGACCCGCATTCCGGTCGACGAAGAACCCGCGGAGACGGCGGCGTGAGTCCGGCGGACCCGCGTCTGGGACCTCAGGTCTATGAGATCGACGGGCTGGTCCCGGTCATCCACCCGACAGCCTTCGTACATCCGACGGCGGTGTTGATCGGCGACGCCATTGTCGGGCCGAACTGCTATGTCGGACCCTGCGCCAGCATGCGCGGCGATTTCGGGCGGCTGATCCTGGAAGAGGGCGCCAACCTGCAGGACAATTGCACGATGCACGGTTTTCCTGGGACCGACACGGTGGTCGAGATCGACGGCCATATCGGCCATGGCGCGATCCTGCATGGCTGCCGGATCGGCCGAAACGCGCTGGTCGGGATGAATGCGGTGATCATGGACGGCGCGGTGATCGGGCCGGACTGCATCGTCGCCGCCATGGCCTTTGTCCGCGCCGGCCAGAGTTTCGAGCCGCGCAGCCTCATCGCCGGCCTGCCGGCCAAAGTGATGCGCGAAGTCAGCGACGAGGAACTGGCCTGGAAACAGGAAGGCACGCAAGCCTACCAGACCCTCGCCCGCCGATCCCGCGCCACGCTGCGCCCCGCGACGTCGCTTACGGAACCGGAACCCGACCGTCCCCGCATCACCAACCAAGACGTGAAGCCGCTTTACCAGACCAAGGAAGGGTAGGGTCGACGGACGCCTTTGCTATGCCATCCATATTAGCAGCGCTGATCTTGGCGCTCCGTTGCTCTTGGGGTGCGCCAAGCGGGTTCCGTTGCGTTTCTTGCTTTACCCTTTTGGCGGCGTGACCCTCTGCGCCGATCGGATTAGAACGCCAGAGGATATCAGTCCCGCCGCCACGACCAAGGCCATACCGACCCAAGTCTCCACGGTCGGAATTTCGGTGAAGAGGATCAGGCCCCATAGCGCCGCAAACACGACATAGCTGTAATCTACGGTCGCCATCATTTGCGGGGCGCCGGTCTGATAGGCGCGCGCGACTCCAAGAAAGAACCCAGCCGACAAGACGCCCAAGAATCCCATCAAGGCCCAGTCCGTGAGATCCATGGAGCGCCAATGCTCAAACAGGAATGGGTACTCGGATCGCAATGCGTCGCCTACATCAATCAATAGGAATGCAACCGATCCAATCACCCCGGTTAAAAGGAACGCGACATGCAGGTTCAGGGCTAAGGACACAGGATTTTCGGAGCGACATTTGTTTCGTGTTAGCACCATCGCCAGTGAATAGGTGAAGGCCGCCATGAGCGGCAGGAAGATCGCCATGGAAAAACCGTCTGCGCCCGGTCTCAGTATCACAGCGACGCCGACGAACCCGAGCGCCACGCCAAGCCACTGTGTTCGCGTCACCCGTTCACCCAAGAACAGCGCTGACAAGACCGTTGTCCAGATAGGATTTGTATAGACGGCTGTTGCAGCGATGGCTAAGTCGAGCAAGGGAAGCGACGCGTAAAAGGCGAGCCAGGTGAAGATTAGAAGCGCGCTTCTTAAGACAATCCAGTACGAAACGCGAAGCAGCGGGGCGTCCTTGGTGGCGTATAGAAGGGCAGCCAGGCAGGCGGCTGCAAAGACAGAGCGCGCTGCAAATACTTGCCAAATTGTAAGGTCGCTGCTGACGAGCTTTACCATCGCGTCGGCAAAAGACATCGCAAGAACCGACAGGGTCAATGTCACGGCGGCGCTCGCGTTCCGACCAAGTAGAGGCGTCATACAACCTCTCTCACGATCCTTACGGCTGGTCAGCGTGGGGAACTTGGTAAGGCGGTGCGTCCAAGCTTTTGCACGCGGGTCGGATCATCCGATCGAAAAAAGGCCTGCTCAAGCGGTTCAAATGCGGGGAAGACTAATCCGGGCGCGCAAATATGATACAAGAATCGCATTGAAATGCGAAAAACTGTATCATATCATGCGGAACAAAGAGGCGAAGAGCCCGAGTTTGGGGACGGAATGGCGTGCCGCGCGCGGCCGGTGGGCTGCGCTGCGGTGGCTTTTGGAGATTCGGCATGAGCGATGCGACGTTGGACAGTAAGGGGGGCGCTGGTCCGGCGGTCGCGGACGATCCGAAACGGCGGGCGGCCTTCGATGCGCGGGTGGCGGCGGAAGGCAAGGTCGAGCCGCGTGACTGGATGCCGGAGCAATATCGCAAGACGCTGATCCGGCAAATCTCGCAGCACGCGCACTCGGAATATGTCGGCATGCTGCCGGAAGGCAATTGGGTGACCCGCGCGCCGACGCTGCGGCGCAAGGCGGTGCTGCTGGCCAAGATTCAGGATGAGGCGGGGCACGCCCTCTACCTCTATGGCGCGGCGGAGACGATGGGCGTCAGCCGCGCGGAGATGCTGGACGCGCTGCATGAGGGCAAGGCGAAATATTCCTCGATCTTCAACTACCCGACCCTGACCTGGGCCGATGTCGCGGCGATCGGCTGGCTGGTCGATGGCGCGGCGATCGTCAATCAAGTGGCGCTGCAGCGTTGTTCCTACGGGCCCTACGCTCGGGCCATGGTGCGGATCTGCAAGGAAGAGAGTTTCCACCAGCGCCAGGGCTATGAAGCGATGATGGCGCTGGCCCAGGGGTCGCCGGACCAGAAGAAGATGGCGCAGGACTCGCTCAACCGCTGGTGGTGGCCTTCGCTGATGATGTTCGGCCCCAGCGACCGCGACAGCCCGCACTCGGCCCAGAATATGGCCTGGAAAATCAAGCGCGAGTCGAACGACGATCTGCGCCAGCGCTTTGTCGATATGACCGTGCCGCAGGCGGATTATCTTGGGCTGACTATGCCGGACCCGGATCTAAAGTGGAACGAAGAACGCGGCCATTACGATTTCGGCGAAATCGATTGGGACGAGTTCTGGCGCGTCGTCAAAGGGAACGGCGTCTGCAACCGGGAACGGCTCCAGGCCCGCCGCGACGCGCATGACAAGGGCGCCTGGGTCCGCGAGGCGGCCGTGGCGCATGCGGAGAAGCGCGCTGCACGCAGCTTGGCGCAAGCGGCGGAATAGCGCCGTACTAGGACAGCGAGGTAGACTGCGATGGCTTCAAGCGATTGGCCGCTTTGGGAAGTGTTCGTCCGCAGCCGCGCCGGGCTGAACCATAAACATTGCGGCAGCCTGCACGCGCCGGATGCGGAAATGGCGATCCAGAACGCGCGAGATGTCTATACGCGGCGCGGTGAAGGCGTCAGCATCTGGGTCGTGAAATCATCGGAGATCACCGCCGCCGATCCGGATGATAAGGACCAGCTTTACGATCCTGCCGACACAAAGGTCTATCGCCATCCGACCTTCTACACGGTCCCGGACGAGGTCGATCATCTCTGATTCTCGCGCCTCCCAGACCTTAACAACGCGAACCGCCCCATGAACCAGGACCAGCATGTCGATTATCTCCTCCGGCTCGGTGACAACGCGCTGATCCTGGGGCATCGTCTGAGCGAATGGTGCGGCCATGCGCCGATCCTGGAAGAGGATATCGCGTTGACCAATGTCGCGCTGGACCTGATCGGCCAGGCGCGCATGTTGTTGACCCAAGCCGGCGCGGTTGAGGGCAAGGGTCGGGACGAAGATGCACTGGCCTTCGGCCGCGATGTTTTGGATTGGCGCAATGTGCTGCTGGTCGAGCAGCCCAACGGCGATTTCGCCGATACGATCGCGCGGCAATTCCTATTCGATATCTGGAACCATCAGGTCTTTTCCACGCTGCTCGGCTCGACCGATGCGGAACTGGCCGCCATCGCCGCCAAGGCGGTGAAGGAAATCGCTTATCACAAGCGGCATTCCAGCGAATGGCTGATCCGGCTGGGCGACGGCACGGAGGAGAGCCGGGCGCGCATGATCCGCGCATTGGATGTGCATTGGGGCTTCGTCGAGGAGTTGTTTACGCCCGACGCCGTCGATCAGGCTGCGTTTGAGGCGGGAATCGGTCCCGATCTGGCGGCGCTGCGCCCGGAATGGGACGCGGCGGTCGCGGCGGTGCTGGACGAGGCGGGGCTCGAGCGGCCGGAGGTCGGCTGGGCGGTCCATGGCGGCAAGACGGACGGCCATCATAGCGAGCATCTGGGCTTCATCCTGGCGGAGCTGCAATTCATGCAGCGCGCCTATCCGGGCCTGGCCTGGTAGTCACGGGTTGCGCCATGGGACAGACGGTTCACAACCTGGGATCGATCGAGCCGCCAAACGGCGCGGCAGCGGAAGCGGCGCGGGTCCGCCGGCTGTTACAGGATGTGACCGATCCGGAGATCCCGGTCCTGACCATTGGCGACCTGGGACTGATCCGCGACATCGCGGTTCAGGGGGATTTCGTCACGGTGACGATCACCCCGACCTATAGCGGCTGTCCGGCGATGCTGACCATCGAGATTGATATCCGCGACCGGCTGTTGCGTGCGGGCTTCACCGAGGTGCGGGTCGAGACGGTTCTGGCCCCGGCCTGGACCACCGATTGGCTGAGCGAAGACGGCCGCCGCAAGCTGCGGGACTATGGAATCGCGCCGCCGGCGAAAGGCGCGGATGCAGCAGGAAAAGCCGCTCTGTTTGGCGAGGGTCCGAAGGTCGCCTGTCCGCTTTGCGGCGCGGCCGACACCGAAAGGGTCAGCGAGTTCGGCTCGACCGCTTGCAAGGCGCTTTATCGCTGCCGGTCCTGCGCCGAGATGTTCGATTATTTCAAGTGTATCTGACCGGTCTGGTGGAAGAAGCGGAGTATGGTGAAATTTCACGACCTGACCGTCGCCGATATCCGGGCCGAGACCGATGAGAGCGTGTCGATCGCTTTCGCCGTGCCGGAGGCTCTGAAAGACGCCTACTCCTTCACGCCCGGGCAATTTCTGACTCTGCGCGCCGAGGTCGGTGGCGAGGATATAAGGCGCTCCTATTCGATCTGCAGCGGGGTGAACGACAACGAGCTGCGCGTCGCGGTGAAGCGCGTCGGCGGCGGCCGTTTTTCAGGCTTCGCCAACAGCGCCGTCGCAGCCGGCGATGTCTTGCAGGTCATGACGCCGGACGGTCGTTTCACCCTGGCGCCCGATCCCGCGCTCAATGGGCGTCACGTTGTGGCCTTCGCGGCGGGCAGCGGAATCACGCCGATTATGTCGATCGTGAAGTCTCTGCTGGAGGATGAGCCCGAGACGACGGTGACCCTGTTCTACGGCAACCGCACGGTCGGCGGCGTGATCTTCCGCGACGCGCTGGAGGCGCTGAAAGACCGCTTCACAAAGCGCTTCACCCTGGTGCATCTGCTCAGCGGCGAGCGCCAGGAAGCGCCGTTGCTGAACGGCAGGCTGGATGGCGAGAAGGCGGCGACGCTGCTGCGGGTGCTTGTCCCGGAAGAGGCGGACGCCTACCTGATCTGCGGTCCCGGCACGATGGTCGAAGATATCCGCGCCGCCCTGCGCGCCCAAGGCGTGGCGGAAGGGAAAATCCGTTTCGAACTGTTCACGCCCGCGGAGGGCGTCGCGTTGGCGTCTGTCGCGCCGTCCGACGCCGGTGCGGTCCCGGCCGAGGCCGGCGAGACCGCCAGGGTCGCCGTCCTGATTGACGGCGTGCGCACCGAGTTCGACCTGCCGTTCAACGGTCCCTGCGTCTTGGAAGGCGCCGAGGCGGCGGGAGCCGATGCGCCCTTTTCCTGCAAGGGCGGGGTCTGCGCCACCTGCCGGGCGCGCGTTCTTCAGGGCGCGGTCGAGATGGCGCAGAACTATGCGTTGTTGGAGGATGAGGTGGCGCAGGGCTTCGTGCTCACCTGCCAGAGCCGCCCGACCAGCAAGACCCTCGTCTTGGATTACGACGCCGTCTGACGCTGTTTGTCGAAGAAATCGACAATCGTCTGGATGCAGAATTCGAAGATCTCGTCGCGCTCCTGCAACGGTTCATGCTGTGCGTTGGCGATGTGATAGACCTCCATCTTGGGTTGGGTCGCGGCGATCCGGTCATGGGCTCTGGAATCCACCACCTTGTCGTTCATACTGCTGAGCACCAGGACGGGAACCTCGGTCTGGACCTGCTGCGCCGTGCAAGCCAGCCGGTCGATGCTAAGCAACGCCTCATGCACCCATCCGATGGTCGGACCGCCGGTCGCCAGCTCGGGCGCCCGCTTGAGGCGTTGATGCATCCGGTCGAAGCGCGCCTTGTCGGTCGTCAGGACATTGCCCTTGAACTTCTGATCTGCCGAGCGGTAGTCGCCCATGCCCGGCGCGTAGCGGGTGCTGAATCCGAAGGTCGATGCGGCCCGGCCAACGGCGTGGATCAGGCGGCGGGTGAGTTTCGGGATCGTCAGGTCCCACATGGGCGCGGAGAAGGCGGCGGCGCGCCAATCCCAAGCCTCGCCGCGCTCCAACAAATAGCGCATGCCGACATGCCCGCCCATGGAGTGTCCGAGCAGGAACAGCCGCGCTGGGTTCAGCGGCCGCACCGCTTGCGCCATGAACGCGTCCACATCGTCGAGATAGTCCGAAAAGCGGCGTATATGGCCGCGATGCGGATGTCTGGACGGCCGTGTAGACCTCCCCTGACCGCGCCAGTCGAAGGTGGCGACCGTGTAACCCGCCGCGGTCAGGCGTTCGGTCACCTCCCCGTATTTCTCACAGAACTCGGTTCTGCCATGCAGGATCACCACAACGTCGCGGACCCTGTCAGAGGGGGCCGCATCGGCTTCAGGATTGAACAGCTGACCGTAGAGCGTCACACCGCGCGGGGCATGCACCCAGATTTCTTGCATCTCGGTTGGCATGGGGCCGTCATTGCGCCAATCCGAGCCGACCGTCAAATCTAAGCAGTCGCGTTACGCAACGCTTGTCAGCGAGCCAACACCGCCTCGATCGCCTGAACCATCCGCGGCGAGTCCGGTTTGACCGCCGTTGCGAAGCCGCTGACTGGCGCGCCGTTCCGGTCGATCAGAATCTTGTGGAAGTTCCAGCGCGGCCGCGCTTCTGAACCCAGCTCCGCCTTGGCCCAGCGGTAGAACGGGTGCGCTTGGGCGCCGCTCACCACTTGGCGCTCGGTCATCGGAAAATCGATGCCGTAGTTGGTCTCGCAGAATTCCTGGATTTGCTCTGACGTGCCGGGCTCCTGGCGGCCGAAATCGTTGCTTGGCACCCCGAGAACGACGAGGCCTTGATCCCGATATTGATCATAGAGCGCTTGCAGCGCGCGGTATTGCGGCGTGAATCCGCAAAAGGATGCCGTGTTGACGACCAACACGGCCTTTCCGGCGAAGTCCGACATCGGCATTGGGTCGCCCTCGATGCTGATAAAATCGAACTGATGCGCGCTGCTTGAACTGGCGGACGCACGCCAGCTTTGAGCGACCATCAGAGCGATCGCGGCGATCGACAGCGCTGCGACCGTTCCGGCGAACCGTGCGAAATGCATAGGCTTTCTCCCGAATTCTTCTGATTATCATACGGGCTGAGCGCGGAATTGGTTTCGAAAAGGAACCGGGCTGCAGAACGCGTCGCTCTTGCGCGCCGCCCGGCGGCCGCCTACTTGTCTGAGCGTCCTATCGCCTCAACGCCGGAGCTGAAATGGCCTTCGTCATCATTCCCGAGTTTCGTGTCGGAGAAGACCAGATCCCCAGCGGCCTTAAGGCCTGATCCGCGATGGTCGATTGGGAGGCGCGGTTCCAAGCCCGCAACACGCCTTGGGAACGGGAAGGGCTGAATCCGGCCTTTGTCGACTGGTTCAATGGCGGGTATTTCGAGGATGGTCTGGTCTATGTGCCCGGCTGCGGCCGGTCGCCGGAACTCGGCGCCTTGGCCGCGCGCGGACCGGCGATCGGCGTTGATCTCGCGCCCAGCGCCATCGCTCATCAAGAGGCGGAACTGGCGGCGATCCCCGATCCGCATCCGGCCAGCGTCGCGATCCTGCATGATGTGCTGACCTGGACGCCGGGCCCGGACTTAGGGGCCCAAGTCGATGCGGTCTATGAGCAGACCTGCCTCTGCGCCCTGCCGCCTGAATTGCGCGAAGACTACGAGGCGCGGATTGCCGAAATTCTCCGTCCGGGCGGACCGTTGCTGATCCTGTTCATGCAGCGCGCGAGTGACGGCGGACCGCCTTTCCATTGCGGCCTGGACGAGATGCGGACGTTGTTTTCCACTGACCGCTGGGACTGGACCGACGACCCGCCCCGCCGCAGCGACCATTCCCCCGGCATTTTCGAACTGGGCTACCGACTAATCCGGCGGTGATCCACCGACCCCCAAAGAAAGGAAGACCCGATGCCCATGCTGATTGACTGCAAAGACAAGCCCGGCCATCTGCAGCTTCGGCTCGACACGCGAGAGCGCCACCTCGCCTATCTCGACAAGCACAAGGCCAAGCTGATGGCCGGCGGAGCGGTGCTGGACCAAGAGGGTCATCCCAAAGGAAGCGTATTGATTGTCGATACGGATGACGTCGCCGAGGCCCAGGCGCTCGCCGATGGCGATCCCTACGCCCAAGCCGGCCTGTTCGACAGCGTGACGATCACGCCCTGGCGGATGGTCTATTTCAATTTCGAGAACCGTCTCTAGCCTCTCGCCCATCCAGTCGCGGTCCAAGCCCCTTGCTATCGCGGCGCCCGCTGGCGACAGTCCGGGTAGCGCGCTCTAGGGCAGGGAGACCCGCATCATGAAGGCTCAGAACCATCCCGGCGGGACCTTGCGCAACGGCGGGCGAATCCTGGTGGACGCGCTGCGCGGCCATGGGGTCACCCATCTTTTCGGAGTGCCCGGCGAGAGTTATCTGGCCGTCCTCGACGCGCTGCACGACACGCCGGAAATCCGTTTCATCAATGCGCGCCAGGAGGGCGGTGCGGCGATGATGGCCGACGCCTGGGGCAAGATGACTGGTGAGCCGGGCGTCGCCATCGTCACGCGCGGGCCGGGCGCCACCAACGCGGCGTCTGGCGTGCATGTCGCCTTTCAGGACTCGACGCCGATGATCCTGCTGATCGGTCAGGTCGGCCGCGCCATGGTCGAGCGCGAGGCCTTCCAGGAGATCGACTATCGCCGCATGTTCGGGCAGATGGCGAAATGGGTGGCCCAGATCGATGCGGCGGAGCGGATCCCCGAATTCCTCAATCGGGCATTCCATACGGCGACCTCCAGTCGGCCCGGTCCGGTCGTTCTGGCTTTACCGGAGGACATGCTGACCGAAAGCGCCGAAGCCGTCGATCTTGGCCGCTACAGCCGATTGCAAGCCCATCCAGGGCCCGGCGACATGGCGGCGCTGCGGGCGATGATGGTGAAAGCGGAACGGCCCTTGGCGATCGTCGGCGGCGGCGGGTGGTCGGCGGACGCGTCCGAGGCGCTGAGACGGTTCGCAGAGGCGAACGGGCTGCCGGTCGCCGTCTCGTTCCGCTGTCAGGATTACTTCGACAACGCCCATCCGAATTATGCCGGGCATGTCGGCATCGGGATCGACCCGGGCCTGGCGGCCTATGTGAAGAACAGCGATCTGGTGATCGTCATCGGCGCGCGTTTGGGGGAGATGACGAGCAGCGGCTACAGCCTATTCGACATCCCAAGACCAAGACAGCGTCTTGTGCATGTCTATCCCGACGCATCGGAGATCAACCGGGTCTATGACGCCGATCTCGGCATCGTCGCGTCCTCGCCGGCTTTTCTTGACGCGGCGGCGGCGATGGACTCTGTGGATGGCGGCGCCGATGCCGACCATGTCGCGGCCCTGCATGACGGCTACCAGAGTTTCTCGACGTCGGGGCCGCAGCCGGGCGCTGTGAATATGGGCGAGATAGTCGCTTTCCTGGATGCGCAGTTGGGCCCGGAAGCGATCTATTGCAACGGCGCAGGCAACTACACGATTTGGCTGCATCGTTATCGCCGCTATCGGCGCTATCGCACCTGTCTGGCCCCGACATCGGGGTCGATGGGCTATGGGCCGCCGGCGGCGGTCGCCGGCGCGCTGGCCAATCCGGGAACGCCTGTCGTCTGTTTCGCCGGCGACGGCTGTTTCATGATGACCTGTCAGGAGCTGACGACCGCCGTGCAATACGGTCTGCCGATCCTCTATGTGGTCGTGAATAACGGCATGTATGGGACGATCCGCATGCACCAGGAGCGGGAATATCCGGCGCGGGAAAGCGGCACCGCCCTCGTGAATCCCGATTTCGCGGCTTTCGCACGGGCCTGCGGCGCCCATGGCGAGATCGTCGAGAGGACCGAGGATTTCGCGCCTGCTTTCGAGCGCGCCCGAGCTACAGGCGGTCCGGCCTTGATCGAGGTCCGGATCGACCCGGAAGCCCTGACCCCCGCCGCCACCCTCAGCGGGACGCGAGAGGCGGCGCTCAGTCGCTAGCACTCGCGCCGCGTTTCAGGGCGCGGATCAGAAATCTTCCGGGATGGAGGGCGGCGATCACGTCGTCTTCGAGCACCTGCGGCAGGCCGAGCATCTGACGCGCCAGGACTTCGGCGAGAAGCGGCGCGGTGAGATAGCCGCGCGCGCCCAATCCGGTGAGGACAGATAGGCCGGTTTGATAGGGCGCTGGCGGATAGTCTTCCCAATGACGTCCCTGGCGCAGGCCGGCATAGGCGGTCCGGTAGGCTTCGGCGTCGGGCAGCCCGCCGACGATCGGCAGCCGATCCGGCGTCGTGGCGCGAAGGCCGACCCAACCGAGATTGGCGGGATCGATCGGCTCCGGCGCCTGGTCGAGCCCCGACGCTTCGGCGTAATTCTGCGCGTAGGCCGCATGCTCCGCGTCCCGCCAGCCCCGCCAGACTTCATCCTGCAAATCGGGCCAAGGGCTGAAGCTGGAGCCGATGATCCGCGTGGGGCTGGACGCCGAGAGGATCGGCGAAGCGTAGCCGTCATAGCTCAAAGCGCCGTGATCTGGGCCTGAAGGATCAGCCGCGACCCGGCTGACCTGACCGCGCGCGGGCCGTATCTCGAGCCAGGGCGCGCGCAACAAGTGACCTGTCCAGGCCCCCGCTGCGAAAACGACCGCGTCGCCATCCCAGCATTGCTGTCCGTCCTGGCCGATGAGGCGCCAGGTCCCGTCCGCACCGCGCCGCCAATCCGTGATCCGTCCGACCCTTGGCGTGAGCCTGCTTCGGGTGCGTAGGGCGCTCTGAACAGCGTCGGTTTTGACGGCGCCGGCCCTTGGATAGAGCAGGAATCCGCGCTCGTCCCGCGTTAGAAAGGATGTCGGCCAGGAAAGCGCGTAGACCAGAGCCTCGTGCCGCGCCGCGTCCTTGCCGTCGGGCGGCGCGCAGGCCACTCCACGCGGTTCGAGCCAGACCGGTTCATCTTCTTGCAGCGCGTCATAGAAGCGGGTGGCGTATAGCAAGGCCGCCGCCTGCAGCCGGCCGCCGGGCGTCGCGGCGGCGGGCAAGCGCGGCGCCAGCATCGCCACCCCGCCAAGCGGCGAGCCCAAGTCGGGGGCCAAACTGAACAGACTGGGCTCTGCGCCATGGCGGCGCAGCGCGTCGGCCAGGCATAGCCCGGCGACGCCGCCGCCAATCACCGCGATTCGGGTTGGCCGATTTGATGCCGGTGGGTCGCTCCAGGGCGCGCCTGAGGACGTTTGGGGCGGCTTCTCGCTCAAGCGGGCGAGCAGCCGTTCCCGCTTGTCCGCGA
Organism: Alphaproteobacteria bacterium; assembly: GCA_030065235.1. Classification (GTDB taxonomy): domain Bacteria; phylum Pseudomonadota; class Alphaproteobacteria; order UBA8366; family Aestuariispiraceae; genus JASJDC01. The sequence continues at coordinate 226,698 of JASJDC010000003.1, forward strand.
ACCCGGGCGCCTTGCGAACCTCGAACCCGGCCGCCTGCAGGCCGCGTTTCACGGCGCCGGCGGCGGTATAGGTCGCGGCGACCGCGCCGGGCGTGGAGAGGGCGGCGATCCTTCGGAACAGGCTTTCGGTCCAGAAATCAGGATTTCGGCTGGGCGCGAACCCGTCCAGATACCAGGCGTCGACCCCGTCGCCGGCTGACCAATCGGCCAGCATTTCTTCTCCGGGCCCAAAGAGCAGCGTCAGGCGGACCCGGCCGTGGTCGAAGGACAGGGGGTGCGCCCCTTGATGGCGCGGCGGGTACAGCGCAATAAGCGCCGCCGAAAGATCCTGAAGCTCGGGATAGAGCGCGTGCGCCTGCGCGAGTTCGGCGGCGTCGACAGGGAAGCCCTCAACGGAGACATAGTCGAGTGTGGCGTCAGGCGGAGCGGTCTCACGCCAGAGACGCCAGGTGAGCAGGAAATTCAGCCCCAGGCCGAAGCCAGTCTCAGCAAGGGCGAAATGCGTCTTGCGCGTCCAAATGTCCGGTGCGCCGATCCCGCGCAGGAACACCGCTTCGCCTTCCGCGACGGCCCCGGCTTTGGACGCGTAGCCGTCCGCAAACAGATCTGATCGCGGACCGCGCGGGTCTGCGAGATTGAGGGCTGGGCGGGGTAGGCGCGGCCATGGCGACATATCCCTCTATAGGCTGCGGCGCCGCGCCGGGAAACCGTGTGCGTCCAAGCCGTTCAGTCGGCTTTAACGTAGAGGCGGGATTCGATATCGAGGATCAATTCGTTCAGTTCGGCGGTCTTGAGTTTCGCCGCCTCGACCTTGCCGCGGAGGACCGCTTCCTCGGAGTCCGCTTCCATTGATTCCTGCGAGCGCCCTTCCAGCAGCCAGGGCGCGGTGACGTTCAGGACGCCGGCCATCATCGTGATCTGATTGGCGCGCGGCTCCCGCTCGCCTTTTTCCCACGCGCGGACCGTCTTTGACGTTAGGCCGAGATGACGCGCCAAATCTTCGGCTGTCAGGTTGACGCCTTTCCGCGCGATTCTGATGCGCGCGCCCAATTGCTCCTGCGCCAGCGCGTCGGCGCGTTTCAGCTCATGCGGCATGGTCGTGTCTTCCTTGTATAGTCAATAGGATCTCACCTTCGACGCGCGGACAATAAGACTTATGAATGAAGCCTTTGTTAAAGCGCTGTGATCCCGTATTGCGCGGCCCAACCGAGACCCTCTTCGGTTTGCCCCTCGGGGCGGTACTCGCAGCCGACCCAGCCTCGATAGCCCAGCGAATCCAACAGCCCCAGCATATGGTGGATATTGACCTCCCCGAGATCCGGCTCATGGCGGTCGGGAACGCCGGCGATTTGCACATGCTCAGTCGCGTGGAACAGGTCCCGTGTCCGAGTGCTGATATCGCCTTCGGTGATCTGCAGGTGATAGAGGTCGAGCTGCAGCCGCACCCGGTTCGACCCGACCGCCTCGATCGTGTCCATCGCCTGTGCGGTGGTGTTCAGGAAATAGCCGGGAACGTCGCGATGGTTGATCGGCTCGATACAGAGCGTGACGTCGGCGCGCTCGGCCTCCCGCGCCGCGCGTTTCAGATTGGCGATATAGACCGGCTGCTCAGCGCCGTGTTCGGTCAGGCCCGCCATCACATGCAGCCGCGGCGTTTTCAGCGCGGCGGCGTACTTCAAGGCCTGCGCCAACGCCGCCTCGAAATCCGACTCCCGTCCCTTTAGGGCCGCCAAGCCCCGCTCGCCGCGCGTCCAGTCGCCGGGCGGCAGGTTGAACAGGGCTTGATCGACGCCGGCCGCCTCTCGGACGCGCGCCAGGTCCCCCGGATCGTGATCATAGGGAAAGAGGAATTCGACGCCCTGGAAGCCATAGGCCGCCGCCGCCGCGAACCGGTCGAGAAAGGGCTGTTCGGTGAACATCATGCTCAGATTGGCGGCGAGTTTCACCAATGACTTTACTCTACCAGCGCCATCAGGGATTCAATCCGGTCCGCCTCCGCGTGTGGCTTGTCCCAGCGGATCCGGTGAATACGAGGAAAGCGCATGGCAACGCCGGATTTGTGCCTCTTCGAGCGGTGAATGGAATCGAAGGCGACCTCAAGCACCAGCCCCGGTTCGACAGCGCGCACGGGGCCGAACCGTTCTGTGCTGTGCGCGCGCACCCATTTGTCCAGTTTTTTCAGTTCCTCGTCGGTGAAGCCGGAATAGGCCTTGCCGACCGGCGCCAGCTCCCATTCATCCGCCGTGTCGCCCTGGGCCGGGCGCCAGCACCCGAATGTATAATCCGAATAATAGCTGGAGCGGCGGCCATGGCCGCGCTGGGCGTACATCAGGACGCAATCCGCCGTGAACGGGTCGCGTTTCCATTTGAACCAAGGGCCTTTGGGACGGCCGGCGAGATAGGCGCTGTCGCGCCGTTTCAGCATCAGCCCCTCGATTCCGGCGCCGCGCAATGACTGGCGCTGTTCGGTCAGATCCGCCCAGTCTTCAAATGGAACCAGCGGCGACAGATCGAAACGCCCCGGTTGCGTTCGCTCCCACAATGTCTCAAGCCGCGCGCGGCGTTGATCGAAGGGCAGGGCGCGCAGATCCTCGCCGCCTTCGAACAGAATGTCATAGGCGCGGATATGCGCCGGATGGTCGGTCAGCATCTTCTTGCCGACCTTCTTACGGCCCAGCCGCTGTTGCAGCGCGTTGAAACTCTGCACCACGCCGTCGACCATGATCAGCAATTCGCCGTCGAGCGTCGCGTCGAACTGCGCGTAATCCAGGATATCTGGGAAGGCGGCGCCGATATCCTCGCCGGTCCGGGTATAGAGCGCGCCCTCGCCCGGTTTGGCGGTGAGTTGCACCCGTACGCCGTCCCATTTCCATTCCGCCGCGAAGTCGCCGGGATCGAGGCGGTCTAGGGTCTCTTCTTCCAACGGGTTGGCCAGCATCATTGGGCGGAAGGCGAGGTGAGACTTGACCTCCGGCTTTGGACCGCGGCCCTCCAGCCAGGCGAACAACTCTGTGTAAGGCGGCGTCAGCCCAAACCAGAGTTCCTCCAACGCGCCGACATCGACTCGGCCCAATTCGGCGGCGGCGGTGCGCGCGAGCCTTGCGCTGACCCCGACCCGCATGCCGCCCATCCCAAGCTTGAGAAGCGCGAACCGGCTGGAGGGCGTAAGCGCATCCATCCAGCGTTCGATCAGCGCCGGCGCTTCCTTTCTTTTCACCGCTGTCATCTGGTCGACAGCGGCGGAAAGCGAAAGGTCGTTGGGGTGCGCGGCCTCGGCGTCGGCGTCGGCCTTTTCCGGCCAAATCAGCGACGCTGTCTCCGCCAGATCGCCGACGAAATCGTAGGACAGCCTGAACAGCAGAGGATCGACCCGGCTTTCGATCAGGCCTCGGACCATGGACGGCGTCACATTCTTCAAGTCCAGGTCGCCGGTCAGCGACGCCAAGGCCCAGCCGCGGTCCGGATCGGGCGTCTCTTCGAAGTAGCGGCGCAGGATCGCCAATTTGCCGTTCCGGGCGCTGGTATAGACCAACGCCTCCAACAGATCGGCATAGGCTCTCATTGGCCTTCTTCCTCGAACCCCGCGACCGACAGCGCCTCGGCGTCGAGCCCATAGAGCCGCGCTTGATGCACCAACGCCTCTTCGCGGCCGTGGGTGACCCAGATCGTCTCCGCCTCGACATCGCGGATGGTCGCGGTCAGTTCGTCCCAGTCGGCGTGATCGCTCAGCACCAACGGCAGTTCCACGCCGCTCTGCTTGGCGCGCTGGCGCACGGTCATCCAGCCCGACGCGAAGGCGGCGACCGCGTCGCCGAAGCGCCGCGACCAGGCGCCCCGCAGCGCGGAGGGCGGGCAGAGCACGATCTCGCCGCCAAAGTCGCGCCGCGCACCCTTGCCTGTTTCGACATCTTCCAGCGGGCCAAGATCGACGCCGAGTTCCTGATACAGATCGCACAGCCCGCGCATGGCGCCATGCAAATGGATTGGCCGGTCGTAGCCCGCCTCGCGCAACAGTTTGATCACCCGCTGCGCCTTGCCCAGCGCATAGGCGCCGACCAGATGCGCCCGATCCGGAAAGGTCTCGAGCGAGCGGATCAGCTTGCCGATCTCGCCGGCGCTCTCGGGGTGACGAAAGACCGGCAGGCCGAAAGTCGCCTCGGTCACATAAAGATCGCAGGGAACCGTCTCGAACTCGGCGCAGGTCGGATCGCGCCGGCGCTTGTAGTCCCCGGAGACCACGACCCGGCCCTGATCGGTGTCGATCACTGCTTGCGCGCTGCCCAGAACATGACCGGCGGGAACCAGCCGCACGCGCGCGTCGCCAATGGTCACGGTCTCGCCATAGCCGGCCGCCTGCCCGCCCTTTTTGGCGATCGCTCCGAAGCGGCTTTGCATGATCGCCAGCGTCTCGCGCGTCGCCAGCACGTGACCGTTTCCGGGGCGCGCGTGGTCCGCATGGCCGTGGGTGATCACGGCGCGATGGACTGGGCGGTGCGGGTCGATGAAAAACCCGCCGGGCGCGCAATAGAGTCCTTCCGGGCGGATCTGTAGGATCGATTTCGGACCGGATTTCGCCATCGCTCGGCGCGTCTTCCTTTCCTCGCCTTTACGGCCCTGGGCGCGATCTGGCCATCAAGTCCGAATCCGCGCAGGAGAGACAAACGCGCTGATGCCCAGCGCGTTTGTGAGGGTAGACCGGCGCGAGGATCGGGTCCATGTCCGTATCGCCTTCGGACCAGGTGTCAGGAAAGGTCATGCTGTCGCCGACCGCGCGTCGCGTGGTGGTGACCGGCGGCGCCGGATTTTTGGGATCGCATCTCTGTCGCGCTCTGCTGGCCCGCGGCGACGAGGTGCTCTGCGTCGACAATTTCTTTACCGGCCGCCGGGCGTTGGTCGCCGATTTGCTCGACGATCCGCGCTTCGAACTGCACAGGCACGACGTCACCTTCCCGCTCTATGTCGAATGCGACGAGGTGTATAACCTCGCTTGTCCGGCCTCGCCGATCCATTACCAGCGCGACCCGGTGCAAACGACCAAGACCAGCGTCGTCGGCGCGATCAACATGCTCGGCCTGTCGAAACGCTGCGGCGCCCGGTTCTTTCAGGCCTCCACAAGCGAAGTCTATGGCGATCCGCAGGTCCATCCGCAGGCCGAGGACTATACCGGCAACGTCACCTCAATCGGGCCGCGGGCCTGCTACGATGAAGGCAAACGCTGCGCCGAGACGCTGAGTTTCGATTATGCGCGTCAGCACCGAGTCGATGTGCGTCTGGCGCGGATCTTCAACACATATGGCCCGAACATGCATCCCGATGACGGCCGGGTCGTGTCCAACTTCATCATCCAGGCTTTGAAGGGCGATGCGATCACCCTGTTCGGCGATGGGCTTCAGACCCGATCCTTTTGCTATGTCGACGATATGATCGATGGTTTTGTCCGCTTTATGACAGCGCCGCCGGACGCGAGCGGGAGCGCGATCGGCTACGGTCCGCTGAATCTCGGCAATCCGCATGAGATCACCGTCAAAGAGCTGGCGGAGACGGTGATCGACATGACCGGCAGCCGGTCCGACCTCTCCTACCGCCCGTTGCCGCAGGATGACCCGACGCGCCGTTGTCCGGATATTTCGAAAGCCGAGGCTCTGATCGGCTGGCGACCCTCAACGGCGTTGCGCGACGGCTTGCAGAGGACCATCGACTATTTCGACGCCTATCTGCTCAACGTCTAGCGGCGGAAATACGCTGAGACTAGGGGGCGGTCAGCAGACCGGTCTCTTCCATGATGGGCCCGGTGCGCTCGACAAAGCGCGACAGGAGGTGAAGCTGACGGTCCCGCAGATGTGGGGCGAGCAACAGTTTCAGGTTCAGGTCCAGACGTTTGCCGCGTACTGAAAAGGAGACCGGCCCATCCTTGTGTCGGGCACCCGCCGAGGTCGCATGGACAAGCACCGTTGGATCGTCATCGGTCAGCGCGACGCCGTCGAGAAGCGCGCCATGCGCGTTCCATTCCCTTGTGTCGAGCAGCCTCAGTTTCTTCGGCTTGCGGTGGGCCAGGGCGTTGAAGCTGTTCTGTTCGAAGAGCAGCCAGACCGGCTGCTTCAGAGTCAGCTTTCGCCAACGCCGCGCCGCTTCCATATCCGTGCAGACGATCACGCCGGTGTTGAGATAGGGCTGCCGGCCGTCGAGGCCGAACCGGTCCAGCATCGGTCGAAACGGGGCGATGTCGCGCCCGCGCTCGGCCCATTCGGCGATGAAATCATTGAGCGCGCCGCCGCTGACATCCGGACACACCGCCCAACAGACGCCGCCCTGGACCATGTCGATGGCGAGTGCGTCGAGCGCGCGCGCGAAAGGTTTGATCGGCATGATGTCGGCGTCGATCCAGACGAAGCCCGGGGTGCGCGGGTCGGCCGCTTCGACATAGTCGCCCATCGCCGCTTTCGCATACCAAGGGTGATCGAATTCCTCGAGGAAGGCCGGCTTAGGCAAAAGCAGTCCGAGCGCATCAAGAAAGCGTCGCGCCGCCGGCGTAAAGCCGAAATCGCAGACCGCAAACTCGGCTGTCGGATCGACCTGCCGCGCGCCTTCGAGCAGCATAAACAGATTGCCGAGCAGCTTGTCGTCGGCTCCGGTGATGAGTCTCAGATCGGCCATGGGCGTTCTCTTGGCCATCCGCCGCCGCGGCTCGCGCCGCGACATGAAAACGGCGCCGCAGTGGATCGTGTCCCCAACGGCGCCGACATGTCATTACGGCGGATGCGCCCGCCGGCGGGCGTCGCCGTCAGGCCGCATTTTTGCCGGACGATCCTTCGCTGGACGCACGTCGATAGGCGACCTTGCAATGCGCGTCGCAATAGGGTTTGCCGGGGACCGCTGTTTCGCCGCAGAAGCGGAATTCCGGCTGGCCCGGATGGCCGATGGGCCACTGGCAGGTGCGTTCCAACCGATTGAGATCAAGCGGCGCTTCCTGGCGTTTGACCGGCTGCGGTCGCGAGGACAGTCCGAGGCGATGCGCTTTGCCAATGACCGCGTTGCGCGTGACGCCGCCGAGCTTTTCGGCGATCTGGCGGGCCGTATAGCCATTTCGCCAGAGGCCCTTTAGGGTTTCCACCCGTTCTTCAGTCCAATCCATGGCGGGTTACCCCCTTCGCTTCCGTGCTGTAAACTATATATCGTATGTATTTCGACGTTTGACGGCCCATCCACAACATAGCCGATATTACCGTACATGTTGTGTTCCCCTCTGATACGCACACAATATTATGGGTTTTTAGCGCAGGCAAGGAGCGATTCGGCTTGGCGCAGGGTTATCCACAACTCTTTTTCAACAATGCATTAAATATATCTAATATGAAGATGTGACAGGTGATTGTTGACCGATTCGCCCGTAATGAACCCGCGCTTAGGCGGGATCGGCTCAACGTCTGCGCGCCGGATTGTTGGAGCCGGCTTAGAAATGGCTCGTGTGATCGGCGACTTGGCCGAGAGAGGGCCAGTCCGGCCGCGTCGCCACATCGCGGCATCCGCAGCCCGAGCAGCGCATCTTTGCGCCGATTTCCGGCACGGGAAACTGCGGTCCCAACTCGGCGATCAAGCGCGCAACCGCAATCGTTGCGTTGTGGCCGCAACGATTGCACCAACAGAAGACGCCAACGCCGCGGTCGCTCAATTCGCCCAGGGTCGTGGCGGGCAAGGCCGCGTCCCGTTGTTTCATCGCCTCGTGTTTGATCCCGCCCATGGCGCGCCTCACCCTTGCTCTCGTCCTATCCAAGGCATAATGTTCTTATTTTGTTCTGTAAATGGATAAATGGAGTCGCCTGCGCCCGGACCGGACGCCAAGCGCTAGGAAGTCAGAGGCCGCAAGCGTTTCGGACTGTCGAAAAACGCCAACGCGTCGGACAAGGAGCGGCTCTTGCTCAGGATTCGCCGGCCGCTCAGCACCAGATATTCGAATCCCTTCGCCTCGCGGCGCTTGGCGACGGCGAAAACCGGCGTCTCGAAACTGCTGCGGAACATGGAGAAGACGGCGACCGGGCCATGCTGGTCGACTGCATAGTCGCGCCATTCGCCAGTGGCGACGCGCTTGGAATAGACCTGCAGAAGCGTCCGCAACTCGACCCTGTCGAAGACCACCTTGTGCTTCCGGCGGCGCCGACGGACGTCGGCCAGATCGATCAGATTGCTCATACGCGGCGCGCAATCCCCTGTTCGCATCGGGTCCAAGACAAACACGCAGCCGATCCCGGCGGCTGCGCGCGGACAGTCTTAAAACTGTAACCTGATCGCAGGCGAACGGGGAAGGCTTTTTTCGCGCGCCGAGGACCAACCAACCAGCGCCCGGCATATGCGCCTGACGTTAGTTGACGGGCTGAGCGCCGTCGCCATAGGGATCCGGCGAATTGTAGCACGTTGTGTCCGCAAGGCTGCGGTAGCAATAGACCGGTTTTTCGATCACGCCCTGATCATAGGGTCGGCACAAAGGACCGCCGTCGATGGATTGCCGCGGCGTGCTGCAATCTTTGCCGGTGAACAGACTGGCGATAATATCGGTCGGCAGTTTCTGGGTGCTGATCGTGGTCGAGGTCGCTGCAGCCATCGCCGCGAATTGTGGTTCCACCCCGCTGCAGCCGCTGAGCGCGAAACAGATGCAGGCCGCCGCAGTCAGCCGCCGCGCGGCGGGGCGGCGCCGGCGGGCGTCTTTCGAAAGCGGCTTCGTCGCGCGCGGCGTCATTCCTGTTGATCTCCATCTCGCGGAGGCGGCTATACACACGCCATCGGCCTCAAGCCTAGCACAATGCGTGCCATCGGTCTGCGCCCGTCGCCCTGTCGGCCGTGAACCGGGCTTGACCTGTTCGCTCAGAATTGGCCCCGCATGAGTTGCGGCGGCGGCCCAAGGGCCGTAAATAGAGCCCCGATCCGGCGGAGGGCGGGCTGCGTCTGCTCCTCTTCTTGAAATGCGCGATCAAGACGCACACGTGACGGCACGGCCGCGTGCGAGAAAAGCGTCGCATGAACGCCGGCCCCGCGCAGCGCCGCGCACCGTCTGATATTGAGGACTTTGGTTTTGGCCGAAATCTTTCGCGAAATCGATGAGGAGCTTCAGCAAGAAAAGCTGAAGGAACGCTGGAAGGCCTATGGCAAATACGCCATAGGCGGCGCGGTGCTGATCGTCGCTGTCGCCATCGGTGTGAATGTCTGGTTGAGCAACCAGCGCGCGGCGCAGCAAGCGGCCGCTGACGCGTTTACGGCCGCTCAGTTGTTGTCCGAAAAAGCGAACTACGCTGAGGCGGAACGCGCCTTTGCGGAATTGGCGAGGGAAGCGCCTGGGGCCTATCCGGTGCTTGCGCGGTTCCAGAAGGCGGCGGTCCGCGGCCAGGGCGGCGACCGCGCCGGCGCGGGCGAGGAATATGAGGCGATCGCCCAGGATTCGGCTGTGGCGCCTTTGTTCCAGGAACTGGCCTTGCTGTTGATGGCGATGCAGACCGCCGACATCGCAGACCCGGACGCGCTGATCGATCGGCTGACGCCGATCGCCGGCGCCGGCAAGCCGTGGCGCTACAGCGCCCTGGAGGTCATCGCGGCTCTTCATTTGCGCAAGGGCGACGACTCGGCGGCGCGGGCCAGCCTGACCCAGATCAGCGATGCGCTTGACGCCCCGGCGGGAGCGCGGGCTCGAGCCGCCGAACTGCTGCAGAGCCTGCCGGAATAGAGACGATTATGGCCTGGTTTCGACGGCTCTTGATCGTGGCCGCCGCCGCATCCGCCTTGGCCGGGTGCGAAAACTGGTTCGGCGAAACCGAGGCGCCGCCGTTGCCCGGCGCCCGGATCGCCGTCATGTTGGAGGAAGGCGTCGTCGAGCCGGACCCGCGCCTGGCGGATTTGGACGTGCGCCTGCCGCCGCCTTATCTGAACACAGACTGGCCCCAGGCCGGTGGCTATGCCGATCACGCCATGCACCACCTGATGGTCGGTGAAAATCTGGAACAAGTCTGGGATATCTCGATCGGCGAAGGCTCCGACGGCGGCAACCGTATTCTCAATACGCCCATTGTCGCCAACGGCAAGGTCGTCACCAAAGACAGCGAATTCATCGTTCGCGCCTTCGACGCCGAAACCGGCGGTCTGATCTGGGAGTTCGATCCCGGCGTGCCCGAGGAGGACGAGGACGCCTTTGGCGGCGGCGTCGCCTATCATGACGGCCGGATTTTCTTGAGCACCGGGTACGCGCAATTGATCGCCGTCGACGCCAAGGACGGCGTCGAATTGTGGCGCGCCGCGCTGCCAGGGCCGATGCGGGCGGCGCCGACCGCCGCGGACATGGCTGTGCTGGCGATCACGATCGACAACCAAACCTCGGCTTTCAATCCGGTGACCGGCGAGCGGCTTTGGGTCCATTCCGGTTTTGCGGAGACCGCCGGCTTGCTGGGCGGCGCCAGCCCGGCGATCGACGGCCCTTTGGCGATCGTGCCCTATTCGTCGGGAGAGGTCTTCGGCCTTCGGCTCGGTACGGGGCGGCCGGTCTGGTCCGATTCCCTGACCTCGATCCGTCGTGCGGACGCTCTGTCAGCGCTGGCCGACATTCGCGGACTGCCGGTGATCGATCGCGGCCTGGTGTTGGCGGTGAGCCACGCAGGCCGGACAGTGGCGCTTGACGCGCGGAGCGGTCAAAGGGTCTGGGACCTTCGTGTCGGCGGACGGCAGAGCCCTTGGGTGGCCGGCGAGTTTATCTATCTGCTGACCACGGAAGGCAATTTGCTGGCGGTGACCCGGCGGGGCGGCCGTGTGAAATGGGTCGTGTCGGTCCCGATCTGGGAAGACGCGGAAGACCGGACCGACGCGATCGCCTGGGTTGGCCCGGTATTGGCGGGCGATCGTTTGATCTTGGGCAATTCGCTCGGCGAGTTGGTGTCTGTTTCGCCCTATACCGGCGAGGCGCTGGGCGGCGTCGATGTCGGCGATCCGATCCTGACCACGCCGATTGTCGCCAATGGCACTTTGTATGTGCAGACGGACGATGGACGCCTGATCGCCTTTCGCTAGGCGCCGAGGCCCGCCGACGTCAGACGCAAACTGCGCGCAGCGCGCGCCTAAGGAAATGACCTCGACATGTCAGGTTTTACGGTCGCCATCATCGGTCGCCCCAATGTCGGGAAATCGACTCTGTTCAATCGCCTGGTCGGCAAACGGCTCGCCATTGTCGACGACACGCCGGGGGTGACCCGCGACCGGCGCGAAGGCGACGCTAAGCTCGGCGACCTGCGCTTTCGCATCGTCGATACCGCCGGGCTGGAGGATGCGCAGGACGACAGTCTGGCGGGTCGCATGCGGCGGCAGACCGATCTGGCCTTGGCGGAAGCCGATCTGGCGTTGTTCCTGATCGACGCCCGCGCCGGGGTCACGCCGCTGGACGAGTATTTCGCCGATGTCCTGCGCCGCAGCGACACGCCGGTGCGCCTGATCGCCAACAAATGCGAAGGCGCGGCCGGGTTGCCCGGGCTGCATGAGAGTTACCGGCTCGGGCTGAAGGAGCCGACCGCGATTTCGGCGGAGCATGGCGAGGGGCTGGCCGATCTCTATCAGATCGTCGCCGAGGCGATGGCCGATTGGCGGGAACGCGTAGCCGCCGAGAGTGATTGGGACGAGGCGGCGTCGGAACCGGAACTGGGCGAAACGCTCGACCCGGAGGCGCTCGAACGGGCGCTCGAGGCGGACCGCCCGCCGCCGCGCATGAAATTGACCATCGTCGGCCGTCCGAATGTCGGCAAGTCGACCCTTGTCAACCGCTTGCTCGGCGAAGAACGGCTGTTGACCGGGCCGGAGGCGGGCGTGACCCGAGACTCGATCGCGGTCGATTGGAGTTGGCGCGGCCGTGACATGCAGCTGGTCGACACCGCCGGCATGCGGCGGAAGGCGCGGGTCAGCGCCAAGGTCGAACGGTTGAGCGCCGCCGACACGCGGCGCGCGATCCAGTTCTCCCATGTCGTCGTTCTTTTGCTGGACGCCCAGGATATGCTGGAGAAGCAGGACCTGACTATCGCGCGCCAAGTGTTGGAGGAGGGCCGGGCGCTCGTCGTCGCCGCCAACAAATGGGATGTCGTCGAGGACAAGGCGGCGGCCTTGCAGAAGCTGAAAGACCGGCTGCAGACCTCGTTGCCGCAGGCCAAGGGCGCGCCGGTCGTCACCCTGTCGGCGAAGACTGGCGACAAGCTGAACAAGCTGCTGGACGCGTCGGTGAAGGCCTACGATTTGTGGAATACGCGCATTCCGACCGGGCCGCTAAATAAATGGCTGGCGGATGTGACAGAGGCGCACCCGCCGCCTTTGGCGCGCGGCCGTCGCATTCGGCTGCGCTACGCGACCCAAGCCAAGACACGGCCGCCGACCTTTGTGATCTTCGCTTCGATGCCCGAAACCTTGCCGGATAGCTATAATCGCTACCTTGTCAACGCGCTGCGGGAGGATTTCAATCTTCCCGGCGTTCCCTTGCGTCTCTTGATCCGGCGCGGCGCCAACCCCTACGCGCCCGACGACAAGGGGCGCGGCGCGCCTGGGAAAACAGGACGCAGGCGGCGCTGATCGATGGGTGGAGAGTGAGCGGAGCGCCATGATGAAACTCAAGACCCTCTGTCTGTTGAGCCTCCTGGCGTTGGCCGGGTGCGCTGGCCAGTCCGCCAACCCGCTCGCGTTTTTGTCCCAGGGCGATCCGGAATTCGATGGGGTTTGGGTCGGCGAAATCCGTTTTGGCGTCGGTTCCGAGAGCTGCCCGCGCCGCGCCGGTTTACGGGCGGAGATCGCCAATGGCTCCATTGGCGGCCAAATTCGGTGGGATGGCCGACCTGGTCGGTTTTCGGGCGTGATCCAGGACGGCGTGCTGAAGAATGCGGCATTCGAGCGGGGCAGCCGGGACTTCGCAGACGTCACCGGCGCTTTCACCGAACGCGAGGCGGAGGGCGAATGGCGCTCACCCCGATGCAGCGGAACCTGGAGCATGCGGAAGACCCGCGATCTTTGAAACGACTGACGCCCAAAATGACAAAGGGCCGCCGAAGCGACCCTTAATCAACATGCGCCCCCCACGGAAACGCAGCCGGCGCGGGGCCGGTTACTTCATTTTCGATTCCTTGAACAGCACATGCTTGCGAACGACAGGATCGTATTTCCGCATTTCCAGTTTCTCAGTCAGCGTGCGCGGGTTCTTCTTCTTGACATAGAAGAAACCGGTATCCGCGGTGCTCACCATTTTGACCTGAAGGGTCGCGGGTTTCGCCATTGCTTCGTCCTTTCGACGCGCGCGCCAATTGCGCAGCGCGGGTTGTGTCCGGTTCGCGCCGAGCGGCGAGACGCCAGCCTGCGCGGAATTTGGCGCAATCTAGTCAGCGCGCGGCTCAAGTCAAGCGCCGTGTTCGCCCTGGAAGCAAGGGTCTCGACCGAGCTGCAATCGACTAGCGGTCGACGAAATCCGCCTCCCATTGCGGCGGGTCTCCAGGCCGATCCTCGATCGTGGCGAAGCGGTCGCCGACACGTGTGAAGCGGGGGATAGGCCGATCCTTGGGCTGATGCGGCGTCGGCGCGCCGGGGTTCTGACCGGCGGCCCAGATCGCGACAGCGCGCGACAGGACGAAGCGGGTGACATGGGCCATCGGAAAAGTCGCCGCCGCCATATCGGCGCGGACCCAGCCGACCTCCTCTAGCTCGCCGGTCGAGACCGGGTCGCCGCGCAGGTCCGCGCCGTCGGCGAGGAAGAACCGGCTGTCAAAGCGAATCGGACTGCTTGGCGGAGTCGTGGCGCGGGCGAAGAAGTCCAGCCTCTCCGCCAGAGGCCGCAGGCCTTGAGCCTCAAAGGCCGCGTGCGCCGGCGTCGCCTGGCGGCGCGATCGCGCGGGCGCGCCCGGCGCGCCATAGAAAGCCCCTGTCTCCTCCCAAGTCTCGCGGATGGCGGCCCAGACCAGGGCGCCGCGGCGGTCCGGCGGCGCGTGTCGCGCCAGCGATCGCGCCGTCTCTGGATCAAGCCTCAGGTCAGCGCCGTCTTCAGCATCCGCAGGCTCCACCGCGCCGCTGGGAAAGACCCAAAATCCGGGCATGAATTTCATGTCCGCGTGCCGGCGGCCCATCAGCACCTGTGGCGATTCCGGCGGCCCTTGGCATAGGATCAGACTGGCCGCGTCCTTCGGTTCGGCGGCGGTTTCGGTGCGCGGCAAGATCTACAAGGCCGGCGGAGAAGAGAGGGCGATCGCCGTCTCATAGAGAGACGGATCGGCCAGGATGCGGGCGGCCACTTCCTCATCGATCCCGGCGTCATAGCCGTTCGGCCGCCACGGGCAGAGAGTGGCCGCGTGTTCGCTCGCCGCTGCGTCGTTCGGGCCGATGCGCCGGCGCAGCGCCAGATTGTGCAGCGTCGTAGCGGGGTCCTCGATCAGCACATGCTCGATCAAAGCGTCGATATCGACCGTCGCTTGGGTGCAGACCGTGGGCATCACCCCGGCGGACTGAAGCGCGTACCCGCTGGGCGCCAGAAGCCGAGCCCAGGTCAGGATCAGTTCGCCGTCATTGGGCAGGCCCAGCACCGTCTGAACGCTGCCCTTGCCAAAGGTTGAGGCGCCGATCACCACCGCCCGTCCTCGGTCCTGCAACGCCGCCGCCAGGACTTCCGCCGCCGAGGCGGTCGCGCCGTCCACTAACACGGCCAGCGGCAGTCCGACGCTGATATCTCCGGGCTGGGCCGAAAACTCCTGAAAGCTGCGCGGATTGCGGCCGTCGGTGGAGGAGACCTCGCCGTCATCCAGGAAAAGATCGGCGACATCCACAGCCCGGTCCAACAGGCCGCCCGGATTGCCGCGCAGATCCAGGATCAGGCCGGTCGGCCGCTCTAGGCCGCGTTCCTGCGCCTGGGTCATCGCCTGGCTGACAGCCTCGGCGACGCGCAGCGCGGTGCGGTCGTTGAAAGCAGTGATCCGAATCAAGGCGGCGTCACCGCGCGGCGCGTAGAACACCGTGTCGGGAATGATCTTCGTGCGGCCGACCGTCACGACAATCGGTTCCGGCAGTCCGTCGCGGCGCAGCGACAGGACGACGGGCTTGTCGACCGGCCCGCGCAACATGCGGATCACGCGCCGCAGCGTCGCGCCGGCGACCTGCTTTCCATCGATTCCGACGATCAGATCGTTGGTGTGGACGCCTGCGGCCTGGGCCGGCTTGTCTTGTTCGACGCCGATGACCCGCGCGCCTTCGGGATGTTCGGCGACTGTCACGCCGATCCCGCCGAACCCTTCTCGAGACTCCCGGTTGGCGCGCGCGTCGTCAGCGCCGGCGTAGCGCGAATAGCGGTCCAGCAAGCCGGTCATGGCCCCGAAAAGCGTGTCGTAAATCTCCTCTCCGTCAGCCTGACGGAAGGCGTCGTTGCGGTTCCGCAGTTGGTCTAACAAGTCCGACGCGCTCCCAGCCCAGCCCGCCGGGTCTCGGGTTTTCGGCATTGGCGCGGCGGCGATTTCGACATCGTTGACCGAGAGGCGCAGAACGCCCCCCGCCTCCGCATCGAAAGCAAGCGATGGGTCAATCTCGCCGGCCGCCTCCAGCGCCGCCAGGGTCAGCGCCTCAAGGTTCGGTTTTTCGATAAAATTATCCTCGATGTCGCGCAGCACGGTCGCGAACATCTCGCGCGTCATGGCCTTGAAGGCCGCCGGCTCCTCCGCCGGCGGCGGCGCGGCGGCGCATCCGGCGACGACGATTGTCGCCGCGCATAGCGGGGTCCGCGCCCATCGGATCATGCGAAACGGAGTCACATTCAGGCTCCCATTGGGTTCGCTGGCGCCGGCGGTCGACGCTAGCGTCGGCGTATGCGTCCGCCGCCGACCTTCGGGCGTCGCGGCCCTTTTCGCATCCCGCCGCGTCGGCTCGACCGGCCGGCGTTCTTTGGCGCGGGTCGACCGCCTTCGAGAATTTCAAACGCCATGCCGCCGGTCAACGGATTCGCTTCGACCAGCTTCACGCGGACCCGATCGCCCAACGTGAAGGCCTGCCGCGTCTCCTGACCGACGAGACATTGATGCGCCTCGTCATGGTCATAGCGGTCCCAGGGCAGGGTGCTGACCGGCGCCAGCCCGTCAGCGCCAGTTTCCTCGAGGGTCACGAACAGGCCGAAACGCTGCACACCGGAAATGCGGCCGTCGAACGCGGCCCCCACCCGGTCGCTCAAGAAGGCGGTGACATAACGATCCATCGCGTCGCGCTCTGCCGAAATGGCCCGCCGTTCGGTCGCCGATATCAGCTCCGCCGTTTCGTCGAATGCCTCGATCTCGGCCTTGGACAGGCCGCCTTCGCCCAGCCGGCAGGCGCCGATCAGCGCGCGATGCACCAGCAGGTCGGAATAGCGGCGGATCGGCGAGGTGAAGTGGCAATAGCGCCGCAGCGCCAAGCCGAAATGACCCGCGTTTTCCGACCGGTAGCAGGCCTGGGACTGCGCCCGCAGCACGATGTCCGAAACGATCTGGCCCTTGCCGGCCTCGGCCGCTTGATCGAGCAGGCCGGTCAGCAGCCGCGGCTGGATCACGGCGCCCTTCGCCATCGGCAGGCCCATGGCCTCGAGGCTCTGCCGCAGGGCCTCGACCTTGTCCATCGGCGGAGGTTCGTGGATGCGGTACATGATCGGCGGCTGGCCGCCCCGTTGTTTCGCCTCGAGCGCTTCGGCCGCGGCGACGTTGGCCGCGATCATGAACTCCTCGATCAGCCGGTGGCTGTCGAGCCGGGGGCGCGGCTTGATGGTCGCCACATGGCCGTCCTCGCCCAGCGTCACCTTGCGTTCCGGCAGATCGAGTTCGAGCGTGCCGCGTTTCTCCCGCGCCGCCAGAAGAGCCGTGTAGGCCTGATAAAGCGGACGAATGACGGGCTCCAGCAGCGGTTCGGTCGTCTCATCCGGTTGCCCGTCCTGGGCGTCCTGAACCTGCTCGTAGGTAAGGCGCGCGGCGGACCGCATCAGGCCGCGCGTGAAGCGATGCGCAACTAGATGGCCGTGTCGGTCGAGGGTCATATGGGCGGCCAGACAGGCGCGGTTCTCGTTCGGCCGCAGCGAGCAGAGATCGTTCGACAGCCGCTCCGGCAACATCGGCACGACCCGGTCTGGAAAATAGACCGAATTGCCGCGCAGCCGCGCCGCTTTGTCCAAGGCGCCGTCGGCCTTCACATATTCCGCCACATCGGCGATGGCGACGATCAGCCGGAAGCCGCCGGGATTCTTGGGATCGGGATCGCTTTCCGCCCAGACCGCGTCGTCAAAATCGCGCGCGTCGGCCCCATCGATCGTCACCAGGGGAATGGCGCGCAAATCCTCGCGCGCGCCGAGATTGGGGACCGCGCCGGCCTCGGCTTCGGCCAGGGCCGCTTCCGGAAAGGCGACGGGAATGGCGTTCTTGTGAATGGCGATCAGGGAGAAGGCGCGCGGATCGTCGGCGCGTCCGATCACCTCGATCGCTTCCGCCTCGCGATCGCCCCGCCGCGTGGGCAGGGGGCGCGCCAGCACAAGATCGCCTTCGCTGAGATGCTCGGGCGGCCGGACCAGCGTGTAGGTGCGATCCTGCTTGCGGTCGACCGACTGAAGCGCCCAGACCGGTCCGCCCTTATGCTTGCCGGTCTTGGTGATGGCGCCGAGGACCTTGTCCGGTCCGGACTTCAATATACGGATCGGGAAGGCCTCGTATCGGCCGGCGCCGCGCCGCTCCAGCCGCGCCAGAACCCGGTCGCCGGGCTTGGCCGGCTCGGACCGGCGTCCGGCCTCGCCCATCACGATTTCCGCTGTGATCTCGGCATGCGGCCCGGTCGGTTTGGCGAGCAGGGCGCCGTCCTCATCATAGGCGTCGTCGACCTGGATGA
Organism: Alphaproteobacteria bacterium; assembly: GCA_030065235.1. Lineage (GTDB taxonomy): Bacteria > Pseudomonadota > Alphaproteobacteria > UBA8366 > Aestuariispiraceae > JASJDC01. Next base: position 244,560 of record JASJDC010000003.1, read on the forward strand.
CCGCGACCTCCGGCAGGGCGCCGGACGGGGCCAATCTCCTTTTGCGGCCGCGATCGATCAGGCCTTCATCCTCAATCTCGCGCAACAGCGCTTTCAAATCCGCGCGTCGGTCGCCCTTGATCTGGAAGGCGCGGGCGATCTCGCGTTTGCCGACCGGCGTCGGGCTTTCGCGGATATAGTCCAGCACTTCTTGCTTGCTGGGCATCGGCGCGTCGCGCGCCGAGGTTCTGGGAGAGGGGCGTTTGGCCAAGGCGTGGGTCCGCCTCAGCTTTTCCGCGCGGCTGCTTTCTTCGCGCCCGCCTTCTTCGCCCGACCGGCCTTCGCTTTCTTGGCGCCTGATTTTTTGGCCCCCGATTTTTTGGCGCCGGCTTTCTTGGCGGGGGCCTTTTTCGCCGCCGCTTTCTTGGCGGCCTTTTCCTCCAACAGCCGCAGCGCCTCGTCGAGCGTCACCGAGTCCGGATCGACGTCACGCGGGATCGAGGCGTAAAGCGTTCCATGCTTCACGAAGGGACCGAACCGGCCCTTGCCCTGGGTGATCTTCTTGCCGTCCCTGGGGTGGAGACCCACCTCGCGGCTGGCGCTCGATTTCGCCTTTTCGCCCGCTTGCGCGATGACCTCGACTGCGCGGTTCATGCCGATGGTCAAGACATCGTCATCGGCGGGAATGTTCACATAGGCCGTCCCATGTCTAAGAAACGGGCCATAGCGTCCGATCCCGGCGACGATCATCTGCTTCGTCTCTGGATGTTCGCCGATATCGCGGGGCAGGGCCAGCAGACGCAGTGCGATATCCAGATCGATCTCCGCCGGCGACATTTTCTTCAGCAGCGAGACGCGCTTGGGTTTCGGCGGCGCCTTTTTCCCTTTTTCCTTGGGCAGTTGTTCGCCGATCTGGACATAGAGGCCGTAAGGACCCTTCCGCAGCGTGATCGCCTCGCCGGTTTCCGGGTCCGCGCCGAGGGGTTTGGGATACTCGGTCTCCGCGTCTTCCGGGCTTTCGCCCAGTTGCCGCGTGTAGCGGCAGTCCGGGTAGTTGGAGCAAGCGATGAAAGCGCCGTAGCGCCCGAAATTCAGGCTCAATCGGCCGCCGTCGCAAATCGGGCAGACCCGCGCCGCTTCGGTGTCGCCATTCTCATCGGCCTTGAAGAAATGCGGCCCCAACTCCCGATCGACGGTCTCGCGCACGTCGACCGGGCTCAACTCCATCGTCTTTTCGATGATCCGATGAAAATTCTCCCAGAAGTCGCGGAGCACTTTCTTATATTCGAGACGTCCGCCGGAGATGTCGTCGAGTTGCTCTTCCAGATCTGCGGTAAACCCGTATTCGAAATAGCGGTCGAAGAAGCTGGACAGGAAGGCCGTCACCAGCCGGCCGCGATCTTCCGGCACGAAGCGCTTCTTCTCCAACACGACATAGTCGCGGTCCTGCAGCACTTTAAGAATGCTCGCATAGGTGGAGGGTCGGCCGATCCCCAGCTCTTCCATCTTTTTCACCAGGCTCGCCTCGGTATAGCGCGGCGGCGGTTGGGTGAAGTGTTGTTCGGGGTGCAGCGCCTTCAGGATCGACGGCTGGCCTTCCTCCATGTTCGGCAGCCGGCCTTCACTGTCTTCGTCACCAGGACCCGCTGGCTTGTCGTCGATATCCTCGAAATAAAGTTTCAAGAAGCCGTCGAATTTGACCACAGAGCCGTTGGCGCGGAACACCGCGTTGGCGTCGGTCGATTCCAGATCGACCGCGACCCGGTCGATCACCGCGCTGGCCATCTGCGAGGCCATGGTGCGCCTCCAGACCAATTCATACAGCCGGAATTGGTCCGGCTCCAGCGACCGGCGCAGCGTGTCGGGCGTTCGTGAGAGATCGGTTGGCCTAACCGCTTCGTGCGCTTCCTGGGCGTTTTTCGCCTTGGTCTTGTAGACGCGCGGCGATGTCGGCAGATAGGCGTCGCCGAAGACGGCGCCGATCGTGCGCCGGGCGCCGGCGATGGCCTCGCCGCTCAAGACCGTGCTGTCGGTCCGCATATAGGTGATCAGCCCGACGGTCTCGCCGCCCAGATCGATTCCTTCATACAGCCGTTGCGCGATCCGCATCGTGTGGGTCGCGCCGAAGCCGAGCTTGCGGCTGGCCTCCTGCTGTAGGGTCGAGGTTGTGAAGGGCGGGGCCGGGTTCCGGTTCTGGGTCTTCCGCTCGACCTTGCGCACCGTATAGGACTGGTTCTCAGCGGCCTGCACGGCCTTGTCCGCCGCCCCCTTGTCGCCGAGCCCATGCTTGTCGAGTTTCTCGCCAAACAGATGCGTCAGCCGCGCTTTGAAGGCGTCGCCGTCCTGCGTCACCATATCGGCGTGCAGCGACCAATATTCGCGCGGGATGAAAGCCTCGATCTCGGCCTCGCGTTCGCAAATCAGGCGCAGCGCGACGGATTGCACGCGGCCCGCCGACTTGGCGCCCGGCAATTTCCGCCACAACACTGGCGACAGGGTGAAACCGACCAGATAATCCAACGCCCGGCGCGCGAGATAGGCTTCGATCAGTTCGACATTCAGATCGCGCGGTTGGGCGATGGCGTCCAGCACCGCCTTCTTCGTGACTTCGTTGAAGACCACGCGTGAGACGTCGAGGCCGTTCAGCGCCTTGCGCCGTTCTAATTCCTCCTGGACGTGCCAGGATATCGCCTCGCCCTCGCGATCCGGGTCGGTCGCCAGATACAGCTTGTCCGCGCCCTTGATCGCTTTGGCGATCGCGTCGATCTGTTTCTTGCCGCGCTCGTCGACCTGCCAGCGCATCGAGAAATCGTCATCGGGCAGGACCGAGCCGTCCTTGGGGGGCAAATCCCGGACATGACCGAAGCTGGCGAGCACGTCGAACGCGCCGCCAAGATACTTGTTGATCGTCTTCGCTTTCGCCGGTGATTCGACTACGACGACGCTTCTTCCCGACATGCCTTTTCCAATACAGATTCGCCAAACCGTGAAAACCAGGCGCGGCGCACCCTTGGAATTCCGCGATTTCCGCCGTCACGCCGGTCATTTGGAAGGGTCGAGCCCGCCCGTGCTGATGACGGTTTTCTCCGTCAAACATCGCGACCGGCAGCGCGCGTAACTCGCACAGCGTTTCGCGTTTCGTCAACCGATCTGCTGAAAGATGGGAGCCCGGGACGGGAAAAAAAGGGCGCGCCCGTCTCATTTCGCACCGTTCCGCCGGACGCGACCGGCTTAGTGCTTCGTCGCCGTGCTTGACGCCCCAAGCCAGTTTGAGAAGACCAAACGCGCTCCCGACAAATCCAGAGCCTTGAAGAATGCGTTGACCTTCGCGAGCTCTCCCGATTGCGCCATGTCATCCATGACGCGACCGCCCTTGCAGCGCTCTAAAAGGCCGTGAAACTGCTCCAGCGACATGTCGAAAGCGCGGCACGCGAGCGCCATGGATAAGACGCCGTCTCGATTCACCGCGGCGCGCACCTCTTGTTGTGAGACGCCGGCGAGGATGGCGATCGCGAGCTGAAACCCGGATTCGCCGCCCGATTCCGCCGCCCCGATCAAGCGCTGCGCGTGACCGCGTCCGCCCTGATCGGCCCATTCGACGCCGCCGCCCTGTTCTTCCTGAATGCGATTGATCGCGACACTGACCGCGTCTTCCAGAACCGCGCCGTCAATGTCGAAATTCGTTTCAATATGCGCGCGTAGAGCCGCCCCAACCCAGGCGTACATCGTCTTGGCCACCCCCGCGCCAATCCCGTCGCGGTTCAGGATGGGCTCGCACAGCTCTTCCTCCGAGATCGAGCGGATGACAGATTTCGCCATGCTGTCCGCCGAAAAATTGGCGCCCGGGCTGCGCAGGACCTGGATCAGCACCTCGCGATCGCCGGTATCGATTAGAGCGTCGACGACACGGGCCGACAATTCCGGCCGTTTCGTAATCGCCATCTGGTGCCCGCGCCCGTGGCTGCGGATGACGTCGAGCATAAGCTCATCGCTGATTTGCACCGAACGCACCAGAACCGGGTAGGCGACATTCACGACATCGTTCGCCAGGAAGACCAGCAGATCCTCCGGGACGTCGCGCCGGTCCGCCAGATAGTCAGCGATATAGCGGCGAATCTGCACTTCAACCTTGTCGATCAGCTTGCGCAGAATATCGAAGGTCAGGCGCAGTTCTTCGTCGGTCAGATCGGCGCGCGCATCCAAGCACATTTTGGCGATCGATGCGGCTAGCCCGCCTTTTCCATCGATGGCGCGTCTATGCGCCAGCTTCAGAAGTTGTTCGAATGACGCCTTGTTCATCTTAGGCGAACCGACTTTCCGCACATCGTTTCTGACGACTCATTCTGCAGGCGCGTGCGCGACGCGCGGTCAACACGGTCCGATTCGGGCCGTCTGGCGTATGGTTCGCCCGGTGATAGCGATACAGAAGCAATTCTCATACCAAGGTCATTCAAAATGATGAGGCACCTTAGGCGCTTTCGTTGTGCGTCGATAGAGCCTGTTCTGTACGTCTAGGCCAAAACCCAAAACAAACCCTTAACAGAACAAAGGTCTCTCGATCCGGGCTTTCAAAAGAACGTTGCCCGCCGGTAAACGCTCCGCAGTCTAGAACCAGTCTCATCGTCGGAACCTATGGTGCGGTGCGGAATCCGTCCAGAATTGATCGGCGAATTATCGGACGGTTTTTCGCTGAATTTTAGCGGACCGGCAAAGCGCCCCAGCGTATTCTATGCCGGTCTCCGCCTGTCTGGTCATCTTAGGGACACGACGCCGCCCGGTCCGCGCTGGGCGAGGCCGGCCAGTTCGAGTTCGAGAATAACGCACAGCGCGACGCTTGGAGAAACGCCGACCGTGCGACAGAAGGCGTCGAGTGCGACCGGCGTATGGCTAAGGCCTTCCAAGATCGGACGGCGGGCCTGATCGATGTCCGCCTCGGTCGCGGCGATCGGTCCAGACTCGAATAGATCGCGATTTTCGAAGGCTCCTGCGCCGACCGACGGCCGAATTTCATCCAGAACGTCCTGCGCGTTCTGGATAAGCGTCGCGCCTTGGCGAATCAGCCCGTTTCCGCCGGCGCTGCGCGGATCCGCCGGCGCGCCTGGAACGGCGAAGACTTGCCGTCCTTGTTCGTTCGCCGTCCGCGCGGTGATCAACGTCCCCGACCGCGCTTTCGCCTCGATCACGACGACGCCGAGCGACAGGCCGGAAATGATGCGGTTCCGTTTCGGAAAGTGTCGCGCAATGGGCTTCATGCCTGGCGGCTCTTCAGACAGGGCCGCGCCCCGCGCTGCGATTTCTCCGTACAGGTTCTGATTTTCGGGTGGGAAAACGGCGTCCACTCCGCCAGCCATCACGGCGACCGTGCCGGTATCCAGCGCACCGGCATGCGCCGCCGCGTCGATCCCGCGCGCCATGCCGGAGACGATGGAAAAGCCGGCGGCGCCCAAGTCCCGAGCGATCTTCTCGGCGAAGGCCCGGCCGGCGACCGACGCGCCGCGCCCGCCGACCACGGCCAGCATCGGATTGTCCAGCAGATGCAGGCTGCCCAATAGATAGAGCAGCGCCGGCGCGCCGTCGACGGCCGCTAAAGGCGCGGGGTAGCCGTCGACTCCCAAATGCAGGATCTGCGCGCCGAGTTCTTGCGCCGCCGCCAGTTCCGTTTCCGCAACGTCCGCTCCCGCGACCTTGAGCCGGCGCTGTTTGCCGCCGCGCCGCGCCAGATCGGGCAGGGCCTCAAGCGCCGCCGTCGCCGCGCCATACCGGTCGAGAAGCGCGCGAAAGGTGATCGGCCCGACATTCTCGCTGCGGATCAGTCGGACGCGGGCGATTTCCTCTTGCGGATCGATGGCGCTGAGCGGGGACATGGCGGGGCAAGTGTTCTCGCAAAGCGCGAAATCGTCAACGCCTGCGACCGGCTTTGGGGCGCGGTTTGTCAGGACCGCCGTTTCTTGCCGATCTTCGGCTCTTCGCCTTTTAAAAGCCGTGCGATGTTGTCGGTGTGCCGAAGCCAGACAAGCGCCGCCAGAAACGCCGCCGCCGTTGCGGCCCGGATGTCGCCGAGGAACCAGGCGTAGGCGGGCGCGGCGGCGAGGGCCACAAGGGCTGAGAGCGAGGAGAAGCGGAAGGTGGCCGCCACCAGCAGCCAAGTCGCACAGGCGCCGAGGCCGGCCGGCCAGGAGATCGCAATCAGCGCGCCCAGGGTCGTCGCGACGCCCTTGCCGCCCTTGAACCGCAACCAGATCGGAAAATTATGCCCAAACACAGCCGCCACGCCGGCTGCGAGCGCCGGATCGCGCCCGAACAGCGCGCCGGCGGCCAGCGCGGCGATGGCGCCCTTGCCGCCATCCAGCAACAAGGTCGCCGCCGCCAACGGCTTGTTCCCGGTGCGCAGCACATTGGTCGCGCCGATATTGCCGCTGCCGATGTCGCGAATGTCGCCGAGCCCGGCCGCTTTCGTGAGCACTAAGCCGAAGGGGATGCCGCCCAGAAGATAGCCGCCGATAAGCGCGATCAACACATCGATATCGATCATGCGAAGGGCCCGTCCGGCGCGCAGTAGACGCGCCGCCCGTCGACGACGGTGAGGAGCGCGTGGCCCTGCACCGGCCGCAGATCAAACGCGGTGTTTTTCGCCTGACTGGCGAGGTTCTCTTCCTGGATCCGCCAGGGCTTGTCCGGGTCGAAGATCACCAGATCGGCGGGCGCGCCCTTCTTCAGTCGCCCCGCCGGCAGGCGCAACAGGCTGGCGGGGCGCTCGGTCACAAGGGCCAAGGCCTCAAGCAGCGACAGGTGGCGGTTGTGATAGAGCTCCAGCGTCAAGGGCAGCAGGGTCTCGACGCCGATCACGCCGAATGAGGCCTGGGCGAAGGGCAGTCGTTTCGAATCCTGGTCATGCGGCGCGTGATCGCTGGCGACAGCGTCGATCACGCCTTCGGCGAGACCTTGCACCACCGCGCGCCGGTCCTCTTCGCTGCGCAGCGGCGGCGAGACTTTCGCATAAGTCCGATAGTCGCCGATCGCGGTCTCGTTCAGGGCGAAATAGTGCGGGGCCGTGTCGCAGGTGACGCGCTGGCCGCGGGCTCGCGCCTCTGCAATCGCCGCGATCGCCGGCGCCGTCGTGACATGGGCGAAATGCAGCCGCGCGTCCGACATCGCCGCCAAACGCAGGTCGCGCTCGACCATGATCACTTCGGCCTCCGGCGGAATTGCGCTGAGACCCAACCGGCTCGCCAATTCGCCGCGATTGACCAACCCGCCCTCGGCGAGACTGGGCTCTTCCGGATGCTGCACGATCATAGCGTCGAAACTGGCTGCGTATTTCATCGCGCGGGCCAGCAGTTTTGCGTTTGCCGTCGCCTTGTCGCCATCGGTGAAGGCGATCGCGCCGGCTTGTTGTAAGAGGCCGATTTCGGTGATTTCCGTCCCCGCCAAGCCACGCGTCAAGGCGCCGTAGCAGGTCAGTTTGACCTTCTTGGCTTCGCGCGCGCGCCGGGCGATGAACTCCACGACGGGCACATCATCGATCGGCGGATGGGTGTTCGGCAGACAGGCCGCCTCCGTCACCCCGCCCGCCAAGGCTGCGTCGCCCAGCCCATCAATGCTTTCGAGATACTCCTCGCCCGGTTCGCGCAGATGCACCCGCATATCGACCAGGCCAGGGGCGAGGCAATGTCCCTGGCAATCGACGACTTCACGCACCGAAGGCGCGCCGTCGCGAAACAGATGCGGCCCGAAATCGGCGATCTTGCCGTCATCGACCAGCAGCGCGCCCGGCGCGTCTAGGCCGCTCGCCGGATCGAGCAGGCGGGCGTTCAGATAGGCGATGCGGCCGCGCGCCATGACCCGGCCTCCCTAACCGTCCACAGCCGCGACGCGACGCGCCTGGTTTCGGGTTAAGAGATCGATGCAGGCCATCCGGACAGCGACGCCCATCTCGACCTGCTCGCGGATGACCGACCGGTCGATATCGTCGGCCAGGTCGCTGGCGATCTCGACGCCTCTGTTCATCGGCCCGGGATGCATGACCAGCGCATCCTCCTTGGCGAAACCCAGTTTCGCGCGATCTAACCCGTAATAATAGTAATATTCACGGACCGACGGCACATAGCTGCCCTGCATCCGTTCGGTCTGAAGCCGCAGCATCATGACGATGTCCACATCCTTTAGACCGGCTTCCATATCGGTGAAGATGTCGACCCCGAACCGATCCATCGCCGGCGGCAGCAGGGTCGGCGGCGCAACGACACGGACCTGCGCGCCCATCGTGTGCAGCAACTGGATGTTAGACCGGGCGACCCGGCTATGCGCGACATCGCCGCAAATCGCAACCGTCAGGCCGTTGATCCGGCCTTTGCGTCGGCGGATCGTCACGGCGTCGAGCAAGGCTTGGGTCGGGTGTTCGTGACTGCCGTCGCCGGCGTTGATCACCGCGCAATTCACCTTTTGCGCGAGCAGGGCGACGGCGCCGGAATCGCCATGTCGGACCGCCAGAATGTCCGGATGCATCGCGTTCAGCGTCATCGCCGTATCGACCAGGGTCTCGCCCTTCTTGATCGCGCTGGTGGCGACCGAGATGTTGATCACATCGAGGCCCAGCCGCTTGGCCGCCAGTTCGAATGAGGTGCGCGTGCGGGTCGAGTTCTCGAAGAACAGATTGATCAGCGTGCGACCCTTTAAGATCGGCGTCGTCTTGTCATCCTGGCGGTTCTGTTCGACGTATCGGTCGGCGAGATCGAGAATGGCTTGGATTTCGAAAGGATTGAGGCCTTCGATGCCGAGCAGGTGCTCGTGCGGATAGACGATATCGGTCGATGCGGCGGCCATGGACCCCTCATTGAGCTGCGCGGAGCATACGCCGGAGTCGCGATTTGGCAATGGGCGAGATGGGGCGCTTTGCCTGTTCCGAGGAGGGGTCTGTCATACGGCTCTGTTTAGCCCGGCGCGAAGCCGCCGGGAAGCAGGATCAGCGCGGCGATCACCAGGACGATTGGCGCGGTCACGGCGGTTAGCAGCGTCTGGCTGGTGATGATCGCCGCCATCAGCGACGCGTCGCCGCCCATCGCCTTGGTCATTTGATAGGAACTGGCGCTGGTCGGCATCGCCGCGAAGAGCACCGCGATAAAGGCGGCCGCGCCTTCCAGCCCGACCGCCAAAGCAAGCGCCAGGGCCGCCAGCGGCGCGAAGATCAGCTTCAACGCGGCGGCCACGGCCGTTGGCGCGCCGGCCGTGCGAAGCGTCTTCAGCCGAAGACCGGCCCCGACCCCCAACAGCGCAAGCGGCAGCGCCGCTTGGCTGGCGATGCGGATCGTTTCGTCCAGAACGGCGGGCGGCGGCGCGTCGAGTGCGTTGAGCGCCGCGCCCGCCAGGGTGGCGAGAATCAGCGGGTTGCGCATGAACCCGATAATGATGCGCGCGGCCGGGCTTTGCAGGACCGCCCCGCTCGGGGCCGGGCCCAGCCGGACCAGTTCGACCAGCGCGACAGCGTTCATCACCGGCGCCGTCACCGCCGTCGCGATTGCGGCGATCACCACGCCTTCCGCGCCCAGCAAAGCCTCGCTGACCGCGATGGCGATATAGACATTGATCCGGAACGCCGCCTGATAGACGGCGACATGGCTCTCGGCGGGCAGACCGAGGGCGGGCTTCAACAGCCGCGCCGCAACGGCGCCAATTAGGATCACGCCGATCAGGACGACGGCGATGGGTCCGACCAGCGCGCCCGATAGATCGGCGTGCAGCGTCCGGTAGAAAAGGAAACAGGGGAACAGCACCCAGAAGACCAGCCGGTCGATCCCACCCCAGACCGATTCGATGATGACGCCACGACGGCGCAGGAGATTGCCGAGTGCAAAAAGAGCGAAAACCGGGAACAGCGCCGCCAGGATCGGCGCCAGCAAAGGCCAAGGCGTCTGCATCGCTGGGGCGACTCCCGCCTGTCTCTGCGCGCCCGGCCGACCGGATCAGCCGAGCGCGTCCAGCGCGCCTTGCAGGATGAAGGCGGCGGCCATCTTATCGACGACGGTGCCGCGACGCTTCCGCGTCATATCCGCTTCATCCACCAGTAGGCGTTCGACGGCGCTGGTCGAGAGCCGCTCATCCCAGAAGGCGGTGGGCAGCATCATCCCGCGCTTGACCAGATTGCGATGGAACTGCCGGGTCGATTGGCAACGGGGGCCTTCGCTTCCGTCCATGTTCACCGGCAGCCCGAAAACCAGACCGCCGACGCCCCAATGCTGGATCAATCCATCCAGCGCGTCCGCGTCTGCGGTGAATTTCTTCCGCCGGATCGTCTCCAGCGGCGTCGCCACTTTGAAGCCCGGATCGCTGATCGAGAGCCCGATGGTCTTGTCGCCAAGATCGAGGCCGAGCAGGCGCAATCCAGGCTTCACGGATTTCGGCAGGTCGGGTACGTCGACAATCGTCTCGGGCAGGGCGGACATAATAGAGACGGCCGATGCGCGCTTATTCGGCGGCGATGGCGAGGCCGGCGCGCACCGGGTCGACGCTGATCAGCCGGCCGCCTTTATAGACGGCGCGGTGGCTCGCTTTGTTCACGACGGCCTGAATATCGACCGTCGGGTCGCCCTCGACGATGACCAGATCTGCGACCGCGCCCTTGGCGATGACCCCGTGATCGTCGAGCCCCATCAGGTCCGCCGCATTGCGCATCGCCGTCGCCAGGGCTTCGGTCGCGCTGAGCCCATATTCCATCATATAGGCCAGCTCTTGCAGGTTTTCGCCATGCCGGTTGAAGGGCGTGCCCGCGTCCGTGCCCATCGCGATCTTGCCGCCAGCGGCGTGATAGGCGCGGAAGCTCGCCTGATGCGCTTCCGAGACCCGCTCGGTCTTCTCGACCGCAAAGGCCGGGACGCCCCGGTCCTTGTTGGCCAGAATGTTGCGCAGAGCGGCGATGGTCGGGACGAGATAGACGCCGCTCTCCACCATCTCCTCGATGCATTTCTCCGACATGAAGATGCCGTGTTCGATGCTGGTGATCCCGCCGCGGACGGCGTTCAAGATGCCTTCGGTCCCCTGGGCGTGGCTGGCGCTGCGCTTATGAAAGCGTTTGGCCTCATGAATGCCGGCGGCGATTTCCTCGGCGCTGTAATGGGCGTCCTCCGGATTCACGCCGGGCGTCATCACCCCGCCCGTCGCCATGATCTTGATCAGATCGCAGCCGGCGTGGATCTGCTCGCGGACCGCCTTCTTGACCTCGTCTTCGCCGTCGGCGACGCGGCCGATCCGGTTGCCGTGGCCGCCGGTCATGCAGATCATCTTGCCGGCCGCCAGGATGGTCGGGCCGACGAATGTGCCGTTCCTGATCGCGTCGCGCACGGCGAATTCGATATAATCCTTGCCGCCGCAATCGCGCAGCATGGTGAGGCCGGCGCGCAGGTCGGTCTGCGCGTTCTCCAGCACCGTCATGGCGACCGCCGCGTCGGACTTCTTGCTCATCGACGCGAAGGGATCGGCGGCGCCTTCGTAGCAGAGATGGACATGGCAATCGCCCATGCCGGGGATCAGCGTTCCGCCGGTTGTGTCGATGATCTCGCCCGAGAAACCGCCGAATTCCGCGACCGGCGCGAACGCCGTGATCCGGCCGTCCTCGATGACAACGCCATGGTCGCGCAGCAGTTGGTCCTTGCCGTCGAACACCAAGCCGCCTTGGAAGAGAGTCGCCATCGCCGCGATCCTTGTCGCCTAAAACATCAAACCCGAAAAGGGATCGCTACAGGTTAGCGCGCCAGCGCTTCAATAACAGTGAATTCGTCACCACGCTGACGCTGGACAGCGCCATCGCCGCCCCGGCCAAAGCCGGAGTCAGGTACCCGAAAGCGGCGAGCGGGATGCAGATTACGTTGTAGATGAAGGCCCAGAACAGGTTTTGCCGCACCTTGGCCATGGTCGCTTTCGAGACCGCGATGGCGGCGGGAACCAGCCGCAGATCGCTGCGCATCAGTGTGACGCCCGCGGTCTCCATCGCGACATCGCTGCCGGTTCCCATGGCGATCCCGACATCGGCCTCGGCCAGGGCCGGCGCGTCATTGACGCCGTCGCCGACCATCGCCACGACCTTCTCGCCGTCCGGGCCGGACTGTCGCAACGCTGCGATCTTGGCGCTCTTGCCGCCGGGCGAGACGGGCGCGATACAGGCGTCGACGCCGACTTGGGCGGCGGCGGTTCGCGCGGTCTTGGCGGCGTCGCCGCTGAGCAGGACCGTTTCGACGCCGGATTTCCTGAGCTTGTGGACCGCCGCGCCGGCGCTGTCGCGAATCCCGTCGGCGATCGCGAAGGCGGCCAAGAGCCGCCCGTCGGCCGCGCACAGAACGGCCGTAAAACCCTCGGATTCCAGCGCGTCCAAAACGGCCGCCGCCATGTCTGTTTCGACGTTGCGTTCCGACACGAATTGTCTGTTGCCCAGCAGGATGTCAGCGGCCTCGACACGCGCCGCGACGCCGCGCCCAGGGTAGGCGGTGAAGTCGGAGACCGGCGCCAAGGCTATGCCGGCCTCTTCCGCTCGGGCCAGAAACGCGCGTGCAATCGGATGCTCGCTGCCGACCTGGGCGCTGGCGGCGATTCGCAATGCATGGGCGGCCGCGCCCTCGAACGGGTGGACTTCAGCGAGGTACAGGCGGCCTTCGGTCAGAGTGCCGGTCTTATCGAACACGACGGTCTCAACCCGGCCCGCCTGTTCCAGAGCTTGCGCGTCTCGAATCAGGATACCCGCGCGCGCCGCGACCCCGGTCCCCGCCACAATCGCCGTCGGTGTCGCCAAGCCAAGCGCGCAGGGGCAGGCGATTACAAGGACCGAAATCGCCGCCACCAGGGCCGTCTCGAATTCGGCGCCCGCTACCATCCAGCCGATCAGCGTTACCGCAGCGATCATCACCACCGCCGGCACAAAGACGGCGCTGATCTGGTCGACCAGGCGCTGGACCGGCGCCTTACCAGATTGCGCGTTTTCGACCAGCCGGATGATCCGGCCGAGGGTCGAGTCGGCGCCGACGGCGGTCGCCCGATATTGAATAAAGCCGGTTCCGTTGATCGCGCCGGCGAGGATCGGGTCGCCGCGCTTTTTCGCGATGGGCAAGCTTTCGCCCGTGACCAGCGCCTCATCGAATTCGGTCTCGCCGTCTTCCACGACACCGTCGACCGGCGCCCGCTCGCCCGGCCGAATCAGCACGCTGTCGCCCGGGACCACGGACTCGGCGGCGACGGTGACCTCGGCCCCATCCTTCAGGATTTGCGCCGTGTCAGGGCGCAGCCGCATGAGCGCGCGAATGGCCGAAGCGGCGCCGCGTTTCGCCCGCGTCTCCAGCGCCTTGCCCGCCAGGACCAGGGTGATGATCACGGCCGACGCTTCGAAATAAAGATGTCCCGCCGCACTCTCCGGCGTCAGGATCAGGATCGCCAGACTGTAGAAAAAGGCCGCCGACGTGCCCATCGCGACCAGCACGTCCATATTGGCCGCCCCTGTCCGCAACGCCTTGGCCGCGCCGATATAGAAACGCGCGCCGATGACCAACTGGATCGGGGCCGCCAAGAGAAGTTCGACATAGGGCGGCATATGCAAGCCCAAGCCGGCGGCCATGGCGGCCATTTGCAGCATGAAGGGCGCAGTCAGCGCCGCCGCCGCGATCAGCCAGACCCGATCGCGCCGATCCAGCGACGCCTCTGCGTCATCAAGATCGGTTTCCGGCGTCAACGGCGTGTAGCCGGCCTCGGCAATGGCGGCGGACAAGGCGGCCCGATCGCTCGCACCCCTTGCGACCGTCACATCGGCCCGATCCACGGCGAAATTCACTGTGGCGGAGAGGACGCCGGGCGTCGCCAGCAGCGCTTTCTCGACCCGGCCGGCGCAATTGGCGCAGGTCATGCCTTGCACGGGAATGCGGATCGTTTGCGTCAGACGATTGGACATCCTACATCTATGGCGCTTCCAGTTACTGGAAGGTCAAGCAGAGATCGGCGAATTGGGAGAGGATGCGTGAATATCGGAGAAGTCGCGGAGCGCAGCCATTTGCCGGCGAAAACGATCCGCTATTACGAAGAAATCGGCCTGATCAAGCCGCCGCGCGACGAAAACGGCTATCGCCGGTTCCGTGAAGAAGACGCGCATAGTCTGCGGTTTCTCGCCCGCGCCCGGTCGCTGGGATTCTCGATCGAGGATTGTCGGGCGCTTTTGTCGCTCTATCACGATCGCGGGCGGGCCAGCGCCGATGTAAGGCGGATCGCGCAGGAGCATCTGACCCGGATCGAGGCCAAGATCGGGGCGCTGCAATCGATGCAGACGACCCTGCGGCATCTGGTCGAGACCTGTCATGGCGACAACCGGCCCGGCTGCCCGATCCTGGACGATTTGGCGGGGTTGGAGTGATGCGCCGGCGTCTGTCGTTGGGCCTTGCGGTTGTTGCAGTCCTGGCGCCCTTGGCGATGGCTTGGGCGCATGGCGTCGCCACCGGGATCGTCAAGGAACGGATGGATTTCATGGTCACGGTCGGCAAGGCGATGGAGGGCATGGCGAAGATGTTGCGTGGCCGTGTCGACTACAATCCAGAGGTGATGCGGATGCATGCGGCGACGCTCGCCAGCCATGGGGGCGAGCGGCTGACCGTACTGTTTCCACAAGGCACGCTCGATCCCCCGACTGAGGCGCTGCCGGCGATCTGGGACGATTGGTCCGAATTCCAGGTCCAGGCGGCGCGCATGAAGGTGGCGGCGGAGGCGATGCGGACCGCCGCTGACAATCCGCGCTCGACAGCAACCAGCGCGGATCTCGGGCTCGACGCGGCGGGTCTGGCCGCCGCCTCGCCGGATATCGTGTTTCGCAATCTGGCTGCGACCTGTCAGGCCTGCCACGACAAGTTCCGCAAGGAACAGTGACCGCTCACCAGGAGGATGGCGCGGGCGGTCAGTCCAGCGTCTCGACGGCGATCGCGTTCGTGTCGGCGATTTCCGTGCGAAGGGCCAAGGCCTCGGCATAGATTTCCGATGAATGCCACGCCTTGAGCCGCTCCATCGACGGGAATTCCAGCACAACCAGCCGGTTTGGCGTCCAATCGCCTTCCATGACCGATACATCGCCGCCGCGCACCCGGTAGCGTCCGCCGTATTTCTCGATCGTCGGCGGGGTCATCGCCTGATACAGCTTGAACCGGTCGGGGTCCCGGATCTCGGTGATGTTAACGATGAACAGGGCGGCCATGACGGGTTCCTCTGTTGGCTGGACGATGCGCGTCGCCGGCGTAGCGTAGCGGCAATTGACGTCGCCGCGCCAGGGGCTACGATCCCGCCGGGCTGCGGCCAAAGGCGGCGTCAGGCGGAGTGCGCATGAAAGATTTGTCCAAATCCAATCTGGGTCTGTCGCCGGACACGCTGGCGGCGCAAGGGCTCGGCTGGGAGGATGCGGAGACCGGCGCGGTGATTCCGCCGGTTCATCTATCCACCACCTTTGCGCGTGACGACCAATATCAATTGCCGACGCATCGGGTCTATGCGCGCGACGGCGCCGCGTCTCTGGATCAGGCCGAGGCCATGATCTCCGCGTTCGAGCAAGCCCAGGAGGCGATGGTTTTCGCCTCAGGCCTCGCCGCCTGCATGGCGCCGTTCCACGCGCTGCAGCCGGGCGACCGGGTGGTGGCGCAGAGCGGCATCTATTTCGGGGTGCCGACCTGGCTGGATGAATTCGGCGATGCGCAAGGGCTCGAGGTCGTCTTCGTTCCCGGCGGCGACGAGCCTGCGCTATTGGCGGCGATCGCAGCGGCCGCGACCGCGCTGGTTTGGATCGAGAATCCGTCCAACCCGCTGATGGATGTAACCGACATCACCGCCGTCGCCGAGGCGACCCATCGGGCGGGCGGCGTGCTGTGCGTCGATTCGACGACCGCGACGCCGGTTCACTGCCAGCCGCTGACCCTCGGCGCCGATATCGTCGTGCATTCCGCGACCAAATATCTGAACGGCCATTCCGACCTTCTGGCCGGCGCGCTGGCCACGCGTGTTCAGACCGATTTTTGGGAGCGCATTCGCCGCCATCGCTATCTGACCGGTCCGCTATCGGGCGGATTCGATCTGCATCTTTTGGTGCGCGGCATGCGGACGCTCTATCTGCGGGTCGAACGGCAGTCGGCCAATGCGCTGGCCATCGCTGAGTTCCTCGAGGCGCATCCGAAAGTCGCGCGTGTGCGCTATCCAGGCCTGCCGAGCCATCCGCGCCATGCGCTGGCCGCCAGACAGATGCAAAGGGGTTTCGGCGGGTTGCTGAGTTTCCACCCCAAGGGCGGCCGCGATGGCGCGCTTGCGGCGGCCAACGCGCTGCAGGTCATTATCCGCGCCACCTCGCTGGGCGGCGTTGAATCGCTGGTTGAGCATCGCCATTCGGTGGAGCCGCCGGGCTCGGGCGTGCCGGATGATCTCTTGCGCCTGTCGGTCGGGATCGAGTCAGCCGAGGATCTGATCGCCGACCTGGACCGGGCGCTGGCGCAGTTGTAGCGAACCGCCATTATGGCGACGAATGAGAAGGCTTAACAATGAGCATCGATCTATACACTTGGGGAACGCCGAACGGGCGCAAGGTTTCCATCGCTCTGGAGGAGATGGGGCTCGATTACACCTGTCATCCGATTGACATCATGAAGGACGACCAGTTCGACCCTGCCTTCCTGAAGATCAGCCCGAACAACAAGATCCCCGCCATTGTCGACCATGACACGGGCCAGACGCTGATGGAGACGGGCGCCATCCTGCTCTATCTCGCCGAGAAGACCGGCCAGTTTATTCCCGCCGACAAACCGGGCTATTGGCGTTGCGTCGAATGGCTGATGTGGCAGATGGGCGGCTTAGGGCCGATGCTGGGACAGGCGCATCATTTCGTCAGGTTCAACCCCGATGTCTCGGAATACGCGACCAACCGCTACGCGACCGAGGCCAAGCGCCTGTACGGCGTTCTTGACCGCCGGCTGTCGGAAACCAGCGCGTTTATCGCCGGCGCCGACTACACGATCGCCGACATGGCCGCCTGGCCTTGGATCAGCCGGTTTGAATGGCAGGGCGTCGATCTGAACGCCTATCCGGCGGTGAAGCGCTGGTATCTGGAGATCTCGGCGCGGCCGGCGGTTCAGCGCGGCTATGACAAGCCGCACTATGTCAGCGATATTCCCGTACCGTAACGCTTGGACTGGCGCGCCCAGCCAACGCCACGCCGACTAGGTGGCCGATGCAGGCGCTTTCTTTTATCGCGACGCTGGATTGGGCGATCGTCGCCGTCGCGGCGTTTCTGGCCGGGCTGGTGCGCGGTTTCTCAGGATTCGGCGCGGCCATGATCTTTATGCCGCCGGCCGCCGCCATTCTGACGCCGGCCGTGGCGGCGCCGATCCTTTTGATCGTCGACGGTTTGCTCACGTTGCCGCTCATTCCCTCGGCCCTGAGGCGCTGCAACTTGGCCGAGGTCGCGCAAGTCGCCATTCCCGGTGTGCTCGCAGCGCCGCTGGGCGTTTACCTGCTTGTGACGCTAGACGCCGACCTGTTGCGTATCGGCATTGCGTTGGTGGTGCTTGCGCTCACCGCGGCGCTGGCCTCCGGCTGGCGCTATCGGGGCCAGCCGCACCGTGCAGTGACTGTGGGAACCGGCGTCGCGGCCGGGTTGTTGGGCGGCGCGGCGGGGCTGAGCGGACCGCCGGTTATCTTGTTCTGGCTGGCCGGACAGTCCGGCGGCGCCGTCGTCCGGGCCAATATGATCCTATTCCTGGCGGCGACAGGGATCGGAAGCCTGGTCAGCTATTTGGTCGCCGGATTGTTCACCAATCAGGTGTTTTGGTACGCGCTGACCCTGTTTCCGATCTATGGCGCGGCGATCTGGCTCGGCGCGCAGGGGTTCGGCCTTGCGTCGGAAGCGGTGTTCCGGCGGGTCGCTTTCACGCTCATCGTCTTGGCGGCGACGACCAGTCTGGTGCTGTAGTCCGGTCAGTCGGATCGAACGGCCGCCGATTGTCGGAATTCTTTGCTGCAATGTCGCCAATGGGCGGATTCTGTCGTCGGAAGGAAAATACGTTGGCATTTCTGCGACCGGCTTTACAATCGTTGTGAGTGTTAGGTTCAGAGTGACAAAAAACAGGGAACTTGGAGGTTTTTATGTCTGATCAATCCAATGATGCGCGCCTCGATGTGCTGGCGCGGCAGGCGTTGAGCGGTAAGCTCGACCGCCGCCGCTTCATGGAAGGCGCGATGGCGACGGGCTTGACGGCTGCGGCCGCCTCGACGCTGTGGAGCAAGAAGGTCGCCGCCGAGACGCCTAAGAAGGGCGGCACGTACCGAGTCGGGGTGCATGACGGCAACACGACCGACAGGCTGGATCCGGCCACGACGGAAGGCACGATGATGATTCAGATGAATCACGCCATCCGGTCGTATCTGACCGAAATCACAAATACGGACCAGCTTGGTCCCGACGCCGCCGCGTCCTGGGAAGCGTCGAATGGTGCCAAGACGTGGAATTTCAAACTTCATGAAGGCATGACCTTCCACAATGGCAAGGAATTCACGTCGGCCGATGCGGTCGCCTCGTTGAACTATCACCGCGGCGAGGAATCGACGTCGCCGGGCAAGGCGATGCTCTCCGATGTCGCCGAAATCAAAGAGGACGGCAAATACAGCTTCACCATCGAGATGCAGTCGGGCAACGCCGACCTGCCCTACACGCTGTCCGCCTATCAATTCGTCATGATGCCCTCTGATGGGGAAGGCAATGTCGATTGGCAGAGCGGGGCGGGAACCGGCCCTTATAAAATCGAGAATTTCGACGCCGGCGTGCGCGCCGAACTGGTCAAGCATGACGGCTTCCACAAAGAAGGCCGGGGTCATTTCGACGCCGTCGAGATGGTTGTCCTGAACGACGTGAACGCCCGCCAGACGGCGGTCACCACAGGCGACGTCGACGCGATCACGGAATTCGATCTCAAGACCGCGAACCTGATGAAGCGGAACCGGAATATCGAGATCCTTGAGGTGGCCAGCGGCGCCCATGTCACGATGCCGATGCATGTTGATACGGCGCCGTTTGACAATTATGACGTGCGCAAGGCGATGAAACTGGCGATCGATCGCCAGGATATCATCAACAAAATCTTGAACGGCTTTGGCACCATAGGGAACGACCACCCGATCGGCCCGACCGTGCCTTACTGGTCGGACATCCCGCAAACGCCGTACGATCCGGATCAGGCCGCGTTCCACCTCAAGAAAGCGGGCGCCGAAGGGCTTTCGGTTGATCTGTCCGCGAGCGAGGCGGCTTTCTCCAGCGCGGTGGATATGGCCACCTTGTACAAGGAGCATGCGGCCAAAGCGGGCATCAATATCAACGTGGTTCGTGAGCCGTCCGATGGCTATTGGTCGAATGTCTGGCTGAAGAAACCGTTCGTTGTCGTTCAGTGGGGCGCGCGTCCGACGCCGGATGTGATGTTCTCCCTGGCCTACAAGGATGACGCCGCCTGGAACGAGGCGCGTTGGAAGAACCCACGCTTCAACCAATTGTTGCTTGAGGCGAAAGCCGAACTGGACGACGCGAAGCGTCAGGCGCTGTACACAGAGATGTACACGCTGTGCAATGACGACGGCGGTACGATCGTCCCCTTCTTCCGCAGTCGGGTCGGCGCCCTCAGGACCAATGTGGGCCACGATGCACGGACGGCGGGCAACTGGGAGCTCGACGGCGCCCGCTCTTATGAGCGCTGGTGGTTTAAAGACGCCTAAGCCGTCTAGTGGAAAACCGAACGATGGAGAACGGGAAGCTTCGGCTTCCCGTTTTCATTTCGACTGTCGGGCCTAGCCGTCCACCTGTTTGAGAATGGATTTCGGCGCCACGGCGCGATAGCTCTGTTCGATCCAGCCTTTCCAGAGGTCCAGGTCGGGCGTCACCGACGCATCGATCCTCAGCGTGACCCAGCCGGATCGCCCGAGATTGTAGCCTGCGCGCGTGACGTAAGGCAGCGTCAACGCCATCTCGCCGGAGATCGGCAGTTTGAGGGTCAGGATCAGGACCCCGTCCGCCAGCGCCTGCGCATTCAGGAAAACAAAGCTTTTCTTCTTCACCTTGAAGGCGGACTCGCCCCAGGGGAACGCCTCTTCCGCTAGAGGCAGGCTGAGCGCGTACGCTTTCAGAGAGTCGCGGATACTTTCCAGATCGGGAGGTCCCATATACTTAGAATGGCTTGTGAGTCCCGCTTGGTAAAGCGGCGCGCCTTAGCTGTGGAAAGACCTTCAAATGGAGAGGTTTGGGCGTCGCGCGCCATCTGATTTGTCACACAGTCCATGTGCAAGATGCGCGCTCGGACCGGAGAAAAGCATGGTGACGATACCAAAAACGATGCGCGCGGTTGTGCTGATCGGCCATGGCGGTTTGGAGAAACTGGAGTTGCGGGAGTCCTACCCGGTCCCGGCGGTCGGACCAGAGGACGCCTTGATCAAGGTCGGCGCCTGCGGGCTGAACAACACCGATATCAACACCCGCATTGGCTGGTACAATAGCGACGTCCGCGACGGCACCACGGAGGAAGGCGGCGTCGAGGGTTTTGCGGCGCTTGGCGACGCGGATGGGGCCTGGGGCGGCGGCATAGACTTTCCCCGCATCCAGGGCGCCGATGTCTGCGGAACCGTCGTCGCCGTGGGACAGGCGGTGGACCCCGCCCTGATCGGCAGCCGCGTGCTCGTCGACACCTGGCTGCGGGATTGGCGCGATCCTGAGGACACCGACAAGTGCCGCTATTTCGGCTCGGAACATGACGGCGGCTATGCGGAATACGCTTCGGCGCCCGCCGCCAATATCCATCCGATCGACAGCGATTTGAGTGATGCCGAGCTCGCCACTTTCGCGACCTCTTATATCACGGCGGAAAACCTGCTGGTCCAAGCGCATGTCGGGCAGGGGGATGTCGTGCTCATTCCTGGAGCGAGCGGCGGCGTCGGTTCGGCATTGGTGCAGCTCTGCCGGAGGCGCGGCGCGATCCCGGTCGCGCTCTGCGGCGCATCGAAAGCGCAGGCGGTGCAAGCGCTGGGCGCGGAGGCGGTGCTGCCGCGCGCACCGGAGGACTTGGGCGCGGCGTTGCAAGAGGCGATTGGGCGGCCTACTGTCGATGTCGTCGCCGATGTCGTCGGCGGCCCGATGTTTGGCCAATTCCTCAAGGTCTTGGTCCAGAAGGGTCGTTATACCTGCGCAGGCGCCATTGCCGGGCCGATCGTCGAGTTTGATCTACGGGATTTCTATCTCAAGGACCTGGTCTTCACCGGCGCGACGATCATCGCACCCGGACTGTTCGCCGATCTGGTGGGATATATCGAGCGCGGCGAGATTAAGCCGTTGGTCGCGGCCACTTTCCCGCTAGAGCAAGTGCCGGATGCGCAACGGCTATTCCTGAAAAAGACGCATGTTGGCAATATCGTCGTTGTTCCTTGAAAGTCGGGCGCCGAATCGTGGCCTGTTGAGCCGATGGAGCTCAGTTGGATTTTCCCTTTCACCCTGATCCCCGGCACGGCCATGCTGGTCCTGTCGACGGCGAACCGTTTTCATCATGTCAATGGCGTCATACGAGCGCATATGGCGGCGCATGGCGAAGATGAGACGGTGAAGTTTTACATGCGCCGAACGCACAAGCTGTATATCGCCCTGGTGGGGCTCTATTGCGGTGTGGCTTTCTTCGCGATCTCCGCTTTGCTGGCGAATATCAGCACGCACTATGCGCCGGAATCTTGGGTCGATTCCGCTTGGACGATCCTGCAGACCTGCGGCGTCCTGTGCGTGTTCTTTAGCGCCGTTCAATTAACGTTAGAGGCGCTGATGGCCTATGAAGGGATCAAGCGGGAAGTCGCCGACGAGCACGCCCACCGCCTCGCCGAACGCCCACCCAAGTCGTCGAGCGGGACGGGATAAACTTACCCGGCCGATCCGGTCTGATTGAACAGGATCTTGCGCTCTTCCTCGGTCGGCGGCGCGCTGCGGCGCAGCTCTTTCGCCAGATCGACGCCGCGTTGCACCGCCGGGCGTTCCTTGATCCGCGCGCGCCAATCCTTGACCTTTGGATAGGGGTCGAGCGATCCGCCCAAAGGCTTTGCGATCAGGACCCAGGGCCAGGCGATCATGTCGGCGATCGAATAGTCCGCGCCCAACAGATAAGGCCGGTCGGCCAGTTGTCGCTCCAGGACCCCCAGATTACGGTCATACTCATTGGCGTAGCGCTGATGGGCGTAGGCGTTGTCGCCTTGGGCGTAGTTCACAAAATGGCTAAGCTGGCCAGCCATCGGGCCCTGATTGCCCGTCTGCCAGAAAAGCCACTCCAGCGCTTCCTTCCGGCCGCGCGCGTCCTGTGGGATGAAGCGATGATGCTTGTCGGCCAGATACAGCATGATCGCGCCCGACTCGAAGACGCTGACCGGTTCGTCGCCATAGTCGGCGGGCGGCTCGGGATCGACCAGGGCCGGCATCCGGTTGTTCGGACTGATCGCCAGAAACTCCGGCTTGAACTGGTCGCCCTTGCCGATATTCACCGGGATCAGCCGGTACGGGACGCCCAATTCTTCGAGCAGGATGGCGACTTTCCAGCCGTTCGGCGTCGGCCAATAATAGAAATCCAACATGCGGGGTCACTCCGCCGCGCGTTCATGGGAAGGCGGGTTTGGGGCCATGGCCGCGCCATCCGCCAGCATCGCCGCGATCTCAGCCGGATCGAGCCCCGCCTCGGTCAGAATTTCCCGCGTATGTTCGCCCTGAAGCGGCGCGCCCCGGCGATATTCGATCGGCGATTTCGAGAATTGGCCGGCCGGACGCGCTTGACGCAGCGGTCCCGCATGCGCGTGCTCCAACTCGACGATGATGTCGTTCTCGACGATCTGCGGATGCGCAATCATCTCCTTGCGTCGCAACACCGGCGCGCAGGGGATGTCATGCGCGTCCAGGACTTTCAGCCAATGCGCGGCGCTATCCGTCGCCAAGACATGCTGCGTCAACTCCAGCCGCTCGTCGATATGGTGGTGGCGATTCTCCGGCGTGTTGAAACGCGGATCGTCGCGCCATTCCGGATGGCCCAACGCCTCGGTCAGCGCGACCCATTGTTTGTCGGTGTTCACCGCGACGCTGATGAAGTCTGTCGTGGTTTCATAGATCAGGTCGATGAAGCTGTGCGCCGTTTCGCTGTCGATTTCATCGCCGATGAAGGTGTGGCCGCCCATGTCCGAGTTCCACAGGAAGGCGACGATGCTGTCCAGCATCGAGACACGGACATGCTGGCCCTCGCCGGTTCGGAAACGGTGCAGCAGGGCGGCGGTGATCGACTGCGAAGCCATAACGCCGGTCAGCTTGTCCGGCAGAATCGTGCGCACCAGCCGGGGCCGCGCCTTGTCCGAGCCGCCTTGTATCGTCGTCAGGCCGGACAGCGCCTGCACCAGCGGGTCATAGACCGGCTTGGCGGCGTAGGGCCCGTTTTCGCCGAACCCGCTGATCGAGGCGTAGA
This sequence comes from Alphaproteobacteria bacterium, assembly GCA_030065235.1. Lineage (GTDB taxonomy): Bacteria > Pseudomonadota > Alphaproteobacteria > UBA8366 > Aestuariispiraceae > JASJDC01. Next base: position 268,034 of record JASJDC010000003.1, read on the forward strand.
TGATATCCGGACGTTCTTGGCGGACGGCGTCTTCACCCAGGCCCAATCGCTCGATTACGCCGGGGCGAAAGTTATGCATGAAGACATCGGCCTCCCGGGTCAGCGCCTTGACCGCCTTGAGGCCGCGCTCGTCCTTCAGATCCAGCGCGATCGACCGCTTGTTCCGGTTGTTGTTGACGAAAGAGGCGGTGAACCCGTTGCGCCGGGTCGAGACCTGGCGCGTCACATCGCCGGCCCCGGTATTCTCAATCTTGATCACGTCCGCCCCTTGATCCCCCAGCATCATACTGGCCGATGGGCCGGAGACGACCTGGGTCAGGTCAACAATGCGAACGCCGTCCAATGGTCCGGGCATGGTCTCACCTCTGTTACAAATCCATTGCGGTCTCGCCATCGAATATGAGGGACAGCGAGCGCTTCGCAATGGCGCTAGTCCGCCCGAGGGCGGATCGCCCTGTAAAAACTGTGTGTATTGCGCGGCAAAGACGGCCGCCGCGCTTGGCAAGCAAAATGAAGGCGCCTATCTCCCTGCCATGGATTCGCTGACTCAATTCACCCTTGGCGCCGCGATTGGCGTGGTTGCGTTCGGCCGCAAGATGGGGCCGCGCAAGGCTGCGATTGTCGGCGGCGCGCTTGGGACCTTGCCGGATCTTGATGTGTTCTTGCCAGCGGACGATCCGATCGACGCCTTTATCGGACATCGCGGCTTCAGCCATTCTCTGATCGTGCATACGGCGCTCGCACCCTTGATCGGCGAGGGGCTGAGACGCCTGTTCGAGGGGCTGCGCGCGCATCGGGCCTGGACCATCTTCTCGGTCTGGATCATCCTGACGACACATGCGCTGCTCGACGCCATGACGGTCTACGGAACCAAACTGCTCTGGCCGCTGACCGACTATCCTTTCGGCATGGGCTCGCTCTTCATCATTGATCCGTTCTACACACTGCCGATCCTGATTCCGGTCCTTTGGGCGCTTCTGTCCGGAATTGGGCCGATTTCGCGCGGCCCGGTCCTGATGAAGACAATGGCGATAATGTTGGCCGTCAGCACCGGATACGCCGGCTGGTCGATCGCGGCGCAGGCCTGGGCGACGTCGAGGATCGAGACGGCGCTGCGGGCCGAAGGCGTCACCGCCGACCGGCTTCTGGTCACGCCCATGCCCTTCTCGACGATCCTCTGGAAAGGCATCGCCATCGATGGAGACCGCTACTTCAACGTCTACAGCTCGCTTCTCGACAATGGCGACTGGGCGACGGGTCAGATTTTCGAACATCAACGCCATACCGCACTGATGGACGGGCTGACAGACCCGACAAACGCCGAGAATATCGCCCGCTTCACGAAGGGCTTCTACGGCATGCTGGCCTGGGGCGACGCGATCATCATCCGCGATTTACGCATGGGGGCCACGCCGAACTACGTCTTCACCTTCAAGATCGCCAATGGCGATGCGGCGGAGGCGCGACCGATCGAGCCTGTCCAGATGGAAAGCCCGCGCGCTTCGGACGGCGATATGGCCTGGCTCTTCTCGCGGATCACCGATCAGACTCTCGTCCGCAACGAACCGCTTAGCCCCAGCTTCCGCTAGGGCCTCAATGCCGACCTTGCAGGGCCGCTGATGTCTCTCTCATTAGGCTGGCCGGCGCTCGCCGCCGCAGCCGGCTTCGGCGTGATCGGCGGCTGGCTGGTCTCGAGAGACACGCGGGGCCTTGCGAGGACGGCGCTCTGGTCGCTGGCCTGGTACGCCGCCGTCTGTCTCAGCAACCTTCAATTCCTCGGCCGGCTGCTTGATCGCTATCCCGGCGATTCCTTCCACACCTTGACGCCGCTTGCCGGCGCCGTTCTGGGTCTACTCTCGCTTCTATTCTGCATCGCCGCGCTCGGCGCCGCCTGGACCGCAATCCGATGGTCGGCGCCGCGCCTCGATCAGCCTTGGCGCGCCCTGGCGCCCTTCCCAATCGTCGCTGTCTGCTATCTGATCTGGGAGTTCTTCGCGCCGCAGATGCACTATTTCTACTACCTGATCATCTTCGAAGGGCTGCCCTGGCAATGGGTTGTGCAGCTCGGGCAGATTTGGCGCCGCATCCTCAGTTTCCTGGGACCGACCGCAGAAGGGTCCTACGCCGCGGACTTCGGCGCGCTTTTCCTGCACGCCATGATCCTGCTGGCGCTCGGCATGGCGCTGCGAAGCTTCCCCGGCCCTAAGATGCAGACAGCGGTATTCGCCGCCTTCGGGTTGGGCGCCGGCCGATTGGCGCTGTCGGCGGGTGCGCCGCTTTAAGCGCTTTCCGCCTGTGAGAGGTCGGGCGTCGCGCTGTCCAACAGAGCGCGGGCCACCCATTCATGGAAACAGCGCGTCGGCGCGTCCAGAACCGGGGTCAGAACGCCGCCGTCAAAGGCCGGCGAGGTCCGACCGCGCTGCATCGCCGAGACCACCCCGACATCCTCGGTGAAGACCAGGCGCCAGGCGCGCGTGTTCGCTTCCCGCAAGCCGGCGAAATCAGGGCTGACGCTGGCCTCGTCGAAATAAAAGATCTCGACCCGCTCACGCGTTTCATGGGCGCTGATCGGCTCGATCAGGATGCCGTAGAAATGGTCCTTGTGAACGCCCAGCAGGACGTTCGGATAAAGCGCGACATACTCCCCGCGCGTGTCCCAATACTCCGACAGGCCGCTTAGAGGTGGAAAGGCCGCGCCGTCCTGGGACAGCATCGGGCGGTAGACGCGGGTGACCTGGCCGGAGTAGCGCTGATCCTCGACGATATTGTCATGGTCTTCCAAGCGCGAATAGCTGTTCAGGCCGGGATGCACCCAGGGCAGGTGATAGGCCTCGACGTAATTTTCCACCGCCAGCTTCCAATTCGCGTTCAAGGTCAGCTCGATGGTCGAATCCGCGCCGGAATTGTAGAGCGGCGCGTCGGCGAAATCGGACCAGCGTGATAGGAGGCTGGCATGGGCGAGATTGAAGGGCGCGGCCTGGCCGCTGAGATCGACAAAGACCATCCCCATCCAGACATGGCTGCGCACCTCGCGCAAACCATGCTGCGCCGGGTCGAAATCCGGATGCGTATCGACGCCCGGCCCGCCGACGAAGGGCGTCTTGCGCAGGGCGCCGCCCAGATCGTAGCACCAGGAATGATAGGGGCAGCGGATCACGCCCTTGGTGTTGCAGGCCTGCTCGACCAGGACGACGCCGCGATGGCTGCAGATATTGTGAAAGACCCGCAACGCGTTTTCCTTGTCGCGCACCATGACCAGCGGCTGGCCCAGGAACGTGACGGGGTAGGCGTCGCCGGGTCGGGGCGCGTCCTTCGCGAAGCCGAGACAAGCCCAGTGGTCGCGAAACAGAGAGTCGCGCTCCCAGGCGAACACAGTGTCAGCCGTATAGCAGTCGTTCGGCGCGCCCGCTGACGGCGTTTCCAGGACCTGAGAGAGGGCGGAGCGGAGATCGGTCGTCATCGCGGCGTTCCTTTTCGAAAGCGAGAACCGTGAGATTAGACTCCGCGGAAAATCGTACAGGTCGAATTCGGATAACGAGCAGGTTAGGCGATTTCACCGATCAGGTCGGCCAGGCGTCGATCCGCCTCTTCGGCGCTGGGCGCGTCATCAACGGGCTGCGTTTGGGGATGCGCCTCGAATCGGGCGGCGCTGTCGGCCCGCAGCGCTGGCGCCGCCTCGGCCAGAGCCGTCATTTCCTCGAATTCGCCGTTGCAGTGCAGCGCGACATCGCATCCCGCGCTCAACGCGCTCAAGGCCCGTGAGACAGGGTCGCCGCTGAGCGCGCCCATCGAAATATCATCGCTGAACAGCGGGCCTGCGAGTGCGATGTCGCCTCGGATGATTTTCGCGATCGCGGTCGGCGAATGGGTCACGGGCCGGTCGGGATCGACCTCTGTGAGGACCAGATGTCCGGTCATGCCCCAAACGCCCGATGGCGCCGCTGCGAAAGGGGTGAAATCCGTTGCGCGCAATTCCGCCGCAGGCGCGTCGATGATCGGCGTTCTGACATGACTGTCGACGCTGGCGCGGCCGTGGCCGGGCAGATGCTTCACGATCGGCGTGACGCCCGCCGCGCGATATCCATTGATCGCGGCGCGCCCGAGAGCTGCGACAAGGTGTGGGTCTGGGCCATAGGATCGGTCGCCGATCACGCTGCTGGCCCCTTTGAAGGCCAGATCGAGACAAGGCGCGCAATTGACCGAGACGCCGCAACGCCTCAATTCGAGACCGATACGCAGCGCGTGCCAGAACGCGGCCTCCGCCCCTTTCTCGCGGTCATGCTGGGCGACCTGGCCGATGCGGGCGGCGGCGACTGAGCCTTGAAAAGCGGGTTTTCGCAAGCGCTGTACTCGGCCGCCTTCCTGGTCGATGAGAATCGGCGGGTCGTCCCGCCCGTCCGCGTTCCGGATCGCATCGGTCAGGGCGCGCAGTTGATCGGGCGTTTCGATGTTGCGGCCGAACAAGATAACGCCGAACGGGCGGGCCGCCTTGATCAGGTCGGCTTCGCGCGCGGTCAGGCGTGCGCCTTCCAGGCTTAGAGTCAGGGCGCGGCGGGTCACGATCGATCCATCCTAGCCATAGATCTCGCGCAGCATAGCCTTCTGCACCTTGCCCATGGCGTTGCGCGGCAACGCGTCCAGAAAGATATAGGATCTCGGCTGCTTGAACCGCGCCAGACTCTCCGCGACGCCGGTCTCCAAGGCGGCCTGGTCCGGCGCGCATCCTGGCTCTAGGACGATGGCCGCGGCTACCGCCTCGCCGAAATCCGCGTCTGGGACGCCGAAGACAGCGCTCTCGACGACGCCTTCCAACTGGTTCAGACCCGCCTCGACCTCAACCGGGTAGACATTATAGCCGCCGGTGATGATCAAATCCTTCTGCCGTCCGACGATCTCGACATAGCCGTCCGCGTCGACCCGACCCAGATCGCCGGTAATGAAGAAGCCTGTCGGACGGATTGCCGCCTCTGTCTTTTTAGGCATGTTCCAATAGCCTTGAAAGACATTCGGGCCGCGCACCTCCAGCATACCGACAGCGCCTGGAGGCAGTATAGCCCCGGTTTCCGGATCGGTGACGACAATTTCCACCCTGTCGAGCGGCGGACCGACCTTGCCGGGTTTGCGCGGGCCGTCATACGGGTTCGAGGTGATCATGGTGGTCTCGGTCATGCCGTAGCGTTCGAGAATCCGATGACCCGTCCGCGTCTCGAAGGCGGCGTGCGTGTCCGCGAGAAGCGGCGCGCTGCCGGAGATGAATACGCGCATGCGCTTGACCAGATCGCGGGTTAGGCGCGGATCGCTCAACAGTCGGGTGTGGAAGGTCGGCACGCCCATCATCGCCGTCGCGTGGGGGAGGGCTTCGATGACCTGATCCAGGTCGAACTTCGGGAAAAAGCGGACCGTCAGCCCGGCCAGCAACGCCACATTCATCGCGACGAACAGGCCATGGGCGTGGAAGATCGGCAAGGCGTGCAGCAAGACGTCTTCTTTCTCGAAACGCCAGGCCTCGACGAGGGTCCGTGCGTTGGACAGCAGGTTGTCGTGGCTCAACATCGCCCCTTTTGACCGGCCGGTCGTCCCTGACGTGTAAAGCAGTCCGGCCAGATCGTTTGCGCCGCGCGGAACTGTGTCGAACTTGGAGGGCTTATCCGCCGCCTCGGTCAGACTCCCGGAACCGTCTGCATCGAGGGTCAAGACGCCCGCGCCCTGCGCCTCTGCGACCGGGCGCAGGTGTTGCGCCGCCGTTTCATCGCAGACCAGAAGGCGTGCGCCGGAATCTTGCAGGAAATAGGTGACCTCCGCCGTCGTGTAGGCGGTGTTGAGCGGCAGGAAGACAGCGCCGGCCTGTAGCGACGCGGCGTATAGGGCGAGAGCCTCGACCGATTTTTCGACCTGAACGACGATCCTGTCTCCCGGCGTCGCGCCCTGGTCAACAAGAACATGCGCCAGACGGGCGGCGCGGGCGACGAAGTCGCAATAACGCACGGCGCCGCCGTCCGGCGTGATCAGGAAAGCGTCGGTATTCCCCGCATGCGGGGCGAACAAGGCGTCATAGAGCAGATTCATAGGGCTGGGGCGGCGAAACCTTCGGAGGGGCGGAGGTTTAGCCGTTCCGGCGCCCCCTCTCAATCCCGATCGCCTAGCGAACCGAGTCAGGCGTCGGGTCCGATCGCCCGAGCGTCATTTGTCGCCTTTGGCGACCGCCTCGAATTGTTCCGGGATGAGCAGGTAGCCGCCAATCAAAAAACACACCGCCCCGGCGAATGTGCTGAAATTCGCCAGCCACGGCGCGGCCAGCGCCTCGTCCGGCGTGACGAAGCTGGCCAGCGCCGAGATCATGAAAAAGATCGATCCGATCATATTCACAAAGGTGATCCACCAGGAGAGATCGTTGAAGCGCCATGTCCAATATCGATGCGACACTTCGATCACCGCGGCGTGGCTGGCGATGAGAAAAAGGATCGACCCGATCAAATTGGGCGTCCAAACAATGACATCCTCCGCCACCCAATCCAGGCCGGCGATCATCGCGTCCGCTGTGTTCAGATTGAAGAACAGCATCCCGACCAGTTGGGCCACCACGGCGACATAGCCGATGTTGCGCGGACGCCAGGCGAAAAGCAGACGGCGGCGCCGGCTTGCGCCCTCGGGGTCGCCGATGTCCTCCACATCGCCTTTGGCGACTTCGACATATTGCAGAATGCCCGCCGAGGTGAAGAACAGCGAGCCGATAAAGAAGATCCAGCCAACATGACCCGGGTCGATCGAGCGTATCCAGGGTGCGTCCGGCCAAGTTCCCATCGCCCCGCCGACCGCGAACAGCGCGGAGCCTATGATGAAAAACACGCCCGTCCACCAGCCCATCCGCCGCGGGCCCCAGAATTCCAGCCATCGATGGCGTATCCTCCGAAGCGCTCTGTCAGGGCGTGCGTCAATCGTCTGAACCGCGAGCGGCGGAAGACCTTTGCGCTCGCGGCGTGACGTATAGAGCAGCGCGCCCTCGCCGGACTGCGTTTCGGTCGCCCAGGTGACGAAGGGGCCGACCTGATGTCGATATGGTTTTAGACCGGATTCCGTTTCAGACATCACGCTTCGCCCGCGTTATCTCGCTTGCAGCGACCCTAGCAACACCGCGCGTGGCGCAAAAGCGCAGATGCCGCCGGCGTGCGCCCATCCGCTTGCGTCCAGGCGCCGTCTCCCGCACACTGTCACGAGAGTTACGGTTGGAACAGGCGGTGTGTCGGCGGACGGGCGATGATGGATGGCGGCGTGACAGAGGCGGAACGGGGGGCGCGGGTTCCCGACGCCGTGTCGCCGGCCAGCGTCGCATCACAGGCCGAGGACGTGGGGGATTCTGAAACCCGCGCCGTCTACGCCGCCATCGACTTGGGGACGTCGAGCTGTCGCCTGTTGGTGGCAAGGCCCCATCCTCCCCATAGACCCGCGCCGCCCCAAAGCAATTTCCAGGTTGTCGCCTCCTACGCCCGGAATGTGCGTCTGGGCGAAGGCGTAGGCGAGAACGGCGCCCTCAGCGACGCGGCGATGGCCCGGGCGATGGAGGCGCTGCGCCATATCGACGGCAAGATGCGGCAAAACAGCGTGACGCGCCTGCGCGGCGTCGCCACCGCCGCCTGCCGCCGCGCGTCGAACAGCCTGGATTTTCTCGACACGGTGCGGGACGCGTTCGGCTTCAAGCTGGATATCATCGACCCGCAGGAAGAGGCTCGCTTGGCGCTGCACGGGTGTTTGCCTCTGATGGACGAAGGGCGACCCTATGGGCTGGTTTTCGATATCGGCGGCGGATCGACCCAGATCATCTGGATGAAACGCAATGCCGAGGGCGGCCCCGGCGCTGGGAGCGGGACGAAACAGCCGGACGTATCGGTTCTCGCCACCCATTCGGTGCCTGACGGCGTCGTGTCCCTGACCGAGCGGTACGGTGCAAAACTGGCCGACCCGCATGTCTATGACCGCTGTGTCGCAGAACTCGCCGACTCGATCGGGCGGTTCTGCAAGGCGCATGGGGTCAAGGAGGCGGTCGAGGCGGGCCAGGTGCAGATGATCGGCGCTTCCGGCACCGTGACCACACTGGCCGGGATCGAGATGGGGCTGCGGCGCTATATCCGCAGCGAGGTCGACGGCGCGACTTTAAGCTTTCAGAGGGTTCAGCGGCTGACCGGATTCTTGCGCGACCTGGGGCGGGCCGACTTGGCGGCCCAGCCCTGCATCGGCGAGGACCGGGCGGAGCTGATGCGCGCCGGCTGCGCCATCCTAGACGCGCTCTGCGCCTGTTGGCCGGTCGGGCGCCTGCGGGTCGCCGATCGCGGCCTGCGCGAGGGGATCTTGCTCGACATGATGCGCGAGGACGGCGTTCTGCCGTTGGGCTTGTAGGCGCGGACAGGCCGTGGCGCGCAAATCCGGGTCCCGCTCCGGGAGGTCCTCCCGAGGCTCTGTCGGCGGCGCCGGCCTGGGCGGCGCGCGCCAGAAAACGGTGCGGGTCAAAACGGCGAAACGCCGGTCGAACGCGTCCGCGCGTTGGTTGCAGAGGCAACTGAACGATCCTTACGTCGCCGAGGCTCGTAAGCGCGGCTACCGCAGCCGGGCCGCCTTCAAGCTTTTGGAACTGGACGACCGCTACGGCTTCTTGAAGCGCGGCGCCTCTGTGGTTGATCTCGGCTGTGCGCCAGGCGGCTGGACGCAGATCGCGGTTAAAAGGGCCAATCCCAACCATGATGCTGACAACAAGGTCATCGGCATCGATATCCTGGCGGCGGAACCGGTCGCCGGCGCCGAGATCCTGCTCGGAGACTTCATGGCGCCGGATGCGCCGGACCGTTTGCGCGCCGTCCTGAACGGCCCGGTCGACGTGGTGCTCAGCGACATGGCGGCCAGCAGCACCGGTCACGCCCAGACCGATCATCTGCGGATCATCGGTCTGGCGGAAGCGGCTTTGGAATTCGCGTTGGAAGTCCTCGCGCCGGGCGGCGTCTTCGTGGCGAAAGTGTTTTCCGGCGGGGCCGAGGGCGCGTTGCTGAAGGCGTTGAAGCGCAGTTTCGCCAAGGTCGCTCATTTCAAACCGCCCGCCAGCCGGAAAGAATCGGCCGAGACCTATGTCATCGCCCTGGGCTTTCGCGGTGATCCTGCGCGTCCAGAGGACTAAAATCATACGAATTTGCATGACGGTGGTCTTTGACCGCTTGTTTTGACCTCTCAATTGCAGTCTTCTTGTTTCTCAACGCAAGAAAAACGGTAGATTTTGCAGGCGCTGGCCGAATAATCACTTGTTTTGGGATGAATCGGCGTTATTGTCCGGGCGCATAGGCGGTCGAACAGCGGCGGCCGCGGGCGAGACGGATAAGGACAGCGTGATGAGCGACCGGGTGAACGGAGGGGAACAGGATAGCGCGCGCGGCTTCGATATGGCGCTGACCTTCGACGATGTCCTGCTGCAGCCGGGCTATTCCGAGGTCGTGCCGGCGGAGACCGACACGCGCGCGCAACTGACCCGGACGGTTTCTCTCGGCCTGCCGATCATTTCCTCCGCCATGGACACGGTCACTGAAGGGCGGTTGGCGATCGCCATGGCCCAGCATGGCGGCATCGGGGTCATCCACAAGAACCTGTCGATTGAGGAACAGGCGGATGAAGTGCGCAAGGTGAAGCGCTTCGAGTCCGGCATGGTCGTGAACCCGATCACCATCAATCCAGACAAGACGCTCGCGGATGCGCTAGCGCTGATGGACCGACATCGGATCAGCGGCATCCCGGTCGTCTCGCCGCGCTCGGGGAAGCTGGCCGGCATCCTTACGAACCGTGACGTGCGCTTCGCCAGCGATATGGAGACGCCGGTGCGCGAGCTGATGACCAAACGCGGCCTCGTTACGGCGCATGAAGGCGTCAGCCGGTCAGAGGCGATGCGGCTCTTGCATCAGCACCGGATCGAGAAGGTCCTGGTTGTCGATGACGATAAACGCTGCGTCGGTTTGATCACGGTGAAGGATATCGAAAAATCGGCGATGTATCCGAACGCGTGCAAGGACGAGAAGGGGCGCCTGCGCGTGGCGGCGGCGACCGGGACCGGCGCGGAAGGGCTCGCGCGGGCCGAGGCGCTGCTGGATCAGGGCTGCGACGTGATCGTCGTCGACACCGCCCATGGGCACAGCGCCGGCGTCTTGGATCAAGTCGCCTCGGTCAAGCGTCTCTCGAACTATGCGCAGGTCATCGGCGGCAATGTCGCCACCGCCGAGGGGGCCAAGGCGCTGATCGATGCGGGCGCGGACGCGGTCAAGGTCGGGATCGGGCCGGGCTCGATCTGCACCACACGGATCGTCGCCGGCGTCGGCGTGCCACAGCTGAGCGCGGTGATGGAGGCGGCGAAGGTCTGTCGGGCCGCGGGCGTTCCGGCGATCGCCGATGGCGGCGTGAAGTATTCCGGCGATATCGCCAAGGCCATCGCCGCCGGCGCCGACTGCGTGATGATCGGCTCGCTGCTGGCGGGCACCGATGAGAGCCCAGGCGAGGTGTTCCTGTATCAGGGACGCTCCTACAAATCCTATCGCGGCATGGGCTCGGCCGGCGCCATGGCGCGCGGCTCGGCCGACCGCTACTTTCAGGAGCAGGTCAACGAGTCGCATAAATTCGTGCCCGAAGGGGTCGAAGGACGGGTGCCCTATAAAGGGCCGACGGCCGAGGTGCTGCATCAATTGGTCGGCGGTCTTCGCGCGGCGATGGGCTATACCGGCTCGTCCAACATCGAGGCGCTGCAGCAAGGCGCTACATTCCGCCGCATCACCAATGCGGGCCTGCGCGAGAGCCATGTCCACGACATCACGGTGACCAAGGAATCCGCCAATTACCGGATTGAGCATTGAGCCTCGGGTGCGGCGGCGGGTCAGGGGTCGTTTGGGCGGGGCGGTCGTGAAGCCCGGCGCGCGGCTGCAAACGGCGATCGAGCTGTTGCGCGAAATCGACGCGACCGGCCGGCCGGCGGACCAGGTCCTGAATGAAGGCTTCAGAAAGCGGCGCTATGCGGGGTCGAAGGATCGCGCCGCCATCGCCGAGTCCGTCTATGGCGTGATGCGACGGCGTGGCGAATTGGACTGGCTCAGCGAGCAGGCGGGCCTCATCCCCGACCCGCGCCGCCGCGTCCTGATCCGAGAACTCGCCTGGAACGGTGTCGATCGGCAAGCGCTCGTCGAGCAGATCGGCGCGGCCGCGCATGGGCCGGCGGCGCTGAGCCCGGAGGAGGCCGCGGCCTTCGACTCGCTGCCCGAGGGCGCGGCGGCGCCGGAGGCCGCTCGCGGCAACATGCCGGCCTGGATGCAGGATCGTCTGCGCGTCACCTTCGGGGCTGACTGGCGGGCGGAGATCGCCGCGCTGAACAAACTGGCGCCGGTCGATTTGCGGGTGAACACGCTCAAGACCGACCGGCCCGGCGCAGTCGCCGCTCTCGCCGCCGAGGGACTCGAGGCCGCGCCGACGCCGCTCTCGCCGATCGGGTTGCGGCTTTCGGCGCGCCGCCCGATCGCCGGGACGGAGGCTTTCAAGAAAGGTTTGGTCGAGATCCAAGACGAAGGCTCGCAACTCGCGTCGGCGCTTGTCGATGCGCGGCCCGGCATGAAGGTCGTGGATTTTTGCGCCGGCGGCGGCGGCAAGTCGCTGGCGCTGGCCGCGGCGATGCAGAACACCGGCCGGATCGTCGCCTGCGACACGTCCGAGAGCCGGCTGAAACGCGCGGCGGACCGGCTGCGCAGGGCGGGGGCGCACATGGTGGAACGCCGGGTCCTCTCGTCGGAGCGTGACAAATGGATCGGTCGGCGCGCGGGCAAGTTCGATGGCGGCTTCGATCGGGTTCTGGTCGACGCGCCCTGTTCCGGGACCGGCACCCTGCGCCGCAGCCCGGACCTGAAATGGCGGATCGACGCGGCGGATGTCACGGCCTATTCGGAGCGGCAGGCGCATATCCTGGAAGCCGCCGCGCGGCTGGTCGCGCCGGGCGGGCGGATGATCTATGTTACCTGTTCGCTGTTTGACGAAGAGAATGGCGACCCGGTCCGCCGGTTTCTCGACAGTCGCGACGATTTCTTCAGCCACCCTTTGAGCGATCTCTGGCCCGGGGTTCTTCCGGGAACGGCGCCGGACGCGGCGCTCAGTGGCGACGCCTTGCTGATGACGCCGCGCCGGACCGGGACCGACGGGTTCTTCATCGCTATCATCGGCCGGAAACGGTGATGTGGCTTGTAAGAGCAGTGAGCGGTACAAAAGGAACAGCGCGGTATGAGTGACCGTATACTGATCGTCGATTTCGGCAGCCAAGTGACGCAACTGATCGCCCGCCGCGTCCGCGAATCCGGCGTCTATTGCGAGGTTCATCCTTTCAACAAGACCAGTGTCGAGAGCATCAAATCTTTCGATCCGAAAGGCGTGATCCTGTCGGGCGGGCCCGCCAGCGTCACCCATCACGACACGCCGCGCGCGCCGGACGGTCTGTTCGAGATGGGCCTGCCGATCTTCGGCATCTGTTACGGTCAGCAGACCATGTGCGCGCAACTGGGCGGCGCGGTTGAGACCTCGGACCATCATGAATTCGGCCGCGCCGAGCTCTCGGTCACCGAAGACTGCGCCCTTTTCCAGGATGTCTGGCCGCCCGGCGAACGCCACATTGTCTGGATGAGCCATGGCGACCGCGTCGCGCGACTGCCGGACGGATTCCAAATCGTCGGGACCAGCGACGGCGCGCCCTATGCGGCGGTGGCGGACGAGTCGCGCGGCTTCTATGCCGTGCAATTTCACCCGGAAGTTGTGCATACCACTCATGGCGCCGACATCATCCGCAACTTCACGCATCGGATATGCGGCTGCGCCGGGGATTGGACCATGGCCGCCTTTCGCGAGCACGCGATTGCGGAGATCCGAAAACAGGTCGGCGCGGGGCGGGTCGTCTGCGCCCTCTCGGGCGGTGTGGATTCGTCGGTCGCAGCGGTCCTTCTCCATGAAGCCGTTGGTGATAAGCTGACCTGCATCTTCGTCGATCATGGGCTCTTGCGTCAGGGCGAGGCCGAACAGGTCGTCGCGCTGTTCCGACAGCATTACAACATCCCACTGGTGCATCGCGATGCGTCTGATCTGTTCCTCAGCGCGCTGGACGGCGTTGAAGACCCGGAGAAGAAACGCAAGATCATCGGCGGCCTGTTCATCGACGTGTTCGACGAGGAGGCGACCAAGGCGGGCGGGGCGGACTTCCTGGCCCAAGGCACGCTCTATCCCGACGTGATCGAAAGCGTCTCTTTCGCTGGCGGCCCGTCGGTCACGATCAAGTCGCACCACAATGTCGGCGGCTTGCCGGAGCGTATGAAGATGGCCCTGGTCGAGCCGCTGCGCGAGCTGTTCAAGGATGAGGTCCGCGCGCTGGGCCATGAATTGGGACTGCCGGATAGCCTGATCGGCCGGCACCCTTTTCCGGGGCCGGGGCTCGCCATTCGAATACCGGGACCTGTGACTCGGGAGAAGGCGGATATCCTGCGCCAAGCCGATGCGATCTATCTCGACGAGATCCGCAAGGCGGGGCTGTATGACGAAATCTGGCAGGCCTTCGCCGTACTGTTGCCGGTGAAGACGGTCGGCGTGATGGGCGACAGCCGGTCCTATGACTATGTCTGCGGCTTGCGCGCCGTCACCTCGACCGACGGCATGACGGCCGACAGCTACCCGTTCGAGCACGCCTTCCTCGCCCAGACCGCCACTCGCATCATCAACCAGGTCCGCGGCGTCAATCGTGTCGTGTACGATGTCACCTCAAAACCACCGGGAACCATTGAGTGGGAGTGACGAAGCGGTGACGATCCCAATTCAGGTACGACTATTATTTGTATCGACTAAATCCTGTCCTTGAGGGTCGCCATGGCCGAGGCAAGATATCGGGTCACGTACTGGCCGACCGCTTTCCGCGGGTGCTTTGTCAGTTACCTGTTGGCCTATCGGGACGTTGCGTTCGTCGAAGAGGAGGACCCGGAGAAGATCGCGTATAGGATGGCGCTGCCGACGGAGGATCAACCGGTCCCTTGGATTGGCCCACCCTTGTTGGAAGACCTGAAGACGGGGCGCGCCCTCAGTCAGGTTCCGGCGATTGCGCTCTATCTGTCGCGCGCTCTCGACCTGCAACCGGACGATCCCTATCACCTGGCGCGATGCCTCAAGATACAAATGGATTGCAACGACGTCTTGATGGAGATCTGCCGCTACAATGGAACCATGATGTGGGAACGCGAGGCGTGGAGCTTTTTCCGGTCGGAGCGTCTGCCGCGCTGGATGGACGTGTTTGAGCAGGAGCTCGACCAGGGAACGATCGGCAAGCCCCGCATGAATTTTGCCGACATTGCGGTGTTTGCACTGTTCGGAAACATGGTCCGATGTTTGCCCGACCTCGCGTCGGACCTCGCGCGACAGGCGCCGCGCCTATGCGCGCAGTGCCTTGAGATCGGATCGGCGCCGTCGGTTGCGGCCTATGTCGCCGAGCAAGAGAAGAAATTCGGCCTCTCGTATTGCGGCGGTCAGATCGAGCAATCGATCCGCGATCAGTTGCGGTTGGACGCTAAAGCTTCGTCTTAGGCGCCGCTATAGGCAGGTCGTCGGCGGGCTCCGACAGGGCGCCGGAGCCCGCACGACCGTTACTTCTTCGGCGCGATGCGATAGATCCCGCCTTCTGGGTCGTCATTCAAGACGTAGAGCGCGCCGTCCGGTCCTTCGCGCACATCGCGAATACGGCCCAATACGCCGTCAATGACGTATTCCGTGCCGATCACCGATCCGCTGTCGTTCAGCATCACCCGAATCAACGCAGTCTGAACCAAGGAGCCTGTGAACAGGTCGCCCTTCCAATTGGGGAAGGCGTCGCCTTCATAGACTTCAAGACCCGAGAGCGCGACGGTCGGCGCGACGCCCCAGGTGAAAACCGGCTCTATAAACGTGTTGGCCGCTTCCGCGCCGGGCGCATCCGAGCCGCCAAAGGTGCGGGTCGGCCAGCCGTAGTTGCCGCCCATGTCGACCTTGTTCAGTTCGCCGCCGCCGACGCCGCCATGGTCGATCGCCCAAATCTCACCGGCCTCCGTAATGGCCACGCCTTGAGAGTTCTTGAAGCCCCAAGCGTAGATCGCCGGATGCAGATCGCCGCCTGGATTGCCGGCGACGGGCGCGCCTTCCGGCGTCATGCGAATGATCGTCCCCAACGTGTTCGAGCCGTCTTGCGCGTTCGCGCGGGCGTTATGGTCACCGACTGTAATCAGCAGGTTGCCGTCAGACATGAACCGGATGCGCGAGCCAAACCCCTGATCCTGCTCGACTTTGACTTCTGCTTCGTAAATCGTCGTGACATTCTCCAGCGCGCCGCCTGAGATCTGCGCCGAGGCGACCTTCAACCACCGCATGCCGTCTGCGAGGTCGGAGTAGGCGAAAAACACAGTATTATCGTCGGCGAAAGACGGGCTGGCGCTGATATCCAGAAGACCATCGCGAAACTCGCTTGTGATCGCCGGCACGCCTGTCAGAGGCGCACCGACCGTGCCGTCCGCCTCAACGATCCGGATACGCCCAGGACGTTCGGTGACGACCATCCGCCCGTCCGGAAGGAAATCCAGCCCCCAAGGATGCTCGAGCCCTTCGGCGACGGTTTGCAACAAGTAACTATGTTCAGATGTGACGACCTCATCGCCGTGACCGTCCGCCAAAGCCGCGCTCGACATCAGCGCGCAGGCGGCGACGCATCCCAGAAACTTCTTCATTCGAAGCACCCTCCCTACTCGGTATAAATGGTGACCAAAATATAACACGTGAGACATCACTATATCGCAGGGCCGAAGAAATACATCCAGTTTCTTATGCATTTTAAGCCGCAGATACATGCGATCTGACTAAACGAGACAGTTGTATGCAAAGACAGCCGTGCCCGGCTGTTCGCCGGCCTTTCCTGTGCACGCCGCCCCGGTCCGCTGGTCTCAGGGCGGGGAGAACGGCGAGCAATTCGGGAGGCCGGCTCGACTAAGGCCGGAACAGGTGGGATTTCCGCAAGAGCGATCTGGGCTTGATGTCGTGCCGTTCAAACCCGGCATCGGGGCGGCGCCCGCCCTGATCGAGATGCCGCAGCATGACCTGACTGAGAAGTTCGGCGACCCGGTCGTCTTCAGTCGAAAAGGTCGAGAGCGGGGGCGCGGTATGCGCGGACCCGGGGAAGTTTTGTCCGCCAAAGATCGCCAAATCGCGCCCGACGGTCTTGCCCGCCGCCGCGGCGGCGCGAAAGACGCCGAACGCCAGCGAATCTTGGATGCAGGCGAAGGCGTTGCGGCCGCGGCCGCCGGCGAGGACACGGGCCGCAGCGTCTTCGCCAGACGCTTCCGTCATTTCGACCCGCCAGACCCGGGGCTCGCGCCGCCCCTGCGCCGCCGCTTCTTCCAGAGCGCCGCGCACATAATTGTCTGCGAAGTTCAAACCCTCGGGCGCGCTTATAATCTCTATGGCGTCACCCGCCGTGGCGCTAAGGGCGCGAATGGCGAGACGCCCCGCTTCGGCATAGTCGATCTCGACCGACGGGTGACTGTCTGGCCAATCTGTCCTGCCGAACGTGATGAAAGGCAGACCGGCGTCCAGCAGCAGCCGCACCCGTGGATCATGTCTACGTGTGCGGCCCAGGACCATTGCGTCGGCCAGCCGTTCTTCTACGATCTGCCTGACGAGGGCGGCCTCTTCCGCGCGCTGGCGCGCCGCGAAAACGGCCAGAGTCCGACCCTTGTCGCGCAAATGCTGATCGAGCGTGGACAGCAGTTCGAGAAAGATCGGCGAGGCGAATCGTTGCTGCGGCGGCGAGAGCAGCACGGCGACGCGCCCCGTCGCGCCCCCCCGAAGCGCGCGGGCCGCAGCGTTCGGACGGTAGTCATAGCGCTGCGCCAAATCCTGCACCGCATGGCGCGTCTCGGGCTTCACGCGGGGGTCGTCGCGCAACGCGCGCGAGACTGTCGACACATCGACCCCGAGTTCCGCCGCCAGCGTCTTCAGCCCCACCGGTTTCTGCATGCGCCGACTTCCTCTCCGATACTCCTCGCCCCATGAAGCCTAGCGCCCGTGACGCGTCGAGAAAACAAGAATCCAAACGTTTGTATTGACCCTGCGC
The DNA here is from genome assembly GCA_030065235.1 of Alphaproteobacteria bacterium. GTDB lineage: Bacteria > Pseudomonadota > Alphaproteobacteria > UBA8366 > Aestuariispiraceae > JASJDC01. Next base: position 285,192 of record JASJDC010000003.1, read on the forward strand.
TGGATTCATCGTGTCATTGAAAGGGAGGACTGACAGGGATGATAAAGCTCGTCGCGCTCGTCAAAAAACGGCCGGACCTGTCGGTCGAGGCCTTCCGCGATTATTGGCTCGGAACCCATGCGCCGCTGGCTGCGGCCATTCCGGGCATGCGCGGATATCGCATCAATATCGCGGGCGATCCCGGAGCGGCGCCGCCCGCGTCGTATGACGGATCGGCCGAAATCTGGTTTGATGACCGCGCATCGATGGAAGCGGGCCTCGACTCGCCGGAAGGCGTGATCGCCGGCGACGACACCGCGCATTTCGCCGCTGACATCCAGTTCCTCGTGACGGAAGAGCATGTGATCCTGCCCAAAGACGCGGCGTCATGACCGCCCGCATGTTCCCTGTCCCCGGCCGCCATCAGGACCGTGTCTATGTCATCACCGGCGGCGCGCACGGCATCGGGCGGGCCTGCGCCGAGCGGTTTGCCGAGGAAGGGGCGCGGGTCATGATCGCCGATCTTGATGATCGCGGCGCGAAGGTCGCCGACGCCATCGGCGGCGCCTTCCACAAGACCGACATGAGCGATCCCGACGCGGTGCGGGCGCTGGCCGACGCGACGGTCGCAAGCTTTGGGCGGATCGACATCTGGCACAACAACGCTTTCTCCGCCGTCTTCAAACCGATCCACGAACAGACGCTGGAGGAGTTCGACACGATCACTGGCGTCGGTATCCGCGGCTACTGGATGGGCGCCAAGGTCGCCGTGGAACAGATGCGCGGCCAGGGCGGCAAAGGCGTGATCGTCAACACCGCGAGCGTCCAGAGTTTCGTCGGCGAGAAGGGGTTTTCGGCCTATCAAGCGACCAAGGGGGCGGTGCTCGCCATGACGCGGTCGCTCGCCATTGACCACGCGCCGGATATCCGCGCGGTGGCTATCGCGCCAGGCCTGATCGCGACGAACGCCATCAAGGGCATCCCCGACGACGTGATGGAAGGCGTCATCGCCGATATCCCCGCCGCCCGCGCGGCCCAACCGGAAGAAGTGGCGGCCCTCGCCGCCTTTATCGCGTCGGACGAGGCGGACTATATGTCCGGCACCGCCGTCATCCTCGACGGCGCCTATCTGGCGATCGGATAAGCGGGATGGCGGCGTTTCGTGAGACGGACGGCGGGCTCGAGTGCCAATTCATGGGCGAAACACTCCGCATTGCGCCTTGGGGGCCCGACGCCCTGCGGGTCCGGGCGCGGCCGGGTCTCGGCCTTGCGTCGCCTCACGTTGACGCGCTCTTGCCCGTCGACGGTCAGAGCGCGCAGATCGAGATCGGAGAAGGGCGGGCCAGCATCACGCGCGGCCGCATCCGGGCGGAGATTGTGCTGACCGACCGCTATGGCGCCGATATCAAGCGCGAGGCGGTAATCCGGTTCTTGCGCGCCGATACGAGCGCGGAGCTACTGGCCGAAACCCGCTCCCACTTCGCCGGGCCGCGCACCCGCGGCTTCAAGGCGCTGGCCTCCGGCTCCTGGCGCTTGGAGCAGCAGTTCCGGGCCTATGAGGGCGAGAGCCTCTGGGGCATGGGCCAGCCTCAGCACGGCGCCATGGACCTCAAGGGCGTGTCGACCACCCTGCTGCAGCAGAACGCGCACGCCGTGATACCCTTTGTCGTCTCGTCCCGCGGCTACGGCCTGCTTTGGAACAATCCCGCGGTCGGCAAGGCCGAGTTCGCCCGCAATGTGACGCGCTGGACGGCCGAGGCCGCCGGCGGGCTCGACTATTGGATCACTGCAGGCGACGGACCGGCGGAGATCGTGCGCGCCTACGTCGACGCTACGGGCCATTCGCCGGATATTCCGGACTGGGTGTCGGGTTTCTGGCAATGCAAACTGCGCTACCGCACGCAGGATGAGCTGATGTCCGTCGCCCGCAAGTACAAACGCCGGGGCCTGCCGCTGAGTTGTATCGTCGTGGATTTCTTCGCGTGGACACGGCAAGGGGAATGGAAGTTCGACCCGAACGACTGGCCCGATCCGGAAGGGATGGTGGCGGAGCTTGCAGAGATGGGGATCGAGCTTGTCGTCTCGATCTGGCCGACCGTCTCGGCGTCGTCCGAACACTATAAGGAGATGACCGAGAGAGGGCTGTTGCTGACAACGGAACGGGGCGTCCCGGCGGTCATCCCGTTCCCTGACAAAGACCCGTTCGGCCCCGGTTTCTTCACCTATGTCGACGCCTTCAACCCGGCGGCACGGGACTACCACTGGGATCTGGTGAAGCGTAACTACGTGGACCGGGGCGTTCGGAACTTCTGGCTCGACGCCTGCGAGCCTGAGATGCGTCCCGCGCACCCGGAGAACGTGCGTACGGCCTTGGGGAACGGCGCGGAGATGCTGTGCGCCTATCCGCTGCTCCATGAAGAGACCTATCGCAAGGGTCTCACACAGGCCGGCGTTCCGGACGGCGCGCTCCTCTGTCGCTCAGCCTGGGCCGGGTCTCAACGGCATGGGGTGATCCTTTGGTCCGGCGATGTCTGGTCCGACTGGGACTGGTTTCGGGCGCAGATCCCGGCCGGTCTGCACGCCGGGATGTCCGGCATGGGCTGGTGGACCACCGATATCGGCGGGTTCTATGACGGCCATGGCGGGTCGGAGGCGTTCCGAGAATTGCTGGTCCGTTGGTTTGAGTTCGGCGTCTTCTCGCCCATCTGCCGCTTGCACGGTTTTCGTGTGCCTGATGACGTGCCGCCCCCAGGCCCAGGAGAACCCGTTACCTATGGGCAGGACACGTTCAGTATTTTCACCAGTTCCGGCGGTTCGAACGAAATCTGGAGCTTTGGCGAGCGGGTCGAAGAGGTTCTGGTCGGATTGTTGGCGCTGCGCGAGCGGCTGCGCCCCTACCTGCGTGACGCGTTCGCGCATTACGCTAGAACGGGCGATCCGGTGATGGCCCCTCTATTCTACCATTTCGCGCACCAGCCGGACCTCCATGACCGAGGTGACGCCTATATGCTGGGGCCTGACTTGCTTGTCGCGCCGATTCTGGAGCCCGGCGCGACCCGCCGTGACGTGGCGCTGCCCTCTGGCGAGACCTGGATCGACGCGTGGACCGGCGCGGCGCATGATGGCGGGACCACACCGAGCGTCGACGCGCCGTGGGGCCGCATTCCCGTCTTCATTCGAGAGAGCAAGGCGGCTGCCCTGCGCCCCATTTTCGACTCGTCTACAGATTGAACCGGAAAAGGCCGCGCCCTCTCCGACGTCTAAGCCTCAGGCGCGGCCGCAGCGCGTCGTGGTCTGAACGCGGTAGAGCGAGGCGGTTGCGGTGATGAAGAGTTGTGACCGGTCTTGCCCGCCGAACTCGATATTCGTCACCATCTCCGGCACGGGAATATGCCCGACCTGAGCGCCGGCGGCGTCCCAGACATACACGCCGTCGCCGCCCGCGACCCACAGCCGCCCCTCACTGTCGACGCGCATTCCGTCCGGCACCCCAACGGGCATCACGGCGAAATCCTGGGCGTTTGACGCGACGCCGCCCGCATAGTCCAGCGCGATCACTTTGTGATGCGTCTCGGAACTGTCGGAGACATAGAGCGTGGCCTCGTCCGGCGACAAACAAAGCCCATTGGGACGGTAAATCTTCGTTGCGACCGGTTGCGGCGCATCGGGATCGTCGGTCACAGCAAAGACAAAGGCGCCGTCAATCTCCTGAGCCTGTTGGTATCCGTGCAACGCGCCTTCCAGCATCCGCACCCCAAAGGGTGGGTCGGTGAACAGAACTGCGCCGTCCGACGCGCAGATCACGTCATTGGTGGAATTCAGTACCCTTCCGTCCCAGCCGCGCGCCAGCACAGCACGGCCCGCCAGCGCCCCATTCTGGTCGAGCGACAGCGCCGTCAGGGAGCGTGTCGAATGCTCGCAGGACAGGACGCGGCCCTGTCGGTCGCGCGTCAGGCCGATGGCGAAATGTGTGTTCTCCATCCAGGTCGACATCCCGTCTCCGTCGGCCCATTGCATGATGGCGTTGCCTGGAATGTCGGTGAAGAGCAGGCGGTTATGCTCCGCGATCCAGACCGGTCCTTCGGTGAAACTGAGGCCTGTCGCCAGCCGCTCGACCGCGCCCGATACGATGCTCATGCCGTTCTCTCCTTGCCGCGCGCCCAGCGGTCAATCAGCACGACGGCCACGACCAGCCCTCCCTTGATCACCTGCTGGGTGTTGAAATCCACATTCAGGATCGCGAGCCCGTTATTCAGGACTCCGATCAACAAGACGCCCAGCATGGTCCGGGGCATCGTCCCATAGCCGCCGCCCAGCCGCGCGCCGCCGATCACCGCTGCGGCGATGGCGTCGAACTCCAACCCGATGGCGCCGTCGGCGCGCGCATTGCCGATCCGTGCGATCAGGATCATGCCTACCAGTCCCATCAGCGCGCCGGTCATCGTAAAAATGATCAGCCGCAGGCGTCCGACGGGAAGCCCCAGCATCGATGCGCTTTCTGCGTCGCCGCCAAGCGCGTAGATCTGCGCGCCGAACCTTGTGCGCGCCATCAGCCACCACAGGATCAGCGCGACCGCAACGAGCCACCAAAAGGCGCTGCGGTTGCCGAGGAAGGAGCCGGTCGCGAAAAGCGCGCGGAACCAGTCCGCGTCGAACAGGATCGTCTGGCCGCCGGTCAGCGTCAGCGCCACGCCTTGGGCGATGAAGAAACTGACCAGCGTGGCGATGAAGCTGGGGACCGCGATGGTGACGATCAGCAAACCGTTCAGCAGGCCGAACAGTCCCCCGACCAGCAGGCCGATGGGGATCGCCAGAATGCCCCATCCTTGGGCCAGCACGATCGCGGTGACGACGGCGGAGGCGGAGGCGACAGCGCCGACAGACAGGTCGATCTCGCCGGCCAGGATGACAAAGGTCATGGCCGCCGCCGCGATGCCGAGGATCGCCACCTGCCGTCCGATCCCGAGAAGGTTCGCCGGGTCCCGGAAGGCGGGGCTCAACACCATCAGGCCGCCGACGATCAGGATGACAGCGACGACGAGGCCGTAATCGGCGAGGTTGGCGCGTGTGGGCTTCATGGTCGCGCCCCGCTGGCCAGACGCTCCAGCACGACGGCGAGCAGGATGATGACGCCCTTCACGATATATTGCGCATCGATATTGACGTTCAGCAGCACCATGCCGTTGTTCAGGACCGCGATCAGCGCCGCCCCCATCAGCGTCCGCACGAGCGAGGCGCGCCCGCCGAACAGGCTCGCGCCCCCGATGATGACCGCCGCGATGGCGTCGAGCGTGAGCGCCGGCGCCGAGGCCGGGGCGCCGGACCCCAGACGCGCCGCCGACAGGACCGCCGCCATCGCCACCAGCGCGCCCATAATCGCGAAGACGGTGATCTTCCTGCGCTTGACCGGCACGCCGGAAAGCCGCGCCGCAGCCGGGTTGGCGCCGACGGCGAAAAGCTCCCGCCCCGGGACGCTGCGGATCATGAAGAGGAGCGTCGCGGTGAAGGCCGCTCCGGTGATCCAAAGCGGGACAGGAAGCCCGAGGAACCGAGCGTCATAAAACAGGATCAGGAAAGGCTCATTCATGATCGCGACAGAAATCGAGCCGGTGAAAACGTAAGAAAGGCCTGTCGCCACCGCCATCATACCGAGCGTGACGATGAAGGAGGGGATGTCGCCCAGCACCGTGATCGCGCCGTTCAGAAGTCCGATGCCGAACCCGATGATGAGGACGGCCAGGACGGCGACCGGCCAAGAGACGCCCGCATCCATGACCTGCGCCAGAATCACCGCGAGAAGCGCGACGACCGCGCCGACGCTTAGGTCGATTTCTCCCAGAAGGATCACCAGCGTCATGCCGAACGCCACGAGCATCAGGGTGGCGGAGTCGGTCACCAGACGCTCGAAATTCCGTGTGTTGAAGAAGAATTCGGACGAGAGGCTGAACAACAGGATCACCGCCGCCAGCCCAGCATAGGGCAGCGCGTCGCGAGCCAAAGCGGCGAAGCGGCGTCCGCCCGATGGAGTCTCCGCCGCGACGCTCACGCCGCTGTCCCCTCGTCGAAGGCGAGGTCGAGCAGGCCTTCCTCAGTGGCCTCGGCGGCTGGGACGACGCCGGAAATCCGACCATGCGCGACCACCGCGATCCGATCAGAGATTTGGATCAGCTCAGGCAATTCCGACGAAATGGCCAGCACCGCGGCGCCATCCGCCGCAATCTGGCGGATCAACTTGTAAATCTCGGCTTTGGCCCCGACATCGACGCCGCGGGTGGGTTCGTCGAGCAGGATGACCCGCGGCTGAATGGCGAGCCATTTGGCCAGCGACACTTTCTGCTGATTGCCGCCCGACAGCGTCTCGACCGCGACGGCGCTGTCTTTCGCTTTGACGCCCAGCCGCTGCATCCAGTCGCGCGCGAAATCGCGAATGCGCCGCGGCGCAATCAGGCCGCGTTCCGCCAATCGGTCGAGGCTTGGCAGCGCGATATTGTCGCCGATCGTCAGCGGCAGGATCAGGCCCAGGCCTTTGCGATCCTCCGAGACATAGGCCACCCCTCGACCCAGCGCGGCGCGGATATCGTGCGGCCGGTAGTCTTCCCCGAACAGCGTCATCGTCCCGCCCGTGGGCTGATCAATCCCCGCCAGCAGCCGCGCTAATTCGGTCCGCCCGGACCCCATCAGCCCCGCCACACCCAGCACCTCGCCCGCATGCAGCGTCAGGTCGACGCCGCGCACGGCGGGGTCGCGCGCCAGGCCCTGCGTCTCCATCGCCACGGGAAGGGCGTCGATGTCGAGCCCGTGCCGGTCCTCAGCCACGTCGCGCCCGACCATGGCGCGGATTAGCGCCGGACGGTCTAGGTTCTTTGTTTCGCCGGTCAGGATGAAGCGGCCGTCGCGCAGCACCGTGATCCGGTCGGACAGCGCAAAGACCTCCGACATGCGGTGCGTGATATACACGATCCCAACTTCCTCCGCCTTGAGCTGGGCGATGAGCGAGAACAACAGTTCTTCCTCCGCGCGGCCCAAGGACGATGTCGGTTCATCCAGGATCAGGACCTTCGGCGACTGCGCGCAGGCCCGTGCAATTTCGACCATCTGTCGCTGACCGGTCGACAGTCCGCCCGCCTGGACCCGCGCATCGAGGTCGATCCCTAACCGGTCGAGGATGCTTTGCGCCTCCGCAATCATCGCCTTTCGGTCGAGCCAGAGGCCGCCCGCCCGAACCGGTTCGCGCCCGATCAGCAAATTCTCGGCGACGCTCCGGTTGGGTAGAACGGTCAGTTCCTGAAACACGGTGTGGATGCCGGCCAGCTTCGCTTCCGCGGGGTTGGCGAAGCTGACTGGTTCTCCGTCGAGCGAGATGGCGCCGTGATCGGGGGCAAACAAGCCCGAGGCGATCTTCATCAGGGTCGATTTGCCGGCGCCGTTTTCACCCATGAAGGCGTGCACCTCGCCGGCGCGTAGGTCGAACCGCGCGCCGTCGAGCGCAAGAACGCCGGGGAAGCGTTTGGTGATGTCGCTCAACGCAAGGAGCATTGGATCATGGCGCACGGGGCAGGGCGATCGGTCAATGGCCTTAGGTAAAAAAGAAGGCCGAGGCGTTCGGGTCTGGACCCGCACCCCGGCGCTGTGAAGAGGTTTTTCTGGGGAGGCGTCTGATCAGTTCTCCCAGGGCGGCTTCACGCCCGGATACTGAATGTCCCACATCTCTGCGTAATTCTCAGCGGTCACCAGGAGGTTGGAGGTGATGATCTCTTCGCACAGCTCGGCCTCCAAGATCGCCTGGCTTAGCCCTTCTAATGCGGCACGCCCTTGCAGCGCGGCTTGCTGACCGGAAAGCGCGACGATGTTCGTGTCCCCGGAATGTAGTTCCATATAGCCGGGCGCTTCGCTGTCATAGCCCGCGATCAGGATATCCCGCCCGGACTGCGCCACCGCTTCCGTGGCGGCGTTCACGGCCAGCGACCAGGTGGCGACGACGCCCGCGAGGTCGGGATTCGCTTGGATCACGTTGGTGGCCAGTTCCAGCAAACGGTCCTGACTGAAGTCCGACTGCAATGAAATGATCTGGCCGCCCGCGGCGCCCACGGCGTCCAGCACGCCTTTTTCCCGATCCCGGATTGTTTGAAGCGCGAAGGGGATTCCCAGGATGGCGATTTGAGCGTTCGGGGTCCCGATCGCTTCCATCATCGCCGCGGTGGCGTCGTAGCTGCCCTGGTAGGAGGCGGCGTTCATCACCGAGATCACCTCGCCCCGCGCAGGCGCGCCGCCGACGATGAAGACGGGGATATCCGCGCTATTCGCCCGCCGCACAGCTTGCCCGATAGAGCCTGCATCCACCGCCGTCAGGAAGATCCCGTCCACACCTCGCTGCACCAGCGCGTCGAATTGGCTGAGCTGTGTGTTGGCGTCGAAATCCGCGTTGTTGATGACAAGATCGACTCCAATCTCGGCGGAGTAGGCCTCGGCGCCCGCGACGAGCGTACGGCTGAAATCGTCGGATTGGTTGTTGGTCAAAAAGCCGAAGGTCAGCCCGCGCGCGCTGACATCGGCCACCTGTTCTGGCGTCAGGGTCAGCGCCTCAGCCGTTCCCAGGCATTCCTGGGCGGCGGCGGGGCCCGCCGTCAGCACGCCGATGGCGAAAGCCGAGGCGATCCCAAGGCCAAGCGGCGATCGTGCGATCCGTTTCATTGTCAAGCTCCTCCCTTATTTTCATTCAGATTAAACAAAGCTCGAATCCGGCACAGTTGCAATACAAACGTTTGTATTTTTAGCGCTGCTACGAATGCCATCGCCATTCCTTCTGGCAAACAGGGAGGCTCAATCGAAAAGCCAGAGGCCGGGGACGAGAGGCCGCCGGACGCGCCGTCCGTCTGTACTATCGGAAGAAAGACCTATAGCCGCACGACACCAAGCGAGTGGAATAAGAACTTCGGCAAAGTCTGAGCGTTGATCGCGCCAGCATGTCGGACGACTGGACCGACCAGATTTTATCATTGCCCTTTGAATTGGTCGACAAGCCAGACTTTTGTCGCCTCAATCGCGGTTGTTGGCGCCATGCCTTTGGGATGCACAAACCAATAGGCGAAACTGGCTGGGATCGAGACTGCGAAAGGCGCCACCAGCCGGCCTGTCGCAATGTCATCTACGACAAGAATCGACCGGCCCAGCGCGACCCCCTGACCATCGACGGCCGCCTGAAGGATCGCGGCGTCATCCCCCAGTCGAGGCCCTGCAGGAGGAGTCGAACGGCGCCCGGCGGCCTTGAACCAAGCGGCCCAGTCTTCGGGAATGTCCCCACATAAAAGGGTCGCCCGATCTAAATCCTTTGGCGTCTTTAAATTAAGCTCTTCAGCGTACTGGGCCGAGCAGACGGGCGTCACCGTCTCGCCGCCAAGCTTAGTCGCTTCCAGATCGGGCGGAGGCGCGGGGCTGTAGCGGATCGCCGCGTGAACAGCTTCCGAAGCAAAATCCACCAAATGTCGGGATGCGGTGATACGAAGATCGATATCAGGGTTTTTGGCGAGGTAGTCGCCCAATCGCGGTGCAAACCAACGCGCCGCCACCGACGGAAGCATTGAAAGGGTTACAAATCGATCGGATCGCCGCGCGTCCGTGACAGCGGACCTAATGTTAGCAAAGGCCGTCGCCAATTGGCGCGCCAAGCGTTCGCCTGACGGCGTCACAGTCAGTCTGGCGCCATTGCGCACGAACAAATTAACACCCAGCGTCGCCTCGAGATCGGAGACCTGTCGAGACACGCCGCTTTGTGTGATGCCAAGCTCTTCTCCAGCGGCGGTGAATCCGCCGCATCGGGCGGCGGCCTCAAATACCTGAAGCGATCTCAATGGCGGTTTAGCATGAGTGATACGCATGCTTTCACTCTCATTTTTGCATTATGACAATGATTCTCCGAGGGTTAGCATGAGCCATACTCAAATAACAATCAGCCTCAGAATGCCAGTCACTCGCGATTCTCTCCTCTCTCCCACAAGCGTCAAAGACCATGTACCCGATTTGCCCTTGGTCGTTTGGATGGTCTTGCTGACCATCGTCATTGGGCTAACGGCGGGCCTCGGATCGGATGAAGTCATCGGGTTGTTCAGTGCGGGGTTCGGTCGGGCTCTAGGCGAATTCGCCTTGATCCTCTTGCCTTCTTTCGCCTTGGCTGCAGCTTTGGCGCGCCGGGATATTGCATCCCATACGGCGGGCCGGACTGTCGCGCTCGCCGCGCCGGTCGCAGGCGCGGGCATGATCTGCCCGGACACTGCCTATGCGGCGCTCTCTCCGGCGGCTGGACGCTATAAAATCGATACAGCGTTTGGCGCGTATGCCGGGTTCAAGCTTCTCTATCCCGCCGGACCATTGATCGTGGCTGTAGGCCTCGGCGTAACCGGCGAACAAGGTATAGAACCGATCATATTGCTGCTGTGGGGCATGCTTTTGACCATGCCTGTCTGGGCGGCGGGCGTGATTTGGGGGCGGTTCGCGACCAGAAGCGGCGCCACAGCGAAAGGCGTCGACAGCCAGTGGTACAAAGGACGCATGTTAAAGGCCTTTGCACCCTTTCTGGTGATGACTGGTCTGCTGACCCTTGGCGGTGTGGTAGGTCCGACCGGCATTGGCGTGTTGGACTTTGCACTGCTTCCTAAAGGCGCTTTGATCGCCGCCGCGACCCTTGCTCTGTTGCAGAGTCAATCCGGCGACCGGCGCGCCTGTCTGGATAGCGCGGTCCGCCGCACCGGATCTTTGCTTCTGGTCATCGGCGCAGCCAGCGCGTTTGGGGCGGTGGTGACAGGGCTGGTCCCTTTGGATCGTTTGCCGCCGCAAGTCGACGGTGTGCAAACGCTTATTGCGCTGTTTGTCTTGACGGTCCTCTTCAAACTCGCCCAAGGATCGTCGATGGCGACGTTCGCCGCCGTCGGGCCTGTTGCGGCCCCGATCGTGCTTGCAAGCGATGTGCAGCAGATCGCCGCCGTCTTCGCTATTTGCCTGGGCTCCTTTATCGCTATCTTGCCGAATGATAGTTACTATTGGTTGGTGCGTCGAGACGCGCTGGATGACATCAAAGGGGAAGGGCGGGTTATGCGCATCCTATCTGGAGGAGCCGCGGTGCAGGCGTTGATCGGTATGGCGGTGCTACTCTTGATGAGTTCCCTATGGCCTTGAACGGGGTCACGATCCGGACGCCGACGCCGTCGGATGCTTCTGGAATAAGCGCTATCGACGCGCAGGGTCTCGCAACCGGTCACGCTACATTTCGCGACACGCCGTATGATTGGAAGAGCTTTAGCGAGAGCTTTTTGGTTGGACGGGGGCTTGCGCTGGTCGCCGAAGACGCCGCGGGAATTGCGGCTTGGGCGGGTGTGAGCCCGACGTCCGCCCGCGCCGTCTATAGAGGGGTGGGCGAGGTCTCGATCTATGTTTCAACAGAGAAACAAGGCGGCGGACTGGGCCGCCATCTGTTGGAGGCCATCGTGGCGGCGTCCGAGGATGCCGGTTATTGGACGCTGGTCGCTCAGATCTTTCCGGAAAATGAGGCCAGCCTCTCCCTTCATTCGGCGTTGGGGTTCGAGGCCGTCGGCCTCAGAAAGAGATTGGGGCAAATGGGGTACGGCCCATTCGAAGGCCGCTGGCGCGACGTCATCATGCTGGAACGGCGCAGCCGCTCAATAGGCTGACGCGCGACAATGAAGTTGATTGAGCCTTTGCCGCGCGTGCGCTGCGCGGTGTTCTTCATTCAAAGATATTTCGCGAGGCTCGCGCAAAGCGCGTCTCCCGCTTCCGGATCGACGTCAAGATGCGTGACGATCCGGATGCGCCGTTCTCCGAAAGCCCCGATCTGAACGCCGTGGGCTTGAGAGCCGTCGCCAAACTCTCGGCGTCCGGCGCTTCCGGCGAGACGTCAAGAATGACGATATTCGTCTCGACGGGCAGTACGGCGATGACGGACTCGAGAGCCGATATTTGAGAAGCGATGGACGACGCTAAATCGTGATCCTCGGTAGGCCGGTCAATATTGTGCTCAAGGGCGTAGAGACACATGGAGGCGACAATGCCCGATTGCCGCATGGCGCCGCCGATCTGCTGTTTGATGCGCCAGGCCCGTTCGATAAAATCGACGGAGCCCGCGAGCACGGCGCCGATCGGCGCGCCCAGGCCTTTTGTGAAATCGATCCAGCATGAATCGTATCGTTCGGCCCAGGTCGCGGCGGGCACGCCCGATCGAACGACGGCGTTCATCAGGCGCGCGCCGTCCATATGGGTCGCGAGGCCGGCGTTCTTTGCAACCTCGGCGACGGCTTGGATCTTTTGCAAAGGCCAAACCGCGCCGCCGCCCGAGTTGGCTGTCTGTTCAACGCACAGCAATCGGCTTTCCGGCATATAGCGGGAGCGCGGGCGAATGGCCTGAGCGACCTGATCTGTTTCAAAGATCCCATGCTTTCCCTCGATGGCGTGGATCATAACGCCGCTGATTGCGGCCGGCCCGCCGGTCTCGTAGTTGATGATACGACTGCTGCGTTCGCAGATGACCTCATCACCGGGCCGCGTATGCACCCGTATCGCGATCTCGTTGCACATGGCGCCGGATGGAAGAAATAGGGCGGCGTCCTTGCCGAGCAGCGAAGCGACACGGTCGCACAGGTCAAGCGCGGTCGGGTCTTCGTCTTTCTGCTCATCGCCCACGACAGCACGCAGCGACGCGTCGCGCATCGCCATGGACGGCTTGGTCTTCATGTCGGAGTAGAAATCGTACATCGGGATAGACGCCTAGCGAGAAATAGCCGATTATCCAGTCAAGTCGCCTGTCGCGCGTTATACTGAGTGAGGAAGGGCGCGGTCGGCGGCAGGCCACGCCTCACTTACAGCCTCATACGGGCGGAGTACAAATCAACGTCGGCATCGGTCGGTGAGTAGTTTGCGTTAGGGCGCGCGGCTCTTCGATGGGCCGTTTTCTGGGAATGGGCGCGCCCTTGCACATCCAATAGGGTCGCGTCCATTGACAAGCTTCTACCAAGAGCCGGATGCGCGCCGAGTAAGGAGCCGCCCCTCGTGAGATCCCTGCCAAAGACGGTTTCGGCCTACAAGCGGACGCCCGACTTTACCGAGGCGACCGTGCCCGCGGGTTTGACCAAAGACCATAGTACGAAAGCCGGAGTCTGGGCTGTGATCAGCGTTTTGTCCGGTCGGTTGCGGCTTGAAATCTCGAGCGAAGACACCGACGTCGACCTCGCTCCGGACCAGCCCGGCGTCGTCGCGCCCGAGGCGGCGCATCGCGTCACGCCGCTTGGGCCTGTTCGGTTCTACGTCACATTCTACCGCTAGGCGTTGTCGGTCCGCGCCTCTTCGAGCAGCCAGTCGCGGAAGGCGGCGACCTTGGGCGTATCGGCGCCTTCCTTTGCAGTCAGCAAGTAATAAGCGAACGCAAAGGGCGTGCTGAGGGCGGGGTCGAAGGGACGCACCAGACGACCCGCAGCGATGTGATGCGTCGTTAGTTTGTCGCCGACCAAGGCGACGCCATGGCCGTCGAGCGCGGCTTGCATCGCCATGGTCTCCATCGAGAAACGCGGTCCCCGGGTCGGATCGATATTGGTCAGGCCGGCGGCCAGCAGCCACATCCGCCAAGACGCGTCGGCCTGTTGCCATTCGACATGCAACAACGTATGATAGCGTAGGTCATCGGGCTCGCGCAATGGGCGCTCGCCGTGAAGAAGAGCAGGGCTGCAGACCGGTGTGAAGGCGTCGCTGAACAACCGATCGACCCGGACCCCCTCATAGCCGCCCCGACCGTAACGCAGCGCGATATCGGCGTCGCCGCGCGCCACATCGACCAGCCGGTCGGTGCCGTCGATCCGGACCTCGATATCCGGATGCTTTGTGCGGAACCGGTCAAGGCGGGGTACAAGCCAAGAAGCGCCGAAGGAGGGTGAGACGCTGATCGTCAACACCCCGCCGTCGGCATGGGCGCGCATCCGCTCGACGCCTTGGCTGAGCATATCAAAGCCTTCGCCGAGCAACGGCAGGGCCGCTTGGCCGGTGTCGGTCAGGCGCAGCGCCCTTGTCAGGCGGCGGAACAAGCGGACCTGAAGCAAATCCTCTAGCGCCTTGACCTGATGGCTCACCGCCGCCGGCGTGACATTCAACTCGGCCGCCGCCTTGGTGAAGCTAAGATGCCGCGCGGCGGCTTCGAAGGCCTTCAGGGCGTTCAGGGGCGGTAGAGGTCTCGACATCAACTATAACTACAATTTTTCTAACTCATCTGTCGAGAACTTCTCGTTTGTTCAGCGCAGCGTCTGCCTCTATTTCAAGCTCATATCCGAACTGAAACGCGCATGAAGCGGCGCGGCGTCGAACGGTTCATGGCCAAGTCAGATTTGGTCATGCGCTCGCCGGCGAACAGCCGAACGCACCCAAATGGAGGACACCATGAGTGAGACAACCGCACTTCCGCTTTCGACAGAGGGGTTCGCCAGCGGCCGGCCCAGCTCGACGCACGGCGCAGCGCGCGCCGCAGGCCGATCCCAAGAGGCGGGTATCCGAGTGAAGATCAGAAGTCTGCTCACAGCGCTCCGGCGTGTGACGGCCGAGATCGCCGATCGGCGCTCGCTTATCGGCGCGCCCGAACAAACAGCCAAGCTCAACGATCATCTGCTGCGCGATATCGGTTTGGACAGTGCTGACGCGGCGGCGCCGACGGCGCCCGGTTTGGACAGCGCCGGCGAACCGTCGCTGTGGATCATCCATCGCAAGCGGTGGCTGTCTTGAGGCCGCTGAGACGACAGGCCGACGCAGCGTTGCGCCGGTCTGTCGCTCAGCCTTTTAGATCGATCGCGTTTTGCGGCGCGAACGGGTCTTCGACCGCCTCCAAAAGGCGTCGGCGATCCTCGGCCGTCTCCGGCAACGGAAGTCCGAAGCGCACGTCGAACAGACCCGTATAAGGACCGACGAACAGAGTTCTCGCCGCCGCCACCGGCTGCAGCCGCGCCGTCTTCTCGAAACTATGCCCGAGGCCTGACACGGTGAAACGAGGCGCGTCGGCGATCGGTTCGAGATAGCCTTCCACAGACAATCGGGCCAGCGCGCCGGCGGCCCCGACGAACCGGCCCGGCCTCAGTGACTCGACGACAAAAACGCCCTCGGCATAACGGCCGCGCGCGGTGACATATTGCCCCTGCAGCGAAGCCAGCGCCGCGGGTTCGGCGATAGGCGCGACGCCGATGCGGTCGCCCGCGACCGCGCCGCTGACGATGTCTTGCGGTTGCGGCGCGACGGCCAGGCGAGTCGCCTGAACCCGCTCGCGGCGCCACAGGCCTGAGACCGCAACCCGGTCGCCCAGGCGCAGCCCCTCTGGAAGCGCGGCGTTGGAAGCCACCGGCGCGCCCATGACTTCAAGACCGCCGTTCAGGCTGGTGATCGGCCCGATTAGCGGGCGCTCACGCACGACGCGCTTGGCGACAAGCGCGCCATCCGCGCGTGTCTCGGCCTCGATGGTCAAGGTGTCGCCGACATGCAGAGCGCTGGACTCGACGGGCCCATAGCCGTCCTCAACCGCCGTCGTCGTCGGAAGCTCGACGGTCATGCCATTGATTTTGAGGCTGCCGAACCCGGTCACCGTTCCAACAATACCCGTCCCGCCGATGCCGCCCTCGCGATTATCCGTCACCGCAAGCGATTGCGTCCCGGTCTCGCAGCCGACGAGCGATACGCCCGCAAGGCCCATCAAGACGCGGCGACGGTCAAACCATGGCGCGGTCATTAATCTTCATCCCCTGCGCCGTCCGGCGGCGATTGGCTGTCCGGCTCTTCCGTGGCGTGATACACATAGACGCCCAGCCGAAACCGCTCCGTCGCCGCCGGATTGCCCGCGTCTTTTTCCTGGAGAGCGAACGCGCGAGCGTTGAGGTCGGTCAACAGCGTCATACCCCGTTCATGAGCTTCTTTTTCCAAGGCTTCAACCGAGTTTTGCGTGAGTCGGTTGTAAAAGACCGCTCTTTCGAAAAACGGGGCCGGGTCCGTCAACAAGTTCTCAGTCGCTGCTGAGACATGGTCGCCGAGGTTTCGGCCATAGAATACAAGCTTCTCGTCGGCGGCGCCGGGCGCGACGACGGCCGCCGCGGTCAGAGCGATATGCGCCGCGGACCCGTGTCCCTCGACAATCACCAGTCCTTGCGACTCCATCGCGTCTAGAACGGTCCTCGGCCGCACATCCTTGCTGACCGCCGCCACCAACCCGTCGAAACTCGGTCCGTCATCGGCCGTCCGCGGCAGCGGTTGCGGCGCGCCCGAGGGCGCCAGCGCAGGGTCTGCGAGCCAGCGTCCGACCACGGTCGCCAAGGTGGTGACCCGGCGGGCGGCGGCGCGGCGGTTCTCGTCCGGACCGCCGCGCAACGCCTTGACGTCGCGTCTGTGGATCCCAGTCAGCACGCTGATCCGGCTATCGGTGGGGCGCGCGCCGCGCTCCTCCGAGAAATCCGCTTCGGCCGACTCAACATAGACCTCTTTCAACAGACGATAGGCGCTGGGCGCTGTCACGCCGCGGGCGATCATCATCTTCACCAATGGGCGCAAGACCGCTTTCAGAGCGCGGTCCAGCACGGGCGGATCTTGGGCGTTTTGCTCAGTCATCTCGCTAGTATCGCCTATTGTGTAAAAAATTCCCACAAATGAATTGACACGATCGAACGTTTGTTGGATAACTCCGTCGTGACGTGTGCAAATTGCACACTCAATCATAAAAGGAGATCTCAAATGTTCAAACGACTTTTTGCCGCGGCTGCGCTCGTCGCCCTCGCAGCGTGCTCCTCGGCCAACACCGCGCCCGCGCCGAAGGCCGATATCGTCGACACCGCTGTCGCCGCCGGCGACTTCAACACGCTGGTCGCCGCCGTTCAGGCTGCGGGTCTCGTCGACACGCTGAAAGGCCCCGGCCCGTTCACCGTTTTCGCGCCGAACGACGACGCTTTCGCGAAGCTGCCCGCCGGCACGGTCGAAAACCTCTTGAAGCCCGAAAACAAAGACCAACTGGTCGCGGTGCTGACCTATCACGTCCTGCCGGGCAAAGTGATGTCGGGTGACATCGCCGGTCAGACGCTCTCGCCGGCCACGGTGCAAGGCAGCACGGTCGACATTGACGCGACCGATGGTGTGAAAGTCGACAACGCGACCGTGATCGCCGCCGATATTGAGACGAGCAACGGCGTGATCCATGTCATCGATGCGGTGATCTTGCCGTAATTTTTGTGACGCCCGGACGCGGAGCGTTTTTCCGCGCGCCGGAGCTCCCGCCCTGACGGAAGCGGTCAACGCTCCCGCATGGCGCATCGATTGGTCGGCCGCGTCGCCCCGTGCTCCCCCCCAACGCGGGTGCGGCTGTCAAACGATTACTCTGAGAGGCGAGAGCGGTATGCGCTCTCGCCTTTTTCTTTCCCCGTCGACGTCTATCCCGCTTCGACGATGCACAAAGTCCGATCGGCGCTGGCCTTCGCCAACCCAACCACCGACTGGTAGGCTTCCGATTCATAGCAGGCGACCGCGGCCTCCAAGGTCGGGAACTCGGCGACGACGTTGCGCGCATGATCCGGCCCCTCCATCGTGACGTGGCGACCGCCGCGCGCCAAGAACGCGCCGCCATGCGCCTTCACGCATTCGCCGGCGACTTTCACATATTCAGCGTATCCGTCTTCATCATGGACGGTGACATGGGCGATCCAATAGGCGGTCATCTGGTCTTCTCCTCGTTGGACATGCGCGCCGAAAACCCGCGGCGCGGCTGGCTGACTGTGGGGTCGTCCGGCCAGTATCGCCCGCATTCGGTGAAATTTCCTATTCCCCCGTGAAAATTTTATCGTATGATCAAAATTCGAAACCGTTCAGCGGTCGAATAGGGAGACATACATGTCGAGTACACCAGTCACGGCCGCCAAAGCGGCCAGCGGCGTCGCGTCCGGCCGTTTGGACGCAGACGCGTACGCCGAGAATTTCAGCGATCTGCATCCTCTGTTCGAACCGCATGAAGCGCTTGTTGAGGCGGACCGGTGTTATTTCTGTTATGACGCGCCCTGCGTGCAGGCCTGTCCCACCGGCATCGACATCCCGATGTTCATTCGCCAGATCGCGACCGGCAATACGCTGGGCTCGGCCGAGACCATCTTTGACGCAAACATTCTGGGCGGGATGTGCGCGCGCGTCTGTCCGACGGAGACCCTGTGCGAGCAGGCCTGCGTCCGGCATGAGGCCGAGGAAAAGCCGGTGCGGATCGGCCGCTTGCAACGCTACGCCACCGATCATGCGATCCGCGAGGACGTCCAGTTCTATGAGCGCAAGGACCCGACCGGCAAACATGTCGCCGTTGTCGGGGCCGGGCCCGCGGGACTGGCCTGCGCCCACGCTTTGGCGCGCGAGGGGCACGCTGTCACGCTGTATGATGCGAAAAAGAAGCTGGGCGGGCTCAACGAATATGGCATCGCCGCCTATAAGACGGTCGACGATTTCGCGCAGAAGGAAGTGGATTATATCTTGGCGATCGGCGGCATCGAACTGAAGGCCGGCGTTGCGCTCGGCCGCGATATCCATCTCGCGACTCTGCAAGATGACTTCGACGCCGTGTTTCTCAGTCTCGGCATGGGCGGCGCGAACGACCTGGATATCAAAGACGCCGATCTGGGCGGCGTTCATGACGCCATCGATTTCATCGCGGATATCCGTCAGGCGCCGGATTTGAGCGCTCTGCCGGTCGGCCGTTCGGTCGTGGTGATCGGCGGCGGCATGACGGCGATCGATATTGCGAGCCAGGTCAAACGTCTGGGGGCGGAAGACGTCACCATCGTTTATCGCCGTGGCGCGCCGGATATGAAGGCGAGCGAATTCGAGCAACATCTGGCGCAGACCACCGGCGTCCGGATCAAACATTGGGCGATCCCCAAGGAAATCATCGGCGAGGGCGGCCGCGTCCGCAGCATTGTATTTGACTATGTTGCGCCGGACGCGGGCGGCGCGCTGACCCCGACCGGGGAGAGCTTTACCTTGGCCGCCGATCAGGTTTTCAAGGCGATCGGCCAGAACTTCCTTGAAGACGCTTTGGGGTCGGCGGGCGTCGCCCTGAAGCGGGGCCGTATCGCGGTCGATGCGGACCGGCGAACCAATCTGGAGACCGTATGGGCCGGCGGCGATTGCATCGAGGACGGTCTGGACCTGACCGTGGCGGCGGTCGAAGACGGCAAGATCGCCGCCCGCGCCATCAACGCCCATCTCGCGTCCGGCGGCTGAGCCGCCTTAAGAAAGCACAACCCGGACTGGCGCGACCCGATAAGAATAGGAGACCCGATCATGGCCGATCTACGCAGTGAGTTTCTGGGCGTGAAATCGCCGAACCCGTTCTGGCTCGCCTCGGCCCCGCCGACCGACCGTGAGACCAACGTGGTCCGGGCTTTCAAGGCGGGCTGGGGCGGCGTTGTTTGGAAGACGCTCGGTGAGGACCCGCATGTGGTCAATGTGAACGGGCCGCGCTATGGCGCGATCCATTCAGGCGACCGCCGCTTGATCGGGTTCAACAATATCGAGTTGATCACTGATCGGCCGCTCGAAACCAACTTGCAGGAAATCAAGAAGGTCAAACGCGACTGGCCGGACCGGGCGATGATCGTCTCGCTGATGGTGCCGTGTGAAGAAGAGTCGTGGAAAAGGATCCTGCCGCTGGTCGAGGATACCGGCGCGGACGGCATCGAGCTGAATTTCGGCTGCCCGCACGGCATGTCCGAGCGCGGCATGGGCTCGGCCGTCGGTCAGGTGCCGGACTATGTCGAGATGGTCGCGCGCTGGTGCAAGGCGCATACGCGCATGCCGGTTATCGTCAAGCTGACGCCGAACATCACCGATATCCGCCATCCGGCCCGGGCCGCGAAGAAGGGCGGCGCCGACGCGGTGTCGCTGATCAATACGATCAACTCGATCGTCGGGGTCGATCTCGACCGGATGGCGCCGGAGCCGCATACCGACGGGAAGGGCACCCATGGCGGCTATTGCGGCCCGGCGGTGAAGCCGATCGCCATGAACATGGTGGCCGAGATCGCCCGCGATCCCGACACGCACGGCTTCCCGATCTCCGGCATTGGCGGGATTACGACCTGGCGCGACGCTGCCGAATTCATGGCGCTCGGCGCGGGCAATGTTCAGGTCTGTACGGCGGCCATGACCTATGGCTTTAAAATCATCGAGGAACTGACCGACGGCTTGAGCAAGTGGATGGATGAGAAAGGCTATAGCAGCACCGATCAGTTCGTCGGCTCGGCCGTGCCCAACATCACCGATTGGCAATATCTGAACCTGAACTACATCGCCAAAGCGCGGATTGATCAGGATCTCTGCATCAAATGCGGCCGCTGCCACATCGTCTGCGAGGACACCTCGCATCAGGCGATCACCAATATGGTGGACGGCGTTCGCAGGTTCGAAGTGATCGACGCCGAATGCGTCGGCTGCAACCTCTGCGTCTCGGTCTGTCCGGTGGAGAACTGCATCACCATGGAGCACCAGACCGACGGCGTCGACCCGCGCACCGGCGAGCGCTACGACAAGCCCTACGCCAATTGGACGACGCACCCGAACAACCCGAACCGCGTGACCGAAGCGGCGGAGTAGGGGGGTCAGTCCCCCGGCTCTGAGGTCCGCGGCGTCAGCCCATCAAAAAGTAGGCCGCAGAGTGACTCCTCGGCTCGGTCGAACACACCTTCCGATACGTCGTCTATGCCCAACACGGCGCGGACCTGGGGGGCGAAATCGGCATAGTGCTGGGTCGCCGCCCAGATCGTGAAAATCAGGTGATAGGGATCGATCGGACGCAGCTTTCCCTGAGCGATCCAGGCGTTGATCACATCCGCCTTGCGCGCGACCAGCCGGCGCAGCGGCCCGGCGAGATAGTCCTGCAGGATCGGCGCGCCTTGAATGATCTCTGTCGCGAAGACGCGTGAGGCAGTCGGGTGGCGTCGCGACGCGTCGAGCTTCAGGTGAATGTAGCGGCGGAGTTCGGATTGCGGGTCGGCGGCCGGGTTAAGCTCTTCCAGCGGATCGAGCCAGATCGTCAGAATGCGCAGCAGCACCGCCTGATAGACATCCTTCTTGCGGCGATAATAATAGTGCAGGTTCGGCTTGGACATGCCGGCGCGGGCGGCGATTTCGTCCACGCTGGCGCCGGCGAAGCCCCGTTCGGCGAAAACGTCCTGCGCGGCGTCAAGGATTTTGGCTTCATTGCGCCTCCGGATCCGGGATTTCGGCGCGTCCTTTTGGAGCGCCATCGGCGCAGGGGCCCGGCCGGCCGAGTCGAGCGAAACGGCGCCCGATTCAAACAGGCGGGCGTCGGCCTTTGTCATTTGGCTCTTTCCCACGGTTCCATGTCCAGGTCTCACTGTCGCTCGGTTGCTCTCAATGCGTGAACAGGCGCTGCGTGCGCCCGCGGGACCGGTCTCAACCACCCGTCTGCGCGCCTTGCCTCGACCGCCGGTAGGTCCCGTCGCGGCGGCGTTTTTCAGGGCGGCCTGCCCCGGCCCGATTTCGGAGTTGACCGTCCGCGCAACCCCGGTGTAGCGTCATTGTTGATCAATTGGTCAAGTTTTGTCGAGGTCTGATTTCGACGGGTCGACTGGTCAATTGAAAGCGGCTGAGAGCGCCCCACGAGCGATCCCTATGGATCGCGGATAGACGGGCGCCGGTGGGAGCCGAGGGAGCAACGACAGCGGCGGCCGGGCGGCGATCCCGGACGGCGCTGCTTTGGGGTTTGTCTGATGTCGATGACATCCACCGCGCGGCCTAACGATCTGGACGCCTTCTGGATGCCGTTCACTGCGAACCGGCAGTTCAAGAAAGCGCCGCGACTTTTCGTTGAAGCGAAAGACATGCACTACACGACCGACGACGGTCGAAAGGTGTTGGATGGGACCGCCGGCCTGTGGTGCGTGAACGCCGGTCATCGCCGTCCGAAGATCGTCGAGGCGATCGCGCGGCAAGCGCATGAATTGGACTATGCGCCGGCGTTCCAGATGGGCCATCCGAAGGCCTTCGAACTGGCCGCCCGGCTGACCAACTTGACGCCGCCGGGCCTGGACAAGGTGTTCTACACCAACTCGGGCTCTGAATCGGTTGAGACGGCGCTTAAGATCGCCATCGCCTATCACAATGCACGCGGCCACGGTTCGCGCACCCGTCTGATCGGGCGCGAGCGCGGCTATCACGGGGTCAATTTCGGCGGCATCTCGGTCGGCGGCATTGTGCCGAACCGCAAGGTGTTCGGCTCTTTGCTGACCGGCGTCGATCATATGCGCCATACCCATGACCTCGCCCGCAACGCCTATTCGCGCGGCCAGCCGGAGCATGGCGCCGAGCTTGCGGACGATCTGGAGCGCATCGTCGCGCTGCATGACGCTTCCACCATCGCAGCCGTGATCGTCGAGCCGGTCGCCGGCTCCACCGGCGTTCTGATCCCGCCCAAGGGCTATCTGCAGCGCCTCCGCGAGATCTGCGACAAGCATGGCATCCTGTTGATTTTCGACGAGGTGATTACCGGCTTCGGGCGCTTGGGTTCGCCCTTTGCGGCCGAGCATTTCGACGTGACGCCCGACATGATGGTGACGGCGAAAGGGCTGACCAACGGGATCATCCCGATGGGCGCGGTCTTTGTCCGCAACGAGATTCACGACGCCTTCATGCATGGGCCCGAACATCTGATCGAGCTGTTCCACGGCTATACCTATTCGGGCAATCCGATGGCGGCCGCCGCGGGGCTTGCGACGCTGGAGACCTATCAGGAAGAAGGACTGCTGCAGCGGGGCGCCGAACTCGAAGACTACTGGGCCGACGCGATTCACTCGCTGCGCGACTGCCCGCATGTCATCGACACCCGCAATATCGGCTTGATCGGCGCAATTGAACTGGAGCCGATCGACGGGCAGCCGACCCGCCGGGCCTTCAGCGCCTTCTTGGACGCGTTCGAGTCGAACATCCTGATCCGCACCACCGGCGATATCATCGCTCTGTCGCCGCCTCTGATCATCGAGAAAGCCCATATCGACGAACTGTTCGAGACGCTGCGCGCGGTGTTGAAACGCCTTGATTAAGGATACGCGCTGGATGGCGCGGTAGGAAAGGGATGCGACGCGTGAGCAAGCTGAGAGCCGGTCTGATTCAAATGAGCCTGAAGGGCGATACGGCGCAGACGCCCCTCGAAATTCGCGACGCCATGCTGGACGCGCATATTCCGCTGATCGACGCGGCGGGCGAGCAGGGCGTACAGGTTCTTTGTTTCCAGGAGGTTTTCACCCAGCCCTATTTCTGCCCCAGCCAGGACGACAAATGGTACGCGGCGGCGGAGGCGATCCCGGACGGCCACACGACCCGGCTGATGCAGGAATACGCGAAGAAGCACAACATGGTCATTGTTGTCCCGATCTATGAAGAGGAGATGACGGGCGTCTACTACAATACGGCGGCCGTGATCGACGCGGATGGGTCCTATCTCGGCAAATACCGCAAGACGCATATCCCCCATGTCGCCGGCTTCTGGGAGAAGTTCTTCTTTAAGCCCGGCGCCACTGGGTGGCCGGTCTTTGACACCGCCTATTGCAAGCTCGGCGTCTATATCTGCTACGACCGCCACTTCCCGGAAGGCTGGCGCGCGCTGGCTCTGAACGGGGCGGAGTATATCGTCAATCCGTCGGCGACGGTCGCGGGCGTTTCCGAATATCTCTGGCGCTTGGAGCAGCCGGCCTCGGCGGCGGCCAACGGGGTCTATATCGGCGCGACCAACCGGGTCGGAACAGAAGGCCCCTGGAATGTCGGCGAGTTTTACGGGCAAAGCTATTTCGTCAATCCGCGCGGCGAGATCGAAAAAGAAGCCAGCCGGGACAAGGATGAGCTGATTGTGCACGATCTCGACATGGAGATGATCCGCACGATCCGGAACAAATGGCAATTCTTCCGCGACCGTCGGCCCGAATTGTATGGCCGGCTGATGGACTTGGACTAGGCGGCGGACGCGCCTGAATGGATGGAGGCTTCGATGTCGGACGCCAAGAATTTAAGGATCGACGGGGAACGGCTGTGGAACAGCCTGATGGAGATGGCCAAGATCGGCGCCACGGAGAAGGGCGGATGCTGTCGTCTGGCCCTCACCGATCTCGACCGCGAGGGGCGCGACCTGTTCGTGCGCTGGTGCGAAGAGGCGGGCTGCTCGATCAAGGTCGATAAGATGGGCAACATCTTCGCCCGCCGTCCGGGCAAAGACGAGTCGTTGCCGCCGGTCATGACCGGCAGCCATCTCGACACCCAGCCGACCGGCGGGCGCTTCGATGGAGTCTTCGGCGTGCTGTCGGGGTTGGAAGTAGTCCGCACCATGAACGATCTGGGAATCGAGACCAAGCATCCGCTGGAGGTCGCGGTCTGGACCAATGAGGAAGGTTCGCGTTTCGCCCCGGCCATGGTGTCGTCGGGCGTCTTCGCCGGCGTGTTCGATCTGGACTACGGGCTTAGCCGCGCCGACGCCGACGGTAAGACGATGGGCGAGGAATTGGCGCGTATCGGTTATGCCGGGCCGGAAGAGGTCGGCGGCCGGCCGCTCCACGCCTTTTTTGAGACTCATATCGAGCAAGGCCCGATTCTGGAGGCCGAAGAGAAGACCATCGGCGTGGTCACCGACGCGCAAGGACAACGCTGGTACGAGTTGGAGATCACCGGCGTCGAATCCCACGCCGGTCCGACTCCCATGCAGCGGCGCAAGGACGCGCTTCTGGGCGCCAGCCGGATCGTCGATCTGGTGAACAAGACCGGCATGGACAACCAGCCCAGCGCCTGCGCTACCGTCGGCATGATGAATGTCTTTCCGAACTCGCGGAACGTGATCCCGGGCCGCGTCTGGATGACCATCGACATCCGCCATCCGAACGATGCGGTGCTCGCCGGCATGGACAAGGCGATTCGCGAGGGGATCGAGCGCATCACGTCTGAGATCGGCCTGACCTACGAACTTGAGCAAATCTTCTACTACGCGCCGGTGCCGTTCGAGGAAAGCTGTGTTGACGCCGTGCGCAAAGGGGCCGAAGCCTGCGAATACAGTATGCGGGATATGGTTTCCGGCGCAGGCCATGACGCTTGCTACATCTCTAAGGTGGCGCCGACCTCGATGATCTTCGTGCCCTGTATCGACGGCATCAGCCATAACGAGGTCGAGGACGCGAAGCCGGAATGGATCACCGCCGGAGCCAACGTCTTGTTGCACGCCATGCTGGAGAAGGCCGGCGCCGCTTCATGAATGGACCGGCAAGCGGCGCAGCTCTAGACAACACGATCGAGGACGGGGCCCAGCCTGCGCCTGCCGCTGACGACCGCGTCGTCGAGATCAAGAATCTGTCGGTCACGTTCGATACGGCCGACGCGCCGGTTTATGCGCTGTCTGATGTCGATCTGGATATCGCCCGCGGCGACTTCGTTTCTTTCATTGGCCCGTCCGGCTGCGGCAAGACGACCTTGCTGCGGGTGATCGCGGATCTGGAGAAACCGACTGGCGGCGCGATTTACGTCAACGGGGTCTCGCCCGTCGAGGCGCGCGAGGGGCGGGCTTACGGCTATGTCTTTCAAGCGCCAGCGCTCTACCCCTGGCGCACGATCGAACGCAACGTCACGCTGCCGCTGGAGGTGATGGGCGTGCCGGCGGACGAGCGCAAGGAGCGCGCGCGACGCTACCTCGATCTGGTCAATCTCGGCGGCTTCGACAAGAAGTTCCCGTGGCAATTGTCAGGCGGCATGCAGCAACGCGCCTCGATCGCCCGCGCCTTGTCCTTCGATCCCGACTTGCTGCTGATGGACGAGCCCTTCGGCGCCTTGGACGAAATCGTCCGCGACCATTTGAACGAGCAACTCCTCAGGTTGTGGGACAAGACCGGCAAGACCGTTGTCTTTGTCACGCATTCGATCCCCGAGGCGGTGTTCCTCTCGACCCGGATCGTCGTGATGTCGCCGCGGCCCGGGCGGATCATCGACGTGATCGAGTGCGGCTTCCCGCGCGACCGCACGCTCGATATCCGCGAGACGCCCGAGTTCCTGGAGATCGCGCATCGTGTGCGCGAAGGGTTGCGGGCGGGACACTTCTATGACGACTGAGGTTGCCGCGTCCGTTGGGTCGAGGCGGCCGTCCTTTCTGACCCGCATGGCGGAGGGAAGGGCGCTGCCCATCGCGGTCGTCTCGCTTGCCGTGCTTGTGATCTGGTATCTCGGCGCAATCTATCTGAACGCCCAGCTTCAGATCGACCGGTTCGACCGCGCCGAACAGGACTGGACCGCGCGCGATCTGATCGTCGGGACGCTGTCGCAAGACCGTCCGCTTCTGCCGGCGCCGCATCAGATCCTCTTGGAGATGAATAAGACGATCTTCCAGACCAGCATCACCTCGAAACGCAGCCTCGTCTATCATTCCTGGGTGACGCTTTCCTCAACGCTATTGGGGTTCGCGGTCGGATGCCTGCTGGGGATCCTGCTGGCGGTCGGCATCGTCCATGTCCGCACCATGGAGAAGAGCCTGATGCCTTGGGTGATCTCCTCGCAGACCATCCCGATCCTGGCCATTGCGCCGATGATCGTCGTGGTGCTCGGCGCCATCGGTCTGAAGGGGCTCGTGCCCAAAGCGATCATCTCGACCTATCTCTGCTTTTTTCCGATCACGATCGGCATGGTGAAGGGGCTGCGCTCGCCGGAAATACTGCAGATGGATCTGATGCGCACCTACGCCGCCAGCCGTTGGCAGACCTTCTGGAAATTGCGCTGGCCGGCGGCGACGCCCTTCCTGTTCGCCAGCGCCAAAGTCGCCATCGCGATCAGCCTGGTCGGCGCCATTGTCGGTGAATTGCCGACCGGCGCCCGCGCCGGGCTTGGCGCGCGTTTGTTAGCCGGGTCGTATTATGGCCAGACCATCCAGATTTGGTCGGCGCTGATCACCGCCGCCATCCTGGCCGGTTTGTTGGTCGCGCTGGTCGGCGTGATCGAGCGCATTGTCCTGAAGCGGATGGGGGCGACGCCGTGAGGGGCTTGATGGCGGGCCTCCAGCCGGTCCCGATTATTGTCACAGCGGGCCTTGTGGGCTCCCTACTGTTCGCCGCCGGCCCAGACGGGCGCCTGATCACGCTGCCGGGCGGCGCGCTGTTGTCCGGATTGATGGCGGCGGCCGTGCCGTGGCTGGTCTGGCGACGCGACCGCAGCGCGCTGACGACCGTGGTCTTGACGGCGCTAGTGGCGCTCATCGCCTGGCGCACGATCCAATGGACCGGCGCCGATTTGGCGGGGGTCGCCGGCCTCGGCTTCTGGAGCTTCGTGGTCGGCCTCTGGGCGCTGGCCTGGCGCGCGGTGGACGGACTGGCGGCGCTGGAGACACCGGAGCAGGGCTGGGGCCGGCTGGTCGCGCTCGCGGCGCCCTGCGGCTTCGGGCTCTGGCTGGTCTATGGCTGGGAAGTCATCGTCGGCGGCTTTGGCGTGCCGCAGGTTCTGCTGCCGGCCCCAAGTCAAATCCTGGCGACATTCGCAAGCTCGACCGATATTCTCTGGGCGGATTTTCAGCAGACCTTCATCAAGTCGGTCCTGACGGGCTATGCGATGGGTTGCGGCGCCGGGTTTATCGTCGCGGTCCTGGTCGACCGCTCGCCCTTTTTGCAGCGGGGCTTGTTGCCCTTGGGCAATCTCGTTAGCGCTCTGCCGATCATCGGCATCGCCCCGATCATGGTGATGTGGTTCGGCTTCGACTGGCAGTCCAAGGCGGCGGTTGTCGTGGTGATGACCTTCTTCCCGATGCTGGTGAACAGTCTGGCCGGTCTGGCCGCCGCCGGCGCGCTGGAGCGCGAGTTGATGCAGACCTACGGGGCCAGCTATTGGCAGACCTTGCTGAAGACACGGCTGCCGCTGGCCTTGCCCTTCATCTTCAATGCGTTGAAGATCAACTCCACGCTCGCCTTGATCGGCGCCATTGTCGCGGAGTTCTTCGGAACCCCCATCGTCGGCATGGGCTTCCGGATATCGACCGAAGTCGGCCGCATGAATGTCGATATGGTGTGGGCGGAGATTTTGATGGCCGCGATGGCGGGCTCGGCCTTCTACGGCGCACTGGCCTTGCTCGAACGGTCGGTCACATTCTGGCACCCGTCGTTCCGACACCGGTCGTAAAGGCCGGGCGGCGGCGGAACAGGGAGGCTGAAACAATCCAACAGAAAAGCGAAACAGGAGGCTTAACGATGAAGACGATCAGAAACGCGGTCTTGGGCGCGGCGATGGGCGCCGCGGCCGTTGGGGGCGTGTCGGCGGGCGCGCAGGCCGCCGACGAGGTGACCCTGCAGCTCAAATGGGTCACCCAGGCGCAATTCGCCGGTTACTACGTCGCGAAGGACAAGGGGCTGTACGAAGAAGCGGGGCTCGATGTGACGATCAATCCCGGCGGCCCGGACATCTCGCCGCCGCAGGTGATCGCCGGCGGCGGGGCGGACGTGATCATCGACTGGATGCCGTCCGCCTTGGCGTCGCGGGAGAAGGGCGTGCCGTTGGTGAATATCGCCCAGCCCTTCAAACGGTCCGGCATGATGCTCACTTGTCGTAAGGACACCGGCATCGTTCAACCGGCGGATTTCAAGGGCAAGACGCTCGGCGTCTGGTTCTTCGGCAACGAGTACCCGTTCCTGAGTTGGATGTCTCAACTCGGCATCCCGACGACGGGCGGGGATGACGGCGTCACGGTCCTGAAACAGGGCTTCAACGTCGATCCGATCCTGCAAAAGCAGGCTGACTGCATCTCGACCATGACCTATAACGAGTATTGGCAAGTGATCGACGCTGGCATTCCCGCGGACGACCTGGTCGTCTTCAAGTACGAGGATCAGGGCGTGTCCACGATGGAGGACGGTCTCTATGTGCTGGAGGAAAACCTCAACGATCCGGCCTTCGTGGATAAGATGGCGCGTTTCGTCTCGGCCTCGATGAAGGGCTGGGCCTGGGCGCGTGAAAACCCCGAAGAGGCGGCGATGATCGTGCTGGAGAATGACGACACCGGCGCTCAGACCGAGAAGCACCAGGTCCGGATGATGGGCGAGATCAACCTGCTGACCGAAGGCTCAAGCGGCAAGCTTGCGCCGGAGGATTACGAGCGGACGGTCGCGACTCTTCTGTCCGGCGGCTCCGATCCAGTGATCACCAAAGCGCCCGAAGGCGCCTGGACTCACGCGGTGACGGACAAGGCTGGCGTAAATTGACCGACACAGACGGTTTGGGCGGCGGCGTCGGGTCGCCGCCCTACCGCGCTTGACCCAAAACTAGGGAGAACTGACATGTCGATATTGATCCGCGGCGGAACCGTCGTCACCGCCGACCAAAGCTATCGGGCCGACGTCCTGACCGTGGACGGCAAGATCAGCGCGATCGGCGAAGACCTGGAGGCGCCCCAGGGGGCCGAAGTGGTCGATGCGGGCGGCGGCTACGTCATGCCGGGCGGCATCGATCCGCACACCCATATGGAGCTGCCTTTCATGGGCACGGTCGCGTCGGAGGATTTCTTCTCCGGCACCACCGCCGGCGCGGTCGGCGGCACAACGATGATCATCGATTTCGTTATACCGAACCCGCAGCAAGATGTGATGGAGGCCTATCACACCTGGCGCGGCTGGGCTGAAAAGTCCGCCACCGATTACAGTTTCCATGTCGCCATCACCTGGTGGGACGACACGGTGCATGAGGCGATGGGGACGCTGACCCGCGACTATGGCGTCAACTCCTTCAAGCATTTCATGGCCTACAAAGGCGCCATCATGGCCGACGACGAGATCATGGTGAATTCCTTCGGCCGCGCCCGCGAGTTGGGCGCGATCTGCACCGTGCATGCGGAGAATGGCGAACTCGTCGCCCATCTTCAGCAGAAATTGTTGGATGAGGGCATTACAGGCCCGGAAGGCCATCCCTTGTCACGACCGGCCGAGGTCGAAGGCGAGGCGGCGGATCGCGCGATCCGCATCGCGCAGGTGCTGAATGTGCCGCTCTACATCGTCCACAATTCCTGCATCGAGTCGCTGCAGGCGATCACCCGGGCGCGCAATGAAGGCCAGCGGGTGTTCGGCGAGGTCCTGGCCGGGCATCTGTTGGTCGATGACACGGTCTATCGCCATCCCGATTGGGACACGGCCGCGGCGCATGTGATGAGCCCGCCCTTCCGGCCGAAACACCACCAGGACGCGCTCTGGAAAGGGCTGCAGTCGGGCATGTTGCAGACGACAGCAACCGATCATTGCTGCTTCTGCGCGCCGCAGAAACGGATGGGCCACAACAATTTCACGCAGATTCCGAACGGCACCGGCGGGATCGAGGACCGCATGCATGTGCTGTGGCATCATGGGGTCAATAGCGGGAAACTGACGGTCAATGAATTCGTCAACATCACCTCGACCAACGCGGCGAAGATCTTCAACATTTACCCGCGCAAAGGATCGATCTCGGTCGGGGCCGACGCGGATCTGGTGATCTGGGACCCTGAGCGCGAACGCACCATCTCGAAGGACACGCATCACCAGAATGTGGATTTCAACATCTTCGAGGGCATGACCGTGAAAGGGATCAACACCACCACGATCAGCCAGGGCAAAATCATCTACCATGACGGCGAGGTGCGGACCGAACGGGGCGTCGGCCGCTATGTCGACCGCCCGACCTTCGCGCCCTATTACGACGCGATCGAGCGGCGCGCCGCGGCGCACGCGCCACAAGCGGTCGACCGCATGACGGGCTGAGTGCGGTAGGGTCCTGTCAGGGTCGGGTCATCCAAATTGGAGGCGGCGTTGCATGCGCCGCCTCCAACGTATGTCGCCTGCCGGCTGTGTTTGCGTTCAAGGAGGCGTTGCATGATCAGGGTTGGGGTTGCTGGGCTGGGTGCGATCGGGTTGCAGGTGGCCGCGTTTTTGGACGCGACGGACCTGCCGCTGGCATTGGCCGGCGTCTCCGCCTCTTCGCCTGCGTCGGCGGCGGCGAAAACGGCCGGCCTAAAATCAGCGCCGCCGGCGCTTGAGGCGGCGCAGCTCCACACGGTGGCTGATGTGGTCGTCGAGGCGCTCCCGCCCGAAGCCTTTCGGCCGGTTGCGGAAGCGACCTTGGCCGCCGGCCGCACCTTGGTCGCTCTGTCGGCGACCCAACTCTTGGAGCATTGGGATTTGGTTGCGTTGGCGCGGAAGAGCGGCGGCCGCATCGTCATTCCGACCGGCGCGCTTCTGGCGTTGGACGTCGTGCGTGCGGCGTCGGAGGGCGTCATCCATTCGCTTGTCATGAAAACGCGTAAGCCGCCGCGCGGACTGGCCAAGGCGCCCTATGTGATCGAACAGGGCATCGACCTGTCCAACTTGCAGGAGCCGTTGCGCCTGTTCGCCGGCCCTGTGCGGGATGCGGCGCAGAAGTTCCCCGCGAATGTAAATGTCGCCGTGGCTTTGGCGCTGGCCGGCCCGGGCGTTGATAAGACGCAGTACGAGGTCTGGGCCGATCCGGGTGTCGAGCGGAACACACATACGATCGAACTCGACGCCGACTCGACCCGGTTTCAGGCGACCATCGAGGGCGTCCCGACCGAAGAGAACCCGGCGACCGGCAAGGTCACTCCGCTCAGCGTCATCGCCTGCCTCAAAGGCATGGTCGAACCGTTGAAGGTCGGGACTTGATGCGCGTGTCCCATTGGTCCTATGCAGCGCGCCGGCTGACAGTTGGTTTCCTCAAAATCTCGCCGCGCAAAGGAGGTCAGGGTTGAGCCCGAAGCGCCGCATGCCGCGCCAACGTCCGCTGCTGGAGAGGTAGACAAAAACGTGATAACACCAAAGGCAGTTTTGCAAAGGGTTTCTGGGGCAGGAATTTCCAACAATTTCGGTTGAGTTCGCCGACGTGACAAAAACGACCGTTCTTGACCGGTAGGTTTTGGCAGGGGGTATTTGACAAACTGCGTGCCTACTCACATCCGTTATGACGGCGCCACATCTCTGGATCGTGTCCATCCGGCACGGTTTCACACGGATCATCCGCATACCCGCGCAAGACATTGTACCTCTGGATTTGCGCGTCGCTTAGAAGTTCGGGTGTAGACAGATGCCGGGAAAGGTGGATGAACCGCAACTCGGCGCGCGCCTCAGCAGCCTCTGCGAGCAGGTTGCGAAGCTTCTCTTCGGAAAAATCGGAACCGGCGAAGGCGTCGCTCAATGCCGCCTCGGCGGCGATGAAACGCTCCCCGGCAGCGACGGCAGCCGTGCGCATCTGCTCATAGATCGCAGAAATCGCTTCCACTTGGCTTGCCGAAAGGTCCAGTTCTTCCTCAAGCTCAAGAAGATGGGCAGGCCCGGGTCGGCCGTTCAATTCGGCTGGCAAGGCCAGGCCCCAGCCTCCGCCACGCCGCAACTCCTCGATGTCTTGTTCCGAGAGGCTCTTGATTTCGCGCGCTTCAAAACCGGCATAAGGCGCGTTGTTTCCCCCATGCCCGTGGTCTTGTGCGAACGCTGCCAATGGCAATACGATGATCATCAAGACCAAAGATTTCATAAGTTGCAGAGCCATTTCGACGTCCTTCCAGGTCAACATGCCGAACAACGGGTAGCATCGGACCGATTTCATCCATATGATCATTATCATGTGGAATGTCGTATCTGGGCTTTTCGAAACGGGGCAAATCGTGCCGCTTCAGGCCGGGCAGACCGCCTTCCGGACAGGTGATCGCGTTATGTCGATGTATCTGGTCGTCGAAGGTGGGGTCGACCTTGTGCGCTATACAGCGAGCGGCACTTCGTTGATCTTGAACCGTGTCAGCCCGGGCAACGTTTTGGCGGAGGCTTCGGCGTATTCAGTGCAATACCATTGTGACGGTCAAGCCAGCACGAAGACCCGGCTAAGATCGCTTCCGGTTTCGCTGTTCCTGGAACGGCTTCACAGCTCCGCAGACGTTGCACGCCTTTGGGCTGCCCAGTTGGCTCGTGAGTTGCAGAACGCGCGGATGCAGTCCGAAATTCGGTCACTCAAAACTGTGGCTGAACGATTGGACGCATGGCTCGGGTTGCAGAATACATTGCCGCCGAGAGGTGAGATACAAGACCTTGCGCGCGTTCTCGGCGTATCGCGCGAGGCGCTCTATCGTGAACTCGCGCGGCGGCGAAAATAGAAGCCGAGTGACAAAACCCATACGTTTCTGTCACAGGCGAAAACCACTGTTTTTGGCACGGAGTTGAGAGTCGCCATTGGAGCCTTCGCAACTAATGTCAGAATCGTCCGCGAACCGAACACACTCCTCGCCATTGCCGTAGCGTCAAAATGTTCTCTAATTCCCCGCCTGAATGAAGTCGAAAGCCTTCATCAGGTCGTCGGCGGCTTGTTCCTCGCCGATCGCGGCGCCTTCGCGTCTGGGATCGGCGCCGCCCTCTAAATCGTCATCGTCGATCACGATCATATGCAGCCCGCTTGTCATCGGACTGACGGTTAGCGCATAACCCCGGGCTTCCAATGCGCCGGCCAGCGCCAGGGCGGCGGGCCCTTCTTCCAACTCCAGGCGGCCGGTGTTCCGGTGCAGGTAATGCGGCGCGTTCACCGCCTCCTGCGGGTTCATGTCCCAATCGATGACATTGATGATCGACTGAAGCGTGTAGCCGATGATCCGACTGCCGCCGGGCGAGCCGGTGACCATCATCAGGTCGCGATCCTCGTCAAAGACCAGCGTCGGCGCCATGGAACTGCGCGGCCTTTTGCCCGGCTCGATCCGGTTCGCTACCGGCTTGCCGTCGCGTTCGGCGCGCCACGAGAAATCGGTGAGTTGGTTGTTGAGCAGGAAGCCGCGCACCATCAGGCGCGAGCCGAAACCGGTCTCGATGCTGCTGGTCAGGCTGACCGCGTTGCCGTCTCGATCGACGATGGAGAGATGCGTCGTCGAGGGCAATTCGAGCGACATGTCCATCGCCCGACTGGCGGCCCCGTCCGGCTGGCCGGGGTCCTTCGGCTGTTTCTCGCCCGCGCCGAGATCCATCGACTGGGCGCGGGATCGGACATAGGCCGGGTCCAGCAGGCCGCGCAGCGGCACCTTGACGAAATCGCTGTCGGCGAGGAAGGCGTTCCGGTCGGCGAAGGCCAGGGCCGAGGCTTCGGCGACGGCTTGGATCGCCTCGGGCGAATAAGGCTCGAAATCCTCCAGCTCGACCGTGTTCAGCATCGCCAGCGCCTGCAGTACCGTGGAACCGCCCGACGAGGGCGGGGCCATGCCACAGACGAAATGCTCGCGATAATCCTGGCACAGGTTGGGCCGGCGCAGCGCGCGATAGGCGGACATATCTTCAAGCTGCATCCAGCCGGGATTGCGGAAGGCGCCCTGCACGGCGGCGACGATATCCTCGGCGATCGGACCCGTGTAGAACGCGTCAGCGCCCTTCTCGGCGACTTCTTTCAGCGTCGCGGCGAATTCCGGATTGGTGAGGATCGCGCCGACCGGGTGGGGCGATCCGTCCGCCTGATAGAAATAGGCCCGCGCGGTCGGGCTGTCGGCGAGGCCGCGCGCGTTGGCCAGCAGACCATGCAGGCGCGGGCTGACCGGGAAACCCGATTCCGCCAGATCGATCGCCGGCTGGAACAGGGTCGCCCAGGGCAGGGACCCGTGCTGGCGATGCGCCATTTCCAGCATGCGCAACAAGCCGGGAACGCCGACCGAGCGGCCGCCGGCGACCGCATCGAAAAAGGCCATGGCGTCGCCGTCTGGCTTCAAAAATGCGGTGTCGGGAATCTCCATCGGGGCCGTCTCGCGCCCGTCATAACTGTCCAGGCGCCGTTTCGGCTTGTTCCAATGCAGCATGAAGCCGCCGCCGCCGATCCCAGAGGATTGCGGCTCGACGAGGTTCAAGACCATCTGTGCGGCGATGGCGGCGTCGATGGCTGAGCCGCCCTGTTCGATCATAATCGCGCCGGCCTGCGCGGCGGCCGGATGCGCGGCGGCGACCATATACTCATCCGCCTCGACAGCGTCATCGTCTTCCAGAACGATCTCCGGGACGTCGCGGCGCGGTGTGGGCGCTTCGGGTTCGACATCGGCGCCGCCGGAGCCGTCCGCGCTCGTTGACGGCGCGGGCGGCGCGGGCGTTGTCGTTTGGGGCGTCTCCATGGCGACTGGCGTCTGATCCAGAGCCGCATCCGGGCTGAGCGCCACCGACAGCAGCCCGCCCCCCAGCACCGCGCCGCCGCCGATGATGACAGCGCCGACGACGGCGACGACCACAGACGGAAAACCGTCGAACGGGGTGCGATTGCTCATGGGGTCGGTCCTTTCGCGAAGCTGGGCCTTCATCCTAACGAACTGGTTCGCGCGAACGCAATTGAAAGGGCGCCCTACTTTAGACTCGTAAGCTTGGCCCCGGCGCGCGGCGCTGTCATGCTCATCACCCTCGGGATGGCCCGTTCGAAGCGAAGACGAGGTTGGAGTGCGCCATGAACCAAAATGTCATCATCACCTGCGCGATTACCGGCTCCGGCGACACGGTTGGCAAGCACCCGGCCATCCCAGTGACGCCGGAACAAATCGCGGATGCCGCGGTGGCGGCCGCCAAGGCGGGCGCGGCGATCGTGCATCTGCATGTCCGCGATCCCGAGACCGGCGCGCCCAGCCGTGATCCGGACCTATTTCGGCAGACGGTCGAGCGGATTCGCGCCTCCGGGACCGATGTCGTCCTCAACCTGACGGCCGGGATGGGCGGCGACCTGACCCTGGGGCCGCCCGACGATCCACGCGCGCTGGATGAGGCGGCGACCGATCTGGCGCCTTGGCGCGATCGCATATCCTATATCGAGGCGTTGCGGCCGGAGATCTGCACGCTCGATTGCGGCACGATGAATTTCGGCAATGGCGATTATGTCATGACCAACACGCCGCCGATGCTGCGGAAGCTCGCCGAGGGCATCCGCGCCTTTGGCGTGAAACCGGAGATTGAGGTGTTCGACACCGGTCATCTCTGGCTGGCGAAACAGTTGATCGCCGATGGTCTGATCGACGCGCCGCCGCTGTTCCAGCTATGTCTTGGCATCCCTTGGGGCGCGCCGGCCAACACCACCCTGATGAAGGCGATGGTCGACGAACTGCCCGACGGCGCCAATTGGTCAGGCTTCGGGATCGGCCGGCTGCAGATGCCGATGGCGGCGCAGGCGGTGATCCTGGGCGGCCATATCCGCGTCGGGCTGGAGGACAATTTATATTTGGAAAAAGGCGTCTTCGCTTCGAACGCGCAACTGGTCGAGCGCGCCGCCGAGATGATCCGCTTGATGGGCGCGTCCATCGCCACGCCGGATGAGGCGCGCGCCCGCTTCGGCCTGACCAAACAGATCTGACGAGCCGTCGGCGGCGGTCTTGGATCATCGCGTTGCGCGGCGCGCATCTTTACATCGATTTGCCAGGCGTCCAGTGCGCCGCAAAGGCCTGTGCGTCGCCGGGCCGTTCGAACCAGAAGGTCAGCGCCCGTTCCTCGAGCAGGATCGCCAGCCAGCCGCCTTGGCTGTTCTTGTCCGCCCAGTCGCACATGCGCTCTAATGTTCTGCGATCAATCCGAATCGCCCCGCCGCCGCGTTTGCTCTTTCTGAACCCGTCGACCGTCTCGCCCAACGTCACCGGCGTCCAGTCGGCGCGGACGGTTTTCTCGTCCAGCGGCTCTGCCTCCGGAAGGCCGCCGCTGAACCGCTCCGCGCCGCGCCAGGGTTTGTCCGGGTCGCCCAGGGCCGCGACATCAGCCTCGGCTGCTATTTGTGCGCGCATGCCGCGCCAAGCCGCGCGCAACGCCAGCGCGCCCGCGGCGACCAAAATCAGCCACGCCAGAGTGGTGGTCATCGACGCCGCATGGAGCTAGGCGGACAGAACGTCCGCGATAGCGTCAAAGACATCATGGAACATCGCTTCGGTCAGCCGGCCGGTATTCGTATTGTAGCGCGAGCAGTGGTAGCTATCGACCAGCGCCGGTGCGACATCTGGCAAGCGGTGTACGGCGGCGTGCGCGAATTTCGCAGCGCTTTGTTTCTGGCCGAGCGCCCGCAACGTGGCGCCGTGCGAGAGATGGCCGAGGCACAGGATCGCCTTCAACCGCGGCATCGCCGCAATCTCGGCGGTCAGGAAAGGCAGGCAGGTCGCGGTCTCTTTGCCGACCGGCTTATTCTGCGGCGGCACGCAGCGCACGGCGTTGGCGATCCGGGCGTTGACCAGGGTCAGCCCGTCGTCCGGCCGCCGGTCATAGACGCCCTTGCTGAAATCATATGTCGCCAGCGTCTGATAAAGCAGATCGCCGGCATAGTCCCCGGTGAAGGGCCGCCCGGTCCGGTTCGCCCCTTGAACGCCGGGCGCCAGTCCAACGATCAGCAGCGCGGCGTCGAGCCCGCCGAAACTTGGCACCGGTTTGTTCCACCAGTCCGGATGCGCCGCTGCATTTTCGTCGCGGTAGCGCGCCAGGCGCGGACAAAGCCGGCAATCGGGCGCGGGTTCAAAATGCGTCACCACCAGCGCCCAAGCCTAGACCCTTTCCACCACAGCGTCATCGTCGGCGTAATCCTCGTCATCGTCATACTCGTCATCGTATGCGTCGTCGTCGTCATACGCCTCGCCGTCCAGCGTCTCATTTGGACGCGGACGAGAACGGGAGTCCGCGGGCCGTGCCCTGTTGTAACCAGTGCGGTTCGAGTCGTGGAAGTTCCGAGCGATCTTTTGCGAAAGGTCGGTCAATTCGATGAACGTGTCCGCCTGGCGGCGCAATTCATCGGCGATCATCGGCGGCGAGGTTTTCACCGTGCTGACGACCGTCACCCGCACGCCGCGGCGCTGCACCGCCTCGACAAGTCGCCGAAAATCGCCGTCGCCGGAGAACAGCACGATATGCTCAAGCCGATCGGCCATCTCCAGCATATCGATCGCCAGTTCGATATCCATGTTGCCTTTGACTCGGCGGCGGCCTTGCGAGTCCGTGTACTCTTTGGCCGGCTTCGTGACCATCGTATAGCCGTTATAGTCGAGCCAATCGACCAGTGGCCGGATCGGCGAATACTCCTGTTCGTCGAACAGCGCTGTGTAATAGAAGGCGCGCACCATCCGTCCGTGATCGCGGAAATAGTCGAGCAGTTTCTTATAGTCGATGTCGAAACCCAATGACCGCGCCGCGGAATAAAGGTTGGCGCCATCTACAAACAATCCGATCCGTTCTTCTTTATAAAATCCAGTTTCCATTAGTGTTGCCCCATTGAGTATTTATCTAGTCTGTCTAATCGAGAATCAGTGAAAATAAATATAACCAACACAGCTCGCTTAAACTGGTTTGGTCTTATACACAGACGGCGGACCCGACAAGCCGCGCCGCCCCTTGGCTTCTTTTCGTCGCGTCCCGAAACTTGCGGCGTCTCCTGGGCCGGCAGGCAGGCGCGGGACTTGCGTAAGAGGGGGCCGATCCTTATATTCCGCCGCCTCGCGACAGATAAGCGGACGGCGCGGCGGCAGGGGGGGTGAACCTTTGCGCGGCGGCGCTTATCTTATGAGTAGGGTTTGGATGTTCGACCCGCGGCGGCGGCCCGATTTCGGGGTCGCGAGTTTCGTGCACGCGCGTTGTTATTTGTCTTGAAGAGAAGGAGCGCCCCATGGCTCGTGTAACGGTCGAGGATTGCGTCGAGAAAGTCCCCAATCGCTTCGATTTGGTGATGGTGGCCGCCCAGCGCAGCCGGGACATCTCAACCGGTACAATGATCGAGGTTGAGCGGGACAATGATAAGAACCCGGTGGTCGCTCTGCGTGAAATCGCCGATGAGAAACTCGATCTGGACGAGGTCCGCGATTCCCTCGTGCGCGGTCTGCAGAAACAGAATGACGTCGATGAGCCGGAAGAAGTCGACATGATGGAGCAAATGTCGACAGGGTCGCTTGAGGACCTGCCGGTCGAAGAGCCGGAGCCCGAGGCTCTGTCGCCCTTCGCCGCGTCGCTGCCAGACATGCCGGCCTTCGAAGATATGGAAAACGTGTTTGACGACTGACCGGACGCACCCTGACTGTCGGACGGTTTGGATCGGCTCCTTCGCCGCCGCCGTTGGGTCTGGCTTTGAGCCAAGCGACGCTTCGGGCCTGCGCTTTCGCCCGATCGCCCGCGCGTTGTGAGGTCGCCCGGGGATGCTGCGTCAGTACGAGCTGGTTGAACGGGTCAAATCTTACGATCCCGCCGCTGACGAGGACCAGCTCAACCGGGCCTATGTCTATGCGGTGAAAATGCATGGGGCCCAGACCCGCGCCTCTGGCGATCCCTATTTCTCCCATCCGGTCGAGGTCGCTGGCCTGCTCAGCGAGAAACGCCTCGACTCGTCCTCTATCATCACCGGCCTGCTGCATGACACGGTCGAAGACACCGACGCGACCCTGGACGGCCTGTCGGAGAAATTCGGCGACGAGGTTGCGGGGCTGGTCGACGGGGTCACCAAACTGACCCAGCTGGAACTGCAGTCGAGCCGCACAAAGCAGGCCGAGAATTTCCGGAAACTGGTGCTCGCCATGTCCCAGGACATCCGCGTCCTGGTCGTCAAGCTGGCGGACCGGCTGCATAATATGCGCACGCTACATTTCCTGAAGAAGGAAGAGAAACGCAAGCGGATCGCGCGCGAGACGATGGAAATCTATGTCCCTCTGACCGAGCGGATTGGCATCCGGGACTGGAAAGAGGAGCTGGAGGATCTGTCCTTTCAGCAGCTCAACCCGGACGCGCGCGCCTCGATCACCGCGCGGCTGCAATTCCTGCACAATGAAGGCGGCGACCTCATCGCCAATGTGGTGGATGAGTTGCGCCGCTTGCTCGCCGAGGCTGGGGTCAAGGCGGAAGTGCAGGGGCGGGAGAAGTCGGCCTTCTCGATCTGGCGGAAGATGCAGCGCCAGAATATCGGCTTCGAGCAATTGTCCGACATCGTGGCGTTCCGCGTCGTGGTGAATACGCTGGAGGAATGCTATCAGGCGCTGGGCGCGATCCATGGCGCCTATCCGGTGACGCCGGGCCGCTTCAAGGACTATATCTCGCTCCCGAAACCGAATGGCTACCAGTCGCTGCATACAGGCGTGATTGGCCCGGACAACCGGCGCATCGAGATCCAGATCCGGACCCGCGAGATGCATGAGATTGCGGAATTGGGCGTGGCGGCGCACTGGGTCTACAAATCCAGTCCCGATCAGGCCAAGCCGCAGCGCGATGGAAAGCAGTATCGCTGGCTGCGCGACATGCTGGATATTCTGTCCAACGCCTCCGGGCCCGACGATTTCCTGGAACACACGAAGATGGAGATGTTCTCCGACCAGGTCTTCGTGTTCACGCCAAATGGCGATCTGCACGCCCTGCCGCGCGGATCGACGCCCATCGACTTCGCCTATTCGGTGCATACCGAGATCGGCAATCGCTGCGTCGGCTCGAAGATCAACGGGCGCATCAAGCCGCTGCGGACGGAACTTCGGAATGGGGACCAGGTCGAGGTCATCACCTCAAAGGCGCAGACCCCCTCGCCCGCCTGGGAGGCCTATGTCAAAACCGGCAAGGCGCGGGCGGCGATCCGGCGCTTCGTACGCAGCAAGCAGCGCGATCAATATCTCAGTCTTGGCCGTGAAGTGGTGCAGAACATCTTTCAGCAGACCGATCACGAACTGACGGAGAAAGCGCTGAAGAATGTCCTGGCGCATTTCGATGTCGAGAGCGTCGACGATCTCTACGTCGCGGTCGGCGAGGGCCGGTACGCAGCGCGCGAGGTGCTTTACGCCGTCTATCCGGGCGCCAAGGCCGAACTGCAACAGGCGGCGCCGGTCAAGAAAGCGCCGCCCGCGCAATCGGTCGCCGACGGGTCGAAGCATACGATCCCCGTCAAAGGGTTGATCCCCGGCATGGCGGTTCACTACGCGCGCTGTTGCCACCCGCTGCCAGGCGACCGTATCGTCGGCATCGTAACCACCGGCCGCGGGGTCACGATCCACACGATCGATTGCAAGACTTTGGAGACCTTCGCCGATACGCCGGAGCGCTGGATCGATGTCGGCTGGGAGATGAATGAGGAGGATCCGCCCGCCTTCATGGGCCGGCTGCACGCCGTGCTGGCGAACGAGCCTGGCAGTCTGGCGACGATCTCTACGGTCATCGGTCGGAACGGCGGGAATATCAACAACCTAAACTTTACCAGCCGCGGTGAGGATTTCTACGAAATGCTCATCGATATCGAAGTAACCAACGTGCGCCAGTTGAACAACATCATCGCCGCCTTGCGCGCGACGGCGGTCGTGAACTCGGCGGAACGGGCGCAGGCCTAGTGTTCCGCCGGCGGAAGCAGCGGCAGGCGCACGACCATGTGCGCGAGGCCGTCTGGCCGAGCATGGGCTGGCGGCGCAGCTTTCATTATCTTAAGCACAGAGTCGGCCGCCTTCCTGGCACGCCTCATGAAATCGCCGGCGGTTTCGCCTTCGGCGCCGCGATCAGCTGCACCCCTTTCATCGGCTTCCACATAATTCTGGCCGCGGCGATGGCCTTCGCCAGTCGGGCCAGCATGCTCGCCGCCGCGATCGGGACGGTGTTCGGCAATCCTTGGACCTTTCCGGTGATTTTCACCTTCACCTATTCGCTTGGGATCCGGGTTCTGGGCGGCGAGCCCATCACGTTCAGCATCGAAACCTTATCTCTCGCCCATCTCATCGAGAATTTCTGGAGCATCTTTCTGCCACTGCTCGTCGGCGGAATTCCAACCGCCATCGTGGTTTGGACGGCGTTCTATTTCCCGCTTCGGGGCCTGATTGCGAAATACCAGCATGCCCGCCAGGCGCGCCGCGAGCGCAAATTGAGGCTGCAAGCCCTCCACGCGCGGGAACACGAAGCGGCGGCGGCGGCGCAAGAGTCCGGCGTGGTTCTGCAGACGGAGCGGCGATCCGGGCGGGGAGAGAGCCTGTGATCATCGGCCTGGGGACCGATCTTTGCGATATCGGCCGTGTCGCGCGCACCTTGGCGCGTTTCGGCGAACGGTTCACCAACAGGCTCTATACTGAGCAAGAGCGGCGTCGCGCCGACCGTCGGCCGGATCGGCGGGCGGACCGCTACGCCCAGATGTTCGCGGCCAAAGAGGCTTGTTCGAAGGCGCTCGGCACCGGTTTTCGGCAGGGGGTGTTCTGGCGCGACATGGAGGTTGTGCATTTGCCGTCCGGAAAGCCGACCTTGTCCTTGACCGGGGGTGCTTTGGCGCGGCTGGAGGCCCTGACGCCGAGCGGTTTTAGGCCGTTGGCCGACGTCACCCTGACCGATGAGTCCGGCTTGGCCCAAGCGGTGGTCATTCTCTCCGCCGCGCCGGACTCCTGGCCGGACCGGAGCAGTCTGTGAGGATACGCGCTTCGACGCCGACGGCCCCGGCCGCTTCGCTTGACTTGGCCAGCGCCCGAAGGCCTTATCCGGCCGACCGCGCGCATTCGCGCCGATTTCTCTCTGATTTGGGATGCCTCTGTGACCGACCCGCTTGACGATCCGTCCGCCGCCAAGAGCGCCGACGCCGCCTCTCAATCGGAGCGGGGCCCAGAGCGAACACCGGAGCGCGATCGGGAGCGCGACCGGGCGCGATTCCAGGCGGAACGGGCGGAGCAGCAGGCGGCGCGCGCAGCGACCGGTCAAAGCGGAGTCCCGACCGCGGACGACAAGACGGCGGCCGCGCTAAAGAAACGCGCGGAAGAGACCGCCGATTTTGTCAAAACGATCGTCTATGCGCTGCTGATCGCGGTCTTCGTGCGCACATTCGCCTATGAGCCGTTCAACATCCCCTCTGGGTCGATGATTCCGACCCTGTTGGTCGGCGACTATCTCTTCGTATCGAAATTCTCGTACGGCTACAGTCAATATTCGCTGCCCTTCGGTCTGATCCCGTTCGAGGGGCGCATTCTGGATTCCGAACCGGAACGGGGCGATGTCGCGGTGTTTCGCCTGCCGGCCGACCCGAAGGTCGACTATATCAAGCGCATCGTCGGCCTGCCGGGCGATCGCATCCAGATGAAACTGGGCGTTCTGCATATCAACGGCGAGCCGGTCAGCCGCCTGCGGATCGATGATTTCCGCTTTGGCGAAGGTGCGTCCGGCGCGCGGTCCGTCCGGCGCTATGAAGAGACGCTGCCCGGCGGCGTCAGCCACGCCATTATCGAGCTTTCCGGCGATACCGGCCTGATGGACAACACACCGGAATACACCGTACCTGACGGCCACTATTTTGCGCTCGGGGACAACCGCGACGGGTCTCAGGACAGCCGGTTTCTGGATCTTGTCGGCTATATTCCCGCCAAGAACCTGATCGGGCGCGCCGAGTTTCTCTTCTTCTCCGTCGACGGCGCCAAGACGGAATGGTATGAAGTGTGGAACTGGCCGTCCGCCATTCGGTTTGGGCGTATCTTCAATGGCGTCCGCTGAGGTTGTGGCCGCGTCGGGACCGCGCAAGGTTGATCGCGCGCTGCTCGACAAGCTGATATTGGCGTCCGATCCGGGGCCGCCGCTCCTCACCGCACTGACCCATCGC
The DNA here is from genome assembly GCA_030065235.1 of Alphaproteobacteria bacterium. Taxonomy (GTDB): domain Bacteria; phylum Pseudomonadota; class Alphaproteobacteria; order UBA8366; family Aestuariispiraceae; genus JASJDC01. The sequence continues at coordinate 328,734 of JASJDC010000003.1, forward strand.
AGCCATCTTGACGCCGGCCTGGGTTATGAGCGGCTGGAGTTTCTCGGAGACCGAGTGCTGGGTCTGTTGGTGGCGGACATGATCCTGCGCGCCTTTCCTGACGAGGCGGAGGGCGCGATCGCGAAACGCCACACGGCTCTGGTGCGTCGAGAAACCCTGGCCGAGATCGCCGATGAGATCGGGTTGGGCGACTATATCCACATGTCGCCGGGCGAGATCACGACCGGCGGGCGCGAGAATCCGGCGATCCTGTCGGATGTGATCGAGTCGGTCCTGGCGGTGATTTATCAGGTCGAAGGGCTGGAGGTTGCGCGCGCCTTTGTCGAACGCTACTGGCGCTCGAAACTAACACGGGACCCGACGCCGCCGCGCGACGCGAAGACCAGTCTGCAGGAATGGTTGCAGGGCCGCGGCGCGCCCTTGCCGAGCTATGTGGTCGCCGAACGCACGGGGCCGGACCACGCGCCGCGCTTCTTGATCCGGGTCAAGGCCGGGCCCTATGGCGCCGCCGAAGGCGAGGGCGGCTCGAAACGCGAGGCCGAGCAGGCGGCGGCGGCCAATCTGCTGAGCCAATTGGGCGCGGCGTGACCGATGACGAGAACCGGAACTGAAAGAGACGCTTGTGGCGGCTAACGGAACCGACTGGATGCGCTGCGGTTTTGTGGCGGTGATTGGGGCGCCGAACGCCGGCAAATCGACCCTGGTCAATGCGCTGGTGGGGGCGAAAGTCTCGATAGTCACGCATAAAGTGCAGACGACGCGAACACGCGTTATGGGGGTGACGATCCGCGATCGGGCGCAAGTCGTCTTTGTCGACACGCCCGGCATCTTCAAACCGAAAAAGCGTTTGGACAGGGCGATGGTCGGCGCGGCTTGGCAGGGGGCGGAGGACGCCGACGGCGTGGTCTTTGTGCTCGACGCCGCGGTCGGTCTGAACGCCGAGAACCAGGCGATCCTCGACCGACTGGTCAAGGATAAGCGCAAGGCGGTGCTGGTCCTGAACAAGATTGACCTGATCAAGCGCGACAAGCTGTTGGCTCTATCCAAGACGCTGAATGACAGCGGCGCCGCCACCGCGACCTTCATGATTTCGGCGTCCAAAGGCGACGGCATCTGGGATCTGATGGATCATTTGGCCAAACAAATGCCGCAGGGCCCGTGGATGTTCCCGGAGGATCAACTCTCGGACATGCCGCAGATGCTGCTGGCCGCCGAAGTGACGCGCGAAAAATTGTTCTTGAACGTGCATCAGGAACTGCCCTACGCCGCGACGGTCGAGACCGAGAGCTGGGAACCTTCGCCTAAGGATGGCGGCGTCCGGGTCGAACAGACGATTTATGTCGAACGCGATAGCCAGAAGGCGATCGTCTTAGGCAAGGGCGGCCAGCGTTTGAAGGCGATCGGCGCGGCGGCGCGGCAAGAGCTGATCGAGATGCTCGACTGTCCGGTACATCTCTTCCTGTTCGTCAAGGTGCGCGACAGCTGGCAGGATGATCCCGCGCGCTATTCGGTCTGGAACCTGGATTTCAATGCCTGACAGGGCGCCGGATGCCGGCCGCGGCGGCGAGCCGGTGCGCATAGCCATGTGGTCCGGGCCGCGCAACATTTCGACCGCGATGATGCGCAGCTTCGGCGCGCGGTCGGACTGCGCGGTCTATGACGAGCCTTTCTACGCCGCCTTCCTGTATGACAGCGGCCAGGATCACCCGATGCGCGGGCGCGTCATCGCCTCGCAGCCGACCGATTGGCGCGCCGTCGTTCGGCGCATCACCGGGCCGGCGCCCGAAGGCCGGCCGATCTGGTATCAGAAACATATGGGCCATCATATGATGCCGCATTACGGCCTGAACTGGGTCGACGGCTTCGCCAACGCTTTCCTGGTCCGCGATCCGGCGCGGGTGGCCGCCTCCTATACGGCGAAATGGGCGGAAACGACGCCGGCGATGCTGGGCTATGCGGCCCAGCGCGCGATCTTCGACCGGGCCGCCGACCGGCTGGGCCATGCGCCGCCGGTGGTCGACGCCGAGGATATCCTGGCCGATCCGCGCGGCGTGTTAACGGTGTTGTGCCGCGCGCTTGGATTGGCGTTCGACGAAAGCATGCTAAGTTGGACCCCAGGGCGGCGCGATACGGACGGCGTCTGGGCCGAGCATTGGTACGGCGCGGTTGAGAGATCGACCGGCTTTCACGCGCCGCAGAACGACCCGCCCGATTTGAATGACGCGAGCCGCGCGCTGGCCGACGCCTGTCGGGACGACTATCAGGCCATGTCGCGGCATCGTATCACACCAACCTGAAACGGAACGCCAGACTTGCGTTTGGGAGGATGAGCATGGACGAGCGCGGCGGCCGGCTGGCGGTGATCTTCTCCTGCATCGGGCATTTCTATTTCCACTATTTCGCGGCGATGTATTTCACCATCGTTTTGGCGATGGAGGCGGATTGGGACCTGTCCTTCAGCGAGTTGATCGAGCTGTGGACGCCAGCGGCCTTGCTGATCGGCGTCTTCGCATTGCCCGCCGGACGCTTGGCCGACAAATGGAGCGCGCCCGGCATGATGGTGGTGATGTTTTTGGGCATGGGGATCGCGACGTCGGCGTCTGGCTTCATGAATACGCCGACGACGATGATGGTCATGCTGGCGGCGATCGGCCTGTTCGGCGCGATCTATCATCCGGTCGGCATTTCCTGGCTGGTCCGGATGTCGGAAGAGAATACCGGCAAGAAGCTGGCTGTGAACGGCGTGTTCGGCGGGTTGGGCGCAGCGGCGGCGGGCGGCGCCACCGGCCTGCTGATCGAGGCCTATGGCTGGCGCGAAGCCTTCATCATCCCCGGAGCGCTCTGCGCAGCGACCGGGATCGCGATGCTGTGGTACATGAAGGCCGGCGCCTTCAGACCCGTGGCCGCCGGCGGCGCGGCGCGCAAATCGACGACCGAAAGCCGCGGCAATTTGAAGGCCTTTGGCCTGCTGCTGCTGCCCATGTTCGCGGTCGGCCTGATCTACAACACGCTGCAGACGGCGATGCCGAAACTGTTCGAGGAAGGCCTGATCGGCATGTTGGGCGGCGACCTGAGCGCCATCGGGGCGCTGGTCGCGGTGGTTTATACCATCGGCGCCTTCTTTCAATTGGTCGGCGGTTTTCTCGCCGACCGCTTCCCGTTGAAGCGGGTCTATGTGTTCTGCCTGATGCTGCAGGTCCCGTTCATCGCGGTGATCGGGATGAGCGGCGAGGCGATCCTCTTCATGGCGGCGGTGTTCGTCGTCGCCTTGGACACCAGCGCCTTGCCGGCGGAGAATATGCTGCTGTCGAAATACGCGCCGGATGAGCATCAGGGCGTCGCTTTCGGTGTGAAATTCGTGCTGTCCTTCGGCGCCGCGCCGTTGGGCGTGCAGTTGATCGCCTGGGTCAGAGAGGCGACGGGCAGTTTCGAGCTTCTGTTCCTGGGCCTCTGTTTTGTCTTGCTTTTCGGCTTCCTGGCGGCCCTCTGGCTGCCGAGCCGCGAGGACGCTCCCGAACCGTTCCCCGCCGCCGCCGAGTAGCGGTCAGGCGCCGGCGACGGTCGTCAAAACACCCTCTTTGGCCTCCGTATCGATGCGGCGGTAGAAGCAGAGACGGTGGCCGACATGGCAGCAGCCGCCATCGCCCTGCGGCAGGACCTTCATCAGCACCGCGTCCTGGTCGCAATCGATGAAGACGCCTTGGACCAATTGAATCTGACCGCTGCTCTCGCCCTTCAGCCAGAGCGATTTGCGGCTGCGGCTGTAATAGTGCGCCTGTCCGGTCTGCAGCGTCTTTTCCAGCGCCTCTTCGTTCATATAGGCCAGCATCAAGACCTCGCCGGTCTCGGCATGCTGGGCGATGGCGGGGATCAGACCGTCTTTGTCGAAACGCGGGGCGAGGACCGAGCCGGTTTCCAGGGTCTCGGTCGATAGAGTATCGGGGTGTTGCATGATGCGGCTTTCGGTCAGATCGATTTCTTTTTCGCCGTGATCACCCGGCTGTTGACCCCGTGCCAGCCGAGTTCGCCGGAGAGCCGGGCGTATTCGATCTTCGGGCAACGGTTCATGACCACATGCAAGCCGGCGGCCTCGGCCCGGTCGGCGGCCTCGTGATTGACCACGCCCAGTTGCAGCCAAAACACCTTCGCGCCAATCGCGATCGCCTCATCGACCAAGCCGCCGGCGGCCTTGGGGTCGCGAAAGACATCGACGATATCGACCGGGTCCGGAATGTCCGCGAGCGCCGCATAGACCTTTTCGCCGAGGATTTCCTCGCCCGCATAGCGCGGGTTCACCGGGATCACGCGGAAGCCCTTTTGCTGTAGGTACTTCATCGCGAAATAGCTGGGCCGGTTCCAATTGGCGCTGGCCCCGACCATGGCGATGGTCTTACAGCGGCGCAGGATCGTCCGGATATAGGCGTCGGCGTAGTAGTCCTGCACATGATCGCGGTCCGTCGGCGCGACCGGCGGCAGAGCGTTGTCCAATCCTTGTGGCGGGGCGATCGCCCTCTCGGCGGCGTCGGCGGGCATCTTAGCTTTCCCGCCAGACGGGTTTGCGCTTTTCGACAAAGGCGGCGATTCCCTCCGCCGCGTCGTCAAAGCTCATATTCTCGGTCATCACCTCTGCCGTGTGGGCGTAGGCCTCCGCCAGCGGCAGATCGATCTGGCTGTAGAAAGCATCCTTGCCGGTTTTCAGCACCAAGCCGGAATTCCGGGCGATCTTTCGCGCCAGCGCGTCCACCGCCTCCTCCAATTCCGCCTCGGGGACCGCCCGGTTGATCAGGCCGATCTCAACCGCTTTCGCCGCCGGGATCATTTCGCCGGTCAGCAGCATCTCCATCGCCTGCTTCCGATGCACCGCGCGGGAGAGCGCGACCAAGGGCGTCGAGCAGAACAGGCCGATATTCACCCCCGGCGTGCCGAACCGCGCGGAGTCCGCCGCCACGGCCAGATCGCAGGTGGCGACCAGCTGACAGCCCGCCGCTGTCGCGATCCCATGGACCTTGGCGATTACCGGCTGGCGCAGCTTGGTCAGCGCGATCATCATCTTCGAGCAGGTCTCGAAGGTCCGGGCGCGATAGGCGCGGTCTGGATTGGCTTGAAGCTGTTTCAGGTCATGCCCGGCGCAAAAGCCTTTTCCAGACCCTTCAATGACGACGACTTTGATCGACGGGTCGAGATCAATGGCGACGAGCATCCCCAGCATCGCCTCCATCGCCTCCATCGACAGCGCGTTGTAGGCGGCGGGCCGGTTGAGCGTCAGGCGCGCGACGCCGTTCTGATCCCGCCTGAGGACCAGGGCGTCGGACGGCTCGACAGGGTGGGCGAGGGCGGTCATTCTGGCCTCCAAGCTGGGATGGGCGCGGCGCGATACTATCGTCTCGATCGGCGGTCGGAAAGCGCCGCACCCAGCATGGTCCAAACATAGGTGAGAGTCCCGCATCATGGAGCCCGCATTCGGCCCGTCGAAGGTTTCGGCGGCGGAACTGACGCAATTGATGACGGATTTCGGTCCGTTCGTGCAGGCCTATGGTTTCACGAATGATCAGGTGCTGGCCGGGCGCGCGGTCGTGCGCCTGCCCTACGCCGCGCATCATCTGAGGCCCGGCGGTACGATCGCCGGGCCGGCGATGATGGCGCTGGCGGATTACAGCATGTATGTCGCGTTGCTGGGCGCGATCGGGATGACGCCGCTGGCGGTGACCACCAGCCTGAACATCAATTTCCTGCAGAAACCGAGCGATACGGACCTGATCTGCGACGCGCGGCTGATCAAATTGGGCCGGCGGCTTGCTGTTGGCGATATGGCGATCCGGGCGGAAGGCGACGCCGATCTCTGCGCCCACGCGACCGCCACCTATTCGATCCCACCGCGCTGAGGCGTTGTGCCAATCTTCTTTGCGGTATCATTTTACCGCAAATATAATCCATTGAAATCGATAGACTTTTTCGCAACCAAACGCTTGACGTCGCGGTTCCGCCTGAGTAGAACACGCGCGCTTCGATAGAGGCGCACAGTCCGACGGACGGTAGCGAACCTCATCGATCCAAGAATTTGCGTGAACGACGGTTGAGCGGCTCTCTCATGGGCGGGGCGCAGCACGGTCCGTTTACGCTCAACCGAGTTCCGAAGGGCGAGACGTATGACCGCTATGAAGACATATTCAATGAAACCGTCCGAGGTTGACAAGAAATGGATCTTGATTGACGCCGAGGGCATGGTGCTGGGCCGGATGGCGTCTGAAATCGCCAAAATCCTGCGCGGCAAACACAAACCCGGCTACACCCCGCATATCGACTGCGGCGACAATGTGATCGTCGTCAACGCCGAAAAGGTGAAGCTGACCGGCCGCAAACTGACCGACAAACGCTTTTATTGGCACACCGGCTATCCGGGCGGTATCAAGGACCGCACCATGGGTCAGATCCTGTCTGGCAAACATCCCGAGCGCGTTGTCCAGAAAGCTGTCGAGCGCATGGTTCCGCGAGGACCGCTGGGCCGTAAACAAATGTCCAACCTGAAGGTCTATGCCGGCGCCGCGCATCCGCATGAAGCGCAACAGCCCGCCGTGCTCGACCTGAAATCCCGTAATTCCAAGAATGCTCGGAGCGCCTAACGATGGCCGATGAAACCCAAACCGTAAACGATCTGTCCAAACTGGGCGACGCGATGGCCGCCGCGCAGGGCGCCGCCGCTTCTGACGCCCCGGCTGCGGAGGCCGCGACTCCGGTCGCCGAACCCGCCGCGCCGGCCGAACCGGTGCTGGATCAGTGGGGCCGCGCCTACGCGACCGGCAAACGGAAGAACGCCGTAGCCCGCGTCTGGATCAAGCCCGGCGTCGGCCGAATTTCGGTCAACGGCAAAGAGGTCGCGGACTATTTCGGCCGCGCCGTCTTGCAGATGATGATCCGGCAGCCGTTCGAGGCTTCGTCCCGCGCCGATCAGTTCGACGTGATGGCGACGGTCGCCGGCGGCGGCCTCAGCGGCCAGGCCGGCGCGGTGCGCCACGGCATCTCGAAAGCGCTGGTCGCCTTCGAACCCGGCCTGCGCCCGACCCTGAAACATGGCGGCTTCCTGACCCGCGACAGCCGCGTCGTCGAACGGAAGAAATACGGCCGCGCCAAAGCCCGCCGCAGCTTCCAGTTCTCGAAGCGGTAATCGCCGGGCCGAGATTGCGTTCTTTTTGAGGCGCTCCCGTTCGTCGGGAGCGCCTCTTCTTTTTTGATCATAGTTTTGGGATCGGGGTGGCCTGCGATGGACAGCTGACAAGTTCAGGCTTCAATTGGCTCGATATACCGCGTTTGGCGTTACGGATTCAGGCGAATGACAAAGTCTCCTTCGCCACCAACGTCCGCGTCGCGGCCTGCGGTCGCGGCGATCACCAAACGATCTTGTGAAAAAGCGCCGTCCCCCGAGACCGGTTCTAAAACTATCCCTTCCGGCGTGTTGTCGCCGTCGGAGGCTGCAAAGAGACGGTAGGTTGCGTCGCGGTCGAGTTCGAGTTCGGTTCTTTCGGCGATGCGGAAGAAATTCGCCTCGTTGATGTAGCTCAGGGCGCTGTTGCGGATTGGCAGCAGCGGTTCCAGACGCGGATCGGCGCCGATCGCAAGGAAGGCCTCGACCGATGGCCATTCGAAGAGGGCAACGGTCTGGGGCGCAACCCCATCCACGGTTCCGGACATGACAGTGAAACTCGCGAGAAACCGCCCGCCATACTCGCTGACGATTGGCATGACTTGTGGGAAATACTCCTCGAAAAGCTGAGACTCCTTGCCGGTTGTGATCGTCGAATAGGCCACTTCAATGACTCGCTCGGGCTCCAATATAACCGCTTTTGGTTCTACCGCACTTGCGCTGCTCGCGCTCGCCAGAATGACGGCGGCCGCCAAGAACTGCTTCCCTGTTTTCAGGGTCCATTTTTCCTCTGCGTTCGCGAGATGGCTGCGAGATTTCCGTGTGCGTCTTGATCAGTCGTCGATCTCGAGCACGAGTTTGCCCTGTGCGCGGCCTTGCTCGAGCATCAGATGCGCCTCGCCGGCTTGGTTCAGCGGGAATACGCGGTCAATCGAGGGTTTGAATACGCCGTCCGCGAGATGGGCGGCGACGATGCTGAGGTCGCGGTTGAAGCCGACAGGGTCGTGGGTGAAGTGCGTATAGATATCCGACATCCGTATCGACGGGCTTGCGGAAAAGCGTTCCAAGAGCGCAGCCGCTAAGCCCTCGCCAGGCGGGCCTGAAAGAAACCCATAGCCGACGACAACACCGAACGGACCGAGTAGCCGAAGATCGGTGATCAGACTGTCGCCGCCTGTGCTGTTGAGAGATAAAGCCACGCCCGCCGGACCGGTAATCGTTGTAATCTGGTCAGCGAGATCCTCGGCTCGGTCGTCCACAATCGCATCGGCGCCGATCTCTTTGACGAAGGAATGCTTGCTCGCCTTGGCCAAGGCGACGGTTCGCAGGCCTGCGGCGCGAGCCAATTGCAGAATGATGCTGCCGACGCCGCCGGCCGCCTTGTGAACGAGCACCCAATCGCCGCTTTGGACCTTCGCCAGATTGACCAGCATGTGGTGCGCCGTCACGGCGGCGACAGGACTGGCGCCAGCGACGGTAAAGGAAACATGGTCTGCAATGCGCACCACACCATGGACCGGCGCGACGACCGACGAGCCGTAGCCGCCGCTGCCCAGCCCGGCGAACCACATCACCCGATCGCCGACCGCGAATTGACTGACGCCCGGGCCGAGTTCTTCGATCTCTCCAGCGCCTTCGACTCCGGGTATGATCGGATACTGGATCGCGCCAGGCGGCAGCGCGCCGGCGCGCACCAGCGTATCGACGAAGTTCACCCCTGCGACTCGGTTGCGGATCCGAACTTCTCCAGCGCCCGGCGCTGGATTCGGCGCCTGGATCGGGTGCAGGACCTCAACCGGCCCAGGTTCGACGATCTGTACTGCTTTCAAGGCGGCGTCCTACTCCGAGATTCAAAGGGTTTGTTTCCGTTGGCCTTCCTAGAAATGAACTGTACCGATATTGGAAACAAGTATATGAACTCGGAATACTTCGTTCCAAAAATAGAACACTGACATGACCTCACTGGATGACCTCGCCCTCCTTCCCACGCTCGCCCGCGAGACCAGCCTGCGGTCTGCGGCCCACCGCCTCGACATGCCTGTCAGCACGTTGTCCCGCCGTCTCGCCCGGCTGGAGAACGCCGTCGGCGCGCCGTTGATCCGCCGGACGCCAAGGGCCTTTGTCCTGACCGAAGACGGACGCCGATTGGCTCAACTCTGCGAGTCCCCTTTGCGCGATCTTAAGGAGGCCATCGCCGAAATGCGCGACGGGCGAGCCCCCCTATCCGGCGAGTTGCGGGTGACAGGCCCCATCCAGGCGCTTCGTGACACGATCGGACCTTGGCTTTTGGCGTTCGCCTCCGAACACCCCCAACTTTTGCTTTCGATGCATCCAAGCGATCGTTGGCTCGATCTTGTCTCGGAAGGATTCGATCTCGCGTTTCGAGTAGGACCGCTGCGCGACAGCAGCGATATCGCCATCAAACTGTGGGATGTCCCGTACACACTCGCCGCCGACAGCGCGTTCCTGGATCGCTACCCCTGTCTGCTCACTCTGGACCATCCGGATGAACTGGCCGCTGTTCCGGCCGTCGTCGCCGAGCCGATGTCAGAATGGCGGTTTCTGAATGATGAAGGGGCGATTGTCTCTGCGATTCCGCAAGCCTCCGCGAGGATCGGCGATCTGCAGCTTGCCGTCGATTCTGTGCAGGCGGGTCTCGGGCTGGGCTATGTGCCGCGCCTCATGGCCGAACGCGCTGGGCTGAAGCCTCTGTCAGTGCCTGGTTGGCGCCCGCTAGACCGCGAGATGTACGCCGTTCTCCCCGCCGGCCGGATGCGCAGCGCCCGGGTTCAAGCCGCGCTGGACCATGTGCGCCGACGATACCGCGAAGAGGTAGCGGGCGGCCGTCATGGCCTCCCGTGATTGTCAACCCGCGTGAGCCCTCGATCGCCAGCCCGTGTTGAGGAGGGCGTTTGTCCCACCAGAGCCGCGTCGTCGAACGGAAGAAATGCGGCCGCGCCAAAGCCCGCCGCAGCTTCCAGTTCTCGAAGCGGTAAGGCGAAGGTTCATCTTAGAAACATAAGGCGTACGGCGTTTCCGCTACCTCGGAACGCCGTTTTCTTCGTACTGATGTTGGATACGATTATGCATCCCGCCACGCTTCCGCTATCGTCGTGGGTGCGGACAGGCTAGAGGCCAATGGCGTCATGGATCGTTGGTGGCGCTATTCCACAATGATCACCTGACCTGTGAGGGCTCCTTCGACACTTTTTGTATAGGCGCGCCCGACTTCCGCCGACGACACCGGTTTGTGACCGGGAAACCAATCGCCGTAGCGTGGTTTTGAAATGTCGAGCAAGCCTGGGCTGACGACATTGATCCGAAGACCGCGCGGCATTTCGATCGCGGCGCTTTTCACAAAACCCGCGAGCGCGCCGTTTGCGGTCGCCGCGTTCGCGCCCATGCGGATTGGATCGCGATCAAGGACGCCGCTTGTCAGAGTAAACGATCCGCCGTCGGAAATCGTTTCCAGTGCCGCCAGGACAAGATTGATTTGACCCATCGCCTTTTGACGGAGCCCCAGCATGAAGGATTCCTGTGTGAACGCTTCAAGCGGCGCGAACGTGGCGTCTCCGGCGCATGACACGACCGCGCCGAATTCGCCGACGCTTCGATACAGATTAGCCACGGCGTCTATATCACTGATATCGACGCGATAGTCGCCGCTGGACCGACCGACCGACACGATCTCATGGCGGTTTCGGAGTTCGTCGCAGACGGTTTGGCCGATATCGCCCGAGGCGCCTACCACGATGGTCTTCAAGGAGATTCTCCGATAATCTCCTGATACTTCTTTAGTTTTCGGTTGAGTATGTCATGGCGCCGATCAAGCTGAGCTTGACGGATTGCAAGACTGTCTCGGTGTTTTAGAAGCGCGGATTTCCGTTCAGGAATGGTTTCATCACCACCTCTATAGAGAGTGGCGAAGGCGCGCATATCTGACAGCGTCATTCCTGTTTCGCGTAAGGATGACAATAGGGTCAGCCAATCCAGGTCGGTCGCATTGAACTGGCGTTTGCCGTCCGGTCCTCGGGAAATCGGCGGACATAGTCCCGATTTCTCGTAATACCGGATCGCTGAAACGGTGAGGCCCGAACGTTCCGCCACTTCTGCTATTCTCATTCCGGTCGCTCCTTTCTTTTCGACCCTATACCGACCTCGAGCAGCTTTAGGTCAAGCCTGCTTATGGGTCGACCGGCGACGGAATCGACATTGAACTCGGGTTATCGATTCAGTACGTTAATGCCTGCTTATCCATGTGCGGCTAGGGTTCCGTTGCCAACGAGCAAGCTGGACCAAGCGCCGTTATGAGCCGTTGGCGGACACCCGAGGATTAGAAGACCAGAGGGGGTGGACAGGGCGTGTTGAAACACGTCCGTGCACTGCTCGAGGTCTGTCATGTCCATCTCCGGTTTCTCGCTTGTTTTAGCCGCCGCGCTCTGTCACGCGATCTGGAATTACTTCGTCAAACGCATCGATGGCGGCCCGGAGCTGATCTGGCTGTTCTCGCTGGTCGCCGTGATCCTCTATTTGCCGCTCGCAATTTGGATTTTGGCGGTTGAACAACCGGATCTCGGTCTGCCGGCGATCGTCTTCATACTGGGAAGCGTCGTTCTACATCTCGGGTATTTCCTGCTTCTGCAGGCGGGATATCGGACCGGCGCGATGTCCGTGGTCTATCCGGTCGCGCGGGCTTCGGGACCGCTTCTGTCGACCACATTCGCAGTCTTGGCGCTCAATGAGGTCGTGACGCTTCAGATGGGCGTCGGCGCCTTGATCATCGTGTTTGGCGTTTTGATGCTGGCTGGCGGGATCAGGACCGATGCGAAGGACGCCCGGGGCTCGCTATTCTTCGGATTGGGCGCGGGAACGCTGATAGGCGCCTACACAGTTTGGGACGCCTATGCGGTGTCGGTCCTGCTGGCGCCGCCGCTTTTGTTGGACTATGTGTCAAGTCTTGGACGACTGGTGATCTTGGCGCCCGTCGCCAATCGGAATAGAGAGCGCATCCGTCGACAGTGGCGGGACCACAAGCTCGGCGTGATCGCCATCGGTGTCTTCAGCCCGCTTGCCTATATCCTCATCCTCTACGCTCTAACTTTCACGCCTGTGACGTACGTGGCGCCGCTCAGGGAGATCAGCGTCCTTCTGGTTGTCCTCGCGGGAAGTCTGTTGCTGAAAGAAGGCCGCCTCAAGCAACGGCTTGCCTGGGCGGCGGTGATCTTGGCGGGTATGGCGCTGCTTGTATCCGCTTAGGCGCCAGTCATCGCGGACGAACTGGGAGACGCATGAGAGCGCGTCGCAGCTCCAATCCGCTTATCCAGACCAGCGGAGTGTTAATGCCCCTCCCACAAGTCCGGCGACACGACCGTTCGCTTGTTGAGGCAGAGCAGGAGTCGCGTAAAACCTGCGCCCTCGATCGGGGGCGAGCGGTGGACGACGCCGCTGTTCGGGCCGGCCTGGTTTCCTTTGAAGAGGGCGACATCGCCGTCTCCAAGCTGCTCCAGCGGTCCGTCATAGTCCCTCTGCGCCTCGATCGCGCGCTTGGCGTGGGTGCTGGCAACCCACTCGGTCGCAGGACCGCGATAGGTCGTCAGCAGGCGCGCTTCCACACTGTCGCGATGAAACTTCCAGCAGGCGTCATTGTCGATACGGGCCAGACGCACATCGACCAAGTCGCTCCGGGTGATCTCGGCGAACGCGCTGACGAGACCGTCTATGTCTTCCAGCAAGAAGTCTCGCATGGCGCCGGCGGCGAGACCGTGTGCGTCGAACTCGGGGTCCAGAGCCTGCTGCAGGTCGCTTGGCCGCACCAAAACACGGAGATGCGGCAGGGCCGCGGCGTCCATACCGTCGATCCAAACCTGGAACTGCGGCGGCAACCGGCGTTCCCAGATCACAAGCTCGGCGGCCGGTTCCTTGAAGGCGGCGAGGCCGTCTCTCGTCTCGACCATCCGGACACTGTCGGTCGATGCGACCGGGTTCGCCAAGGCGTCGCGCATCGCAGCGGGCGGCGGCATGCCGGCGCTCCTCAGCGCCCTTTCTTGAACAATGGTCATTCAGCGGCCTCCGCGCGCCGCCAGCTCGGGAACGGATCCGGCAGATCGGGCAGGGTGTCGGGGCGGGACGCGTCGAGCGCCGGCAATAGGCACTTGTCCAGCCGGCTTTTCAGCGCCGGCCAGTCGATCCCGCTTCCGATGAAGACGATTTCTTGGCGCCGGTCGCCCCAGGGCTCCTGCCAGTTGGCTTCCATATAGGCTTGCGCGGTCTCGCTTTCCGGCCAGCGTTCCTTGGGAACCGCCGCCCACCATGTACCCAACGGGTGAACCGACGATAGAGCGCCCGCGAGCGAGAATTCGGCCACCCAGCCGGGCCGCGTGGCGATCCAGAAATGCCCCTTGGCGCGAATGACGCCCGGCAGATCGCCGTTCAACAGCGCGTGGATGCGATCCGGTATAAAGGGACGCCGGGCGCGATAGACGAAGCTCTCGACGTCATATTCTTCGGTTTCCGGCGTATGATCCGCAAAGCCATAGAGTTCCTTGGCCCACATCGGATGTTCGTGCGCCTTCTCATAATCGAACAGCCCGGTATCGAGAATGGCGTCCGCCGGGGCGTCGGAATGATTGGTCTCGATGATCCGCGCATCCGCATTGAGGCTGCGGATGATCTTGCGCGCGGCGTCGACCTGTTCCGGCGACGCATCGGCCACCTTGTTGAGGATGACCACGTCCGCGAACTCGATCTGATCGGTGAGGAGATGGACAAGTGTGCGTTCGTCTTCTTCGCCCAGGGTCTCGCCCCGGTCCCGCAGGAAGTCGTGGCTGGAATAGTCGCGCAGCAGGTTCACCGCATCGACGACCGTCACCATCGTGTCGAGCCGGGCGACGTCCGACAGGCTCTCGCCGTCCTCGTCGCGGAAGTCGAAGGTGGCGGCGACGGGCAGGGGCTCGGAGATGCCGGTCGATTCGATCAGCAGATAGTCAAAGCGCCCTTCTTCGGCGAGGCGGCGCACTTCCGTGAGCAAATCGTCCCGCAATGTGCAGCAGATGCAGCCATTCGACATCTCGACCAGGGTTTCATCGGTGCGGCTGAGCTCCGTATCGGCGCGCACCAGATCGGCGTCGATATTCACCTCGGACATATCGTTGACGATCACGGCGACGCGCCGTCCGTCGCGGTTATTCAGCACGCGGTTCAGAAGCGTCGTCTTCCCGGCCCCAAGGAAGCCGGAAAGGACCGTGACGGGAAGGCGCGGGGCTACAATGGTCACTGTTCTTGCCTCGTAACTCTTTGGACCCACTATCGGGTTGCGCGCGCATGACGGCCGAAGATTGGAGACAATGCCGCCTCGACCAGGGAACTATCACGCACCGAAAGCAATAATAAATGTTATAACATAACGCAAGCGGATGTCTGACGATCCCCGGGGCCGCCATCGCCTGTCCAAAAGAGGATCATCCTCGCCCGGCCCCCTACGCTGAACAGCGGACGCCCCGCCCTTGGCGATGTCGCCAAGAGCGGCGCCGGCGCCATAACCGGGGATTCAGTCAGATGCTGCGGTCGACCTTGAGGCGTGGCGGGGTCTTCTTCTGTTCCGGCGCGACGTCGAACGGCAACTCCGCGCGCGATCCGCCGTGTTTCTCCCACAATTCCATAAAGTTGTGTTTCTTCAGATCGGGCGGGTTGACGCCGTAAATCACGGCGAGGACGCCGCCGTCAAAAGAGAGCACGCCGGTTCCCATCCCTTTGCCCCTGAAGGGACCGACCGGCTGTCGACCGATTGTTCGGATTAGCCCCGCGACTTCCAGGCCATTGTCGAAGCAGCGCAGCTTCGCCTCGGCGGTGCGTCCAAAACCGGAGAAACTGTAATATCCCTGACAGACCACTTCGCCGTTTGGGTCGCGATAGGACAAATACCGAATGTGCGGTTCCGCGATACGCCCGTCATAGACCGTAAGGCCGCCGAATTGGTAGGCTGTCGCCTTCGAAACATCCGTCAAAGACACCGCCTGCGGCGCTTCGTCATCGCGACCGGTGGGGTAGACCACGGCCAGAACCGGCGTGACGCTGCAGCGTCGCCGGGCGCAATGTCGGGTCGACTCCCGTAGCGCCGCGACGAGCCGTCCGTCGCTGTCATCGATCGACGGGTCGAGGAGGCCGCCAACATCGTTCAACGACACATGAGGCGGCGCGCCGCAACCAATCGCCAATAAGGCGAGAAGGAGCATCAGTGGCTTCATGACGCGCTATCCAGAAGAATGACTTTTTCCAATCATACATGGACGCTAATGACGCACCAAGGCTCGACTCCCCGCGCAGTTCAGCTCCTTGAGGTTTCGCCGGGGTTTTTCGGACCACTAGGTCGCGGTCCGGGAATCGGCGCGTCGGTGATGGCGGCAGCGTCTCGCGCGTGCGGCGCTTCGTCGCTTGTAACGCCGATCGGTGTCCAATTTGCGGGTCCGACAAGGGTTGCCGCGATTTCCTCGTATATTAAGATTTAGTTATGAAATATAATCTAGACTTAGGCCGAGCTGGCGTCGGACGATATGCCGGTGAGATTCGGCGCGGACCGCGAGACCAGTTGGGCGTTTCCGACGCCCGCCGGGCGCTGTGCGATGGCTTTCAGTGAGTAGGCTGACTTGAAGAAGACAGTCCAGGAAAAGAAACGCGTATGAGCAAGAGCTCGACCACCGCCTTGATCCTTGCGTCCATTAGTCTCGTCGCACTTTTCGTGTGGCAAGTGTCGACCGGATACAATGACGCCAAGACCGCGTTCCTTGAAAACCTCGAGCTCGTTCTGCGCGAGAATACTGCGACAAATCGGGTCTTGCTGCAGGGACATGTTCGCCGCGTGGGTGATCTGGCGGCGCTGGTGAATGAGCCGGGATTTCCAACGTTGCTCAGCCGAGAATGCCTGGAAGTCGGCGATGCTGGGTGCTTGCCGGGTCTGACCGTCTGGCCGTCGAAGAGCGGTGATTGGCGGGCGTCCCCAATCGTCGATTGCGGACAGGATGAATTCTTGGCGCGCCTCGAAGACGTACAAGACCGCACCTACGCCATTGGACCGACCGCCTGGATGCCGTCAGATCGCGTGATGGCGCCCATCGCACACGCCATTCCAGGCGGCGCCGGGTGGATCGCCGCCTGCGCCGACATTGATCCAATTCGCGCCTTGTGGAGAGATCTCGAGCTTCCGACAAAGACGTCGATGGCGTTGATCCGGGCGACGGACTTCCGCCTTTGGGTCCGTGAGCCTTTCAGCCCCGACCTACTGGGGCGTGACCTGTCCAACGGGCCATTGGTGGCGGCGATGCTCGAAAACGGACCGGGTGTCGGCGGTACGGCCGACATCACGGCGACACAGACGGACTTCGTCCAACGCACCGTTCAGTGGAGCCCGGTTGGCGTCGACGATCTGATATTGGTCGCCGGCTATTCGAAGGATCACTTTTTCGAAACATGGTTCAAACGTGAGGCTCCGCATCTCACGATCGTCGCTGCGCTGGTCGTCGCCTTTATGCTCATGGCCTTTCTCTCGTCAAGAAGCATCGCCAAACGGTTTCAAGAGGTTTCCGATCTGGCCCAGCGCCTGTCGATCGCGACGGAAGGCGCGCAAATAGGCGTGTTCGATTTCGATTTTCGAACCGGGCGTCTCGAATGGAACGACGAAATGCTTCGCATCTATGGCATGGATCGAAACCAGTTCACGGGAACGTTCGAGGACTGGCGGCAGGCCGTGCATCCCGATGATTTAGCCGAAGCCGAGCGTCTGTTCAGCGACGCCCGAAAGGCGAAAGGGCAGTTCAAGACGGATTTTCGGATCATCAGGCCGGACGGGGTTGAGGCCTGGATCTTTGCTGTGGCCGAGTTCACGGAGACTGAAAGCGGGCTTCCCGAGCGCGTCCTTGGGGTGAATATCGATATATCCGAGCGCATTCACTTCCAGGAAGAACTCCAGCAATTGTCGGCTCGCCTGGCGACCGAACGCGACAAGTCCGAAAAGGACAATAAGGCCAAGACCGACTTCATGGCGCATATGAGCCATGAGATCCGGACGCCGCTTAACGCCATCATCGGTTTCACCCAGATTTTGCAGACGAGGCTCTCCGGCGACGATACGAGCGCGAAGGAGAAAGAATACACCGAGGACATCCTCAAAGCGGGCAATCATTTGTTGGGACTCGCCAATGAATTCCTCGACATATCGAAGATCGAACACAATGTCCTGGAGCTCGACGTCAAGAAGCATAATGCGCAGGATTTGATCGAAGATGCGCTGACAACGGCGAACGCCTTGAAAACCAACGGCGTTTCTTTTGAAGTCGATGTTGACGCCGGTTTGGAAGTCCAGTGTGACAAACGAACAATGCACCAATGCCTGTTAAACTTGCTTACGAATGCGATCAAGTATTCGCCGAGGAACGGGGTCATCAAGGTCGGCGCATCCGCTCGAAAGGATCAGGTCGCCTTCTTTGTCGAGGACAGCGGCGCCGGCATCGATAGTCAATTGCTGCAGAATATCGGCCGGCCCTTCCTGCGACCCCAGGGGCCCGACGTGGCGAATCCGAACGGCATCGGGTTGGGGTTGGCGATCACAAAACGGCTAATCGAGAAGCAAGGCGGAAAGCTGGTCGTTGAGGCCAAGCAGGGCGTAGGCACGCGCGCCGAACTCGCGGTTTGACGCCGGGCATAGCCGCGAAACAGAAAAAGCCGGACCGAATACCGAGCCCCGTTTGCGAGTGCAGCTCAGTGTGTCTGGCGTCACTTATGTCCGAGACGTCGCCAACTTGATCGCGGCGCCTGTGAACAGGACGCCAAGCGCGCCGTCGATCCAGCGTCGCGCGCGCCGGTAGAATTGGATGACCGGCGCGGTCGAAAATGTGACCGCGTAGGCCGAATGCACGAGCAAGGATAGGGCCGTGGCGATGACCACCAAGGAAATAGCGGCCCAAGTCGGTGCGCCGGCGCCCAGCCCGATCCCGACGATCGCGATCCATTGCAGGGCGGCCTTTGGGTTGGTGATTTGAATGACCACGCCCCGCCAGAACAAGTTGCCCCCTTGTGCGGCCCGCGTGGCGGCTTTCTCATCCGGGGTCATCGCCGACCGGAAGGCCTTATAGGCCAGGAAAAGCAGATAGCCCGCGCCAATTATTTTGATCACGAACAGAACCTGCGCATAGGCGGAAACCAAAGCGGTCAATCCCGTGACGGTCAGCGTCGCCCAAAGTCCCGTTCCGGCGCCCACGCCAAGCGCTAGGGCCGTTCCCTGCCGCCGTCCGCGCTCCATCGACGTCCCGATGATCGCGAGGATGTTCGGACCGATGGCGATGAAACCGGCTGAGAAAATGCCCAGCGCAAGGAGAAGATTGGCGAGGTCGTCCGACATGGTCGTGTTTCTCCTGGTTCGATGGCGCCGGAGCGTTGTACGCCTTTCAGCCCTTATGATGCGCCGGCGCGAGGCCATAGACCGGGGTCGACAAGCCTGCTTCACGCGCCTTCAATTGTAGAGCCAGGAACTGCGAATAGTGGCGGGATTGATGCAGGTTGCCGCCATGGAACCAAAGCGCTTCTTGCTGGGTCGGCTTCCACATATTCCGCAGTTCGCCCTCCCACGGGCCCGGGTCTTTGGTGGTGTCCGAGCCGAGGCCCCAGCACTTGCCGACCTTATCGGCGACCTCTTGGCTGATCAGTTGCGCCGCCCAACCGTTCATCGAGCCGTAGCCGGTGGCGAAGACTACCAAATCCGCGGGAACTTCTTCGCCATCGACGACGATGCCGTTCTCGGTGAAACGCTCCGCCTGGCCGTGTTTCAGTTTGATCGAGCCGTTGGCCACCAATTCCGACGCGCCGACATCGATGTAGTAGCCGGAGCCGCGCCGCAGGTATTTCATGAACAGCCCGGTTTCGTCGGCCCCAAAATCAAGCTGGAAACCCGCTTTCTTGAGACGGTCATAATAGTCCGCGTCACGTTTTTTGATCTCGTCGCATTGCGCCTTTTGGATCGCCGGCAGCACCGCATACGGGATTGAGGCGAAGATCAGGTCAGCCATGTCGGTGGTGACGCCGTTCGCGATCGCCTCCTCGGAATAAAGCGCGCCGAGCGCCAATTCCATGAGCGTGTCGGACTTGACCACATGGGTGGTTGAGCGCTGTACCATGGTGACATCGGCGCCGGCCTCCCACAATGCGGCGCAAATATCGTGCGACGAGTTGTTCGAGCCGACCACGACAACCTTTTTGCCGACATAGGCGTCCGGGCCCGGATGCTTGGAAGAGTGGTGCCATTCGCCCTTGAAAATATCACTGCCGGGCAGGTCCGGGACGTTCGGCACGCCGGACATGCCCGTCGCCAACACCAACTGTTTGGGCTTCAACACCACGGTCTCGCCGTCGCGATCCACGGTCACGGTCCATTCGCCTGTCGCTTCGTCATAGCTAGCCGACTGGGCCGTCGTTTTGGTCCAGTAGTTGAGTTCCATGATCTTGGTGTAGCTCTCCAGCCAATCGCCGATCTTGTCTTTCGGGCTGAAGACCGGCCAATGATCGGGGAAGGGCAGGTAGGGCAGATGGTCGTACCAGACCGGATCGTGGAGGCAGAGCGACTTGTAACGCTTGCGCCAACTGTCGCCGGGGCGTTCGTTCTTCTCGATGATGATGGTCGGCACACCTAGCCGGCGCAGCCGCGCGCCCAGCGCGATGCCGCCCTGGCCGCCGCCGATGATCACGACATAGGGTTGTGTTTTGTAGCCAAGCTCCGCTTCTTCGCGCGCCTTCTTTTCGCCATAAGTCTCGCGATCCTTGAAGGCGCCGTGGGTGACGCCGGGATCGCGTGTCTTCCCGGCATGCTCCTCATGACCCTTCAGCGCTTGCGCTGTGGTCATCAGCGTCCAACAGCCATCGTCTTTCAGGCGCACATGGCCCTTGCCGATCGCTGTCTCGGTCTCAAAAGTCAGCCAAGCTTCGGTGACGCCGTCCGCCTCAGTCGCTTCGCCGTCGATGCGCCAGTTCGTCGGGCGGATGTCCGCCAGGGTCGTCGCCGCCATCTCGCCGATCGCGTCGCGGCCCTCCATGGTCTTGATGTTCCAGGTGAAGGCGATCAGGTCGCGCCAATAACAGTCTTCCCCGAACAGCCCCTTGATCGCCTCGACGTCCTGAGCTTCCAAGGCGCTGGCGAAACTATCCAACCATGTCCTGACTTTGCCGCTTGGCGCGATCGCATCCATATTGACCTCCCATTTGCATTGGCGTCCGCATCGGATTGGTTCCGATTTCCACTTTGTCCTTTAGTATGTCGCAAGACCAAGCGCGTCACAACAAGACTGGGCGCGGCTGATGCGCCCGGCGCCGGACGACGCCATGACTTAGGCCGTGGATATCAGCCGACGCCCCGCAGAGAAGACCTGTCGCCATTCGATGATGGAATAGGATTTGCGCAGTCCGGTCGGCCAAAAAGGGTCTTCCCGGACCAGTCGTTCGGCGTCCGCCTTGCTTTCAACCGATACGACCCACAGCCCGTCCCGACCTTGGCTTGAGACATCGACTAAGGGGCCTGCCGCATCAATGCCGGCCGCGTTTCGCTCCAGGAAGGCGAGATGCTCCGACATGTATGTCTTGCGGATATCAGGATCCGCGTCCGGCGCGTCTTCGAATAGGATGATGAACGTCATGGCAGGTCCTCCGTCTCTCTGAATTCTTCATCCTATCCCAGCGCAAAGGATGGTTGCGGCCATATCTGCGCCGAACTAGGCTGCAAAAATGCAGGCTGTGAACTGGGATGATCTCAAGTGCCTATTGGCGCTGCATCGCAAGGACGGTTTCTCCGATGCGGGCCGGTCGCTCGGCGTGAGCGAGACGACCGTGGCCCGGCGCGTGCGCCGGTTGGAGCAGCGCCTGGAAGTCTCGCTCTTCATACGCAATGGTGCGGGCGGGTATGATCCTACCGACGAGGCGTTGGCGATCATTTCTCACGCCGAAGCGGTTGAGCGTGAGATTGGCGCGATACGGGAATTGGCGGGACAAGCGGCTGAGCGCGCGCAGGGCGTCGTCAGCATCAGTTCTGTTCCCTTCATCATAAATCGGTTCTTGGTGCGCCATCTTGCGGCGTTTCAGGTGGATCATCCGGCGCTGAGCATCGAACTGGCGCCGGAACCGGGCAATGTCGATCTAAGCAAGCGCGCCGCCGATCTGGCTATAAGGTTCTCCCGCCCGACTCATGGAGGGCTCAAAATCAAGGCTCGGAAGCTGGGGACGTTGTCCTTCGATCTCTATTGCTCCGCTGGCCACGCACCGGGACACGAGAGCGAGCTCAAGTGGATTGGCTATGACGACGCGCATGCGAGCCTGCCGCAGGCGCGCTGGATCGAGGCGGAGATCGCCGGATCGGCGGCCGAGAAGACCGCGTTGCGCGTCGCGGATCTCGAGACTGCCCTAGAAGCGGCCGCCGGCGGCGCCGGAAAGACGTTCTTGCCGGTTGCTGTTTGCGGCGACGACCGGCGTCTGCGCCTTGTATCCAAGGGACGTGCGCCGAAACGCCTAAGCCGCGACGTCTGGCTGCTGTCGCACACCGACCAGGCCGGGCGCGCGTCTGTCGAGGCTGCTTCGGCTTGGCTCGCCGCTTTACCTTGGCGCTAGCGTGAAGCGGTTTTGAGCGGCTCGTTTGCGTCCCTAGGAAGAGGCGGAAAATGTTGCTGCATATTGCTCCCGCAGCAGCGCCTTTTGCACCTTGCCCATGGTGTTGCGCGGCAGTTCATTGACGACGAACAGGGCCTTGGGCTGTTTGAAGCGGGCGATTTTCGGGGCGATAGCCTCGGCGATGGCGGCGGTCGTGAGGTTTCGCTCGGGCTCCGGCGCCAGAACGCCGACGACGCCCTCGCCAAAATCGGGATGCGGCACGCCGATCACCGCCGATTCCAGAACGCCTTCCTGATCGTCCAAGAGAAGCTCGATTTCCTTCGGATAGATGTTATAGCCCCCGGAAATGATCAGGTCTTTCGACCGGCCGACGATCTGCAGGTAGCCGTCTTCGTCGATCTGACCGAGATCGCCGGTGCGGAAGAAACCGTCCGCGCTGAATTCCTCCGCGGTCTTTTCCGGCATATTCCAATAGCCGATGAAGACATTCGGACCGCGCACTTCGATTTCGCCGATGGCGCCCGATTCGGCGTCGCCGCCGTTGTCATCTCCGTCGTTACGACCGGCGATCCGCAGCTCGACGCCGGGCAAGGGTTTTCCGACCGTTCCCGGCTTGCGATCGCCGTCATACGGGTTGGACGCGATCATGTTGGTTTCCGTCATGCCGTAGCGCTCTAGAATCCGATGCCCGGTGCGGGCCTCGAAGGCGCGGTGCGTCTCCGCCAGCAACGGCGCGCTGCCAGAGACGAACAGCCGTATATGCGCGACCAAATCGCGGCTCAGCCGCGGATCGTCCAGCAGCCGCGTATAGAAGGTCGGCACGCCCATCATCACCGTGGCCCTAGCGAGGCCGGAGATCATGGCGTCGGCGTTGAAGCCGGGCAGAAAGATCATCCGGCCTCCCGCCAGCAAACTGACATTGGTGGCGACGAACAACCCATGCGTGTGAAAGATGGGCAGGGCGTGGAGAAGCGCGTCGGACTGATCGAAGGCCCATGCGCGGGTCAGCGCCTCGGCGTTGGACAGGAGGTTGCCCTGGGTCAGCATCGCCCCCTTAGAGCGCCCGGTGGTGCCCGACGTGTACAGAAACGCCGCCAAATCCGCCGCGGTGCGCGCCCTAGTCTCATAGCGTGTGGGTTTGGCTGAAGCCGACTCCGGCAAACCGCCTGAGCCGTCGCCGGACAGCGTCAGCAGCGTTGCGCCGGCCTGAGTCGCGATCGGATTGAGGCTCGGCTCAGACTTGGGGTCGCAGATCAGCAGTTTGGGCGTTGCGTCGCGAACGAAATACGCCACTTCGTCCGATGTATAAGCGGTGTTGAGCGGCAGGAACACCACTCCGGATTGAACGCAAGCCGCGTATACGGCCAGCGCCCAGGGCGATTTCGCCGCCTGCAGGGCCAGCCGATCGCCAGGCCGAAGGCCGGCCGCGTCGATCACATGAGCAATCTGCGCCGCGCGCTGGAGGAAGGCGTCATAGGTCCAGACGTCGCCGGTCGGGAGCTCGAGAAAGGGGCGCTCGCTGCCGATATGCGGACCAAAGAGCGCGTCGAACAGTGTATTTGTCATCGCTTTCAAGCTTCCAAAGTTGTTCTATGATCGGTTGACGAGAAGCGCTTCGACGGGGCCGGCGGCGATCACGGCGCCGTCGTGAGCATGCCGTTCGTGATTCGTCTCGACCCGCGCCGGGTCGTATAGATAGTTGACCATCACCCCGGCGCTACGCGTGAGGCCCGCGCGCGAGGTGTCGGCCTGGGTGTGGAGCGCGTTCAGAATGGCGCCGTTCCCGAGGTGGAACCGGGCGACCGGGTCGACCGGACGCCCGTCGGCCCGTTTCGCCTGCAGGAAATAGCGCGCGGCGAGGGTCTTCAGGGGGGCGTCTTGCGCGCGCAAGGACGTGAGGTCGCCGTCGAGCGCAGTCGACAGCGCGCCCTTGACCGCGCGCGCCGCCTCGTCCTCTTCGCGCGCAAGCCATTGGGCGAGGCCCGGCGCCGGCGACAAAGTGACGAATGTCTCGAGATGCGGCAGTTCAGCCGAGAGGTCCGACACCACCTGTTTGATCAGCGAGTTGCCGAAGGACACGCCTTTCAGGCCGGCCTGGCAATTGGAGATCGAATAGAACACGGCGGTTGTCGCCTCATCCACCGCCATCGGCCGGCGGTCTTCCGACAACAGGGACTGGATCGACGACGGCGTGGATTTGGTCAGCGCCACCTCAACGAAGACCAGCGGTTCATCCGGCATCGCAGGATGGAAGAAGGCGAAGCAACGCCGGTCCTCAGGATGCAACCGTCGACGCAACTCGTCCCATGTGCTGATTTCATGCACCGCTTCATAGGCGATGATCTTCTCGAGGATCTGCGCCGGGCTCGACCAGTCCACCCGCCGCAAGACAAGGAAACCGCGATTGAACCAGGACGCAAATAGATTGGCGAAATCGAGGTCGGTCCGTGCGAAAGACGGGCGCTCAGTCAGTGCGGCCAGGAGGTCGGCGCGCATCGCGACAAGGTCGGCCGTCGCCCCCGGCGCGCAATTGAGTCGCCGCAGCAACTCTTGCCGCCGCGGCTCGGCGGCCTTGAGAAGTTTGCGCAACGAGGGGGCGCCGCGGTCGTCGCGATAGGCGCGCGCGGCGGTTTCTGCGACGCCGGCGTCGATATCGAGGTCTTCGGTCAGAAAGTTGAAAAAGGCGGTCCGTCCCTCAGCGTCCAGGCCGCGATAGCTTTCCAGAACCGCGGCGGCGAGCCGCATTCCGGACACTTCGCCGCGCCCGCTGAGCAATTCTTCGCAAAGCGTTTCAATCGGCGCGCTCGCCATCGAGGCCGGACGCCAAGCGCGACGTTCGAACAATGAGGACAGCAAGTCCTGAAGCAGGGCGCCGGGCGTCATATCGCCGGCCCCAGCACCAATTCCGGCAGACCCGTCGCCAGCCACGGAAAGAGGCTGAGGATCACGATCGCGGCGACCATGCAGCCGACATAGGGCAGCGACCCTTTCAGGATGGTCTTGAGCGGGATATCCGGCGCAATGCCGTTGATGACATAGAGGTTCAGCCCGACCGGCGGCGAGATCAGCCCGATTTCCATGTTGATCGTCAGAATCACCGCGAACCAATAGGGATCGAACCCGGCCGACGTCACGATCGGCAACAGAATCGGGGCCGACATCAGGATCACCGCGACCGGCGGCAGGAAGAATCCGGCGATCAAGAGGAAGATGTTGATGAAGATCATCAGCACCCAAGGGTTGGCGTCCAGCGTGCCGATCCATTCTGCTATCGATTGTGTGATGAACAGGCTGGACAGCATGTAGGAGAACACGCCGGCGGCCGCGATGATGAACAGGATCATCACGCTTTCTCGGGTGCTGTCGCGCAGGACCACCCACAGCGCCTTCGGGTTCCACAATTTATAGATGATAATGGCGATCGCCAGGCACAGCAGGGCGCCGACGGCCGCCGTCTCGGACGGTGTGGCGTAGCCGCCATACATGGCCACCAACACGCCAAGGATGATCAGGATGAAGGGAATGACCCGCGGCATGATCTCCAGCTTCTCGCGCAGCGAGAAGCGGCGCGCGCCGAGCACCGAGATGTCGCCATGGCGCCAGGTGTCGTACAGCGACCAAGCCATGAACAAGGCGACGAGCAACAGGCCCGGAATGACCCCGGCCAGGAACAATCGGCCGATCGACGTCTCCGTCGCGATGCCATAGACGATCATCGTGACCGAAGGCGGGATCAGAATGCCCAGCGTGCCGCCGGCGGCGATCGATCCGGCCGCCACCCCGTCGGTGTAGCCGCGCTTGCGCATCTCCGGAATGCCCATCTTGCCGATCGCCGCACAGGTTGCAGGCGAAGAACCGGACATTGCGGCGAATAGCGCGCAGGCGCCCAGGTTGGAGACGACCAGCCCGCCCGGAACCCGGGTCAACCAACGGTCGAGCGCTTCATAAAGATCAGCGCCGGCGCGGGTCGATGCGATCGAGGCGCCCATGATGATGAACATCGGGATCGACAACAGAGCGAAATTGTCCAACTTGCCGAATAGGATCTCCGGCATCAGTTCCAGCGACCGGGCGCCTTCGAAAATCAGGATGAATCCGGCGGCGACGATCAGCAATCCGTTGGCGACGGAAACGCCGGAGAAAAGGACGCCGATGGTGACGATCGCCACCAGGACGCCAAGCAGAAGCGGGTCCATTTCTCAGTGCTCCAGCACGCCGTAATTCTTCTCGAGATCGACCGCCACAGCATAGAAATCTGCAATCAACTGCAGCAGAAACAGACCGAATCCGATCGGTATGGCGAGGTAGGGGATCCAAAGACGGACGCCCCAGACCGTGTCTGAGCGCCAGTTGCGCGACCACGCCTCGTACCATTGGTTGAAGCCGTAAAAGAGCATCACGGCGATTACCGCGATACTGACCGCCAGGGTGGTCAGGATCAGCGCCTTGCGCGGTCCCGGCGGCAGCGCCATTGGCAGCAAGTCGACATTTACATGGCCGCGCAACCGCTGGACATAGGGCAGTCCCAAGAGGGTTGCGGCGATCATCATGTAAATGACGGCCTCAGTCTGCCAGATCGTGCTTTGATTGAGGATCGCACGGACATAAATCATCTGACAGGTGATCGCCACGGAAAGGACGATCAAGCCGGCGGCGAACCAGCCGCATAGCGTAGAGATCGCCCCGACGGCCCAGAGAAACCGATTGCGGCGATGAGGCAGAGCGGTCAGGTCGTCTGACGGCGACATGGCTTTTTTCCTGACAATTTTTGGATGTTGGTTCAGTTACGGCGAATGCCCCGCCGGAAACGCACGCGCTTCCGACGGGGCGCAGCGGCTATTCGACAGCGAGCGCCATATCGAGCAGCGCCTGGCCGTTCGGCGTGGATTCGACAAAGTTCGCATAGGAGGTCTTCTGCGCGATGTCGCGCCAGGCCTGGAACTCCTCCTGTGACATATACGCGATTTCGACGCCGGCTTTTTGGAACGACTCGACCGAGGCGGCGTCCTGCTTCTTCGCTTCCGCCAGATAGTAGGCTTCAGCCTTTTCGGCGGCGGCATCGAGCGCGGCGCGCTGGGCGTCGGTCAGCTCTTCATAGGCCGTCTTGTTCATCAATAGCGGCTGATACATGAACCACAGGGCGACATCGGCCGCCGGCGTATAGCATTTGACCTGCTCATAGATCCGGAAGGAGACAAAGGACGAGGAGGAGGTGTTGGCCGCCTGCAGCACGCCGGTCTGCATCGCATTGTAGATCTCCGATGAGGCCATCGAGGCGATCGAGGCGCCGGCGCCCGCCAGCATTTGTTCGAACGCGCGACCGGCGGCGCGGGTCTGCAAGCCGACAACATGCTCCGGCGCCGTAATGCACCGATCCACCCCAACGAAACCGCCGGCCAGATAGCCGTGGACGAGGACGCGGACATCGTCTTCGGCCATCAGCTTTTCCAGTTCGCCCATGAACGGGCTCTCGTTCAAGCGGGCCGCATGATCGTGGTTTTTCACCAAGCCCGGCATGAGGGTCAGGTTGAATTCAGGCCGCTGTCCGCCAGCGTAGGACAAGGGGTAAACGGTCATATCCAACTGGCCGCGCGACAGCGGTTTGTACTGCTCGCGTGGTTTGAACAGGGATTTCGACGGAAAGATCTTGATCGACAGGTCGACATCCGCCGCCGCGACTTCGTCGGCGACAATCTGCGCAACCTTATGGCGTACGTCGGCGGTGGACCATTGATGCGACAGGCGCAGTTCCTTGGCGACGGCTGGGTCGGCGGCAGGGGCGGCGGCTGCGACCGCAAGCGCGGCGGCGGCCGCGAGGAGCGTCGGTTTCATGAGTATTCCTTCCTGAAGGTATGGTTGGCTCGGTCTCGAATGTCGTTGAGCGGCGCATTGACGCCGCTAATCTCAAGCTTGCTCCGCTATGAATTCAGAGTCAATGGTTTTGTATACAAAAATACGCTTGTGGAATTCGTTATAGGATAATATTGTATGTGAATGGAACGCAGAACAGCAGACAGTCTTCGGGACGGAATTGAGCAACTGATCGTTTCCGGCGAATTCGGGAACGGCGAACGGCTCGACGAGGTTCGGCTCGCCGCGCGGTTCGGCGTCTCGCGCACACCGTTGCGCGAGGCGTTCCAAATGCTGGCGGCGTCCGGCTTGGTTGAATTGATCCCGCGGCGCGGGGCATTTGTGCGCCTGCCCGACCTCGTCGCGATGTTCGAAATGTTCGAGGTGATGGCCGAGCTTGAAGCGATGTGCGGGCGTCTGGCGGCGCGGCGCGTCACCCCCGCGATGCTGGCCGACATAAAGGCTGCAGCCGCCGCCTGCGAGGCGGCGCTGGAGGAAGGCGATTCTGACCGCTACTACCGGGAGAACGGCGTTTTCCATCATCTTCTCTACGCAGCCAGCGGCAACGGATTCCTCGCCGAAGAGGCCGAAAGGCTGCATCGCCGGTTGAAACCGTTCCGCCGCATGCAGCTCCGCGTGCGCGGTCGGATGCGCCAATCGATGGCCGAGCATCGCGATATCTTGCAGGCGATCGAGGACGGCGACGGGGCGAGGGCGGCCGACGCGCTGCGCGGCCATGTCGCGATCCAGGGCGAACGCTTCAACGATTTGATGGCGTCCTACGATATCGCCCAACGCCGCGCCGGTTGAAGCGCTCTTCGCGTAGCTGAGGACAATTCTGGGACCGCCTTGGCGGTCGCGGCGGCGCTCGCCCGTACCATGCGCGAAAACTTGTCGCACAAAGATTCTGAATAGACCCGAGCACCGCCCAGTTGAACGGAATTCAAGCGGTCGGGGAGCGCAGCCGAGACCGCATCTGCGCCAGCGCAGGCCTAGTTTTCCGAACGGTTTCGGTCGTCGCGTCCGCCTTGTTGGCGCCAAAGATATTATTTAGAATTATTTAAAACTGCTTGCCTTCCTTGTAATGAGTGTTACGTTGCGATCCGAGCGTCAAACGTCTAGGTTTGGCACAGGTGGGGGTTGGTTCCGGATGCCTGTCGGCGCGGGGCTGAGATCGCACAGCAAGATCATGATCACACTGCAAGACCGTGAAGAGGAGGTATTGATGGACGGAACCGCAATGTCAGAAGGACGATGTCCGGTCCTTGGGGGCGCGCACAGGCAGAGCAGCTTGGGCAGCAATGCGAACCAGCGTTGGTGGCCGGAATTGCTGAGCCTGAAAGTGCTCTCGCAAAACCCGCCGTCGATGAACCCGATGGGCGAAGCGTACAACTACGCGGAAGAGTTCAAGACACTCGACCTTGATGCTGTGATCGCGGATCTCACAGCCCTCATGACCGACTCTCAAGAGTGGTGGCCGGCCGATTATGGCCATTATGGTCCGATGTTCATCCGGATGGCGTGGCACAGTGCGGGAACGTACCGCGTGTTTGACGGCCGCGGCGGCGCCAGCACGGGCAGCCAGCGCTTTGCGCCGCTGAACAGCTGGCCGGACAACGGCAATCTGGACAAGGCGCGTCGTCTGCTTTGGCCGATCAAGCAGAAATATGGCCGCAAGCTCTCTTGGGCGGATCTGTTGATCCTGACAGGTAATGTCGCGCTCGAATCGATGGGCTTCAAAACGCACGGATTCGCCGGCGGCCGCGAGGATATTTGGGAACCGGAAGAGGACATCTATTGGGGCCCGGAGACCACGTGGCTCGGAGATGAGCGCTATACCGGGGATCGTCAGCTCGACAACCCGCTGGGCGCGGTTCAGATGGGTCTGATTTACGTGAATCCGGAAGGTCCGAACGGCAATCCCGACCCGGTCGCGTCCGGCCGCGATATCCGCGAAACGTTCGCCCGCATGGCCATGAATGACGAAGAAACCGTCGCGTTGGTCGCCGGCGGCCACGCCTTCGGTAAAGCCCACGGGGCCGCCGATCCGGGCAAATATGTCGGTCCGGAACCTGACGGCGCGGCGATCGAGCAGCAAGGTCTGGGCTGGCGCAACAGCTATGGCAGCGGCAAAGGCGGCGACACGATTACCAGCGGTATTGAAGGCGCGTGGACCACGACCCCGACGACATGGGACAACAACTATTTCGAGCTGTTGTTCAAGTATGATTGGGTGCTGACTAAGAGCCCGGCCGGCGCGCATCAATGGACCCCGAGCGATCCCGCTGCGGCGGAAATCGTGCCGGACGCCCATGATCCCAACAAACGCCACGCGCCGATGATGACGACGGCCGATATGGCGTTGAAAATGGATCCGATCTACGAGCCGATCTCTCGCCGCTTCCTGGAGAATCCGGAGCAGTTGGACGAGGCTTTCGGCAAAGCGTGGTACAAGCTGACGCACCGCGATATGGGGCCGATTTCCCGCTGCCTCGGTAAGCTGGTTCCGGATGAGCCTCTGATTTGGCAGGATCCGATTCCGGCGGTTGACCATCCGCTGGTGGATGATGCGGATATCGCCGATCTGAAAGCCAAGCTCTTGGCGTCCGGCCTCTCGGTGTCGCAATTGGCGACCACGGCGTGGGCTTCGGCCTCGACCTTCCGCGGCTCGGACAAGCGGGGCGGGGCCAACGGCGCCCGGATCGCACTGGCGCCGATGAAGGATTGGGAGGTCAACCAACCCGCCGAGCTGTCGACGGTGTTGGCCGCTTTGGAGAAGATCCAGAGCGAGTTCAACGGCGCGCAGTCGGACGGGAAGAAGATCTCGTTGGCCGACCTGATCGTCTTGGGTGGTTCGGCGGCGGTCGAAGAAGCGGCTCGGAAAGCCGGCCACGACGTCACGGTTTCCTTCACACCGGGACGCATGGATGCATCGCAGGATCAGACCGAGATCGATTCGGTCGGACATCTCGAGCCGAAGGCCGACGGGTTCCGCAACTATGTCGCCGATGGCGTCGTGAGCCCGCTGGAGGAGTTGCTGGTCGATCGCGCACAATTGCTGACGCTCAGCGTGCCGGAAATGACGGTCCTCGTTGGCGGCCTTCGCTCGCTTGGCGTCAACCACGGCGGAACGAAGCACGGCGTCTTCACCGATCGTCCTGAGACTCTGACCAACGATTTCTTCGTCAACCTGTTGAAGATGGACCTGACCTGGTCGAAATCGCCCAACGGCGGGACGATTTACGAGGGTCGCGACGCATCGGGCGCGGTTAAGGCGACGGGAACGGCCGTGGACTTGATCTTCGGGTCGAACGCACAGCTGCGCGCAGTCGCTGAAGTCTATGCCGAGGATGACGCGAAAGAGGCGTTTGTCGACAGCTTCATCGCGGCCTGGACCAAGGTCATGGAGCTGGACCGCTTCGACCTCGCCTAATCTGAAGGCGATTTGTAGCAGCGGGGCCGTCGCCTTTGACAAGGCGGCGGCCCTTGCTTTTGTTGGCGTATACGGTCGTGTCAGGCCGGAGTGTGCGTCGCGACGCAATGGATGCAGAGCAACGGCGTGGCCGCGCCGTTCAGACGCGGGCAGCGCCGGCTGGCGCCGCGGCGGCCATAATGTAAGTCAAGGCGATCCGATGTTCGGGGCGCGGTGATGGTCGGACCGACACGCCCGTCTCGCAGTTGCGTCTGGGTTGCTTTGACCGTCGCGCCGCGGCAAACCAGGACCTGGAACAGTCGTTCGAACACCGCACGATGCCAGACGGCGCTCGGCATGCTCAGCGGGTTGCCTTCGATCGTCACACGCGCCGGCGCGCTTCGGCGGCTGGGGAGCGCCTCGAACCGGCCCGAACCGACGAATGTCCAGGCGTGTTTGGCGATGGCGCGGATCAGCATCGGACCGGCGACGGAAGGCGGGGCCCAGCGCAGGACTCTGAGGGCCAGTTTGGGAATCCGGTTGGCGATGATGTAATCCGCCGTCCGGATCCCGGCGGTCCTAGCCAAGTCTCTGGCCTGATCCGGCGGCAGCGTTTGGAACAGCGCGTCGAACACCTGGCGGGCGAGGCGCTCGTCGATCATCTCGGTCGGCGGCGTGTCAAAGGCGGCGGCTGCGTCAGCTTTTTCGAAAATCCGGCGCGCCGCGTCGGAACCAAGCCGGTCGATCAGCGCCGAACGCAATTGCGTGATCGCGTTCGGACCGATGAGCGCCTGTTCTTCAGGTAAGGCGCTGGCGGATGCGCACGGCGTCACACGTGTTTCTCCAAGACGGGCGCATCCTGGTCTTCCATCTGTTCTGTCCCGCCGCCGCACGCCATCGCCGCAGCCGCTGTTTCAGCGTCGCTCGGGACGCCGGTCTTGCCACTGGTCTTCTGGCCCGCCGCTTTGCGGCTTTTGTCGGCGGCTGCGATCCAGTCATCCATCGCCGGCGCGGCGATCCGTTTGGTGCGGTCGAAATGGAAGTCGACTTTCTTGCGCGACTGCGGTCCCCAATAATTCACCTTGCCAAGATCGTAGAATTTCCGCTGGAAGCCCGCCTTCAGGAAGGCTTTCAGGCAACCAAGCAGGTAGCGCCGCCGGAATCCGCTGCCGCGCCAGGGATAATGGAACAGGGCTTTCTGGGAATAGAAGCGCCGGTAGTTGTTCATCACCCGGTCGAGCAGTTCGCCGCGATCCATCGCTTCCGGCTTCATGATCGGGGTGACGAAATTGTACTTCTCGAAATCGAAGACCTCGACCTTGTCGCCCAATTCCTGGAACAGCGAGGAGAAAGGCCAAGGCGTGTACATCGCCCAATTCGCCAGATCCGGCTGCCAGTCCCAGGCCATGCGATAGGTCTCTTCCAGCGTCTCGGCGGTTTCGTTCTCCAGCCCGACGATGAATTGCGCTTCGACAAAAATGTCCGCCTCGCGCAAGAGCTGAATGGCGCGTTTGTTCTCCTCGACGCGCGTTTCCTTGTTGAACCGGTCGAGTTTCAACTGCGCGGCCGCTTCCGTGCCCAAAGAGACATGGACAAGACCCGCCTTGCGGTAGAAGTGCAACAGCTCGGCGTCGCGCAGGATGTCGGTCACCCGCGTATTGATGCCCCATTTGATCCGCTCCGGCAGGTCGCGTGCGATTAACTCCTCACAGAAGGCGATGAATTTCTTGCGGTTAATCGTCGGTTCTTCATCGGCCAGGATGAAGAAGCCGACATCATGATCGTCGACCAGGCGCTCAATCTCATCGACCACCTTCTTCGGGTCGCGAATCCGATAATCGCGCCAGAATTTCCATTGCGAACAGAAGGAGCAAGTGAAGGGGCAGCCGCGCGCCATATTGGGAATGGCGACGCGCACGCCGAGCGGCACATAGATGTATTTCTCCCATTCCAGCATCGACCAGTCCGGATCGATCGCATCGATATCCTTGACCGTCGGCGCGGCCTCATTGGCGACGATGCGGGGGGAGGACCCGCTATCATCAATATAGGCCAGGCCCTTGATCTCGGCCCGGCGTTCCGGCCACGCGCCCTCGGCGACGGTTCGGATCAAGTTCTGGAATATCTCTTCGCCTTCGCCGCGGACGATCACGTCGATCCAGGGCGCCTCGGTCAGGACCTGCTGATACATAAAGGTGGCGTGGATGCCGCCCAAGACTCGGAGGGCGTTTGGCACGACTTCCTTGGCCGTCTTGAGGACAGACTCGGCGCGATAGATCGACGGCGTAATGGCGGTCGTGCCGATGACATCGGGTTGGAGATCCTGGAACCGCCTGGCGAGTTCCTCATCCTCCAACTCGTTGGTCATGGCGTCGATGAAGTGAATATCGTCGAAGCCGGCGGCCCTAAGATGCCCGGTCAAATACGCGACCCAGGCCGGCGGCCAACTCCCCGCAATCTCGGCACCGCCGGAGTGATAATTCGGGTGAACAAGGACAATCCGCATCACGACCTCCCATGACTGTATAGATAACCTTACATAAAGTAAGTCTATCCGAATTGACACAGGTCATTTTTAGGCCCGGCCGGCCGATTCGGCGCCGTGACTCGAATCGACGGCGCACTGGTGGAGACAAACCGCGTATCGACGGTGGGACCAGAACCTCTATGTGTTCTAACGGCCGGCGGCGCTGGTCGTTGTCGTGTTTCGTACGGAGCGTCAGTAAATCCATGGACTTCAATCAAATCCGTTATTTTCTCGAACTCTCGGAATGCCTGAATTTCACCAACGCGGCGGAACGCTGCAACGTGTCGCAGCCGGGCCTCACAGCCGCCATTCGAAAACTTGAGCAGGAACTGGGCGGCGCGCTGATCGTGCGGGACGGGCGGAACACGCGCCTGACCGAACTGGGTAAGACCCTGCGCCGTAGTTTCGAAGGGATCACGCGGCTGAAGGACGAGATCCACGCGACGGCGCAGATGTTCAACGCCGGTAAAACCGACGAAATCAACATTGGCCTGATGTGCACCATCGGCCCGCGCGTGCTCTCGCAATTTCTCGACGCGTTTCAAGAGGAAAATCCGCGGGCGACGCTGGTCTTGCACGATGTAACGCCCAACTCGATTGGCGCGCTCTTGAAGTCGGACGCCCTGGATATCGCCTATTGCGGGCGGAACGGCTCCCCAGTGTCAGGCCTCACCTACGAAAGGCTTTTTGACGAGGACATGGTCGTCGCCTTCTCACCGGATCATCCGTTTGAGGCGATGGACACGGTCACGCTGGATGAGGTCGGACACGAGCGCTATCTCGACCGGCTGCACTGCGAGTTTCGTGAGTTCTTCCTCGCCGAGTTCAACAAGCGCAGACTTGCTTTGGACGTGGCCTT
The DNA here is from genome assembly GCA_030065235.1 of Alphaproteobacteria bacterium. Classification (GTDB taxonomy): domain Bacteria; phylum Pseudomonadota; class Alphaproteobacteria; order UBA8366; family Aestuariispiraceae; genus JASJDC01. The sequence goes on from JASJDC010000003.1 coordinate 363,154, forward strand.
TCTCAGCGAACGCGAGGATTGGATTCAGGATATGATCGCCGCCGGCGTCGGCGTAAGTATCTTGCCGCGCTTTTCATTGATGCGGCCGCGGATTCTGACACGCCCTCTCTGCGAGCCAAATCTGTCGCGGGCGATTGAGGTCGTCACAATGACCGGCCGCCCCCATAGCGGGATCGTGCAAAAACTACTCGACAAGACCGCACAGTACGATTGGTCCGTTGTAGAGCGGAAATTGACTGACGCAGTCGAATTTATCTGAGACGCGACGAATCTCATAAGTCCTCCCTACCGATTCAATAGCTAGTTCTTATGGTTGAACACGATTCGGTTCTCATTCCGCGCTGTCTAGGCTATTGGCGCTTTGTCTGTAGCCGATGCGCGTGGCGGCGACTTCGCCACGCAGTGACTGGGGAAGGAATGAACTATGAGAACAATCTATAATCGAATTTTGTGTGCGCCATTGGCGATGTCGGTCTTGTTTTTAGCTGTCGCGTGCGCAAGCCCGCAGGAACCGCCGGTCAGCCGGGCGCAATTCAATGCGGCAGGCGAGGTGCAGATCCCTGAAGGGTGGCGCGAATGGGTCTTCGTCGGCGCTCCGCTGACGCCCAACGCGCTGAATGACGGCAAGGCGCCGTTTCCGGAGTTTCACAATGTCTATGTCGAACCGTCCGCCTTCGCGCATTTCCAGCGCACCGGTGAATGGGCGAACGGCACGCAGATCGCAAAGGAACTGGTGCTGATCCGCGAAAACGACAATGCCGAGGACGGCTCGACGGCGGAGGTCAGCGGCGTCGGCTACTTCCAGGGCGCGTTCCAAGGTCTCGAATTGACGATCAAGGATACGGAGCGATACGCCGCCGAACCGGGCGGCTGGGCCTATTTCAGCTTCGGCCATCAGGCCCCGCCCTACAATCAGGCGGCGAAAGCATTTCCGACCGAAGCCTGCAACGCCTGCCACGAGGCGTCCGCCGCGACGGACTTCGTCTTCACCCAATTCTATCCGGTGATCCGGGCGCTTCAGAAGTAGGGCTCGAAGGGACAATGGAGAAGGTCATGGATCAAATGAAAAAACCATGGGTGGCCGCGGCGTTTGGACTTGGATTCGTCTTAGGCTGCCCGGTCGCCGCCGTCGCGGCTGATGCGTTCTCCGTCGCCGCTGGGCCGGCGGAGGGCGAGATCGTTGTTCCCGATGTCGATTTTCACCGGGAATGGGTGTTCCTGGGTGCGTTCTCGGTGGACTTTGAGGACGGAACAGGGGCGCAGGCGTTGCACAATGTATATGCGGAACCCTGGGCGGTGGACGCATATCGGCGAAACGGCGTTTTTCCGGACGGCGCCGTTGTCATCAAGGATCTGTTCAACACCAAGACGGACGACCTGACCACGGGCCGCGCTAGTTGGGCGTTCGACCATGCCGGATGGTTCGTGATGATCAAGGATTCCCAGAATCGGTTCGCCGATGCGCCCGATTGGGGCGCTTTGTGGGGTGACGGCTGGGGTTGGGCCTTTTTCGAGACAGATCAGCCGAAGCAAACCGTTTCAACTGACTACCAGTCGGATTGCCTAGGCTGTCATGTTCCGGTCCAGGAGACCGACTGGTTGCATATCCAAGGCTATCCAGTGCTTGCAGGCAGGGATTGAGCGCTCGGCCCCGACCGCTCAATTGGCCGCGGATAAGGCGGCGCGCGCCGTTGGCCCCCATCGTGGCGCTCGACCGCTCTCCCTGACCCACAGCGGCCCCCTGCAGGGCGCGCCCGATGCGGCCGAGGCAAGCCTCGGCGGCGTTGGGCGCGCCTGTCGCCGTATCCGGCTTGGCGCACATTGGTTCTAATTGTCTGGATCAGGTTTCTTTGAATCTGCGAACCACAGACTCAAGAAACGGATAGGCGATATAGCCTTCTCGTGTATTGAAACATAGGTTTCGTATTTTAGTTGCTGGCTTCCCACATGGCGTCGAGATAGGTTTGTGTCTTGAGTGTGGCGGTTGAATGGGACCTTCGCGCCGTGATGTCATCGCTCGTCGTGAGGTCGGCAAACTGCATGATCATCAGAGTGTCGGCCGAATGTTTTGACGGCGTCTCGATGAAGTGGAAGTCGTGCCGAGAGGTCATGCCGGTTCGATGCACAAATCCGGTCTTAGTATCGGGTTTCTGAAAAGCGAAACTGTTTGTCCAATCGAGCACGAAGTCGTCCATAGAGATCATCCCGTTAGCCCCAACTAGACTGAGGTCCATGATTGCAGTGCCAGCAGTATAGCCGATATCGAATGTCGTCGTTTCACCGCTTTCAAAACCCAACAGGCCGGAAGCTCGAACAATCGCCCCGGTTGTTTGATCATTTTCAACGACGATAGACTTCTTCGATATCATTCCTCTCGGCTGTAGGTACTCAACCGCAGCCCGCATCGAATACCAAGCCATATCGCCGAGCGCCGTCATCGGTTCTTGGTCCCGATCAAACCGGATATTCGCCCGGTCATCGAATGGAAAGTAGAACGTTGTGTGAAGCGACTTCGCATCGCCGATGAGCCCATATTTGTGAGCTTTTATGGCGTCTGTCCGCGGATGATGAACGAAATGTGTTGCATCCATAAATAGAACTCCAGTTTTTTCCGCCGCTTCAACTATGCGCTTGACGGACTCTGCGCTAGCGAGGGGTTTATCGACCAGGATATGCTTGCCAGCCTCTATGGCGCTTAGGGCGAGCGCTTCTTTTGTGGTTGTCGGCGTTGCGATATAGACGGCCTCGACAGCATCCAGTGATACCAGCGCGTCAAACCCTTCAACCGCCGCGACGCCTTGACGCTCGGCGACAAACTCTTCCGCTGTGGCCAGTCGTCGACTGGATACCGCGACCAAGTCCGCGTTTTCTGCTTTGGTGATCGCATTGGCGATGACGCCTGCGATGAAGCCTGTGCCGACGATTCCAAATCTAACGTTTCCCATGATAGTCATGCCTCTAGCTATGCAATCTGATTCACAGGATGCACTTCGCCATTTGCGAAGGCGCCGGCGCGAACCCGCTGATTAAAGGCGCGAAGGGCTGCGCCATTCATGTGCTCTTCCCAGAGTTCTCTAGATTCCCATTCCTCAACGAAGACCATGACGTTGGGCTCGTCGACACCCTGTAGCAGGTCATATTGTAGGCAGCCCGGCTCACGCCTCGTGTCCTCAACAAGGGTCAACATTTCCGGCACCACATCGTTTCGCCGTTCTGGTGCTATGATCATTCGGGCGACTATTTTTAGTGTTCCTGTCATTGGGTTCTCCTTGGTTTCTTGACCAGTCGAAATCTATGTCAGGTCTAGATAACTAAGAAATTGATTTTATACTTCTTAGAAATCGATAGAATGCTCATCTATGAAAGTTGACTTGAACCTCTTGGCGGTTTTCGACGCCGTTTACCGGGAACGCAGTGTGACATTGGCGGCCGTGCGGCTTGGGCGGTCTCAGTCGACGGTAAGCGCCGCGCTGGATCGTTTGCGCCAAGTTTTGGGAGATGACTTGTTCCTACGGCAGCGCTACGGCGTCCTGCCGACCGCACGAGCCGATGCAATCGCGCTTGATGTGGCGCGCGTGGTCGCCGACGCAGAACAACTGCTTCTTCCAGCGCCTCAGTTCGATGCCGGTTCGTCGGATCGGGCGTTCAATATTTCGGCTAGCACCTACTTTGAATGCCTGCTGGCGCCGCGCCTTATTTCAGCACTTCGTTCCGAGGCGCCCAATGTAACCCTGCGTGTTACCGCGCAAGGCGCGCGCCGCGACACTGAGGCGCTGATGTCGGGGGAACTGGACTTGGCGCTAGGCCGGTTCTTGGACAATGAAGAACGATTAGTTCAGAGGACGATCCTTGATGACGGGCTCACCTGTTTAGCGCCAAGAGATCTCGTTTCCACAAACAATCGACTAACGAAATCTACGTTCGAGAAGACGCCGCATGTTGTGGTTCAGCCCTCCGGCCGCTGGCGTTCTGGCGTTTACCAGGCGGTTGAGGCGGTCGGTTTGACCCGCAATGTGGCGATTTCCGTCTCACATTTCCAAGCTCTTCCGGCGGTTCTCAAGGAAATCGGTGGGTTGGCGACCTTGCCCATACGTATTGCCGAATATCTGGCCCGTGATCCAGGGCTTGCTGTTGTCGCCCCGCCGCGAAGGCTTGGTCGGTTCCCCATGCACATCACCTGGCATCCGCGATTTCGCGAAGATCCTGGCCATCAATGGCTGAGGCGACTAATTGCCGGCATTTGCAATTCGATGAGCGCGACGACACACTAAAGAGTAGCGACCAGCGTTTGCGCCAAAACGGATTGGTTGGGGCCAGACGATGAAAAAGGTTTGATGAGTCAGCGGCTCCGCGTGCGGGTCCTGTTTTCCGGATCAAATCTCTTTGAAACTCCGATCAAGCGACTGCAGGAACGGATCGGCGATATAGTCGAACGCCGTTCTTTCCCCGGTCAGGATGAAAATCTCGGCGGCGAGCCCGGGCCGTAAAGCGATCACCGCGTCTTCCTGGACCAGCGTGCTTTGATCGACCTTGATCCGGGCGGGGAAGTAGGGCGCGCCGGTGGTCTCGTCGATCAACCGGTCGGCGGCCAGATAGACGACTTCGCCATAGATCATCCCCTGGGCGCGGCGGCCATAGGCCGGCAAGACGATGCGCGCCCGCTGTCCTAGCGCGACATTGTCGATGTCGGACGGCGCCACTCTTGCGTCGACAAGAAGCTGGGCGTCCTCCGGGACGATATCCAGAATCGGTTCGCCCTGGCGGATCACGCCTTGATCTGCCGTGAAGCGCAAATCCATGACGACGCCCGCATGGGGCGCCCGAATCTCGACCCGGTTGAGCCGGTCGGCCGCGGCGCCCATCCGGGCTTCGATATCCGCGAGATTGGCCTGTACCGAGGTCAGCTGGTTGTTGACGTCGTTTAAATAGGCTTCACGGTCGGTGATGATTGCGCGCTGCGCCTTCGCGATCTGCACGCGCGCCTCTGCGATTTCGGCGCGGCGCTCCCCGACCGACCCGTCCAAGCGCACATTCTGACGCTGCAGTTCGATGACGCGCGTCTTGGGCGCGTGGCCTTTCGCATGTAAGCGCATCAGACCGTCAAGTTGGTCTTCGACCAGGGCGTCTTCCTTCCTGATGCTCTCGATTTCGTCATTCAGGCCGCGGATCTTTTCATTCAGCTGCGCGATTTCCTTGTTCGCGACGGCTTCCTTGCCGACCAAGACGGCGCGCCGGCTCTCGAACAGATCGCTCTGATTCCGCAGCAGCGCCGCTAGTTCCGCGGCCGGCATATTCTCCGCCAGTTCGGACGGGTAGGGGATGCGGGGCTCGCCACCCTCCGGCGCCAGGCTGTCCGCCAGGCTGGGATCGACGATCAAACGTCGTTCGGTTTCGAGACGCGCCTGTGTCGCCGTCATCGTGACGTAGCGACTCTCCTGGATGTCGTACGCGGCCCGCGCCTGCGCGGCGTCCAGGCTGATCAACAGGTCGCCGGCCTCGATCCGAGCGCCTTCCTGGACATGGATGCGGCTGATGATGCCGCCTTCCAGATGCTGAACCGTACGACGGTCGCCTTCCGGGCTGACCACGCCGGGCGCAATGGCGGCGCTTGAAAGCGGAAACCAGGCCGACCAGGCCGCGAAACCGCCGAAGAACACAAGGATGACGGCGATCGCCCAGATCTTTGGGCCGCCGATGCTGGGCCGAGTTCCGGCTTCACCGTAATCCAGCACAGCCTTGCCTGAGTCGTCATAGGGAATGAGTGATGTCGCCATGGTACGGTTCTCCATTTTTGCAATCCGGCCCTGATCCGGGCGGCATGGGATCGCTACTGCGCCTGCGCTTGCAGTGGTTCTGTCGGGGGGTTTTCCTGCGGCGGATTGGTCAACCGTTTCGTCTCCGCGACGGCGACCGGGCGTAGAATGCTGTTGGGGTCGCCGAAATGCCGAACCGCGCCGTCTTCGAGCACCAAGGCTTTGGTGCAGGAGGCCATGATCCCGGTCGTGTGCGACACGATCAAGGTGGTCCGGTTCCGCTCTTTCAGCGTCTGTAGGACCACCGTCAGCGCGCGCAGCCCTTCGGCGTCGAGATTGGCGTTTGGCTCATCTAAAACCACAAGCTGTGGGTCTTTATAGAGCGCCCGCGCCAGACCAATCCGCTGCCGCACCCCGGCGGACAACCGCCTGCCCATCTCGCCGATCTCGTAGTCATACCCGTCCGGCAGGCGTAGGATCAGGTCGTGCAAGCCGGTAAGCTCCGCCGCCGCCAGAACCGCCTCGCTGTCGGGCTGCGCCATGCGCGCGATGTTCTCCGCCACCGTTCCGTCGAACAGTTCGACTTCTTGCGGTAGATAGCCGACATGCCTGCCGAGATCGGCGGACTGCCAATCGTAGACTTCCGCGCCGTCAAGCCGGACATGGCCCCGCCCCGGCGCGACGACCCCGACAAGCAGCCGGCAAAGCGTCGTTTTCCCGCTGGATGACTGACCAAGAATGGCGCAAACATCGCCGGGTTCCAAGCTGAAGCTGACGCTGAGAAGGCTGGGCGCCTTCGCGCCGTCGTGGAAATAGGTCAGTTCCTCGACCGACAGCGTTCCTTTAGGGGCCGAGAGTTGCACCAAAGGCGGCGCGTTGTGATTGAGCGACAAGAGTTTGCGGATCGTGCGCAGGCTCGATCGGGCGGAGATGAAGAAGCGCCAACCGCCAATCGCTTGCTCGACCGGCGCAAGGGCGCGGCCCATCAGGATCGAGGCGGCGATCATCGCGCCCGCGGTTAATTCACCACCCAGCAGCAGGTAGGCGCCGACTGCGAGAATGAAGATCTGCAGGAACATGCGTAGGAACCGTGATATGTTCAGGATCACGTTCCCCGCGTCGCCGGCCCCGCTGAGTTTGTCGGCCGCTGCGCGGTTCAAAATCCGCCAGCGCGCTGCTAGCGCGGGTTGCATTCCCATGGCGCGGGCGACATCGGCGTTGTGGATTTGTTGTTCGGCCCTTTCGGCGGCGGCCCGTTCATAGCCCGAGCCTTCCATAAGGGCGTGTTTGGCGACACGTTCGTTGAGCAGAGCCAGAATCAAGATCGCGACCGCGCCGCTGGCCGCGACGATCCCGAGCCACGGATGCATGATGTACAAGACGCCAATGATCAGGATCGTAAAGGGCGCGTCCATCATCGCCGAGATCACGTTGCTCTGCAGGAATCGGCGCAAATTGCCCAGATCCTGAAAGCCTTGCATGCCGACGCTGTGGCCCAGCGCCGCCGTTGTCGTGCTGGCGCTCAAGACTTCCGGACCGAGGGCCTCGCCAATCCAATGAGACAATCGGTTCAGCACACGGCCGCGCACCTCGCTCAGAGCGGCGAAGACGAAAAAGGCGAAGCCGGCCAGGATCGTCAAATAGAGCAATGTGCTCAGGCTGCCGCTGCCGATCACCCGGTCGAGCACCTGGAAAAGATAGAGCGGCTGCGTAAAGAACAGCAGATTGATAAAGGCGCTGAGAAAGAACAACCACACAAATTCTTTGCGGACGCGCTTCCGGACCAGCGTCAGCGCCGAATTTTCTTCCTGTTTTTTTAGCCTTTTCACGAGTTTGCTCCTTAATCGCGCGCCTTATGAAAGCCAGAAAAGGTATGATAGCAATGACGGATTAAAGAACGGTTTACACGGAAGGATGAAAGGCGGCGTCCCGGATCACCGAGACGCCGCCCCGCCCCGCGTCGGGCCGAAGCCCGACGCATTGAACAAGCGTTAGCCCACCGACATCGACACAAAATCGTCGTCGTCTAAGAAGAAATAGTTCGCCAGGAAAACGCTGTCTTCGGAGTCGTTGAACGTGATCTTGGTTCCGAATCCGACACCCGGCACGATCTCATACTCAACATTGGCCGCCTCTTTGAGCTCCATGAGGCTGTCAATTTCGAACGCGGTGAAATCAAGCTTGTCGTTGCTTGAGCGTTTGAAATCCATCACCGTGTCCGATTGGAAACCGCTCTCGAAGACGAAAATGTCTTTACCCGTTCCGCCGGTCAGCTGGTCATTGCCGCCGCCGCCGTTCAGCACATCATTGCCGTTTCCGCCGGCGATGGTGTTGGCGTCTTGGTTGCCGGTGATGGTGTCGGCGCCCTTGCCGCCGCTGATCAGCCCGTCTTTGCCCAGATCGACCGACGCGATTCCGCTTAGGTCGATGACATTGTCGCTTTGGTCGCCAACAATGCCGGCCGCTTCGAGTTTCTCAATGCCGACGACATTGCCATCGTCCGTGGAGTCGAAATGACGGACCGCCAGTGTCTCATCGCCGTCAGAGCCGGCTTTGAGCGTATCGTCGCCAGCGCCGCCGTCAAAGGTTTCTTGCTCCCTGACCTTGTCTTCGACAATCAGTGTATCATCGCCGTCGCCGCCATACACGCTGTCCCAACCCGTGCCGGCATTGAGCGTATCGTCGCCGGCGCCGCCGTCGATTACGTCTCTATTGTCGCCGCCGATCAAGACATCGTCGCCAGCGCCGCCGGTAAGGGTGTCTTGGCCTTTGCCGCCGATCAGGACGTCAGCTGCGTCGCCGCCGACCAGGTCGTCATCCCCTCCGCGCCCGATCGCCAGTACGCCGTCTCCGTCATCTGTGATGGAAGACTGGGGACCGCCGTCCATCGTGTCAGACCCTTTGGAGCCCAAGAAGAATTGGTCGACAGAGACGCCGTCGATTTTGACGGTTACCGATTCGAACCCTTGCATATCCAGGCCGGCCTGATCGAAATGAGTGTCATCGGGGTTGTCCCGATACACGCTCATCGCTTCCAACTCCGCGTTGCTCATGCTCTGCGCCTGGTCGCTGGTAAGTTCGAGGATCAGAGAGTCTTCACCTCTCTCGCCGTCAGCCGAAACCCCGACGCCGGCGATGATGGTGTCGTCACCCAAACCGCCATTCAGCTTGGTGTCCTCGACAAACGAGGTAAGCGTGTCGTTACGGAATGAGCCGTCAATCTGCTCAATGCTGGTGAGTCTGTCGTCAACGAAGATATTCTCATTGTCCTCGTTAGCGCCATAAACCTTTCCTTTGAGCTGGCCGGTCCAGTCGATGTACAGCTCCGCCTCAACACCGTCGAGGCTCGCAATATTGTACTTTGCAGTGTCATGGCCCTCGCCGCCAATCAATCTGTTCGTCCCGAGCCCGCCTAGCAGCTCATCATCTCCTTCGCCCCCCATGAGCCAGTCATCGTCGCTGAAATTCAGGATCGGACTGCCTTCAAAGATCGGAATTTGAGCAAAACCTCCCTCAAGCCTGTCGTCGCCGGCGCCGCCGAACAGCACGTCATCGCCGCCGCCGCCGATGAGATGATCATCATAGTCGCTACCCACTAAGATGTCGGTAGCGTCGCGTTCGCCAATTCTGGTGATACCCTTAGTGTCAGTCATAGTCTGTATCCCTTCGATTCTGTTGCTGCGCCGAGTCCTTCGGCGCATAGGTGTTTATGTCCAATCAACGCCGAGCGGCGCTTACTCGTACCGGCGCTCCATACTGTAGAACGCATCACACAAAACTTGTTACACAAATAGTTCTACTAAATTTCCGAGCTACTTTGGGCAACATGAGGTCGTTGCCAGTCCCGGAAGGCGCTGCCATTTCACTGCATCGCCCCAATAGCGGGGACGACAAAAGTGTCATCAAATTGTCTAGGCGGACCTCAACGGTGACTCCGTTGAGGGATTGCGTTAGCCGCCGGGCCAAACCCGATTAGCGTCGCTCCGCGATTGTCGCGCCTGTTTCATGTCCTCTCCTCGCGCCCGCGCAGCCTCCCAAGCCAGCGCGGCCTCTCATTAAGAACAAACGGCCCCTCAACCGCCCGGGGATGCGTCCAACTAAGAACTTCGTGTTGGGTGTGCCGCTTATCACAGCAGGACCCTGCACTCATGACTTAACTTGACGCTATCGCCGTAGTTGCACTGCAGTGAATGCGTCCTTTCGAACGATCTCTGCATTTCACTAAAATGCCTATAAAGTACTTTGAGATTCGTAATCAAGTGCTCGTTTCTGTTGCAGAGATTTGGGAATAGGAAAGGGCTCTGACGGGCGCAGCCGGACACGAAGCCGATATGACGGGCCTGCAGCAGCGCGGCGTTTTTCTGGCATAACCGCATTGTTTTTCAGGCCATTAACCTTGCGTTAAATTGTCTCAACCGGTTCCAGCTTCGAAAGTAGTTAACCCTGAAATAGCTATTTTTCCGCGAAAAATACGATTGATTTGATGAGTTGGGCTTTATGACAAGCACTTAGCTGTTTCGGGTCTAGGCGGCGGGCCTTACGGTTTGGTGATTCATCCATCGATTTCGCCAAAAACCGGATTAGGAATTGATTGAATCGAGACTCGCTTGAATCTCTTGGCTCGGCTGTCTGACGCAAGCTGTTCAGAGTCGCAACGGGGGCCGGTCGGCGCCGCGAATTGTGGTCTAGGCGGTCTAAGTGTGGCAGAATGTCGCAGGATCCAGAGGCGCTCGAATTCACCCGGGAAGCGTCGTTGATGCTGGATTGGCTGCCCCGAGAGAGGCGGAATCGCGCCTCTGGCGGCGCTTGTGAAAGGGTTGCGGATGAGTGAGACGCGGTTTTGGGATCGAATTGCTGTCAAGTATGCGGCGCGCCCGATTTCCGACATGGAGTCCTATCAGCGGAAATTGGACGAGACGCGGGCCTGTTTGACGCCCGACTCAGAGGTCCTGGAGATCGGCTGCGGCTCCGGGACGACAGCGATCGCCCACGCGCCCTTTGTCGGCCATATCCGCGCAACTGACATCTCGAAACGCATGCTGGAGATTGCGGCGGACCGCGCGCGGCAGGCGGGGGTTGAGAATGTTGCTTTCGAACAGGTCGAGGTCGGCGCGCTGACCGCTGATGACGGGCGCTATGACTGTGTGATGGCGCACAGTCTGCTGCATCTCCTGCCGGACATGGACGCCGCCATCGCCGAGGCCTATCGTTGGCTGAGGCCGGGCGGCGTTTTCGTGTCCTCCACCATCTGTCTTGGCGATATGTCGGCGCTGTTTCGCTTGGTGATACCGGGCATGCGCTGGGTCGGTCTTGCGCCTTTCGTACGGTTTGTCAGGGAGGATGCGTTGGTCGGCAGCCTCGAACGCGCCGGGTTCGCGATCGAAACCCGCTGGCGCCCGTCGCGGAACAAGGCGGTCTTCGTGATCGCACGGAAGCCCGGGTAGGCGGCGGTCAGCGCTTCTCCGGCTCGCTCGATGGCTGCGGCGTCTGAGGGCGCCCCGATCCCATCAGCAGGGCGATGGCTCTTGTGCCTTCATTGGCTTCGAGCGCGACCTTGACGACCATCGTCAGCGGTACGGCGAGCAGCATGCCGACCGGGCCCAACATCCAGCCCCAAAACAGCAAGGACAGCGCGACCACCAGAGGCGAGATGTCCATGCTGTGGCCCATCAACCGCGGCTCAAGCACGTTCGACAATGCGGTGTTGATGACGAAATAGCCAAGAAAGGCCAGGCCGGCCAGGTCCGGCCCGCCAATGATGAAGGCCAGCAGGACGCCCGGAATCGCCGCGATGATGGACCCGACGGCCGGGACGAAATTCAAGAAAAACGCCAACAGACCCATAAAGAGCGCGTGGTCGACATCGAGAAACCAGAGCCAGGCCGTGACCGCCGCGCCGGTCAGCACGCTGATCAGGGTCTTGAGCGAGACATAACGCCGGACTTCGCGGATGGTGTTGGTGACGGCGGCGACATCTGTCTGATTGGAGTCGGCGATGGTCTGGATTTTCTGATTAAGACGGTCCGCCTCGACCAGCATGAAGGCGACGATGATGAGAATGATGAATGACCAGCCGAGCAGGCCGCTCAATTGCCGGCCGGCGTTGCCGAGATATCGGATCCCCGCTTGCGGGTTTATGTAGTCCGCGACGAAAGCGCGGGGTGCATCGCCGCCCATCGCCTCGATCCACCGCCAGACTTCGCTAAGTTGGAGCCGCAGGTTCTCCTGGTAGGCCGGCAGGCTGACGACAAACCCGTCAATCGACGGTCGGATGATGGTGGCGATCGCCATGCCAAGGGCGACCAACGCCATGATCATGACCAACAGGGCGATTGCGCTTGGGATCCCACGTTCGCGCATCGCAAGGAAGGGCCGAGCCAGCGTCACGGCCAAGAAACCGGCGAACAGAAACGGCACGATGATGCTCGACGCGGCTTTCACGCCGGCGAGGATCACAACGACGCCCGCCAAAGCCACAATGCCGCGCGTCATCGCCCCATCCGCCTGATGCTCCCCTCTTCGCGCGGCGCCCTGTCCGCGCCGCCCAGGATAGCATCGACGGTTCCGAGAAAGATAGCCGTTTGGCCGCCCGGTTGGTTTTTCGTCCGGGCGGGCGGGGGATCAGCTCTCCAGCTTGTCCAGATCCGCCGCCGAGTGCCGTTCCGGCGCCTGCTCGTTCGGCTCGCCCCAATTGCGATTGACCTTGCGACCGCGCTGAACGGCGGGTCGCTTCAGGATCTCATGCGTCCAGCGCTGCACATTCTTATAAGACGCGACGTCGAGGAATGTGCCGGACTCGCCATATAGTTTGCCGAGCGCCAGGTTGCCGTACCATGGCCAAACGGCCATGTCGGCGATCGTGTAGTCGTCGCCAGCGAGATAGCGGGTCTCCGCCAGGCGGCGGTCCAAGACATCGAGCTGGCGTTTCGACTCCATGGCGAACCGGTCGATGGCGTATTCGATCTTAATCGGTGCGTACGCATAGAAATGACCGAAACCGCCGCCCAAATACGGGGCGCTGCCCATCTGCCAGAACAGCCAGTTCAACGTCTCCGCCCGTTTGGCGCGCTCGCTCGGCAAGAAGGCGCCGAATTTTTCGGCCAGATACATCAGGATCGACCCGGATTCGAAAACACGAACCGGTTCAGGCTCGCTTCGGTCCAATAGCGCCGGAATCTTCGAATTGGGATTGAGGTCGACGAAGCCGCTGCCGAACTGATCGCCGTCCTTGATTTCAATCAGATAAGCGTCGTATTCCGCGCCGCGGTGACCCTGCGCCAGTAGTTCCTCGAGCATCACCGTAACTTTCACGCCATTGGGCGTGGCGAGAGAGTAAAGCTGCAGCGGGTTGTCGCCGACCGGCAATTCTTTCTCATGCGTCGCGCCGGCGATCGGACGATTGGTCTTGGCGAACTGCCCGCCGTTTTCGGCGTCCCATGTCCAAACCTTCGGCGGCGCGTAGTCGCCTGTATCTTTCATTTGAGGATTTCCCTTCCTGTCATGCGCGGCTTCGTTGGCCGCAGCCCCTCCCGCTGTGCAGGATAATGGTTTGGGTTCGGCGTCATGCAACCCGACGCCGCGTCAAAACAGCGGTTCCGTCAATGGCGATCTTTGGCGCGTCCCGGGCGTCGCTCGACTTACACGGGGGGCGCCAATCGGGCGATGGTGTGAAACGGCAGATCGGATGCGGCCCCGCCATGATGCCGCCAAAGCTCGGTCAGGTTCATCGTCTCAAGATCGCCGGGGTCGAAGCCATAAATGATGCCCATCACGCCGCCGTCAAAGGCGAGAAGGGCGGTGCCCATGCGTTGTCCCTTGAAGGGGCCGGACGGTTGGCGGCCATGATCCCGGACCACGCCCGTCGCCAGATCGAAACTGTCGAAACAGCGCAAGACCGTCTCCGATACGCCGCCTGCGCTCGTCGAGTCGAAAAAGCCCTGGCAAACAGGCGCGGAACTGTCGTCCAAATAGGCGAGATATTTCAAGCCCGGCGGATTTCTGCGCCCGTCATATCGGCTGATCCCGAAGAATGCGAAGGGCCGGCCGCTGAGCCTCTGCGCGGCGGGGTCCGCTTTCCCTTCAAGCCCAATCTCATACCGATCGGCGCCATCTTTCGGGAAGACCATGACGATAACCGGCGCGGCGCTGCATTGTCTGACTTGGCAGAGCCTGGTTGAGGCGCGCAGCGTTTGGGCCGCGACAGGACCGCGCAGGGCCTCCACCTCTGTCAGCCATCCGACCGGGTCGATGGCGCTGTCCCGTGTCGACACGCATCCCGCCAAGCCGGCCATCACGGCCGTGGCGAACAGGGCTCTGGTTCCAATGCGTTTCATCTCAGCTCGCATTCCGGTTCGGGACGTCCAAGACTAGACCGAAGACAGAGAAACGTCACGCTGCAAGGCCCGGCGCGGCGCCGGTGACTATAATCCTACGGCCCGCAGCGCGCGCCAGACCTTTTCTGGCGTCGCAGGCAGCGAGACCGGTCCCGCGCCGGCGTTCGCCATTGCGTCATTGACAGCGCAGGCGACTGCGGGAAGGGCGCCGCTGGTCCCCGCTTCGCCGCAGCCTTTGACGCCCAGCGGATTGGTCTTGGCGGGCGTGGGGCGCGAGATGAAGTCCATCATCGGCATGTCCGACGCGCGCGGCATGGCGTAATCCATAAAAGAGCCTGTCAGCAATTGTCCGTCCGGATCATAGATCGCTTGCTCCATCAACACTTGGCCCGCGCCCTGGACCGCGCCGCCCTGCGCTTGACCAGCGACAAGCATCGGGTTCACCAAAACGCCAAAGTCATTGACCATCATATAGCGGACGAGCCTCACCGCACCGGTCTCCGGGTCGATCTCCACCTCGCAAATGTGGCAGCCGTTGGGATAGGCGGCGTCCGGCAGCGTGTTCACCAGTTCCACCGTCAGGTCCGATGGGATGTCGTCCGGCATGCCGGTCACAGTCCGCGCTTGTCGCGCCAGTTCCATGATGTCGATTTCGCGGTCCGTGCCGGCGACCCGGAACAGGCCGGCCGCGAATTCGATATCGCCCGGCGCGCTCTCGAACAGGAAGCCGGCGATTTTCTTGCCTTTCTCGATCACTTCCTGGGATGCGGCGACCAGCGCGGCCCCGGTGGACATGACCGAGCGAGACCCGCCTGTGCCGCCGCCGGCCAGAAGCTGGTCGCTGTCGCCCTGCAGCAGCCGCACTTTCTCGAACGGAACGCCGAGATGATCGACCAGGATCTGCGCGAAGGTTCCGGCGTGACCCTGACCATAGTCGAGCGTGCCGGTGACGATGGTGACGCCGCCGTCGGCGTCGAAGCGAATGCCGCCCATCTCATCGCCCGGTGTGGCCGTCACTTCGCAAAACGGGCTGACGCCTAAGCCGCGCCAAAGGCCGCGCGCTTCGCTATCCGCTTTGCGCTCGGGATAGCGCCCCAACCCCGCTTGTTTGACGGCGTCTTCGAACAGGCCGGCGAAATCGCCGGAATCGAAGACCTGACCATTGCCGGCGGTGAAGGGCATGGCTTCGGCCGGAACCAAGTTTCGCCGCCGCAATTCAAGCCTGTCGATACCCGTTACGCGAGCAGCGGCGTCGACTAGGCTCTCCATGATATAGTTGCCTTCCGGTCGGCCGGCGCCGCGATAGGCGGCCACAGGCGTAGTGTTTGTGAAGGCCAGCTGCGAGTCGACGAAGAACGCCGGCGTCTTATAGGCCCCCGCGACATTCTTGAGAATGTTCAAGGTCTGCATCATCGGGCCGACCATCGACAGGTAGGCGCCCATGCCGGCTGTGACTGTCACGCGCACGGCCAGGAAATCTCCTTCCGCATTCAGCGCGATCTCCGCGTCATAGCGACTGTCTCGGCCGTGTAAATCGCTGAGGAAGGCGCCGCTTCGGTCATCCGTCCATTTCACCGGCCGGCCTAAGCGCTTCGCCGCCAGCAGCAGCGGCGCGTATTCCGGGTAGGCGTAGATTTTCATCCCGAAAGAGCCGCCGACATTGTGGGTGCCCACCTGCAGCTTGTCGCGATCGACTTTCAGGATGTTGTCGGCCAAGTTGTTGCGCAGCCCGAAAACCCCTTGCGAGCCGACATGCAAAATGTGTTTCTCCTGGCGTGCGTCGAACTCGGCGATTGCGGCGCGGGGCTCTATCGGGTTCACCACCAATCGATTGTTGGTCAGAGTAATAGAGGCGGTATGCGCCGCCGCCGCGAAGGCCTGGTCGACGGCGTCTTTATCGCCGCCTTGCCAATGGACCACTCGATTATGGTCGGTCAATTCCGGCCAGATTTCCGCCGCCTCGCCCGACAGGGCGTGGGTCGCGTCGGTCACCGCCGGCAGCGGATCGATGTCCAATTCGATCAGTTCCGCTGCGTCGCGCGCTTGCGCCAGACTGTCGGCGACGACCAGGGCGACCGCTTCGCCCGCATAGCGGACACGGTCCGTCGGTAGCGGTTTCCACTGCGTGCTGACGCGTTCGGACCCGTCGGGGTTCTTGAGCGGTACGACGCAGGGCGGCGCACCATAGCCTTCGGCGTCGAGATCCGCGCCAGTCAGGATCAAATGCACGCCGTCCGCGGTTTTCGCCGCCGCCAAGTCGATCCCGTTCAGAACGCCATGCGCATAGGGAGAGCGCAGCACATAGGCATAGCGTTGACCCTCGAGATTGATGTCGTCGGTGTAGCGGCCCTGTCCCGTCAGCAGGGTCGGGTCTTCTTTGCGCGTGACGCTTTGTCCTATGCCGAACCGGCCTGCGGCATAGGTCGGGTCATCCAAAGCAGGCGTCATGGCGTTCTCCAGGATAATGACTAAGGCGCGCCGGTCGGTTGCAATCGCGCAGTTCAGGCGCCGCCGCTTGTTGCGGCGCGTCCCCCTCGATCCACACACAGGATCGCTTGACCCGGGGATGACAATTGGGCCATACACGCCTAGTGCAATGTGTGAAGGCTCGCAAGAGCC
The DNA here is from genome assembly GCA_030065235.1 of Alphaproteobacteria bacterium. Lineage (GTDB taxonomy): Bacteria > Pseudomonadota > Alphaproteobacteria > UBA8366 > Aestuariispiraceae > JASJDC01. The sequence continues at coordinate 379,859 of JASJDC010000003.1, forward strand.
CGCTGCCGATCCTGTATAAGAGTGTATGAAATGATCCGACGAGCCAACTCTGCAAATACGACACGGACGCGCCGGCGACGATAGGGCACGAATGACATCGCCTGAGTTGGAGAGGAGCGGCCGTTTGGCGCGCTCTTTTTTTGTTTGCACAGCCGGCGCGACGCCGCCGGCGATGGGGAAATCGGAGAGTTATCATGTCAGCAATCGTTTTTATCGACGGCGAGGCGGGCACTACAGGTCTGCAGATCAAGGCGCGGCTTCAGGATCGCGCCGATTTGGCGCTGATCGGCGTGGAGGAGGCAAGGCGGAAAGACCCGGAAGCGCGGGCTGAAGCCATGGCGGCGGCGGATGTCACGATCCTCTGCCTACCGGATGCGGCGGTGGCTGACGCGGTGGCGTTGGCTGACCAGGCCGAGACGCGTGTGATCGATGCGTCTTCGGTCAATCGGGTCGCGGACGGCTGGGTCTACGGTTTCCCGGAATACGCTTCCGGTCAGCGCGATTTGATCCGGAGGGCCAAACGGCTGACCAATCCAGGCTGCTATGCGATTTCTTCGGTGGCGATGGTGAAGCCGCTGGTCGCCGCCGGTCTGCTGCCCGCCGATTGGCCTGTCGCCATCAACGCGGTCTCCGGCTATACCGGCGGCGGCAAGAGTCTGGTCGCTGAGTTCGAGGACCGGTCCGCGCCGAATTACGCGCCGACCGCCGTTTGGACCTATGGCGTGACCCTACAGCACAAACATGTACCGGAGATCCAGCAATGGGGCGGGCTGACCCATCGGCCCCTGTTCTCGCCCAGCGTGGCCAATTATCGGCAAGGCATGCTGGTGCAACTCCCCTTGCAACTCTGGGCCGTGCCCGGCGCGCCCTCGCCGGAAGACATCGCCGACGCGCTGCGCGACCACTATGCGGACGAACCCTTCATCGAGGTCGCGCCGCCGGAGACTCTGGCGGCGATGCAGCGGATCGATCCGCAGGCGTTGAACGGTACGAACCAGCTAAGGCTGCATGTCTTCGGCTCTGCAAGGGGGGACCAGGCGATCGTGATGACGGTGATCGACAATCTGGGCAAAGGCGCCTCCGGACAGGCGGTTCAAAATCTCAACCTCATGCTCGGCCTGCCGGAAGACGCCGGCCTCGATGCATCCGTCCTGTTTGGCGGCTGAGATGGCGACCGCCGGTTTTGCGCAAGGGCCGGGCGCGTATGGCGCCAATACAGAAGGCGCCCTGCTGCGGCCTTTCGAAGGCGTCTGGCCGCTTATCCATGAAACGGCTTGGATCGCGCCGGGCGCCGTCGTCATCGGCGATGTCGTGATCGGCCCGGATAGCGGGATCTGGTTTGGCTGCGTCCTGCGCGGCGATGTGAACGAGATCCGCGTCGGCGCGCGCAGCAATATCCAGGATGGTACGGTCCTGCATGTGGCCACGCACGGGCAGGGGGCCTATGTCGGCGACGATGTCAGCATCGGCCATCAGGCGCTGATCCACGCCTGCACCATCGGCGACGGCGCCTTCATCGGCATGAAGTCCTGTGTGATGGACAATTGCACGGTCGAAGGCGGCGGCTTCGTGGGGGCGGGCGCGCTCGTCACGCCCGGCAAGACGGTTGGTTCCGGCGAAGTCTGGGCCGGTGCGCCGGCGCGTATGATCCGGGCGGTCCGCGATTCGGATCGCGAGATGGTCGCCTGGACCGCCCCGCACTATGCGCGGCTCGCCAAGCGGCACCAAGCCAGTATGAAAGCGGATGAGAGAGGAGAGTAGTTATGAGACAAAAATCGAAAACTGCGGAGGGCCGAACCCGGAAACGATCCTTCGAAGCGGTCAGCGCCTGGCGCTTGGGCCATAGCGTTCACAAATCGGTCAAGACCTACAGCCGCAAGGCCAAACATAAGAAACCCCGCCGCGATCATGACGATCTTGGCGGGGTTTTCGGTTCCACGCGGTTATTCGCGCCTCAACGCTGAACCCGATGATTGCAGTCGCATGGCGCAATTAGTATGGGCCGAGGCGTCCGAACGATCCGCCTTTCACTAAGCTGTCTGCTTGCATCGTCGCCGCACGCCAGTAAAAGACACCGGCGTTACCCCGGAGATAAGAGAGTGTGAGGATCGCGATGGCGCGGGCTTTTGTATTCCCTGGCCAAGGATCGCAGGCCGTCGGCATGGGCCTGGAACTGGCCGAAGCCTATAGCGCCGCGCGCGAGGTCTTCGAAGAGGTCAATGACGCGCTGTCCCAGGATCTGTTTCGCCTGATGCGCGAAGGGCCGGAGGACGCCTTGACGCTGACTGAAAACGCCCAGCCGGCGCTGATGGCGGTCAGTCTGGCGGCGGCGCGCGCTGTTGAGGCGGAAGGCGGCCGGCCGCTCTCGGACCTGGCGATATTGGTCGCCGGTCATAGTTTGGGCGAGTATTCGGCGCTGACGGCGGCGCGATCGCTGTCCCTGTCTGACGCCGCACGGCTGCTGAAGCTGCGCGGGCAGGCGATGCAGGCGGCGACGCCGGTCGGTGAAGGGGCGATGGCGGCGATTCTCGGTCTGGACTTGGACGCCGCCGAAGCGGTCGCGGAAGAAGCGGCGGCGGGCGAAATCTGCGCAGCGGCGAACGACAATGCGCCGGGGCAAGTGGTGCTCAGCGGCTCGGCGGCCGCGATCGACCGGGCCATGGCTCTTGCGAAGAAAAATGGCGCCAAGCGCGCGCTGCCTTTGCCGGTCTCGGCGCCGTTTCATTGCGCCTTGATGCAGCCGGCGGCCGACGCAATGCGCGAGGCCTTGGACAAGGTTGAAATCTCAGCGCCGTCCATACCGGTGGTGGCGAATGTCACGGCCGATCTTGTGACCGGGCCCGAACGAATCCGAGATTTGCTGGTTGAACAGGTCTGCGGCCGGGTGCGCTGGCGCGAAAGCGTCCTGGCGATGAAGGCGCAGGACGTGGATACGCTCGTGGAACTCGGCGCCGGCAAGGTGCTCGCCGGTCTGGCCAAGCGTATCGACCGAGACCTTAAAGGCGCCTCGATCGGGACGCCTTCGGAGGTCGAGTCCTTCCTCAGCGCCGTCTGAACTCTATTTGTGAAGCTTTAAGGCCGCCTGAGACATAAGGGTGCGGCCGAATGGGAGAAACGCCATGTTCGATTTGACGGGCCGAACGGCCTTGGTGACCGGCGCATCCGGCGGATTGGGGCGGGCCATCGCCGCGCAGTTGCACGGCCAGGGCGCGACCGTCGTACTGTCCGGGACCCGAGAAGCGGCCTTGAACGAGGTGCGCGAGGCGCTGGGCGAGCGGGCCCATGTCGCGCCGGCCAATCTGTCGGAGCCCGACGGTCCGGCGACGCTGGCGGCGGCCGCTCAGGAAGCCGCCGGGCAGGTCGACATCCTGGTCAACAACGCCGGCCTGACGCGGGACAATCTGGCCATGCGGATGAAAGACGAGGAATGGGACGCGCCCATCGCGGTCAATCTAACCGCCGCATTCAAACTGACCCGAGCGCTGCTGCGGGGTATGATGAAGCGGCGCTGGGGGCGCGTCGTCGGCGTCACCTCCATCGTCGGCGTCACCGGAAACCCCGGACAAGCCAACTACGCCGCCTCCAAGGCCGGCCTGATCGGGATGTCGAAGAGCTTGGCTCAGGAAGTGGCCAGCCGGGGAATCACCGTGAACTGCATCGCGCCGGGCTTTATCGAGACAGCGATGACCGACGCTTTGGGCGAGGACCAGCAGACCAAGCTGGTTGGGGCGATTCCAGCGGGTCGGATGGGCGCAGCGGACGACATCGCCGCGGGCGTGGTCTATCTCGCGTCGGACGAAGCGGCCTATGTCACCGGTCAGACGCTTCACATCAATGGCGGCATGGCGATGATCTGAGGGCGCGGTTTTCGCGCCTCTGGCGCGCCGAATCGCATCAGAATGCCGCAGTTCACAGGTTTGTGAGCCAGGGCTGGCGCGGCTAGGACGATTATGTTAGGACACGCGCCGTTTCGCGGGAAGCGGGTCGAAAACAGCGCTTGCGTCGCACCTCGCCGATACGGGAACGCCTCCAGGAAACGGCCGGACAGGCCTTGTATCCAAACCGACAAAAACCACCTGAACCAACCACACTGGTTAAGTAAAAGGAAAGCTGAGCAATGAGCGACGTCGCTGAACGCGTGAAAAAAATTGTGGTCGAACATCTGGGCGTCGACGAAGCCAAAGTCGAAGAAAAGGCGTCGTTCATCGATGACCTGGGCGCCGACAGCCTCGACACGGTCGAGCTGGTCATGGCCTTTGAAGAAGAGTTCTCCGTTGAGATCCCGGACGACGCCGCCGAGAAGATTCTGACGGTGAAAGACGCGATCCAATTCATCGAAGACAATTCCGAATAACTGAGCTCATCGGCGTCGGGCTATCCCAAAAGCGCCGATTAACGCGCGCCCTATGGGGGAGCAAGGGCGCCGCGCTCGATCTTCCGTTCACAGGACCGGGGAAGCATGAGACGTGTTGTAGTAACTGGATTGGGCATCGTCAGTCCGCTTGGGGTCGGTGTCGATCACGTCTGGAAACGGCTGATTGCGGGCGAGTCGGGCATCGGTCCGATCACCTCCTTCGATGCGTCGGATCTGCCGGCGAAGATTGGCGGGTCCTTGCCGATCGGCGAGACCGCCGACGGCGGCTTCAATCTCGACGATCACGTCGATCGCAAAGATCAGAAGAAGATGGACCCGTTCATCACCTATGCAGTCGCCGCGGCGAACGAAGCGGTGGCCGATGCAGGGTGGCGCCCGACCGAGGAAGAGGATCTCGACGCCACTGGCGTGATGATCGGGTCTGGAATCGGCGGCCTGAATGGGATTTCCAAGGGCACTTTGCTGGTGGAAGGTCGCGGTCCGCGCCGCCTGAGCCCGTTCTTCATCGCGGCGAATCTGATCAATCTCGCGTCCGGCTTTGTCTCCATCCAGCACGGCTTCCGCGGGCCGAACCATGCGCCGGTTACGGCCTGCGCGACCGGATCGCACGCGATCGGCGATGCAGCGCGGATGATCATGCTGGGCGATGCAGATGTTATGGTCGCTGGCGGCACCGAGGCCGGCATCTGCCATATCGGCTTCGCTGGCTTCTGCGCCTCGCGCGCCTTGTCCACCGGCTACAACGATCGGCCGACCGAGGCCTCTCGACCCTGGGATAAGGATCGAGATGGTTTTGTCATGGGTGAAGGCGCCGGCATTCTTGTTCTCGAGGAATTGGACCACGCCAAGGCCCGCGGCGCCAAAATCTACGGTGAGATCCTCGGCTATGGGATGAGCGGCGACGCCTATCACGTGACGGCGCCCGCGCCGGACGGCAATGGCGGCTTCCGGTCGATGAAAGCGGCGATGCGCTCAGCGAAAATCTCGGTCGAGAAGATCGATTACGTCAATGCGCACGGCACGTCGACGCCGCTGGGCGATGAAATTGAACATGGCGCGGTGAAGCGCCTGATGGGCGCGCACGCGGATAAACTGGCGATGTCCTCAACGAAATCGGCGATTGGCCATCTCTTGGGCGCCGCCGGCGCCGTCGAGGCGATCTTCAGCCTGAAGGCGATCCAGGACAATGTCGCGCCGCCGACTCTGAACCTGCATAACCCGTCCGAAGGCTGCGACATGAACCTCGTGCCGCACACGGCCCAGGAGCGCAAGATCGACTACGCGCTGTCGAATTCCTTCGGCTTCGGCGGCACGAACGCCTCTTTGGTGTTCGGCGCCGCGCCGTAAGTCGCCGGCCCGGCCGGTTGATGACGGACAAGCCACAGGGGCGCGCGGGCTTCGCCAAGCGCGCCCTCGTCATTTTCGCCTTTCTGCTGAGCATCGCGGCGGCGGCAGCCGGCGGCGCCGGCTGGTGGGCCTATGACCGGTTTCACAGGCCGGCGACGAACGCAGAGCTGGTCCGGCTTGTGATCGCGCCGGGCAGCAGCCTGATGCAGATTGCGGAGGCCTTGGCGGATAACGATCTGGTCGCCGATGCGCGGATCTTCGCGCTGGGCGCCCGGCTGCTGCGTCGCGACCGCCGTCTGACCGCCGGCGAATACGAGTTCGCGCCCGGCCTGTCGGTCTATGACATCCTGACGAAATTGGAAGAGCACGACACGGTCGCGCGTTTCTTTACCGCCGCCGAAGGGTTGAGCAGCTATGAAATCACCGCCCTGCTCAACACGGCGGATGGATTGACGGGTCGGATCGAGGAGCCGCCGCCGGAAGGCGCGCTTCTGCCGGAGACCTATCGCTACGCTCTGAACGACAGTCGAGAGGCGATCCTCGGCCGGATGGCGGACAGCATGACGGCGCTGCGCACAGGCCTTTGGGACCGCCGGGCGGAAGGATTGCCCATCGATACATGGGAAGAGGCGGTGATCCTGGCCTCAATCGTCGAGAAAGAGACCGGCGTCGCCGACGAGCGCCCGCGCGTCGCCTCGGTCTTTATCAACAGGCTGCGCCGGGGCATGCGGCTGCAATCCGACCCGACTGTGATCTATGGGATCACCTTGGGGCGGGGGCCGCTCGACCGGCGGATCCGCCGGTCGGAGCTGCGCGAAAGGACGCCGTACAACACCTATGTGATCGACGGCCTCCCGCCGACTCCGATCGCCAATCCGGGCCGCGCCGCCATCGAGGCGGTGCTGAACCCGCTAGAGACGGACGATCTCTACTTTGTCGCGGATGGCGAGGGTGGGCACGCCTTCGCCAAGACGCTTGAAGAGCACAACCGTAATGTCGCCAAATGGCGGGCGATCCAGCGCGCGCGCGGCGAGCGCTAACCTTTCTCGGGCATCCGGGACAGAAGCGGGACCGCAAGCGCTGGGGGCAGCAGGGAGAAGGCGCTGACCGCCCAATGCATCGGCCAGGGGAAGGCGACGACGGCCTTATTCTTCTCTAGACCGCGCAGAATGCGCCGGGCCGCTTCCGGGGCCGGCATCAGGAACGGCATGGCGAACACGTTGACGTCGGTCATCGGCGTTTCGACAAAGCCCGGACAGATGGCGTTGATCCGAACCCCGTCTTTGGCGTGGGCGGCGCGCAGCGCTTCCGCGTAAGTCTTCACCGCCGCTTTGGAGGCGCTATAGGCGGGCGCGCCGGCGAAACCGCGATAGGCGGCCAGGGAACTCATGATCGCGATTTGCCCGCGTCCGCGCGCCAGCATGCGGGGCAGAACCGGCTGGACGGTGTTGAGGACCCCATAGAGATTGATGTCGAAGATCCGGGCCGTTTGGTCGGCCGTTTCGCCGCCGCCCCCGGTCCCGCCCGATACGCCCGCATTGGCGATCACGAGGTCCAGGGGCGCGGCCGCGTCGATTGTGTCTAGCGCCTCTTTCATCTCTCTCGCGTCGGATACGTCAATGGTGTGGGTCTCGATCTGCGCGGCGCCGGCCTCCGCCGCTTTGGCCGCTGTCTCGGCCAACCGGGCTTCATTCCGGCCGAACAGGAAAAGCGCTGCGCCGGTTGCGGCGTAGGCTTCGGCCAAGGCCGCGCCCAAGCCGCTGGACGCGCCGGTCACGACAATTCTTCTTTGCATGCGGGCGTTCTCGTTCGGTTGCGCCGGTCTTGTTCACCGTCTACACCCGTTGGCGTCTTGCCAAGGCGTTTCCGGCGACCGTATCGGGGCCGGATGCGCCCCGCGCCATAGTTAGGATAGGGCCGATGTCGAAAAACGCCAGCGCGGGACCCGTGCGCAGCATGACAGGATTTGCGCGCAGCGAAGGGCAAGCCGATCCGATGCGTTGGGCTTGGGAAATCCGCGGCGTCAACGGACGAGGCCTGGACATCCGCCTGCGCTTGCCGCCTGGTTGCGAACAGTTGGACCCGATCATTCGCAAGAAGGTCAACGCCCGGCTGGCGCGCGGGTCCATTTCGATTTCCTTGGAGCTTCGGCGGTCCGCCGGGGCGCAAGCCGCCGCCGTCGACGCGGTCTTGCTCGAGACGTTGGCCGCCGCTTGCCGCGAGCGGGGCGAAGAGCCGCGCTATGATCGGCTGCTGCGGGTGCGCGGCGTCGTCGGCGCTGAAACGGACCGTGCGGATACGGCTCTGTCCGATGACTTGTCTGATGCGCTGGAGGCCGGGTTCGAGGCCGCGCTCACCGATTTTGTGGCGTCGCGCAACCAGGAAGGCGCGGCGCTGGAGTCGACGATGCGCGGCCATTTGCAGACGATTGAGGATTTGGCCGGCGCCGCCCGACGGCTGGACGCGGCGCAACCGGACGCCATTCGCGCCCGGCTCTCCGAGCAGATCGGCGGTTTGCTGCCTGACGGGACGCCGCTGAACCCCGAGCGGTTCGAGCAAGAGGTCGCCTTGATGGCGGTCAAGGCGGACACGCGCGAGGAACTCGACCGGTTGGACGCGCACATCTCAGCGGCCCGCGATCTGCTCGACGGCGGCGGCCCGATTGGGCGGAAACTCGATTTTCTGAGCCAGGAGTTCAATCGCGAAGCGAACACGCTTTGCAGCAAATCGACGGATGTGGAGCTTACGCGCGTGGGTCTCGATATCAAGGCGGCGGTGGATCAGCTCAAGGAACAGGCGGCTAATATCGAATAGCCGTGCTGCTTGGCGGTGGGCGATTGTTCGGGGAATCGCCCTATAGGGAAGGGAAGCCAATAAAGAGGGGCGGGCGGATGGATGGCGCCTTTGGAGCGCAAGGGGCGATGATGGCGGATCAGGGGGCGGACGATCCTTTCCGGCTTAGGCGCCGAGGCTTGATGCTGGTGCTGTCTTCACCGTCCGGCGCGGGCAAATCCTCGATTGCGCGCGCGATCCTGGAGACAGATCGCGAGATCGAGATGTCGGTATCCGTGACCACACGGCCGATGAGGCCTGGCGAAGAGGACGGCCACGACTACCATTTCATCGACAAGACCAGTTTCGACCTGATGGTGAATCGCGGCGATTTGCTGGAATGGGCGAAAGTCTTCGATCACTATTACGGCACGCCGAAGGCCCCTGTGCTGTCGGTCCTGGAGCAAGGACGCGACGTCATGTTCGACATCGACTGGCAGGGAACCCAGCAGATTGCGGAAAGCGCCAAGGATGATGTGGTCCGGGTCTTCATCCTGCCGCCCTCGACGCAAGAGCTTGAACGCAGACTGATGGAACGAGCCCAGGACTCGGCTGAAGTTGTCGCTCGGCGGATGGCCAAGGCGTCCGACGAAATGAGCCACTATCCCGAATATGACTGGGTCATCGTTAACCGGGACTTTCAGGAGAGCGTCGAGTCGGTGCGGGCGATCCTGGCGTCAGAGCGGCTCCGCCGCCGTCGCCAGGTCGGGGTCGGCGAGTTCGTCAAAGGGCTCCGCGACGGCTATTGATCACTTCGCCCTCAGGGTCTCGTAGGCGCGCGCCAACCGGTCGAAGGCCGCAACGTCCAAGGCTTCCGCGCGCATCCCGCCGTCAATCTCCGCCGCCTCTATCAAGTCGGCCGCATCCACGTCGCGCAGGGCCCCCAATGATTTGCGAAGGGTCTTGCGGCGTTGTCCAAACGCGGCGCCGGTGATCGTCTCCAGCGAGGCCAGGGCCGGCGCGCTAAGCGGCATAGTCCGGGGCGTTAGCGACACCACGGCTGAATCGACCTTCGGCGGCGGTGTGAAAGCCCTGGCGGGGATCGTGAAAGCGTAGCGGGTCTCGCAGCGCCACTGGCACAACACCGAGAGCCGGCCGTAGATCTTGCCGCCTGGCGCAGCGCAGATCCGGTCGGCGACCTCCTTCTGAAACATCAGCGTCATGCCTTCGATCAGATCGGCCTGCTTGAGCCATCCGACCAACAGCGGCGCGCCGATATTGTAGGGCAGATTGGCCACGATTTTGATCGGTTGCGGCAGTCCGGCCAACGCGTGGGTCAGCGCGTCGGTCTCAATGACGCGCAGGCGTCCATGAGCGGCGTCGACGAGAGGGCTGAGCGCTTGGACGCTGCGCCGGTCCTTTTCCAGCGCCAGGACGGACCGCGCGCCGGCCAGGAGCAGCGCACGGGTCAATCCGCCCGGGCCGGGGCCGACCTCGACCACGAGGGCTTCGTCCAACGGCCCCGCCAGTTTGGCGATCTTGGCCGTCAGGTTCAGATCGAGCAGGAAATGCTGGCCTAGGGACTTGAGCGCGTTCAGGCCCGAGGCGGCGACGATCTCCCGAAGCGGCGGTAGGGCCGCCACTGGATCCGCATCCAGCGTTGGCTCGCGCGGGGTGTTTTCGGTCACGCGACTAAAGCCGCGTGTCGATAAAGGCGTCTCGGCGTAGATCGCGCATGTACCGTCGGCTCAAAAGGTCGAGCCGCTCCGAGCCTAGACGGTTGCGGATTTCGTCCGGCGTCGGCAGATCGGCGCCGCCTTCCCGTCGTTCGCAGACGGTAATCATCAGCGCCGCGCGCGGCGTCATGAGAGGCTCGCCCGTCGATCCCGCCTGTGCGGACAAAAGCGATTGTTGAAGCGCCGGCGCCATATCGCCGAGGCGAAGATCGTTAACGCGGTTGATCCGCGCGTCCTCGAGGCCGGCCGCGTTCGCTTCCGCTGCTGAGCAGTTCGGCAGAGCTTCTCGGGCGTTCTGCAGCGCCGTGCGCGCCGCGTTGCGCTCCTCTTCGGCGGCGTTGGCGGGCAGCGGGATGCTCGTTTGGACGATGCTCATGATCGCATCCAGGGGATCAACCGAGGCTGTTCGCGTATCACTGACATAGAGGATGTAGTAGCCGGTGAAGGTTTGGATCGGCGCAGATACCTGGCCCGGCTCCAACGTCGCCAACACTGTGTCGAGATCGGGCCTGATTTGTCCGGCGGCGATCCAACCGAGATCGCCGCCCTCTGCGGCTGAGCGGGACTTGGAAAAGGCGCGCGCCAGTTCGGCGAAGCTCTCCCCTTGCCGAAGCCGTGCGATCAAATCCACGGCGGTGCGTCGGATTTCGGCGTCTTGATCCGGGTTGTCGATCTCGAGGAAGATTTCAGACACACGTTTTTGAGGTTTCTTCGACGCCTCGATCAGACGTGCGATTTCCTCGTCGATCTCATCGTCGGAAATCTGCACCTGTCGCCGGAGCTGACGACGGTTGACCTTGGCCCAGGCAAGCTGCGACTCGAGCATATCTTCAAGCGCCGCGCGTGTGATGCCTCTGGACTCCGTGAACCGGTCGAACTGATCGAGCGTCATGTTGTTTCTTTGCGCGTTGTTTAAGATTTCCCGATCCAGTTCGCGCTGGCTGACCGTGATATTCAGGCGTGACGCCTCTTGAACCTGAAGGCGTTCGTCGATCAAAGTGCGCAGGATTTGGTTGATAAACCGCCGGTCCCGCAGGGCGCTCTCGTTCAGTCCGTTTGTGACGATGGCCAGACGCGCACGCAGTTCCAAATCGTACATCGAGATGATGTCCTCGTTCACGATCGCCGCGATGCGCATGACCGCCTGCTGCGCGCGCCCGTCTTGAATAGCCGCACTGACGAAAAACAGCGCCGCGAGAGCTAACAGAATGCCGCTGCGCGCCAGCCGACCCACCGGATGACGCGGCCTTCTCGTCGCTCCAAGAGGGACAGTTCTGTTCATATTCCTCGTAATCAGAATGATGGATCGATTGATGACGTTTCGGCAGTCGTCAGTGTCTTCAATGTGAAGCGAAAAATCAGACTGTCCGACGGTTCCGCGTCGCTGGTCCCGGTGAAGGTCCGGGAATAGCGGGCCGAGAAAAGGAAACACTCGTCCTCATAGGTCAGCGCCGCGGCGTGCGCCAGAGACTCGTCCTCCTCCAAGTCTTGCGTCGTCGACACCGCCGCCCGCCAATAGTCGTCCCATTGTCCGTAGACCTCGAGTTTAACTTCATCGAGTTCCGGTGTGTCATTGGAGGCGCCGTCGCGTAGGAACACATAGTCTGCGTTTGCGCCCAATGCATCGGTCCCAAGCGTCAAAGCGAACTCGCTTCGGTTGAATTGCCCGTCATCTTCGTCAAAGCGCGCCCGATAGAATGCATTGACGAAACGTGTGGGCCTGACATCGATGCGTCCGACGATGTCGGACCTGCCGGACGACAACCCGGTCTCGGCTTCCAAGTCGGCGTCATCAGTCAGCCTGTGCCGTTGCGCCGCAAAGGCGGATATCATCCCGCCGTGATTGAAATGGCGCGTCAAGCGCAGACCATACAACACGCGCGTGCCGCCCTCGACCCGGTCCAGCCCCGGCAGGCTGCTAAAGTCGAATATGTTCGACTCGTCCAATTCGACCACCGTGCTGTCGTCATTTGAAATGTCTTCGGAGTTTCCGCCGTTCGGAGCTGCAATGAGACCGACCACGGGTTCGACAACGAAATCGCCGCCGGCGTCGTTGGCGATAAACGGATATCTGAGATCCATCCGAGCGCGCGGCGAGGCCCGGTAGTCGAACCCGTCGTCGACGCGACGGCCGGCGTCATCGAACTCGCGATTGTGATCCGTATAGTAGAGATCCGTGCGCAAGCTGAGGGACGCGGTCGCGACCAGCCCGAAAGAGGTCGTATAGGGAAGCTCATAGCCGAAATCGGCGGATGCGCGTTGACTGTCGGCGCGATCGTCCTGTTGGAGGGTCCGCAAGTTCGCATCCAGCGACCAGCGGCCGCCGAACTGATCCATCTCTCCAAATCCATTATACTGGATGTCGGGCAGAACAAGCGGCTCGTCGTCGCGCACGCCGCTGCGCAAATCCTGAAAGACGTAACCGTTGGCCGCGATATAGTTTCGGTTGTTAAAACCCTCGACATAGCCGTTCGAAATATTGGCGTTGCCTGGATCGCCGAAAAAGTCGAACCGCCGCAGATAGTCGCGGTCAGACGAGCGGTTGATTTCAAGACCGGCGCGCCACTGGTCGTCGATGTCGAAACGCGCATCGGCGAAGAGGTGGCCGCGAAGATCGTCTTCCTCAACCCGCTCGGTCTCGGTATCGCCAATGCGCCGATCGGCCACGGTGAAGCTTCCCGATAGATTGATTTCGCCGGTATTGAAGCGCTGCCGGTATTCGCCGGAATAGATTAGGCCTTCGTCGTCGGTGTAGATGGGCTCGATCGTCGCGTCTTTATCGTCCGCGATCGCCCAAAAGAAGGGCACGCGGGTGAAGAAACCCAAATCGCTGTTCGTGCCAACCGTCGGAGTCAGGAACCCCGTCTTGCGCTCCACGCTCGGATCGGCGTGTGTGAAATAGGGCGTATAGGCGACTGGGACGCCGTAGAATTCGAGAGACGCGTCGAAATACTCGATTTGACGCTCTTGTTGATCGTGGACGATCCGGTTCGCTTTGAGTTGCCAGAGAGGCGCGCGGGTTGGGTCTTCTCTGCAGACGTCGCAGGCGGAATAGACGCCACGCGCCAATTCCGTAATCCGTCCGTCGCTGCGCCTTCCGCCCGCGGCCGCGAACCGTCCGTTATTCTCCAGAAGAACGCGGATTTGCTCGATCACGCCGTCTCTCAACTCGTTGGACAGCTCGACATAGTCGGCGAAGAAGACCTCGCCCGACGGTTCGATCAGCTTTACATCGCCGGATGCGGTGACCGTGCCCGTTCGTTGATTGTAGGAGATGCTGTCCGCGAGAAGAAGGCGTTCCCCTTGCGCAACCTCGACCGCGCCGCTGGCTGTCACCAATCCAAGTTCGTCATCGTAGGACACCGCATCAGCCTGCAAGTAGATCGGTGTGTTGAGATCGACCTCTTGGGCCTCAGCCGGGACCATAGAGCAGATCAGCGCAACAAGCGTACATGCCGCGAGCGCTCGCAAAACGCTCAATTCCCACCATCGGCCTGATACAGAGGAGGCCATGCTAGCCGTCCTCCAGATGTAGTAGGGCGGTCAATCCGAGCATTGTCATGACGCCGGCGGGAATCCAGGCGGCCAGAACGATTGGGACGCCGGTGGACAGCCCCAGCGCATGCACCACTTGGGTCACAAAGAAAAAGGTGAAGCCACAGATGACGCCGCCGAGGATCAGGAAAGCGGCGCTGCGGCGCTGACTTGTTCTCAACGAGAAGACAGCGCCGACAAGAACCATCGCAAAAAATAATAAAGGCGTCGCCAAGAGGCTATGAAATCTCAGCCGATGCTCGATCGCGCTGAAGCCCGCATTCTCTAACTGTTCAATGAAGCGCGGCAATTCCCAGAAGGATACCGCTTCGGCGGACGCGAAGCTTTCGCGGACATCGGCCTTGGTCATCGCGGTGCGCAATCGATACTGGTCTATGATGGCGGTCTGGCCGCCGAGGCCTAAGGTTCGAACCGCGCTCAATTCCCAGAACCCGGACTCGAGCGCCGCCGCCTCGGCGTCAATCCGTTCGAGCACCCGGTCCGACTTATCCAGCCGAAGCGCCATGACGTCGCTCAGTTCCAAGGACTCGCCGTCTACCCGTCCGGCGTGCAGGATCAGGTATTCGGTCTCGCCAATTTCGCGCAGCCAGAAACCCGATTTGCCCAGCGCGAGCTGATTGGTCTTTTTTCGAAGGAACTCGGTTTCGATTTCTTCGAACTGGGCGTTCAGAGTCGCCGCAAACGGATTCACGAAAGCGACTTGGCCGATACCGACAAGAACGGCGATGCACAAGGCGGGTCCGATCAGCTGCCAAGGCGACATGCCCGACGCCCGCGCCACCACCAACTCGTTTACCCGCGCCAGTCGCCAAAACGCGATCATCGATCCAAGCAGGATGATGAAGGGGGTGATTTCCTGGACCAGCACGGGCAGCTTCAGCGCCGCCATCTTCAAGACCAGCGCGAAGCCGATATTCTCTTTGCCTGACGCGCGCCGCAACAATTCGATGATGTCGAACAAAGCCACGATCAAGCTGAAGACGGCGAAGACGATCGCCAGCCAAAGCAGGTAGTGCCGGCAAAGATAGAGCGTGATTGTCCGAGCCGAAACCATCGGTCTAGGCCGCCGCCTCGGCAAGCGGCGTGGCGCGTCTTCGCCGCCGACCCGGTCGAAGCAACAAGCCGACGCCAACCAGGAAAGGCAGGATTGCGGCGGCGTACAAGACCGGAATGAAGACCCCGTTCTTGCTGGCGGCGGACACCAAAGCCATGTTCGCCGCGAGCAAACCGGTCATGCTGAGCACGGCCAGGATGATAGGGCGGGTGTGCCCGAGTCGGCTGGTTTCCGTCTTCAATAAGAACAAGAGGGCGAGACTGACATAGGACAGGCCGAGGATGGGTTGGGCGAGACGATTATGGCCTTGCGCGATAAGTCGGGTTCGATTCTTGACGTCGTAGGTGCTGTTGTCTGGATAGAGCAGATCGGGGAGGAATCGCTCATTGTCTTCGCGATAAGAGCGGTTGGCGCTATCGTCATTTTTCAGATCGAATGTGTATTCATCAAACCAGACGGCATGCACCTCTCCGTCCGTCTCGGTCTGCTGATTGCCGTTTCGCAACAAGAGGCGCGCGCCTGTGTCAGTGTCGACAACCCCGCCGCGCTCGGCGACTACCGTCACCCGTTCGCCATTTTTCTGTTCGCTATGGATCACCAATCCCAGGAAATCGCCGTTGCTGTCGGTGGCGCGCACAAAGACGGTAAGATCCGAACGAATGTCATTGAACTGACCGGGTTTGATCAACAACGAGCCAATTTCAGAGCGCGCCTGAGTCAGATAGCTGCGCAGCGCCTGCGCCGATAGCGGCATCAGATATAGTGAGAATAAATACCCGATCAGCACCGCCAACGCGCCCGCCCAAAGACCGGGCGCCGCCAGTCGAAAGGAGCTCACGCCTGCAGCACGCAAGACCACCAATTCACTGCCGCTCTGCATGCGGCTATAGGTGAACAGGGCGGCCCCGAAGACCGCAATCGGCAGTAGGGCGGCGAAGATCCGCGCCGAGATTAGGAAAGCCAGATAGGCGAAATCGGATGCCGGCAGCCCCCGATTCACGATCAGGTCGACGAATCGGACGGTTTGCTGCAAAACGATCGCAAGACATAGGATCACGCTGGCCGCCAAGGCGGCCGCCAGAATCTGCATCGTGATGTGACGGCCGATGAATTTCATCGCTTCAATTCCGACACGATCTGTGTCCTCGCGTTCTCCAGAGCTGACTCTGGCCTCGATCGGGCACACAAGTAACAAAGGCGCGCTGGGCATGCACGCCAAAAATACGCCGCAAATAGCTGGAATCAATTAAGGAATCCCACAAAACAGTTGCTTGCTCGAGGCCGATTCGCATCGGGCCCCGGCATTGCGCCGGCGGCCGATTCCTTGTGCGTTCCGATCAGTGGGGGCCGCTGCGGGCTTGTCCGAAGCCCGCGGGGCGTTAAAGGTGGTCTAGGTTCTAGCGTCGGGGCGTAACCCCTCTGCCGTCATATCGAAGGCGGCCATCTGACTGGAAGAAAATCAAGAGGATCATCAAGCCATGAAGGTCGGCTTCGCGGACAAAGCGCCGCAGAAAACGGGAACAATCATCGTCGGCGTCCATGAGGGGCGCAAATTGACCGCCGCCGCGCAGATGTTGGACGCGGCGACGGACGGCGCGGTTTCGCGATCGGTGAAGACGGCTGGGTTCAATGGCAAGAAACACCAAACTCTGCAAATCCTGGCGCCTGCCGGCGTCAAGGCGGATCGGATCGTTTTGATGGGCCTCGGCAAAGGGCTGTCGGCGCTGGACGCGGCCAAGACCGGCGGCGCGTTGTGCGCTTTGCTGAACGCCGTTCATGAAAAAGACGCGGTGATCCATCTCGATGAAGGGGCGGAGGATTTGGGCGACGCCGCCGCGGAAATGGCTTCGGGCGTTCAGCTCCGCTCCTATCGTTTCGATCGATACCGCACCCGCGAGCCGGCGGATAAGAAGCCCAGTCTCAAGAAGGTCACAATCGTGACCCCGGCGACCTCCGATGCGCGCAAGCGCCATAAGTCCCTGGCCGCCGTCGCCGAAGGCGTGCATCTCACCCGGGATCTGGTCTCCGAGCCGCCGAATGTCCTCTACCCTGAGAGTTTCGCCGCCGAAGCCAAGAAATTGGCCGAGCTCGGCGTTTCGGTTGAGGTGCTCGGCGAAAAACAGATGCGTAAATTGGGCATGGGGGCGCTGCTTGGCGTTGGACAGGGGTCCTTGCGCGAAAGTCAAATGGTCGTGATGCAATGGCAAGGCGCGCGCGCGTCCGCGGCGCCGGTCGCTTTTGTCGGCAAGGGCGTGACCTTTGACACCGGGGGCATTTCGCTGAAACCCGGCCCCGGCATGGAAGAGATGAAATGGGACATGGGCGGCGCCGGCGTTGTCGCTGGATTGATGAAAGCGCTGGCCGGGCGGAAGGCGAAGGTCAACGCGGTCGGCGTGCTGGGATTGGTCGAGAATATGCCGGACGGTGCGGCGCAGCGGCCTGGCGACATTGTCACCACCATGTCCGGCCAGACCATCGAAATTCACAATACCGACGCGGAGGGCCGGTTGGTGCTGGCCGACGCGCTCTGGTACACGCAGGACCGTTTCAAGCCGCGCTATATGATCGATCTGGCGACCCTGACCGGGGCGATGATCATCGCGCTTGGCAATGAATATGCCGGTTTCTTCTCCAATGACGACGATCTCTCTGCGGCGCTTAGCGCGGCGGGCGAGGCGACCGGCGAGAAGGTCTGGCGTTTGCCGTTGGCCGAAGCCTACGACAATCTGATCAAGACCGACGGCGCCGACATGAAGAATATCGGCGGCCGCGGGGCGGGATCGATCACGGCGGCGCAGCTGCTGCAGCGGTTCGTCAACGATACGCCCTGGGCGCATCTCGACATCGCCGGCGTCACCTGGTCATCGAAAGACTCGCCGCTGGCGGCCAAGGGCGCGACTGCCTACGGCGTGCGGCTGCTCGACCGATTGGTCGCCGACAATTACGAAGGCTGACGACGGCGCCGCCGTTTAGGTCCGGGCATGAGCCTTCCAGAGATCCGGTTCTATCATTTGACGCGCACGCCGCTTGAGACCGCTTTACCCGACTTGTTGGGCCGCAGTCTGGAGCGCGGCTGGCGCGCCGTTGTCATGACCGGATCGGAGACGCGGACCGCACATCTCAGTTCCGTGCTCTGGACGCGCGATCCGTCGAGTTTCCTGCCGCACGGCCAGGCCGAAGACGGCCGCGCCTCGGCGCAGCCGATCTGGCTGACCCATCTGGATGAAAACCCCAACGGCGCAAAGGTCTGTTTCCTCACCGACGGGGCCGCTACGGAGAATAGCCGTTTTTTTGAGATAGTTTGCGTGCTTTTCGACGGCGATGATCCGGAGGCGGTGGCGGCTGCGCGCAGCCAATGGAGCGCTTATAAGGAAAGGGCCCATCCTTTGGCCTATTGGGTTCAGGATTCTCGCGGCGCTTGGAGCAAAAAGATGGAGGCGTAAAGGGGTCCAGCGGGCTTTAGGCAGCGCGATCCGCGGTTCGAGGCCTGTTCGGCGGCAGCTTAAAGTTTGGTCCGGATTTAGGCTTCACCTGTCAAGATTGGCATGATATGGGTCGGTTATAAGATATTAAGAAATCAATAATATATAGGTGATGCGTGTTTCGTGATCGTATTTCGTCTTTGTCCGGGGCCGTTTTCGCGCTCTGTGCCTTCGGGGTCTGTTTGGAACCCGCGGCTGCCGAAAGTCCGATGTGGGACCAGGCGCCGCGTTGGGAATGCCTGCAGCGCGACTTTCAGGCCGCCTGCGCCGGAGGATTGGGGCCAGAGTGCCAGACGAACCCGGTGCGCCGGCCGGAGACCCTGATCCTCGATTTCCCGGAGAATGTGGTGGTCCGCGATTCCGGCGTCAGCACCTCCTATGTCCCTATCGCTGGAAAGACGACCGACCGGCGCAGGCGGATCTCTTTCGTGCTCTATGGCCAGGGCGGCGACACCATGCTGCACTATGCCGGCGGCGACGCCGTCTCGACCTCCCTCCCGCCCAAAGGCGGCTCCGTAAGCCTCAAATTCTACAGCTGCGCGCCGGCGGTAGAGTAGGGCGGGGTCAACCGAATCCGCTCGGCCAAGCACCCACGATTATAGCGGTATCGTGAGGCCGGTCTTCACCCGGTCCATCACGACCATGGTGTTGAATTTCTGGATGTGGCCGTTGCCGTAAAAGACCCGGCGCGTCAGGGCTTCGTACTCCGCCATGTCCTGGGCGGTGATGACCAACAGGAAATCATACTCGCCGGTCACATAGAAACACTGCTGTATTTCCGGCACCTCCTGAACCTGGCGTTTGAAGCTGTCGATGATGTCGGCTCGGCCGCGCTCCAACACGATGGAGACGATCAGGGTGATGCGGCCGCCGACCCGTTCCGGCGCGATCACGGCGCAATCCTTGTCGATCACGCCTTCCGCGCGCAGGCGCTTGACGCGGCGCTGGCACGCGGTCGGCGAAAGCCCGACGGCCTCTCCCAAGGCGTCGGAGGTCGTCCGGTTGTCCTCCTGCAGAATTCGGAGGATCGCTAGATCGAAACTATCGAGTTCCATGGATTTGCGCCTGATTTCTGCAACTACGCATGAAATTAGCCGAAATCCGGCGTGAGCGCGAGGCTTTTGCAGCCAAACGCGCTGACCGTCGGCCTACCGTTGCGGTGTGCGGCGATCTTCTTCGCCCATTCGAAACCGCAAGGAGCGTGTCATGCAGAGCAACGGGAACAGCCAAGCCCAAGGCGTTTTATGCGGCCTGGGCGCCGCTTTGATCTGGGGGGCTTGGCCGGTCGTGTCTCGGCTCGGACTGGACGGCGCGCTCAGCGCCTATGACGTCGCGGCCCTGCGGTTCGGCGTGGCGGGTCTGATCCTGGCGCCGTTGGTTCTGCGCGGCGGCGTGTTCAGAGGCGTCAATTGGCGCCGGGCGCTTATCCTCGCGTGCGGCGCCGGCGTGCCGTATGTCGTGCTGACGGTCGAGGGCTTGCACTATGCGCCGGCGGGGCATGCGGGCGTGATCGTGCCGAGCTGCATGCTGACTTTCACCGCTTTGGGGGCTTGGCTGTTTCTGGGCGATCGGCCGAACGCCATGCGTGTGCTTGGCATGGCGGCGATCCTTCTAGGCTTGGCCCTGGTCGGTTGGAGCGCCTTCTCCGCGACGAGTCCGCGCGCCGGGGCCTGGCGCGGCGATCTGATGTTCATCGGCAGCGGGTTCCTCTGGGCCTGCTATACGCTGGGCGCGCGCGCCTGGTCCTTAAAGCCGATGCAGGCCACGGCTCTCGTCTCCGTGCTGTCGATGCTCCTCTATCTGCCGCCCTATCTGGTCGTCGCCGGGCCGCGCCTGCTCGACGCGCCGATGCAGTCGGTGCTTGTTCAGGCGCTGTTCCAAGGCGTCTTCGCGGCGGTCCTCGCCTTGCTCCTCTACACGCGTGCAGTGGCGTCGCTCGGCGCGGCGCGCGGCGCCCTTTTCGCCGCGCTCGTCCCAGGCGTCGCGGTCCTGCTGGCCTTTCCCCTGCTCGGCGAGCGCCCGTCTCTGACCGAGGCCGCCGGTCTCCTCGTCGTCACCCTGGGCATGACCGCCGCCCTCGGCGTTTTACGGTTCCCGAAACTCAGTTTTGGGGAGACCGGGGTGCGTGCAGCGGCACGCTTTTGCCGCTACCGCCGAGAAGCTTAGCGATCAAAGCGCCGCTTCCCGTTCCTCCAATTCTTCGGACAGGGTCAGCCATTCTGTTTCTGCGGTTTCGAGGTCTTCTTGCAGTTGGGATACGGCTTTGTTCAAGGTCGCGGCGTCGAAACCGGCGGCGGCGTTCGCCGCGCCGTCAGCCGGTTCGTAGAGCGCCGGGTCGGCGAGGCGTTCATGCAGTTTGGCGATCATTTTCGTTTTCTTGTCGATGTCGCTGGAGAGCGCGCGGATACGGTCGCGGAGCGGCTGCAGGGCGGCGCGGCTGACGGCGCGTTCGCGCCGGTGTTCCTTTCGTTTCGAACCGGACCCTGCGGACGCATCGCCATCGCGCTTAGAGTCACCCCGGCGGGCGCTCAGCACGCCGGTCCGATAGTCGTTGAGGTCGCCGTCATAGGGCGTGCAGCCGCCGTCGCCGACAATCCAGAGCCGGTCGGCGCAGGCGGCGACGATATGCGGGTCGTGGCTGACCAGGATCACCGCGCCCTCATAATCGGCCAGCGCCTGGATCAAGGCTTGCCGCGCGTCGATATCGAGATGGTTGGTCGGCTCGTCCAGCAGCAGGATATGCGGTTTGGCGCGGCAGATCACGGCTAGGGCCAGCCGCGCCTTCTCCCCGCCCGACAACGCGGCGATCTTGGTGTCGGCTTTCGACTGTTCGAAGGCGAAACCGCCAAGATGCGTGCGCAGCGACTGTTCCGTCGCCATGGGGGAAAGCGCCTGCAGATGCTCGACCGGGGTCTTGTCCGGCGGCAGGTCTTCGAGCTGGTTCTGGGCGAAATAGCCGATCTGCAGCTTCGAGGAGGCGCGCAGCGTCCCGCCGAGCGGCTTCAGCCGCCGCGCCAGCAGGCGCAGCAGCGTGGTTTTGCCGGCGCCGTTCACGCCCAGCAACGCGATCCGGTCATCCATATCGATCCGCAGATCGAGATCGCGCAGGATCGGCTTCGCAGCGTCATAGCCGGCGGACGCCGCCTCTAGCGTCAGGAGCGGCGGCGAGAGCGGCTCCGGCTTGGGCAGGGTGAATACTGTTGCGCGGTCTTCGGCGACGGCGGCGATCGGCTCCATCCGCTCCAGCATCTTCAACCGGCTCTGCGCCTGCCGCGCCTTCGTCGCCTTGGCGCGGAACCGGTCGACAAAGGATTGGATGCGCCGGCGTTGGGCCTGTTGTTTCGTGTAGAGCGCCGCCTGCCGCGCTTGACGCTCCGCCCGTGTCCGTTCGAATCGGTCGAAGCCGCCGGCATAGAGGGTCAGCTTGCCGTCCTGCAGATGCAGGATCGCGTCGGGAATCCGGTTCAGCAATTCGCGGTCATGGCTGACCAGCAGCAGCCCGCCCGCATAGCGCGCCAGATAGCTTTCCAGCCACAGCGCCGCCTCCATGTCCAAATGGTTGGTCGGTTCGTCGAGCAGCAGAAAGTCAGGCTGGGCGAACAACGCCGCCGCCAACGCCACGCGCATCCGCCAGCCGCCGGAGAAGGTCCCAACGGGCCGCGCCTGGGCCGCGGCGTCGAAGCCGAGGCCGGCGAGAATGGTCGCGGCGCGTGCCTCGGCGGCGTGGGCATCGATATCGCTGAGCCGCGCATGGATCTCGCCGACCCGTTCGCCGCTCGGGTCCGCCGCCAGCTCAGCCAAAAGCGCCGCCCTTTCGGTATCGGCGGCGAGCACGATATCGATCAGCGGCGCTGGGCCGTCGGGCGCTTCCTGGGCCACCGCGCCGATGCGCCGCCGCGCCGATAGGCTGATCTCGCCGCGATCCGGCGACGCCTCCTGCATCAGCATCCGCAGCAGCGTCGTCTTGCCGGAGCCGTTCCGACCGACCAAGCCGATCTTTTGACGGTCGCCGATCTGTGCGCTGGCCCCGTCGAACAGGACCCGCCCGCCGATCTGATGCGCGATGTCGGTGATTCTCAGCATAGCGTTGGGGAGGCGTGCGGTCCGGTCTTTCTTCGGCCTGTCTCGACGCGGTGTCTCGCCCCATGCGAAACGCGCCCGACCAGCCCTTGAATGGGGGCGATACCCCGGCTATAAGCCCGCCGTCAACGCGCCGTCGTCCGGAAGAATGACCCTCTGGGCGACGCGCTTCATCGTCATCATGACCGAACCGCAGTGAATCTCACGGAGCAGCCGAGCGTTAGGACCGAGGCCCCCTGACTGACGCAGAGCCGGCCTGGAATGGCCCGCCGCGTCGAGGCCTCGCCAAGCGATCCGGTCGTGACACCCCGCTTTCCGCGCCCCCGAGGCGCTTGCATTTAAGAGGAGCCTGCAATGGGCATTGAACGCACTTTTTCCATCATCAAGCCGGACGCCACGCGTCGGAACCTGACCGGCAAGATCAACGCCATGTTCGAAGAAGCCGGCCTGCGCATCGTCGCCCAGAAGCGCGCGCATCTGACTAAGGCGCAGGCGGAGACCTTCTACGCCGTTCATGCGGAGCGCGCGTTCTTCAATGATCTGGTATCCTTCATGACCTCAGGCCCGGTGGTGTTGCAGGTGTTGGAAGGCGAAGACGCCATCGCCAAGAACCGTGAGGTCATGGGCGCCACCAACCCGGCCACGGCCGACGAGGGCACGGTGCGCAAACTGTACGGCGAATCGGTGGAGGCGAACTCGGTGCATGGCTCCGACGCGCCCGAGACGGCCGCGGAAGAAATCGCCTTCTTCTTCGCAGGCGCGGAGATCGTCGGCTGAACGGCGGCCTCAATCGTTTGAATCAAAAACGGCGGCGCCCGAAGCGCCGCCGTTTTTCGCTTCGAACTGGAAATCGCGCAGGTCAGACGAAAATCGCCGCCAGCAGCAACAGCACGATCACGATACCCGCCGTCGACCAGATGATCAGCGTGTTCATCCCGGCCCAAGTCTGAAGGTTTGCGCGCGGCGCCTTTTTGAATTCCATTTCTTCTTCCATCGCCTTCCCCTTAACGAAGCGGCGCGCGCAGGCGCGGCGCCGATATGCACCTATCACGTATTCGATCCCGCCGCGGCTCTTCCCAACATCCTGCGGCTTGTTGGCGCAGTCTACCCAATTCGGCTATTTGCTCAAGCAGTTGGGGCTCAAGCGGTTAGGGCTTAAGCAGATGCGGCGTTGAGGGCCGTGCGGCAACCGCTAGGATTTCAGGATTCGCGGACCTGGCGCCCCCTCGATCAAAATCTGTCCGGCCGCATCGATCGTGACGCCGCCTGATGCGAGCAGCGACAGCGCCAGTGGGTAGGCGCGATGCTCCAGGCGATGCACCTGCGCCGCCAGGTCTTCGACCGTCGCGTCTGGGCCGGGCGCAAACGAGCCTTGCACCAGCACCGGTCCGGAATCCAACGCCGGTTCGACCAGATGGACGCTGCAGCCATGCCGCTCGGCCCGGTCGGCCAAGGCCCTTGCGTGGGTGTTGAGCCCCTTATAGGCGGGCAAGAGGGACGGGTGGATATTCAGCATGCGCCCGGACCATGCGGTGACGAAACCCGGCGTCAGGATGCGCATGAAGCCGGCCAGACAGACCAGCTCGATATCGGCGCCCTCCAATTCCTCCTGAATGCGCGCGTCGAATTCTGTTCGGTCGGGATAATCCCGATGGTTGATCACGCGTGTCGGTATCTGGGCGCGCGCGGCGCGGGTCAGGCCGAAGGCGTCCGGTTTGTTCGAGATCACCAAGACGATGCGGGCCGGATAGTCCGGTTCTAACGCCGCGTCCATCAGGGCCTGCAGGTTGGTGCCGCCGCCTGAAATCAGGACAGCGACGCGCTTCTTCGAGACCACGGTCAGAGGTCCAAGCCGTCAATGATCACGGCCGATTCGCCTGAATGCCGGGGGACGACGCTCCCAATGGTGAAGACCTGTTCTCCATCCTCGCTTAACCGCCGCGTCACCGCGTCTGCATGATCGCGGTCAACGATCAGAACCATGCCGATCCCGCAATTGAACGTCCGGTGCATCTCCGTGGCGCTGACGCCGCCGGCCTCGGCGATCCAGTCAAAGACCGGCAGGCGGGGCCAGGCGAGCGCGTTTAGACGGAAACCGAGACCGTCGGGCGCGACGCGCGGCAAGTTCTCATAAAAACCGCCGCCGGTGATATGCGCCAAGCCGTGTATTGCGCCCTCAGTCGATGGGTCATTGCGCAGCGCGTTCTGGATCGCGCGGACATAAATCCGGGTCGGCGTCAGCAGCGCGTCGCCAAGCGTGCGGTCCGGTTGAAAGGGCGCGGGCTCGGAAAGCGCCAGGCCGCCCTCGGCTACGATCCGGCGCACCAGCGAGTAGCCGTTGCTGTGCACGCCGTTGGAGGCGAGGCCCAAGACGATATCGCCCGCCGCTACGGCCGACCCGTCCAGCAGCGCGCCGCGCTCGGCCGCCCCAACCGAGAAACCGGCGAGATCGTAGTCTTCGCCGGTATAGAGGCCCGGCATCTCGGCGGTCTCGCCGCCGATCAGGGCGCAGCCCGCCTGACGGCAACCCTCGGCGATTCCGGAGACGATCTCCGCACCGATCTCGACCGACAGGCGGCCGGTGGCGAAATAGTCCAGGAAAAACAAAGGCTCCGCGCCCTGCACAATCAGGTCGTTGACGCACATGGCGACCAGGTCGATCCCGATCGTGTCGTGCCGACCGGCCTCGATCGCCAGTTTCACTTTGGTGCCGACACCATCGTTTGCTGCGACCAGGATAGGGTCGGAAAAGCCAGCCGCTTTCAGATCGAACAGACCGCCGAAGCCGCCCAGTGCGCCGTCCGCGCCGGGCCGTCGGGTCGAGGCGGTCATCGGCTTGATCGCCTCGACCAAGGCGGCGCCGGCGTCGATATCCACGCCGGAATCCTTGTAGGTCAGGCTGTTCTTTCCGGCTTTCTCTGGCTTTCCGGCTTTGTCTGGCGGCGGGTCGGCGGTGGGCGTCATTGCGGCTCCTTGGGCTGCTCCTCAGGCGGTGTCGGCGGAACGGCCAAGCCGGTCAGGCCCGGTTGAATGGCTTGCGAAGGGCGCCGGCGGCCCCTAAGTGGATGATGGAATTCGATCAGGCGTCCCGCCGGGGCGTGCGTAGTTTGACTGCGATGGTTCGCCGGTTTGCGATAGGCGACCTTTCTGAGGCGACATACTGTAAGACATGACGCATCCGATCAATGATCAAGCGCGCCCAGGGCGCTGGGGTCGCGCTGCGTTGGCGGCCGCTCTGCTGGCCCTCGCGGTCGGGCCTGCGGCGTCCGGTCTGGCGCAGTCCCCGCCCGCATTGGCCGGGCAGGCGGTCATCCTGTCTGACATCTATGCCGTGCGCAGCGTTTTGGTTGATGAGAGCGCTGAGAGCGAGGCGCGGGCAAAGTCCATCGCTGTCGAGCGCGGCGTTCGCACCGCGTTTCAGGCCGCCCTGGAACGCGTCACCCTGCGCGCCGATTGGCCGCGTTTGCCGGTAGTGGACGAGGTCCGGCTGAACGCAGCAGTCCGCGATGTGTCCTTTCAGAATGAGCGGTTCGGCGGCGGCCGCTATCTCGCGGAGCTGACGGTCCGGTTCAAACCTGAGGCGGTCCGGGGCCTGCTTTCGGAGGCCGGCATTCCCTATGCGGAGACTGTCGGTTTGCCGCTTGTGGTCCTTCCCGTGTTGCAGAGCGGCGCCGGACCGCAGCTTTGGGATGAGGGGAATCAATGGCTGCAAGGATGGCTGGCGCGCGACGCGCGGCCGGCCCTGTTGCCGTTGGTGACGCCCTTGAACGACCTGTCCGACATCGCCGCGATCAGTGCGCAACAGGCGCTGGCCGGCTCGCCGGAAGCCCTTGCGCGCATCGCCGACCGCTATCAGGCGCAGGGGGTCTTGGTGACGGTGGCCCGGCCCGGGATTGACGCCAATGGCGGCGCCCGGATTGACGTCGCCAGCAACGCCATCGGGCCGGGCTTGCCTGGTGTGACCGAGGTTGATTCCTTCACTTTCCCGCCGACGACGACCTTGCCTGAAGCCTATGCGGCGGCCGCGGACAGCGCCGCAGCCGCTATCGTCGAGCGCTGGAAACAGGCGAACCTGATCCGGCCGGGACAGGCGCCGAGCCGGATCACCCTGTCCGCGCCCATCGGGTCCTTGACCGAATGGCTCACCCTGAAACGGGAATTGGAGCAGGTCGCCGGCGTCACGCAGGTGCGTTTGTCCGAACTGAGCGTCGGGCGGGCGGTGGCGGATTTGGATTTCGTAGGCGACGCGCCGCAATTGAGTCTCGCCTTGTCACAGCGCCGTCTGGCGTTGGAGGAAGACGCGGCCGGCGGCTGGACCGTGCGGCGGTCGCGGTAGCGGCGCGGCCGCCGGACGGGACGGGCCGTTTCAAGCGGACTATTTCGGACGGGTGGCGGCGCCCGACGGGTTGGGGAAGGACGAGGGGTGTCGACGCCACAAAAAGCGGTGTTCTGGCTGATCGGCTTGGCCGTCGCCGTCGCCCTGATCTACGTTTTGCGCCCGGTTCTCCTGCCTTTCGTCGCGGCGATGGCGGTCGCCTATTTCATGGATCCGCTGTGCGACTGGATCGAGACGCACGGCCTGTCGCGCGGCATGGCGACGGGGCTGGTGACGTTGGGCTTCTTTGTCTGCGTCATTCTGTTTTTCTCTTTCGTCGGGCCGTTGCTGTTTGGCCAGATCGCCGAGTTTATCGAGCGTGTGCCGGGTTACGCCGAAATCCTACAGCGCAAGGCGGGGCCGCTTGTGGCGCTCGCCGTGGAACAATTCGACGCCGAGCATGCCAGCGACATCAGCAGGGCGGCGACCCAGCATATCGGCACGGCGCTGCGGCTGGGCGCGAGAGCGGTTGGCGAGTTGCTGGGCGGCCTGGGCGCGGTCGTCAATATCCTGTCCCTGATCGTGCTGACCCCGATCGTTTCATTCTACCTGTTGCGCGACTGGGACGTGATCGTCGCCAAGGTCGACAGCTGGTTGCCGCGCGCCGAGGCGGACACGATCCGGGAACTGGTGCGGGAGACGGATGAAATCCTCGCGGGTTTCGTGCGCGGCCAAGCCACCGTCTGTGCGTTGCTTGGACTTTTTTACGGGGTCGCCCTGACGCTCGCCGGGTTGGATTTCGGATTCATCGTCGGGCTCTTTACAGGTCTGGCGTCTTTCATTCCCTATTTTGGCATGTTGATCGGCATGACGGTCGGCTTCGGCGTCGCCTTCGCGCAGTTCGACACGCTCCAGCCCTTCCTGATCATCGGCGCCATCTTCATCGCCGGTCAGATTCTGGAAGGCAACTTCCTGACGCCGAGATTGGTGGGCGGCCGGGTCAAACTGCATGAGATCTGGATCATCTTCGCTTTATTGGCGGGCGGCTCGCTGTTCGGATTTCTCGGTATCCTGCTGGCCCTGCCGGTCGCGGCGGTCATGGGCGTGCTGGTTCGGTTTGGACTGGCGCGCTACCTCGCCAGCGCCTTCTATGATCATGGGGTTATTGTCGCCCGGCCGTCTGACGCCGCCGAAGCCTCCAAGCCGGAGAAGGCGGAAAACGGCGACGCCGATCCAGGGAAGAAAGCGTGACTGCGCGCCAGATTCCGCTCGACCTGCCGCACCGCGCGGCGACGGGACGCGAAGACTTCCTTGTGGCCGACTGCAACCGCGCGGCTGTGGGACTGATCGACGCCTGGCCCGCTTGGCCGTCGCCTTTGACAGCCATTATCGGTCCCGCCGGCAGCGGCAAGTCACACCTGGCCGCCGTCTGGACGGAAGAAGCTGGCGCTGAGCGTCTCGATTTAGCGGCGGCGCGCCCGCAAGGTTGGGAAGACCGGATCCTCGAAGGCGCGGCCTATCTGGTGGAGGATGTCGACCGCGGTTTGACTCCGGATCAAGAGGTCTCCTGTTTTCATCTGGCCAACACGATCGCCGACCGCGGGGCGCAGATATTGCTGACCGCGCGCGTTCCCTTGGCGCGTTTGCCCATTGCATTGCCGGATCTGGCCTCGCGGCTGCGGGCGGCGCAGTCGGTCGAAATCCAGGCGCCCGATGACACGCTCTTGGGCGCGGTCTTGCTCAAGCAATTCGCCGACCGGCAGATAACGGTCGCGCCGGACGTCTTGCGTTTTCTGCTGACGCGGATCGAGCGCAGTTTCGAATCCGTGCGCCGGACGGTGTCGATCTTGGACGCCGCCGGCCTCTCGTCGAAGCGGGCCCTGACCACGCCCTTCGCGCGCCAAGTCCTGTTCGAGAATGAACAGCCGCCGCTTGATGAGTCCCTGTTTTGACGCTATCGAAGCTGTCATAAAACTGTCATACTTAAGGACAATTTCTCCTCGCGGTGACCGACCTTTATGAGTGCGAAGCCCTTCGAAGAAATCGAGATCAAGCTGCGCGTCCCGGCGAACGCCGCCGGTGCAATCAAGCGCTCGCCCTTGATCCGCGATCATAAGACGGCGCGGGCGCGCGGCCGACATCTGTTGAGCGTCTATTTCGACACCGAGCGGTTGGACCTGCGCGCGGCCAAGGCGGCGCTGCGGGTGCGCCATATGGGACGCGCGCGGGAACAAACGCTGAAGACCGCGAAAGGGATGACGGCCGGCCTGCAAAGCCGGTCGGAATGGAATGCGGCGATTGAAGGCGATCAGCCGGACCTTTCGCTGATCGAAGACAAGAAGTTGCGCAAGTGGCTCCGGCGGAAAGCCAGCGCCGACGGGCTGGTTCCCGTCTTCACGACCGACATTCGCCGAACCGCCTGGCCCGTCGCCTTCAAGGGCAGTCGGTTTGAGGTCGCCCTCGACCAGGGGCGCATCCTATCCGGCGACAAGGCGGAGGATATCTGCGAGGTCGAACTGGAACTGCTCGAAGGCGACGCGCTGGATATGATGGGGTTCGCGCTGATGCTGAGCGACCGGCACGGGCTCGCGGTCGATAAGGACAGCAAGGCGGCGCGCGGCTATCGGCTCTATTCCGGCGCGGTGCGGGCCGCGGTCCGAGCCGAGGAGCCGACGCTGTCGGCCCGTCATTCGCCTTGGGAGGCGTTCGCCGCCAGCGTTCAGAGCGGCGTCGCCCAGATTCTGTCCAACGCGCCGATCGCGCGATTGGGTTTGGATCCGGAAGGCGTGCACCAGACCCGCGTCGGCGTCCGCCGGATGCGCGCGGCGCTGAGCGTTTTCAGACCGATCCTGAAGCCGGAGGATGTCGCGGCGATGCGCGACGATCTGCGCATGCTGCAGCAGGAGCTCGGGCAGGCGCGTGATCTCGATGTCTTCATTGGCGAAACGCTGGCCCCGATGCTTCAACGGATTGGTCATGAGGTCGATCTCTCCGCTCTGATCGCG
Organism: Alphaproteobacteria bacterium; assembly: GCA_030065235.1. Taxonomy (GTDB): domain Bacteria; phylum Pseudomonadota; class Alphaproteobacteria; order UBA8366; family Aestuariispiraceae; genus JASJDC01. The sequence continues at coordinate 409,580 of JASJDC010000003.1, forward strand.
GGGGCGCAGCGCGCACGGGAGCAGGGATATGCGCGGGCGCGGGCGGTGCTGGATGGGGCCGCCGTGACCCAGGCGATTCTGGGCGTCGAAGGGCGGCTGTTGGAGATCGCTCGTAAGCCGCCCAAGACGCGCCGCCTCGACGCGTACGCACGCCGGGTGATGGACAAACGCTGGAAACGCGTGCTGCGCGCCGCGGGCCCGGATCCGGCGTCCTTGCCGGATGAAGAACTGCATCCGCTGCGGATTGAGTTGAAGAAGCTGCGCTACGCGGCTGGGTTCTTCGTGAATGTCTATGATCGCAAGCGGGCGCGCCGTTACATCAAGACGGCGGCGGCGCTTCAGGACTGTCTGGGCGCGTTGAATGACGCCTTGGTTCAGGAAGAAGTGCTCGAAGACGCGGCCTTTCGGACGGTTCGGAACGACGCCGCGGTGATGGGCGCGTTGGCCGGATGGCGGTCGGCCCGGGTGGTCGATGGCCTGCATGGGCTCGAAAAGGCGTGGGGCGCGATGACTGCGGCGCCGAAATTCTGGCGCGGCGACTAGCGCTCCGCCGCCTGGACCTCGAGCTCAAGGTCGCGCGGCAGGACGAAATCGATCAAGACGCCTTTCTTGAAATCGATATCGCGCCATCGCGCCTGATCGAATTTCAAGATCGCGGCGGCGGCGGTCGGGTATTTCGCCGAAAGTCGCTGCCGCGCCTGCGCCTTGTCCTGACCGCATAATCTCTGGGCCAGTTCCTGGATCACCGGATTGTGGCCGATCAGCATCAGCGGCGACCGCGCGCCCTCGACCGCCTGAATGCGGCTGAGCAGCGCCTCGGCGCCGCCTGCATGGTAGATCGCCCGGTCGAACTGAATGGCGGCCGTATCGCGGAAAAACCCGATCGCCAGGCCCAGGGTCTCGCGCGTACGTCGGGCGGTCGAGCACAGGATCAGAGCCGGCGTATGGCCGTGCTGCGCAAGATAGGCGGCGACCGCCGGCGCCGCCCGCCGGCCTCGCGCGTTCAGCGGCCGGTCATGATCGCTCAGCGCCGCATCGCTCCAACTGGATTTCGCGTGGCGCAGCAGGATTAGGGTCAGAGCGCGATCATTCATGTCCGAGACTCCTGCCGATCCGCCAACAATTTTGCTGCGCGCGATCGCTGACACGAAACTGGTTCGTTGTGTCACAAACCGGTCACTTCCCAAACCCGGGCGGTGCGTGGTAAGTCAACATACTGAATTATTTCGATATTTTGTACTGTTTAACACTGTCGGATGAAATCTCCGTGATCGACCTGCGAAAATCGTTTGGGCGGCCGGCGCTGATGGCTCTTTTGCGCCGCCATCGTATGAAGTGAGGAACGCGTGACTGGTACAAGAAAAATGTCGTCGGCGAAGGCCAGGTCCTCGGCCGCGCCTGTCTTGGAAGCGGTGTCGGCGCGGGACGCAGAGACGGACGGCGGTTTGGGACCCACGCGCGGGGCGGCGGCGGAGCTGGTCGACATCGATGCGATCACGCTGGATTCGCCGCAGCGCTTTTTGAACCGAGAATTGTCCTGGCTGTCTTTCAACGCGCGGGTTCTCGAAGAGGCCTCCAATCCCGCCCATCCGTTGTTGGAGCAATTGCGCTTCCTTTCGATCTCCGCCAGCAACTTGGACGAATTCTATATGGTCCGTGTCGCCGGCTTGATCGGTCAGGTGCAGGCGGATGTCTCAGGCCTGTCTCAGGACGGACTGACCCCGCGGCAGCAATTAGACGCCATCGCCCAGGAAGCGGGCCAATTGATGATCAATCAGGAGGCGCGCTGGGCGTCCATCATCAACGAGCTCCGCGAGGCCGGGGTCGCCTTGATCGACCCGACGGAGATGAGTTCTCGGGAGTCCGTCTGGCTCGATTCCTGGTTCATGGAACAGATTTTCCCGGCCTTGACGCCCTTGGCGGTCGACACCGCGCACCCGTTCCCTTTCATCCCGAACAAGGGGCTGGTGCTGGCGCTCGATCTCTACCGGCCGGAGGATGATCGGCGGCTGAACGGACTTCTGATCCTGCCGACCAACATGGACCGGTTCATCCGTCTGCCTGGACGGTCGATCCGGTTCCTGCTGTTGGAAGATGTGCTCTGCCTTTATCTCGGCGCGCTGTTCCCGGGTTTCGAGCTGCTCGGCAAAGGCATGTTCCGGATTATTCGGGATAGTGACGTCGAGATCGACGAAGAAGCGGAAGACTTGGTCCGGACCTTTGAGACGATGCTGCGCCGCCGCCGCCGCGGTCATGTCATTCGCCTGAAAATCAGCTCCGACATGCCGCCGGAATTGAAAGAGTTCGTAATCGACCAGCTGGATGTCGAGGAAGAAGACGTCTTCACCTTGAACAGGATGTTGGGGCTCGTTGATGTCGGCCAGATGATCGTCAGCGCCCGGCGGGACCTGCTGTTCGAGCCCTATGACGCGCGGTTCCCGGAACGAATTCGGGATTATGGCGGGGACTGTTTCGCGGCGATCCGGGCGAAGGATATCATCGTCCATCATCCCTATGAAAGCTTCGATGTGGTGGTTCAGTTCCTGCGCCAGGCGGCGCGCGACCCGAATGTCGTGGCGATCAAACAGACGCTTTATCGGACCTCGAACGATTCGCCGATCGTCGGCGCGCTGCAGGAGGCGGCGGAATCGGGCAAGTCCGTCACCGCACTCGTTGAATTGAAGGCGCGGTTCGACGAAGAGGCGAATATCCGCTGGGCGCGGGACCTGGAGCGCGCGGGCGTTCAGGTCGTCTATGGCTTCGTCGATCTGAAGACCCACGCCAAGGTTTCGCTGGTCGTCCGCCGCGAAGGCCGGCATCTGCGCAGCTATGTGCATTATGGAACCGGCAACTATCACCCGATCACGGCGAAGATCTACACCGATCTGAGCTTCTTCACGACCGACCCGGTGTTGGGCCGCGACGCCGCGCTGGCCTTCAACTATATGACCGGCTACGCGACGCCGGAGAATATGGGCAAATTGGCCCTGGCGCCCATCGCGCTGAAGAAGCGGTTGTTGACTTGCATCGAGCGAGAGAAGAAGCACGCCGCCAGCGGCGCCAAAGGACAGATCTGGCTGAAATGCAACAGCATCGTCGATCCCGACATTATCGACGCGCTCTATCGCGCCTCGCAGGCCGGTGTCGAGGTGGATGTCGTCGCCCGCGGCATCTGCTGCCTGCGCCCGGGCGTGCCCGGCCTGTCGGAGAATATTCGGGTCAAGAGCATCGTCGGACGATTTCTGGAGCATAGCCGGATCTATTGCTTCGGGGCCGGGGCGGGGTTGCCCTCGCTGAACGCCGACGTCTTCATTTCCTCCGCCGATCTGATGCCGCGCAATCTTAACCGCCGGGTCGAAACGCTGGTTCAGATCGAAAACAATACGGTCAAGCGACAGGTTCTGGAGCAGGTGATGCGCGGCAATCTGGACGACGAGGCGCAGAGCTGGCTGATGAAGCCGGACGGCGGCTTTGAGCGCGTCCAGCCAGCCGGCAAGGGCTTCAATTGCCACCATTTCTTCATGACCAATCCCAGCCTGTCGGGACGCGGGACCGCCTTGAAGAAGCGGCGGAAACCCGGTACACGCGCGAAGTCGAAATAGCGCAAGGGTGGGGCGAACCCACGCGCTCATGCAAACGGGTGAAGGCGCACGCCGTCCGGGGCGCGGCGCTATCGGTCCGCGGGGGACGTTGTGCCGAATTTCGTCGGGCCTCTGACAAATCCTGTCGCCGTCATCGACATCGGATCGAACTCGGTCCGGCTCGTCGCCTACGAGGGCGATGATCGGGCGCCGCTGCCGATTTTCAATGAAAAGGTGTTGAGCGGCCTGGGGCGCGAACTGGACCAGACCGGCATGCTTCCTGACGAGGCGATGGAGAGCGCGCTTCAGGCTTTGCGGCGGTTCCGGTCGCTGGTCGATGGTATGCGGATAAGGCGTGTCGACGCGCTCGCAACCGCCGCGGTCCGCGAGGCGCGGAACGGTCGTGTCTTTGTCGAGCGGGCCAAAAAAGAGGCGGGCTTCGACATCCGCGTGTTGTCTGGCGAGGAGGAGGCGCAATACGCCGCCTATGGTATCCTATCCGGAACGCCAGGCGCCAACGGGCTGATCGGCGATCTTGGCGGCGGCAGCGTCGAATTGGTCGATATTCGTGATCGCGCGCTCGGGCCGCAAACGACATTGCCGCTGGGGCCGATCCGGTTTGACAAGAAGGACCTGCTGCATCCGAAACGGGCGGTGGAACGGGTGGACGCCGTATTAGGCACGGTGCCTTGGTTGTCGGACGGGGCGGGGCGCAGCTTCTATGCAGTCGGCGGCGCCTGGCGTTCTGTCGCCAAGCTTCACATGGTGCATGCGAAATATCACCTCCACATCATCCACAATTATAGGATAAATTATAAAGAGGCGGTGGAATTCACCGAATTTCTGTCGCACCTGTCGCCGGATACGCTCGGCAAGACCGCGACGGTGAATAAACGTCGGATCGAGACGCTGCCATTCGCGGGCATGCTGCTGAACCGAATCCTGCTTCGGGTGCGTCCGACCGACGTGACGCTGTCCGCCTACGGTTTGCGCGAGGGCGCTCTGTTTCAGCGCTTGCCGGCTGAGAAACAGGCGGCTGATCCGTTGCTCGACGCCTGTCGCGGTTTCATCATTCGCCGACGCACCTCTTCGGTTGACGGCGAGGCGATCGACGGCTGGTTGGACGGCGCTTTCCCGGATGCGGATGCGTCCGAGCGACGATTGCGGCTTGCCGCCTGCCTGATCGCCGATATCGCCCGCGCCGAACATCCCGATTATCGTGCAGAGCATTCGTTGTTGCGGGTGCTGCGTTTTCCCTTCGTCGGGTTGGAGCACGAAGAACGCGCCTTTATGGCGGTGGCGGTCGCGGCGCGGCACTCGCAATTGCCAAGCGGCGGCCATGGCGTCGAGACCGTGAACGAGTTGCTCGATCGGGAACGATTTACACGCGCGCGCGCCATAGGCCTGGGGATACGGCTGGCCTATACGTTGTCGGGCGGCGTCGCCTCTTTGCTGCGGCGTGGCACGATCACGCGCGACGGCGATCAACTGGTCCTGCGCATGCCGGCGGATATGGAGCGCGCGCTCTATGGCGAGGTGGTGCTGCGCCGGCTGTCATCCTTCGCCAAGGTCTTGGGCTGCGAACCGGTCGTTCAGACCGACTGACGGCGGCCTTCAGTAGTTGGGTCTGTGGCCAGCGTTACCGGATTGCAACCTCGGCCTCGGCTCGGACCGCTTCGACGGAGACGCCGGCGCGATCACGCTGAAGCGTGAAGATCCCCTTATAGAGTCCCGGCGGCCAGGGTTGCGCGCGCCGCATGGCGCCGGCGCGAAGAAGTTGTACGGCGGCGTCTCGGTCTATGACGCGTTCTGAGTTGAGGACCGCGACGCCATCGGGGCCAAGAATCCGAAACCGGGCGATGTCGCCTGCGCGCAATCCAGAGAGATAGACATGCATCAGCAAGTTCTCGGCGCGACTGCTTAGACCCGCGTCGCCGACAAGCAACCCATATTCGACCGCGGCGCGGTTGAGCGTCCGGTCGGCGAAACCGATCCGCACGACCAGGGTCGGGATATAGAGAAGGCGCTCCAGTGCGGCGGCGCTCCATAGCGGGGTCTGTGCCGGTCCGCATCCGGAGTCGGCGGGGCGGCCGGTGAAAGGATCGATCACCTGATTGTTGCGTCGAACCTCGAAATGCAGATGCGGGAATTCGGTCAGGCCGGAGAGCCCGACTTGCCCGAGGACCTGGCCCGGCGCGACCGTGTCGCCCGGTTGCACCGTGATCGAGCCGCGCTTGAGATGCGCATAGGCGCTCACGAACCCGTCCTTATGCTCGATCAAGACGACATTGCCGAGCCCTTGGTCGGTGACGGCCTCGCGTCCCACCAGGCGGAAATTGACGTCGGGCATGCCCTCCCGGATCCGCGTCACGGTTCCGCCGGCGGCCGCCACGACATCGACGCCGGCCTCCATTTCGCGATGGCTCGGCAGGCGAAAATCGGTGCCTGTATGCGCGTCGTAGCTTAGCGGCCCGCAGCGATAGTCGCGATAGTCCGCGCCGGGCGCCATATCGACGAAATTCTGGATCACGCAATCGCGGCCGATCGTGCAGTCGATCGGCACGCCGAAGCGCAGCGGGTTCGGGTCGCCGGCCGGCGTTCCTGAGGAGGCGACGCGATCCGTCTCCGCCGTCGGTGCAGGAGGCGCGGTCTGTGAAGACATGGAGGGCGCTGGGTCGGTCCCTGGTGCATCGACGACCAAGGCTGTCAGCGGATCGGGCCCGTCTCCGACCCAGAGCAGATAGCCCCCTGCGCCCAACGCGCCGAGAACCACCATGGCGATGCTGAGGATCAGGGCCTTCATCGCGGCGCGCCGGACTAGGGTCCCGTATTTGCGGGCGCAAGGTCGCCGAGCGCGTCGACGACCACCGCGCCGTCCCGCACGCTCATGGTCAGCTCGCCGCGCTTTAATCGCAGGGCGTCTTCACCGAATAACTCGCGACGCCAGCCGTGCAGCACGGGGCTGTCCGGATTGTCCTCGGCCGCCAGTTTCTCGATTTCCTCCCCATTGGCGACCAGGCGCGACGCCACGCCGGCCTCTTCGCAGCGCGCTTTCAGAAGCACTTTTAAGAGATCGCCGATCGGTCCGGCCCCGGGCGGCGGCGCCTCTCGGCGGCGCGACTTGGGCAGGTCCTTGTCCGGAATCTCAAAGGCGCGCTGGACCGCCTGCAGCACGCCTGTCCCGATGCGACCGTCGATCTGGCCCTTGGGGAAGCCGCGAATGCGTCCCAGCGCCTTGGCGTCGCGTGGGGCCGATCCAGCGATATCCAGCAGCGTGTCATCGCGTAGCACCCGGTTCCGCACGGTGTCACGGCGCTGCGCCTCGGCTTCGCGCCAGGCGGCGATCTCACGCAACACCGCCAGCGCGCGCGGCTTCAGGCCTCGCGCCTTCAGCCGCCGCCAAGCCTCCGACGGATCGGCCCGATAGGTGCGCTCGGCGGTCAGCACCGCCATTTCCTCGATCAGCCAGTGGGCCCGCTGCGCGTCTTCCAGCCGTTTGGACAAGCTCTCATAGACCGGCCGCAGATGGATAACGTCAGCCATCGCATAGGTGATTTGGCGGTCGGTCAGCGGCCGTTGGGACCAATCGGTGAAACGCGAACTCTTGTCGATCTGAACGCCTTCGACCTTGCGCACCAGAACGTCGTAGCCGACCTGGTCGCCGAAGCCGAGCACCATGGCGGCGACCTGGGTGTCGAAGACCGGATGCGGCACGCGGCCGGAAAGATTGTAGAAAATCTCCAGATCCTGCCGCCCCGCATGAAAGACTTTCGGCAAGTCCTCCTTGGCCAACAAATCGAAGAACGGGGCCAGATCCAGCCCCTCGGCCAGGGCGTCGATCGCCGCCGCCCCGGTGTCGCCCGCGACCTGGATCAAGCAGAGCTGCGGATAGTAAGTCGACTCGCGCACGAACTCGGTGTCGATGGCCAGAAATCGGCTGTCCGCCTGCGCTTGACAGAATTGCGCCAGGGCGTCGGTGGCGGTGATGGGCGTAAAAGACACGAAGCTCACAATCGGGCAATTTGCATAGGACCCCTAGCTAGCCCGGATTCCCGTCTGTTTTAAAGCGAATATCCGAGCCGCGCGGCAGGGCGGCGGTTCGGCCGGCGTCCGCCCGCTAGCTTGACAGGGCGGGCGGGAAAACGCATGTCCGCCCCACGATTTTCGCTGACGGTTTTACGCCGTCTCGCCGGTCCGCCCGCGCTCATCCTCGGGCGGTGTCCGCCGACAAGTCATCTGGAGCTGTGCCATGCACGCCTACCGCACCCATAGCTGCGGCGATCTACGTTTGAGCCATGCGGGGGAGACCGTCCGCCTGTCGGGATGGGTCCACCGAAAACGCGACCATGGCGGGCTGCTCTTCGTCGATCTTCGGGACCATAGCGGGTTAAGCCAATGCGTGGTCGACGCCAGCAGCGATCTGTTCGCGCCGCTGGAAGGATTGTCGCTCGAATCCGTGATCAGCGTCACCGGCGAGGTGGTGAAGCGGACCGAAGAGACCATCAATCCGGCGCTGCCGACCGGTGAGGTGGAACTGGTCGTGCGGTCCTTCGAGGTGTTGTCGACGGCGGAGCAATTGCCGATGCCGGTAAACCAGGATGCAGGCTATCCCGAGGATATACGCTTGCGCTATCGGTTCCTGGATCTGCGCCGGGAAGAGATGCAGAGCAACATCATGCTGCGCAGCCATGTCATCGCTTCGATCCGGCGGCGCATGAACGACCAAGGCTTTACCGAGTTTCAGACCCCGATCCTGACCGCCTCCAGCCCGGAGGGCGCGCGCGACTTCCTGGTGCCCAGCCGGCTGCATCCGGGCAAGTTCTATGCGCTGCCGCAGGCGCCCCAGCAGTTCAAACAACTGATCATGATGGCCGGGTTTGACCGGTACTTTCAGATCGCGCCGTGCTTCCGGGACGAGGATGCGCGCGCCGACCGCTCGCCGGGCGAGTTCTACCAGCTCGATTTGGAAATGTCGTTCGTCACCCAGGAGGACGTGTTCGCCGCGCTGGAGCCTGTATTGCAAGGCGTGTTCGAGGAATTCGCCGAGGGGCGAACCGTCTCGCCGGCCCCCTTCAAGCGCATCCCCTTCGCGGAGTCGATGCTGAAATACGGCAATGACAAGCCAGACCTGCGCAACCCGATCGAGATCGCGGATGTTTCGGAGGCGTTCCGGGGATCGGAGTTCAAGATTTTCGCGCGTTTGGTCGAAGAAGGGTCGGTGGTCCGCGCCATTCCCGCGCCCGGCGCCTCGGCCCAGCCGCGCAGTTGGTTCGACAAGCTGAATTCCTGGGCTCAAGGCCAGGGGCAGCCGGGCCTCGGCTATATCAATTTCAAGCAAGACGGCCCCGCCGGTCCGATCGCCAAGAATCTCGACGCCGCGCGCATTGCTTCGATCAAAGAGGCGGCGGGCCTTCAGGACGGCGATGCGGTGTTCTTCGTCTGCGGCAAGCCGGACGCGGCGGCGGGCTTTGCCGGTCTGGCCCGGACTGAGATCGGAACCCAGCTCGACCTGATCGATCAGAACCATTTCGAGTTCTGCTGGATCGTCGACTATCCGATGTTCGAATATGACGAGAAGGCCAAGAAAATCGAGTTCAGCCACAATCCGTTCTCGATGCCGCAAGGCGGGCTCGACGCGTTGGAAAGCAAAGACCCGCTCGAGATCCTCGCCTATCAATATGACATCGTCTGTAACGGCGTCGAGCTCTCGTCGGGCGCCATCCGGAACCACTTGCCCGAGGTGATGTATAAGGCCTTTGGGATCGCCGGTTATGGGCCTGAGGAAGTGGATGCGCGGTTCGGCGGCATGATCAGCGCGCTGAAACTGGGCGCGCCGCCGCATGGCGGCTCGGCGCCCGGCATCGACCGGATCGTGATGCTGCTGGCGGGGACTGAGAATATCCGCGAAGTCACCATGTTCCCGATGAACCAGATGGCCCAAGACCTGATGATGGGCGCGCCTGCTCCGGCCGACGCCCAACAACTGGCCGACATCCACATCAAACTCGACCTGCCGCTGGAGGTGGAGGATTAAGTTTACGATTGGCCGAAGCAGCGAATCGGATCGCTTCTCACATCATGGAAATGCTCTCGAATCCTCAACTAGTTCCGCCTGACATACACGACCGCTATGAAGTCGTAGAATGGCGGAACGGGTTGCCTGTCCTCAAGGTTGCGAATGGCAGTGAATGGTCTGAAATCCTTAAGGTTCTGAGAGAATTCAAGCTCAAACGGCTCTACATCAAGAAACAAGGTGGTCGCAAGTCGCCCATTGCGGAGAACCTTGATGGCCGCTTCTATGGACTCGGATGGGTCGAGAAGGCTTTTGACACAAAAATCGTCGTGGACGGTGCCGTGTCGGAAACACCAACCCACAGCGTCGATTGCTTCAAGAACCGCGTGGCGCTTGAAGTTGAATGGAACAACAAAGACCCGTTCTTTGATCGCGATTTGAATAATTTTCGCATTTTGTTCGATTTGGGTGTTATAGATGTGGGTGTGATCATCACCAGATGTGACGAGTTGCAACAGATATTTAAGAACCTTGGAGAGGGAAAGAAGTATGGCTCCTCAACAACGCATATGGCGAAGCTATTGCCTAGGATTCGCGGTGGCGGAGCCGGCGGCTGTCCAATCGTCGTATTTGGCATAAGAGGCGCGTGCTATGTCGACGAGTGAAACCGTAAATCTTGCGATGGACCTAGCCCAGGTTGCTCGTGGTCGTAAGTTCCGCACGATCATGGCGGACCCGCCTTGGCAGTTTACGAATAGGACGGGAAAGGTCGCGCCCGAACATCGACGGTTGAGCAGATATAGCACGCTCTCATTGGCGGATATCGCCAGCATGCCGGTGTCAGACGTAGCAGACGAGCGTAGTCACCTTTACCTCTGGGTACCTAACGCTTTGTTGCCGCAGGGTTTGGAAGTGATGTCCGCATGGGGATTCGAGTACAAGTCTAATATTATCTGGCACAAAATCCGCAAAGACGGAGGAAGCGACGGGCGAGGCGTTGGTTTTTATTTCCGCAATGTAACCGAAATTATTCTGTTTGGTATCAGAGGAAAGAACAACCGCACCCTCGATGCTGGGCGACGGCAAGTAAACTACTTGGCTTCCAGGAAGCGGGAGCATTCGCGCAAGCCTGATGAACAGTATGAGTTGATCGAGTCCTGCAGTCCCGGACCTTACCTGGAGCTGTTCTCGAGAGGGGCGCGGAAAGGCTGGGCCGTGCTTGGTAACCAGGCATCCGACGATTACCGGCCTGATTGGGACACATACTCCAACCATTCTCAGTCTCAGCGGAAATCGGGGCAAGAAGAGCTTCGTCTCGATTGACGCGCCGACCCTTAGCTCCTGTGCACTAGGATGCGTTCGGTCGCGCGCGCCATCACGGCGGACCAGTCGGTTTCGCCGGAGCGGCGGAAGAGCATTTCGGCGTTCTCGTAGACCGGGTGCGGTCGGTCGGGGGCATATTCGGGGCCGAGATGCAGGCTAGGGACGCCGAGCGCGCCGGCGAGTTCCAGGGCGGAGACCGTGATCCCGACAGCCGCGTCCAGGCAGGCGGTGAGGGCCGCGACCCCTTCCAGATCGTCGCGCATGTCGAGGCCCGGCGGCTGCACCAGATCGACCCCATAGAGCGCCTTGAATTCCGCGACATCCGCCGAGACATCGTGGTAGCAGAGATTGACCCAGAATGCGTCGCGATGGGCCTCAATCACCGGTCGCCATTGCGCAGGCTTGGTCAGGCGCCAGCGGCGCGCCAAAGTCACAAGGCCGCTGGTCCAGACCAGACCGATCACGCGTCGGCCTTCGCCACAGACTGTGCCGAGCCAGCCCAGCATCTCCGCCACCCGACCGGGGTCGGGGATCAGATAAGCCGTGCGACGCGGCGCCCATTCTCCGGTCAGTTGGGGCAGGTCGCCGATTGGCGCCTGCGCCTCGAAATCGTCGCATTGCTGGCGCTCGCCTGTTACCGTGAGAAACGGGAAGGATCTTTGGAACAGCGGGGCCAGCCTGGCGTCGCATTCGAGCGTCACGGCTTTCCGCGCGCCCCACTCCGGCGTCACCCAAGCGGCGAAGCGGATCTGGTCGCCGATGCCTTGTTCGCGCCAGAGTAAGACCGACGCGGCTCGATCTTTCGGACCGCGCCAGGAGACGCCGTCGCCGCGTCGGTCCTCGCCGCGCTCGCCGCAATCGAAACCGGCCGCGGCCAGCCGCGCGGCTTCCGCCTCTTCGCCTTCAAACGCGAGATAAAGCGACAGACGCCAGAGGAAGGCGGGGTTCGGTCCGGCGCGCCCAATCGCGTCTCGGCAGGCGGCGATCGCCTCTTGGTTGCAGCCCAACGCCCAAAGCGCCGTCGCCTTGTTGGTCAAGGCGAGCCCGTCCGCCAGGGCTGCCTCCGGCAGCCGGTTGAAGACCTCGATCGCCTCGCTATAGCGGTGCAGTCCGTTTAGGCACACCCCGTAGTTCATAAGAGTGGCGTTTTCTTCCGGCGCGACCGCGACCGCTCGCGCCGCGAGATCCAGCGCCTCGTCCGCATGCTCTTGCTGATCCGCCGCCAGAAGCAAGGCGGACAGGTTAGTCAGGCTCTCGACATGGTCCGGCGCCAGCGCCAGCGCTTGCCGCAAGGCCGACATCGCGTCTCGTCGCGCGCCGGTCCGGTCCAGCGCGAAGGCGTATTTTTGGAGCGCGTCGGGATCGCCCGGCGCCGCCGCGACGAGACGCGCGTAGAGCGCGACGGCGTCGTCGAAGTCTTCGCGCGCGATGGCCAGCTCCGCCGCCAAAGTGAGGGCGTCGGGCCCCGCCGGGTTAAGCGTCAGAGCACGGTCGGTCGCCGCCTGCGCCTGCTTCATCTCGCCGAGCGCCTGCCGCGCCATGGCGAGATGGACAAAGGGCTCGGCTTCGCCCGGCGCCGCCTGGGTCGCCTGAGTCAACTTATGCGCAGCCTTCCGGAATTCGCCCAACTGCAGCAGGGCGGCCCCGTGATAGCGCGCGGCCGCGGCGAAGGCCGGGTCCTTCGGCGCGATGGCGGCATAGAGTCGAACGGCCTTCTTGAGGTCGCCCGCCTGATGCGCCGCCATGGCGGCCGACAGTTTTGCGGCGCCGGGTCCTTGCGGTGGACGGGGTGACGGCATCTTTCGCGCTAGGTTTTGCAAATTGTAGGAAGAAGCGCCCTTACGCCATGTCCGGCGCGATGCGCCCGGCTCGCATAGAGCGGGCGTTGTTGCTGCGGCGAGCGTATCGCACAGACCGGCGCGAACAGAGCCTCGGTGCGTTTTGACATAGCGCCTCTCCTCCAAGCAAGTCGAACCTGACAGACTCGGCCCAGCTTCGGCAAATGGCGCGCCGACCCGTTTCCGATTGGCAAACAGGGCGCGTCGGCCTATCTCCCCCGCATGCACCAGGACGCCACATCTTCCATCGATCCGCCACCGGTTGATCCGCCCACCGTCGGCCTCGTCTCGCTCGGCTGCCCGAAGGCGCTGGTCGATTCCGAGCGCATCGTCACCAAACTGCGCGCCGAGGGCTATCGCCTGTCGCCCGACTACGCGGGCGCGGATGTGGTGATCGTCAATACCTGCGGATTTCTCGACAGCGCCAAGGCGGAGAGCCTGGACGCGATCGGCGAGGCGATGGAGGAGAACGGACGGGTTATCGTCACCGGCTGCATGGGCGTTGATGAGGCGGCGATCCGGGAAAACCATCCGAACGTTCTGGCGGTGACCGGTCCGCAACAATATGAGCAGGTGGTGGAGGCCGTGCATGAGGCGGTCCCGCCAGCGCATAATCCCTATCTCGATCTGGTGCCGCCGCAGGGCCTGCGCCTGACACCGCGCCACTACGCGTACCTCAAGATTTCCGAGGGCTGCAACAACACATGCAGCTTTTGCATCATCCCCTCTATGCGCGGGAAGTTGGCCAGCCGGCCCGCTGCGAAAGTTCTGTACGAAGCGGAGCGCTTGGTGGCCGCTGGCGTCAAGGAACTGCTGGTGATCTCGCAAGACACCAGCGCCTTCGGCGTCGATTTGAAATACGCCGCCAGTAATTGGCGGGGCCGGGAGGTGCCGGCGCGTTTCGTCGATTTGGCCCGCGAATTGGGGAGCCTCGGCGCGTGGGTGCGTTTGCACTATGTCTATCCCTATCCGCATGTGGACAAGGTCATCCCCTTGATGTCGGAGGGGACCGTCTTGCCCTATCTCGACATCCCGTTCCAGCACGCCAGCCCGCGCGTCCTGAAAGCCATGCGGCGGCCCGGCAATATCGAAAAGACCCTGGACCGCATTCAGGCCTGGCGCCGCGATTGCCCCGATCTGGCGATCCGTTCGACCTTCATCACCGGCTTTCCCGGCGAGACGGAGGAAGATTTCCAGTTCCTGCTGGATTGGTTGACCGAGGCGCGGATCGACCGGCTGGGCTGCTTCAAATACGAACCGGTCGCCGGCGCCCGCGCCAACGAGTTACCCGACCCGGTGCCCGATCCGGTGAAGCAGGAGCGATGGGATCGGTTGATGGCGCATCAGCAGGCGATCAGCGCCGACCGTCTGCGCGGCCGTGTCGGACGCACTCTCGAGGTGTTGATAGACAGCGTCGACGATGAAGGCGCGATTGGACGCAGCTATGCGGACGCGCCGGAAATCGACGGCTCGGTCTTTGTCGAGGCGGCGGACGGACTCCAGCCTGGCGATCTGGTCAAGGCAACCATAACGGAGTCCAGCGAATACGACTTGTGGGGAGAGGTGGAAAGCCGTCTTTAGGAGCGCCTTCCGACTTCGGATGTCACTCCAAGCCCATGCAATTGGCGTAGTAGGTGACTGTGGCGGGCCAGTCGGAGAAGACTCCGACCACGCCGACATCCTGCGCCAAGACATGCAGCAACTCATAGACCACACCGTCGGTGGTCGCGGCGTCGGCGATCGACTGATAATACCAGCCGCCCCCATTGGTCAGCGGTCCCGATCTTTCGAGGGTCCAGGCGATCAGCCTTAATCCGGCCTTGTTCGCCTCTATTGCATAGGGCGAGGGGACGATCGCGCCATCTGCCAGCGTGACAAGCATCCATAAAGGCGGGGCCAGATAATTCACGCCGCTTTGCTTCAGCGCCTGCATGCTCGGTTCGAACGTCGCCGGGTCCATCGGATCGAAGCCCTCGACGCTGTATCGGCCATCCAGATAGACCGCCTGCTTGCCGAAGTCGGGCTCGTTCTCGATCCAATAAAGCACGTCTTCCAGATTGAAACTCTGCGGCCAGACATCTTCCGGCGGCACGCCCGCCGCCTTGTATTCGTCGATCAGTTTCTGAGCGTAGTCTTGCTGGCTGAACCCGTCGAACGGCATCTCGACCGCAGGGCTCTTGAGCTCCGGGGTGAATTTCGCGCCGAGCGACCGGAACAAATCGATCGATTCCCGATGTGTCATGACCGTTCCGGCGCTGGCGGCGTAAAGATCGGTGCGCCAGCGCGCGGTCCCGTTGAGGTAGTCTTTGACGCTTTGCGCCGTCGGATCGGCGGCGTCCATTTTTCCGCGCAGAGTTTTGAATTCGGCCAGAGTCACGGCGCTGGCGCGGCACTCGGCGATAGCGGGTTGATCGCCGGTCGCCGGGCTGAAAGGAACCGCGCAGCGATCCGCCAGCGGTGAGGCGAGGATTGTCGTGGTGGTGTGGAGATCATCCTGCGCGTGGCGGCAGACCAGTTCCTTGTCCTGGGTGAAGGTGACGTCGCATTCAAGAATGCCGGCGCCCATCCCCGCCGCCGCTATATTCGATTCAATCGTGTGTTCCGGGAACATCAACGGCGCGCCGCGATGGCCGATGGAGAACAGCTTTCGTTCCATCGGCATGCCGGCGCAGGATTCAAGCTTCGTCTTCAACGGACCGTCCGTCATCTGAGAGATCAGGAATTGCGGCCTCGGACCCAAGTCAATCTTCTCTTCGGCGGCCGCCGACGCAGGCCCGCTGATGCAGAAGGATGCAAAGGCGAGCGCCAGAAATAAGGCGGAGGGTGTGTTTGGAGTCGGCATAGGTCCCTCGGATCAGGATCGGTGGCTGTCTAGTGAAACACTAGCCGAAGATTGCGTCAGATTGATGTCGTCGCAGCCGCCTTCTCATACTCTAGGCCGGGGCGTTCCGCCGGCTTCTTGACGAAGCTGTGATTTCCTCAGCGTCGGGCCCCATGCGAAGGTGTCCGCAGATATATGAAAGACTTAGGGCCGCATGACTCTGGAGAATAGTATGCGTCGATTGATCTTCGTCCTGGCTCTCGGACTCGCCGCGGCGCTCAACGCCCAGGGCGGACTTGCGGCGGACGGCGCGCGTCCTCTCCTGTCACCGTCGGAACTGGCGTCCGTGATGGCGGACCAGAAGCCGCTGATCCTCGATATTCGTTCGAATAAGGCCTATCGAAGCGGCCATATTCGAGGCGCGGTGCACGGACCCTATCGCCTCTTTCGCGGTCCGCGCGCCAATCCGGGGCGGTTGCGCAGTGACGCCGAATGGACAGCGGCGTTCCGTGCGCTTGGGTTGCGCAAGGATCGGCCGATCGTGATTGTCCATCGCGGCGCGAGCGCTTCGGACTTCGGCGCGGCGGCGCGCGTTTATTGGACCCTGAAATCCACGGGCTTTCGCAGCCTCTCAATCCTGAATGGCGGCATAGCAGCCTGGCGAGAGGCGGACTTGCCGCTGTCTCTGGATCCCGTTGCGCCCCAGCCGAGCGCTGTAACGGCGACGCTTGAGAATACCTGGCTCGCGACCGCGGCGGACGTCGCCGCCATCATCGACGGCCGGGCCGAGGCGACTTTGCTGGACGCCCGGCCCGGCGGATTTTGGTCCGGCGAGCAGAAACACGCCGCCGCCGCACGCGCCGGGACGTTGCCACAGGCCGGCTATTTCACCCATAGCAACTGGTTCTTCGGCGGCGCCGCAATTGTCGACACCGCCGCCGCGCGCGACCTAGCGGAAGAGAACGGCTACGCTGAGGCGGGGCCGATCGTCTCTTTCTGCAACACCGGGCATTGGGCCGCGACCAACTGGTTCGCCCTAAGCGAACTCGCGGGGCTTCCAAACGTTCGGCTTTATCCCGAAAGCATGGTCGGCTGGACCCATCTTGCGACAAATCCTGTGGTGAAGGGCGGCAGTTAGCGCCGCACCGCACTTTCCGCGCAGAGAGACACGGCCCGCCAACAATGCTTCCGTGGTAGTGGGACGCGCGGGCTCTGCCTGCAGCGTGGACGGAAGGCCGGCAATTGCCATCCTCCAAAGTTTGCATCATCATACCGCACAGTCGAGGATCGACAGCGTCATGACCGCGAGTGGGCAAGCGCCATGGGGAAACTCAAAACCCGCCTGACATACATCGCAATAGTATTCTTGCTGCTTTTGCTCGTCGTGGGCGCCTGGCGGTTCTATCAGGTTCTCTATGGCTCCACCGGCGATGCGCTGAGGCGCGCTGAGAATTTCCTGTTCACGCGCAGCACCGTGGCGCAGCTCGGGGAACAAGGCAAGATACGCTACTTCTTCGTGACCAACAGGTCCAAGACGGACAAAGTTTCGGGTTTGGAAGACCGCTTCAGCGCTGACCGTGAAGCGGCGCTCAAGTTCGGCTTGTTCGACACCCGGATAGAGCCCAGCGTCGGCCTCGGCATGTTCATCAATCCAAGCGAGTGGTTCCAGACCGAAGAAATCGTCGTCGAGAATATGCAGATGCTGCGTGAGGACGAGTTTATCGGTAAGTTGCGCGATCTCGTCGGTCGTTCGCCGCAAAAATCCTTGCTGATCGTGATCCACGGTTTTCGTGAGCGGTTCCCATCCGCCCTGCGCAAGACCTCATTCGTGGGCCATGTGCTCGATGTGAACTCCCCGGTGATGGTCTTTGACTGGCCGGGAAACCAAGGCTCGTCACTGGGCGGCTATCGGCGTGCGCGCGATGTCGCCGCGGCGTCGGGGGCTGAATTGGCCCGCACGATAGAGTTGATCGTGCGCGATATCGAACCCGAGAAAATCTGGCTTCTGGCCAACAGTATGGGGGCGGAAGTGGTCGTCCACGCGTTCAGCGACCTCTATCAGAATCCGGAATTCGCCGATGCGGATGTGGAGATCGAAGACGTCGTGCTGACCGCACCGGATGTCAGTCACGACGAGTTCGATACTCAGTTCAAGAGAGAGATCATCAGCCTCGCCCGAAACCTCACGGTCTATGTTTCATCCAACGACCGCGCCCTGGTGATGAGTAGAATCGTCAATCGCGGCGATCGGCGCAGAGGTGAAAGCACGCTGAGCCCGGACATGCTCGAAGAGGCGGCCAGGATCGCCGAACTGTCCGATGGCGATGAAGACCTGATCGCGTTGGTCGATGTGACGCCGGTCAATCGGACCCGAAACTTCCACAATTTCAGCCTCGAGACGCCGGAGTTTTTTGACGATCTGTTCCGGCGCCTGACCAATGAGCAGGCGCCATTCGCACGCCCGCTCTACCGCGTGGAAACGCCGGATGGGGTCGCCTACTGGGTCCTCACGCCGGGGCGTTGACGGGGACGCTATGCTGCAACCTAAGACTATTCTCATGGCGAGGAGGAGAAGCGCCGTCACGGTTTTGGTCGGACTCCTATGCGCCCTTGTCCTGCAAGGGTGTGGCGGTCCAAAACTTGAACCATGGCACACCGAAGAATTGACCGAGGAGTTCACAGCGGATCGCGCCGATACGGTGCAAAGTTTTGAGGACTATCTGGCGCTTGAAGAGCGCTTATTCGCGGAACTCGATGACAAGATCTATGCGCAGACCGATACAGGGCCCGAACACCGGCTCGACCGATATAGCAGCGGCAGCGCCGCCGATCCGCGGCAGGCTGAACCGAACTGGAACGCCAGCTTCGAACTGACCAGCGACGCGCCGCGCGGGGCTGTTTTGCTGATCCATGGCATGTCGGATTCGCCCTATGCGCTGCGCGCCTTGGGCGAGGCGCTCAATCGACGCGGCTATTGGGTCGTCGGCATGCGCATGCCCGGACATGGGACGGCGCCGTCAGGGCTCAGGAGCATCAATCGTCGCGATATGGCGGCCGCGGTGCGCATTGGCATGGCGCATCTTGAGCGGGAAACGGAAGGCAAACCGGTCCATATGGTCGGCTACTCGACCGGTGCGCCGCTGGCGATTGAATTCGCCTTGGATGCGCTGGAAGGCAAGGCGGCGCCGGCGCCCGCAAGTCTTGTATTGATCTCGCCGGCCATTGGCATTCATCCGGCGGCCGGTCTGGCGGGTTTCAAAAATGCGCTTTCCGGTCTTCCCGGTTTGGATGGGTTCGCCTATTTGCAGATTCAGCCCGAATTCGATCCCTACAAATACAATTCCTTCGCCACCAATGCGGCGAGCGTCGTGCATAACCTGACGCTGTCGGTCGCCAGCCGAATCGAAAACCGGGACGCGTTGAACCCGGAGATCGTTCTTCCGCCGGTTCTGGTGTTCAAATCGACCGTTGACGCAACCGTCACGACCGGCGCTGTCGTCGATAATCTGATGGAACATCTGCAGCCCAACCGTCACGAATTGGTGTTGTTCGACATCAACAGGTTCGCTGACTCCTATCGATTATTGATCGACGATCCCGCGCCGCTGACCCGGCGGGTGATGGAGGGTGACGCCTTGCCTTTCACCGTCACCCTGGTGACCAACGAGAATCCGGAGACGACCGCCGTTGTCAGCAAGAGCAAGGCGCCGTTCTCGCCGGACGTGTCAGAGACACGCGACCTAGGCTTGTCCTGGCCGGCCGGCGTCATCTCGCTCTCGCATGTGGCGTTGCCGATTCCGCCGGATGATCCGCTTTATGGTCAGCGTCCTCCAGACAATGACGCGTTCCTGTTCCTGGGACAATTGGGCGTTCAGGGTGAACGCGGGTTGGTGACCATTCCGGCGGATTGGATGTTCCGACTGCGCTATAATCCTTTCTACGATTATCTGGAAAGCCGAACGCTCGATTGGGTCGACAACGCCAACGCGCCGGGTTCCTAAAGGGCGCGGGCGTCGATTTCGCGCGCGTCGTCTGCGGCTTCCCAATTCAACTAATACCATGGCAGCAACTCTTGGATGAGCGTTTGGCGGCGCTTCAGTTCGGCGGAGCGCGCGGCGACTCAGGCGTACGGTTCGGGTCGGGCCCGATGTCCATCCGGGCGCGCTGCTCCGCCGGTGAGACAGGGCTGATCCGAGGCCGCCTGATCTCGCGCCGCCAGGCGGCGTCGAACGCGTCCCGGTCCCGGGCGAGGCCTTCCGTCGCGAAGGCGCGGGCGCGCCGGTCGAAATTGGTCCAGTCGATCCGGTCGGACCCGACGGCGGCGGGCGCTTCCGCGATTGGGACCATGCCATCGGGGCCCGCCTTGGCCGCGCGCGCCGCCGTCTTGGCCGCTTCGGTGAGCGCCGCCTTGCGGTCGAAGCGCGGGCGGTCGGCGAACGGGCCGGCGAACGGGTCGGGCGCGCCCTCTGGCGTCGCGGCCGGACCCAAGCCGGGCGCCCGCCATGCGAGCATCCGGCCGCGCACAGAGGCGCGCGCCGCCCGGCGATCCTGCAACAGCTTCAGGAACGGATCGGTCTCCGCCGTCAGGCTCGCGGGATCGGGCGGCGCATAGGGCGGGGCGAATCGACGGGACCGTAGCCTCTCTTGAGAATGCGGCTCTTAGGTCAACTAGGTGTTTCTATCGTTGCCTTTCGCTTCTTGCTCCTTTTTGGCGAGCCAATCTTCGTAGGTCACTCTTGCGCCTATTGCTTCACCACGTTTCCAACGCTCCATATACGCTTTGATGGCCCCATCTGAGGAGTCTTCATACCCGAATTCTACGCCGCAGCAGCGGCAAATGA
>JASJDC010000007.1 GCA_030065235.1 Alphaproteobacteria bacterium
CCGGGCGACAACATCACGATGGAAGTCGAGCTGATCGCGCCGATCGCCATGGATGAAGGCCTGCGCTTCGCCATCCGCGAAGGCGGCCGCACCGTCGGCGCCGGCGTCGTCGCCGGTATCATCGAGTAACGGCGCTTGCAACGCTCCCTTGGCGTCCCGACATAGGACGCCAAGGGCGCAGGGGTATAGCTCAGTTGGTAGAGCGACGGTCTCCAAAACCGTAGGTCCTGGGTTCGAATCCTAGTGCCCCTGCCAAATTTCCGCCGGGCTTCAGGCGGCCGCCCCGGGCGATCGGCGTTCGCGCAGCCGTTCCGGGGCTTTTGGGCGCACCCGCCGAGGGATTGATTTCTCGGCGCGTGGGCCATCAGGGCTTGCCATAAGGCGAGTCGATGACTAAAAGCGCGCTTCGGCGCGGGTTGAGCGAAAGCACTGAGATATGGCGAAGACCAATCCGGCCCAGTTTGTCCGGCAGGTTCGGCAGGAAACCTCGAAAGTCACATGGCCGACGCGGCGGGAGACCGGCATCGCGACCGTCATGGTGTTTGTGATGGTGTCGATCATGGCGCTGTTTTTCCTGCTGGTGGACGAAATCATCGCGTTCGTCCTGCGGTTCATTCTGGGCGGCTGATCGCGCGATTGGGATAAAACGGCGGGGCGACTGATTTCGGACGTCCCTTTCGGCGCGGCGGTCGGCCGGCGACGAAACCGGCGGTTTTGGAGAGTTTGTGTGGCGAAACGGTGGTACGTGGTGCACGTCTATTCCGGCTTTGAGAAGCGGGTGGCGGACTCCATTAAGGAACAGGTGAAAGCGTCCGATCTGGAAGATCAGATTGAGGACGTGCTTGTTCCGATGGAGGAAGTCGTGGAGATGCGCCGCGGCCGAAAAGTGAATTCGGAGCGCAAGTTCTTCCCAGGCTATATCCTGGTCCAGATGGAGATGAATGACGTCACCTGGCACCTGATCAGTGAGACCCCGAAGGTCACCGGGTTCCTGGGCAGCGGTAAGAAACCGTCGCCGATCAGCGACCGGGAGGCGGACCGCATCCTGAACCAGGTCAAGGAAGGCGTCGAACGGCCGAAACCGTCCGTCACCTTCGATATCGGCGAGCAGATCCGGGTCAGCGACGGCCCGTTCACCTCGTTCAATGGCATGGTTGAGGAAGTGGACGAAGAGAAGGCGCGCCTCAAAGTCACCGTTTCGATCTTCGGACGGGCGACGCCGGTGGAATTGGAATACTCCCAGGTCGAAAAGCTCTAGTGAGAGCGGTAGGCCAGGGTGTTGGGCCCGATCCGCAGTCGAAAGGCGGCGGACCGGATTTGGAAATCGCGGAAGGTTTGGGTCTCTAAAGTCCAGAGGCCGGCCGATCGATCGGACCCGATACGGGCCTGATCGGCGCGGCGGACCGCACCGCGGACGCTCATCACGGAAAGGGTGAAGCGATGGCGAAGAAAATTGCGGGCTATATCAAGCTCGAAATTCCGGCGGGGCAGGCGAATCCCTCGCCGCCGGTCGGGCCGGCGCTGGGTCAGCGCGGTCTGAACATTATGGAATTCTGCAAGGCGTTCAACGCTGCGACCCAAAGCATGGATCCCGGCACGCCGACCCCGGTGGTGATCACGGCCTTTGAGGACCGCAGCTTCACCTTCGTGACCAAGACGGCGCCGGCCTCGTACTTCCTGAAGAAGGCGGCGGGCGTGAAAAAGGGCTCGTCGGTGCCGAACCGGGACAAGGTCGGCAAGGTCACCCAGGCGCAATTGCGTGAGATTGCGGAGACCAAGCTGAAGGACATGAACGCCGTGGATGTGGAGGCCGCGATGCTGTCGATCGCCGGCACCGCCCGCTCCATGGGCATCGAGGTTGCGGAGTAGGTCCAATGGCGAAACACGGCAAACGGCTGAAACAAGCCTATGAAGGCCTGGATCGGATGGCGCTGCATTCGGTTGAGGATGCGGTAAAGGTCCTGAAGGACGCCACCGCCAAGACGAAATTCGACGAAACCATCGAAGTTTCGATGAATTTGGGCATCGATCCGCGGCACGCGGACCAGCAGGTGCGCGGCGCTGTGCGTCTGCCGAACGGCACCGGCAAGTCGGTGCGCGTGGCGGTTTTCGCGCGTGGCGACAAGGCTGAGGAAGCCAAGGCGGCGGGCGCTGACTATGTCGGCGCCGAAGACCTCATGGAGCAAGTCCAAGGCGGCATGATGGATTTCGAGCGCTGCATCGCCTCGCCGGATATGATGGCGATCGTCGGCCGGCTCGGCAAAGTGCTGGGCCCGCGCAACCTGATGCCGAACCCGAAACTCGGCACCGTGACTCCCAACGTGGCGGATGCGGTGAAGGCGGCGAAAGGCGGCGAGGTTCAGTTCCGGGCCGAGAAAGCCGGGATTGTGCATGCCGGCGTCGGCAAGTCGAGCTTCAGTGAGGAGGCTTTGGTCGAGAATATCCGCTCTTTCGTGGGCGCGATTATGCAGGCCAAGCCGTCTGGCGCGAAAGGCACATATGTAAAGCGTATTTCGGTCACCTCCACGATGGGACCCGGCCTAAAGCTGGAGCCTTCGACGGCGGCGCCGCAATAGGCGTGAAGAGTTTCCGCGCGGCCTGAGAGATCGGGGCGGCGGATGGCGTGGCGGTCTCTGCATCCGGGTTTCGGCCCGGTTGCTGACATCGCCGCACCTGTCCGAGACTGGCGGCGAAATGCGGACCCTTAGGTCGGCGTTTCTTAAACGGCCTTCGTCGGAGCGATCCGGAAAAGGCTAGGCCGCCATGAGATGGGTGGGAAAGGGTTGTCGGCCCGTTCATGGCTTCATGGACGGCCTGCGAACCGGACCTCATCGGGCAGGAACAGTGGCGTCGCCCCATACGCTTCGGCGGAATGGCGGCGCTGATTTGAACCGGCCCGGTTCCCTGTTCGGGAAGTCCGATTTGGGGGCGACGGCCAAGTAACGGAGACCAGAAATGGACCGTGCAAAAAAGGAAGCGCTTGTCGCCGAATTGCACGAGGCGTTTGAGGGGGCCAGCACTGTTGTTGTGACGCATCAACAGGGTCTGACCGTCTCCGAAGTCTCTGACCTTCGGGCGAAAATGCGAGAGGAAGGCGCCGGTTTCAAGGTGACCAAGAACACCCTCGCCAAGATCGCTCTGGAGGGAACCAAGTTCGAGTATCTGAAGGACCAGTTCACCGGTCCGACGGCGGTGGCTTATTCCAACGATCCGGTCGCTGCGGCGAAAGTCGCGACGGCTTTTGAAAAGGATCAGAAGGAAAAGTTCACGATCATCGCCGGCGGCATGGACCAAACGGCGATGGATGCGGCGGGGGTCAAGGCCCTGGCCTCGCTGCCGTCTTTGGATGAACTGCGCGGCAAGATCGTCGGTCTTCTTCAAGCGCCCGCCGGCAAGGTCGTCGGCACGCTTGCGGCGCCCGGCGGTCAGTTGGCCCGCGTCTTCGGCGCCTATGGCGCGAGCGCGGACTAAGCCTCTGATACGCGTTCTTGGACGCAAACGGCAAACAGGCGATGACCCTTCGCCAATTGGAGAATAGAAATGGCTGATTTGGAGAAACTCGCGGAAGAACTGTCCGCCCTCACCGTGATCGAGGCGGCGGAGCTTTCCAAGATGTTGGAAGAAAAATGGGGCGTGAGCGCCGCGGCGCCGGTCGCGGTTGCGGCGGCTCCGGGCGCGGGCGGCGGCGACGCCGCGCCGGCTGAAGAAAAAGACTCCTTCGACGTGATCCTGGCCGCCGCCGGCGACAAGAAGATCAATGTCATTAAGGAAGTCCGCGCGATCACCGGCCTTGGCCTGAAAGAAGCCAAGGACCTCGTCGAAGGCGCGCCGAAGCCTGTCAAGGAAGGCGTGGCGAAAGACGAGGCCGAAGAGCTTAAGAAGAAGCTCGAAGAGGCCGGCGCGAGCGTCGAATTGAAGTAAGCCGGGTGCGGCGCTGGGCGGAAGCGGGCCGACGGGTCCGCCGCCGCATTCCGCCGCTCGGTAAGTATTTTGCGGGAGGGGCGCGTCGCCAGGGGCGGTGCGCCCCGCTCGCACGTTGTGTTTTAGGGCCTCGCCGGGCCCTCGTTGGGCGCAGGCCCGACGCGCGACGGGTTCGAAATAGCTGTTTATTGAGTCGCGGGATTTTGCTTTGGCGCTGAGCAGAGCCCGGGACCGGATCGAAAGAGGATGATCATGGCCAACTCCTTCACCGGCAAAAAACGTATTCGTAGAAGCTTCGGTCGTTTGCCCGAAGTCGCCCCGATGCCGAACCTGATCGAGGTTCAGAAGACCTCGTATGACGCGTTTTTGCAGGATGGAGTGGCGTGGCCGGATCGCGCGGATGTCGGCCTTCAGGAGGTCTTCAAGACTGTCTTTCCGATCAAGGATTTCTCAGACCGCAGCCAGCTCGAATTCGTGCGCTACGATCTGGAACATCCGAAATTCGATGTCGAGGAATGCCGTCAGCGCGGCATCACCTATTCGGCGCCGCTGAAGGTCACGCTGCGCCTCGTCGTCTGGGATGTCGATGAGGACACCGGCGCGCGCTCGATCCGCGACATCAAAGAGCAGGACGTCTATATGGGCGACCTGCCGCTGATGACCGATCACGGCACCTTCATCATCAACGGCACCGAGCGTGTGATCGTCTCGCAAATGCACCGCTCGCCGGGCGTCTTTTTCGATCACGACAAGGGCAAGACTCATTCCAGCGGCAAATATCTGTTCGCCGCGCGCGTCATTCCCTATCGCGGCTCCTGGCTCGATTTTGAGTTCGACGCCAAGGATCTGGTCTATGTCCGCATCGATCGCCGCCGCAAACTGCCGGCGACGACTTTGCTGTTGGCGCTCGACGACGCCCAGACCGCGACGGACCGCGCGAAGGCCGAGATCGAAGGCCGGACGCTGGATCCGATGAAGACCCATGGTATGTCGAAAGACGAGATCATGGCGTATTTCTACGACTTGGTCCCGTTCAGCTACAGCAAAAAGGGCTGGAAAACGCCGTTCGACGCCGAGCGGATGAAGGGCGCCAAACTGACCACCGACATGGTCGACGCCAAAAGCGGCGAGGTGGTCGCCGAGGCTGAGGCGAAAGTGACGCCGCGCCTGATCAAGAAGCTGACCGAAGCCGGACTGAAAGATATTCTGGTCCAGACCGCCGACATTGTCGGCCGCTATGTCGGTCAGGACATCGTCAATCCGAAGACCGGTCTGGTCTATGCCGAAGCCGGCGATGAGATCACCGAAGAATTGCTCGCGAGCCTGATCGAGGACGGCGTCAAGACGATCGACACGCTGCATATCGATGACATCAATGTCGGCGCCTATATCCGCAACACGATCGCGGCCGATAAGAACGTCAATCGCGAGGACGCGCTGATCGACATCTATCGCGTCATGCGTCCGGGCGAGCCGCCGACTCTGGAAACGGCGGAGGCGCTGTTCAAGAGCCTGTTCTTCGATTCCGAGCGCTACGACCTGTCCGCTGTCGGCCGGGTCAAGATGAACTCGCGTCTTGGTTTCACGCTGGACGATGCGCCGGACACCCAGCGCACGCTGCGCAAGGACGACATCCTGTCGATCATCAAGGTCCTGACCGAGCTGAAAGACGGCCGTGGCGAGATCGACGATATCGACCATCTCGGCAACCGACGCGTGCGTTCGGTCGGCGAGTTGATGGAGAACCAATACCGCGTTGGCTTGCTGCGCATGGAGCGCGCGATCCGAGAGCGCATGAGCTCGGTCGAGATCGATAGCGTCATGCCGCACGATCTGATCAACGCCAAGCCGGCGGCCGCGGCCGTGCGCGAATTCTTCGGCTCGTCGCAGCTGTCGCAATTCATGGATCAGACCAACCCGCTGGGCGAGATCACCCATAAGCGCCGCCTCTCGGCGCTGGGTCCGGGCGGCCTGACCCGCGAGCGCGCGGGCTTCGAGGTGCGCGACGTGCACGCCACCCATTACGGTCGGATTTGCCCGATCGAAACGCCGGAAGGGCCGAATATCGGCCTGATCAACTCGCTGGCGACCTATGCGCGGGTGAACCAGTACGGTTTCATCGAGACGCCCTATCGGAAGGTCGAGAACGGCCGGGTCACCGACGATGTGATCTATATGTCGGCGATGGACGAGGGCCGCTACATGGTGGCCCAGGCGAACTCGCCTCTGGACGAAAAAGGCGCGCTGGTCGAAGAACTGGTCAGCTGTCGGAAGGGCGGCGACTATCTGGTCTCGCGGCCGGAAGACGTGGATCTGATCGACGTGTCGCCGAAACAGGTGGTGTCCGTCGCCGCGGCGCTGATTCCGTTCCTGGAGAACGATGACGCCAACCGCGCCCTGATGGGCTCGAACATGCAACGCCAGGCTGTGCCGTTGTTGCAGGCGGACGCGCCGCTGGTCGGCACCGGCATGGAGTCGATCGTCGCTAAGGATTCGGGCGTCGCAATCGTCGCGCGCCGGACCGGCGTGGTCGATCAGGTCGATGCGACCCGCATCGTCGTGCGGGCCACCGACACGACGGAAGCCAGCGAATCGGGTGTCGACATCTATAACTTGCTGAAGTTCCAGCGCTCGAACCAGAATACCTGCATCACCCAACGTCCGCTGGTGAAGGTGGGCGACCGGATTAACGCGGGCGACATTATCGGCGACGGTCCGTCGACCGATCTCGGCGAGTTGGCGCTCGGCCGCAATGTGCTGGTCGCCTTCATGCCGTGGAACGGCTACAACTTCGAGGATTCCATCCTGATCTCCGAGCGGATCGTGAAAGACGACGTCTTCACCTCGATCCATATCGAAGAGTTCGAGGTCATGGCCCGCGACACCAAGCTCGGTCAGGAAGAGATCACCCGCGACATCCCGAATGTCGGCGAGGAAGCGCTGAAGAATCTCGACGAGGCGGGTATCGTCTATATCGGGGCCGAGGTCGAGGCCGGCGACATTCTGGTCGGTAAGGTGACGCCGAAAGGCGAAAGCCCGATGACGCCGGAAGAGAAGCTGCTGCGCGCCATCTTCGGGGAGAAAGCGTCGGATGTGCGCGACACCTCGCTGAAAGTGCCGCCGGGCGACACCGGCACGGTCGTCGAAGTGCGGGTCTTCTCGCGCCGCGGCATCGACAAGGACGAACGCGCCCTGGCGATCGAACGGGCCGAGATCGAGAAGCTGGCGAAGGACCGCGACGACGAACGCGCGATTCTGGAGCGCTCGTTCCGCAACCGCTTCACCGAAATGGCGCTCGGCCGCAAGGTCGTGACCGGTCCGAAAGGCGTTTCGATGGATGTCGCTTCCGCCGAGGCGATGGACTCGATCACGGTCGGCCAGTTGCGCCAGATCGTCGTCGATGACGAAGAGACCAACGACGCGCTCGACGCCCTGCGTAAAGTGCTGGATGACAGCATCGGCGCGCTGCAGGCGCGGTTCGACGATAAGGTCGAAAAGGTTCAGGCCGGCGACGAACTGCCGCCTGGCGTGATGAAAATGGTCAAGGTCTTCGTCGCGGTGAAGCGCAAGCTGCAGCCCGGCGATAAGATGGCCGGCCGCCACGGCAACAAGGGCGTGATCTCGCGCATCGTGCCGGTCGAAGACATGCCCTATCTGGAAGACGGCACGCCGGTCGATATCGTCTTGAACCCGTTGGGCGTACCCAGCCGGATGAATGTCGGGCAGATCCTCGAGACGCATCTGGGGTGGGCCTCCGCCGGTTTGGGCCGTCAGGTCCGCGAGGCGATGGAGGCCTACACCCATGGCGGCAAGATCGACGCACTGCGCAAGACAGTCATGGATGTCTACGAAGACGGCTCGATCGCCGGCGAGGTGAAGGCCTATCCGGATGGCGAGTTGGTCGAACTGGCCGGCAATATCCAGAAGGGCGTGCCGATCGCGACTCCTGTCTTCGACGGCGCGCGTGAGGATGACATCAACCAGATGCTCAGCCGGGCCGGTTTGGCCTCGTCCGGACAAATGGTGCTGCATGACGGCCGCACCGGCGAGGCCTTCGACCGCCAAGTGACCGTCGGCTACATCTATATGTTGAAGCTGCACCACCTGGTCGATGATAAGATCCACGCCCGCTCGATCGGACCGTACAGCCTGGTCACCCAGCAGCCGCTGGGCGGCAAGGCGCAGTTCGGCGGTCAGCGCTTCGGCGAGATGGAGGTCTGGGCCCTGGAAGCCTATGGGGCCGCCTACACGCTGCAGGAGATGCTGACGGTGAAATCGGACGATGTCTCCGGCCGGACGAAGGTCTACGAGGCCATCGTTCGCGGCGATGACAATTTCGAGGCCGGCATTCCGGAGAGCTTCAACGTGTTGGTGAAGGAGCTTCGGTCGCTGGGCTTGAATGTCGAGTTGGAGCAGGAAGAGGTCTGACGGCCGCATTCGGCCCCGGCGGTTCGCCGCCCGGGCCTGTTCTGGCCTCGGTCGTCCCTGTTCGCGACGGCCCAGATGATACAGTGATGAACAAACCCGCCCAAGGCGGAACGGAGATCACAGATGAATGAATTGATGCAAGTTTTCGGCGCCCCCCAGGGCCCTCAGGGCTTTGACGGGATCAAGATCTCGATCGCCTCGCCCGACCGCATCCGGTCCTGGTCGTTCGGCGAGATCAAAAAGCCGGAGACCATCAATTACCGGACCTTCAAGCCCGAGCGCGACGGCCTGTTCTGCGCCCGGATTTTCGGTCCGATCAAGGATTACGAATGCCTCTGCGGCAAATACAAGCGGATGAAGTATAAAGGCATCATCTGCGAGAAATGCGGCGTCGAGGTCACGCTCAGCAAAGTGCGCCGTGAGCGTATGGGCCATATCGAGCTGGCCTCGCCGGTTGCGCATATCTGGTTCCTGAAGTCGCTGCCCAGCCGCATCGGCTTGCTGATGGACATGACGCTGAAGGATCTGGAGCGGGTGCTTTATTTCGAGAGCTTCGTCGTGACCGAGCCGGGCCTGACCCCGCTGGTTCAGAAGCAGTTGCTCAGCGAAGACGAGTATTACGCCGCCCAGGACGAGTATGGCGACGAGGCCTTCACCGCCAAGATCGGCGCCGAGGCGCTGAAAGACATGCTCAGCCAGATCGATATCGATCTGGAGCTTGAGACGACGCGCACCGATCTCGCCGAGACCGGTTCGGAAGCCAAGCGCAAGAAGCTGGTCAAGCGGCTGAAGCTGCTGGAAGCGTTCCAGGAGTCGGGCACGCGCCCGGAATGGATGATCCTGGACGTGGTTCCGGTGATCCCGCCGGAACTGCGCCCGCTGGTGCCGCTGGATGGCGGCCGGTTCGCGACCTCCGATCTGAACGATCTCTATCGCCGGGTGATCAACCGGAACAACCGCCTGCGCCGTCTGATGGAGCTGCGCGCGCCGGACATCATCGTGCGGAACGAGAAGCGGATGCTTCAGGAATCGGTTGATGCGCTGTTCGACAATGGTCGCCGCGGCCGGGTCATCACCGGCGCGAACAAGCGTCCGTTGAAATCGCTCAGCGACATGCTGAAGGGTAAGCAGGGCCGTTTCCGTCAGAACCTGCTCGGCAAGCGCGTCGATTATTCCGGCCGGTCGGTGATCGTCGTCGGCCCGGAACTGTTGCTGCATCAATGCGGCTTGCCAAAGAAGATGGCCTTGGAGCTGTTCAAGCCCTTCATCTATTCGAAGCTGGAGCTCTATGGCTTGGCGACCACGATCAAGGCCGCCAAACGCATGGTCGAGAAAGAGCGGCCCGAGGTCTGGGACATCCTGGAAGAGGTGATCCGCGAGCATCCGGTTCTGTTGAACCGGGCGCCGACCCTGCACCGTCTCGGCATCCAGGCCTTCGAGCCGAAACTGATCGAGGGCAAGGCGATCCAGCTACACCCGCTGGTCTGCGCCGCCTTCAACGCGGATTTCGACGGCGACCAGATGGCGGTGCATGTGCCGCTGTCGCTGGAGGCGCAGTTGGAAGCGCGCGTCCTGATGATGTCGACCAACAACATCCTGTCGCCGGCCAATGGCAAGCCGATCATCGTGCCGTCGCAGGACATCATTCTCGGCCTCTATTACCTGTCGCACGAGCGGCTGGACCAGTTCGGTCCGCTGGTCTCGATCGACAGCGAGGACGCGATGGCGGGCGCGCTGGAGCATGGCGACGTGCAGCTGCGCGATGAGACGAACCCCCTGCATCCGGTCGAGACCAGCGATCCGAAAGAGGCGTTCAAGCTCCTTAAGGCCGGCAAGGTGACGGCGCATCGGGTGCCGCTGTTCGCCAATATCGCCGAGGTCGAGCATGCGCTGGACGAGGATCAGTTAAGCCTTCAGCAGCGCATCAAGATGCTCTATGAAACGGTCGATGAGAATGGCGAGCCGATCACCGAGAAAGTGGTCTCAACCGCCGGCCGGATGATCATCTCGCAGATCCTGCCCAAGGATCCGAACGTGCCCTTCTCGCTGATCAACCGCGTGATGACGAAAAAGGAGATCACCAACCTGATCGACATCGTCTATCGCCATACCGGTCAGAAAGAGACGGTGATCTTCTGCGACCGTTTGATGGCGCTCGGCTTCGGCTGGGCGGCGAAGGCCGGCATTTCCTTCGGCAAGGACGATCTGATCATCCCGCACGCCAAGGAAACGCTGATTGGCGAGGCGCAGGAGAACGTCAAGGAATACGAGCAGCAGTATCAGGACGGCCTGATCACCCAGGGTGAGAAATACAACAAGGTCGTCGATGTCTGGTCTTCCTGCACCGACAAGGTCGCCGACGAGATGATGAAGGGCATGTCCTCGTCAACCGACGGCGGTCTGAACGCGGTCTATATGATGGCGCATTCGGGCGCGCGGGGTTCGGCGGCTCAAATCAAGCAGCTCGCTGGCATGCGCGGCCTGATGGCCAAACCGTCGGGCGAGATCATCGAGACGCCGATCATTTCGAACTTCAAGGAAGGCCTGACCGTCCTTGAATATTTCAACTCGACCCATGGCGCCCGGAAGGGTCTGGCCGACACGGCGTTGAAGACGGCGAACTCTGGCTATCTGACCCGGCGTCTGGTCGATGTCGCCCAGGATTGCATCATCACCGAGGAAGATTGCGGCACCAAGAACGGCCTGACTATGCGCCCCGTGATCGATGGCGGCGATGTGATCGAAGGTCTGGCGGAGCGCATTCTCGGCCGCTGCGTGGCGGAGGATGTGGTCGATCCGCTCTCCGGCGAGGTGATCCTGCCCGCCGGCGGTCTGGTCGATGAACCGATGGCGGATGCGATCGAAACCGCCGGCATCGATGCGGTGAAAATCCGCTCGGTTCTGACCTGTGAGACTCGCGTCGGCGTTTGCGGCAATTGCTACGGCCGCGATCTGGCGCGCGGCACGTCGGTCAATATCGGCGAGGCGGTCGGCGTGATCGCGGCGCAGTCGATCGGCGAGCCGGGCACCCAGCTGACCATGCGGACCTTCCATATCGGCGGGGCCGCGCAACGGGGCGCCGAGCAGAACTCGATCGAAAGCTCGCTTGACGGCACGGTGAAGCTCAACAACCGGAACGTGGTCATCGATTCCGAAGGCCGCCCGGTTGTTATGGGCCGCAATACCGAGATCTGCCTGTTGGACGATCAGGGCCGTGAGCGCGCCCATCACCGTCTGCCTTACGGCGCCCGGCTGCGCGTCGATGAGGGCGACAAGGTGGTGAAAGCGCAGACCATCGCCGAATGGGACCCTTACACCATCCCGATCATCACGGAGAAGGAAGGGATCGCCCATTATGTCGACCTGGTCGAAGGCATCTCCGTCCGCGACGTGATGGACGAGGCGACCGGGATCGCCAGCCGGGTCGTGGTGGACTGGAAACAGCAGGCCAAGGGTCAAGACCTGAAGCCGCGGGTCACCCTGCGCACGCCGGAAGGTGAGGTCGTCAACCTGCCGAACGGCATGGAGGCGCGGTACTTCATGTCCGTCGACGCCATTCTCAGCGTCGCCAACGGCCAGGAAGTGAAGGCGGGCGACGTCTTGGCGCGGATCCCGCGCGAGGGCTCGAAAACCCGCGACATCACCGGCGGTCTGCCGCGCGTCGCCGAACTGTTCGAGGCGCGCAAGCCAAAGGATTACGCGATCATCGCCGACCAGGACGGCTATGTGGAGTTTGGCAAGGACTACAAAACCAAGCGCCGCATCGTCATCCGTCCGGCCGACGAGAATGGCGAGTCCTCGGAATTCCTGCTGCCGAAAGGCAAGCACATCACCGTCCAGGAAGGCGATTTCATCGCCAAGGGCGAGATGCTGATGGATGGCAACCCGGTGCCGCATGACATTCTCGATGTCATGGGCGTCGAGGCGCTGGCCGACTATCTGGTGAAGGAGATCCAGGACGTCTATCGGCTGCAGGGCGTGAAGATCAACGATAAGCATATCGAAGTGATCGTCCGTCAGATGCTGCAGAAGGTCGAAGTGATCGAACCGGGCGGGACCTTCTTGCTGGTCGGCGAGCAGATCGACCGGGACGAGGCCGAAGAGGCGAACCAGAAGGCGATCGCCGAGGGCCGCGACCCGGCCAAGGTGAAGCCGGTCCTGCAAGGCATCACCAAAGCCAGCCTGCAGACCAAGTCCTTCGTCTCCGCCGCCTCCTTCCAGGAGACCACCCGCGTCCTCACCGATGCGGCGGTCAACGGCAAGAAGGACTTCCTCGAAGGCCTGAAGGAGAATGTCATCGTCGGGCGTCTGATCCCGGCCGGCACCGGATCGGTGATGAAGCGGGTGCGGTTCGAAGCGTCCGAGCGCGACCGGATCATCCTGGCCGAACGCGAGGCGGAACGCGCGGCGCTGGAGGCCCAACAGGCCGCCGAAGCCGAAGCGGAGGCCGCGGCCGCCGGATCGTCAGAGGAAGCGCCGGCCGCGGAATAAGCGCTGCGCCCGCCAAGGGCGGTATCTTTCGGAGCGCCCCGGCCGGTCGGTCGGGGCGCTCCTTTTTGAGGGCCGCCGGCGAAAACCCCCTGCGAGTCGCTGCCTCCGCGTCGGACGTCGGTCTTGCATCGGACCCAGGCGCATCATTCATCGATTTCAACCTGGGCCAGCGCAAGAAAGTTGCTGAAAAACCCCAGGAATCCGACCTTTTGCGCGCTGAAAGAAATCGGTCACTTTGCCCTTGACGCTGATAGGGGCTGCGAGTAGGTTCCCCGCGCCTCAAGACAGGGCTTGCTGTAGGTCCAATTCACCTGCGTCTGACGAAGCGGATGAACGTTGGGACTGGCGGTTTCCACGCCGGACAACGGAACGAACCTAAACGAAGCTCAGGGCATGCATTGAATTTGCGGGCGACTATCGCTCGGGAATGGGAAGCAAAACGGCGCGTCGATCACGGCGCACGGCGTTTTGCGTTCTTGGTTTTTGCGGCAAGTGCGCTGCTGAAGCCTGAAAAGCGTGGCCGGGGCGGTGTTTGACGCAAGGAATGCGGCGAGTTCGGGCGGGCCGGCCCCCTGAAGACGCCGAATTCGGACCGGTTTTGAGCCGATTTGAGATGGAAAGCGACGGAACGGTATGCCGACGATTAACCAGCTGATCCGCAAGCCGCGGAAAGACAAATCCAAGCGGGACAAGGTCCCCGCCCTTCAGGCCTGCCCGCAAAAGCGCGGCGTCTGCACCCGGGTTTACACGACGACGCCGAAGAAGCCGAACTCGGCGCTTCGGAAGGTCGCGCGCGTGCGTCTGACCAACGGTTTTGAAGTCACCAGCTATATCCCCGGCGTTGGTCACAACCTGCAGGAACACTCGGTTGTGATGATCCGCGGCGGTCGTGTGAAAGACTTGCCCGGCGTTCGCTATCACATCATTCGCGGCACGCTCGACACCCAGGGCGTGAAAGACCGTCGCCAGCGCCGTTCGAAGTACGGCGTCAAGCGGCCGAAGTGATCTAGAGCAGGAGAGCGGTCCGATGTCGCGACGCCATCAAGCGGAAAAACGAGTCATCCTGCCGGACGCCAAATATGGCGATCTGGTTCTGTCGAAATTCATCAACAACATCATGATCGACGGCAAGAAGTCGGTCGCCGAGCGCATCGTCTATGGCGCGCTGGATCGGCTTCAGGCCAAGACCGGCGGCGACGCGGTCCGCGCCTTTCATGACGCGATCGACAATGTGAAGCCGAACCTCGAGGTGCGCTCCCGCCGGGTCGGCGGCGCCACCTATCAGGTGCCGGTCGAGGTGCGCGCCGAACGCGCCCAGGCGCTCGCCTTCCGCTGGATCATCGAAATGTCCCGCAAACGCTCCGAGAACACGATGATGGAGCGTCTCGGCGGGGAGCTGGTCGACGCGACGAACAATCGCGGCGCCGCCATCAAAAAGCGCGAAGACACCCATAAAATGGCGGAAGCCAACCGCGCCTTCTCGCACTACCGCTGGTAATCACGTTATCCGCCCGTCCCCTCGGGCGAGAGCGCAGGAGTTCAGATCATGGCCCGCAGCCACCCGATCGAGAAATACCGCAATATCGGCATCATGGCCCATATCGACGCCGGTAAGACGACGACGACCGAGCGGATTCTGTATTACACCGGCAAGTCCTACAAAATCGGCGAAGTGCATGACGGCGCCGCGACCATGGACTGGATGGAGCAAGAGCAAGAGCGCGGGATCACGATCACCTCCGCCGCCACCACCTGCTTCTGGAATGATCACCGGATCAACATCATCGACACGCCCGGCCACGTGGATTTCACCATCGAGGTCGAGCGTTCGCTGCGCGTGCTCGACGGCGCTGTCGCCGTCTTCGACTCGGTCGCCGGCGTTGAGCCGCAATCCGAGACGGTCTGGCGCCAAGCCGACAAATACGGCGTGCCGCGGATGTGTTTCGTCAACAAGATGGACCGCACAGGCGCCGATTTCTTCCGCTGCGTCGACATGATGGTCGACCGTCTGGGGGCGACGCCGCTGGTCATTCAACTGCCGGTCGGCGCCGAGAGCGAGTATGACGGCCTGATCGATCTGATCCAGATGAAGCATGTCAAATGGACCGGCGAAGAGCTGGGCGCCAATTACGACTATGTCGATATCCCGGCCGAGCTCGCCGATCAGGCCGCTGAATATCGCGAGAAGATGGTCGAACTTGCGGTTGAGCAGGACGACGACGCGATGGAAGCCTATCTCGAGGGCTCCGAACCGTCGGAAGAGACGCTGCGCGCTTGCATCCGCAAAGGCACGCTGGCCGGCGCCTTCGTTCCGGTCTTGAACGGCACCGCTTTTAAGAACAAAGGCGTTCAGCCGCTGCTCGACGCGGTCATCGACTTCATGCCCTCGCCGCTGGATATCGGCGATGTGCAGGGCAGTTCGGTCGACGATAGCGAAGTCAAGGACAGCCGCCCGCCGGAAGATGACGCGCCCTTCTCGGCGCTGGCCTTCAAGATCATGAACGACCCGTTCGTCGGCTCCCTGACCTTCGCCCGGGTCTATTCGGGAACCGTGTCCAAAGGCACGACCCTGAGCAACTCGGTGAAGGACAAGAAGGAACGTATCGGCCGTATGCTGCTGATGCATTCCAACAACCGGGAAGAAATTGATGAGGCCCGGGCCGGCGACATTGTCGCGCTGGTCGGCATGAAAGACACGACCACCGGCGACACGCTCTGCGACGCCAGCAAGCCGATCGTGCTGGAGCGTATGGAGTTCCCCGACCCGGTCATCGAGATCGCGGTCGAGCCGAAAACCAAGGCCGACCAAGAGAAAATGTCTCAGGCGCTGCAGCGTCTGGCGGCCGAGGATCCGAGCTTCCGGGTCTCGACCGACGAAGAAAGCGGCCAGACCATCATCAAGGGCATGGGCGAGCTGCATCTCGACATCATCGTCGACCGCATGAAGCGCGAGTTCAAAGTCGAAGCGAATATCGGCGCCCCGCAGGTCGCCTATCGCGAGACCATCACCAAGCCGACCGAAGTGGACTACACCCATAAGAAGCAGACTGGCGGTTCGGGTCAGTTCGCGCGCATCAATCTGGAATTCACCCCGGGCGAGCCGGGTTCGGGCTTCGAGTTCGAAAGCAAGATCGTCGGCGGTTCGGTGCCGCGGGAATACATCCCGGGCGTCGAGAAGGGCCTGATCAGCCAGATGGACAGCGGCATTCTCGCCGGCTTCCCGGTCATCGATTTCAGCGTCAAGCTGACCGACGGCGCCTATCACGATGTCGACTCGTCGGTCATGGCGTTCGAAATCGCGGCGCGCGCCGCGTTCCGCGAAGCGATGGAGAAAGCCGGTCCGAAACTGCTCGAGCCGGTGATGAAGGTCGAGGTCGTGACGCCTGAGGAATATATGGGCGACATCATCGGCGATCTGAACAGCCGGCGCGGTCAGGTGAACAGCATGGATCAGCGCGGTATCGCCCGCGTCGTGACCGCCATGGTGCCGCTGGCCAACATGTTCGGCTATGTGAATACGCTGCGGTCGCTCAGCCAGGGCCGGTCGCAATATTCGATGCAATTCGACCATTATGAACAAGTGCCGCAAGCGGTCGCCGACGAAGTGCGCGCGAAACTCGCTTAACCGGGCCGATCAACACGCAAGTTAGGGAACCAGACGATGGCGAAAGAGAAGTTTGAGCGTACGAAGCCGCATTGCAACATCGGCACGATCGGTCACGTTGACCATGGCAAGACGACGCTGACGGCGGCGATCACGAAGGTGATGGCGGCGACCTATGGCGGCGCGGCGACGGAGTTCGACGATATCGACAAGGCGCCGGAAGAGAAGGCGCGCGGGATCACGATCAACACGGCGCATGTGGAGTATGAGACGGACAGTCGTCACTACGCGCATGTCGACTGCCCCGGCCACGCCGACTATGTGAAGAACATGATCACGGGCGCGGCGCAGATGGACGGCGCGATCCTGGTGGTGAACGCAGCCGACGGCCCGATGCCGCAGACCCGCGAACATATCCTGTTGGCCCGCCAGGTCGGCGTTCCGGCGATCGTGGTCTTCCTGAACAAGGTCGATCAGGTCGATGATGAGGAGCTGTTGGAGCTGGTCGAACTTGAAGTGCGCGAGCTTCTGTCCTCGTACGATTTCCCGGGCGACGACATTCCGATCATCGCCGGCTCGGCGCTGGCGGCTCTGGAATCCCGCGACGACGCTATCGGCCAAGAGAAGATCATCGAGCTGATGAAGGCGGTCGACGAGTCGATCCCGCAGCCGGACCGTCCGGTGGACCGTCCGTTCCTGATGCCGATCGAGGATGTGTTCTCGATCTCGGGCCGCGGCACGGTCGTGACCGGCCGGGTTGAGCAGGGGATCGTGAAGACCGGCGAAGAGATCGAGATCGTCGGGCTGAAAGAGACCACCAAGACGACCTGCACGGGTGTGGAGATGTTCCGCAAGCTGCTGGACGAAGGCCGGGCGGGCGACAATATCGGGGCGCTGTTGCGCGGCGTCGGCCGGGAAGAGGTCGAGCGCGGTCAGGTTCTGGCCAAGCCGGGCTCGATCACGCCGCACACGAAGTTCAAGGCGGAAGCCTATATCCTGACCAAGGACGAAGGCGGCCGTCACACGCCGTTCTTCTCGAACTACCGTCCGCAATTCTATTTCCGCACGACGGACGTCACCGGGTCGGTGGCGCTGCCGGAAGGCACGGAAATGGTCATGCCGGGCGACAACATCACGATGGAAGTCGAGCTGATCGCGCCGATCGCCATGGATGAAGGCCTGCGCTTCGCCATCCGCGAAGGCGGCCGCACCGTCGGCGCCGGCGTCGTCGCCGGTATCATCGAGTAACGTAAGGCACGCGCGCCTCCGACCTGATCTGGGGGCGCGCTTCTCTTTTTGGACAAGGATGGAACGGCAATGGATAGCCAGAACATTCGCATTCGCCTGAAGGCGTTCGATCACCGCGTCCTCGACCAGTCGACGCAGGAGATCGTCTCCACGGCGAAACGAA
This sequence comes from Alphaproteobacteria bacterium, assembly GCA_030065235.1. Taxonomy (GTDB): domain Bacteria; phylum Pseudomonadota; class Alphaproteobacteria; order UBA8366; family Aestuariispiraceae; genus JASJDC01. Next base: position 17,856 of record JASJDC010000007.1, read on the forward strand.
CAGGCGCGGAGGTCCGCGGACCGATTCCGCTGCCGACGCGGATCGAGAAATTCACGGTGTTGCGCTCGCCGCACATCGATAAGAAGAGCCGTGAGCAGTTCGAGGTTCGGACTCACAAGCGGGTTCTGGACATTGTCGACCCGACGCCCCAGACGGTGGACGCGCTGATGAAGCTCGATCTGGCCGCCGGCGTCGATGTCGAGATTAAGTTGTAGGCCGGAGGACGGTACGATGCGTTGCGGTTTGCTCGCACAAAAGATCGGCATGTCGCGTGTCTTCAATGAAGAAGGCGCGAGCGTTCCGGTCACCGTGCTGAAGGTCGATGAGCTTCAAGTCGTCGCCCAGCGCACGGAAGAGAAACACGGCTACACCGCCCTGCAATTGGGCGGCGGTCGTCGTAAGGTGAAACACACGACCAAGCCGATGCGCGGCCATTTCGCCGCCGCCAAGGTCGAGCCGAAGCGGAAGCTTGTCGAGTTCCGCGTCGCCGAAGACGCCCTGATCGATGTCGGGTCGGAACTGACGGCGGATCATTTTGTCGCCGGCCAGAAGGTCGATGTCGTCGGGACCTCGATCGGTAAAGGCTTTGCGGGCGCGATGAAGCGGCACAATTTCGCCGGTCTGCGCGCCAGCCACGGCGTTTCGATCTCACACCGGGCGCACGGTTCGACGGGCCAGTGTCAGGATCCGGGCAAAGTCTTCAAAGGCAAGAAAATGGCCGGCCATATGGGCGCCGCGCGGGTCACGACCCAGAATCTGGAAGTCGTGGCGACCGATGTCGAGCGTGGCCTGGTTCTGGTCAAAGGCGCGGTGCCGGGCGCGAAAAGCGGCTGGGTCACGATCCGCGACGCCGTCAAACGCGCTCGTCCGGACGAGGCGCCCTATCCCGGCGCGTTCCGTGCGCCGGAAGGCCGTGACGAGGCGGTGAAGGCGGAAGAGGCCCCGGCTGAAGACGCCCAGGCTGACGAGTCTCAGGTCGAAACGGCGGCAGCGTCTGACGCGTCCGACGCTTCTTCTGGCGAGCAGACCAGTTAATCGGGGGCGACGATCATGAAAACCAAAGTCATCACCCTCGACAACAAGGCCGCCGGCGAGATCGATCTCGCCGAGGACGTGTTCGGCAAGCCGGTGCGCAAGGACCTGCTGGCCCGCATGGTGAACTATCAGTTGGCCAAGCGCCGCGCCGGCACCCACAAGGTGAAGCAACGCGCCGAAATCACCGGTACGACCGCCAAGGTCTATAAGCAAAAAGGCACCGGCCGGGCCCGTCATGGCAGCGCCAAGGCGCCGCAATTCCGGGGCGGCGGCCAGGTCTTCGGTCCGCATCCGCGCGATCATGCGCATGGTCTGCCGAAAAAGGTCCGCGCCTTGGCGCTGAAAACGGCGCTGTCGGCGAAGCAGGCGGAAGGCAAGCTGATCGTCCTCGACGATGCCGTGCTCGCCTCGCCCAAGACCAAGGATCTGAAGGACAAGCTGGGCGCGCTCGGCTGGACGTCGGCGCTCGTCGTCGGCGGGTCCGAGATTGACGGCAACCTGGCCTTGGCCTCGCGCAACATTCCGCAATTCGACGTGCTGCCGACCCAGGGCGCGAATGTCTACGACATCCTGCGTCGCGACGTTCTGGCCCTGACCAAGTCGGCGGTCGAAGGTTTGGAGGCTCGACTGAGATGAGCTGGAAATATCTGAACAAGCAGCCGGTCTCTAAAGAGCGGATGTATGACGTGATCGTGCGTCCGGTCATTACCGAGAAGGCGACGCTGGGCGGCGAGAACAATCAGGTCACTTTCGCGGTCGCCATGACGGCGACCAAGCCGGAAATCAAGGCGGCGGTCGAAGGCCTGTTCGACGTCAAGGTCTCGACGGTCAACACCAGCATCGTCAAAGGCAAGACCAAGCGTTTTCGTGGCCATCTGGGCAAGCGCAGCGATTGGAAAAAGGCGATCGTTCGCCTGGCCGAGGGCCATTCCATCGACGTGACGACAGGCCTCTAAGGCCGGGCCGCGCGAGCAAGAGTTAAGGTAAGGGAGCGAGAGCTATGGCGCTCAAGCAGTATAAGCCCAACACGCCGGGCACCCGCGGGCTGGTTCTGATCGATCGGTCGGACCTCCATAAGGGCAAGCCCGTCAAAGCTCTGACCGAAGGGCTGACCAAGAAGGGCGGCCGGAACAACGAGGGTCGGATCACCGCGCGTCGCCAGGGCGGCGGCCACAAGCGGAAGTATCGGATCATCGACTTCAAGCGCGCCAAATGGGATGCGCCGGCGACGGTCGAGCGGCTTGAGCATGACCCGAACCGCACCGCGTTTATCGCCTTGATCCGCTATGAGGACGGCGAGCAGGCTTACATTATCGCGCCGCAGCGCCTGAAGGCGGGCGACATAGTGGTGGCTGGCCGCAAGGTCGATGTGAAGCCGGGCAACGCGATGCCGCTTGGCAACATGCCGATCGGTACGATCGTGCACAATGTCGAGATGAAGCCGGGCAAGGGCGCTCAGATCGCGCGCTCCGCCGGGGCCTATGCTCAGTTGGTCGGTCGTGACAGCGGCTACGCTCAATTGAAATTGATGTCGGGTGAGTTGCGCATGGTGCGCGGCGAGTGCATGGCGACCGTCGGCGCCGTCTCCAACCCCGATCAACAAAACATCAAGCTCGGCAAGGCCGGCCGCAAACGCTGGCTCGGCAAGCGCCCGCAAGTGCGCGGCGTCGCCATGAACCCGGTCGATCACCCCCATGGCGGCGGCGAGGGCCGCACCTCCGGCGGCCGTCATCCGGTCACCCCGTGGGGCAAGCCGACCAAGGGCAAACGCACGCGTTCGAACAAAGCGACGGACAAATACATCATCCGCCGCCGCCACGCGAAGAAGTAGGAAGACGCAGATGGCACGTTCCGTATGGAAAGGTCCTTTCGTGGACCATTATCTCCTCAAGAAAGCCGAGGCGTCCGCCGCTTCCGGCCGGAAAGAGGTGATCAAGACCTGGTCGCGCCGCTCGACCATTCTGCCGCAATTCGTCGGCCTGACTTTCGGCGTTCATAACGGCCGCAAATTCATCCCCGTCTTGGTGACCGACAACATGATCGGCCACAAATTCGGTGAATTCGCGCCGACCCGGACCTATTACGGCCACGCCGCCGACAAGAAGGCGAGAAGAGGGTAAGCGCGATGGGTAAGGAAGCGACAGAACGCCGGTTGGACGATACCGAGGCGATGGCGAAGTCGAAGACGATCCGGATCAGCCCGCAGAAGCTGAACCTGGTCGCCTCGTCGATCCGCGGCAAGGACGCCAGCGCGGCGGTGGCCGACCTGACCTTTTCGCGTCGGCGCATCGCCCAGGATGTGAAGAAGATCCTGGAGGCGGCGATCGCGAATGCGGAAAACAACCATCAGCTCGATGTCGATCGGCTGTATGTGAAGGAAGCCTATGTCGGCAAATCCTTCACCATGAAACGGTTCAAGGCGCGGGCCCGCGGTCGCGGCGCGCGCATCCTGAAGCCTTTTTCCAATCTCACGATTGTCGTGCGTGAACGCGAGGACGCGGCCTAGGCCGGCGCTGGAGACGTAATATGGGTCAGAAAGTCAATCCGATCGGCCTCAGGCTCGGCATCAACCGCACCTGGGATTCGCGCTGGTTCGCCGGCAAGAATTATGCGGATCTGCTGCATGAGGATCTGAAGCTGCGCGAATATCTGTTCGCGCGCCTGAAGCAGGCCGGCGTGTCGAAGATCGTGATCGAGCGTCCGGCCGGTCGCGCTCGGGTCACCATTCACTCGGCCCGTCCCGGGGTTGTGATCGGCCGCAAAGGCGCCGATATCGAGAAGCTGCGCCAGGATCTGCAGAAGATCACCAAGAAAGACGTCGCGCTGAACATCGTCGAGATCCGCAAGCCGGAGATCGACGCCAAGCTGGTGGCTGAGAATATCGCCCAACAGTTGGAGCGCCGGGTCGCCTTTCGCCGCGCTATGAAGCGCGCGGTGCAGAGCGCGATGCGTCTGGGCGCGCTGGGCATCCGGATCAATTGCGGCGGTCGTCTGGGCGGCGCCGAGATCGCGCGGACCGAATGGTATCGCGAAGGCCGCGTGCCGCTACACACACTGCGCGCCGACATCGATTACGGCACCGCCGAGGCCGCCACGACTTACGGCATTTGCGGCGTCAAAGTCTGGATCTTCAAGGGCGAGATCATGGAGCACGATCCGATGGCGCAAGACCGCCGGGCGGACGCGTCTCCGGCTCAAGCCGCCCGCGGCTAAGGCCGGCTTCGGGTCGCGGTCGTTGAAACGATTTTTGATGAGAGTCTGAACCATGTTGAGCCCAAAACGGACCAAGTTCCGCAAAGCCCATAAGGGCCGCATCCATGGCAATGCGAAGGGCGGCACCGCCCTGAATTTCGGGTCAATCGGCCTGAAAGCGCTGGAGCCGGGACGCATCACCTCGCGCCAGATCGAAGCGGCGCGTCGCGCGATCGTTCGCCGCATCCGCCGTCAGGGCAAGGTCTGGATCCGGATCTTTCCGGATGTGCCGGTCAGCGCAAAGCCGGCGGAAGTGCGGATGGGTAAAGGCAAGGGCTCGACCGAATATTGGGCGGCGCGGGTCAAGCCGGGCCGGGTCATGTTCGAGATGGACGGCGTCGAGCATCTGACCGGCAAAGAGGCTTTCGAGCTGGCGGCCGCGAAATTGCCGATCCGCTGCAAGATCATCACCCGTCTGGGCGCTTAAGCGGCTTGGGCTGAGCAAGCGGCGTTTCGGCGTCGCGCAAGAGAGACAGGAAGAGGACGAAGGATATGGCCAGAAAAGCCGAAGACCTGCGTCAGAAAACGGACGATGAATTGGGCGATCAGTTGCTCGACCTGAAGAAGGAGCAGTTCAACCTGCGCTTTCAGGCGGCTTCGGGTCAGTTGGAGAACACCGCGCGCGTGCGCGAGGTTCGGCGCGACATCGCGCGGATCAAGACGATGCTTGGCGAGCGCCAGGCGTCGGCGAGTTAAGCGCGGCCCCGACGGGCGCGGCGCGGAAGAGCGGGCGGAGTAGGATCGATGCCGAAGCGGATAATGCAAGGTGTGGTGGTTTCTGACAGCGGCGACAAAACCGTCGTCGTGCAGGTGGAGCGTCGCTTCAAACACCCGCTGTTGAACAAGATCATTCGGAAGTCCAAGCGCTTCATGGCGCATGACGAGTCGAATGGCGTGAAGGCTGGGGAGACGGTGCGCATCCGTGAATGCCGCCCCCATTCGAAGCGCAAAACTTGGGAAGTCGTCAGCGACAGCGCGTCCTGACCCTGGCTTACTCCCGCGTTCGGGGCTTGATGAGCCTTACGGACGATCGAGCGTTGATTGTTGTGAGCGGGTCGCGCGCGGCCCATTGAGAATAAGGGGATCGATCTAATGATCCAGATGCAGTCAAATTTGGAAGTGGCCGACAATTCCGGCGCGCGCCGCGTCCAGTGCATCAAGGTGCTCGGCGGCTCGAAACGCCGCACCGCTTCGGTCGGCGACGTGATCGTCGTTTCGGTCAAGGAAGCCATTCCGCGCGGCCGCGTGAAGAAGGGCGATGTGATGCGCGCGGTGATCGTGCGCACCGCCCAGCCGGTGCGCCGTCAGGATGGGTCGACCATTCGGTTCGACGCGAACGCGGCGGTTCTGCTGAACAAACAGCATGAGCCGATCGGCACGCGTATTTTCGGCCCGGTGGTGCGCGAGCTGCGCGCCCGCCGGTTCATGAAGATCATCTCTCTGGCGCCGGAGGTGTTGTAATGGCTGCGAAGATCAAAAAGGGCGACAAGGTCGTCGTGCTGACCGGCCGCGACAAGGGCAAGGAAGGCGAAGTCATCGAAGTCCGTCCGGCCGACCGTCGGGTCACCGTGCGCGGCGTGAATCTGGTCAAGCGCCACACCCGTCCGTCGCAAAGCAGCCAGGGCGGGATCGTCGAGCAGGAAGCGCCGATCGCGGTGTCGAACGTCGCGCATCTCGACCCGAAAGATAACGGCCCGACGCGGGTCGGGTTCAAGACCTTGGAGGATGGCCGGAAAGTCCGGTACGCGAAACGCTCCGGGGAAATTATCGACGCTTAAGACCGTGTCGGTTCGCAGCTTCCTCTTGGGAAAGCGCGTGGACCGGCGGGGTGACTGGGCGATGAAGGATGAATGACATGGCGGAAACACAGTACACACCGCGTTTGAAGCAGCAGTATAAGGACGTGATCGCGGCCAAGCTGAACGAGCAGTTCGGCTACAAGTCGGCGATGCAGATCCCGAAGCTCGACAAGATCGTGATCAATATGGGCGTCGGCGAAGCGGTCGCGGATCGTAAGAACCTGACCAACGCGGTTGAGGAATTGGCCTTGATCAGCGGTCAGCGCCCGGTCTCGACTAAGGCGAAGAAATCGATCGCCGGCTTCAAGCTGCGCGACGGCATGGCGGTCGGCGCCAAGGTCACGCTGCGCCAGGACCGGATGTACGAATTCCTCGACCGGTTGATCAACATCGCCCTGCCGCGCGTGCGGGACTTCCGGGGCGTCAGCGGCAAGAGTTTCGATGGTCGCGGCAACTACGCGATGGGCTTGAAAGAGCAGATCGTCTTCCCGGAAATCGACTATGACAAGGTCGACAATATCCGCGGCATGGACATCGTGATCTGCACCACGGCGCATTCGGATGCGGAAGCCAAGGCGCTTCTGGCCGAATTCAAGATGCCGTTCACGAACTGACGGGAGCACAGGACAATGGCTAAGAAAAGTTCTGTCGAGCGCAACGCGAAGCGCGAGCGCATGGTCAAAAAAGCGTCGAAACGGCGCGCCGCGCTGAAGGCGATCCTGCATGACAAGACCCTACCGGCGGAAGAGCGCTTCGCCGCGGCGATGTCGCTGAACAAGCTGCCGAAAAACGCCAGCCCGGTCCGGATTCACAACCGTTGTGAGGTGTCCGGCCGGCCGAAAGGCTACTACCGTAAATTCCGGATTTCCCGTATCGCGCTGCGCGATTTGGCCTCGTCGGGTCAGATTCCCGGCGTCGTGAAATCCAGCTGGTAAGAAGGATCAAGACCCATGTCGATGAGCGATCCATTGGGCGATATGCTGACCCGCATCCGCAACGGTCAGATGGCGAAGAAGGCGACGGTGCCGGTGCCGGCCAGCAAGCTTCGGGCGCATGTGCTCGACGTGCTGCAGCGCGAAGGCTATATCCGCGGCTATTCCAGCGCCGAAATGCGCAAGGGCGTGAACGAACTGAATGTCGAACTGAAATATTTCGACGGCGAGCCGGTCATCCGGGAAATCGCGCGCGTGTCCAAGCCGGGCCGCCGCGTTTATTCCGGGATCAAGGATCTGGGCCGGATCTATAACGGTCTGGGCATCTCCATCCTGTCGACGCCGAAGGGCGTGATGTCGGATGCGGAAGCCCGCGACAACAATGTCGGCGGCGAGGTTCTCTGCCGCGTCTACTAATCCGGCTGGCGGCGCGCGAGGCTTAAGTCTCGGCGCGCGGCCCGGATAGATGAATTGAAAAGGTGCGAGGCGATGTCACGCGTTGGTAAATATCCGGTCAGCATCCCGAGCGGCGTCGAGATTTCCGTCGTCGAGGGCTTGCTCAAGGCGAAGGGTAAGAACGGCGAACAAGAGGTTCCGCTCTCCGACTATGTGTCGGTTGAGGTCGCGGACAATGTCGTCACCGTCACGCCGATCAACCAGACCAAGAAGGCGCGGCAGCATTGGGGCATGACGCGGGCGTTGATCAACAACGCCGTGGTCGGCGCGTCTGAGGGCTTCACCAAACGCTTGGAAGTGAACGGCGTCGGCTATCGCGCGCAGGTTCAGGGCTCGACCCTGAAATTGCAGCTCGGCTTCAGCCATGACGTGAACTTCCCGATCCCGTCCGACGTGAAAATCGCGATCGAAGGCGACCGGGGCAATGTGATCGCGGTCAGCGGCGCGGACAAACAGCGCGTCGGTCAGATCGCCAGCAACATTCGCGGCTATCGCCCGCCGGAGCCCTATAAGGGGAAAGGCTTGCGCTACACCGACGAAACCATCCTCCGTAAGGAAGGGAAGAAGAAGTAGGGATGCTTTCGGCCCGTGGGCGGTCGCTGTGACGGCGGGCGCTTGGCGGGCTGATCCATGGCCCCAACGCAAGGACAAACGACATGTTGACGTCGAAGGAACTTTTTCAGCGCCGGCGCCGCCGGACGCGCTATCAGGTGAAGAAGACCGCCGCCGGACGGCCGCGCCTGCATGTGCACCGGTCGAACAAACAGATCTACGCTCAGGTCATCGACGATCTGGCCGGCGCGACTCTCGCCGCCGCCTCGTCGCTGGAACCGGATCTGCGGGCGAAGAAATCGGGCGGCACCGTCGAGGCGGCCGCCGAGATTGGGAAACTAGTGGCGGAACGCGCAAAGGCGGCGGGCGTCGAACAGGTTGTGTTCGATCGCGGCGGCTATCGCTATCACGGTCGGGTCAAGGCCCTGGCCGATGCGGCGCGCGAAGCCGGTTTGACGTTCTAAAGGGATAAAGACGATGGCGCGTGGACCAAGAGATGACCGCAATCGGGATCGTGATCGCGACGAGCCGGATCTCGTCGAGAAGCTGGTGGCGATCAATCGTGTCGCGAAGGTTGTGAAGGGCGGCCGCCGGTTCGGCTTCGCCGCGCTGGTCGTCGTCGGCGACGGACGGGGCAAGGTCGGCTACGGCCACGGCAAGGCTCGGGAAGTGCCGGAAGCGATCCGCAAGGCGACCGAAAGCGCCAAGAAGACCATGGTGCGCGTGCCGTTGCGCGACGGCCGCACCCTGCATCACGACGTCCAGGGCCGTTTCGGCGCCGGGGTCGTGGTGATGCGCGCCGCGCCCGCCGGAACTGGCATCATCGCCGGCGGTCCGACCCGGGCGGTGTTCGAGGCTCTGGGCGTGCAGGACGTCGTCGCGAAATCGACCGGTTCGTCCAACCCCTACAACATGATCAAGGCGGCGTTTGAAGGGCTGAAGAATTCCAATTCGCCCCGCATGGTCGCCGCCCGCCGCGGCAAGAAAGTGTCCGACATTGTCGGCCGCCGCGACGAAAAATCCGAAGAGGCGGCGGCTTAAGCCGCGGCCACTCTTAGTGACTGGAGACCAAGACGATGGCCGATAAAAAGACGCTTCGGGTGACCCAGACGGGCAGTCCGATCCGCCGTGAGAAGAGCCAACGTGACACCTTGATCGGGCTTGGCCTGAACAAGATCGGCCGGACCCGGGAGCTTGAGGATACGCCGTCGATCCGCGGCATGATCCGGAAAGTGCGCCATATGGTGAAGGTCGACGAAGCGAGCTGAAACGCGGGCGTTTAAGTGCATGGCGTTACGGCAAGGGATATGGAGGGCCGCGGGGTCGTAATGGGCCGCACCCTCCCTTGTCGTGAGTAGAAGGAAGATTTGGGCGATGAAACTCAACGAATTATCGGACAATCCCGGCGCCGTGAAGGCCCGCACCCGTGTCGGGCGCGGCATCGGTTCCGGCAAGGGCAAGACCGCCGGCCGTGGGGTCAAGGGTCAGAAGTCGCGCTCGGGCGTCTCGATCAAGGGCTTCGAAGGCGGCCAGATGCCGCTTTATCGCCGTCTGCCGAAGCGCGGGTTCAACAACTATAATTTCCGCAAGGTTTATGCGGTCGTGAACCTGTCGCGCCTGCAGCAAGCGGTCGATGCGAAAAAGCTGGACCCGAAACAGCCGGTGAACGCCGCCGCCCTGATCGAGGCGGGCGTGATCCAAAAGGAACATGACGGTCTGAAGATCCTGGCCAAAGGTGAGGTTTCGGTCGCGTTGACCATTGAGGCGGCCAAGGCCAGCAAAGCGGCGGTCGCGGCGGTCGAGAAGGCGGGCGGCTCGGTCGCCCTGCCGGAAGCGGTCGAGAAGCCGGCCTCGAAGAAGCGCCGTCACCTTGCAATGAAAAACCGGGACGCCAACTAATCTAGACGTCTCGACAGGGCCACAGGGGCGTTGCGGCCGCGGCGTCCCGGAAATGGCCGGACCGTCGATCAGCGACCTCGGTCGCGCCGCGAACAGGGTTTGGATATATGGCTTCGGCTGCTGAACAACTTGCCGCTAATTTCAACTTCGGAACGCTGGCCAAGGCGACCGAGCTTAAGAAGCGCATCTGGTTCACCCTCGGCGCCCTGGTCGTTTACCGTATCGGCACTTACATCCCGCTCCCCGGGATCGATTCCACGGTTCTGACGGAACTGTTCGAACAACAGTCGAGCGGCATTCTGGGCATGTTCGACACGTTCGCTGGCGGCGCGGTCAGCCGGATGTCGATCTTCGCCCTGAACATCATGCCGTATATCTCCGCTGCGATTATCATGCAGTTGATGACGGCGGTGTCTCCAGAACTGGAGCGGCTGAAGAAGGAAGGCGAAAGCGGCCGAAAGAAGATCAATCAATATACCCGCTATCTGACCGTCGTGCTGGCCTCGGTTCAGGCCTATGGCATCGCCGTGGGCCTTGAAGGCGTCACCGATTCGAGCGGGTCGCGCGCGGTTTTCGATCCAGGCCTGTTCTTCCGCGCCTCCGCCGTGATCACGCTCGTCGGCGGCACCATGTTCCTGATGTGGCTGGGCGAACAGATCACCCAGCGCGGCGTCGGGAACGGAATTTCTTTGATCATCTTCGCCGGCATCGTGGCCGGCCTGCCAGGCGCGCTCGCCGGTACGCTGGAACTGGGCCGCACCGGCGCGCTTTCCACCGCGTTCATCTTGATCCTTCTGGTGATGGCGGTGGCGGTCGTCGCCTTCATCGTGTTTATCGAGCGCGCCCAGCGCCGGATCCTGGTTCAGTATCCGAAGCGCCAAGTCGGCAACAAGATGTTCGGCGGCGAGAGCTCGCATCTGCCGTTGAAGATCAACACGCCGGGTGTCATTCCACCGATTTTCGCCAGTTCGCTCCTGCTGATGCCTTTGACGATCGCCAATTTCAGCGGCGGTCAGGGGCCGGGCTGGTTGAACGAGATCACGGCGCTTCTTGGGCACGGCCAGCCGCTCTATCTCGCGCTTTATATCGGCATGATCATTTTCTTCGCCTTCTTCTACACGGCGGTCGTGTTCAACCCTGAGGACACGGCGGACAATCTGAAGAAATACGGCGGCTTTGTGCCCGGCATACGCCCCGGCAAGAACACGGCGGAATATCTCGATTACGTTCTGACACGGCTGACGGCGGTCGGCGCGCTGTATCTGGCGGCGGTCTGCGCCTTGCCGGAACTGCTGATCTCGCAATATGCGGTGCCGTTCTATTTCGGCGGCACCAGCCTACTGATCTGCGTGACGGTGACGATGGATACGGTGGCGCAAATCCAAAGTCACTTGCTGGCGCATCAATATGAAGGACTTGTCAAAAAGTCGAAACTGAGGGGGCGTCGTCGATGATGATCATCATGTTCGGGCCGCCGGGGGCGGGGAAGGGCACCCAGGCGAAGATTATTGAGGAAGAGCATGGCCTTGTGCAGCTCTCCACCGGCGACATGTTGCGCGCCGCTGTGCGCGCCGGGACGGAAATCGGCCTGCGCGCCAAGGCGATCATGGATCGCGGCGACCTGGTGGATGATGAGACGATGCTCGGCGTGATCGAAGAGCGCCTGGGTCAGCCGGATTGCGCCAAGGGCGCCATTCTGGACGGATTCCCGCGGACGGTCGCTCAGGCCGAGGGTCTGAGCGCGCTGCTGGAGAAGATGGGCCGGGCGATCGATGTGACGATCGAACTGACGGTCGACGAGCAGGAACTGGTCAACCGCATGCACGACCGGGTCTCGAAGACGCCCGAGGCGGAGCGCCGCGCCGACGATAACGAGGAGACCCTGAAAAACCGGCTTCAGGTCTTCCGCGATCAAACTGCGCCGGTGCTGCCCTATTATGAGGCGCGGGGCTTGTTGAAGAAGGTCGACGGCATGCGGTCGATCGAAGAAGTGTCGGCGGATATCCGCCGGGCGGTGGGCTGATCCGGCCTCTTGGGCGGATCGGGTAAGTGATACGGCGGAACGGGAGCGGAACGGGCGTTATTCTAGGCCTTTCGGATGTTTCGAGGCGGTGGGATTACCGCCCTTCGGCGCGTTGACAGGCGAGGCGCGATCCGTATACTCCGCGCGCTGTTCCGGGGCGACCTTGAGGGCCTGGAAATAGCGCGATCATCCCGAAAGGGACCCCGCCTGTGTGAAAGTCGTCAGCGGTCCGCGTTGTGCGGGCGCGCCGCCGGCTTATTTGTAGTGACGCAGCCGGGCTGCGTCGGACGGGATGAGAATTGGACCGGAACGGGACGCCACGGGCGGTTCGACGGTCAGACAAGGATTTGAGACGATGGCACGTATCGCGGGTGTGAACATCCCGACCAACAAGCGCGTTGTGATCGCGCTGACCTATATTCACGGCATCGGCCCGCATTTCGCCAAGCAAATTCTGGCGAAGACCGGGATTGACCCATCGACCCGCGTGAACTCTCTGTCGGAAGACGAGGTGGCGCGCATTCGGGAAGCGATCGACTCCGATTACATGGTCGAAGGCGACCTGCGCCGCGAAGTCGCGATGAATATCAAACGCCTGATGGATTTGGGCTGCTTCCGCGGGTTGCGTCATCGCAAGGGTCTGCCAGTGCGCGGCCAGCGCACGCACACCAACGCGCGGACCCGCAAGGGCCCGGCCAAGGCCATCGCCGGTAAGAAGAAATAGGCCTCTGGATTTGAACTTTGGCCCGGCGCGCGGAACGGAACCGTGTCGGGCGTAAACGGTCTTCAAGAGACGCTCGCCCACGGGCGTCGGGCCGTCAATTAGGTGGAAAGCACTATGGCACGCGCTCCTGTTCGCAAGCGTCGCGAGAAAAAGAACATCACGTCGGGCATCGCCCATGTGAATGCGTCCTTCAACAACACGATGATCACCATCACCGACGTTCAGGGGAATGCGATCTCCTGGTCGAGCGCCGGGATGCAAGGCTTCAAAGGCAGCCGGAAATCGACCCCCTATGCGGCGCAGATCGCCGCCGAGGACGCCGGCAAGAAGGCCGCCGATCACGGCATGAAGACCCTGGAAGTGAATGTGAAGGGCCCCGGCTCCGGACGCGAGTCGGCGCTGCGCGCGCTGCAGTCGGTCGGTTTCACGATCACCGCCATCAAGGACGTCACGCCGATTCCGCATAACGGCTGCCGTCCGCGCAAGCGTCGCCGCGTCTAAGACGCCTGGCGCGCCGCCGCACGGTCCGCTCCCGGCCGTTCGGTTGTTGGATTCTCAACGGGAGCCGCCTGTTGATGACAAGGGACGCCGGTTTCAAGCGCCGGTGAGATGTGAATGAGCGAAACCTCCGCCGCCGTACAACGCAATTGGCAATCCCTGATCAAGCCGACCAAATTGGAAGTCTCCCCCGGGGCCGATCCGAAACGCACCGCGACCCTGGTCGCCGAGCCGCTAGAGCGCGGTTTCGGCATGACTCTCGGCAACGCCCTGCGCCGGATCCTGTTGTCCTCGCTGCAAGGGGCGGCGGTGTCCTCGATCCAGATCGACGGTGTATTGCATGAATTCTCCTCGATCCCGGGCGTCCGCGAGGATGTGACCGACATCGTTCTGAACGTGAAGGCCTTGGCGCTGCGCATGCATGGCGACGGGCCCAAGCGGATGCGGCTGGCGGTCGAAGGACCGGCGGAAGTCACCGCCGGCATGATCGAGACGGGTCCGGATATCGAGGTGATGAACCCGAACTTGGTGATCTGCACCATGGATAAGGGCGCGTCGCTGAACATCGAATTCGTCGTCGCCTCAGGCAAAGGCTATATCCCCGCCGCCCAGAACCGTCCGGAAGACGCCCCGATCGGCCTGATCCCGGTCGACTCGATCTTCAGCCCGGTCCGCAAGGTCAGCTACAAGGTCGACAACACCCGCGTCGGCCAGGTCACCGACTATGACAAGCTGTCCATGTCGATTGAGACCAACGGCGCGGTGACGCCGGAAGACGCGATCGCGCTGGCCGCCCGCATCCTGCAGGATCAGTTGCAGATCTTCATCAATTTCGAAGAGCCGCAACAGCGCGTCGAGGAAAGCGGCGCCGCCGAGCTGCCCTTCAACCGCAACCTGCTGCGCAAGGTTGACGAGCTGGAGCTGAGCGTGCGCTCGGCCAACTGCTTGAAGAACGACAATATCGTCTATATCGGCGATCTTGTTCAGAAGACCGAAAGCGAAATGCTGCGGACGCCGAACTTCGGCCGTAAGTCGCTGAACGAGATCAAGGAAGTGCTGACCCAGATGGGGCTGGCGCTGGGCATGGAAATCACCGGTTGGCCGCCGGAGAATATCGAAGACATGGCCAAGCGGCTCGAAGAGCCGTTCTAACGGCTGTTGGGGGACCGCCACAGTTCCCGCGACAGCGCTCCACCGTCGGCTGTAGCCAAGCAAGAACAAGATAGGCGACCGGCGGCCAACAGTAAGAAGCAAGGAGACCAGACATGCGCCATCGTATGGCCAAGCGGAAGCTGAACCGCACCGCATCCCACCGCAAAGCCATGTTCGCCAATATGGCCAACGCGCTGATCAAGCACGAGCAGATCAACACGACCCTGCCAAAGGCGAAAGAGCTGCGTGGCGTTGTCGATCGGCTGATCACGCTGGGCAAGAAGGGCGGTCTGCACCGCCGCAGACAGGCCTTTGCGCAACTGCGCGACGACGCCATGGTGGCCAAGCTGTTCGGTGATCTGGCCGAGCGCTACACCGACCGTCCAGGCGGCTATACCCGCGTGCTGAAGGCCGGCTTTCGCTATGGCGACAACGCGCCGATGGCGATGATCGAATTGGTCGACCGTGATGCGGACGCCAAGGGCCAGGATTCCGGCCCGACCCAGGATGTCGAGGCCGACGACGAGGAATAGGCCTCAAGCCAATTCCGGTGCGCCCAATGTGAACCAATCGCGCCCTCGTGGCGTAGGAATAACCAAGAGTTTCTTGTCACCCTGGCGGATGACAAAAGCCCCGCGGCGAACCTGTCGCGCGGGGCTTTTTCTTTGGGCGTCGGGCGCTGCGATCACGCGGCGGGAATCGACTTCAGGTGTTCGAGTTCGAAGGAGGCGACCCGATCGACTGTTCGCTTGAGGGCGGCTTCGGCGGTGATGTTTCGCCTATATCGAAACGCCTTCGATCAGGTCTTTCCGAGCCAGTGCAGCCGTCGCGAGGGCTTCGAAGGCCGCTCTGATCCGCGGCGACTTGCGCAGGCTCTCATGTGTCAGGATCCACAGCGCATTCAGTTCCCGCAAACGGTTTGGCGATAGGCGGACAAGGTCGGGTTGGGCGTCGCCGACATAACAGGGCAGCTCCACAGCCGCCGGGAGCGACAGAGCAATGGCAAGTTGAGACTGGATGTCAGAGACGGTCGCAACGATGCGCACTTGCCTGAACCCAAGCGATGCATAGATCGGCGCGACGACAGAGGCGTCGTCCCAGCCGACGACGGGCAGGGGATCTACTCCGTCCTTGAGAGCTTCTGCTGCTTGGCGCGACGCGTATACGGTGGACCGCGCTTGGCACAGCCTTCTGCCAAACAGGGAGGGCATTGGTGAATTCTGCAGCCGCAGAACGATATCTGACTCCCGTTGATCGAGATCGGCAAAGCCATCTCCGAGGGCGAAATTCAAGGTGATCTCTGGATGGCGGGCGTGCAACACACCGACCGCCTCCGCCGCGACGTGCGCGAGAAGGCTTGCATTCATTGAAACAGTGACAGGACCGGCGGCTTCGTGGCCCGCGTCGTCCAGGAACCGCGTCAACGCCTCCGACTCCGTGGCCATACGCTCAGCATGTTCGATGATGCGGGCGCCCTCGTCGGTTAATGTGTATCCCCGCACCGACTTCACGAAGGCCGACACGCCCATGGCCTTTTCGGCGACCCTTATCCGATGGGCGAGGGTCGTGTGTGCGACGCCGAGTTCCGCAGCGGCGGCCCTGACTGTACCGTAGCGGGCGACAAGGAGGATCGCCTGCATCCCGTCCCAGCTCAGCCAACTGGAGTGTTTTTGCACCATGTTGGTCTATTATACGGTATTTTTGCTCTTAGGAAGCCACGATAGCCTTGGTCACATCACATTGACAGAAAGGAGAAACCAAGTGGCCACCATAACAAAGACAGCGACCCTGCGCGCGCCGGTCGCCGAGGTATGGGACATCGTGTCCGATATCGGCAACGTCCCGGCATTGACCGGCATGATCATTGAAAGTGTGGTTGAGGGCGATCATAGGACGTGCCGCATGGCGGATGGTCAGACTCTGGAAGAGAGTATTCTTTCGGTCGATCACGACTTGCGCCGGGTCGCCTATCGGGTGCATTCCTCGCCTTTCCCGATTACCGAGCATGCCGCGTCGATCGTCGTCAGCGACGACGGCGGGCGCGCGCGCGTGATCTGGACAACGGATCTGCTGCCCGACAGCGCCGCGCCGATGTTTCGTGAAGCGGCGGACATGATGTTCAACGACATGATCAAACGCATGGGAGGTGTGGCATGAAAAAGATCGCTCTTTCCATATTGCTTGCGCTCTCGACGGTGGCGCCATCTACGGGCTCGGCCCAAGACCTGTTCGCCCGCGAGCAGACTGCGGCGGACCTGGATGATGTCTACTTCATTGCGCAATTGAAGGTCGACGACATGGAGGCCTTCCAAAATGAGTACGTCCCCGGGACGGCGGCGCTGCTTGGTGAGACGAGCGCGCTTGTCTTGGCCGTATCGCCGGCGCCGACCGTGGTCGAGGGCGCCTGGGACAGCAACTGGACCGTTCTGATGCGGTTCGAAACCCAGGCCGACTTCGATAGGTTCTACAAGGACGACGCCTACCAGGCCCAGTTCGTGCCGATCCGCACGCGCGCGGCCAGCATCAACAATGTCGTGCTTCTTCCGGCGTTCGATCCGGCGCAGTTCGGGCGGCAATCGCAGCCCGAGTAGCAAAAGCATCGATGAAACCGAAAGGAAATGACAATGAAGACAGTAATCGTTGAAGAAACCGTCGGCGCATCGCTCGACAAGGTGTGGGCCAGTTGGGACAATTTTGGTGAAGTGGCCCGGTTTCACCCGGGCATTATGGCTTCGCGTCTACTGGCCGGAAGCGCGCACTCGGGCGTTGGCGCGCGCCGCCAATGCGATCTGTCCGCCAACGGGAAACAGTTCGTCCGCGAAAAGATCGTGGCCTACGATCCCCCGCACCGGATGGTGATCGACATTTATGAGGCGACCGTTCCTATCCGCTCCGCAAAGGCGACGCTTGAATTGTCGGCGGCGGGTGCGGACCGGACACAGGTCAGGATGACGATGGCGTTTACGCCCGGCATGGGTTTCTTGGGCTGGCTGATTTCGCCCATGATGGCGTCGCAATTCAAGTCGATGCTCGCCAAGGCGCTCAAGAGCAACGCCGCCTTCGTGATGAGCGGCGTTGAGGTCGCCAGGTAGGCGGGACGGAGGGACGGTCCACAGCGAGCGCGGCGCTCCCGTCGTTTGCGGTGTAGACCTGGTCTCGCCGTGCTCCTCGGACCAGTCCCGATTTTCATCATCCACAAAGACGGGGACGATGAGAATGCGTTTATTGGCGTCGGCGCTCGTCCCGACACACTGATGGCGACCTTGCCGGATACCGACCGAGCCCTGTCGGCGCAACCAGCAAAAAGAGTCTCTTGTCACCCTGGCGGATGACAAAAGCCCCGCAGCGAATGCATCGCGCGGGGCTTTTTCTTTGGGTGTCGGGCGCTGCGATCACGCGGCGGGAATTGACTTCAGGTGTTCGAGTTCGAAGGATGCGATCCGATCCCGTGTTTTTTCGCGGAAGTCCGCGATATGCTCGGTTTCCATATGCGCCAGCCACGCGCCGCGGGAAGCCCATGTTTCAATCATCAGAAAACGGTTGGGATCTTCATCGGACACAACCAGATCGTAGCGTTCGCAACCCGCTTCGTTCCTGGTTGGCGAGAGAAGGGCGCGCAGCGCACGTAGTATGAAGTCCCGGTTCTCATCCTCTGCGACGATGGACGCGATGAGGATGAGCTTCTCGGCCCCGACACCCATCACGATACCTCCACGACGACTTTGCCGATGGCCTTGCCGGACAGCAAACGATCGTGGGCCGCTCCCACATCTGAGAGCGCGAAGACGGTCTCGTCGATCAGCGGCGCAACCATGCCGGCCTCCACCATGTTTGCGAGTTTCTCCAGAATGCGCCCGTGGGCTTCTCTGCCGACGCCTGTCAGAAGCGGGATCAGCATGAAGACCACATGAAGCGTGGCGTTCTTGACATGCAATGGGGAAAGATCGGGGGCGCTTTCCAGCGATACGATGGTGACGCACCGTCCATTGATCGCGATCGCGTCGAGCGACGGGGCGATATTGTCGCCGCCGACCGTATCGAAAACCACGTCGTAGCCCGCGCCCGCCGTGCCGCTCTCGACATAGTCGGCGACGGAAAGCTCCGGATACAGGAACACTTCGTCCGCGCCGAGCTTGAGTGCGATGTCGGCTTTTTCCTGCGTCGACACGGTGGCATGCACAATCGCGCCTAGGGCCTTCGCCAATTGAATCGCGATATGGCCGACGCCGCCCGTACCGCCATGGATCAGCACCTTTTCGCCGGGCGCGACCTTGGCCCGGTCGACCAGCGCTTCCCAGGCGGTGATGGCCACCAGAGGCAACGCCGCACTCTGTTTGAAATCCAGATTGGCCGGCATGGGGGCGAGCAAACGGGCGTCCGCCACCATCATAGTGGCGTAAGCGCCGCCGCTCCCCTTGATGCCGCCGGCGCAGCCATAGACCTTATCCCCGACGGCGAAGCGCTCGACGCCTTCGCCAACGGCCAGGACGGTTCCAGCGACGTCACAGCCCAGGACAATCGGGTCGTCTGGGGCGATCGCATCCATACCGCCGCGGATCTTTGTGTCCACGACATTGATGCTGGCCGCCCTGACGGAAATCAGAACTTGGCCCGGCCCCGGCGCCGGGTCGTCCAGGGTCAGTTCTTGGAACTCGATCTCGCTCCCCAACGCGGGGATCATCATCGCTTTCATCTGCGCTCTCCTTTGGTCACTGTGATCTGACTGTTGAGGCGCATAGATAACTATTGTAACTTCATCAGCAAGAACCCACTTTTTTGTATGGTAGTATCAAAAAGGAAACTATAGGATGAAGAATACAAGCGACGCGCAGCATGACAAGCCGTTCGGCTGTTCGGTCGAAGCGACGCTGGCGGTCATCGGCGGGCGCTGGAAGCCCGTGATCCTTTTCAAACTCATGGAAGAGGGCACATTACGGTTCGGCGAACTGCGCCGGCAGGTGCCGGACGCCACCCAGAAAATGATGACCCAGCAACTGCGGGAACTGGAGCGCGACGAGATCATCCATCGCGAGGTCTATCCCGAGGTGCCGCCAAAAGTAGAGTACAGCCTGACGGATTATGGCAGAAGCCTAGAGGCCGTCCTCCTCTCCATGAGAGACTGGGGCGCCAGCCATACCAAGAAACTGGCGGAGTGACGCTGGTAGCCGCAGTTTGGCGTGCGGGAAATGACGCGGGCGCCTTGGCGGATGGTAAAAGCCTTGAGGAGAACACTCCGCGCGAGGCGCTTCTTTGTGAGGACCCGCACGACTATCGCAAATCGATCAACCCATGGTCCTGCACCTGCGTGATCGCCTCGTGGGGGACGTAGTCGGCGAAGAGCACGAGATTGTGACTGTCGTGCCGCGCGTTCGGGACGAGGATCGCCGAAGGGTCATCGGGACTGTTCGAGCCCAGGAAATGAACGGCTTCGGCTACTTCCTGGCAGGTCTCGTACTCGCCATGGCGGTCGAGATAGGGCAAGCGTCCGAAATTGCCCATATCGATGCCAAGCCGACCGAGTAATTCGGGGTCCGTCAGGTTGAGGACGCCATCGAGTTTGACGGACAACTCATGCAGCCGGTAGCGAATCTTTGACGGCGCGATGGGTTGGCCGCGCGTTAGGTGGAACCGCATCTCCGCCAGCGCGCCTTCCCGCTGGACCGAGGTGTAAAGAACCTCGAAACTCCCATCGTCCCATCGGTTTCCGCCGCTGGAGAAAAGGGTCGGATCGCGGTCTTCCCGTGTGACGCGCCAGACATTGGCTTCGAAAGACTGGGTCTCGAGCTGCTCAAGCGTATCGATCAGGGCCAGGTCTCTGGGGCTGGCCGCCATAAGCTAGAGATACCCGTCCGCGTCCAGCCGATCCAGAACCCGGAAGACATCCTCGACGCGGCCGGCGTGGATCAGGTCGATGGCGCGCTGACCCTCGAGTTGCGGATGACGCGCATAGAGCCACATCCGGATTTCGTCATTCGCGTAGTAATCGTCGAGCCGTTTCACGACATAGATCAGGTCGGATAGCACCCGTTCGCTCGCCGGCTGCGGCCGTTTTACACCACTGCGCCACCGGGACACGGTCGCCTTGGACACATCCGTGACGTTGGCGATGTCCGTCCCGTTCAACCCGCCGATCGTCTCCAACTCACTGATGCTTCGCGAAATCGCGGTTGAAGTCATTATGCGCTTCCCGATTTTGGGTGCGCTTGACTTACCCTTGGCGCCCCAATCGCTCTTACGGGTGCGACTCTTTCACTATGGTCGAGTGCGATTTCTTCAAAAGTATCCTTTAGCTGTTCCGACTTCAGCCTGTGTTGAATTATCCGAGCCTGCAATTTCGCTAGATCAACTCTACACTCTTCGGCAACAGCGGGTTTCGGTTTCAGTTTTTGTGCGGCTTTCGCCGTTGCGACTATTTCACTCATTCTCTCTTCACAGAAATAGGTTGGCCTGTTTGCCGTAGGAATCGAATCGATTTTCTCTATACGTTGTCGTCCGTCGGCTGCATTGAAGCGACGTGGATCCTCAAGAAGTCCGTCGATTCCGTTTGGTAAAACGTTTCGGTCGTTTGGCAGAAGAAAGGTCTTCGCGCGATGTGCGGACAGTAATACTCGTGTTTCTTTGGTTGTAAACGACTGACCCAGATTAGATAATCCCACCCGTTTTGCGCGTCCCATTGGCTTCTCGCTGCCGGGATCACGCTTCTTCGGGGGCCTGTTCCAGTTCGACGTTACGAACGACGTGTGTTCGCCGTAGCCATGTGAGATAGCCGAAACAACGTTCATTGCTAGGAGTGCTTCCCCTGCGAGTCCTCCCACGTGGTCCATGACTATTGGCATGCCAAGGTTATGCAAAGCTGCAAGTGCCCGGATCAACTGAACTGCATTGGCAGGGCTCTTGTCCGGTGAAGTCATTGATCCCCGGACCCAAAGCACTTCAATCGGTAGATTGGGCAGGTCAGTCATCAGTTTGGCACGGAGGGTTTGATCGCTTAAATCTTGGAGTCGTGCGGCTAGCAAATAGTCTAAAGCTATGTCATTGCCGCCTTCACGATCTAGTGCATTCCTTAGAAGCGAACATCCTTCCATATCGAGTATGTACCAATCACTGAAATCGGGGTCGGCCAAGAAATGTGTTGGAGCCAGCACCGCGTCTACGCCGTATTCCACGGCCGTACGCGCAATGGCGCCATAGATGTCAGATGGGTGTCCTGGGCGGAATACGTCCGGTTGCAGTGCTGCCCCATGGTGTTTGGCTGCCCACGGTGCACTAGCAGCGTGTCCACCGCACTTGTTTAGTGATGACAGTTCAATTGTCCTAGGATCAAGAACAACTTCTGCTCCCAGTCCTTGGAGCATTTGAATGGTGCTCTTTAGGAACTTGATCTTTGAGCCGTTGACGACGAATCGCTTGCTGGTGATTACACCAGCTGCGACTAAGTCAGCGACCTTTTTATAGCTGCTGTCACCTAGGCGTATGTAGTGACCGACTGGTTGGAAAGCTCTTTGTTGCTTTGGAAATTCTATAACACTCATGTAGATTCCTTTCTGTTTCAGAAAATATCGTTGTGAAACAGAAGAGTCAATAGTTGAATCGTCGCGCTTTCTCTGGTCACGCAGATCAGCACGTTTCAAACGCGTTTGTTTTCTCAGGGCGGTTTGGTTGATGCGGCACCTGGAACTGCGCGCTACGTGGTATCTAAAGAAAAACCCCGCCGGTAAGGCGGGGTTTCTCATAACTTCAGCGATGGCGCCTTGCCGTCACTCGGCTGGCTTGTCGCCTTCTTCTGCCTCACCGTCCGCTCCAGCCTCTTCAGCGGCGGCGGCTTCTTCCTCGGCTTCCACTTCCGCCGCGACGGCGGCCATGGCGGCGGCGTGTTCGGCGGCGATTTCGGCGGCTTCTTGCTGGTCCGCCAGGGCGGCGGTCAGGAGGGCCGGTTCGCCGCGGGCGACGCGGTCGGCTTGGGCTTCGGCTTCTTCGGCCGATTGCGCGACATTGATGCTGATCGCGACCGAGACTTCCGGATGCAGACGGATGGTCTGATCAAAAATGCCCAAGGTCTTGATCGGCCGGTCGATGACGACCTGCGTCCGTGTCACGCTGACGCCGGCGTCCGACACCGCTTCCGCGATATCGCGGCCGTTGACCGAGCCGTAGAGCTGGCCGGATTCGGAGGCGGCGCGGATGATCACGACACTCATGTCGGCCATCTTTTCGGCGACCGAGTCCGCTTCCTGTTTGCGTTCCAGGTTCTGCGCCTCAAGCTGCGCGCGTTCGGTCTCGAACCGTTTGCGGTTCGCCTCGGTCGCGCGCAGCGCCTTGCCTTGCGGCAGCAGGAAATTGCGCGCGAAGCCCGGCTTGACCTTCACGACATCGCCCATTTGGCCGAGTTTCTCGACCCGCTCCAAGAGAATGAGTTCCATATCCCGCGCTCCCCTTAATCGATCGTGTAGGGCAGCAAACCGAGATACCGGGCGCGTTTGATGGCCTGGGACAGTTTGCGTTGCTTCTTGACGCTGACCGCGGTGATCCGCGAGGGGACGATCTTGCCGCGTTCAGAGACATAGCGCTGAAGCAGTTTGATGTCCTTATAGTCGATCACCGGCGCGTTGGGGCCGGAGAACGGGCAGCTTTTTTTGCGGCGGAAGAACGGCCGGCGGCCGAAGGGACGGGTGTTCATCATTCGGCTCCTTTCTCAGTTCTCGCCTCACGGGGTCGATCGTCCCGGGGCCTGTCGTCGCGGGGCCGATCATCGCGCGGCTTGTCGTCGCGGAAGTCGCGGCGCGGGCGCCGATCGCCCCGGTCGCCGCCCCGGCCACGCTCTTCGCGGCGCTGCATGACGACGCTGGGCTCTTCCGGCAGGTCTTCGGTCCGCACGGTCATATAGCGCAGCACGTCCTCGGACAGGCGCATCTGGCGCTCCATCTCGGCTACCACGTCCGGCGCGGCGTCGTAGTTGAACAGGACATAGTGGCCCTTACGGTTCTTGCGGATCCGATAGGCCAGGTTGCGCAGGCCCCAATATTCGCGGCGCGACAGGGTCCCATTGTGGTTCTTGATATGCTCGGCATAGCCGTCGGCCAGCGCTTCAACCTGCGCGGACGACACGTCCTGCCGTGCAATGAACACGGTTTCGTAATTCGCCAATTGTCTCTCCTTTTGGCTTTCTCACGATCCAGCGCGGTATTCAGAGGTCCGAAATGACCCGCCCAACCCGCCGCCTGGATCCAACCGACCGCACCAAACGCCTCTGAGGGCGCAGTCGATCGGCAAGGAGCGCCGCACGGCCCCAATGCCGCGCGGACGGCGGTGTATAGGGTCTGTGCCGCGGCAATGCAAGCGTTCCCGGCGGGAAATCGCCGGGTCGCGCGGGCGCTGAGATCAGTGGGTCGCGATGCGGCTTTCGACCGGCGCGTTTCCGGTGATCGTCTGCAGCACCACGCAATAGCGTTCGGTCAGTTTGTGCAGCGTCGCCAGCTGCGCCTCGTCCGCATCCGTGTCCAGATCGAATGTCAGGCTGATCGACTCGAACCCGACCGCGGCCTCGCGATCGACGCCCAGCGTGCCGCGGAAATCGAGCAGGCCCTCGGCCCGCACGGCGCCGTCCCGGATCGGGATGTCCAGCGCTGTCGCCACCGCCTTCAGGGTGACGCCGGCGCAGGCGACCAAGGCCTCCAACAGCATGTCGCCCGAGCAGAGCTGCGTGCCGTCGCCGCCGGTCGCCGGATGCAGGCCGGCTTCTGCGATCGCCTTGCCCGTGTCGATCTTGCAGGCGATCCCGTCGCCCAAGTGACCTTCGGCTTTCAGCATGATGCGGCCGGCCTCCGGATTGTCCTTCAGGTTGGCTTTGATCGGGGCCTGCATGGCCCGCAGCGCGTCGGCGTCCATCGTTGGGTCCTTTGTTGGAGTTCAGCGGTATCGCGCATGATCTAGCCGCCCGCCGCCGCCGCGTCAAAGACGACCCGTTCGACGGCGCATGTCCGGAGAAGCAACGCGAGCGAAGCGCAGTGCGGTCGCAAGGCGCCGCGCGGCGCACCGCGGCAAATCCGCCCGCATGTTGGCGGTCGCGTTTCTACGCTTTGTGCTCAATGGACCCGAAGCTAGGCTTCATAGTAGTCGGGTTGAGGGGACAGCCATGCGCGCCGTCCAGCGCGCCGAGTTGGGGGATATCGGCGCGATGGGTTCGTCTTTTACAAGAATTGGGGGGCGGCCGGCGCGCCGGGTCGGGCTGGCGGCGTGCGTCAGCGTCTGCCTGTCCGGCTGCGCTCTGCCGCCGATGTTGGAAGTCGCGTCCCTCGCGGTCGGCGGCGGATCCTGGCTTTTCACGGGCAAGAGCACGGCGGATCATGCGATCTCGGTCGCCGTGGGCGAGGATTGCGCCATGCACCGTCCGGTCTTCGGCGACGAGTTCTGCACGCCCTATGAGGTCATGCGGCGGCTGGATGATCCAAGCGACGATGTGATGATCGGCGACGTCCGGCTGAAAGGTCTCGAAGAGATCACCGAATTAGTCACGGTCGTGTCCAGCCTAGCCGGGCCCTCTGATGACGCGCCAACCATCGCGTTCGACCCGGCCCCGGTCCTTAACGACTCATCGGTGATCGCGCTTGAGCCGACGCCGGTCGACCGGGTCGCGAATAGCGTCGCGAATGGCGCAGGCGAGGGCGCAGACGATGCGCGGGATTTCAGCGCCGTTGATCTCAACGCCATGGCGCAAGCTTTCGACGATATTCAAACCGCTTCTGGCCGCCCCGCGCATCGGGTCCTACGCCCAACCCTTGGTGCAACAGGCGCGGCTCGTGCTGCCGCATACGGCCGGCGCGGCCCACGAGCCGTTGCTCTATTGATCGGCCGCGCAATACTCCTTCGGCCCGGATGTGTTCCGCGTCGTTTCGACGGGCCGGCCCAAGCTTCAATGCCTCAAGACTGTAGACCGCATAGCCCTCATACCGAAGACGACGCGCCGTCTGACCTGCATCAATGCGAACCCGTCGGGCGCGACGTCATATCAGGAAAACAACATCCCATCTCACATGGAGCCGCCGCATGAACCACAAGCACCGCAAGATCCTGCATTCGATCTTCGCCCATCCGATCCCCGCCAACCTGTCGCAGCGCGAAGTCGAATCGGTGGTCAAGGAAATGGGCGGCGATATCGAGCAGCATTCCGGCGGCCGCGTCGGCCTGCGCCTGAACGGCCATTCCGCCGTGTTCCCCCATTCCGGCCATAGCCTGCCGAAGAACGAGGTCCAGCAAATCCGCAAATTCCTGGAAAGCTGCGGCGTCGATCCGGCGAAGGATTATCCGCTGTAAGGTTCTGCGCCGGCGCGACGGCGGTTCCGGCTTCAAAACCCTAGGATACGGCTCAACAGGTCCGGATTAGACCAATTCGGCTGCCGGTCTTCGACCAGCACCGCGGCGCCGACGGGCGCGTCTTCATCGTCGTTGAGCCGCCGGATGCGGACCTGCACCCATCGAGGCACAAGCTCGTTATTGAGATCGTCGATCACAGTGACGGCCAGCGCCTCGGCCGTTTCGGCCGCGTTGGCGAGGCTTTCCAGATAGGCGGCGAAACCGGTGTCGGTCAGCACGCCCCTGTCTGGCACATAGGCGACGCTGATCTCAAGCTTTGCCCCGCCATCATGCAGGGCGCCGGTCAGACGGCACAGATAGTCCAGTTGCGGCGCGGGGTTGGACGCCGGGTCGAGGCTTGATTGCCGCGCGATGCGCGCCGCCGAGGCTGGCTCGACGGCGGGTTGTATATCATCCTTCATCGCATCGTTTCCGTTCCGCGATCCAAGCGCCTCAAATCGTCACCGTAACCGAGCCGCCCTTGTCCGAGACTCCGTCCGGCGACCCGTCCGCCGGCGTCGCCTCGAAGCCGAAATCCTTGACGACATGAAAACCGATCGACCCGGTATGCCCCATGGCCTCCAGCGTTGTCGCGTAGAGCGCGCCGATATCCTGGCGCATATCGTCCGCTAGGGCTTCATGAGTCCGCAGCATCAGGTCGATGTGTTTCTCGCGCACCAGCGTGTCGAGCTGCATCGGACCGGTTCGGCTGAAGGTCACCTCGATCACGAAACGACGCGCCGGTCCCTCCCGTGGCTCCTCGCCGCTGTCCCGCCCGCTCTCATCCTTCAGATAAAGCCGAAGCGGTTCAATCTCGCCCTGATTCTGAACCGGAAGCTCGAAGCTGCGCCATTCGCCGCCGGCGGCGTCGCGCGCGCGCCCTGAACGGGCCGCGAACTCCCGGTCCAACCGACTGGGCAGGCCGCGCCGCAGCGCGTCCAGGCCGCGCGCCGCGTCCCCGCCGAGCCAACGCTCGACCCCGCCCAACCGCATCGCATGCAGGAAGAAGATCAGGCTGGTTCCAAGCTGCGGGCCGGCGTTTGGAATCAGCGCCTGCAGGGCCTGACGCGCGGCGCCGGGATCGCCCTGTTGCGCGAGCGCCAGAGCTTCGCGCAACGCTTCATAAGGACGGCCGGCGGCGGTTGGGCTCGGCCATGCGCTTGAGGGCGCGCCCGTCGGCGGAACTGGCGCCCCGAGCAATTCCAGCAAAACCGCGGCGCCCTGCGGAAGGCCGCTTGAGGTCGGGACCGAAAGAAGACCCGCTGGCGTCCGGATCGCCGAAGCGCCGGGCCCAGCGGCGGCGCTGACGACGACGCCGTTCAGCGCGGCGCCTGACGCCGCGCCGGGCGGCGGCGCGCCAGGTTCAGCGATGGCGATCAGGCGGACGGCGATTGTCGCCCCGCCTGGCGCCTGAGCGAGCTGTTGGATCGCGGGGAGGGGCGCTGAGCCCGCGGTGGAGGCGCTGGGGCTTCCGGCCGGTTGATTGGGGGCGCCCTGGCTAAAGGCCGTTTGGGTTGTCCCGGCCGGATTGGCTGGCGCCAAGACTGTCGCAGTGATCGGCTGGCCAACGGATAACGAGGTGACCACCGGCGGCGCCGAGACCACGCCCTGCGCGGGGCCTGGGGACTGTTGCAAAACTACTTGTATCGGCGGACCCGTCGAGGCGATGCGGAGGTCCACAGAGGCGCCGACGGGCGGCGGCGTGGTCCCGGCGGCGATCTGAAGGTTGGCGGTCCCGCCCGGCAGGGTTAGGGCCAAGCTCCCGCTCGGCCCGCCCGACCCGTTGGGCCCGCCCGAGGCCTGGGCGGTTTGGACCGCCGCTGCTGGCGCGACACGTCCCTGAAGGGTGGCGCCGGGGATCAATTGCGCCTGAACGCCCGGGCTGGCGGTAACGACAGTCGCTGGGATCGGCGGCGGCGCCGGTTGGCTTTGCGCAGGCGGCGTTTGCGATGTTTGGGGCTGGGCCTGAGCCTGGGCCTGAGCCTGGGCCTGAGCCTGCGCTTGAGTTTGGGGTTGGTTTTGAGCCGGCGTCTGCGCCGGACTGGGACCCTGGCCTTGCGCCGGGCTGGTCGGCGGCGGGGCGTTCTGGACGGGCGTCGACATGGCGAACCTGCTTTCCAGCTGCGTCAAGGACCGGCGCAAGAGCCGCCCGCCACGGGCTAAGCGGCGCGGGCGGCCTCCTGTGCGATCCAGTCTAGCACAGGCGGGCCGACGGCGCCTCGTTTCCGGTTGGCGCCATAGCTCATGACGGTAAGACCAGCAGCCGTGTGACGATGGCCTCGACATCGGCGACCGCTTGCGAGTCAGGCGAGCGGGTCACGATCGGGAGCTGAGCCCGGATGCACTCGCGCACCTTGGCGTCGCGCCGGATTACGCCGGCCAGCGGCGGGGTGAATTTCAGGAAGGACCGACAGGACTTGGCGAGCGCTTCGTAAGTCTTCCGCCCCGCGCTTTCCGAGTCCGCCATATTGACCACGATCTGAATCGCGGCGTGATGGCCGGCCTGATGCGCCAATTTTATGAAGGCGTAGGCGTCGGTCAGGCTGGTCGGCTCGTCATTGATGACGATCAACACCTGCGCCGCCGGCGTCGATAGGATCTGCACCGTCCGATCGACGCCCGCCGCCAGATCGAGGACCGTCTTGTCGTAAGATTGCGAGAGCGCGATCAACTCCTGTCGAAGTCGCAGCAGGCGCGGGGGCGGCGCCGAGGCCAGCGAGCCGCCGCCCGACCGACCGGCCAGGATGTCGAAGCCGCCCTGCGCGTAATGCGTGACCGCACGGGGCAGGGAGGTCGTTCCGGCGATAACATCGCCAATGTCCCGTTCCGGCATCAGCCCCAATTGGATATCGACATTGGCCAAACCGAGATCGGCGTCGAAGAGCAGGATCCTGCGGCCTTGGCGGGCGAGGCAATGGCTCAGGGTCACCGAGAACCAGGTCTTGCCGACCCCGCCTTTGCCGCTGCCCACCGCAATCAGGCGGCTGCCGTCGAGAGCGATCGGGCGCGGCGCTGCTTTGGCGGTTTCTGCTTGCGTATCGGTGGGGGGCATGGTTCGGCGCCTTGCGTTTACCCGGCCGTTTGCCTGGGCGGATGGTTGGGCTTTGGTTCTGTCATATGCGCCGACGATCCGCGCTGTGGCGGCGGCGCCGGGTTCGGTTGGTTTGGTAGCAATAACGCGGCCAGTTTTCGTGCATCGAGCGGTTCAAAGCCGTCGCCGATTACCGGTGACGCCCCAAGCCCGCTGAGCGCCAGACCGCTGGCCTCCGCCGCCGCCAGCATCGAGCCGAGACGGCGCGCGATGTCATAGCCGGTGATCAACAGGCGGCGCGGCTCGACCGGCCGGAACGCTTTGGCGAGGTCCGCCGCCTCTTCCGCGTCCCGCCCGGCCGTCAGGACCAGGACCGGCTCCATCGGCGCGGATTTTGACAGTTCGACCAAGGCGGCGAGTTCCTCCAACTTGAACGGGTTGACGCCCGCCGTATCGATCACCGCCAGGTCGCTTTTCCGACACTGCGCCAAGGCCGCCGCCAGCGTCTGCGCGTCCTGGGCGGTGAAGAAACGGGCGCCCAGACGGTCGGCATAGAGTCGAAGCTGCTCTACCGCGCCAAGACGTGTTGAATCGGCGGCGATCAGGGCCGCTGGGGCGGCGTTGTCGTTCAAGAACGCCCGCGCCGCGAGCTTGGCGCCGCTGATCGTCTTGCCGACGCCCGGCGGTCCGATCAACAGCAGCGGCGGCGCTTCGCCCGAATCGGGCAGCGGTTCGAACCGGAAGACCGCCGCCAGCGCGTGCGCCAGGGCGTCGATCGCGCTTTCAGCCTCGATCATCGCGGCTTCGTTCACCAAACGGTCGGTCAGGTCCGGCGGCGCGCCATGCCGCTCCAACGCGTCTGTCAGCAGGTTCGGGATGTCCTGCGCCTCGTCGCCGGGGACCGCATAGGGCTGATCTTCCTGCTCGACCGCCGCGGTCACGCGCGCGCCTTGTGGGCCGTCGCTGTCATGGGTGGCGACAATGATCGCGTCGTCGCCTAGCTGCTCCCGCACCAGCGCCATCGCGTCTTTCAGGGACTTGGCGTGGAAGGTCTTCAACCGCATCAGATTTGATCCACGGTCTTAATCTTCGCTTTCGGATGAATCTCGTTTTGTGACAGGACCACGGTGACGGGGCGGAACCGTTCGACAACCGAGCGGACGAAAGGCCGTGTCTGCGGGCCGACCAGAAGGGCCGGTGTCTCGCCGCTCATCGCCGCGCGCTCGAAAGCGTTGCGCGTTAGGCCGATGAATTCCTGCAGCTTGCTCGGCGCCATCGCCAGATGCTGTTCGTCGCCCTGGCCGACGATGCTGTCGAGGAAAGCCTGTTCCCATTCGGGGCTTAAGGTGATCAACGGCACGACGCCTTGCTCGTTGGCGTTTGCGTCGGACAATTGCCGCGCCAGGCGGGCCCGGACATGTTCGGTGATCTGGCTGACATTCCGCGTATAGCCGACCGCTTCGGAAATCCCCTCGAGGATCGTCGGCAGGTCGCGGATCGAAATCCGCTCGTTCAGCAGGTTCTGCAGCACGCGTTGAATGCCGCCCAAATTAATCTGATTGGGGATCAGATCGTCGACCAGCTTGCGTTGACTTTCCGGCAATTCGTCGACGAGCTTCTGGGTTTCGGCGTAGGACAGAAGCTCCGCCATGTTCTCCTTCACCAGTTCGGTGAGATGGGTGACGACCACGGTGGAGGGGTCGACGACGGTCAGGCCGCGGAACATCGCTTCTTCGCGCTGGCTGTCGCCGATCCACATCGCCGGCAGGCCGAAGGTCGGCTCGATGGTGGATTCTCCGGGCAGGGCGATTTTCTCGCCGCGCGGATCCATCACCAGGAACATGTTGGGGCGCAGCTCGCCGCGGCCGGACTCGATCTCCTTGATCCGGATGACATAGGTGTTGGCCGGCAACTGTAAATTGTCTTGTATCCGTACGGCGGGCATGACGAAGCCCATGTCGCCGGCGATCTGGCGCCGCAACGCTTTGATCTGGTCGGTCAGCTTGTGCTCGTCATTGGCGTTGATCAGCGGCAGCAACCCATAGCCGAGTTCAAGGCGGATCAAGTCGATCTGCAATGCGGTCGAGATCGGCTCTTCCGGCGGCGCGACCGGCAGGTCCTCGCCGATTTGCGCGATTTCAGCGGCGGCCTGGTCGGCTCTGTCCTGCCGCTGCAACAGAAAGGCGGTGACGCCGCAGGCGATCGACAGCATGGCAAAGGGCCAGGCCGGCAGCTGCGGGATGAAGCACATCACAAGCAGCAGGCCGGCGGCGATCCACAGGATCGGCCGGTACTGAGACAGTTGCCCGAAGACCGCTTCGTCGGTCTTGCCTGACACGCCGGCCTTTGTGACCAAGAGCCCGGCCCCGGTCGAGACGACGAGCGCGGGGATTTGGCTGACCAGACCGTCGCCGATGGTCAGCAGCGTGTAGACCTCCGCCGCATCGCCCATCGACATGTCCTGCTGCACGACGCCGATGATGATGCCGCCGATCACATTGATGAAGGTGATCAGGATGCCGGCGATGGCGTCGCCGCGGACGAATTTCGAGGCGCCGTCCATCGCGCCGAAGAACGAGCTCTCGGTTTCCAGCTCTTTCCGCCGCGCTTTCGCCTCATCCTCATTGATCAGGCCTGACGAGAGATCGGCGTCGATCGCCATCTGCTTGCCCGGCATGGCGTCCAGAGTGAAGCGGGCCGCCACCTCGGCGATCCGTCCGGCGCCTTTGGTGATGACGATGAAGTTGATGATCACCAGGATGGCGAAGACGATGATGCCGATGACATAGTTGCCGCCGGCGACGAAGGAGCCGAAGGCTTCGATCACCCGTCCGGCCGCGTCCGGGCCGGTATGGCCCTCCGACAGGATCAGCCGGGTTGAGGCGACGTTCAGGCCCAGCCGCAGCATTGTCGCGATCAACAGGATGGTGGGGAAGGAGTTCAACTCGGTCGGCGATTTGATCATCACCACCGTGAGCAGGATGATCACTGAGAAGGTGATCGAGACCGACAGCGAAAAATCGAGCAACGGCGTTGGCAGCGGCACCAGCAACAGGACCAGGATCGCCAGGATCCCGATCGGCAGCGCCAGTTCCTTCTGGCCGGCGAGTGAGGATAGCGAGGCGCCGAAACCGCCGCCCGCCGGCGCGGCTCCGGCGGTCGCCGAGACCGGCGCGCCGTCAGGCCCGATCGTGGTTTCGACCGGACGCGCCGCGGC
Organism: Alphaproteobacteria bacterium; assembly: GCA_030065235.1. Taxonomy (GTDB): domain Bacteria; phylum Pseudomonadota; class Alphaproteobacteria; order UBA8366; family Aestuariispiraceae; genus JASJDC01. The sequence goes on from JASJDC010000007.1 coordinate 49,775, forward strand.
GCTCTGCGATGTGTCCGTATCGGCCATTCCGATTGCGCGATCCCAACCCTTGCTATCCCGAACCTTACTATCCCGGCCTTGGCGATGCGTCCCGGCTCAACGGCGCGGCGCTCCGCGCGCGCGGATCAGCCCTCTCCAGGGGCCGGCACAGCGACGCCCTCTTCGTTATATTGCTTCAGCTTATTCCGTAGCGTGCGGATCGAGATGCCCAAGATCGTCGCCGCGTGGGTGCGGTTGCCGAGACAATGCTGTAGCGTGTCGATGATCAGGTCGCGCTCCACCTCGGCGACCGTCTTGCCGACGAATTCGCCGCTTGCGCCGCCGCTCGGGTCCGGCGGCGTCTCTGGGGCCGCCGCGGCCGCCTGTGGCGTCGCTTGAAGGGCCTCCGTCGGGCCGTCGGGCGGCGGCGCCAGCGGGGCGGAATGTGTCAGGATGATCGCCTCGGGTCCGATCTCCTCACCGCTGGCTAGAAGCACGGCGCGATGCATGGTGTTTTCCATCTCGCGCACATTGCCCGGCCAGTGATAGCCGACCAGGATCTGCATCGCTTCGGCCGATAGGGGCCGCTCCGGCATGCCGTTCAACTCGCCGTAGCGTTTGGCGAAATGCTCGGCCAGAAGCGGGATGTCGCGTGGCTTCTCCCGCAGCGAGGGCAGTTTCAGATTCACGACGTTCAAACGGAAATAGAGGTCTTCGCGGAACTCGCCCTTGCGCACCGACTCTTCCAGGTTCCGGTTTGACGTCGCCAAAAGACGGACATTGACCTTCACCGGTTTCGAACCGCCGACTCGATCGATTTCCCGCTCCTGGATGGCGCGCAGCAGTTTCGCCTGTAGGCGCGGATCCATCTCGCTGATTTCATCCAGCAAGAGCGTCCCGTTATGCGCCTGTTCGAACTTGCCGATCCGGCGCGCGACGGCCCCGGAGAAAGCGCCTTTTTCATGGCCGAACAGCTCTGACTCCAAGAGATTTTCTGGGATCGCCGCGCAGTTCAAGGCGACGAACTCGGCGGAGGCGCGCTTGCTCTTGTCATGCACATAGCGCGCGATGACTTCCTTGCCGGTGCCGGATTCGCCGGTGATCAGAACCGAGGCGTCGCTGGGCGCGATCTGGTCGGCGAGTTTCAGAACCCGCGCCATCGCCGGATCGCGGTGGATGACCGCGCTGTTTTCTTCGGCCACGGCTTCGAACACAGCGGCGATCAGGTCCGCATCCGGCGGGAGCGGCAGATATTCCTTGGCGCCGGCCGCGATCGCCGCCGCCGCGCTGTCGGCGCTGGCGCCCTCCAGGCCGCAGGCGACGATCGGCAGCGTGATGCGTTCGCCGTCCAACCTTGCATGAAAATCGCCGATATCGAGGCGTAGATCGATCATCGCCAGATCGGCGCCATAGCCGGCCCGGATCGCGCTCATCGCCTCGTCGATATTGTTCACCGAGGTCACTTTGGCGCCGCGCTGCATGGCGATGTGGCTGGCTGTCGTCATATGCCCGCCCAGACTGCCGATGATCAGAAGTTTCATAGTCTTACGTCCATTATCCTAGCGCTTCGGCCCGACATTCTCGGGGCCGGGCCTGAGCTGCGCCCGCCAGGGCTCATCCGAAGTAATCAACCCGCTGCGCCGGCGGCAGCAGAGTGTTGAACAGCATTTCCAGCCGGCGCGGATTCTCCTGCCGACCGACCGACGCACAGGCCATGACGCAGAGATGATTGACGATCATATCCTCCGCGCCGTTGCGTTCGATCTTCGACGCCAAGGGGTTAAAGACCAGATTCGCGAGACAGGCGCCGTAGAAGGTCGTCAACAGCGCCACCGCCATGCTGGGGCCGATGGTCGAGGGGTCTTCCAAATTGCCGAGCATCTGGACCAGTCCGACCAGGGTGCCGATCAGCCCCATCGCCGGGGAAAGCTCGGCCGCCTTACGCAATATGCTGATCGACCGGCTGAGCCGCTGGGTCTGGGCCTGGACCTCGCGCTGCAGGATGCGCTCGACTTCATCGCCGGCGGATCCGTCGATCACCATATTCAGGCCCTGTACCAGCATCGGCAGGTTTTCCAAGGCCGGAAGATAGGATTGGATCGACAGAATGCCGCGATAGCGCGCGACCTGCGCGACTTGCAGCATCTGCATGGCGGCCTGTTTGCCGTCCTGGTGGCTGCGGAAGATCGCGCCGCCGACATCCTTGAACGCAGCCCACATATCGCGCAGCGAGAAACAGGCGGTGGTTATTCCGAAGGTGCCGCCGAACACGATCAGCATCGCCGGCCCGTCGACGAAAGAACCCGGCGATCCGCCTAGGATGATGGCGGTCAGGACCAGGCCGATCGCAACGACGATGCCGAGCACGGTCGCCAGATCGAAGACGCCTTTCACGGGGCCTGGGCTGACGCTGCGTTGCGCGCGAGACGGGAGTTCAGTCGCCATCAGCGATCGCTCGACCCGGTTCGGGCGGACGCGCAGCGCTGCGCGCGCCGACTATCGGGCTGGCGGGGGGGCGCGGTCACGTGCTTTGCTTCTCGGATTTGATGATCTCGGTCATCGTAACGCCCAGCTTGTCATCGACCACAACAACTTCGCCACGCGCGACCAGACGGTTGTTGACATAAATGTCGATCGCCTCGCCGACCTTTCTGTCCAATTCGACGACCGCGCCGCGCCCCAATTTCAGCAACTGGCTGACCTGCATGTTCGCCTTACCCAAGACCGCCGAAACCTGGACCGGGATCTCATAGACGGCCTCTAGGTCCCGCGCTCCGGTCGGCACCAGCAATTCCGCCGCTCTCGGGTCCAGCGGGTCGCCTTCGGTCCCGTTGTCGCCATCCAGTTCGTCCAGATTCAACTCGCCGCCTTCGTCAGACATCGCTCATTCCTCGTCCATGTGTATTCGGCGGACCCGGCGCCGGATCGGCGTCGCTTGGACCGGCGTTTCAGCGCCGTCCCCGGCTTCGGCGCCGGCGTTGGGGCTGGGTTGCTCTTCGCCGTCGGCGTCTGGCTCGGTATTCATCGCCGCCAGGGCGGCTTCCTTGGCCGCATCAGTCACCGCCTTAGTCGTCGCCGCCTGAGTCGCCGCGACGTCGTGCGTGGATTCAGGGACTGTTTCGACTGTCGGCTCGGTCGCCGCGGCGGGGGGCGCCGGATCTGCGCCGGCGGCCGCCTCCGCCGCCGCCGCAAGGGGGGGTAGAGGACTGGGCAGATTTTCCCGCGCCCGGGCCAAGATCCCTTCCACCGATTCCCAAACATGGCTTTCCAGACGGTCCAGGCCGCCGCCGTCCCAGCGGGCCTGTACGTCCGCCGGTTCCAGTTCGGGGTCCGAGACGATGGAGAGCCGCCCTTCGAACCCGCTGCGCGCGGCCATCGCCGCCAACTGCGGCTCCAACAGAGCGCGGTTTTCGTCCGACACGGAAACAGTCAAGCGGCTGTCCGGCGCAAGCCGCTCCATACAGTCGGTCAGCACCGATTTGATTTCGTCCAGCCCATGCGCCGCGCTGTAGCTCGGCATAAGGCGGCGCACCAACTGCAAAGCGGTTTCGGTCAGCTGCAGCGACAGGCGTTCATTTGCGACATCCTGATGCACATGCAGGCCGCCAATCTGCGCGCTCAAGGCCTCGAGGATTTCGGCGATGCGCGCCTCGCGCTGGGCGAGCGCATCGGAGAGGCCCGTGTCATGCCCTTCCTGCCAGGCCTGCGCCTTCGCCGCCTGCAGTTCTTCTTCCGAATAGGTCGGGGCGGGCGGTTCGGCGGCGAGGCGCGCGGCCGCTTCCTCGGCGCGGCGCAGTTCCTCCTGTTCCTTCTTCTCCTGGGCCTCGCGGCGCCGTTGGGCCGGGTCCACGTCGAAAGAGGTCTCGAACAGGAACGGTTTTGCGCCGGCCAGACTCATCGGGCGCCTCCCGATAGGACGCAAGGGTGGCCGACGCGCCGCCGAGCCTCTGTGGCCGCGTGAGGTGAGGGTCGCATGATCAATATATCAACTCGTCCTCGGCCCCGCCCTCGGAGATCACGATCTCGCCGCGGGCCGCCAGGTCTTTGGCCAGGTTCACCATCTCCATCTGGGCGTCGTCGACATCGCGCAGACGCACCGGACCAAGCGCCGCCATGTCCTCGCGCAGGATCTTGGCTGCGCGTTCCGACATATTGCCGAAGAACAGGTTCTGGATTTGCTCGGACGAGCCTTTCAGCGCGATGCCCAGCTTGTCCTTGTCGACGCTGCGCAGCAGGGTCTGAACCGCGCTGGGATCGAGCTTCTGCAGATCCTCGAAGGTGAACATCAGGGCCTTGATGCGTTCGGCGCTGTCGCGGTTGCGCTCCTCCAGGAGCGTCATGAAGCGGTTTTCCGTGCTGCGATCCAGGCTGTTGAAAATCTCGGCCATCATCTCGTGGCTGTCACGCCGCGCCGTACGCGCCAGATTGGTCATAAACTCGTTGCGCAAGGTGCGCTCGACATCGTCCAAGACTTCTTTCTGCACCGCCTCCATGCGCAGCATGCGCATGATGACCTCCATCGCGAAGCTTTCCGGCAGCGCGGCGAGCACCCGGGAGCCGTGGTCGCTCTTGATCTTGCTCATCACCACCGCGACGGTCTGCGGGTATTCGTTCTTCAGATAGTTCGCCAGAACGACCTCGTTTACGTTGGCGAGCTTGTCCCACATGGTGCGGCCGGCCGGGCCGCGAATTTCCTCCATGATGGCGGCGACGCGATCGGCGTCCAGCGCCTTGCCGAGCAGTCGCTCCGTCGATTCATAGGATCCGACGAGGCTGCCGGTGGAGGAGATCTGTTCCGCGAATTCGACGAACAGCCGCTCAACCACGTTGGAACTGACCGTGCCCAGATTGGCCATCGAGGAGGAAACCTCTCGGATTTCCTCATCATCCATGTGCGAGAACAAACGGGCGGCGTAATCCTCGCCGACGGCGAGCATCATGATGGCCGCTTTCTCAGGGCCGGATAAGCTGCGGTAGTCCTCACGCACCCGCATCGGTTCCGTTCCATTCTCCTCGTCGACGCGGTCCTCGCCGCCGCGTCGCACAGCCCGCCTTCGTCTCAGCCGAGACGGACGAGTCTCGCCGATTCAAGGGTGGGCGCCAGCCCTTTCCGCCCTGTCCGACCAGACGACGGGCCTAGCGCTGCTGCGCCGCGCGACTCGACCGCATTTCTTCTTATACCGCGTTGCGTCGGTTCCGCTAATTTGTTTCCGCATACATCCAGTTCCGCAGGATCGAGACGGCTTCTTCCGGATGCTTGTCGATGATCTCGCCGATCTTCTTCATCGACGAGGCTTTCACACGCCCTTCGATATGGGCGATGTCGATCATCGACTCCGCGTCCTCCTCGTCCTCGGCGATCGCTTCGGGCCCAACGGCGACCAGCTGACCGGACTGATCGGTGATCAGTTGCGGCCCGGCTTCTTCCGTCGCCAATGCGGTGATGGCTTCAGCCCGGACCTCGAAGATTTTCGAGATCAGCGGCCGAATGACCAAGAGCGCGATCAGCAGCCCGACGCCGCCCAATATCAGGATTTCGATCAGGCGTCGGATTTCGGCGATTGGGAAGCCGAAGAAGGTTTCGGGACCGACATCGGCGATATCCACCGGATCGGCGAAGGGCATATTGACGATCTCGACCGAGTCGACGCCTTCCTCAAAGCCGATCGCCGAGCGCACCAAGGCCTCGATCTGCTCCATTTCCTGCGGCGTCCGGGCGCGATACTCATAGATCGGCTCGCCATCCTCGTTGACGCCGGTTTCGACCTGATCGCCATCGACCAGGATCGCGACGGACACGCTGCGGACCTCGCCGGGCGCTTTCACCGTGTTGATCAGCGTTTTCGAGATTTCGAAATTCGAGCGTTCTTCCGTGCGGGTGGAGTTCTCGGTTACGCCGCCCGCGCCGCCGAACGCGTCGCCGCCGTCCGGCAGGTTGTTGGCGACCGTCACCGGGTCCTCGCCCTCGGACAGGTTGTTCACTTCTTCGATGGTCTCGTTCGAGCGCAGAACCTGACCTTCCGGATCGAAAGTTTCGACATTCTGGACGACTTGGCTCATATCGACCTCGGCCCGCACTTCGGCGCGCACCTTCCCGAAGCCGATGGTCTTTTCGAGCAGTTCTTCAAGCCGCCGCGCCAGGCGGTTCTCGAACCCGACCTGCATTTCCGATGCGGTCGCCGCCGCCTGACCCTCGTCATCGCCGCCGCGCGCCAGCAAAGAGCCGCGGTCGTCGGCGATGGTGATATTGCCGGGTGTCAGCCGATCGACCGCCGTCGCAACCAAATGCTGGATCGCCAGGACTTGCTCCCGATCCAGGCGCTGGCCGCCGCGCATGCGGAGAATGACCGACGCGCTGGGCTCCCGCACCTCGCGGCTGAACAGTTCGCGGCTCGGCGTGACCAAATGCACGCGGGCGGAGCGGACTGTGGTGAAGGTCGAAATGGTGCGCGCAAGTTCGCCTTCCAAAGCGCGGCGTCGGTTCGTCTCCTGCTGTTCGCTGGAGACGCCGAAACTCTGGTCGCGATCGAAAATCTCATTGCCGAGGATCCGGCCGCCGAAACCCAGCTCCGCCAAGGACAGCCTTAGATCGGCGACCTGATCTGCGGGCACCAGCACTTCGGTGCCTTGGTTGCGTAGTTCGAACGGCACGCTTTGCGTGGAGAGTTGATTGACGATCTGGGTCGCGTCGCCTTGATCCAAGTCGCCGTAGAGGAGTTGCATGTTGGGAGACGTCAGCCGGGTCATCATGAAGATGAAGAAGGCCATCAGCGCGACGGCGACGGCGCCGATGGCGGCGACCCTGGCCGGACCAAGATTATGAAATAGCTGCACGATGCCGTTCACGCGTCTTCTCCCCGTTTCACAGCCGCGATAGGCCGCGTCTCCAAAAACCCGTTCCAGCCGTGACTAAGGCCGGTGTTGCGGCCGTGCGGGCTCTCCATTCCGCGCGCGGCGCTCGGGCGTATGAGGAAAGGCGGCGTCCTCCGAAACGGGTCCGATTCGCCTTTCTCTTGACTCTCCCAAAATAACGATATGCTGATTTTCAAAAGAAATGAAGTAGAAACTGGGAAATATTTTCTTACTAGGCTTGTTGGGTTTTGAAGTAATACTGAAGTGAACAAGTATTCACACAGGTTCTTCTGTCGGTTTGTTAGTAGTGGCGTCATGGATCCTGACTTCCCAATGGTTCGCGCGCGCGTCCCGCCGATGAGGCGGGCGCGGCCGGATCGGTCCGGCGCGCGGCTGCTGAAGCTGGTTCGGAAAGGGTTAGGCTGTCGCCTTGTCTGACCGGTCTCGGCGGCGCGCGCCGGAAACCCGGGTGACCATCAGCCCGGCCAGTCCGCTGGCTCTGTATCGGCGCCGCCAGAGTTCGATTTCTTCCATCGTCAGGTCGTACCGGCGGCAGGCCTCGTCCGGTTCGAGCGACCCGTCCTCCACCGCGTCGACCACGGCGGCTTTGCCGCGCGGGGTCCAGCGTCGGGTGAACGGCGTCGGCAGGCCCCTGGTTTGCTCGGCTGCGCCCGATCTGGCGGCGTCGGTTTCGCCTGACGGCGTGCGCCTCAGGTCGACAATGACGGATGCGTCTGCCTTGTTGGCTTCTTCTCCACCGCGACCGTTCTCGAAATGGCGATCCATTTCATCCTCCTGGTCTGGTGCTCTCTCGTCTCTCGTGCTCTCGTCAGCGCTGGCGGCGATCCACTCAGCCCGGCTAATCTCTCCTTCAGCCAGTGACATATGCAAATTGACTAAAATTTTATGGAAATGCAATAGGGTTTTTGGCGAGTCGGTTTTAGGCGGCTTTTCAGCATAAGAAAGAGGGGCGCCGTCCGATCCGGCGCCCCTCTTTAACTTATTGAATTTGCGAGCTTTACCGGACGATCCGGATCAGTTCCTCCAGCAGCTCGTCCGCCGTCGTGATGCTGCGTGTGTTTGCGGAGTAGGAGCGCTGGGTGACAATCAGCTTGGTGAATTCATCGGCGATATCGACGGTGGATTGCTCCAGAGAAGACGGCGATATGACGCCCGAACCGCCGGTGCCCGGCACCCGGGCGACAGCCTGCCCGCTGTCATCGGTTTGGCTGAAGACGTTGCCGGTGCGCGGCTGTAGTGCGTTCGGGCTGTTGAAGGTCGTCACCGGAATCTGGAAGATCTCGCGGGTGACGCCATTGTCGAACAGCGCCGTGACGATGCCGTCTTCCGAAACGGTGACGCCGGTCAGCGAGCCGAATTGCCGGCCGTTCTGATCGATGTCGTCGATCACGTTCGCCCCTTCGAACTGTTTCAAACCGTTGGTGGAGTTGAGAGAGCCGAGGTTGAGATCGATCGCGACTAAATCGCCCGCTGTCGTCGCATCGGCGTCATAGTCGATCAGGAATTGCAGCGTGTCCGCGCCGTCGAGCGCAACATCCGTCCCTGGCGTTGGCAGGTTCGAGGTGACGGTCGCCAAAGATCCATCGGGATTGAAAGTGACTTGTCCCAAATTCGCGCTCACGCCGTCTAGCGCCATGTCGCCGGCCGCCAAATTGGCGAGTTGCGTCGCGGCGAGTTGTTCGTCAGCGCCGATAATCAGGTCGCCTGCCGTGTCGGCGCCCGCACCGTTGTCAATGGCGGCTGCGCTATTCCCGTCAGCGTCGGGATTGATAAACTGTCCGCCGCCGGCGATCGTCGCGCTGACATCCCAGGTATCCGGGGCGGAGTCCTTGGTGAATGTCACGGTCAGGGTGCGTTGCGCGCCTTGCCGGTTGAAGACCTGCACGCCGATATCGAACGTGTTGCCGGTCGCGGTGGAGGCGCGCAAGTTCGCTTCGAGTTCGATGCTTGTTGTCGGCGTGGCCACAGCGGAGGCGGCCGAGACATTGACGCCGGAAAACGCGTTGGCGACATTGGTGACCTCAAAGCCGGTATCGGTCGCATTGCGTCCCCATCCGGTTAGGAAGAAGCCGGCGGCGTTGACCAGATTGCCGTCCTGGTCGGTCCGGAACTCGCCCGCGCGCGTGTAAAAGATATCGCCGGTCACTTCCTGCTCACCCGTGGTTGCGTTGAGCGTCAGCTCGTCGGTGACCGTAAAGAAGCCCTGACCGGTAATCGCCAGATCGGTCGCGCTTGAGGAGGCGGCCAGCAACCCTTGCTCGTTGATGTCGCGCGCGACCCGGCTCTGGACTCCGCCGGAGGAGTACAGGGTCGGCGAGGCCGACGTCGTGACCAGGGTCGAAAATTGAACCCGGTTCACCTTGTATCCATTGGTGTTCACATTCGCGATATTGTCGGATGTCGTGGCCAGGGCCTGGCTTTGCACGAACAGTCCGGACACGCCGGAACGCAGGGCGCCGAAGATACTCATTCTTCAAATCCTCCAGACAGGGACCGGCTCATGGCCCGCGTTCGGAAACGCGGCGCGCATACACGGCTTCTGCGTTCGCTAGAAACGCCGGTTCTCCGGCGTTTGTTTCAGTGCGCCCGATTTTTGGGCGTCAGGCCTTTGGCGGCCTCCGCTCAAACAGACGACGTCTCCGTTACAAAGGCGGTACGGGCGGCGCTTCGGCCTCCCGCACTTTCAAAATGTTGTCGATCGGGACGCTCAGATCGCCCATGGTCAGGAATACGCCGTCGTCGTCGCTTTCCACCCCGTCGACACGGCCTTCGACGCTCTGTTTGACGTCGATCGGGACGTCATCGCTATCGACTGCGTTCACGCGGAAGAAGTAGACGCCAGGCGGCAACGGGTCGCCCGAGCCGTCCAAACCGTCGAAGTTGAAATCATTGACGCCGAAAACGGGCTCGACCGCCTGGACCAACACCGCGTCGCCGACCGCGTTGAAGACCGAGATCGACGCCGCGTCAGCCTCATCTTCCAGCGTGTAACGCAGGTTCACGCCGTCCTCGTCATTCTCCTCGAGATTGAAGGCGTCGCCCTCGACCTCGACCGTCTGACCGATATAGCCCAGCGCGCCGACCGCCTGATTGGCGGATTGCATCGATATCAAGTTTTCCAGGTTCGCATTCTGTTGGATCGATTGCTCGACATCGGCGAACAGGACCAGTTGATTGGTGAATTCGTGCGTGTCCGTGGGCGACAACGGATCCTGGTTCTGCAACTGCGTCGTCAGAATCAACAGAAAGTTGTCAAAGTCGGCGCTGAATTGAGACCGCGATTCATTGGCGCGTTGCGACTCTGTCGTATTCAGCGACGTGACGGCTTCAAGGCCTGACATTGCTTTCGTCCCTACTCGTTTTCAGTGCGTCTCGGCGTCTCGGCGCCACTGTTAAACTCGGACATCATACCGGCCGTTCTCATCGGCTTCGGCGATCTCGCCCAGGCCTAGCAGGCCCTCCTCGGCGCCGGCGATCAGATCGCCCTCGCCTGCGCCGTCAGAGCTCATGGATGTTTTCGAGCCCGGAGACGCGTCGCCGAAGCCCTGCTGGCCCCGACTGCTCAGGTTGAAACTCAGGCTGCCCGCATCTGTGTTCAGCCCCGCGTTCTGCAGGGTCTGCGCCAGATTGCGGGCGTCGGAGCGCAGCATGTCATAAGTCTCCTGACGCTCGACATTAACGACGGCGGTCATGCGACCGTCCTGCGCGACTTCCATTCGGATATCGATCTTGCCAAGCTCCGCCGGACGCATCTGGATGGTGATCCGGTCCAGGCCCTGATTGGCGGCCCGGTGGATGTTCACCGCGACCTGCTCGGTCACCATCGCCTGCGGCGCGCTGGGGCGTTGCGCGGCGGCGGCGATTCCTGTCGGACGCGCCGGGGCGGTCCCGTGTCCGTTCTGGATCGGCGCGCCGCCGGTGGTTGGGTCGACTGTCAGAGGCGCGCCGGCGGGCGCAGCCGCTCCCTGCGACCCCTGGGCGGTTTGGGCGCTGGCCATCAGGGCGGCGAATTGCTGAGCTTGCGGCGACGGACCGATCATCGCGGCCTGCCCATTGGCGTTCTGTTGAGCGCCGGCGGCGCCGGACCCCATCTCTTGGCCGAGATTGGCGCCGGAAGCGGGCTTGGCGGCGGATTTCGAAGCGGTCTTGCCGGTTGCAGGGGTCGTGATTTCGGCGTTCGACGCGGCGTCTCCGAACTGGGCCGGCGTCAAACGTCCTTCTGGTCCCTTGCCGGATTGGACATTTTGCGCGGTCACCGCGGCGGCGGCCGTCAATGTCGAGGCGGGTTGGGCGACGGTTTGTTCCGATTTGGTTAGCGACGCCTTCACGGCGGTGGCGTTCTGGGCGGCCTTTGTCGGCGTCGCGGCGGTTTGCGTTAGGACGATGTCCGGCGCTGTTTCGGCGGGCGCGGCGCCTCCTCGTTGCGCGAGCGCGGCTGGATTTCCAGACGCTTTCGCCTGTTGCGCCGCCAGTACTTCGGCCGGGCGCGCATTGTTGGACGCCGGATCTCCGGCGGCGTTATGGCCCGGTTGCGCGGCGGTGTCGGTCTGGGATGGGCGCGCGGCCCCCTGGCTCTCCGGCCGCGGCCCGTCGTCGAGACCCGCTTCTTGCTCCGGCGCGCTCCGGCGCGGCTCCAGCGCCGCTGTCGGGTCGGTTTGGCTGGTTTCGTCGAGATCGTCGATGACATCCGCGCGCCCGGCTTCGGCGTCGTCGCCGAACGGCTGATGGTCAAAACCGTTCTCATCGAGTTTGGACGCCTGCGGCGCGTCCAATTGACGGTCGATCCGCGCAAAGGAGACATTTTGCGGCAGTTGGCCCTGCAAGAGCGACGCGAAAAGATCAGATTTCTGGCTCGCGTTCAGAAACGCCTTCTCATTATTCTCAGACGCAGTACGAGCGGCTTGATTGTCTGCTATCAGGTCGAGCGCGGCGACAGTCATTGCCTAGTCCTTGCGGTTTGTTCCGGCGTTAGGACAGCAAGGCCCGGGCCAAACGGCGCGCGCGTCTAGAAAAGGCGGGATTCAAAGGCGGTTTGACGGGACTTTGGCGCGGCGGCCCTGTCTGTGCGTGGGGAAAAGCGGACGGCCGCGGCTCAATCGTGCCGGGCGCCGCACCGAGGGTGGGGTAAAACTTGCCGCGAACGGGCGCTTGGACAGGCCCGCCGCCCTTGGGCCCGGTCTATTTGCTTGGCTGGCGGCCTGATGCGCGATCCGGCCCGATCAGGCGGAAGTGTCGACCGGCTCCACGCCCGCGCCGGCGGCGACAAGCTGATCGAACTGCTGGTCGAGGAATTCGACCAGAGCCTCCGATGGGATCCGCTGGATCACCTCCTCGGTGCTCGGCTGCAAGATCTCCAGGAAGACCTGCTCGTTTTCGGGATCGAATCCGATGCGCGTCGACAGGCCCGCCAGCTCCAAAGACTGAAGCGACGCAACGGCGGCGTCTCGTTCCCGGTTGCTGGGGCGGCGCAGCGCATCGTCTTCCCGCGCGTTGGCGTCGGTAGCCGACACGGTCGGCGTGACGACGCTGTCGGGCGCGCCCTGAACCGGCGCAACGCCGCCCGCCGCAAAGGCCGGCGAGGAAGCGCTCTGCGCCCCGGGTTGCGGGCTGCTCAAAGGGTTATTTGGGGCGACATCCATGTCATTGTCTCCGGACAGCATTCTGCCAAAACCGGATGATCCTGACGTCCGCGACCCTTCTGGGACGCGCAGGCCCGGGTCCGACGCTGTCAATCGGCATCAGTGCGGGCGCTAACGACCAGTCTCACCAACTCGAAAGTAGCAGAAATCTGCGATTTCTTCAAGTTTCTGATATCGCGCCCGCATTTCGCCTGGACCCGGCCTGGTCAGAAGACGACACTCTGGCGTTTGCGCGTCGCCGGTTCCGTGGTCGGAGGATCGCCCGTCGGGCCCGGTTGCGCGAGAGTAAGGACCTGCGATGACTGCGCCGCCCGCGAACGAAAATGACACCCCCGCGGCGGCGGATGCCGGCGACGGCGGGGACGACGCGTCCGGGTTGGAGCGCGCAGCGCCGGCTGATCCGGCTCTGCGAGACAGTTCTGCGGCGCTGTCCGCGCGACGCAAGGACCTGATCGTCGATCTGATGCGGACCGTAAACAAAGCCTCCGCCGATGGCCTGGAGCCCCGCGCTGCGAACGAAACGCTGCTGGCCCTTTCGATCAGTGTTTTTGTCGGAACCTTGGGCCGGGAAGGGGCCGCGCTGCTCATCGAACGGTTGCCCGACAAGATCCGGAAGGGCGATTTCGGCGATGGCGGCGATTTGGAGCCGCCGCGCTCGCCGTCCGCGTAGCGCAGTCTGTTTCGGAGCGGCTTCGTCCTGCTCGGCCCGACCGTTGCATAGCTCGGACAAAGCCGCGGTCTTCTCAAACAAGGCCTCGACCACTAGATTTGGGTAAGGCTGGTCGGTTCGACGCCGGCTCGACAAGACGCGCTTTGTTGCGCGGAATGATCTGCGTAGGGAAAGGACTGACGGCATGCCGCTTCGCATCAAACTGCCCTCGAAAGAGAAGATCATCATTAACGGGGCGGTCATCGAAAACGCCGGCGAAGCGACGACGATCATCCTGCATAACCGCGTCGATATCCTGCGACGCAAGGAAGTGATGTCGGAAGCCGAGGCGAATTCGCCGGCGCGTCGGGTCTATTACGCCTTGCAATGCGCTTATCTGTTCGATTCGGATCGGCCGCGTTATCTGGACCTGTACCGTCAATTCGCCAAGGATTATGTCGAAGCCGCGCCGAGCGCGGCGGCTATTCTGGACGAGGTCAACGGGTTGGTGGCTTCAGAGCGCTATTACGACGCCCTGCGGAAAACCCAGGACCTGATGGATCATGAGACCGAACGGCTTGCGTCTGTGGCAGGCTGACGCCGGCGTCATCTCAGCCTAGGTCCCGGTCGACGGGTGGTCGGGCGGAACGGCGCAATAGACCCCGTCAAAACAGCGAAACCTTTGCTTGATTTCGGCGTCGTCCATATCCGGCGCAATGAGACGCATGGCCTCATATTGCGCCTTGGTCGTCTTGCTAGGGCCCCACCGGTCGCCGGTCGGCTGCAACGGCGCGCCGACCCGGACCAACTGCGGCAGCAGGCTCAGCAGCAGCCGCGCAAGCCGTTGATAGGCCTCTTTCACCGTGTCGATCAGCCAGGGGTTGGGCGGCAGGTCATAGCGGTCTACAGCGACGATCGCGCCTTCATCGACCCGTTCGGTCATATAGTGCGCCGTCACTCCGTAGCGTCTTTCGCCCCGATAAAGCGCGAAACCGGTCGGCCGATAGCCGGGATATTCCGGCGGACCGGGATGAAAATTCAGGCAATCGTGGTTCAGCCGGCCGAGAACGGCGGGTGAAGCGATCACGTTGGTGCTGAAGGCGATCAGTCGGGTCGGCGCGCCGTCGGCTTGCGCCTCGGCGGCGGCTTTCTCCAATTCCGCCTGGTCGCGCGCCCGGCGCAGCGCGATTCCAGGCGCAATGCGTTCGATGAAGCCGGCGAAGAAATCCGCCTCCATATCCTTCATCAGAAGGATCAAGCGGGGCGCGGGCGGAGCGGCGGTCATGGAGCGCCGGCGCTGGTCATACCTCGGTTGAAGCCCCGCCGGTTTTCTGCGCTTCCAGCAGGGAGGCCGCGCCGGTCTCGCGCGCGCCCGTCGCCGGTGCCGCGGGACGGTCCGCCGCGTCGGTCCCGCCGGGATTGCCCATCAGCCCGGCCCCGATCTGCCGGTTGATGTTGATCAGCACTTCCAGCTTCTCCGGCGCGTCGGGCTTGGCGATCAATTCCGCGGAACGCCGATCGATGAACCGGCTGAGATTCAACAGGTTCTCTCGTATCTCGCGCGGCAGCGGGGTGTCCGGTTCGACCAGAGAGGCCTGGATGATGGTCCAGATGCGCCAATTGAGACGCACGGCGGTCAATACGCCCTCGCGATCCGACGGCGTTTGCTTCGCCGCTTCGAGGCGCCGGGCGGTCTCGATCAGAGCCCACCCTTCGGCCTTTTCAGCCGGCGCGCTGTTTAATTGAGACCGTTGTTGGGTCGCGTACGGATTACTCATCGTCGATCAGGTTTCCCGCCTGGGTTTCGCCGCGCCGCGTGACGGCGATTGCGCCGCCGCGTGAAGACTACACCGGAAAAGACGTTGAAATACAGGAGATTTGCGTAGGCTTGACATTGATCCGGCCGGTTCTTCTTCGCCATTGCTCCAAAGTACTAGCAATTCTTCTGTGTCTACATTGCATGTATTGCGCCAACCGCGAAGAAGCAACGGGGAGGGCTGTCGCCGCTGTCGTCGCGCCCGCCGCTACAGGAAGTTCACCAGCGATAAATCGCGTCGGTTGGCGATGGTCGAAAAGCTGGCCTGCACCTGCGCGGTAAGGGCGGAAATCTCGGCGGCGGCCGTCGCGTCGTCGGTGCGGGTGATGTTGTCGAGCGCGATCTGACTGATATTGATGAAGCTGGTATGCGTGTCCCGTTGATCGCGCAGACGGTTCAGCGCCAATCCGTTTTCCGATTGCAGTTGGCGTAGTTGGTCGCGCGCATCCTGCGCCACCAGTTGCGCTTCGGTCAGGAAACTCTCGCGTTCCGCCTCGGTGAGGCCCGCTTGGGCGGACGAGCGCAGCCGGACCAGCGCTTCGATCACATTCTGAAAGGCCGGTTCGTTCGCCGTGATGCCGTAGGTCAGTCTAAGGTCGTCGGCGATGGTCAGCGCTGCTTCGTCGTAAGACTGGCTGTCGACGGTGTTCGGGCCCTGTGTGTGGTAGCTCTGCGGCGTGTTCGTCCCGCCGCTATCGACGATAAAGGTCGGGATGTCGTCGGCGGTCTCGATCGTGTTTACGACGCCGATATCGTTGGCCGTGTAAAGCGCGAGGGTCCGAAGATCGACCAACGGCGCCTGGTCGAAGCGCGTACCGGCGAACAAGAAGCGATCGCCGATCTCGATATTGAGGTTCGCCGTCACCTCGATCATCAGGTTGACGCTGATCGTCTCTGTATTGGTCTGAAAGTTCGTGTCTTCGGTCGAGAGCGGATCCGCAGCCCGGATCAAATCATCGACCAGATCAATCATGCGTCCCAGGGTTTCGTCATAGGAGCCGATATTGATATCCGCCAAATCGATGGCGCGATTATACCCCTCGCGGCTGGTGATTTCCTGCCGGAGGTCGAGGATTTGCGGCGCTTGGACGCCGTAATTCTTTAACTCTCTGAATTCCTGGCCGGTCGCCACCCGATTGTTCAGCAGGCTGAATTGCGCGTTCTGGCGCTGGATTTGCGCCAACTCCGTCTGCAGCACGCCGATTGTACTGACTCGCGAGACCATGGTTTCTCCGGCTGTGGTCGTATGAATCCTGTGTCACGCGACAACAGCAATCGACGTGCCAAGTTCGGGCGCGCGCTGCTTGAGCCTTTATCCGCGACAGCCGTTCGGCGTTGGATGGGCGCCCTGAAGAGCAGCGGCGCGAATAGCGGCGGCCGGTCGAGCGGCAGGTCTTGCCGGGTCGAACTTCAGGTGAAGTTTTGGCGACGCGTCAATTCATCTATTATTTTCAGATAGTTGTGCAATTGTGCAAGGCGTGCGCCGGGGAGCGTCGTCGGCGGGTAGGAAAAATCTTCTTGACATGAACGCCTGCTAATTTGTATCCCTCACGAGCTTCAGAAGAAGCGCGCGGACAGAAGTTCGCATTCACATAAGTCCAGAAAGGATGACTGACATGAGTGATATTGCGCTTACAGCGGCGCAACGGACGTCGCTGCTTTCTCTCCAAAATACCCAAACTTTGAGCGAACGGACGCAGACGCGTCTTTCGACGGGTCGGTCCATCAACTCCGTCGTCGATGACGCGGTGAACTTCTTCCGTGCTCAATCGCTCAACAACCGCGCCAGTGACTTCGCGCTCCGTCGTGAAGAGATCGATCAGGGCATCAGTTCTTTGAACACCGCCCTGCAAGCGATCGAATCGATCGACAACCTGCTCAACCAGTTGAAAGGTATCGTCGAGGCGGCCCGGTCCCAATCGACCCAGGAACGGATCTCGGCCACCACTCAGTTTATTGAGATTGGCGAGCAAATCTCCGAACTGGTCGAGGACGCGTCCTATCAGGGCCTGAACCTGTTGAATTCCACCAACTCGACGCTCGATATCGCCTTCGGCGTTCGCTCTACGTCGCGCCTGGAAGTCTCGGGTTTCAACCTGAACGCCACGGTCGCGAATTCCGATACAGGCATCTTCTCCGTTGTTGCCTTCGCTTCGGCGAACAGTACCTTCTTCCTGACCGGGTTCGGGGTGACTGGCGGGTCGTTCACCGCGTTTGGCGCGGATAACTCATCCGTTTCCTTGGCGACCACCGCGACTGGCGTGATCGACGACGGGATCTCGCGGCTACGCGGTACAGCCGCCTCGCTTGGTTCGAACGTCGCCATCCTGCAGACGCGGTTGGACTTCACCGACGCCTATGTGAACGAGTTGAATATCGGCTCCGATAAATTGACCCTGGCCGACCTGAACGAAGAGGGCGCCAACTTGGTGGCTCTGCAGACACGGCAGCAGTTGGGGATTCAGGCCCTGGCGATTTCCGGTCAGCAGCAGCAGTCGATCTTGGCCCTGCTTAACTAAGTCCGGTCGGACCATAAAGAATTCATCGGTCGACTTCTCTCTCGTTCTTTCTCTCTCTCAGTCGATACGATACCTGGGGCTCCCATTTCGGGGGCCCTATTTTTTTACCCATAAGGCTTTGTAGAAAAACGCTTTCATCCATTCTGGCACAGAACTTGATCAGTGTCGGCGCAGCGGCCCGAGACCTGGAGAAACCGGGGACGGCCGCCGGAGACGACCTGACGAGAGAAAGGAAGACGGAGAACCCGTCCGCCAGAAAGGTAGAGAGATGTCCGACCAAATCGCCCTCACAGCGGCGCAACGGCAGTCGCTATTGTCCCTGCAACGGACCGACGATCTGTCGTCGCGCACCCAGACGCGCTTGTCGACCGGGCGCAAGATCAACGAAGTCGTGGATGACGCGGTGAACTTCTTCCGCGCCCGCACCCTGACCGACCGCGCCAATGACTTTGCGCTGCGGCGGGACGATATCGACCAGGGGATCAGCGCGCTAAACACAACGTTGGATGCGATCGAGGCGATTGATTCGCTTCTGCAGCAGTTGAAAGGGATCGTCGAAGCCTCGCGCTCGCAATCCACGCAGGAGCGGCAGTCGGCCACGACCCAGTTCATCGAAATCGGCGAACAAATCTCCGAGTTGGTCGAGGATGCGAGTTATCAGGGCCTAAACCTGCTGTCCTCAACGAATACGACCCTGGATATCGGTTTCGGCATCCGGACGTCGTCGCGGCTTCAGATTTCGGGATTGCAGCTCAACGCGACGGTCGGCAATACGACATTCGGGATCTTCTCCTTCATCGCCTTTGCCTCGTCCAACAGCACATTCTTCATCAGCAACTTCGGTATTGGCGGGACCTCCTTCACAGCGTTCGGAGTCGACAATACCGCCGTTTCCAACGCCACGGTGGCGGTTTCCAACCTCGACGCCGGCATCAGCCGGCTTCGCGGCTACGCCCAGTCTTTGGGGTCGAACGTCGCTATTCTACAAACACGGCTTAACTTCACGGACAGCTACGTGAACGAGTTGAACATCGGCTCCGACAAGCTGACTCTGGCCGATCTGAATGAAGAAGGGGCCAATCTGGTGGCGCTTCAGACACGCCAGCAGTTGGGCATTCAGTCGCTGGCCATTTCGGGTCAGCAGCAGCAGGCTATTCTGACCCTGCTGCAGTAATGGGCGCCGAAGGTCGCGCAGACTTTTTCAAGCCGAAAGCCGCCCGTCTATGAACGCCGCGCCGCATGCAACCGCCATCGGCGCGGCGGTTCAGTTTGGACTGGTCAATTGAGGATGGAATCGCGCACACTTGCGATGCTCAAAGGGCGGTGCGCAGGGATCTCCCGCGCCCCGGCGCGGCGCAAGCGCACCCGTGCTGTACGGATGGTCGGAAAACGCCATGATGCAGAATGAACAAGAGGCCCGCCGCCTGTTGGACTCGGCGCTGGTCAAGCTTGAGCAGGATGATCCCGCGGCCGCCATCGCTATGACCGAACAGGCGCTGGTGCTGACCCCGCAATCCCCAATGGCGGTTCATATTCTCGGCCTGACGGCCATGCGGATGCAGGAATTGCTGCGGGCGGAAGAACTGTTCCGGCTGGCGCATGATCTGGCCTCTGACGCGCATGCCCATTGCGAGGCGTTGGCCATCGTCAGCGCCCGGCTTGGGCGGCTGCAGGACGCGCTCTTCTTCGGCAAGATGGCCGGCGCCATGCCGCCTGATGCGGACACGGCGCAACTGTTGCCAACCTGGTTCGGCAGTTTCGAGGACGCGCTTTACAGCATGGACCGCGGCAACAAGTACGAAGCCGCTCGGAAACTCTTGGATGCAGGCGATCTAGCGCAGGCGGTCGACGCTTTTCGAGCCGCCGCCGAAGCGGATCCCAAAGACCAGCGGTGCTGGCGCGGCCTGCGCGACAGTCTGTTCTTCGACGGCAGGCCCTTTGATGCGCTCCTAGCGGGTCAGGCGTTGTCCTCCGGCGGCGCGCCGGAACCGGAGGATTTGTCCCGCGCGGCCTCCATTCTGACGACAATGGGTAAACTCGAAGAGGCGCAGGCCTGCCACATCATGGCCGTGGAACAGCGGCCGGCGGACGCAGTCATTCGTTCCGCTTTGATTGCGGACCTGGCGGTGACGCCGTCGGTTTCGATCGACGAGTTGCGCAAGTCCGAACGGCTCTGGGAGATCAGCTTTGCACGCGAAAGAGTATCGCCAGAGCCGCACGACAGCTCGATCCTGCGGGTCGGTCTGCTGTCCGGCAACTTGGTTGAGGGGCGCGGCCTCGAGGCGATTTGGCCATTATTCTCGGCGCGCAAAGCGGCCGGCGTCGAGGTTCATGTCTATAGCAGCACGCTGAAGCAGAATTCGCTGTCGCGCCGGGTCGCCGAGGAAGCGGACGGCTACACCGATATCCGCCGGCTCGACGACATGACGTCGGCGCGCATTCTGGCGAACGAGGAATTGGACATTCTGATTGATCTGGACGGACACGCCGCTGGCGGACGACCGGGCCTCGTCGCGGCGCATCCGGCCCGACGCGCGGTGCGCTGGTTCGGCGTCCCCGATCCGGAATCGCGCGTCTTTGACGCTTGGGTCGGCATGGACGGAGTGACATCGGCTGATGGGTCGAAAGTTCCACTTTCCGGCGTCCTGGTTCCGACCGCGCCGCGTGCGGCGCTCAACCCGACTCGTTCGCTTGGAGATGTGCTCTCCATCGGCGTCGCGGCGGGCGCCCGGAAATTGGATCGCGCGGCAATCATGCGCATGGCGGAATTGGCGCAAGCGCAGCCGCGCGCGTCATTTGTTCTCAACGCCGAGGGGCTGGGCGGTGCGACAGGCGTCGATGAATTAGAGAATGCGCTGAATGATTTCGGGCTGTTGGATAGGGTCGTCTATAGTCCGCTCGGCGACGCGCTGGCTGGGTCTATCAAGAATTTCATCGACGCGTCAGATCTGGTTCTTGATCCTGGACCGGACGGGGACGTATCGGTCGCGCTTGCCGCCCTCTCCGTCGGGCGCCCGATTTGCGTGTTCAGCCATGGCGCGCCGGTCAATCTTCAGGTTGTGTCCCTTTTGCTGTCGCTTGGGCTGCAGGACTCGATAGCCCAGAATGAGGATGCGCTCTGGGGCTTCGCGGCGGCGATCTGCGCCAATCCGGACACGCTTGAACAGGCGTCCGCTGTGCTATGCGACCGCATGAACGCGTATCGCGCCAATGATGAGGCTACGGCGCTCTCTGAGGGCTTCCTCGAAAGCCTGCGTCAGCTGGCGGAGTAGCGGCGCGTCGATGAGCGCATCCCGTCTGGCGGCCAATATTGCGGCCTTGCGGTCCCGTCAATCCGCCCTTGCCGCCCGTGTCCAGGCGTCGTCGCCGCGGGCCGCGGATGACACGGCGGAGACGCGGGCGGCGCTCGACAGTTTCTTCGCCAATCTCCCGGCCAATCGGATTTCGGTCGGCTGGCCGAAGGTCCCCGATGACGCGCGCCTCTTGACCCAGCGCGTCTGGCGCCGGGGCATGGCGCTTATACCGGCGCCGCCCGACCCGCCGCCGGCCGCGCCGTTGGAGCCGGACGCCGGCGCCTTGCTGGTCTTCGGCCTTGGGTCGGGCGCGCAATTGACCCGGCTGATGGAGGCTTTGCCGGTGCGGTCTGTTTTTGTCGTTGAAGCAGACCCGGCCGCATTGGCCTCCGCCTTGACTGCGCTCGATCTTCAGTCCCTGTACGAAACTCAGAGACAGCGCGGCGGCCGGCTGGAATTCGTGATCGGTGAGACGCCGGAGATGGCGGCGAGCTACCTGTATTTCACGCTTCGCGCGCAGGAATACGGGCTGATTGACGGGTCCTATATCGTCTTCCTGCCGACCAACGATCACGTTGCGCAGACGCGGGAGCGATTCCTGGCCAAACTCCCGCACCTTGCGAGCGCGCCGGGCTTCATCGAAGACGAAGCTGCGATGGTCGTGAACTATGTCGAGAACACGGTGCGGTTCCCGGGCGCGGTTCTGAATGCGCAACCGCGACCGCCTCACCGAACGCCGGCTGTCATTGTCGGGTCTGGCCCATCTCTCGATGGATGCCTGGACTTTGTCGCGGCGCAACGGGAGTCGAGTGTGGTCTTCAGCAGCGGCACAGCGCTAGGGCCTTTACTGAAGCGCGGAATAAAGCCCGATTTCCAGGTGGCGACAGAGAACACGCCGGGGACCGGCGCGTCTATCGCGCTCTGCGCAGAGGACCATGATCTGTCCTCGATAACCCTCTTGGCGTCCAATACGGTCCATCCGCAGGCGAGCCGATATTTCGACTCGCGGGTCTATTTCTTCCGGGACACCGTTTGTTCCTCGGCGCTGTTCGGCGCTGACTTCGGCGAAATGTCCTATACGGCGCCGACAGTGTCGAACGCCGCCGCGGCGTTGGCGATCGCCCTAGGCTTTAAGGATTTATTGCTGGTCGGGGTGGACCTCGGCGCGGGCCAGGGGAAACCACATCACGCAAGTTCCTCCGTCTATTACGAACGGCTGGACGTCCTGCCGCAGGCTGACGAGATCTCGGCGATTTACAACTTTCCTTACGAGACGCCCGGCAATTTCGGCGGCGCGGTATGGAGCAACGACAGTTTCAGATCCGCGATCCAGAATTTCGCCTTTCTGTTCGAGCGTCACCCGTCGGTCCGAGTGCGCAATCTCAGCGACGGCGCTCTAATTCCGGGGGCCGACCCTTGCATGCCGGAATCCGCGACGATGGTCGGGTCGCCAACTCTGAAACAATCCGAGTTGCGGCGCTTGTACGATGCGTTGGAGCGCCCGGACGAGACGGTGTTGGTTCCGTCAGGACGAATCGACGGGTTCGATCGTGCGTTGCGGACGATCGTCGGCGGATTGGATGCGGCGCTGGCCTCGGAGGTCGGGCGGCCGCCCGATCTCTGGCGGCTATATGACAGGATCGCAGTATTGGTGAACGGGGAGGCGGCGGACCCGCCTGATAGCGCAGCGCGCCGGACGGTACGCGGCGCAATCATGACCATTTTCACTTTCCTGCATCAGGCCTATCGCCGATTGCCGCCTGGCGAGGGTCGGGAGCGCTTCTACCAAGACTACCTGCTCGAGATGCGCGCCGCGGTCTCGGAGATGGCGGACCAGACCGCCGACACGGTAGCGAGGCTGCGTGCATTGTTGAGGGATCGCGGTCTTGAGGCGCACGCCTGATGTGCGGGATCGCAGGCCATATCGGTGGGCGCCCGGCCGGCGCGCGTGTGGCCGCTCGCGTTCTGGCGGCGATGCGCAACCGGGGACCCGACGGGTCCGGCTGGATAGCGGCGAGCGTTGGACAGACGCCGGTCGCGCTGTTCCACACCCGCTTGGCGATCCTTGATCCGGAAGCGCGCTCGGATCAGCCGTTTGTCCGGGACGGCCTGACGCTGATCTATAACGGCGAGCTCTACAATCATCATGCGCTTCGCCGCGATCTCCAGGCCCGGGGAGCGCGGTTCACGACCGAAGGCGACACCGAGGTTGTATTGGAAGCCTACCGGCAATGGGGCCGCGCGGCGGAAGAGCGCTTTGAAGGCATGTGGGCGCTGGCCCTGTTCGATTCACGCGCCGGTTCGCTCTGGCTCAGCCGCGACCGGTTCGGCGAGAAGCCGCTCTATCTCTGGCCGTACAGAGGCGCACTCTATTTTGCATCCGAAATCAAAGCCTTGGCGGCGATGGCGGGCGCTTGGCCGGATGTGAACCGACGCCAGATCCGACGCTATTTGGTGAACGGCTACAAAGCGCTCTATACGCGCGGCGAGGGATTTTATGAAGGCGTCAGCGAGCTGCCGGCGGCGCATTCGTTGGAGATTATGCTGTCCGGACTGGATGCGGACCGGCTGTCCCCCAAGCCCTATTGGCGATTATCTTATCAGCCCGAGGAGATCAGCGCCGAGGCCGCGCAGGAGCGCGTTGACGCGCTCGTCGAGCAGGCGATCGACCGGCGGCTGCTCTCGGACGCACCTCTGGCGATCCGGCTCAGCGGCGGCGTCGATTCCAATGTCATCGCCGGCGTCGCGCTGAAGAAGTTTGGACGGGACGTCGCGACCTTTTCGGCGATCAGCGACGATCCGCGCTATGATGAATCGGCGGCGATCGATGAAGCGGCGCGTTACTTCAATGGTCGCCATCATCGGGTTCGGATCGCCAAGGCTGGGTTTCTCGATCGGCTGACACGTATGGTGAATGCGTTCGACGGACCGCCGATGACGATCTCCTACTACATCCATGCACTGGTTTCCGAGGCGATCCACGAACGCGGCTACAAGGTCGCCTTGGGCGGAACCGGCGCGGATGAAATCTTCACAGGCTACTATGACCATTACCTGTTCTGGCTGGCGTCACAGGCGGCGCTCGATACCGGGGCCGGAGCGGCCGAGCGTCACGCCGACCGCGCGGCGGCGTGGCGGGACAGCTACGGCCAATTTGTGCGAAACCCATATCTGCAGAATCCGGAGGCCTTTATCGACGCGCCAGACGATCGGCGGCACATTTTTCTTGGGGCCGACCGGTTCTCGGGCTTCCTAAAAGCGCCCTTCGACGAATCGCATGAAGAGCGGGCCTATTGCGACGACATTCTGCGCAATCGCATGCTGAACGAGATCGGCGCGGAGACGGTGCCGGTCATGCTGCATGATGATGATTTGGCGGCGATGATGGTTTCGGTCGAAAACCGGGCGGCCTTTCTCGACACGGACCTCGCCCGTTTTCTCTTCACCGTGCCAAGTCGGCATTTGGTGCAGGATGGACTTCCCAAAGCTTTGCTGCGGAAGGCGGGGAGAGGCCTGGCGCCGCCCTCAATCCTCGAGAATCCGCGCAAGCAGGGGATCAACGCCCCGGTCGGCGATTTCGTCGACTTCGCGGATCCCGATGTGAAGGAGCGCATTCTGTCGGACGGTCCGCTCTATGACATCGTCGATCGCGGCAAGGTTGAAGCCCTGCTGGGCTCGGCGCTGTCGGTTAACAGCGAGAGCAAGTTTGTCTTCTCCCTGATCTCCGCCAAACTATTCTTGGATCGTCAGGCCGGCCTCGCCGCCGCGCCCTTGGGCGACGCTTAGAGGAGCCGCGCATGCAATATTGCCGACGATGCGTTCTTCCCGACACGAGACCCGGCGTGGTCATCGACGCGGACGGGGTTTGCAGCGCCTGCCGCGGAGCGGAGGATAAGACCGACATCATCGACTGGGCCGCGCGCGCCGCAGCGTTTGAGCGGCTGGTCGCCATGGCGAAGGAACGCGCGACCGGCTATGATTGCATTGTGCCAGTCAGCGGCGGCAAGGATAGCTGGTATCAAGTCATCGAGGCCAAGAGGCGCGGCTTGAGCGTGCTTGCGGTCACCTGGCGGACCCCGGGTCGTACAGCGGTGGGCCAGCGCAATCTGGACGCCATGGTCCGTAATCTCGGCGTCGACCACATCGACTACACGATCGATCCTGATGTTGAGCGTCGCTTCATGAAGGCGGCCTTCGAGGAACTCGGCGCCACCGGACTGCCGATGCATATGGCGTTGTTTGCGATCCCGATCCGGCTGGCGCTGCAATGCCGTGTGCCGTTGATCGTCTGGGGCGAGAATGCGCAATTGGAATATGGCGGCACGGCGCTTGAGCGGCTGGCGATGCATCTGGATCGAGACTGGCTGGCGAAACATGGCTGCCTGCAGTCGACCGATTGGACCGACTGGGTCGGGAAAGAAGGTCTGACCGAGGCTGATCTGACCGCCTATCGCATCCCCGACGCGCTTGATGCGGCGGATTTCAAAGTGGAGTCGATCTTTCTAGGCTCCTTCTTCCGATGGGATTCCTTCGAGAATGTGCGGACCGCCGCCGAACACGGCTTCGTTTCCAGCGCGGCCGACCGAAAGACCGGGACCTGGGACTTCGCCGATATCGATTGCGACTTCATATCGCTGCATCACTTCCTGAAATGGCACAAGTTCGGGATCACGCGCAGCTTCGACACTCTGTCCGTCGAGATCCGCACTGGTCGGCGCGACCGGGCCTCGGCGATCGACGCGCTGAAGCGGCGAAACTGGGAGGCGCCGCTCGAGGACATCGCGGCCTTTTGCGCCTTTCAGGACAAGCCGCTTGATTGGTTCTGGGAGATTTGCGAGCGCCATCGCAATCCAACGATCTGGCGCAAGACGGGGGATATTTGGCGCATGCCCGGCTTCCTGATCAAGGACTGGGATTGGCGCCAGAGTCAGCCGCCGGCGGAGGCCTGAGGCGATGGAGATGGCGGCCTGCGCCTATTGCGACAGCAACGACTGGCGTTTGCTCGCTGCGTTCGACGCGCCGCCGCCGGGCGAGACGGATTTCGGCGTTAATCCCTATCACCGATCGCTTTGGCGCTGCGGCGGGTGCGGGCATATCGTGAATGTTCAGGATTTCGACCCGGCCGGCCTGTATGACGCCGCCTATTGGGACCGCACCTATGGCGGCGACAAAATGGCGGCGACCTTTCGCAAGATCATGGCCCTGCCGCCGGACAAATCGGACAATCGGGCCCGTGTCGCCCGTGTCCGGGATTTTGCCGATGGCGGGTTGCAGGGGGCGCCGCTCCGGCGTTTGTTGGATGTGGGGTCCGGCTTGGCTGTATTCCCCGCCGCGATGAAAGAGGCGGGCTGGGACTGCACCGCTCTGGACCCCGACCCGCGCGGGGCGGCGCATGCGCGCGCTCTGGCCGGCGTGGCCGGCGTCGCGGGAGATTTTATGAAAGTCGGCGATCTTGGCCGGTTCGACGCGATATCCTTCAACAAAGTTCTGGAACATGTGCCCGACCCGATCGCCATGCTGCGCCGGGCGGCGGATTTCCTTGCGCCTGGCGGCTTCATCTATGTCGAATTGCCCGACGGCGAGCGGGCGATTGCGTCCGGACCGGATCGAGAGGAATTCTTCATCGAACATTACTGCGCCTTTTCCGAGGCGTCATTCCACGCCCTGGCTGAGCGCGCCGGCTTTCAAGTCTCGGCGTTCGGCCGGTTGGTCGAGCCGAGCGGCAAATACACCCTGTACGGTTTTCTCGCGGGGCCCGACAGCGCCACGCCTCCGGGGATCGAAGAGTCGCCCTTTGAGGCCCGGTTTCTCGGCGGGCCGGTCTATCGCGTATTGGAACTCTCCGCGCTTGATGAAACGGGGGACTATTTGAGGCGCAGCGGCGCAGCGCTTGTGTTCTATCGTGGCGTGCCGAACGCCGCTCAGGAGACGGCGCTGCGCCGGGCCGGGTTTCGGCGCGTTGAGACATTGGTGACTTTCAGCAAGCCGATCGCCGCGCGAAAGGCCGAGGCGGCGGACGCCGTGCGGGTGCGGCCGGTGCGCCCGGCGGATATCGATCCCTGCCGTCGTTTGGCTGAAGCCGGCTTTCCCTTCAATCGGTTCAACGCCGATCCGGCGCTGTCGACCGAGGCGGCGTCGGCCCTGAAAGCGGCCTGGATCGAGAATGACATCGCCGGACGCGCCGAGGCGGTTCTCATTGCAGAAGCGGCGACCGGCGACGCCAGCGATATGGAGGGCGGCGTGGCTGGATTCTGCGCTGTCCTCTTACGTGACGGGTGCGCCGTGATCGATCTGATCGCCGTCCATCCAGCGGCGCGTCGGTCCGGCGTCGGCCGGGCGCTGGTCGCCGCGGCGGAAGCGGGTTTTCGCGGCAAGGCCGAAGCGATCCGCGTTGGGACTCAAGAAACGAATACCGGCTCGATGCGGTTCTATAGAGCGCTGGGTTTTGAAAAGGAAGACCGGGCCGAAACTTGGCATTGGACGCCTTGACGGCGGGCCAGACCACGGGGTCAACCCGGCGGGACGTCCTCGTCGAGCCAGGCCTCGACCACCATCTCCTGGTCGGCGCAATAGGCCTCGAACGCCGCCGTTTTCGCTGGATCGACGATCAGCACAAAGCGCATGCCCGTGGCTGTGCTGCGGGCCAGCGCGGTGCGAAGGCCGATGCGCTTCAGCCGGCCGTTGGTCGACGGGGTGGCGTAGAATCCCCAATCTTTGGCTGTGACGTCGTATTCCTTGCCTTCGGGCCCGGTAAAGGTCACGAACTCGCCGGGTTCAAGCGCTACATCGGCGCAATGGCTTAAGGTCACACCCTTGACCGAGAAGCGCCGCGGCGGATCCTTGCGGTCGATCTTCATGGTTCGGGCCGCCGCTCAGCCGTCAGCTCTTGCCGCCCCATCGGTCCGCCATCTCAATCACGTCATCGACGCTCGCCGTAACCGGATCGTCGAGATGCTCGAACACCCAGGCCGCCCGGTCGTAGTCGGTCTGCGTGTCCACGGCGATCGAAATCCCTTCATACCGGTCATCCCCCGCATGCAGATTCTCGATCTGGTACATAGATTCGTTCTCGTAGAAGAACGCGGTCACATGCTCGAGATAGCGCAGGTCCTTGGTCGTAATGGTCAGGCGCTGAAGCGCGGTGGTGCTGATCGCCTCGGCGCTGCAGCCGATGGGAAATGACCTTGGATGGACATTTGTGGCGATGTCGGGGCGTTCCGACAAATACAGGTCAATCACGCGATCGACGACCTCTGGGTCGATGAACGGGCTGTCGCCGCAAATGCGCACAAACCATTCCAAGCGATGCTGACGGGCGCATGCGAAGCATCGGCCGGCCACATCTTCGCCGGCCCCGCGAAAGACCGTGACGCCCAAGTCCTTCGCAAAGTCGGCCAGCAAATCGTCTTCCGGCGATGTGGTGGTTGCGAGGATGATCTGGTTCAGATGTTTGGATCGGCGCAGACGTTCAATGGCCAGTTGGATGATCGGCATACCGCCCAGATCCAACAGGGCCTTTCGAGGCAGTCGGGTGGACGCCAAACGCGCCAGAACCACAAAAGCGGCTTTTTCCCGCATGATACTCCCTTGACGCGTGCGCTTGGCGCATTGCCTCTAGACGCTGTGAAGATTTAAGCCATTTGAGCGGCGCGTGCCACCGACAAGCCGATGACTGCGGGGGGCCGTCGCCTCTACAATCGCTTCAATGAATCCTCCAACAGCGCGCCACGCACGGTTCTATACTGATCAAGCAGAATGTGTAGGGTGCAAATCTAGCAATATGCAATGAAAATCTCGGAAAGCCCTAGGTCAGGTTCGCTTCGCGTTCCGCCCGGCGCCAGGCGTCGACATACCATGCGCAATACCGGCGATAGCCGCTCTCGATGTCGTATTCGGGTTCGAAGCCCAAAATCCGTTTCGCCCGCTCGGTCGATAGGGTGCCGCGGATCGGTTTTTCAACAGCGCGCGGCCGTTCCTCCAGGATCGCTTCCGGCACGATGTCGCGAACGATGGCCGCGATATCGGCGATCGTGCGTGCGTCGCCATAGGTCAGGTTGAACGTGTTCGATTGTTCCGGTCCGCCATGCAGCGCCAGGGCTCGAACCTGGCCTTGAACCAGATCCTTGATATAGGTGAAGTCCAAGCGTCCGTCGCCGCCGCCTTCCAGCAGCAGGGGTTTGCCGGTCAGCGCATTCTCGATGAACATCTGGCTGACCCGGCGCGAGATGCAACGCTCGCCATACAACGCCGAGGGCCGCACCACCGTTACGCCCAAGCCATATTGTCGGCGGTAGGTCCGGACCAACCGTTCGCCCATGAACTTGGCGTTGGCGTAGATGCCCTCCGGCCGCGGGAAGGTGGTTTCGTCGACACTGTCGCCCTTGAAGTCGCCATAGACCGTGCTGGAGGAGAGAAACATCACCTGATTGATCTGGTCTACCTTCGGGCGAACCAACTCCAAGGTGTTGCGTAAGGTGATCAGCTGCAGGTCGAAACACAGGCCCGGCTCGGCGTTGGCGTCCACGGCGCTGGCGATGGCCGCCAGATGCACGACTTTGGTCGGCTGAAACTCCTCGAAGACGCGGCTCAGATCGACCAGCAACCGGGCGTCCGCGTTGCGCAAACTGACGCCCTCCGCCCGCAGCAATGCAAAACGTTCATTCAGGAAGTTGCGATAGGCGGTGCGTTGCACCGTGTCCTGCTCGCCCGCAAAGGCGTTCTCGATCAGGCTGTTGACCATGAGATTGTCGACGATCTGGACCGTCGCGCCCATCCGGGCCAATTCGAGTGCGAGATTGTGGCCGATGAAGCCGGCGCCGCCGACCAACAGAATGCGTTGATCCCGAAGCATTGGACGCAACGTGTCATAGGGTATGGCGCTCATTGCGGCTGGATCCTCCCGGATTGCTTGCCCATGCCGGCGCTATGCGGATGAGCTAGGCCGGTGTTTAAGATGTCTGCAATACCGCGATCACGGATTGCGCGATATGATGGGCGTCATCTTCGCTGACATGCGGCCCGATCGGCAAGGAAATCGTCTGATCGCCAAGCCATTCCGCGACGGGATAATCGCCGAATTGCGCGCCATATCGTTCTTTATAGTAAGTGAAAAGCGGCACGGCGCCCGGATAGTGGATCGACGTGCCGATCCCATGCGCTTTCAACCCGTCCTGCATCCGGGCGCGATCGATCGATCCATCCTTTGGTAGTATTATATTAAAACAATAGTGGGAGGAGATCGACTCGCCCGCTTTGTTGGGGAAGACATGAAGCGCCGGTTGATCGGCCAGCGCGGTGCGGAGAATCGCATCATTGCGGGCGCGGTCCGCCTGAAACGCGTCGAGCCTTGCGAGCTGCGCCAGGCCGACCGCCGCTTCGACCTCGCTCATCCGGAAGTTTCCGCCGAGACAATCGACATCATAGAGGCCGGGCCGGGTTCGATCGCCCAGCATCCGATTGTATCCAAAGGCGCGGCGGCGGCGCATTTCGAAGGCCAGTTCGTCGTCATCGGTGGTCGCCATGCCGCCTTCGATCGAGGTCATATGTTTGACCGGATAGAAGGAGAAGGCGCCGGCCAGCCCCAGGCCGCCCGCCTTTCTCTCGCCATGGCGCGCGTCCATGGCCAGGGCGCAATCCTCGAGCAGCCAGATCCCGGCCGCCTCGGCGATCGCCTGAAGCCGGGTCATGTCGCAGGGAAGGCCGAGATAATGCACCGGAATGGCCGCACGTAGGGCCGGTTCGCGGTCGACCGCCGCCGCAAGGCCGTCGGGGTTCATGTTGCCGGTCCCCGGCTCGACATCAACGAAGACCGGCCGTGCGCCCAGCAATTCGATTGCGTGGGCGGTCGCGACATGCGTCATCGCCGGCGCTGCGACCGCGTCGCCTGGTCCGATCCCCTTGCAGAACATGGCGAGATATAGGCCGGACGTGCAGCTCGAGACCGCGACGGCGTGTTTGACGCCAACGCGCTCGGCGAAGGCGGCCTCGAAATCGGGCGTCACGCCGCCATGAACCAGGACGCCGCTGTCCAGGACGTCCAGCACGGCCTGCTTGGCGGCTTGATCGATCATCGGCTTGCCGAAAGGAATGAAAGGACGGTCGGCGGTCATGCTCGAATTCCGGAGAGAAGCGTCATAATGTGTTGGCGACCGGAACGGTACGCCGAGTCTCGACCGAATCCCAACAGGCGAAACAGATATCCATGACCCGATAGACGTCCCGCGCCGCGACCTGGGGCTCTCCGCCCGTCCGGATCGCGTTGACGAAGTCGGGCAACAGATCGTTTTTCTCGATTCCCGGATAGGCCGTATCGATCTCCCTCAGGTCTTCCGGCCTGTCGCCCGTGAACAGACGCGCCGGGCCCGCGGCGTTTTCGAAACTGGCCTTTGCGCCGTAGACGTTCAGCGTGTGCATGATCGGGCGCCGCGTTCCAAAGCTGGTCGCGCTCTTGGCCAAAAGGTCGCTTTCGAACCGCAGCAGCGACACCATCGTGTCGGGATAGGCGAAATCGGCGCCGCGCGTCAGTTTCTTCGCCGCCATGGCGGAAACTTCGACAACCTCCTCGCCGGCGATCCAGCGCATCAGGTCGATCAGATGGATGCCGCCGCCATAGGTGACGCAATAGAAATCCATCTTGCCGCGCCAGCCCTCGGTGATCTTCCACAGGATCTGATGCAGATAGTCCCCTTCCATATAATGCAGGTCGCCAAGCGCGCCTTGCTGGACGCGGCGGCGCAGGTCGATGAAGCGCGGGCTCTGCCGCAGGATCAGGTTCGATGAGAGCAGCGTGCCGCTGTCCTGGTGCGCGCGGGCGATGCGGATCAGATCCGATCGGTGCAGTGCGATCGGTTTCTCCACCATCACATGCAGCCCAGCTTCGAACGCGGCGACCGCTTGATCCGCGTGGCTGTCATCGTGCGAGCAGATCGACAGGAGGTCCAAATCTTCCTGCTCCAGCATCTTTCGGAAATCGGTGTAGCCGGCGGGACCGCCCTGGCGCGCCCGCACTGCGTCCAGTTTCGTGGCGTCCGTGTCGCACAGCGCCGCAAGCTCGACGCCGTCCAACGCGCGATAGCCCGCTGCATGCTGCTCGCCCACACCGAGACCGATGACCGCCGCTTTCAGGGGCTTGTTCACGCGCCGCGTCCCATTCGATCCCGGTCCAACCTCATCGCGGCCCGTTACGCCCGATTAGCGCACGATGCCTTCGAGGATGCCGAGCAATTCATCGACTGTGGACAGCACCCGCGCCGATGCGGCGTAACTGGTCTGGAGAACCGTTAGGCGGGCCAATTCTTCGTCGAGATTGACGCCGACTTCGTTGCGTAGGGCTTCGGTCAGACTGTCGCGCAGCGTCACCGCCCTTTCCGCCGACCGGCTGGAAATCGTTGCTTGCCGTGTGACTTCGACCAAGATCCCGGAGGCGAGACTGGTATAGTCCTCGCGGGTCAGCGATATCCCTGACCCGGAAATCGAGCGCGTGTTTTCGGTCAGTGCCTCGATCACCGGCGAGGCGACGAGCTTCTTGACCGTCTCGGCGTTGCTGACCAGCGTATCGTTGACCCGGAAGTTCACCCGGCTGACATCGGTCGGGGTGGTCCCGGCTTCGGCTTCGAAAAAGCGGGCGGCCTCTCCGGTCAGCGTGGATCCTTCCACGGTGACGACGCCAGCGTTCGTGGTGAAACCCAAGGTCGCCAGAGGGGTGTTCGCACCATCGGTGATCACCAGCGACCCGGCGATGCTGGAGATTTCGAGGAAGCCGTTCGCGTCGATGCGGGCGCGCACCCCTTCCAGATCGTTCAAGGCGGTCACGACGTCGGCCGCTGTATCGCCCGTGTTGATTGTGATCGTGCTGGCCGCGGCGCCGCCCACTGACACGGTGAAGGTTGAGGCGTTGGGTATGCTCAACGGCGGATCGGTCAGTACGGTCGTGCTCGCCAAGGCCGCGCCGCCGGTCCCCACCTCGGCCTGGTAAGCGCGGGCGAAGGTGACCGCCGTCGCCTGGCTGAAAGTCTGCGGCGATGCGGTCACCAGACCGAGCCCCGCCGCCGCACCGCCCGGATCGGTGATCGTCAGATCGCCCGCGTTCGATAGGATTTGGATCTGCCCCGTAGCGTCGATCCGCGCGTCGACATTGGTCAGCGCGTCGAGCGCGGCGACCAGCGCGGCCGCCGTCATGCCGGCGGTGACGGTCGCCGATTGGTTAGAGCCGCCGACATTGACGGTGATGACGTCGCCTGCGTCGACGCCTGTGAAGGTCGTGATATCGGTGCCGCTATTGACGATCTGCGTACCGGTGGCGGAGGCGACGGAGACATCCACGAAAGAGAAGGCCAATTCATCCAGTTGATTGCGCAGCTTCTGGAACACCGCGACGCCGTTGGACGTGCTCTGGATCGACGTGGCGTCGGTCGCCAATGTGTTGGTCAGGGCCCGTAACAACCCGTCCGGCAGGGACGGCAGCAGGTCCGTCGATCCCGAACCGGTCTTGGTCAGTTCAAACGTACCGTCATTGAAGGTGAAGACGCTGGCGACGCTGTCCACCAGATCAAGTCCGGAGGTTGTATAGACCGCCACCTGTCCGTCGGACCGGTTCAACACGGTCAGGTCGAAATACTGAGCCAGATCGATGATCTCGGCGTCGCGTAGGTTTTCCAGATCCGCGATCGGACGGCCAGCGGCGGCTTCGCGCACGATCGTTGCGTTCAGTCGCTCGATCTCGGCCATCGCATTGTTGATGTCTCCAATTGCCGCGACCAATTCTTCACGCGTCTGCCGCTCGATAATGTCGAGGCCCGAAGAGATCCGTTCGATCTCCGCCACGATGGCCTGGCCTTGCAATACGACGTCGGTGCGCGCGGCGTTGCTTTCCGGCGCCGCCTCATACGCTTTCCAGGCCGTTTCGAACTCTTCGATCGTGTCGACCAGAGGCGTCTCTCCGGCGATGGTGCCGGTCAGCTGTTCGATTAGGCGATAGGTCTCGTCGCGTTTGACGCTGGACGCCGCAGCGGTAATCTCGTTCAGCAACTCGTCGCGCAGGGCGGTATTGGTCAGCCGGCGGATGGCCGAAATTTGAACCCCGCCATTCTGAACGTCGGTGAAGATCGCCTCTTGGGCGTTATAGTCTTCGTTATTCGCGTTGGCGACGTTCTGAGAAGTTGTGTTGACCGCCGTATTGACGGCGTTCAGACCCGATACGGCTGCGTCTAAGGCGGAGAGAAGTGACATGGCGGCGTCCGTTTGCTGCGCTCAAAACCGCGCCGCCCGACCCTCTGTCAGAGTGCGGAAGACGACGAGGCGCCCAAGTCACTGCAAGCGGCGGGCCAGTTCTTGCTCAGAATAAAATCTCCGTTTTACAGAGGGTTACAGGAAGAGCGGCGGGGGCCGGTCAATATGTGCCGTTGACGGCGACCGGCGCGACGGTTCGGCTTGCGGCGTTGATCGAGCCCGCCGCGCCATAGCCCCGGACCGGCTGGGCCGCACGGCGCGCGACTTCTGAAATGACGCCCATGATATGCTCGCCGGACTTCACCATCGCATCAAGTTTGACTTCGTTCTCACGCAGCAAGGCGTCGAAGCGTTTGGCGCGATCGAGCAAGACGGCGCGTTCGTCCGGCGGTAATTCGGCCATGACCGAGCGCAGATCTCCGTTCGACTTGAGCCATTCCTCATACTCGATGAAGTGCGCCTGCTTCCGGGCGACGATCGGGCCGAGCGCTTGCGAATTGGGTTTGGAGAGCATGGCGTTTTCGGTTTCCAGCACAGCGATGATCCGGTCGACAATGTCGCCGAGCGCCGCCGCTTTCGCCGTCGCCGCCGCCTGGAGGGGCGTCGCCTCCGGGGGCATGGAAACCGCCATGTCCGCAGCAATTGGAATCGCATAGGGGTTGGCGGAGACGCTGGCCGAATTGATCGGCTCACCCGCCGCCTTGGTTTGCGACTCCTGGATATCGGGCTCTATTGGATCGCGGTCATCCTTCATTGCGCTTGATTCGCTTGTTCTTGCAGGCCGATCAGTTCACGGGACACCATGGCCCCGAGACCGAAACCGCCTTGTTCCGCGATGGCCTTGCCATATTCCTGGTTCAGCATGCCGCGAAAGACCTTCTCCGCCTGGCCGCCGCCGAACAGTCCGTCGGTCGCCAGCCCGGCGAACATCTGGTCCATCATCTGGGAGATGAAGAAGGCCTCGAAATCCTTCGCCGCCGCGTCCGGGTCGTTGACCGAGCGCGTCCGGTCGCCAATGGACGGCTTCTGCGCGCCTTGGCTGGCGAGGGTGATGGCTTGGCCGATGAAGGGATCTTCGATCATCACAGCACCTTGATCTCAGCCTGCATGGCGCCGGAGAACTTAATCGCCTGGAGGATCGTAATCATATCGCGCGGGCCGACGCCCAGGGCGTTCAGACCGTTGACCAGCTCCTGCAGGGTGACGCCGGTCTCCAGCACGCCGAGGCGCCTATCCTCATCTTCGTCGATCTCGATATCGGTCCGGTCGACCACTGTCGTGTCGCCGGTGTTTGAGAAGGGCAGCGGCTGCGAGACTTGCTGCGCTTCGGTGACGCGGATGGTCAGGTTGCCTTGGGCGATGGCGACGCGGTTGATCCGTACATTCTCGCCCATGACGATGATGCCGGATCGCTCGTCGATGACGACGCGGGCGATCTGATCGGGCTCGACCCGTAGCTGTTCGATATCGGTGATCAGCTCCACCACCTGTCCGGCGAATTCGTCCGGTATCGCCATTTGAACGGTGCCCGGGTCCAGCACACGGGTCGTCTCGATTCCGACAAAGGCGTTGATCGCGCGGCTGACCCGTCTCGCCGTCGTGAAATCGGGGTTGCGCAGAGAAAGGCGCATGTTGCGCAGGCTCGCCAGTTCGAAGGGAATCTCACGCTCGACGATGGCGCCGTTCGCGACCCGCGCGCTGGTCGGCACGCCTCGGACGATGGTCTCCGCCGCGCCTTCGGCTGCGAAACCGCCGACCGCCAGGGTGCCCTGCGCGACGGCGTAGACCTCGCCGTCGGCGCCGACCAGCGGGGTGACCAGGAGCGTACCGCCCAACAAGCTGCTGGCGTCGCCCAATGCCGACGCGTTGACATCGATCGCCGAGCCGACCCGGGCGAAGGCCGGCAAGGTCGCGGTGACCATCACGGCGGCCACATTCTCTGTGTCCAATCCGTCATCATCGGCGTTGACGCCCAGGCGCTGCAGCATGCCGACCAGGCTTTCACGGGTGAAGACGGCGCCGTCCAGACTGTCGCCGGTAGCGTTCAGGCCGACGACCAGCCCATATCCGACCAACTGGTTGTCGCGCACGCCTTCGAACGAGACGATGTCCTTGATGCGCGATTGCGCTGCAGCCTCGCCGGTCGGGCCGGCGACGAGCGCGAAGACGGCCATCGCGAGGACAGCGAGCGTCGCGCTGGCGGTCTTGAGGCAGGCGGGCGGTTTTGGATGGCGGAACATTCTTGCCTATATTCCCTCTGATCTCGGTTCTCCGCGCTTCAGGTTGCGATAACCGTGCCATTGGCGCGGAATCGCTAACTTATTGAGAATTTGAGGAAATATGTTTCTGAACCGCTGTGTTTCCGGGCGTTTGAAGGTCGGGCCCGACAGTCCGGGCGCCGAACGGGCCTTTCCGCCGAGTCATGCGGCAAATCCTGCCTGAATAGGGCGCGTATGTTGTTCTCAAGCTGAATCCGGGTAGACTCAGCGTGGCTCAGCGAGTTGGAAAGGCGCGCTTCATGAAGGTGGAAGGACCTCGATCGTCGCAATCCGTTTCCGGTGCGAAAAAGGCGGGCGCGGCGAAGAAATCCGGCGGGGCCTCCTTTTCCGATGCTCTGTCCGAGACCGGTTCGGCGGAGGCCGGGGAGGCGTCGGCTCAGGCCGGGGCGGCGGGACCCGCGAGCGCCGTTGATGCGCTTCTGGCGCTTCAGGAAGTCGATGCGGCGGGCGACGCGACATCGGGTCGGAAGAATCGGCGGGCGATCGCGCGGGGCCAAGAAATACTGGACGGGTTGGAAGAGATCCGCACGGGCCTCTTGCTTGGCGCCATACCCATAGAGAAATTGGAGCGACTGGCCGCAGTCTCAGCCGAGCGTGGACAGGCCGTGGACGACCCGAAATTGGCCTCGATCCTGGCCGATA
Organism: Alphaproteobacteria bacterium; assembly: GCA_030065235.1. Lineage (GTDB taxonomy): Bacteria > Pseudomonadota > Alphaproteobacteria > UBA8366 > Aestuariispiraceae > JASJDC01. The sequence continues at coordinate 86,691 of JASJDC010000007.1, forward strand.
TCGAATTACGGGCGCGTGTCGAACTGGCCAAATACCGCAGTGCATAGCTCGGTTTTTTGATTGATCGCGGCGCTCCGCGACACATTACCGCAAATAAAATCGTCGTTGTGTTTCGCATAAGGACGTCATATACACCGCGCCGGCGGGAGCGGGATAAGTTCTCGACGATCTGGGAAGGCGTTTAGGAGTTCGGTATGACGACTGGCCAAACCGCGCAAAATTCTGAAGAATCAAAACCGTCTTTTTCAGCGACTCTTCTTCCTCCTGATTATCAGCCAAGAGACGATGAAGAGTTCATGAACCCGCTCCAGTTGGAGTATTTCAGGCAAAAATTGCTGCGGTGGCGCGAGGAGCTGGTCGCCGAAAGTTCGGAAACCTTGGAGAGCATGCAGCAGGAAAACCTGGCGCAGCCCGACCTAACCGACCGCGCCAGCATGGAGACCGACCGGTCGATTGAGCTCCGCACCCGCGACCGCGAACGGAAGCTGATCTCAAAAATCGACGACGCATTGCAAAGAATCGCCGAGGGCGAATACGGCTATTGTGAGGATACGGGCGACCCGATCTCGATCCGTCGGCTTGAAGCCAGGCCGATCGCCACCCTGTCCCTAGAAGCGCAAGAGCGCCATGAGAAGGCGGAGCGGACGCGTCGCGACGACCTGTAGTCGCGCGAGATAGCCAGCGCACGTACCACGAAACCGGCCGGGCGCTCGCTCGGCCGTTTCTTTGTGCATAGCGGCCCGCCGCATGCGCGTCCTGTTCTACAAACGAACGCCCCCCGATCAATGACCGGGGGGCGCCGCATTATGGATCTACGCCAGCGAGAGGAGAGACGAGAGAGGAGAGGAGAGTGCGGACGTAAACCCATCTGAAAGCAGGCGCACCTGCAATTGATCCAACCCCGGTTTCTCTCGCGGTCCGAGAAGGCGTTCCGCCCTTCTGCTCGAACCGTCTCTCCATGCGCGGAATTGGGTGATCGTTCTAAACCATGTCGCGTCTTTTCCTTGCGCGTTCCTGAAAAATCCTATGCACGCATCGTGCCGGTTTCCGCCGCGATTAGAATGGCATGATAATATCGATGACCTGCGATCCGTAACGCGGTTGTTGGAAGTCGGTGATGTGGCCGCGGCCGCCATAAGCCAAACGAGCCTCAGCGATCTGATTGTAGTTGATCGTATTGCCGTTGGTGACGTCCTGCGGCCGGATCACGCCGGCGATCTGCAATTCGCGCACCTCGAAGTTGACGCGCGTTTCTTGCCGGCCATGGATGACAAGATTGCCGTTCGGCAGAACCTGACTGACGACCGCTGCAATCTGAAGTTCAATCTCTTCTTCGCGGTCGATCACGCCAGATCCGAAGTTCGAGGTGGAACTGTTCGTTCCCAGAAGATTCGGCGGGTCTACGGCCTCAGGCAGAATTGCATCCAGCGCGTCTTCATAGCCGAGCAGATTGTCGATGCCGACATCTTCGCTGTTGGTGCGATTCCGGGTCGTCGTATTCTCCAGTTCGGCCTCGTCGTCGATGCTGATGACGACCGTGACGATATCGCCGACCTGCGAGGCCCTGAGGTCCTTGAAGAAGGCGCGCGAGCCCGGTCGCCAGAGCGAATTGGGCGTACGGCGCGCAACCTGCGGCGCCGGCATCGGCAGGCTGACCGGTTTGTAGTTCGGGTCGTGGGTCGGATTCTGAACCGCCGAGAGTTCCGGCGTCCGGCCCACTTGCGTCATCCGCGACAGCCCATTGCATCCGACCAGAACGACAGACGCCAGCAGCAGCGCCCCGAAACGCGCCGCCGACCGACGGCCGGTTTGTTGCGGGGGTCTTTGTATTGGGCGATGCATATCTCTCATGCCTCTGTTCCTTCTTCCAGGCGGGCCAAATGCGGCGCGCCGTCAGCGTCTCGCCAAGAGCGCGCTGTCTTGCACGGCGCCGAGCGTTGGCGTGGCGATCGCCGCGGCCGACGGTCCGGTCACGACCACTTCGAATGACCGATTGCTCTCGGTGTTCATCACGCGGATCACTTCGTTCATCGCGCCATCCTCCATCGCCTTGGCGCGTGCGGTCAGATGCATGTTGCGCATCCGAAGCGTAACCGTGACCAGCCCGCCTTTCTCGACCAGGATTGGCGGCTCGATCGCGTTGCTGGTGATCAGGCGGCCTTGGATCAGCGTCGATTTCGCGCTCATCCCGACGAGTTCGGAGATGTCGAGGATGGCGTTGGAGGCGACCAATCGGCGGCGCATCGGCCGCATGACCAGATCGCGCTCTTCGATGATCTCCCCGCGCATCACACGTTCGGCCGGGACCGGGGCCAGCACCAAATGGTAGATCTGACCGGTGATTGAGAGTCGCGTGTCCCTGCCGCCTGCCGTCGGCGCTGTGATCATGGCGCTGAAGCGGTCGGTCCTGGGATCGATTTCCAACCGTGACACAGTGACTCTTGGGTCTGACCCGGGCGGCAGATGCAGCGCCTCCAGCCGTGTGTCCATAACGGTCTCGATCGTGTCGCCCTGCCCCGCTTGGGCGCCGGCTGCGCCAAAAAGATGCACCGCTGCGGCTGTCTGGATTTGCCGCTCCACCGACTCCCGACTGACGACGGTGCTGCGGCGCGTGACCTCCACTGTGTCGAAGCGGCTTTGCGGCCGCCAGTCGAGATTGAAAGCCTGCGCGACGCGGCCGAGCCAGCGCGCCTCTAGGGTCATATGGCGGCCTGGCTTGGGTGCGTTGGCGATAACACGGTCGGCGTTCCGTCCCGCGCCGGTGAAGACATCGCCAAGGCGAATACGCTCGCCGTCGATCTCTACCTTTTGATTGAGCGAAACCGGCGCCGTCGTCTCCGACTGGGCGCTTGTGTTCCGACGGTCCAGAGAGGCGGCGTTCGCCGTGCAGTTCGCGCTCAGCCAGCCGGCCGCCGCCAAGGCCAGAGCGGTCGTCCTGAAGAGTTTGCGGCCGCGCTGTGAGGGCTTGTCGGGAGGGCTCGAGCCGTTGGTTGGAGTCTGTACAGTTGCTCTCTTCATCGTTCCTCTCCGCTCTGTCGCGGTCTCTCTTACCCTGGCGCCGCTAGCCGGGTCCTAGCCTGCGCGCTAGCGGATGTTGGACGCGGTCTGCAGCATCTGGTCGGAGGTCTCGATCACTTTCGAGTTCATCTCATAGGCGCGCTGGGCGGAGATCAGGTTCGTGATCTCCTCAACGACATTGACGTTGGAGGTTTCCAGGAAGCCCTGCTGCAGGCGGCCGAAACCGTCATCGCCGGGGTTTCCGGTGTTCGGGCCGCCGGACGCCGTCGTCTCTTGGAAAAGGTTGTCGCCAAGTGCGATCAACCCGCCTTCATTCTGAAAGGTCGTCAATTGCAACTGCCCGATATTGGTCGGATCGGTCTGTCCGTCCTGGCTGACCAGGACCTGGCCGGTCGCATCGATCGTGATGTCGATGGCGTCCTGCGGCACCGTCAGCGCCGGCGACACCTCGAACCCGTCGACGGTGACGATGGTGCCGTCATCGCTGAGCTGAAAGGCGCCGGCGCGGGTGTAGGCGCTGTCGCCGTTCGGCAGTGTGATCTCGAAATAACCCTCGCCATTGATCGCGACATCCAGCTCGTTTTCCGTGAGGGTCAGGTTGCCCTGTTCGGTGATGCGGTATACGGCCGCGGTCTTGACGCCCAGCCCGATCTGCACGCCCGTCGGCACAATCGTTCCGGAATCTGACGAATCCGAGCCGACCCTGCGCTGGTTCTGATAGAGCAGATCCTGGAACTCAGCCCGCCGTCGCGTATAGGCGGTGGTGTTTAGGTTCGCGATATTGTGCGCAATGACTTCAACATTCAGTTGTTGAGCCAGCATGCCCGTCGCGCCAACAGATAGTGCTCGCATGAACTACTCCTTTTTCGATCGCCCGCCGGAGGGCTCTCGCCTCTTTGCTTTTTTCAAACACGCGCCGCTCGGCGTCAGATCGGTCGGCCGATCTTGTCGATCATCTCCCGCACCCGCCGATCCTCCTGGTCCATGAACCGTTTGGAGGAGGCGTGCGCGCGAGAAATCCGGATCATTTCGGTCAATTCCTCGACGGCGACCACATTCGACTGCTCCAGCCCGCCTTGCACCATCTGCGGCTCGGCGACATCGGTCGGCGGCTGAAGCGAGCTATACAGGCCGTTTGCGGCGCGACGCATTTCTTGCGGGTTTTCGAACTCGACAAGGCGCAGGGCCCCGATGACGCCGTCTTCCGTCGAGACAGTCCCGTCGGTCGCGATGGTGATGTCGGTCTGATCCTCCGAAATGGTCAGCGGGCCGCCATCGCTCTGAACCGCATGGCCCTCGTTATTCACGAGCACCCCGTTCGCATCGAGCTGGAACCGGCCGTGGCGCGTGTAGCGTTCGCCTTGCGGCGTCTCGACCACAAAATAGCCCGGCCCTGTGATCGCGACATCGAACGGATTTCCGGTGGTCTTGATCGGGCCGTCGGCCAGATTGCGGGCGGTGCCGACATCCTGCGTATAAGACAGAGCCGGCGCCCGGTCCTGCGGGTCGATCAGGAACTCGCGAAAGATCAATTTCTCCGCTTTGAAGGACGGCGTGTTCAGGTTAGCCAGATTGTTGGCCACGATATTCAATTGCTGTTCAAGACCGCGGCGCTTCGACAGCGCGATAAACACCGAGTTCGTCATCTCTTCTCTCCGTGGCGCGATGGGACGGGTCCCCGGCGCCGGCTACTCTCTCCGCCCTGGTATCAGCAAAGCGTGTGCCAGCCGGAAAGGCCCGGAGAACTGGGGTTTTTTCGCCTTGCGCGGCATGGCCCCAATCTTTGGCGGTGAAAATTGCAGGGCGGCGGGGCAGTTGTTTCCGCGCAGACCCGAAGAGGTCAGCGGGCCCTGACGCTGTCACGCCGGTCTCAGACCGCGCCGGGTCTCCGTAGAAAAGAAGACGCCCGCAGCGGCAATTGAGCGAATCCGGGCTATATCATATAAGACAAAGGGGAATCGTCGCGGTGCGGCGACCGGCGGTTTAGTTCGGCGAACGCAGGATCGGAATGGCTGAAGCGGAAGCGGTGGACGGCGTCGAGGACGGCAAGAAGAAGGTCGGCGGCAAAAAGCTGGTCCTGTTCATCGTGCTGCCTTTACTCATTTTGGCTGGGGCCGGAGTCGGCGTCTATATGAGCGGTCTTTTGGACCCTCTGATCGGCGGCGATCAGGCGATGGAGGCCGACGGCGAGGCGGAGGAGGAAGAGGCCGAGCCCCTTGTCGCGACCCCCGGGGCCTATCTTGAAGTTCCGGAAATGCTGGTCTCGTTGCGCTCGTCGGGGCGCAAGCAGCAGGTGCTCAAGCTGCAAATCAATCTCGAGCTCGAGTCGGCGGAGGATCTGGCGACGATCGAAGGGTTCATGCCCAAGATCCGCGACAATTTCCAAGTCTTCCTGCGCGAGTTGCGCGTCGAGGAGTTGGAGGGCAGCCAGGGGATCTACCGGGTCAAAGAAGAAATGCTGGCGCGGGTGAACGAAGCGGCGCATCCGATGAAGGTGCGCGACGTTCTGATCAGCGAGTTCATCATACAATAGACGCGCGCGCGCCTCCGCTGCGATGCGGATGGGCTGGAACTTGCAAGGCGCGGCGCTGTTACGGGACGGCAGGTCAATAAAGAGCGGTTCATGAGCGACGAAGACGAAATCACCAAACAAATGGAGGCGATGGCGGACGCGGGCGCCGATGCGGGCCAGGGCGATGACGGCGACGCCTTGGCCGATGAATGGGCGGCGATGGCCGAGGATGACGGCGACATGGGCGCGGCCTCCGCCCGGGTCCTGAACCAGGATGAAATCGACAGCCTGCTTGGTTTCCAAGAAGGCGACGGCGACGGCAGCCAGTCGGGCATCGAGGCGATTATCGATAGCGGCATGGTCTCCTACGAGCGCCTGCCGATGCTCGAGATCGTCTATGACCGTTTGGTCCGGATGATGTCGACCAGCCTGCGGAATTTCACCTCGGACAATGTCGAGGTCAGCCTCGACAACATCACCTCCATCCGCTTCGGCGACTATTTGAACTCAATCCCGCTGCCGGCGATGCTGACCGTGTTCAAGGCCGAGGAATGGGACAATTACGGGCTGATCACGGTCGACAGTTCGCTGATCTATTCGATCGTCGATGTCCTGCTCGGCGGCCGTCGCGGCACAGCGGCGATGCGGATCGAGGGCCGGCCCTACACCACGATCGAACGCAATCTCGTTGAACGCATGATCAATGTCGTGCTCGCCGATCTCTCCGCCGCTTTCGATCCGTTGTCGTCCGTGACGATGCGTTTCGACCGGCTTGAGACCAATCCCCGCTTCGCCACCATCGCCCGGCCGGCCAACGCGGCGATTTTGGCGCGCTTGAGGATCGATATGGAGGATCGCGGCGGTCGCCTGGAATTATTACTGCCTTACGCGACGCTTGAACCGGTCCGCGAACTCCTGCTGCAAATGTTCATGGGCGAGAAATTCGGCCGGGACTCGATTTGGGAGAACCACCTGGCGACCGAGCTCTGGTTCACCGATGTCTCCATCGATGTTGTGTTGGATGAGATGGCCAGCAATCTCGGCACAGTCCTGGAGTGGGAGGCCGGCACCTTTCTGCCACTGTCGGCGACCTCATCCTCGCCGGTGCTCTTGCGCTGCGGCAGCGTCCCGATGTTCACCGGTCGGATGGGACAGAAAAGCGGCAATATCGCGGTTCGGATCGAAAATAAGGTTGAGGGCGAACCGTGATCGATTTCTCGAACCTGTCTTTGATCCTCGATCTCGTCGTCGCCGTGCTTCTGGTTGCGGTGATCATCTACGCTGTCCGGCTGAACGCAGCGCTGCGGACGATCAAGGAAAGCAAGGCGGAGCTTGAAACGCTCTTGGCTGGCTTCGGCGCTTCGACCGCGCAGGCCGAAGACGCGATCCGGCGCATCAAGGAGGCGTCCGGGTCCAACAGCGCCGCGCTGAAAGGTTTGCTGGGCGACGCCGAGACGCTGCGGGACGATCTTTCCTATCTGATCGAGCGCGGGGAACGGGTTGCCGGGGCCCTTGAGACCGGCGTGACCCGCCGTCGCGAGACGCAGTCCGCTTCAGGACAGGCGGCGCCGCCCGCCGGCGCCGCCCGAAACCCGCAGCCGGTCGAAAGCGACATCGCGGCTGCGATCGGCGAAGCCCGCCAATTGGCCGCTGGCGGCGATGGGGCGGCCGCCAAGCCGGCGCCGGGCGGCGCCGGCCTCGGCGCCAAGACGCCGGACTCCGAGGATCGCGCCCTGCTGCGGCGGGCCTTGTCGAGCGCGGACATGGAAGGCGATGCGGCGCCCAGACTGGCGAAGCCGACGGCGTCCACCGCTGGAGAGGGGGCGGAAGGCCAGGGCCAGGGCGACGGCGAATCGGGGCGGAAGACGAAATCCGCGCTCTTGCGCGCGCTTCAGGGAATGCGCTAGGACTATTTGATTATGCTCATGCACGGTCGATCTACTATGCTCGGCCGGTATGCCGCGCGCTTCGGGCGATGCGCCGCGCGCCAGGACCCGATGAAGGGTAAAGCCCAATGAAGGGTAAAGGATGAGGTCAGGACTGCGCCTTTTGCCGGTGACGATCTTCGTCGCGACTCTGATGTTGACCGTAAAGGTCGGCAGCATTTGGCAAACCGTGGCCGGAGCCCAAGACGGCGCGTCCCCGACCGCGCAACAGGGGCTCGACTCCGAGCGGCTGCAATTGGCGCAAGCGGGGGCGCAAGATCAGGATTTCGGCGCACAGGACGCGTTTGACGCCTTCGCCGACGATACGCCTGCTGGTTTCGATGACGTGCTGACGACCGATCAAGAGGACGAGTTCTCTGATGTCGCTTCCCTGACTCCGGGAGAATTGCGGCTCCTGCATGATCTCGCAGATCGGCGTCGGGACATTGAAGCGAAGGAACGCGAGATTTCTGTGCGCGAGGACTTGTTGCGAGCGGCGGAACAGCAACTTGTGGTCAAGCAGGAACAATTGGAGCAAATCCGCGACGAAATCCGTGCGCTGGTCAGCGACTATGACGACGAGAAAGACCAAGAGCAGCAGCGATTGCGGCAGATCTATTCGGCGATGAAAGCCAAGAACGCAGCGGCGATCTTCAACGATCTCGATCTCGACACGCTGATCGGCGTGGTGCGCGGCATGAGCCCACGCCGACTGGCGCCGATCCTGGCCGCCATGGACCCGCGCAAGGCGCAGCAACTGACGCTCGAACTAGCTGAGCGGGAAGATCTTCCCGTCATTCCGAACTAGGCCAATTGGATGAGGGTTCGCTCGACTGGGCGACAGCGCGCAGGGGTGGGCGAAAACGACCGGAGCCGCGGCGGCGTGCGCCCTTGAAAGAGCGCCGATTTTGCGGCGTTAACCAATTGTTTGTGAATGCGGATTAGGGTAAACCCCCGTCTCAATAGGGAATTTCGCGCCGCGCGAAGGGTCGTTTATGCACGGCGGGCGGCTCAAAACGGATCCAACGGTGAAGTGACGGAGTGTACGCATGGCTGTTGATTTGAACATGCAGGTCCTGATCGTCGACGATTATAAGACGATGCTGAGAATCATTCGGAACCTGCTGAAACAGCTTGGTTTCAACAATGTCGACGAAGCGATGGACGGCAGCGAAGCGCTGACCAAGATCCGCGCCAAAGACTATGGTCTGGTGATTTCGGACTGGAACATGGAGCCGATGACCGGCATCCAACTGCTGCGCGAAGTGCGGGCGGACAGAGCCACACAGAACCTGCCCTTCATCATGATCACCGCCGAGAGCAAGACCGAAAACGTGATCGCCGCGAAACAGGCGGGCGTCAGCAACTATATCGTCAAGCCGTTCAACGCTGCGACCTTGAAACAGAAGCTGACCAGCGTCCTTGGTCCGTTTTAAGGACACAGCCCGCCCGCTCGAAACGGGCGACTAAGGTCGCCGCCCTGAAATTGCACCATGTCTTTAGAACGGGGCGAATGCGCCATGGACAGCGCGCTCTGCTGACACGCCTTCAGGCGGCCGGCGAGGCTGTTCCGAACGGCTACACTGATCGACGTCCTGTGAAACCGGACCAAAGGCTCGATTGGTCCTGAGCGCCATAGCCGGCCAAGACTGGCGCGCTTCTTGAAAAGCGTTTAAGATTCAATCCAGTAGCGTGAACCAATCGCGCGCGTATGGGGACGACAGACGGGATTGAAGTCAGGACGGACTCGATCGGTGACGCGGTTCTGATGAAGGATGCAAGTTCCAACAGCGGGAACCTAGCGGCGGCGCCCGGCGCGTCCGCGACAGAGCGGGTCTTGGCCGAAGACTGGGCGGGGCCGGCGGCCGGGCCGGCTCATGTCTTCGGGCCCGGACTCGCTCAGGGCCCCGGCGCGAGCGCCGACAAGCCGGCCCGACCGATGCGGGTCTCCGACACGGGGCCGTTTCTCTTTCTCAGCCTTTTCCTGCTGTTGCTCGCCTTTTTTATCCTGCTCAACGCCATCTCGACCTTGGAAGAGACTAAATCCCGCGCTGTTCTGAGTTCCGTCGCGGCGACCTTCCAGAGCAAGGTGGTGCCAGACCGGCAGGCGGAGATCCTGATCTCTACTCTCGGACCCGCGCCGCGGCCGGAAGACGTCACCGACGATCTTGAGCGCCTGTGGGCGACCGCCGTGCCGATCGCGCAGATCGAGGTGCTGTCCCCTGGCCGCGTTCTGCAGTTATCGATGCCGGTCACGCAGGTCTTCGTGGGCGGTCAAGCAGCCGTGCGCGCGGATCGACGCGACCTTCTGCGGGCGACAGCTTTCGCGCTGGCGTCTCGTCTGCCGGGTCTGACGGTGCAATTGCGTATGACCGTTCCTGTCGAGGAAATGTCGGTCATCAGCTCCCGGACAGATCCGGACGACCGGCCGGACGAGCCGGTTCTGTCGATCCAGGAGGCGTTGTCCGACACGGAATTGCGGGGCGAGGTTCTGGCGCGGATCGAAGCGGGTATCGAGGCTGGAACCGCGTCGATCCCCGGCTTGTCGGCGGCCGGTCCTGCCGATGGTTCGGATGCGGCGGGGCCGAACACCGCCGAACAGGGGACAGCGGAACAGGAGAGCGCGCAATCGGAGCCTGATGAGCCGGCGGGCGCGCCGGATGTCGAGACCGGCGGAACGGCGCAACGTGCAGACGGGCTTGTCGAACAACTGGACCCGATCACCGGTCAGACGGTGTTCATCGAGGGCGCCGAGAACGATCCGGGGGGAACTGCCGCTGACGCGCTCGATCCGCGCTATTTGCCTTTTGGCCGAGCCGCCGCTTTCGCGGCCGCTCTGGTCGATGGGGGCGCGCCGCCGGATGGCGTTTCCGTCGGCGTGGCCGAGGGCCAGTCGGGCCTTTTGCGTTTGCGCTTCGACATCGTCGATCGGGACCGGGCCCATGTCACTTTCTCGCAATTGGCCGAAGAAGCGGTCGAACGCGGTGAGATTTCGGCCCTGCCGCCGGCCGGCGAGCCGTCAAATATTGAGATACCGCGTGCTGCGACGCCGTTTCTGACTGAGGATGACGCCCAGGCCGAAGCGCCGGGCGGCGCGGGCGATGGGTCAGGCGTAGAGGGCGCCGAGCCATGATCGACACAAGACCTCTGCGCAAAGACGATGACGGCGTCGAGCCGGCCCCGCCCTGGTTGATCAGTATGGGCGACGTCACGGCGCTGATGCTGACCTTTTTCGTCATGCTGTTCTCGATGTCGCATCTGAAATCCGAGCGCTGGGACGAGATTATCTCGCTGATCAACACCAGCATCGAACCGAGCCGGATCGAGGAGCCGCCGCCGGCGAGCGACCAGAATATCTCGACGATCGTGGTCTTGGGCGGCCTCTCCACCGACTATCTGAACCGAATTCTGGTCGAGAAGCTGGACCGCGATCCGATCCTGAGACAGGCGCGCCTGACCGCGCTTCAAGAGCAGGTGTCGGTGTCCCTGCCCAGCGACCTCTTGTTCGAAGCGGGCGGCGACACATTGGCGCCGGGGGCGTTTGAAGCGATTTCCCGGCTTAGCGGCGTGATGGCGCAGATCGGCAACCATGTCGATATCGTTGGTCATACGGATCCTACGCCGGCGCGCTCCGAGATATTCAAGACGAACTGGGAGCTGTCGCTGGGCCAGGCCTTGAAGGTGGCCGAAACCGTGCGCCAAGCTGGCTATCAAGGCGATTTTAGCGCGTTCGGCATGGGCGACTCACGCTATCGGCATATCGATCGGCGTTTGCCCGAAGAAGAGCGCTACGCGTTGGCGCGCCGAATTGATATCGTGTTCCGTGCGGAAGCGGGAGGGCAATAGAGGTGACGGCTTCAGCCCAGCGGAGCTTAGGGTGGCGCAGGGCGTCTGTGCGCGCCTTGGTCTCGCTTGCTGTCCTGGCGGTCGCGGCGGCGGCCGCGCCGTCGCGCTCCCTGGCCCAGGAACAGATCGAGACCCGCGCGGGCCTGCATCCTTTCTATGGTCGGGTGGTCTTCGATTGGGGCCGCATCGTCGGCTACGAGGCGGCGATCGAGGGGGATGACGCGGTCATTCGGTTCGACGCGCCGATGCGCAGTGATCTGACCGCCGTGCCTTCGGTGCTCGACGCCTATGTCGATTCGGCGCGTCTGGAGGAAGGCGGCCGGGTGGTGCGGCTCGGCCTGAGTCAGCCGGCGACGCTCTCCAGCTTCCGCAGCGGAAACTCGATCGCGATCGACCTGCGGCGCTTGGCCGGGACGGAGGGCGCAAACGCGGACAGCGGCGATCCGACGGAGGCCCCGCCGGTGGTCGTCCGCGTTGGTCTTCACCCTGACTATACAAGGCTCGTCTACGATTTCGACGAGGCGCCGACATTCAGCGCCAATGAAGACGCGGGCGTGGTCACGGTGCGGTTTGAGCGCCCGGCGCGGTTCGAAGCGGCGCAGATCGCCGCCAGCCTGCCCGCGCCTTTCGGCTCGCCGACCGTTGAACGAGACGGCCCCGCGACGATCATGCGCATCACGGTCCCCGAAGGCACATCCGTGCGGAGTTTTTTGTCCGGCCCGCGCGTGGTTGTCGATTTGGCGTCCGGACCCGCACCGGCGCCGCCTGAGGCTGAGGACGCGCCCGTCTCCCCGCCCGAGGCGTCGGGAATAGCCGTGACCGATCCAAGCCCCGAACCCGCTGTTGAAGAGCCGGAAACCGTCGACGCTGCACCTACTGCATCGACCGAAGCGGAAGCGTCGGACCCGCCCGCGTCCAATGGCGGCCCGACGCCGCTAGCGCCCGACGCGGTTGCGGTCTTGGAGGCGGAAGCGGCGGCGGCGGCCGAGCGCATCCTTGAGCAGGAAGAAGAAGCGGCGGCGGCCGCCGAAGACAGTGCTGCGGCGCCCGAAGGCGGATCCAACGCCGACGAACCCGCTGTCGAAGCGGGCCTCGACGCGGCGCAGTCGGTTGACGTTGTCGGTACGCGTGCGCGCCAGCCCGAAGCCGATATCGGCCCGCAAACCGAAGAAGATCTGGCGACCCAGGAGGCGCTGGAATCCGGCGTGGTGAGCTTCCTGCGGGACAGTTCCGGCCGCCCGGTCCAGCCGGAAGGTCCGGCCCCCGTTTCCTTCTCTTTCGATTGGCCGGAAGAGGTTGGCGCGGCGGTCTATGAGCGCGGCGGCTTCATCTGGGTCGTGTTCGACAGGCGCGCGCCGATCGACCTGGCGCCGTTGCGTCGGCAGGGCGCGCCTCTGATCGATCGGATCGAGCAGTTGCCGATCAGCGGCGCGACGGTCGTTCGGATGCGCGCGCAGCCGAATGTGCATCCGGTGGTCACTCTCGAGGGATTCAACTGGGTCGTCGATTTCCGGCTCGAACCCTACGCACCGCGCATTCAGGCGGAAATTCAGGCCGAGGCGGACGCCGATACGGGGCCGCGCCTGCTCTTCCCCTCGGCCAATCCCGGCGGATTGGTCACGATCCCCGATCCGGAAATCGGCGACAGCATTCAGGTCGCGACTTATCGGGACCCGGGGGTCGGCGTCGCCAACGTCCGCACCTATCCGGAGTTCCGACTGCTGTCCACGGCGCAAGGGGTGGCGGTGGAGCCGTTCGGCGACAATGTGGTCTTCGAGCGCAGCTTCGAAGGGTTCGCGATCTCCAGCACCGAGGGGTTGCACATCTCCGCGGTGTCGCCGGAAGCGCCGGTCTCGACCGGCCAGACTCTCTCCGCCCGGCGCCTTTTCAACGTCCAGGACTGGGTGGCGGGCGGTCCGGGAACCTTTGACCGGCGAGAACGGCGCTTGATGGCCACGGTGGCTGAGGTTCCCGAGGACAACAAGAACGACGCGCGCCTCGATCTGCTTCGCTTCTACCTTGCGCGCGGGCGCGGGCCCGAGGCCACAGGCGTGATGCGGGTCATCGAAAACGACGACGAGAACCTGTTCAAGGAATCGGCGTACCGGGCGCTTCGGGGCGCGACCCACGTTCTAAACCGTGATTTCGAGGCGGCGCGCCAGGATTTGAACGACCCGCGTCTGGACGCCTTCGCCGAGGCGGCGCTATGGCGCGGCGCTCTATTGGCGGAACTGGGAGACTGGACCCAAGCCGCGACGCAGTTCCAGGCCGGCGATTCGATCCTCAGAAACTATCCGTATCCGCTGAAAGGCCGGCTAGGGCTTCTGCGCGCCGAGGCGGCCCTGGCGACACGAGATTTGCAAACTGCGCGGAGCTGGTTGGACGAGCTGGAGCGCGACTCGGATCTGCTGACGCGCGGCGAGCGCGGCGACTTGCGCTATCATCAGGGCAGGATCGCGCTGACCCGCAACGATCTCGATCTGGCGCGCGAGCTGTGGAACGAGCTGATCGACAGCGACGATCGCAAGAACGCGGCGCGCGCCGAATATGCGCTGGTGAATATGGAGCGCCGCCAGGGAACGCTGACCGACGATGACGTGGTTGAGCGGCTTGAGAAGCTGCGTTTTCGCTGGCGGGGCGATCGTTTCGAACTGGCCGTGCTGCGCCGGCTCGGCGAAATCTACATGGATAAGCAAGACTATTTCGAAGGGTTCCAGACTTTTCGTCTTGCGGTCAGCTATTTCAGCGAAGACCCGTTGGCCGAGCAGTTGGCGCGGGAGATGACCGACCTGTTTCGGGATCTGTATATCGAAGGCGGCGCCGACGAAATGCCGCCTTTGCGGGCGCTGGCTCTTTATGACGAGTTCCGCGAATTGACTCCGTCCGGTCCTGACGGCGATCTGCTGATCGAGAAACTGGCGGACCGGCTTGTCGACGTCGATCTGCTGGGCCGCGCCTCCGCGCTTCTCGACCATCAGGCCGAATTCCGGCTGCAGGGTGAGGAGCGGGCGCGGATCGGCGCCAAGCTGGCGTTCATCCGGCTGCTGGACAACGATCCGATTGGCGCGGTCGACGCCCTGAACAAGACGGCCTTTCCACAGCTCGACAACCGATTGGAAGATGACCGGCGGCGATTGCGCGCCAAGGCCATGTTCGAGATGGATCGCGACGACGAGGCGGTGAAGCTGCTGGCCGGCGACACCAGCATGGCGTCTGACATTCTGCGCCAGGACATCTATCGTAAGTTGGAAAACTGGACTGAGGCGGCGCGGGTGCTGCAACGGCTGTCGGGCGATCCGCCGGACCTGAATGACGAGATAGAGGAAGATCGGGCGCGCCATGTGGTGAATTGGGCGGTTGCGCTGAAACTGGATCGCGACGAGGACGGGCTCGAGCAATTGCGGGAGTTGTACGGACCGGCGATGAATCTGTCGCCCTTCCGCGACGTCTTCAACTATATCGTCCAGCCGCCGGACGAGGGCGGGGCCTCGCTGCAGGCGAGCATCGAGCAACTGGCGAGCAGCGATGGTTTCGGCGCCTTCCTGGAGAACTACCGGGATCAGCTTCTTTCGCCGGTGCTCAGCGAGGAAAGAGACGGGCCGATCACCAGCGGCGTAAACAATCTGGAAGGTTGAGCGAAGACGGACCGGCAGGCCGCGCGCCTGGAAACAGGCCCCGCGCTATACTGGTTGGAAACTCTGCACCAGACTGCCGACCACCAAATACCAGCCGTCGACCAGCACGAAAAAGATCAGCTTGAACGGCAAGGCGATCATGATCGGCGGCAGCATCATCATGCCCATCGACATCAGGACCGAGGCGATCACCATATCGATGACCAGGAAGGGCACGAAAATCAGAAACCCGATCTCGAAGGCGCGGCGCAATTCCGAGATCAAGAAGGCGGGGATCAAGGCGCGCAGCGGCGTATCCTCCGGCTCTTCGACAAGCGGAATCTGACCCAGATCGAACATCAATTGCAGGTCTTTCTCGCGCACATGTCGCAGCATGAAAGCGTGAAAGGGCGCGATGCTGCGCTCGAACGCCTCTTCTTCGCTGATCGTCTCGTTGATCAGGGGTTCGATCCCGTTCTGGTACGCCTCCTCGAAGGCCGGCTGCATGATGAAGAAGGTCAGGAACAGCGCCAGGCTGATCAGCACCGTGTTGGGCGGGCTCTGCTGCGTGCCCAGGGCTGTCCGGATCAGGGAGAAGACGATCACCAGCCGAGTGAAGGAGGTGATCATCACCAACGCTGCCGGCGCCAGCGAAATCACGGTCAAGAGCACAACGACTTGAATCAACCGGCCGGTGACGCTGCCGCTTTCCCCGATATCGATGGCGATCGACTGGGCCGCCGCATCGCCCGCCATCCCAGCCAGGACAAGAAGCAGGACGGCCGAGCCAAGCAGGGCCGGGCCGCGCTTTCGCGCCGCGCTAGTCCCGGCGCCGGTATGATGGGAGGCCGCCGCCTTCATGACGCCCTGGTCGATCGGTCGCGCGTCTCAGCGTCCTCGTCCGAGGCTGGCTTTTCCTCCCGACCGCGCCCCGACGCCGCGCCGATCAGACGCCGCACCGTCTCTAGATTGATCGGCGAGGGCGCGCTAGCGGCCTGCGTGCGGGCGCGGCGCTGTTCCGCCGCGTCGGGATCGACCGGAATGCCGCTCTCGACCACGCGGTCGCCGTCGGGCCCGAGCAGCAACAGATGTTCGCTGTCATCGCGCCGCACCAGAATCAGCCGCCGGCGCGCGTCGATCGGGATCGCATCGACGACCTGCAGCCGCTTTCCGTTGTCGACAGCGCGCGCGCCGACCTGAGCGTTAAACAAACGACGCGCAACCGCACCCAACGCAACGATCAACAGGATGACCGCGATCAACGCCGCCAAGAACTGGATATAATTCGAGAGATCAAGAATATCGGTCATCGAAGCGTTTGAGAGTCTTTCCTGCGGCGACGTCCAACGCGGCGCTCAAGATCTTCTAACGCTTACGGCGATTCGCTGATATGCGCCCGCAACGGCGGCCGTCTCAACTGTCAGTCCACAAGGCCGGGTCGCGCCAAGGGTTGGGGACGATCAGCGGGCCGGAGAGGGGCGGCGGCGCGGTTTCGGAGAAGGGGCGGGAGCGCCAGGCCTCGCGCCAGGCTTCCGGCAGCGGATAGGGCGGGGTCACCGCCGTTTCCGTCTCGAAGCCGAACCGGCTGTAATAAGCGGGATCGCCCAACACCAGCGCCAGCCCGGCCCCGCTTGCGGCCAGCCGGCGCAGCCCGTCCAAGATTAGGGCGCCGCCGACGCCTTGGCGCCGGCGGTCGGCGCGGACGGCCACGGGGGCGAGCAGTGCGACGGGCGTCTCGGTCGGCGCCACTCGGCAATGCGTGAACAGCACATGCCCGATCAGATCCGCGTCCTGCATGGCGCACAAGGACAGAACCGGCGCATCAGTCGTCAGCAATCGCTCGACCACTGGCCAGAGCGCCTCGTCCGGGAAGGCTTCCGACAGGAGGGCCTGGATCGCCGGCGCGTCAACCGGCGCCGTCTCGCGGATGTCGAAGGCCAAACTCACGCCGACGGCGCTCAGCGGCTGTCTTCGCCCGCCTGGCTGGGCGCGTCGGCGGCCCCGCCATGCGCCGCGTCATCCTCAGCGAGCCGCGCTTCGACTTCCTGCATGATGATGGAAATGTCGGTGAGCGCGTCGCGCAGCGCCGTCATCAAGTCGCGCAGTTCGACCACATCCTCGTTCGGCAGAGCCATTGCATTCCGGCAGGCGTCGTCAATGCGGGCATGGACGCCCTCCAAACCGAAGTCGGCGCCCGAGATCAACTTCTCCCGCGCTTGCGTGACCTCATCCAGCAGCGCCTTCAGTTCCGCTTCTGATTCCGCCTTGCTCATGATTTGCGCTTTCCGGGCCGCTTGCCGCCCTCATGGTTGGTCGTCGTCGCAGCGTGGGTCAGTCCCAATCGCTTCATTAAGAGCCGATCAGAACCGCTCGCGCTTGTCCAGTCGCCAGCGCAAGAGCGCCGCGGCGCCCGTCGGCCTAGAGAGGCGGTTCCGGCGGTTCGAACGGGCCGCCGGCGGCCGCCTCCCGCACGCCTTCCGGGGGGCCGCCGTTTCGCTCATAAACATAGCGCAGGATCTCCGCCACGGCGACGAAGGCCTCGACCGGAATTTCCTGCCCCACTTCCGTCGCTGCGAGGATTTCCACGAGATCGGCGTCTTCGCGCACCGGCACGTCTGCGGCGAACGCTTCGTCGAGGATGCGTTCCGCAAGATGGCCCTCGCCGGACGCGACAACCTCCGGCGCGGAGTGCGCGTCGTCCGGCCGGTAGCTGAGGGCGACCGCCTGTTTCCGCACCCAACGGCCGCCGCGTTTGTAAGGCTTTTCAAGAGGCATGCGTTTATCCGTTGCGCCGCCTAACCGAGAAAAGTGTCGCCAAAATCCGACCCAATGACAAGGTGCGGGGCCGAACCACGTAGTTGGGAAGATGGCGATTACTTCGTATCCAAAGTAAATGGCTTTATTTTACTTTGAATTACTTACGAAACGGTTCATTATTTCAGAGCTTGCGCGAGCGCCTATGGTTTTTCCTTTGATTGGCATGGCCATTGCTTAGCGTATGTCGGGTTTGGAGAGACCCGTGACAGCGAGGAGAGAATAATGTCGATCAGAGACACGGCTCTGATGACGATGATCACCGACAAGTCGCACTGGCTGACACAGCGACAGCGGGTCATCGCGCAGAATGTCGCAAACGCGAACACGCCGGATTACAAGGCGCGGGACCTTGTGCCGATCAGTTTCCGCGACAGCCTGCGTCAGGCCGAACGCAATCTTCAACTGCAGCAGGCCAGCGCCGGCGTCGGCTTCGCCGCCAGCACCGCGTCGGACGCCTATCGTGTCAATCGCGGGCGGGCGAGCTACGAGGTGACGCCTGACAAGAACCAGGTCGTCCTCGAAGAGCAAATCGTCAAAATGAACCAAACTCAGAACGATTATGTTCTGGCGCTGAACCTGCGCCGAAAATTCAGTCAGATGTATAGAACAGCGCTCGGCACGCCGGGCGGCGGACGATAAGGCGCATGACGCGGACCGCGTAGAATAAAGGAGCGACTGAGATGGCCGACGAATTGATCAGCAGCATGACCATCGCCGCGTCCGGCATGCGCGCTCAAGGCGCCCGCATCCGGGTGATCTCGGAGAATATCGCCAACCGCGATTCAACGGCGAATACGCCCGGCGGCGACCCCTATCGGCGCAAGGTCGTAACCTTTCAGAATTATCTCGACCGCGAATCGGACATGCAATTGGTGCGCGTCCGTAAGATCACTGAGGACCAGTCGGCCTTCACGCTGCGCTATGATCCGAGCCATCCGGCCGCGAACGAAGAAGGCTACTATAAGCGCCCGAACGTGACCGGCGTGATCGAGACGATGGACATGCTGCAGGCGCAGCGCAGCTATCAGGCGAATGTCAGCGTGATCCAAAACACCAAATCGATGGTGAATAAGACGCTGGAGCTGTTACGCTGAGCCTGAAGAGGCTTGACGCCGTTCCTGGACTCTTGGCGGTCGCTGCGTTAGAAACGAGATAGATTGAATTTTAGATAAATGCGGATTGCCTCGGAAAACAGTCTGAAGAGATGAGAGAGTTGCGCAGCCATGGCGATTAATCCAGCAGACGCCTCCGCCGCCTATCGCGCGCATGCCACGCCGATGCCGGGCGCCGGCGGACCAGGCGACGCGGCCGGCGCGGAACCGGCCGCCGGGACTTTCATGGACATGGTCCGCGGGGCCGCCCGAGCGACCATTGATGCAAACCGCGAGGCGGAACAGGTCGCGGCGCGCGCCATCGCCGGCCGCGCCGAACTGACCGAAGTCGTCAGCGCAATGACCCATGCGGAACAGACCCTGACCACGGTTGTGCGGGTGCGGGATCGGATGATCAGCGCCTATCAACAGGTCATGAGAATGCCGATTTAGCGTCTCGTTAGGCGTTTGGGCCGTAGCGATACGCAGGCTGGCGCGCCCATCTCGAATCGTGGCCGGGTCGTCGAACATTAATCGGACGGGCGCGCGTGGACCTCGTATCGTTGGGTTGAGTGGGAAATTCGACGCGTCGCGCCATTGAGCAGCGACTCCGATTCGGCGGCCGCGCATGGTGAGAGGCGCAACGGCATGACAGAAGAAATCGCCTTGGATGTCGGTTATCAGGCGATCCTGACCATGCTGATCGTCTCCGCCCCGATCATGCTCGTCGGTTTGGTGGTCGGCTTGGTGATCGCGATTTTTCAGGCCCTGACCCAAATCCAAGAAGCCACGCTGACCTTCGTCCCGCGCATTCTGGTGGTCTTCGCCTCTCTCCTGGTTCTGACTCCCTTCATGCTGCAGGCGTTGGAGGAGTTGATGTTCTACGTGACCGACCTGGTGATCGGACTTGGATAGCGCCGCATCGCGCCGCAGACCGCCGTGTCTGGCGCGCCCTTAGGGACGGCCCCGCATGTTGAGCGAATTCGTCGGGCTGGAGATCTTCGCGCTGATGGTGGTCTTCGCGCGCGTCGGCGGCGCGTTCATGATCATGCCGGTTTTCGGCGAGGCCTATATCTCGGCGCGAATCCGCCTGCTCTTCGCGTTGGTCTTCGCTTTCATCATCACGCCGGTCGTCGGCGAACAGATACCCAACGCGCCGCAGGCCGGCGCGACGGCTCTGGTCCTGTTCATCCTTGCGGAAATCACGATCGGCGTCTTTCTCGGCGTGGTGTTGCGGGTGATGGTGGCGGCGCTGTCGACGGCGGGCGGGGTCATTTCCCTTGTTTCAGGCTTCGCCAACGCGCTTCTGTTCAACCCGGCGCAAGCGGACCAGGGCTCGTTGCAGTCGGTCTTTTTGTCGCTGATGGGCGTGTTGCTGATTCTGGTCACCGATCTGCATCATGTGATGCTGATGGGGGTGGTCGAGACCTATCGCGTCTTTCCGCCTGCCGAGATTCCAATGATGGGCGATTTGGCCGAGACTATCGCCCGAGGCGTCGCGGACAGTTTCGCGCTGGCGATGAAACTGGCCTCGCCCTTCATTGTACTGATCCTCTTATTCTTCGTCATGTTGGGGCTGATAGCCCGGATGATGCCGCAATTGCAGGTCTTCTTCATCGCCATGCCGCTGCAAATTCTGATCGGTCTGTATATCTTCCTGCTGACCCTTCCGACGCTGATGATGGTGTTCTTGGAGGAATTCGCCGAGAATCTGGCGCGCTTCTTCATGTTCCAATAGTCTCTGGTTTCAATAGGTTCTGGCGGCTTGGTCGAGGCCTACGCGCCGCAGATGCGATCAATGCTTGGGATGAACAAAGCGGAAAGCGCCGCGGGCTGATCCAAAGAGACCGGCCGGACGCGGATCACAGGAGACGGAGACTTGGCCGACGCCGACCAGGACTCCAAGACAGAAGAGCCGACCGGCCGACGATTGGCCGATGCGCGTCGGCGCGGCCAATTGCCGACAAGCCGCGAGGTGCCGACTTGGGTTCTCCTCGCCGGTGCGGCGATCATGATTGCGCTGGCCGGTCCGTCGATCGCCGGCGGGTTGCGCGACGCCATGGTCGGCTACCTGCAAGCGCCGCATGGCGTCTTGTACGGTCCCGGGGAGCTCTCCGAGACGTTGGAGGCGACCCTAATCACCACGCTCGGCATCGTCGGCGTGCCATTGGCGGTCTTCGCCCTTCTAGCGGGCGGTAGTTTCCTGGTTCAGAACGGCTGGGTCGTCTCCACCGAGCCGATTAAACCGAAACTAAGCAAGATCAATCCGATCTCCGGCGCCAAACGCTTCATCGGCGCCAAAATGTATGTCGAGTTCGTTCGCAATCTCTTGAAGATGAGCATCGTGGCGGTGGTCGGCCTGCTGATGTTCCTGCCTGAATTCGAACGCGTGAGCATCCTGCCGCGGCTCGAATTCAAAGATCATCTGGACGAAATCATGATCATGGTCCTGCGCATCCTCGCCGGTGTGTTGGCGGTGCATTTCGTCATTATGATCTTCGATATTTTCTACCAGAGGTATGAGCATCGGAAACAGCTCCGCATGACAAAGCAGGAGATCAAGGAAGAATTCAAGAACTCCGAAGGCGATCCTCAAGTCAAAGCGCGGCTGCGCAGCATTCGGACCAAGCGGGCCATGAGCCGAATGATGCAGGCGGTGCCGGAAGCGGACGTCGTCGTCACCAACCCGACCCACTTCGCCTGCGCCTTATCCTACAAACCCGACGAAGGGATGAGCGCGCCGGTGTTGGTCGCCAAGGGTCAGGACCTGGTGGCGCAGCGCATCCGCGTCATCGCTGAGGAGAATGAGATCACGATCGTCGAGAATCCGCCGCTTGCGCGCGCGCTCTTCGCCGCCTGCGAGATCGATCAGGAAGTGCCGGAAGAGCATTATCGCGCGGTGGCGGAAGTGATCAGCTATGTCTGGAGCCTCAAGGGCCGACATGTGAATTGACGGGCGCGCGTCAGTCGGTATCGGCCATATGGCGTCTATCGGGCTGGCTTCGCCGACATGTAAACCGGGTAGGGAGCGAGAGTTGAACGCTACTTCCAGCCAGGACGGTCACGAGCCTTCCACCCTGTCTCGCGGCAGGCGGATCATTGCGATATCCGGTCTATGGGCGGCGCTTTCAGCGGTGCTGGCTTTTGTCGTTTATACAGCTTCCGAGGACCCGATCGCGGTCGCCGTAACGATCGCGCTCTGCGCCATAGCCTGCATCGCCGGCGCGCTTCTCACGGCGCCGGACGACCCGGCTCGCGCGGCGCTCTGGCAGGCGACCGAGGCGGATGATGTCGGCGTCGCCTTGGAACGCCCGCCGTCCGCGGGGCGACCGGCTCGAATCCTGGCCATGAATGCGCCTTTTCAGGCGATCGCCCGGGCCCGATCCGGTGAAAGCCGCGCTGCCGCGGTCGTCCTGGCGGAAGCGTTCGAGGCGGACCCGATCGAGGACGAACGAAAAAGCGAGGCCGCTGGATCGCAGGTTGCTGGATCCCAGACCGCCGAATTGCAGGGCGGGAACGGGTCGACGGCGCGGGCGCGCTTGTTCGCGTTGGCGCGGGGAGAAAGGCCTGGGCCGATCCGATTGGGGCGGAAGCCTGAGAAGCCGGAATGGGTGGAGGTGAACCGTCAGACGCTGCCAGACGGAACGGCGCTATGGCGTGTGGCGATGATCGCAGGCGACCGCGCGGCGCCGAGCCTTGGCGCGGTGGTCGGCGTCGGTCCTGCGCGCCGTTCCGATAATGATGCTTCCGGCCTGGGCGCGGTTCTCGACGCGGCGCCGTTCGGACTGGCGCTTGTCGCGGGCGGGTCGACGGACGGCTGGGCGATCCTGGAAGCCAACGCCACGCTGGGTTCGTTGACGGGCGCCGAGATCGGGGAAGCGACCGCGCTTCCCGACCTGTTCGACCCGGACGAAGCCGGCGCAATTGTCGATTTCCTGGAGAAATCCGCCGCGGTCGATCAGGCCGGTGCCAGCCTGAACCTGCGTCCGAGAGCGAAGCCCGACGATGTCGTCAGCCTGGGCGCCCGCGTGGTGCGCAGCGAGGCTGGCGTCGGCGCGACGGGCGGCCGACGCATCCTGTTGGTGCACGCCACGGATGCGACAGAGCGCCGACGCTTGGAAATGCAATTCGCGCAATCCCAGAAGATGCAGGCTCTTGGACAATTGGCGGGCGGCGTCGCCCACGATTTTAACAACATGCTGACGGCGATCATCGGGTTCTGCGACCTGTTGCTGCATCGGCATCATGAAGGCGATCAGACTTTCGCCGATGTCATGCAGATCAACCAGAACGCCAAGCGAGCAGCGCGTCTGGTCCGCCAGTTGCTGGCCTTTTCCCGGCAGCAGCCGTTGCAGCCTAGCCTGTTGAACGTCACAGACATTTTGGCCGAGATCTCATCGCTGCTGCGGCGCGTTTTGGGCGAGCGGGTGACGCTGGATCTGATCCATGGAAGGGACCTCGGGCTGATCCGGGCCGACCAGTCGCAGCTCGAACAGATGATCATCAATCTGGCCGTCAACGCCCGCGACGCCATGGAGAATGACGGCGTCCTGACCATCACGACCGAGCGCCGCATGCTCGAGTCGCCGACCGTGATGGGCGGCGAGACCGCGCCGGCGGGCGCCTATGTCGCGATCGTCGTTGCGGACACGGGACCGGGGGTCGCCGAAGAAGATCTCGAGAAGATTTTTGATCCGTTCTTCACGACCAAGGAGATCGGGGCCGGCACCGGACTTGGCCTGTCGATGGTCTATGGCGGCGTGCAACAGAATGGCGGCTTCATCAGTGTCGAGAATCGCAGCGGCGGCCAGGAGACGGGTGCGATTTTCACCTTACTGCTGCCCCAAGCCGAGGCCCAGAATGCAGACGGTGATGAAGAGACGGCCGCGGATACGGTCGGCGCGGCCGCGGCCGAGATCGAAGACGCCGACGATGTGACGGGCGGCGGCGACATCCTGCTGGTCGAGGACGAGGACGCCGTGCGCACGTTTGGGGCTCGCGCCTTGCGTTCAAAAGGATATGTCGTCACGGAGGCGCGGACGGGCGCAACCGCCCTCGACATTCTCGCCGAGGAACGATTCGATCTTTTGATCACCGATATGATGATGCCGGAGGTCGACGGCGCGACCCTGATCAAGGAGGCGCGGAAGAAATACCCGGATCTGCCGGTAATTTGCATCTCCGGCTATACCGAAGAGGCCGTGGCGGCCGAAGTCGCCGCTTTTGACGATCTTCACTTCTTGCCGAAGCCTTTCAGCCTGAAGCAGTTGGCCTCGATGGTGAAACAGGCGCTGGGAGGCCGCTGAGAAGCCGCTGAACCGAGCCTCTCCGTCCGCATGTTCGGCCCCGAATCGGCCGGCGGCCCGCGCTCCGGCGTTTTCTGTCGCCAGCACAGACGGAGGGCCGTTCCGCTCCAGACTTTTCGGAACAAAGGCAGAAAATAATGTGAAAACAGCCCCTTAGATAAGAACAAAAAAAGAACTTGCGCGTGAGAACAAAACCGGTACGGTAGAGCCGTTGCAAGCGTTTAGGCCCTATGACAGAACCGGGAGCGACAGATGTCACAAGCAGCCCTTCGATTGGTGGACAAGAACGACATGGACAAGCAGAAAGCGCTCGAAGCCGCTCTCGGGCAAATTGAACGCGCCTATGGCAAAGGCTCGATCATGAAGCTTGGCCAGCAAACCGCGTTGGATATCGAGGAGATTCCGACCGGCTCGCTGGGCTTGGATATTGCGCTCGGGAT
Source organism: Alphaproteobacteria bacterium (assembly GCA_030065235.1). Lineage (GTDB taxonomy): Bacteria > Pseudomonadota > Alphaproteobacteria > UBA8366 > Aestuariispiraceae > JASJDC01. Next base: position 111,260 of record JASJDC010000007.1, read on the forward strand.
CGGCGGCCTGCCGAAAGGGCGGATCATCGAGATTTTCGGCCCGGAAAGCTCCGGCAAGACCACCCTGGCGCTGCATGTCGTCGCCGAGGCGCAGAAGAAAGGCGGAACCTGCGCCTTTGTCGATGCGGAGCACGCGCTCGACCCGGTCTACGCCAAAAAGCTCGGCGTCAATGTCGATGAATTGCTGATTTCTCAGCCCGACGCCGGCGAGCAGGCGCTGGAGATCGCCGACACGCTAGTACGGTCCGGCGCGATTGACGTGCTGGTGGTCGATTCCGTCGCCGCGCTGGTGCCGCGCGCCGAATTGGAAGGCGAGATGGGCGACACCCATGTCGGCCTGCAGGCGCGCCTGATGAGCCAGGCTTTGCGTAAGCTGACCGGCTCGATCAACCGCACCCAGTGCATGGTGATCTTCATCAACCAGATCCGGATGAAGATCGGCGTGATGTTCGGCTCGCCGGAGACCACGACCGGCGGCAACGCCCTGAAATTCTACGCCAGCGTCCGGCTCGACATCCGCCGCATCGGTCAGATCAAGGACCGGGACGAAGTGGTCGGCAACCAGACGCGGGTGAAGGTCGTGAAGAACAAGGTGGCGCCGCCGTTCCGACAGGTCGAATTTGACATCATGTATGGCGAGGGCGTGTCGAAAATGGGCGAATTGCTCGATCTGGGGGTGAATGCGGGGATCGTTGAGAAGTCGGGCGCCTGGTTCTCCTATAGCGGTCAGCGTGTCGGCCAGGGGCGGGAGAACGCCAAAAACTTCCTGCGCGAGAACCCGGAAATCGCCGCGGAAATCGAAACCAAGATCCGCCAGAATGCCGGCGTGCTGGACAGCGCGATGCTGGAAGGCGCTGCGCCGGGCGAAGAGGCCGACGCCAAGCTCGAACCGGCCGACGACCCGGTGAAGGCCTAAAGCACAGCGCGGGCCTTGGCGGGGCCCGCGCGCCGCCGCTGCGCCAAGACCCAAGCAGATCGAGGAAGCCGCGCCGACCGCGCGGCTTTTTCCTGTCCCGGAGGCGCCCAGCCTTTCTACGGTCCGCGCTTTCTGGACAGCGCGCCGCCCGCAAGCTAGTAAATGCGGCCTTTTCGGCGCTGCACGCGCCGAAAGTCGGCCGTCAGCCACTTGCACTGGGACAGAAGCGTCTATGATCAGCGCCAACGATATCCGAACCGCGTTTCTTCGCTATTTCGGCGAGCGGGAACACCGTATCGTCGATTCCTCGCCGCTGGTGCCGCGCAACGACCCGACGTTGATGTTCACCAACGCCGGCATGGTGCAGTTCAAGAATGTCTTCACCGGCCAAGAGGAGCGGGATTACAGCCGCGCCGCCACCTCTCAGAAGGTCGTGCGCGCCGGCGGCAAACACAATGATCTCGAAAATGTCGGCTACACCGCGCGTCACCACACCTTCTTCGAGATGCTCGGCAACTTCTCTTTCGGCGACTATTTCAAGGATGTGGCGATCGAACTCGCCTGGAATCTGATCACCAAAGAGTTCGAAATCCCGCGCGACAAGCTGCTGGTGACCGTCTATGCCGAGGATGAGGACGCGGCGTCTCTCTGGCGCAAGATCGCCGGCCTGCCGGACGAGAAAATCCTCCGCATCCCGACCTCGGACAATTTCTGGCAGATGGGCGATACCGGCCCTTGCGGGCCTTGTTCGGAAATCTTCTACGACCATGGTCCGGAGATTCCCGGTGGCCCGCCCGGCTCGCCGGACGAGGATGGCGACCGGTTCATCGAGATCTGGAACTTGGTCTTCATGCAGTATGAACAGCTGGAGCCCGGCAAGCGGATCGACCTGCCGCGCCCCTCGATCGACACCGGCATGGGGCTGGAGCGCATCACCGCGGTCCTGCAAGGCAAGCATGACAATTACGCCGTCGATCTGCTGCGGACGCTGATCGAGGGCGCCGCCAATCTGACATCGACCGATCCGGACGGCGATCGCGGGGCCAGCCATAAGGTCATCGCCGACCATATGCGCGCCATTTCCTTCCTGATCGCTGACGGCGTCCTGCCCTCGAACGAAGGGCGCGGCTACGTTCTTCGGCGGATCATGCGGCGGGCGATGCGGCACGCCCATATGCTCGGCGCCGACGATCCGCTGCTCTACAAATTGACGCCCGTCCTGACCGGCATGATGGGCGGCCATTTCCCGGAACTGCGCCGGGCCGAGGCCCTGATCACCGAAACGCTGAAGCTCGAAGAAGAGCGCTTCAAGGCGACGTTGGATCGTGGCTTGCGCCTTTTGGACGACGCGACTGACGAGCTCGGCGAAGCGGAAGCGCTCGACGGGCGCGTCGCCTTCACGCTTTACGACACCTATGGATTCCCGCTCGATCTGACCCAGGACATCCTGCGCGGCCAAGGACGGTCGGTCGACTTGCCCGGCTTCGAGACGGCGATGGAGGAACAGCGGGCCAAGGCGCGCGCGCACTGGGCTGGCTCCGGCGACGCTGCGACCGAAGCCGTCTGGTTCGAAGCGAAGGAACAGGTCGGGGCCACCGAGTTTCTCGGCTACGAGACCGAGCGGGCGGAAGGCGTGGTTTCATTCCTGGTCCGCGACGGCGCCGCCGTCGAAGCGCTGGAGAATGGCGAACAGGGCGTCGTGATCGCCAATCAGACGCCCTTCTATGGCGAGTCCGGCGGCCAGTCCGGCGATATCGGCGTGTTGATCGGTCCCCAGGGTCAGGAATTCACCGTCAGCGACACCCAGAAACGCATGGACGATCTGGTCCTGCATCTCGGCACGGTGACGAAGGGGCGCATCGCGCTGGAAGACGCGCTCGACATGCGGGTCGATCACACTCGGCGCTCGAAATTGCGCGCCAATCATTCGGTGACCCATTTGGTGCATGAAGCGCTGCGCCGGGTGCTGGGCGATCATGTGACGCAGAAAGGGTCGCTGGTGGCGCCGGAGTCGATGCGCTTCGATTTCGCCCATCCCAAGGCGATGAGCGGCGACGAGATTGTCGCCGTCGAGCGGATTGTGAACGACCAGGTACGCGGCAACGCACCGGTGACGACCCGCCTGATGACGCCTGACGCGGCGGTCGAGGCTGGGGCCCTGGCCCTATTCGGCGAGAAATACGGCGAGGAAGTCCGCGTAGTGTCGATGGGACTTCCGGAGAGCGATACCCGGGTCTATTCGACCGAGCTGTGCGGCGGCACCCATGTCTCCCGCACCGGCGATATCGGATCGTTCCGCATCACCTCTGAAAGCGCCGTGGCCGCTGGGGTCCGACGGATCGAATGCATGACCGGCGAGGCGGTCTTGGATTTCGCCCGGTCTCAGGAACAGGCGTTGGGCGCGGTCGCGGCCTCCTTGAAAACCGCCGCCGCCGATGCGCCGGGCCGCGTCTCGGCGCTGATCGAGGAGCGCCGCAAACTGGAACGCGAAGTCTCGGAACTGAGGCGCAAACTGGCGGCCGGCGGCGGCGCGGGCGCCGAACCGGCGGCGCGCGAGGTCGCTGGCGTCAAATTCGCCTCGCGTGTGTTGCAGGATGTGCCGGCGAAGGAGCTGAAACCGCTCGCCGATCAGCTTAAATCCCAGGTCGGCTCCGGCGTCGTCGCGGTCGTCTCGGTCAATGACGGCAAGGCCTCGCTGGTGGTCGGCGTGACCGATGATCTGGCGACGGCGCATAGCGCGGTCGATCTGGTGCGCGCCGGCTCGGCCGCGATCGGCGGCAAGGGCGGCGGCGGTCGGCCCGACATGGCGCAAGCCGGCGGTCCGGACGGCGCGGCGGCGGCCCAGGCCATCACGGCGATCGAAACGGCGCTTGGCGCGGCCTGATCCGTGTCCCGACGCCGGTCGGCGCTTTCAGACAAATGAGGGCTGCGATGCGGTTCGAAGGAACGGAAAGCTACGTCGCGACGGACGATCTGAAGATCGCCGTCAATGCGGCGGTGACCTTGGAGCGTCCGCTGCTGGTCAAAGGCGAACCGGGCACCGGCAAGACCGTGTTGGCCAAGGAGATCGCCGACGGTCTGAGTCGGCCGCTGATCGAATGGCATATCAAATCGACGACCCGCGCTCAGCAGGGGCTCTATGAATATGACGCCGTCAGCCGCTTGCGCGACAGCCAACTGGGCGACGATCGGGTCCACGACATTCGGAACTATATCCGGCGCGGCAAACTCTGGGAGGCGTTCGTCGCCGAGCAGCCGCCGGTCCTGTTGATCGACGAGATCGACAAGGCGGATATCGAGTTCCCCAACGATCTGCTGCTTGAGCTCGACCGGATGGAATTCCACGTCTATGAGACCCAGGAGGTGGTCAAGGCGCGGGCGCGGCCGATCGTCATCATCACCTCGAACAACGAGAAGGAACTGCCGGATGCGTTCCTGCGCCGCTGCTTCTTTCATTTCATCCAGTTCCCCGACCGCGAGACGATGGAGCGGATCGTCCAGGTCCATTACCCGGACATCAAACGCCGCTTATTGCGCGAGGCGCTGACGCTGTTTTTCGAGGTGCGCGCGGTGAAAGGCCTAAAGAAACGGCCCTCGACCTCCGAATTGCTGGACTGGATCAAGCTGCTGGCCGCCGAGGATGTGCCGCCCGAGGTGCTGCGCGAACAGGACCCGTCCAAGGCGATCCCACCGCTGCATGGCGCTCTGCTAAAGAATGAGCAAGACGTGCATTTGTTCGAGCGCCTGGCCTTCATGGCGCGCCGCGAGAGCGCTGGTTAGGCCGCACCATGATTTCCGGAGCGCGGATTTGGGCGGCAGCTGCTTTGTTCCTAACCGGTCTTGCGTTCCCGGCCCTTGGCAAGAGCCCCGCGGCGCAAGAAACGCCGACTAGGGACGCGGCCGGCGCGCCCGCGGCGGGGGGCGGGGACGAGCAGCTCGCCAAGAAACTGGCCAATCCGATCGCCTCGCTGATCTCCGTGCCGTTCGAGTTCAACTATGACGGGCGTTTCGGCGAGGATGACGGCGAACGGCTGCTGATGAATTTCCAGCCGGTCGTTCCGGCGACGCTGAATGACGATTGGAATGTGATCTCGCGCACCATCGTTCCGGTGATCTGGCAGAACGATGTCGGTGGCCAGGACGGGCGTGAGTTCGGATTGGGCGACACGCTTCAAAGCTTCTTTTTCTCGCCCAGCGCGCCGATTTCGACCGGGGCGGGCGAGATGTTCTGGGGCGTCGGGCCGGCGATCTCCCTGCCGACCGCTACCGAACCGTTCCTGGGTTCCGAGAAACTTGGCCTGGGCCCGACCGCGGTGGTGCTGACCGAAAAAGGCCCCTGGATCTATGGCGCGCTTACCAACCATATCTGGTCGGTCGCGGGCGAAGGCAGCCGCGACGGCGTCAGCGCCTCCTTCCTGCAGCCGTTCCTCGCCTATGTCACGCCGACCGCCTGGACCTACACGCTGCAGTCAGAGTCGACCTACGATTGGAACGAAAATCAATGGCTGACGCCGATCAACGCCCAGGTCTCGAAATTGCTCACAGTCGGTGAGCAAAAAGTACAGCTTCAGTTCGCCGGCCGGTACTGGGCCGAAAGCCCTGAGGGCGGGCCCGAGGATCTCGGCGCATCGATCAAAGTCACCTTCCTGTTCCCGAAATAGCCGGCGCTGATCACAATCGTTGCGTGACCAGTGGGGCCGGGGCGCAGAATTTTGCTATCGCCCCACTAGAGTTAGGGGTTATTACGAGGCGCGACGGACGCCGAACAGCGGAATTCCAAGAGAAATCCCCACGCTATCAAGTGTTATCACGCGCCTGCTCACGGGAAATTGTGCAAAAAGCGCGAATGATCAAAACCGCGTTTTCTTGCGCATTTGGCGGCAGGCTCAGCCGGTCCGTTCCACCAACCGCCCGGATCAGGCAGCGCGAAAGCTGCGGCCGTCCTTGTTGAAGAGATGCAGTTTCTCCGGCGCCGCCTTGAAGCGCAGCTTCTGGCCGCGTTCGACGGGCAACTGGCCCGGCGCCTTGGCGATAATCGGTTCGTCCTTGGTCAGGCCCTCAATATAAACCAGGGTGACTTCGCCCAGTGATTCCGTCAGTGAGACCTCGCCTTCAAACAGGAAATCGTCGCCGGTCGTGACTTCGAGATCCTCGGGCCGCACGCCGAAACTGGCGGGCTCGCCCTGGCGCTGCTCGGTGCTATGCACCGGCACGGTCACGCTATCGCCTGTCGAGAGGGTGACGGTCGTCTCGGCGCCGGTCGACGCCACGGTCGCCGGCAGGATGTTCATCGCCGGCGAGCCGATGAACTGGGCGACGAACAGGTTGTTCGGGCGCTCATAGAGCTCCATCGGGGCCCCGACCTGTTCGATATAGCCGCCCGACAGCACGACGATCCGGTCGGCCAGGGTCATCGCCTCGACCTGATCGTGGGTCACATAGATCATGGTCGTATCCGGCATCGCCTCGTTCAGTTTGGCGATCTCGATCCGCGTCGCCACCCGCAGGGCGGCGTCGAGATTGGACAGCGGCTCGTCGAACAGGAACACTTTCGGGTTGCGGCAGATCGCCCGGCCGATTGCAACACGTTGACGCTGCCCGCCCGACAGGGCCTTGGGCAATCGATCGAGATATTGGGTCAATTGCAGGATGTCGGCGGCTTGGCGGACGCGGCGGTCAATCTCGGCCTTGTCCTCTTTCGCGATCCGCATGCCGAAGGCCATGTTGTCATAGACCGTCATATGCGGGTAAAGCGCATAGGATTGGAACACCATCGCGATGCCGCGTTTCGACGGCGGCGTCTCGTTGACCCGAGCGCCATCGATCCGAAGCTCCCCGCCGGATATTTCCTCCAGTCCCGCGATCATCCGCAACAAGGTGGATTTGCCGCAGCCCGACGGGCCGACAAAGACGACGAACTCGCCTTGCTTGATATCCAGATCGACGCCGTGGATCACATCCACCTCGCCATAGGATTTTACGATCTGTTCCAGCTGCAACCCGGTCATAATACGTTCCCAACCCTGTTCTTTCTTATTCGTTCCGAAGTCTTGCGCCCGCTTGGCGTCGCCTCAGCGCAGCCGCGCAAAAAAAGCCTGATACGGCGGCAGTTCAATATCCGCAGCCCGCAGCAGGCCCGAAAATCCATGACCGTCCAAGGCCTCTTCAAGATCGTCCGGGACGGCGATGAATTGCTCGGCGTCGGACAGGTTGAAGGCGCAGAACAAGCGCTCATTGCCATGGATCCGTTCAAAACTGAGAACAGGTCCGCTCTCGGACACCAGCTTCAATTCGCCCTTGATCAGCGGCGTATGGGTCTTTCGAAACCGCAGAAAGGTTCGGTAGTGATTCACCATGGAGTTGGCCATGCTGTCCTGCTGATCGACGGCCAAGGTCCGGTGCTCCGGCGGGATCGGCAGCCATGGCTCGCCGTCCGTGAAGCCGGCGCATTGCCGCTCTTTCTCCCAGACCATCGGCGTGCGACAGCCGTCGCGGCCCTTGAACTCCGGCCAAAACTCGATGCCGTACGGGTCCTGCAAGTCCTCAAACGCCAAGTCGGCCTCGGTCAGGCCCAACTCCTCGCCCTGATAGAGGCAGACCGACCCGCGCAGGGACAAGAGCAGGCCCGCCATCAAGCGAAGATAGGCGTCTCGGTCCGTCACGCGGCCGCCCCAACGGGATCCATGCCGTTCGACATCGTGGTTCGAGAAGGCCCAGCAAGCCCAACCGTCCGGCGCCGCGGCGTGGAACTTCCCGATCACGCTGCTGATGCGCGCGCTGTCTGGAAACTGCCGAGAGAGAAACTCGAAAGCGTAGCACATATGCACCTTGTCGCCGCCGCTTGTATATTCGCCGACGATCTGAAGGCCGCGCTGACTGTCGCCGACCTCGCCGACCGCAGCCACGGCCGGATATTCGTCCATCAACGCGCGGAAGCGTTTCAAGAATTCCAAATTCTCCGGCTGATTCTTGTCATGCAGGTGATCCTGGTAGTTGTAGGGGTTGACCGACGGGGCGATCGAATCGTTGCGCATGTGATCCGGCAGGGGCGGATTGTCGCGCAGCTGCGCGTCGTGGAAATAGAAATTGATCGTATCGAGGCGGAACCCGTCAACGCCGCGCTCTAGCCAGAAGCGAACAGCATCCAGAAGCGCGTCCTGCACCTTGAGATTGTGCAGATTCAGGTCGGGTTGCGACGCTAGGAAATTATGCAGGTAATATTGCCGCCGCCGGCCGTTCCAGGCCCATCCGGAGCCGCCGAAGATCGACAGCCAGTTGGTCGGCGGCGACCCGTCCGGCTTAGGGTCGGCCCAGACATACCAGTCCTGCTTTGGGTTTTCGCGGTCGCGCATGCTTTCCTGGAACCAGGGATGTTGGTCGCTGGTGTGCGACAGCACCAGATCGATCATGACCTTGATGTTGCAGCGATGCGCCTCGGCGATCAGCGCGTCGAAATCGGCCAGGGTGCCGAATAGGGGATCGACGCCGCAATAATCGCTGACGTCATAGCCGAAATCCTTCATTGGCGAAGTGTAGAAGGGCGAGACCCAGATAGCATCGACGCCCAGGCTAGCGACATAATCCATGCGTTGGGCGATGCCGGCCAGGTCGCCGACGCCGTCGCCGCTGCTGTCTTGGAACGAGCGCGGATAGATTTGATAAATCACCGCGCCGCGCCACCAGTCGCGGTCGAGATAGTCCGGTTTTGGAGCTGGCGACATGCTCGCCTCAAAACTCTCAGGCATGTTGGTCAGACCTTTCGATAGAACCGTCAGCCGCCCTTCACGGAGCCGGCCAGCAGGCCGCGCACCAGGAAGCGCTGAAGCGAGAAGAAAACGATGAGAGGCACGATCATGGTGACGAAGGCGGACGCGGTCAGGATTTCCCAATTGCCGCCCCGCGAGCCCAACAACTCGCGCAGGCGTCCGGTCAGGACCAACTGATCATCGCCATTGCCGAGGAACACCATCGCCACCAACAGGTCGTTCCAGGTCCAGAGGAACTGAAAGATCGCGAAACTGGCCAGCGCCGGGAAGGACAGCGGCAGGACGATCTTCACAAAAATGTCGAAATCGCTCGCCCCGTCGACGCGGGCGCTCTCCATCAGTTCTTTCGGCAGCCCGGCGATATAGTTGCGCAGCAGATAGATCGCCAGCGGCAGCCCGAACCCCGTATGCGCCAGCCATATGCCGAGATAGGTCTTGGCGGGCACGCCGAAGAAAGCGCCGACTCCGTTATACATTTTTAGAAGCGGGATGAGCGACATTTGCAGCGGCACCACCAACAGCCCCACGACAGTCGCGATCAGCAAGGCGCGGCCGGGGAACTTCATCCAGGCCAGGGCGTAGGCCGCGAAGGCCGCAATCAGGATTGGGATGATGGTCGCGGGCACCGCCACGGTCATGGAGTTCACGAAGGACTGTAAGACGCCCTCCGAGGTGAGCACGTTGCGGTAGTTCTCCAGCGTGAATCGGGGCGGCGTTTCGGCCGAGAAGAAGACGCGCTGGCCGCGCCGGCCCTCGATCGGCTCCGCGGAACTGATGCTGAAAGCGCCGTCTTCCTCGACGGTCAACTCGGCGCCGGAGCGCAGGATCGCGATGTCCCCCGGTTGGTACTTCGTCGGTTCACGGCTGCTAAAGCCGAAGGCGGTGACGGTTCCCGGTCCGCCCTCCAGCACGTCGCCGGAAATCACGAAGCGGCCGTTTTGTTCGACTTGCGCGTCGGGGCCGGGCGCCCGGATCACGCGGTTCTGTTCGGTCGTCGTCAGCGACGTCCACCAGCCGCTGATCGCAAGCTGGTCCTTGTCGCGGATCGACGAGATGAACAGGCCGAAGGTCGGCAGCGTCCAGATCACGACCAGAAAGATGACCGAGGCGTGCACCGCCCAGGTCAGGGGAGAGCGGCTTGAGGAAGCGGCGAACATCTTAGCGTCCCTCCATCTCGGCGTTGGCGCGGCGGATATTCCACACCATAATCGGGATCACGAGCACCATGATCACGACCGCGATCGCGGCGCCCCGGCCGAAATCGCCGCCGCCACGGAACATCCAGTCGAACATCAGATTCGCCAGAACCTGGCTGTTCCATTGGCCGTTGGTCATGGCCAGAACGATATCGAACACCTTCAGCACCAAAATCGTGATCGTCGTCCAGACCACCGCGATCGTTCCCCAGATCTGCGGGATCATGATCTTGAAGAAGATCTGAACCCCGTTCGCGCCGTCGATCACGGCGGCTTCGATCGTCTCTTCCGGAATGCCGCGCAGGGCGGCCGACAGGATCACCATGGCGAAGCCGGTCTGGATCCAGATCAGGATCACCATCAGGTAGAAATTGTTCCAGAAGTCGAGCGTGATCCAGGCTTCCGGCGAGCCGCCCAGAAAGATGACCACGGCGTTCAACAGGCCGATCTGCGCGTCGCCCTCGCCGCGGAAATCGTAGATGAATTTCCAGATGACGCTGGCGCCGATGAAGGAGATCGCCATCGGCATGAAAATCATCGACTTGGCGATATTCCCCCACCAGACCCGGTCGGTCAGCGCGGCGATGATCAGCCCGAAGAAGGTCGACAGCGACGGCACAAAGATCAGCCACAACATATTATTGAACATCGACTGGCGGAATTCGCCGTCATTGATCATCCAGATATAGTTGGAAAGGCCGACAAACTCGCCGCCGGTACGATCGAAAAGGGAGAGGCGCAGCGAGTCGAAGACCGGGTACACGAGATAGATAAACAGGGCGATCATGGCCGGTCCCAGGAACAGCCAAGGCCGGATTGCGGCGGTGATCAACTGGTTGCGCGCCGCGACCGCGCTATCCCCTTGCTTGAAGGGAAAAATCCGATCCAGCAGCCAATTCGAGCCGATGAAATAGAAGGCGCATCCGGCGACGCCCAACACCATCGTCAGGATTGCGGCGACAATCTGTTCGACCATGATCGACCTCCCCGGGGTCTGAACGCGTAGTTTTTCGCTGTGGCCGGTTGAACCGGCTCTTCAAGCGATGGTTTGTCGGCGGCGTCCGCTATGGTTGGGCGGGTTGCGCAACAACGGAATTGGGCGCCGGACCGGTTCGGCCGGCGCCCAATGCCTTTTACTTCAAGGCGTCCCAGGTGGCCTGGATTTCAGCCGCGACTTCCGTCGCCGGCTTGCCGCCCACATAGTCGACCATGCCGGTCCAGAACGACCCGGCGCCGATCTTGCCCGGCATCAGGTCGGACGCATCAAAGCGGAAAGTCGTTGCGTTCAACAGGATCTCGCCTTGGCCGCGCAACGCATCGCTCGCATAGGCTTCGACATTCGCCTCTTTGTAAGGCGTCAGGAAACCGCCTTGCGCCATCCAAAGCTCATGCGCGATCGGCGTGGTCAGGAAATCCATGAAGGCGTTGGCCGCCGGCGAGGGGTTGGTGATGGCGTACAGCACCCCGGCGCCCAGGACCGGCTTGCCGAGATCCTTGCTCTCATAGGCGGGAAAATAGAAGAAATCCACATCCACGCCCAACTCGGTGCCCTCCGGGAAGAACGCCGGAATGAAGGACGCTTGCCGGTGCATGTAGCATTTCGGCGGCGAGGTGAAGAGGCCTTTCGGGCTGTCCCGGAAATCAGTGGACCCGACCGAGACGACCCCGCCATCGACATAATCCTCGTTCAGGGCGAAGGCGCCGAATTCCTCGATGGCCGCGACGATGCGCTCGTCGGTGAAGGGCGTTTCGTTGCTGACCCAGCTGTCATACAGGCTGGGCGGTTGGGTGCGCAGCATCATCTCCTCGACCCAGTCGGTCGCCGGCCAACCCGTCGCCGCGCCGGAACCAAGGCCGATGCACCAGGGCGTTTCGCCGTCGGCGACGATCTGATCGGTCAGCGCCTTCAATTCTTCCAGGCTTTCGGGGATTTCATAGCCCGCATCTTCGAAATTGTCCGGCGAGTACCAAACCAGGGATTTCAGGTCGACCTTGTAGAAGAAGCCATAGAATTCGTCCTGGCCGTTCTGGTTCGCGTAGGTGCCCAAATCGACCCAGGACTGGCCGGCTGCGTAATTATCGACGACCCATTGGTCCATACCGTCAGGCAGGGCTGTCAGGAGGCCTTTCGAGGCCAGATCGGCGGCCAGGCCGGGCTGGGGAAAGGCGGCGATGTTCGCGGCGCTGCCGGCCTGCGTATCGATGACGATTTGTTGCTCGAAAGAGTCCGATCCGGCGTAAGCGACGGTCGCGCCGGTGGCGGCCGCGAAATAGGCGGCCACATTCTCGATCAGCGCCGATTCATCGCCGGTGAACGGCCCGAAGACCGTGAGGGACTGGCCGCTCAAATCGTATTTGTTCGCGAATTCTTCATAGCTCGCCCAGTTGAATTTCGAGTCCTCGCCGACCGGAAACACCAGATCGGCGCTGACGGCGGCGGTCGCCGTCATGGTTCCGCCCAACAGGGCCATGGCGGCGATGCCGCGCAAGAGCGACTGCTTCATTTTTCGTCCTCCCAGAATTGCCAATTTCATTTCAAGAAACGCTGAATGCATCCAAAACGCTTTGGACGACAGCTATGAGCGTTGTTTCGCCCTGAGTCAAGAACCGGTTTGCCGTCTTGTGAGGGGGCGGGGTATCCGGGAGGATGATCGAGATTCAACGATCGAAGAACGGCGTCAACCTTGGCCTAGAATGCTGCGCTGCAGCATTGCCCATCGTCGCAGACCCTTTGACGTTCGCCCTACTTGCCCGCATAGTACTGACTCAAACCGCTTTGGCTCGTTTGCGGATTTTTTGATGAATTTGAAGGAACTTGCGCGCCATTTGAACCTGTCGCCGACGACCGTGTCGCGCGCCTTGAACGGCTATCCGGAAGTCAGCGAGGCGACACGGCGGCGGGTCAGCGAGGCGGCGGCGAAGTTTCAATACCGCCCCTCGGCGACCGCCGCCCGGTTGGCGACCGGTAAATCGCGCACCATCGGACATCTGACCCCGCTGGGCGCGCATGACATGATCAATCCGCATTTCTCAGATTTTTTGGCTGGGGCCGGCGAGGTCTACGCCGCGCGCGACTATGACGTGCTGTTCACGGTCGTCCGCCCCGAGGAGGAGGCGGAGCATTACCGCACCCTCGCCCGAAGCGGTCGCGTTGACGGCGTTATTTTACATGCGCCCGTCGCCGCTGATCCGCGCATTCCACTTTTGGCCGAGTTGAGGCTGCCCTTCATATGCCACGGCCGCAGCCACGACATGCCGGTCGACTACGCCTGGTTGGATGTCAACAACCGTCGGTCCTTCAAACGCGCGACCGAATTCTTGCTCGACCTGGGCCATACTAGGCTGGCGTTGATCAACGGGCTGGAGACGATGAGCTTCGCCCATCGCCGCCGGCTTGGGTTCGAAGAAGCGCTGGGCGAACGCAGTCTTCGTGTCGATCCTGATCTGATCCGCAGCGCCGACATGACCGAGCCGTTCGGCTATCACGCCGCCCGCGACATGCTCGGACGGCCCGATTCGCCGACCGCCTTCCTGACCTCCAGTTCGATTATCGCGATCGGCGTCGCGCGCGCCGCGCAGGAGCAAGGCTATGGCGTCGGCCGGGATGTCTCTATCGTCACCCATGACGATTGTCTCTCGGCCTTCGTCGATAGGGACGATGTTCCGGTCTTTACAGCGGTGCGATCCTCGATCAGAGAGGCGGGGAAACGGGCGGCGGAGATGCTGCTCGATACGATCGAGGAGCCTGGCGGTCCGCCCGCCCAAGAATTGTGGGAGGCGGAACTGGTCATCGGCCGCTCCACCGGACCGGCGCCGAGGGCCGGCTGACCGGTTGGCGAAGGACAGGACGGAATAGATGTCGGCCAATACGAATACGGTCCTTGATTTCACGCGCGCCGATTTTCCCGAGGGATTTGAGTTCGGCGTTGCGACCTCCGCCTATCAGATCGAGGGCGCGTCGTTCGGCGGCGCCGGCCTGTCTCATTGGGACACGTTCGCCGCGACGCCAGGGAATGTGGCGGGGGCTGAGAACGGGTCCGTCGCCTGCGACCACTACCATCGCTGGGCCGAGGATTTCGACCTGATCCGTGATTGCCGGCTTGATTCATACCGGTTCTCGACCTCCTGGGCCCGGGTCATCCCCGACGGCGTCGGCGCGGTAAACCAGGAAGGGCTCGATTTCTACGACCGGCTCGTCGATGGGCTGCTGGCGCGCGGGATTAAACCCTATGCCTGTCTCTATCATTGGGAACTGCCCGCGGCGCTGGCCGATCTCGGCGGCTGGCGCAACCCGTCGATCGCCGATTGGTTCGCCGATTTCACCGAGGTGGTGATGGGCCGGATCGGCGATCGGCTGCAGGCGGCGGCGACCTTCAACGAGCCGTGGTGTATCGCTTGGCTCAGCCATTTCCTCGGCCAGCATGCACCGGGTCTTCGGGATATCCGCGCCGCTGCGCGCGCCATGCATCATGTCCTGCTGGCGCATGGAAGAGCGGTTCAGGTGATGCGCGGGCTGAAGCTAAACTCGGTCGGCGTGGTGATGAATCTGGAATATTCGGCGCCGGTGGACGAGACGGAGGCGGCGATCGCGGCCGCGCGTCGGAACGAAGCGATCTACAATCGCTGGTTTTTGGAAGCGGTCTTCAAGAAATCTTACCCAGAGGAGGCGCTCGCTGGATTAGAGCCACATCTGCCGACCGGCTGGGCGGACGATTTCGACATAATCGCCGAGCCGGTCGACTGGCTGGGGATCAACTATTATACCCGAAAACGCATCGCAGCCGATCCGGAGGCCGCTTGGCCGTCGCTGAAAGAGGTCGAAGGCCCTTTGCCAAAGACCGCCATGGATTGGGAGATCTATCCGGATGGGCTTTATCATTTCCTCTCCTGGGCGGCGAAGACCTATAGCGGCGAGTTGCCGATTTATGTGACGGAGAACGGCATGGCGTCCTATGACCGGGTTGATCTTACGGCGGATGCTGCGGAGCGGGTCGCCGACCCTGATCGGATCGCGTATCTGAATGGGCACTTGGCGGCGGTGAAACGCGCCATCGATGACGGCGCGCCGGTCAAGGGCTATTTCATCTGGTCGCTGCTCGATAATTTCGAATGGGCGTTGGGATACGACAAAAGATTCGGCTTGGTGCATGTCGATTTCGAGAGCCTGGCGCGGACTCCGAAACAGTCCTGGCATGCGTTGAAGGCGGCGTTGTCGTCCAACGATTAATTGCGTTTCAAATGGAGCACGCCTTGCGGGTCAGAGACCTTGTTCGCGACGATCTCGACTGGCTGTACGCGCTGAACCAGGCCTGCGTGCCAGAAGTCAACAGCCTGCCGCCGGACGACCTATGGCGGATCGCCGAGGCGGCGGCCTATGCGGCCGCGGTCGAGGCGAATGACGGCCCTCTCGGCGGGATCCTCGCCTTCGCGCCTGGCGCCGACTATGGCAGTGAGAACTATAAGTGGTTTGAGACGCGCTATGACGACTTCCTCTATGTCGACCGGATCATGGTGTCGGACGCGGCGCGGGGACGCGGAGCCGGCAAAGCGCTCTACCAAGCGCTGTTCGATTTCGCGTCGGGCCGCTGGGCGCAGATCGGCTGCGAGGTGAACGAGCGGCCGCCCAACCCGCTTTCAATGGCTTTCCACCGAAAGTCCGGATTTGAAATCGTCGGTCGGCAGGAAACCGGCGGCGGCGCCAAATCTGTCGCCCTTATGCTTAAGCCGCTCTAACGCGCGTTATGGGTCAGGCCGCGTCTTTCTCCGATTCATGGGCGGCGATGCTGTCCTCGCGCATCGCTAAGGTCTGCGGCGTCGCGTGGCGGATATTGCCGGTCGGGACGAACCAGCGTTTCAGCCGCTGCTCGACCGGCGCGCGCCGTGCGATCCGCAGAATGGTGAACCCGATGAGAATGGAATGGGCGCAGGCGGTGACGGTGAAAAGCGCATAGGGGCCGGCCTCGGTCATCGCGAAACCGGCGATCATCGGACCGAGCACCGAGCCGGCTCCATAGAGCAACAACAGACCGCTGGAGGTCTGCAGCGCCTTTTCGCGCGGCGCGTGGTCGTTGGCGTGGGCCAGGATCACCGGATACATGGCGAAAATCGTCGCCCCGAAGGCGGCGCCCAGCGCCAGCGCCAAGGGCGCCGAGGCCGGCTTGAGCTGGACGAAGGTGATCTCCACCGCCACAGCGACGGCCGAGATCGCGAGCAAGGCGTAGCGTCGGTCCATCTTGTCGGAGATCATACCGACCGGGACCTGCAAGACGGCGCCGGCCAGGACCGGAATGCTGCTGAACAACGCGATATAGCTAAGCTGGAGCCCGATATCAGCGGCGAATACGGCCGAAAGCGTGCCGAACGCCCCGTTCGAGATGCCCGTCAGCAGAACGGCGACGACCGCGATCGGCGAGTTTCGCCACAGCGCTTTCAAATCGAGGCTGGATTGCACCAGCGGCCGCGGCTGTTCCGTCGAGGAGACGGCCGAAGGAATCACCGCCAGGGCGAAGAAGATCGCGGCGATAGTGAAGAACAGGTCGCTGTCGCCGCCAGATAGGATCAGCGACATTTGCCCCATCGTGGAGGCCCCCAGATTGGTCATCGTATAGAGGCCGAAGACTCGGCCGCGCGCCTGCGGCTCGGTGCGTTCGGTCAGCCAGCTCTCGACGATCATGGCCGCGCCGACGAAGCTGAATCCGGTCAGCGCGCGCAACGGTATCCAGGCGAACGGCGTCGTAAAAAGCGATGTCGCGAGGACGGAGATGGCGGCGCAAGCGGCGACGACGCTGAAGGATCGAATATGGCCGACGCGCCGCACCAGTTTCGGCGCCAAAAGGCAGCCGACGACATGGCCGATCGCCCATCCGGTTCCGATCAGCCCGAGCGAAATGGAAGAAAATCCCTCCATGCCGCCTTTCAGAGGCAACAAAAGAGCGGTGACGCCGCCCGCGAATAGCAAGAAGGCGGACCCCAGAAGCAGGGATGCGATGGGCAGAATGGACATTGGGAATGGCTGTGGGGTTCGGCGCTGCTCCTGCGCCGCTGGTCGTTCGGGTCTGCGTATGTCCGCTATTTAGCAGGCCGGCTGATCCATGCCCGTGTCAATTGCGCGCAGGAGTGTTGCGCCCTTGGCATGGCTGGCCGACGGGCCTCCTCGGCCGGAGACGCTGGTTCAGTCGGTCGCGTCGTTATTCCTCCACGCCGCTACCACGCGCCGGGCGCCGGCATCGTCGATCCGCTCGAAATAATCCATCACCTTCAGATAGGCGCGGGTTTCCCGATAACGCCGCATGTCTCCGGCCCCGTGCAGATGACAGAGAATGTCAGAGAAGGAGTAACCGTCGATTCCGGCGGCCTTGCAGGCGATGGCCAGAGCTTCCGGCCCGGCGTCGTACAGTATCCGCGTCACCGAGGCTTCGCTGAGGCCGGTATAGTCGCGGAACAGCTCTTCGAAGCGGAAAATGTCGCCATCCTCCAAGGCGCGGACCAGCATGCGCGGATGCGGGCGAAAGCCGTCCATCGGATCGCCAGACAGGGGATCGCCAGACAGGGGATCGCCAGACAAGGGATCGCCAGACAAGGGATCGCGGGCGGCCGCCGCCGCTCCGGCGATGACCTGATCCAGCCTTTCCAGCGGATCGGCCGCCGACCCGTCGCCGCCCGCTTCCGCCGCGTTCATGGCGGCCGCCACGGCCTGATCGACGCTGGCTGTCGCCGACACTCCCGCCGCCGGCGCCGTCATTGCGTCCGCCTGGGCCTGCAGCTTATCGCGCAGATAGGTCCGCAGCGCCTCTCCGACCCAGCCGGCCATCCGCGCCGCCAGGCGCGGCGGCAGGTCGTCGCGCTGGGCCAAGGGCGCCCGCAGCGCTGGTTTTTTCGCCGATGCGTCAACCAGCCGCGCCATGCTGTCCGCACTGATCGCCGCGCCTTGGTTCTGGAGGACCGAACCGATCAGCGCATCGTCCCCGGTCTCCAGCACCTGCTCGGTCACCGATTCGGACAAGGAGGGGCGTTTGGTGATCGCCAGTTTATGCTGGTCGGTGTGCTCCAGGATCAGTTCGATCAGATCCGTGTCGGTCAGAACCGTGCTGCGCGTCAGGATCGGATGGGCGACCTCAATCACGTCATTGGCGAGGGTGACCACCAGATCGCGGGGCGTGTCGCTACGTTCCGCCAGCGTATCGGCCAGACCGCGCCGAACCCGCATTTCAACCCGGTGCACCAAACGGCGCAGAATGTCGTAGATCAGGGTCTGTTCTGTCTCGGTCAGCCGGCGGCCGTCTTCCAGAACGATTTTTCCCAAAGACTCGGCCAGCAGGTTCCGGTCGTTCGGTCGGTCGCTCCGAGCGACGCCGACAAGGTCTTTCAGCGTATAGGTGGTCACCGGCCTCTTTCTCCGACCTGATCCTCACAGACGCGACCGCCCCGGCCCGGCGCGTTCAGTGATACCCATGCGGGGAGCGGGCGCAAGGCCGGTTCACGCAAATCCATAGCGGGGCCGACGAGGCGGAACAGTGCGCGTCCTCACAACGAACGGGCGATAGCCCTTGCGCGGGCGGGTCTTCGGTCGGAGAGTATCGGCCATGTTCATCGACCTTTTTCTCGGCCTGAAGCGCGCCGGACTGCCGGTGTCGTTGCGCGAATATCTGACCCTGATGCAGGCGATGGATAAGTCCGTGGCGGCCTATGACGTAACCAATTTCTACTATCTCAGCCGTTCGGCCCTGGTGAAGGACGAGCGCTATCTGGATCGGTTCGACCGGGTGTTCGGTGAGGTCTTCAAAGGACTTGAACGGCCGGACGGCGTTGAACCGATTGAAGCGACGATCCCCGAGGATTGGCTGCGCAAGATGATCGAAGAGCAGCTGACCGACGCGGAGAAGGCGGAAATCGAGGCGCTGGGCGGGTTCGACGCCCTGCTCGAGACGCTGCGCCAACGGCTGGCCGAACAGGAGACGCGCCATCAAGGCGGCTCAAAATGGATCGGAACCGGCGGGACCTCGCCTTTCGGCGCCCATGGCTACAATCCGGAAGGGGTTCGCATCGGCGGCGAGAGCCGCCATCGCCGCGCGGTCAAGGTCTGGGACAAACGCGCCTTCCGGAACTATGACGACTCGGTAGAGATCGGCGTCCGGAATATCAAGATGGCGCTGCGCCGCCTGCGCCGGTTCGCCCGCGACGGCGCGGCGGTGGAGTTGGATCTTGACGATACGATCCGTTCGACCGCCGACAATGGCGGGATGCTCGACATCAAGATGACGCCCGAGCGGCACAACGCGGTCAAGGTGCTGTTGTTCTTCGATGTCGGCGGATCGATGGACGATCATGTAAGGGTCTGCGAGGAGCTGTTCTCTGCGACGCGCACCGAATTCAAGCATCTGGAGTATTTCTACTTCCACAACTGTCTGTATGAGAGCGTTTGGCGCGACAACCGCCGGCGTTTCGACGAACGGATCTCGACCGACGAGGTGATGCGCACCTATGGCCCCGACTATAAGGTGATTTTTGTTGGCGACGCCTCGATGTCGCCCTATGAGATCGTCTATCCGGGCGGCAGCGTCGAGCATTGGAACGAGGAGCCCGGCAAGATTTGGATGGAGCGGGTCTTGAACAATTACGGCAGAGCGGTCTGGTTGAACCCGCAGCCTCCGGCTTGGTGGGATCGGATGCCGTCGATCAAACTGATCCGGGAATTGATGGAAGGCCGGATGTATCCGTTGACCCTGCGCGGCCTGGACGACGCCATGCGGGAGCTAACCTGATGCGCCTGTCTGCTTCGGTCGTCACATTGCTGGGGTTGGGAGCCGTTCTCGCCGCCTGCGCCAACGAGCCCTCAATCACCAGGAGCGAGGTTTGGCATGAACAGCGTGGCGCGACGGTCGTCTCTGTCTGCTATAACGGCCGCGGCACGACTCGTGAGGCGGTGGAGACTCTGGCCGCCGGCGCCTGCCCCGTCGAGGCGCCCACCGTGACGGTGATCGATCACTCCTCAATGCTGAGCGACTGCCCGATGACGAAGCGAAACCGGGTCACCTTTCAATGCGTTGCGCAATGACCAAGCGCTGAACGCGGCTTGATCGCATGGTCGCAAAAAGGGCCGCCCCGAAGGACGGCCCATTGCTGCGGATGAGGCGAGTGGGTTCCGGTCAGCGCCTTACCATTTCTCCATCGCCGTCTTCAGGTTTTCATCCAGCTTGCTGAGGAATTGATTGGTGGTCATCCAGGGTTGGCTCTCGCCGATCAGCAAAGCCAGATCCTTGGTCATATGGCCGCTCTCGACCGTATCGACGCAGACCTTTTCCAAAGTTTCGCCAAACTTCTGCACATCCGGCGTGTCATCGAAGACGCCGCGATATTTGATGCCTTGCGTCCAGGCGAAGATCGAGGCGATCGGGTTGGTCGAAGTTTCCTTACCCTGCTGATGCTGGCGGTAGTGACGGGTCACGGTCCCATGCGCCGCCTCGGCCTCGATCGTTTTGCCGTCCGGCGTCATCAGGACGGAGGTCATCAGGCCGAGCGAGCCGAAGCCTTGGGCGATCGAATCCGACTGGACATCACCGTCGTAATTCTTCGCCGCCCAGAGGAAATCGCCATGGTTCTTCAGCGCGAAGGCGACCATATCGTCGATCAGCCGGTGTTCGTACCAGATGTCCGCCGCCTTGAACTTGTCCACGAATTCGGTGTCATAGACTTCCTGAAAGAGGTCCTTGAAGCGCCCGTCATAGGCTTTCAGGATCGTGTTCTTTGTCGACAGATAGACCGGATAGCCCCGCATCAGGCCATAATTCATACAGGCCCGCGCAAATCCGCGGATCGACTCATCAAGATTGTACATGCCCATGGCGATGCCGGGGCCTTCGAACTGGAAGACGGTGTGACGGATGTTTTCGCCGTCC
Organism: Alphaproteobacteria bacterium; assembly: GCA_030065235.1. Classification (GTDB taxonomy): domain Bacteria; phylum Pseudomonadota; class Alphaproteobacteria; order UBA8366; family Aestuariispiraceae; genus JASJDC01. The sequence goes on from JASJDC010000007.1 coordinate 132,033, forward strand.
GGATCCTCCGGTGTGAAGGTGATCGACAAGCGGCCGGCTTCCGGCACAATGAAATCCGTCGCGCGGTACTGATCGCCGAAGGCGTGGCGCGCGACGATGATCGGCGCGGTCCAACTGGGCACCAGGCGCGGCACGTTCTGGCAGACGATCGGCTCACGGAACACGGTGCCGTCCAGGATGTTGCGGATCGTGCCGTTCGGCGAGCGCCACATTTGTTTCAGGCCGAATTCCTCAACCCGTTCTTCGTCCGGCGTGATCGTGGCGCATTTCACGCCGACGCCGTGCTCTTTGATGGCGTTCGCGGCGTCGACCGTGATCTGATCGTCGGTCTCGTCGCGCTTCATGACGCCCAGGTCGTAGTATTTCAGGTCCACGTCGAGATAGGGCAGGATCAGCTTGTCCTTGATGAACTGCCAGATGATCCGCGTCATCTCATCGCCGTCCAATTCGACGATCGGGTTTTTAACCTGAATTTTCGGCATGATTGCTCGCTCTCCTAAAGGATGCGCGCGCCCGATGGGATCAGGCGGCGCCGGTCGGTTTCCCCCAAAACTCCCATCGCTTGCTCCGCCTTGCGCGGACCGTTTGGGAGCCATGCGGCTTAGGCCTTTCCGGCCTTGGCGTCGCACGACATGACGCTGGTCTGAGATAGAGGAAGCGGGGCCGCAGGCCAAGCCCCGGCCGGCCCGTATCGCTGCGAAGAGAGGCCGAAAAATGCGCTATAACCTCTTAAACTACGGGGTTTTTTAGGCCATGCCCTTGTCTTGTTTGCCTTGAAAGCTAGTTCCTCGACTAGGGTAGGGATCGGATTGGGCGACGATGAGAACCGACTACGGACAAGGTGACGTGCAAGGCGCGGATCGGCGTGACGCGCGTCTCGTCGAGGCCACGACCTTTCGCTTATCGGTGTTGCTGAACTATCTGACCCGCCTGTTTCCGCATACGATCGGGCGGGATTACGATCTGTCGATCAACGAGTGGCGGGTCGTGGTGACCCTGGCCGCCTGGCCCGGGCTCAGCGGCGCGCAGCTTTCCGACATTACCGGCATCGACAAGATGACGGTCAGCCGGTCGGCGCGGCGGCTGGAGGAGACCGGGCGGATCGAGCGTCGACAGGACCCGGCGAACCGTCGGCGCGATCAATGGTCCCTGACCAAAGAGGGTTGGAGCCAGTATGACCAATTGGCGCGGATGGAATTGGACCGGGAAGAAGAGCTTCTCGGTGCGGAATCGCCGCTGATGCAGCCCGATGTCGTGTCGCACACCGACGCGCTGATCGACCGGATGCGCAGAGCGGCCGGATAGGCGCGCCCGCCCGTCTGGGCCGACTATTCTTTCAACAATCTCCCGATGAAGGGCGGCAAGGCGAACGCGGCCGCGTGCATGGCGGCGGTGTAATAGTCCGTCTCCACCGCGGCGGCGGTCCAGGCCTTTTCGACCGCGTCCGAGGCTGCGGCGTCGAGCGCGCGCGCCTTGCCGGCCCAGGTCAGCGCCATCTGGCCGCCGACATAAGTCGGCGTCACGGTCAAGTAAACTCCGGCTTGTGGGAAAATCTCAGCCAGCAGCGCATAGGCTTCGCGGCATTCTTCCGGCTGGTAGATCGGCACGCCGGTCTGGAACACGGCGAAGCCCTGCGGGCTCATCGCCGCGCGCAGCCGTTCATAGAATGTCCGGCCGAACAGGATTTCCGCCGGTCCCACCGGATCGGGCCGGTCTGCGATCACCAGGTCGTAGCGGCCCGCCGCCTCGGGCGCGGCGAGGAAATCGAATGCGTCGACCGTGTGGACCGTCAGCCGCGGATCGGCGAAGGCGCCGCGATGAGCGCAGGCCAGATGCTGCTTGGCGAGCGCGATAACCTCGGCGTCGATATCGACTAGATCGACCGCCTCCACGCTCGGATATTTCAGGATTTCCTCCGCTACCGCGCCGTCGCCGCCGCCGACGATCAGGGCGCGCGCGACGCCGGGCAGGCCGTCGCTCTGCGCAAACGCGGCGGCGGCCGTGATCGGCGGATGGACCAACATTTCCGAATAGGTGAACTCGTCCTTCTCGGTCAGTTGGATGATCCCGTCCAAGACGAAGACCCGGCCATGCAGGACGCTGTCGAAGATTTGGGCGTGCTGATATTCCGTCCGCACATCAGCGATCATCTCGACAATGTCGAAGCTTTGCGCATAGCCCTGATATAGGGTCTCGGCGATCACCGGGCGGGTCATGGCGGGGTCACGCGGCCCGGCGGGATGCGTCCGCGCTACTGGACTTAGCCCAGAAGGGCTGGCCGCTGACCGCACTGTACAGATCGCTGTGAAAGCCGTTGAACTCGGTGCGATAAGCATTTGAATAAGCGCCCATTTTCCCGATCTCCAGCCAGTCGCCGGTCCGCACTGCGTCGGGAAGCCGGAACGGGCCGGGGCAGGAATCGACGCTGTCGCAGGTCGGGCCGAATAGTTGGAAATCCGCTGACCCGCCGCCCGTGATCGGCTCAAATCCGACGCTCGTGGGGCGCAGCGCCTGGATCGGGAAATAGGGGCCGAGATATTTCAATTCGGAGAGCCCGCCGAAGACGCCGTCATTCAGGAACAGGTCGCCGCCGCGCCGCAGATCCACCTTGGTCAGGATCGATTGGCCCAGCCCGACCAATCCGCGGCCGGGCTCGCAGCGCAGGACCGGCGCGCGCCCATCACGGCCAAGGAAATTCAGACGGGAGACGGTCTCCGTGATCGCCGTGACATAGGCTGCGAAAGGGCCTTCATTGCCGGTATAGGAAGCGGGAAATCCGCCGCCGGCGTCGATCACATCCAGCGGAACGCGGGCCAGACGCTGCACCCGGCGGCAGATCTCCAGCGCCGTCACATAGGCGCGGGGATTGGTGCAATAGGACCCGACATGGAAAGTCAGGCCGGTCTGATAGCCGCGCGCCGCGACCTCGGCGAGAATCGCAGCCGCCTTCTGCACCGGCGCGCCGAACTTGCCGGTCAGGTCCATCGCCGCTTGGCCGCGCGGCATCTCGACCCGCACCGCCAGCATCACCGCGCCCTTGTCGGCGTCTTCACCGAGGGCGGCGTCGATCTTGTCCAACTCGTCCAGATCGTCGAGCGCAAAGGCCGTAACTCCATGCATGTGATGGGCTTCTTCGATGGCGAAGCCCGGCTTCACCGGATGCATGTAATGGCAGGTAGAGTCCGGAAAAAGGCCGCGGATCAGTTCGACCTCGCGGATCGAGGCGACATCGAAATGCCGGACGCCGCCGTCATAGAGCGCTCGCAGCACCATCGGATGGTCGTTGCATTTCACCGCATAGAGCACATCGCCGGGGAAGGCCGAGACCGCTCGCGCCGCGGCGTCTTTCAGCACATCGCCATAGACAAGATGCACCGGTGTTTCGCGCCGGCGTGTCATCGCGCGGATGACGGCGCGGTCATGCGAATCCGCGTCATGCGCGCACCACGCTTCGAACACAGGGTCGGAAAAGTGGGGTGAATCGCGAAGGCTGTCGCGCATGGTTCGATCTCCCAATCAAAGCCCACGCGGACTATCTGCGCGGGTCAACCGGGGAATCGAGCCTCTGCTGGCTCAAATCGGTCTCACCCGCGGCCTTACCCGCAGACATGAGCCGCTTTGGCTCTTTTCCTTTGGTGCGCTGGGATATGAGCCATCCGGTCCGTTTTGTCTAGAGGGGCGTCCGCGAAACCCGCTGGCGAATCCTTGGCAGAGCCATGCGTTTTGCGAAGATCGAGCGGAAAAATAGTGCGATTTCAGACCATTGCAGAAGCGCACACGGTGCGCAAAAAAGATGACCCGTGAGTGCGTTTTCGGCCCTGCGTTATTCCTGCAGCCGCGCGGCGGCTTTTTCGATGCTGGCGGCGTCGATGGCGTAGTGGTCGTAGAGGTCGCTTGGGGCGCCGGTCTGGCCGAAATCCTCGACGCCCAGCGGGGCGACGGCGTGGCCGCGTACCGCGCCGATCCAGGCCAAGGCGGCGGGATGGCCGTCGATCACGGTGCAGAGCCTTGCGTCGTCGGCCAGGGGCGCCGTCAGGTCTTCGATATGGGCCATCTCGCCACTGTCCCGGCCTTTCAGCCGGGCGCGCTCCAGCCGCTGCCAGTCGTTATAGAGCCGGTCGGCTGAGGTGATCGCCAACAGGCCGGCGCCGGGGAACCGCTCGGCCAGCGCATCGAACGCTTCTAGCGCCTGGGGCGCGACGGCGCCGGTATAGGCGACGGCAAGGGTCGCGCCGGGCGTAGGTTCGCGCAGCCAATAGCCGCCCAGTTGGATGTGCCGCCGCGTCTCGGCGTCGAGATCCCGCGACGGTTGGGCCACGGGTCGGGTCGAGAGGCGCAGATAGATCGAGCCGCCGTCCTCGTCCTGCATATAGTCGAAGCCATAGCGCATGATCTCCGCCAATTCGTCGGCGAAGGAGGGCTCGTAGGAGAGCAGACCGGGCTGGCCCATGCCGACCAAGGGCGTCGATATCGACTGATGCGCGCCGCCTTCCGGCGCCAGGGTGACGCCGCTGGGCGTCGCGACCAGCATGAAACGCGCATCCACATAGCAGGCGTAGTTCAGCGCATCCAAACCGCGGGCGATAAACGGGTCATAGAGCGTGCCGATGGGCAACAGCCGGCCGCCGAACAGGCTTTCGCTGAGCCCAAGCGCGGCGAGGTTGAGGAACAGGTCGTTTTCGGCGATGCCCAGCTCGATGTGCTGGCCCTTGGTCGAGCGTCCCCATTTCTGGGCGCTGGGCACTTTGCGTTCGCGGAAGGCGTCGGCCCGATCATGCCGGCCGAACAGGCCGCGCTGGTTCACCCAAGGCCCGAGATTGGTCGAGACCGTGACATCCGGCGAGGTGGTGACGATCCGGTCAGCCAAAGGCCCGCCGGCGCGCGCGATTTCGTTCAGGATGCGGCCGAAGGCTTCCTGGGTCGAGGTCTTCTCCTGCGCCGGCTGCTCCAGCCGGTCCGGCACCGGAATGCGCTGGTCGCGCAATCGGAAATTCTTGCGCTGCAGATAGGGCGCTTCGGCGATGAAGTCTTTGAGTTCGGCTTCTGGCAGGCGCACGCCTTCGAAGGGCGTCCATTCTCGGCCCGCTGCGACGCCTTCGCGCGCCTGATAGTCGGCCATCTGGTCCGGCGTCATCAACCCGGCATGGTTGTCCTTGTGTCCCATCAGCGGCAGGCCGTAACCTTTGATCGTATAGAAGATGAAACAGGTCGGCCGGTCGTCCTTGACCTGATCGAAGGCGTGCAGAACCGCCTCCATCGAATGGCCGCCCAGATTGGTCATCACCTCCAAGAGGCCGTCGTCGCTATACCCCTCCAGCAATGCGAATAGATCGGGGTCGTTCCCCATATCCTCCAGGATCTGACGCCGGAAGGCGCCGCCGCCCTGGAAACAGAGCGCCGAATAGACATCGTTCGGACAGCGGTTGATGAAGGCTTTCAGCATATCGCCGCCGGGTTTGGCGAAGGCCTCCATCTGCTTTCGGCCATATTTCACCGTCACCACATTCCAGCCGACCGAACGGAACATGCGTCCGATAACCCGGAAAAGATGCTCGTTGACGACGCCGTCCAGGCTCTGGCGGTTATAGTCGATCACCCACCAGGTGTTGCGGATGTCATGTTTCCAGGTGTCCATCAGGCATTCATAGATATTGCCTTCGTCCAGTTCCGCATCGCCGACGATGGCGATCATCCGCCCAAGCTTCTTGCCGGCTGGCGTGAGACCCTTGAGATGAAGGTAATCCTGGGTCAGGGCGGCGAAATTGGTCACCGCCGCGCCGAGACCGACCGAGCCGGTCGAAAAATCCACTAGTGCGCCGTCCTTGGTGCGCGAGGGGTAGGATTGCGCGCCGCCCAGTCCGCGGAACCTTTCCAGCTTGTCCTGCGTTTGCAGGCCCATCAAATAGTGGATCGCATGCATCACCGGGCTGCCATGCGGTTTCACGGCGATCCGGTCGTCTTCGGTCAGGATGTGGAAATAGAGCGCCGTCAGGATCGTGTTGATCGAGGCGCAGCTTGATTGGTGACCGCCGACTTTCACGCCGTCGGGATTGTCGCGCAGATGATTGGCGTTGTGGATCGTCCAGGTGCTGAGCCAGCGGACCTTGCGCTCCAACTCTTCCAGGATTGCGATGTCGTCGATGGAATAAGAGGGCGCGGCGTCGCCGGGAAAGGTGAACAGCGAGTCAGGCGCCATGCCGGTCTCCCCAATCGTCTATAGCTATTTGATGCTGCGCAGGGTCGTCGGCGCTCCGCCGTCGGCTCCCCCGCGGGCATCGCCGTTCTTCTCGCCTGCATCGGGTTTCAGATCGCCCTGGGTCTCTTGCAGCCGATCCGCTTCGTCTTTCAGCTTCTTGTAGCTCATCACAGAGAACGGGATCAGCGCCAAGTAAATGACGCCCATGACGACAATCGTGTCCCAGGGCTGCCCCGCCAGACCGGCGAGCGTCAGTCCGAACAACAGCATCAATGGCACGAGTAGGCGGCGCGGTACTTTCACCTTCTTGAAGGAATAGGTCGGCAGTTCGCTGACCATCAACAGGCCGACTGCGACGGTCCAAAGGCCGGTCAGCCATGGCGGCGCGACAGCGGCCTCGCCGAAAGCCAAAGAGGCCGCGATCGGCAACAAAGCCAAGCCGGCGCCGGCGGGAGCGGGTACGCCTTGAAAGAAATTATAGGCGAAGGACGGCAGGGTATCGATCCGGCTGTTGAAACGCGCCAGGCGCAGGCCGCAGCACACCGTCAGAAACAAGGCCACGGCCCAGCCGAACCCGCCCAACCCGTTCAGCGACCAGAAATACAGGATCAGGGCCGGCACCACGCCGAAAGAGACGAAATCGGAAAGCGAATCCAACTGAGCGCCAAATTCGCTGGTGGCGTTCAGGATCCGCGCCATGCGTCCGTCCAAGGCATCCAACACGGCGGCGATCACCACCGCACCGACGGCGAAGCCCCAGGCGCCTTCGATCGCGAAGCGCAGCCCGGTCAGGGCGGCGCAGGTCGCGGCCACGGTGATGGCGTTCGGGATCACCTCCCGGATCGACAGGCCGCGCGTGCGTTTTAGTTTGCGGCGGCTGCGAGCGTTTGGCGTTGTCTCTTCCACGGCGGCTCTCCCTTCGGGTCGCCTTTGGGTTTCGAAGCGCGGGCGGAGTTTAGCGTTTCTCGCCCTTCATAGCTTGTTGCTTTTTCCGCTTGTCGGCCATGTTCGCCAGCACCGTCTCGCCGGCGACAGCGCGCTGGCCTTCGACCACCAGCGGCGCGCAGCGCTCCGGCAGATAGACATCTACGCGGCTGCCGAAGCGGATCATGCCGAACCGCTCGCCGGTTTCGATATCCTGTGCCGGTTCGAGGTCGCAGAGAATGCGGCGCGCCACCAGACCGGCGATCTGTACGAAGGCGACCTGCTCGCCATCCTCGGTCTCCATCAGCACCGATTGCCGTTCATTATCGACGCTGGCCTTGTCCATGCTGGCGTTGAGAAACTTGCCGGGCCGGTAATGCAGTTTCGTCACCCGGCCCGCGATCGGCACGCGGTTCACATGCACGTCGAAGACATTCATGAAAATGCTGATCCGCACCGTCGGCGGCCCGGCATATTCAAGCTCCGGCGGCGGATCGACCTTTCGGATCATCTGCACGACGCCGTCGGCCGGGCTGATCAACAGGCCGGGCCGGGTCGGCGTGATCCGATCAGGGTTGCGGAAAAAGTAGGTGCACCAGCCGGTGAGAAGCGCGCCGATCCAAAACAGCGTCTCGCCGCCGAACAGGGTGGCGATCAGCGTGATTACGCCAAACAGCGTGATGAAGGGCCAGCCTTCGCGATGGATCGGAACCATCAGGGGTTTCAGCGTATCCTGAAGCGTCATATGCGGTGCTCTCCGGCCAAAAACACGCCCGGCCGCGCCGGCGGCGCGATCGGCGATTTCGTCGGGAAATTAGGCGTCTCGAGGGATCAGGACAAGGTAATCCATCGCGGCCCGCCTGAATCCGGGGTCGCACGCAGCCTGAGGAGCGTGGCGGAAGCCGTCGCAACGGATCGGGCGACAGCGAGGCGGTCTGAGAGACTTTCATCCGCGCGAACTTGCCGGAGCGCCACTCAACCGGGCCCGCAGGTTCGGGTTAGAACGGTGTAGAGTCGGTCGATCACATGACGCACTTGGGGGATGAACCTGTCGTCATGATGCGTCACCAGCCATTGATCGTGATCCAGTTCTTCAATCGGTGAGGAGTGCCGCCTCAGACCCTTGGTACGATCGCCGATGAAGGTGGGCAACACCGCGCGCGTATGTCCTGCGAGCGTCAGGTCCAGGGCGTTGCGCGGGTTGGTCACTTCGATGGTCGCGGCGTCGCCTGCGTTTTCCCGCACCCAGCGTGCGGAAGGCGTCGCGCCGAGGGGCTGAGCCCAGACGGTTGCCCCGTCCGACGCCCCGGCCGCCGCCGCCGCATAGACCGCGAAACGGACCCGCCCGACCCGACGGCCGGCCAGGGCGACACCCTCCGGCCGCTGGTTTCGGACGCCGATCACCGCTTCCCGCCTTCCAATATCCGCCATGTCTTCCGACGCAACAAATCTGAGCCTTGTCCGGTCTGATCCAACAAGCTCGGCCGCGGCGGCGCAGAGAATATGGGTCACCCAGGAGCCGGCCGAGATTTTCGCCGTATAAACGGACCTGCCCCCGGCGCCCTCTACAATGGGTTGAATACGGCTTTCGAGCGCTCCGACGCGCGCCAGCAACGCTTCCCCGCGATCGGTCAATTCGTAACCTTTGGCCTGCCGGCGGAACAGGTCGCACCCCAACCGGCGTTCCAGATCAAGCATACGGCGACCCAGGGTCGGTGCGCTCTTGCCGGTCGACGCCTTAGCCGCCGACAGGCCGCCGCCGCGCGCCACAGCCAGAAACAGGCGCAGATCGTCCCAATCAAAATTCGTTTCAAACATGAAATGATATTTACAAACTGTTTCATGGATTGAAAGCAGGAATATTGATTGAGTCCTCCGGCAAGCAAGAAGGAGGCGGATATGACCAGCAAGCGACCGGCTAGGGGTGTGATTGATCGGTCCTTTCCGCAGGCCAGGCCGAGTAGGGCGCTGCTTAAAGAAGACGCGTTTATGCGTTTGCATGGAGGATGGGGCTCGCGCACGATCTATCGAACGGTCGAAGGTGCGTTCTCGCTGGGCGACTGGGTTCGGCGACCGTGGTGTACAAGGTTCCTCGCGCCGATACTGTCCGGCTTCGGCCGCGCCTGGGCGGGTCGGTCCTTGTTTCATTTGAGACGCTGATTGCGCGAAGACCGGATCGCTGATCCACTCCGCCATGATGCGGCGGAGACGGCGGCGAGGGTGGGGCCGCCAGTGACGGAAATCAGGCGCGGCATGAGCGAAGCGTTCAATTTCGATGAAGAGATCGACCGGCGGCGTGTTCCGGCGCTGAAGCCGCATCCGATGGTGTTGGGGGCGGACGGCGCGGATCTGTTTCCGGCCGGTGTGGCGGATATGGATTTCAAGGCGCCGCCGCCGGTGTTGAAGGCGTTGCAGACCCGGCTCGCGCATGGGGTTTTCGGCTATGAGACGCTGCCGGATGGGTTGATCCCGGCGCTGACCGGATGGGTCGCGGCGCGGCACGGCTGGCGGATCGACCCCGGCGATATCCTGCGCGCGCCCAATGTGCTGAACAGCCTGGCCATCGCCGCGTCGCTCTTCACCGAGCCGGGCGACGGGATCATCCTACAGCCGCCGGTCTTTTTCGATTTCTACGATGTCATCGCCGAGAATGGCCGGCGGGCGATCGCCAACCCGCTGATCCTGTCGAACGGGCGCTACGCGATGGATTTCGAGCAATTGGAGGCGCTGGCCGCGGACCCGCGCGCGACGATGCTGTTCCTCTGCAGCCCGCACAATCCGGTCGGCCGGGTCTGGACCCGGGCGGAACTGGCGCGGTTGGGCGCGATTTGCCGCCGGCATGGGGTGCTGGTGGTCTCCGACGAGATCCACGCCGATCTGACCTTTCCCGGTCACACGCATACGCCCTTCGCCGCGCTCAGCGAAGAGGACGCGATGAACAGCGTCACCTGCCTGTCGCCGGCGAAGAGCTTTAACATCGCCGCCTGCTGCGGGTCTTTCACGGTGATCGCGGACCCAGAGAAACGCGCCGCCTTCCAGGCTGAAAACAGCCGACTGACGGTTAACAAGAATAACGCGTTTGCCAGTGTCGCCATGGAGGCCGCGTATCGTGACGGCGGGCCCTGGCTCGACGCGGCGGTCGACTATATCCGGGGCAATCTGGCGCTGCTGCGCGACCGTTTGGCGGCGCTTCCGACGGTAAGCCTGATCGAGCCTGAAGCCACGTTCCTGGTCTGGCTGGATTTCCGCGCGCTTGGACTGGCGCCGGACGCGCTGACGGCTTTTCTGCGCGGCGAAGCGCAATGGGCGCTGACGCGCGGTCCGGCCTTCGGGCCGCAGGGCGAGGGGTTCGCACGCCTCAATATCGCCTGCACGCGCGCCCGGCTTGCGGCCGCGCTCGATAGTCTGGAGCGCGCGCTGGCTGCGGAGAACAGGCGCTAGTTCACCGTCTCTTTCGGGACGCTGATGATCTGTCCGGGATAGATCAGGTCCGGGTCGCCGATCTGGCCGCGATTGGCCTCATAGACCGTCGTGTAGCGCAGGCCGCTGCCCAGCGTGCGCCGGGCGATGCGCCACAGGCTGTTACCGGGCTGCACGACGACAAGCTGGTCCGACTGCAAGGCCAGGATCGGGCCGGCGCGGTTGAAGGGCAGGTTCAGGCGCGCGGTTACTGTTTCATCTTGCACCTGATCGACCCTTAGATCATACACGCCCGGCGCCACCGCGTTGTCGGGACGCAGCAGCCATTGCCCATTTGGCGCGATCGGGGCGGCGCCGACAAAGACCGTGTCGAGATAAATGCGGATCTCAGCCCCCGGGTCGCCGCGTCCGCGCAAGGCCAGACGGCCGTCGATGTCGTAATCCACCGAATCCAGGGCCAGCGCGGCGCCCGCCGCCTCGACCCCGCCCGGCACCGCCGTCGGTTTTTGCAAGACCTGAGAGGCGCCTTCGCCGTCGCGTGGCGTCAGGATCGCGAGCGGCTGGGACTTCTCCCGGCTCGGGCGGCCGGCGATGTCTTTGTCGGTTTCGGGGACGACCAGAACAACCACCTGATCGGAGTCGATCGAGCGCGCGGGCGCAGCCGGCCTTTCGGCTGTCTGCGGGGCGGGCGTTTCCTGTTGGGCGGGTTCAGGAGACGTCGCGGCGATGGCGGGTTCGTCGCCCGCGGCCTCCGGCGTCGCCTGGGGGACGGGCGCAGCGGCGGGCGCGGCGGCGGGTCCTTCATCCGGTTCGGTCAAGGGCGCGGCCGTGGCGATCTCGGCCGGTTCAGGCGCTTCGATCGGCTCGGCCGTTTCCGAAGGGTCGGCCGGCAGGGTCGCGCGCAAGGCCAGTTCGTGGCTGCCAGGGCTGAGGGGCCGGTCGGGCAGAAAAACCCATTCGCCGCGTTCGTCGGCCTCCACCGTCCCTATGGCCTCGCCATCCAGAAGGATCGTCACCGTGCTGCCGGGCGGGGCGCGGCCGGCGAAGACCGAATCGCCGTCCGGGCTAAGGCGCACGACATCGAAACTGGGGGCGTCGGATGCGCCGCTGGCGTCGTCTCGAACCACCACCGTCGCAGAGTCGTCCCCGGCCGTAGCGGCGGTCGCGCTTTCGGGCGCTGGTTGTTCCTGAGCCGGCTCTTCCTGGGCGACCTCCGGTCCGACATCGCGGTTGAGCCAGAAGTTCAAAGCGATCGCAGCGACCAACAAGACCGCGCCGATCGCGCCGATGAGGGCTGTTTTAGACACGTGAACGATACCCGACTGTTGCCCGACCTGAAATCGACGACGCTCCCCCAAGCGCACACTAAGACGATTCCATACGGTGAACCGCCTGTGTAATGTAATGGTCCGGCGCATCGGGCGCAAATAAGCGGCCTCTGTGAGATCCGGCGGTGCGAGCCGGGAAAGGCGAAAGGGCGAAATATGCGGGAAATGAAGATTTGGGACCTGCCGACGCGGCTGTTTCACTGGTCCTTGGTCTCGCTGGTGCTGGTGTCCTGGCTGAGCGCTGAGATGGACCGGTTCGATCTTCACTACTGGTCCGGCTACGGCATTCTCACGCTGTTGCTGTTTCGATTGATCTGGGGCGTCCTCGGCAGCGACACGGCCCGGTTGAGCGCCTGTCTGAACCCGCCCAAGGCGATCATCGCGCATATCGCCGCGTTGCGCACGCCCAAGCCGGAGCCGCATGTCGGCCATAATCCGCTCGGCGGTTTGGCGGTGCTGGCGATGCTGGCGGCGCTCTTGACGCAGGCGGTTCTGGGCCTGTTCTCGCAGGATATCGATTTCATCAACAACGGACCTCTGGCGGATCTGGTGTCGTTCGACGCCGGAACCCGCGCGGCGGAACTGCACATATTGTTATTTGACGGAATCCTCATCCTGATCGCGATTCATCTGACAGCGATCTTCTTCTACTCAATCTATAAGGGAGAGAACTTGATCGGCGCGATGCTGTCAGGCTGGCGGCGTTTCGATCAGGACGGCCCGATGACGCCGCCCAGCCTGGTCCCTAACCGTCGCGCAGCCGTCGTGTTCGGTTTGGCCGCCGCGGCGGTCTGGGCCGTGGTCGCGCTGGGGCCCCGGCTTTAGCGCCAATTCGGGGCGCTAAGCCGAAGTTCCAGGCGTGACCGCGCGAGTCCAGAGAAGAGCCGACGTTACTTTTTGACGCGATAGACCTCGTGGCAGGCGCCGCAGCTGGCCTTCGCCATGGCGCCGAACTGCGCCCCGATCGCCGCCGGATCGCCGCCTTGAGCCGCTTCGGCCAATTTCACCGACTCCATCGACATGGCGGCGGCGATTTGGTCGAAACCGGCGCGCTTCTCCGATATCGTTTGCAGCGCTTCCGTCTCCACGGTGACGCCGGCGTCGCCGATCAGCGTGCCGTCGGGGAACCAAGCGGGCATCTCGTCGCCGATCGCTTTGACCGCCGCCGCGCGTTCCTGGATTTCCGCGGCGCCGCCTGACCCGATCAGCCCCCTGATCGCCTTCAAATGACCGCCGAGTTCTTTCATTTTGGCCTGACGCGCCTTGATCGTCTCATCCGCCGTGGCCGCGGTGGCCGACATGTCGGATGCGACGGACCCGAGTCCGAGGAGGACAGCGCCGCACAGTCCGGCCGCAAGAAAAGGTTTCAACAGGGTCATAATGTTGGTCTCCTTAGTGGTGAGCGCAGGCGTTCAGCCTTCCGCGCGAAGGCTGTTAGCCAGAAACGGTAGATCGCACGAACGCTGGCGCAAGTCCTTCCTGCCGGAATGACGAATTCATGACGGTTTTGCGGCGTCTAACCGCCCGGCTTGCCGGGCGCACAGACGCGGCTTAGGAAAGTAGCGGCGGTGAGAGCCGCCGGGTCCGTTTGTTCAGGGAAGGAAACCGGTATGGCCACCATTGCTTCTGTTTGCGTCTACTGCGGCAGTTCGTCGAATGTCCGCCAGGACTACAAGGATGCGGCCACGCGGCTCGGCGCGACGATGGCGGCGGAGGGCGTTCGGCTGGTTTATGGCGGCGGCCAGGTCGGGCTGATGGGACTGGTCGCCGACGCGGTGTTGGCGGGCGGGGGCGCCGTGACCGGCGTGATCCCCGAATTCCTGCACGAGGCCGAGGTCGGCAAGCAGGACCTCACGGAACTGCTTCGGGTCGGGTCGATGCATGAACGCAAAATGATCATGGCGGAACGCTCCGACGCGTTCGTGGTCCTGCCCGGCGGTTTCGGCTCATTGGACGAACTATTCGAAATTCTGACATGGCGTCAGTTGGGCCTGCATGACAAACCGATCGTCGTTGTGAATACGGAAGGCTATTGGACGCGGCTGATCGAGGCGATCGATCACATTGTCGACGAAGGTTTCGCCCGACCGGAAAACCGGGACTTGTTCAGCGTCGTCGATACGGTGGAGGCTGTGCTGCCTAGCCTGCGCGCGGCCGGCGGCGCCAGCTTCGATGTTAAGGCGAAATGGATATAGGCCCCGAGAGGTCGTAAGAGCCGACCGCGCTGCCGCCAAGCAAGGCGCGCTCCCACTAGGGTGTTTTCCTGAGTAGGACTTATGAATTAGAAGATTAGTGTTTGCGGCGATTGTAATCTCACGCGCGTCAATGGTCCTTTTCTCTCCTTCGTGACGGACTAATTTCAAGCGCGCTGTCGCGCCAAACATGTCGCGCCGGCCGGGCGCAAGCGAGTGGCGGATGTATGACGGCGGAGCCGTATAAGTTAACGCGTACCTATCGAAAGCTTGTCGAGAATACGACGATCAATTCTCGGACCTTGCTATCGACCGATTACCTGAACCACTTCAACGAGGTGGTGATGATGATCGACCTTGTGCCGGACATGCCGGACATGCTGTCGGAGGCGCAGGATTGGCGACCCAAGACCTATGCGGAGCATTTCGCCGATTCCGCATTCCAGCATAAAGACCTCGCGATTGCGGCTTATGATCAGGCCTTGGACCAGGACCGGACGGCGCTGGAGGCGACGGTTGCGCGCCTGGATCTAAGGATCGAACGGAGCCTGAAGATGATGCAGGCTTTGGTGAATGTCGGCGATGTCGAGACCCTGCGGAATCTCTGCGGCAATGTCAGCCGAGACCTTCAGGCGCTGATCGACAGTTGCAGCGGCGTTATCAACGGCGTCGAGGGCGCTGCGCTCGCCGCCTTGCACGCTGCGGAGGCGGCCCCAAGCGAAGAGGAGCCGTCCGGACTAGCGCCGATTGATGAGACGACGGAGGGCGAGGAGGCCGTGGTCATGGATCAGGACGCCATCGACGCTTTGTTCGACTGACTGCGAACGCGCCTATTCCGCCGCGGCCGTGGCCTCCGGCAGGCCCGCGCCGCCCGCGGCCTCGGCGCGGTCGCGCCGCTTCATGATCCGCCGCGCCCGCAGCATCAACAGGCTGGGCGTCACCAACAGCGTCAGCAGTGTGGCGAAGGCCAGACCGAAAACGATCGCGGTCGACAGTTGCACCCACCATTGGGTCGACGGCGCCCCGACGGCGACTTCGCGGCTCATGAAGTCGATGTTTGTCTGCAGCACCATCGGCAGCAAACCGAGAATGGTAGTCACCGTCGTGAGCAGCACCGGCCGCAGGCGTTGGGCCCCGGTCTTCAAGATGGCCAGCCGCAGATCGCGCTCGGTCTTGGCCAGCCGGTCATAGGTATCGATCAGCACGATGTTGTTGTTCACGACGATGCCGGCCAAGGCGATCACGCCGATGCCGCTCATCACAATGCCGAACGGTTGCTGGATCGCCAACAGCCCCAGCATGACGCCCACGGTCGACATGATCACGGCGCTGAGGATCAGGAAGCCGGAATAGAAGCTATTGAACTGCGTCACCAGGATCACCGCCATGATGAACAGAGCGACGGCGAAAGCCTTGGTCAGGAAAGACTGGGCGGCCGTCTGTTCTTCATCCTCGCCCTTGAAAGTCACATCGATCGCGTCGGGGAAATTGGCTTCGGTGTCGATCCATGCGCGCAGTTCCTCGACCTTGTCCGCCGGCAGCACGCCTTCGGCGACATTGGCGCGCGCGAACATGACCCGTTTGGCGTCTACCCGGCGCAACAAGCCGGTCTTCTGCTGCGCCTCGCGGGTCACGAAATTCCCGACAGGGACGGAGCCGGAGCCCGTAGAGATGCGCATCCGATCCAATTGATCGAGGGTGCGATGGGCTTCGGGGAAGCGGACGAGAATATCCACCTCATCGTCGGAATCGTCGGGCCGGTAGTCGCTGATCTTCAGACCCTTGGTCACAAGCTGTACGAAATTGCCGATCAAAGTAATATCGGCGCCGAATTTCGAGGCCTGCGCGCGGTCGACCGAGATCTCCCACTCGATCCCCGGTATGGGCCGGGAATCTTCGACATCAACCAATCCTTCCTGGCTTTCCATGAAGGCGCGCAGCCGAGCGATGGCGGGGTCGAGCAGCCGCGTGTCATAGCTCGACAAATGCACATTCACCGGCTTGCCGGTCGGCGGTCCCGCCTCGGGCTCGCGCACCTCGATGACGATACCGGTATAGGCGGCGGTCCGCTCGCGAATATCGGCTTGAATCTCGGCCGCTGGACGCCGCTTCGACCAATCGACGAATTCGAGCTGCAACCTGCCGATGATGTCCTCGGCCTCGTCGTCGCGGGCGGAGAATTGACCGCTGGAGGTGTAGATCGATCGAAACTCGCCATGCTCGGCCTGCAGCGCCAGGACAGCGCTTTCCACCTCGTTGACCAGGGCGTCGCGTTCGAACACCGAGAGGTTGCCGCGGCCATGCACGTTCACGATGATTTGGTCCGGCTCGACGTTCGGGAAGAATTCGACCCCCTTGCCATAGAGGCCATAGGCCGTATAGGCGCCGACCAGGGTCAGGGCGGCGGCGGTCACGACCAAACCGGGTACGGCGAGGGCCCCGTTCAGGATTCGAATGTAGCCGCCGGTGAACCAGCCTTGGTTTTCGAGCGAGGCGCCCGCCGCATCTGCAGCCAGACTGCGCGCTTTTTCCTCTTCGCTGACGGGCCGCTCCAACAGGCCGCCAAGATACAGGCCGAGTCTCCAGCCGAGCCATAGCCCGACCAGCCCAGCCGGCAGCGCGCCGACGACGGCCGGCGCGACCGGGACCAGATAGCCGACCAGCGCGGCGCCGACGGAGCCGAGGCCGCCAGCGACGGCGACCGCCAGCACGACGCCGGCCACGGTCGAGAAATTCGCGCCCAACACCGGCACGAAGACAAGCGCCATGGCCAGCGAGGCGCTCAAGGTCGCGATCAGAGTGATCGGCATATATTTCATGAATTCGCCGACGATGCCCGGCCAGAACAACAAGGGCATGAAGGCGGCCAGCGTCGTGGCGGTCGAAGCGATGATCGGCCAGGCCATGCGCTTGGCGGCCAGGCCGTAAGCTTCATGCCGGTCGAGCCCTTCGCGCAGTTTCCGATCGGCGTATTCGGTGACGACGATGGCCCCGTCGACCAGCATGCCGACCGCCAGTATCAGGCTGAACAGCACGACGATATTCACCGTCAGCCCCATCGTATAGAGCAGCAGGATGCCGGTCAGGAATGAGCCCGGGATCGCGATCCCGACCAACAGGCCGCCGCGCACGCCGAGCGCCGCCACGATCACGATCATCACCAGCAGCACGGCGGACAGAACGTTGTTCTGGAGATCGGTCAGCATCTGCCGGATGTCGGTCGATTGGTCCTGGCTGAAGCCGACCGACACGCCTTGGGGCCAGGTGTCGCGGGTCGCTTCGACGACCTCCCGGACCGCCTCGATGGTGGCGATGATATTCTGGCCGGTGCGTTTCGACACCTCCAACACGATCGCGCGCTCGCCGCTGATGGCGGCGAAGGTCAGCGGGTCCTTGAAGGTGCGTTTTAAGACCGCGATATCGCGGGCGCGCACCACCGCGTCGCCGTCCTGTTTGACCGGCATATCGAGGATGTCCTGCGCCGACTCGAAGAGGCCGGGCAGCTTGATCGAAAACCGGCCCTGGCCGGTGTCGAGCGCGCCGGCGGCGATCAGTTGGTTCGAGCGCGAGACGGCGGCCAGAAGCTCGTCGGCCTTTATGTCATAGCCTTCCAGCAGGATCGGATCGACGATCAACTCGACCGCTTCGTCCCGGTCGCCGACGATCTCCGCTTCGAGGACGGCGGGGATCGATTCGATTTCATCTTGCAGGTCTCGGGCGAGCCGCAGCAACGCGCGTTCGGCGACATTGCCGGACAGCGTTACGTTGAGGACCGGAAACAGGCTGAGATTGACCTCGTGCACTTCCGGCTCGTCAGTGTCGTTCGGCAGTTCCGGCTTCGCGAGATCGACCTTCTCGCGGACGTCATCGAGCGCGGCGTCGGCGTCGAACCCGGCCTCGAATTCGAGCGTCACATTCGCGCCGCTCTCATAGGCCGAGGCGCGCATCTCCTTGACGCCCTCGATCGAGCGCAACTCCTTCTCCATCGGCCGGACCAGCAGGCGCTCTGCGTCTTCAGGCGATATCCCCTCATGATGCATCGAGACATAGATGATCGGGATATTCACATCCGGCTCGGACTCCTTGGGGATCGCGCCATAGGCGACGGCGCCGGCGACCAGGATGAAGACCAGCAGGCTGATGACTGTGCGGGAGCGGCTGAGAGCGGCGTCGATGATCGACATGGTGGTGCTTTCGCGTATCTGGCGGCGTTGCGGCGCGCCCGGTTTCGGTTTGCCCGCGCTATTGGGTCGCGGAGGGGCGCGCGGCGAGCGTCGTATCCGGCGTGGCCAGCACCCGTTGCCCTTCAACGGCGTAGTCGTGCCCGATCGAGATCAGCGTCGCCTGATCCGGCAGCCCAACGATCCATAGACCTTCGGGCGAATCCTCGACGATCTGGATCGGCGCGAAACGGGCGATCGAGCGCGCGTCCACATATTTCACGCCGACCGCGCCGCTGTCATCCAGGGTCAGGAGCGCCGGCGAGATCAGATGCGCCTTTCGGTTGGTCGTCGGCAGCAGCACCTCGGTCGTGACGCCGGCCTTGACCGACAGGTCCGGGTTCGGGGCCTCGATCTCAATCGTGAAGGTGCGGGTCGCGTCATCCGCCTGCGGCGCGATGTAGCTGACCACGCCTTCGAGCGTCTCGCCGGTGATCAGCCGCGTCATGGCGAGACCGCCGGGCACGATGCGTCCGACTTCTTGCTCCGAAACCTCGGCGGTGATGATGATCGGGTCTAGATCGACGATTTCCGCGATCGGGTCGCCTCGGCCGACATAATCGCCCAACTCGACCGCTCGGTGCATGATCACGCCGTCAAACGGGGCGACCAGTTGGGTCTTGGCCAGATCGATCCGATACAGGCGCAGTTCCGCCTCCGCGCTTTGCAACTGCGCGTCCGCCTCGGCCCGGCGCACTTCCGACTGAAAGCCTCTTTCGGCCAGTTTGGTCGCGGCCTCGAATTCGATCCTGCGCTGCTTGACCAGGGCTTCGGCCTTTCGAACCATGGCCACGCGCTCGTTGACGTCCAGGCGTGCGATCAGACCGTCCGTTTCGACCGATGCGCCTTCGTCCGCCATCAATTCGACAATGCGTCCCTCGGTTTCCGACATCAGCCGGCCGGTGCGGTTCGCCTCGGTGCGGCCGACGACCCGCAGGGATGACTGCCGCAACTGGGCGACGCTCTCGATCACGCGCACTGCGACGGCGGTTTGCGGCTGCGTCGACTCTTCCTCCACAGCCTCTTCCGGGACGTCGCTTGCGATCGCCGCTTCGTCGCCAGTCGGCGCCTCCTGCGGCAGATTGCCCGAGACGATCCAGGCTGTCGCCGCGATCGCCAAGCCGCCGGCGATAAAAATTGAGGGACGCAGTCCGCGACGCCGCGGTTTCGGGTCGCCTCCGTTCTCGGGCGCCGCTTCCGTATTCTTGTCCGGGCTTGTGATTGGGCTCATGACTGGTTTTGCCTTTTATTCCGCCGCAACGTGCGTTTCGATCCGGCGCGCGCTCTCTGTTGTACGAGCGTTGTCGCGCGCCAAGGCGATGAACGCTTCCCGATTGTCGCGCATGAAATCATAGGCGGCCTGATACACCGCAACGCCGAACTCTCGAACCAAGTCCGCGCCTGTCGCCGGCGGCTCATGTGCTGCGCCGGCGTCTTCCATCAGGTGATCGAGCTTGCCGCGATACCAATCCAGGCGTGTGTCGATCACCGAAGCGATATGGTCGGGCGGCATATGCTGGGCGAAGAATAGAATGAACAGCAGGTTAGACTTGTATTTGTCCTCTCCCGGCGTCGTGCCGCCAAGTGCGCCAAACAGCGCGTCGAGGCCTGCGTCGGTGATCTGGTAGATCTTCTTGTCGGGCCGTTTGGCCTGTTGTTCTGTAGTGCAGGTGACGAACCCGCCGTCGCTGAGCTTCCCCAGCGCCGGATAGATCGAGCCGAAACCGCCTTCCGCGAAATGACTGAACGGGCCTTCTTCGAAAGCCTTGCGGATTTCGTAGCCGCTGGCGGGGCCGAGGGCGAGAACGCCCAGGCATGTTGTCCGAATATCCATAAGTGACCCGCCTTTAGGACCGCCTTGAGCGCCGACGCCTTATGCGTCGCCGACCGGCGCGTGGCGTCCGCTCAGGTTTATTCCAAACATGCGATATATTCCCAGTCGGTTTATATATCAAGTCAAAATATATCGACCCGATATAGCTCAGTTCGGCGGTGGGATACTCGCCGTCACCGGCTGCCGGCTGAAGAAGGGCAAAAAAAACCGGCCTTGGCGGCCGGAAATCAACAGAGCCGCACTGGACTGCGCGCTAAATCAATTCGATCCGATCGGCCATCGGTCCCTTCGGACCCATTTTGGCTTGCACCCGAACCCGTTGTTCCGGGGCCAATGTATGGATGCCGGCCCGTTCAACCGTACGCGCCGATACGAACACATCGCGGCTGCCGTCATCCATCACGATGAAGCCATAGCCTTTGCCCTCATCATAGAACTTCACCACGCCGTCAATCGGCGGCCCCGCCGGCTCGTCATTCTCATATTCGTTCCGGCGCGGACGGCGTTCAAAGCCGCCGCCGGACGGACCGGGCCGACCCTGCGTCGCGGTCGAGGCGTCGACCGCGTGCACTTTTGCGACTTGAATGCCGCGGTTGGTCTCCATCAGGTCGACATCCAACGTGGCGCCGTCCGGCAGCTCATTGTAGCCGTGTTCGGTCAGGACCGACGCATGGATGAAGATGTCCTTTCCGCCATCGGGAGAAACGACAAATCCAAAGCCCTTGCTGGAGTTGAACCACTTAACGGTCACCGGAACGTTTTCTTCGGTCACGGCCGGCGGTAATCGACGATCCATACTTCTACTTACCTCTAACCCCCAAATTCCGAAAACAGGGCGCGTTTCGAATTGCAAATCTCAGAATACGTCTAAAAAGCAAAAGGCCGCAACGATTCCGATCGATTATTTGGTTGCAATTTAATGAAATCGCACTTTCGAGCCATTAATCGTCGATATCGGATCATTCGTGCGCACAAATGCCAGGGCGCTGGCGGCTAAAGATTGTCGGTAGCGGGATAGCATCGGCCCGATAGGCGGCTTCCGCAGCCGGTACTGACAGGCGCGGCCGCCCGTCGACTGTCGAGGCGCTCTCAGCCCTGATTAGCGGCTGTTCGCGTATTTGGCCACGCCATGCTCGCCATCAGGATCGCTGAAGCCGGTATAAGGCTGCAGCGTCTTAAGCCGCGTGAGGATTTCGTCCAGACTGACCGGCGCGTAGTCCCAGTCATCGACGCCGACATCCAGGCTTTGATTGCAACCGGGAAGCGTGCCGTGCGAATGGCCGTAGAGCATGATCGACCCATAATGCGACTTGTTCCAAACCCGCATGGCGTAGTGGCTCATCACGATGAACCGGCCCTGCGATCGGATCTCCTTATAGGGCTGGACCGAGCGCCAACGCGGCAGTTTGCGAACCCAGGCCGGATCGTGATTGCCGATGATCAGGTTGATCTCGCCGTTCAAACGCTCGGCTAAATCGGCGACCGCGTCCTGGTTGCTCGATAAGGCGAAATCGCCCAAATGCCAGACCGTGTCGCGCGGGGCGACTCGAGCGTTCCAGCGTTCGACCATCGCCTCATTCATGGCGGCCACGCTGGCGTCGGAAATCTGTCCCGACTCAAGCTCGTGGGCCGGCGCGAACGGGCGCTTCGAGTATTTGATGATGCTTCGGTGGAAGAAGTGGGTGTCTGAGACCCACCATGTCTTAGGCTGGGCCTTCGGGGCCCGCTTCGGTGACGATGTCGTCATGTCTTTTCTCCACAAGGCCGG
Source organism: Alphaproteobacteria bacterium (assembly GCA_030065235.1). Lineage (GTDB taxonomy): Bacteria > Pseudomonadota > Alphaproteobacteria > UBA8366 > Aestuariispiraceae > JASJDC01. Next base: position 153,915 of record JASJDC010000007.1, read on the forward strand.
ATTGCCTTGTCTCTGTTTGCTCTTCTTTGATTGCGGCGGGAAATATACAAGTCCCCGCTTTTTGTCAACCCGCAATCTCCCGTAAAGCGCGTATCTGATCGAAAAGAGCGACCGGGATCTCGATTCCGTCGGTCGGCGTTTCCAGTCGGTTCTTCAATCTGCCGTCGCCGGGCAATCGCACGCCCTCCTGTTTCAGCATCTCAGCGAAGAGCGACTCGCCGCGGGCGCGCCAGCCGTCGGGATCGCCGAACTTGTTCGGGTCAATCGCGATCATCAACTCGCCGCCGCTCGGCGGGCCGCCATCGTTGATGTCGCGGTCGCCGGCCTCCTTGCTCAGCCCGCCGCCGGTCAGGGCGCCGGCCAATAGCTCCACCATCATGGCGATGGCGGAACCCTTGTAGCCGCCGAAAGGAAGCTGCGCGCCGGCCAGGACCGCGTCCGGATCGTTGCTGGGGGCGCCGCCGGGGTCGACGCCGACGCCCTCTGGCAGAGGAGTGCCGTTGCGGGCGTGGATCATGATGTCGCCGCGGGCCATGGCGGCGGAGGCCTGGTCGAACACCATCGGAGGCCCGTCGGCGCGCGGCCAGCCGAAGCTCATCGGATTGGTGCCGAACAAGGGTTTGACCCCGCCCGCCGGCGCCACCATCGGCGCGGCGGCGGTCCAGGCGAACGCGGCGAGGCCTTCCCGCGCGACAGCCTCGACCTCCACCCAGAGCGCCGCGAAGTGGTAGATATCGACCAGCGAGAGGGCGGCGATCCCTTGGTCGCGGGCGCGCTCGATCAACGGTTCTCGGCCGACCGCGAGCGCCAAGGGCGCGAATCCGCCGTCGCCGTCGACGCGCAGCACCGAAGGCGCGGTCTGCGAGATGCGCGGCCTTGCGTCGCCCTTGACCTTGCCGCTGCGCAGGCTGGCGACATAGCCGGGCAGGCGAAAGACGCCATGGCTGGCGCAGCGATCCCGTTCCGCCGCGACGATCGTGTCGGTGACAGCGCGCGCGTTGGCCTGATCGCAGCCATTTTGCAGCAGGGTCTCGAAGACTAGCGCGTCGCAGTCCTCGAGGCTTAGCGTGACCGTCTCGCTCATGACCGCGTTCCCTCTCGCCGACATCTCCGAAGACATCAGTGTAGAAGGAACGCGTCCACTCGCCTAGGCGCGCATCCGCAGGGATGGCGTCTTACGCACGCATGCGCGCGCCGGCGGGATCGAAGGGCGGGTCCGCAAGGATCGAGGCCGGGCGCATCTCGCCCATAATCTCGATCTCGAAACTGTCGGTCGATCCGGCCAGCGCGCTCGGCACATAGCCCAGAGCGACCGACTTGCCGATATGGTGGGCGTAGCCGCCGGAGGTGACCCAACCGACCACCGAGCCGTTTTGGAACACCGGTTCGTCATTGATCACATCCGCGTCCGCCGCCTCGATATCGAACAGCACCAGTTTCCGGGTCGGGCCGTCCTGTTTCTCGCGCATCGCGGCCTCGCGGCCGATGAAGTCGTTCTTTTTCAGATCGACAAACCGGTCCATCCCGGCTTCGAACGGGCCGTAGATCGGCCGGTACTCGGTCGCCCAACTGCCGAAACCCTTCTCGAGGCTCAGCGACCGCAGGGCGCGCAGGCCGAATAGTTTCAGGTTGAATGCTTCGCCGGCCTCCAGGAGCGCATCGAACAGCCTATTCTGGAACTCCGCCTTGACCCAGATCTCATAGCCCAGATCGCCGGTGAAGCTGATGCGGCCGACCAGGGCCGGGACCATGCCGATCGCCATGTGTTTGATATCGAGGAACTTGAACGCGTCACCGGAGACGTCCTGATCGGCGAGCGTCTCCAGCACCTTACGCGCGTTCGGCCCGGCCAGCGCCAGCCCGCACAGCTCGAGCCCCAACGCCCGGACCGCGACGCCGGTTTCGGGCAAATGCGCCTCGAACCAGCGCATATGATAGGTCTCGGCCGGGCCGGAGCCGAAGATGTAAAAGGTTTCGCCGTCCAGTTTCGCCAGCGTGAAATCCCCGATCACCTTGCCATGCTCGTTCAGCATCGGGGTGAGCAGCATCCTTCCGGTGCGCGGCGTCTTGTTCGCCATCAGCCGGCTCAGCCAGGCTTCCGCGTCGGGTCCTGTCACTTCGTATTTGGCGAAACCGGAAGCGTCGCACAGGCCGACGGCGGTCCGCACCGCCTCGCATTCCGCCTTCACCGCCTCGAAGGCGTTGGACCGATAATAGGTCACGTTCTCTTCCGGCGCCTTTCCTTCGGGCGCGAACCAGAGCGGGTATTCCAGACCATAGGCGGCGCCCATCACCGCGTTCCGGGCGACCAGCTTGTCATAGATCGGCGTCGTGCGCAGCGGGCGCGCCGCCGGCAATTCCTCGTTCGGATAGGTGACCTGGAAGCGGCGCGAATAGTTCTCCCGCACCTTCGCGTTCGTGTAGGCCATGGTCGTCCAATCGCCGAACCGCGCAACGTCCATGCCCCAGACATCGAAGCCCGGATCACCGTCGACCATCCATTGCGCCAGAGCCAGACCGACGCCGCCGCCCTGGCTGAAGCCGGCCATCACCCCGCAGGCGCACCAGAAATTCTTCAGCCCGCGCACGGGTCCGATCAGCGGATTGCCGTCGGGCGCGAAGGTGAAGGGGCCGTTGATCACTTGCTTGATGCCGGCCCGCCCATAGGCCGGGAAATGCTCGAATCCGACCTCCAGCGAGGGCGCGATCCGATCGAGATCGGCCTGCAGCAATTCATGGCCGAAATCCCAGGGCGTCTGTTTCTCGGACCAGGGCACGCAGGCCTTCTCATAGGTGCCCATCAACATGCCGCGGCCTTCCTGGCGGGTGTAAATCTCGCCCTCGAAATCGACCGCGTGCATCACCTCTTTGCCGGTCTCTTCATTATAGGCCACGACCTCCGGCATTTCTTCGGTCAGGAGATAATGGTGCTCCATCGCCAACACCGGCAGTTCGAGCCCGACCATCCGGCCGACCTCGCGCGCCCATAGACCGCCCGCGTTCACCACATGCTCGGCATGGATAGTTCCCTGTTCGGTCACCACGTCCCAGCTGCCGTCCGGCCGCGGTTGTAGGTCTGTCACCGGGTTGCGCAGATAGATCTCGGCGCCGCCGATTCGGGCCGATTTGGCGTAGGCGTGGGTCGTGCCTGACGGGTCGAGATGTCCGTCCAGCGGATCGTAGAGCGCGCCGATGAAATGCTTCTTATCCATCAGCGGATGCATGGCCGCCGCCTCGTCGGCGCTGATGATCTCCAGATCCAGGCCGAGATTGCGGCCCTTCGCCCGCATCACTTTCAGGAAATCCATCCGTTCGCGTGTGCCGGCGAGCATGACCCCGCCGGTCTGATGGACGCCGCAGGCCTGACCGGAGATTTCCTCGATCTCGTTATAGAGACCGATTGTATAGCTTTGCAGCTTAGCGACATTCGGGTCGCCGTTGAGCGTGTGGAATCCGCCCGCCGCATGCCAGGTCGAACCGGAGGTCAATTCCGAGCGCTCGATCAGGCAGATGTCTTTCCAACCGGCCTTGGTCAAATGGTAGAGAACGCTGCAGCCGACGACGCCGCCGCCGATGACGGCGACCTGAACATGCGATTTCATCACGGATCCTCCCAATAGAACGCCCGGCGCGAGCCTATTTAGCCAGACGCCCGTCCGATCGATGGGCACAGAGTGTCCGGTCGCCGCCCGGTGTGAAAACCTCAAATGCGACAAAACCTGCTCAACCCTCGCCGACCGGTTCGGCGCTGCGGGAAGGAAGGCTCGAATCGCGCTAGTCAGGCCGACATCGCGCGCGGCGAAGGGGCTTGGCGCGTCGCACTGGGAATCAGCGCCGGAACCATGGCGAGAGAGTATCCAGAGGAGTTCAGCGGAACGGCGCTACAGGCCGCCGTCGCCGCGACGCGCTTCGGATATGGCGCCGCGCCGGGCGATATCGCCCGTCTGACCGAGGATCCGATCACGGCCGTCGCGGCTCAGGTGCGCGATGTCGACCCGCTCCCGGCGCCGCTGAAAGACCTGCCCGACACGCGCGCGTTGCTGGTCGACACACTGCGGGCGCGGCGGCGCGGACGCACGGCGTTTCAGACCTATCGACGGGAAGCGCGGGCGCGCGCCGTCTCGGCCGTCAACGCGCACTTGCAGGCGGCGGCGTCTTCGCCCAACCAGTTTTTCGAACGTCTCGTCGCCTTCTGGACCAACCATTTCACCATATCGATGAACAAGCCGGCGGTCATGCCGTTGGTGACCGCCTTCGAACGCGAGGCGATCCGTCCTAATGTCATGGGATCGGTCCATGACCTGCTGTTGGCGGTGGTGCGGCACCCGGCGATGCTGATCTATCTGAACAATGTGCGTTCGGTCGGGCCGAATTCGAAACAGGGACGCGCCTCGGGCCGAGGGCTCAATACCGACCTGGCGCGCGCCATACTCGAGACCCACACATATGGCCCAGAGGGTGACATTACCGACGGTGATGTCGTGACCCTGGCGGGCTTGCTCAGCGGCTGGACAGTTGGCCTGTTGGGCGAGGCGGAGGAAGGCGCCTTTCGGTTTCGGTCCGATTGGCACGAAAGCGGCGCGAAACGCTTTCGCGGACGTTTCGTGCCTGAAGCCGGCTTGTTGGAGGGAGAGGCGGCGCTGGACCTGCTGGCGCGGGCTCCGGCGACCGGCCGTCGGCTTTCGCGCCTCATGGCCCAGTTTTTCATCGACGATGATCCCGCGGAATCGGTCGAAGAAGCGATTTATGACGGCTATACCGATGGGGGCAGCGCCCGGGGCATGGCCGAGGGGCTGTTGGCCAGCAGCGAAGCCTGGACCGAGACGCAGACCAAGGTGAAGACGCCCCGGGACCTGGCGGTCTCGGCGGCGCGGGCCCTGGGACGCGCGGAGGACGGCGCCGGTATCGCACACGCGATGCGGGCGATGGGAGAGCCGCCTTATCAAGCGACCGACGCAGCCGGCTGGCCCATCGAGACCGCGGGCTGGATCGCCGGCGAGCAGTTTTTCGACCGGCTCGATTGGTGCCGTGGGCTGGCCGAGCAGGCCGGCGCCGCGCCCGGATTCAACGCGATCGACTGCGCTTTCGAAGCTGTGGGCGGGTTGTTACGCGAACAGACCTACCGGCGGATGCGCGTCGCCTTCTCGCAGCAGGAGGCTTTGGCCTTGTTCTTCTCCAGCCCGGAGTTTCAATTGCGATGAAGGGCGCTCGGATTTCACGGCGGGGACTGTTGGCCGGCGCCGGGGCGGTCGGTCTGATCGGCGCCGCTGGGACCAGCCGGCTGAGCTTGGCCGCCGCGCCGACCGACAAGCGGTTGGTGGTCCTTGATCTCCAGGGCGGCTGGGACGGTATGGGCATGATCGCGCCCTATGGCGATGACGCTTACGCCCAGGCGCGCGGAGAATTGGCGCTGCGCACGCCCAATCAAGTGAATGGCGTTGTCGATCTGAACGGGTTCTATGGTCTTCATCCAGCGGCGGAAGCGTTGCTGCCTTTTTGGAACGACGGCCAGTTGGCGCTGCTTCCGGCTGTCGGGGTCGGGACCAATCAGACCGATCACACGACAGCGCGGGCTTGGTTCGAAACCGCCGGAAGCGGTGAACCGGGGGCGTCCGGTTGGCTCGGCCGGGCGCTGAACGCGATGGAGGCGGCGGACACAGCGGTGATGGCGGTCGGCGCAGAGGGCGGACTGCTCGCCGGGGCATCGGCCCAGCGGATCGGGCGCGCCGGCGATCCGGTGTCCGCGCTGGCCGCTTTCGAGCAACGGGTCGCGTTGCTCTATGCCGAGACGCCGCTCTTGGCCGCCGCCTTCGAGGAGGCTGTGGCGGCGCGGAACACGCGATTGAACCGTCTGGCGAACGACGACCGCGACTCCGATGCGGGCGCCGCGATCCTCGGCGACGCGCCCTGGCTGGCGGAACAGGCGGCCCAGGCGCTGTCTGAGAGTGAGGCGCACCGTGTCGCGGTGATCGCGCTCGGCGGCTGGGACAGTCATCAGGATCAGGGCGCTCTGGTCGGTCCGTTGCCGCGCCGGCTCGCGGCGCTGGCGCAGGCGATCGCGCTTCTGGCCGAGGCGTTGGCGCCCGTCTGGGACAAGACCGTGATCCTGATCGCCAGCGAGATGGGGCGCGCCGTCGCTCCGAATGCTCTTGCTGGAACCGACAACGGCGTCGGCGGCATGGCCCTCATGGTCGGCGGCGCGGTGTCCGGCGGGGTCTACGGCGCCTGGCCCGGGCTCGCGCCGAACGCCCGGCTCGACGGACGTTTCCTGGCGCCGAGAAACAGTCTTTGGTCGGCGGTGTCGGCCATTCTTCAGGATCATCTCGGGCTCTCGCCGCGAATTGTCGCAAATTCGATCCTGCCTAACTTCGGAGACACGCAAAGGCTCGAGGATGTGATCGCCTGAGACGGTTGGCCGCTTCCCAAGCCCTTTGAAGCCTGCTAGCGTCGTCACTTGAGAGTGACAAGACGGCGCTCAGGCCGCGACAGCGCTCTCGCACAGGGAGGACGTGCATGGGGTCTCGAGACAAGGAAGGCACCAAACGGCGGCTGATCGAAGCCGCCGGCCTGGTTATGGCGCGCGACGGGTTCGCGAAGCTTGGCGTGAACACGGTGGCGCGCGAGGCGGGCGTCGATAAGGTCCTGATCTACCGCTATTTCGGCGGCCTCGAGGGATTGATCGAGACCTATGCGGAAGAAGGCGATTTCTGGCCGACGGTCGAGGAGCTGATCAAGGAGCCTGAAGCGATCTATCGCGCCCGTCCGGCCGCCGAGCAAATGACCCGCGTCTTCCGCAATCTGGTCGCCAGCCTGCGCGAACGGCCTGTCACGCTGGAAATCTTGGCTTGGGAGATGACCGAGCATAACGACCTGACCCGGCGTCTGGACACTGTCCGAGAGAACCTGGCCCGCGAATTCACCCGCCGGTTCGGGAACGCCGGCGCGCCGGGCGTCGACTTGATGGCTTTTTCCGCAATCCTGGCCGGCGCCGTCAACTATCTGACCGCGCGCTCACGGCATATCGGCGCCTTCAACGGCATGGATATCGAGAGCGATCAGGGTTGGAAACGCCTTGACGACACGCTGGAGCTAATCTGCAAGCGCGTCCTCGGCTAGGCGGGGCGTCTGGCGCGTGTCTTTCATTTCGAAGACCGCACCCCTATCTTCCGAACAAATTAAATTCGACGAAGCAACGGTGGGAGGCCCCCTCTATGGGCATGCAATATCTGCACACGATGGTGCGCGTGAAGGACTTGGATGAGTCGCTCGATTTCTATGTCAACAAGATGGGCATGGTCGAGATCAGCCGGAAAGACAGCGAGGGCGGACGATTCACCCTGGTCTTCCTGGCCGGCAGCGACGATGTCGACGCCGCGAAACAGAACCGCGCCCCGATGATCGAGCTGACCTACAATTGGGACCCGGAGGACTATACCGGGGGTCGGAATTTCGGGCATTTGGCCTATCTGGTCGATGATGTCTACGAGACCTGCCAGAAGCTCATGGATGCGGGCGTCACCATCAACCGGCCGCCGCGCGACGGCCATATGGCTTTCGTCCGGTCGCCGGACGGGATCTCGTTCGAACTTCTGCAGCGCGGTGACGCGAAAGCGCCGGCGGAGCCTTGGGCCAGCATGCCGAACACCGGAAGCTGGTAGAACCGTGCTAAAGGCTGGCCGTTACAGTCGGCCGATGTGAAACAGGCAGTCTCCGCGAATGACGCGGGCCGGAACCCGTTTCGCCAGGACGACGCCGTCATGCGCCGCGTGCGCTTCGACCGGTTCCGCGCCCGGCGTCTCCGGCTCGTGGATCAAGGCCAACATCTGGCCGGCCGAGACCGCCTGTCCGGGTCCAACGAGCGGTTCGAACAGGCCCTGCATGTCCGCATAGACCAACGCCTCGCGCCGGAAACGGGTTGTCTTCACAGCGCTCGGCGGCGGCGCGGATTTCAGAAGCCCGATCCGATTAAGGCAGCGTATGAGCCCGTCCTTGGCCATCTTCAGGAAAGCGCTGTCGATCATTCCGGCGCCGCCCAACTCCGCCGTCACGCCGCATACGTCCTGGCGCTGCGCCGCGGAGGAGGAATAGGCGCCTTTCAAATCGCGCGGGTAGAGCAGCGCGTTCGGCAGCCCGAAATCCTGAATAATGGCCTCCTTCAGCGCCTTGTTCGGGTCGTCCGCAAAGCGCGAGAGGATTAGCGTCGGTTCGTACAGCAAAGACGATCCGCCGGAATGCAAATCGAACAGGAAGTCCGCTTCCGTCAGAAGCGTATTTTCGATATAGTCCGCGATCGCAGCGGTCGGACCGCCGCCGGGGTCGCCCGGGAAGCTGCGGTTCAGATTGCCTTCATCGATCGGCGAGGTTCTAAGCCCGGCCTGCGCTGCGGGGAAATTCGCCATCGGCAGGATGACCAGGCGGCCGCTAACGTCGTCGGGCGTCAACTCGCGGATCAGCGTCGATAGCAGCGCCTGCCCCTCATACTCATCGCCATGATTCCCCGCCATCAAGAGGACGGTCGGACCCGCGCCGGCCGCAATAACGGCGATCGGGATCGGGATGAAGCCATAGGCCGAGCGATGGACAGAGTGGGCCAGACGCAGATAGCCCAGATGTTTCCCGTCTGCGCGCAGATTGATGTCGGGTCGGATCGGCGATCGGGCCACGGCGGTCTCTCTTATGCTGCGACCCTCAATCTGGCCGGGTCCGGGCCTAATGCCGGGGCTCAGGCGCTAGACATTGCTGTCAGGCGTCGCCGCCTTGCGCTGCGCGACGAAATCGCGAACCGCTTCATCGACCTCGACAGGAATAGCAGGCGCCTCATAACTGGCCAACAGGTTGGCGACGGACTCGGCCGCGCGCGCGGAGATATCCTTCGCGCCGTCCGCCTGCCATTGCTCGAAGGAATTATTGTCGGCCAGGGGCGACCGGTAGAACGCGTCTTCGAAATTCGCCTGGGTATGGGCGCAGCCGAGGAAATGCGCGCCGGGCCCGACCTCGCGCAAGGCGTCCAATCCTTGGCCGTTCTCGCTCAGGTCCGGCCCTTCGAGCAGGCGCGCGATCATCGCGCATTGATCGGCGTCCATTACGAACTTCTCGTAGCCCATCGCGAGCCCGCCTTCGAGCCAACCCGCCGCGTGCAGCATGAAATTCACCCCGGCCAGAGCGGCGTTCTGCAATGTGTTCGCAGCTTCGTAAGCGGCTTGCGCGTCAGGGACCTTTGAGGCGCACAGGCCGCCGCCCGACCGGAAGGGCACGCCAAGGCGGCGCGCCAGCTGCGCCGCGCCATAGAGCACCAGGGTCGGCTCTGGCGTGCCGAAGGTTGGGGCCCCGGACTGCATTGAGATTGAGGACGCGAACGTGCCGAAAACGACCGGCGCGCCAGGCCGGACCAATTGGGTCAGGGCGACGCCGCTCATCGCTTCGGCCAGGATCTGCGCCAGGGTGCCGGCGACCGTGACCGGGCTCATGGCGCCGGCCAGGATGAAGGGGGAGATTACGGTCGCTTGATTGTTCCGCGCATAGACTTTCAACGCGCCGAGCATCGTATCGTCCCAGACCATCGGCGAATTGGCGTTGATCAGATTGATCACCACGCAGTTCTGATCGACGAAATCGGCGCCGAAGACCCGCTTGCAGATCTCGACCGTGTCTTCCGCACGCTCCGGCGCGGTGACCGATCCCATGAAGGGTTTGTCGCTGTAGCGGATATGGCTGTACACCATGTCCAGATGCCGTTTGTTCACCGGCAGATCGACCGGCTCGCATAGCGTGCCGCCGGAATGATGCAAGCCCGGCGACAGATAGGCGAGCTTCACGAAATTCCGGAAATCCTCGATCGTGGCGTAGCGGCGGCCTTCCGCTTGCGAGCGGATGAAGGGCGGGCCATAGGCCGGGACCATCACGCAATGCGGTCCGCCGATTTCGACGCTGCGCGCCGGATTGCGGGCGTATTGCGTGAACTGTTTCGGCGCCGAGTTTTGGATGATTTCGCGCAACATGCCTTTTTCGAACCGCACGCGTTGCCCATCGATTTTGGCGCCGGCGGCGCGCCAGATATCCAGCGTCTCGGGATCGTCGCGGAATTCGATGCCGATATCCGCCAGGACGGTCTCCGCGTTGGCCTCTATAGTCGCGAGTTGTTCTTCGTCGAAAGGGTCGAAGGTCGGAATCTTGCGGGTGATAAAGGCGGCTGAAGCGCCGCCTTGTTGGGCGCGGGTCGCCTGCCGCGCGGCCCGTCCGCCGCCGCGACGTCCGCGCCGGCCTGCGGACGTCTCCGCAGCGCTTGCGGCCGAGGTCTCGGGGCTTGGAGTTGATGCTGGGGTCATAAAAGTCTCCAATCGCCTTGCCCCAACGGGACGCGGCCCACAGAAACCAAGACAATCAGAGGCCGCGGTTGGGGACCTGCGGATTCGCGACCCGGAACCGGCCTTGCCGCGTCACCGGCGCAGGGCCTCAGGCGCGCTTGGCCGTCACCACCGCGTAAATTGCGCCGGCCACCAACGCCAGTGCGCCAAATTCCGGCCAGCCGGGCTCCTCGTCCAGCAGCAGCATGCCGGAGAAGACGCCGATCACCGGGATGAACAGCGTCGAAACGCTCGAGATGACTACCGGCACTAGGGTCGCGATTCGATTGAAGGCGTAGAAGCAGAACACGCCGGCGATGGTGCAATTATAGAGCAGCGCCAGCCAGGGCCCCAAACTCGCGCGGCTCAGGTCCCAACTGGCGAAGAAAAGCGACAGGATTATGATTGGGATAACGCCGATGGCTTGCATCCAGGCCGACAAGGTCGTTGTCGACAGGCTGAAACCGTAGTGCCGGATATAGACCGTGCCGCAGCCCCAGAGAAACGCCGCCAGGATGCAGCTCGCCGTGCCGATCGGGCTCGCGCCGATGACCCTGAAATCCTCCACCAACAGCAGCAGCATGGCGCATAGGCCCAGCGCCAACCCGACGATCTGGCGCAGAGTGAGGCCCGCCTTGGCGACCAGGACCGATAGGGCGGTGGCCCAGACCGGCATCGTATAGCCCAGAATCGCCGCGCGCCCAGACTCCATCTCGCCGATGCCGTAAAGGATAAAGACATTCCAGCCGGTAATTCCCATCAGGCCGGCGGGAACCAATCCGCGCCAATCCCGCATGGTCGGGCTCAACCTCTGACCAGCGGCGCGGGCCAGCAGAAAGAAGCCGAACGCTGAGACCGCGACATTGATCGCGCGGAAAGTGAGGACATCGAAGCCAGCCAACCCGACCTTCATAATTGGCCAGTTCAAGCCCCAGAACAGGGTCAGGAGCGGCAGCAGGATCACCACCTCGCGCGGCAGAACGCCCCAGCCGCCGGGCTCGCGAGTCATCTGTGGGTCACTCGGGACGGCGCCACGGGCCTGGGATGTTGGCGACGAGGAAACGGATGACTTCCTTCCGGTCGGCGTCGAAGAGCGGCAAGATCAGCCGTGTCCAAGACGCCACGGTCACAGCGGGCGGCGCGACATGCTGCGAATGGAGCGGCTGCTGCGCGACCCAGGCCAGTCGGTAGCAGGCGTTGAAGAAGATGGCGATTTCCGGACTGGTCGGCACTTCCCAGGTGCTCTTGCCCGTCAGGTCGAAACCCGCCCGCTCCGCGATCCCAGCGCCGTAATAGCGGTAACGGTAGCTCCACCCTTCCTCTTCGATATCCAGCAGCATCAGATAGCGGGCGGCGTCGCTGAAATCGATCAGATTGAAGTCCGAGGCGAGCGGCCGCCCCTCTGCATCCAGCGTCCGCCACTGACCATAGACCGAGATCACTGTCTCATCGACCAGCAACTCATAGACCGGGTTGAGCACGACACGCGGCGGCGACGCCAGAGCCTCCGGCAGCATGTCCGACAATTCTGTCATGTGGCCGCCTTCGATCAGTTCGACGGCGGCCTCGATCTCGCATCTTGTCGCGTCGTCCACGGGGCGGGTCTGTTGTCCTTCGTCACTCTCGGGCCGGCCGCGCGGTCCATCGGGCCCGTTTCGGGCGGCGCGTTTGCGCCGGCTTTCGGTCGTTGTGGGAAAAGCCGCCGCGGCCGAATTGCCGGAAAAGGAAGTCGTTGCCGCGCCGTCGTTTAGCAGCCGCAAACGACGCGCGCTGACCGGGAGTATAGACGCCGGCTCTTTTGGCTCAAGGGGGCCAGCGGGAAATGGGGAAGACGCATATGGCGATGAAGTCTCACGCGCGGGCGGTGGTGATCGGCGGCGGAGTGGTCGGGGTCTCGACCCTGTACCACTTGGCCAAGATGGGCTGGTCGGACGTTGTGCTGATCGAGCGCAAGGAGCTGACATCCGGCGTCACCTGGCACGCCGCCGGCCTGTTGCCGCTCTTCAATATGAGCTACTCGGTCGGTCAGATTCACAAATACTCGGTCAATCTCTACAAGACCCTTGAGGAAGAGACCGGCCAGGATGTCGGCCTGCGCGCGGTCAGCAATATCCGGTTGGCGACCACGCAGGACCGGATGGATGAATACCGTCAATATGCCGGCGTCGCCCAAACGATCGGCGTCGCGGTCAATTTCCTCACTCCCGATGAGGTTCTCGCACTCTGGCCGTTGGCCTCGAAGGACGGGCTGATCGGCGCGATCCAACAACCCGAGGACGGCTATATTCAACCGGCCGATCTGACCCAGGCGCTGGCGATCGGCGCGCGGGCGCGCGGGGCGGAGATCTACCGAAACACCTGCGTTGCCGGGATCAGCCGGACGCCGGGCGGCGAATGGCGGGTGGCCACAGATCAAGGCGAGATCACCTGTGAGCATATTGTCTCGGCGACCGGCTGTTTCGCCCGCCAGACCGGCGCGATGCTGGGTCTCGACGTGCCGGTCATTCCTGTCGAGCACCAATATATCGTCACCGAGCCGCATCCGAAGATCGAAGAACGCCGGCGCCAGGGAATGCCCGAGATGGGCGTGCTGCGGGAATCCGACGGCTCCTGGTATATGCGCGAGGAGAATGGCGGGCTGATCCTCGGCCCCTACGAGGTCGGCGCCCCGGCGGTCTATGTCGACGGGCCGAGCGCGGATTGCGAGTACGAACTGTTCCAGGAGGATCTGGAGCGGCTTGAGCCGCATATCGAAAGCGCGATGCATCGCGTGCCGATTTTCGCCGAGGCGGGCGTCAAGAAAGTCTATAACGGCGCCATCCCCTATACGCCGGACGGCAGTCCGATCATCGGCCCGGCCTGGGACCTGCCGAATGTCTGGCTGAACGAGGGCCACAGTTTCGGCATCACCGCCGCCGGCGGCGCCGGCTGGCAATTGGCCGAATGGATCGTGAATGGCGAACCGACCATCGATATGCTGGGCGTCGATCCGCGCCGTTTCGGCGAATATGCGGGCCAGTCCTATTTGATCGACAAGAATGAAGAGGCCTACGCCAACGTCTTCACCGTTCATTACCCGGATGAGGAAAGGCCGGCGGCGCGACCGCTGCGGACCGCGCCCTGCTACGACCGGATGAAGGCGCTGGGGGCCGTCTTCGGCCAGAAGTTCGGTTGGGAGCGGCCGAATTGGTTCGCGCCGGACGGCGTACCGGCCGAGGAAGATTGGTCCTTCCGCCGCTCCGCCTGGTTCCCGCATGTGGTCAACGAAGCGCGGAACGTGGCTGAGAATGTCGGCGTTCTCGACATGACGGCCTTTGCGAAATGTCGGGTCTCCGGCCCCGGCGCCGAGACGTTTCTGGACGAGTTGGTGGCGAATAAGCTGCCAAAATCGGTCGGCCGCGTGGGTCTGTGCCACGCCCTGACCGAAAGCGGCGGGGTCATGTCGGAATTCACGATCCTGCGTGAGGCGCCGACGCCCGACGGCGATCCCAGCTTCTACCTGGTCTCCGCCGGCGCGCTGCAGCGGCTCGACCATGATTGGCTGAAGAAAGCCATGCCGAGAGACGGCGGCGTCCAGTTTCAGAACCTGACCAACGCGATGGGCGTCCTGGTCGTGGCCGGGCCGAAATCGCGGACGCTGATGGAACGGGTCAGCCGCGACGATTTCTCGAGTGACGGTTTCAAATGGCTCACCGGGCGCTGGGTCAATGTCGGATTGGCGCCGTCTTTGGCCGTGCGCGTGAATTTCGTCGGGGAGTTGGGCTGGGAGCTGCATCACCCGATCGAATATCAGAACCACATTTTCGATCGCTTGATCCAAGCCGGGGGCGACCTGGGCCTGAAGCCATTCGGTATTCGCGCCATGGACATGTTGCGCATTGAAAAGTCGTACCGGATGATCGGGACTGAGCTCTCGATCGAATACTCCGCCTATGAGAGCAGGCTGGATCGATTCGTCCATCCCGACAAAGGCGCCTTCAAGGGCCGCGACGCGGTGGTGCGAGACCGCGAGGCGGGCCCGAAAAACACGTTGGTGACCTTGGAGGTGCATGATGTCGAGGAGGCGGACGCTCTGGGCAACAACCCGGTGACGCTGGACGGCGCGGTCATCGGCCGCGCCACCTCCGGCGCTTATGGGCCGCGTCTCGGCAAGTCGATGGCCCTGGCGATGATCGATACGGCCCACGCCAAGGTGGGCGCCGCATTCGAGATGGACATCTTGGGCCGGATCCACAAGGTGACGGTCCTGCCGGAGAGCCCCTACGATCCTGACAATGAACGGCTGAGAGCCTGAAGGTCTCTGTCGAGACCGCTTAGACCCGCGCGGCGCCGGGCGCGGGCCTTGGCATTGCCGCAAGGCGGATTCTTGGATAGTAGAAAAACAAAGCCGCGCACATGTCGCAGAAGCGGCGTTGTCGAGAAGGTGAGGCATGGACTATTCAATCCATAGTGACCCGGAAACCTGCAGGATTGTCTTCAGCGGTAAGTTTGGGTTCTCCGACAGCGCCAATATTCGCAAACTGATTGGAAGTCTCGCCGACCATAAAGGCAAGGAGGTGGTGCTCGATCTGACCGATCTGGAGGCGATCGATTCCGCCGGCCTCGGAATGATCATCCTGTTGAACGACGCCGCTCAGGAGAAAGAACTGCGAATTCGCCTCACCGGCGCCGGCGGGCAAGTTCGGAAAATGCTCGATATCTCTAACTTCGCCGAACTCATGGCGATCGACTAGGCGCCGTTCGGCCTGGGATCGCCGGACAGTCCCGATGACTGCGGCCCCAAGACGATGACCAACACGGACATACGGGACGCGCCACGGCCGATAGCCCTGATCGACGGCGGCGTCCATCCTGGGATTTTACGCAGGGTCCAAGCGGACCTGGCCGGTCGCTTGGACCGACGAACCAGCTTGGACCGCAAACGCGACCCGGACGGTTTGATCAGGATTGGGTCGACGCCCGGGCAAGAGGCCAGCTTGCTGGTCACCCTCTATGCCGACGAGACCGCGTTGAAGGCGATCGCAGCGCCGCCCTTCGTCGGTCTTTTGGAGGTCGGCCAGGGCGGACAGCTTGACGATGTGTTGCCGCCTTTCGCCGAGCTGCCCGCCTTTTTCTCGGCGATGACATGCCGGACCGCGCTCGCCGCTGGGACGTCGACACATCTCGCCGCTCAACTCGGGCAAGCCGCTGAACTGTCTGCCGATACGATCAGCGACCTGACGACCTGTCTTCGTGAATTGCTCGTAAATGCTGTCGTGCATGGCAGTCTGGGATTGACACTCGAACCGGACGATCAATTGGATCAACTGGTCAGTTATTCGCAGCAAGTGGATACTCTCATCGCTGATCCGGCTCACGGCGATAAACGCGTCTATATCGGCGCCTGGATCGCTGATGGCGCGCTGCATGTGACTGTGGCGGATCAGGGGCCCGGCTTCGTCATTGGGGTCGACCCGTCAAGCGCTGAGTCGAGTTGGAGCGAGTCGATCCGCCGCGTCAGCGGCCGCGGGCTGGAGCTGGTCGACGCGCTCGCCCTGTCGCTGACGACGGATCCCGCCAGCGCGAGCGTCACATTCTCTTTGCCCGCCGGCCCCGGCCTGGACGATTCTGAAGAGCGCGAGAACGAAGCGCTCCGCGCATCGCTTCTGCGGTCCGTGAAGGATTGCATCGTGGTTGTCGCCGACGACCAGGAAATCCCCTTGACGCTGATGCGCCTGTTTCTGGAGAGCGCGGGCTATCACAATGTCATCGCCGCGCGCGATGGGGCTGAGGCGTTGGAAGCGGTTCTGGAGAATAACGCCGATCTTGCCGTGCTGGATGTCGAAATGCCGGGGCTTTCAGGCTTCGAGGTCATTGAGCGATTGCGCGCTCGAGCCCGGACCCGCCGGCTGCCGGTGATCGTCGTTAGCGCCCACGGCGACACGGACTTTCGAAACAAGGCGCTCTCGATCGGCGCGACAGACGTTTTGACCAAACCAATCGTCCAGGAACTGCTGCAAGACCGGGTTCGGCTCCATTTGGAGAACCGGTTAATGATGCGCGAACTCAACGCCTTCCGGCGGCGCGTTGGCGAAGAGTTGGACAGCGCGCGTCGCATGCAGCAGGACCTTTTTCCGACGGCGCAGGACGTCGCCGCGGTCAGCGCATCCTTCGGCGTTCGGCTTTGGACACATCACCGCGCCTCGTCCGAGTTGGGCGGCGATCTCTGGCGCGTCGATCCGCTCGGGCCTGACCGGTTTTCGACCTTGTTGGTCGACTTTACCGGGCATGGCGTTGGGTCGGCGTTAAACACGTTTAGGCTGCATACGCTGCTGTCCGAGTTGAACATGCGGGACATGGCTCCCAGCGCGGTTCTGAGCCTGCTGAACGCTCGCCTCTATGATTTGCTGACGCGAGGACAATTCGCCACGGCGTTCTACGCGGTCATTGACACCAAACGACGCGAAGTCGTGTATGCGTCGGCGGGCGCGCCGGAGCCGTTTGTGGGGCGCTGGGGCAGCGCCGAGATCGATGTTTGGGAATCCCGCGGCTTGCCGTTGGGCGTTTCGCAGAAGGCGCGTTACGCCGACCGCACGCTCGCCTTGCCGAAAGGCGGCTATCTGTTCTTGGCGTCAGACGCGTTGGCGGAATCGCCTTTGGCCGACTCTCAGCCGCCGTTGGGCGTGGAAGGGGCGGCGGCTCTGGTCGGCGCGGTCGCCGAACAATCGGTGGATCGCGCCAAGAACTCGCCGTTGGAGCGTCTGCTCGGTCGTTTCTACGATTTGGCGGAGAAGCCGCTGCATGACGACCTAACGCTGCTCTGGATGGAGTTGTAACGGCCTGGCGGAAAGTTAGGAAACCACCGCTTCCCTGACGTCAGGCTGGCCGCGCACCAGCTCTCTTTTCGAATCATAGAAAGGCACGGTGGTTACGGTCGCGCCTCGATCTTCCTGCGGCATGTAGACTATGGCGCTCTCATCCAAGCCGACCGGGAAGGGCGCGTAGGCGAGGCCGATATTCTGTTTCAGTCTTGGCGAATAGACGCAGCTGGTCAGAAGACCCATGCCATAGGCCCCAAACGAGACCTGCCAGCGATGCTCGTTCACCGGCAGCGGGTCGCCGTCGATGATCAGACCGACCATCTTCTGCGTCACGCCCTCCGCGTCCATCCGGCGCAACGCGTCGATCGACATGCAGGCGTCCGACGGCAGGTCGAGATCGACCAGGCGCGACAGGCAGACTTCAAAAGGGTTGTTCTCCAGCGTCATGTCCGCGCCGTAGGAGAGCAGCCCGGCCTCGATCCGGCGGATCGCGTTGGGCGCGCCTGGCTTGGCGCCATACGGCCTGCCCTCCTCAAACAACCGTTCCCAAAGATCGTCGCCGCGTGTGTGATCAAGCAGGAAAATCTCGTAGCCGCGCTCGTTGCTCCAGCCGGTGCGGGAGATCAGGATCGGCGTCCCGTCCAACTCGGTCTCCCGGAAATGGAAATATTTCAAATCGTCGATCCAATCGCCGACCAGCCCGCGCATCAGAGCATGGGATTTCGGCCCCTGGATTTGAACCGGCGAGGCGTCCGGCTCGCTGACAGTCACGTCGAACTCTTTCGCCCAGGCGACGCCCTTGGCCCAGAGCAGCACGTCGCTGTCGGCCAGCGACAGCCAGTATTTGTCCGGCGCCAGGCACAGCACGACGGGATCGTTGACGATACCGCCATCCTGATCGCAGAGCAGGGCGTAGCGGGCGCGGCCCGGTTGCAGAGTCGACAAATTCCGCGGCGTCAGAAGCTGCGTCAATTTCAGCGCATCCGGCCCTTCGATCTGAACCTGCCGTTCGACCGCCACATCCCAGATCGTGACGGCGTTGATGAGGTTCCAGAAATCCGCCTCCGGCCCCTCATACCAGAGCGGCATATACATGTGATTGTATATCGTATAGGCCGTACAGCCATATCGCCGCGTCGCGTCGAAGAACGGCGATTTGCGCACTCTGGCGCCGAAGGCGGTGGTCGGTTGTTGCGGGGAAGCGTCTGACATGGCGTCTGAACCTTGAACTGACAAAGGCGAGCCGCTCCATGTCCGCATGCGATAGGAAACGGCGCGACACACTGGCGACGCGGAAGGTCTCTGACTGCCGGGAAAGCGGCGTATTCCTGATCTAATCGCGTCGTTTTCAGACCGCGTCGACTCAGAGCGGTTTTTTGAAACCTTCGTGGGTCGCTTCGAAACCCAGCTTCTTGTAGAAGCGGGCCGCGTCCGTGCGGCTCTTGTTCATGGTCAGTTGGATCAGGCCGCAACCCCGAGCCCGCGCCGCTTCCTCAACATAGGCGAACAGTGTTGCGCCGAGGCCGGCGCTGCGCCGGTCGGCCGCGACCCGGACCCCTTCGACCAGCGCGCGGGTCGTGGCGGTCATTGAGATGTTGGGAATGAAGGTGACCTGCAGCGTTGCGACGATCACGCCATCCGCTTCGCCGACGATCAGCCGCGTGCTGGAATCGGATGCAATCGCATCGAAGGCCCGGTAGTAGGGTTCCATGTCAGACAGGTCGGCGGTTTCGCGGCCGCGGCCGAGCCGGTCGTCCGCCAACAGGGCGACGATGGCCGGCAGGTCGGCCCGGACGGCGTCCCGGATATTCATGGCGACGAGCCGGTCGATTGCGCCCCGACCTTAGCGGTCGGCAACGTCGCCGCCAGACGGAGAAAGGACTGGGCGCGACCGAACGGCGCCGTCACACCGGCCGCGATCGCCGCCGCCCGTTGATGCGCGCGCGCCAGGACGTCCGGCGGGGCCGCGCCGCTCCGCAAGCCCGTGAGCAGAAATACGCGCCGCTGTGCGGGGGCGACCGCCGCGATCGCTTGTTCGGCCCGCCAAAGGTCCGAACCGGTCGAGTCCTGCGCTGGATCATGAGACCTGTGGCCGGCCGCCGCGGCGAGTTGAAGGTAGAGGCGCGCGCGATATCCGGGGATCGGGTTTTCACCGGCCAGGGCCCGGGCTTTTCGGCGGAAGGCCGCGACCGCGCTGTGTTGATACAGAAGGATCCAGGCCGACCCAATTTCAAAATTCGCGTAGGCGCGGGCGTGGGCGCCGTCGAGGTTGGTTTGGGCCGCTGCAGCCTCGTCGAGGAGCGCCTGCGCCCGGTCGATTGCGCCGGCCTGAGCGGCCTCCGTCGCTCGACGCGCCAGACTTACCGCTCGGAAGGGTTCGAGTTTGGGCGTCGGCGTTGTTTCGTCGGGCCCCGTGAGGGCCGCATTGATGGCGTCGGCGATTCTGAGCGCGTAGCGCGGGTCGTCGACCAACGCGATGATTGTCGTCGCGTCCCGATAGAGCCCGGCTCGGACGAGTTCTCCGGCGATCGCCTCCAGCATCCAGTCGCGGCGTTCGCGATCGTCGATCCGATAGGCCTGGGCGAGGGCCTCGCGCAGCAGGCAGGCTCGGTTTGGCGTCGTCAAGCAGGCGGCAAGGTCTTCCCCAAGCGGCTCAGGAACCCTTTTTTCCGCTTTCAGCGCGCTATAGGTCCGGTCGGTTTCCAAGCGCGTCAGGGCGCCGCGGCGCCCGGCGTCGCGCAGGGCGGCGATTTCGCGGCGCAGATGGGTCAGATCCGGAGCTTCGCCCGGCTGTGCGCCGATCCCGGCTGCGGCCTCTTCCCGACCCGGATCGTGATGCGGCGCCAGCGCCGTCCGGGCTGGCGAGACCGGAGCCGCCGCCAGCAGAAAGAAGAGCGCGCCCGCTGAGAGACTGAGCATGGTCGGCAAGACGGCCAACCCTTTGTGTCTGCGGTGTTTTGGCATGCGCAGCATCCCTTCCGATCACGCGGCGCGCAGCTTGACCTCCCACGCTTTCCCGGTCAATCAGTAGTCAGGCGCAGCGCCCGGCGCGAGCACTTCAAGGAAACGCGGATGTCGATTAAACAACCCTATTTGATGTTCCTCGGGGACGCGCCAGATCAGTTGGCGGCCAAGGTCGCCAGCGGTGTGCAGATGTGGCGGCCTGACGTCTGCCTGGGCCAGTATCGCCTGCCGGGTTGTCAGGCGGATCTCGGCCTGCCGGACATGACAATCGCCGAGGCGAAGGCGGCCGGCGTCGAGACTGTGGTCGTCGGCGTGGCCAACCGGGGCGGTGTGATCCCGGATTCATGGCGGAAATCCCTGGTCGAAGCGATCGAGGCGGGTTTGGATGTCGCCAGCGGTCTGCATACGCGCCTTGCTGATATTCCAGAAATCGCTCAGGCCGCGGCGGATCACGGCGGCGCCCTGTTCGATGTGCGCCATCCGACGCGCGCCTTCGAGGTTGGGCATGGCGAGCGGACGCCGGGCAAACGGCTGTTGACCGTCGGCACGGATTGCTCGATCGGCAAGATGTTCACCTCGCTGGCGATCGAAAAGGAAATGCGCGCCCGCGCCATGAAGGTCGATTTCCGCGCTACCGGCCAGACCGGCATCTTTATCGTCGGCGATGGGGTCAGCGTCGACGCCGTGGTTGCGGATTTTATTTCCGGCGCCACCGAATGGCTCTGTCCGCCGAACGAGCCGGACCATTGGGACGTGATCGAAGGTCAGGGCAGCCTGTTCCATGCCTCTTTCGCCGGCGTTTCGCTCGGTCTTCTGCATGGCGCGCGGGCGGACGCGCTGGTGCTCTGTCACGAGCCGACGCGGACCCATATGCGCGGCTTGCCGAATCACGCGCTGCCGGACCTGAAGGCGGCCATCGCCCTGAACGAGCAATGCGGCCGCCTGACCAATCCGGATTGTCGTGTGGTCGGCGTTTCCGTCAACACCGCTGCGTTGGCGGAAGATCAGGCGCGCGCTTGTCTCGACGCCGTCGCCGCGGAGACGGGACTGCCGACGGTGGACGCTTACCGCTTCGGCGCCGGCCCGCTGGTCGACGCGCTCTGACCCGGCGCGGGGAGGGCGCGGTGCAGGCCCGCATCGACCTAAGCGTTCGATCGGAGAGTTGGCCTCTGGCTCAGGTCTTCAAGATTTCGCGCGGGGCCAAGACGAGCGCCGAGGTGGTGGTCGTCGAACTGCGCCAGGGAGACTGCCGCGGCTGGGGCGAATGCGTCCCCTATCCCCGCTATGGCGAGAGCGTCGAGAGCGTGATCGCGCAAGCCGAGACAATGCGCGATGCGCTGAGCAATGGATTGGACAGGCTGTCGCTGCAGCAGGCGATGGCGCCGGGCGCCGCGCGGAACGCACTCGATTGCGCATTCTGGGACCTAGAGGCGAAACGCAGCCGAACCCCGGTCTGGCGCCTCGCGGGACTGGAGCCGCCGCAATCGGTCGTCACGGCCTATACGATCAGTCTGGGCGCGCCGGAGGAGATGGGGGCGTCGGCCGCGGCCAACGCGGATCGACCTCTGATGAAACTGAAACTGACCGGCGCGGGCGATCTCGAGCGGGTTTCGGCGGTGCGTCAGAACGCGCCGGACGCCGCCCTGATCGTCGATGCGAATGAAGGTTGGACGCCGGAGATGGTCGAGCCCTATGCGCGGGACCTGAAAGATCTGGGAGTCAGTATGATCGAACAGCCGCTGCCCGCTGATCAAGACGCGGCGCTCGCCGATCTCGACCACCCGGTCCCGTTTTGCGCCGACGAATCCGCGCACACCCGTGACGGGATCGAAACCCTGGCGCGCCGTTACGACATGATCAACATCAAGCTCGACAAGACCGGCGGGCTGACCGAGGCGTTGCGGCTGAAGCAGGCGGCCCGCGACGCGGGCATGGGGATCATGGTCGGCTGTATGGTCGGCACCTCTCTGGCCATGGCGCCGGCCGTATTGCTGGCGCAAGGCGCTGAGATCGTCGACCTGGACGGGCCGCTTTTGATGGCGCAGGACCGCGAACCCGGCCTGCGCTACGAGGGCAGCCGGCTGGCCCCGCCGGATCCGACCTTCTGGGGCTGAATGCGGGCGCGCGCCGTCAGCCCTGCGGTTTTCGGGATGACTCTCAGCCAGACGGGACGGCGGCGGTCTTTTCGGCTTCCGAGAGACGATCGCCGGCGAGCACATGGTCCGGCGGAAAATAGAGCGACACGGTTGTCCCGACGCCTGGCTCGCTGTCGATCCGCATTGAGCCGTTGTGCAGTTCGATCAACCCATTGACCAACGGCAGCCCGAGCCCCGTTCCCTCGAAGCTGCGGTTCAGTTTCGAGTCGATCTGCGAGAACGGGGCCAAAGCGGTGGGTATGTCCTCCTCGGCCATCCCGATGCCAGTGTCCCGCACGGACAGGACGACGCCGCGATCTTTGTCATCCAACTCGGCCGCGATTGTCACCACGCCGCCCCGTCTTGTGAATTTGATGGCGTTGGACACCAGGTTGATCAGGATCTGGCGGACGATTTGTTCTTCGCTGGAGAGCGTCGGCAAATCAGACTGGATCGCCAATTCGAGGGTGACGCCGCTTTGTTCAGCGCGCTGACGCATCAAGCGGATCGTCGCGACCGCGGCCTCGTGAAGGCTGACCGGTTCGCGATTGATGGTGCGATTGCCGACCTCCGTCTTTGAGAGGTCCAATATGTCATTGATGATGGCCAGCAGATGGCCGCCGCTGTCTCGGATGTCCCCCGCGAATTCCTTGTATTCCGGCGCGCCGATCGGGCCGTACAACTCGTCCCGTAAAACTTCCGCAAAGCCGATGACGCTGTTCAGCGGCGTGCGCAGCTCATGGCTCATTTGGGCGATGAACTGTGTTTTGGCGCGGTTCGCCCGTTCCGCTTCTTCCTTGGCGCGCGTGAGTTCATGGCCGCGTTCGACGAATTCGGTGACATCAAGCTCGATGAGAAGAATCCCGCCCTCGCGGGTTGGACTGGTCCGACGCTCAAACCATCCGTCGCCAACCTTGTATAGGACCTCATTGCGGACCGGTTCGCGCCAACGCGCCAATTCGGCCTCGATCCAAGCGGCGCGTTCCGCATCATCCTGCATCTCGCGGACGCTCTGCATCCGATCGGAGTGCGCCATTGCGGTGAGCACGTCTCGCGCGCTGGCCCCCAGCTCGATCTCGTCGTCAGCGCGCGCGTAGACCTCGCGGAACCTTGTGTTCGCAACCACCAGACGGTCGGTCGCGTCGAACAGCAAAATGCCGACGCGCAATGTATTCACCGCATCCGCCAACCTCGTTTGGGCGAGGGTCTCCTGCCGCTCCCGCTGGACGATATCGGTGACTTCCCGGCCGACGCCGCGATAACCGAGAAACCGGTTTTCGGCGTCAAAAACAGGCGTGCCGCTGATCGAGATATAACTGATCTTGCGATCGGAAATCAGGGCGGGATATCGGAAATCGTGAAACGCCTCGCGGTTGGCGATATGAGCCAGCAGCGGCTTGAAGGCGTCGCCCGACGGGTTCAAAGCCAGATCGGCGCGTTTCTTGCCGATCACGTCTTCCGGCCTGAGGCCCGTATATTCTTCAAGACTGTCGGTGACATCGATATAGACATCGTCGGCGTCGGTTTCCCAGAACCATTCGGACGCGGCGGCGGCGAAGTCCGTGAGCCGTTGTTCGCGTTGGATCAAGGCTTCTTCCCGCGCTTTCAATTCCGTGATGTCGACGAAGAGCCCGATCATCCAGTCGTCTGGGAGGCGTTTCTGATCGTAGCGCAACCAAGTTCCGGACTGGGTCGAGACTTCAATCGGCTCCGGACCGTCAGCGCGCCCGCCCGATGTATTCGGTGACGCACCCGGATCTGAATAAGGGCGGAAGGCGCTCAGGCCTGCTTCTTGAAATCGGCTCAGCAACGCGGCGTAGGGCGCGCCGACAGCGTCCGCCGCCGTATCAGGCAGCAATTGACGCACGGTGTCGCTGACATCAACGACGACCCCGTCCGGATCGACGAGAACATAGCCGTAACCGCTGTCGGCGCGCATCAGAAACGTCAGCAGGCGCTCCCGCCCCTCCGCCGCGGCGCTTTGTGAAGACGGCGGGGCTGCGGCGGTCGTCGCCGATGGGCTGCTGAGGTCCTTTGTCATGACGGGCGGCGCACATTCCGCTTGCTACGGCGGATTGAGCGCGCGGGCGCTTGAAGGCGCGATGAGCTAAGGCGTTGCCGGGGCGAAGGCGAGGGCGCGCGCCCGTTGTTCCGCCAGCCGTTGCGCCTTGTAGCCGCGGGGCGTTGTCGAAACCGTACGCCGGGTCGGCGGCGACTGGCCAGCGCTGGCCCCTGCGCTCTTGTCCGGCGCGCTAAGGATAGAGGCGTGGCGCTCCGCTCCGTCATGTCGACGCAAAGCCCTCCATTCCGCGTGAACTTTGCTTCTATAATGCGTATTCCGGCTGGCCAAGGCCGAATGATAACGGCGCACCGCTGCGCCCCAAGATTTGTGCCGCGCCTTCAGGTCGAGAAGGAAACTGGTCGCATAGGCGACATTGATGACCGGGTCGAAAGCCTCTTCGAGGCTTCGGAAGGCGGTCGGGTGATGTTTCAGATTCACCTGCATGCATCCGACATCGATGCTGTAGACGCCGGACCGGATCAGTGCGCGGACGCCTTCGACCGCCGCTTGTTTGGTCGGGAAATAGCGGCCCTCGCCCTCGGCGTTGATGGTCCAGGGCCAGGCGACGCGGGCGCCGGCCGCCGCGCGGTAAACGCCCGTTTCGGTCAACGCGATCGCATGCAGCAGATCTTCAGGCGCGCCGCTGAGGCGCTCGGCCGCTTTTGTCGCTTCAAAGCAGAGCCTTGCGTCGAGCGGCGGCGGCTCGGACCGTTCCGTCGCGTCGCCCGGCGTTGCGACGGTCAGCGACAGGGCGGCGAAGACGGCGCTCGCCAAAAGGGTTCGGGCGCGCAACTGCGGCATGCTCTCTCTCCAATATGGCGGGCGGGAACCCGCACTTCTCTCTCGCGAGGGGCCTCGCAAACCACGTGCCAGCGCGGCCCGCGAACCCGGCGCGATGGGGCTTGCAGCGCCTCAAATCCGGTGCTACATCGCCGCTCCTCGACGACGGGCCGGCCGGGTGCATTGTGGATCGAATTCGAACCCTGCGCCCAAGCGTTTCCGTCAGGCAGGGCGCGTAGCTCAGCGGGAGAGCACTTCGTTGACATCGAAGGGGTCACTGGTTCAATCCCAGTCGTGCCCACCATGAAAGCCCCAAGGGAAACCTTGGGGCTTTCTTTTTCGAGCCGCTGCTTCGCATCGAGCGCTGGGCAAAGAAAAACCCCGCCTCGATCCGACGGGGTTCGTCTTGACGTGCGGCGCGGAAAACACCGCGCCGTCCGAATGACGGCGTTTAGGCGTCGCGGATATTCACCGCTTTCGGACCGCGCGCTTCCTGCTCCGTATCGAACTCGACCTTCTGGCCCTCGGACAGGGTGTTCATGCCCGACCGCTCAACATCCGAGATGTGAACGAAGACGTCTTTGGAGCCTTCTTCCGGCGTGATGAAGCCGAAGCCCTTGGTCGTGTTGAAGAATTTAACAGTACCGATGGTCATTTCCGTGTATCCCATGCATGATTTTAGTCCTCATCCGCCACAATGGCGGAGAAGGAAGAATGAGGCCAATTGCTTGGGGACTGTTAGAAAGGAAGCTTCGCCACCAGTCGAGATCCGCAACCCGACGCCAACATTCGTGTCGTATGGTTAAGCGAGACTCAATCAAATCACAAGGAAAATCACCGGCGACGTCACGGGGCCGGGCCGGCGACCGGCGCAAGCGAGGCGCGCCGCGGTCTAGGCGTCGCCGATCAGGAGGCCGCCCAATAATCCACCACGGTCACCCGTGCGATCCATCGCCCGGCCCAATCCGCGAAAGCCTTGTGATCCGGGTGCGGCAAATAGGCGTCGCGCGCCGCGTCGCTAAGAAAGGTCAGAGTGAAACAGTGGCTATGGCCCTGATCGAGGCCTTCCGGACTGTTGTTCACGCCCCATTCGATCGCTTCAATCCCCGGCACGACGGTCTTGAGCGCGAGAAACCGCGTGACGATTTCATCAAGCTCCGGCTGTGTGGTTCCCGGCTTGAAGCCGAATAGGACAACGTGGCGCAACGCGCGGGTCGGCATGGCGGCGATACTCCGGTTACGGACAAAGGCGGCTCGATCGATCTCGGCTCATCCTAACCGGCGCTGATCGCATAAATAAACAACAGACAGGCCAGGCCGGACGACAGCGCGCGTATGTGATTCCACAAGGTCCATTGGCGGATATAGTCGCGCCAAAAAAGGGCGCCTTCACGGCTGGCCGGGTCAACCGCGTCCAGTTCCTCGTTCAGCGGGACATTGAACAGTCCGGTGCATAGGAACATGCCGACGAAATAGACCAGCCCCGCCGCCACCACCGATCCGGCGACGGAGATGTCGGCGGCGCTCCAGACGGTGGGCGTCGCGAACATCGCCGGCCCGAACGCGGTCCAGGCGACGTCTGAAGACCAGACATAGAACACCGCCGCGACCAAGGCGATGCTGATCGCCGTGGTGACGAAGAAGAGCGGCATGAAAGGCGAACGTAAGATCACGCGATTGATGCTTTGCATCGCCATGGCGCCAGCCGTGGCCGGCATGCTCGACAACGCTTTCATCACGAAGGTTGAGAAGGCGAAATACAGGCCCGTCATCATGCCGCAACCGATCGCCCCGATCCACAGCAACAGGGTGAATCCTGTATCGATCATATCGTCGGTCCTTTGCGCATGGGATGTTCGGCCGCTCGGCGCTTTTGAGCATGATGGTTTGACATTGTGGCGATGGCATGGCGCTTTACACGGTGTAAATTAAGAGAAGGTTGACACGGTGTCAAGTGCGGAGCCAACGACCCGGGAAAAAATCCTTGCGGCCACGGCCGCGCTCCTCGCCGCCGGGCCGGGACAGGCCGGCGCGGTGCGGATGTCGGATGTCGCGAAGAAAGCCGGGCTCTCGCGTCAGGCGGTCTATCTGCATTTCACCTCGCGGGCGGATTTGCTGGCCGCGGCGACGCGCTATATCGACGCCCAGCATGGCGTCCGGATGCGCCTGGCGGCCAGCCGAGAGGCGAAGACCGGCCGCGCGCGGCTTGACGCTTTTGTGCAGGCCTGGGCCGACTATTTGCCTGTGATTTATCCGGCGGTCCGCGCCCTTTTGGCGATGACCGAAACCGACGCCGAGGCCGCCGAGGCTTGGGATGCGCGGATGGCGGACTTGCGCGATGGCTGCCGCGCCGCGATCGAGGCCCTGGAGCGCGAGGGCGCGTTGGCGCCGACTGTCGGGGATGGATCGGAGCAAGCGCGTGTCCGAACCGCGACCGATATCCTCTGGACGCTGCTGTCGGTGCGCAACTGGGAGCATTTGACCCGCGACTGCGGCTGGGACCAGGCCGTCTATACCGCTTTCCTGCAAGAGGCGGCGCGGCGCCTGTTGGTCCGCGGATAAGGCAGCGGGGTTGGCCACGCGGCGCAGAACCCCCTATAGGAAACGTCCGGACAACCCGCCCGCCCAACTTCGGGGCGCAGGCGCTGGCATGGGTGTGGGATGAACAGCCAACTTCGGACACAAGGCAAGACGCTGGCGACCCTGGCGCCCTATCTCTGGCCGCGCGGCGCGCTCGACGTGAAGGCCCGCGTCGTCTTGGCCTTGGCCGCGCTCGCCATGGCGAAAGTCGCGAATGTCTGGGTGCCGCTCTTCTACAAGGACGCGGTCGATACGTTGTCTGAGCTGGACCCGTCCGGCCTGACGGGCGGCCCGGCCTACGCCGCTATTCCGATCGGGCTGCTCCTGGCCTATGGCGGGGCCCGGGTCTTGAGCGTCGTGTTTCAGGAACTGCGCGAGATCCTCTTCGCGCGTGTCGCCCAGAGGACGATCCGGACCGTCGCGCTCAAGACGTTCCAACATCTGCACGCCCTATCGCTGCGCTTCCATCTCGACCGGCAGACCGGCGGGTTGAGCCGGGTCATCGAACGCGGGGTGAAGGGGATCGAATTCGTCCTTTCTTTCATGCTGTTCAACATCATCCCGACGCTGCTTGAAATCCTGATGGTCTGCGCCGTGCTCTGGGGGCTCTTTAACTTCTGGTTCGCCGCCATCACTTTGACGACCATCGTCTCCTATATCGCCTACACGCTGATCGTCACTGAATGGCGGTTGAAGTTCCGGCGCAGGATGAACGAAGAAGACGCCCAAGCGAACACGAAAGCCATCGACAGCCTGCTTAACTACGAGACCGTGAAATATTTCAGCGCCGAGGCGCATGAGGCGGATCGCTACGACCGGTCGCTGCAAGGCTATGAGCGTGCGGCGGTACGGTCGATCAGCTCTCTCTCAGTGGTGAATATCGGCCAAGGCCTGATCATCAGCACCGGTCTCGTCGCGGTCATGGCCTTAGCAGCGTCGGGCTATGTCTCCGGCGAGATGACGATCGGCGATTTCGTGTTGGTGAACACCTATATGATCCAGCTCTTCCTGCCGCTGAATTTCCTCGGTTTCGTCTATCGTCAGATCCGACAATCGCTGACTGACATGGAGGACATGTTCTCCATGCTGGATATCGAGAAAGAGGTTACAGACGCGCCCGGCGCGACGCCGCTGTCGGTCAAGGCTGGGCGGGTTGAATTCGATCATGTTGATTTCGGGTACGATCCGCGCCGGCCGATTCTCAAAGATGTGTCCTTCACTGTCGAGCCGGGCTCGACCGTCGCCATTGTCGGGCCCAGCGGCGCAGGTAAATCGACCATCAGCCGCTTGCTGTTCCGGTTCTACGACGTGACGTACGGGGCGATCCGGATCGACGGCCAGGATCTGCGCGACGCGACCCAGGACAGCATCCGGCGCGCGTTGGGGATCGTTCCGCAGGATACTGTCTTGTTCAACGACAGCGTGCGCTACAATATCGCCTATGGCGGGCGCG
Source organism: Alphaproteobacteria bacterium (assembly GCA_030065235.1). Taxonomy (GTDB): domain Bacteria; phylum Pseudomonadota; class Alphaproteobacteria; order UBA8366; family Aestuariispiraceae; genus JASJDC01. Next base: position 183,032 of record JASJDC010000007.1, read on the forward strand.
CTGCGGACGCGACCGGGGCGGCGCCCGGGGAGTCCGCGGTCAGCGAGGCGGATATCGAACGCGCGGCCCGGCTCGCCCATATAGACGGCTTCATCCGATCCTTGCCGGATGGCTACGACACCGTCGTCGGCGAGCGCGGCCTGAAGCTCTCGGGCGGCGAGAAGCAGCGCGTCGCCATCGCCAGGACCATCGTCAAGAACCCGCCGATCCTGTTGTTCGACGAGGCGACCTCCGCCCTCGACACGGCGACCGAGCGGGAAATCCAGGCCAATCTCCGCGAGGTTTCCAAAGACCGCACGGCGTTGGTTATCGCTCACCGGCTCTCCACCGTGGTCGATGCGGATGAAATCCTGGTGCTCGAAGGGGGTCGGATCGTCGAGCGCGGCGGCCATCAGGCCTTGCTGGCGCAGGACGGCGTCTATGCAACCATGTGGCGCCGGCAACAGGAACAGGCGCAAAGGGGCGAAGACCGCCTCTCCGAGGAGTAAGGCGCCAGCCGCCGACGGCGCAACTGCGTAAAGGGAATCGCGCCGACACGTCGGAAAGGCCAACAGCCGCCTGATGCATCGGCGCTGGGAGGTAGGGATAACTTTCTGTTTCAATTATTTATAGTATGAGATAAAGTAATTGCAGTGTAAAAAAGTGTCGGACCGCCCGGGAGCCGGGATTGCGTAGGTGTTTTCCAGGCTTGGCCGACGATCGACCGCCGAAAATAGCGGAGGAGCGACATGTCAAACCGCAACTGGCACATACGCGCGATCAATGCGGATGAAGCCTGGAAAATCATGATGGATCCGGAAACAGGCGAAATCGACTATAAAGACGTTCGCATCGCCCACATTGACACAGGTTATACGGAGCATCCCGTCTTTGGTCCCTGGAACGGCGAACCAAACAGTCTGATCACCGATCAATGGACAAATTTTGTTGAGACAGACGAACGCTCGCCAAAGGATCCCTTGGATTACAGTGGCTTTCCTGGGCATGGAACAAGAATTGGCAGTGTGATGTACGGAAACCTGCCCGGCGAGATGCGCGGGGTAGCGCCGGATTGCCCGGTTGTACCGTATCGCGCGACCAATAGTGTCATACTGTCTAGACTCGTCAATCGGCATGTTAGAGCTATTGGAAAGGCCATTCGGCACGCGGTAGACGCGACGGATTGCAGTGTCGTGTCAATGTCGTTGGGGACCCCTACTTTTCCCGTGAAGAACCTGGGGCGGGCAGTTGACTACGCCTATGAAAACGGTGTGATCACGGTGGCCGCCTCAGGAAACAACGTTTCGGATCACGTTACCTACCCGGGTAAGTACTATCGGTCGATTTGCGCTGGAGGAATTGGACCGGATCGGAAGATTTGGCGCGAACATGCGGAGAACTATCGGCCGCACATCGATATTTTCGCACCTGCCGACGATATCTATCGCGCCAACGCAAAGCTGGAATATGGCAGGGTCGTTAGCACCTATCGCGACGGTGGGGACGGCACCTCATATGCGACCGCTTGCACCGCGGCGGCGGCGGCGCTTTGGCTGGCGCATCGATCAGAGGAAATTGAAGAGAAATATGACCAGCCGTGGATGACTATTGAGGCTTTCCGAGCGCTGCTTAAATCCACGGCGACCCCGTTGGCCGAGACACGACCGGGCGTAGATACAGGAATCCTAAACATTGCAGGTCTTCTATCTGCCGAGTTGCCTGAGCCGGAATCGCTGCAATGTGAAGATCGTCTTGCGGCAAGGCAGCGCCACTGAGCTTGCAGCCAATTGGCTGAATTCGTCGCAGCCGAGCTAAAGTAGCGGTTGCATATGCGGCCTTTCACCCACCCGACGCGTTAAATCGGCGGGCGCGCGACCCTACTGCAGCGCTGTTGGCGCGCCGGTTGGCGGATCGCCCGCATTGTCGCCGCCGGTGCGCACCAGAACCGAGGCGGTCGTGCCGACCCGCAACTCGACGCCGTCCGGCAGGTCGTTGAGATGCACCCGCACCGGCACGCGCTGGGCCAGACGTATCCATTCAAACGTCGGGCTGATCTCCGGCAGCAATCTCTCACCCGTCGCGCCATCCTGCTGCGCAATGCCCCAGCCTATGCTGTCGACTGCGCCGAGGATGGGCTTGTTTGGGTAGGTCATCAGCGTCACCACCGCTTCGTCGCCCGGCCGGATATCTTCGATATAGTTCTCTCGGAAGAACCCATCGATCCAGAATGAGTTTGTGTCGACCAAGGCGAGGGCCGGTTGGTTGGCCACCGCCTGACTGCCGAGCCTCAGGGAAAGATTGGTGACATAACCATCCACCGGCGCCAAAACGGAGGTGAATTCCAAATCAAGTTCGGCCGCTTCGACGGCGGCCACGGCGGCGCGCAACTGCGCGTTTGCGTCGCCCTCTGCGCCAAGTTGCGCTCGGGCCTCCTCCAGGTCGGCCTCCGCCTTCAGTTTTTCGGCGCGCGCCTCGTTCACCGTGGCGAGCGCATTGTTTTGATTGCCGACCGCCGCCTCATAGTCCGCGACCGCCTGATCGTAGCGGCGCTGCGAGACATTGCCGCGCTCCAACAGTTCCGCGGCGCGCGCGACATCGACCTCCGTGCGTTCCAACTCGGCGCGGGTCCGTGTGATGTTCGCGGACGCCGCCTGGACCTGGGCCGCATATTGCATCACCGTCGCTTCGCCGGCCTCGACCTGTTTCGCCAGCGCCCGCAAATTGTCGCGCGTCGCGTCGAGATTCGCGCGCGCCTGTTGCAAGGCGGCGGCGAAAGTGCGCGGGTCCAGTTCGAACAGCAGATCGCCCTGCTGGACGAACTGATTGTCCTTGATCAGAAGATTGACGATCGGCGCCGAGACCCGCGGCGTGATCTGAATCACCTGAGCGCGGACCTGACCATCGCGGGTCCAGGGATTGATCACATAATCCCAATATTTGTAGCCGACGACCGTGACCGCGACCGCCACCACCAAGCCGCTGAGGAGAATTCGAAGGACAGTGCTCATCGCGTCATCCCGGTATCAGAAAGGTCCCGAACAGGCCCGAATAGATCACCGCCAGCGCTAGAAAAACGACCGGCGGATAGTAGAAAAAGCGAGACAGCCGATACCGATTCAGAGCGAGGGCCGTCACCACGGCCGCTGTCGCGCCAAGCAAGCTGGCGAGAAACAGCGGCGGAAAGAACACGCCGCCGATCGCGATTTCGCTGGGTATCAGATCCATCGATCGGCTCCCTATCCCTGCGCATCATCTCCCTGGGCATCATCGCCAAGTCCGACGGATTTTGGTAGCCCCTTTCGCACCGGCCGCGACCGCGTCGCGCGAACCGGCGCGACGTCGCCGCCTATGGACAAATCGACCAGGCCGACCGACCCTCCGACCGTTCGGCATAGGCCGGGCGCGACCAGCCAGTTCCGACAACCCGCCGATGCTCAGCCGTCCTCATCTCGTTTCCAATGAAATTTACCGCCGATCGCATCTCGGCCGGCTGCACCCGTTGTCGATTCCGCGCGTCTCCGCGACCACCGATCTGATCAGGGCGCTGGGGTGGCTCGACGAGGCGGTCTATCACGAAAGCCCGCGCGCGACCGTCGCGCAGTTGGAGCGGTTTCACGAACCGCACTATGTGCGCGCGGTGCAACAGGCGGAGGAAGAGGCGGCATTGCCTAACGACCTGAAGCAACGCTATCAGATCGGGATAAAGGGCAATCCGATCTATGGCGAAGTGTTCCGCCGTCCCGCGACGGCCTGCGGGGCCACGCTCTACAGCGTTGATCTGCTCAAAGAGGGCGGGACCGTGCATTCGCCGTCGGGCGGCACCCACCATGGCCGCCGCGACCACGCCAGCGGCTTCTGCTATTTCAACGATATCGTACTGGGGGTCCTGGCGTTGTTGGATCAGGGCCTGACCCGGATCGCCTATGTCGATCTCGACGCGCATCACGGCGACGGGGTGCAGGACGCCTTCCATCAGGATGACCGTGTTCTCACTGTATCGATCCATCAAGCCGACCTCTGGCCTTATAGCGGCGGTCTGGAAGACCGGGCCGGCGGGATGGCGCGCAATCTGCCGACGCCGGCCGGGCTCAATGACGACGAGTTCGGCTTCCTGATGGAGAACGCCGTCATCCCGCTAGTCGAGCGTTTCGAACCGGAGGCTATAATCGTTCAATGCGGCTGCGACGCGCTGGCGGACGATCCGATGAGCAAACTCTGCCTGTCGAACCGGGCGATCTGGCGGGCGGTCGATCTGTTGCGCCGGACCGCGCCGCGGACGCTGTTTCTGGGCGGCGGAGGCTACAATCCTTGGGCGGTCGCCCGTTGCTGGGCCGGAATTTGGGCGGCGCTGAACGATCTGCCGATCCCGGACAGGCTGCCAGAAGGCGCGCGCGCGGTTCTGTCCGGGCTAAGTTGGCGACGGTCGAAAGTCAAAACGCCGCCGGATTCGTGGACTTCCAGCTTGGCGGACGCGCCCCGGCATGGTCCGATCCGGCCTGAAATTCGAGCCATGCCGAAGATAGTCTTGAACGGATAGGAGGCCGCCGCACCGTGCGTTCCAATCTGAAAACCAAACGAGAGGCCAGGTTGAGCCGGCGCTGGTTTGTCGCGGCGGGGGCGGCGTCGGGCGCCGTCTTGCTCTTCGGCGCCGGCTCGGGGCCGGCTGCGGCGCAGGCTCAACTCGATTTCGAGCGCGACACGCTGAAGATCGTGAAACGCGCCGGCGGCCGGGTCGTCTTCGATATCGAAATCGCCCGGACCGGCGAACAGCGCGCGCAAGGCCTGATGTTCCGACCATCCTTGCCGGCGGACGCGGGCATGTTGTTCGACTATCGGCGGGTCCAGCCGGTGACGATGTGGATGAAGAACACGATGATCCCGCTCGACATCCTGTTTATCGATGAGGACGGGATCATCACGCATATCGTCGAACGCGCTGTGCCCTATTCCCTGAAGCCCTTGCCGTCCAGGGGGCCGGTTCGGGCGGTGCTTGAGCTGAACGGCGGCACGGTGGCGAAACAGGGTTTCCGGGTCGGCGATCGCGTGCGGCACGCGCTGTTTGGAACCGGTAGCTGAACCGGCGCCCTCAATCGGGCCGCGCCAATTGCTTGGGCCGGCGACTCGCGTCAAAAACCAAGCATGGCGGTATCGGAGATCAAGCGGCGTCGCGGCGGCCGGGCGAAGGCGCTGGGCGTCGTCTTCGCAGCGTCAGTTGCGCTATGCGGCTGCGACTCTGACTTCTATCAAGATACCCCGGTCCTCAGCGGCAACACGATCGACCGTTTCAACGACCTTGCCGTGACCTCTCCCCGGTCCGCCAATGTCACAATCAGCTATACGTTCGGAGCGGTGTCGCAGGACCCGGTCACGGTTCCTGGCGGCCTTCCAGGGCCGTCCTGGCTTTTCGCCGAGCAAGGCCCCGACGCGCCGGAAGCTTTCTTGCATGTCCACCTGGTTGCGCCCGCGGTGGGCGCGCCGGACGCGTCGGGGACCCCGGTGCGGATCGGCAAGAAGCGATTTCAGTCGATCCTCTATTGCGTTGATCCGTCCGAGGGGACGCCTGCGGCGGTGGCCCCTTATCTCGCTCGCATTAGCGCGTCGGGATTCGCGCTGTCGTCTGACGTTTTTCTTCGCCGCTATGTCGCGGAAGAGATCGGCGTCGACGGGCGGCGGATCGACGTCGTCTATGTTCGTGACATCGCGCGGCTGGGCCTGCGTTGTGATGGGCTCGGGGATCTGACGAACCCCGAGCCAGACGTGAAACCCCAGATCGACCGGCTTGGTCAGGACGCCGCGCGCGCCTGGGAAATCGTCGGTTAGGCTGTGAGCCGCTAGATAGTTTCACTTGAAACTATCTAGCGGCGACGGTATTCTCGCATCTTTCCAATCATCCGACAGGCGAGGCGGCGATGAGCGCGTTTTCCGGCTTCGACGGCGGCTTTCAGCCGGGCGTCGTCAATGACGTGAACCCGATGGGCGCCGACGGGTTCGAGTTCGTCGAATACACCGCAGCGGACACGCAGGCGCTGGGCGCGCTGTTCGAGCAGATGGGCTTCACGGCGATCGCGCGCCACCGCTCCAAAGACGTGACCCTGTATCGCCAAGGCGGGGTGAATTTCATCGTCAACGCCGAGCCGGCGAGTTTCGGCCAAGCCTTTGGAAATGTACACGGACCGTCCGCCTGCGCCATCGCCTTCCGCGTCACCGACGCCAAATCCGCCTATGAGCGGGCGCTGCAATTGGGGGCCAAGCCGTTTCACGGCCAGGTCGGGCCGATGGAGCTGAACATCCCGGCGATCCACGGCATCGGCGACAGCCTGATCTATTTCGTCGATCGCTATGACGCGGGCCAGGGCGGGCCGACGATCTATGACATCGATTTCAAGCCGCTGCCGGGCGTCGAGCAAAATCCAGAGGGGGCCGGCCTGACCCTAATCGACCACCTAACCCACAACGTCTTTCGCGGCCGCATGGATGTGTGGGCGCATTTCTATGAGAAACTGTTCAATTTCAAAGAGATCCGCTATTTCGACATCGAAGGCAAGCTGACCGGTCTGACCAGCAAGGCCATGACCAGCCCCTGTGGCAAGATCCGAATCCCGATCAATGAATCGTCCGACGACAAGTCGCAAATCGAGGAATATTTGACCGCCTATAACGGGGAGGGCATTCAGCATATCGCCCTGGCGGCGGCCGACATCTACCACGCCGTCGACGCTTTGGCCGCGCGCTCGGTGACGTTCATGACCGCGCCGCCGGACAGTTATTACGCCATGCTCGCCGAGCGGCTGCCGGGCCACGGCGAGGATGTCTCTGAATTGCAAAAACGCGGGATCCTGATCGACGGCGCGCCCGGTTCTTCGGAAGAGGCCGAGGATGGCGGGTTCCTGCTGCAGATTTTCACAGAAACGGTGATCGGCCCGATCTTCTTTGAGATTATCCAGCGCAAAGGCGACGAGGGATTTGGCGAGGGCAATTTCAAAGCCCTGTTCGAATCAATGGAGCGCGACCAGATCCGCCGCGGCGTGTTGAAGGACCAACCCTAGGCCCCGAGTGACGCTTCGCCTTTGGCGGGTTCGCATGCTTTCGCACAAGACCGAAAAACGGCGCTTGACGGGGGGCGGGCGACACCCATATAACCCGCGCCGCTGACCCCTTCGTCTAGAGGCCTAGGACACCGCCCTTTCACGGCGGCAACACGGGTTCGAATCCCGTAGGGGTCGCCAGAATTCTCTAAATATATGAAACTGTTACTTTTTTCCCACATCAGACCTTTGCGTTTCGTAGCGGATTTTCGTAGCAACTTCGTAGCGGATCGTGCGGTGAACTCGGCGTGACGTGGTCTCCAGAGGTGCCTCGGCGAAAAGTCGGTTTTCTTTCAGTTAGCTTTTTTCTGCGACAGTTAGCGACAGCCATTGCGGCTCAACTCCGTCTGTCGGCGTCCGATATCGGTGTAAGCAGTATCTTCAACCATGAGCGCTTACTTACGGATATTCCTGACAGAAAGAATGAGTTATCGTAACTATTAGCTGATGGTGGATAGTTTTTTAGAAAAGCAGAACACGAAAAACCGTTGTCGATCACTCACAAAATTTCTCGTCTAATAATCCCAGTGATCAAGAGCAACAGGACCTCCATCCGGCAGATATCAAGGCGATGATGGAGAAAAAGGGCTTATCTCTCGCAAAAATCTCTGGGGATGCTGGCTATTCTCCAACAGCGGCTGGAAGGGCGCTTAGGGCATGGCCTGCCCCGCATTAGTGGTCCACCCTTTTTGATAGGGTCCGACGCATTCGGGCGCCCTGTTGGGCCGCCTGGAGCGAAGCGTAGGGCGGGCCAACAGGGCTTGGCAATATCGCCTGTGGTGCAGGCGGACGATACCCGAGCGAACTGTGTGGTCGCTGGGTGTTGTAGTAGACGCGCCAGCGCTCGATGAGCACCTGCGCTTCCTGGAGCGTATAGAAGATTTCCAGGTTCAGAAGCTCGTCACGCAGCTTGCTGTTAAAGCTCTCATTGTAGCCGTTCTCCCAAGGGCTCCCTGGCTCGATGAACAGCGTCTTCACGCCGACACGGCCAAGCCACTCCCGCACAGTTGTCGCCGTGAACTCTGACCCGTTGTCCGATCGAATATGGTCGGGCGGCCCATGCCGAACAAAGAGCTCGGCCAGGCATTCCAGGACGCTCTGGGAGTTGAGTTTGCGATCCACCTTCACCGCCAGGCATCGGCGTGTGAACTCATCGATCACCGTCAGCATCCGGAACCGGCGGCCATCATGCGTCCGGTCCATCACGAAGTCGTAGGACCAGACGTGATCTTTCCAACTCGGCCTAAGACGGATACACGACCCGTCATTCAGCCAGAGCCGTCCACGCTTTTGCTGTTTCGCCGGGACCTTAAGCCCCTCCCGCCGCCAGATCCGATAGACCCGTTTCACGTTCACGCGCCACCCATCCCGACGCAGCAGCGCCGTGATGCGGCGATAGCCGTAGCGACCATATTCGCTGGCCAACCCTATGATGTCTTGGGTCAGCCGATCCTCGTCAGAGCGAACCATAGCAGGCTTGCGCTGCGTCGAGCGGTGCTGACCGACGACCGCGCAAGCGCGCCGCTCCGAGACATCCAGCTTCTTACGAACGTGATCCACACAGGTCCGGCGCCGGGCGGGGCTTAGTAGTTTCCCTCCAGCGCCTCTTTCAAGATCAGCTTGTCCAAGGTTAGATCGGAAACTGCCTTACGGAGCCGCACGTTCTCCCGTTCCAGGTCCTTTAACCGGCGTGCTTGATCTACCTTCATGCCGCCATACTCTCGGCGCCAGCGGTAGAAGCTCTGCTCCGACACGCCGAGACGGCGGCAAACAATCCCGACCGTCTCGCCCTGCGCTCGGGCCACCTCGGCCTCCCGCAGCATCCCGATAATCTCCTCGGCTTTGTAACGCTTCCTTGCCATTCCAAACCTCCTTTTCTCAGGTTTAGAATGCGTGCGATTCTATCAACCAAACTGCACCACTTTCAGGGGGGCAGGCCAACTGGGCCAAGCCATGACAATGAAACAACGCGACGACTTGATCAGGGTCACTTGTCCTCGCATCTAGAACGCCTGGCACCCGAAGTGGCATGTCCCAAACAGCATCTTTGGCCGTCGTGAACGACCATTCGAAACGATACGTGAACTTTACACCAGGATGAACGTTACGACGAAACTCTTGCCCGATTACGCGCATCCACTTGCTGTACCAGTCTTTCACCGCCACGTACTCTTCACCAACTTGCAGGTAGCAAAACTTGATAGTGAACGGCGCGATCTCGCGGATAGGAAGTCCGTAGAAGGGTTTTAGGAAATTCTGAATCCTCTGGACGTGACGGTTTGCGCCATGGCCAACCCAGTCGTTGTAGTAGACTGGGTTCAGTACATCCTCGGCGATGATGTTGTGCTGGTCTACCCTCCAGCGCTTTGGATCAAGTGGATGACCGTAGCACTTCTTACAGTACTTTGATTGGCACGGGTAGCGGTCGCCGCATCTATCGATGCGTTCGGGCAATTTCCGGTTTTGGAGGTCATGTCTGAGAATACTCTGCTCAGCCTCAAAGCGGCCTAACATGGAGCCTGTGGAGACCTGCTTGCCAAGTTGGACTTCGAAATCCGATAGCGGCCAATAACGCTGCTCACTCGCCCGCATGATCGGCCCCATATCTTAGTTGTAGTGATGATGTCGTTGCTACCAGTATTTTATCCATTCCTCATGAAGCATTACCGATGTACGACAAGTGTAGGATTACTGTTGGACATGCTTCCCCGACTATATAGGGGGAAAATCCCAATAGCGGTTGCATTTGCTGTTCATCAGGCTGTCAATTGAGATGCAGGTGTCACGCAGCAAAGTAAAGTAGGTAGATATTGGCAGGAGGTGGCATGATGAAACCAACCAAACAGGACATGACAGTGCGATCAGTACCGATCGAGGCAATAGACAAATTGAGCGCGTTGCAACAGCATACGCGTCTGACATATGGTGGCTTGATCGATGATGCTATCGAGGCGCTATGGGACGACTATCTATCCGAAGGCCACGAGGTGCCGATGCTCTCAAGTGATCAAGACTGAGGGGCGCCAAGTACCAGACTGAAACACCCGATGTTGTCAACGCAGCCGATGCATCTTTTGAGCATATTCAGAAGAACATGAAACGTATCGAAGCGGGCTACGTGGAGGTCGGTTGTCAATCGGCATCCAAATGTGACCCCTTATCGGCGGGCAATTCTGACCCCCTTTGTGTTTAGCTGGCCCGGCGCTGCGTAGCCCTCATATAGCGCAGCGGCGGCGGGCCAGCGGGGTTCCGCTTGGCGCTATGCTCTGTTTTTGAAGCTCCAACTCTCGTTGCCGGTTTCTACGATTTCGCAGTGATGCGTGAGGCGGTCGAGAAGCGCGGTAGTCATCTTTAGGATTTTTCAGCACGGGGCTTTGTTTCGAGCCGTTACGGTTAGGCCTGTTCCTGCCGCTTCCGTCGCCGCTGGACGATCACTCGTTGACTTTATCCAATCCGATGCTCATGGCGACGATGACAAGCGCGATAATCGCCAACAGTATTTGGACGCCGGATATGGCTGCGACCAGTGGCGTGCTGGTGAACTGGACCAGCGCGAGCAACTCCACTGGAAGGGGCCTGTCCCGAAATCCGTGGGTGAAGATCGCCACCGACAAGTTATCGAAACCTTCGACGAAAGTGAAAACGGCGCCCGCCAAGATCGCCGGTGAGAGAAGCGGAAATGTAATGGTTCGAAGGCTCTGAAATGGACTGGCGCGCAGGTTCGCCGAAGCCTCTTCCAATGCCGGATCAAGGCGCATCAAGCGGCTTTGAACGGTCCGCACCATCACTGCGAGCACAAACACGGCGATCGAAATCGACTGCAGCCAAATGGACGGAGAAATCCCGACCAGGGCCCCGGCGAAGAGAATAGCGACGCCAAGAACAATTCCGGGAACCATGTGGGGCACCAGAACGAAGACTGAGAGTGCGGTCGTTCCTGGGAATTGACCCCGTACGCACGCCAACGCCGTGGGGACTCCCAACACAATACAAAGAAGCGTGACGGTAACGCCCACTTGCAAGCTATTTATCATCGCTTCGACTAGGACGCCTTGTTCGAACACCTCCGCATACCAGCGCAACGTGAACCCTTCCGGCGGAAAACTGACAAATGCGCGCGTGTCGAACGAGATGATCAGCACAATCACGGACGGCGCCACCAGGAGCGCCAGCGAAAACACAGCGACCGCCAAGATCGCGCCAATTCCCAGAATGTCCGCAAGCGACGCCCGTCTCAGCGAAATCATGCGTCCCGCCCCCTGGTCCAACGGGTCAGCCGGTTGGTGATGAGCGCGATGATCACCAAGACAATTAGGCACGTGACCATGAGGATGAGCGAGCTCACCGAGCCCTTGCTCCAATCCAGCGAGAACACGACTTGTTCGTACACCATCGTTGCGGCGTTCAGGTAGTTCCCGCCGCCGAGAAGCTGCGGCACAACAAAGGTTGTGTAGCTGAGGGTGAAGACCAAGGCGGCGCCGGTCCCAATCCCGGGCACGCTCAGAGGGAAAATGATGGTACGGAGAGTCGCCAACTGCGAAGCGCCCAGATTCTCCGCCGCTTCGACCAAACGGGTGTCGTGACGGCTCATAACGGCGATAAGCGGCAAGATCATGACAGGCAGATGGATCTGCACCATGCCGATCAAGACGGCCCAATGGGTGTTCATAATCCGCAATGGTTGGTCGATCAGGTCGATGCTCAGGAGGGTCGAGTTCACAACACCTCGGCCCCCCAAAATCACCAGCCAAGCGTAGGTGCGAACGATGCCGCTTGTCAGCAGGGGTGCGATGGTCAGGATCAAGATGATCCTTTTCGTCCAACGGCCCCCGACCAGAAAGAGGTAGGCGACTGGGTATCCAAAAACGAGACAGAAGAATGTCGTCGTAAGGGCCAAATTCAACGAGCGCTGAAACGTGATCCAGTAAAGCGGGTCCGTCAGCGCCGTGGTCAGATGCGTCAGAGAAAAGGTTTGTGAGATGATTGCGCCGCGTGCGACTTCGATGTCGGAGAAACCCAGAGATAAAAGGATTGCAAACGGGATGACGGCCATCACCATCAAAACAACGATCGATGGAACCGCCGGCCAGACACCGCGCCCAGACAGCAGAGCGTCTACAAGCCGTTCGCCCCAACCCGCTCCGCCTGCCGGTACGGAAACGTTGGCCATCAATGCGCGCCTGGGTAGATCGAGCAAGAGGCGGGATCGATAACCTGCAGGCCGACGCAGGCGCCGTCCGCATATATCTGCGACTGTTGCTGACGCATTGACAAAACCTTGATCTGGTCTCCCGCCACATCGACATGATATTCGATCAACGGCCCCACCGGACGGTGGAACGCAATGGTTCCCCGCCAATCTTGGTCCTGCGCGTCGACCAGGCGGATATTGTGCGGCCGGATCATCACTTTCACCGGGCCTTGCAGTTCGGTGGATTGCGACTGACCATCCGGCAGCAAGACAGCGCCGGCCTGCGCCTCGCCGCTGAAGAAATTCGACATCCCGATAAAGTCAGCGACATAGGCGGTTGCCGGTCGGTCAAAGATTTCCTCTGGCGGCGCCGCCTGCTCGATACGACCTGCACGCATGACGGCGATGCGGTCGCTCATGGTCAAGGCTTCTTCTTGATCATGCGTAACAAAAATCGACGTGAGGCCGAGCTTCTTGATCAACTGTCTCAGTTCGACCTGCATGCTGCCGCGCAGCTTGGCGTCTAGCGCGTTGAATGGTTCGTCCAACAGCAATACCCGGGGCTCCATCACGAGCACCCGCGCAATCGCGACGCGTTGCTGTTGACCGCCGGATAGTTGGCTTGGGTAGCGGTCTTCAAGCCCGGTGAGGGACACGGTTTCCAGCGCCGTCGATACGCGTTCCGCGACCGCAGAACGGGGCATTCTCAACATGCGAAGGGCGTACCCTACATTTTGCACGACCGTCATATGAGGAAACAGCGCATAACTCTGAAAGACGACGCCGACGGGGCGGCGGTTGACAGGAACGGCGCCCATGTCCCGTCCATCAATCCGGATGCCGCCGCTATCGGCGTCCCAGAATCCGGCGATGCAACGAAGGAGGGTGGTCTTGCCGCAGCCTGACGGTCCCAGGAGTGTGACAATCTCTCCTTCGGCGACATCCAGCGAGCAGTTTTCGAGGACCGTAAGACTGTCGAACTTCTTACTAACGGCCCCGATGCTGAGCACCGGGGCCGGGTCGTTGCTGTCGATCATAGGACCGGCAGTATCAAGCATCAGGCGGCGAACATTCGGTCAAAGGTTTCAACCGTCTCGCCCCGCAAAGGAGCGAAAGATCGCCAATCCAAAGATGTGGTGCTGTTGAGCTCTTCGGGGGTCGACGGCACGTAGGGCGCCGCGTCGGCGGAGACTTCAATGCCTTCAACAACAGTGCCAAAGTAGATTGGCGCGCTTCCCGCCATCTTCTGAATCTCAGGGGTCAAGAGAATATTGGCGAACTCATGTACCAGATCCGCCGTTCCTTCCGCCGTGTTGACGAACTGAACAATGTTGGTGGGAAGCATCAACGGACCGGGCCCTGCAATCTTGGCGTAACCAATCGGCAGTCCAGACGACGCGGCAAGCGCTGTATTCACGTGCCAAAGCGGCGCCAAGTCCACTTCGCCACGTTCAATCATCTGCTGCAGCAAGGGTGGGCTACGACCGACCAACGGGCTCAGCTCCTCCCATTTTGACAGGGCGAACTGCATATCGTTTTGCGGCATGCCAAAGGCTTCGCAGGTCGCCGCCAATACTCCCAATCCCAGGTTGGATTGCGGACGGCACATCCCTATGCGGCCGTTGAACTCACCGCTCCACAGGTCTTCCCAGCGACTGGGAGGCGTCGAGATCTTGGTTGTGTCATACGCAATCCCGATGCCCTCGAACCAAATCGGCTGACCGACATCATAGCCATAGGGCATGAAGCGCGGATCGACATTTCCTGAATTCGGGATCTTGCTGAAGTCCAACGGCACGATGACGTCTTCGGCCAGGGCGTTTACAATGGCTGGTGAGCCCATAACAGCCAGATCGTATGGGGAATTACCGCGCGCGGCCTTAATCTGGGCGAGCGCTTCCGCTGAAAGGCCGCCGATCACACGCAAGGAAACGCCTGGGTTGCGACGTCCCAATTCTTCACCGGCTGCAATCAGCGGCGCGTCGGATGCATTGCCGTATCCGACCATCACCAATTCGCGCGACTGCGCCCGCAGGATGGACGGCGCAGACAATGCGGCCGTGGTTGCGGCCACGCCGCTCAGGACCGTGCGTCGTGTCAGTTTCATCAACATTCTCCCTTATGCTTACCAATTGGCAGCCTGTCATCTGCCAAAGAAACCAATGAACATCCATGAGCGGTCCGCAGTAAACTTGCTTTCAAAAAACCGCGTAACGAAAATTTCAGCAAAACCCATGCCAAGGTCAAGAGGGTTCCGTCCAAGGCCGCTAGCGGTGCGCCGTCGGCGCTCGTGGAGGATGTCCCGCCTGTTACGCAAGCATCACTTGGAGGCCCGCTTTTTCGAGCGGCGCCAAGCTGGCGGCGGCCGCCTGATTGTCTGAAATTAAAGCAGAAATTTCGTCTAGGGCCGCGATCCGCGCGCCGGCGACATGACCGATCTTACCGTGATCCGCCAGCACGATCGCGCGCCTCGCGGACGATATCATCGCACGCTTGATTTCGACTTCTTCGAAATGCGCGTTTGTGAATCCTCGGTCAGCGTCAACGCCGGCGCAGCAAATGAATGCACAATCAGCATTCAATTGCTCAAGAATTAGGCTTCCGTATGGCGGTATAAGAGACCGGGATTGTCGGTTGCGACCCGTCTTTTTCAGTGTGCCGCCGGTCGAAATGACCGTAATTCCTGGGTGGAGCTCCAAGAGTATGGCGATGTCCAAGCTGCTCGTAATGACGACCACATCGCTCAAGCTTTTTGGCAGGGCTGCCGCCATGGCGCTTGTGGTTGTGCCTGCGTCCAAAATGACTGTTTCGCCATTTCCAACCATGGAGGCGGCGAGGCGCCCGATGCGCTCTTTCTGAGCGCTGAAATTATGGCTGGGTATCTCGATGGGCCTCTCAAACCGCGCGGGCTGTATCCTGGTCGCCCCGCCCCGGATGCGTCTCAACAGCATACGATTCTGCAAGACCTCGAGGTCGGTTCGGATGGTGACGGCAGACACGCCAAGCGCTTCGGAGAGCGCGGTCACCTCAACGCTGTGCCGCTCTTCCAAGAGAGACAGGATCTTCTCCTGGCGGGGATTGATCGGATCGGAAGCGTCATTTTCAGTCATGCGCTTGCTTTCGAAATAGGCTTGCGTTTCTAGATAAACTGATGAATATCGAAAGTCAGGAGCGATTGCCAGCGCTCTGCGCCAGCGACAAAAACCCAAGCAAATTCGGAGTGTGTTGTGAACTTAGCGCCGCGCTTTCACGAGATCAGACGGGAATCCTCTTCAGACGCGCCGGGCGATCCGGAACGGTTTCGCCGTGTGGCGCTGACGCAGAAAGAAATGATGTCCCAAGGCGACGCGATCAGGGACACGCTTGAAGGCAACGCCGAACCGCTCGCCCGTATCGCCAGAGATCTAGCGGATCGTAGAATCCGGCGTATCGCAACAGTCGGGTGCGGCGACAGTTGGGTCTCAGGTTTTGGCGTTCGCACTGTTATCGAGCGCATGTTGGGCGCCGTCTGCGAGCCGTGTGAAGCTTTCGACTTCGCAAACTACGGCCTCGACGTCGTTGATGAAGAAACCGTGGTTATTGGTTTGAGCTCCAGCGGCAAGACCGAGCCTGTTATCGACGGGCTTAAAGGGGCCGAGGCCAAGGGCGCCTATACGATCGGTCTCTCCAACTCTCTGGGCTCACCGTTGATGGAAGAGTTTCCGGGCGCATTGCATATTCGCGCTACGCGCGGCGGTTGGCCGACTCAGTCGAGCACCGCAGCGATGGCGCTAAAACTGGCGCTGGCGGCTTCCATTGGCGAAGCGTGGGGCCGTGACGTTTCCTCTCTTCGAAAGGCTCTGACTGATCTGCCCGACCAAGTCGATGCGCTGGCTCAGTCGTTTTACGAACCCGCGAAGCAGGCGGCGAAGCATCTTGCACGCGTTGAGCTCATACTCCTCGCCGGCGCAGGTCCATTCTTCGCGCCAGCGGCGTTTGGCGCGGCCAAACTGAAAGAACTAGCGCCAATCCATGCGGAGGCGTTTCCGCTGGAAGAGTATCACCACTACCGCACTCAGAAGACCGGCGACCCGCTCATTCTCGTCGCCGCTGACGACGCGAGCCATGAACGGGCGCTGGAAACCGCGATCATGAGCAAGGGATGCGAGGGTTTCTGTCTGGCGCTCGTGCCGGAGGGAGAAACCGAGATCGCGGCAGTCGCCGATATGGCCTGGCGCTTGCCCAAGGTCGCTTGGGAAACGGCGCCGATCATCTATAGCGTTCCGTTGCATCTTTTCGGTTACCACGCCGCCATGGAACGGGATGCTCTCGGATTGGGCGCTCCACGCCTGGGACTATGACATGGCGCCGGACCTCGTCACCGTGGGAGGCCTGACGGTCGATCATGTCGTCACGGCGACGGGTGAGGTCGGGCTCAACAAGGCGGGCGGGAACGGCGCATACTCGGCTGTCGGCGCGCTCTTGTGGCGGCAGCCGGTCGGACTGGTCAGCTGCGCCGTGGAAACTTACCCGAAATCCACGCTCAACGGATTGGAAGAGTATGGCGTCGATTTGAGCGGCGTCGCCTGGTCGCCGGCGAAACTGAGTGTTGGCGGCTGGTTCATCTATGACGAGGAAGGCCGGCGCGAAGAGGGCTTGAACAGCCCGCCGGAAGCGCTCGCGGAAGCCGGCTTTCCAACGGACAGACTCGCGCCGGACGAGGTCGACGAGTGGCGCGCGGCGCTCGCCAAACGCGATGAGCCGGGCGAAGTGGGCTATGCCGAATTCCGAACCCGCCACCCCTTGACCGCCAGCCAAATCCCCGCCGAGTGGCGAACGGTGCGCGGGGTTCATCTGGCGCCCAGCAGCCTCGAAGTGATGGCTTCCATTGGCGCGTTTTTCGAGGGGGGCGGGGCGATCGTCACGGCGGACCCCGGTTGGCAACTCGCTGAACATAGCCTGGACGAGATCACGCCGCTTTTGTCATGCTTGGACGCGTTCTTGCCTAGCGAGGTTGAATTGCAGGCGTTGGTTCCTGACGCCGGTATCGAAGACGCTTTGGCGATCATCGCTGAACGATGTCCTGGCGCGGTCGCGGTGAAACTGGGACCTCAAGGCTGTCTCGTATGGGACCGTGGATCCCATTCGGCGGACCTCATTCCAGCGCATCCAGCCGAAACTTTGGACCCGACCGGGGCCGGAGACAGTTTTTCCGGCGGCTTTTTGGCGGGCCTTGTGGAGACCGGCGATCCGTGCATAGCGGCGCTCTACGGAGCGATCAGCGCAGCCCGTTCTGTGAGCTGTTTTGGGGCGGACGGCGCACTGCCGCATGATCGAACCAGCGCTCGAAACGCTCTTGAACGGGAGATGCGCCCATGCCCTTGAAAGTGTTTGACGGACCGCCGCCGGTCATTGCTGCTTTGCACCTCCCGGACTTCGCGCGATCCCGTCATCGTTCGATGAATTGGCTTCAAGACTATGTTCTGACCAATGCTCGGATTTTTGCAGAAGCCGGCGTCCCATGGGTTAAGTTGCAAGACCAAACACGCACCAGCGACCGGGCCGCGCCCGACACGCTGTCAATCATGGCGTCGCTTGGGCGACTTCTTCGCCAGGAATTTCCAGAACTGGGCCTCGGAATAATTATTGAGGCCCACGATCCGACGGCCGCTCTGGCTGTCGCTCACGCCGTCAATGCGGATTTCGTCAGGCTCAAGGTCTTTGTCGGCGGCGCGATGACCGCCGATGGGCCCAGAAACGGCCTATCTGCAGCGGCGACCGCCTATCGATCGTCGATCGGGCGGCCGGACATTGCGATCTTGGCGGATGTCCATGACAGAACGGCGCGCCCTCTCTCCGACGAAACACAACCTTTTGCAGCTCAATGGGCGGCGAAATCGGGCGCCGACGGGCTGATCATCACCGGATCAAGTTTCGCCGACACCAAGCAAAGAATAGACGCGGTGCGCGAGAAAGCGCCCGCGCTACCGATATTGATTGGCGGCGGAGTCACGGAATCGAATGTGAGAGAAGCTCTTGCCTACAGTGATGGGCTGATTGTCTCCAGTGCCTTGATGAGAAAGGGCGCCGATCCGGACGATTTGGCGCAATGGGACAGCGATTTATGCCGTCGCTTCATGGACGCGGCGAGGCGATGATGATCGCTCGAGATTTCGCAGGCTATCGAGAGAAACCGCCGGCGATCCGTTGGCCGGGCGACGCCAATCTGGCGGTCTCGATCGTGATCAATGTCGAAGAGGGCGCCGAACTGACTCTGGCGTCCGGGGATGCGTATAACGAACATATTTATGAAGCCGTTGAGAAGGTCGAGGGAACGCGCGACCTCTGCATGGAGAGCCACTTTGAGTATGGCCCGCGCGCCGGCTGGCCGAGGATACGAGACCTCCTGGCCGACCGCGATATTCGAGGCACCCTGAACGCCTGCGGTCGCGCCATCGTTGAGACGCCTTGGATCGCCGAAGAGGCTGTCGAGGCCGGTCATGAGGTCGCCGCCCATGGTTGGCGCTGGGAACGCCACGCCAACATGCCCGAGGCGGAGGAACGGCGGGCGATCGCCCGAACAGTCGCAGCATTGGAAACCGCCGCCGGAACGGCCCCGGTTGGATGGCACACGCGCTCCGCCACGTCTCTGCAAACACGGAACTTGCTGATCGAGCAGGGCGGCTTTCTCTATGACAGCAACGCCTACAACGATGACGCGCCCTATACGGTTGAGACGCCTGCAGGACGCCACATCATTCTTCCCTACGCCTTCGACACCAATGATATGCGCTTTTATAACGGCGGCGGATTCGTCTTCGGACAGGATTTTGCGCGATACTGCATCGATGCGTTCGACCGTCTCTATCGCGAAGGCGCCTCTGCACCACGCATGCTCTCCATTGGATTGCACACGCGTATTATCGGTCGGCCGGGCCGTATTGGCGGGTTGGAGGCGTTTCTGGACCATGTCTTGAAACATGACTCGGTGTGGTTCGCGACGCGTGCGCAGATCGCTCATGCATGGCGTGACGGCTTGGGCCTTCCTAGATGGACGGCGCGTGCGTGTCCGCCGGACTTCTCGGATATCGCTGCGGAGCGCAGCCGGCCGTGACCCGCGATCTCGTTGGATACCAAGGGCGATGGCCCGATTTCACATGGCCGAATGGCAAGCGGCTGGCTGTTTCGATTGTTGTGAACTTCGAGGAGGGCGCGGAGCAGCAAGTGCTAGATGGCGATTCGACCAATGAACGCATCGGCGAGGTCATTTCGGTTGTGCCCGAAGGGCGCCCCGATCCTGGGCAGGCTCAGATCTTCGCGTACGGTACGCGTGCGGGCGCTTGGCGCATGGCCGATGCTTTGCGTCGATTTGATATGCCAATTACCGTGTTCGCCTGCGGTCGGGCGGCGCATCGCGCAGGGCCTGTCTTGTCCATGTTGTCCGCCGGCGGCCAGGAGGTAGCGTGCCATGGTTGGCGCTGGCGTCCGCACGCGGATTACGAGAACCGCGACGCAGAGGCTGCAGATCTTGACCAAGCGGGCGCGGCGATCTTGGCGGCGACGGGTCAAAAACCGTTAGGCTTCTTCTGTCGTGGCGCCGAAAGTCCTTGGACCAGAAGCCTGCTGATCGACCGCGGCTATCGCTACACATCGAATGGCTTTGATGACGATTTGCCATACCGGGACCCGAACGGTTTGATCGTCGTTCCTTACGCGCTTGACAGCAACGATATGAAATTCTTCCACCCAAATGGCTTTGTGAGGTCGTCGGATATGGTGGAATATGTCGCCGACGCTTTGGACGTGCTCGAAACCGAGGCCGCTTCTGGACACTCCCGGATTATGAATATCGGATTTCATCTCCGCATCGTCGGCAGACCGGGACGCTTCAAGGCCTTCCAGTGCATATTGGAAGAGATTGACCGACGTCGCGACCGCATTTGGTTGGCGCAGCGTTTACAAATCGCGAACGCGTTTGCAGAAGCTGTCCCGTGAGAATTGCGCTGATCAACCCAAACATATCCGCCGCCACAACCGCCGCCATGGTGGAGATCGCCCAAGAAGCCGCAGCGGGCCGCGCTGAGATATACGGGCGTACAGCGCCGTTTGGCGCTCCGCTCATCACCGACGGCCCATCGCTGGATATCGCCGCCGATGCGGTGAACAGCCTGGCCCCTACGCTAACGGGAACCGACGCGGTAATTGTCGCAGCTTTTGGCGACCCCGGACGCGAAACCTTGGCTGAGAGGCTCTCCGTACCCGTCACGGGCATCGCCGAGGCCGGCATGGCCGAGGCGGCGGTTGACGGCCGCCGCTTTGCGGTTGTTACGACGACCCCGAAGCTGCGCCAGCGGATCTGTGAAACGGCGGCCCGCCACAATCATTCGAATTTCGCCGGCACATGGACAACCGACGGCGACCCAGAGGATCTCATGGCCGACCTCGACGGTCTCCAGGCGGCGCTTGCCGGCGCCATATGGATGGCTGTCGAGGAGGCAGGCGTGGAGGCTGTCATTATTGGCGGGGGGCCTCTCGCCGTTGCGGCTCGCTCGCTTTCGTCGCAATCACCGGTTCCGCTCATTGAGCCTTTGCCCGCCGCCGTCCGCCTGACATTGGCGCGCGCTTTAGATCGGCGCCCGCGATGAAACCAATGCTTGTCACCGCGGATCAGATATTGACGGGTTTCGACGACGACGGGGCGCCATTGATCCTTGAAAACGCCGGTCTATTGATCGCCGAAGCGCGCATAGCTGAAATAGGCGACGCCGATGCGCTGCGCAGCGCCCACCCTGGCGTCGCAGAAATTGGCGGCCGGAACCGGATCGCCATTCCTGGCCTCATAAACGCCCATCACCATGTCGGGTTGACTCCGTTTCAGCTGGGGGCCCGGGACCAACCGTTGGAGCTTTGGTTTCCGGAGCGGTTGGCGATGCGCGATGTAGATCCGCGTTTGGATACGCTATACTCGGCCCTCGAAATGATCGCGTCTGGGGTGACCACGGTTCAACACCTGCACAGCCGGGCGCCCGGCGACGTTGACGCAGTGCTTGCGAGAGCCGACCGTATTATCGGGGCCTACACCGAGATTGGGATGCGGGCCTCGTACTCTTTCGCGCTCCGGGACCAGAATAGGATGATCTATGAGGCGGACGAGGTCTTTGTCGCCTCGCTGCCGAGGGAGCTGCAAGCGCCGACGGCCGCCTATCTTGGAGGCTTTGGACTCCCCTTATCCGAACAAATCGCCGTCTTTCACGCCTTACGGGAAAGATGGGAATCACAACCGCTGATCGGCGTCCAGATTGCGCCGTCCAATCTCCATTGGCTGTCCGATGCTGCTCTGGAGAGCGCCGCGGTGATGGCCGACGAAACCGGCGCTCCGCTGCACATGCATTTGCTGGAGACCCCGTATCAGGCGGAATACGCCAAGCGTCGCGGCGGCGGCTCCGCCCTGGAGCATATCGACAAGTTTGGATTGTTGAGCCCTCAGCTGACGATTGGGCATGGTGTTTGGATGACTGCCGACGATCTTGCGCTGCTGGCTGAAAGAGGCGGTTGCTTGTGTCACAATTGTTCATCCAACTTGCGGCTCAAGAGCGGCAAGGCTGATCTGAACGCTTTCCTCGCGAGCGGCGTTCCGGTTGCGCTTGGCATTGACGAAGCCGGCATTAACGATGATCGCGACATGCTACAGGAGATGCGCCTCGCTCTGACGCTGCATCGTCCGTCGGGGCACGACTCCCCCTGTCCGTCGGCGGATCAGATCCTTCGGATGGCGACGCAATATGGCGCGGCCACGACGCCGTTTTCGGGAAGCATTGGCGCGCTGGCGGTCGGCGGCTATGCCGATATCGTTCTGTTGGATTGGGAGAAAGTCACCGACCCCTATCAAGATCCGACGATCCCGATGCTCGACGTACTGGTGCGTCGCGCCAAAACGAACGCTGTCGATACGGTCGTTATCGCTGGCGAGATTGTTCTAGAAAATGGGCGGTTCACCAAAGTGGATCGAGCCGGTGTGCTTGTTGAGATCGCCCATATGCTCAATCGACCGGATACCGATGAAGAAGCCAGATTGCGGCGCTTGGCGGGCGAACTGATCGAGCCGGTCCGGCGTTACTATACCGGTTGGCTATAGACTGGATAGCTGCTTCCGTATCTTCGGACCCTCGCGTTGGCGCGGCGCTGCGGCTTTGCGCCGCGGGCGACGGTCGGGGAAGCGCGTTGAAGGACCCGCTTCCCCGAGGTCGACGCTGTTGAGTCTGGATTAGCCGAACATGTCGCTCGTGATGCCGGCGTACCAGCCGAGGCTTTCTTCGTAGGTCTGTTTCCGCAGATCGGCGTTTTCCCCGGTCTGGCTGATGAAGCCGTCGACCTTGGCGATCTTCTCCTCGGTCGCTTCATAGGAGGCCCCGACCTTCACCCCATCGTCGGTAGCGACAAGCGACCAACAGGTGTTGGAAAATTTCGGCGGGAACGCTTTCGATCCGGTCAACTCTGCGCGGACGGCCATGGCGCAGGCTTTCGCCTGGCTGTTGGCGGAATAGCCCGACTTCGGCATGTCGCCATTGTTGGTGGCGTCGCCGAGCACATGGATATTCGGATCGGCGCGGGATTGAAGCGTCGCCGGCACGATGTCGCACCAGCCTTTGGCGTTCGTCACCGCCGCCTTCTCGGCGATCACGCCGGCCTTCATCGCCGGGATGACATTGCAGACATCCGCCTTGATGATCTCGCCGTCGACCACGACCTCCATCGCGTCCGGCCGCACCTCCTCGACCGCGCCGAAATCGCCGCCGACCCATTCGATCATCCCGTCGTAATGGTTGGCCCAAGCCTCCTGGAACAGAGCCATCTTGGAGAACTTCTCTTTCGGGTCGAAGACCAGAATCTTCGCCGTCGGGTTCTGTTGCTTCATCAGATGCGCCATCATCGAAATCCGTTCATACGGCCCGGGCGGGCAGCGATACGGGTTCGGCGGCGCGACCACGACGACCGTTCCGCCTTCCGGCATGCCGTCGAGCTGCGCCTTCAGGAGTTGCGCTTGGGTGCCGCCCTTATAAGCGTGCGGCATCTTGGTCTGGCTCTCCAGGCTCCAGCCGGCCACCGAGCCGTCGACGAAGTCGATGCCGGGCGAAAGCACTAGCCGGTCGTAGGAGAGTTCCGCGCCGCCGGCGAGGGAGACGCTCTTCTGATCGCGATCGACGCCAATCGCCCAGTCGTGAACGACATTGACGCCATAGTCCGAGGCGAGTTTGCCGTAGCTGTGCCCCGTACTCTCGAAATCACGGAACCCGCCCATATAAAGATTGGAGAAGAAACAGGTGTAATAGCGCCGGGTGGGCTCAACCAGCGTCACATCGATCGCCCCCTTCGAATCCTTGGCGATATAGCGCGCCGCCGTGGCCCCGCCGGCGCCGCCGCCGATCACGACGACCTTCGGGCGGCTTTGGCCCAACACGGCTGGCGCGCTCAATAGAACGCCGGTCGCGGCGACCCCGCCAATCAGGCGTCTTCTGGTTACGATAGTCATCAGCGTTTCCTCCTCTGCTTTTTTAGTTGTGTTACTCGACCTGTAACTCCTGGAAATACGCCGCCAGGCTGGCGATCTCTTCATTCGATAGACGGCCGGCGATCATCTGCATCACCGGATGCGGCCGAGCCTTGCCCTTATAGGCGTGCATCGCCGTGACGAAATCGCCGGAAGGCCAGCCGACGATCGAGGGGATGCCTCTGTCATCGCCGCTCGCCTGATGGCAGGTCGTGCATTCCGATGACAGATAGGCCCCGTAATCCGGGTCGCCCTGGATCGCCAGGATCGCCGCATCCACCTCCGGGTCGCGCGGCGAGGCGGTGGGCTCGCTTTCGGGAATGTCGCGGGGACTGCCGCTGAAGGTCCGCAAATAGGCCATCAGATCACGGCGCTCCTCGGCGTCTCTGAGCCCGCGGAACGCCATCCGCGTTCCGGTGACCAGCGACTTTGGGTTCTCGATATAGAGATCGAGCTTCTCCACCGTCCAGACCAGACCGTCCGCGCCCGCGCGCCGCATCGCCTTGGAATAGTTGTAGTCCTCAAGCTCTGCGGCGGCGCGGCCGAACACCTCGTTCAAATGCGGACCGACGCGATTGCGGGCGTCCGGGCCGACCATATGACAGGATTGGCACTTGCGGTAGAGGATCTCGCCCCGGACCGGATCGCCGATTTCGGCCGCCGAGAGAGGCGCGCCCGCCCAGATCGCGCCGCACAAGCCGGCCAGCACGATGATCAGGGCGGTCGCCGTCCTCTGTTTCGCCGTCATGGTCGCATCCTCTCGGCCGATCTTGCGTCCCCGCTCGGTCACTCTATCGCGCCGGCCCCGTCCCCGTCAGCATCCGGCGTCACATCCAAGACGGCGGCGCGCATGGTGATCTCGACCGGGCCGTCGGTGCAGTCGCTCATGCAGGGCTCGCCCTCACCTGCGTAATGCGGCTCTTGATCCCTGTCGTCGGGGATAAAGTTCGCCTGATTGGGCAGCGGATGCGCCAAGAAGTTGTCTTTTGACAGTTCAAAATCCTCGTCGAGGACAATGTCGTTCAGATACAGAATATAGGCCGTAATCGCATAGACATCGTCGTCGCTGAGAGAGCGCGCGGCCCCAAAGGGCATGGCGCGCCGAACATAGTCATAGACGGTCGACAGATAGGGCCAATAGGACCCAATCGTTTTTTCCGGGCGCTCCTCGGTCAGCGTATCGAGGCCGCCGGCCAGCACCGGCCAGCGGTCGACGCCCTCGCCGAAATCGCCATGGCACACGGCGCAGTTGTCGGTATAGACCTCTTCGCCGACCAGCACGGTTCCGCTTCCCTCCGGCAGGCCTTTTCCATCCGGGCGAATGTCGATGTCCCAGGCGGCGATTTCGTCCGGCAGAGCAGGGCGCCCAAGCCCGAAAACACCGTGATCGCCAATCGCGGTGGCCGGCGCGGCGGCGCTTTCAGAGTCCGCCGAGGCTGTTTGCACGGGCGCTTCAGAGGCGTCCGCCGGCGCCGTCGCTGCGTCGCCGCTCGCGACGGAATAGGGTGCGAGAAAGGCGATGACATCAGCCCTGTCGGCCTCTTTGCGCAGGCCGGCGAAGGCCATCCGGTTCTTCTGGACGACTTTCTTCGGCGCGGCGAGGAACGCGTCCATCGTCTCGTCTGTCCAGACCAGGCCCTCTTCGCCCGCCTTCACCATCTCCGAGGAGTATTTGAACCCGTCGAGCGATCCGGCGGTCCGGCCGAACACGTCGTTAAGATGAGGGCCGACACGGTTCTTAGCGTCGGGCCCGACGGTGTGACAGGCCTTGCACTTGTTGAACACCCTCTCGCCCGCCGCCGGGTCGCCGGCCGCGGCCGCGCTTGTCGCGCCGTGCGCTGAGGCCGCAAGAACCAGAAGCGCCGGACCCGTCGCCCGATTAAGATACTTCAACATTCTCGGTCACCCCGTTTTCTTGGACGTACCATGTCTGAATGCCGTTATTGTGATAGATCGAGTTCTCGCCCCGCGCCTGGCGCAGCGCCTCTTTAGTCGGTTGCACATTACCGAACTCGTCCATCGCCCGCGACTGCAACAGCAGCTCCGATCCGTCCCAGTTAAAGTCGTAGTAGAAACGGTGCAGGGATTTCGAGAGGCTGGGCCCGTCAAGGCGCGCGGGCCGCCAGTTTCGACCGCCGTCGACCGAGACATCAACGCGCGTGACCGTGCCCAGACCCGACCAAGCGAGGCCGGTTAGAACCGTCGGTCCCGGTCCTGTCGTGATCGGCGCCTGTGGGCTGGGATTGGTGATCACCGACTTCACATCCATGGTCCAGGTGAAGCGCCGGGCTTTGCCGCTCTCCAGCAGGTCGGTGTATTTCGAGGTTTCCTCGCGGTGGTGCCAAGGCTGATCGCCGACCTCCAGCCGGCGCAGCCATTTCACCCACATATTGCCTTCCCAACCCGGCACGACCAGCCGGACCGGATAGCCTTGCTCGGGACGCAACGCCTCGCCGTTCATCTTAAAGGCGACAAGGCAATCATCGAGCGCCTTTTCCATCGGGATCGAGCGGGTCATCGCCGAGGCGTCCGCCCCCTCGGCCAGCAACCATTTGCCGCTGGTCTTCACGCCCGCCTCTTGCAGCAGCGTGCGCAACGGCACGCCGGTATACATGACATTATGCACCATGCCGTGGGTGAACTGGCAGCCGTTCAATTGGGCGCCGCGCCACTCCATGCCTGTATTGGCCGCGCATTCGAGGAAGTAGACATGGTTCTCGCGTGGAAAACGCTGCAGATCCGCCATGGTGAAGACAAGAGGCGTCTCCACCAGCCCGTTGATCATCAGCCTGTGCTGCGCAGGATCGACCAGAGCGATGCCCGCATGGTGGCGTTCGAAGCACAAGCCGTTCGGCGTGATGATTCCATCCAGCTCGTGCAAAGGCGTGAAATTCACCGACGCGGTCGCATCCGCCGTCAGCCATGGCACGTTGCGCCGGATCACATGCTTTTCGAAAGAGGACGGCGCGCCATAGGGAAAGGCGTCGACCCCATCGCCGAGATACTGATTCCATTCCTGAATTTCGGTGATCGCCGGATCCGGTTGGGCGGCGTGCGCGGGGACGGTAGCCGCGCCGGCCAGCGCGCCGACGGCCAGGGTCGATCCGCCGCGTAGGAAGGCGCGCCGGCTGGTCCCTGGTCGATCGGTCCTTGGCCGGTTTCCGGGTTTCTGCTCGCTCATGCTCTTCTCCACCTTTGCGGATATGCTAGAGTCCGGCGATCCGAACATTGTCATTCGGCTCTAAGGACACCACGCCTTGCTTTTGAATGTACTGGCTGACCACGTCATAGATCGGCGGGCCTTCCGTACCTTCGTTCACGCTGGCCCAGCCGGACACGATGTAGGTTTTGTCGGCGTCGATCGGGGTTCCGTCGCCGAGCAGCGTCATGTCGCTGATGCGGGATCCGATCTGTTCTTGAACGTCGATCCGGTAACCGAGCCCGCCGACGCGGACCATGTCGCCGCCTTGTTGGTAGTAGGGGTCCGGGTTGAACAGATTGTCCGCGACGTCCTCGAGCACAGTCTTGATCGTCTCTCCCGTCATTTCGACCCGATAAGCGTTCGGATAGGTGATCGCCGTCATGTTATAAACGTCGTCGACGGTGATCTCCTGACCGGGCAGCAGGGTAGCGCCCCAGCGGAATCCAGGAGACAGGGCGATTTGCGAGTCACGCTCCGCCAGCAAGGCGTCGCAGATCAAATCGTCGAAAGTCCCGTTAAAATTGCCGCGGCGATAGAGTAGCGAGTCGGTTCGGCCAAGCACTCTGGACAGGGTCGCCTGATGCGGCGCGCGAATCCCGTCGATCACCGCCGCCATCTCCGGGTCAGGCGCGATCACATCCGACAGAACCGGAATCAGGCGATAGGCGTAGTCGCGGATTTTCCCGCCTTGCACATCCAGATCGAGCCGAGACAGGAATTTGCCGTGGCTGCCGGATGCGATCAGCAAGGTTTCGCCGACCGCAATCGCTTCAGGGATCGCGTCATGGGTGTGACCGGTCAGGATCACGTCAATCCCGCTCACCCGCCGGGCCAGTTTCCGGTCGACATCGAAGCCGTTATGCGACAGCAGCACGACCAGGTCGGCGCCCTCGGTACGGGCCTCATCGACAGTCTCCTGCAATTCCTTGTCGCGGATCCCGAAACTCCAGGTCGGGATCTTGTAGCGCGGATTTGCGATCGGCGTGTAGGGAAAGGCCTGGCCGATGACGGCGATCTGCACGCCATTGCGCTCGAACATTTGATAGGCTTCGAAGACCGGCTCTTCCCAATCGGTGTCGCGCACATTTGCGGCGAGGAACGGGAAGTCCATCGTCTCGATCAGCTCTTCGACCCGGTCCGTGCCATAGGTGAATTCCCAATGCGCGGTCATGGCGTCGACGCCGAGCGCGTTCATCGCTGTCACCATGTCCGCGCCCTTGCTGGCGAGGGCGGTGTAGCTGCCTTGCCAAGTATCGCCGCCGTCAAGCAGCAGGGTCTGGGTCGGCCGTTCGGCGCGGATCGCCTTGGCCAGGGTCGCGATCCGGTCCAAACCGCCGACCCGGCCATAAGTCTTGGCGAGAGAGACAAAATCGACGCTGGCCATCGTGTAAGCGTCATAACCGCCCGGCCCGAGCCCGAACCGCGACAGAAACTGCTCGCCAGTGATATGCGGCGGCAGGCCCGCCACCTCGCCGACGCCGAGATTGATCGCGGGCTCGCGGAAATAGACCGGAACGAGCTGGGCGTGCAGGTCGGTCAGGTGAAGCAGGGTGACATTCCCGACCGGATTGAAAGCGAGCAAATCCTCTTGCGCAACCGATTGCCTAGCGAAGGCTGGGGCGGAGAAGCCGCCGCTTCCAAGCAGCGCCCCGGCCGCCGCGCCGACTTGCAGGAACTCACGTCGCGAAAGCACATCTCCCCCCTTCGCCAACCCGCGTCACGGCGACGCCATGGCGCGGCATTCGGCCCGACCGGCCCGCGCCACGCCTACGCAACCGTGATCTTTTTCTTGGTCGAAAGAACGTCCCCGTTGTCATCCTTCCAAATGAACTCGAACTCGCCGGATTCGGGGACTTTGGCGGTGAACTCCATGAATGGATTGGCCGATACCGCGGGTTCGATCTCACACGAGAAGACCGGTGTTCCGTTAAAGTTGCATTGAAAGCTGTTGATGATCAGGCGCGGGATCGTGTTGCCTTCTTTGTCCTTGCGCTGACCGGATTCCATCTTGTGGTTCACCAGGGTCTTGATCGTGATGATCTCACCGGCGGCGGCCTTTTTCGGCAGTTTTACGCGGGGTCTGGACATGTCTTTCTCTCCTTCTGGCGCGCGCGGGGTCAGCCGCCGCAGCCGCCGATGGTCACTTTGACGAGCGTTTCGGCTTTCATGACCGCGCCGTCATTCATCTTCGCCAGCGCCACGACATTCTGCGTTTTGGCGAGCCGCATGCGTGTCGCCGCCCTTTGTTCGCCGCTCATCGGCGTGAAGTGGAAGGTCGCCACGCCCGGCTCTGGATTGCCGTCCGCGAGCACCAGCAGACTTTCGACATAACGGTTTTCGCTCGCCTCGCCATCGACGGAGACTGACAGGGGCACAGTGTTGCCGTTCTCCGCGATCTCCGGCATCTCCAGGGTCAGTCCGCCCTCTTGCGCCGTCTGGCCGCCTAAGAACTCGTCGATCCGCGCTTGGACCCGTTCGGCTGAGAGCGCCACGTTGGGCGTTCCGACCAGAGCCGCCGCAGCGGCGCCGGTCGCAACAATCAAAAATTCTCTTTTCGTAACCTTGGTCATTGGGTGTTTCCTATTCATTCCTCACACGGCGTTTCGGAAGGCGCGACGGCGCGCTTGAATTCGGACGCCGCCAGCATGGCCTTCGCGCTCACGACCATGCTCCTCGGGCCGGCCCGATATGCGCCGCCAGACTGCTCGCGAACATAGGTGATGATATGCGAACCAATGCCGCCGGGTTCATGTTTCCCTCCCAAGATGCGCGCTGAAACTCATGAGCGCGTCACCCTTCGACCGTATCGGTCTTATTGGCCGGTCGCCGACTTCTGCGGCGCTCACGTATTTTTGTTGTAAGCACCGTAGAACCATATGCGTTGCACTTCAATAGAAATATATGAATTTTACTATCTGTTCGCAGCGCGCCTTGAGCCGGCCTAACCAATCGTTCCAAGACTGGGAACAAACCGCTGAATAAAAAAACCAATTTCCGTGATCAAGCCGGTCATGAACAGCAAACCGGTCACTATGAGGAACCCGCCTGACACGCGCTCGATCACCGCCATATTGCGTTTTAGCCGGTCTGATATTGTTAGGAAGGCGCCGGTGAAGGCCGCCGCCAAGACAAATGGCAGACCGATGCCCGCCGAGTAGGATGTCAACAGCACGACGCCTTCCCACACCGAGTCTTCGCTCCCCGCCATGAACAGGATCGCGGCTAGGATCGGGCCAACACAGGGCGTCCAGCCGAAGGCGAAGGCGAGCCCCAGAACAAAGGCCCCAAGCGGCCCGCCGACGGCGCGGCTCTCGAACCGGGCCTGGCGGTGCAGGATCGGGATGCGGATCACGCCGAGAAAGTGAAGGCCAAACAGAATAATCAGCGCGCCGGCGCCGTAATTCATCAGATCGAAATTCTCGGTGATAAATTGTCCAAACACCGTCGCGATGGCGCCGAACCCGATGAAGATGATGGAGAACCCAATGACGAACGCCAGCGCATACGCCACAATTCTGCCTTGTGCGACGCCCGCGCTCCCCCTTAACTCGTCATGGGTCACCCCGGCGATGTAGCACAGATAGGGCGGGATCAGCGGCAGCAGGCAAGGCGATATGAACGAGAGCGCCCCGCCGATGAACGCCCCGGCCAGTGTTACATCCAAACCTCGGGCCCCCTCGCGTCATGTGTGAAAAATAGTTTCACATCATATATTCACACATAGCATATCTTGCATATAATACGCTCATGTCAAATCACGCTCTGCTCCCCAGTTTAAGCCTGTTGGCGCGCTTTTTGACGTTCGCGCTCGTTGCGGCTTTCGCGTCGTCGTCGGCCTTGTCGAATGACCAATCCGCCGGCGCTGATCCGGCGGACAGTGAGCCCGCGTTCAAGGCCGAGCTCGTCATGTTCGAGCGCGATGGCTGCGAATATTGCGCCTTGTGGAACGAACAGATCGGCGTCGCTTATCCGAAGACGTGGGAGGGCCGCGCCGCGCCGCTGCGCCGGGTCGATCTGTTTGGCGCGCTCAGTCCGGAACTTGAGGCGATCTCTCGGCCGCGATTCACGCCGACCTTCGTCCTGATGGTTGATGACCGCGAGGTGGGTCGGATCCGCGGCCACCCGGGTGAGGATTTCTTCTGGCCGATGCTGAGTGAGCTGTTGGCCAAGGGCGGTATCACAGAACCTTAGCAAAAACCAAGAAACTGCGAGGCAGGAAGGATCGTGACACTCAAAACCTATGCGATTATCGGCGCGCTGGCTTCCGCATTCCTGCCAAGCTGGTCGCAGGCTCAGGATACGCCGGCGCCGCTTGTCGAATTCAAGGCGATGGCGCCGCACCTTGCGATGCAACTGGCTGAAGAGACGCTCAGCGCCTGTCGCGACAAGGGATTTCAGGTGGCTGTGACGGTGGTTGACCGGTTCGGACTGGTCCAGGCGGTCTTGCGCGATCAATATGCCGGGCCGCACACGATCGAAACATCCTTCCGAAAGGCCTGGACGTCCGTTTCATTCAAGATCGCCACCAGCGAGTTCGTCGATGTCACCCAATCGGGCGAGCGGATCGCCGGCCTCCGACATGTGTCGAATGTGATGGCCGTGGGCGGCGGAATCCCGATAGAAGTTGCCGGGTCGTTGATCGGCGGGGTAGGTGTCTCCGGCGGTCCGAGCGGCGATCTGGATCATAAATGTGCGGTGGAGGGCCTGGAGGCCGTCGCCGTCGCGCTGGAGTTCTGATCGTCAGGACCCGAGAGCGAAACAGGCCGGTACTGAGAGAGCGATGTCACTGCCAAGTGAAGCTGAGGTTTTAGAGTTCCCGCGGGACATGGTCGACAATGCGCGCCATGCGGCCAATGTCTTGAAGGCGCTGGGGCATGAGCATCGCCTGCTCATCATGTGCTTGCTGGCCGATGGCGAGAAAGCGGTGACGCGGCTTGAGGAACTGTTGTCGCTGAAACAACCGGCGGTTTCGCAACTGCTGACCCGCTTACGCGCCGACGACTTGGTCACCACGCGGCGCGATGGCAAGACGATCTATTACTCCATCGCCGACCCGGCGATCCGCGACATCATCCAGACGCTGTATAAAGTCTATTGCCAGCCTTCGGGCGTCTGCGTCGATCGGTGAGGGCGCGGCCGTGCTCGAGGATCTGCCGATCTGGACCCTCGTTGCGTCGCTCGGCGCGCTGATCGGCGCCGTCTTAGGCTTCACCGCCCGGTTTACGCGGTTCTGCACCTTAAGCGCCGTCGAAACAGCGCTCTATGGCGGCAATTGGCGTCAAATCCGTATGTGGCTGTTGGCGATCGCGGTGGCGGCGCTTGGGACGGCGATCCTCGTCGATCGCGGGCTGGTCGACTTGTCGGAAACGGCGCATTACCTGCCGCGCGTCGCGATCGCCGGGCCGGTTATCGGCGGCTTCCTTTTCGGCCTGGGCATGTCGGCGGTCGGCACCTGCGGCTTCGGGTCGATCCTGCGGGTCGGCGGCGGCGACCTGCGCGGGCTCGTCGCGGTGATCGTGATCGGCCTGGTGGGCTACATGACGATCCGCGGCCTGCTTGCGATTCCGCGCCTGACCTTGATCGAGCCGCTGTCGATCCCGTTGCCGCAGGGCGAAAATGCGTCGATCGGCGCCCTCTTCGCCATGGCGACGGGCTGGGACCGGGAGGCGATCCAGCTACCCGTCGCTGTCGTTGTCAGCGGCGCGCTCGCAGTCTGGTGTCTCGCCGGCGCCGATTTCCGGCGCAATCCAAAGATGGTGTCCGGCGGCGTCATCGTCGGGTTGGTCGTGGTCGCCGGTTGGTTTGTCACCGGCTATATCGGGGCGGATGATTTCGACCCGCAGCCGGTGGAGTCCGTCAGTTTCGTGGCGGCGGCGGGCAGTGCGGTGATTTATCTGATGACTTACACCGGATCGACCGTCAGCTTTCCGGTGGGGTTGGTCGCCGGCGTACTGGTCGGCAGTTTCCTGGCCGCCTGGGTCAAACACGAGCTGCGGCTGGAAGGGTTCGACGAACCGCGAGAGATGCGCCGTCACCTCGGCGGGGCCGTCCTGATGGGGGCGGGCGGCGTCATCGCCATGGGCTGTTCGATCGGCCAAGGCCTTTCCGGCGTCTCGACCCTGGCTGTTCCCTCCTTTCTGGCGCTGCTCTCGATTTGGGCCGGCGCGGCCGTGGGCCTTCGCATTCTGATCCATGGCTGGCCAGGTTTCGCCCGCGCGTAACGGGTTATACGCCGACGCGCCAGCTGGTATGGCGGTTTTTGAGCCAGTTTCGGTCGCGAGCCAAGTCGACTGGCCCCCACAGTTCATTCAAGACCATGAACCACGCCTTGCGCTTTAGTATGAATATTCCTACGGTATCTGAGTGTTATGTTCGATTCCATGGTTCCAACTTAAGTAGAATCATGGGGTCGAACGCGCCGTTCAGGGCAGTACGGAAGTGAAGCGTCAATAGAGTCAGCCGAGAGCGTTGCCGCTCAGACCCAGCGCGCTGCTTCCTTGCCAATGAAAGCCAGCGCAGGGGTTCAGAACCTTTTTGAGGGTTAGTACGTGGTTCTTCTTGGTCCTCAACGACGAGCCAAGGCGTCGAGAGTCTACCAGTATTCGCATGTCGGCGGCGATAAGCGGATGGAGAAAAGCCGTCAGGCGGCCGGCGCCCTCGGCGCGGATCGAAATCTGGACCTCTTGTCCTCATTCCTAGGCCCATCAACGACGACAGAACCCGCGCCTCCCTATGCCGACTTGAACCCGAAGAATCACGCAATAGGCGCCGGCGATTTCCGCCGGAAATACGCACGCACAGCGAAGTGGGGTTTGATCGTCGGCGTTGGTCTGACGCCGCTCTTGGCGACGCCATATGTTTATGCGGATCCGCCGATGGGGCCGAATCAACCTGCGGATATCGACTTTGGCGCGCCGACGCAGCAAGTCATGAGCGGCGAGGTTTCGGGCGATGTGCTGCTGGGTGACGGCGAGACGATCGTCATCGATAGCGGCGGCAATGCGACCGGGGTCAGTATCATTGACGCGACGCCAGGAGGAAACGGCGCGGTCATCACGGGAAACACCCGTATCATCACCGGCGACGGCTCCTACGTCCTGGTCGACGAAGATGGCGTGTTGACCTCTGAAACGGTCATTCAAATCGACGGCGCGAACGCTATCATCGACATTTTAGACGGCGGCGTCATTGATGGGACATTCTCGCCCTTCGGGTCGCCGGGGTCGGCAATCGGCTCCACGGAGAATGGCGGGCCGGTATCGATCAATAACGCTGGCACACTCACGTCGACACGGACCGGGACAGGTGTATCGTCATTTCCTACGACGATAGAACTGCAGGGTGCAAACGGATCGACTATCACCAATAGCGGCCTGATCGAGGGCGGCACCAACGAAAGCGGTACAAGACAGAATGCGATCGTGTTTGGCGATAGCCGAGGCGCCGACGCCGCAACCACGATCAATAATACGGCTGACATTACTGAAACCGTGACGTTTCGGCGAGGGAATCTGGTGGTGAACAACAGTTCCACCGCTGCAAACGCCAGCAGTGCGCAATTTGAAAACCTTACGATCGTTACAGAGGAAGACGAAAACGGCCAGGACAACGACGGGAATGTCAGAACGAATTCAAGCCTGACCGTCACCAATTCGGGAACCGCAGCCAATGGCGATGCGGCGACGATCGGATCGATCTCGGTGGGGTCCTTCAGCAACAACATCGCGTCTGTAACGCCTGAAGACCTCGAACAATATGACGTATCGGTCACCAATGAAAACGGCGCGACGATAAACTCAGTGACTGTGGGCGCCAAAGGCGTCGTGAATGTGACGAACCGGTCGGGCAGCGAAATGTCATCAGGCCAGCGGTCGGCGGTCGGGTTTACGTCCGGGACGACGACCATCACGAACGAAGCGGGCGCTACGATCAAGCAAACCCTTTACGCGTCGCCAGACGCCTTGTTCGGGACCCAACCAAACGACAATGTCGCGATCTACGGGGAGGCGATCGTCGACGCCACGCCGGATAACGGGACCCTGGACACGCCCACGGTGATCAATAACGGGTCGATCGAAGGCACCTTGCGCGGCGTCGAGATCATCGGCGCGGGGAATATCATCAATAATAGCGTCATCGCCGTGGTCGATCAGACGATGGGCGTCGAAACGCGGCTGGACGATCCTCGCAACCAGACGGTCGGGGTGAAGATTGATGACGGCGTAATCCAGAATCAGTCCGGGGCCGAAATCAACGGCGGCGTCTTGTTCAATGACGCCACGAAGACGCCCGTTCTGTACAACAACGGAATCGTCACAAACGACAATATTGACCGGCTTGCGACGGCCAACGGCCAACAAGGGTTCATCACCGATGGCGTCACCTTTCGTGGTGCGACACGACTAAGGAGCGGCGCAGAGGGCACGCCGACGGACCATGTGGGGACTATTCTGTCAGGCCGTCGGGGCGTTTATTCCGAGGGCGCGCTCGACGAGGATTTCCGTAACGCCGGAACCATACAGGGCGATTTCTCCGGGGTGACGATTGTAGATGCAAACGGCTTCCGCGTCGTCAACAGCGACACGATCGAAGGCGGCGTTTACGGCGTCCGATTCGTCGACAGGTTCTTTTTTGAGGATGCTGTGGATACCGGTGATCCAATCGCCAATAAGGATTTCGGACAGGTTGTTAACACAGCCGACGGCGAGATTGTTGGCGGCGTCGCCCTCGAGAGGGCCGATTTCAGTGTTTCCACTAGTCTTTTCGACCCCGATGGCGTCGTATATGACCAACCGGCAGGCCAACGGATCGCAGGCGAGATCGACAATGCCGGGTTGCTTTCCAGTGGCGGCGCGGTCGGATCGGATCGTTCAGCAATCACGACGCGAACTGGGGTGACCCTGACAAACCAGGCCGGCGCATCCATTACGTCGACCGGCGATACATTTTCTCAGACCTTCGCTCAAGGGTCGTTCGGCAGTCTGACTCTGGCCGGGGATTCTGACATCACAAACGCTGGCGAGATCACTGCGGGCGGTGCGGCGGTGAATGACAGTTTGGCGGGAGTCGTTCCGCCGTTTGGCTCTTTTATTCAGTATAATAGTCAGTCGACCACGATCCTGAACAACCAATCCAGCGGCGTCGTGGCCGGCGGCGCCTATGGCGTCGATTTGTTCGGGTCGGCCACGATCACCAATTCCGGGGAAATCCGGGGCGCTGATGGCGTGCGATTAACGCGCACCTCGACGCTGACCAACAACGCTCTGATCACTGCGACCGACGATGCGCTTGTGCTCGGACGGACCGGCGTCTTTTCCGACCAAGCCTCGCAGGTCTTTACGATTGTCAACGCCGAAGGCGCCAACATCATCGCGGACAGCGACGGTGACAATAACGGTATCGCGGTCAATGGCGTCTTGGGTATTGATCTGATAACCAACGCCGGCGCCATTACTGGTGACATTAGGACGAATTCAGGCGACGACCAAGTGCTCATCTCTGGTTCGGTTACGGGCTCAACGGATCTCGGCGGGGATAATGATGTCTTGGACTTGATCGATGCGGGCGGCGTCTCCGGGGCGGTTTCAGGCGGCGACGGCTCGGACCGGGTCCGGTTGTCGGCGCTGACGCAGAACCAGAC
>JASJDC010000006.1 GCA_030065235.1 Alphaproteobacteria bacterium
TATAACCATGAACGACCGCATTCGAGCCTGCACGGGCTCACCCCAAAGGAATATGCAACCCGGTCCGTCGAGGATCAAAACCTGAACAGAGCTAACTTCTGAATGAGGATAAACAGGGGATCAGGTCAGTCGTCGCAACCGATCGGTCTTGAGGTCGCGGATCGGTTATAGCCCTGTTCTACCGTTCATCGTTGGGCCTTTCGACCCACGACACATCTAAATCAACCACGGTGGCGGAAGCGCCAACTCGAGAAAATTATCGCGAACTTGACGAAACATTAACGCATTGTCGACGCCAGACCCATACCGTTCCAGACGGTGATCGTTGGGGAGACGAACATGCTTGCTGAATTGGCTTTGCGCGAATTAGCGAGATCGAATACACTCGGCGCCTACGATGATAACGGTACTCGGTCTACTACGTTCTGCGGAGGCGTGGTGATGGAAGCAGCTGAGTCTGAAGCGTCAGCCGTGAAAATCTTCTTGTTCGGTCCCCTATCAATCGTCGGACCCGCTGGCGATGATCTGACGCCGCGTAATCAAAAGTCGAAAGCCGTGTTGGCGATGCTTGCATTGGCGCCGCGCGGATCCAGGTCGCGCGTTTGGCTGCGAGACAAGCTTTGGAGCGACCGCGCTGAGACACAAGCGTCAGCAAGTCTGCGCCAGGCTTTGCTTGAAATTCGTAAAGCGTTGGGGCCGCGGCTTAAGGATCTCGTTCAAACCAATAAGTACTCGGTGACCTTGGATTTAGATCGCGTGCAAGTGGACGTCATTGAACGCCTCGGCGGAAGAGAGGCGGGCGACCGGACACATGCTGCTGATACAGAAGCGAACTCTGAGCATTTTTTAGAGGGTTTCGATATCTGTGATCCCGAATTCGAGAATTGGCTGACACTAGAGCGTCGTATCTGGGATCAACGCTTTGAGAATATGCTTGGCGGCGGCCCAACCGACAAGGCTATCCAGGCGGCGCAGTTATTCGACCTGACGAGCCCCGGCTTCTCAAATGAACAAGGCCGGAAGGTCGCCGCCCCAAAACCAACGTCTCCGTCTAAGGTTTCGAGCCAGCAATCAGGGTGGCGGAGAAACAACTGGGCGATTGGGGTCCAGTGTTCAGGTGCGCCCGACAGAGCCGATTCAGAGTTCGCGCGGTTGCTTGGAGACAAACTCGCCCGGCATCTTTCTGATATAGCGCGCATCAAGTCGCTGTGGCTGACGGACGACCCAAAGCTGGCGGAGGGCGTACAGCTGCCTTTGAACGTTCGAATCACAGAGTATAGTCATCAATCTAGCGTGCGATTGACTGTTGAAGTCGTGGATTGCACGTCTGGCGTGTCGCTCTGGTCGGCTGGACAGGCGTTCCAGCGGAATCAGTTGGAAGGCCCGCATGCGCCGATATTGAACGGGCTTGTCTCAAGAGCGGTCATTGAGCTTGGCGCGCATCTTCAGGCGCCGGGTTCGCCGGAAGAGATCGTCTTGGGCGGCCGCCTCATTGAAAGTGTGAATCGTATTTTCAGTTTGTCCGCGGGCGATTTAGACGAAGCTGAAGCAGCGCTCACCCAGATTCTGAAGGTCAATCCAAGTGCGCAAGCCCATGCATGGATGGCGTTCGCCAAGTCATTCAGGGTTGGACAGAGATTTTCACCCGGTACAGCCGAACAGGTTGCAGAGTCTCAGTATCATTCAGCGCGCGCGCTAGAGACGGATCAATTCGATCCGTTGGTCTTGTCCCTCGCGGCGCATATTCACTCCTATTTGTTTAGTGAATACGATATCGCCGCGTCGCTCTTTGAACGCGCGCTTCGGACCGACCCGGAGCAAACCATCGGTTGGGATCTGTACGCGATGCTGAACGCCTATACCGGACAGCCGGGGCGGGCCTTGACCATGGCGAGTTGGGCTCAACACCTGGGCGGCAATACCCCGATAAGCTATTATTTTGATACGACAAACTGCATTGCGGCGACCCTGGCGGGCAACTATCAGCAGGCGGACCAAGTCGGTAGACAGGCGTTAGTGGCGCGGCCGAATTTCAACACGATCCTGCGTTACCTGATTTCAGCAAACGCCCACCTTGGCAACGTATCCGCGGTCGAAGATCTGCGTCAAAAACTTGCCGAGATCGAACCTGATTTCTCAACAGACGTCCTGGCCGCGACGGGTTATCCGGGACTATCGACGGAAGGAGGTCAGCAGTTCCTTTTGGGACTGAAAAAGGCCGGTCTAGGGCGGCGAAAGTAGAACCAAATCTTGAGCCAGAGGATTCGGCTACTGGAAAGGAAGCGCTATGAACGACACTGTATATTTGACCAAGAAATGTCGGAGCACGACCGAATTCCTGAATGCTTGCATGATTTTTGTCGAGCGGGGACAACTGGTTTCCGATTCGCTCAGCGACGCAGCAATAGAGCTAGAAATTCCGCAAGATGACGGCCCGGCGGCGGGCGGCGGCGTCAATTCGGTGCGGACGGTGATGAATAAATCTACGCTCAATAAGTCCGTTTTGAACAAGAATAAAAATAAGAACAAGAACAAGAACAAGAATAAGAATAAGAACAAGCTGCAGGCGCCGTCCGCTCAAAATGATAGCGGCGGACTGATCCCGACCGAGGCGCTATTGCGCCTCCACCGGCTGGGTGCTGAAGACTTATCCAATCGGCTGCCGTCGGAATGGACCAATATTCAGATCCCGCCACCTCCCGGGCCGGACGAGTCGCGGTTGGAAACATGTCTACTATTGGCGATGCAGGCGAACTTGCGCGAACGGAGCCTGCGCAAAGACGACATCCTCCAAGAAGCGTCGCTTGACCTCACCGCTTTCACCCGCCCGCTTGGCGTGGATGGGCTGGCTGGCTTCGTTGAAACCGAGGCGCTGTTTCTCGAACTGCTGACCGTCTGCGAGTATATCGGTCTTTACTACAAGGCGACCTTCGGCCGACTGCGGCCAAATCAGGTCGAACCACGGTTACGGCCTTTGCTGCCAAACCCAGCCCACGAGGCCTATCCGAGCAATCATTCCTTCCAGTGCCACACGATAGCCTACGCTTTCAACACCATACTGCCAGAGCATCCAGCGACGCAGGTTCTCTCGGACATAGCGCTGAATGTTGCGCA
Source organism: Alphaproteobacteria bacterium (assembly GCA_030065235.1). Taxonomy (GTDB): domain Bacteria; phylum Pseudomonadota; class Alphaproteobacteria; order UBA8366; family Aestuariispiraceae; genus JASJDC01. The sequence continues at coordinate 3,115 of JASJDC010000006.1, forward strand.
GAACCGTGAATGGGCGGGATTGCACTATCCAAGCGACACCGCAGCCGGCCGGCTCTTGGCTCGCAAAATGGCCCCGATCCTCGCCGAGGCGTTTATTGAACGCTTTCACGCAGTTCAGCAGGAATGGATTTAGGGGAGGAACTTCGAATGACCCATATAGACCCGCGGCGTCCCAGTCCAAGATACTATTACCTATGGCATCTCGTTTCATTGGGTGTGATGACGCCAGACCCTTGCGGAGAAGAGCTCAAACAAACAATTTGGGACGAGCTCGCCGATATAGGTGCGACGTCGCCGTCCACCGTCGTCATGATCGATGTTGGCTGTCGATTTGACCACCCTAACCTGCGCGGACGGGTGGACCATCGCCGGTCGATAGATTTCAGTATAACGCCGTATGGAACCCGATTTTCCGCCGAAGCGTCGGATCGACCCGCCCCTGTCCCGTCCAATTTCTCCGGGCTGGATTTGAGACGCCTGAACCTCGATGCGCTCAATTCAGATGATCTGGGCCTGTTGCAAGAGATTGCGCAGGACTTGATTGAATCGAACGGGCTTTGGCGGGGTCATGGCGATGTTGAACGCATTTTCTCCAGTCATGGGACCGCCGCCAGCGGCTTAATCGTCGGCGGGCCCGAAATCCTTGGCCCCGAGCAGGAGCCACATGCGGGTGCGATCCCATACTTTGGCGTCGATCCGTATTCACATCTGATCTCTGTTCGAACCGGCTTCGACGACGACCCGGCCCAGTTTATCTCTGCATTGCTCTATGCTTGGAATCAAACGGCGGACGTCATTGTTCTGCCGCGCGGCCTGCCTGATCCTGTCGCGAGTTATATGACGCCGAAGGACGATTTTGGCGCAGATCTGGAGCGGTGGGCGAATAGAGACCACAGCGACTTGCTCGGCCGGATGGAAGCGCTTCAAGCAACCGCTGAAACGGTCAGCCCGTTGCATCCACAGCGTGGCGCCACCAAGGCGCGGCTATGGCGTATTCTCAGGCAGATTTTTATCGCGGTATCTAAGCACATTCCGATTGTATGCGCCGCGGGAAATGATGGTGAGAGTCAACTCAACTATCCGGCGAGCCTCGCCTCGCGAGAGAACGGCGTCATAGCCGTCGGCGCGGTGACTGCGAATGGACTGCGTGCAGGATATTCCAACTACGGCGACGGACTCTCTCTGGTTGCGCCATCTGATGATATGCAGGTCTTTAACCGCTATCAGTTACGCGATGTCCCCAAGACGCGCGAGCGTTTGAAGTATCTCTGCTCCAACGATGTGCAACAATTGGACTACAGCCATCTTGGCCTGCTGACTACCGACATTCCAGGGCGCTTTGGATATGACGCGGGCCGCGCGGCGACGGGGGACCCCGATGATCGGGCGTCGCCCGAGCCGCAGACTGGTCTATACACCCAGTTTGGCGGCACATCGGGCGCTGCGGCCCTCGTCGCCGGCGTTGTCGCCTTGATACGTCGCGCCGAACGCGCGCGATCCGCCAAAGGCGAGCCACTGGATGGGTGCGATATCAAAAAGCTTCTGTGTGACACCGCGCGTCAATCTCTACCGTTGATGCAAGACCAGGCGCCGTTGAAGGGCGACCGCATGAACAGCGCCAGCGAAGACGCCGATACTTTCGAGGCTTTCTTTGGTTGCGGGCTTGTAGACGCCCGCGCCGCGATCGACGCAATCATACTTTAGATCGAATCCTCCCAGCAACTTAGCGCCGCCGTGGCTTTTGCTTCGGCGGCTTCTTTGTGCTTTGCGCGCCAAATTCCTGCCTCGCTGTCGCGTTCTGACGTCATAATCACGCTGCTTTAGCGCAGTGATGACGGCCGCCGCCGATACTACGCCTGTGTCCTACAACGCGCAGGTGGTTAAAAATTCCATCGAAAGTTACAGGTTCCCGGGCCTGCGTATCAGGACGCTTTTCAGAGGGCCTTTCTATTGTCGGTCCATCACCCGAATTCGAGAGAGGATAGTATCATGTCAACAACACGGACTCCGCGCCTTGTCATCATGGAAGAGGACCTGTCGGTCGAAGATGCAGGCATCGAACAGATCTCCAGTGTACGCTCCAGCGTATCGGCGCTCGACGCCGTAGAAACCTTGCTGGGTGTCGAAGAGATCGGAGAGGACAGTGCGCTAATCACTCAGGAGATCAATACGGTCACCGTCGACCTGACGGACAAGGAAGCCAAGGACTTGGCCAAGAAGTCCGGCGTCGCGGCCGTTGAGGATGATGTTTGGAACCACGCGTCGAATCTCGAACAAGACATCGACGCCGACATACCAGACCAAGATCCGGAGGCCGAGGCGGAAATCGACGCCGCGCAGGATTCGCTTCTGTCGGCCGAGTTGGACCCCGACGACGCGATCAAGGCGGCGGCCGAACGCGCCGGCGCCATCGAAGCGTGCAAGGTCGATGATATTGATTTCGATGAGGCTGGAAACGCCTTCTCTTTTTCGGCCGCCTCCGATCCGCTCGTCGCAGATACCGCCAGCGCCGCTGGAATCGACAGGGAGAAACTGCTGAAACTCGTTCGCTGCGTCATCAAATGCGCGCTCAGCGAACTAAGCGCCTCGGAAGCAACCGATGTCGACGAAGAGCTCGTATCCAGGCTTCTAGCCGAAAACGGCGTGTCTGGTAATGACGCTTCGGTACAAGCGATCCGAGACTACATTACCTGCGGCCTGCGTGTGATTTATGCGCCGCGCGCCTGGCGTTACTCAACCGGTGCTGGTGTGCGTACAGCGATTATCGATACAGGCATCGCACCGCGACACCCGGACTTGAGGGTCTATGGCGGCGCTAGTTTCGTACCCCGTGTTCGGTCGTGGGCGGATGATCATGGCCACGGAACGCATGTGGCCGGCACCGTCGCGGCCTTAGCCAACAACCGCGGCTTGGTGGGCGTTGCGCCCCATGCTCGGCTTTACGCGGTTAAGGTTCTGAACCGCCAGGGATCGGGTCGGTCCAGCTGGATCATCAACGGGTTGGTCTGGTGCTATCGAACGCGCATGCACATCGCGAACCTTAGTCTCGGCAGTGGTGTAAACACGCATGATCCGAGGGTCTACAGCCGCGCCTACGAGCGGGCCGGTCGACTCTTGCGAAATCGAGGCATTCTTGCAATCGCCGCGGCCGGAAACAGCAATGGGCCGGTCGGCAACCCGGCGCGCTGCCCGTCCTTCATGGCGGTTTCAGCGGTTGACTGCAATCGCCGGCGTGCTTCATTTTCGTGCTTTGGTCCGCAGGTGGAGGTTACAGCTCCAGGCGTCAATGTCTGGTCTACCTATCCGCAGACGGGTTACCGCCGCCTAAGCGGCACCTCAATGGCGGCGCCGCATGCCGCCGGGGTCGCCGCACTGATTAAACGACGGCACCCGTCATGGCATGGCGATCGGATTCGCGTCCATATGTGGCGCACCGCCACTGACCTAGCGCCCAGCGGTCGTGACGTGGCCTATGGCTTTGGCTTGGTGAATGCGTATCGCGGCGTGCGCTAAACGCCTTTGAACGCAATAGCAGGGAGTGGCGAGCCTTCTCGCCACTCCCTGACCTTTAAGGCCCAATTCTGTTAGTGTGGGATATGCGTCGTTCGGGACATGCGCGCGCCGCCAATTTGAGATAAGTCGAATGCGCTGCGCCGGCGGCCGACAACACGGAGAAACTCGAAATGGACAAGATAGATCAGGCTCTTGCGAAAGCCATTTCCGATCAGCCGTTGGAGCCGGTTCCTGTTCTCATTGCGTGCCGGCATGACTGCGCCAAACTCGCCAAACGTTTACAGAGTCTCGGTTTGTCGGGATTTCATGTCATCGCCGAACTGAACATAATTTCAGTCACTGTCGCGCCCGATATCCTGCCGCAGATTGATGCGGACTCCGAGGTCTCTTCCATTGAGTTGGATTCGGAAGTACGGCTGGACTAGTCGGCGTCATCTTGCCCAAGCGTCGTCGCGGGCGGGCCGAGATAGACCGAGATCCCATCCGGATCGCGCTTCAGATCGGCCAGATCAATATCATGCCGTAATAGGACGCGCTTCGTATCGCCTTAATCGAGAAACTGCGTCTGGCGATGGGCGGCGGAAAGGATGCTGGCGCGTTCATTATCCGACGTGTCGTAGAAGCTCGCCATGCCGCCGCCGATCGCGTCGTCGGGCCGCCAAAGCCGCCTTGTCGCCAGATGGGGGGTAGAGGCGTCTTTCTGGGAGACCAAAGAAGCGCTTGCTTGTGTTGCAGCATGACATAAGATCACTGCTTTCTACGGTGTTCGTTTTGCGTTCGACTGGCGGAGCCTGATCGGCGAAAGGTGAGGAGGACGGCGAGAAACCGTAGGCTTGGAGATAAACGCGGATCAGTCCGGTATAAGGGCGTTCGCATTAGATTCCTTGGGAGGAACCATGAAAAATACTGTTGATCGCAGAAATCTTCTGCGCGGCGCGGCGGTTGCCGGCGCTGCAACCCTGGCCACGCCGGCGATTGCGCAAAACGCGGGGACGACCCTCAAAATGCAAGCCGCCTGGGGCGGCGGGATCTTCCTTGAGAACGCCCAGTCCTTTGCGGCGCGTGTCAATGAAATGTCCGGCGGATCGCTGACCATCGACGTGCTGTCGGTCGATGCGGTTGTGAAAACCAGCCAGATGCAAGACGCGGTTCATCGCGGCGTTCTCGACGCGGCGCATTACGTATCCGCCTATTGGTACGGCAAATCCAAGGCGGCGTCGCTTTTCGGAACGGGCCCTTGCTTCGGTTGGTCGAGCCAGGAAATGCTCGGTTGGATCTATGCCGGCGGCGGACAAGAGCTCTTCGACGAGTTGATGGAGACGCTGCGTCTGAACGTCGTGTCTTTCTTCAATTCGCCCATGCCGGCGCAGCCGCTCGGGTGGTTCAATCAGCATATCACGGACGCATCGCAAATGGACGGTCTGAAGTACCGGACTGTTGGTCTTGCGGCGGACGTCTTGCTGGAAATGGGTATGTCCGTCGTTCAGTTGCCCGGCGGTGAGATCCAGCCCGCGATGAAGTCCGGCCTGATTGACGCGGCCGAGTTCAACAACCCGACGTCGGATCGGGATTTTGGTATGCAGGACGTCTCGAAGCATTACCACCTGGCGTCGTACCACCAGAGCCAGGAGTGCTTTGAGGTCACCTTCAACAAGGACAAGTTCAACGCATTGTCGCCTGAACATCAGGCGATTATTCGCAACGCATCCATGGCCGAGAATTCAGGCTTCTATTGGAACAACACCAAGCGGTACTCCGACGACCTGGTCAAGCTGCAAGAACAAGACGGGGTGAATGTCTACCGCACGCCGGATTCGGTGATGGCGGCCCAACTTGCGGCGTGGGATGTGGTTACGGAGCGGATCGCGTCAGAAGATCCGTTCTTCGCCAAGGTGATGGAATCGCAGAAGACGTACGCCCGGAATGTGATGGGTTATCTGAACCTGAACCAGCCTGACTACCAACTGGCCTACAACCACTATTTCAGTTGATCTGTCGGCAAGCCGAGTATTGTCCGGGTGCCGAATAGGCATCCGGACTTTTACTGCTCTAGGGACGATCGTCAGCGACCCGCCGCTCTGTTAAGGAGAAAGCAGGTACATGAAACTCGTTCACGCCATCGAAGGGTTGAGTTTGTGGGTTGGCCGCGCCTTTGGCTGGTGCATCCTCATCCTTACGCTCTCGGTCTGTTACGAAGTGTTTGTCCGCTACGTTCTCAACGCGCCCACCGTTTGGGCGTTCGATATGATGATCCAAATGTATGGCGCGCTGTTCTTGATGTGCGGCGCCTATGCTTTGGCTCAAGATACCCATGTGCGGGCGGATGTGGTGTATCGTTTGCTGCCTATCAAGGTTCAGGCAGGCCTCGATTTTGTGCTGTACTTTCTGTTCTTCTTCCCCGGCGTTCTCGCCTTGGCCTGGTATGGGTACGAAATCGCTTCTGACAGCTGGCGGTACAAGGAAGTCAGCTTTAACAGTCCCGCCAGCATCCAGATATACTTCTTTAAATCGTTAATCCCGTTGGCGGGCGGAATCTTGATGGTCCAGGGTTTTGCCGAATTGATCCGCTGCGTCATGGCGATGCGGACCGGCGCATGGCCCGAGCGGCTGGTCGATGTCAAAGAGACCGAGGATCTTCTGTCCGAAGCGGATATCGAAACGATCAACGCCATCATTCCAGGAAAGAAATAGGCCGTACGGCGCTTCAAGAAAGACAAGAGATGACGAACCCCGAAGTCGCCCTGTTCATGTTGGGGCTGTTCATTGTCCTGGTGCTGCTGGGATTTCCGATCGCTTTCACGCTGCTCGCAATGGGCGTGGGCTTTGGATACTACGCGTATCATCAGGGCCAGCCGATTGAGAGCTTCAGCGATATCTTCAACAACAATATTTTCTATTTGCTGAACCAGAACACCTATTCGGTGATGGAGAATCCGACTTTGGTCGCGATCCCGCTATTCCTGTTTATGGGATATGTGGTCGAGCGCGCCAACATCGTCGATAAGCTGTTCTTTTCCCTTTACATGGCCGCGCGAAATCTGCCGGGGAGCCTTGCGATCGCAGCCCTTGTGACCTGTACGGTGTTCTCCACGGCCTCGGGTATTGTGGGTGCGGTCGTCACGCTGATGGGGCTGCTGGCCTTCCCGGCGATGGCCAACGCCCGATACAATAAGAGCTTTGCGTCGGGCGTCATCTGCGCCGGCGGCACATTGGGCATTTTGATCCCGCCCTCGATCATGCTCATCGTCTATTCGGCGATCGCCGATCTTTCCCCTTTGCGCCTGTACGCCGCCGCTGTCTTTCCCGGCTTGCTGCTGGCGGGGCTCTACATCGTCTATGTGATCGTGCGCGTCTGGTTCAATCCGGCGCTCGCGCCAAAACCAGTGATGGAAAACGTCCCCCCGCCACGCGAAATCTACTGGAACCTGCTGGTCAGCTTTGTGCCGTTGACGGTCCTGATCGCTCTGGTGCTGGGGTCGATCCTGGGCGGGCTCGCGACCCCGGCCGAAGCCGCCGCGATGGGGGCGATGGGCGGCATCGTCTTGGCGATCTTCTACCGATCGTTGACATGGACCAAACTCAAGGAAAGCGTCTTTCTGACGGCCAAATCAACGGCGATGGTGTGTTGGCTTTTCGTCGGCTCATGGACCTTTGCGTCTGTCTTCTCGTATCTCGGAGGACATGACATCATCGCCGAGTGGGTCGGTGGGATGGCGTTAGAGCCCTGGCAGTTCCTTGTGTTGGCTCAGCTGATCATCTTCTTGTTGGGCTGGCCGTTGGAATGGTCGGAGATCCTGATCATCTTCGTTCCGATTTTCCTACCGCTGCTCGACGTGTTCGGCGTGAACCCTTACTTCTTTGCAATGCTGGTGGCGCTGAATCTGCAAACCTCGTTCCTGACGCCGCCCATGGCCATGTCGGCTTACTATCTGAAAGGCGTGCTCAAGAGACAGATCGAGTTGATGGAGATTTTCCGCGGCATCATGCCGTATCTGGGGATCGTGATCTTGACGATGGTCTTGATGTATCAGTTCCCCCGCATTGCGTTGTGGTTCCCCGATTATCTCTTCGGTGTCTATATTCCGTGATCAAGGAGGCCAGCACGCTGACAGCAACCGAGGCGGTTCAGGCGATCGCCTCGGGTCGTCTGACGTCTGTGGGTCTGGTCGAATCGTGCCTTGCGCGCATTGAAGAGACGGACGACACGGTCATGGCGTGGGCCTATGTCGACGCTGACGCCGCGCTGGCGCAAGCCGCCGACTGCGACCGTATCCGCAGGGCCGGAATGGCGACCGGTCCGCTGCACGGGATTCCGGTGGGCCTGAAAGACAATGTCGACACTGCGGATACGCCCACTGAATGCGGTACGGCGATCTTCGCTGGGCGTCGGCCGGAGAGAGATGCGCGTCTGGTCGATCATTTGCGCGAAGCGGGGGCGGTGATCCTTGGCAAGACCGTGACGACGGAACTGGCCTTTGTTCACGCCAACGAAACGCGCAATCCACATAATCCGGACCACACTCCCGGGGGCTCGTCCAGCGGGTCCGCCGCCGCCGTCGCCGCCCAGCAGACGCCGCTTGCCATTGGCACCCAGACCAATGGGTCGGTCATCCGGCCGGCCTCGTTTTGCGGTGTTTTCGGTCTCAAACCGACGCGCGGCATGATCCCACGCGAGGGGGTGTTGCGAACCTCCGTCTCGCTGGATCAAGTGGGATGTTTCGGGCGCAGTTTGGCCGATGTCGCGCTCTTGGCCGATGTCATCAGCAGTTATGACAGCGGCGACCCGGCCAGCTTCGCCCGTCCGCGCCCCAACATGGCGGACGGGGCCGCCGCGGCGGCGCCGGTCACGCCGAATCTTGCTTGGTTAGACTTGCCGTTCTACGACCGTCTGGCGGAAGACGCCCGCGATGGGATGAATGCCGTTATTGATCTCCTGGGGCCGCAGGTCGCCAAGATGGAGGCCGCCGAGGCGCTGTCAAACCTCGTAGCGGTGCAGGCGCGCATCCACGAATACGAGATTTGCCAGCATCAAGCCAAGCTGTTCGAGACCCATTGGGACCAAATCAGCGAAACGCTGAAACCAATAGTGGCGCGCGGGCGCAAGATCACCCGGACCGAATACGAGGATGCGCTGGCGGTAAAGGCGTCGGCGGAGGCTTTCTTCGCCGACTTTTTCGTCGATTATGACGCTATTCTTGCGCCCGCCGCATCGGGAGAGGCGCCTATGTTCGGGAATGGAACCGGCGATCCGATCTTCTGCACCCTGTGGACGCTGGCGGGATTGCCCTGTGTGACTTTGCCTGTGCTGGTGGGCGAAAATGGCTTGCCGATCGGCGTTCAGCTGATCGGGCCTGTAGAAAAAGACGATCGGCTGCTGCGCACCGCGCGTTGGCTGCAGAATCAACTTGCCGAAGAAACGGCTTAGGGAAAGAGGACCACATGTCATATGGCGTCAAACTTGTGATGGGCCTGATCGGAACCGTGCTTTTATGCGCCTTTGTCGGCGGCCTTTCGGAAAGCATCTCGTCCGGTTTTGCCGGTTTCTTTGGCGGGTTGCCGTTCATGATCATCGCAATTGTGGTCTGCGGCGCCGCTGTCTATGACTTCTGGGACGAATGTGTTCGCAAGAAATGACCAAGCCGCGCCTGTAAATCACCCGCCGGCTTTCCGGCGCAACGCTTGAACGCGCTGCGCGATCACGAGCTCATTATCAATTGCGAAGGCGCGCCCGGCATAGCGGATCAGATCATTGCCGCCAGTTCTGAGTGCGACGCCATTACGCCCTGCCATTGCGATGGTTCGTCTTGCCGGCTCCGTTTCGACCGGACGCCTGGGCTTGACCCAGGAGGCTTGGGGATGTCCCTGAGCATGTGCTTATGTCTGAGATTGTAGTCATTGCCGACCGTAGGCGCTGTCATGGTTGAACTGCTGCCGAGAAGCTCTGGATCGTTGAATTTTTCAATAGAGAGTGATGGCCGACGCAGATTCTTCGGGACGCAGCTTGTCGCGACTTCCTATTATTAACTCGATCAAAAACAGAGCCCAATGCGACAAACTGTGTGAAGGTTTTTTGATATCATTCGCAGCGGCTTGCGCCTCTGAAGCAAGCTGACCTACACAAACAAGACGGGAGAAGAACCGGAGCACGGTTGCCCGAACCAAAGTCCCGAGCGACTTGGTGCGCGTGTCGGGCGAAATAGGGACAACGCTAGTCCCTTGGCGAAACGACTGGTCTGGCGATATGGCAGGTTCCATTCAGGGTGTTTTGGTTCTTGTGGTCGGGCCATCGGGCGCAGGCAAGGATTCCGTGCTTGGCGGCGCCAGGGAACGTTTGTATGCAGACCCGTCGGTCGTCTTTCCGCGCCGGGTGATTACCCGAGCGCCCGACCTGGGGCTCGAAGATCACGATACGCTCGATGAAACCGCCTTCGACGCGGCGGTTGAGGGCGGCGCCTTTGCCCTGCATTGGCGGGCGCATGCGCTGTGCTACGGTATTCCGGTCGCAATCGAAGACCACCTCCGCACCGGTCGCGTTGTTATCGTCAACGGGTCCCGCACAGTTGTCGGCGAAGCCCAGCGGAAATACGTCGCCACGCAGACGGTCGTGATAACCGCGCCCGCTCGCGTCATCGCCGAGCGGCTCGCCGTCCGAGGTCGCGAGACCGACCTCGAGGTCGCCGATCGACTGGCTCGGAAAGCGCTGACGCCGCCGCCCGGCGACGACGTGCATCATGTCATGAACGATGGCGATCTGAACGTCGCCGTCGATCAGTTCGTCGATATAGTCGGGCGGTTCAGTGCGCTTTGACGGGCCGCGTCTGATCCGATTTTCCTTGGATCAGGCGTCGCCGCAGCCAGCTTGACAGGCTGTCCATGGCGATAACCAGCATCACGGTCAGCAGAATGATGTAGAGCGTATTCTCCCAGTCGCGGGAGGTGCGCATCGTCTCAACCAGCATGAGGCCGATACCGCCGGCGCCCAGCGCGCCGATCACTGTCGCCGAGCGCATGTTGGATTCAAGGTAGTAAAGTCCCTGTGAGACGAAAATCGGCAAGATCTGTGGAATCACGCCGTACCGGTAGACCTGGAGCTTACTGGCCCCTGTCGAACGGACGCCCTCAATCTGCTTGTCGTCGACATTTTCGAGAGCTTCGGAGAACAGCTTGCCCAGCGTACCCGTATCGGTGAAAGCGATGGCGAGCGCGCCGGTTAGCGGTCCGAGGCCAAACGAACGAATAAAAATCAGCGACCAGATCAACATATCGATGCCGCGCAACAGATCGAACAGCCGCCGAACCACGAACATCAAACCAACATTGATCGTGAAGTTCCTCGCAGCGAGCAGGGCGAGCGGCAAACCGACGAACGCCGCTGTGAAGGTGCCGAGGACGGCCATCAGCAGGGTTTCGAGTAAGGCGATGAAGACATTGCCGTGCTGCCAATCGGGATTGGTCCAGAATGTATCGAAGATATAGGCCGCGTTGCTCATATCATTGCGCAGCGGCGGGCCGCCGAAAGCCAGCGAAAATAGGTCGCCCGCGCTGTATGCGTTTATCTCCGAATTGAACGGAAAGAAGAAATTCTCCCAACCGAAGAAGTACCGATGAACTTCGATTTTGGCGCGAGAAACCTGAACCCGTCGGTCGATGGTCGGCCGCGCATCAAACTTGGCGTCTGAGGCCCTAAGCCATCCGTGCTGCGGCCCATCCTTAGGCAAGGTCGTAACAACGCCGTCAGAAGTCGCCTCGGCCACGATCTCGCCATAACCGGGGACATAGAAATAGGCGACATTGCCGAGGATGTCGGCCCGATACCCGTCGCCAAGATCGATCGATGCTGACTCTTCGTCGGCCGTGACCCAGCCCGGCGGTGTGTCATACGTCGCCGTGCGTTCTCCTTCGACCGCTATCACAATGTCACCGGTGCGCGTGGAACGGGTGACATGCACCTTGTGCGCCACAGAGTCTGTCGCCAGAAGCGCCGCACGCTCCGGGCGCGCGCTCTCGATCAGGCCCGGCATGTCGAACGCGAACCAGGCATAGGTCAGGTAAGCGAAGACAGCGGCGGCGAGGGCGATCGACAACCGCGCCCGCCGGGCCACCGCGCGCGCAATGGCCGGATTGCGGCCCAATCGATTCAACCCAATTGCTGTCGCCGTCATCGTTTTTTCTCAATCCGAGTTCTTCTGGATCAGGCGTCGACGCAAATAAGAGGAGGTTTGGTCGATGACGAAGATTGACAGAATCAACAGAACAAAGAGCGCCGCAGTCTCATCGCCTGAGCCCTGACCCCAGCCAATCGTCCGCCGCAACTCGGCGCCGATGCCGCCCGCGCCGACAAAGCCCAAAATCGCGGAGGCGCGCACATTGATCTCAAACCGCAGCATGAAGTAGCTGAGATAGTTTGGCAGCACTTGCGGCAGGACGGCGAACTTCATCCGCTGGAACCAATTGGCGCCGCAGGCCTCCAGACCTTCGATCGCCTTGCGGTCGATATTCTCATTCACTTCGGAAAACTGCTTTCCGAGTGCGCCGGTCGTGTGGAATGCGACGGCGATCATCGCCGGCACGGGGCTCGTGCCGAGCACGAAGATCAGGAACAGGGCGATGATCAATTCCGGGAAGGCGCGCAGGATATCCATCGTGCGCCGCGCGATCGGCACGGCGCGCGGCCAGATATCAAGGTTCCCGGACCCGAGAAACGCAAAGATCATTCCCATGACGCCGCCGAGGATCGTTGCGACCGCGGCGATATTGAGCGTCTCGATCAACGCCGGGGTGAATTTGTACATAAGCCCCAGGAACGCGGTGCGCGCCTCCCAGGCTTCGACAACGATTTCACTGGGATAGTCGAAGAACTTGGTGAGTCCGTTTAGGAACCCGCCCGAATTCATCGAGTTGGCCTGACCGTATCCAGCGAAGATCACAGCAGCGGTGATCACGACAATAGCGATGGAATAGAGCCGCCGCCGGCCTTCGGCCTGAATGATATGATGAGAGAGATCCGCAGTCGCGGTCATGGCGGGAATCGGTCTTTAGCGAGGAGGAAGAAAAGGGGGGGCCGCTGTCTCAGCGCCCCCCAAGATTGGACAGTCGCCAGGCTCTCTACTGAGACTTCCGCTTGCGGGCTTCGACGATGATTTCATAATCCGCATGGCTGATCGGCGCGATCGCCTTGATCTTGCCGGCCATGAAGCCATAGGCGCATTCCGGGTCCACCGACGGAAGGCTTGCGAGCATCCCGGTAACCTTCAGTTTGACGCTTTCCGGTAGGCTCTTGGCGAGAACGATCGGTCCTTCCGGAATCACCTGAGAGCGCCAGATTTCCTTGATCTGGGTCATGTCAACCAGGCCGGCGTCGGTAGCCTTACGAAGCGCGCCGGAGTTGTAGCCGTCTTCCCATACGCCAAGACCGTCCGCCCAGGTGACGCCGCCGTCGATGTCGCCATTAGCGACCGCAACGATGGTTTGCTCATGGCCGCCCGTGAAGACGACCTCGCCGAAATGATCGCCGGACTCCATGGTGTAGCCAGCCTGGGGAATCTCGATCGATGGAATCAGATAGCCCGACGTCGAGTTTGGGTCGCCGAAGCCAAACTTCTTGCCCTTCATGTCGGCAAGATTTTCGATGCCGCTATCCACACGGGTAAAGCCGATGGAATAGTAGCCAAACGACCCGTCCTCATTGATCTTCGTAAGCACCGGCTCAACGGCGTCTGGATTGGTCAGGTAGACCTTGGCGTACCCGGAGGCGCCAAGCCAAGCCATATCCAGGTTGCCGCCAAGCAAGCCTTCGATCACGCCGTTATAATCGGCAGGGGCGAATAGTTTAGTTTCGACGCCAAGAAGCTTTTCGGTGTGTTCTTGGATGCAGGCGTTCGAGCGCAGCCGGTCGGACGCGTTTTCGCCGCCGAGGATGCCGATCCGGAATTCTGAGATCTCAGCGGCCATTGCGCCGGTGGATACAAAGATCGCGGCCGCAGCAGCGGACAAGAGTTTGGAGGCGTTCATCATTCTCTCCTGAGTTGTGTGAGTGTGTCGTAAGGAAGACGTCGCAAACGCAAAGCCGGCCTATAGGCGGTTACACGGCTAGCCTGTTACACGGCGACGGATACGGGCTCCGGCGTCGAAACAGGGGGCGTCGCTGAACGGCCGGGCAGCGAAGTCGATGTTGTCGCTTCGTCGATTTCTCTATCAGCGCCGTAGATTTCGCGTACGGCGGCTGGCTTCAGGTCTTCGGGAGGGCCGTCGAACACCATTTTACCATGCAGCATGCCGATCACGCGATCACAATAGGCGCGCGCCGTATCGAGCGTATGCAGGTTGCAGATGACTGTGAGATTGTCGCGCTCGTGAATCTCGCGCAGCGACTTCATGACGATTTCGGCGCTCAGCGGGTCCAGTGAGGCGATCGGCTCGTCCGCTAGTATCATCTTTGGGGCCTGAGTCAGCGCGCGGGCGATGGCGACGCGCTGCTGCTGTCCACCGGAGAGCGTCTCTGCGCGCTGTAAGGCTTGGTCAACGATGTCCAGCCGCTCAAGGGCGGCGAGCGCACGCTCGATTTCCTCCGCGCCGAAGATATTGAACATACTTTTCAGGGTGTTATGGCCATTCAGACGGCCAAGCATCACATTGGTGACGACGTCGAGACGCGGCACTAGATTAAATTGCTGGAAGATCATGGCGCAATCGCGCTGCCACCGGCGTTTGGCCGCGCCTTTCAACTGCAGTACATCTCGTCCGTCGATGACGATTTCGCCGCCGTCTGCGTCGGTCAGCCGATTGATCATTCGCAGCAGTGTGGACTTGCCGGCGCCGGAGCGACCGATCACACCGATCATTTGCGGTTTTTCCGCAGAGAATGATATGTGATCGACTGCCGTATGCTGACCGAACCGTTTAACGAGCTTACTAATGCGCATTCCCTGACATCGCTCCCGACCTGCCAGTAAAAATAATCTCTTTCTAAAGGCCATAAGTAGCGTGCCAGCATGGTGCGACAGGGCTGCGTCACTTTTTTTACGGTTTCATGATACGCGCTCGGCGATGTTGATAAGCTGCTTAATTCTAGGGCGGTCTATGAAGAAGGAATGGTGCAGTTGGATGACAGGGGCGCTTTACGTTGGCGCGAGGTAGGCCGTCATTCCAACTACGGAGAGTGGTTCGCTCTCTGTGAGGCTGATTGTGAGTAAGGCGCTGTCGCGCCTGTTAGGCGACGTTCGCACGGTTATAGGCGATCGCCGCGTATTGCAGGTAGGCGTCCAGCCCATCGGTCTTCGCCGTCGGGTCTTTCGCCTTATCGTCCCAGCGGCGAAGCCGCACGGCGTCCGCGGCCCATGGATCCTCGAGAAAATGTGCAACAGAAAATCCGTTGTTGAGGCCGCCCTGCAGTTCGAGGCTCTGGATCGAGGCCGGTGACAGGGTCTCGTAATATTCGGGCTCGACCGTGCATAAGTACTGTTTCGCCGCAACGTGCAGCAAAATGGGCTGTGTCACGGCCTCGCCGAACCATTGCGACAAATAGGCCGCGCCGATCGCTTCGTGGCGCCGGTCGATTCCGGCGGCGGCGGCGCCCTCAAAACGATGATCGATGCAGTGACCGATATCGTGCAGCAGCGCCGCTGTCACCAGTTCCGCAGTCGCGCATTCCTTTACGGCAAACGCCGCACATTGTAGGGCGTGATCGAGTTGCGATACGCTTTCGTCACCATACCGTTTCTCGCCGATTTTGGTCATGATTTCGGTGATTGTCTCAATTGGCGACATGGTGTTCTCCTTTGTCACGCGACCCGATGTCCTTCCCGCCAGACACCGCGGATCAGCGGGTGATGGGGCGTATGGCGCACGCGCACCAAGTCGGCGCGTCTACCAGGCGCAATTTCGCCCCGATCGGACAGGTTGGCGGCCTCCGCCGGCGTCTTCGTGACCAACCGGATTGCGCGCGGCAAGTCGTAATCCTCCAGCAACTCGTACAACATAAAAGCGCTGTGCATTAGGCTGCTTGGCACGTAGTCGCTTGACAGGATATCCAGCACGCCGCGTTCGGCGAGTTCGCGCGCCGAGACATTGCCCGAGTGCGAACCGCCGCGCACGACGTTCGGCGCGCCCATAAGGACGCCCAACCCGTGCGCATGGGACGCCTCGGCGGCGACCGCAGTTGTCGGAAATTCGGCGATCGCCATCCCATCCTCGACGGCTTCCTGAACATGTTCATGCGTCGCGTCGTCATGGCTCGCCAGGCTGATGCCGCGGGACTTCGCTTGTTCTACGGCGTAGCGCCGGTTCTGTTCGCTGTTTTCCTGTTGATCTTTCAGGCGACGGGCGATGAAGGCGTCCATCTCCTCTGCCTTCAAACCGAACTTCCCTTGATAGTATTTGCGATACTCGTTTTCATCGGCGAACTGTCGCTGACCCGGCGTGTGGTCCATCACCGAGACCAGCTTGACCAGCGGGCTGTCGATCAATCGGTCGAACAGGTCGGCCATGCCGGCATAGGCGACTTCGCACCGCAGATGCAGGATATGGTCGGCTTGCAGAAGGTCAGAGGCGACGCCAGCGTCAAGCGCCTCGACGACGTCGCTCAACCTTTCGACCCGCGGGTCGTCATCGACCATCGCGCCAAGGGCGATCGAGTCGAACACCGTGGTGATGCCGGCGGCGGCGACCTGTCGATCGTGCGAGACGACCGCGGCCATGGTCGGCCATGTCGTCTTTGGACGCGGCGTCAAATGGCTTTCGAGATTGTCGGTATGGAGTTCGACAAGCCCCGGAATCAGAAGATCGCCCTCCAGGTCCAGGGCGCTGGACAGAGCGGAACTGGTTCTGGCGATATCGGTGATGACGCCATCGCGCACGGCGACTGCGCCGTCGACAATGTCATCGGCCAGGACGATGCGCGCGTTGGTGAACACGGTTTCGGTCATGCCGCTTGCCTCGCATAATGCGCCATCTCGAAAGCGCGGGTCGACACGGCGTCGCGTATATCGGCGTCGTGAAAAATGCCGACGATCGCGGCCCCTCGGTTGCGCGCCTCCCGGATCAAATCGAGCACAACTTCACGGTTCGCCGCGTCCAGGCTCGCCGTTGGTTCGTCGAGCAGCATGACCGGGCGCCCTAAGATGAATCCACGCGCGATATTCACGCGCTGCTGTTCGCCGCCGGAGAAAGTGATCGGCGATAATGACCAAAGGCTCTCAGGAATGCGCAGCCTTTGCAGCAGGCCCGCGGCGCGCGCCCGCGCTTCCTCTGCGTCGACGCCGACGGCGCGCAACGGTTCAGAGACGATGTCGAGGGTGGCGACCCGCGGGACGACCCTCAAGAACTGCGAGACATAGGCGATGGTGCGCCGGCGAACCTCGATAATCTGGTGCGGGTGCGCGGACGCCATATCGACCCAATCCTCATCATGCCGGACAAGAATGCGGCCGCTCGGGCAAACATAATTGGCGTCGATCATACGCATCAGCGTGCTTTTGCCGACGCCGGATCCGCCGCTGAGGACAACGCATTCCCCGGCGTCGACCGTCAGGTCGAGCCCCTGGAACACCGAAATCTCAACCCCGCCTTGGACATGAAGCGTGAAAGTCTTGGCGACCTGCTCGATCTTCAGCATCGTGGTCATGGCGTCATGTCCTCAGGATCGATGACACGAGGAGTTGCGAATAGGGGTGTTGCGGATCGTCCAGCACCTGATCGGTCAGGCCGCTTTCAACCACGCGGCCCTTCCGCATGACGAGGAGCCGGTGGGCCAGCAACCTGACCACGGCGAGATCATGGGTGACCACGATCGCGGACAAACCAAGATCGGTGACCAACCCGCGGAGCAGATCGAGCAGCCGCGCCTGAACCGAGACATCCAAGCCGCCCGTCGGTTCGTCCATGAAGATCAGACGCGGCCCGGTCACCAGATTGCGGGCGATCTGCAGCCGTTGTTGCATGCCGCCGGAATAGGTGGCCGGCAGGTCGTCGATCCGCTCGGCGTCGACCTCTACCCGCTCCAGCCAGTCGATCGCTTTGCTGCGGATGTCGCCATAATGGCGCTCGCCGACCGCCATCAGGCGTTCGCCGACATTGGCGCCGGCCGAAACGTTCATACGCAATCCATCACGCGGGTTCTGATGCACGAAGGCCCAGTCGACGCGCATCAGCAACCGTCGCTCCGGCTCGCTGATCGTGTGAATGTCGACGCTCTCGTCTGTGCGGGTGCGACATGTGACCCGACCGGCCGTCGGCGTCAGGCGTCCATAAAGCGTCGACAGCAGGGTCGATTTGCCGGAGCCCGATTCGCCGACGACCCCCATCACCTCGCCTGGAAAGAGGTCGAAGCTGACATGCTCGCATCCGCGATGGCGTCCATAATAGTGTGCGACATCGTCGGCTTGCAGAATCGGTTGCGCCGCGCCGATCATGGTGCGGCGCTCATCGTTTCGAATGGGGCGGCGGCCGCCGCCGGGCCGACATGGCCGTTTGCACGGCGCTCGCGGCAATGGTCGGTGTCTGAGCAGACGAACATCCGGCCGCCGGCGTCGTCAAGGATGACCTCGTCCAGGAAGGAGTGCGTGTCCCCGCAAAGCGCGCAGGCTGCGTCCCATGTCGGAAGCTCAAACGGATAGTCGTCGAAGTCCAGGCTCTTCACTTCCGTATAAGGCGGGATCGCATAGATGCGTTTTTCTCGGCCGGCCCCGAACAACTGCAGGGCCGGGCAGCGATCCATTTTCGGGTTGTCGAACTTCGGCGTCGGCGACGGGTCCATGACGTAGCGTCCAGCGACTTTGACCGGATAGGCGTAGGAGGTCGCGATATGGCCATGGCGCGCGATGTCTTCATAGAGTTTGACATGCATCAGGCCGTAATCCTCAAGCGCGTGCATTTGACGGGTTTCGGTCTCGCGCGGCTCGAGGAAGCGCAGCGGTTCGGGAATGGGCACCTGATAGACCAGGATTTGATCTTCGCGCAGCGGCGACTCCGGGATACGATGCCGTGTCTGAATGATGCTCGCGTCTCCGGTGCTTTCCGTCGTGCGGACGCCGGTCGTCCGAACGAAGAACTTGCGGATCGAGATCGCGTTGGTGGTGTCGTCCGACCCTTGATCGATGACTTTCAGAACGTCGTCCGGGCCGATGACCCCGGCTGTGACTTGGATGCCGCCGGTGCCCCAGCCATAGGGCATCGGCATTTCGCGGCTGGCGAACGGCGCCTGATAGCCTGGAATCGCGACCGCCTTGAGGATGGCGCGACGGATCATGCGTTTGGTTTGTTCGTCGAGGAAGGCGAAATTGTAGGACGGGTCCCAGGCGCCTTGCGTTTCACTCGGCTGCGACATCATGGGCCTCCTCACCGTCGCTCCAGCGACCCTGCTCGATCTCACGCCGCATCTTCCGCACCAATTCGAGCTCCGACTGAAAATCGACATAATGCGGCAGTTTCAGGTGCTGCACGAAGCCGGACGCTTCGACATTGTCGGCATGCGCCAGAACGAATTCTTCGTCGTGACATGGCGCGTCGACCTCCTCGCCCAGATCGCGTCCGCGCAGCGCGCGGTCGACCAACGCCATCGCCATGGCTTTGCGCTCGCAGAAGCCAAAGGTCAGGCCGTAGCCGCGCGTGAATTTCGGCGGTTCGGTCTTGGACCCCATGAACTGGTTCACCATTTCGCATTCGGTGACCGTGATTTCGCCGATGGTCACGGGCCCGTCGATTCCGTCGATGTCGATTTCAATCTCGACCGCACCCATGCGTATCTCGCCCGCGAACGGGTGCGTTCGTCCGTAGCCCCGTTGCGTCGAGTAGCCGAGCGCTAGCAAGAAACCCTCGTCACCGCGCGCCAAAGCCTGCAATCTCAGATCGCGATCGGCTGGAAACTCCATTGGCTCTCGTGTCAGATCGCCCGGAGCGTCTTTGTCCGGCACGGCGCCCGCCTCTTCGATCAGATCCTCGCCAGCAAGCAACTCGGTGACCCGTGGGGCGACCACCGGTTCGGCTGGATCCGCGTCGAGAGACGCATCGCCACCGCCTTCGGCGGCGAGCGCGAAATCGAGCAGCCGGTGGGTATAGTCGAAGGTCGGGCCCAAGACTTGGCCGCCCGGCAAGTCCTTGTAGGTCGCCGAGATCCGACGCCTGATATTCATGGCGCCAGTATCGATCGGCTTCGTTTCCCAAAGGCGCGGGAGCGTCGTCCGGTACGCCCGGAGCAGGAATATCGCTTCGACAAGATCGCCGCGCGCCTGCTTGATGGCGAGCGCGGCGAGATCGGGGTCGTGGAGGGAGCCTTCAGTCATAACGCGATCGACCGCCAGGCTCATCTGCTGCTTGATTTGCTCCAGCGAAAGCTCGGGCACGTTGGTATCGCCGCGACGCTCTTCAGCGAGCAGTTTGTGGGCGTTCTCAATGGCGGCCTCACCGCCTTTGACAGCGACATACATGTCAAACCTCCGCCCGAGTGGTTCGCGGCAGGCAAGCCAATGACGAGCCGGCGCATAAGATCACATCCACGCCGAGCGGAAAGAGCAGCCCCAGTCTCTCGCGGGCGAGCCAGAAATCGGCATGCAGTCCGTCGACGCCGAGCTTGTGGGCATGTTCGACGCCGGGGCCCCGGAGCCTGATCGACCCGTCGGCCGACAACGCCTGCACTTGAATGACGACAGTCGCCGATCGATCCGGATATTCAGGCGTCCCAATCGCGAAACGGGAGAGATCACCGGCGTCAGCGCCGTCGATGATGGCGAAAGCAGCCTCGTCGGCCTGTTCGGTCAGCGGACAGCCCGTATGAAAGGTCAGGAACTCCTGAACCGGCGCTGTCGCGATGCCCGGCGCGATAAAAACAGGCGTCGAGAGGTCAAACAGGGTCAGCGCGACGGCGGCGCTGGCGGAGACCAACGGCCCCGGCGGCGGCGACGGCAGGGCGGCGAATGCGACCCGTCCCGGGCGCGAAAAAGCCTCGAGCACGGCGCGGAAGACGGATTGAGAGTCCAGCGTCGGATCGTCGAAGCCGGCGGGGATCGGAACAGCTTCTAAAGGTGGCGGCGCGGGTGTCATGTATGCCCCCGCTCCATCGTGAAAAACTCGACCCGTGTCGCGGCCGTCTTGGCCGCTTGCGTGGCTTGGCGTTCTTCGAGCGCCGCTGAAAGGTTGTTAAGGGCGTTTTCCCGAGCGGCGATGTCGCACCCGCTGTCCTGGTAGGCCGCGTCCAGCCGTGCGATCAGCGCGGCTTTGTCCCGATCGCGGCCGCCAATGGCGCCAATTCCTTCGATATGGGTCCTGGTCCGGGAGTCGACGGCCCCGACCGAGCACCGCGTGACGGTCATTTCACCCAGGTTGAAGGCCGCGCCGGCGCCGCCGGCTCGGCCGCGCACCATCGCCAGGCCGACTTCCGGTCGGCGCAACACCCGTGTCTCCGGCGCAGTTGGCAATGCGTCCCAAATCTCTGCTAACTGGCGGGTCTCGCTCAGCGCCATCAGCCGCAGCCAGCGGCGCCGGGCCTCGCTCTGAGATGATTGTGTCGCGTTAGACATTTTCTTCACTTGTCTAGACATCTCATGTAACGCAACATACGCCCATGCGCTTAGCGAGGCCAGAGAATTATGGTGAAGCTTTCATGACGACATCAGCCAAGGTTCGACGCGGCGCCGATCGCCCGTTATGGAAGCAGATTCACGACGCGTTGTTGGACGATATCCGCGCAGGCCGATTGGAGGATGCCGGGCGCTTGCCCCCCGCAGGCAAGAT
The DNA here is from genome assembly GCA_030065235.1 of Alphaproteobacteria bacterium. Taxonomy (GTDB): domain Bacteria; phylum Pseudomonadota; class Alphaproteobacteria; order UBA8366; family Aestuariispiraceae; genus JASJDC01. The sequence goes on from JASJDC010000006.1 coordinate 24,352, forward strand.
TGCGGAAAGATTCGGCGTCAACCGGCATACAGTGCGCCAGGCGCTGCGCGCCCTGGATGAGGCTGGCGTCACGGTTACACGGCAGGGCGCGGGCAGCTACGTCGCCGGACATGTCGTCGACTACCCGATTTCTGAAAAGACCCGGTTCTCGGACATCGTTCTTAGCCTTGGAATGGCGCCGTCAGGTCAGATCGTCCAGATCAAGAAGCGCGTCGCCGGCAAAGTCATCGCAGAGGCGTTGCAGATTAGCGCGCGCGCGCGAATCGTCCTCATCGAACGGATCGTCTCGGTAGACGATCGCGTGATTGGAGTTGGGCGTCACCATTTCGCCGCGGAGCGATTTCCGGAGATTGGAGAGACGGTCAAGACATGCGGCGGCATCACGGCGGCGCTAGAACGTAACGGTGTCGGCGCCTATTTCCGTCAGTCGACAATGGTCGCCGCCCGCATGCCGTCGGCCCGTGAAGCGCGGTTGCTGAGCCAACGTCCGTCCGAACCCGTCTTGTTCGCGACCGCCATCAATGTAGATAGCGGCGGGTCGCCTATCGAATATGGCGAGACGCTTTTCGCCGCCGGTCGCGTACGGCTCAGATTCGATGAGATTCGCGGCGAAAACGGGGAGCCTAGACCGAAGAATCCGCGACATCGAGCGCGACGTCAAAAAAGCTGCTGACCAGCCGGAGATCGCGTTTGTCGGCGAGCGTGATGATGCAATTCTTATAGCTTTCCGGCATCTCCTGTATCTCAATCGCCGCCAGCGAGGTTGAGGGGAATTGCCCATTCTCCAGCATGATTCCCACGCCGACATTGTGGAGAACAGCTTCCTTCACCATGGGGAATGTCGCGGTCTTTAGGATCTTTGTCAGATCGATTCCCAACGCGTGGGACTTCTCCCGGACGATCCGCTGGGTCAGCGACCCGTCTTCCGGGACGATGAGCACCTCATCGCGAAGTTCCCGCAGCGACACGGTTTTCCGAGCGGCCAATGGGTGATCCACATGGACATAGGCCTTGTATCGCGTGGCGCCCATCTCATTGATGACAAACCCGTCCAAGGGCTCCGGTTGGACGATGATCGCAATGTCTATGTCGCGCTTCGGCAATTGGCGCATGATCATGTCCCAGCTCAGCAGCGTGAATTCAATGCGCACATTTGGGTAAAGCGTCAGATAGCGGGATATGACGAGGAGAGACGGCGACGGCGCGTTCGCGGCGATGCGAAGATGCCCGGCAGAAACCTGTCCGTAGTCGTTGACCTTTTCTTCGACCAGTTGCTCCATTGTTCGAAGGCGATCGGAAATCTGAAACAACTCCCAGGCCGCCGGCGTCAATTCCAGCCCCTCGCGCCGACGGGAAAACAGGTGCGTTCCCATAGCCTGCTCAAGCTTCGCGACATGTTGGGTGACCGATGATTGCGTCACCCCCATCGCGGCGGCGGCCTTAGAGAAGCTCCTCTGGCGCGCCGCCTCCGTGAAGGCTGCAATTTGATAGGGGCTGATCTTCATCGTTCTTTTGGCGCCGCGCTGCTGATCCTGGCTCTCTCGGTCCGCAAGCGAGCTATACCAGACATTAGTGTCGGTAATATTACGTCACGTCAGTGTAAAGCGACCTTGCTATGTCTGTGCGCAAGGGGATAGCGGCGCGCGGGGGCGCAGGTGAGTCATATTCAAGTAAATGCGATCGAGAAATCATTTGCCGACACCAAGGTGCTGCAAGGGGTTCAACTGGACATAAGGGGCGGCGAGTTTCTGACGCTGGTCGGCCCGTCCGGCTGCGGCAAGTCTACATTGCTGCGCATCATCGCCGGCCTAGAACGCCAGACATCGGGCGATGTCGTGATCGCCGGCCGAAACGTCAACGGCGTGCGCGCGAGCGAACGGGATTTGGCGATGGTTTTCCAGTCCTATGCGCTGTATCCGCATCTGACCGTGCGTGACAATATGATGACGCCGTTGCGGCTGCGGGACCTCTCCAAGGCGCAGCGGACGCCGCTGGTCGGACGCTATCTGCCGGGATCGAAGAAAAAACTGGCGGGGATCCGTGAGACCGTCGAGGAAACGGCGGATATCCTCAAGATCCGAGAACTGTTGGCGCGAAAGCCGGGTCAATTGTCCGGCGGCCAGCGCCAACGTGCGGCGCTGGGCCGCGCGATGGTGCGCCGCCCGGTCGCTTTTTTGATGGACGAGCCCTTGTCCAATCTCGACGCGGCGCTGCGTGTTCATATGCGCGCCGAATTGACCGATCTCCATCGGCGTCTGCAGGCGACCTTCGTCTATGTCACCCACGATCAGGCCGAGGCGCTGACCATGTCGAGCCGCGTCGCCGTCATGATGGACGGGCGCATCCTGCAGTTGGACACGCCGATGGCGGTCTACGCCGATCCGGTCTCGCGCCGTGTCGCGGAATTTATCGGAAGCCCGAAGATCAACATCCTCCCCGGCCGCCTGGACAGCGCCGGGCGCGTCACGGTTTTGGGTCACTCGATGGCGCGGCGAATCACCGATGCCGCGGCGCAGAGCGTGTCGGTCGGGATCAGGCCGGAGCATCTAATTGACGTGCCGACCGACAGCGACGCGGCGGAATATGTCGGCGTGGTCCGGCGGCTCGAGCATTTGGGGTCGGATCTCTACATTCACGCCAGCCTTTCCGACGGACAGGAAATGCTGATCATCCGCTCCGATCCGGACGCCGCTGCACGGTACAGCTATGGCGACCCGATCACGATCGCGCAGGTCAAGGGCGCCGCGCTGATTTTCGACGATAAGGGCGACCGGCTTCGCACCGCGCCGAAGAAAGAGAGCGCCGGTGACGATGCTCTGGAGGTCGCTTGATGGCGCCGCGTTCCACCGGCTATTGGTTCACGGCGCCCGCGCTGACCTTGATGGCGATCATCCTGCTCTTACCGGTGCTGATCGCCGCCGGACTTTCATTCACCGACTACTCGCTGGGCAATCAGAGCGCCAACTGGGTCGGCGCAGAGAATTACGAAAAGATCGTAAGCCGCTCGACCTATCAAAAGATGTTCACCGCTTCGATCATCTATGTCTTGGTCGTCGTTCCGGTCTCGGTAGTGTTGGGCCTGGGCGCCGCGCTATTGATCAACTCGCTTTCATTCGGCGGCGATCTCTACAAGACGATCTTCTTTCTGCCGGTCATGGCGGCGCTGTTGGCCATGGCAATCGTGTGGGAGTTTGCGCTTCACAACTCCGTCGGCATCGTCAATGAGATGTTTCAGGCGGGTTGCGGGACGATCATCGAATGGGTCTTCAACTGGGGATGGATTCCCTTCGTCGATGGCAGTCAGACATGGTACGGCCGGAACTGCGCGTCTCAGGAATTCCCGCTCTGGCTGCGCGACCGGAATTACGCCTTGGCGACCATCTGCTTCATCGGGATCTGGCAAGCGTTCGGCTTCAACATGGTTCTGTATCTGGCGGGGCTGACGTCGATTCCGCGAGAGCTTTTGCAAGCGGCGGAAATGGATGGCGCCAAGAGCGCGTGGGAAAGATTTCGCCTCGTGATCTGGCCGATGTTGGGGCCGACCACGGTCTTCGTCGTGACCATCACCTCGATCCGATCATTCCAAGTCTTCGATACGATTGAGGCGCTGACCCAGGGCGGGCCGTCAAAATCGACCTATGTGATGATGTACGCGATCTACGAGAAAGCCATTCAGCAGAATCTGATGGGGATCGGCGCGGCGATCACAATCGTCTTCCTCGGTTTCGTATTGGTCATCACCTTTATGCAACGCTATCTCGTCGAGCGGCGGGTGCATTACTCATGAACCGTATTCACTATCTCGGCGAGAGTTGGAAGCATCTGATCCTGATTCTGGGGTCCATGATCGTAATCCTGCCCTTCTACGTTATGGTCAGCTTTTCCTTGAAGAGCCCCGGACAGATCGAGAGGAACGAGGGCGGGTTCTTCGGCACCGAAAACAGCATGGTTGATGAGCGCTGCGTGAAACTGCGGGAACCCGATCGGAACGCCATCGCCGCCGCGCGGGACCGTTTCGAAGGCCTGGACGACACACAGATCTATCGGGCGTTGCTCGCCGAAATCGAGACCGACTGCTCGATGCACCCCATCGTCTACAACTATAGCAAAGCCTTCTCCGAGGCGCCGCTGCTGCGCTATCTGATGAACGGGGTGATCGTGACTGTCTCGATCTTCGTCATTCAGGTCATCGTTGCGCTACCCTGCGCCTACGCGCTGGCCAAACTGAGATTTCGAGGCCGCGGGTTCGTGTTTGGCATGGTGATCTTCTGCCTGCTGATCCCGGTCCATGCGATTGCGCTGCCGCTCTATATCATGCTGGCGAAGGTCGGGCTGACCAACACCTACGCCGCCTTGATCATTCCCTGGACGATCTCCGTCTTTGGCATCTTCCTGATGCGCCAGTTCTTTATGACCGTGCCGGACGACCTGATCGACGCGGCCCGGATGGACGGCATGAGCGAATTCTGGATCGTTTGGAAAGTGATGCTGCCCACCGCCATCCCGGCCTTGCTGGCTTTCGCGATCTTCTCGGTTGTCGCGCATTGGAATGATTACTTCTGGCCGCGCATCGTCGTCACCGGGAACCGCGATCTGTTCACCCCGCCGCTCGGGCTACGGGAGTTCAAGGGAGACGCGGACGGGAGTTTCTTTGGACCAATGATGGCGACCGCGACGATCATCGTCATGCCGCTCATTGTCGCCTTCCTACTGGCGCAACGACGGTTCATTGAGGGGATCACCCTGTCCGGCATGAAATAGCGGGAAGGGGCAAATAATTCGGCCGACCGCCGAAAAGGGATCCCGGTCCGTCGCCACAACGGACCGGGATCGAACAGCGAAGGAGAAAGAGTATGAAACGTACACTCACCGCCGCCGTTATTCTGACGGCCGCATCCCTATCACCCGCTCTGGCGGAAGAAAAGGTGACGATCGAGTTCGCCTACCCGTATTCGCATCTGTTCGATGTGACCTACGAAAAGATCTTACCGAAATTCAATGCGCAGTATCCGCATATCGAGGTGGTCATGCGGGCGACCTATGAGAGTTACGAGGACGGCACCAATACAATCCTGCGCGAAGCGGTGTCCGGCGACCTGCCGGACGTCACGATGCAGGGCTTGAATCGCCAGGCGATCCTCGTGGAGAAAGGCATCGCCAAGTCGCTGGAGCCCTATATCGCCAAAGAGGCCGACTTTGAGAAAGACGGCTATCACGCCGCGATGCTCGAACTGGGCACCTTTAATGAAAGGGTGCATGGGCTGCCCTTTTCCGTCTCGCTGCCGGTCGGCTACTACAACATGGATTTGATGTCGCAGGCGGGGATCACCGAAATGCCCCGAACCTGGGACGAAGTCGTCGCGACCTGCAAATCGTTGCGCGCGGCCGGCGTCAACAACCCCATCTTCTGGGGTTGGAACATCACCGGGAACTGGTTCCTTCAAGCGCTGATGTGGAGCCAGGGCGCCCCCACGATGAAGGAGGGCGCGTTCAACGTCGCCGCCGACGAGGGACTGACCTCGCTTGAAACGATGCATACGATCTTCCGCGAATGCGATATGCAAAATCTGGAATGGAAAGAGGCGCTGGCCTCCTTCTCCGCCGGTCAAGTCGCCATGATGTTCTGGTCGACTTCCGCGCTTGGGGCCGTCGAGCGCTCCCAAGGCGACTTCACGCTGAAGACAGGGCCGTTTCCCGGCATCGGCGGTACGCCGCAAGGCCTTCCGGCGGGCGGCAATTCGGCCATGCTGGTATCGACCTCCGAGGATCCGAAAGAACTGGAAGCCGCCTGGTTGTGGCTCAAATTCATCACCTCCGGCGAGGGGGCGGCGGATGTCGCGCGGACAACCGGGTACATGCCGCCCAACAAGGCGGCGAATGAGATCATTCTGGCCGACTTCTACAAGAACAACCCGAACAAGCAGACCGCGGTCGATCAATTGCCGTTGCTGCGCGAGTGGCAGGCTTATCCGGGCGACAATGGCCTTGCGATTACACAGGTCATCTATGATGGCATAGAAAGCATTGTCGTAGGCGAAAGTGACGATATGCAGGAACTGCAGGAAGAATTGGTCGAGGAGGTCGAAGACCTTCTGCCGACCAAAGGGTCTTAGGACCGGACCTGATTTCGGGATCGATCGAGGGGTCGGCCAATGCGTCGCCGTCCCCTCCCTCCCGGCCATCATGCGAGGGCGATATGAAACTACTGCACCTGACAGACACGCATTTCGTGCCTAAAGGCGAAACGCTGTATGGCGGCGATCCGTGCGCCACGCTTGAAAAAGCCGTCATCGATATCAACCGCCATCACGCCGACGCGGACTTGGTTGTGATCACGGGGGATCTGACCCATTGGGGCGAGAAAGCGGCTTTCGACTGTCTCGCGGCGACGCTTGACCCGCTGACGCCGCCTGTACGCCTTCTGGTGGGCAATCATGACGACAGGGCCGTCTTCGCAGAGACCTTTCCGGACCAGCCGACCGACGAAGACGGCTTCGTTCAATCGGTTCACGACACTGAAGCCGGACGCCTGTTGTTTCTCGATACGATGCTTGAAGGCACGCACGCGGGCTGGTATTGCGCTCAGCGCCGCGCGTGGCTGGACCGACAGCTTCAGGCGGCGCGCGATGACGCCATGCCGGTCTTTTTGTTCATGCATCATCCGCCCTTCCGGATCGGGCTTTCCACGCTCGACGCCATTTCCCTGCAAGAGGCGGATTTGTTCTGGGAGACGATCGAACCCTACGCAAACCAGATCCGACACTTGTTCTTCGGTCATATCCATCGTCCCTTATCCGGCAACTGGAAGGGGATATCGGTCTCCGCCTTGCGGTCGATGAACCATCAATGCCGTTTGGAATTCGAACCGCTGGAAGGCATTCCCGGCAGTTTCGAACCGCCCGCCTACGCAGTGGTCTTGATCGACGGCGAGTCCGTCATCGTCCACACCCATGATTTCATGGATCAAAGCCAGAAGTTCTGGCTCAACGACAGCCCGGTCAAAGACTGGGCGGTGCGCTACGCACATCCTTAGCCGACGCGCCAAGGAAAGTTTCGTGGACAAATCGATAGATAAGACGCTGAGAATATCGATAGCGGTATCGCAAAAACGACAAGTCAGTCAGCGCCAGTTCTCCGAGTTGACGCGCTTCCACGGTCGCTGAAGCCACAATCACGTGATTTTCAGAAAAGGTCACATAATCAACGCCGTCCGTACAGGGCGGCGTTTTGGTGTCTGCAGACTGCGAAAACGCGAGGATGCCAATGATCTTGCTGGTCAGCGACACCGCCTGCTTGTTCATTCCGTTCGCCGCCACCGGCGATGTCTGCAGGCGCTTTTTCAGTACAGCCTTGCAGTCTTCGAGTGTTTCCATAGCCTCAGCCCAATAGCCGTCGCCGTCGGGTTACAGGGCGCCGGGTCGCACGCTAGAAATTGACAGCGCGCCATACCCATTGAGATCATCCCGTGCTACGCTTCGATAATTGTAATTCCGCAGATCAACAAGGCGGCGCAACACATAGGGGAGGATCGGCCATGAAGACGATCAAGGGGCCAGCGTTGTTCTTGGCGCAATTCGCCGGAGACGCAGCGCCGTTCAACAGCTGGGATTCGATTACTAAATGGGCGGCGGATTGCGGCTATATCGGGGTGCAGGTCCCAAGCTGGGACGGTCGTCTGATCGATTTAGACAAGGCGGCCGAGTCGAAAGACTATTGCGATGAATTCAAGGGACAGGCTGCGGAAAACGGCGTTCAGGTCACGGAACTCTCGACCCATCTACAGGGTCAATTGGTGGCGGTGCACCCGGCCTACGACGCCGCGTTCGACGGGTTCGCGGCGCCGGAGGTGCGGGGCGATCCCTCGGCGCGCCAGGCATGGGCCGTCGATCAGGTGACCAAGGCGCTGACGGCGAGCCGGAATATGGGGCTTACAGCGCATGTCTCGTTTTCCGGCGCGCTCGCCTGGCCCTATGTCTATCCTTGGCCTCAGCGCCCGGCAGGCTTGATCGAGACAGCCTTTGACGAGTTGGCGAAACGCTGGCGGCCGCTGTTGGATCATGCGGACGCGATGGGGGTGGATCTGTGCTATGAGATCCATCCGGGCGAGGATCTGCATGACGGGATTTCCTTCGAGATGTTCCTGGACCGGGTCGAGAACCACGCCCGCGCCAAGATGCTCTACGATCCCTCGCACTATGTGCTGCAGGCCTTGGACTATCTGGAGAATATTGACATCTATCACGAGCGGATCGGCATGTTCCATGTCAAGGATGCGGAACTGAATCCGACCGGACGGCAAGGCGTCTATGGCGGTTATCAGTCCTGGGTCGATCGCGCCGGCCGCTTTCGCAGCCTGGGCGACGGGCAGGTCGATTTTCGCGCCGTCTTCTCAAAATTTGCGCAATACGATTTCGACGGCTGGGCCGTGGTCGAATGGGAATGCGCCCTGAAGCACCCGGAAGACGGTGCGCGCGAAGGGGCGGCCTTTGTCCGCGATCACATCATTCGGGTGACCGAACGGGCCTTTGATGATTTCGCCGATGGCGGGTCGGACGAGGCGGCCAACCGGAAGATGCTGGGCGTCAATCGTTAGACGACCGTCGCGGCGCAGGGAGATCGGGGAGGGAAGAATGACCGAACGCATTCGGCTGGGCATGGTTGGCGGCGGCCGCGACGCTTTCATCGGCGGCGTACATCGGATCGCCGCGCGGATCGACGATCATTTCGAACTGGTGGCCGGATGTTTCAGCGCGACGGCGGAGAAGTCCCGAGCCTCCGGCGCCGATCTGGGCCTGCCGCCGGACAGGGTCTATGACGATTTCACACAGATGGCCAAGCGCGAGGCGCGCCTGAAGACCGGTGTGCAGGCGGTGGCGATCGTTACGCCCAATCACATGCATGCCGGCCCGGCCAAGGAATTCCTGAAACGCGGGATACATGTGATCTGCGACAAACCGCTAACGGCGACCCTGCCTGAGGCGAAAAAACTGGTGAAGTCGGCCGGGGCGTCCGACGCGTTGTTTGTCCTCACACACAACTATACCGGATACCCGATGGTGCGGCAGGCCAAGGCGATGGTCGCCGACGGCGCGCTCGGCGCGCTGCGGGTGGTTCAGGTCGAATACGCGCAGGATTGGCTGAGCGAGCCGCTTGAAGATACCGGGATGAAGCAGGCGGAATGGCGCACCGATCCGGTGCGGTCAGGAGCCGGCGGCGCGACCGGCGATATCGGCACGCATGCTTTCAATCTGGCCGGGTTCGTCAGCGGCCTCCGCGTCGAGAGCCTGTCTGCCGATGTGCAGACTTTCGTACCCGGTCGCCGCGTCGACGACAATGCGCATGTTCTGCTGCGCTACGCCGGCGGGGCCCGTGGCATGCTCTGGTGCAGCCAGGTCGCGCCCGGAAACGAAAACGCCCTGAAGCTGCGCGTTTTTGGCGAGAAGGGCGGGTTGGAGTGGCGCCAGGAGGACCCGAATTATCTCTGGTGGACGCCGTTGGGCGAGCCGAAGCGGTTGCTAACGCGGGGCGGCGCGGGCGCCGGTGAGGCGGCGGCGCGCGTCAGCCGCACTCCAGCCGGCCACCCGGAAGGCTATTTGGAGGGTTTCGCGACGATATACGCCGAAGCGGCGGCTGCGATTCTCGCCAAAGAGGCGGGAGAGACGGCCGACGCGGCTGTCATGTATCCGACCGTTCAGGACGGCCTGGACGGAGTCGCTTTTGTCGACGCCTGTATTCGCTCGTCGAAGTCGGAAGGACGCTGGATCGCATTGCCCTGACCGGCGGGGTGAGGCCCCGACCAATCGACCTTGGTGTAGGCGGGGCGCCGTGTGACTTCGCACGCCAACGCCGCCTGCAAGGCTGTGCACGCAGGGTCGTTTACTAAACAGTGGACCATGCGGTGCGTCACAGATCAGCAAAAACGAGGTTAATATACGTTTTGCGCTGCAATATTGAAATAAAAGTTTGTTGCAGTGCAAAGCAGCGCAATTATTGACTCGCCTGTTGTTTAGTGAAATGTTCACTGAACATGCGGCCTCTGACGATCCGCGACAATGCCGGACGTCGGTCGGACGGGTGAAGCGGGAAAAGGATGCCGCCGCCGGCCTACGGCGCGGGTGAACAAGGAGGAAAACATGCATAGACCTGTAGTGAGTACGATGGGCGCCGCCGCTCTTGTTGCGGCCGGCCTGTCGGCGACGACAAGCGCCCATGCGGCGAGTGGCGAGTTGACCCTGTGCTGGGCGGCTTGGGACCCGGCGAACGCGCTGGTGCAATTGTCGAAGGATTTCGAGGCTCAATCCGGCGTGAAGATGAATTTCGAATTCGTGCCCTGGCCGAACTTCGCCGATCGGATTCTAAACGAGTTGAACTCCGGCGGGAAACTCTGCGATCTGCTGATCGGCGACAGCCAGTGGCTCGGCGGGTCTGCGGAGAACGGCTACTATGTAAAGCTGAATGACTTCTTCGATCAAGAAGGCATCAGCATGGGTGATTTCGCGCCGGCCGCCGTGAACGCCTATTCGACATGGCCGAAAGGGACGCCGAACTATTGGGCGCTGCCGGCGATGGGCGACGCCAACGGTTGGGTCTACCGCAGGGACTGGTTCGAGCGCGCCGATCTGCAGGAGGAGTTCAAAGCCAAGACCGGGCGCGATCTGGCGCCGCCGAAGACCTGGGTTGAGTTGAAGGAAACGGCCGAGTTTTTCCAGGGCCGCGAAATTGACGGCAAGACGGTCTATGGCGCGGCGATCTTCACCGAGCGCGGCTCTGAAGGCATCACAATGGGCGCGACTTCGGCGCTCTATTCCTATGGTTTCCAATATGAAAACACGCCGGGTCAGTACGACATGGAAGGTGCGGTGAACTCGGACAACGCCGTCGCCGGACTTGAGATGTATAAGTCGCTCTATGAGTGCTGTACGCCGCCCGGCTATACCGACTCCTATATGGGCGAAGGGCTGGACGCCTTCAAATCCGGCCAGGTCGCCATGATGATGAATTGGTTCGCCTTCTGGCCCGGCATGTATAAGGACGAGAATGTCGGGGGAGACCGGATCGGTTTCTTCGTCAATCCGGCGCAGGTCAATCCGGCCTCGACGCTCGGCGGCCAAGGCATTTCGGTCGTCGCCAGCACCGACAACAAGGAAGCGGCGCTGGAATATATTAAGTGGTTTGCGCAGCCCGAGGTTCAGAAACAGTGGTGGGCGCTGGGCGGCTATGCGGTCCACAATGCAGTTCTGGAGGATCCTGGCTTCAAAGACTCGCAGCCCTTCGCCGCGGACTTCTTGGTTGCGATGCAGGATGTGAAGGACTTCTGGCAGGAGCCGGCTTACGCGCAACTGCTGCAAGCCATGCAGAAGCGCCTGCATGACTATATCGTCGCCGATCAGGGCACGGCCAAGGAAGCCTTGGACAAGCTGATTAGCGACTGGACCGAAGTCTTCGAAGACGAAGGCAAACTCTAGACGGTCCGTCCTAGGCGCGTCGCCACACCCGTCCTTGGTTCCTTGACGGCCAAGGACGGGCGTAGGCGAGGCCCGCGTGAGACAAGAATGGCGCGCCCGCCTCGCGACGCGCACGCCTTTCCGATCGAGAGCATCGTGACCGATAACAGCATCCTACAGAAAGGCGCTGACGCCGTCGCCCGGGCGACCCCTGACGGCGTCGCCCGCCGGGTGCGCGGCCTGTCGGATCGCGCGGTCGCTTGGATCTTCATCGCGCCGACCATCATCCTGCTGTTGGCGATCAACATTTTCCCGTTGATCTGGACCATCCAACTGTCGCTGACGAACTATCGCGCGAATCGACCGAACGCCGAGGTGCGCGATGTCGGGTTCCGCAATTACGAGCGTATTCTCGGGAACGAGGATATCTGGTTTTCGATGCAGACCACGGCCAGCTTCGTGGTGCTGACTATCGCAATCCAAACCATTCTCGGCTTTACGCTCGCCTATCTGATTGACCGCAAGTTCCGCGGCCACGCCTTCTGGACGACGATCATCCTAATCCCGATGATGCTGTCGCCGGCGGTGGTTGGGAATTTCTGGCGCTTCCTCTACCAACCGCAGATCGGCCTATTCAATTATGTCGTGTCTTTTTTCACCGGGGCCGAGCCCAGTTCTTTCACGATGCTGGGCGATGTCGATCTGGCGATGTGGGCGATTGTCATTGTCGATACCTGGATGTGGACGCCCTATACGATGCTGATCTGTCTGGCCGGGCTTAGATCGATCCCCGACTACATCTACGAGGCGGCGGAGGTGGATCGCGCCTCCGCCTGGCGCCGTTTCTGGTCGATCACCCTGCCAATGGCGCTGCCCTTTGTCATGCTGGCGGTGCTGTTCCGCGGGATCGAGAACTTCAAGATGTTCGACATGGTCAATCTGCTGACCGGCGGCGGTCCGGGGTCGATTACCGAGGTCGCCTCAATCACCTTGAAGCGGCAGGCGTTCGAAGCCTGGCGCACCGGCTATTCTTCGGCCTTCGCCATCATCTTATTCGTGACCGTCTTCGGTCTGGGCAGCATCTATGTCAAAGCCCTGAACCGGGTGAAGCAGCGATGAGCGCGAAACGCACCAACGCGGCCTATTCGGTCGTTGAGCCCACGACGACGTCGAAGCGTGTCGCCGGTACATTGGTCGTTCTCTATGCCATTGTGACGATGATCCCGTTGCTCTGGATTTTCGCCACCGGTTGGAAGTCGCCGCCGGATTCAATCAGCTATCCGCCGAAGATCCTGTTCGAGCCGACGGCGGAGGGCCATTGCAACCTGTTCACCACACGGACCCGACAGACCGACGAATTCATCGAAAGCCTGGGGCCGCCGCGGGGCATGTGCGATCGGATTACGCGCGAGCGCAACATGGTGATCGCCGGCGAGTCGAACTATTTCCCGCGCTTCGTCAATTCGCTGATCATCGCCTTCGGTTCGACCTTCTTCGCCGTGCTCCTCGGCACGATTTCGGCCTACGCTTTCTCGCGCTTCAAGGTGCCGTTGGCCGACGATCTGCTGTTCTTCATTCTCTCGACGCGGATGATGCCGCCGATCGCCGTCGCGATCCCGATCTATCTGATGTATCGCGAGGTCGGATTGTCGGACACCCGCCTGGGCATGATCCTGCTCTATACGGCGGTCAATGTATCGCTCGCGGTTTGGTTGCTTAAGGGTTTCATCGACGAAATCCCTCGAGAATATGAGGAAGCGGCCATGGTTGACGGCTACACCCGCCTTCAGGCCTTCTGGAAAGTAGTCCTGCCGCAGGCCTCGACCGGGATCGCGGCGACGGCGATCTTCTGCCTGATCTTCGCTTGGAACGAATACGCCTTCGCCGTGTTGCTGACCTCCGGCACGGCGCAGACGGCGCCGCCCTTTATCCCGACCATTATCGGCGAAGGCGGCATGGATTGGCCGGCCGTCGGCGCGGGCACCACGATTTTCCTGGTGCCGATCCTGGTCTTCACGATCCTGCTTCGCAAACACTTGCTGCGCGGCATCACTTTCGGGGCCGTCCGGAAATGAGCGAAAACGCCCTCAATCAAAGTCCCGTCAAACGGTCCCTGGCGCGCCGTCTGTTCCGGCGCGGCCCGTGGGAAATCGTCGCAACGATCACCATCGCCTTGGGGGTCTTCATGTTGATGCAGCCCTTTTGGATGCCGCTCTACACCTATTCCTTCGCCGTCATTCTGGCCGGGACGATCGGGTTCATGATCGTCAGTCATTTTCCGGAGTAGAGCGATGGCGGAAATCAAGGTCCACGCTCTGCGCAAGGAATTCGGCGATTTTGTCGCCGTCCAGGAGTCAAGCTTCACTATCGAGGATGGCGAGTTCTTCGTGATGCTCGGTCCGTCCGGATGCGGCAAGACCACAACCCTGCGTATGATCGCCGGGTTGGAACTGCCGAGTTCGGGAGAAATCCTGCTGGATGGCGAGGACGTGACCTTCAACCGCGCGTCCGAACGCGACATCGCCTTCATGTTCCAGCTGTTCGCACTATACCCGCATATGAATGTGCGCAAGAATATCGGTTTTCCGCTGAAGTGTCAGGGCGTCGGCGGCAGAGAGCTGCGCCAACGGGTCGAGGAAACGGCGAAGCTTCTGCGTATTGACCATCTGTTGAACCAACCCGTCTCGCGGCTCGCCGGCGGCGACCGGCAACGCGTTGCGTTGGGCCGGGCGATCATCCGCCGACCGAAAGCCTTCCTGATGGATGAGCCGTTGGGGGCGCTCGACACCGAATTCCGCGAGCTGATGACGGAAGAACTACGCCGCCTTCATAACCGGATGAAGGCGACGACGCTTTACGTCACGCACGACCAGTTGGAGGCCATGTCCATGGCCGACCGCATCATGGTGATGAATCACGGGGTCATCGAGCAGCTGGCGACGCCGCAGGAAATCTACGACCGGCCGGCGACCCGTTTCGTTGCGGATTTCATCGGCAGTCCTGCGATGAGCTTCCTGGAGTTCGAAAGCGCGATCGAGCCCGGCCAGACCAGCGTGGCGGTGAATGGCGCGCAGGTCCAGGTGCCGGCGCTGCATGAGACCCGAGAGCCCGGTCCGCTGACGCTCGGCGTTCGGCCCGAACATGTCGCCTTCGACGATTCAGCCACTCTGCGCGGTCGGATTTTCGGAACCGAGTATCTCGGCACCACCCAGGTCGTCACCGTCGATACGGACCATGGTCAGATCCGCGCGCGGATATCCGCCGCGCATCCGGTGTCGCCGGGAGAAACGGTTGGGATGACATTGCGCAGTGACCGGTTGGTTGTTTTCGCCGGCGATGACGGTCGCGCCTTGGCCAGCGACCTGTATCAAGGCGGGACGGGAGCGGCCCATGGCTGATGTCTCACTGAAAGGCGTCTCCAAGAGCTTTCGGGACGTAGCGGCGATCCGGTCGCTCGACATGGACATCGCCGATGGCGAGTTCCTTGTTCTTTTGGGGCCGACCGGCGCGGGCAAGACCACCACGCTGCGCCTGGTCGCCGGGTTGGAGCGCGCTGACGCCGGATCGATCTGGATCGATGGGCGCGATATGACGAAAGAGCCGCCGCCGGCGCGCGACGTGACCTTCGTCTTCCAACAGTATTCGCTCTACCCGCATATGACGGTGTATGACAACATCGCGTTCCCGCTGCGCTCGCCGGCGCGCCGCTTGTCGGAGGATCAGGTGAAGGCGCGCGTGGATGAAGTAGCGGAAATGCTGCGCATCGAGCATAAGTTGAAGAACAAGGCGACCGCGCTGTCGGGCGGCGAAATGCAGCGCGTGGCGATCGGTCGAGCCTTGGTCCGGCGCCCGGCGATCTTCCTGATGGATGAGCCCTTGAGTTCCCTCGACGCCAAGTTGCGCGCGGAACTGCGGTTGGAGTTGAAACGGATCCAGCGCGAGCTGGGCGCGACGATCCTTTATGTAACCCATGATCAGATCGAGGCCATGACCATGGCCGACCGGATCGGGGTGCTGCGCGAGGGCGCCTTGGTTCAGATCGGGACGCCGCGCGAAATCTACGAGGCGCCCGTTGACGCCTATGTCGCCGCGAAACTTGGCAGTCCGCGCATCAATCTCTTGCCGAGGACCGCCTTCCCGAATGTCCCCGGCCCGCCCGAGGCGGTGACGATCGGCGCGCGCACGGAGAACATCCTGTTCGACGGCGCCGGCGCGGCGTCGGCCGAAGGCGCGGTGGATTGGATCGAGCATCTCGGCGACCAGAACCATCTGCATCTCAGCGTCGGTGCGCATAAGATGGTGATGCTGGCCGAGCCGGACACGGAGTTAGCGGTCGGCGATCGCGTACATCTGCATTTGCAGGCGCCGCTTTTTTTCGACGGTGACGGCCGCCGCATCGGGGCGTGAACATGACGCGGACGGATGGCGCAGGGAATTGAGAGGGACGCAGTGCTGAGTGATCTGATTAAGGAAGTCTGCGAGGCGGTGATCGCGCATGAGGCGGAGTTGACGGCGCTCGACAGCGCCATCGGCGACGGCGATCACGGCTTGAATATGAAGCGCGGCTTCAGCGAACTGCTGGCGAAATCGGATGAGTTGGCCGGCCAGGAAGTCGGCGCAGCGTTGAAGGCGGCCGGCATGACACTCGTCATGAAGGTCGGCGGAGCTTCCGGGCCGCTCTATGGCTCGCTCTTTATGAGCCTCGGCAAGGAACTCGCCGGTAAGACCGAAATCGATCAGTCCGTGATTGCCGAGGCGCTGGCGGTGGCGCAGGCCGCTGTGATGGCGCGCGGTAAGTCACAGCCCGGGCAAAAAACGATGCTGGATGTGATCGCGCCGGTTCAGCAAAAACTCGCGGAAGGCGCCGCCCTAACCGATGTCGCGGCAGCGGCGCTGGCGGCGGCTGAGGCGACCGCGCCGATACAGGCGCTCAAGGGGCGGGCGTCGTTCCTGGGTGAACGGAGCATCGGTCATGTCGATCCTGGCGCGCGGTCAAGCGCCGTGATTACCGAGGCGGCGTGCCGCGTGTTGGAGAGGAGCGGGTGATGTCTCAGGCTCAGGCCGATTGCGTCGGTATTGTCATCGTCTCGCACTCGCCGGAGGTGGCGCGCGGCGCGGCGGATATGGCGCGGCAAATGGCGGGCGACGAGGCGCCGATCGCCTGGTGCGGCGGCGACCCGGATGGCGGGCTCGGCAGCGATGTCGGCAAAATCATCGAAGCGATCGAGGCCGCCTGGTCGGAACAAGGCGTCGCCATTCTGGTCGATCTGGGCGGCGCGGAGACCAACAGCGAAGTTGCGATTGAAATGCTCGATCCGGGTCGCGCCGAAAAGGTGAGGATCTGTAACGCGCCCCTGGTCGAAGGCGCGGTGATGGCGGCGGCGGAGGCCTCTGGCGGCGCCTCTTTGACCGAGGTCGTGCGCACAGCCGAGGAGTATTCGCCGGCGTGAGGCGGCGGATCGGGCTGAGAAGAATAAGAACGAGGAGCGGACCCAATGGATGATACATCGACAGGCGCGGTGCTGTTGACGCACAAAATCGGGCTGCACGCCCGGCCCAGCGTCAAACTGACCAAACTCGCCAAACGGTTCGACGCCAAGGTTGAGTTGGCGGCCGATGCGGCGGGCCCCTGGATCGACGCCAAGAGCGTCAATAAAGTCATGCAAGCGAAGATTCCGCAGAATGTGACCTTGCAGTTTCGCGCCGAAGGCGCCGAGGCGGCCGCCGCGGTGGCGGCGCTGATCGCGCTGGTCGAGGCCGACTTCACGGACGTGCAAAGCGCATAGCGCAGCGCCGCCAAGCGGAAACGAGTCCAGCGATGACACGGATAGAGCTCAAGGGCGCGTTTGCGGCGCCGGGCTATGCGCGCGGTTCGGTCTTCATGCTTGACACCGGTGCGGCGCCTCCTGCGGCGTCGAGCCTCGCGGGGGGTGAAGAGGACGCCCTTCGCGACTTCGAGGCGGCGCTGAACACCGCCCGCGTAGGGCTTGAGACGCTCTGCGCAAGTTTGAAGGATGAAGCAGCCGAAGGGATCGTCGAGTTTCAGATCGCCATGCTGGAGGATGAGTCGGTCAGCGATCCCGCGCGCAGCGCGATCAAGGCCGGCCAAGGCGTCGAACAGGCTTGGCGCGATGCGATTCAGTTTTTGATCGATGACTATATTGCCAGCGATGACGCCTATTTTCGCGAGCGCGCCTCAGACCTGATCGATATGCGCGACCGGGTGGTGCGGGCGCTCAGGGGCGAAGCGGAACGCGCCCCGCCCCCAGGTGCAATCCTGCTGGGCGAGGACCTTTCGCCGACCCGGTTTCTCAGCATCGATTGGTCTCACGGCGGCGGCGTCGCGCTTGTCGGCGGCAGTCCGACGGCGCATGTCGCGATCCTCGCCAGATCGAAAGGGGTCCCCTTGTTGGTCGGGCTCGACGCGCCGCCAGCCGGGATGGGTGGCGAGGCGCTTCTGGACGCCGCCGCCGGACGTTTGATTGTTGAGCCCAACAAAGCCGATATCGACCGGTTTGAAACGTGCCGCCAGGCCGCTGCGCAGCAGGCGGAAGAGGATGCAAAGGGATTGAAGCGACCGGCGCTGACGCTGGGTGGCGCGCGCATCACGATTTATGTCAATGCGGCGGCGCCGGAGGGACTCGACTCCGTCGATCCAGAAATCTGCGACGGAATCGGACTGACGCGCACCGAGTTCCTGTTCGATCGCGGCGCCGGCGGCGCGTTGCCTGGCGAGGAGGCGCAATACGCCGCTTATCGGAAACTCGTCGATTGGGCCCGAGGGCGGCCCGTGACGATCCGCACCTTGGACGCTGGCGGTGACAAACCGATTCCGGGCGTGACGGTCGATGGCGAAGCCAACCCGTTCCTTGGCGTACGCGGCGCGCGTTTATCCTTGCTGAGGCCAGATCTGTTCAAGATACAGTTGCGGGCGGTCTTGCGCGCCGCCGCTGACGGGCCCGTCAAGATCATGATTCCGATGGTCACCGCGCCGGAGGAAATGGCGCAATGCCGGGTGCTGCTGGAAGAAGCGCGTCAGGAACTGCTGTCGGGCGGCCAAGCGGCGGGCGAAGCCCCGCTCGGCATGATGGTGGAAGTGCCGGCGGCGGCGATTTCAATCCAGGATTTCGACGCGGATTTCTACTCGATCGGCAGCAATGACCTGATTCAATATGTGACGGCCTGTAGCCGGGACAGCGCCGGTCTGACCCACTTGGCGCGCGCGGACGCGCCGGCGGTGTTGGAGCTGATCGGCCGGGTCGCGGCGCATGGCCGAGCCGTGGGCAAGGAAGTCAGCCTGTGCGGCGATATGGCGGGGGATGTTCGATATACCGACCTCCTGTTGGCGGCTGGCCTGACGGCGCTATCGATGGCGCCGACGGCGGTGGCTGCGGTCAAGGGCGCGATCGGGCGCGCGCGGGAGGCGGCATGAACGCGTCTACCCCGCCGCCGGAAAACCCCGTCGCCGCCTATAAAACCTTGTTTCGCGACGCCCTGGATCGCCGCCCGTCAGGCATGCGTCAGAGGCTGGCCGAAGCGTTGGGCAAGAACCGCAGTTTCATCACTCAGATTTCGAACCCGGCTTATCCGACGCCGATCCCAGCTGAACATGTCGATCGGATTATGGAACTCTGCCATTTCAGTCCGGATGAACGGCGCGCCTTCCTCGACGCCTACCGGATCGCCCATGCGCGCCGGACGCGTCAAATCGCCAGCGGGGCCGATACGCGAACTCTGATCCTGGAGGCCCCGGATTTCGGCGACCCAGTCAAAAACGCGGCCTATGACCAAACCATGCGCGATATCGCGCGGCGGATTTCAAAGCTTGTAAGGGACGCCGGGCCGGCGTCGCCGGTCGATGAAGATGGGAACCGATGACATGAAAAAACTGATGAACAACGTAGAAACGATCCTGGATGAAAGCCTGAGCGGTTTCTGCGCCGCCCACGGGGATCTGATCGTGCGCGGCGAGGGGTTCGTGCGGCGCAAGACTTTGAAGCAAGGCAAGGTCGCTTTGATATCCGGCGGCGGCAGTGGGCATGAACCGTTACATGGTGGATTCGTCGGCCATGGCATGTTGGACGCCGCCTGTCCTGGCGAGGTCTTCACCTCGCCGACGCCGGATCAGATGATGGCCGCCGCCGAGGCGGTCGATACCGGGGCGGGCGTGTTGTTCATCGTCAAGAATTACGAAGGCGACGTCATGAACTTCGAGATGGCGGCGGAGATGGCCGCCGACATGACGGGCCGCACGAGCGCCAGCGTCATCACCAATGACGATGTGGCGGTCGAGGATTCAAGCTTCACGACGGGCCGTCGGGGGGTCGCGGGCACCATGGTGGTAGAGAAGATCGTCGGCGCCGCCGCCGAGCAGGGCGAAAACCTGGAGAACCTGAAGTCCCTGGGCGATGCGGTGAACGGCGCCACCCGTTCCTTCGGCGTCGCCCTGACCAGTTGCACCGTCCCTGCGGCGGGCAAGCCGACCTTTGACTTGGGCGAAGACGAGATGGAGTTCGGCGTCGGCATTCATGGCGAACCTGGGCGGCGGCGCGAGAAAATGCGCTCCGCCGACGCGATCGCTGAGGAAATGGTCGGCCATATTGTGGACGATTTCGGCGACCGCGCCGCGGGCGACGCCTTGCTGTTGGTCAACGGTTTCGGCGGAACGCCCGCCATGGAGCTGTATTTGATGTATAACGCAGCGCGGCGCTTGCTTGAGGCGCGGGGACTGACAGTGGCCCGGTCGCTTGTCGGCGACTATGTGACCTCCCTCGACATGGCCGGGTGCTCGGTGACGGTCAGTCTGCTCGACAGTGACGCCATGAAATTGTGGGATGCGCCGGTGCATACGCCGGCGCTGCGTTGGGGCGTCTAAACGCGCGGTCCAGGGACGAGATGGTCGAGGAATGCGCGGTCACGATCAGCGGCGCTTGAAAGCCGTCCCGCGCTGAGGCGTTACTCGGCGGTAAACCCATCCGCCATCGCGCGCAGCAGGATCGCGGTGGACGCTGCGCCGGGATCGATGTGGCCGACGGAGCGGGGGCCGAGGCGCGCCGATCGGCCCTTCTTGGCCATCATGTCAATGGTCGTCGTCGCACCCTTTTCCGCCGCGTCGGCGGCCTGCGACAGGATTTCAGCCGCCGAGCGGTCCGCTTCGAGCGCCTGAAGGGCCGCCTTCGCCGCCGGATCCCAGGCGTCCAGCATGGTTTTGTCGCCGAGATCGGCCTTGCCGCGACTGCGAACGCCGTCGGCCATCGCCGTCACCATATCGGCCACGGCCGTTCGGTCGAGAACCGTCTGGCCTTTCACTTTGGCGCCAGCGCGCATAAAGGCGGTGGCGTAGAGCGGGCCGGCGGAAGCCCCGACGGCGTTGAGAAAGGCTTTCGCCGCCGTGTTGAACACGTCCGTCGGGTGTGCGGCGTTGACTTCGCTCAGCGCCTTGCGCACAGCGGAAAATCCGATCGACATCGTCACGCCGTGGTCCGCGTCGCCGATCGCCCCATCAAGTTCGCACAAGTGGTCTTTTTCGCGCTCAATCGCGTCCGCCATGAGATTGAAGAGGTCTATCAATCGCGCCTGGTCGATTGTCGACATTGCCGCCATCTCCCTGCTGCTGGCCCGGCTATGCAACCTTATCGAGCTGAAGCCGCGCCCCCTTCGCCCGATTGAGGCTCTTGCGAGAGGCCGACAGGTACACCGGCGCGCGCCCGATGAAAAGGCCGTCGACTGAGTCGCGCCGGTCGTAGAACTGGCGGTTGTGCGCGTCGGTCAACCGACCCGGAACTGCGCGCAGTCGCACGGATGATCCAGCATCTCAATCAGTTCGCCATCCAAATGGTGCAGTGAAATCGAGGCGCCGGCCATCTCCATCGAGGTGCAATAGCCCCCGACCCAGGTCGCATGCAGGCCGACGCGGATATCGTCCAGCCGCTGTTTGACCCGCCGGTTAAGCAGATAAAGCTCCATCATCGGCGTCGATCCCAGCGAGTTGACCAGAACCGCGACCGTGTCGCCTTTCGACGGCTGCATCTCGGAGAGGATCCGGTCCATCAAAGCGTCGGCGACGGCGTCCGCCGACTGTATCGGGCCGCGCTCGACGCCCGGTTCGCCATGAATGCCCAGACCGATCTCCATTTCGTCGGGACCTAGGTCGAAATTCGGTTTCCGCGTGTGCGGAAGCGAGCATGGCGACAGCGCGACGCCCATTGTGTAGGTGTGATCATTGGCCTTGCGGGCGATCCGTTCGCACGCGTCGAAATCCAACATCTTATCGCAGGCGGCGCCGGCGGCCTTGAAAATGAAGAAATTCCCCGCGACGCCGCGCCGGTCAACGCGCCGGTCAACGCGCCGGTCCGGGGGCGCTGAGGCCACGTCGTCGGTCGACAGCACCGTTCGAACCTCGATATCGTCCATCGCCGCCATTTCCGCCGCCATGTCGAAATTCATCACATCGCCGGCGTAGTTGCCGTACATGAATAACACGCCCGCGCCGCCGTCGACCGCTTTGGCGCATTCAAGGATCGGGTCCGGCGGCGGCGAGGCGAAGACGTTGCCGATCGCCGCTGCGTCCGCAAGCCCGCGGCCGACGAATCCGACAAAGGTGGGTTCATGGCCGGACCCGCCGCCGATCACCAATCCGACCTTGCCGTCGCGCGGTCCGTCCCGGGCGATGATTGACCGGGGCGAATCGGGAACTTGCATCAGGTGCTGGGGATGCGCCGCCAGCATTCCATCCAGCATTTCGTCGATGATCGCCGCGGGGTCGTTGATAAGCTTTTTCGTCTTCATGCCGTCTTTCCATCATCTCCGCGCGTTCAGGTTTGCCGCTTGGTCGTTGCCGGTCAGTCCATCGGCGCCTGGCGGTCCAAGAGCGCTTCGGCGGTGGGCGCGTCGGTTACCAGCGTCGAGATATAGCCGCCCATCAGGCAGGCCCTGATCGCGTCGACCTTGTCGCGACCGCCCGCCACCGCGATCCTCGTGTCCGCGCCCTTGATGTCTTCCAAGGTCAAGCCGATGATCGTCTCATCATAGTCATTATGAATGGGCGCGCCATCCGCGTCGATAAACCGGCCGGCGACAACCGCCTCAGCCCACATCCCGCCCGGCCTTTCGAGCGACAATTTGGGTGTCGGCGCTGTGCGCGATGGCGAGAAGGCCGATTGGGTATTGGCGCCGGCTTCGTCACGGTGCTGAAACACGCAATGGAGCCTGAGACCGCGCATCGGTTCGCTCAGGCCTCAGCCGGGCTGGTCGCCATGGGCCTTGGCTTGGACGCGGGCACTATCTCTTTCGACGACTGGGTGAAGAAGATGCCGGATTGGCCGATTCGGTCTTGATCCAATCGCTCTTAGAGCCCCGAGGCTTTAAATGATCGCCACTCGTATGGGCGCCACTCGAATGGGCGCCGCTCGGATGGGCCCCGATCGCCGATCTCCGCCTTTCCCCTAACCCGACAATTCTCCAGCTCTGCGCCTATGCGGCTGGCTGTGCGCCGGCATCGGCGCTGATTCGACCCAGGAATTGGCCGACGGACGATTTCAGGTTCTCCGACAGTTCCGCAACCTCCGTCGCCGCACTGAGGACCGAGTCGGCCGATGAGCCTGTTTCGCGTGCGCCCCGTTGCACATCGACGATGACTTGAGCGACTTGCTCAACACCGTGGGACGCTTCGGAGACGCTCCGGACGATTTCCGTGTTTGTCGTATTCTGTTCTTCCACCGCTTCCGAAACGACCGTCACCGCTTCGTCGATCTCCGAAACATTCGAAATAATTCGCTCCATAGCATTCACAGAGGCTTTCGTGGCGTTCTGTATCTCGAATATCCGTGTGCCGATCTCCTCTGTTCTCTGGCTGGTTTCGCTCGCCAGTTTCTTCACCTCCTCGGCGACGACCGCGAACCCTCTTCCCGCTTCGCCGGCGCGCGCCGCTTCAATCGTCGCATTGAGCGCAAGCAAATTGGTCTGTTCCGCAATCCCTTGGATCGCCGTCACCACTTCCCCGATATTGCTGACCAATTCGTTGAGGGTGCTGACGGTCTCATTCGCCGCCTTGGCGTTGTTCGCGGTGTCATTTGACTTTGAACGCGCGCTGGTGATCTGGCTCGTTATCTCATTGGAGCTTGCGGACATTTCCTCCATCGCCGAAGCAACCGTATTGACGTTTGCGCTTGATTCTTCAGACGATGAGGCGACGGTCTCGCTCGCTTTCGATGTTTCGTCCGCGATGCTGCGCATCGACTCCGCCGTGGTGTGAAGGGCGCCGGAGGCGGAGGTCAGCGAATCGATCAGGCCGCCGATCTGCGAATCGAAGTTCGCCGCAAGGTCCAACATGTCCTGCTTGCGCTTGGCTTCCTCTTCTTCTTTCAGTCTTTCCCGTTCGCTTGTCAGCTTGCGAACCTGCAATTGGTTGTCCTTGAACTTTTCGAGACTTGTGACGATGACGCCCAGTTCGTCCTTTCGCTCTAATTTCGCGAGATCAATGTCGATATCGCCTTCCGCCAACGCTTCGGTCGTCTCCGAGATCTTCTTAATCGACTTCACGATCACGTAAACGATGCCGATTGAACTCAGCAGGATCAGCAGGCTGACAATAATAGACCCGATCAGCGACAAATACTGGAATTGAGAGATTTCTTCTTCACTCGTTTTGGCGAGCGCATCGACGTCTCTGCGGATATTGTCCTGCAACGCCCGCAACGCCGTGAGAAACTCGTTATAGACACTGGTGTATCCACCTATGCCTTTCAGAACAAAACCGACGTCTATCTCCATCATTTGAATGGCGACGTCATAGACGCCGTCATCTTGCAGACCGATCACGTTCTTCTTGAAGCCGTCTTGCAACTGAGAGAGCGTCGCAGCGTCGTTTTCCTCGACAACAGTCAACAACGCGCCAAGTTCAGCATCCAATTGGATGGCTTCTTCTTTCAGCGCGAGCATTTTCGCCTCGCCGTCTTCCAGATCTCCGACATACTGACTAATCAGATATCTGTAGAAGAGCCCATCGATAGTCTGGAACTTCTCCAAAAGAGCGTTGATCTGGCTTACCTTTGCGATACCTTCGAAGGAGATCCTCTGCTGAACCGCCAACAGCCTGTCGTTGTTGATTTTCCCAATCAACAGAATGCCGCCTATCAACAGGAACAAAAAGGCGAGCGGAATGAGGAGCTTAGCGAAGAGCGGGATATTCTTGAACTCGAGCATCTATCCGAAACCTCTGAGGCGTTAGTCTTCATTCGATGTCGCGCGACCACATCGGCACCGACCGAATTCCATTTACATCATTTTATTATTAATTAATAATGCATTTTATCCGCGGTGATGGCCGTGGGATTCTGTTGTACTAGACAACTAGCGAAGCCGATATAACAATCAATGCGCAAAAGTATTCGACACGACTATTCGAATCTCATTAGCATATTGCGATGAGAAAGTCGTTCGGGGACGTATCGAGGTGTCAGAAGGTGGCGTGCTACAATAAGTACGCCGCTACGCGTTTCGATGGTGTGGCGCCAGACGACGGTCGCCTTGGCGCCCAGGTTGGTCATCAAGACATGCTTGCATCGAAGGGTCTGCTTGGTTTGAGCGCGAGAACGATGGCGTGGGGTGTCAACTCGCGCCATCGAGCGCATCGGTGCGAGTTCATACAGTATCCAAGTGTCAAGTCCGGTCCTGCGGCCGCACACCCTGCGGGCCGGTCGATTCGTCTCGGCGGTCCGGACCGGGATCGCTGGGCGACGGTCGGCGCCGCCGAACGCCATTTGCGCCCCCGCGAATACAGAAGCGCAGAGCTGCCATCCGAGTCAGCCTCTGTTTCCTAGCCATCACAGACCAAGAAGCGGTGTACTGAGACATGCACAGAATGACATTAAACTGGTTGCCGGTCGCATTGGCTGCATTCGGCTGTTTTCTCTTCACGGCGTCGGCTCACGCCAACGAGAAAAAGGACATTGAGACGATCGCGAAATCGATCGGGTTCATTAATGGCGGACCCTCGGGTTCCATCACCATGGATATCGTCTTTGATCCCGGCAACCCTGAGTCCGTCGCCCACGCCGACGAGGTGGCGGCTATCACTTCAGGCGGCGTCGGTTCAAAGGTTAAACTGACGGGCAACAAAGTCGCTTCGCCGGGTGAGGCGACATCCGCTGTTATTTTTGTGACCCGCGGCGCCGGCGGCGTCTACGCGGCGGCGCTCGACCAGGCTGTCGCCAATGGCGGCCTAACGGTGTCGAACGATGTGAACTGTCTGAGCGGCGGATGTGTGCTGGTCGTCCAGACCAAACCCAGCGTCGATATTTTTATCAGCACGGCGGCCGCCGGCAAGGCGGGCGTCGAATTCGCGTCGGCCTTCAGCATGATGATTACGAAAAAGTAAGGGTGTGATCATGACATTCGCCACAGTAGATGACTGCGCCGGGAAAGGACGCCTCATCATGAAGAAGCTTCAGTTCATCGCCGTCCTGCCTGCGGCCCTCTCCGCCGCCGTAACCTCAGCGGGCGCCCAAAGCCTCGACTATTCGACAATTTCCGAACTGTTTGGCGAGCCGGTTACGACATCGGCCAACGGGTCTCCGCAACGTCAGTCGGAAGTCGCGCTGAACCTGGAAATTCTGACGGCGGAAGACATTGCGCGGACCGGCGCGCGGAACATCCCGGAGGCGCTTAGGCATATCCCCGGCGTCGATGTGCGGCGGCATACGTTCGGACAGTATGAGGTTGGGATCCGGGGCTACAACCAGGGGAACGCCGAACGAATCCTGGTTCTGGTGAATGGCCGCCAAGTGTACACCGATTTCTTCGGTCAGGTCGTCTGGGACGGCATCCCTGTTGAGATGAGCGATATCCAGCAGATCGAGGTCGTGAAGGGCCCCAATACGGCTTTGTTCGGGTTCAACGCGGTCTCGGGTGTGGTGAATGTCATCACGTACAATCCCCTTTACGACGAGGTCCGGACGCTGACGGCGCGCGGGGGGACGCAAAACTTTTATGAAGGCTCAGGCACGATCTCCCAGAAAGTGTCTGAGAATGTCGGCTTTCGTCTCTCCCTTGGGGGATATGAGGCGAAGGATGATTTCGACGATGTCGAAGACGCCAAAGATTCTGGAGGATTAGATATCAGTTCGGCCGTCGAGGACACGGACCGGGCGTCGGTCGCCCTGGATCTATGGGCGCAGCTTGCCGACAATATACAAGGCAATGTGGAGCTGACCAAGAACGAGTCGACGCGGAACGAACGGCTTGTGACGCATGCGCCTTCAACCAATGAGTACGACACCTACTCTGTCCGCGGGCGCGTTTTGGCCGACACACCCATTGGATTGATCGAGTTCGACGCGTACCATAACGAATCTCGTGTGGATTTCGAGATTGGCGACCCAGAGGCGAACATTCCGCTCCAAGCGGACAATCGCATTACTGTCGTCAAACTAAGCGATACGTTCGAATTGGGGTCGAGCAGCATCTTTCGCGTTGCGGGAGAGTATCGTTCGGCGTCGAATATCTTCACCTCCAGCGCTGCTGAGTTGAATGGGGATGACCTAACTTATGATATCTGGAGCGGCTCGGTGCTGTGGGATTGGCGGGCGACGGACACGATCCGAACCAGCGCCGCTTTCCGCTACGACAATTTCGAGTTGGACCCGGACGGCCCCTTCGTTGCGGGGTTTCCGGTCGGCGCCGCGAATCCGTTCACCGATAGCCAATATGAGGATCAGACCCGTGAGGAGTATAGCTATAATCTCGGCGTGACCTACGCACCGGATGACGTCAACACCTTTCGGGCCATGACGGCGCGCGGCGCCGATCTCCCGAGTTTCGTGGAGTTTGGATTTCAAACCGCTTTCCTGCCTGGCACTGTGACCTCAAACCCGTCGGGAAGCATTTATGGCGATCCCGAAAACGATACGTCAATCGTCACGAACTACGAGCTTGGGTATGATCGAAAAGTGGACGCGATCAACGGTCTGTTCCGATCCGCGATCTTTTATCAGTACAATGATGAGATGCAATCCTTTGATGGCTTTGTCGAAAAAACCGGCGGCCCTTTTGAGGACCGGTCGATCATCACCAATATCGGCGATAGTGAAATGTACGGCGTCGAATTGGGGTTGGACGGCGTCTATGACGAACGCTGGAACTGGGGTGTGAACTACACTTTCATCGAAATTGAAGACGACTTCCGCAACAAGCTAAACGAAGCCCAACGATCGTCGGTCGCGGCCTACGAGGACTCGGTTGTCAACCACATCTTTAACGCGCGTCTCGGATACAAGTCAGACAATTGGACCGCCGATCTGTTCGGTCAGTATCGGTCGAGTTTTGATGACATTGTAGAGGCGTCCAATAACACCAACTCTCAATATCGCCTGGAAGGGGTCAACAGCGAGGTTATTGTCAGCGCCAATTTCGCCTATGACATAACCGATATGTTCACCTGGTCGGTTTCCGGCACCAGCCTCCTGGGCGATACGCAGCAGTCGGTTGAATATGAAGCGGAAACGGTCGTCTGGACGGCGCTCCAGGTGAATTTCTGACCGACCTGTTCGATCCGGTCGATCTCAGGCGCAGTCCTCTCCGCATGGCAACGGAGAGGACGGATGCGCGCGATCGGCGCTGACATCACCACCCGAAGCGATCCATGGATTTTCGCATAAGGATGACAAAGCTATAGGGTGACGCTCGATTTGGGCGAGGCGTATTTCTCGGATCGGGACCGCGAAAAGAGACGATGACACGCGATCTCTACCTTGCCATTGATGTCGGAACCGGCGGTTTGCGTTCGGCCCTCGTCGACCGGCAAGGCCGGATCCTGGCCATCAGCCATAAGGAACATGAACAGATCGTCCCTCGGTTCGGATGGTCGGAACAACGTCCGGCCGATTGGTGGGCGGGGACCCAGGCGACCATTCGGGCGGTGATCGGCAAGGTTAATGGCGCCGCGGATCGGGTGGCGGCGATTTGCGCCTGCGGTCAGATGCACGGCGCTGTGCTGATCGACGATGACGGGATCCCGACGCTCGACTCTGCGCCGCTCTGGAACGACAAGCGCACCGTGGCTCAGGTCGACGCTTTCGTCGCCGCGCATGGCGTCGAGCGCGGGTTGGTGCTAACCGCCAACGTGCCCGCGCCGGCCTGGCCCGCCTTCAAGGTGGCTTGGATCGCCGAAAACCATCCCGACGCGCTCAAGCGGGCCACGACGCTGTTGATGCCGAAGGACTGGATCAATTTCAAACTCACAGGCGAGCGGGCGCAGGATTTTACCGAGGCGTCGCTCAGCTACCTAATGGATTGGCAGAGCCGGACCTGGTCCGATGAGCTCTGCGCGGCGACTGGTACGCCTCGGGGGCTGTTGGCGCCGCTCAAGAGCCCCGGCGAGGTGCTCGGCGGGCTCACGCGCGATGTCGCCGAGAGCCTGGGTCTTCCCGCCGATCTGCCCGTCCTGGTCGGCGCCGGCGACTACCCGATGGCCTTGCTCGGCTCCGGCGTCATGCGCGCCGGCATGGGGTCGGACGTGACCGGAACGTCCTCAATCATCACCTTGCTGCACGACAACGCCATTCTAGAGCCGGAAGTATCCAACGTGCTGACGCCCAACGGCGTCTGGGGCGTGATGACCCTGGTCGAGGCCGGCGGCGACGCCGTACGCTGGGCCCGCCGCGCCTTTCACGAAAACCGGCGCAGCTACGCGGAGGTCGCCGAGACCGCCGCCCTTGCCCCAGCGGGCTCCGGCGGCGTGTTCTTCCTCCCCTATCTCTCCGGAGAACGCGTAGCGAAGAAACGCAACTCGCGCGCCCAATTCTTCGGGCTCAAAGCGGAGACGGGTCTGGCGCATTTGCACCGCGCCGTGCTTGAAGGCGTCGCCTTTTCGGTGCGCCGGGTGCTCGACAAGCTGCCGGAGGGCAGGGGCCGGCCCGAACGCATCATCGCCGCCTCGGGCGGGGCGAAGTCCGATCTCTGGTTGAAGATCAAAGCCTCGATGTATGGCGTTCCTTATCTTGTCCCCGAGGAATTGGAATGCGGCGTGGTCGGCGCGGCGACGCTGATGGCCGTCTCGACCGGCGACGCGCCCGACCTCGATACCGCCGTCGCCCGCATGGTTCGCTTCGGCGCCGAGATCGCCCCCGATCCAGAATGGGCCGACTTGTACGACCGGATGGCGCCGATCTATGCCGGCCTCTACGCGCACGCCCAGGATTTTTACGACGATCTAGACGCACTATAAACCGCTCCGCTCTTCATTCGAGCGACGGCGGCGCCCCGGTCGATATCAGGCCGGATAGGATGACCGGTTGACGCAGGACCGTGAGCAGACGAGTCTGCAAGAGCGACGCGTTGGGGACGCTGATATGCTGGATATTTTGCGAGACCGCACCTACCGAAGACTATTTCTTGCACAGGTAGTGGCGCTGCTGGGGACCGGTCTTGCGACGGTCGCGCTCGGGCTTCTGGCTTACGACCTCGCAGGCGGGAATGCGGCGCTGGTATTGGGCGCGGTCTTCGCCATCAAGATGGCGGCCTATGTAACGGTGGCGCCCGTCGCCGCGGCGGTGGCCGAACGGGTTCCGCGGCGTCGGGTTCTGGTGACGCTCGACCTTTTGCGCGCCGCCGTCGCGCTTTGCCTGCCCTTTGTCAGTTCGGTTTGGCAGGTCTACGCCTTGATTATCGTCCTGCAAACGGCGTCCGCCGCCTTCACGCCGACCTACCAGGCGACGATTCCGGATGTGCTCCCCGACGAGGAACGCTACACGCGCGCCTTGTCCTTGTCGCGGCTCGCCTATGACCTGGATTCGTTGCTGAGCCCGACGCTCGCCGCACTGCTTCTTTTGGTTCTTTCCTACAATGCGCTTTTCATGGGTACGGTCTTGGGCTTTGTCGCCTCGGCCCTGCTCATAGTCTCCGTGATCTTGCCGACGCCGAAGCCGGCGGCGCCGCGCGGTTTCTACGACCGCACGACGCGGGGGATCCGAATTTACCTCGCTACGCCGCGCCTGCGCGGGCTGCTGGCCTTTTCCCTCGCCGTCTCATCCGCCGGGGCGATGGTTTTGGTGAATACAGTGGTTCTCGTCAAGGACCGGCTCGGTCTCGGCGACGCCGCGGTTGCTGTGGCGATGGGGGCGTTCGGCGCGGGGTCGATGCTCGCAGCGCTCGCCCTGCCGCGGCTGCTAAACCGGATGGCCGACCGGCCGGTCATGAGCGGCGGCGCGCTCGTCATGTTGGCCGGGCTGATCAGCCTTGCTGCATTGGATTTGGCTTTCGGCCTGTCGCAAGCGGCGCTGGTTGCGGCATGGTTGTTAATCGGCCTCGGCTATTCGGCGGTCCTCACGCCGTCAGGACGCCTTTTGCGCCGGTCGTCGCAACCGGAGGATCGCCCCGCCGTATTCGCCGCGCAATTCGCGCTGAGCCATGCCTGCTGGCTAATCACCTATCCGCTCGCCGGGGTGCTGATGACGTTCAGCGGCGAAACTGTCACGCTGTCGGTGCTGGCCGCGATGACGGCGACGTCTCTGGTGATCGCCCGCCTGCAATGGCTGGCTGACGATCCGGTTGAGATGGAGCATGAGCACCCGGATTTGCCGGCTGACCACCCCCATGTGCGGGATGGTCAGCGGCACGCCCACGCCTTCACGATCGACGATCTGCACCGGTCCTGGCCTACCAGCGGTTAGGGGCCAGACTTCGGGCAGCTTTCTCCAAACAGGCGAAGCGAGACGATTTCGGCCTCTTTGCGATGCTCCCGCCCGAAAATGCGAACGACGCCGGCTTTGGAGTTCAAGAGCCCTACCAACAGCTTCAGGAGCGCTGATTCGCCGCCGGCCCTTTATCCTTACAACCGCGTAGGTCACCTACAGGCGTTCTCGTTTTTCTAGAAGGTGGCGGTTACGCCGCCGTCGACGGTCAAGATCTGCCCGGTGACATAGGCGGCGTCGGAGGACAACAAGAAGGCGGCCGGTCCGGCGAGGTCTTCCGGCTGTCCGGGGCGTCGCATCGGGATCTTGCCGTATTTCAGATAGACCTCCCGAAAGTAGGCGGTCTCATGTTCATGGCCGCCATCGGCGAGCCGCGCCATGCGCGTATCGATAAAGCCGGGGGCGAGTCCGTTCACCACGATGCCTTGGTCTGCCAACTCGCAGGCGAGACAACGAACCATATTGATCACCCCGCCTTTGGCCGTCGAATAGGGAATCGATTCCACCGAGCCGACCTGCCCCATGATCGAGGCCGTGGCCAGAATGGCGCCGCCGCCGGATCCGGCGATCAGTGGGGCGGCGGCGAGCGCCGAGATCAGCACGCTTTCCATATTGACGGCGACGACCTCGCGGAAACGGTTCAGGCGCAGCGTCTCCAAAGGGCTGATATCGAGGATGGCGGCGTTGGCGAAGAGCCCGTCAAGCCGTCCGCGGGTCGCGGCGATCTGGTCTATCAGGCTGCGGGTCGCCGCTTCATCGGTGACATCCAGAGCCGCCGCTTCCGCCCGACCGGCGGCGCCGCGGGCGCCATTGATCGCTGCGGCGGCGTCCTCCGCCGTGTCGCCGTCGATATCGGCGAGCACGACATGCGCGCCTTCGGCGACCAGTCTGGCGGCGACCGCCCGGCCAATGCCGCGCGCGGCGCCGGTGGCGAGAAGCGTCTTTCCGTCGAAACGGTGGCAGGCGGCGTCATTCATCGTAGACCTCTCATGGTTCAATATCGCCGACGCGGCCCCGGATGAATCGCGCTGCGATCAAGGCGAGCAGCACGGACGCAATCAGGACGAGCGTCACGAGCGCGTTGATTTCCGGCGTGAAGCCGACGCGCATCATCGCATAGAGGCGCAAGGGCAGGGTCGACTCGTCGCCGACCAGGAACAGCGTGATCATCGTCTCGTCGAAGGAAAGCGCGAAAGCCAACATCGCGGCCGCAGCCATCGCGCTGCCGAGCTGCGGCAGCAGGATGTAGCGAAAGGTCTGCCACCGCGACGCGCCGAGATCGCGGGACGCTTCCAGAACGTTCCGGCTCACCGCTTGAATCCGGGTCAGAAGGATGCGGTAGACGATCGCCAAGACGAACACCGTATGACCGATCGAAATGGTGATAAAGCCGCGCGGCAACCCGATCTCGCGGGACAGGATCAACAAGGACAGGCCGGTGATGATCGGCGGCAAGAGGAACGGCAGGAAGACGAGAAACTCCAGGACCGCGCGGGTCCGCTCGGATCGCTGCGGGACGCTGGCGTAGAGCGCGATACCGGTGGCCAGCACGATCGCGGCCAAGGTCGCGCTGAAGCCGACAATCAGCGAAAAGACCAGGGCCTGCGCAATCTCCGCATTGGAGAACAGCGCGCCATACCAGTCGAGCGAGAAGCTGTCCCATTGCACCTCGCCGCGACGGGTCCTGAAGAAGGAGAGCGCGAAGACGAGGAAGATCGGCGCATAAAGCGCGAGGAATACGATTCCAGCGACAGCGCCCAGCAGCCAATCGGCGAGCGACCGCTTACCGATCAGCGGTCGCCGAGCGTCCGCGGCGCGGAAATTGGCGCTCACCGTCGCCATCGCGCAGACCCGATCGCGCGCGCGCCGAAAACGACGCACAGCGCAACCGCCAAGAGCAACGCCGACAGAGCGGCGCCCAGCGGCCAGTTGAAGGCCAACCCGAACTGGGTGAAGACCAGGCGGCCATACGTGAAGCCGTCAATCCCGCCCACAAGCTCGGGCGCCAGGAAATCGCCCATAGCCAGCACGAAGGTGAACATCGCACCGACCGTCGCGCCCGGCAGGCTGAGCGGCAGCACAACCGAGCGGAACGTGCGCCCGGCGCCCGCGCCCAGGTCGGATGAGGCCTGCAACAGGCTGGCCGGAATGCGTTCGAGCGCGATGAAGGTGGGCAGCGTGGCGAATGGCAGCAGAATGACGATCAGCGTCAGCTTCACGGCGGTCAGGTTGAACAGAAAGGCTGTGACAGGCTCGTCCACGATCCCGAGCGTTGTCAGCACGCCATTCAGCAGCCCGTTGGCGCCGAGAACCCCGCGCATGGCGTAGATGCGAATGACGTAGCTCATCAAAAGCGGCGCGGCGAGCAGGAAGAGCAGCGGCGCCCGCCAGCGCGCCGGCCGGCGCCAGACGAAATAGGCGGTTGCATAGCCGAGGACGAGACAGGCGAGCGAGACCTGTAACGCCAGCAGCACCGTCTTGCCGAAGGTGCGCATATAGGCTGGGTTCGTCAGCGCCTCGCGATAGGTTTCAAGCGAGAGGGTGCGCTGGATTTGGTTGTCCTCAACCTGGAAGAAGCCATAGATGAGGAAACTCATCAACGGCGCGAAGATCAGCGCCAGCAAGGGGGCCCAGATCGCCGCGCCGACCGCGAGGCCCGACAAGGGGCTGGGGCGGGCGGCGTTCACGGCGCCGCCTCCGCCGGGATCAGCGCCGTTGCGGAAGCCGTAAACCCGATCGTAAGACGCGCGCCGGCCAGGATTGAGTCCCGCTCTGGGCGGCTGAAGGATTTCAGCGACAGGCGCACGCCGGCGTCGGTCTCAAGAAGCGCCCGCGTGACCGGACCGGCGAAATCCACCGCCGTGACCTGCGCTTGAATAGACATGTCGGCCGTCTCGCCTTCCGAGAGCGGGCTTAGACTCTCCGGCCGGATGCAAAGCGTCGCGCGCTTGCCCGCCAATGCGGTGGGCGCGGCAAGGTCGATCACTCCCAGCGGCGTCTCCACACACGCGCCGTCGACGGTGACGCGACATCCTTCGATCAGGTTGTTGTCGCCGAAGAAGGTGGCGACGAAACGACTTTTGGGACGGTAATAGATGTCCCGCGCGGTTCCGATTTGTTCGACCCGTCCCTGCGCCATGACGCAGATCCGGTCCGACAAAGTGACCGCTTCGTCCTGGTCATGGGTGACGAAGAGAAAAGTGACGCCGGTTTGACGTTGGATCGATTTCAGAAACTCTTGCATCTGACGCCGCAGGCCGGCGTCGAGCGCCGCCAACGGCTCGTCCAACAAAACCAACCTAGGATCGCAGATCAGAGCGCGCGCCAGAGCGACCCGTTGCCGCTGTCCGCCTGAGAGCTGCGCCGGATGACGGCGTTCCATCCCGGCCAGGTCGACAATCTCGAGATACTTGGCGACTTTCTCGGCGATTTCCGATTTTGGCCGCCCGCGCACCATCAGGCCGTAGCCGACATTCTGCGCGACGTTCATGTGCGGGAACAGCGCATAGTCCTGGAACACGGTGTTGAAGGGGCGCGCCTCGATCGCCGTGTGTGCGATATCGACGCCGTCGAAAAGAATGCGTCCTTCGCTGGGCTCAATAAAGCCGCCGATCAGACGTAGAAGGGTCGTCTTGCCGGACCCGGAAGGCCCGAGAATGGTCAGGAACTCGCCGTTCTGTACATCAAGGTCCACGGCCGCCAGCGCGGTCGTCGCGTCATAGCGCATGGCCAGGCCGCGCACGCTAAGAAGCGGCCCGCCGTCGACCGGGGACTGGGTCATATCACGCTACCTTATAGGCGCGGACAGCGTCCCAGTTGATTTCGACGCCGAGGCCCGGTTTTGTCGGCGGCGCAATCTCGCCATTCTCAAAGACCAGATCTTCATGCGCTAACTCGCGCCGAAGTTTTTCGAGGCAAAGTTGTGGCGGCAGATATTCAATGAAGGCGATTTCAGGACGGGCGAAGGCGAGATGCGCGGTCGCCGAAATGGAGACGCCGGTCTTCCAGCAATGCGGCACGACCGGCAGCCCGCGCGTCTGCGCCAGCGCGCAAACGGCCTGCGCCTCGGTGATCCCGCCGACCCGGCCGACATCCGGTTGCGCCACGCCGATCCCGCCATTTTCGATCAGATCGACGAATTCCCAGCGCGTCGCCAACCATTCCCCGGACGCGATCGGGATCGGGATCATATCAGCGAGCTTGCGATGCTCGTCGATGAAATCCGGCCAGATCGGCGTTTCCAGGAAATAGAGATCGAACTCGACCCAGTCGCGCGCGACCGATGCGGCGGTTTCCGCGTCGCGCCAGAGATATTGCACATCCACCATCAGGGTGACTTCCGGCCCGATGGCGTCGCGCACGGCGGCCACGACCTCGGTATGGCGGTCATAGCTCTCGTTAAGCCCGCTATGCGCATAGGGGCCGTTCATCGTGCATTCGGCCTTGACCGCTTTGAAGCCAAGGTCGACGGCGTCTCGGGCTGAGGCGCAGAGCGCGTCGCGGTAGGCTTCAAAACTGCCGCCGGCGGGTTGCAGCGAGGCGTAGGGTACGACGGGCGTATCGCGCTGTTGTCCCAACAAGGCGTGCAGCGGTTTTCCGGCCGCCTTGCCGGCGATGTCCCACAGCGCCATCTCCAGCGCGCCGAGCGCATGGATTACAGCGCCGCGACGGCCATTCATCGCGGTTTGCGTGTATATCTTCTCCCAGATTGCGCGGATATCCGAGATATCAGAGATGTCGGCCCCAAGCAGAAGGTCGCGCATCGACAATCCCATTGTATGAGTGCCCGGCGCCTCGATACAGGCCTTGCCGATCCAGGGGTTGAGATCTGATTCGCCATAGCCTTCGATCCCGTCATCCGTTTTCAGCACGACCAGCAGACTGTCCTGGGCCGAGGAGGTGAAGGAGGCGTCATAGTCGTCGGCCAGCAATACGTGGCACTCAATATCGATGATTTTCATTGTGAAACTGGTCCTATGCGCTGGCTGCGGGCGGCGGCGTTCCGCCGCCCGCGAACGCCGGCTTGCTTAGTTGGCGGCTTTGACCTCGTTCCAAACCTGAACGCGGCGATCGAAATCCTCGACCGGCGCCAGCCAGACCAGACGATCCGCATAATCCAGTCCTGCGCTTTCCGACGTCGTGTTGCCGTATCCTTTCAGCTCGGTCATCGTCGGGCCTACCGTACCGTTTAAATAGTAGTTCACATAGGCGTGGGCGCAATCGGTGTCTTGCGCGCCTTTCGACAGCGCCCAAGTATCGAGCCAGCCGATGCCGCCTTCCTTGGGAATGGCGTAGGTGACGTCGAATCCACGCTCCGCCAATTCGACGGCTTGAAATTCGCCCATCGAGAACATCAGCCGGGCTTGCGAATTCTCCCAGATATTCACGCCCTCTTCGAAGCCGGCATAGTAGCTGATCAGATTGCTCTTCATTTCGATCAGCTTTTGTTTTACCGCTTCGAACTGGGCGTCGGTCAGATTGAACGGGTCCTCATAGCCCAGGACAATCGCCGCGTTGGTGACGTTGTTGTTGGCGTCGTCGAGGGCCAGGACATGGCCCGCATTTTCCGCCGACCACAGCGCCTCCCAGCTATCCACGCCATCGGGAAAGGCTTCATTGTCATAGATTAACGCCAGCGACCCCCAGGCGATTGGTACGCCGTAAGTTTCGCCGTCGATCTGGGCCTCCGCCACATCTTGAAAGGCGGGCAGCAGGTTTGCGACGTTCGGGATCTTCGACATGTCATAGGGCTGCAGCAGGCCTTGGCCGGTATAGCGGCCGAACAGGCTCGTATCGATCGAGATCAGATCGAAGTCGGCGCCGTCCGACCCCTGCATCCGGGCGAACATCTCGTCCACCGACCCGGTATAGGTCGCCGATACGCTGCATCCTGTCTCCGCCTCGAAAGCGTCGACCCATTCCGGTTCGGCGTATCCTTCAAAACTGAAAAGGCGCACCTCTTGGGCGGATGCGGCGCCGGCGTATAGTGCGGTTGCGCAGCAGCCGGCCAACAGTGTTTTTATCGTCATGGCTTCTTGCCTCCATTGGTTGTCGTGGGTTCGGCGCTTGACGGCGCTCTCTTGGTTTCGGTTTAAGCTTCCGCGTCGGCCGCGATCAGCGAGCGTGGGCCAACGATATGGTCGGTCAGTTCCGCCTCTAACGCCTCCGCGTCGCCGGACAGGAGGACGTCCCGCAGCTTCACATGCTGGGCGTGAATCGTCTGAAAATCCGGGCTTCTATAGACCTCCATCCCAAAGATGATCTGAACGTGACGCGACAGCCCCACCCAGGTCTTCATACCCAGGAAATGCTCTGACACCTCGACCGCGTGTCGGTGAAAGGCCAAGTCGGCGCGATTGATCGCGATCGCGTCATGCGTTTCCGCCGCGCGCAGAATGTTATCGATTTCATGGTTTAGAGGCGAGACAAGCGCTGGATCGGCCATCAGTTTCGGCATGGCCTGACGCAGCATGATCGTCTCAAGCGCGACGCGTAGATCGTAGACTTCGCGAAGATGGGCGCTGTCGAAGGGGGCGACGCAATAGCCGCGCGCGCCCGCCTCTTGCAGGATTCCCTGGGTCGCCATCCGCTGGACCGCCTCCCGCACCGGCACCCGGCTGACCCCCAGCTTCTCCGCAATCTCGTTCTCGCGCACCCGTGCGCCGGGCGGCAGTTGGTTTGTAGCGATGGCCAGGATCAGCCGATCGATCGTCAAGTCCGCCAGACTACGGCGCTCAATCGTCTCGATCCCCTGAAACCCCGACGCCATGAACGCGCTCCCAAGCCGGCTGATACATAATTCTGTATTTTGTATACCGTAGACGAAGAAAGGGGCGCTGTCCACCCTTTAAGAATGACGCAAAAAGGGGCGCGGGCGTTTTGGGGGCGTGTTGAACGCGTTACAGCGTCAGAAACGGCGCAGCACGCCGCCCGACTGAGACGGGGCGCTCGGGGAGGGTGGAGTGGCTGCTAGACCGATGTCGAAAGGTTACTGCGACAACCGCTCGAGCAGCGCGCAGCCCCGAGCGTTTCCGCCGTCGCAGCCTTGACGGTAGAGGCGCGCCGCCGCCTCCGGGTCCGCCGGCAGCCTGAAGCCTTGTTCATAGAATACGCCGAGATTGGTGCAGGCCTCAGTGTTTCCGCCGTCGCAGACTTGTCGGAGGCGAAGCTCCCCGGCCGCCGGGTCCGCCGGCATCCCCCTACCTAGAAAATGAAGTAAGCCAAGAATGTGGCAGCCCAGTGCGTTTCCGCCGTCGCAGGCGTGCCGAAACAGGCGGGCCGCCTGCTTCGGTTCGACCTCATATTGTCTCAAACCGTGCCTTACGCATTCTTCCGTGATACCGCCTTCGCAGGCGAGCAGGAGAAGCTCGAACTGGGCCTGCTCTTCTTTGGTCAGGCGCGCGACGTCGAGGCAGACCTGGCCCTTGAACAGTGTGCAGAGGGTCCGGTCGATTGGGGTGAGTCCGTCCGCGTCTTTCTGCATCAGGGCGGCGGCGGACAAGGACCCGAGGAAGGTCGTAACAAAGACGAAACAGGCGAGAATGTGGAACGGTCTCTCCCGGACGGCGACCCACCCCGGCAGTTTCGCGCAGAGGCGTATCGCCCAGGTCGAAATCAGATAGGCCCAGCTCCAGACGCTGGTCAGGAAGGTCGAGTAGAACAGGACCGAGAAGATCGAGAAGACGCCGATAATCTCGGCGAAACCCTCTATCTCGCCTTGATGCAAGGGACTGTTGAGATAGGCGAAAATGGCGGCCCAGATGATCAGGCCCGAGATCAGAAGATCGGCGACCAGCACCGCGCCTTGCGCCCAGACCCGTCTCAATCGGTGCATCTGGCCCAGCAGCAGGCGCGTCTCCAACAGGGAAACATAGTCGGCGGCGATATTAACGGCCAGGGCGATGACCAGGATGGCGCCCAGGGACAGGTTCGCCTGCGCGCGCAAGTCGAGCGCGCCGATACTGCCGAAGACCAGCCAGATTAGGGTGACCGCGATCAGAGATGCGACGGCGGAGCGCCATAGGCAGACCCATGAGAGATGCTTTTGCCCGAAGAGCGCGTCAAAGTAATCGGTGAAGGCCGTCGACCAATCCTGGCTTGACCGGTCACCTATCAATAACTCGGCGATCTCCTGCTTCTTCGTATCGGTCAAGACCGAGCCAGCCAACAGCGTGAGGCCGAACAGGCTGCTGGACAACCAAATCGCCCATTCAGCGTGGGTCGCTAGAAATGCCCACAGCGGCGCGAGATCGGATGGCTGAATGGCCCTACCCCCTGCCCAAGAGCGCCGACAGCAGCAGACGTCTCTGTCGATTGCACCCAAAGGATATAGCCGTGACGCCGGCCGGTCCACAGCGGCGTTTTCGGTCCAGTGAGGT
Organism: Alphaproteobacteria bacterium; assembly: GCA_030065235.1. Lineage (GTDB taxonomy): Bacteria > Pseudomonadota > Alphaproteobacteria > UBA8366 > Aestuariispiraceae > JASJDC01. The sequence goes on from JASJDC010000006.1 coordinate 63,862, forward strand.
AAGAGATGGTGGGCGCGGCTGGGATTGAACCAGCGACCCCTGCCGTGTGAAGGCAGTGCTCTCCCGCTGAGCTACGCGCCCGGCCGGCCGTCGGTGAAGCGAACGACGGCGGCGGATCAAAGGCGTCGATGTATGTCGCCGGGTCTGGGCTGTCAACTGACTCGAAAACGGCTGAGCGACCGCCTCTGTTCTGCGCCTTTCCCACTTAGTTTGGAAATAGTCATCGTGATCCAAGGGGCTTTCCGCTGGCGTACAATTCCTTGAAGGCGCGTTCGGCGCGCCAATATAGGGATAACCGTATCGTTGATACGGTCAATCGGAGGAGGACGCGCCATGCAGGCGGCCGCTTGGTTGGTAGTGCCCGTTGCTTCATGTTTTTGGAAAAACACGCGGTTTACGGCTCTTTCAGCAGCCGTTGTAAGCGCGGCTACGCTCGGCGCGCCCGCCGCCTTCGCGGAGTCGACGGCCACAGGGACAGCGCCGCAAGTGGCGACAGTGGAGACCTCGGACAGCAAGACGTCCGATATCGCCGCGGCTTTGGCCAAACCGGTGGAATTGTCCTACGAGGTCTATTTCAGCGGCATGAACATTATGCGCGCCGATGCGCGGATGATCATGCGCGATGGTTCCTATCGCCTGGAAGCGGATGGCAATACGAAAGGTCTCGCCGATTTCTTCGCATCATGGCAGGGCGCCACCTTCACCGAAGGCCGGTTTGACGCCGAGGGTCGCGCCGTTCCCGAGCATCACCGGCAAGAGAGCTCGTGGAAAGGCGAAGCCCGCGAAATCGACATCAAATACGACGCTGACGGCCAGGTGAACGGCGTCTCGGTGGCCCCGCCGCCGGACTTGGACGAAGTAACGGAGATGCCGGAAGGCGCTGAAATAGACACGATCGACGCCGTAACCGTCTTTGCGCAACAGTCCCGCCGCATTACGGCCGGACTTGGTTGCGACGCAAAATACGCAGTGTATGACGGGCGCCGCCGGTTCGATCTTACGATCACGTCTGGCGGCATGGAAATCATCGAGCCAAACGCTTACTCGGTGTACAATGGCGCCGCAGAGGCCTGCCGGGTCAAGATCGAACTGCTTGGCGGCGAGCAGAAGGACAAAAGTAAATACGCGAAGACCGCTCGCAATCGCACAGTCTATGTCGCCCGGCCTTTGGCCGACGGCCCCGCCGTCCCGGTGCGCATGCGGATCGATACCGATTACGGCGTGTTAATGGCGCATCTGACCCGTATTTCCGACGGCGATCGGCAGATCGCACTAAATGTGGACGATTGATCAACGAAAAAACGGGTAGTCAATAAGAGCGCGGGAGGCGACCGGGGCCGAGCCCGCTCGCCCGGCGGACGTCGGTATGGAAGATCGTTGTTCCAGGGTGGACACCCTAAGACACTGCTCCATTTTATTGGTCGGTCCTCTGCAGGAAAGGCGCTCCAGTCTAACCGGGAATTCGATGTGAGGAGCGTCAAGATCGACGCCGTATCGTTGCCTTATCTTGAAGAGGCGGCTCCGGCCTTCCGTTTGGCTCTGGTGTTTGCACAGTCTGCGGACCGAGATCCGAACCTGCGTCTGCTCCAAACCCAACTCGAAAATCTCCAGGTCTTTGCACCGACCGACGGATGGCCGTTTATGTATTGCGGCGGCCTTAGTACAACCGCCTACATTGTCGGCAAAGACGCAGCGCGCCGCCTTGTGGACCAGATTGGGGTCGGGTCAATGGCGTTTCATGCCGCCGTAACGAGAGATTATCACGAGACCGCCGCCACCGGCCGACCGATCGCACAGCGCGTGAAAGGCGTGTTGTCTATTGACGGTCGATCGATGATCGTAAGCTACTATCGATTTGTTTTTCGGATGAATTTCCAAAGCACCCGCGCGCTCGCCAGTCTCACCCGCTTTGTTGGACCTGGAGAACCCTTACGGCTGATGGACGCCGTCTGAGGGGGCGTGGCGAAGCGTGCCAATGCGGCGCCGCGCCGCGGCCTATGATGGCCAACTCGGCTGTTTTATCTGGATCGTCCCGGCTGAAAGGGGGAGCCATTGGCTGGATCGGCCTTGTTCGCACACCCGATCGGCGCAGAGTGGACTCTGCACGGCCCTGCATTTCGTCGAAACGCCCTAGGCGGCCACGGGAGGGGCGCATGCCGGCTAACCAAGGCGAACCAACCTGTTCAGCATGCGCGGCGAGTTGAGGATGAAATCGGCGCCCATGCTGCTTGCCGGATCGGGGGCGTAACCTTGACTCATCAGGGCGACCGGCAGGCCAGCGGCTTTGGCGGCGGCGATATCGACCCAGGTGTCGCCGACGAACAGGGTGTCGCGCCGCGCCGCGCCGAGCAGGTCGAGAATGATCCGGATCGGCCTCGGGTCCGGCTTCTTGAACGGCAAATCGTCGCCCGCCAGCACAAGGTCGAAATAGCCGGTCCAGTTGAGGCGTTGCAACACCCGCTCGGTGGCCGCGCGCGGTTTGTTGGTGCACAACGCCGTCCTGACGCCCGCGCGTTTCAGTCGGCGCAGCATGGGATCGACCCCGGGAAAAGGGCGGGTTCTGGACACGGGGCCGGCATGGTAGGCCGCTAAGAAGCGGGCCAGGGCGTCCGGATAGTCCTGCAGCGACAAACCTGCCGCTGCATAAGCGCGTTCCATGAATCTCGGCGCGCCGCCGCCGACCATGCCGGCGACAACCGCTTCGGGCAAAGCCGGGGCCCCGTCTTCAACCAGGATCCGATTGGCCGCCGCGGCGATATCCGGCGTGCTGTGGATGAGCGCGCCGTCGAGATCGAAAATCACCGCCGGGGCGCCGCTGCGCCGTCGCCGACCGTTCTGGTGGATCCTGTTCCGCATCAATGCTCCGTCCGGTTGAGCGTCGCGCCGAAGAACCACGATCCGTCTGCGGCTTGACGCCCACTGTGTGCTTGAGGTCCTGGTCCGGGACACGGTATCTTCGCCCAAGCTCGGTCGGCGTTGGACGCCGATACGCCTTTCTGCGCGAAGGAAACCTAGTGGCTGAGAACGCCTTGGTCGACCTCTATCTTCCGCAATTGCGTGCGGCGTTGGAGGATGTGGTCGGCAGCGATTTGGCTGACAGCCTGGTCAAGGCGGCGATGCAGAAGGGCGAGCTGACCCTCGACATGCAGCTTGCGATCAATGACGGCGTGGACTTGTTGGATGACGCCAAGCGCCGCGAGGTGCTTGCGATCATCGACGATATGCGGCGTCGGGTGCGTCAAGAATCGTAACTTTGGGCAAAATCCCGTTACAAACTGTGACTTGGCGGGCTTTGGCGCCTGTGGCAGTAGGAGGCGGCGCGCCGCTGGCCGAGGGTCCGCCCATTCCTTGATCCAAGCCGGACGGGACGCGCTGCTCGACCCCCGCGTCGCCGATTCGTTTGACCCGCGTCCCGCGCATTTTGCTCGATAGGCTTTGTGATGACTGACCCCGCATGCGCCGCCGTGATTCTCGCCGCCGGCTTGGGCACGCGGATGCGCGCGCCGCTGCCCAAGGCGTTGCAGACGGTCGGCGGCCTACCCATGCTGAAGCATGTTCAGGCCTCTGTGAGCAGCTTGGCGCCGGCGCTGGAGATCGTCGTCGTCGGCCCGGACATGCCGGCGCTGCGACAGGCGACGGCCCCGGCGGTCTGCGTCGAACAGAGCGAAAGGCGGGGCACCGCCGATGCGGTGAAATCGGCGCGCGAGGCCTTGGCCGATTTTCAGACCGGCTGCGTCTTCATCCTGTTTGGCGATTCGCCGTTCCTGCCATCCGCCGCCTTGCGGGAAATGGCCGAGGCGCAGGCGGCGGGGGCCGCTGTGGTCGTGCTGGGTTTCGACGCCCGGGACCCAACCAATTACGGCCGTTTGGTCCTGGACAAGACCGGCGCGCTCGACCGAATTGTCGAGGAGCGCGACGCGACCGCCGACGAGAAGGCGATTACGCTGTGCAACTCCGGCGTCATGGCGGTCGACGCTGCGCATTTGTTTCCGCTGGTCGACCAAGTGCGCAACGACAACGCCAAGGGCGAATACTATCTGACCGATCTGGTCGCGTTGGCGCGGCAAGCCGGCCTGGACTGTCGGGCGATCCTGGCCGATGAAGCCGACCTGATGGGCGTTGACAGCAAGGCCGATCTGGCCGTCGCCGAGGCGCGGTTTCAGGACGGGCGGCGCGCGGCGGCGTTGGCGGCGGGCGTGACCCTGCGCGATCCGGCGACGGTCTGGTTCTCCTGGGACACGGCGTTGGCGCCGGGCTGCGAGATCGGCCGGAACGTCGTCCTCGGGCCGGGCGTCTCGGTCGAAGAGGGCGCGGTGGTGCGGGACTTCTGCCATCTTGAGGGCGCGACTGTGCGGGCCGGCGCGGCCGTCGGCCCCTTCGCCCGGCTGCGCCCGGAGACCGAGATCGGGCCGGGCGCGCGGATCGGCAATTTCGTCGAGGTCAAGAACGCGCTTTTCGGCGAGGGGGCCAAGGCGAACCACCTGTCCTATATCGGTGACGCGTCGGTCGGTGCTGGCGCGAATGTCGGCGCGGGAACGATCACGTGCAATTATGACGGGGTGAACAAGGCGCGGACCGAGATCGGGGACAGCGCCTTCATCGGGTCCAACAGCGCGCTGATCGCGCCGATTTCGATCGGCGCAGGCGCAATTGTCGGCGCCGGGTCGACCCTGTCAAAGGATGTAAAGCCGGACGCGCTTGTTTCGACGCGGGCGCCGGTGTGGGACACGGATGGCGGCGCAGCGCGGTTCCGGGAGAAAGCGACTCAAAAGAAAGCGGCTTCCACCGGCCAGAAAGGGAAACGCGACTGACATGTGCGGTATTGTAGGCATTCTGGGAACCGGGCCGGCGGCCCCGACCTTGCTGGAAGGTCTGAAACGGCTCGCCTATCGCGGCTACGACTCGGCTGGGATTGCGACCCTGGTGAATGGGTCGATCGATCGAAGACGCGCCGAGGGCAAGCTCGAGAATCTGGCGGCCGTGCTCGAGCGGGACCCGCTGCCCGGCATGACGGGCATCGGCCATACCCGCTGGGCGACCCATGGCGTGCCGTCTGAAAACAACGCGCATCCCCACATCTCGGACGGCGTCGCCATCGTCCATAACGGTATCATCGAAAATTTCCTGGAGTTGAGGGAAGAGTTGGGGGAGCGGGCCGACCGGATCTCGAGCGAGACCGACACGGAAATCGTCGCCCATGTCATCAACCAGCATCTCGAGGCGGGCCTGACGCCGGTTGAGGCGGTGGCCAAAACCCTGCCGCGCCTCGAAGGGGCCTTTGGCCTGGTGATGATCTTCAAAGGCCATAACGACCTGATGATCGGCGCGCGGCGCGGCTCGCCGCTGGCCATCGGCTATGGCGATGGTGAGATGTATTTCGGTTCCGACGCCTTGGCGCTCGCGCCCCTGACACGGCGCATCTGCTACCTTGAGGAAGGCGATTGGGCGGTGCTGACGCCGGAGGGCGCGCAGATCTATGAGACCGACGGTGCGCCGGTGGAACGGCCGATCGTGCAGACCGCCGTCTCCGGCGCTTTGGTTGGTAAAGGCAACTACCACCACTTTATGCAGAAAGAGATTTTCGAGCAGCCGACGGTGATCGGCGACACGCTGGCCGGCGTTCTAAACCCCGCAGAGCAGACCATTACGTTGCCGCCGCTGCCGATCGATTTCGCCGCCGTGCCGCGTATCACGATCAGCGCCTGCGGCACCGCCTCTTATGCGGGGCAGGTCGCCAAATACTGGTTCGAGCAGGTGGCGCGGATCCCGGTCGAGGTCGATATCGCGTCCGAGTTCCGTTATCGCGCGGCGCCGCTGCCCGAAGGCGGATTGGCGCTGTTCATCAGCCAGTCGGGCGAGACCATGGATACGCTGGAGGCGCTGCGCTATTGTCGGCGCCAGGGTCAGGTCATCCTCTCCATCGTGAATGTGCCCGAGAGCACCATCGCCCGGGAATCCGACGCGGTGATCCTGACCAAGGCGGGACCGGAAATCGGCGTCGCCTCAACCAAAGCCTTCACGACGCAACTCACGGTTCTGGCGGCCGTCGCCGTGTCGGCGGCCAAAGCGCGCGGCGCGATCGACCGGGCGCGCGAGGCGGAACTGGCGGTCGCCCTGGCGGAAACGCCGGGCCGCGCCGCCGAGGTCCTGAACCATGATGAAGCATTGCGCGAAATCGCCCAGACCTTGGCCAAGGCGCGCGACGTCTTCTATATGGGCCGCGGCGCCAGTTTTCCGATCGCCTTGGAAGGCGCGCTGAAGCTTAAGGAAATCTCTTATATCCATGCCGAAGGATACGCGGCCGGTGAGATGAAGCATGGCCCCATCGCGCTGATCGAAGACGACGTGCCGATCGTCATGATCGCCCCATCGGACGCGCTGTTCGAGAAGACCGCCAGCAATGTCCAGGAAATGGTCGCCCGCGGCGGCAAGGTGATCTTCCTGTCCGACGCCGACGGGATAGCCCGCATGAACCGCATGGCCGAACCCTTCGCCAGCATCGAACTCCCCAAGGTCGACCCGTTCACCGCCCCGTTGCTTTACACCATCCCCGTGCAGCTCCTCGCCTACCACACCGCGGTCCTCAAAGGCACCGACGTGGATCAACCCCGCAATCTCGCGAAGAGCGTGACGGTGGAGTAGGCGGCGCAGCCTTTTGTCCGGTGCGCGAACTCCGCAAGCCTTCTGGCCGATTCGTCGCCCCGGACTTGATCCGGGGCCCATGGCGCTGCCAGATGGTCGCCGGATCAAGTCCGGCGTGACGGACGTGAGCAGCGCGCCGGCTGTCTTCAAGTTGGGTAATGGGCTTCAAGCCGTTGCGAACCAATGAAGCCTGTCCTGCAAATCTTGCTAGGCCAGTAGTGTCGATTGGTCCGGTCATTGTGGCCCGTCGTAGTTGAGCTTGAATACAGAACAATGGAGCTAGGTTCCTCATGCGCCCGCTTGTTTCCGTTCTGGCCGCCGCCTTTTTACTAGCGGCCTTCCCCGCCCACGCCGAAATCCGGGTAACCTTCGCTGAGGGCGCGCCAAAAGACCGGTTTACGGTCACGAATGCGGGGGCCTGCGCGTTGGGGCCGGCGGTGGTGAGCATTGATCTCGATGGCTCGGCGGGCGGCTTGATTTTTGATACGACGCCGGGCGGGGCGGGCTTGTCGGTGTTTCAGCCCTTCGAACTTGTCGCCGGCGCCGAGCGGATTGCGTCGGTCAGTCCGGTTTCGGATGGGGGCAAGCGGATCGACTTGAGTTTCCGCACGCTGCTGCCGAACGAGAGCGCCGCCTTCACCATCGATGTCGATGACACGCTGCGCGACGGGCCGATGGGACAGACGATGGTGGCGGGGTCGGAGATCGAGGGCGCGTCCGTCACGGTCCGCTTTGGGGCCGAGGTGGGGACCAGCGCCACGTCTTCCTTCACCGCGGACTCGACGGCGCGGCTGGCGATCTCGACCTGCCTCTCCTAAGGCTCGCCGATCTCTTCATGAGCGATGACGGCGGCCTCCGAATGCGCCGCCTCTCGCCATTCCGCAAAATCCGGGTCGGCGAATAGCGTATCGCGATAGGCGGTCGCAATTGGGTCAAGCTTTACGCCATAGCTGTAGAACCGGCTGATCACCGGCGCGTAGAAAGCGTCGGCGATGCTGAATGGGCCGAACAGCCAGGGCCCATCCGCCGCGTGGCGTCCGCGACAGTCGCGCCAGATCTCCAGAACCCGGTCGATATCGGCCTGGACGTCCGGGCCGATCGTCAGGCGCCGATCTTCGGCTCGGATATTCATTGGCAAAGCGGCGCGCAGGGCTTCGAAGCTCGAATGCATCTCGGCGGTCACGCTGCGGGCGCGCGCCCGTGTCATCGCGTCGGCGGGCCAGAGCGTTGGAACCTGCTCCGCGGCCCATTCGCAGATCGCCATCGTGTCCCAGATCGCCCAGCCATCCACCATCAAAACGGGGACACGCGCCGAACCGGAGAAGGACAAGAGCCGCGCGCGCGTATCCGCCGTATCGAGCCAAACCACTTCTTCTTCGAATGCGATCCCCGACTTGCGCAGCGCCAGCCACGGACGCAAGGACCAGGAAGAATAGTTCTTATTGCCAATGACGAGGGTTGGCGCCGCCATTCTCTCACTCCTAATTCCAAACGCTCTTTCTACTCCGCGGCCTGCGCCGTACGCGCCTCCGGCAGTGTCTCTGATTTTGCATCTGGCAGAGCGAAAATCGCAATCTCTTCATCACGGCCGCGCAACGACACCGTATCGCGGTGGGACGGATCCGGCGCGTAGCCGGCGATCGAAATCGCGGTCTCGGACGCGACCAGCGGTCCTGGATAGGTCTTGGACAGCGCTTCTAGCCGCGCGGCGGTGTTCACACTGTCGCCGATGGCGCTCATGATCTGCTTCTCGGGCGGTCCCATCGCGCCGACGATCGCTTCGCCATGATGCACGCCGATGCCGATCTCAAGCGGGAAGGGCAGCTCGCTGGTCAGAAGCTCGTTCAGCCGGTCCATATGGTCGAGCATCGCCTGGGCCCCGCGCAGCGCCTCCCGTGCGCCTTGCTCGGCAGTGCGCGTGTTCAGGCCATAAATCGCCATCAGCCCGTCGCCGTTAAACTGCGCATAGTGCCCGTTCGTCTCGAACAGCGCCTGTGTCATTGAAGCGAAGAACTGGTTCAGGATGAACAGTACATCGTAAGGCAGTTTGGTCTCGCCCAGTTTGGTCGAGCCGCGCAGATCGATAAACAAGATCGTCACCGGCCGCTCGACGCCCTCCAACCCGCCGGCGCTGCGCCCGTCATCGGCGTTGGCGCGTGGCGGAAGCAGCGGCACGACGACGATATCGCTGGTCGGGCGGATCTGGCAGGCAAGACGCAGCCCGTCGGGCGCTTGGATCTTTGCCAGCGCCTTGCGTTCGATGTCGTTCGGTTCGATCAACGTCTCGGCGCCGGCGGCGACCCGCACCCGACAGGTTGTGCAGCGCCCGCGCCCGCCGCAGACCGCCGCGTGCGGCACGCCATGGCGGCGCAGCGTCTCCAACACTGTGGCCCCGGGGGTGACCGTCAGGCGCCGTCCGTCGGGCAGGCTGACCGCTGCGCGCCGCTGCGCCCTCTGTAGTTGAACGCGCAGGAAGCGCAGCAGGAAGGGCGCGGCGACAAAGGCCGCCGCCATCCATGTCGCATTGTCGCCGAACGCCCTGACGATTTCCGCACCTTCCGGCGTCAGCCGCATCTCGATGAAGGCTTGCTCGAGAAATCCAGGATCCTGACTAAGGCGCACCGCTTCTGCGCCGGCCGAAACCACCCCGCCGAAGGCCGCCACCGGGATCGCCGTCGCCGCCGCCAGGAAACTGCGCGACCAGTCGGCGTAGCCTTGTTTGACGCGAAGCCAATAGTGCAGGCCCAGCACCCCATGCGCCCACAGGACCAACATCCCTAAGCCGGTCAGAACGCCTTCGACCGGCGCGACCACGAAATAGTAGGCGACGATCCATTCATAGGTCGGGTTATAGCCTAACGACAATTGCGCGACGAAGGCGGTCGCTAAATGTGGGCTCAGCATCAGCGGGGCGGACAAGCCCAGGCCGATCTGCGTGCCCTCCCACGTTGTCATCCGGTAAGAGGTTCGGCGGTAGACGGCGATCAAACCGTAGAGAATGTGATACGTGAAGGCGGCGACCAGCAGCCAGACGCCGACGAGATTATTGAAGGGCGCCAAGAAGACCGGCCGCGCCGCATCCATCGCCGACAGGCTGATCAGGCCGGCGGCGTGATTCAGGAAATGGCAGAGTACGAAGAAGAACAGGTAGAGCCCCGAATAAAGCCGGAGCGCCGGGAGCGCGCCGCTGAAGCGCGCGCCCCAGGTCGGACTATCCGCTTGGACGCCTGTCGATTGTATCGCCATCTCGGTCGGGGCCTTTCCAATCAGCCCGGCGCCGCGATCGCGTAGACGCGGCATTCGGACGTGGCGTCCAGTTCGAACAGATAAACCGTATCGGCGACGGCCTGGTTCTTCGGATCGCGCAGATTGAAGCCGGTCGAGTCCGCGTAGCCGTAGCGGCGCGGCGCCGTTTCATCGGTGCCGATGGTGACGTAATACCGCCCCACGTCCTTCAGGTTGAACTCGCCATGGGCGCAGGCGGTGGATAGCGGCTGATCGATGCTGTTTCGCAGTGTCTCCGCCTCGACGAAGAAATTCACCGGCCGGGCCGAGCGGCGGAACTGCGGCGGTCGATTGCCGCCGGGCAGTAGAAGGGTGGGAAGCCGTCCCAGCGGAATGAATCTTTGTTCATTCTCCGATTGCGCCCGGGCCTTCCCACCGCCAACCGCGACCCAGGCCGGCGCGAACAGCCCGAAGGCGAGCAGAGCGACCACGGCGTGAATCGGCCAGCGGCGTCGGCTCATGCGTCTATGTCCGTTTCCGGCAGGGGGAATTCCGCGGCCGCTTGATCCCCGCGCCCGTCCTCCAGCAAGTCCAAAATGCGCGTCACGTCCTTTTCGTCCTTCGCGCCTATGATGAACGGCCCGGCCGGCACCAGCCGCATGGTCGGACCGAGATGGCATTTGCCCAGACAATGCACCCTTTCGAAACCCAGCGGCATGTCGCGGGCCGCCCATTCCCGTTCGACGATGTCGGCGACTTCCCGCGCGCCGCGCCCGGCGCAAGACGGCGTCGCCGTTCCAGCGCGGAAATTCACGCACATACGCACCGCCCGATAGGCTTGCTTCGGGGCTGCTGGGTCGCGCGCTGCGTCCGCTGCAGGCTCTTTGCGATCATTTTCCGACATTTAACGCTGCAGCCATCGAATTCCGCCGATGCTGAAATACACTTTGTTCGGACAGTTATGCCTGACTGGCCGCTTTCTGCGCAATCGGCGTGGCGCGGACGCCCGAACAGTCTATAGGGTGCATCGGCGGCCGAGGATTGGCGAGCCCCAAGGTCCGCCGCGTCACTGGAACAGTACGGAGAGGCGATTCCATGAGCGACTACGACTACGATCTCTTTGTCATTGGCGCCGGTTCGGGCGGAGTGCGCGCCGCGCGCATGTCCGCCGGCCTGGGCGCGAAGACGGCGGTGGCTGAGGACTGGAACCTCGGCGGCACCTGCGTGAATGTCGGCTGCGTGCCGAAGAAGCTGTTCGTCTACGCCTCGCATTTCGCCGAGGAGTTTCACGATGCGGGCGGGTTCGGCTGGACCGTCGAGGGCGCACGGTTGAACTGGAAGACCTTGCTCGAGAACAAGAACACAGAGATTGGCCGGCTGAACGGCGTCTATGAAAAGCTGCTGCAAAACGCCGGCGTCGAGCTGATTCGGGCGCGTGCGGTTGTGGTCGACGCCCATACGGTCGAGGCGGGCGGGGTCACATACACCGCTGAGCGTATCCTGGTCGCTGTCGGCGGCTGGCCCTCGGTCCCGGATATTCCGGGTAAAGAGCATGCGATCAGCTCGAACGAAGCCTTCTATCTGGAGGAATTGCCGAAACGCGCCATCGTTGTCGGCGGTGGTTATATCGCGGTCGAATTCGCCGGCATTTTCAACGGGCTCGGCGTCGAGACCACCCAGCTTTATCGCGGCGAGCTGTTCCTGCGCGGCTTCGATCACGATGTGCGGGCGGTTTTGGCCGAAGAGATGCGCAAGAAGGGCGTGGATCTGCGGTTCAAGAGCAACATCGCAGCCATCGAGAAGACCGACGCGGGACTGGTCGCAACCTTGGAGGACGGGTCGACCTTGACCGCGGACCTGATCATGTATGCGACCGGGCGTCATCCGAACACCGCCGGTCTGGGCTTGGAGGACGCCGGCGTCGACCTGGCGCGCAACGGCGCTATCGTCGTGAACGAGGATTTCCAAAGCTCGGTTCCGTCGATCTATGCGTTGGGGGATGTGATTGATCGGGTGGCGCTGACGCCGGTCGCCATCGCCGAGGCCATGGTTTTCGCGCACAACACCTATAATCAGGAAGCGCGAAAAATGGATTATCGCGACATACCGACCGCGGTTTTCTCGCAGCCCGGCATCGGCACGGTCGGCCTGACAGAAGAGCAGGCGAGAGACGAGTATGGCGCGGTGGATGTCTACAAGACTTCCTTCCGGGCCCTGAAACACACATTGTCGGGATCGCAAGAGAAGACCTTCTACAAGCTGATCGTGGATCGCGCGACGGACCGGGTCGTCGGGTTCCACATGATTGGCCCGGACGCCGGCGAGGTGACCCAGGCCATTGGCGTCGCGTTCAAGGCGGGCGCGAAAAAGGCCGATTTCGATCACACAATCGGCGTGCATCCGACCAGTGCGGAAGAGTTCGTCACGATGCGCAGCCCCGAACCCGAACCGCAGGCCCGCGCCGCCGAATAGCCCCGGGCGCGCGTCGTCGGCGATCTGGGTTCGCCGGCCTTCACACGCCGGAATGGACCGGAACGCTTTCGACCGATTTCCTGTGGAAAACCCCCGTCGAGGGGCGTATAGACATGCGTCCCCGGCTGGCGTTCAGGCGGGGACTTGTTTAACTGCGAGCTTTTTTGCGGAGCGTCGGGCGCCTCTTTGTGCATCCGAGGCGGCTCGAACTGGAGGATACGGCCATGGCGGCTGGGTGGAAAACTGACAGTTGGCGATCCAAGACGGCGTTGCAAACGCCGGATTATCCGGACGCGGCGGCGCTGCGTTCGGTGGAGGATACGCTGGCCAACTATCCGCCGCTGGTTTTCGCCGGCGAGGCGCGCCAGTTGCGCGCTGATCTGGCCCGTGTCGCCAATGGCGAGGCTTTTCTGCTGCAGGGCGGGGATTGCGCCGAAAGCTTCGCGGAATTCAGCGCCAATAACATCCGCGACACGTTCAAGGTCATGCTGCAGATGGCGATCGTCCTGACCTTTGGCGCGGCGCTGCCGATCGTGAAGGTCGGCCGCATGGCCGGCCAGTTCGCCAAACCGCGCTCGGCCGGGACCGAAGTTATCGACGGCGTCGAACTGCCGAGCTACCGCGGCGACATCATCAATGGCATCGATTTCAGCGGCGCCGCCCGGACTCCGGACCCCAACCGGATGGTCAGCGCCTATCATCAGGCTTCGGCCACCCTGAATCTGCTGCGCGCCTTCGCTGGCGGCGGTCTTGCCGATGTGCATCAGGTGCACCGCTGGAACCTCGATTTCGTCAAGGGGAGCCCGCAGGCCGAGCGCTACCGCGAGTTGGCTGATCGTTTGACAGAGGCCCTGGACTTCATGTCGGCCTGCGGCGTGACGCCGGAGAGCGTGCCGCAACTGGCCGAGACGGATCTCTACACCAGCCACGAAGCCTTGTTGCTCTGGTACGAACAGGCGCTGACCCGGCAGGACAGTCTCAGCGGCGATTGGTATGATTGTTCGGCCCACATGCTCTGGATCGGCGACCGAACCCGGCAGCTGGACGGCGCGCATGTCGAATTCCTGCGCGGCGTCGAAAACCCGATCGGCATGAAATGCGGTCCGTCGCTGGACCCCGATGATATGCTGCGGCTGATCGACGCTTTGAACCCGGCCAACGATCCTGGACGGCTGACGCTGATCGCGCGCATGGGCCACGACAATGTCGAGAAGCATCTGCCGCCCCTGATCCGCGCCGTCGAGCGTGAGGGCAAAAGGGTCGTCTGGTCTTCTGATCCGATGCACGGCAACACGATCAAAGCCGATAGCGGATACAAGACGCGACCTTTCGACCGGATCCTTGCCGAGGTGCGCAGCTTCTTCGACGTGCATGCGGCGGAAGGCACCCATGCCGGCGGCGTACATTTCGAGATGACTGGCCAGGACGTTACCGAATGCCTGGGCGGCGCGCAGGAGATACGCGATGAAGACCTGTCGGCGCGCTATCACACCCATTGCGACCCGCGGCTGAATGCGACGCAGGCGTTGGAGTTGGCGTTTCTGCTGTCGGAGACGCTGAAACTGTCCCGCAATGGTGAGCCGCGCCAGCTCAAAGCGGCGTCCTGATCGGCGCGGCGAGAGGCTCTTCGTCGGGCGATTGGCGGTACGCAACGGGGGTGCGCGTGGGCGATCAGTCGAATGACAATGCGGATCTCGGGGCGGCGGAGCGTGTCAGCGTCGGCATGAGCGACCGGGCGGTCAGCGCCTGGACAGACGTCTATTTCAATCGAACGCGCCAGGCGATCCGCAAGTTCGGCGACGCCCGGGTTACCTATGCGGTCTTCATGCGCCGCCCGGTTATCTCCGCCCCACGGCTGGCTGTCGAGTGGCTGCGCCGGATGGCGGTCGAGCGCGGCTGTGAGATCGAGATCGACCTGCGCTATCAGGAAGGAAGCTGGGTCGGGGCCGGCGAACCCTTGATGTATGTCTCAGGCTCGTTCGAGAATTTGGTCGATCTGGAGACGCTGCTGCTGCAGCGGATCGGGCCGGCCTGCGTCGCGGCCTACAACGCCTATTCCATGTGTATCGAATTGCCTACGGTTTCTTTCCTTGCCATGGATGCGCGGCATTGCGCCGGGTCGGACATGGCGGAAATGATGGCGTATGCCGCGTCCGTCGGCTCGGACCGGGCGCGGCGCAAAGAGGGCGCCGTCGGCTTCATCGGCAACGCTACCGACGCCACCGCGCATTATTTCGGGCGTGAGAAGGGCCTGGGCACCATGCCCCACGCCTTGATCGGCTTCGCCGGATCGACCGTGCGGGCGGCCGAGATGTATCACGAGACCTTCCCGGATCAGGATATCACGGTCCTGGTCGATTATTTCGGTCGGGAAGTGACGGATGCGTTGGCGGTCTGCGCCCGCTTCCCGGACCTGGCCGCCGCCGGCAGGCTTGGCGTGCGCATCGATACGCCGGGCGGCCGTTTCTGCGAAGGGCTGGACCCGGCGGCCAGCTATGCGGTTCTGGATCGAAACGCGCCGCGCGCGATCCGCGGCTACCGGACCGAGGATGAGTTGCGCCATCTTATCGGACCGGGCGTCTCCGGCGCTGCGATTTGGCACATGCGTGAGAGCCTCGATCAGGCCGGTTATCCGAAGGTCAAGATCGTCGCCTCGAGCGGCTTCAGTCCGGCCAAGTGCAAAACCATGGCGCTGACGGACGCGCCGATCGACGTCGTCGGCACCGGCAGCTATCTGCCCGATCAGTGGCGCGAGACCTATGCGACCGCAGACATTGTCGAATATGACGGCGAACCGCGGGTTAAGGTCGGTCGTGAGTTCCTACTGCGCGACCTGCCGGAGGATCAAGGAGGCGCGTCCCCGGCCGCAAAGGCTGCCGAAACAGGCGGCGCCTGATCCCGGTCCCCAACCACGGCGCCGCTGTTTCAGGCGCCGCTGTTTTTCGATGCGGCTGCGGTGGCCTCGACGCTGCGGCGGTCGATTTTGAGGCTCTCCAACGCCTGGGCGACCGTGCGAAGACTGGCGGCGCCATAGCGTTTGCGCAGACGCTCCAACGCGGCGTCATCCAGCAAAGACCGACCTAAATCAGCATAGAGCGAGTCTAACAGCATGTGAAACTCGATATCGCCGAACCGCCAATCGTCTTCGCCGGTCTCGGTCGCCGGCGGCATCGCCCGCTCGAAAATATCGATCATCCAGGCGCGGCGTTTCGGCACATCGTCGAAATAGCGGGCGATGTAAACCAGGATATCGGTGACCAGCACCCGCGCGCCGGCGTTGTCATAGAATCGCTTCCAATCGAACGCGTCGCCCTCCGTCCTACGGGTCTCATCGATCAGTTCCTTGCAGCGCGCGCGATAATCCTCGAACAGATCCTCGCCGACCATTTGCATCAATGCGTAGAGAAAGCCGCTGATCGCCCGGCGCGAAAAACTCTCGCCTTGCACGGCGTTGGTCCCGTGCGGGACCAACAGATGGTCGAACCGCTGCACGAGCAAACGCTCGAGGGGGAAGCGCCTTTGCCGGTCCCAGAACTCGGTCGCTTGGATCGACGCCATCTCCGCCCAGGCGCTGCGCACCAAGTTCAACAGTTCTCGATTCTTTGACGGGGTTACGGTCTGGCGGACGGCTGTCAGATCACTGGTCTGGATTAGCCCGTCGCGAAAGGTCGCATGTTCTCGCAGCCGCTTATCGAGAATGCCATAGGCGGACTCAATGACCTCGGCGACCTTCGCGGGTCCGGGACCGAGCGCCGGTCCCTGATCCTTCGAATCCCCGTCCTCACTCATCCCAACTCTCTTTCGACGCGGCGGCGCGCGTCATCCCCCGACTTCCCCGCCACGACCTTGCGGCGGCTAGCATAGTCTTGATTCTCAGCCTGCAATAACCATAGTCGCGTTTTCCGAATGCACAAAGCGCGTTGATCCTCTCGCGCCGACACCGGGATGAGCGCGGATGACCGACGTCCTGAAAATCGCCCTGTGCCAGATCAATCCCACGGTCGGCGCCATCACCGCCAATATCGACTTGGTGCGGCGTTTTAGGGCGCGCGCAGCGGAAGTCGGGGCCGATCTGGCGGTGTTTTCGGAATTGGCGGTCAGCGGCTATCCGCCCGAGGATCTGGTCCTCAAACCCTTTTTCCTGGACAAGATCGAAGAGGCGGTCGCGGTTCTGGCGGCGGAAACCGGGGACGGCGGCCCCGCCTTGTTATTGACGACGCCTTGGCGGCCGAACCGAGAGGCCGCGGCGCGCCCGCGCAACGCTGTTATGTTGCTGCAGGCGGGCGAAATCGCCGCCGCGCGCTACAAGGTCGATCTTCCTGACTATGGGGTTTTCGATGAGCGGCGCGTCTTCGAACCGGGCGAAATGCCTGGTCCAATCAATTTCAAAGGCGTGCGTATCGGGGTTCCGATCTGTGAAGATATTTGGACCAGCGATGTGGTCGAGTGTCTGGAGGAATCTGGGGCTGAGTTGCTTCTGGTTCCGAACGGTTCGCCGTTTGAAACGGAGAAGCCGGACTTTCGAACACAACTCGTCGCGGCGCGCGTCGTCGAGAGCGGGCTGCCGATCGCCTATATCAATCAGGTCGGCGGTCAGGACGAGTTGGTGTTCGACGGCGGCTCCTTCGTCCTGAACGCGGATTGCTCGCTCGCGCTTCAGGCGCCCTCCCATGAGGAGGCGATGATCCTGATGGAATGGAGCCGGGGGCCCGACGGGTGGCGCTGCGCGCCCGGCCCTAAGACGCCGCCGCCGGATCGGTTGGAAGCGATATACAGGACCTTGGTTCTCGGGCTGCGGGACTATGTTGAGAAGAACCGCTTCCCGGGCGTGGTTCTGGGCATGTCGGGTGGGATCGATTCGGCTCTTTCCGCCGCCGTCGCCGCCGACGCGTTGGGACCGGATTGCGTACATTGCGTGATGATGCCCTCGCCCTATACCAGCGTGGAGAGTTTGGAAGACGCTGCGGAAGCGGCGCGCCTGTTGGGCGCCAGGCTTGACGAAATCGCCATCGAACCGGCGATGAGCGCGTTTCAATTGATGTTGGCGCCGGTCTTCGAAGACCGCGCGCCCGATGAGACTGAAGAGAATATCCAGGCCCGCGCCCGCGGCCTGACCCTGATGGCGATTTCCAATAAATTGGGCGCGATGCTGCTGACCACCGGCAACAAGTCGGAAATGTCGGTCGGCTACGCGACGCTTTATGGCGATATGTGCGGCGGCTATTCGGTCCTGAAAGACGTTTACAAGATGGACGTCTTCGCGCTCTCACGTTGGCGCAACGCGACCCGTCCTGACGGGTGTCTCGGGCCGAGCGGGCCGGTGATGCCGGAGCGGGTCATCGCTAAGCCGCCCAGCGCCGAGTTGAAGCCGGACCAGAAAGACGCAGACACGCTGCCGCCCTATGACGCGCTGGACGACATCCTGGCCTGCCTGATCGAGGGCGAAATGGCGGTTTCCGAGATCGTCGAACGCGGGCACGCGCCGGAAACCGTGCAGCGGGTCTGGCGTATGCTGGACCTGGCGGAGTATAAGCGGCGACAGGCGCCGCCGGGCGTCAAAGTCAGCGCCCGCGCCTTTGGACGCGATCGGCGCTATCCGATCACCAACGCCTTTCGCACCATCCTCTGACGGCGGCGGGGCGGTCAACAATTACAAACAGGTTCTAGTCCATGTCTGCCAACGAACCGCGCACTCTACTCGATCAAGCCGTCCGGGTCCGTTTCGCGCCGAGCCCCACCGGCCGGATGCATGTCGGCAACGCCCGCACGGCGCTGATCAACTGGCTCTTCACCCGAGCGCATGGCGGCGAGATGCTTTTGCGGATGGACGATACCGACGCCGAGCGCTCGACCAAGGAGAACGAGGATCAAATCTATAAGGACCTCGACTGGTTGGGGCTCGATTGGGACGATTTCGCGCGGCAGTCGGCGCGGCACGACCGCTATGATCTGGCGACCGACAAGCTGAAGGCAAGCGGCCGGCTCTACGCCTGCTATGAGACGCCGGAAGAATTGGAGCTGAAACGCAAAATCCAGCTCGGCCAGGGCCGGCCGCCGGTCTATGACCGCGCTGCGCTTGACCTGTCGCCGGAAGAGCATCAGGCCTTCCTCGCCGAGGGCCGCCAGCCGCACTGGCGCTTCAAATTGCTGGACGCGCCGGTGGCTTGGGACGATCTCGGTCGCGGGCATGTCCATTTCGAACCGGGCAGCCTGTCCGACCCAGTCCTGATCCGAAATGACGGAAGGCCGCTCTACACGATCAGCAGCGTCGTCGATGACGGCGAAACCCGGATCAGCCACGTCGTTCGCGGCGAAGACCATGTGGTCAACACCGCCGTTCAGGTTCAGTTGTTCGAGGCGCTGGATTTCCCGGTTCCCACCTTTGCGCATTTGCCTTTGATGGTGGGCGCCGACGGACGGGCCTTATCGAAACGGATCGGAAGTCTGGCGCTGCATGATTTGCGCGACCAGGGGATTGAGCCCAATACGATCAACGCCTATCTGGCGCATCTGGGCGCCTCGATCGCGCCGGATGGGACCGAGGATCTGACCGCCCTGGTGAAGCGCTTTGACATCGCCGGCTATGGCCGCGCCTCGCCGCGCTTCGACATGAAAGAGCTTGAGGCGCTGAACGCCAAGGTGGTGCATCATCTGAGCTTCGATTCAGTCCGAAATCGTTTGGCGGCGGACGGATTAGCGGCGGCGGACGAAGCCTTCTGGAACGCCATTCGCGGCAATGTCGGCACTGTCGCCGGCGCCGGCCATTGGTGGCGCGTCGTCGCCGGCGAGATCGAGCCCTTAGTCGCTGATGAGGACCGCGCCTTCCTAAAGGACGCGGCGGCGCATTTGCCCGACGGCCTCTGGGATCAGGATACGTGGGGCGTCTGGACCGGGGCTGTCAAACAGGCGACGGGCCGAAAGGGCAAGCAGTTGTTCATGCCGCTGCGCCGCGCTCTGACCGGCCGGGAACAGGGACCGGATATCAAGGATCTGTTGCCCCTGATCGACCGGGACCGGGTTCTCGCGCGGCTGTCCTAGCCATGGACCGTTGGAAACGATTTGCATTCCCGGCGCGCCCGCGACTAAACTCCGCGCGAACGGCCAATTTGAAAGGGACCGCGCCGATGGGCCGCCCGACGACATACGCGTCCAACGCCTCGATTATCTGCTGCATTATGGGCGGCCGCTGTTGCTGTTGATCTGATCGCAGCGCATACGGCGGCCGTGTTTTCATCGCCCGCCGGTTTTCCGATCACGTATCAGTTTCTCCGGCGGCGCGCCTTCGACCGCATGGGTTCATTGCGCGCGTCCTTCAGCGCCGCGCTCCCGAAAGAAACAATTGATGACCGTTCAGCTTTATAACACCGCGACTCGCCGCAAAGAGGACTTCACGCCGCTTGATCCCGCCGGCCGATCCGTCGGCATGTATGTCTGCGGGCCCACGGTTTATGACCTGATCCATATCGGCAACGCCCGCCCGCAAGTCGTGTTCGACACGCTCTATCGTCTGTTGAAGGCGCGCTACCAGACGGTGACCTATGTCCGCAACATCACCGATGTCGAGGACAAGATCATTGCGAGGGCGAAAGAGCGTGGGATCTCGATCCGGGACCTGACAGACGAAACCATCGCACAGTATCACCGCGACGTTGACGACCTCGGCTGCCTGACGCCGGAGGTCGAGCCGCGCGCCACCGATCATATCTCGCAGATGATCGCCTTGATCGAGCGTCTGATCGCGCGCGGCCACGCCTATGCGGCGGAGCGGCATGTGCTGTTCGACGTACCCTCGTGGCCGAATTATGGAACCTTCTCGAACCGCACGCGGGATGAGCAGATCGACGGCGCCCGAGTCGAAGTCGCACCCTACAAGCGCGATCCGGCGGATTTCGTTTTGTGGAAACCGGCGGAAGCGGCCGAGCAGGGCTGGGACAGTCCTTGGGGCTTTGGGCGTCCGGGCTGGCATATCGAGTGTTCGGCTATGTCGAGCCAGTATCTCGGCGAGAATTTCGATATCCATGGCGGCGGGATGGACCTGATCTTCCCGCATCACCAGAACGAGGTGGCGCAAAGCTGCTGCGGCAATCCAGGCTCGGATTTCGCCCGCTACTGGGTCCATAACGGCTATGTCATGAGCGAAGGCGAGAAGATGTCGAAATCCATCGGCAACTTCTACACCGTGCGCGAATTGCTCGACGCCTTCCCTGGCGAGGCGCTGAGGCTCGTTCTGCTCAAGACGCAGTATCGGCAGCCGCTCGATTTCTCGAAAGCCAAGCTGCGTGAGGCGAAGGCGGAATTGGACCGTCTGTATGGCGTCCTGCGCGACGCGCCGATCAAGGACGGGACGGGCGCTGTGTCGGACGGCGTGATGGCCGCACTGAGCGATGATTTGAATACGCCTGAGGCGCTGGCCGAATTGCACAAGCTGCGGGACAAGCCGGCAGACCTGAAAGCCAGCGCCTATATGCTGGGCCTGTTGCAGCAGGAACCGGTCGCCTGGTTCCATGGCGGCGCGGGCGCGACCGGTCCCGATGTCGCCGAGATTGAGGCGCTGATCGACGAGCGTGTGGCGGCGAAACAGGCCAAAGACTTCGCCCGCGCCGATGAAATCCGGGACAGCTTGAAGGCGCGGGGCGTGGTGCTTGAGGACAAACCCGGCGGCGTCACCGATTGGCGCCGCGACTAGGCGGGCGGATAAGAAGCGATCCGCTTCGGGGGAAAATGATGAGCGATCGAGTTTACCTGTTTGACACAACCTTAAGAGATGGCGCGCAAACCCAGGGCGTTGATTTCACGGTCGCCGACAAGACGGCGATTGCGACCGCGTTGGACGCTTTGGGCATCGACTATATCGAGGGCGGCTGGCCAGGCGCAAACCCGACAGACACGGCCTTTTTCGACCGGCCGCCGGTGTTGAACAACGCGACACTGGTCGCTTTCGGCATGACGCGTCGGCCCGGCCGCAGCGCCGAGAACGATCCGGGCCTGGCGGCGATCCTAAACGCAAGAGCAGACGCCGCTTGTCTTGTCGGCAAGAGCTGGGATTTCCATGTCGATGTCGCGCTTGATATATCTCAGGATGAGAATATCGCCATGATCCGCGACAGCGTCGCCGTGGCCCATACGCGGATGGGCGAGGCGATGTATGACGCCGAGCATTTCTTCGACGGCTACAAGGCCAACCCGGATTTCGCTTTGGGCTGCGTCAAGGCGGCGATGGAGGCCGGGGCGCGTTGGGTTGTCTTATGCGACACGAATGGCGGGACCCTGCCGCATGAGGTCTTCGAGATCGTCTCCGAGGTGGTCAAATATGTTCCCGGCGACCGGTTGGGCATCCACGCCCATAACGACACCGAGAACGCGGTCGCCAACAGCCTGGCGGCGGTGCGCGCCGGGGCGCGTCAGATCCAGGGCACGTTGAACGGGTTGGGAGAACGCTGCGGCAACGCCAATCTTGTCTCGATCATTCCCTCCCTGGTCCTGAAAATGGGCTGCGAGACCGGCCTGCGCGAGGGCGCGCTGACGCAACTGACCCATGTCTCCCGTCTGTTGGACGAGCGGCTGAACCGGGCGCCGAACCGGCATGCGGCCTATGTCGGCGAGGCGGCCTTCGCTCATAAGGGCGGGCTGCATGTCTCGGCGGTGACCAAGGATCCGCGCACCTATGAACACATCGAGCCCCGGCTGGTGGGGAATGAGCGGATCATCGTCGTCTCCGATCAGGCCGGTCGGTCCAATATTCTCGCTCGCTTGGCGGAACTGGGCGTCGTCATCGAGGATGAAAAAACTATCGCCCGGCTCTTGGAGGTCGTCAAAGAGAAGGAATTCGCCGGTTACGCCTATGACGGCGCCGATGCGAGTTTCGAATTGCTGGCCCGGCAGGTGATGGGCGAGGCGCCGCGTTCCTTTGAAACCGACCGGTTCCGCGTCACGGACGACCGACGCCACAATGCGCGCGGCGTCCTGGTGACCGAATCCGAAGCGACGGTCACGGTGTCGGTGAAAGGTCAGAAACTGATGCGGGTCGCCATGGGCAACGGCCCGGTCAACGCGCTCGACAACGCCCTGCGCGAGGCTTTGGTCACCTTTTACCCGTTGATCGGCGCGATGAAGCTGGTCGACTTTAAGGTGCGGATCATGCCCTTGCGCGGCGACACGGCGGGCACGGACGCGGTGACGCGGACGATGATCGAAAGCATGGACGGCGAGGGCCGCCGTTTTGTCACCGTCGGCGTCTCCCCAAACGTCATCGACAGCTCCTACATCGCCCTCCGCGACGCCTACGAGTATATGTTGTTCAAGTCGGGTGCGGCCTGACGGGCGCGGCTACGCCGTCAAGACACGCCCGGCGACCGCGTCCAGTTTCGCGACCAAGGCGGGATCCCGTGCGTCGGGCGCGGTCATAATCGCCATGTCGAGGCAGCGGTCAGTCCCGCATGTCGGTTCGGTGTCGCGCTTGTTCAGGTTCTCGATCACGAATTTGGTCAGGTCCTTGGCCCGCGCGGCGTTCTTCTGCATCGTGCGCACGACCAGGGCGACATCGACGCTATCATGGTCCGGATGCCAGCAATCATAGTCGGTGACCATGGCGACGGTAGCGTATCGAATCTCCGCCTCGCGCGCCAGTTTCGCTTCGGGCATGTTGGTCATGCCGATCACATGCGCGCCCCAGGACCGGTAAAGCTCGCTTTCCGCCAGGGTTGAGAATTGCGGTCCTTCCATCACCACATAGGTCCCGCCCCGGTGATAGCCGCCGTCCGCGTCACTCTGCGTCCGGAGCCCGTCCTCCAGAATATCCATCAGCCAGGCGCTGGTTGGGTGCGACAGCGGCACATGGCCGACGCAGCCGGGACCGAAGAAGCTTTTCTCCCGCGCAAAGGTGCGGTCGATGAACTGATCCACCAGTACGAAATCGCCGGGCGGCATTTCCTCGCGCAAGGATCCGACGGCGGAGAGCGAGATAATGTCGGTGACGCCGCAGCGTTTCAGCGCGTCGATATTCGCCCGATAGTTGATGCTGCTGGGCGACTGCACATGGCCGCGCCCATGACGCGGCAGGAAAAAGACATCGGTCCCCGCCATGCTTCCGGCGAAGATCTGGTCCGACGGCGCGCCCCAGGGGCTATCCACCATCTTCCAATGCGCGCCTTCCAGGCCGTCAATGTCGTACAGGCCGCTGCCGCCGATCACGCCGAGAGATTTCTTCGCCATCTGTCCGCCTTTCCCATCATCTCAGGGCTAGAATCGCCATACAACCGGTTCGGTCAAGCGCCGCTCGTCGCGATTGGGCGGGGACTTGAAGAGAGGAGCCGCCTATGCCGCCGTTCGGCGCCCCGCGTTGCCTGATCCTGACGACCTATACGCCGAACGCCTCGATCGACACGATGGCGTCGGACATCGCTTTCGCTCTTGGGCGGTTCGGGGTTCGGGTCGGCTTCTATGTCGGAGGCAATTACGGCGATCCCAAATTGTTCGAAGCCATGATGCTGATGATCGGACAGTCGAAGGCGCCGGCCTTCGTCTTCGACATGAACGCGCGGCTGAACCCGCAGGTGCTGAACCCAATGGTCGGCAAACAGAGCCTGTTCGACGCTTGGAAATTGCCGCGCGTCTCCTTCGTGATTGACAATCTGTTCCATCATGCGGAGCGGATCGCCGCCGCGCCGGACCATTCGCTCACCGGACTGATCGACGCCGACAGTCTCGACTGGGTCGATCAGATTGCGCCGGGCGGCCGCTCGATCTTTCATCTGCCGCATGCTGGCCCGGAACCGGGACGACGCTTGCCGACAACAGCCGAGCGCCCGATCGACCTTCTTTTCGCCGGGAATATCCGGGCCTTGCCGCCGCTGCCGGACTGGCTGGCCGCACGCGCTTTGCCAGAGCCTTTCGCGCCTGTGGTCGCCCAGGCCATTGAGCGCAGTCTGGCGGGCCCGGAAGCGGTCTATCAGGCGGTCGAGGCAAGCGCAGAGGCTCTCTCGGTCGAGACCGGTCTCAACGACCGGCTGCTTCTGTCTCGTACGGTCGAGGACTATATCCGCAACCGGCGCAGGATCGATCTGTTCGCCGCCTTTAAGAAGACGCGCGTCACCGTCTATGGCGAGATCGAGCGCGACGCGCTGCCTGCTGGATCCGATGCGATCGAAACCGCCGACACGATTCCCTTTCTGGATCTGTTGGATGTGATGCGGCGTGCGAAATGCGTGTTGAATGTCTCGCCGTCTCTGCGCGGCGGCGGCCATGAGCGCCTGTTCTACGGGATCGCCAACGGCTGTTTCGGACTGACCGATTTCAGCCGCTATCTGGGAGGCGAGGCGCGCGAGGGATTGGGCGTCGCCTTCACGCCTTTCAACGCCGTGGAGATCGACGACATGGTAGCGTCCATCCTTGGCAAGTCTGATGCGGCCTTTGACGCCGTCCGCGAGAAAGCCCTGGACCACTACCGACGGGCGCACACCTGGACCGAACGGATGGAGCGCGTGCTGTACGCGCTGCACACGCATTTCCCAGGGCTCGGTTTCCAGCCGCCTGAACGCAGTCTCTAATTTTTGGGACTGAACCGCTCCGGCGCGATCAATCGCGTCGATCCTCCGACAATCGGTTAAGCCGCGGGTTCAGGACTGAGATCCGAATAGCGCCGTAGCGCCCGAAGCGGGCTGAACAGCGCCGCCGCAAAGGAGCCTGCATAGGCAATTGCGACAAACACCAAACTCGCCTCCGGAGACGTCGCCTCGACGAGCGCGCCGCCCAGCATGGCGCCCAACGGCCGCACGCCGTAAATGGCGGTCTGAATCACGGCGTTGACGCTTCCGAGCATCGCACTGGGCGTCACCATCTGACGGATCGAGTTCTGGGAGACCAACCACGCGCCGGGCCCGAATCCCAATAGCAGAAATGCGCCATAGACGACTCCGATTGGGCCGTCTGGCGGGGTCAGCGTCAACGCGATCAAGGCGACGACCGAACTTCCGGGGCCGAACAGCAGGATGACATTCGGCGGGATTTGCGTGGAAAACCGACCTGCGGCCCACGAACCTGCGACAGACCCAAATCCGAACGCCGCCATGGCGAAACCGAAGACGCCCGGGTCGGCCTGATAAACATCGACAATCAGCGGCGCCATGGCGACCAGCAAAGCGAAAAAGGCGACGTTCCAGAAAATCGCGCAGAGCGCGATGGGCAACAGAAACTTCTGCCTTGCCACATACACTCCAGCTTTAAAGACCTGTTTGACCGTTTTTTCCTTCGTTCCAGTCGCCATCGAGAAGCAGGGCAGGCCGGTGGCAACTAGAAGTGCCGCTAATCCGCCCACTGTCGCGGCGGCGAAAACCCACTGAGCGGTCGCCGCGCTGATGACGACGCCAACGCCAAGCGGAACAAGAAAAGACATGAGCGCCCTCGGTATTTCGATCTGCGCGTTGGCTTTTGCGAGCCGATCGCCCGCCTCGATCTTGGGGAGTATCGACAGGCTGACCAAGACAAACAGCACGATGCCGAAGCCACCGAAGGTCACCGAGACGCCGAACCAAAACAAGCTGCCGACATAGATGCACACCGCCGCGCCCGCGAAACCAAGGACTGAGATGATCGTGGATGCAATGGCGACCGTTCTCGACTGTGCATTGTCGACGACCACGCCGAAAGGGAGCGACCCCAGTAGATGCGCCATCGACTGGCAGGCGACGAGAATACCGATCGTTTCGGCGGATGCGCCGAACACCAGCTTCGCAATGAGCGGGACCGACACAAGGGCGATCTGATCGGCGAAATGCATCCCATAGGCGGAAAATTTCAGGCGGCTAAGAACGTGCATAAGGGCGTCTCTCTTTCGGTGGCGGACGCGGCTGGCTAAGGGAACCTAAGCGCCGCCGCCACCCGGTTCTTGCTTCTGGTCCGAAAGGATCGAACACGCGGGTTCATCTCGACGCTCGATTTGTGGCGGACGAGCGCGCCGCCCGAGCGCGGCCGCGCGGGTTTGACAAGCCTCGCCGCGCTGCCCATACAGCCGGCCATTTGGACAGTATAGCGGGACGCTTGTCGCCATGGCTGGAACCGATTCCACGCTCGCCACCGATGCTGCGCCGAACGGCCCGGTCGTTATCCTGGTGGAGCCGCAACTAGGCCAGAATATCGGCATGGTCGCGCGGGCGATGCTGAACAATGGGTTAAGCCGGCTGCGTCTGGTCTCGCCGCGCGATGGTTGGCCGAATGAGGAAGCGGTCGCGGCCTCCTCCGGCGCCGTCTCTGTCTTGGAGACGGCTCAGGTCTTCGACACGACGGCGGATGCGGTCGCCGATCTGCAGCGGGTCTACGCCACGACGGCGCGGCCGCGCGGCATGGTCGGCCGGGTGCTGACGCCGCGCGCCGCCGGGCCTGAATTCGTCGCGCGCCAGTCGGAGGGGCTGGCCGTCGGCGTCCTGTTCGGCGCGGAGCGGGCTGGGCTCCACAATGATGATATCGCACTGGCCGATACGATCATCGAGGCGCCGCTGAATCCCGCCTTTATGTCGCTCAATCTGGCCCAGGCGGTGCTGCTGATCGCCTATGAATGGCGGATGGCCTGGCTCAACGCCCCGGCGGCGCGGCTGGAGACCGGCCGGTCCGAGGCGGTGTCGAAGGCCGAGTTGCTGAATTTCTTCGCGCGGCTTGAGGATAGCCTGGATAGCGGCGGTTTCTTCCGCGCCGTCGATATGAAGCCGGTGATGGTGCGCAACATCCGCAATATCTTCCAGCGCGCTAATCTGACTGATCAGGAGGTGCGCACCCTGCACGGGATGATCGAGGCGCTGAAAAGGCTGCGCTCGCCAAACCTCGACGGCTGACCGAGGCGGAACATGCCCGCGCGCGGGGTTTGACTTTGCGGGCGCGCCGCGTATAACGCGCGCTGATTTCCGGAAATGTGGACCGGTCGTGATGGGCCGTCTCCCGCCGCCGGCGCGCCGCTTTCGCTTGGATTGCGTCGGATCACGGACTACCGGACAACGAAGACCAACCGACTTAAAGACGGGAACCAGAGCCATGAGCAAGCGCATCAGCGCCAAGTACAAGATCGACCGCCGCCTGGGTGTAAACCTGTGGGGCCGTCCGAAAAGCCCCTTCAACAAGCGCGAATACGGCCCCGGCCAGCACGGTCAGCGCCGCCGCAAGCCGTCCGATTTCGGCACGCAGCTGACGGCGAAGCAGAAGCTGAAGGGCTATTACGGCAATATCGGCGAGAAGAAATTCCGCAGCTATTATGACGAAGCGGTCCGCCGCCGCGGCGACACCGGGGAAAACCTGGTCGGCCTGCTGGAGCACCGGCTGGATGCGGTGATCTATCGCGCGAAATTCGTCCCTACCGTCTTTGCAGCGCGCCAGTTCATCAATCACGGCCATATCACCGTCAACGGCAAGCGCGTGAACATTCCGTCCTTCCATGTTCGGGAAGGCGACGTGGTCGCCGTGCGCGAGAAAAGCCGCAATCTGGGCGTCGTCCTGGAAGCGATCTCGCTGACCGAACGCGACGTGCCGGACTATATCGAAGCGGACCACAACCGCCTCACCGCCGGCCTGATCCGCACGCCGAAACTGGAAGACATTCCCTACGCCGCCCAAATGGAGCCGAACTTGGTCGTCGAGTTCTATTCGCGGTAAGCGCCGTCCAGACGGACGAATCAAAAAGGGCCGCTCGTCAGGGCGGCCCTTTTTTTATGTCCAACATAGGCTTGGGTCGTGCTTAGCAAGCTGCTGTTAGCACAGTTTGAGTCAGGTCATGCCCTTAAAGCGACAAGTCGTCGCATTAGCCCTCGCAACTGAAACCCTTGTATTTGCGGTCTATACAACTCAATTCTTAATTGCACAAAGGTATGGAGCGCAATTCTCAAGGCGGAGTCAGCCGCAAGTATGGCCCACAGGAACAGAAGGACAGCAACATACATAGGTACGCTAGATGACATGGCGTTAAAGTACCCATGGAACTTTCAGATGGGCGAGGACTTTCTGAATCGGGAAATTTTTCGTTCAGTCGTTCTAGGTCGCGAGATACTCATCAATGATGGATATCTAATCAATCACCCGTTGGCGTTAAGCCAGGTTATGGAGGGTGACAATAGCCCGCTACGCGCGCTCGCCAGAGAAGGGCACGTGCGCATACTCTGTAGAGATAAAGAAAACGAAAACTTTCATTTAATGCCAGAGAAAATGGCTACGAATGGAATTAGTACTTATCAAAAACTGATTCGCCAATCGAACTGGCCCGAGACGCGTAGAAGGCTCGAGTCGTTTGGGAATAGTATTAGGAGCCGTGGTGGAATCGAGTATTGGCCTTCCACCGACATGAGCATTTCATTCGAGAGACTGATAGACCGTCTCGACGGCCTTAGCACCGGTCAAATCGGCCTAACCAGCGTATCGGACGTCCTATTCAGGAAAGTGCTCGAGCACTTCAGGCGAAGCATGCGCGAGCATAAGGATAGACCGCGGGACAGGTGGGAAAAGGTTTGTCGCTCAATGGTGACTTTGTACGATTGTACGGACCGGGAATTAGCGGTTCGCCAATTGATGAACCTAGCAAATGAGGTTTATCACTACAATTTCGGACTGGCGCTATCTGCGAACTCCGATCGCGAGATTTCCGTTGAGACACAGTACTCATACGCTTTTGCGGATTTCCTTAGGTCAGAAACAGGAATCGCCAGTCTTCAAGGGCAGATTCCTTCCGTAAGGCTTCCAAACAACATTCCTTACAACGACGGATCGCGCTTGCCTCCGTTTTGTGACCCATCTTCCAAGATCGGCGAGGCTCGAAGCAATTATCTTGATGCGATGAACAGATATCTAAATGGGCGGCTGGATCGCGAACAGGCCACTGATGCGGCCGATTGTTATCAAGCGCGCATCCATGAATATTTCAAACACAGTCGGGACCTCAACTCGGCTACGATCCCAGCGAGAATTACGCTGGCGATTGTGGGAGGCGTAGTAAGCTTAGTGGCAGATCCAATCGTTGGCTCGGTTTTTGGTGTTCTAGCCTTTGTGGGCGGCGAGTATGGTGTTCCGCGTCTGGTTAAGAAGTTTCGAATCGACGAGGGCGCGTCCAGTGTCGTCAGTAGGGCGCAAGGATGGTTCGGCCCGCTTGGCGGGCCTGCTGGCGCAGGTCACGCAATAAGTTCTGTGGCGTTGGACCGCGAAAAGGCGATAACCTTTCTTGATGGGGTCCCAAGGTTCGACTGAGGCTATCCGTACCGCTCCGCGAGATGATTCGTCCGCAATCGCGATTGGTCATCTCACGTCGCAGGTTGACCCTAATTATCCGCCGACTCCGCCAGTTTGCCTTCGGCGCGGAGGCGGGCGCGTTCGGCGAGGAGGTCGTCGAGCCAGTCGGGGTCCATCTCCGGGACTGATGAGAGCAAGAGGTCGGTGTAGGGCGTGTGCGGCGGCTGGAACATGCCGTCCTTGGCGCCCTGGTCGTCTACCTTACCCTTGAGCATCACCACCACATGATCGGCGATGGCGCGGACGGTCGCCAGGTCGTGGGTGATGAACATATAGGCCAGATGCAGTTCCTTCTGCAGCCTGTCGAGCAGTTTCAGGATTTCCTCGGCGACCAGTTGGTCGAGCGCTGAGGTGACCTCGTCGCAGATGATCAGTTCCGGCTCGGCGGCGAGCGCCCGGGCGATGCAGATCCGTTGTTTCTGACCGCCCGACAATTCGGTGGGATAGCGGTCGATATACGTGTCCGGGTCCATCTCGATCATGTTCAGCAATTCGCGTGTACGGTCCTCGCGCTGCTTGCCCGACATGCCAAGATAGAAGGAGAGGGGACGTCCGATAATCTCCCGAATCTTTTGCCGCGGATTGAGCGCGGTGTCGGCCATTTGATAGATCATCTGGGCCTTGCGCAGCTGGCTCTTGTCGCGTTGTCGGAAGTCCGGCGGCAGGGTCTCGCCGGCGAATTCGATCGACCCTTCGCTCGGCGGCAATAGGCCGGTGATGACCCGCGCGGTCGTGCTCTTGCCGCTGCCCGACTCGCCGACGACCGCGACGGTCTGTTCCCGATAGACGTCGAAATTCACGCCGAACAGGACCGGCGTCGTTCCGTAAGAGGCGGAGACGTTCTTCACACGCAGCAGCGGTTCTTCGCCGCCGGTTTCTTTCTCGCCTTCCTTGGCGAAGGAGCGCACGGAGAGAAGCTGACGGGTATATTCCTCTTTCGGTCCGGCCAGCATTTCGCGCGTGTCGCCTTCCTCGACCAGCTTGCCGTGGCGCAGCACCATGATGTGGTCGGCCATCTGGGCGACCACGGCGAGATCATGGGTGACATAAATCGCCGCGGTGTTGAACTGATCGACAATGTCGCGGATCGCCGCCAGGACCTCGATCTGGGTCGTCACGTCGAGCGCGGTGGTCGGCTCGTCGAAAATGATCAAGTCCGGCCGACAGGACATCGCCATCGCCGTCATCGCGCGCTGCAACTGACCGCCGGAGACCTGGTGCGGATAGCGGTAGCCGATATTATCCGGGTCCGGCAGGCGGAGGCGGCCGAACAGTTGCTTGGCGTCGGTTTCGGCATCGGACTTGTTGCTGAAACCGTGCAGGATCGGGCTTTCGGTGAATTGGTCGATCAGGCGATGCGCCGGGTTGAAATTCGCCGCCGCGCTCTGCGCGACATAGGCGATGCGCCGGCCGCGCAACTGCCGCAACTGCTCGTCGCTGGCGTTCAGCATATCGATGCCGTCGAAATTGACCGAGCCGCCGCTGATGTAACAGCCGCCGCGTGTGTAGGCCATGGCGGCGAGGCCGATGGTGGACTTGCCCGCCCCGGATTCGCCGATCAGGCCCAGCACTTCGCCGCGCCGCAGCGTGACATCGACGCCGTGCACGATCTCGAAATCATCGGCGTCCTCTTGGCGAACGGAAATACGCAGGTCGCGCATCTCAACCAGGACATCGCCCTTTTGGCCGCGTTCGCGCCCAGCTTCATCGGTCGTTGTTTGTTCGGACATCGGCCAATCCCTCCTAGTCTTTCAAGCCGCTGGTCAGATGCAGGAACCAGTCGACGACGAAGTTGACAGCCACGGTGAGCAAGGCGATCGCCGCCGCCGGGATCAGCGGCGTCGATTCGCCGAACGTGATCAGGACGGCGTTGTCCCGCACCATGCTGCCCCAGTCCGCCGTCGGCGGCTGCAGGCCCAGCCCGAGGAAACTCAAGGCGGCGATGAAGAGGAAAACGAAACAGAAGCGCAGCCCGAACTCCGCCACTAAGGGCGGCAGGATATTCGGCAAAACCTCTTTGCCGATAATGTAGAGCAAGCCTTCGCCGCGCAGTTTCGCGACCTCGACAAAGTCCAAGACGACGACATTCATGGCGACCGCCCGCGCCAACCTGAATACCGAGGTCGAGTATAGAAATCCGATCACCAGGATGAGGTTGAACACGGACGTGCCGACAATGGTCAGGATCAACAGGCCGAAGATCAGGGTCGGGATCGCCATCAACACGTCCACAATCCGGCCGAGAAGCTGGTCGACCCAACCGCCCAGGGTGGCGGCGAGCAGGCCGAAGAAACAGCCGACGACAAAGGCCAGGATCGTCGTCAGGATCGCGATCCCGACGGTGTTCCGGGCGCCATAGACGATCCGGCTCCACATATCCCGGCCCAGATTGTCGGTGCCCAACAGCCATTCCTCGGTCGCGGGCTCATATTGCGCGCCGACGATCTCGCGCTCGCCGAATGGCGCGATGACATCGGCGAATATCGCGACCAGGATGTAGAGCAGGATGACGATCATCCCGAACATCGCCGTCGGCGGGGCGGATTTCAGAAGCTTCCAGGTCTCGTTCATGATCCCGTCTCCCCCATCAGCGCGGATGCAACAAACGGGGGTTTGTCAGGATCGACAAAATGTCCGCTGTCAGATTGAGCAGGATATAGGTGACGGCGAAGATCAGGCTGCAGGCCTGGACCACCGGGAAGTCCCGCTTCGACACGCTATCGACCAGAAGCTGTCCCATGCCCGGATAGACGAAGACCACTTCGACAACCACGACTCCGACGATCAGATAGGCAAGGTTCAAGACCACCACATTGATAATCGGCGCCCAGGCGTTCGGCAGCGCGTGCTTGACGATGATGTCCCGCTTGGCGACGCCCTTCAGCGTGGCCATCTCGATAAACGGGCTGTTGAGCAGGTTGATGATCGCCGCCCGCGTCATGCGCATCATATGCGCGGTCACGACCAGCGTCAGCGTCAACGCCGGTAGGAAACTGCGATAGACATGATCCCAGAAGGCTGTGTCGGGACTGATATTCGAAATCGCCGGGAACCAGCCTGTTATGACCGCCATCCAAAGAACCAGGATATAGGCGACAAAAAACTCCGGCGTCGAAATGGTGGAGAGCGTGACGATATTGATCGCGCGGTCGAAAATGCTGTTGCGATAGAGCGCCGCCAGCAGGCCCAGGCCGATCGCCAACGGCACCGCCATGACCGCCGAAATCGCCGCCAGGAACAGCGTGTTGTACAGCCGCGTCCCCAGCAACTCAGAGATTTCACGCTCGTTCGCTAGGGACGTGCCCAGATCCAGCGTCGTGATCCCGCCAAGCCATTCGAAATATCGGATATAGGCCGGCCGATCGAGGCCCAAATCCTCTCGAAGCTGCGCGACGGTTTCCGGTGTGGCCCCCTGGCCGAGAATCTCCTGCGCCAAATCCCCGGGCAACAGTTCTACGGCGCCGAAGATGATCGCGGACACGACCAGCAACGTGAGCAGCCCCAGCGCAAGCCGCTGCCCAATCATTTTGATGATTGCGTGCATTTTTTCCCAACAACAACGTCGGCGCCCGCGCTTTCTTGCGGTGCGGCGACGTCTCCCCTGTTTGTTACAGTTCCGAGTATCGCCGTAAATGCGACAGGCCCGCAACCGTGATTGCGCAGATTATCGGGATTCGTTCGTTTTACGCCGGAAACTGTCGGCCTTGCGACGCCCGATACGGCATCTGGAATCCAGTGGAGTCCTGGTTCGTTGCGGCCGGTGTCGGCGATTGGGACGCAGGCTGCAGCCTCCTTCGCAATGGAGGCCGGATTGTAACCAGCGTCCCGACTGTGCGAGGCGTCGCCCCGGATATGGTCCGGGGCCCATGGCGCCGCCCTACGAGCGCCTGCTCAAAGTCGAGGATGGCGCGTAGGGGCGGGCTGTTCGGGTCGGCGCGCGACAAGCGCCGAGGGAAAAGCCTTCTGGGTTCAAGCGGCCGGGAGGCCGGCCTAGGCCTCGATTTGGACGTCCACGCCGCGGGTCGAGAAGGCTTCGGTGAGTTCGCCGGTTTCGAACATTTCGCGGACGATGTCGCAGCCGCCGATGAAGTCGCCCTTCACATAAAGCTGCGGGATCGTCGGCCAGTTGGAATAGTCCTTGATCCCGTTGCGCAGACTGTCGTCTTCGAGGACGTTCACGCCTTTGTACTTCACGCCCAAATGGTTCAGCACCTGGACGACCGCGGCGGAGAATCCGCATTGCGGGAAGACGGGCGTGCCTTTCATGAACAGCACCACGTCGTTCGACTTGATCTCGGTGTCGATCGCCTCTTGGACCGGATTATCGCTCATCGTTGCTTTTCCTTTCGGTGACGTTCGGCGCGGTGCAGCGCGCGATTGTTTGATTGGGGGCCGGCGTCGGGTCCGACCAACAGAGGTGAGACTAAGCGTCGTCGGCGACCGAGGTCTGCAGCGCCAGGGCGTGCAACTCGTTCCCCATGCGACCCTGCAGGGCCTGATAGACCATCTGATGCTGCTGCACCCGGGTCTTGCCCTTGAAGGCCGCCGATTTCACATAGGCGGCGTAGTGATCGCCATCGCCGCGCAAGTCGTTGATCTGCACCTCCGCGTCCGGCAGCGCCTCCTTGATGAAGGTTTCGATCTCGGATGCGTTCATCGGCATGGCAAGCACTCTCCGTTCGGTGGCGCGCGGCGTCCGCTTTGCGGATTCATCGGGCGACACACACGCGCTTATCCCGCCATATAGTCCGGCAGCCAAGCCTCGTGCGTCCCGCGCAAACTCTCGAGCGATATGGCGTCGTTGGGTCCGAAATGCAACGCATTTCCGCCGGTCTCGCCCAGGCGGATCGCCGCAATTCCGGCCTGCTGCGCCCGCTCCAGCACGGGGCCCGGATCCGCCGTCGCCACCAGATATCGCCCTTGCGCCTCGTTGAAATAGAAGCTTGCGCCTTCGCTCTGCAACGCCGGGTCGGCGCGCCAGCCGACGTCGCCCGCCAGCGCCATTTCCGCCAGCGCGGCGGCGATCCCGCCGTCAGAGACATCGTGGCAGGCGTCGATTAATCCGCCCTCAATGAGCGCCAGAACCAATTCACCGGCCGCCCGTTCCTGCGCCAGGTCGACCGCAGGGGCCGGCCCACTCTCCGAACCAAGGATTTCGCGCGCATAGAGGCTCTCCGACAGATCGGTCGACCCATCGCCGCCGAGCGCGATCACCGCACGGCCGTCGCCCTTGAAAGCCAAACTCATCATCTTCGTGGAATCGGACAGCAGACCGACGCCCCCGATCACGGGGGTCGGCAGGATCGCTGCGCCGTCGGTCTCGTTGTAGAGCGAGACATTGCCGGATACGACGGGAAATTCGAGCGCCAGCGCCGCCGCACGCATGCCCTGAATGGCGCCGACGAACTGGCCCATGATCGCCGGTTTTTCAGGATTGCCGAAATTCATGTTGTTGGTCAGCGCCAAGGGCCGCGCACCCGTCGCCACCAGGTTGCGCCAGCATTCCGCCACCGCCTGCATGCCGCCGCGCTCGGGGTCGGCCAGACAATAACGCGGCGTACAATCAACGCTCATCGCCAGCGCCTTGTTGGAGTCCGGCACGCGCACGACCGCCGCGTCGCCGCCTGGGACCTGAAGCGTTTCACCGCGGATATAGTAGTCGTATTGCTCCCAGATCCAGCGCCGCGACGCCATGTCCGGCGATCCCATGAGACGCCGCAAGGCGGGCGCGATCGGCCCGTCGGGCGAGGCAATCGCCGGCGCGTCCGGAGGCTCTGTGGGGACCCAGGGCCGCTCGTAGACCGGGCTCGCTTCGACCAGCGGCGCAACCGGGATCGACGCCTCTGGTTCGCCGGCCCAGGTGAGCTCCAGCAGGCCGGTGTCGGTGATCTCGCCGATCACGGCGAAATCCAGCTCCCATTTCTCGAAAATGCCGCGCGCCTCGTCCTCCCGGCCAGGCTTCAGCACCATCAGCATCCGTTCCTGGCTTTCCGACAGCATCAACTCATAAGGCGTCATGCCGTCTTCGCGCATGGGTACGCGGTCCAGATGCAGCCGAATGCCGACGCCGCCCTTGTCGGCCATCTCCACGGATGACGAGGTCAGGCCGGCCGCGCCCATATCCTGGATCGAGACGATCGCGTCGGTCGCCATCAACTCGAGGCAGGCTTCCAGCAGCAGCTTCTCGGTGAACGGATCGCCAACCTGCACAGTCGGCCGCTTCGCCTCCGCCTCTTCAGAGAATTCGGCCGACGCCATGGTGGCGCCGTGAATGCCGTCGCGCCCGGTCTTCGAGCCGACATAGACGACCGGGTTTCCGATCCCGGACGCTTTCGAATAGAAAATCTTGTCGGTCGTCGCCAAACCCACCGTCATGGCGTTGACCAGACAATTGCCGTTATAGGCCGGGTGGAAATTGACCTCGCCGCCGACTGTCGGCACGCCCATGCAATTGCCGTAGCCGCCAATGCCGGCGACCACGCCACCCACCAGATGCCGCGTCTTTGGATGCGCCGGATCGCCGAAGCGCAAGGCGTTGAGGTTGGCGATCGGCCGGGCCCCCATGGTGAAGACGTCGCGCATGATGCCGCCCACCCCGGTCGCCGCCCCCTGATAGGGTTCGATAAAGCTGGGATGATTGTGGCTTTCGATCTTGAAGACGACCGCTTGACCGTCGCCGATATCGACGACGCCGGCGTTTTCGCCGGGCCCCTGGATAACCTGCGGTCCCTCGGTCGGCAGCGTCTTCAGCCAGATGCGCGAGGATTTGTAGGAACAGTGCTCCGACCACATCACTGAAAATACGCCCAATTCCGTGATGTTCGGCTCTCGGCCCAGGATGTCGAGCACGGTCTGGTATTCATCCGGCGACAGGCCGTGCTCGGCGATCAGGTCGGGCGTGATGGCGCTCATAGGGTTCGGTCCAGCAGGCGGTTCATCGGGGTCAGGAGAGTCGTTCCACGAGGCTTCGGAACAGCGGCAGGCCGTCGACGCCGGCCAGGTGCGGGGCTGTGGCGTTTTCCGGATGCGGCATCATCCCAAGCACGGTCCCGGCGTCGTTTATCACCCCGGCGATGTTGCGTTGCGAGCCATTGATATTCGCCGCCTCGGTGACCGCGCCGTTCTCGTCGGCATAGCGGAAGACGACCCGGCCTTCGCCCTCCAGCCGGTCGAGCGTCTCAGGGTCGGCGACATAGGCCCCTTCATTATGCGCGACCGGCGTCATCATGGGCCGGTCCGGCGGGCACAGATGCGTGAAAGCGGTGTCGCTGTTTTCGATCCGCAGCGGCGTCGTCTTGCAGATGAATTTCAGGCCTGCATTGCGCATCAGCGCGCCGGGCAGAAGACCGACCTCGGTGAGGATCTGAAACCCGTTGCAAACGCCCAGCACATGAACGCCGGCTTTGGCGCGCTCGGCCACCGCCCGCATGATCGGCGAGTTCCCGGCCATCGCCCCGCAGCGCAAGTAATCGCCATAGGAAAAGCCGCCCGGCGCGACGATCAGATCGACCGGCGGCAATGTCGTCTCGCGATGCCAGACCATGGCGGGTTCGGCGCCCCCGGCGCGGCGCAACGCATCCGCCATATCCTTTTCGCGATTGGTGCCGGGGAAGAGGATGATGGCGGATTTCATTGCGGGCGGGATCCGTGGTGTTGCTGGGCGGCGCGGCGTTCAGGGTCGACCTTGAGGAGAAGGCGGTGCGATTACGGCGTCAGGGCGATCTCGTAATCCTCCATCACGGGATTGGCGAGCAGTTGCTTGCACATCGCCTCGACCGCCGCACGGGCGGCCGCCTCATCACTTTCGTCGAGGGTGAGGGCGATGACCTTGCCTTGTCGCGCCTCGCCGACGCCATCGAAGCCAAGCCCGGTCAGAGCGTGTTCGATCGCCTTGCCTTGGGGGTCCAGGACGCCCTGTTTCAGCGTGATCGTGACGGTGGCTTTCATACGGCCTTGTCCCTCATCCAGTAGCTCGGAGTCGCGTCGGTAAATCCCCGGACGCTCCCTATAGCGCCGGGTGTGGCTGATTCCCCGGACGGCGCCTAGGCCCCGTCATTGGCGCCGTCGGGCGCCTCTTCCGGCAGGACGCCCAACCGTCGGGCGATTTCCTGATAGGCCTCCTCGACATGACCCATGTCGCGGCGGAAACGGTCCTTGTCCATCTTCTCGTTCGTCGCGATGTCCCAGAGTCGGCAATTATCCGGACTTATTTCATCCGCCAGAACAATGCGCATTTCGCCGTTCTCATCGAAGATCCGCCCGAACTCCAGCTTGAAGTCGATCAGCTTGACCCCGATCCCCATAAACACGCCGCTGAGGAAGTCATTCACCCGCAACGCCATCGCCAGCATGTCGTCGATATCCTGCGGGCTGGCCCAGCCGAAGGCTGTGATATGCTCTTCGGCCACCAGCGGGTCGCCCAACTCGTCGGACTTGTAGCAATATTCGACAATGCTGCGGGGGAGTTGCGTGCCTTCCGGAATGCCAAGCCGTTTGGACAAGGAGCCGGCCGCGATATTTCGGATGATGATCTCGATCGGGATGATTTCGACCTCGCGCACCAACTGTTCGCGCATGTTGATGCGGTTCATGAAATGGGTCGGTATTCCGATCTCCATCAGGCGCAGCATTAGGAATTCCGAGATCCGGTTGTTGATCACGCCCTTGCCGGTGATCACGCCTTTCTTCTCGTTGTTGAAGGCGGTCGCATCGTCCTTGAAATACTGGATCAGGGTCCCCGGTTCGGTCCCGGCATAAAGTATTTTCGCCTTGCCTTCGTAGATTTTACGGCCTCTCGCCATCGGGACCTCGTGCGCGTTGTTCGGGTGGGCGCGCCTCGGTTCGGCGGCGCCGGGGCTACATAGCAAAGCGTCCTGCGCCTGTCACATCGCTTGTTGGTCGATCGACGCGGTTCGACGCAGGTCACGCCTACGCGCCGAGGCGGGCCGTTGCAGCGCAGCCCGCGAATGGCTATCTACTCCCTATCAAAATGGCGCGGCTTCCGAGCGCCGCGCCGAGACAGCGGAGAACCGGCATGAGCAATGGTTTCAGCGAACGCGAAAAAGGGTTCGAGTCGAAATTCAGTCGCGACAACGAGTCCGAATTCAAGACGACGGCACGCCGCAACAAGCTGCTTGGGCTCTGGCTCGCCGATAAGATGGGTCTCGTCGGCGAAGAGGCGCAAGCCTATGCGATGGAGGTCGTGAAAGCCGACTTCGAAGAACCCGGCCACGAAGACGTCGTGCGCAAGGTTATGGTCGACATTAAGATCCATGATTTGGATATTTCGGAGCATCTGGTTCGCACGGAAATGGACAATCTGCTTCTGGTCGCCAAAAAGCAGATCGAGGACGGCGTCTGATGCGTTCGAGCAAGCCTCGGTCGGGGTCGTCTCCCCGCATCACTCGCGAGGCGCGGCGCCGGCCCTAATTCTGAAACGGGTCTTCGATCAAGCGCAGGTCGTCGTCACCCTCGTCCAGACCGTCGTCGCCGGTCGCCTCCATTCGATCTGCGCCGTCGCCATCGCTTTCCGCTTCAGCCAAAGCCACGGCGATCGCCGCAAGCCCGGCGGCGCGCGCCGGCGGGTGCCGTATTTCCCGCGCCGCGCGGATCGCCAAGTCAGTTTCGCCGCCTGTCGCCGCCGCCTCGGCGACCTTCGTGAGCGAGGCGAATCGGGGCGCGGTGAAATCGCCGGCCGGCGTACGCGCGCCGCGCGCCTCGCCTTCGGGTGATGGAATGCGCGCGGCGGTGTCGAACGCCGAGAGGACATCGCCGACGGCGATCTGACCTTCGACAATGCCGGCGAGTATCTCCGGAAATTCGGGCTCGTCGCGGTTGAGCCAGGCGTTGCGCCAGGCGCTGCTGAGGGTTCGGTTCGCGCGCTCCTGTTCGCCGCGCAGCGCTTCCGCCGTCGCCAGCCGCGCCATGGCGGCGACCTGGGTCAACTCGTCCTCAATGAAAGCGGCCAAGTTGCGGACATTTGTGAAGACGAAGGAATCGAAGTCGGGATCGCCCACCTCCAAATGCGCGTCTAGGATCATGCGCACCGCGTCGGGAAGATACTCCGGCTGGGTCTCGAAGCCGGTCGGTTCGAAAGCCCGGCCGATCAGATCGGCGGCGGTGTCGACATCGTCCGAACGGCCATAGGCCAAGGCCAGCCGCGCCATCAGTTGAATCCGCATCGCCATATAAGGGATATAGTCCAGCGCGACCTCGGCGGCGTCGAGCCGGTCGAGCGCGATAAAGATCTCACCCATGCGCATCATGGCCAGAGACTGCGATGGTCGGTCGTCGATGGCGCCGGCGGTCGTAAAAGCATCGGCGAAGCGCCCGACCCAGGTCTGATCCTCTACGAGAGCGGTCAGCGCACCGTTCCGAGTCCCGGGATCCTCGATCACTTCGGCGCTTTCGCGGGCCAAAGTGAAAAGCGGCGGCGCGGCGTCGATATCGCCGCGCTCGGCCAAGGCGCGGGCCACGGCGCTGACGCCTCGGACCTGCTGCGGGCCTTCCTCCACCTCTCGGACGACCTCCATCGCCTCTTCCAACTGTTCGGCGCCGATCATCGCGGCGGCCAAGCGGGCGTAGGCCCGGTCGCGGCCGCTGCGTTGGCCGTCGGCGATAAAACTCCGCGCGTAGGTGAAAACCTCGGCGGCGCTCTCCAAGTCGCCGATCTCGGTCAGCGCCTCGCCGAGATCGATGAAGATATGCGCCGTGTCCTGCCCGGTGTCCTCGATATTCTTGGCTTGCTCGAAGGCGGCGAGCAGGACCTTATCCGCCTCTTCGGCGGTGCGCCGATCGCCGTCGGCCTCGATATAGGTCGCGCTGGCCGCTTGCTGCAGAGCGCTTACGCGGCCCAGCGGGTCCGGGATCAGCCCCGCGGTCGCGATGCCAGTTTCCAGTTGGCCCAGAGCGCCTTGTTTTTTCGAGATGATCCGGAGCAGATCGGCGCCGCCGAGCCCGATGCTCTCGCTCGTCAACAGCTTGGCGACGGCCTGCGCCAGGTAATCCAGGGCGGTGGCGTCGTCGCCCTCCGATTCGTAATGGTCGGCCAGAGCGGCTAGGGAGCGGGCGTTCCAAAGCGGGTCCTCAATGCGCCCGATTTCCTGCTTCGCCCCCTCCTTATCGCCGCGCGCCAGCATGGCTCGGACAATGCCGTTCAACGCCTGGCCCTGTTCATCGGACGTTTCCAAAGACAGCGCGACAAATCGCAAGGTGATGAAAGGATCGCTGAGGACGCGGCGTGTGACTTCATCGACCTGGCGCCCGAGATCGCGGTTGTCCTGCGCCTGGAGGGCTACGGGAACCGTGACGCCGATCAGAGCGGCGAGCGCCGCCGAAAGAAAGGCCGTCGGAACAGCGTTCCGCAGGGGCCGTTTCAGGTCAGGCCTCGCCGAAGACGCGCTTGAAAATCGTGTCGACATGTTTGGTATGATAGCCCAGATCGAACAAGCCGGCGATCTCTTCCGCTGACAGGTGGGCGCGCAGATCGGGATCGTCAATCAGCAAGTCTTTCAAGGGCTTGCCTTCCGACCAGCTTTGCATCGCGTTCTTCTGGGTCAGCCGATAAGCGTCCTCGCGGCTGACCCCGGCCTGGGTCAGCGCCAAGAGCACACGCTGCGAATTGTGCAGACCGCCGAGGCTGTCGACCGTTTCGCGCATGACGTCCGGATAGAAAACCATCGCTTCCATCATCCCCGCCAAACGGTTCAGGGCGAAATCCAAGGTGACCGTGGCGTCGGGTCCGATCATGCGCTCGACCGACGAATGCGAGATATCGCGTTCATGCCAGAGCGTGACATTCTCCAGAGCAGGGGTCACCGCCGATCGGACGATCCGCGCCAAGCCTGTCAGATTTTCAGAGAGGATCGGATTGCGCTTATGCGGCATCGCGCTGGAGCCTTTTTGGCCTTTCGAGAAATATTCCTCGCCTTCGCGCAGTTCGGTGCGCTGCAGGTGGCGGACTTCGGTGGCGATGTTTTCGATCGAACTGGCGATCACGCCGAGGGTCGCGAAAAAGGCGGCGTGGCGGTCGCGTGGGATGACCTGCGTCGAGATCGGCTCCGGCCTCAGGCCCAGCTTCTCCGCCACATATTCCTCCACAAACGGGTCGATATTGGCGAAGGTGCCGACGGCGCCGGAGATGGCGCAGGTCGCGATCTCCTCCCGGGCGGCGGAAAGGCGCGCCTTGCCGCGGTCGAACTCGGCGTAGTGCTTCGCCAGTTTCAGACCCAAGGTGACCGGTTCGGCATGGATCCCGTGGCTGCGGCCCATGGTGACCGTGCTCTTATGCTCGAAGGCCCGTTTTTTCAGCGCCGCCAGGACGCGGTCCAGGTCCGACAGCAAGATGTCGGTCGCCTGGACAAGCTGCAGGTTGAAACAGGTGTCGAGCACGTCCGACGAGGTCATGCCCTGATGTACGAAACGGGCGTCCTCCCCAACCTGTTCTGCGAGTTCGGTGGTGAAGGCGATCACGTCATGCTTGGTTTCGCGCTCTATCGCGTCGATTCGGGCGATCCGGTTTTCGTCATAGGGTTTGTCCCCGTGCGCCCAGACCGCCGCCGCCGCCGGCTCCGGGATTACGCCGATTTTGGCCTGCGCGTCGCAGGCGTGCGCTTCGATCAGAAACCAGAGCCGGAATTTGTTCGCCGGTTCCCAAATCGCGGTCAGTTCCGGTCTACTATAACGCGGTATCATTCGTTTGGCCCCAATTCGCGGCGAATCCCGGCGCGGTTATGCCAGCGGTCCCGACGCTTTGCAAAGAGCGGGCGCGCTTCCGCTCTTGTCCGCTCTTGTCCGGGGCGCTCGGGCGCCTGACACTGCGCCCGAACGGATGGATCAGATTGTCGCGAAAGGACATGTGATGCGGTATCTCGAGGAAAGATGCGATCTGGCCGCCGCTTTGCGCTGGGCGGCGCATTACGATTTGCATGAGGGCATCTGCAACCACTTCTCGCTGGAGGTGGCCGAAGACCTGTATCTGATCAATCCTTGGGAAGTGCATTGGTCGCGCATGAAGGCCAGCGACCTGCTGCTGATCGACGGCGAGGGGACGGTGATCGAGGGCGCGCGTACGGTCGAGGATACGGCGTTTTTCATTCACCGCGCCATGCATCGCGCCGCGCCGCACGCCAAGGCGGTGCTACACACGCATATGCCCTATATCACGGCGATCGCCTGCACCGAAGGCGGCCGGTTGGAGATGGTCAGCCAGAACGCTCTGCGCTTCCACGGCCGGATCGCCTATGACGAAGAGTACAACGGCCTGGGGAATGACGCCGAAGAGGGCGCGCGGATGGCGTCGAAACTGGGTAACCATACGACCCTGTTGCTGGCCAATCACGGCGCGATCTGCGCCGGGCCTACGGTCGGCGTGGCCTTCGACGACCTTTACTACCTGGAGAAGGCGGCCAAGGTTCAGGTGCTGGCGGCGATGACCGGGAAAAGCCTCAAGCAGGTGCCGGAGGAGGTGGCGGCGGCGACGCGGCAAACGATGGCGGCCGACCAGCAAGAATATGCGACCAGCCACTGGACCGTCTTGCGCGGCATGCTGGACGAAAGAGAGCCGGACTATCGCGACTAGCGTCGCTTCGCCATCACGGCTTTGCATGGGCGGACGATCGGCGCCGACAAATCGAGCGTTTTCATGGATAGGAAGGCGATGGACCCGCCGGACAGCAGCGGTGATGCAGAGCCCGAGGACCTGCTAAGCCGAAATCTCATGGCTTTTGCACGCAGCGTCTCTCCTGACTTTGCGCGGAAGCTGGCGGGTGTGGCGAGCGATCTGCGGTACGATCGGGCGGCCGACAATATCTTCGTCGGCGAGGCGGCGTTGTACCCGGAACCTGCCACGGAGTTCGCCGCCGCGCAGGTGGCCGCCTACATGCAGGACCCGCAACGCCTGTCGCTTCGGCCCGCCGCGCCGGCGCCCGGTTTCGAACGGATCAACGACGCCGCCGCCGATCGGCTCTACGCCGCCTATGGCGATCGGTTGCGCGGCGGGAGCCGGGCGCCCGAAGCGCTGAACGGATTTCTGATCTGTTTCGGTGTCGGCGCGGCCAAACAAATCCCGCGCTTGGCGCATGGGTTGGCGGTCCGCTGGCTGATCCTGGTCGATCAGTCGCTGGCCTTTTTGCGTCTGAGCCTCGAGACCATCGACTGGGCTTCGGTCATCGCGGCGCTGGAAGCGCGCGGCGGCGGCGTCCGCGTGGTCACAGACGGCGATCCGGTGCGCGCGTCGCATCTGCTGTATCAAAAGGTCCGGGCGCTCGACGCCGGTCTGCTGGACGGCTCATATCTGTACGGGCATCTGTCCACATCTTTCTACGCCAAACTGACGGCCGCCTTCGCCGAGGCGCTGCCGGTGATCGGCGACTCCGACGGTTTCTTCGAGGACGAAGCGCTGATGATCCGGAACGCCGCCGCCAATTTGGGCGAGGGCGCCGCGATCCTGGTCGACCGCTCCGGACCCGATGGGCGACAGGGCGCGCCGCCGGCGCTGATCATCGGCAGCGGCCCGTCGATTGAC
The DNA here is from genome assembly GCA_030065235.1 of Alphaproteobacteria bacterium. Lineage (GTDB taxonomy): Bacteria > Pseudomonadota > Alphaproteobacteria > UBA8366 > Aestuariispiraceae > JASJDC01. Next base: position 107,978 of record JASJDC010000006.1, read on the forward strand.
GGCGACCTCGAGACGATCCGCGCGCTGAGCGGCGAGGCGCTGGTGATTTCCGGCGGCACCGGTCTGGGCGTGCTCTTGGAAGCGGGGATCAAGCCCGACCTGCATTGCGAGATCGAAAACGTACCCGACATTGTCACGGCCAATCAGGCGGCCGCGTCGCGCTATGATCTAAGCGGCATGCATCTGGTCGCGTCGGCCACGGTCGATCCGCGCCTAACCGCGCTCTACGACACGGTCAGCTTCCTTTTTCGCGATAGCGTCAGTTCGACCCGGCTGTTCGGGTCCGACGAGACGACGGTGACCATGGCGGGACCGACTGTAACCCATCTGGCCTGCCGCGTCGCTTTGGCGCTGGGTTGCGCGGAGCTTTATCTGTTTGGTGTTGATCTCGGCTCCACAACGCCCGAGGCGCATCATTCGAAACACTCGATTTATGGCCTCAGCGACGACCCCTATTGGCGCGCCGGCGCTTATATGGAGGCGCTGTCGATCCCAACAGAGGGCAATTTCCGCGACCAAGTCTATACCAGCCGGGAATTCGCCTTTGCCCGGCTCTACTTTACCGGACTGGCGCGCGCCTTCCGCGGCCGTCGCTTCTTCAATTGCAGCAATGGGGTGCGCATTGAAGGTGTCGAGCCCTTGCGCGGTGCGGCTGTTTCGGCGCCGCCCAGCGACGCTCGGCCGATTCAGGACATACTGGCTGAATCGCAGATGGTTTGGCGAACGGGCGACAAGCGAGACTCGCAAAGCCGCTTGCAAGCGGCCTTGGCCGAGACGCTGGATGCGATCGCGCAAGCCCTGGACGAATCGGCTGCGGCGTCGGATGGCTATATCGCGCTCTATGACCGGCTTTGGGCCGACCTGTCCGATCGAGAGGGCGCCGCGCCGGAGGCTGTGGCGCGGTTCGTGGTCGCCGGCACGCTGGGCATGATCCTTCAGACCGGCAACTCGATTTGGGGTCGGCTGCTGTCCACGGACCAAGCGGCTTTTGTCTCTGACCTGCGGCGGGAGTTGGCGGACGCCGTATTGGCGATGCGCGCTCTAGAGCCTGAATTCGGCGCCGCCGAACACGCCGACTGACCTAGACGGTATCGTCCCGCATAACGCGTTCGCCGACCGCCCGCAGGAAACCGTCGATATCGAGGTCCGGGTCGGCGAGCCCGACCTTGTTGTCGATCAAAAGAAACGACAATCCATGGACGAAAGTCCAGAGCATCAGCGCGCGCCGCCGCACATCCTCGTCGATTTCGGTCTTGTTGAGGTAGCGCGCCACTTCCGTATGGACCAGATCGTAGTTGCGTTCTCCCGATTGCATCATGGCCGCGCGGGCGTCTTGGTCCGGGGCCGAACCGGCGATCAGCCGGAAGACGCCGGGTTCGTCCTGCGCAAATGAGACATAGACCCGACCGATGGCGATGATTCTGTCGAGGCCGTTCTCCGGCGCGGCTTCAAGGGCGTCACGCATCATCCAGTTCTCGCGTTCCAACCCGTCGAGCGCGACCGCGAGAACCATTTCTTCCTTATTCTTGAAGTGATTGTAGGGGGCCGCAGTCGACACATTGGCGACACGGCAGGCCTCGGATACCGAGAACTGGTCGACGCCTTTTTCCGCAATCAGCCGGCGCGCGGCTTCGACCAATTGGGCGCGCAGATCGCCGTGATGATAACGCTCTTTCCGGCGGATCTCTGTCATTTGCGCCATATTAATCTATCTCCTCTACCCAAATCCGAATCATGTCGGGGCGCGTACCCCTTGTCAAAGTTAGTCCGTCTAACATATATAAGAGCGTCTAACATTCAAGCAGGAGAAAGCCGGTGCAACCTCCCTCCGAGAAATCGAGCAAGATTCGAGGCTTCGGCAAGAAGATGGCCGCTGCGTCGCTAACGCTTATTGTGGTCGCCGGCGCCGTCGGCGCTGCAGGTTTTGGCGCCCAGTGGCTTAAGAAACGGGCGGACGCCGCCAGCCCCGCCCTCGTGGTTCGCGCGAAGCCGGTCTCGGTCACGCCGATCAGAATCGAGCCTGGGTTCGAGGTGCAACGCCAATTCCTGGGGCAATTGGAAGCGGCGCAGGCCTCCGATCTGTCCTTTGAGTTTGGAGGCCGGATCGCAGACCTCACGGTTGACGAGGGGGCGATTGTCAAGAAGGGCGACATTCTGGCCGCCTTGGATACATCGCTGCTGGAGACCAATACAAGCCGGCAGCGGGCGGCGCGAAAGGCGCTGCAGGCGCAGTTCGAATTCTCCAAAAAATCGGTGGAACGCCGCGAAGCGCTCAGCCAGCGCGGTTTCACGTCGCAAGAGGCGCTGGACGAGGTCGTTTCCAGAACCGCCGAACTCGCCGCGCGGATCGCTGAAATCTCGGCCGCGATCGAGAACGCCGAGATCATGATCCGTAAATCGAAGCTCGTGGCGCCCTTCGACGGCCGGATCGCCGCGCGATACGCCGATAGCGGCGCCACGATCGGGGCGGGCGAACGGATCTTCGAATTGCTCGAGACAGGCCGGCCGAAGGTCCGCGTCGGGCTGCCGGTCAGTTTGGACATTGCGGAAGGGGCTGAACTGGAGGTCGAGATCGCGGACGCCCGCTATGTCGGTCAGGTTCGAGCGGTCCGTCCGGACGTCGATCCCAGGACCCGCACGCGCTCTGCGATCCTCACCCTGCAGGATGGTCCGCAAGAGGCCTATGGCCAGCTCGCGCTTGTTCGCACTCTCAGCCGCGTTGAGACCCCGGGCGCCTGGACGCCGATCTCCGCGCTGCGCGAGGGCGCGCAAGGCCTTTGGACGATCCTGATCGTCGATTCGGAAGGTCAGGTGCGTCCCGCCGCGGTCGAGGTCATCCATGCAGAAGCCGAACGCGTCTTCGTGCGGGGCAGCTTCCAGGATGGCGATCCAATGATCGATCTTGGCCAGCATCGCGTCACACCGGGACAAAGCGTGCGTGTTGTGGAGGCGATGTAAGATGGAAACGCTGACCTTTCGGCAGCCGAGGCTTGTCGCCATCATCGTCTTAGCGCTGATCGCCGCCGGCATGTCGTCGCTGTTGTCGATCGGACGACAGGAAGACCCGACGATCACCAATCTGAATGCGACGGTCACGACGGTGTTTCCCGGGGCCGATCCCGGCCGCGTCGAGGCTCTTGTCTCGGCCAAGCTTGAAGAAGAGCTGCGAAAGCTGCCGGAAGTCGACACAGTGTCATCGGTCTCCCGCGACGGCGTTTCGGTCGTTTCGGTCGAGTTGATCGAAACGCTGGGCGATGCGGAGATCGAATTGGCCTGGGCGGAAGCGCGGGACGCGGTTTCCGAGGCGGAGAGCCAGTTTCCGGACGGGGTCCTGACGCCTGATTTCGACGCCGAGGGGATCAGCGCCTATTCCGGCGTGATCGCTTTGACCGCCGATCACGACGGCGTGCCGCTGTCGGTCATGTCGCGCTACGCCGATGGGCTGTCTGATCGGCTTCGCGGCCTGTCCGGCGGCAAGGCTGTGACCGTGTTCGGCGCGCCCGAGGAAGAGGTGCTGGTCGAAGTCGATTTCGCCGAGGCCGCGGCTTTGGGGCTGACGATCGATGATATCTCCACCGCCATCAAGAATGCGGATGGCAAAATGCAGGCGGGCCGGCTGCAATCGTCGCGTTCCAATTTGACCATCAATATCTCCGGCGAGATCCAGATGTTGGATCGGCTGCGCGACGTTGTCGTCCGGCAGAATACAGACGGCGCGGTGACCCGATTGGACGAAATCGCGACGATCACGCGGGGGCCGCGCGCGCCGGCGCAAGAGCTGGCGTTGTACAATGGCCGACCCGCCATCCTTCTCGGCGTCCTTGCGCAGGACGGGGTGCAGATCGATCAATGGATGTCCTGGATCCGCGAACTCCTTGCGGACTCGGCCGCGGAAGTGCCCGTCGGCGTCACCCAGCAACTTGTCTTTGATCAAAGCGGCTATACGAGCGAGCGGCTGGAAGAAGTCGCTAAGAATATGGCGATCGGGGTCGGGTTGGTCGTCACCGTCCTTTTCCTGACGCTTGGCCTCCGCTCGGCGGCGATCGTGGCTCTGATTCTGCCGGTCGTCAGTCTGGCGACGTTGGCCACCATGAACATGATCGGCCTGCCGATCCACCAGATGTCGGTGACCGGTTTGATTGTCGCCCTCGGGCTGCTGGTCGATGCGGCGATCGTGATGTGCGACGAGGTGCGCCAACGGCTGCAACGCGGCTTGGCGCGCGCCGAGGCGGTTGGTCAAGCGGTGCGGCGGATGACTGCGCCTCTGCTGGCCTCGACGGTGACCACCGCGCTGTCCTTCACGCCCATGATCCTGCTGCCTGGCGGGGCGGGCGACTTCGTCGGCTCCATCGCGATCTCCGTGGTTCTGATGCTGAGCTGGTCTTTCATCCTAGCGATCACGGTCACGCCTGCGCTGTCGGGTTTGTTTTTGTCAACTTCGGCAAATCCCGGTTTTTTCAGCGCCGGCCTTCGCAGCGGTTTGTTGGGCCGTGTCTTCGCCCGGTCGATCACGTGGGCCGTATCCAACCCGATCAAATCGATCGCGATCTCCCTGATCCTGCCGGTCATGGGCTTTGCTAGCCTTGGGTCGCTGACGGCGCAGTTCTTCCCCGGCGTCGATCGCGATCAGTTCTATCTGGAGTTCGATCTGCCCGGCGGCGCGTCAATCGCGGAGACCGAGGCCGTAGCGCGCGAGATCGATGCGGTGCTGGCGCAGACCGACGGCGTGTCTTCGGTCTATTGGACGATCGGCGCGTCGAGCCCGGCCTTTTATTACAACATTGTGGGCGATCGCAGCGACGAGCCGGGCTACGCCCAAGCCATGATCACCGCCGACTCGGCGGACCTGCCGGCGCAACTGACGCCCCAGCTTCAGAAAGAGCTGGATGTGATGTTCCCGCAGGCGCGGGTTCTGGTGCGCAGTCTGGTGCAAGGCCCGCCTGTCTCCGCCCCGGTCGAATTGCGCTTCATCGGCCAGGATTTGGCGGTGCTGCGCGCGCTCGGCGATCAGGCGCGGTCCATCATGGCCGAACTCGACAGCGTCACTCAGGTGCGCACCACGCTGGAAGGCGGCGCGCCGAAGGTTCGCTATCATATCGACGAAGCGAAGGCGCGGGTCTTGAATCTGGATCTCGCCAGCGTCGCCCGACAGTTGGAGCTTAGCCTCGAGGGCGCCACGGGAGGCTCCTTGGTCGAAGGTACGCAGGAAATGCCGGTGCGGGTTCGCTTCGACGCCGCCTTGCGGGGTGATCTGTCGGCCATCTCCAACATGCCGATCCAATTGCCGGACGCCGATATAATGGCGGCGCTGGGCGTACAACCGAGCGTTCCATTGTCTGAGATCGCCACGGTCATGATCGAACCCTCCAAGGGTGTCATCACGCGGCGGAATGCGGAACGCACCAACACGGTGCAGGCCTTCACGCCGCCGGACATTCTGCCGGAAGAAACCTTGAAGCAGGTGCAGGCGCGTCTCGCCGAGGAGGGTTTCACGCTGCCGGCGGGGTACCGGATGGAAATGGGCGGGGATTCCGACGAACGGTCCAGCACGGTGAATAATTTGCTCGCCTCGATCGGTATCATCGTCATCTTGATGATCGCCACGGTTGTGTTGACCTTCAACTCCTTCCGGCTCAGCGCCGTGGTGATGCTGGTCGCCGGCCTCTCCGCCGGACTGTCGATCCTGGCGCTGGCGGTGTTCCAATATCCGTTCGGCATTACCGCGATCATCGGCGTGATCGGTTCGATCGGCGTGTCGATCAACGCCGCGATCATTATCCTGACCGGGCTGCAAAAGAACTCGGACGCGGCGGGCGGCGACAAACAAGCGATGACCGACGTCGTGGTCGGATCAAGCCGCCACATCGTGTCCACCACCATCACGACCTTTGGCGGGTTCCTGCCGTTGATCCTGTCGGGAGGCGGTTTCTGGCCGCCCTTCGCCATGTCGATCGCCGGCGGTGTCTTGCTGTCGACCGTCGTCTCCTTCTACTTCACGCCGCCCATGTTCGCCCTGATCCGGCGGCGCAAGACGCGGCCGGTCGACCGCGATCACGCAGTCTCGGAAGATCGCGGCGCCGAAGTGGAGACCGGCCGACTCGCGCCCGCCTGATCCGACTGACCTGGCCGGACGGCAAGCCCACGCGGCGCGCCGTCCGACCAATCTCCTCCCGACGGCGCGTCGCGGCGGCCTGATTCTGCGGTCGGTGTGCGCCGGAGATCAGCGACCGCGGCGCCATCCGGGTTCACGCGTGCGATCCTAATGAAATATTAGGAAATACGCTTTAAGCGCATCTTGGGTGTTGCTGGCTGAGGGAGGCTCGATGATGCTGACTGCCGGATTTTGGACGATAAGGCGCGTGCTGGTCGCCATCGCCGCCTTGGCTGCGCTGGCTGTCTTAGCCACACAGATTTATAGCGCCCGCTCTTTCCAAAGCGTGTCTGATGCGCTGGTCGCAGCGGATGCAGCGCGGTCTTCCGCGGTATTCGCCGAACTGTCGGACGCCGTCGATCGAGGCTTGGCCGATGTGCAAGACAATCAGGCCGATATGACGGCGGTCTTTTCGGAACTTATACGAACGACGACGGACTCGCTTGAAGCGCTGCAGACGGCCTCGCTCAGCGCAATGACAGAGGCGGCGTCCGAGACGATCGATCGCGCGACGGCGACCACCTTGAACGCCTTGGCCGCGCGCCGATTGGGCGAAGCCTACGCCGCTGAACTGAAAGAGCCGATCGCCGTTTGGAGCCGATACCAGCATATCGTCGAGTCGGTAAAACAAGCGGATATCAACCGGCTCGAGTCAGAGTTGGTCGAAATCGAGAATGATCAGGTCTTCACGCTCGGCGTCTTCTCATTTCTCTCCGTCAATTTCTATCGTCCGGATTTCACCCTGTTGGCGGCCGGCGAGGCCGGGCTATCGGCGATCAACGCGCCGGCAATTCGGGAATACTTGGTCGGACGTGGCCGTGGCGCGCAGCGCAAGCCCGAGGGTTTCCTCTGGACGGCGCCCGATGGAAAACCGGCGCACAGTTATATCACGCCGATCGGCGGTTTTCGCGTCGCTGGCTTTTTGGAGATCGTCACCGATCCTTTGGGCCGCTTGTCGGGGATTGGCGAGGTGTTGAACGGGGCTGTGAGCGTCCGGTCCTTAGAGGGCGAAACACTTTTTCAAGACGGGGCCGTCGGCGATGGCGAGACGGAGATCCCAGCCAGCGACATCGGATCAATCGAGGCGGGTGTAGCCGGGCTTCTTGGCGAGCCGGTCATGACAATCCGGCTTGACCGGGATTTTCGTTCCTTGTCCGCCGCCCTGTCGGAACAAGCCGCCCTTTCGACGCAGGCGTTGGCCAAAGCGATCGCCGATGCGGAAACCAAGCTGCGTGATCAGTCGGCGCAGGCCGAAGCGACCGCCGAGGCGACGCGCGCCCAGACCGCCGGACGCCTTGCCGACGTGCAACAGAACGCGCGTCAAGAGTCTGATATGGCGGCGCGAACGGCTGCGGAAACGATGGAAAGCGCGCAGATCCAAGGTTTATTGATCCTTGTCGCCGTCATTGCCGGCGCGCTCGCGCTTGGCGGCCTCGTCCTGTCGCGCGTTGCATTCCGTCCATTGACCGATTTCGCTTCGGCAATGACCCAGATCGGCAAGGGCGATCTCGATGTCGCCATCCCGCGCACCGGGCGCGACGAACTGGGCCGCATGTCTGAGGCCTTGGCGGCCTTGCGCGAGAGTGCGCGCGAGTTGGAGTCATTGCAGACCCGGCAGATTCAGGAGAGTCGGGAACGGCAAGCGCAAACGCAGGCCGAGAAAGACGCCATGTCCCGCCGATTGTCGGAAATTGTGCAGACCACCATGGCCGAGGTGACCGGCCTGACGACGACCTTGGCCGGCGTCACCGACAAAATGATCGGGGTCAGCGGCGAAGGCGGCCGATCGGCGGACATGCTTGCAGAATCGGCGACCGTGTCGGCCGGGGCCGCGCAAAGGCTTTCCGGCGACTCGGAGCAGATCGCCTCCGCCTTCGAAGATATTCGCGCTCGCGCCGACAAATCCTCCGGTATGGCGGAGCGGGTCAACCGGGAGGCCAGTGAGGCTCGCAACCTGATCGGCGCGCTGCGTCAGGAAACCGAGAAGATCGGCAGCGTCATCGAACTGATCAACGACATCGCCGAACAAACCAACCTTCTCGCCTTAAACGCAACCATCGAGTCAGCGCGCGCGGGCGATCTCGGCAAGGGCTTCGCCGTCGTTGCGAATGAGGTGAAATCGCTGGCCACCATGACGCGGAACGCGACGAGCGACATCGCCGAACAGATTAAATCTGTGCAGGGCCGGGTGGGCGAGGCGGCCGGTTCGGTCGACGCCATCGCTGAAGACATCGACGGCATGTCGCGGATGGCGGATGAAATCACGGAGATGGTGATCGAGCGGCAGGCAAGGCTGCAGGATGTGGTCGACGGCGTTCAAGCGGCCGCCGAGGATGCGGGCCGCAGCACCAAAGCGGCCGCGGCCCTGCGCGACAACGCTACCGAAATCGTCGGTATGAGTAAAAGCGTCGGCGGCGCTTCGCAAAGTCTGAGCGAGAAATGCGCTTCCCTTGAAAACCGCCTCCAGCTTGTCGTCAACGAAGGCTGATCGCCGCCCGCGCCGCCTGGGGTGCGCGCGGAGCTGAGAAATCACGCGCGGCGCTGACCGATTGTCGCGCCCGCTCCGGTGTACATGTTGGCTGCAGGCCCCTAGATATCTATGGGTCGCGCCGCGTCGGGGCGCGGCGTCTATCGAACATGTTAAGGGCCCCATGCGCGACATCCTCACTTTCCTGCCATTTTTGGCTCTGGTCTTCGCCGCCGCCTCGACGGGGCGGATTTTCGAGCCGGGGGACTGGTACAAGGGGCTTGCGAAACCACGCTGGAACCCGCCGGACTGGCTGTTTCCCGTCGCGTGGCTGATCCTGTATCTGATGATCGCAGTCGCGGGCTGGCGGGTCTGGGAGCGTACGGAAGGCGCCGTTCTGGTCCTCGCCATGACGGCCTATATTGGACAAATAATCCTGAATGGGGCCTGGTCGGCGATCTTCTTCGGCCTCAAGCGCATCCGCTTGGCCTTGGCGGAACTCGGCGCCCTGTGGCTCGCCATTGCGGTGACGATTGCGCTGTTCTATCCGATCGACCCGGTAGCCGCCTGGCTGCTGGCGCCCTATCTCGCCTGGGTCAGTTTCGCCGGCGTCCTTAACGGTGCGATTGTCCGCCTCAATCCGGCGGCTTAAACCGAAGGTTTCCGACTTAGGCCAGCCGTAGACCGGTTGGCCTGACGCGTTCACGTGTCCCAGGCTGATCTGTCGCGGGTTATTCAGCCGCCTAAGGCGCGACCGACCCGACAGCGGTGCGGTTCGACTGTTCGATAACGAGCGTTCACAGGCTCGACCGGATCGCGACGATCTTCATCGATCAGGCGTATGGCGGCGGCGGCGCCATCGACGACACCAACTCAATCTCGTGTGAGGTTTCCTTGTCCGTCAATCAGCAGGATATGGCGACTAGAGCTTCCGGTCTTTTTTGATCCTTCGCCGACCGTCTATGTCAACCAAGCGGCCTTGCAGGCGGCGGGCGTCGCGCTCCCGAAACAAATTGAGGGGTTGTCGGTGGCGATTCAGTAAAGGCGCCCCGCAACTTTAGCAAAGATCTGGGCGAATCACGGCTTACACGGCGCGCGGTCCGTCCTAGTTCAATCGCAACACCGGTTGGGCGATCTTTTTCGCCTCGTCCAGGCTGATTTCTTCTGAAGCGCCGAGCAGGGCCTGGATCGATTGACCCGTCAGCGTTTCGTCGCGCAATTCAGCGGCGATCCGCTGGATCAGCGCGACCTGATCGGGGCCGACCTGCACCGTGACCGAGACAGGGCCGGCGTTTTCGGCGGCGGGGTCGAGCCGCGTCAATTCCCGGTCATAGTCGACGCCGCTCAAGGCTTCCTGGTCCGCCTCGACCCCGGTGAAATAGCGGACATAATCCTGATCCATCTTGGTGATGTGATGTTCCAGCCAAAGACCCAGGTAGGAGACG
>JASJDC010000014.1 GCA_030065235.1 Alphaproteobacteria bacterium
CGGAGACGGATTCGCTGGACCTCGGCTTCACGGCGTCGGGCGTTCCGAGCGACGCGGTTGTGGAGGGGCTGTCGGATTTCGATCTCGATCCGATCGATTTTGCGGGCGTGTCCATTTCACAATCCTTCTCCGTGACCGTGGGGGATGATGGTCCGGTCGCGATGGACGATCCCACCGTCACCGTCGATGCGGATGTTCTAACAGTTGGCGCGGACGATCCCGCCGCCGGCTTGCTGGCGAACGATGCGGCGGGCGCAGATGGCGGGCTGACGGTTGTCGGCTTCAGCATGGTTCAGACGGATGCAACGGTGCTGACCGGGACCGTCGGAGAGCCGCTGGAGACTGAATTCGGAACATTGACGGTCGAGGCCGACGGAACCTGGATTTTCGAGGCTGACGCGACGGTCTTGACCAATCTGGCGGAGGCGGCCGACGTCGCGTTCCGCTATACGATCGAAGACGCCGACGGAGACCAATCGACGGCGAGCCAGCCGCTCATGCTGCCGTCGCTCGCCGATCCGGCCGCGACGGTTACGATCGGCGGCGCGGGCGATGAAGGCGAGCGAATCGATCTGAACATTTCGGCGACCGTAGACTCGGGGTCGCCTTTCTTCTCGGTCTCTCAGGTCGTTCTGTCCGGTATTCCGGAGGACGCCAAACTGTTTGACGCGCTGGGCGACGAGGTTGAGTTCGTCGAAGGCCAAGTGACGCTTATTGACGCGCAATGGATCGGCCTGCAGATCGAGCCGGCTTCCTATTCGAGCAACGACATCTTAGGGTTGCAGGCGGTCGCACATGTCGAGAACGCGGTGACGGGCGTCATCACGCCAGACGCCGGCGTCGGTTTGGGCGATGTCACGGTGCAGGCGATCGCGAACATGCCGAGCCTGACCGCGGAGGCTGAGGCCCTCGCGGTGGCTGACGATGCGGACCAGACCTTGATCGGCGGGGACGGCGCGGACACGCTGGAAGGCGGCGGCGGCGACGATGTGATCGACGGCGGCGCCGGCGATGATGTGCTGCGCGGCGACGTTTTCGCCGGCCTCCGCAGCTATGCGCTCGAGATCGACACGCAGACGCCGGATACGGACGGGTCCGAGAGCCTGATCGTGACCATCACGGGCCTGCCGCCGACCGCCAGCCTGAGCAATACGGCCGGCGATGCATTGGAGATCGGGGGTGATGGCGAGATAGAGCTGAGTGCGGCGGCCCTGCCGGGCCTGACCCTGACTTTGCCGGCGGACCACCCCGCCAACCTGCCGCTGACCATCGGGTCTCAGAGCCTCGATACCGATCCCGACACCGGTGCGACCGATAGCTCTGAATTGGTTACGAAAACCGTATTCCTGGCGGGCGGCGACGTTGCGGGCTTCGGTGACGACACGATCACCGGCGGGCTTGGCGATGACCTGATTCTCGGCGATGGCGGCGATGATCGGATCGTCGGCGACGGCGCGCCGGAAATCGTCGAGACAGACGTGGATCTGACTGTCGATGTGGGCGTCGCGGAACAGGTAGCCGAACCGATCGAGCCGATCTTCCACTTCATGCTGGATCATGAGCTCGCGTTATCCTTGAGCGACGATGACGATGACGACGATGACGACGATGACGACGATGACGACGATGACGATGACGACGATGACGACGATGACGATGACGACGATGATGACGATAAGGAGGCGTTCGCGACGCCTGACGCCGAGGGCGGCCCGCTTGGGCTGTTGAGGGACGACGCCGAAATCGACGATGACGGTCGGTTCGGCGGCGCGGCGGAGTTCGACGGCGATGACGACTTTGTCGAAGTGCCGCACGCCGCGGAGAATAAACCGTCGGCGGGCACGGTCAGCGCCTGGTTCAACCTGGACGAACTGGACGACGAGCGGACCATCATCTCGTCCGACTCCCAGGGGTTCGATGATGGCGGCCACTTAACCGTTCAGGTTGTTGACGGAGAGATGTTCGCCCGAATTCAAAGCGCGGGGGAGAGCTACATCATCGAAGGCGGCGCGGTCGAAGAGGATGTCTGGTCTCATGTCGCCGTCAGTTTCGGGCCGGACGGATTCAGCCTGTATCTGAACGGCGCCCAGATCGGCGAGACCCTGGACTATACCGGCGGTTTGGAGGGCAATGAAAATCCCTGGACGATCGGCGCCGGACAGCGCAAAAGCGCGGATGACAGCGCCGAGGGCGTCACCCACTTCCTTGAAGGTAAGATCGATGATGTGGCGCTCTTCGGTCAGCAATTGGACCCAATACAGATCGCTGATCTCGCGGCGAAAAGCGTCGCGAACTTCGTCGCCGACTCCGCGCCGAGCGATGGGACCGAGGGTCTCTCCATCTATCCGCTGACGATCTCGATCGGTGATTTGGATCTGGACAATGACGTAATCGTCACTCTCAGCGGCGCGCCCGTCGGCGCAATCCTGTCCGCCGGAACCGAGGTCGCGCCGGGTGTGTTCGAGTTGACCGTGGCCGACCTGGACGGGCTGACCGCGACCGCGCCGCCTGACGCCGACTTCTCCGCACTCACCGCCTCAGCGACGGTTGAGCCTGAGACGCCTGTCGGGCGAGATACAATCTATGGCGGCGTCGGCGACGATGTCATCTATGGCGATGACGCCGATGCAACGACGGTCGATCCTCCTCCTGCCGTCACGGAAGAGGTGGCGCTGCTGGCGGCCGACTTTACGGATGGTGAGGACGGCTTCACCTACGCCGACGACGTGTTCGGCACCGATACCGGCTTCTATTCACGGGGAAGTTATACTGAGGCCGGCGGAAGCGATGCCGGCGGGCTGAAAATCGTCCTGGGCGGCAAAGATGGCGCCGATGTCGAGGGGATGTCCGGCGGCTGGACCAAAACGGTCACGGTTGCGGAGGATGTTTCGAACGCGGTGCTCGAATTCCGCTATCGCGTCGACTATCCCGAAGAGGCGGAGGCGCATGAAGGCGCCGAACTGCGCGTTGCGATTGACGGCGACCTGGTCGGTCTGAACGGCGAAGACTATATCCTGCGGCTGACCGGCGAGGGCGACGAGGATATCGATACAGGCTGGGTCACCGCGACCCTCGATCTGGGCGATCTGACGGCGGGCGATCACACCGTGACGCTCGGCGCCTGGTTCGACAGCAAAACGTCGATAGCCGAGCGGGTCAAGTTCTTCTATGACGACGTGACGCTGACCGGCCAGACCGCGGTGGAGACGGCGGTCGCGTCAACTCCGACGCCGGGCGATGCGCTCTATGGCGGGGACGGCGATGATCAGATCTATGGTGAGATCGGAGACGACCTGATCTATGGCGGCGTAGGCGACGATATCGTCGCCGGCGGCGCCGGTCGGGATTGGATTATGGCGGGCGCGGACAGCGGGACCGCCGAGGTTGGAGAGGCCTTGGACGTCACCCTGGTCGGGTCCGACGCCGACTTCAACAACAGCTTCGGCTATTATACGATCGCTGAAGACGGAACGCCGGAGTCCGGGAAGGTTATCTGGTCCAATTTGAACGCCGCCGATGAAGGCGCCATTCACCAAATCCTTCTGGACGGGTTCGACGCCGAGGATGTCGGCTTTTTCCTCGTCCCCGATGGCGCGTCCCTGAATGAGAGCCTGGCGGACGGCGCGATCGTCACCTTCGCCCAGAACGCGGACGGAGACTGGGTCGCCGAGATCGACGGAGAGGCGCTCGACGGGGCCGTTGCGCCCGCCCTCTTCTCGCACGACCCTGCGTTGAATCCCGACGGCCTGGATCATGTCCACCAAAGCGCCGGGTCGGCCAAGCCCGAGGCCGATGCGGTCGGCGCGGCGGTCATGGCGCTCGATCCGGTCAGCTATTGGCGCTTGGGCGAACTCTTCGGCGAGAATGCGGCGGATGCGACGGGCCTTAGCGACGGCGTCTATCGGAACGGCGTGGGGCTGGGTCAACCGGGCGCGTTCGACGACAAGGGCGATGGGGCCGCCTTCTTCGATGGCGTCGGCGCCTATCTCGAGATCCCGCACGCGGACGCCTATCTGTTGGATCAGGGGACGGTCAGCTTCAGCTTCAGACCGGCGGACTTGTCGGGCGTCCAAGGGCTGTTCTCGAAGGACAGTTCGGATTACGACAATGGCGGCCATTTGACGATCTATCTGGATGACGACCGGCTGATGGTTCGAATCCAGGACGATCATGAGAGCTATAGTTTAGAGACTGAGGCCGGCGCGATTCAGGCCAACGAATGGGCGCATGTCGCCTTCTCGTTCGGGCCCGACGGCGCGCAGCTCTACCTGAATGGCGGCGATCCGATCTCGAATGGTTATACGGGCGGCCTCGGCGTGTCATCGGGCGGGTCGGGTAACGAGGAGCCGATCGTGATCGGGGCCAACAGCTGGGGCAGCGAAGACGGCGAGGCCGGTGCGACCGAGCCGTTCCACGGCTGGATCGACGAAGTGGCGATCTTTGACCGGCAGTTGGATCAGGATGACTTGGACCTGATCTATACGCCGTCGCCGCTCGAAACCGAACCGGACGAAGGGGTGCGGTCCGAGCTGCTCGGCTTCGAGGATTTGATCGACGACAGCGATTCGGATTTCAACGACGCGGTTGTGCATGTCGAAAACGGCATCGTGGTCGGCGGGTTCGAAGGTGGCGATGAAATCTGGGGCGGCGATGTCGGGGGCGCCGGCGATGGCGAGAAGGACGTGTTCGTCTTCAATCGCGGCGACGGTCATGACACGATCGGCGATTTCGAGGCGGGCGTCGATCAATTGCTGATCAGCGGATACGCAAAGGACGAGGCGACCTTCCTGGCCGATGGCGAAGACACGATCATCAAGCTCGGCGAGAATGACGCGATCAAACTCTCCGGCGTCAGCCTCGATGCGCTCGGCGGCGCCGATAGCGGCGTCGAACTCGACAGCGATGCGGATGATGACGGCGTCCTCAGCGTCGAGGAACTCCTCACGCTGCAGGAAGACCTGTTCGACGGCGCAGATAAGGGCGGCGCGCCGGACGCCGACGATGCGGCGGTAGTCTTCGTCGCGCCGATCGAGCCCAGCGTGATCGATGACGGGAACAGCAATAGCGGCGGCGTCTAACCGCCTGCTCCCGACAGCGTCGCCCTGAAATCGCTGCAACGGCCTGACATTTGGTGTAGGAATTGCTTGAGACTTGGCGACGGCGGGCGGGTTCGCGCCCGACCGGCCCTTGGGTTGACAGTGTGGCGATGGCTTGATGCGGAACACAGACGACCCCGAAAGCCCGCCGGAGCCGGCGCGCAGCGACGGAATGAGCAACGACGATCCGGCCGCGCCCGCCGGTGCGGAGAGCGGCGTTTTGGCGTCGGCGCCGGCTGAACGCCCGCGTGGCAAAGGCCTCGCCAAACTGTTCGGGGCCAAGAAGGCCGCCGCCGGCAAAGCGTCCAGTGGCAAGACCGCGCCGCTGAAATCCGCCACGTCAGCTCCGTCAATCCAGACCGATGGGACCCCGCCCGGGGCGGCGGCGGACGCGCCCGATCCCGGCTATGCGCCTGTCTCCGATATATCCGACCTTCCGACCGGGCCGGACCGCGCGGCGGTGGCCGAGAGTCTGGCGGCGACACTGGCCGAATTCGATGCGGAATTGGCCCGTTCATCGACCTCGACTCAGACGCGCGCCGAGGCCGGTGACGGCTTGTTGTCGGGGGCGATCAATCCGGCGGCGAAATCCGACACGGATTTGCTCGATCCCGAAACCCTGCGCCTGATGGACGCGGAATTGCGGGCGGCATTCTATGACAGACGCAAAGCGGAGGATGTTCAAGACGCGCCTCCTGGTGACGCGCCGCCTGGTGACGCGGCGGCGGAGACCGAGAGCGCAGAGGCAGACCCCGCCGCGCCAATCCATGAGCGACGCGGCGCCGCGAGCGATTGGAATCTGCGCCCTTCGCGCGGCACTTCCGACGATCCGCTGCTGGGGTGTCTGACGGTCCTTTGCGCCCTGCTGGACCGGCCGATCACCGCCGACGCGCTGACCGCCGGCCTGCCGCTCGATCAGGGTCACCTGACGCCCGATCTGTTTGTCCGGGCGGCGTCCCGCGCCGGGATATCGGCGCGTCTGGTGACCCGGGCCCTGACCGACATCTCGACCATCGCGCTGCCTTGCGTGATCCTGTTGCGGAACAGGCGCGCGGCGGTGCTGACGCAGATCAAGGACCGCCGGACCGCCGTGATCGTCCTGCCGGAAATGGGGGCGGGCGCGCGGGAGGTTCCGGTCGACGAGCTGGCCGCCGACTATGCCGGTCATGCGCTGTTTGCGCGGCCCGAGTTTCAGTTCGACGATCGCGCCGAGGACGTTCAAATCAAGGACCCGAAAGGCTGGTTCTGGGGCGCCCTCACCGGGTCCTGGAAGCTCTATATCGAGGTCATGATCGCTGCGACTCTGATCAATCTGTTCGCGATCGCCGGGCCGCTCTTCACCATGAATGTCTATGACCGCGTGGTGCCGAACTTCGCGGAGGAGACGCTCTGGGTCCTCGCGGCCGGGGTCGTCATCGTCTATGGTTTTGACTTCGTCCTGAAATTGCTGCGCGCCTATCTGGTCGATATCGCCGGCAAGTCGGCGGACACGAAAATCGCGGCGCGGCTGTTCCAGCAGACCCTGGGCATGAAGATGGCGCATCGTCCACCGTCGGCCGGCGCCCTGGCCAACCAGTTGCGCGAGTTCGAGTCGATCCGCGAGTTCTTCACCTCTTCGACCCTGACGGCGCTGATCGACCTGCCCTTCATCTTCATGTTCATCGCGATCATCTACGTGATCGGCGGTCCTGTGGCGATCATCCCGGCCGCCGTGGTTTTCATCGTCATCCCGGTCGGCATGCTGATGCAGATCCCGATGAAGAAGCTGGTGCAGGAGACCTTCCGCGAGGCGCAGCAGAAACACGCGATCCTGGTGGAGGCGATATCCGGGATTGAGACCATCAAGGCCACGGCCTCGGAAGGGCGGATGCAGCGCAATTGGGAGACCTTCGTCGGTCGGACGGCGAAATCGGCGATGAAGGCGGGACGCTGGTCGCAGATCGCGCTGAACTTCTCCGGCTGGTCGATGCAGATGGTCACGATCCTGGTGATTATCTATGGCGTCTATCTGATTCAGGCTGGACAGCTGACCGTCGGGGCGCTGATCGCCTGCACCATCCTCTCAGGTCGGGCGCTCGCCCCGCTCGGCCAGATCGCCGCAATCGCCACACGTTTCCATCAAGCGCGCAATTCGCTGACGGCGCTGGATCAGATGATGCAGACGCCGGTCGAACGGCCCGAAGGCCGCAGCTTCGTGCATCGCCAGAATTTCTCGGGCCATATCGAGTTCAAGAATGTCAGCTTTTCCTATCCGGAGGCGGAGACCAAAGCGCTGACCGATGTCAGCTTCACGATCCAGGCGGGCGACAGGGTCGGGATCATCGGCCGAATCGGCTCCGGCAAGAGCACGATCGAACGGCTGATCATGGGGCTCTACGACCCGACGGAAGGCGCGGTCTTGGCCGACGGCACCGACACGCGGCAGGTCGATCCGGCCGATTTGCGCCGCAGCATCGGCGTCGTACCGCAGGACGTCTATCTTTTCTTCGGCACGGTGAAAGAGAATATCGCCCTGGGCGCACCCTACGCCGATGACGCGATGATCCTGCGCGCGGCGCGGATTTCCGGCGTCGATGAGTTCACCGCGCGGCATCCGCTGGGCCTCGACATGCCGGTCGGCGAGCGCGGCGCCTCGCTGTCCGGCGGTCAGCGCCAGGCGATTTCGATCGCCCGCGCGCTGTTGCTCGATCCGCCGATCCTGATCATGGACGAGCCGACCAGCGCGATGGACAACACGACCGAGGGCCGTTTCAAACAACGCCTGCAATCGATCCTGCCGAACAAGACCTTGATCTTAGTGACTCATCGCGGCTCGCTATTGAGCTTGGTCGACCGGCTTGTGGTGATGGATGGCGGGCGTATGGTCGCGGACGGACCGAAGGATGAGGTGATGGCGGCCCTGGCCTCCGGGCGCATTCAAACCGCCAAGACCTGACGTGGGACCGCCTAAGGGGCGGTCCGGATTGGGAGACGATATGGCCGGCGTTGGCGGCAGTTGGGACGACGATATTCTCGATGATGAGGATCGGGTCGGCATGGCCGGCGCCAGCCGCGTCGCGCATATCCTGCTCGCCATGATCGTCCTGTTTTTCGCCGCCTTCCTGACCTGGGCCTACAACGCCACGCTCGATGAGGTCACGCGCGGCGACGGTCGGATCATCCCGTCCAGCCAGACCCAGGTCGTTCAGCATCTGGAAGGCGGCATTGTCTCTCAAATTCTGGTGCGCGAGGGTGAGATCGTCGAGCAGGGCCAGGCCTTGCTGCGCATCGAGAACCGCTCCGCCGAGGCGGAACTGACCGACAAGCGCCGGCAATATGTCGCCCGGCTTGCGACTGCGGCGCGGCTTCAGGCCGAGGCGACCGATACGGCCGAGATCGCCTTTCCGGCCCGTGTTCTCACTGAGGCCCCAGAACTGGCGCAGGCCGAGAATCAGCTGTTCCTGCGGCGCCAGGAGCAATTGGAGCAGCAGATCCAGATCTTGGACGACCAGCGGGTTCAGAAGATCCAGGAACTGCAGGAGATGATCAGCAAGAAGGGGCAGATCGAGCGTCAATTGTCCCTGACCCAGCAGGAATATAACATTCTACGACCGCTGGTGGATAGCGGCGCCTCCTCTCAGATCGACCTGATCCGGGTCCAGCAGACGCTCGAGGAGTTGCGCGCTCAGATTGAAAGCACCGACCTGGCGGTGCCGCGCACACGGGCCGGCGTCAGCGAGGCGCGGCGGCGGGTTGAGGAGAAACGATCCTCTTTCCAGACCGAAGCCCAAGAAGAGCTGAACACGATCAATGTTGAGGCCTCGCGGCTCTTGGAGGATATCGCCGCAGGCGAGGAGCGGGCGGTGCGTACGGAAATCCGTTCGCCGGTGCGCGGCACGGTCAACAAGGTGTTGATCAACACGATTGGCGGCGTCGTGCGGCCGGGCGACGATCTGGTGGAGATCGTGCCGCTGGAAGATGCGCTGGTGGTTGAAGCGCGAATCAAACCCTCGGACCGCGCGCAGCTCTTTCCGGGACAGCCGGCGGTGGTGAAGCTCTCGGCCTATGATTTCTCGATCCATGGCGGGCTGGACGCCGAACTGATCGATATCAGCGCCGATACGATCACCGACGATCAGGGCGAGACCTTTTTCCGAATCCGGTTGCGCACCGATCGCAATCGGTTGGGCGAAGATCAACCGATCATTCCCGGGATGACGGCGACGGTGGATATTCTTACCGGCGAGAAAACGGTGCTGCAGTATCTCCTGAAACCGATCCTGAGGGCTCAGCAGAACGCGCTGCGGGAGCGTTGATCGTGAGCCTGGGTGATCGCGACCGGTTGGGCGCTTTCGTTGATCATTGCGACATCCGGATCGCCGGCGCCGAGAGCGGGCCGTTGGCGGGACTGACATTCGCGGTCAAGGATCTGTTCCAGGTCGCCGGAACCAGGGCCGGCTGCGGCAATCCGGATTGGCTCGCCACGCACGCCGTCGATACGGAAAACGCCCCGGCGGTCGACGCCCTGCTGGCGGCGGGCGCGACCCTGATCGGCAAAACCCAGACCGATGAGCTGGCCTATTCGCTAAATGGCGAGAACCATTTTTATGGCGCGCCGCAGAATGTGAACGCGCCGGGCCGAATTCCCGGCGGGTCGAGCAGCGGCTCGGCTGCGGCGGCGGCCGGCGGGTTGTGCGACTTTGCGCTGGGCACCGACACCGGCGGCTCGGTCCGCGCGCCGGCCAGCTATTGCGGCCTATATGGATTGCGGCCGACCCATGACCGCATCCCTCTGGAAGGTTTGATGGGGCTGGCGCCGTCGATGGACACGATCGGATGGTTCGCGCGAGACCCGGCGACCCTGGCGCGCGTCGGACAAGTCTTGCTGCCCGACTGGCGCGCGCCGGGCGAGATCGAGACCATTCTGATCCCGACCGACGCTTGGGCGCTGGCGGATGCGGCCGCGGCGTTAACGCTGCGCCCCTTGGCCGACCAATTGCGCGCCATCGCCCCGGATTTGCGTGAGATCACCCTGGTTCCCGACGGGATTGAGACCTGGTTCAAGCCCTTTCGGATCGTCCAGGGCTGGGAGATCTGGCGTCAGCACAGAGATTGGATTGAGCGGGTGAAACCGCGCTTTGGCCCTGGGGTCGCCGACCGGTTCGCTTGGGTCCCGACCATCAGCGACGCCGAAAAGGAAGAGGCGGACGCCGTGCGCCAGCATGTGCGGCGCCTTGTCACGGAACGGCTGCCGCCAGGCGCCGTCATGGCGTTGCCGACCGTGCCGGGGATCGCGCCGCTGCGCGGTCAATCGGCCGAGGCGCAGGAAGGGTTTCGCTATCGGGCGCTGCAATTGACCGGAATCGCCAGCCTGGCCCAGGTTCCTCAGATCAACCTGCCGCTGGGACAAGTCGACGGATGCCCGGTCGGGCTATCGCTGATGGCGGGCCGCGGCGGCGACGAGAGTTTGCTGCGGCTGGCCGAGCGGATCGCCGGCCCGGCGCCCAACGGCGTGGCCGCGATGCGGATTGGGGAAGCCGATTAGCCGCCTTCGTACTGGATCAGGCTGTGGAACGCCGTGTCGAGCCGCTCTCGCCCTTTCAGGCCGAGCAGTTCGATGATGCAGACGGCCCCGCGCACATCGGCGTCGAGGCGGCGGCAGAGATCGATGGTCGCCGCCATGGTCCCGCCTGTCGCCAGCAGATCGTCCAAGATCACGACGCGCTGGCCCGGTTGAACGCCATCCTGCTGGATCTCGATCTGATCAGACCCGTATTCAAGCTCATAGGTGTGCGACGTGACCTTGCCCGGCAGTTTTCCGGGCTTGCGCACCATCACGAAGCCCAATCCCAGCTCTAGGGCCAAAGGCGCGGCGGTCAGAAAGCCGCGGCTTTCGATCCCGACCAGCACATCGGGCTCCATCGCGTCGACCGCATCCGCCAACCGCCGGACGCAGGCGCGCCAGGCCCTGGGATGCGCCAACAGCGTGGAGATGTCGTAGAAAAGGATGCCCGGTTTTGGGAAATCGGGAATGCTGCGAATGTGGTTCTTGAGATCCATGATCCGTCCGTCTGTCGGCGTTGCTGGGTTGCGTGTCGCCAGCGCTTTGACTCTGCAGGAAAAAATCTAAATTCAAGGCAGGCGGCGCGCAGTGCGCGCGCCGGAAACGGTCGGACTGTACTGAGAGGGCCCCGGAAGGGCAACGACGCCGGTCGGGCGGCGCACAGTGAGGGTGGATTTTGGCTGCGGTCATGGAACAGATCGAACGGGCGTCCGCCATCGTCGTCGTCGCGGAAGACGGACGGTTGGCCTTCCGGCTGTCCGGGGCCTGGACGGTCGAGACGGCCGAGGCGCGGCGCCGGGAGGTTCGGGCGCTCGCGACCGGCGACGCGCTGGGCGGTCGCGCCGACATTGAGATGGACCGGGTGACCGCCTTGGACACGGCGGGCGCCTGGATCATCCACACCCTCTGTCAGCGGCTGCGCGCGGTGGGCGCCGAGCCGCGCTATCAAAATGTCAGCCCTCGGTTCGCGCCGCTGATCGACCTGGTCGCCAACGCTCGGCCAGACGCATCGCAGGATATGCACTCGCACCCGACGACGATGATGCGCCTGTTCACGGCCACCGGGAAAGGCTTCTTCGTCGCGCTCCACAAGGCCCAGGCGCTGACGCATTTTGTCGGCTTGGTGGCGGTAGCGTTCGCGCAGGCCTGGCGCGACCCGCGGCGCCTACGGCCGGTCAGTTTTGTCAATCAGTTGGAATATACCGGGCTGCGCGCCATCCCGATCATCGGATTGCTCTCCTTTCTGATTGGCGTGGTGCTGGCCTATCTGATGTCCGACCAGTTGCGCCAGTTTGGAGCCGAACTGTTCACGGTCAATCTGATCGGTTTGGCGATCATCCGCGAGGTCGGCGTGTTGATTACCGCGATCATGATCGCCGGCCGGTCCGGATCCGCCTTCACGGCTGAAATCGGGGCCATGAAGGTGAATGAAGAACTGGACGCCATGCGCACCCTGGGGTTGAACCCGGTGAATGTACTCGTCGTGCCACGGGTCCTGGCGCTGATGATCACGCTGCCCTTTTTGGTTTTCGTATCGAACATAGCTGGAATCCTTGGCGGCGGCGTTATGGCGATCCTGATGCTTGACATCAGCACAGCGCAATTCGTGCAGCAGCTGAAATCCGCGATCGATCTTGAGGATTTCATGGTCGGTATGGTGAAGGCGCCCGTACACGCCTATATCATCGCCGTCGTTGGCTGTTACGAAGGGTTCCGGGTCGAGCGCAGCGCGGAAAGCGTCGGCAAGCAGACGACCGCCTCCGTCGTCGAGTCGATCTTTCTGGTGATCGTCGCGACCGCCCTGTTCGCCATTCTATTCTCGGCCTTGGGCCTATGAGCATGGTCATGCAAGAAACCGCTTCCGTCGACGGGCGCGCGGATGCGGCGCCGTCGGTCATCCGCATCCGCGGCCTGCGCACGCAATTCGGGCCGCAGGTCATCCATGACGGTTTGGACCTCGATGTCCAGCCGGGCGAGGTGATCGGCGTGGTCGGCGGTTCGGGGACCGGCAAGTCGGTGCTGCTGCGCACTATCATCGGCTTGCAGCAACCGGCGGCCGGAGAGATACGCCTGTTGGGTCAGGATATCCAGGGGCTTAGCGACACGGCGAAAGAGACGCTGCGCACCCGGACAGGCGTGCTTTTTCAGGATGGCGCGCTGTTCTCCTCCCTGACGGTGGCGGAGAATATCCAGGCCCCGATGCGAGAACATACTGACCTCTCGCAAGATACGATGGACGAACTGGCGGCGCTGAAAATCGCCATGGTCGGGCTGCCCCCAAATTCCTGCGGCAAGTATCCTTCTGAGCTTTCGGGCGGCATGCGCAAGCGGGCGGGACTGGCGCGCGCCCTTTCTCTTGACCCGGAGATTGTGTTTCTCGACGAACCGACCGCCGGCTTGGACCCGATTGGCGCCGCCGCCTTCGACCAACTAATCCTATCACTGCAGAAAAGCTTGGGATTGACAGTATTTATGGTGACGCATGATCTGGACAGCCTGGCCGCGATTTGCGACCGAATCGCCGCCTTGATAGACAAACGCATCCGCATCGGAACCATGGCGGATCATATGAGCGACGATGACCCCTGGCTGACCGAGTATTTTCATGGACCGCGCGCCCGGGCGGCTCAGGCCGCCAAATCCCGCGCGACAGAGCTCGGTTTATCCAAACGGCCGGAAGGGATTTGAGCGATG
Source organism: Alphaproteobacteria bacterium (assembly GCA_030065235.1). Taxonomy (GTDB): domain Bacteria; phylum Pseudomonadota; class Alphaproteobacteria; order UBA8366; family Aestuariispiraceae; genus JASJDC01. Next base: position 13,333 of record JASJDC010000014.1, read on the forward strand.
GAGACGAACGCCAGTTATACGATTGTCGGCGCCTTCGTGCTGGCCTGCATCGTCGGGTTGGCCGGCGTGGTCGTCTGGCTCGCCGATATCGAAGTCGATGAAGAGCTCAGCTTCTATCATATTCTGTTCGACGGGTCGGTGACCGGCCTGCGCACCGGGAACCCGGTTCGCTATCGCGGCATTCCCGTTGGGGCGGTGACTGGGATGGAAATCAATCCGGACAACGTGGAACAAGTCCGCGTCACGATCGAAATCCCGACCTCGACCCCGATCAAGGAGGATGCGGTCGCCAGCCTGCGGTTCCAAGGCATCACCGGCGTCGCCTTCGTCCATATCGAAGGCGGCACCAACGAAGCGCCCGACCTGCGCGCGGGCGAGGACGAGCGATATCCGGTCATCGACTCCGCCCCCTCTCAGATCGATGAAATCCTGGAGCAGGCGCCGGAGCTTCTGGGCCGCTTCATCGGACTGGTCGACCGGGCGAACGCGATGTTGAGCGACGCCAACCGGGCGAACATCAGCACAACGCTGGCCAATGTCGCGGAACTCACGAGCGCCCTGGCCGAGTCCTCGGATGATATCAAACGCCTGGTCGGCGAAGGCGGTGAAGCGCTGGCGCAGTTCCGCGAAACCGCGGGCGAAGCGGAGACGGTGATAGCGGCTTTCTCTGATCGCGCCGATTCCATCGCTGCGCTGATGGAGAAGACCCTGACCGACGCCAACGCGCTGGTCGTCGAGTCCGAACTGTTGGTCAACAGGGCCGGACCGGCGGTGGATCAGGCGACCGAGACCATGGTCGCCGTGGAAGGGCTTGTCGTGGAACTGCAGCCGCAAGTCGTTCCCCTGGCGGAAGGCGCACGCATATCGCTGGAGGAGTTTAATCAGATCGCAGGCGATTTGCGCTTCGCCGCCCGCAGCATCGGCGACGCCGCGAACGAAGCGGCCGCCCTGATCGACAGTAATCAGGACTCTCTCTCCGAGTTCTCGAATACGGGGCTCTTCGAGTTCACCCAATTGATTGTCGAGACTCGGGAACTGGTGCAAGTCCTGACCCGTGTTTCGAGCGACTTGGAGCGCGATCCTGCGAATTTCCTATTCGGCGACCAAACCCAAGGATTCGAGGCGGGACAATGACCGAAGGTTCGAAACATGAGACGACCTGCGCGGCGGCCGCCGCCGAGTCCGTTATGATCGGCCCTGTGGACCGTCGACGCGCAATGGCCGGATTGTCGGGCGGCGTCGCAGCGCTTGGACTCGCAGGATGCTCGGTCGAGCTTCCGGGCTCGGGCGAACAGGCCCGGGTCTTTGTCCTGTCGCCCAAGAGCACTTTCGGGGAAGAAACGCCTGCTGTGGACTGGCAGTTGCTGATTGCGCCGCCAGAGGCCGCGGCCGGGTTGGATACGGTGCGCATCGCCCTACGCCAGACCGAGATTGAGCTGCAATATTTCGCGGGCGCCGCTTGGACGGACACCGCTACGAAGATGGTCGAGCGGCTGTTGATCGAATCTTTCGAGAATTCCGGCAAGATCGTATCGGTCGGCCGTCAGGCGGTCGGCCTACGCGCGAATTTCATCTTGGTCACCGACCTGCGCGAGTTTCAGGCCGAATATGAGGGCAAGGGGCCGGGTGAGGCCCCGGATGTACGGATTCGTCTTAACGCAAAGCTTGTCAAGATGCCGCAGCGTGTGATTGTGTCCTCCCAAACCGTCGAACGCGTCGCGCCGGCGGCGGGGTCGGACCTGATCGGCGTGGTGCGCGGCTTCGACGAGGCCCTCGGCAAAGTCATGAAGCGGCTCGTGGAATGGACCTTGGCGGAAGGCCAAACCCATATCGCCGACACTTAGACACAGGAATGCACGGCGGGACGCCGTGCGTAGGAGCGCAGATAAGCCATGACCCATATATTGCATCGCAGCGCGCAATCGACGTGGCCGGTCGCGGCCAAGGGAGACGGCGTCTATATCGTCGATGCGGCGGGCAACCGTTATCTCGACGCGAGCGGCGGCGCGGCGGTGTCCTGTCTCGGCCATAGCCACGCTAAAGTGACCGAGGCGATCAAGGCGCAGATCGATGAAATCGCCTTCGCCCATACCGGCTTCTTCACGAACAAGGCCTACGAAGATCTGGCGGATTTCATGGCGCTGCGCGCGCCCGGCGATCTAAACTATCTTTATGCAGTTTCCAGCGGGTCGGAGGCGATGGAGGCGACGCTGAAGGTTGCGCGCCAATACTATCTCGAACGCGGCGAGCCGAAGCGGCGGAATTTTATCACCCGCCGTCAAAGCTACCACGGCAACACGCTGGGCGCGCTGGCGATCGGCGGAAACATGTGGCGGCGCGAAAAGTTCGACCCGATCCTGATCGACGCGAACTACGTTTCGCCCTGCTACCCCTATCGCGACCGCCGAGACGACGAGAGTGAAGAGGCGTACGGTTTGCGGATCGCCGACGAGTTGGAGGAGCGGATCCGGGAGTTGGGCCCCGAGACGGTCATCGCCTTCGTCGCCGAGACGGTGGTCGGCGCGACCTCGGGCGTGTTGGTCCCGGTTCCGGGCTATCTGAAACGCGTCCGCGAGATTTGCGACCGTTATGACATTTTGCTGATTCTCGACGAGGTGATGTGCGGCATGGGCCGGACCGGCACGCTGTTCGCCTGCGAACAGGATGATGTTGTCCCCGATATCGTCGCCGTCGCGAAAGGGTTGGGCGCCGGCTATCAGCCGATCGGGGCGATGATGTGCACGACCCGGATCGTCGATACGATCTGCGGCGGTTCCGGCTTCTTCCAGCACGGCCATACCTATATGGGCCATCCGACCGCTTGCGCCGCGGCGCTTGCCGTGCACACCGCGATCGAGGACGAGGATCTGCTGGCGAATGTGCGCGACAAAGGCGCCAAGCTTCATGACGCCCTGACCGCGCGGTTCGGCAATCACCCCTATGTCGGCGACATCAGGGGGCGCGGCCTGTTCCGGGCGATGGAGCTGGTCGCTGACCGGGCCAGCAAAGAGCCGCTCGATCCCGGGCTGGCGATCCATGGCAAGATCAAGAAGAACGCCATGGCGGAGGGCCTGATGTGCTATCCCGGCGGCGGCACCATCGACGGCAAGCGTGGCGCTCATGTCCTGCTCGCCCCGCCCTTTATCATTGATGACGGCCATGTCGCGGAAATCGTCGACAAGTTGGACCGCGCCATGGCCGCCGCCTTCGCCGAGGCCGGCCTGCCGGTCTGACAGTTTCAGGAGCATTCATGACAGGCCGGTTCGAGACGCCGCTGGTGATCGCCGTGGCGCCGAACGGCGCGCGCAAGACGAAGGCGGATCACCCCGCCCTGCCGATCACGCCGGATGAATTGGCGCGCACGGCTGCCGCTTGCGCCGAGGCCGGGGCCGCGATGATCCATCTCCATGTGCGAGACGAGAAAGACGGTCACAGTCTGGACGTCGCGCGCTACCGAGCCGCGATCGCGGCCATCGAAGCGGCGGTCGGCGACCGGATCGTCATCCAGATCACAACAGAGGCGGTTGGGATCTACACACCGGAACAGCAGCGCGCCGTCGTCCGCGCGGTTCGCCCGCCCGCCGCGTCGCTCGCGGTCCGCGAGCTCTGCCCGGACGAAGAGTCGGTCGCCGAGGCTGCGGATTTTTTCGCCTGGATGGCGCAAGAGCGCGTGCATCCGCAATTCATCCTCTACGCGCCGGAGGACGCCGTCTGGTTCAACCAGTTGCGCAAGCGCGGCGTCATCCCGTGGGAGACGCCGACACTCCTCTATGTCCTCGGGCGTTACACGAAGGGTCAGGTTTCCCAGCCCACGGACCTGCTGCCGTTCCTCGCCGAGGAAGAATCGTCGCGGCCTGAGGACGCGGCGCCGCCGCATTGGGCGATCTGCGCCTTCGGGCCGCTGGAGGGCGCCTGCGCCCTCGCCGCCGCGGCGCTGAACGGCCATGCGCGGGTCGGGTTCGAGAATAATACGCTGTTGTCGGACGGATCGACCGCGCCCGACAACGCCGCCCTTGTCGCGCAAGTCGTCGCCGGCGCCGCCCTGATCGGCCGACCGATCGCGACAGCGGCGGAGACGCGCGCGCTCTGGGGCGTCGCGCGCTGACGCCGGGCTATTCCGGGGCTGGCTCGGCCGTTTCGATGATCGGCGTCAGCCCGCGGTTCAGGAAGCTCAGATAGAACAGATCGGCTTCTTCGACCCCGCAGTCGGCGCAGGGCGCGTCTTCCGGGGCGTTTGGACCGGGCGCGACGCTGACCCGCGCGCCTTTCGCGTCCAAGATCGTGTAGCGCCAATTGCCGTTCGCCGTGTTGAAGCCGCGCGGCATTTTCTCGACCAGCAGCGTCTCGCCCGGCGAGACGACGCCATTCTCGTCGACAATGAAGCCGATGGCGGACAGCGCCGCGCCGATCGGGAAGCCTCGGTCGCGCTGCGTCGGCGGCGGCTGTTCCAGCCCAAGCGCGCGTGGATTGGCGTAAATCGCGGCCATCCGGTCGGGCGCGTCCGGGAAGGCGAAGGGCGCGTCCGGCGTCCGAGTCCAGTCCCAGAGAGCGCGTGCGAGCGCGTGCCGACTGTTTTCGAAGGAAGCGGCGATCTGAGGTTCGATACAGGCGAAGGCGGATTCCGCTTCGGCGTCATTCAGGACGCCGACCTCCGCCGCCGGGTTTTCGGCGAAGCGTTGAATGGTGCAGCCCGGCCCGCCGGCCGCGTCGTCTTCCTGCGGCGCCAAGCTTCCGTCCGGTGTGATGATTTGGGGCGCGGCCTGCGCTTCGGGAGGAAGCTGCTCCGTCCGAATGCGTTCCCGCCATTCCGGCTCGCTGGCGCAGCCCGTCAGCAGCAGGCAGAGGACGACGAGACCGGCAAAGGCAGGCCAAGGGCCGCCGCGCGCGGGTCGCAGGGATGGCTCGGTTGGGGCGGGAAATACGGTGATCACAGCGTTCTTACGGCTAGGGCGATTCCGCGCGGGCGACAATGGACGCCGTGTGTGCGCTTAACCCGGGTCGACCGGTCGGCGGAGACACAGGATCGCCAGGCTGAGCCAGCCGAGGATGAAGGCGCCGCCGCCAATCGGCGCAAAGACGGTAATCCAGCGGATCTCGAAGAACGCGCGCAGGTACAGGGCGCCGCAGAACAGAACCACGCCGAGGCACAGCAGCGCGGCCGGTAGGATCAATTTCGGCGGCGGTTTGGCGGTGCGGGCGAGCGTCCCGATCGCGATCAGGCCCAGCCCATGCCAGAACTGAAACCGCGACGCCGTTTCGACCCAGGCCAGTGCTTGCGGCGTCAGGTCTCTTTCAAGCGCGTGCGCGGCGGCTGCGGCCATGGCGACGGCGAGCCCGGCGAACAACGCGCCGACGACGAGGGGCCAGCGCATCACGGTCTTGCCCCTGACATGGGCGCCGCGTCAGCCGGCACGGCCCAGATGCAACAGGTCGTCATGGCCGGCGCCGCAGATCGGGATCAATGGGTTGGGAAGGAGGAGGTGCGAAAGAGTAAGCCTAAGCGAACTGATCGACAATCTGACCCAATTCACGGCTTTGAGCGGACAGGACGTCATTATCCTGATTACCCTCGATCTCGCTAGAATCGTTCTCATTCTCCGCCACTTGGTTGGTGGCGTCCACGGCTTCATCCGCCTCTTCCGCGGCCGCGACCCCCGCTGCGCGCTCCGTCGCCGCGGCGGCGGCGGTCTCAAGCGCGGACGGTTCGTCGGCTGCCGCCGTGAAGGCCGAAACGCGGGTCTGATCGTCTTGGTCGGTCGCGCTGTTTTCGTTCGAGGCCGCGGCGAGCAAGTCTTGGGCCTCGGCGCTCAGAGTCACGACATCTTCAATGAAGCGGCCCGGGGCCGGCGCGCCCTCGCCGACATTGACGCTGGTCTCGTCGAGTGCGGGCGTGATTTCCGGCGTCGGGAAGCCGCGGACGATGGCGCCGGCCGGGTCGGACTCCGCCGCGCGCGCCGCGTCAGACGCGCTTAAAGCCCGGATGTTCGGCTCCTCTTCGGAGACGACCTGCGTCCGACTGGTTGGCGCGCCAAACGCGCTGGTGAGACCGGCGATATCCGCCATTTCTCAACTCCCTCGGGCGCCGCTTACCCAACCGGTCCCGCCGCTGCCGATACGTCGCCCGGACATATACCGAGCAGCATCGACTATTACCATTCAGAAATATAGCGAGGCCGCTGTGAAATTGCAAGATCGCGCTGCTGCTACGCAATCGTGGCGGCGCGGGCTAAGCGCCTGATATCGTTTGGAATGGCCGCTTATCCACAGGTCGACGTCGGCCCGCGCCTATTCCCGCGCTTGCGGGTCGAGCGCGTCCTGCAGCCCGTCGCCGAGAAAGTTGAAGGCGATGACGGTGACGAAAATCATCAGGCCGGGCCAGAGCGCCAGCGCCGGCGTGTCCCAGATCACCTCCTGCGCGTTGGTCAGCATCGCGCCCCAGGTCGGCGTCGGCGGCTGAATGCCGAGCCCGAGGAAGCTGAGAACCGACTCGAACAGGATCACATTGCCGACCGACAGGGTGGTGGCGACGACCAAGGGTCCGGAGACATTGGGCAGGATGTGGACCGCGATGATGCGCAGCGGAGTCGAGCCCTGGGCCCGCGCCGCGCGAACGAAATCGCGCCGCCGCAAGGACAAGGTCTCGGCCCGCACCAGCCGTGCCACCGTCGTCCAGCCGACCAGAGCGATGATCGCGACAATGCGGATCATGCCCGCTTCTGATGACGCGGCCGCCTCTGCTGAGAGCCCGAGTTTGGTCAGATCGATCGCCGCCAGCACGATCAGCAGGGGCAGCAGCGGCAGCGAGATGATCGCGTCGGTGATTCGCATCAGGACCGTGTCGATGGCGCCGCCGAAATAGCCGGCGATCAGGCCGATCACAGCGCCGATCAGCCCGGTCAGCACAGCGGTGGAGAGCCCGACCGCGAGCGAGACCTGACCGCCATAGAGCAGCCGAACGAAGACGTCGCGCCCGACCTCGTCAGTGCCCAGCAGATGCGCGCCGCCCGGCGGCGCCAGCCGGTTGAACAGGTCGGCCGCGTCGCCGCTGACGCCCAACTGCGCCTCCGCCAGCGGCGCGGCCAGCGCCAATAGGCTCAGTAGGACCAGAATAACGCCGCTGGCCGCCGCCATCCGGTGCCTCAGGAAACGCCGCCAACGCCGCGCCGCAGGGCTCGCGCTTGGTCGGGACATCGCCGGCGCGTCGGCGCTCACGCCCGGTCCCCTTTGCCGTAATCGACGCGCGGATCGAGCCCGGCATAGCAGATGTCGGCCAGGATATTGCCGGCCAGGGTCATCGCCGACGCCAGCAGCAATCCGACCAGCGCCAGGTTGAAATCATTGCCGAGGATTGCGTCATAGATCGTCTTGCCCATGCCGAGCCACGAGAACATCGTCTCGGTGATCAGGGCGCCGGAAAACAGGGTCCCAAAACTGAGCGCGACGATGGTGATCAGCGGCAGCAGGGCGTTCCGGAGCGCGTGATTGAACAGGACCCGGCGCATATCGGCGCCCTTGGCGCGCGCGGTGCGGATATAGTCGCGCCGCATCGTCTCCAGCATCGCGCCGCGCATGAAGCGGATATAGCCGCCGACGCTGCTGAGCGTCAGGACTCCGACCGGCAGAATGGCGTGACGGATCTGGGTCAATATGCCGGCGTCGGCCGGGGCCTGACCGCTGGCCGGCAACCAGCCGAGCGTGACGCTGAACAGGATGATCGCCAATAGCGCCAGCCAGAAGGGCGGCGCCGAGACGCCGGCGAAACAGAACAGATTGACGCCGTAATCCAGGCCCGAATGCGGCCGCGCCGCCGCCAACACGCCGATCGGGATCGCGATCAGCAGCGATAGGGTCAGGCTGACGCCCAACAGAACCGCCGTCGCGCCCAGTCGGGGCAGCACCACATCCACCACCGGCTGGCTGTAAAGCCGTGAGAAGCCGAGATCGCCTTGCAGCGCCGCGACCAGCCAGGCGGCGTAGCGCTCCAGGATCGGCCGGTCGAGACCGAAGGCCGCTTTCATACGAGCGGCGTCCGCCGGTGTAATGTCCGGATCCGCCGCGACCATGACGTCAATCGGATCGCCCGGCATCAAGCCGATCATCGCGTAGATCAGGAAGGACAGCGCGAACAGGACCAGAAGGCTCTGCAAAAGCCGGTCGGCCAGGATTCTCAGCATGGATCGGCCGTCGCCGCCGATCGGATCAGGGCGCGCGCCTTACTCGGCCACATTCCATTCCTGAACCCAGATGGTGCTCGGAAATTGGTGCCCGGTCGGCCGCAAGCCGGTCAACCATGTCGGCATAATATGGGCTTGGGCTCGGTAATAGAGCGGCAAGGCCGGCAGATCGGTCGCATAGATCATCTGCATCTCGTTCCAAAGCGCCTGGTTCGCGTCCTCCTCACAGACCAGTTCCAGATCGTCGATGATCTCGTCCATGCGCGGGTTGCGATAGCTGGTGTAATTCTGGCCCGACCAACCATTCTCCTCCATCGGAATCTCCTCCGAATGCAGGGTCGACCGCGGGATGTTCTGAGGCGAACTCAGCCAGGCGAACATCGCCATCGAGTCATATTGACGTTTCGAGACGGTCTCGCCGAAGAAGACACGCGCCGGCTCGTTCTTGATCCCGACCGCGACGCCGACGTCTTTCCACTGGCTTTGCAGCACCTGCTGCACCAGTTCCCGCGTCTTGTTGCCGGCCGTGGTGCCGATTTCCAGACGCAGGGTCGCACCCTCCGCATTTCGGCGGACGCCGTCCGGACCGGGCGTCCAGCCCGCTTCCTCCAGCAGCGCGCGGGCGCGATCCGGGTCAAATGCGTATTTGGGCACGCCGTCATAATAGACCGAATCCAGCGGATTGACGCCGCCATGCGCCGTCGGCTGGCGACCGTCGAACAACTGTTTGTTCATCGCCTCCCGGTCGATGGCGTGCAGCAAAGCGCGCCGTACGCGTACATCCTGAAGCAACGGGTTCTCCAGGTTCAGGTCGATATGCTCGTAGATCAGACCCGACCGGTAGACGATCTGATAGTCGTCGCCATGCCGACGCTCGAAAGACAGAGCCTGATCGATCGTCAGGCCCAATTCGCCGGCGATCATGTCGATATCGCCGGACAGCAGGTTGGCGGTCAGCGCCGCGGTGTTTTCGATCGCGCGGACAATGATCCGGTTGAAATGCGGCTTCTGACCGGTCCAGCGCGGGTTGACCTCCAAAGTAATGCTGACGCCGGGCTGCACGCCGGTCACACGGTACGGGCCGTTCCAGAGCGCCGGGTTGGTCGGGTCCCGGTCATAGGCGGTGCGTTTGCGATAATCGGCTGGAACCTCGAAGGCGGCGCGCTCGATATGTTCGGGGATCAGTTCGAAATCGGCGAGGCCTTCATAGCTGCAGGAGCGCCGGTCGAGATGCACGGTGAAACGCTTGTCGTCATGGGCGTCGATCGAGAGGATGCGCCGAAAAAGCTCCTGGTTCGAGACACCGACTTCCGGCGTCCGGCCGACCTCCCAGGTGAACAGGACATCCTTGGTCGTGATCGGCGTGCCGTCGCCCCAGACAGCGTCGTCGCGCAGCGTGTAATCGACAGCCAATCCGTCCGCGCCGTCCGGCGTCGTCTCGAACCGCGCCGTGCCCTTCTCCAGGTTTGGCAATTCCATGCAGAGCAGGCAGGCGATCTCCCAATCGTGATCGATGATGGTCAGTTTCTGGCGCGCCATGCCGTTCACATATTCCTTCGACAACATGCTGTCGAAAGAGGGATGCAGGGTGCTGGGGAACTGGCTGATGCCGATCACCAGCGTATCCTTGGCGTGGCTGACGGCGGGCGCGGTCGCGACGAACAGGGAGACACAGAGGGCGGCGAAACGCGAAAGGGACATGATCTTAATCCTCCTTGCCGCCATGGGCGCGGGACCAGCCGACGGGATCGTTCAGGAAAGCCTTGATCGCGGCCAGTTGCGCCGGCGGAAACAAAGCCGCGCGTTCGACATGGGCCAAGACGTCCCACCAGGTGCAGAGCGCATGCAGATCAACGCCTTGCTCCTTCAGGACCGCGACGGATTCCGGGAAAATCCCATAATGGAAGACGACGAAACAGTGGGCGCATTCGGCGCCAGCGTCGCGGATTCCCTCGACAAAAGAGAGTTTCGAGCCGCCATCGGTCGCCAGGTCCTCCACCAACAGCACGCGCTGGCCTTCCGACAAGGCCCCCTCGATCCTTGCGTTGCGGCCGAAGCCTTTCGGCTTTTTGCGGATATAGGCCATCGGCAGCATCAGCCGGTCGGCCATCCAGGCGGCGAAGGGGATGCCGGCCGTCTCGCCGCCGGCCACCACATCCAGGCTTTCAAAGCCGATCGTCTCCTCGATCTGCCGCGCGCCCATCTCCATCAAGCGCATGCGGGCGCGGGGAAAGGCGATCAATCGACGGCAGTCCGTATAGACCGGGCTGGCCCGGCCGCTGGTGAAAATGAACGGATCGTCCGGCCGGAACAGGATCGACTCTGTCTCAATCAGGATCTTCGCTGTGATCTCCGCCCGCGTCGTGGGCGGCGCCGGGGCGCCGGTCGTCGTCTCTGAATTCGGCATACAAACTCCGGCGCGCCGATGTCGATGACCTCGGCGCGCATGTTCCTGGACGTCAATAAAGGGCGCCGCGCAGGGCGGCCCGGATCGATTGGAAGAAGACCAGACTTACGATCGCCGTGACAAGCCCGAGCGCCGCGATCGCCGCAATCTGCGTCGCTAGGACGCCCTCGAACCAATGCAAGTGCATGAAGGCGCCGGCGAAAGCGGCCACAGGAAAGGTCATGGCCCAGCAATACATGCTGAAACGGTGGACCAGGATATGTCCGGCGCGCACCGCCACCATCGCCCCCATGAAGGCGGCCACGCCGAAGATCAGCCGCGCCGTCTCGTCGACATAGCCGCTGTTCAGGGCGACATAGGCCGAGAAACACAGGGAAGGCGGGGCGAGAAAAATGAAGATCGTCGGCTTCAGCGTTTCGGGAAGCGCCTCATGCGCAAAGAGCCGCAGCAAGATCGGAGGCGTCAGCGCCAGGAAAAAGAAGCCGGACGCGCCCAACACCATCCAGTTGAACAGGTCATAGCCATACTGCGCGCCGGTGATCGGAATGACGGCGTTGGCGACCAGCGGGACATACCAGGCCGGCGTGATCTGCGCGATGTCAAGCCGCTGCGGAAGCCAGCAGAACATCAACACGAAAACCGACAGCCCCAGATTGCCGATCGCGGCGGCCAACCAGACCGCCTCTCCCAATTCCGCGGATCGCGGCGCCAGCCCGGCCGAAATCAGCAACAGGGTGATCGTCGGCGTGGTGATGAAATTCATCGAGTCGGGGGCCTTTGCGTCCCGCAGGAAACGCTTCGGGGCTTGGGCGAACCGCACCAGGGTCAAGGCCAGCAGCATCAGGAACAGCCCGATTGTAAGGCCGATCAGGCTTTCGCCGATCATGGCGGGGGCGTTGAGCAGATGTCCGGCGTCGCGCCAGACCAGAGCCAGCCCGCCGACTCCCATGGTGATGGAGAACACGGAGATCGGCAGCCGCGCCAGAGTCATGCCGGTCGCCGCGCCTTCCGCATCGGCGTCCTTGTCCGCCGTCGTCGCTGTCGTGGCTGTAATGGTTCCGTTTCCTCCCAACCGGGTTCTTGCAGGCGGTCGCGCTTGGCCGGCGTCCTAAAGAATGGTCACCGGTATGATCATAGCGCCGAATAAGGGCCCTCAAAGCCCGGTTCGTCAAATCGGCCGAACCGGAATGGCGTCGGATCGACGATAGGCGGCGCCCCGGCGGCTAAATCCGCGGCCAGCCGACCGGCTCCGGGGCCGATGCCGAATCCGTGGCCGCTGAAACCCGTGGCGATGATCAGGCCGGGGATGGTCTCGATTTCGGATATCACGGGAACCGCATCGGGGGTCACATCAATCGCGCCGGCCCAGCGCTGCTCGACCGTCATGTCTGCGAAGGCGGGGAAGGCCGCGATCAGGCTGCGCCGCGCTTCGTCCAGGATCGCCGCATTCGGCTCCGGGTCCCAAATCCGCCTCTCCTCGAAGACGCTGGGCCGGTCGAGAGGGCGCGGCCGCGCTTGCCGCCAGGCCTCGAAAAAGCGCCGTCCGAACCGCGGCCGGATCGAGTCCTTCTCCATCCGATAGGCCGGCCAGAAACGGCGCATCAGACGGATCGTGTCGGGCGTGATCGGATACAGGCTGGCGCCGCCATGCGCGATCGTGTAGCCGCCGTCGGCGCGTTTGCGCCAGGCGAAGTTCGGCCCGGCGACTGACGCCTCATAGCCCGGACCGCGCGCGCTTGCATGCAGGGGCGCGGTGCGGAAGACGCTGGAAATCACCGTCTGTTGCGGCAGGTCGAGGCCCAGCCGTTTCAGCAACAGGCGCGACCAGGCGCCGCCGGCGACCACGACGGTCTTGGTTCGGATCGCGCCTTTCTCGGTCACCACATGGCGGACCGCCCCGGCTTCGGTCTCAATCCCGCGCACCGCGCAGTTGGTCAGGATAACGGCGCCCAAGGCCTGGGCCGCGCGCGCCAGCGCCGGCGCCGCCTTGGCCGGTTCGGCCCGGCCGTCGCTGGGAGTGTAAAGCGCGCCTTTCCAATCGGTCGCCGAGTCGGGCAGGAACGCGTCCAGGTCCTTGGGGCTCAACAGGCGCGTGTCCAGGTCAGCCTCCCGCGCCAGCCCCGCCCAATGTTCGTGCCGCGCCTGATCCGTCTCGGTCTTGGCCAGATAAACGACGCCCGCCTGCGTGAAGCCGGTCGTCGCTGTGTTGGATCCGCCGAGCGCCTGGGCGATCTCCGCATCCAACCCGCGCCAGATCCGCAGGCTTTCCATAATCAGCGGCAGTTCGCGCGGATCGCGCCCCTGCTGCCGGCAATAGCCCCAGTTCCGGCTCGATTGCTCGCCGGCGATCACGCCCTTTTCGCAGAGCGCGACCGACAGCCCGCGCTTGGCGAGGAAATAGGCCGTCGCGACGCCGATGATCCCGCCGCCGATGACCACGGTATCGGCTGCGTCAGGCGCTGTGGCGGAGGGATCGACCGGATCGACGGGCGGCGACATGCAGGCTCTCAAGGTTGCGGTATTAGTCATAAGCCGAACGGCCCGGCCCGTCACGCCGTCTCGGAGGCTGGTGTGACCAAACTCTAAACCCGTCGCCCCGGACTTGATCCGGGGCCCATGAGCCCGCCCGGTGGACGCCGGATCAAGTCCGGCGTGACGGGGTAGGGAGGTCGGCTGCTCTTACCTCCTTCTTCCCACGCATCGATCTTTACAGAGAACAAAGAGTGAACTATAAAACAGAACAAAGATAGAATATTTTTGGAGCTGAGTGTTGGCGCCGGTGTCGAAGAAGGCCCTGCCGGAGAGTTTGTTGCGGGCGGTCGCCGCGATTGAGGCGGGCGGCGCGGCCGGGACCGGGCGCGGTCGGCTGACGACCGGATTTGCGCCGCTCGATGCCGCCTTGGCGCGCGCGCCACACGGTCAGGAAGGCGGGCTTGAGAAAGGATCGGTGCATGAATTTCTCGGCGAGGCGGCGCTGTCCTTCCTGCTGACGGTTCTGGGCGCTCAATCTTCTCTCCAGGCGGCTTCCCAACCGGGACCGCTTTCTCTGCTCTGGTGCGTCGCCAACAATCGGCGCGACCGGCTCTATGGGCCGGGGCTGGCGCAGGCCGGGTTGGATCCCGGGCGCTGTCTGATCGCCGCCTGCGGGGACGCCGATGAGATGCTGTGGGCGATGGAGGAAGGCTTGCGGTCGGGCGCGGTTGATGCGGTGGTCGCCGCGCCGGCCAAGCCGGTCTCGCTCTCGGCCAGCCGGCGTCTGCAACTGGCGGCGGAGGAAGGCGGCGCCGTCGGTCTGGTCCTGCCCCGGCCCTATGGCGCGCCGCCAACGGATGCGCTGTTGGCGCCCAGCGCCGCCGCCAGCCGCTGGCGGATCGATCCTGTCGCGCGGGATGCGGTCGGCGCCGCCGAGTCATGGGTGGCGCTCTGGCGCGTCTCTCTGCTGCGGCGCAAGGGCGGGTTGCATCGCGCTGGGGCGAAGGCTTCGGAGGGTGGCGCCGGCTGGCTTCTCGGCCTGGATCGGCGCGGCCGGCGCGTCGCCCTCGATCGTGAGACGGCGCCGGCGCTTGGGGCGCGATCATGAAGGCCGCGTTGGATTCGGCGGCCGGCGGGGCGCGGCGCATCGCCTCGCTCTGGTTCCTCAGCCTAGCGACTGACCGGTTGGAGCGCGCTCAGCCGGCGCTGGCCGACCGGCCGCTCGCGACCTATGCGGAGAGCCATAACGCGCTGCTGCTGACCGGCGTGAACCGCGCCGCGCATCTGGCCGGTCTGACGCCGGGCATGAGTCTGGCCAATGCGCGCGCCATCGAACCGGACGTGGTTCTGAAACGGGCGGAGCCGGAAGCGGACGCGGCCTTGTTACGCAAGCTGCGCGATTGGTGCCTACGCTACACGCCCTGGGCGGCGCTGGACGGGCCGGACGGCCTGTTTCTCGACGTGACCGGCTGCGCTCATCTTTTCGCCGCGCCGGGCGGGTCTGATAACTCGGATGAGGAGGCGCTGCTACAAGACATGGTCGAGCGGCTGAATGAGCTGGGCTTTTCGCTGCGTCTGGCATTGGCCGACACGCCGCTCGCCGCCGCCGCCCTCGCGCGCTTCGGACCCGATCCGGCCATCGTACAGACCGAGCCCCTGCGGCGCGCCCTGGCCGAATTGCCGGTCCAGGCGCTGCGCATCCAAGCGGGACCGGCGGAGGATCTGCGCCGCGTCGGCTTGAGGCTGATCGGCGATATCCTGCCGCTGCCGCGCGCCAGCCTGGCCGCGCGTTTCGGCTTCGATCTCGCGCAACGGCTCGACCGGGCCTTGGGCGACCTCGCCGACCCAATTTCGCCCGACCCGTTCAGCGCGCCTTACCGCGTGCGGCTGAATTTCCCCGACCCGATCGGCTTGCCGGAGGATATCGCCCGCGCCGTCGACCGGCTGCTGGCGCGGATGACGGCCCGGCTCGAGCGTGACGGCAAGGGCTGTCGGAAGCTGGAGCTTCAGGCCTTTCGCGCCGATGGAGACATGCGGCGTCTGACTGTCGGCGCCGCCCGTGCGGCCCGCGACCCGAAGCATCTGGCGCGGCTCTTCGCCGAGCGGCTGGCCGGCCTCGATCCCGGTTTCGGCATCGATGCGATGGTGCTGAGCGCGCCTGCGGTCGAGGATCTGGCGCCGGTGCAGGAACAGGCGGCGCTGAAGACCGACGCCCAAGAGGGCGACCCGGTCGGCGATCCGCGCTTGAGCCTGCTGGCCGATCAATTGGCGGCGCGCCTGGGGCCGCGCCGGGTCCTGCGTTTCACCGCGCGAGACAGTCATTGTCCCGAGCGCGCCTGTCGGCTGTATCCGGTGATGGAGGCGGATGCGTCCTCGCACGCCGCGCCCGCTTGGCCCGCCTGGTTGCCGCCGCGCCCGCCGCTCTTGCTCGCGCCGCCCGAGCCCTTAGAGGTCGAAGGCGGTTCGGTTCCGCAGGGGTTCCGTTGGCGCGGCCGTTCCCACATCATCCGCCGGTTGGAAGGGCCGGAACGGCTGAGCCCGGAATGGTGGCTGCTCAAGGATCGCGGCCAGGACGCGCCCTCGGCGATGAGCGCGCGCGACTATTACCGGGTCGAGGATCAGGAGGGACGGCGCTTCTGGCTCTATCGCGAGACGCCCGCGACCGCGCGCCCCGGTGGTTTCTTCGGCGGCGGAGATGCGGCCTGGCGGCTGCACGGGCTGTTCCAATGAGCGCCGCCTCTACAGAGCCATCGCCGCCTGCCTATGCGGAGCTGCAATGCCTGACCAATTTCTCCTTCCTGGAGGGCGCCAGCCACGCCGATGAATTGGTCGTGCAGGCCGCCGCGCTGGGCCTGACCGCGCTGGGCGTCGCCGACCGCAACTCGCTGGCCGGCGTGGTGCGCGCCCACAGCGCCGCCAAGAAGCACGGGCTGCGCCTGTTGGTCGGCGCCCGGCTGGACCTGCAGGATGGGATCAGCCTGCTCGCCTATCCGACCGACCGCGCCGTCTACGCCCGGCTGTCGCGGCTGATCACGCTGGGGCGGCGCCGCGCCGAGAAGGGCGCCTGCCATCTCTATCGCGCCGATCTGCGGGAGTATGCGCAGGGCTGCGTGCTGATCCTGTTGCCCCAGGAGGAGGTGGAAGACGCGCTTCAGGATGAAATCGCCTTCTATCGCGGCGCCTTTCCCGGTTTCGTCTATCTGGCGGCGAGCCATGCTCTGGGCGGTGAGGACGCGGCGCGGATCGCGGCCCTGGATCGCGCCGCGCGGCGAGGCGGCGTCCCCTTAGTTGCGACCAACGATGTGCTGATGCACACGCCCGCGCGCCGCCCGCTGGCCGATATGCTGGCCTGTATCCGCGAGAAGGTGGTGATCGATCGCGCCGGCTGGCTGACCCACAAGAATGGCGAGCGTCATCTGAAATCGCCCGAAGCGATGACGGATTTGTTCGAGGCCTATCCGCACGCCCTGGCGGCGACGGTCGAGGTCGCCGCGCGCTGCCGCTTTTCGCTGGACGAGTTGGCCTATGAATATCCCGAGGAAGTGTTGGAGGACGGGCTCGACGCCCAGGCTTCGTTGGAGCGGCTGACCTGGGAGGGCGCCAAGACGCGCTATCCCGGCGGCCTGCCGGCCAAGGTGCGGGCGCAGGTCGCGCATGAGCTGCGCCTGATCGGCGAGTTGGATTACGCGCCCTATTTCCTGACCGTTCAGGACATTGTCCGTTTCGCGCGGTCGCAGGGGATTCTGTGCCAGGGGCGCGGCTCGGCCGCCAATTCGGCGGTCTGTTACTGCCTTGGCGTGACGGCGGTCGACCCGGCGCGGCTCGACCTGTTGTTCGAGCGTTTCGTCTCCGCCGAGCGCGGCGAGCCGCCGGATATCGATGTCGATTTCGAGCATGAGCGCCGCGAGGAGGTGATCCAGTATATCTATGACAAATACGGCCGCCACCGCGCCGGTCTGGCGGCGACGGTGATCTGCTATCGCGCGCGCGGCGCGGTGCGGGATGTCGGCAAGGCGATGGGTCTGAGCCAGGATGTCACAGCCCTTCTCTCTTCGCAGATTTGGGGCTGGTCGAACGAAGGCGTCGATGAGGCGGCGATGGCGGAGATCGGCCTTGACCCGCGCGACCGGCGGCTGCGCCAGACCATCGCGCTGGTGCATCAGATCACCGGCTTCCCCCGGCATCTGTCGCAGCATGTCGGCGGCTTTGTCATCACGCGCGGGCGGCTGGACGAACTGTGCCCGATCGAGAACGCGGCGATGGCGGACCGGACCGTCGTCGAATGGGACAAGGACGATCTGGACGCGCTGGGCATCCTGAAGGTCGATGTGCTGGCGCTGGGCATGCTGTCCTGCTTGCGCAAAGGCTTCGACTTGCTGCGCCGGCATTACGGACGCAACTATGACTTGGCCAGCACGCCGCCGGCGGACAAGGCGACCTATGACATGCTCTGCCGGGCGGATTCGCTGGGCGTGTTCCAGGTCGAAAGTCGGGCCCAGATGGCCTTTCTGCCGCGCATGAAGCCGCGCGATTTCTACGACCTGGTCATCGAGGTGGCGATTGTGCGGCCCGGCCCGATCCAGGGCGATATGGTGCATCCCTATCTGCGCCGCCGGAACGGCGAAGAGCAGGTGCGGTTCCCCTCCAAGGAGTTGGAGGATGTGCTGGGCAAGACGCTCGGCGTGCCGTTGTTCCAGGAACAGGCGATGAAGATCGCCATCGTCGCGGCGGGGTTCGAACCCTCGGAGGCCGATCAATTGCGCCGCGCCATGGCGACATTCCGCAAGACCGGGAAAATCCACGAATTCAATGCGAAGATGGTCGAAGGCATGGTCGCGCGCGGCTATGAACGGGACTTCGCCGAACGCTGTTTTCGGCAGATCGAAGGCTTCGGCGAATACGGCTTTCCGGAATCGCACGCCGCCAGCTTCGCGCTTCTGGTCTATGTCTCCGCCTGGATGAAATGCCATTACCCGGCGGTCTTCGCCTGCGCCTTGCTGAACAGCCAGCCGATGGGCTTTTACGCGCCGGCCCAGATCATCCGCGATGCAGTCGAGCATGGCGTCGATGTGAAGCCAATCGACGTCAACCATTCCGAGTGGGATAATATTTTGGAGGCGGCGCCGACCAGCCAGTCCAAGGGCGGTTACGCGATCCGTCTGGGCTTTCGCCAGATCAAGGGCCTGTCGCAGGAAGATGGCGAATGGATCGCCGCCGCCCGCGGCAACGGCTACGCCCACCCGATGGATCTCTGGCGCCGCGCGGGGCTGAAAAAGCGCGCGCTACACGCGCTCGCCAAATCCGACGCCTATGGCAGTTTGGGCTTAAGCCGGCGTCAGGCGCTCTGGGCCGTGCAAGCGCTGGGCGGCGACCGGCCCTTGCCGCTGTTCGAGGCGATGGGCGAGGAAGAACGCGGCGAGGAGCCGCTCGTCGCCTTGCCTGAACCGACCCTGGGCGAAGAGGTGGTGCAGGATTACGCCCATCTGCGCATGAGCCTGAAGGCGCATCCCTGCGCCTTGCTGCGGGATACGCTCTCGCCGCCTGAGCCAGATGCGGATGGCGGACGCTCCGGCGACATTCCGGCCGAGCGTCTGGTGCAGATGGCGGACGGCGCGCCTGTGACCGTGTCCGGTCTGGTCCTGGTGCGCCAGCGCCCGGGCAGCGCCAAAGGCGTGGTCTTCGCCACGCTGGAGGATGAGACCGCCTGGTCGAATATCGTGATCTGGAGCGATGCGTTCGAGGCGTTCCGCCGCCCGATCCTGACCGCGCGGCTGATGCGGGTGCGCGGCGTGCTGCAGCGTCAGGGGATCGTCACCCATGTCGTGGCGCGGGAGATCATCGACATCTCGTCCCATCTCGACGCGCTGGCCAGCGGCGTAGCGGGCGATCCCGAGACGCGCTTCGCCGAAATCCACGCCCATGCGGACGAGGTCAAACGGCCGGTCTATGTCCGCGCGTCGACCGGCGACCGCGGCGGTTCCGCCAGAGCAGACAAGGTCGACGGCATGATCGCGCCGGCGGAGATCATCGCGCCAGACCCGCATCGCGGCGCCGGCTATCGTCCGATTCGAACGGCGGCCGGAACGGCCACGCCGCCGCCGCCGCTTCCGAAAGCGATCCCGCGCCCGCGTCATCCAAGGGAACAGGCTAAGGCGCTATTCCCCGAAGACCCGATGCGACGCGGCTAAGCTTGTCAGTTTCAGCGCGCCGCCGCACCATGGCGCATGCCCGTCCCGCCTTCCGCAGATGAACAGTCCGGTTCCGATCCGGCGACGCCGCCCGCCATCGCGGCGGCGATTGACGCCGTGCGGCAAGCGCCGGGCGATTCCGGCGCCTGGTCCGCGCTGGGTCTGATCATCGCGGCGCAGGGCGGGCCGGCGCATTTGCGGGCGACGTTCGGGGCCCGACAGCAGCAAAAGGGCGATGGCGCGGCGGCCCTGTTCCGCGCCCTGTTCAGCAACGAGCTGTTCCGAAACGCCGCCCTGCGCGCCCGCCTGATCCCATTCGCGGACTCGATACCGCCGCCTGACCCGTTGGGGTCGGTGCTGCGCTTCTTCGCCGCCTGCGGCCTTCTCGAGGATGGCGATGCGGAGCGCGGCGCGGCCTTGTTCAAACAAACCGCCGCCGAGGTCGCCGCCCGCCCGGACGATTTCGCTGGCGCGCCGCACCTGCAGCACGCGCCCGATTTCGCCCCCGCCATCACCGGGCCGGCCGAGACCGCGCGCCTGGCCGACCGACCGCACGCCTATCCGGTTCCCGAGATGCAGTGGCTGACGGACGCCGCGGCCGACACCGGGACCGACACCGGTTCGGAGTCAGCGCCGCTCATTTTCGCCGCTTGCGACGCCGTCTATCTCGACAGGTTTGGCGCGCGTTTCCTGGAAGCGGCCGGGCCGCTCGGGCCGGTGCATCTTCACATCGTCAACCCGACCGAAGACCAGCTCAAAGCGCTCTCCGGAGACCACCCGACGCTGGGCCTGTCCTGGGAGCGGCAGGCCCCCGACTTGAGCGTCAGCCCCTATTTCGCCAGCGCCCGGTTCTTCCGTCTGGAAAGCCTGCTGGCGCATTACCGGAAACCGATCCTGATGCTGGATATCGACCTCGAGGCGTTGCACGACCCGCAGGCGATGCTGGCGGCCATCGCCGAGGGCGATATCGGCTATTTCGCGATGCCGACCTTGATGCCCTGGCTGCGCCGTCATGCGGCGGCGATCTATATGGCCGATACGGACCCCGCGCTTCTGTTCTGCCGCCGGTTGGCGAATCTTCTGGGCGCGAAGCTGGCCGGCGCGCGCTGGTTTGTCGATCAGCTCTGTCTGATGTCGCTTCTGGCGTTTTATCGCAGCGCCGGGGACCCGCTGTCGGTGCGCGCCTTGGAGGACGCCGACGGGTTCGCCTTCGCCGCTTATCTGACGCCCGCGGGCGACGCGAAAGAGAAAGAAACGTTGCGGACCGGCGCCGGGCTCTGACCGTCCGGATGGCGCTTACTCCGGCGCTCAATCCTGGGCGCAGAACAAATCATACATCAAGGCGATGGTCTGCTTCGCCTCGTCGCTGGCCAGCGAATAGTAGATCGACTTTCCGTCTCGGCGGGTCTTGACCAGGCCGGCGTCGCGCAGCACCGCCAATCGCTGAGACATGGTCGCCTGACGCACGCCGAAGACTGTTTCCAGCTCCCCGACCGTCATCTCGCCTTCGGAAAGATGGCACAGGATCAGCAGCCGGTCCGCGTTCGCCAGCGACTTCAGGAAATCCGCCGCGGCCGCGGCTCCGCCTGCCATCCCGTCGGAAATGGCCTGATCGGGCCGGTCCGAGATTGGCGGCGCCTCTGGGGCGCGCGAGGGCGGTGTCTGCTGGGGTCCAGCCATAGCGTTACCAATGTTTGCTGATGCGGTAGGCGACTATATCGGACTGTACGCCGGATCGAAATACATCTTGGCGTCCGGTCCGGTGACTTTCACGCGTCTGGCGGACCACAGCTTGACCCCGGCCCCGAGCATGGGCGAAACCGGAAGCCCGCCGATGGGCGATCGAGGATCAAGGGCCCTCCATGTCATCTCAAGAACAGCCTCGTCGCGGGCCCGATCAGGGCCTCGGCGTCCGGCCGGACAGACCGCTCCTGGGCGCGGCCTTCATGGTCGTCGGCGTGCTGTTCATCGCGCTGCAGGAAGCGTCCGCCAAATTGCTGCTCGAAGGGGGCATGCCCTTAGCGCAGGTGATTTGGGCGCGCTATGTCGTGCATCTGGCGCTGGTCTTGGCGGTATTCATGCCTCGTCACGGCCTGTCTGTGTTCCGATCCGGCGCGCCCAAGGCGCAGATTGGCCGGTCTATGCTGTTGGTGCTCGATACCGGCTTCTATTTCCTGGGCTTGCTGTACCTATCCCTGGTCGAGGTGACGGCGCTGGTCTTCATCGCGCCGATCCTGGTCGTCGTGCTGTCGGTCCCGTTGCTGCGCGAACGGATGGACTGGGGGAAGGCGATGCTGGCCCTGGCCGGGTTCGGCGGTGTGTTGCTGATCGTGCGGCCTTTTGGATCGGAAAGCGGCGCGGGCCTCGGTTGGCCGGCTTTGACCATTGTGGCGGCGGCTGTTTGCATCGCGCTGTTCAACATCTGGACGCGCAAGCTGCGGGCCGCGGACCCGACGCCGGTGACGATGGTCTATACCGCTTTGGTCGGGGCGGTCTGCGCCAGCTTTGTCGCGCCTTTCTTCTGGCGCGCGCCCACCTGGGACGAGATCGGCGTGATTTTCGCGCTTGGAACCTGCGGCGCCATCGGTCATGGGCTGTTCATCGTGGCCCATCAGGAGGCGCCAGCCTCAACCGTCGCGCCCTTCATGTATGTGCAGATCCTTTGGGCTCTCGGGCTCGGCTGGCTGGTCTTTGGCGATTGGCCGGATCTTTGGACTTTTGTCGGCGCGGCGGTGATCATTCTGTCCGGCGCCATGATTCTGAGGCGTGTGCGCGGCAAGACTTCAGCGGGGCCTGACCCGGATCTGCAATGAGGTCGTGATTAAATTGACAGGCTGCGGGCTCGTTCGCCACGCTGCGGTTGGGCGTAGTGACACAGTGAGTATGAGCGAAGCCGGGGATTTGGGCCGCCTATGGTGTTGAAACTGTTCGCAGAGCGTTTGCTGATCGTCGTTGGCGAGCCCGGCGCGCTCTCGCTCGACCGAGTGAATGCCTGGACCGACATCGAAGTCCGCGTCGCTTCGACCGAGGCGGCGGTGGAACAGGCCTTGACTGAGTTTTCGCCCACGATCGCCTTTGGGATTTCCGGCGATGGGATTGAGAAGCCGGTCCTGCGGCGCGTGTTGACCCATCCCGGTCTGCGGTGGTTCTCAAACGCCGGCGCGGGGGTGGAGCATCTGACGCCTTGGGACCCGGACGCGGTGACGGTGACCAACGCGGCCGGCGTGCTCAGCGATTTCCTGGCGGAATTCACCCTCACCGCCGTGCAGATGGCGAATATCGGCTTCCCGCGCCTCGCTGCGCAGCAGAGACAGAGCCACTGGCAACAGCTTGAGTGGACGCCCCTGGCGGGAAAGACGATCTCGGTCATCGGGCTTGGCCATGTCGGCCGCGCCGTCGCGCGCAGGGCTAAGGCGCTGGGCATGCACGTGATCGGCCTGCGCGCGCGCGCCATCGACACGCCCGAGGTCGATGAGGTCTTCCCGGCGGAGCGCTTGTGCAATTTGATGGCGCGGGCCGATTTCGTGTCGGTGCACGCCGCCTCGACGCCGGAGACAAAGGGCTTGATCGGCCCGTCGGAGTTTTCCTGCATGCATCGCGGCGTCGTCGTTTTGAACATGGCGCGCGGTCCTGTCGTCGATGAGGAGGCGCTGCTGATATCGCTCGACAATGGCAAGATCGAGAGCGCCTTCCTGGATGTCTTCAATGTCGAGCCGTTGCCGAACGACCATCCGTTTTGGCGGCATGAGCGGGTCGTAGTGACCCCGCATATCGCTGATAATGTGCCGGATTGGCGGCGCCGCATGTTCGACGCCTTTCTCGACAATCTGGACCGAGCGCGCCGCGGCGCCCCGCTGCAGAGCGTCGTCGATCCGGCGCGCGGCTACTAGCCGGGGCGCGAGCGCGGCTCAGGCCTCGTCCGGCGTCGGGCGGGCCGCGCCGCGCAAGGCGGCGGCCAGGATCAGGGCGCAGAACATCAACGCGCTGGTGTAGGGCAGCCAGACCGAGCCCCAGAGATCCATGGCGACGCCGGTGATCGCTGGACCGATCACACCGCCCGCGCCCCAGGCCACCGCCGTGATCGCCATCGCCGCGGCCAGGGCGCCGCCCCGGAAGCGACGGCCCAGTTCGGTCAGCGCCAGCGTGTACATCCCGAAGGATGTCCCGCCCAACAGGCCGGCAATCAGGTATCCGGTCCAATGCGCCAAATCGACTTGCGGCACGATGGTACACAGACCGACGGACGCGCCGGCGCAGAGCAGCAGGATCAGGCGCGGCGTCGCGCGGTCCGCGATCCAGCCGATGATCGGTTGCATCATGACCGAGCCGATCGCGATCGCCGTCACGAGATAGGCGGCGGTGGTCTCGTCATGCCCGCGCTCCAGCACATAGATCGGGAAAAGGCTGAAAGCCGCCGCCTCGAAAAAGCCGATACAGACGATGGCGAGGAAAATCACGGGCGCCGAGAAGAGGATCGGGGCCAGGGGCGGCTTGTCGTCAATCGGCGGTCGTACATCGTTCTTGCCAAGCGGCAGCACGACCACGGCGCTCGCCAGGATCACGGCCGCGCCCAGCAGGAAAGGCGCCGGCGGCAGAAAACCGACGATCGGCATCATCGCCGGCCCCAAGGCGAAGGTGGCGGAAATGAAGGACGCGTAGACCCCGACGACGCGACCCCGGATCGCGTCGGTCAGAAGCTCGTTCATCCAGGCTTCGGTGCCGATGAAGATACCCGCCACGAGCAACCCCATCAGGAATCGCTCGATCGCCCAAACCCAGAGCGTGTCGGTTGGGATCATGCAGACCATCACGATGGCGGCGCCGAGCCCGGTCGCGATGATGGTCTTGCGATAGCCCAACCGCCGGGAGATGACGGGAATGACGAAGGCGGAGGCGACCAGCCCCAGCCCCGCCATCGCTCCGCTGACGCCGATTTGGGTCTCGGAAAATCCCTGATGCTCCAGGACCAGCGCGATCACCGGATAGGCGAGGCCCATGCTGAACGAGAAACCCGTTCCAGCCAGAATAATCAGGGCTAAGGCCTTCGCCTCGCGCGGCGCCAGCGCGCCGCCGAAGAGGCGGTTCAACACGGACATGGTTCGACGGTTCCACCCTTTTTATGGGTTCAGGGCGGTATCACGTCTCTTGCAGCGCCGCTAGGGAATTCACACGTGTTTCAGCGCGGGATTATCGCCAGGAATCACACCACGGAGGAGTGCCGGGCGGCGCCTTTGGCGAGATAGGCGTCGAAGACCGCGCAGACGGCGCGGACATAGGGACGGCCGATTTCGGTCATCGCAACCGTGTCGCCGTCATAGTCGATCAGCCCGTCCGCCCGCATCGCATCTAGGCGCGCCAGTTCCTCGGTCAGGTCCAGGCCTTGCGAGACCTTGGACAGGTCGACCCGGCCGAAACACATCAGGTCCTCGATGATCTTCCCGCGCGCGCGGTCGTCATCGCTCAATCCGACGCCGCGCGCCACCGGCAGCTTGCCGGCCGCGACCGCGCGGGCGTAGTCGCGGGCCCCGGATACATTCTGCCAATAGCCGTCGCGCGAACGGCTGATTGATGAGGCGCCCAACCCGATCAGGGCCGAGGCGACATCGGTCGTATAGCCTTGGAAGTTCCGGGTCAGGGTTCCGGACACAGCCGCCTTGGCCATCGAATCCTCGGGCGCCGCGAAATGGTCCAGGCCGATCGGGACATAGCCGCCATCGATCAGCATCTGTTCGGACTCTTCGGCGCTGCGCAGGCGCGTTTCCGCGTTCGGCAGGGCCTCTTCCGGGATCATCGACTGGTGCCGCTTCATCCAGGGCACATGGGCGTAGCCGAAGAGCGCCAGCCGACTCGGCTTCAGCGCCATGGCCCCGGCCACGGTGGCGCGCACCCGCTCGAGCGTCTGATAGGGCAGGCCATAGATCAGATCGACATTCACATCCTGAACGCCGCGCGCGCGGAAAGCCTCGATGCAGGCCTCCGTCTCTTCGAACGTCTGGACCCGGTTGATGGCGCGTTGCACCTGTTCGTTCAGGTCCTGCAGTCCGACGCTGATCCGGTTCACGCCGACCTGGGCCCAGGCGTCGATCTGCTCCGTGGTCAGTTCCCGCGGGTCGATCTCAAGCGCGAATTCCACATCGTCTCTTATGTCGAACCGGTCGCGCAGGGCGGCGGCGATTCGGTGAATGTCGTCGGCGCTGAGTATGGTCGGCGAGCCGCCGCCGAAATGGATCCAGCGCACCGGCAGTCGTTTGCCCGCGGCCGCGGCGACCACGTCGATCTCTTGCAGCAGGCTGTCGACATAGCTGGAAACCGGCGCGTATTTCCGTGTCACCTTGGTGTGACAGCCGCAGAACCAGCACAGCGTGTCGCAATAGGGGATATGCAGATACAGCGACACGGGCTCGTTGTCCCTGAGGGTGGACAACCAGTCCCGTGTTTTGCCGCCGTCAACGCCCGCATGGAAATGCGGCGAAGTCGGATAACTTGTGTATCGCGGCGCGGGGCCGCCATAAGCGGACGCGAGACGCTGATCTTGTTCCTCGTCCATTCCAGCCCTATAGCGCGGCCCTGAGCCAGCCGGCATTGACCTCGGTCAATCCGCTTGCGCTTGGCGCAGAGACACAAAGGCTGGAGGTCGTGGGGCGGCGGCTATAGCGGCGTCCGGTCTGGCCCTGGGTGCGGCGTGTCGATGGTGGCGGCGAGGATGCGGCTGATATGGCTGAGCGGCAGGCCGGTTTCCTCCATCCATTGGTTGCAGGCGGCTTGCACGGTCTTCATGGCGCGTTGGCCGGACGGGGCCTTGTCGATGACGCCTTCGCGGATCAGGGCCGCTGTCACGTCGCGGGTCGTCATCAGCGAGTCCTTGCCCATGCCGCGCAGGAAATATTGCGCCGTCGACCCGCCGAGCCGGGCGCCGCGCTTTTTCAGCAACGCCAGAAGCCCGATATAGTCGGTCGAGGGCCAGTCTGCGAAGGCCCGCGCCGCACTGCCATGCTCCCGGGCGAGCTCCAATAGGAACGCCGCGTTCCGGCGGACCGTATCGATCTTCTGGCCGTTGCGGACGATCCGTGTGTCGGCCAACAGCGTGTCCATTTCCGCGTCATGGATCATCGCGCAGCGGTGTGGATCGAAGCCATGGAACGCCGCTTCGAAGCCCGGCCATTTCTTCTCGATGACGCTCCAGTTGAAACCAGCCTGAAAGACCCGCTTGGTCATACCGGACAACCAGCGGTCGTCGCCGATCTTGGCCAGGTCTGTCGGCGATTTCACTTTCGGCAGCAGCGCCTTCAAGGCCGCGTCGCCGCCTTTCATCTCGACGGCGCGGTCATAGATCGGCTTGAAGGGTGGGAAGGAGACGTCCGCCATGGGGCGCTATTCCGGCAGGTGGATCGGCGCGTCGGGCCGAAAGGCGTGGAAGGCGAAGGCGAAATCGACGAAATAAGGCGCGTCCTCCCCGTCCTTCTGGGCGGTGACATTGCCGACATCCTTGCCGTCGCTGATGGTTCGCGTGTCGAGCGCGCTGTTCTGTCCTGGCGTCCAGCGCAGCACCACGCCGTCTTTCGTGACGATCTCGCCCTTTTGCCGCAGCAGGGCCAGGCTCCAGGCCTCTGTCTTGCCTTCCAGCGAAATTACCCGCTCCAACGCGCCGATCCCCTCAGGCGTCTCGCCATTGTAGAGAAAGGGCTGCTGCAGACTGTCATAGCCCGAATAGGGGTTGGCGCCATAACGGCGCATACTCGGATTGTTCGGGATGAGGACCTGCGGCGTAGCGCCTGGATGCGCCGCCGCGCGGGCCTGGAAATTCTCCCAGGACTCGAGCCGCGAAGGTAAGATTTTCAGGCGCTGTCCCAACAGGTCGCCGACAATCGCCTCGCCGGTGAATTGCTGCCACCAGCTTTCGGTCTGGCGGTCCCACATCACCAGGTCCGACTTGCGCAGCTTTCCCGTCGTGCCGAAATCCAGCACCCGTTCGGCGCCGTCGATCGTGATGCGCCGGTCGAAGACGATCACCGCGTTGCAGAGCGGGCAGAAGGTCGCCGCCACAGGCGTGCCGCCGATCTCATCATTGGCGATCTCGTGCCACATCAGGATGCGCAGCGGATAGGCCTTCATCTCCTGGCCCAGGATCAGGCCGATTACCGGTTCGGTCGGCGCCAGATCGCTGGCCGCGGTCCAGTCGACGAATTTCGGATCGTCGATCGGCGGAATGCCATCCTTCGGCGGGCCGCCGGATTTGATCTCGTCAAAATCGACGGTTGTTTTGTCGAAATTCGTGCGCGGCCATTCGAAAGACCAGACCGCCGGATTGGCGAAGACCGGCTGCGTCAAGAGCGCGACAACGAGGCCGGCGAGCGCCAAGCCGGCGACGCTTGTGGCGCGGGCGCAAAGAGGCTGCTGTTCTGTCATGGCGGCATCCTGCCCAGGCGCACCGTAAAACCAAAATCAAGGCTGTGTGAACGGACGGGCTCTAGTCGTCAGACGGGCGGCTGATCACCCAACAATAGCCGTCCGGGTCGAGGATATAGCACTCCCGAAGCCCGTGCGGCTTATCGAGACAGCCGGCCAAAAGATGGTGGTCGCCCTCAATTGTGCGCGCCCGCGCTTCCGCCGCGTCCGGGTCCATGTTGTAAAGCTGCAGTTCAACGCCCGCGCCCCGGCCCGCGACGCCGTCCGCCGCCTGGGTGACGCCGAGATAGGCGTTGTCGCTGTAGGTGTGGTCGGTATGCAGCATCCACCGCACGCCATTCTGTTCAAGGACGGCGAAATCTTCGTTCCAATAGACAATCTTCGCCAACAGGATGTCGCGGGCGAAGGCGAGCGACCGCGTCATATCGCTGACCAACAGGTTGATCCCAAACCCGGTCAGCGACCGCCCGAAGTCGACGGCGTCGACCGACCAGGGTTCCTTGGTGGATTTCGATGTCATGGCCGAGCCTCCTTGGACGGCCCTTATCGCGCTGTCCGGCCTGCGCGATAAAGCGCCAATCGGTCCAGGCGAGGGGCGCCAATTCCGCCGCTCGACCGGGCCCCGAAAACAAAAACGCCCCGGACCGGATGGTCGGGACGTCTTGCCGCCGCCGTGATGGCGGCCAATTCTGTGCGCTGGGCGCGCCGCATCGACACGCCCAACGGAACGTCAGAGCCTAAAAGCCCTCGCGCTCCAGACGCTTCCGAAGAAGCTTGCGATGGCGGCGCACCGCCTCCGCCCGCTCGCGCGCGCGTTTTTCCGACGGCTTCTCGAAATGCCGACGCAGTTTCATCTCCCGAAAGACGCCTTCGCGTTGCATCTTCTTCTTCAACGCGCGAAGCGCTTGGTCGACATTGTTGTCGCGTACGGTAACCTGCACTGTATTCACCACCTTTCAGGTCGGTTTGAGTCTTGCTGCACCAGGTCAACGCCCCGTCTATCGGCCTGTACCGCGGTGAAAAGCGGCGCAGTACGGTTCGTTCCGAAACCGAACGACAGGGTGCACAATTCTATCCGCACGGGCGTTTCGCCCGCCGGGAGATGGGTGCGTAACACAGCATTGAGTCGCTGAAAAGGGGCGTTGGGCCGGAAAATCGCCGAGCTCTGCGAAAAACCGTAAAAACAGGACGCAAGTCTTTACCCTTTCGCTGTGGGCCGGCACAAATCGCGGCATGGCCATCTTGAAAATCGCCCGGATGGGGCATCCGATCCTGCGCCAGGTCGCCGAGCCCGTCGCCGACCCGACCGATCCGTCGGTCGGCCTGTTGATCCGCGACATGGTCGAGACGATGCAGGACGCCGGCGGGACGGGTCTGGCGGCGCCGCAGGTGCACGCGCCGGTCCGCGTCGTGACCTATTTCGTGCGCGGACCGCGCCTGGAGGAAGGGGAGGACGAGGTTCCTCTGACCGTCCTGATCAACCCGGTCCTCACGCCGCTCGACGATCAAATCGCCTATGACTGGGAAGGCTGCCTCTCGGTCCCAGGCCTCACCGGTCTGGCGCCGCGTCACCGCCGCATACGTCTGCAGGCCTTGACGGCCGAGGGCGAGACGATCGATCGGGCGGTCCAGGGCTTCCACGCCCGCGTATTGCAACATGAATGCGATCATTTGGACGGGATTTTGTATCCTCAGCGCATGGACGATCTCAGCCTGTTGCTGTTTCAGGAAGAAATGCGCTTCGGCGCGCCGGAACGCGCCGTGGAATTGATGGAGAAAAACAATGACCAATGAGTCCGGAACCGACTGGAAAGACGATCCGGCGGAACTGCGCGACCGGCTGATCGAGGCGGCCCTGCCGCATGTGGTCTTTGACGGCTGGGGCCGCGAGGCGGCGTTGCGGGGAGCCGAGGATCTCGGTCTCGGACCGGCCGAGGCGATGCGCGCCTTTCCCGGCGGCGCCGGCGACATGATCCGCTGTCATCTCAGTCTGGCCGACCGGCGGATGACCGAAGCCTTGATCGACGCCGATCTCGAGAGCATGCGCGTCCGCGACCGGATCGCTTTCGCCGTGCGCACCCGGTTGGAGCAGAATGCGCCCCATCGCGACGCGGTGCGCCGGGCCATGAGCTATCTGGCGGCGCCGCAGAACGCCGGGTTGGCGGCGCAGGCGCTCTATCGCACCGTCGACGAGATCTGGTGGCTGGCCGGCGACCGCTCGACGGATTGGAACTTCTATTCGAAGCGCGGCCTGCTGGCCGGCGTCTATTCCAGCACGCTGCTATTCTGGCTGAACGACAAATCCGCCGGGTTCGAGGAGACCTGGGCGTTTCTGGACCGCCGAATCGCGGATGTGATGAAAGCGCCGAAACTGATGAATACGGTCAAACAGGTCGCGGGGTTTCTGCCGCGACGACTCCGGGCTTTCCGCACCTTCCGCTCGCCCTCGGCGTCGCGTTCGTAACGGGCGGTTTGGTTTATCCCGCGGGTTCAGCGCCTCAAGCGGGTGACATGGCCCATTTTGCGGCCGGGCCGCGCTTCCGATTTGCCATAGAGATGCAGCTTGGCGTTCGGGTCCGCCAGAATCGCAGGCCAGTCCGCCGCTTCGTCCCCGATCAGGTTAGTCATTTCCGCCGGATACAGCACGTCGGTCCCCCCCAATGGCAATCCCATCACCGCGCGCACCAATTGCTCGAACTGATCGGTGACGCAGGCGTCCAGGGTCCAATGGCCTGAATTGTGCGGCCGGGGCGCGATCTCGTTCGCCAGGATCCGGCCGTCAGGCGTCGCAAACATTTCGACCGCCAACAGGCCTGTGACGTCCAAGCCCTCGACCGCTCTCCGCGCTGTTTCTTCGGCCTTGTCGATCAGGCCGGCGTCCAACGGCGCCGGCGCGATGGTCCGGTGCAGGATATGATTGCGATGTTCGTTCATGACGGGGGGAAACAAGGCGACGGCGCCGTCGGTTCCGCGCGCGGCGATCACCGACAGTTCGCAGCTGAAATCGACGAACCCCTCTAGGATGCAGCGCACGCCGCCAAGCGATTCCCAGGCTGCGCTGAGCGCGTCCGCATCCATATCGGCCCGCAGCATCGCCTGCCCTTTGCCGTCATAGCCCATGCGGCAGGTCTTGAGCACGGACGGCAGGCCGATCTCCGCCAAAGCCGCGTCCAGGCTGGCGCGATCAGTGACTTCGGCCCAAGGCGCGGTCTCCACGCCCGCCTCGTTCAGGAAGCGTTTTTCCACAACACGATCCTGCGCCGTCGCCAGGACCGTATGTCCCGGACGCACCGGAACGCGGTCGGCCAGAAAGTCCAGCGCCGCGACCGGCACGTTCTCAAACTCCAGCGTCACGGCGTCGACGCGCGCGGCGAAGCGTTCAAGCGCGGCCTCGTCGCCATAGTCCGCTTGGATATGCGGGGCGACCTGCGCGGCGGGGCACGCCGCCTGCGGTTCGAAAATCACCGTCCGGTAGCCCAACCGCGCCGCAGCCTGCGCCGTCATTCGGCCCAATTGGCCGCCGCCCAGCACGCCCAAAACGCCGCCGGGCGCGATCGCGCCGCGTGCGGAATCGATCGCTGAGTCAGGCGGCATGGGGGCTACGCGTCATCCGACGGGGCCTCGGCCACGGACTCGGTCTGGCGCGCCCGCCAAGCATCGAGCGCGTTTCGAACATCCTCGTTCCGCAGGGCGAGTATGGCGGCGGCCAGCAGCGCCGCATTGATCGCCCCCGCCTTGCCGATGGCGAGCGTACCGACCGGGACGCCTGCGGGCATCTGAACGATGGAGAGAAGACTGTCCTGACCCGACAAGGCTTTGCTTTCGATCGGTACGCCGAAGACCGGCAGCGGCGTCATCGACGCGGTCATGCCGGGCAGGTGGGCGGCGCCG
Source organism: Alphaproteobacteria bacterium (assembly GCA_030065235.1). GTDB lineage: Bacteria > Pseudomonadota > Alphaproteobacteria > UBA8366 > Aestuariispiraceae > JASJDC01. The sequence continues at coordinate 44,871 of JASJDC010000014.1, forward strand.
CCAGCCCCGGCGATGATCGCGCTCAATCCGCGTTCGCGCGCCGATTCGGCATAGTCGACCAGGCGTTTCGGCGTCCGGTGGGCGGAGACGATTCGCGCCTCATGGACGACGCCCAGCGCCGCGAGCGTGTCGCAGGCGTATTTCATCGTCGGCCAATCGGATTGACTGCCCATGATCACGCCGACATCCGGCTCTCCGTTGCTCGCGGTCACCAGGGTTTCCTTTCACACCCACGATCGAAGCGCGGGAGTATAGGGCGGCGCGGAGTCAAAGCAATCCGACGCGCAGGGAGCGCACCAGAGGGCGCCGGATGCATAAGGGGGTCAGGCGATGATGTCCGGGATCAGCAAGGCTTCGAGACGCGCGATCTCGTCCCGCAGGGCGAGTTTCCTTTTCTTCAGGCGCTGGACCCGCAATTGATCGAAGGGCGCTTCTTCCGACACCCGATCGATCACGTCGTCCAGATCGCGATGCTCGATCGTCAGCGCCTCGATTCGCGCCTGGATCTGCTGCTCATCCTGGTATTCCACGCCTGATCACCATCCGTTTCGACGCCCCGCTGATGGGCTATCCCTACCTTCCCACAGAAGGCGGAATATATCACGTTCGAAGGCGGGGAAAGGGCGGTTTCGACCGCGATATCTCGCCGCTTGCAGCGATGGAAGGGATGACCCGACATGCCCGACGAAAGCCCCGCATCTGACGCCGATGGGATCGACCTGGGCGGCGCGAGGGCGGCCAACCCGTTCTGGGACTTCTCGCTGCGCGTCTATGCCGCGCCCGGCGTCGCCTCGGCCTGTCTCGCCTTTCAGGACCGGCATGGCGGCGATGTGAACCTCGTACTGCTTTGCGCCTGGCTCGGTTATCTCGGCATCCGGATCGACGCGGCGGCGATTGCAAAGTCGGACAAACTCTTGGCTGGCTGGCGGGACGAGACGATCGAGCCGCTGCGGGCTATTCGCCGCCGGTTGAAAGAGACGATCGGGCCCTTCCCAAGCGGCATGACCGCTGATTTACGCGACTTCGTGAAACAGGCGGAGCTCGAATCGGAAAGGCTGGCGCAGGATGTCCTATATCGGTCTCTGGAGAGCCTACCGGGCAAGAACGCCAAGAACGCCGAAAGATCCGGCGTCGCGCGACTGAATCTCCGCGCGTATGCGGCGCATCTTGGCCTTGAGACCGGTGTGGCGCGCGGCGCGATCGAGCCGTTGATCGCGGCCATGCAGGCGGTTCTGGAAACGCCCGATGAAGAAGGGCGTAGCGCCTGATCCGGGTCGGCTGGCGCGCCTCAGTTGATCTTTTCGGCTTCGCGACTGGATTTGCGTTTCAAGACGGCGGTTTGTCTTTTAAGCGCGTCAATGAGTGCGGAGACTCGCCCGCCGTTCCGTCGGATCACCGACACATATTCGTCGCGTTGGGTGACCAGCAGGGACAGTCCTTCGACCTGGATATCGAAGATCCGCCAACCATCATCGGTGTCGTTCACAACCCATTCGATAACAACGGGCGCTTCCCCCTCATTAAGGGCGACAGTCGACTGGACGACCTTCGCGCCACGCGGCCCGTCGCGCGCCCCGACAATGCGATATTCCTGGCCCTTATATTGGGTGAAACGCCACGCGTACGTTTCGACGAGGTTGTCCTCCAGCGCCTGCCGAAAGGCCGCCAATTCCTCTTCCGTCGCCCGGCGTTGGAACGGTCCAAGCAGGAAGCGCGTGCCACGATCCACGTCAAAGGCGCTGCGCAGCATCGAGCGGAAATTCTCGTTTCGCACTTCGGCCGGTATTGATTTGTCGGTTAGGAAAGTGATCGCGTCCTGGGCGAGGCGTTCGATAAACTCTTCTGGAGTTTCCGTTGCGGCGGCGCTGTTCGTCGCCAGGAAGAAAGAGAGCAGCGCCGTGCAAAGCGCTCGGCTGAGTGCTGATGTCCTGCACAGACGAAACAGCCTCGACGCCATCGCGACCGCCTAATCCGCAGGCGGGGCGACCGTCGGCTCGATCACATCGTCAATCTCGAAGTCCAACTGAGCCGATTGGGCGGAGTCGCCGCCATCGTCTATGTCGAAATCAAAATCCTCATTCTTGTTGATATCGACATCAACGTCTTGGTTCAGGATCATGTTTTCACGCTGTTGCCGATACAGGCTTCGCACAGCGGCGTAGAAATCGAGAGACGTTTCCTCGAGATCTTCCAAGGTCTGATAATTCCTTGAGCGCGAATCGATGGCTTCCATAATGCGCCGGGACCAAACAATCGTCGTCGCGGTGCCGTCGTCGGAATTCCGCTCCCACCAATTGAACGGATCGAGGAAATAATCGACCACGATGCCCGCCGTGTCGCGGACGTTCGAGGGGCCCAGAAGCGGCAGCATCAAATACGGACCCTCGCCCGCGCCCCAGACCGCTAAAGTCTGGCCGAAATCCTCGTCTCGGAAGGGAATGCCTTTGCCTTCATGGTCGGCGATGTCGATCAACCCGCCCAGCCCAATGCTGGTGTTCACGATGAACCGCCCTGTCGTATTCTGTGCGCCCTCCCAATCGCCTTGCAGCAGATTGTTCGCCAGGATCACAGGGGTGCGCAGGTTGCGCAGGAAGTTCCGCACCGTGTCGCGCAGGCCGTCGGGCAGTTCGCCATAGGCCGCCGAAATCGGCCGTAGAATGACTTTGTCGATCAGCAGATTGATTTGGAAGACCGCTCGATTGAAGCCTTCAATCGGATCGTTGACGTCTTCGAATTCGGCCAGTTCATCTTCGGTCAGGTCGCCGTCCTGAACCGGGGCGGCGGCGCAACCGATAAGACCGACCGCAAGAAAGGCGGCGAGAAAAAACCGTTTCAAGTCAAAGTCACGCATTACTGATATCGCCGCTCTCAAAACCCAGAACCCGCCCTGCTGACCCCGTCCGTCCCCCGAAGACGACAGGACCGTAACAACCCGATTTCTGTATTCTAGCCCCAAAGGCACTACCAAATCGTTACCAACGCGCGCCCCGTTTGATCGATTCCAGACGGGTTTGTCTAGCCTGACCGTCCACAACATGATCCGCGCCGAAGATCGGCGCGGATCATTCTTTCATACGCCCGCCTCAGCGATCCGGACGCACGTGATGTGCTAAGAACGACCATTCTTTTCGAAGGGTAGGGGTATCACGCTGTATTCGCCGCTACTATAGACTCGCTCCCGTCGACGCCGCCGGGACGGCTGTTTTTGACGGAGTGTTGCAATAATGTCTCTGTTGTAGGGGCTTGGTCGCCGGCCCCATGGTCCGGCGTTGACGCGATGCGTTCCGGCCCGGAAGGAGGCTGGGATATGTACGCAAACGCCCATTTGAGGAGGGTTTTGTGGCTCTATCGGTTGATCCACGCCTGTTTTTCGGCTGTCAGACCACGGTCCAGGAGGCGTGGATCGATTATAACGGCCATATGAATGTCGGCTATTATGTCGTTGCGTTCGATTTGGCGACGGATCATTTGCTTGATCGCATTGATCTCGGCGCTCGGCATCTGAAATCCTGCGGCGGCTCAACTTTCACCGCCGAGATGAATGTGAGCTATGTGCGCGAGGTGTTTCAGGGGGCGCCCTTGGTCTTCACGACCCAGCTTCTCGGCTTCGACGACAAGCGGCTGCGCTATATCCACGCGATGTATCATGCGGAAGAAGGCTATCTCGCCGCGACCAACGAGTGCCTAAGCCTCTATGTCGATATGGAGTCGCGCCGCGTCGCGCAGATTCCGGCTGAGAACCTCGCCAAATTGGCGGCGCTCGCCGAAACGCATCAAAGCATCGAACCGCCCAAGACTGTTGCGCGGTCGATTGCGACCAAGGGCGACTGGTTCTGAGCAAAGCCGTTTGCGAATCGCTCTGCAACGCCCTCATTGCTGCGGTTCCGGGCGCCGAGCGGACGCGAACTAGGGTATGATTTGGGTTGAGCGCCGAACGGTATTTCCATACTGTGGAACATGAAAGCTGCATATTGTCGTCTATGAGCCGACGGGTCTGTGGCTGTGCAACGCCAGGAATATCGCTTCGAGCGACTGGCGGAGGGTGAGCCAGTGAATTTTTCCGAAAACCTCAAGGCGGCGCAAAACTGCGCAGAGCGCGTCATCGCAGCTTTGGCGACGCTTGAGCTGCCGGCCACGCCGAACAATTTCACGGTTTGGTATGCGTATCTCAGCGGCCGCTATCCGGACCTGTCGGAGACGATCGAGCTGTTGCAGGAGAAACAAGGCGGCGTCTCCATTCAAATGGCCCGACGGCTTTACGCGGATTTCTTCACGGATGCGCGCGAAGAGCAGGTAATCCGGCAAACCGGGGTGAAGATCAGCGAGGAGCTCGCGGACGTTCTGCTGACCTTGGCGGATGCTGCCGGGGACGCTGAGAATTTCGAAAGCGCGCTGCAGGAGAACTTGAAAGGACTGGCTCAGGACCCGGGCCTGGAATCCATCACCGAGGCCATGAAGTCGCTGGCGCGCGAAGCGCAGAAGATGCAGTCCTCGAACGCAGAGCTTCAAAAGCGGCTGGAAATCTCATCGAATGAAATCGTCAGCCTGCAGCAGAATCTGGATGAGGTGCGCAAAGAGGCTCTGACCGACGGGCTGACCGGCATCGCGAACCGTAAGATGTTCGATATCAGCATCGAGAGGGCCATCGAGGATGCGAAACGGACCGGCGAGCCGCTAACGCTGGCTTTGACGGATATCGATTTCTTCAAAAAGTTCAACGATACATACGGGCACCAAACCGGCGATCAGGTGCTCAAGCTGGTGGCGAAGATATTGGCCAACAGTGTGCGCGAGGGCGAAACGGCCGCGCGCTACGGCGGCGAGGAATTCGCCCTGATCATGCCGAAGGTCAGTTCCGAAGAAGCGGCGCGCATTTGCGAACGCGTGCGTTCAACCGTTTCGTCGAAACAGATCCGGAACCGGACCACGGGCGAATCGATGGGCAACATCACCCTGTCTCTTGGCGTCGCGTTGTATCGACCGGGCGATATGGTGTCCGATATGGTGCAGCGCGCGGACGCCGGCCTCTATTTCGCCAAGGGGAACGGCCGCAATCAGGTCGTGCTGGAATCCCAGATGGAGGAAGCTGCGATCGCCAGTTGAACAACGGCGCATGTCGCCGGGCCGACTCGAGCAGATCCTTATCCCAACCCCTTCATGAAATTGAATATTTGATCCGCCTGCAGTAAACGAAGATTGAGCGTGGGCGGATGGCGCGCGCGTCTCCTTGGGCGGAGCGGCCCGTTGGTCAAAGCCGGACACATCGCCAAGCGAATCGGTCGGATCGGACGGCACGAGCAAATCGTGTTGACGACGCTGGCCGTCGGCGTCGGCGCGCTCGGCGCCGGCGGCGCCATCGCATTTCGGGAAGCGATCAGCCTGTTCCAATATGGCTTCTTCGGTTTTTCCTCAGAATATTTTCAGAGCGGGCTTGAGACCGTTCCCGCTTGGCGCGTTGTGGCGGCCACGACAGGCGGCGGGCTGCTCGTCGGCCTCTTAATCCATTTCTTCCTGCCCGGACGGCGCGCCCATGGCGTGGCCGACGTGATCGAGGCGGAATTGGTGAAGGGCGGTCAGGTCCAGGTTCGCACCGGCTTCATGGCGGCCTTGGTCAGCGCGCTGACCCTGGCGAGCGGCGGCTCGTCGGGTCGGGAAGGGCCGGTCGTGCATTTGGCGGCCTGTCTTGGCGGCCTCGTCTCGAACGTCCTGCGGCTCGACCGGTCGGCGCGCCAGACCCTGCTGGGCTGCGGCGTCGCGGCCGGGGTGGCGGCCTCGTTCAACGCCCCGATCGCCGGGGTGTTCTTCGCGTTGGAAGTGGTGATGGGGAACTACGCGCTGGGCGCCTTCGCGCCGGTGGTGATCGCGTCCGTCACCGGCACGATCATCAGCCGGATCTATTTCGGCGATTTCCCGGCCTTCATCATCCCGCCGCATGGGATCGAATCCTTCTGGGAGTTTCCCGCCTTCGCAATCCTCGGCGTCGTCAGCGCGTTGGCCGCGGTCTCTTTCATCTGGTCGGTCGGCGTGTCGCGTTCGGTCTTCGACCGGATCAAGATCCCGATCTACGGCAAGACGGCCCTGGGAGGATTGGCGGTCGGCCTGGCCGGGCTGGGTCTGCCGCATATTCTCGGCGTCGGCTATGAGGCGACGGATCAGGCGCTGAAGGAGACGCTGGCGTTTGAGATGCTGATTATTCTGGCGATCGCCAAAACGGCGGCCACGGCCGTGACTTTGGGCAGCGGCGCCGGGGGCGGCGTGTTCTCACCCTCGCTCTATATCGGCGCGATGATCGGCGGCGCCTTCGGCGTCGTCGCCACGGAGTTTCAACCGGTGCTGTCCTCCGGCCACGGCGCCTACACGCTGGTCGGGATGGGGGCGGTGGCCGGCGCCGTTCTCGGCGCGCCGATCAGCACGATCCTGATGGTTTTCGAATTGACCGGCGACTACGAGCTGACGATCGGCGTGATGATTGCGACGGTCATCGCCTCGCAGATCACCCATAACGCCTATGGCCACTCATTCTTCTCCTGGCAGTTGGCGCAGCGCGGCGTCGATCTGAGCGGCGGCCGCGAGGATGTGCTGATGCGGTCGCGTCTGGTCGCCGACATTATGCGGCGAGACTATGTCACGGTCTCCAAGCGGGCCGATCTTGAAGAGGTGCGCAGGAAACTGGTCGGCGTTCCCTATGGCGAGCTGTTCGTCGTGGACGAGGAGAACCGGTTGGCGGGGACGGTGACCCTGCCTGATCTGTCGGAAATGGCGTTCAACGACGCCTATGACAATATGATGCTGGCGGGCGATGTGCTGCGCGAGCGGCCGCCGGTCGTCTGCGCCGCCGACGATCTCGAAAAAGCGCTGGCGCTTCTGGAATCCGAGAGCGACGGTCACATCGCTGTCGTCGACGGCATACGCACCATGCGCCTGATCGGCGTGTTGCATGAGCGCGACGTTCTGGTCGCCTATCACAAATCGGTCCTGGAAGCGCGCGGGTAAGCGCCGCTATGCCTCACTCGGCTTCGACTCAGTTGGTGGGGTTCAGGCGCAGCCAGTCGCTGCGATCCATGGTCTGAACGTCGCGCTGAATAACGCCCTCGCCGCGCCTAAGGATGGTCACCGGCGCGGTGACGCCCGCCGGACCCAAGTCGCGCACCTTGCGCAGAAAATCCTCCATGCCGTCCACGCCCGCGCCGTCGACGGCGGCGATCACGTCGCCGCGTTCGATCCCGGCTTTGGCCGCCGGGCCGTCCTCGGATGCGGACAGCACAACGACATGGCCCTGGACCTCCTGCGTGATGACGCCAAGCCAGGGGGCCAGATCGGCCTCGCGCCGGCCGCTCTCCAAAAGTTCGCCCAGCACCGGCTTCAAATCGTTGATCGGCACGAACATGTTGCCGGGGGTTCGGCTGTTCGGCCCTGCCGCGTCCGGCACGACCAGACTGCCGACGCCGACAAGCCGACCGGCCGCGTCCAGCATCGCCGCGCCGCCGAACATCGGGGCTGGGGGCGAGGAGAAGATCGCCTCTTCCAGCAGATATTCCCAATAGCCGGCGAAAGACCGGCGCCCGACGATCTGGACGGGCGTTGCTGTCGGTCCCGTCATGCCGCCGCTGAACACGACGGCGTAGGCTTCGACATCCATATCGTTGGAATCGCCGAACCGGATCGGCGTCACCGCTTCAGGCGGACGCAGCAACCGAACCAGCCCGAAGCCGGATTGATGATCATAGGCGACCGCCCGCGCCGGCTCGGCGCGCCCGTCCGCCATCGTGACGGTGATCCCGCTGGCCTCCATCATGATATAGCCGATGGTCAGGATCAGGCCGCTCGAATCGATGATCACGCCGCTACCCAGGCGGGTCTGGCCCAGGGTGCGCGCGGTGCGGGCGTCGCCCGGCACCACGGTCTGAACCGTAACGATCGCGGCCCTGGGATCGGTTATGGGTTCAGCGTCTTGGGCTTTGGCCGGGAGCGGCGTCGAGGAGAAGACCGCCAGGGCGAGCGACAGGCCGGCAAGGGTCATCGCCGTTCGCCGATTCGTGGTCAATATCATCGCGTCGCCTCGTCCCGTTGTGTCTCCCCTCATATAAATATACCGCGACAGTAGCCCGGACGGATTACCGCACGCGCCGCCGGCGCCATTTTGCGGGCGAGACGGTCGCGAGGATTGGCTGCGCCTTCTGCGACTCGCTATACTAGAAGCATCATGTCAGGCGCTTTTTCAGACGATCCGCTGGCGGCGGACCCGTTCGCTTTGGACGATGTGTCCTACCCGGCCGCGCCCAGCGGGCCGGCGCCCGCCCATGCGCCCAGCGCGGCGATGGCGGCCGCGCCGCCGCCCTGGCTCGACGGCCTGAACGAGGCGCAGCGCGAGGCGGTGAATACGCTGGACGGGCCTGTGCTGGTACTGGCCGGGGCGGGGACCGGCAAGACGCGGGTGCTGACGACCCGGCTCGCCCATCTGATCCATGTCGGTCGGGCGCGGCCCTATCAGATCCTCTGCGTCACGTTCACAAACAAGGCGGCGCGCGAGATGCGCGAGCGGGTCTCAGACCTGATCGGCCATGCGACCGAGGGGATGTGGCTTGGCACCTTTCACGCGCTGGCCGCGCGCATCCTCAGGCGGCATGCGGAGCTGGTTGGGTTGAAATCCAGCTTCACCATTCTCGATACGGACGACCAGATCCGCTTGCTGAAGCAGATCCTTGAGGCCGAGCATATCGACGACAAGCGCTGGCCGGCGCGCATGCTGATCCATGTGATCCAGCGCTGGAAGGATAAGGGCCTGACGCCGGGCCGGGTGAACGCGTCGGACGCAGGCGAGATTGCCAACGGCAAAGCGGTTGATATCTATCGCCAATATCAAGAGCGGCTGACCACGCTGAACGCCTGCGATTTCGGCGATCTGTTGCTGCACAATCTGACGATCTTCACCGAGCATGACGATGTCTTGGAGCAGTATCACCGGCTGTTCCGCTACATCCTGGTCGACGAGTATCAGGACACCAACATCGCCCAATATCTCTGGCTGCGGTTGTTGGCGCGGAAAGAGAAAAATATCTGCTGCGTCGGCGATGACGATCAGTCGATCTATGGCTGGCGCGGGGCTGAGGTCGGCAACATCCTGCGCTTCGAGAAGGATTTCCCGGGCGCCGCGGTGATCCGGTTGGAGCGCAACTACCGCTCGACCCCCAGCATTCTCGGCGCCGCCAGCGGCCTGATTGCTAAAAATGAAGGAAGGCTGGGCAAGACGCTCTGGACCGAGGCGGATGCGGGCGAGCCGGTCTTCGTGCGCGGCGTCTGGGACGGCGAGGAAGAGGCGCGGCTGGTCGGCGAAGAGGTCGAGGCGGCGCAGAGCAAGGGCGTCTCCCTGTCGGAAATGGCGATCCTGGTGCGCGCCGGTTTCCAGACCCGCGAGTTTGAGGAGCGGATGATCACACTGGGCGTGCCCTATCGAGTGGTCGGCGGCGCCCGCTTCTACGAGCGGGAAGAAATCCGCGACGCCATCGCCTATTTGCGCGTCATCGCCCAGCCGGCCGACGATTTGGCGCTGGAGCGAATCATCAACAAGCCGGCGCGCAAGATCGGTAAAACGACGCTTCAGGCCATCCACGACTTTCAGCGCGCGACGGCGCAGCCGATGTATGTCGCCGCCCGCCGGCTTACCGCGACGGATGATCTGAAGCCTGCCGCCCGCACCGCCTTGGCGAAAATCATGGATGATTTCGAACGCTGGCGGGCGATGGCCGAGGGCGTGCCGCATATCGAACTCACCGAAACCGTGCTTGAAGAGAGCGGCTATACCGACCTGTGGCGGACCTCGAAGAAGCCCGAGGCGGCCGGCAAGCTGGAAAACCTCAAGGAACTCTTGGTCGGCATGGAGGATTTCGAGTCGCTCGGCGAATTCCTTGAACATGTCAGCTTGGTCATGGAGAACGAACAACGGACCGAAGGGCCTCAGATCAGCCTGATGACGCTGCATGCGGCCAAGGGGTTGGAGTTCGATTTGGTTTTCCTGCCGGGCTGGGAGGAAGGTCTGTTCCCCAGTCAGCGGACCATGGACGAGAACGGACTGGCCGGCCTCGAGGAGGAGCGCCGACTGGCCTATGTCGGGATCACGCGGGCCAAGAAGAAGGCGCATATCTCCTTCGCCGCGAACCGCCGGATTCATGGCCAATGGTCGAGCGCCATCCCCTCGCGCTTCATCGACGAATTGCCGCAAGATCATGTGGAGATGCTCAGCGACCGGGGCGTCTATGCGGGGATCGGCGGCGGCGCGGCGGAGGAGCGCGCCGCCTTTTTGTATGGCGGCGGCTATGCGGGCGGATTCGCCAGCGGAGCTTCAGGCGGGGCCATAGGCGGGGTCTCAGGCGGTGGGCGCTACAATCCGGCCGATATCGACCCGACCGATTATCGCAGCGAGTCCGGCGGCCCAGGCTGGCGACGCCTGCGACAGCGCGGGCCGGGCAGCGCCGGCCCGTTGGTGATCGACGGCAAGGCGGAAGCAATCGAGGTCTCCGGCCATGATTTCGGCGAGGGCGAGCGCTGCTTCCACCAGAAGTTCGGACCCGGCACCGTGGTCGGGATTGACGGCGACAATCTGACCATCGAGTTCGACAAGGCCGGGACCAAACGCGTCGTCGCCGGCTTTGTCGAGCGCGCCTGAGCGCCAGCGCCGTCCCATGCCCATTCCGGGTCCGCACAAGATCAGCCTGATGGTGCCGAACCCCTCCGCGGTGGCGACGATGGAGCTGGCCTTGGAGCGGTTCGGCGGGGTGGTAAGCAGTTTCATCCGACCGCTGGAAAACGGCCGCGAGTCTTGGATCATCGAGCTCTATACCGACGGCGCGCCGCGCTATGACCATGTGAACGAGGCGGTCATCGAGGGCGCGCTCGCCGCCTATATTCCTGCGCCGGACTTCATCTTAGAGCCGTTGCCGGCGATCGATTGGGTGGCCGAGAATCAGAAAAGTTTCCAACCGATCCGCGCCGGCCGCTTTTATCTGCATCCCTCGCACGATCCCGCGCCCCCGCCGCCCGGGGCCTGGCCGATCATGCTCGACGCCGGCATGGCCTTCGGCACGGGCGAACATGGCACGACACTGGGCTGTTTGTTGCAGATCGACAGTCTGGCCCTACGCCGCCGGGCCCCAAAGCGCATTCTCGATCTCGGCTGCGGCACCGGGGTTCTCGCCATGGCCAGCGTGCTGGCTTGGCGCGGCGCGACTGTGTTGGGGTCTGACATCGATCCGGATGCGGTGGCGGTCGCGCGCGCCAACGCCGGGCGCAACCGGTTGGCGGGCGCCTTGCGGCTCGTTCAGGCCGATGGTCTGGCGGCGCCGGCGCTGCGGCGCGGCGGACCTTACGATCTGGTGATTGCGAATATGCTGGCCCGCCCCCTGCGGGCCCTGGCGCAGGACATCGCCCGTGTGACGGCGAAGGACGGGCGGTTGATCCTGTCCGGTCTGCGCGCCGATCAGCAGACAGGCGTGCTCGCCGCCTATCGCCGCAACGGATTTCGGCTCGAGACCCGGCATGTGATCGAGGGTTGGGCGACGCTGTGTTTGAGGCGCGGCGGCCGACGCCTACCCTGAAATGCAAAAAGCGAGGACCGTGCGGACCTCGCTTCTTACAATTGGTTGCCTTCCCCAGCGGCGTCGCCGCATGTCACCGCAGCGTAGAACGCGGCCGTACGCCGGTTTCCGCCCACTCATAGAGATCGGCGCGGCTGAGGCCGATATCGTCTAGCTGGCGGTCATCCAGGGCGTTCAATTCACGGATGGCGTTTCTGACCGCCCGCTTTTCAAAGGCGCGCGCGATGGCGCGGAACAGGGTTGCGCCAAGGCCGCCATGGCGGCCGCCAAAGGCGGAGGCGACGGTTACATCGGACATTTCGGGGGTGCTCCAAAAACAAAAAAAAGGTTAAACAGGGGTCCGGGCTCGATCGTGTCGCCGGCTTGTCACCGATCAGTGTCTATCGCGCCCTTGGCTGAGAATATTGCGGTGCGCCCAAACACAAACCAGTGCGCCTTTTGCAGCTCAGCCTTGCGCATCTTGCATGGCGCGCCCAATAAGTCTCTAAAAAGTGACAAATTGCGGCCATTACCGCGCGGCGATCAGGTCGATCTCCACCAACGCGCCGACAGCCAGGCCTGTCACGCCGATGCAGGTCCGCGCCGGCAAGCCGCCTTCGGGGAAATAGGATCTGTAGATCGCGTTCATCCGATCGAAATCCTGGAAATTCACCAGATAGACCCGGGCGAAGACGACGCGGTCGAAACCGCTGTCCAAGCCATCGAGCACCAGTTTCAGATTGTCCATCACCCGGCGCGTCTGCGCCTCGATCCCGCCCTCGACGATGTGCGTCGGGTCGTCGGGCGCGGTCGGCATCTGACCGGTGATGAAATGAAAGTCGCCGGCGCTGACGGCGTGATGAAAGGGTCCGACGGTCTTTGGACCGTCCGGAACCATGTGGCGTAAGATATCGAGCATCGGGCTTCTCCTGACGGATGGTGGACGGGGTCAGTCTTGCCTGGAAGCGTCGCCGCCCCTCACGCTCTTGGCAAGCGCGTCCGACGGCGCGCGGCCGACCGAACCGGCGCGGGTCCTTGTCAGTGATTGGTCATTACGATGGGATCCGACCGCATGATCGCCGCCGGGCGAACCCCTTCAGGCGCGCAGGCGCGCCCTTAGTTGGGGTCACAGGCCGGCATACACCGCCTCTTCAAAGGCGCGATATGTCCGCATATACGGCTCTTCCACAAAAGGCAGAGACTGGGTCATCAATACGGCGGCGACGTCAGAGGCCGGATCGACCCAATAATGCGTGTTGCAGACCCCGGCCCAGGATTGCGAACCCGCGCGCCGGCCGCCGGGCACATCCGCCTCAAACCGCACGAAGCCGAAGCTGTGGCTCGTACCCTCGGGCAGCACCACATCCGCGGTCAGGGGCGGCGCGGCCGTCACCATGCGGCGGAAGGTCAAGCCGCGCATCTGGTTGGCCAGCATTTGGTCCATCGCCGCCTCCGACAAGATCCGGGCGCCGCTCAACTGGCCCTTGTTCAGCACCATGCGCAGGAAGGTCAAATAGTCCGGCGCGGTGCCGTAGAGCGCGTGGCCCATGCCGTAGACTTCAGGCTTCGGCGGCGGCGCGATATCGAAGGGGCCGAATTGGCCGTCTTCGCCGCGGATGGAGACGTCCGCCAATCGGTCTGTCAGCGCATCTGGTTCAAACGCCGTGTCCGACATGCCGAGCGGGTCGAAAATCTCCGCCTGGCAGAAATCCACGATCGAGCGGCCGGAAACCGCCTCAACCGCGAGCCCAAGCCAGTCGATGTTCGGGCCATAGCCCCAGCGTGTGCCCGGATCGGTCATCATCGGATTCATCAACCCGTCCTTGGACCCGGACAGGATCGGCGTCGCCCCGGTGACCTCCAGATACTTGGCCATATCCGGGTTCCAGAACTCATATTCCAGTCCGCTGGTGTGAGTCGCCAGATGCCGGAGCGTCGCGGCGGCCTTCGGCGATCTCAGCACCGGCGTGTCGCCGTCCCAACCGTCCAGGACCTGAAGGTCATTCCAAGCGGGCAGGATGTCGGCGACTGGCGTCTCCATCGAGATCTCGCCGCGGTCGATCAGGATCATCGCCGCGAGCGACCCGATCGCTTTGGTCATTGAAAAGATGCGAAAGACCGTGTCTTCGCCGGCCGCCCGGTCCGCCGCCGCTTGGCCGGCCGCGCCCGAATAGAAGACGCCATCGGCGCGGCCCGCCATGGCGACCAAAAAGGGTGCGTCGCCGTCGGCGACCGCTTTTGTCAACACGTCGTCCATGCTCGGCATCTCGGTTTCCTCCTATGTTATTCCGAAAACAGTGCAGATCAGGCCATCGCGTGTCAATCGAGGCAGGGCGTGTCCGCGCCGCTGGAATTCGGCGCGCCCGCCGGTTCGTTGTTGCCCGAACCGGCGCGGCTGCTTACCTGTAGTCCACCGTTGCTAGAGGAGCCCGACCCATGACCGCCGCCGAAACCCTGGAAGCGCTGCGCCGCGCTGGTGTCGCCCTGGATGAGGCGTCTTTCGCCGATCTGATGGCCGGGCTGATCGCCGCGCCGGCGCCGCGCGATGACGGTTGGATCGACCTGATCGACCCCGACCTGCCGGACGCGGCGCGGGCGGCCCTGCGCGCCCATCGCGACGCCGTCGCCAAGAGCGTCGATCCGGGCTTCACCGACGGCCCGGCCCCGCCTGAGCGGCTGGACGCGCTGCGCGATCAGCTGCGTGCACTGGGCCTGGACGGGTTCATCATCGTCCGCACCGACGAGTTTCAAGGCGAGTATCTGCCGGTCCGAGCCGACAGGCTGCATTGGCTCAGCGGCTTCTCCGGGTCGGCGGGCGCGGCCGTCGTCGGACTGGACCAAGCGGCGATCTTCATCGACGGCCGGTATACGCTGCAGGTGAGAGACCAGGTCGATACCGACCGTTTCACGCCGCGCCACCTGATCAGCGAACCGATGGCAGACTATCTGGCCGAAGCGTTCGAGAACGGCGCTAGGATCGGTTTCGATCCGTGGCTGCACACGCAATCGGGCGGCGCCCGGCTGCAGGCGGCGGCCGAGAAAGCGGGCGTACATCTGGTTCCGCTCGCTGAGAACCCGATTGACACTGTTTGGGACGATCAACCGGCGCCTCCGATCGCGCCGGTGCGGCCGCATGATCTACGTTATGCCGGGGAAAGCTCGGCGGACAAGCGGGCGCGGCTAAGCGAGAGCCTGACGGAGCAGGGCGTCGACGCGGCGGTGATCACCGCCAGCGATTCCATCGCCTGGTTGTTGAACGCGCGCGGCGGCGATGTCGGCCATTGTCCCTTACCGCTGTCTTTTGCGATCCTGCGCCAGGACGGCACGGTGGCCTGGTATATCGACCAGCGCAAACTGGCGCCCGGCCTACGCGAGCATCTGGGCAACGGCGTTTCGGTCGAGGATTTCGACGCGTTTCTGGATGGTTTGGCGGCCCTTGGCGCGGCCGGTGCGAAGGTCCTCGCCGACCCGGCCCATACCGCGCGCAAGGTGTTCGACGCGCTGAGCGAGGCCGGCGCCACGATTGTCGAGGGGGACGACCCGTGTCTGCTCCCGAAGGCGCTGAAAAACCCGGTCGAACTGGACGGGACGCGCGCGGCGCATCGCCGCGACGGCGCGGCGGTCAGCCGCTTCCTCTCCTGGATCGACCGTGAGGCGCCGAAAGGCGGGGCCACCGAAATCTCCGCCGCCGACCGGCTCGAAGCGTTTCGCTTCCAGGACGACAAGATCACGGACCTCAGTTTCGATACGATTTCCGGCGCCGGATCCGATGGCGCCATCGTGCATTACCGCGTGACCGAGAAGACCGACCGAGCGCTGCAGCCGGGCGAGCTCTATCTCGTCGATTCCGGTGGTCAGTATCTCGATGGCACGACCGACATCACGCGCACTGTCGCCATCGGCGCGCCGAGCGATGAGATGAAGGACCGGTTCACCCGCGTCTTAAAAGGGCATATCGCCATCGCTCGCGCGCGTTTCCCGGAGGGCGTCAACGGCGCCCAGATCGACAGTTTCGCGCGCCAGCATCTTTGGGATGTCGGGCTCGATTTCGACCATGGCACCGGGCACGGCGTCGGCAGCTATCTGAACGTGCATGAAGGGCCGCAGCGCATCGCCAAAGGCGGGAACCAGGCGCTGCAACCCGGCATGATCCTCTCGAATGAACCTGGCTATTACAAGACGGGCGCCTATGGCATCCGCATCGAAAACCTGGTGGTCGTTGTCGCGCTGGAAGGACAGGGCCAAGGCGACAAACGCCTGTACGGATTCGAGACCATCACTTTCGCGCCCATCGACCTAAATCTGGTCGATGTCAGCCTGCTGACCGAAGACGAACGCGCCTGGCTCAATGACTACCACGCCGAGACCCGCGCCAAAGTCGCCCCGCAACTGACAGACGAAGAGGACGCCGACGCACGCGCCTGGCTAGAGCAGGCGACGCGGGCGGTTTAGGGCGGCCAATCCCGCGCGCCAGCGCCGCAAGGTCGCGCTATTGCTTGAATACACCGCGCCCGGTTTCCCGAAGTAAATCATAGGAGGATCGGAGGGTTTGGCTTGTCTTGATATCCTCTGTCGCAACCAACCAAACCGGCAACGTGTTTATTACAAGTCCGGGGGCGACGCGGATCAGGTCGGGGTCTTGATGAGGCATCCAGTCGTGCCCGGCTCCAATTCCCAATCCTTCTTTCACCATGGCGTGGCGGCATCGCAAGTCATCGGACCGAAAGACGGCCGGAAGGGATAGATTGTCCAGCCCCGCCTTCGCCGCCGCGGCTTTCACCATGGTGTCGTCGGTCGGTAGGATGAATTCGTGCTGCGCAAAATCAGCGACGGAGTTGGGCGTGCCGCGGCGTTGGATATATCGGCGCGCGGCGATCAGTCCCACATCAATGCGGCCAATCTTCTGGCGTACCAGGTCGGGTTGCATCGGCTCGGTCAGCCGCAACGCGATATCCGCGTGCCGTCTTTGAAGGTCCAGAACGGCGTCGGACGGCAGGATGTGGAACTCCGCACGCGGCAACTCGGCGCTGATCTCGGGCAGTATGCGGGGCAAAAGATGCTCGGTGATCAACGTCGGAGCCGTAACGCGCACGACACGCACGCTCGCGCTATCGCCAAGCCGGACAAAGGCTTGATTGAGCGACGCAACGGATGCTTCGACGTCTTCCGCGCGGGCGCGCAGCGCAAGCGCGGCCGGCGTCGCCTCCAGCGATTTGCCCCGCCGACGAAACAAAAGCTCGCCGCAGATCTCTTCCAACTCGCGGATTTGCCGCCCGATCGTCGGTTGCGTGGCGCCCAATTTCCGGGCGGCCGCGCTCAATGTGCCCTCCTGAGCGACGGCAATGAAGGCGCGGACAAGACGCCAATCCAGATCATCCGAACGCTGCCGGTCTCTATTCATGCATGAATGCATAGAGGGCAAAGAATTAAAGTCAATGTGCATGGTGTGAACTGTGCTGTACCGATAAGCCGGACGCATGAAACTGGCAACGGAAGGGATTTAGGAGCCATGGCGCTGAATCGACGCAACGTGATGAAGGGCGCCGCGCTGTCGGGCGCCGTCCTCGTGGTCGGCGGCGGCGGCGCTGTCGGATGGCGCGCCTCGCACGCGGGATTGCTCACCGCCGGTGACGCGCCTTTCGAACCCTGGGCGGCGCTCGCCGATCCGAAGCCTGGCGATCCAACCGGCTTGGCGGCGGCTGCGATCCTGGCGTCGAGCCCGCATAACACGCAGCCCTGGCGCGTGTCCGTGTCGCCTGATCGCCTGGTGATCGAAGCGGACACGGAACGCCATC
>JASJDC010000015.1 GCA_030065235.1 Alphaproteobacteria bacterium
AGCGCGGCCGCCAGCGGCGCGCCGATGATGACCAGGACGATGCGGGTCAGATGGTGGGCGATGACATAGCCTAGATCCGCGCCGGTGACGATCGCCAGCACCGTCATCTCCGCCTGGCCGCCGGGCGCGAAGGCGAGGAAGGCCCCCAGCGGATCGCCGAGGCCGAGCCCTGTGACAATCCCGGCGAACCCCGCCGCCAAGCCCGCGAGCAACATGACATATGCGACTCCCGCCGCCACGACGCGGGTCAGTTCCGGCCAGGTGACACCAAGGAAATGTACGCCGATGCCGCAGCCGATGAAGAACTGCGCGGCCAGGATCGCCTCGGCGGGCGGGCGGACATGGATCACATCCGCCATCGACAGCGCCGCGGTTACGATCATCGGTCCCAGGATTGAGGCGCCGAACAGCCCGATCTTCTCCCCGCCCTTCCAGCCGATCAAGGCGGCGGCCACCATGACGGCGATCTCGTGCGGCGGCAGTTCTGTCGCCGGCGACCCGATCGGGTTGCTTAAGTCGGCGTCATAGACTTGAGTCAGGATGATCGGGGCCAGAGTCGCGATGACCAGCACCCGCGTCGCGTGGATCAAAGAAAGCGCGCGCGGATTGGCGCCTGCTTCCGCGCCGAAGATCACCATATCCTGGAGCCCGCCCGGCATCGCTGCGTAATAGGCGGTGGGCGCGTCGAAGCCCCAAAGCTTGCGAAAGAACGGCACGCCGAAGGCGGCGATGATGGCGATATAGATCGGAATCAGCGCGATGGACAGCGCCATGCGCGGCAGTTCTTCGAACAGGGCCGGCGTGATGCTGGCGCCGACCGCCACGCCGAGAATGGTGCGGGCGGCGACCGAGACCTGCCCGAAGCCTTGGATCGGTCCATGCGCCAGCGCTGCGATCAGGCAGAAGGCCATCGGTCCGAACAGGAAAGGCAGGGGCAAGCCCAACAGATGGAACACTAAGGTTCCCGCCGCTGCGAGCCCGAAGGTGAAGAGGCGGCGGACTAGTGGCGAGGGCTTGGCGGGGCCGGGCACGGCGTCTCCCAAATGCATTGACCGTTTCGTGTGGACAGTTGTATACAATCGCATACGAAATGCAAGACGAGACGCCAACAATGACCGAAAGCTTAGGCCCAGCGGTCCCCTCGCAGGGAGATGCGGCTTATCGACGGTTGCTTGATGAACTTCGGGACGGGCGTCTGGGACCGGGCGACCGTCTGCGCGAGACGGACCTGGCGGCGCGGCTAGGAGTCAGTCGCACGCCGGTGCGAGAGGCGATTCGCCAGCTCGAGGCGGACGGGCTGGTCGTGCATGTGCCCCGGCAAGGCGCCTCGGTGCGCAGCCTCGACTATGCCGAGGTGATGGAGCTGTATGAGATGCGTGCGATGCTGGAAGGCATGGCGGCGCGGCTCGCGGCCCGCGCCGCGTCCGATATTGAAATCGAAGAACTGTACGCTATGAACCGTGACCTGGACGGGATCGCAGACCCGCATGCGTCATTCGCCCTGAACCGGCAGTTTCATGCGGCCCTGCTGGACGCCGCGAAGAACCGGTTTCTAACAAGGGCCATGAGCGGGTTGGACAAGACGCTGATGGTCCTGGGTCCGACGACGCTCGCGGACCCCGATCGCCTGGGCCGCGCCTTTCTCGAACATTGTAACGTGCTCGACGCGATCAAGGCGCGCGACGGGGCCGGCGCCGAGGCCGCCATGCGCACCCATATCGAAATGGCGCAACGCGTTCGGGTGCGCGCCTTGCGGGGCCGATCGTCACAAGACGGAGAGGCGACGTGACCGACAGCTACGATGTCGCGATCATCGGCGGCGGCAACGCCGCGCTCTGCGCTGCGATCACGGCTGCGGAGGCAGGCGCGCGCGTGGTGATCCTTGAGGCCGCGCCAAAACCGTATCGCGGCGGGAATTCCAGGCATACGCGTAATTTCCGCTGCATGCATCAGGGTCCGCTGGGGCCCCTGATCGACAGCTACGAGGAGGCGGAATATCTCGACGATCTCTTGAAAGTCACGGACGGGAAGACCGACGAGGCGCTGGCGCGCATGACGATCCGCGCCTCGGAAGAATGTCTGCCCTGGATGCAGGACCATGGCGTCCGGTTCCAGCCCTCACTGTCGGGCACGCTGTCGCTGGCGCGGACCAACGCGTTTTTTTTGGGCGGCGGCAAAGGGCTGGTGAACGCCTACTACCGTACAGCTGAGAAACTGGGCGCGACGGTGCATTACGAGGCCCCCGTCACGCATCTGGAACGCGATGAGGATCGGATCGTCGGGCTCGACTATACGCATCAGGGCGAAACCCGTCGCATTACGCCCAAGTCCATTGTCGTGGCTTCGGGCGGGTTCCAAGCCGACACGGATTGGTTGGCCCGCGCGTGGGGACCGGCGGCCAAGAACTTCCTGATCCGCGGCACCCCTTATAATCGCGGCGTGGTTCTGGCGGATCTACTAGATCAGGGCGTCGAACAGGTGGGCGACCCAACCCAGTGCCACGCCGTCGCGATCGACGGCCGGGCGCCGAAATTCGACGGCGGCATCGTCACACGGCTCGATTGCGTGCCTTTCTCCATTGTCGTGAACAAACATGGCGACCGTTTCTATGATGAAGGAGAGGATGTCTGGCCCAAACGCTACGCCATATGGGGCCGGCTGGTGGCGGCGCAGCCCGATCAGGTCGGCTATGTCATCATCGATTCGAAGTCGATCAATCTGTTCATGCCATCGGTCTTCCCGCCGATCGAGGCGTCGACAATCGAGGACTTGGCGGAGAAGATGGACCTGCCGCCGGACCGGCTGCGCGCCACGGTTGAGGACTTCAACCAAGCGTGCGGCGATGTCTCGGGATTTCACCCGACCGAACTGGACGGAGTGGCGACGGAAGGACTAGCGCCGCCCAAAACCAATTGGGCGCGGCCGATCGATACGCCGCCCTATTACGGATATAGTCTGCGCACCGGAGTCACCTTCACCTATTTGGGCTTAAAGGTGGACGAACGCGCGCAATGTTCCGCCGGAAACCGCGCGGTCGCCAATTTATGGGCTGCGGGCGAGACCATGGCCGGCTCGATCCTGGGGCAGGGCTATCTCGCCGGGTTCGGCATGACCATCGGGACCGTTTTCGGACGAATCGCGGGTAGGGAGGCCGCCGCCCATGCCGACACTCACTGATCTGATCGACGAGGGGCGTCGTCAGGCGGAGATCTGTAACGCGTGCCGCTACTGCGAGGGCTATTGCTCGGTCTTTCCGGCGCTGCACCGGCTGCGCGCCTTTTCCGACGGCGATGTCACGCAGTTGGCGAACCTGTGCCACAATTGCCGGGGCTGTTACTACGCCTGCCAATACACAGCGCCGCATGAGTTCGACCTGAACCTGCCGCGCGCCCTGGCCGAGGTGCGGCAGGAAAGCTGGAAGGCGCACGCCTGGCCGAAGGGATTCGCCAGGCTTTTCGATCATAGCGGCCTGGTCATGAGCGTCGGTCTTGTGCTTGGTTTCGCCGTCTTGTTCGCCTTGGCTCAGGCGCTGCGGCCAGCGGACGGCGCGGGGTTCTATGCCTACATGTCTCACGGCTTAATGGTCGCGATTTTCACGCCGGCTTTTCTATTGCCGCTGGCCGCGCTGGCTGTCTCGCTGCGCGGATATTGGCGGACGGTGGGCGACGGTCCTTTGCGCTGGACGGATATCGCGGCCGCAATCGGCTCGGCCGGGCGCATGCGCAACCTGGCGGGCGGCCATGGCGATGGCTGCAATTTCGAGGATGAAGACCGATTCTCGCAAGCCAGACGGCATTTCCATCAGGCGACGCTGTATGGGTTCCTGCTCTGCTTCGCCTCGACCACCAGCGGCGTGGTCCTGCATTACGGTTTCGGCATCGAAGCGCCATACGGATTGTTCAGCGCGCCTAAGCTGCTCGGCGTCCCGGGCGGGGTCCTGCTGTGTATCGGAACGGCGGGGCTCGCCTGGTTGAAGACCAAGGCGGATCCGAACCTTGGCGCACCGGCGCTATGGGGCGGCGAGATGGCTTTCATCTTGCTGCTGTTCTTCGTCTCGGCCTCCGGTCTCGCGCTCTACGCGGCGACCGGGACCAGCGCTGTAAGCTGGCTGTTGGCGCTGCATCTCGGCGCGGTCCTGACCTTCTTTCTGGTCACGCCCTATTCGAAAATGGCGCACGGATTTTACCGTATGGCCGCGCTTACAAAAGAGGCGAGCGCGCGCCCCAAGGGCCAGCGGACCCTGTAGCGGCCGGCCGATCATCAAGATCGGCGCACGGACGGTCAAGCCTCCCGACCGATTCGGGGATCCGCATAAAGAGAGTCGCCTTAAGTGCGTATAAATCCCTACAAGAACTGTGGTAATACACGTATAAAAGGTGGGGAATTCAGAAAAATTTGAACAATATTGAGTCCGTTCCCGCAAATCTTTGTGGATGAATTAGGGCGGCAGGCCTTATTCCGTTCCAGGGCGGGAACGCGGGCGACCTCACTCTAAACCTACAATCAAAAAAGTCTACAAGCACTGATATTCTCGGAAAAATTGTTTCTTGGCAAGGGCGGCGCGCGCCGAGTCCGGCGGGAATCCTTGGATATCTCGGACTGTCGTCAATAAGGCTCCAGACGCTGAAAAATATAGAAAAATATTTATATAATACAACATACTAAAAAGAAATCGGCCATTGGACACGGTGATCGATACATCTGTGATCTGGCTATCGCCAGGCAGGTAATAATTCGCCATGGGATCGCCACACTTTGGTCACAGTTCGAAACCCAATTCGACATACCGAACTCAAGTGAGCTTCTAAAAAACGAGAAACCCACTGAACATTTGGAGGTCTTTATGCTCGAAGGAAATCGGGGGACGACAGAATTGCGGAAATTCAGAAAACTTGAGGCGCTGCGGGAGAGAATCCGGCCGGATATGCCCATTATACCATCAAAAATTACAATGCCGCGTGACAACAAAGATATGGATCGCATTGATGGTCTGGTGCGCGACGCCTATGTCGACAGCGGCTACATCGAACCCTTTACGAATAGGACATTCCCGCTGGAAGAACGATACCGCGCGCGCGCGTTGACGCTCACCAGTGAGGATCGCGGCGAGTTGGTTGGCACGATCACCGTCATTCGCAGCGACAAGCCGGGGGATTTGCCGAGCGCGCGGTATCTGGCGCAAGAGCAGGGCATGAAGAACGCCGTTGAAATCACGCGGCTCGCCCTCTCGCCCGACTATCGCTCGGTCGACGGCGACCGGTTCTACGAACTGGTCGTGCATGTTTTTTATCTGATTTATCGCGCCATGGAGGCGGACTCGATTGTGATTTCGGTCAATCCGAAACATGAGCGTCTCTATCAGGCGACGCTGTTCTTTGACCGGCTTTGTGAAGAGGTTCAGCAGCAGGGCTATGGAAAAATCACGGCGCCGGCTGTGGCGCTTGTCCAAGATCGGCAAGCGTTTGAGACGATGAAGGCCTATCACCGTGATCACAACCCGGCCTTCGGTTTTGCGCTGGATAGCGGTTGGGTCGCCGCGAACATCGACTCTGCGCTGCAAGGCGGTTCTTCGGAATTCGAAAAGAAGACGGCGAAAACGGGCGCGCCGTCGCCGGTATTCGCCTAAGCAACGGAGCCGACCATGAATGTCGATACCTATCGCGCGCTTCGGGCGCATATGCCTTCCGCGCCCCGCTGGGCGCCCAGCCTGGCGCAACTGGCCGTCAACGCTCTACTTCTCTCGGCCGCGCTGTTTTTCTATGGGTTTGATGGACCCGCCGCCTATGTGCTGTCCCAGGTCTTGGCGGCGCTGTTTCTGCATCACAGCTATCTCATCGTTCATGAATGTGCGCACAATTCCTTCTTTCCGCGGACGTTCTTGAACACCGCGCTCGGAACCTTGCACGGCGTGTTTGCTTTGCTCCCGTTTCAGGTTCGAAAAGCCGAGCACATGCAGCATCACAATCTATCGAACAATCTGGATCACGAACCGACGCTCCAGCGCGCGGTGGATACATTTCACGTGATTGAACGGTCCCCGCGTCTCAAGGCGCTGTTCAATGTGATGTGGCGCTGTTGGATCCCGATTCTTGTCATCAACGAGCATATTCGGCTCTGGACGGCGCCCTTCAAGACGAAGGACGCACGACCGCGGCGCGTGCGCCGACAGCGCATGTCGGTGTTGATTACGGGGATCGGCGTGGCGCTTTTGGTCCTGGCGGCAGGGTTATCCAACGCGGCGGCCTTTCTGCCGGCGGTCTACCTCTATCTTGCGCTGGTTGAGGCGGTGAATCTGCCGCATCACTTCGATGCGCCGCTCTACCGTGGTCGTCCGAAAAAGCTCTGGGAGCATGACGCCGTGACGGAGAGCTGCCGCACCATACCCTTCGTCAGCAAGTGGCTGATGATGAACTTCAACCTACACACAGAGCATCACCTCTACCCCTATCTGCCGTGGCACCAATTGCCGGAGGTTCATGACGCTATGATCGCCAAGGATGCGCGCTATGCGCCGGCTCATGGCGAGTTCGATTGGAATGTCGGCATGCGTCGACGCTCGTTCGAAGAGGTGTTCAGCCGATACCTATCGGAGAAACCGTCGATGGCGGCGTGATAGGGGCGTAGTGTTCTCGTTTTCGCCGGGCTGTACGGGCGCCGCCTTCTATCCATTCGTCTCCTTTAACGAGGGTGATTGGATCAAGCAACGGCTGGCGTCCGACCCGGCGAAACCCGGGGACGGTCGTCACAGCGGCCAGACGATCAGAAGCAGGGGCAGGCTAACGGCGATCACGATCAGTTCCAACGGCAGGCCCAACTTCCAGTAGTCGCCGAATCGGAACCCGCCGGGCCCGAGAATCAGCGTGTTGTTCTGATGCCCGATCGGGGTCAGGAAAGCGCAGGAGGCCCCGATCGCCACCGCCATCAGGAAACTGTCGGGATTGACGCCCAGCGTGGCGGCGATGCCGAGGGCGATGGGACAGAGCACTGTCGCCGTCGCCGCGTTGTTCATCACGTCCGACAAAAACATGGTCGTCGCCAGTACCACCGCCAACGCCGCCACCGCCTGACCTTGTGCGACGGTCTCCACCAGAAACCGCGCCAGGGTCTCGGCCGCGCCGGTCGATTGCATCGCGCCGGCGACCGGGATCAACGCCGCCAGCAAGACGATCACAGGCCAGTCAATGGCGCTATAGACCTGCCTTGGCGGCACAGTCCGCAGCAGCATCGAGGCCAGTACGCCGAGCGTGAAGGCGGCGGCCGCGGGCAACAGGCCCAGGGTGACGGCCGCGATCGCGCCCAGCATGATCGCCGCCGCCGCGAAGGCCTTGCGCCGGTTGGGGATGCGCAGCTCGCGCTCTCCCAAAGGCACACAGCCGGTAGCATTGATGAAGTCCGACATCGCCTCGACCGGCCCCTGCATCAATAAGAGGTCGCCGGGCTTGAGCCGTAACGTGCGCAGCCGCGCCTTCGGCCTTTCGCCATTGCGGGACACCGCCAGCAGGTTCAGGTCGAATCGCGTCCGCAGCCGCAGTTCCTTGGCGGATCGTCCGACGATCGTGGCCCCGGGCAGGACGGCCAGTTCGCGCAGCACGATATCCTCATCGCGCTCCGTCTCGGCCTCCGCCGCCGCGTCGGTTTCCGTGGTCGTCGCATCAGTCGTCGCGGTCTCGTTGTCGGAGGAAGAGCCCTGCTCTTCGAGCCTGATGGCGAAGACTGAGAGCGCTTCCGCCAGCGCCTCGACATCCGCTTCCAAAGTCAAGATGTCGCCGGCCTGAATGCGTCGCGCCCCATGCGGCGCCATCATCCGTACGCCGTTGCGGACCAGCCCGACGATCTGCGCGCCGCTTTCCTCGATCTCGCGTTCGAAGGCGCGCAGGGTCAGGCCGACGGCCTTGCTGGCCTCTGGAATCCGCACCTCGGTCATATAGGCGCCCGGATCGAAATCGTCGCCGGCGGCGGCTTCACGCGCGGGCGTCAGGCGCCAGCCTAGGGACGCGACGAAAACCACGCCGATCGCCGCCACGGCCAGGCCGACCGGCGCGAAATCGAACATCTCGAAAGGACCCAGACCCGCTTCCGAGCGGAAGCCGGAGACGATCAGGTTCGGCGGCGTCCCGACCAGGGTCGTCATGCCGCCAAGGATGGTCCCGAAGGCGAGCGGCATCAGCACTTGCCCGGCCGTTAGGTTCAGACGTCGCGAAAGCTGGATTGCGATTGGCATCAACAGCGCCATTGCGCCGACATTATTCATGAAGCCTGACAGCGCCGCGCCAAGGCCGATCAGGCTTGTCAGGCTGACCAGCGGGCCGGCGGATCGGGGCAGAACCGCGCGCGCCAACCAGTCGACCGCGCCCGAGCTTTGCAGTCCGTGGCTGAGCACCAACACGCTGGCGACCGTAATCACCGCCGGGTGGCCGAGCCCGGCGAACGCCTCCTCGGCCGGAACGAGTCCGACCAGCACGCAGGCCATCAACGCCCCCAGCGCCACCACATCGTGGCGCAGCCGACCCCAGAGAAACAGCGCCAGCGTCGCCGCCGATATTGTGAAGATCAGAACCTGCGGCGACGCCATGCTGTATCCTCGACCCTCGTCCCGATCTGCAGCTAATAAGGCCGCAAGGGCCGGTTTCAAGCCCCCGCTGCAGGTTCCCAAACCCTTATAACGATTGGGGCTTCACGGCCTCGATGAAGCGGCGCAGAATCTGATTCCCGCGATATTCCTTGGGATAATAGAGGTAGATCCCCGGAATGGTCGGCGTATAGTCGCTGAGCAATTCGACAAAACGGTCCTTGTCGACGCCTAGATTCTTGGGCGCGAATGTGTAGCCCAGACCGCTGGAGGCCGCGATTTCCGAAAACAGAACCGGCAGCGTGTTCACGATCAAGTTTCCTCCGACGGCGACCTCATAGGACCCGTCCGGCCCGTCGAAACTCCAAGGCGCGATCCGACCCGATCTCTGAAACCGGTAAAGCAGGCAGTTGTGGCCTAAGAGATCGGCTGGCGTTTCCGGCGCGCCATGCAACGCCACATAGTCGGGGCTCGCCAGGACCGCCAATTTCAGATCGCCATGCAGCCGAACCGACCGCATATCGGGATCGATCCGGTCTCCAAGGCGAATCCCAGCATGGAACCCTTCCTGGACGATGTCGACAAACGCCTCCGTGACATTCAGTTCCAGCGTGATCTCGGGAAACCGCGCGCGGAAGGCCGGCAGACGGTCGGCGATGCACATTCGGTAGGCGAATTCCGGCATCGTTAGCCGCAGGACGCCCCGTTCGCTGCGGCCGGTGTCGCGGGCGAACTGGACCGCTTCGGCGAGCTGTTCGAAAGCCGGTCCCGACCCGCGATACAGCGCCGCCCCGGCGTCGGTCAGCGTGACCTTGCGCGTGCTGCGCACGAACAATGGCGTCCCGATCCGCGCTTCCAGCGCCTTGAGTTGATGGCTGACGGTGGAAGGCTGCAGGCCGAGCCGGTCCGCGGCCGCGCGCAACGAACCTTCGTCGGCGATGGCGGAGAAGACTTCGAGCGCGGTCAACGGAAGTCTCATATCGGGTCTCTCATTGTTCGATCTTATACATGAGAAACCTGAAGAAACGTTCCATTATTCCAAACAGAGTTATCTGTCATACTTCCAAAGCATGACAGATCAGCGCCCTTCGCTGGCGCATCGAAAGGGAGAGATGAGGATGACTCAAACAATGCAGGCACTTCTGGCAATGCGGACACTTCTGGGCGGCGCGGCGGCGCTGGCCATACTTGTTGGGGCTGCGGGCGGGTCGGCGCTGGCCGCGCCGGAGATCGCCGGCGATGCGGTCATCGAGGCGACAGCGGTGGATCATGCGAATATCGTGCGAATCACCGGCGCCCTGGATGCAGCGGTCGACGCCAAAGACTGGGCTGGCGCCCGCGCGCTGTTCACCGATACCATCACGGTCGACTTCACCTCGCTGGCCGGCGGCGAACCGGCGACCATCCCGGCGGACGGTCTGATCCAGGGCTGGAGTTCGAATCTCACAGCCGAGAAGACCTCTTTTCACTTGCGCGGCAATTATCGCGTAACGTTCGAGGGACCAGACCGGGCCGTGGTGCATAGCCACGGCTATGCTTGGAACCGGATGGAACGCGGGGCTCTGACGGAAAATGGCGGCGATCCGTTGTGGGAGGTTTGGGGGACCTACCTGCACACCCTTGAGCGCACTGCCGAGGGCTGGCGCATCGCTGGGATGACCTTCACCGCGACAGCGCAACGCGGCAACAATTTCGTTCGCGACACGCCGGGCCAATAGCGTCCTGACCTCGGGCGGTAGAGCTCGACGCTCCTCCCGATTAACTCGACGGCGTCGTGGCCCGGGCGCGCCCCCTGGCGCTGCGGCAATCCTTCGCAGGGTCGCGCGGGCGACGGCGCGTGCGGTTCGGTTGACGGTGTCACGAACCCCGATAGACTGCATGGCAAGTTTCTTTTTTGTGAAGAAAGTTTCCATGCACACCCACACGATCGTCGTCCTCTCCACCGATGACGGCTTGGTGGCCGAGGTCTCCAAAGCGCTGGAGGCGGATCCGAGCTACCGCATCATCATTTGCCAGAGCGAGCGTGAGGCCGAATTGCGCTTGAACGCCCTGGAAGCGCATCTGTTGATCTGCGGGCTCGATGCGGTCGAGGATCTGTCGGAGAATATCTTACAGAAGGCGCGGATCTTCCATCCACTGGTCGCCCGCCTGTTGATTGGGCCGGCGGAGCGGGCGCCCGACTGTGCGGTCCTGGCGCGGAACACCGGCGTTTATCTTTACGCATTGCGACCGGCGCCCATTGACCTGTTGCAACTTTTCGTCAAGCGCGCGTTAGAGGTCAATGAGTTGGCGCGCCGACACCGGGTCCTGTCGCGCGAGTTGAAGATCTCGATGGATGACGACCTGTTCAATGAAGGCGAGAGCCTGTCGGTCAGCGGCGGCGTCTCGCAATTTGAGAAGCTGGTCTATGCCAGCCCCCTGATGGCGGAACTTTGCGCCGAGGCGAAACAGGCGGCCGGCACCGAACTGCCCGTTCTGATTCAAGGCGAGACCGGCACCGGCAAGGAACTGTTGGCGCGTGCGATCCATTACAACTCGGCGCGGATGAATTCACCGATCCATGTTCAGAATTGCGGCGGGGTCAGCGACGACATGCTGCATTCGGAACTGTTCGGTCATATCCGCGGCGCCTTCACCGGCGCGATTTCTGACCGGCTGGGCCTGTTCCGCGCGGCCGATGGCGGCACCGTCTTCCTCGACGAAATCTCCGAAGTTTCGCCCAGTTTCCAGGTCAGCCTGCTGCGTTTCCTGCAGGAGGGCGAGGTGAAGCCGTTGGGCTCCGACACGATCTCGCATTCCGACGTCCGGGTCGTCGCCGCCAGCAACCGGTCCCTGGCCGAGTTGGTCGAGAAGGGTGAGTTTCGGCGCGATCTTTATTACCGGCTGAAAGGGTTCGAGCTAACGATCCCCCCGCTGCGCAGCCGCCGGGAGGATATCCCGGCGCTGACCCAATTCTTCATCGAGAAATATTCGGGCGTCGTCGGCCGGCGCGTGGTCGGAGTCGCCCAGGACGCGCTGATCAAGCTGGAGGCCTATCAATATCCCGGCAATGTCCGCGAGTTGGAAAGCGAGATCCGCCGCATGGTCGCGGTGGCGGAACAGGGCGGCTATATCTCCGCCCGGCATCTTTCGTCGGCCATCGCCGACGCCCCTGTCGCACCGGCCGAGGCGGGCGCCTTCACCCCGCAAGGGGGCAACCTGAAGGAAATGGTCGAATCGCTGGAACGCGAGCTGGTCGCCTCCACCTTGGTCCGCACCCATTGGAACCAAAGCAAGGCGGCGGCGGAACTCGGCCTATCGCGGGTGGGCCTCGCCAACAAAATTAAGCGTTACGGACTACAAAACGCCTAAGACCCGACTAGTTTTGTGGAAATGGCCGGTTCCGACGACAATCTCTTGCGTTTTCCGCAATCCCGCGTGCGCGGTCCCGGCGCCCGTCGTCCGGTCAAAGTGATCGGCATGACCAAACTGGCCGAAACAATCAATCCCAGCGGCAACGGCGCCATGGGCCACTGGTGCAGCCGCTGCAAGGGCGTCTGGTTCGGCTGCGGCGGCGAAACCGAATGCCCCGCCTGCGGCAACCGCCACGGTTGATGTGCGCTGCCGGCGCCGCCGCGCGGCCCTAGCGACGTGGCTTGGTCAATCGGCGTTTTCCGGAATCGTGGTTCCGCCCGCGCCGCCGGGAGTGCGCGTTTCGCGATACCGTTCGAGCTGTTTTCGGCGGAAATCCTCGGCCGTGTAGCCGCTGAGATATGAATCCGCTTTTTCCAGAAGCGCCAAGGCGCGGTCGGCGTCGCCCTCCCAATCCGCGAGCAAGGCCCGACAGAGCGCTGCTAGGGCCAATGTGTCGGGCGAGAAGCCTTTTGAAAGCACTGACATGGAGCCTGAAAACACTGGTATGGAGCGCATAAAATCTCGCGCCCGCTCATCCGCGCCGCTTTCAAGTAGGGCTTGCGCCCAGATCAATTGGCTTGTCAGAGTGTCTGGGTGCTCGGCTCCCTCGACTTTTTCCAACAACGGCAAGAGGGACTTGAATTGGTCCGCCGCTTCGGCTGCGCGGCCTTGGTACAGGATTGCGCGGGCGAGTGTCTGCCGAGTTATCAGTGTATTCGGGTCCTCGGCGCCTCTAACTTTTTCTTGCAGCGGCAAGAGCGTATCGAACAGAGCCTCCGCCTCTGCCGCGCGGCCTTGGACTAAAACTGCGCGGGCGAGGTCGTGCCGAGTTGTGAGTGTGTTCGGGTGCTCGGGGCCCCTTACTTCTTCTTGTAGCGGTAGTAGCGCCCTAAACTGGCTCTCCGCCTCCGCCGCGCGGCCTTGGTTCAGGATTGCGCGGGTGAGTATGTGCCGGGTTGTAAGTGTATCGCGGTCCTCTGGGCCTCTGACTTTCTCATCCAACTGCAGCAGCGCGCCTAACAGGGCTTCCGCTTCCGGCGCACGATCTTGGTCCAGGATTGCGCGGGCGAGTGTCTGCCGAGTTATGAGCGTGTTTGGGTGCTCGGCGCCTCTGACTTTATCATCCAACGCGACGAGCGCTTCTAGAAGGGTTTCGGCCTCCGCGGCGCGGCCTTGCTCGTAGACCGAGCGAGCGAGATAAAACCGGGTAGCCAGCGTGTTGGGTTCTTCGGCCTGGTCGAGGGCGACGCGCCAGTCGAGGCAGATCTGGAACAGCGCCTCGGCCAGCCGGGCCGCGCTTGTCGTTCCCTCATCCAGGATTTTAACGCCGCGTTCATGGAGATCGAAATCGGAGTCGCCGACCTCCGCCAGGATGGTCTCGATCCGGTCCAGCAAGTCAGGCGGCCATGATCGATTCGGCCCGAACGCCAACGCGGGCGGCAGGGCGCCGGTCTCGGCCTCCGCGTTTTGCTCGGAAGAGAGTTGATCCGGCCCGATCTTGGCCCCGCGCAGATCGGCTTGATCCAGCCGCGCGCCGGTCAGGATCGCGCCGGTCAGGTCGACGCGCCGGAGCACCGCGCCGCTGAGATCGACGCCCGACAAGTCGAACCCCGTCAGGTCCTCTTCTGGCTGCAAGACGATCCGGGTGAGCGGCACGCCCCGCAGATCCGCCGCCGGGTCCAATCCGGCGAGGCGGACAAGATGCGTAAACCGTCCATCCTCGGCCTCCGCGACCGCGGCCAAGGCCGCCCGTTCGTCCCCGTCAAAAAAGCCGGAACTCATGCTTCTTCCTCTGGCTTAGCTCGGGTCAGCCGGGCGCGCGCGAGGACAAGCCGGCCGTGAAAATCCGCCCCGTCGTCCGAGCTTTCAACCTCATTGGCGTCCTCGCTTACCAACCCGATCGCGGCGGCGCGCCTTTCCAGCGCCTTCGCGAAAAGGGCGCGAAAGACGGCGTCCCGGTTCGCCGTATCCGTATTGAAAAGACCGCCCATCAGCGTTCGCTTTTCACCCGCGACCCAGATATCGGGGCGCGTGACGATCAGCGAGACGGTCACATCAGCCGCGCCATCGTCGAAAGTGACATCGCACAGCGGGTCATCCCCGATCATGCGTTCCTGCAAGGCCGGCCGATCTTCATTCAGCACGACGGCGGCCAGCCCCCAGCACCGTATGCTGACCTGCCACACGTCTTTATAGTGTCGGACAAAGGCGCCTTCCCCTACCTGTTCTTCAGAGACCGCCTGCCGCCATTGACCGCTCGCCTTGGCTTGTAGAGTGAGGTGTCGCAACCAGGGCGGCGTTTCACCATCGACGCCCCCGGCGGTGTTCCCGCTCTTCTCCGACTCGCTTCTCTCGGTCGATGAGTAGTTCTTGGAATAGACGATGCGTTCATATCTTGGGTTCAATGGGATACCGCCAACACGGGTCTCGACCTCGATGTGCGCGGAGGCAAGGCCGAACTCCATCATTTTGACGCCGCTTGGCGTGGGGATCTCTTCTTGAACCTTGTTGAACCAAGCGCCGACGGACAGCCCAAACCTATCCACATGTTGGAACTGCGTCATCGCCTCGACCATGATTGAGGCCAAAGCTTCCACAGGATTCTCGGGATCGTGGATTGTGAACAAAGCGCTCTCCGGTCGAGCAAAAATGAAGGCTATTACGCATTGTTGTATCGGCCAACCCGATGCTGCGCCTTGGCTCAATACCAAAGCTGGCCCGGCCCACTGCGAGCGCGGGCTAAACGCATTCTAAAATGTAAAGAATGTTATCATTAAGGGATGATAACAAAATTTACATTTACACCCTGATTAGACCCTATTTCTTCACCCGGTATTGATTATCCATTTGAAAATAAACGGAAAATTCAAAATGTAACATTTGGCACATTGCTTGCTCTTATGGGGGAGAAGTCTATTCAGGCTTTGTTCGTTGCGGCCGGTCCGGCTCTTGGGCCGTCGCGTCTCATTGGGGAGGAAGGTATGGCCAATCTATTATGGCTGCAGGGCGGCGCCTGCTCTGGGAACACGATGTCGTTCCTGAACGCCGAAGAACCGAGCGCCTGCGACTTGGTGACGGATTTCGGGATCAACGTGCTCTGGCAGCCTTCGTTGGGGCTTGAGCTCGGCGACAATGTGAAAGCCATTTTGGAGAAGTGCATTTCCGGCGAGATTCAGCTGGATATTTTCGTATTCGAAGGCTCGGTCGTGAACGCGCCCGACGGCACGGGGAACTGGAACCGGTTCTGCGGCCGGCCCATGAAAGAGTGGGTGCGCGAGCTGTCCGACGCGGCGCAGTTTGTCGTCGGCATCGGCGATTGCGCGACCTATGGCGGCATTCCGGCGACCGCGCCGAACCCGTCCGAGAGCCAGGGCCTGCAATTCCTGAAGCGCGAGCATGGCGGTTTCCTGGGCGCCGACTTCACCTCGAAGGCGGGCCTGCCGGTGATCAACATCCCGGGCTGTCCGGCGCACCCGGATTGGGTCACGCAAATCCTGGTGGCGGTCGCGACGGGCCGCGCCGGCGATCTGACGCTGGACGAGTTTCAGCGGCCGAAGACCTTCTTCTCGAGCTTCACCCAGACAGGCTGCACGCGAAACATGCATTTCGCCTATAAGGTCTCGACCACGGCCTTCGGTCAGCGAAAAGGCTGCCTGTTCTATGATCTCGGCTGCCGCGGTCCGATGACCCACAGCCCCTGCAACCGGATCCTATGGAACCGGGTCTCGTCCAAGACCCGCGCCGGGATGCCGTGTCTGGGCTGCACCGAGCCGGAATTCCCATTCTTCGATCTTGCGCCGGGCACGGTGTTCAAGACCCAGACCATGATGGGCGTGCCGAAAGACCTGCCGGAGGGCGTCGACAAGAAGGGCTATATCAAGCTGACCGCCGCCGCCAAGGGCGCCGCGCCGGCTTGGGCCGAAGAAGATATTTTCGTCGTCTAAACGGACGGCTGAACAGGAGGAATAGACTATGTCAGCAGTTGAAACGCTCGACATCTCGCCCGTCGGCCGCGTCGAAGGGGACTTGGACGTTCGGGTGGACATTCAGGACGGCGTCGTCACGAACGCCTGGACCCATGCGGAGCTGTTTCGCGGGTTCGAGGTGATCCTGCGCGACAAGGACCCGCAGGCGGGTCTGGTCGTTACGCCGC
Organism: Alphaproteobacteria bacterium; assembly: GCA_030065235.1. Classification (GTDB taxonomy): domain Bacteria; phylum Pseudomonadota; class Alphaproteobacteria; order UBA8366; family Aestuariispiraceae; genus JASJDC01. The sequence continues at coordinate 16,116 of JASJDC010000015.1, forward strand.
GCGCGTGCGGCATTTGCGGCGCGTCGCATCTCAGCAGCGCCGCTTGGGCTCTGGACACGGCCTGGGGCTCGACGGTGCCAAGGAACGCGATCCTGGCGCGGAACCTGGGGCAGATCGTCGAGACGATCCAGTCCCTGCCGCGCCACCACTATGGCTTGTTCATGATTGATTTCACCAATCAAAATTATATGAACAGCCCGTTCTTTGAGGAAGCGGTGAAACGTTATTCGCCTTTCACCGGTACGTCCTATGAGGCGGGCGTAACGATTTCCGGCCGACCGGTCGAGATCTACGCGCTCTTGGGCGGGCAGTGGCCGCATTCGTCCTACATGGTGCCGGGCGGCGTGATGTGCGCCCCGACCCTGACCGACGTGACGCGGGCCTGGTCGATCCTGGAGCATTTCCGCCGCAATTGGATCGAGCCGCTCTGGCTTGGTTGTTCGATGGAGCGCTATGAGGAAATCCAGTCCTATGACGACTTCATGGCCTGGCTCGACGAGAAGCCGGAGCACGCCAATTCCGACCTTGGCCTCTACTGGCGCATGGGTGAGGAAATCGGCCTGACGAACTATGGCCGCGGTCATGGCAAGTTCGTCTCTTGGGGCTACCTGCCGCATGAGGACAAATACAACAATCCGACGATCGAAGGCCGCCAGGCCGCCGTTCTGATGAAGTCCGGCGTTTATGACGGCGCGACCGACAGCCATAAGGTGATGGATCAGGTCTTCGCCCGCGAAGATACGATGCACGCTTGGTACGAGGAAGGCGGCGAGGCGCATCCGTTCGACCGCACCACCAACCCGATCGCCAAGAACCCCGTCGATATCGACGGCAAGTATTCCTGGGCGACGGCGGTGCGGCATGCGGAGAACGGCCGTCTGGAAGCGGGTCCTCTGGCGCGTCAATTGATCGCCGGCGGCGACCATGGCGAGGATTGGCAGCATACCGATCCGCTGATCCTGGACATGTACCGCAAGATGGACGGACCCTCGATCCTGCTGCGGCACTTCGCCCGGATGCACGAGCTGTGCAAACTCTATCGCCAGTCGGAGCGCATCCTGCGCGAGTTCCGTCTGAACGACGAGTGGTACATCAAGCCGACCGAAAAGGACGGTCAGGGCTGGGGCGCCACCGAAGCGGCCCGCGGCGCTCTGTGCCACTGGATCGATATCCGCAATGGCAAGATCCACAACTATCAGATGATCGCGCCGACAACCTGGAATGTCGGACCGCGTGCGTCGGACGGAGAGCGGGGCCCGATCGAAGAGGCCTTGATCGGAACCCCGATCAAAAATACCGCCGATCCGGTCGAGGTCGGCCATGTCTGCCGGTCTTACGACTCGTGCCTGGTCTGCACCGTGCACGCGCATGACGCCAAGACGGGGGAAGAACTGGCGCGCTTCAGAACCGCATGATCCACTGAAGCGTTTCAGGTTCGACAAAACGAGGCGAAGGGGCTGTGCATCCTTCGCCTCGTTCCTTATAGTGGGGTTTAAACGTTTAATGTATTGATAACAATAAAAAGTATGGGGAGATAAGATCGGCGATGACGACACCCGCTGAAACTGGCGTCGCGGCTGACGCTCAATCGGGGGGCCAGACCGGCGCCCAACCTTCCGCCGGCGCTTCCGTCGCGCCCGCCACCGAGGCGGCCGACTTTCTCGAGAAATATGGCGTTACGCCGGCCCAGGCCGATCACGACACTTTGGTGCGCATGATCACCGACCTGTTGAATGACGGGCTGAAAACTCGGACCGAACCGTTCCCTGAGGATAACAAGGAATTCGCCGACATTCTTGAGGAGTTGCGGGGGTTGTCGGCCGATCAGTTGCGCGAGAAGCTGGTGATCTCCGGCTGGCTCTTGAAGCCCTACGGCGAAGACGAAATGCGCTGTCAGGAATGCATGTATTTTCTTTTCCACAAGCGGTGGTGCGACCTGCCGGAATTGATGCTGCCCGCCGAACCGGACTGGTGGTGCCGGCTCTGGCGGATTTGAAACGGCGGTAGAAGCCGGCGCACCGGAACAGGAGGGGGAAGATGGACGCCAAAGCCTCATCTGCCGAGGACGACGCGCTGCGCGCCGAAATCGCGGAAAAACTGGCGGGCGGTCTCGAGACCGAGGTCTGGCCGCGCGCGGAAACTTCGGAGATGGTCAACGACATCGTCGGCCGGTTGAAGACCGAAGCGGGCGACGATCTGACAACGAAGCTGGTGGTCGCCGGCGTGACTGATCACGTGATCGAGGCGGACGATCTCGAACAGCCGTGCGAGACCTGCATGTATTTCCTGGTCCATCGCCGTTTCTGTGAACTCCCGGAACTGATGCTGCCGGTCGAGCCGGACTGGTCTTGCCGGCTGTGGCGAATTTGATGGACGGGTCGGCGCTGCAAAACCGCGCAAGCTCGGCGGCCGAGCCGAATGAGCAGGCGGCCGTTTCGGAACTCAGCCTGGCGGTGATCGGCTGCGGCAATCCGAATCGGCGCGACGACGGCGCCGGGCCTGCGGTGATCGCCGCGCTCCGACAGGGTCAATTGCCTGATCGCGTGCGTCTGTTTGACGCTGGCACCGACGGCATGGGGGTGATGTATGCGGCCAAAGGCGCGTCCCATCTGATACTCGTGGACGCGCGTGCGCCGGAGGGAGAGCCCGGCGCCATCTTTGACGTGCCGGGCGACTTCCTGGAGGCGCAACCGCCGCAGAGTTTCAACCTTCATGACTTCCGGTGGGACCATGCGCTTTTTGCGGGAAAGAAAATATATGGCGACGCTTTTCCGAAACAGGTCAAAGTGTTTCTGATCGAGGCCGCCGATCTCGATCTTGGATTGGGCTTGAGCGAACCGGTGGCGCAAGCGGTGACGAAGGTTGCGGACCAGATCGCGGCGCTCGCCGGCTCTTTCGCTTCCGGCGCCTCGGCGGGGGACTGGTCGTGACGGCCACGGTCGATATCAGGCAAGGCGCGATCTATTTGTCGCGCGAAACCTATCAAACCTATTTCGCCGGAATCGAGGCGGTGATCGTGCTGATTCGCGATCGTACGCTGCAGGTCCTGCCGGTGATGCATATGGCCGCCGGAGGCTGTCTGTTGAAGATGCGCAACGCCGCCGGCGATCGTGTCGCCAGCGCGCCGGATGTCTTTGCGGCGAATGGTTTATTCGACTGGACGGCCACGGAAATTGAAGGTCGCTGGTCCGCCGAAGCCGGCGGTTTGGTCATCGCATTGCCCGATTGACTGCAAACTACATTTACATAAATAAAATGTGGTTGACAGGTTTGCGCGACGAGCGCCATCCTTCTGAAAAGTAAATATACGCGAAATTCGCGTCGTTTACGGGGGAAGGGATGTCAGTTAGTCGAGCGGAAGATTCCGTGAAAGCGGCCTTGCGCGCCGTCGAAGAAGCGGGGGCGCCGCCGCAGGAAAACGCCGAAATGCTGATGGAGATGGCGATGGGGCTTCAGCAGAAGCCTAAAGAGGTCGGAGACCTCCACGCCGCCATCGGTCTTTATGAAAAAGCGTTGGATATATGCCCGGTCGAGTTCTCGGGCCTGCATGCGCGGATACAGGCGCGGCTGGGCACCGCCCTGATGGTGACGCCATCGGAGACGACGGAGCTTCTGGAGCGGGCTCGGGACATGTTCCAGGCCGCGCTCGGCGTCTTGAACAGCGACGGGGCGGCGGAAGAAATCGCGGAAGCGGAGATGAATCTGGGGCTGGCGCTTCAGAACCTCGCTGGCGTTCATAAGGCGCGAATACAGGATTGCATCGCCGCCTATCAAAGGTCGTTACGCACCTTCGACAAGACGAAGCATCCTAAGGAATTCGCCATCCTGCAAAACAACCTGGCGACCGCGTTCCTGTCGATCCCGTTCTCCGACGAGCGGTCGAAAATGCGCGAGGCGTTGGCGGTTCAAGCTTTTGAGGAAGGCCTGTCGGTCGTGACCTTGATCGACCAGCCGTCGGAATATGCGATGCTGCAGAACAATCTGGGCAACGCGTTGCAATATGTCTCTTCCAGCCATCGCGTCGAAAACGGCTTTCGCGCGCTCGACGCCTATGACGAGGCGCTGAAGGTGCGGACGCGCCGGGACACGCCGGGCGAATACGCCAACACGATCTCCAACAAGGCCAATTGCCTGGCCAATCTGCCGGACGCAGACGGCGATCCCGATATGGGCAACCCGGAAAATCTGACGGCGGCCATCGCGCTTTATCGTGAGGCGAAGGAGATTTTTGAAGAGTTCGGGGATGCGGAAAAGGCGGCGGCGGTCGGCGCCGCGATCGAGGAAATCGAGGCCGATCTGGACGAGATGCGGACGCGTCGCGCCCATTGATGGCCTATGTGTAAAGGAGTGCACTGATGGAACTAGTGATAGTAGCTGCCGCCCTGGTCGCGGGCATCGCTGCGGCGATGGCGGGCGGGGCCCTGTCGGGCATGCGCATTGGCGCGGAAGCCTTGGGCGCCGAACTGGCGGCTTATATGGGCTCGCTCTACGGTTTTCTGTCTGGAACCGTCGCCGTGATTATCGGCGTCGCGGTCCTGATGCTGATTTAGGGAGGCCGGCGCGATGATCGATATGGTGATGCAATCCAGCAAACTGTTTTTTGCCGGCAAGCTTTTCAAAGATAACAAGCAGGTCATGCAGCGACTGGCGATCGGGGCCGGTCTCGGCGCCATTGTCACGGTTGGCGTCGGCTATGTTGCGCCGATCTGGGCCGCGGCGATCGCCGGCGGATTGGTGGCGGGGGTGCTGCAGCCGATCCTGTTTAAAGACCTGAAATACGCGTGACGCCATGAACAGTCTGATCGAAACGCCGACGCCCCAAGGCGCGGAAGCGCCCGTGTCGTCAACCAGCGCGGAGGCCGCGGTTTCCTCGACGACCCCAGCCGCGTCTGCGCCGGAGGAGCCGCGTGATTTGGCGGCGATGCTGTCGGATATCGATCGGCTGGCGGAACTGGCCGAGGGCTGGTCCGATGAACAACGCATCGCGGCCGAGGCGCGGGTTCGAGCGGTCGACGCCCTAAACGCCGAGGCTTTGCGACGGATGATCCGAGCCTTGCGCGAGGTCCCTGGCATGGCGCCGGCGCTGAAACAGGCCGCGGCGGACGAGGTGGTCTATGCGGTCCTGCGCCGTCACGGAATTCTGAAGCCTTCGCTGCATGAACGGGTCGAGGCGGCGCTCGACAGCATCCGCCCGATGCTGGCCAGCCATGGCGGCGATGTCGAAGTGGTGAATATCGAGCCGCCGGTTGTGGAGGTGCGGTTTCTCGGCGCCTGCGACGGCTGTCCCGCCTCCGCCTTGACCTTCTATTCCGGCGTTAAAAAGGCGATCAAGGAGAACGTCCCGGAGATCGAGGAGATCAAACAGGTCAAGGGGTTGGCCGCCGGCAAGGGCGACGCCAAGGACACCGTCTATTTCACGTCTCCTTTCGCCTCCTATGAGAAAGAGGGTTGGACCCTGGCCGCGCAACTGCGCGACGTGCCGGACGGTTTCACCAAGATCGTCGAGGTCGAGGGCCAGTCGATCCTGCTCTCCCGTTTCGGCGATCGCGTCACCTGTTTCGCCAACGCCTGCGCCCATATGGGCATGACGATGGATAGCGGCGAAATTGCCGACGGGATCATCACCTGCCCCTATCACGGTTTCCAATATGCGCTCGAGAGCGGCGAATGCCTGACCGCGCCGGAGGTGCAGTTGCAGCCGCATGGCGTACGCGTCATCGGTGACCGGATCGAAGTGCAGTTGACGGCGTGACGGCGCAGCGGCGATGAAATTGTCCCTCGCGCCCTCCTTCGAACCGGTCAAAGCGCCCGGCAGCGTCACCTCCGGTCCGCCGCTGCTCGACCCGAACGGCCCGTTCGCGATCCTGGGCTGGTCGGAGACTGATCTGGCCGCGCCGATTTCACCGGCTCGGTCGACCCTGTTCGGTCCGCGCGGCGTCTGCCTACATCCGAACGGCTCGCTCTGGGTCTGCGACACCGGCCATCACCGGCTGCTCGGTTGGCGGAAGACTCCGGCCGAGGACAACCAGCCGGCCGACATTCTCATCGGGCAACCGGATTTTGACCGCGAGGGGCGGAACGCGAAGGGAACGCCGAGCGCCGTGACGCTGAATGTGCCGACGGGAGTCTGCGCCTGGGGTGACGGGCTGGCTGTCGCGGACGCTTGGAATCATCGCGTGCTGCTCTGGCGTCAGGTTCCGACCGAGCCGAACCAGCCCGCCGACATCATCCTCGGTCAGGTCGAGGCCGATGGCGTCTTGGCCAACCGCGGGGCCGACGCGCCGACCGCTGCAACCCTGAACTGGTGCTATGGCGTGGCGCAAGTGGACGGCATGCTGGCCGTGGCTGATACGGGCAACCGTCGCGTGCTGCTCTGGGAAGACGTGCGAGAGACAGGGCAGCCGGCCGACCGGGTCCTGGGCCAGCACGATTTCACGACGCGTGACGAAAACGCCGGCGTTGCGGTAGGCGCACTGGGGATGCGCTGGCCGCATGGGATTGCGGTCTGGCGCGGCAAGCTGGCTGTGTCCGACGCCGGCGACAACCGTATCATGCTGTGGGACTCGATCCCGGACCGGCTGGGCGCGCCTTGCGATGCGGTGATCGGCCAGGCTGGCTTCGACGATTGCGACCATAATCAGGCCGCCTACTATCCGAGCGCTGCGGCGGTGAACATGCCCTACGGGATCGCCGCCTGCGACGATGTTCTGGTCACCGCCGACACGGCGAATTCACGTCTGATCGGCTGGACCGAGCAGGATACGGGCGCGCCGGCCTCGCGTCTCACAGGCCAGCCGGATTTCGCATCCAAGGGCGACAATCGTTGGGGCATGCCGGTGCGTGATTCGCTGTGTTGGCCCTATGGTTTGTCCTTGCGCGACCGGACCGTGGCCGTCGCCGACAGCGGCAACAATCGCGTTATGCTCTGGGATCTGGCCACGTGAGCGGCGAGGTGATCACCGTGCGCGGCCAGGTTCAGGGCGTCGGATTTCGCCCGGCGGTCTGGCGGATTGCGACCGAGCTCGGCCTGACCGGTGATGTGCGCAACACCGGTGATGGCGTCGAGATCCGTCTTTTTGGCGAAGACCTGAACGCGTTCGCCCAACGGTTGGAATTGGAAAGCCCGGCCTTGGCCTCGATCGATGTGCTAGAGCGTCGGCCGCTGGACGAACCCGCCCCGGCCGACTTCACCATTGCGCCGTCGGACGCGGGCGCGATGCGCGGGGCGATCACGCCGGACGCGGTGACCTGCGCCGACTGCCTGGCGGAAACGCGTGACCCTTTCGAGCGCCGCTATCGCTATCCGTTCACCAATTGCACCAATTGCGGCCCGCGTTTCTCGATCGTCGAGTCGGCGCCCTATGATCGCGCCCGCACCTCGATGAAGTCTTTCGGCCTGTGCGAAAGCTGCGCGGCCGAATATAGCGACCCGTCCGACCGGCGCTTCCACGCCCAGCCCGTCGCTTGCCACAGCTGCGGCCCGCGCGCCTGGATCGAGCGTTTGGGCGAAGGCGCGGTGCATCACGAAATCTTCTCGATGATGGATGATGTCGACGCCGCGGGCGGCATGCTGATGAACGGCCATATCGTCGCGGTCAAAGGGATTGGCGGTTTTCATCTCGCCTGCGACGCGACCAAGGGCGAGGTGGTGCAGGACCTGCGCGACCGCAAACGACGCCCGCATAAGGCCTTCGCCCTGATGGCTCGCGATCTGGACGTGATCAAGGCGTATTGCGCGGTCAGCCCGGAGGAAGAGGCGCTGCTGCGCGATCCGGCCGGCCCCATCGTGCTCTTAAAGAAAGAAGGCGCGGAGCTTCCCGACGCCGTCGCGCCGGGGCTCGAGCGGCTCGGCTTCATGCTGCCCTGTACGCCGATGCATCATCTGATGCTGCGCCGGATGACGCGGCCGGTGGTGATGACCAGCGGCAATGTCTCCGGCGACCCGCAATGTATCACCAATGACGAGGCGCGTGCGCGTCTCGGCGGTGTGGCTGAGTTCGCCCTGATGCACAATCGCGAGATCGCCAACCGGATCGATGATTCGGTCGCGCGCATTGATCTCGGCGAGACGAGGTTGCTGCGGCGGGCGCGCGGCTACGCCCCGGCGCCGCTGCCGCTGCCGGGCGGGTTTGAGGCGCGGACGCCGGTCCTGGCGTTGGGGGCGGAGTTGAAGAACACCTTCTGTCTGGTCAAGGACGGGCAGGCGGTGGTCAGCCAGCATATGGGCGACCTCGAGAATGTCGCGACCTCGGACGATGTCGCCCACAATCTGGCGCTCTATCGTGACCTCTACGAATTCGAGCCGGGCCTGATCGCGGTCGACCGGCATCCGGACTATCTGTCGACCAAGAACGGCAAGGATTGGGCCGCGTGCGAACGCCTGCCCTTGGTCGAAATCCAACACCATCACGCCCATATCGCCGCCTGCATGGGCGAGAATGGCTGGGCGCTGGAGGCCGGACCGGTGCTTGGCGTCGCGCTGGACGGGTTGGGCCTGGGCGATGATGGCGAGATCTGGGGCGGCGAATTTCTCGCCTGCACCTATCGCGGCTATCAGAGGTTGGGCGCCTTGAAGCCGGTTCCCTTGCCCGGCGGTGCGGCGGCGGTGCGCGAGCCTTGGCGCAACGCCTATGCGCATTTGACGGCGGAGATGGGCTGGACCGAGTTCAAGATGAATTTCTTGGACCTGCCGGTTTTCGAGAAGCTTGACGCGGCGCCGCGCGCGACCCTGGACGCAATGATCAAGAACCGGATCAACGCGCCGCTTTCCTCCTCCTGCGGTCGGCTGTTCGACGCCGCCGCCGCGCTCTGCGGCCTTGCTTGGGACCGGCAGAGCTATGAGGGACAAGCGGCGATGCTGTTCGAGGCGGCCCTGGAGCCGGCGGCCTTGGAAGAGCCGGACCACATGGCCTATCCTTTCGCCCTGCCGCTGATGCAGGCGACCGGCATGCCCTATATCGAGCCGCTGGGCGCCTGGCGCGCGCTGCTCGGCGATCTTTATGTCGGGACGGATGTCGGGGTTATCTCCGCGCGTTTCCATCGGGGCTTGGCGAAGGCGATCATAGCGATGGTCGACCGCCTATCCGGGCCCGATCAGGCCTATCCGACAGTGGCGTTGACCGGCGGCTGTTTTCAGAACCGCGTGCTGTTTGATCTCGTTCATATCGCCCTCTCGTCCAAGGGTTACGATGTCCTCAGCCATAAGAAACTGCCCGCCAATGATGGCGGGATCTCCTACGGCCAGGCGCTGATCGCCCTCGCCGCCCACCAATCCGAAAGGACCGGATCATGTGCCTAGGAATTCCCGGCCAGATTGTCGAAATCTCGGACGCCGAGAAGCGGCTGGCGATCGTCGATGTCACCGGCGTGAAGCGTGAGGTGAATGTCGCCTGCATCCAGCGCGAAGGCGAGCCGTTGGATGAGATGATCGGCGTCTGGACGCTGGTGCATGTCGGTTTCGCGATGAGCCGGATCGATGAGGAGGAAGCGGCCAAGACGCTGGAGGTCCTGCAAATGCTGGGCGAGGCGCAGGAGGAATTGGCGGCGATGAAGGCGGGCGACGCCTCGGTGGCGGCGGAGTAGAGATCCATGTCGTCGGACGCCACGCTGAAATCGCTCTATCCGTTTTTGCACGGCGACAAGCAGGACGCCGCCGCCATGACCGACGCGTTGGTCGAGTCGGTGCGGCAGAAGGCGGCGCATCATGTCAGCGTGTTTGATGATTTCTTCGCCCGCAACGCCGAGACTTTGGCGGCGGCGGCGGAGACTGTCGCCGAGACCTATCGCCAGGGCGGCCGCCTGCTGACCATGGGCAATGGCGGGTCGAGTTGCGATGCGGCCCATGTCGCGGTCGAGTTTCAGCACCCGGTGACTGCCGGCCGCCCGGCCTTGCCGGCGATCAATCTGACCTCCGAGGTCGCCATGCTGACGGCGGTCGGGAACGATGTCGGCATGGACCATATCTATGTCCGGCAGGTGCTGGCGCAGGGACGGGAAGGCGACTGCCTGATCGGACTCTCCACCAGCGGCAATTCCGACAATCTGGTGCGCGCCTTCCGCAAGGCCAGGGAGATGGGGATCGCGACGATCGGATTTTCGGGCATGTCCGGCGGCAAGATGGCGACGATGGGTTTGAACCATTGCCTGACGGTCGAGACGGACAGCGTGCATCGCATCCAGGAGGTTCACCTGGCCGCCTATCATATGATCTGGGATCTGGTGCATACCCTGCTGGCGGACAGCCGTGGCGCGTCGGGTTCGATGGACCCGATTAAGAAATCGAATGGCCTGGGAGGCCCAGCATGAAATATGTCGACGAGTTCCGCGACCCGCAAAAGGCGAGAGCGCTGCTGGCTGAGATCGAGAGCCTGATCGATCAGGTTCCCGCCTGTCAGGACCGGCCGCTCTATCTGATGGAGGTTTGCGGCGGCCACACCCATTCGATCTTCAAATACGGCATCGAAAACCTGCTGCCCAAGAAGATCGAGCTGGTGCATGGGCCGGGCTGCCCGGTCTGCGTCCTGCCGATGGGGCGGGTCGATGATTGCGTCGCGCTGGCGGAGATTCCTGGCGTGATCCTCTGTACCTTCGGGGACGCGATGCGGGTGCCGGGCTCGAAGAAGTCCCTGATGCAGGCCAAGGCGGACGGGGCCGATGTGCGGATGGTCTATTCGCCGCTCGATGCGCTGGAAATCGCCCGCCGCAACCCGGACCGTGAGGTCGTCTTCTTCGGCCTGGGTTTTGAGACCACCATGCCCTCGACGGCGCTGACCGTGCTGCAAGCGGAGCAAGAAGGGATCGAGAATTTCTCGCTTTTCTGCAACCACATCACAATCATCCCGACCATCAAGGCGATCCTGGATAGCCCGGATTTGCAGATCGACGGCTTCCTCGGTCCCGGCCATGTCAGCATGGTGATCGGTTCGGCGCCGTACGAGTTCATCTCCGCACACTATAAGCGCCCGCTCGTTGTCGCCGGGTTCGAGCCTTTGGACATTTTGCATTCGATCTGGATGCTGCTGAAGCAGATGGTCGAAGGGCGCTGCGAGGTCGAGAACCAGTACAACCGGATCGTACCGAAGGAAGGCAACGGCCCGGCGCTCGGCGCGATCGCTCAGGTCTTCGAACTGCGGGAATTCTTCGAGTGGCGCGGTCTGGGCTCAATCGATCATTCGGGCGTGAAGATCCGCGACGCCTATGCGCGGTTCGATGCTGAACAGAAGTTCGCGGTGCCGGCGGTCAAGATCGCCGATCCGAAAGCCTGCCAGTGCGGCGAGGTGCTGAAAGGCGTCATCAAACCGTGGCAATGCAAGGTCTTTGGCCGCGCCTGCACGCCGGAAACGCCGCTTGGCGCGCTGATGGTTTCCTCGGAAGGGGCCTGCGCCGCCTATTACCAATATGGCGGGATCGAGATGGAGGCCGCTGAATGAATATGATGTCGAAGCCGCGCCGATTGACGGCGGACCGCATCACGCTGGCCCATGGCGGCGGCGGCAAGGCGATGCGCGACCTGATCGAGGATGTCTTCACCAGCGTCTTCAAACCGGCCGGCATGGAGGATCAGGCGCGCCTGACATCGGAAGCCTTGCGAGAAGAGGGCGCGCAGCTGGCCTTTACGACCGACGGGTTCGTGGTCGATCCGATCGAGTTTCCCGGCGGGGATATCGGCAAGATTGCGGTGTGCGGCACGGTGAATGATCTCGCCGTCGGCGGGGCGCGGCCGCTCTGTCTCTCCGCGGCCTTCATCATCGAGGAGGGGACGGATGTCGCCCTGCTGCGACGGATCGCGGCTTCGATGCAGCAAGCGGCGGACGAGGCGGGCGTCGCCATCGTCACCGGCGACACGAAGGTCGTCGGCAAGGGCTCGGGCGATAAAGTCTTTGTGACCACGTCGGGCGTCGGGGTGATCCCGCCGGGACGCGCGCTGTCCGCGGATCGAGTGCGGCCCGGCGATGTCGCGATCGTCAATGGCGTCTTGGGCGATCACGGCGCGGCGATCCTGGCGGCGCGCGGCGACATGGCGTTGAGCACCGATATTCAATCGGACTGCCAATCCTTGAACGGCCTGATGGAGGCGGTCATCGCGGCGGCTCCGAACCTGCGGGCGGCGCGTGATGCGACGCGCGGCGGTCTCGCCTCGGCGCTGAATGAGATTGCCGATGCGGCGGGGGTTGGGGTCGAGCTGGACGAGACCACGGTGCCGCTGCGGCCGGAAGTGAACGGAGTCTGCGAAATCCTGGGTCTTGACCCGCTCTATCTGGCGAATGAAGGCACGCTGGTTCTGTTCGTCCCGCAGCACGAGGCGGAGGCGGCGCTGGCGGCGATGAAGGCGCATCCAACGGGCGAAGGGTCGGTGGCGATTGGGCGCGCCGTGGAGACCCGGCCGGGAACGGTGGTGATGAAGACACTGTTCGGTGGTAGCCGGATTGTCGACATGCTGGTCGGCGAGCAACTGCCGCGCATCTGCTAGCGACGGCCGTTCGTTGGAAAAACGTGGGGGAGAGTGTTGTGGAAGGCTTTTTGTTTCTGGGTTTCTTAATCGGCATGCAGCATGCGCTGGAAGCTGATCACGTCGCCGCCGTCGGCGCGATGGCCACGCAACGTGGGGTGAGCCGGCGCGGGCTGACCTTGCGCGGGGCGGTTTGGGGGCTCGGCCACACAATTACGCTGTTCGCCATCTGCAGCGCGGTCCTTCTGTTGGGCGTGACTCTGACCGACCAAACGGCCGCGGCGCTGGAGTTCGGCGTCGGCGTCATGCTGGTGCTGCTGGGGGTCGATGTGGTGCGAAGGATGCGGGGCAAAAAGGTGCATTTCCATCTCCATCACCATGGCGAAACGTCGGACGGTGCGCGGCCGCATATCCACGCCCATAGCCACGCCAACGACCCGGCGCCGCATGCCACGGCGCGGCACGATCATACGCATAAAGCGGGTTTCCCGCTGCGCGCTTTGCTCATCGGTCTGGTCCACGGCGCGGCCGGGTCGGCGGCTCTGTTGGCCTTGGCGGTCGCCTCGACAAAGGACCCGGCGACGGCGGTCGGCTATGTCGCGCTTTTCGGCGTCGGCTCGATCCTCGGCATGGCCTTCCTGACCTTCGCCGCTTCGTGGCCGCTGTTGGCCGCCGAACGTCACGCGCTGCTTCTGCATCGCGGCCTGTCATTCGGCGCGGCCGGGCTGGCGCTGATCCTCGGCGTCTCGGTGATGATCGAGACCGGTCCGACCGCCTGGGGGAGCTTCTGATGCACGAGCTTGGCTTGTCCCGCAATGTGGTGGCTATCGTCAGCGATCACGCCAAAGGGCGGGCGGTGAAGCGGGTGACCCTGTCGGTCGGCCCCTTGGCCTGCGTCGAAGAACAGGCCTTGAGCTTCTGTTTTGGCGTCGTCGCCGAAGGCACGGTCCTTGAAGGCGCGGCGTTGGAGTTCATTCAGGCCGAAGGCGATGAGTTCAAAATCAAAGAGTTCGAATATGAGGAGGCGGCGTAATGTGCGGCACATGCGGGTGTTCCGATCCGGACAACCAAGTCACTCTGACCGATATGCAAAGCGGCGGACGCGCGGTGATACGTGAAGGGGCCATCGCTGGCCATGCGCATGATCACGACCATGGCCATGGCCATGACCATGACCATGACCATGACCATGACCACAGCCACGATCATGATCACCATCATCACCATGATCATGCGCATGACCATCATCACCACGATCACGCGCACGGCCATGGTCCCGGTTCGGTTGTCTCACTGGAACAGGCGGTGCTGGCGAAGAATGACGAACTGGCCCAGCGCAATCGTGGTTGGTTCGAAGGGCGCGGCGTGTTGGCGCTGAACCTGGTCAGCTCGCCTGGGGCCGGCAAGACGACGCTGTTGGAGCGTACCATTCAGGAATTGGCCGGGGCGCGCGACATTTGCGTCATCGAAGGCGACCAGATGACGGTGAACGACGCCGAGCGAATCCGTGAGGCGGGCGCCCGCGCCGTTCAGATCAATACCGGCGCTGGCTGTCACCTCGAAGCCGACATGGTGGCCGAGGCGGTCAAACAGCTCGACCCGCAAACAGGCGCCATTCTGATGATCGAGAATGTCGGCAATCTGGTCTGCCCGGCCATGTTTGATCTGGGCGAGCGGATGAAGGTGGCCGTGATCTCGACGACAGAGGGCGAAGACAAGCCGCTGAAATACCCGCACATGTTCCGCGCCGCCGATCTGGTGCTGATCAACAAGATCGACCTGGCGCCGTACGTCGATTTCGACGCGGCGCAATGCGAGTCGAACATCCGGACGGTCAACCCGACGGCGACGATCCTTTCCGTTTCGGCCAAGACGGGCGAGGGAATGGGAGACTGGCTCGCCTATCTGGAAGAGTTGCATAGCGAGCGGGGTCGCCCGGCGGCGGAATAACCCATGGCGGTCGTCGCGCCGCTTCTAAGAGGCTCGACGCGAGGCTTCGACGCCATTCCGGCTGGGCGCAATCGCAGCGCAGCATAGAGCGGCGGCGGGCGAAGGCTGCATGGTCATGGTCTGGTGACATTGGGGCGGCTTGTAAGCCTGTTTGTTTCCGAACCGTGACAGCGTGACCGGTTCGTCTAGCCGTCGCCTCTGGCGCTGCCGATATTCGCATTGCGACCTCCAGAACAGGGGGGGTGTTCTGCGCGTCGGCGTTCCGGTGGCGGATGGGATTAGATGCTGCAAGTATCACGCGTATCGACGTTCTTCTGCACAGGCGTCAGTTCAGACAGGAACGCTGCAGAACCGGTCGTCCGCAGGAAGGTGTTTTGCTGGGCATACGGGCACCAGCCCACTCTAAGGTGCGGCGCTGGGGAACGGTGCGACACGTGAACGCAATCCAACTGCGCCGGCGCCGAGTGTGACTCAACCCACTCAAAATATACTTATGAGAGTTTTTCATATACCCAACGCCGTTCAAAAATAATACATAGGAAACCACTAAACTATTAACCTTTGTTAATATTCGTGTAGTTTTGGCGTGTGTTTATCCGGATTTTTAATTTTGTTCATTTCCCTACGTTTTTGGCGAACGAGCCCTATACGTCTCTAAGATATTGATTTTAATAGTAAAAAATACGAGCTATCCCACAAAAAACTTAGGGAAAATGGGCGGATTTCAGAAATTCCGTAAAATTCTCCTAAATTTTCGCATGATAGTTTTTAGCAAATATTGACATAGAAGCTTGGGAAATGATTAAAGCGATTTCGGCCGACTTGGCGTGCTTGTGCACTAATGACCAAGTATGCAGGACGGATATGCGTCATTAGATAGAGGTTAATACCATGAGAACTTTGCGTGCATTCTGGAACGACGAGTCGGGCGTTACAACCGTAGAGTATGCCGTCCTGGCTGGCGCCATCGCGGCTCTTATCGGTGCCATCTTTGTCGGCAACACAACGATCGGGGCGGCCGTCATCACGGCGATCACTGATGCGATTTCTGGAACGACCGAGTAGAAGGGTGTAGCCCTCGCTCGGCATCATCGGTCTGTCGCTACGCAGCCAACGATAAAGATTGTGATGAGCGAGTTACCTAGGCGGGCTTGTATCGCCTGATCGGTAACGAATTAGTAGGCCGACCTCGCGGGAATGTCGAGGTAGGTTTTCGACTACGGAAGGCCGCCCAACAAGACACAATCCTTGAGGGCGGCCTGTTACTTTCAACAGTGATCGTTGGGGCTGCGGCTTTCGCGGTCCGCTCAGGATTAATTCCCAGGCGACACGGGTAGTTCAATGGTTGAACTGGTTTTGGGTATCGTTGGTGCATTGTTTGTCTTCGCGGCGTACAGCGATGTCAAATCCAGGCTCATTCCCAATTGGGTAAGCGTGCTCTTAATCGGCCTGTTTTGCATGGCCAGCGCGTTTGAGCCGGAACGCGTCAAGCCGTTCGATGGGCTTCTTCTTGGCGCGATGGTCTTGGCGATCGGCTTTGTCCTGTTCGCAACTGGCTTGATCGGTGGCGGTGACGCCAAGCTTGCGGCCGCAGCCGCTCCATGGGTCGGATTCACCCACGTGGTCGAATTTGCAGTGCTAACGGCATTGGTTGGCGGTGCGCTCGGGGTGGCCTATGTCGGTGCTGGCGCGGCGCGGACGATGGGCAGTGGGATAATGTATCACGTGTCCAGATTGGGGTGGGAACCGGTCGCCCGCAGCGCCGCTAAAATTCAGGACGCCGTAGGATCGCGGGGTGGTCGTGGCGTGCAAGCGTTAAGCGGTGTGCCTTACGGATTGGCTATTGCGATCTCCGCTTTCGCGTGTACGGCGCACCGGCTCTTAGTTTAAGGATGAGATCAGCATGGCGGTAAAACGAACTTTCTACGTCTTCCTTGTCCTTGTCGTCGGAGCCGTTGTGGCGATCGCTCTTCGCCTATATCTCGCTACGCCTGCGCAGCAGGCCGAAGCGGCGCCAGAGGTTGAGCAGACCTTGATCTTGGTCGCGGCGCGCCCTCTTTCTACTGGGGCTTTCTTGACCGCCGATGATGTTGAATGGGGGCCTGCGCCTGCTGAAACAGCGGTCAGAAATCAGATCGTGGAAGGGACATTGCGGCGCTCGGCCCTGGCCGGTTCGGTTGTCACCGACGCTCTAGCCGCCGGGGAACCGATCACCCGGAACAAAGTCATTAGACCAGGCGATCGCGGCTTCCTCGCCGCGGTATTGGATCCGGGCAAACGCGCGGTCACGGTCTGGATTGACGAAGCGACCGGAAACTCCGGCCTGACCTATCCGGGCGACCGGGTCGATCTGATACTGACGACGGGCGCAGAGCGCAGAAACAGATTGCGGACATCCGATATGCAGGATTTGGCGAGCGAGACAATCTTGAAAGACGTCCGTGTCTTGGCTGTCGGGCAACGGGTTGAGCATACAAGTCGTTTCGTCACGGAGGAATCGCCGAGCCGGACGATTGAACGGACAGCGACCCTAGAGGTCGGGCCGCGCGAAGCTGAGATTGTGTCGGTTGCACAGCGGCTTGGCTCTCTGTCGCTTAGTCTTCGGAGCCTTGCAGAGCCTGTCGGCGAGGTCATTCGTGCGCGGCATTACACAAGCGCCGCAGATGTGGCGTCCGCCCTGCCGCCGGAAAAGCCGAAGACCGCGCCGACCAGCGTGCTCGTGATTCGCGGTCCCGAACGGGAAGTGATGAACACAGATACACCCTTGGCCAATGACGGGAACGCAACTCGGCCGTCGTCGCAGCTAGACTCGATTGACAATGCGGGCGACTCACCGCTCTCCCTAGCCTCAGGGGAGGCGGTTGATCTCGATCAGTCGTTGGATCCGATCATCGATTGACGGAGGCGAGGAAGTTATGAGCCGTCGGGTCTACGGCACGGTATTCGCCCGCCTGTTTATCGCGGGTTGCTGTGCTGCAATCTTGTGTCTGGCGTACGGTCCAGCGACGCTTGCTCAGCAGAACCCCGAACTAACCGTTGTGTTGAGCGAAGGCGAATTGCTTAAGCTCGATGAGCCCGCGGTCAGTGTGCTCCTGGCCGATCCGGAGATCGCTGACGTTCAGCTTCCATCGCCTCAAAGCGTCTTCGTATTCGGTCGACAGCCGGGTGCGACCACGCTGTACGTCCTGGGTGAAGGCGACGCGATCCTGGCGGCGCGGCGCATTGTCGTCATCCACGATGTCGTGCGGCTCAACCAGTTGATCCGAAGTCGCGTTCCCAACGCGGAGGTGACGGCCAGTTCAACGCCAAGCGGATTGGTGTTGGACGGCAGCGTGCCGACCGCGGACGAAGCGCAGAGGATCCAGGCGCTCGCCGCAAGTTTTCTCGGGGCCGACGATCAGATTTTGACCCAATATGTGGTGACCTCTCCGACACAGGTGAACATCCGCGTTCGAGTCGCGGAAATGGACAGAGCGGTCTCACAGGCGTTTGGCTTCAATTGGAACGCAGTCGCCGAGACGGGGAATTTCGCGTTTGGGCTTATTACGGGCCGGGGCGGGGCCGTCACGAACGGGCCGGAGCTTTTTTTCTCAGATTTCGCCAGCGAACTGACCGGGACGGTGGGCGCGATCGGCGGCAATTTCTCGAGCAGCAATGTGGATGCGACGGCTGTCCTCGACATTTTGGCCGAAGAGGGGCTGGTCAGTTTGATGGCCGAGCCGAATTTGACGGCGCGTTCGGGTGACACGGCGAGTTTCTTCGCAGGCGGGGAATTCCCGATACCGGTCGCGCAATCCGGCACGAATGACGCGATTACCATCGAATTCAAACGGTTCGGGGTCTTGCTCGATCTTGTTCCAACAGTGATTTCGTCAAACCGGATCAGCATGCGCGTCCGCCCGGAGGTCAGCGACCTTTCTGACAATGGCGCGATCAACACGACTGAAGGCCTGGCGATCCCAGCGCTCAGGGTGCGGCGCGCGGAAACAACCATTGAAATGGCGAGTGGTCAAAGTTTCGCGATCGCCGGACTGCTTCAGGATGATTCCGCGTCGGTACTATCGAAAATTCCGGGGATTGGCGACGTTCCCATGCTTGGACAACTTTTCCAGTCGAGTCGGTTTCAACGCGGCGAGACCGAACTTGTGATTATCGCCACGGCTTATGTCGTTCGACCTAACGATCCTGGAGATTTCGGCACGCCGCTGGATGGTTTTCGTCCGGCGCGGGAGATCGACCGTATCCTGACCGGGAATCTCGCCACACCGGGGCAGGCGCGCGGACTTCCGGCGCGCGACGGCACGGCCGGAACCCGCCTGATCGGGCCGGCCGGTTTCTATTATTGAGGCGAGGCGATGCAGATATTTGAGCATGGGCGCAAAATGAGCCGGGCGGTGGCGGTTCTTGCCCTATTCGCCCTCATCGCCTGTACACATGAGCCGGTTTCGGACCCACAACCCCGCGTTGAGCAGGTTACCCAGCGTTTGACGGTGACGCTGGACGCGCCTTCGGGCGATCTCGGCGAGACCGAACGAGAACGCATCGGCGGGTTCTTAGCGCGGGGACGCGCGGGCCAAGGAGGCCCCATCTCAATTACGCTCGTGCCCCGAACGCCGCTCGGCCTGATCCGCTTAGACGACCTGGCGGCCGATTTACCGGTGGCGGGCCGCGCCGATGACATACTGCTGGTGCGTGAAATCATTCCCGGCGCAGGGGATGTGACGGTTGTGTCGAGTCGGTCGACGCCTGTCACGCCGGGCTGTCCCGATTGGTCTGAACCGAACATGATTAACAATCAATCCCGGCCAAGCAGCAACTTCGGCTGCGCCACCGCAGCCAATTTGATGCGTATGGTCGACGACCCTCGGGACCTGGAACGCGGCCGTTCCTTGGCGCCGCAGCCTGCTCCATCGGCGATCCTCGCGATTGATCGGTACAACGCGGATGAAGTGAAAGAACTGCCGGACGTCGACGACACCTTCGGCGGAACGGTCGACTAGCGCGGCGCGGACTCGCATGAGCGGAATAGGATCATGAGCGCGCAGACTGCGGCGGCGACCAGCGAGGCGGCGGCCCAGCCCAGGTCAGATTTCCTGGCTTTTGTGGACGGACAATCGCTGAACGATAGGATTGAGACCGCACTTGAAGCGGCGTCGGTCGAACGTGGCGTCATTCGCAAGGGAACGATTGTCGACGCAATCCGTTTCTTCGGCGAAAACCGATCCCCGAAATTGCTGGTTGTGGATCTTGGCGAAAGCCACAATCCGGTCACCTTGGTCAACGATCTCGCGAATGTCTGCGAGCCAAGCACACGAGTCATTGTCATTGGCTCTGATAACAGCGCGCAGCTCTTCCGGGATCTCATGCGGCTGGGCGTTTCGGACTATCTAGTTCGGCCGGTCGATGACGTCTCGATGCAAGAGTCGATCCTTGCGGCGCTGGGTGCGCCCACCGATGCGCCGTCGAAGGTGCGAACCGGCAAGACGATTGCGGTGGCGAGTTGCGGCGGCGGCAGCGGCGGGTCCAGTTTCGTCGCCAATCTCGGCTGGGTCCTGGCGCATGAATTCAACCGCCATGTCGCTTTGGTCGATCTTGACCTTCAAACCGGGTCATTAGGCTCGATGCTCGGTTTGACGCCGACGTCGGCGCTGGCGGATGCTCTGGATGACATTGAGCGCGTGGACGAGCTGTTTATCGAGCGTGCGATGCAGGCGCGTAGCGATCGGCTTTTTGCGATTGCTGCGGAGCAGGCGCTAACCGACGATGTGCGCTACAACCCGGAATTGTCCACACGTTTCGCTGACCTGCTGAGCAGGCAGTTTCACTATGTTCTGCTTGACGTTCCGCGCGCACCGGCTGCGTACAGCCATGGTGTCTTGCGTGCAGCGGATCTTCGTGTGCTGGTTATGGAGCCGACAGTTTCCAGCCTTCACCAAGTTGCACGCCAGTTGCGATCTATGGACGCCGGAATGAGCAAGGTCGGCACGACCATTGTCTTGAACCATGCGCGTCAGGACCGCCCAAAGGCGATTTCGGTTGATCAGATTGAGCAGGCGTTGATGCGCAAGACCGCGATCTCGCTTCCCTACGATTCCGGTGTCGGAGACGCCGCCGATATGGGCGAACCGGCCGCTGCGACCTCGAAGGGAAAGTATGTCGCGGGCGTCCGTTCCCTCGCGCGCGAACTGATCGGCGAGCCGGAGAAGAAGTCAACGAGTATCCTGGGCCGTTTGTTTCGGCGGAAGGGAGATCAATAGCCATGTTCGGCCGTCGAGGAGTTGGCGACACTCCAAGAAAACCTGAAGCGCCCGCGCCAAAGCCGGAAATAGCTTCGCTGGGGGAAAAAACATCCCGGAGCATATCGGGCTCGTCCGATGTGTTGCCGCTTGCTCGCTCTGCCTCGGCCAGTCCAGGGCAGGCGCGACAACAGATCCGCCGGGACTTGATGGGCCGTTTGGACGCCGCTTCCTTGAACGGCATGTCGCGACAACAAATGATCGCCAGCGTCGGCGCGGTTGTCTCCGAAATAGCCGGTAGTAAACGGCTTAAAATCAACCAACGAGAACAAGCGTCGATCACCGGTGAATTGGTTGACGACATGATCGGGCTCGGCCCGCTTGAGCCGTTGATGGCCGATGACAGCATTACGGACATTATGGTGAACGGCCCGAACCAGATCTATGTCGAACGCAAGGGCAAGCTCACTCTGACCGATGTGACGTTTCGCGATGACACGCATCTGCTAAATGCTGCTCAGCGGATCGCCAGTTCGATCGGTCGACGGGTCGATGAATCGAGCCCAATGGTGGATGCGCGCTTGGCGGACGGCAGTCGCGTCAACATCATCATTCCGCCGCTTTCTTTGATTGGTCCAGTGGTCTCGATCCGGAAGTTTCCGCAAGAGCAAAAAACCCTCGACGATTTGATCCCGCTCGGCAGTCTGTCGCCGGAAATGGCGGCGGTCCTAAAAATCGCCTCAGCGTCCCGCCTCAACATCATCATTTCCGGCGGCACGGGCGCGGGCAAGACCACGATGATGAATGCGCTGTCCTATCTGATCTCGGGGGGCGAGCGCATCGTCACGATTGAGGATGCGGCCGAGCTTCGGTTGCAGCAGCCGCACGTGATCTCTCTCGAAACCCGCCCCATGAACTTCGAGAATCAGGGACAGGTGACGCAAAGGGACCTCGTTCGCAACGCACTTAGGATGAGACCCGATCGGATCATCATCGGCGAGTGTCGCGGGGCCGAAGCGTTCGACATGTTGCAGGCGATGAATACTGGTCACGACGGATCCATGTCGACGATCCACGCGAACACACCGCGAGACGCGATCAGCCGATTGGAAAACATGCTGATGATGGGCGAGTCCTCGCTTCCCTTATCGGCGATCCGCCGACAAATCGTCAGTGCGGTGAATCTGATTGTTCAGGTCGAGAGAATGCGCGATGGCGTGCGCCGGACATCCGCCATTACCGAGGTGATGGGTTTAGAAGGCGATATCGTCGTTATGCAGGATCTGTTTCGCTATGAATATGACGGCGAGGGCAAGGGGGGAATTCTAGAGGGGAGATTTGTCTCTGGAAAAGTGCGGCCTAAATTCGCGCCGCGCGCCGGATATTTCGGATTGGAGGGCTCGCTCATGGAGGCCTTGAGGTGACGCCGGATCTTCAAGCCGCAGACCTTGCCATCTGGATTGTGCTTGCGCTGACGGTTGGCGCGGCGGTGTTGGTGCCGACTATGGACCGGCGGCGGCAGGCGAAGGCGCGTCTGAAGTCTCGGGTTGGCGAGATTGCGGGCGCGATGGGCGGCGCTGGGCAAACACCGGGTGCAGGCGGCGCAGCCGCCTCGATTAATCAAAGCTCTTTGCGTCGGTGGCCGGCCGCGTTTCAACGGTGGTACGAAGCGCTCGACAACTGGTTCGCCCTAGCGGGCGGGGCCGCGATGCTGTTTAGGATCGTCATCGTTTTCGGTGTGCTTGGCGGCGCGCTGGGTTTCGCCGCGGCGTCGTTTCTGCTTTGGGATGATGTGACACGGTTCTTGGCGGCTCTCACCGGGATGATCGCCGCGCCGGCCGCGGCTGCGGCGGCGTATCGAAGGCGCCGTCTGGGGAAGTTCCTTGATCAGTTTCCCGCCGCGATTGATTTCGTTATTCGCGGCGCGCAGGCGGGGATACCCGTGACCGGTTCGATCTCCATGATCAGCGGTGAATTCGACGCGCCGCTGGGGCCTGAATTCAAGCGCATGTCGGACCAGCTCGCCATCGGTGCGAGCATTGGAGACGTCTTGGCGATGGCGCGGAAGCGCATCGCGGTGACGGAGTTCCACATGTTCACCGTTTCTGTCGCGCTTCAGCGGCAAGCGGGCGGGCGTATATCGGAGACGTTGGGTAATTTGTCCTTTGTGCTGCGCGCTCGGCACGAACAGCGGTTGAAGATTAAAGCATTGACCTCTGAAGTACGGGCCTCGGCTGGCATTGTCAGCGCTGTTCCGTTTGGCCTAGCGGGTATCATTTTTCTTATTGATCCATCGGGTTTGTTTCTGCTGACAGAAACGGAAACCGGGCGAAGTATGCTAAACTTCGGGCTGATCATGCTGGCGATTGGTTTCGGCGTCATGAGACTTATCATGGGCACGGTGAAACCATGAATGAGGCCGCCGTTCAAAGCAGTCAATTGCTCGAACTCGTCGTTATCGCGGTGCCCTTGGTCTTGGTGTTGACCGTTCTGTGGCGCTTGTTGACTGCGGGTGAATCCGAACGCGAGTATGTTGTCGGACGGAAGCTGAAGTCGATACAACGGATGGTGGCGTCGACGGACGGCCTCGACGGCGTGGATTCGGAAGATGGGCTCTCGTCCTCGATGGAAGGCGTCTTTGCAAGTGTGCGGCGGTTCGCCAACAGTATATTCTCCGCCACGCCATTTGTTGGAGAGAAGGACCAAGCTAAACTGAGGTCTATGCTGGTCAGAGCTGGCTTTCGGTCGTCAGACGCCCCGAATATCCTGTTGCTCGCCAAGTTATGTTTCGCCCTGATTGGTTTCGCCGCCGGCTATTTCTATTTCGTTGAGGCGAAAAGCAGCCTGGAGACGCTGACATTTTCGATGTTTGGACTTGTCGCCGGCGCTTTCCTGCCGGAATTCGTGGTCAAACGCTTGGCCGCCCGGCGTCGGCGCGCCGTGGCCGATGCGTCTCCAGATGCTTTGGACCTATTGGTTTTGTGCGCCGAGGCGGGCATCGGTATCGAGGACGCAATCCGTCGTGTCGCCGGGGAAATGGCGTCCGCAGCGCCAGCGCTGGTCGAAGATTTGAAGATCGCTGAAGCGGAGATGCGGTTTATACCGGACAAACGTCGGGTATTCGATAATCTTGCAGAGCGCACGGGCGTTGATGACTTCCACCAACTGGGATTGGTATTGGCTCAGGGTGAGCGGTTTGGAACGCCCTTGGCCCAGTCGCTGCGCACGATGGCGATGGAGGCGCGGCGAATCCGCCTGTTGCGGACAGAGGCGTCGGCGGCTCGGCTGCCGGCTGTCATGAGCGTCCCTCTCATTCTGTTTTTTGTTCCCCCGGTAATTGTTGTCGCAGTGGGGCCGCCGGCCCTCCGGTTGATAGAAGCATTCAGCCAATAGGAATGTGCGCATGGTTTATCTGCAACAGGTCTGTGGACGCTTTTTGAACGACGCGTCACCCGCTGACAGCTGTGGAGCGACGGCGCGCGTTGGGGTCAAACGCGCGGCGTCTTTTGCGGCGGTTGTCGTCGTTGTTCCTCTCTTGTTGGGCGGGTGTATGCAACCGATCGACCCGGAAGAAAATGTGGGCGGAGAGATCTACACTGAAAGCGAATTGCAAAGCTCCTTGCGTGTGGCGGAGGCCAGTCAAATCGGCGGGGATCTCGATACTGCGATCCGCCTGTACGAGGAAATGATCAAACTGTACCCGGAGCGGTTCGAACCGCATCTAAGCCTGGCCGATGCGCTTCTGAAGGCGGGTACATATAATGAAGCGATCAAGTCCTATCAGAATGCAATGGATCTAGGCGGAACGACCGCGCGCACCTTTGTTGGAATGGGCCGGGCGCAAATTGCGCTTGATCAACCTGAAGAGGCTTTCGGCTCATTTGTACAAGCGTTGACCATGGAATCCGACCTCGTCGTCGCCTTGAACGGCGCTGGCGTTTCGTTAGACATGCGGGGTCGCCATGGGGAGGCGCAGGATTACTATCTTCGTGCAATGGCTTTAGCGAACGGGTCTGTGGAAATCAAAAACAACTATGCGCTCTCCAAGATGCTGGACGAAGAGTACGAGGAAGCCATTGATATCATTCTGGCCATGGGCTCTGTGCTGAACCTGCCGCCACGGATACGTCAGAATCTCGCCTTGGCCTATGGGATGATGGGCGAAGAAGAGGAAGCGGCCCGGTTTCTACGATTGGACCTGAAGGAAGAGGCGGTCCAAAACAATCTCGTCTATTTCCGCAGTATACGTGGCAGCAAGTTGCTGGCGGTCGACCGTTTCGGTTTGGAATACTTGCGGTCGCCATCGATCATATTGCCCGAAGAACGGGCCGCAGGCGGCTGATGGCCGGCGCCGGGCAGTCGGCTCGAACCGGGCGATATGGCGGCGTATTCCGGTTCCTAGCGACACTCAGGCGATTTGCCCGGGCGCGCCGCGGCGTGGTGATGGTCGAGTTTGCGGTGGTCTTCGGGTTCCTCGTCATGGTCGCTGTTATGCTGGCTGAGGTCGGCCGATTTCTCTTTACAACCAGCGTGCTGGAAACGGCCCTGTTGGACGCATCGCGGGCGAACAGGGTGGCGCTCAACCGTCCGGCCGGCGCTGCCGTTGGAGGCGTGATTGATCCGGAGGTCACGCTCTGTTTGTCAGACTATTTCGACGATTTTCTGGATCACGATTCGGCCGTAGATCAGGGCGCTAAAGAAGCATTTCGGGATGAAATCGCCGACCGCGTCGAGAATGCAAGCAATGGATCGCTGACAAAGGACCGATTGACGATTCAATATTTCATTTATGAATCCCCAGTAAGTTTTAATGGTTCGGAGGCGTCGCTGGGAGCGGACCCACGCGGCGAGCAAGGCGAGTTTGTTCAATATCTGGCGCAATATCGAATGGCGTATCTAACAGGCTTTGATGCGATCGCTGAGACAATCTTCGGAGAGGCGGCGACAACGCTTCTGAAGCCATGCGCACATTTGGTTGTTCAGAATGAGTAGTGGGACAGGTTGCGCGTGATGTGAGATGGATCGGGCCGAATGATGCGAAGATCAATAGGGACAAGGCGAGCTTGATGCGCCGACCTCTTCGATTCTTGGAGAATGAACCGCGGTTCGTCCGGCTTGGCCGGGGCGCTGGCCGATGGTTGCGTGAACGCGGCCGAGTCTTTTTTGCCGCGAACAAAGGGGCCGTCGGGATCGAAACGGCATTGGTCGTGCCGATGGTTGTTTTGACCTTGATCACGATTATCGATGCGCATCGGTTTGTCTCAATTGGATCTCAAGTCGATCAGGCGGCGCATCTCGCGGCGAACGCCGTGGCGCGGGAGGAAGCCGTAACACGCGACGGGGTCGAAGATTTACTCGAAATGGCGGAGATCATTTCCAATGGACGAAACGCCAACAGTGCGGAAGGAGTCTACCGGGCGGTCCTCTCTGTGTTGTCAAGCGCGTCGACAGAGGACAATCTCGGCGGGGACCCGCAAGTCGTGTGGCAGGTCACCCGGGGAACTGAGATTGAAACGGCATGCCCTCCCTTTGTCGGGGCCGCGGGGGGGCGTGCATCGCTTCCTGCCGATGTCTCGTTTGACGCCGAAGAGAGCATTGTGACGGTTCAGATCTGCTACACGCCGGTCGCCGCACTGTTTGCAGGGCGTACTATCACCGAAACGCTTGTTGGCGACCCGGTCAAGGTGCAAGCGTACTATGCGTCTCGAAGAGGTTTTGTAACATGCCTCGATTGCTAGAGGGTCGACGTTGGATGCGCCTTACATTGCGGCGCTTTCTGACCGATGAACGAGGCGTTACCGCCGTTATTTTCGTTCTGACTGTCGCGGTCATGGTCGGCGGTGCCGGGATGTCCATCGACGCCGCACAGAATTTCCGGCTCAAGCAGCAATTGCAGCGCGCGACGGACAGCGCCGCCCTGACGATCGGGAGAAGAACGCTCGAAGAGGAATCGTCTTTTGCCGAGTTAGTCGAGGATGGTTGCCGCTTCGTGCGCTTGAATATGCGCGAAGGATATACGGTCACATGTGTGGAAAGCAGTACGCCGGATCCCGCCGCATCCGATGAGATTTCGGTGGCGGTGAATTTCTCCAGCGTCGACGTTTTTCGCGTGAGCGCGCAGACCGCTAGGGAAGGCGTCCTCGTCGCAATACTGGCGCCGGCGACCTTCCCGATCAAGGCGAACGCCGGAACCGAAGCTGATATACAACAGCTTGAAGTGGCAATGGTTCTCGACATCACTGGTTCGATGCGGACACAGGGCAAGATTGAGGCGTTGCAAGATGCGTCGATAGCGCTGGTCGAATCGCTGCAGAGTGACGGGATCCCAGAATCGGTTAGGCCGTGGATTTCGATTGTGCCGTATGTCGCCGGTGTAAATGTGGGGTTGCAATATGACGGATGGTTGTCCGCAAGCGATCCAACGGACCAGAATGTGACGCGCTGGAGCGGGTGCGTCGAGCAGAGATTTGACGCGGAACTTGACGCCAGCGAGGCCCCGCCCGGCGATGCGGACGGCGGGTTCCGCCCATACCGCCGGTTCAACGAAGACTTCTCGCTAATCCGTTGCGCTGGCGCAGATGTCTCACCTGATGGCGCTGTCTTGAGTGAGGGCCAGCCAATCGTTCCGTTGACACAAGACCGCGAGGGTTTGGTTGACTATCTGGTCGACCTCGAGACGTCACGCGGCGGCACGATGACCGCGATTGGCGCTGTATGGGGTTGGCGCACACTGTCGCCGTTCTGGAGCGGCGTCTGGGATGGCGTCCCAACAGAAAAACCGGCGATATACGGGAGAGAAGACCTGACGAAGGCCTTGGTGATTATGACCGATGGACAGAGCTGGATCCCGTCCTATTCAGGCTATGGCGAGGTCGATACGAGTGCGTTTCCGCGGACATCGGAAGGGTTGGGCCCTTTTACGAGCGGCCCTGCGGTGATTGACGCCAAGCTCTTGGATGTCTGCAGCAACGCCAAAGCCCAAGGCGTACAGGTTTTCACAATCGCCTTTCGAATGCCGGAGAGACTGCACGGTGTTTACTGCGCTTGTTCGACGCAGGAAGACGTATCGCCGCCTGGGGAGTGTCTGGATAACACAGATCCAGAGCAA
This sequence comes from Alphaproteobacteria bacterium, assembly GCA_030065235.1. Taxonomy (GTDB): domain Bacteria; phylum Pseudomonadota; class Alphaproteobacteria; order UBA8366; family Aestuariispiraceae; genus JASJDC01. Next base: position 43,858 of record JASJDC010000015.1, read on the forward strand.
CAATATTTCTTTCCGGCGCCAACCAATCAGTCGCTTGTGACCTCATTCGAACGCATTGGCGCACGTTTGCAAAATGTGCAGCTTATTGACTGACGAACTACCTGTGCGCCGCCGTTACAATCCGGCGGTGTCGATCGCCGAATCCGCCGCGCCGTCGATCGCTTCCGTCTTCGCGAAGGCGACAGGCGTACAGAATTGCCCACGGGTGCCGAATGCGTCACAGCGCTTCCGAGCGACGTCTCGATTGTCCAACGGACCCGCAACCACACGATAGAAAGTCCTGCGATCGGCGCCGAGCGTAACGCTCATGATCTCCGGTTGAAGTCCGTCAAGTAAATCGGGAAAGCCCGTCTTCAGTGTGCTCCAAGCCAATTCAGCGGCGGGCGCTGTGTGTGAGGTCACCAAATGCACGCCGGCTGCATTGGGCGACTCCACCATTTCGGTCTTCGGCGTCTGTGGCGCCGGGTCCTTCTGACGTTGGGGCGGCCGGGGAAAAACATCGCCAGTCTGAAGGTCAGCATCAGCCGCATCGATCTGGGCGAGGGTTTCGCCTTCAATAGGCGCGCGATTGGGCAAGGTGTTCCGCAACGCGGCAAGTTCACGTTGCAGCTTGTTGAGTTTTGCATCGACAGCGCCGATCCGATCGCTGGTGTCGACAACCATGTCGGCCATAACAACGCTGTCGAGACCGTTGATTTCGCTATGGAGGGCGGCCACACGAGCGTCGACGGCGGCGACCCGCTCGCTGGCGTCGATGACCATATCGGCCAGTACCGCTTCGTCCAGACCATCAGCCCCAGGTTGCTTCTCGCCGAAAAGCGCAGCCATGTTAGGGTCGGCGCAACCTGCAGCCAACGCGAGCGCCAGAAACGCGGCAGGAATCCTGAAAGGCGTTATAGAGTTGGTGATCACGGCTAGTCCCCTTGCTCGGTCTGTTTCGACGTAGTGACCAAAGCAAATAGGGCGCCAGGAATTGGTGCGGCTAAGAAAGATCTTAGGGGCTTATGAAGGGCCGCCCGTTACGACAATTCGACAGAAACGGGCGCTGCCGTCTTGGCGAAGCGCGTCGCAGAATGATTCGGCCTCGGCGCGGGTCGGCCAATCGCCGAAAAGGATCCGTTGATAGGCGCCGCCGGTGATCAGTGCGGCCTCCTCGAGATGCATCGGGGCGTCGGCGAGCAGCGCGCTGTTTGCGGCGACAATCTGTTGCGCCGCCTTCTCGGCTCTTTCCACATCACGCGCGAAACCCAACCAGACCCGGTAGGCTTTGGCCGATTCGGTCGGCGGGTCGGGATTTTCGAACGTTGAGATGGACGCCGTCTCCACCGGCGTTTGCGTCTCCGCCAAGGCGACTTTCTGAATGGAGTCAGCGGTCCGAACCCCTCGAGGCTGAGGTTCTTCGCCGGCCTTTGGGCCCAGATCTTCCGCCGCTGGATCGCGCAAATCAGAGGCTTCGTCACGCGCTTGCTGTACCAGCTTCGACGGCCCCGCCAACTCTTCGGTGACGACATCGACCGTCGGGCTAATGGTGATGGCCGGCGATTCCAGCGCAGCGGCGGTCGCCGCAGTTGGGGTAATTCCGATTGCGGCCCATTGAGTCAAGGCCGGCGACGCCTGTGCAACGCCCGCCCGGTCGGCTTGCTGAAGCCAGACCTGCGCTTCTCGTACTTCGTCCGCATCGCCTTGTAAGAGCGCGAGCCCAAGATTGAACTGCGCCGCAGCAAGTCCCGACCCCGCCGCGAGCCGCCAAAGCGCCAGCGCACGCGAGCGGTCTCGGTTTACGCCAACACCGCCTGCGAAGAGCAGCGCCAGATCGTTCTGCGCTTCCGCGCTGCCTGCATCGCTGGCCCGTTGGTACCAGGTCACCGCCTGACGAGGATTCGCCGCAAACCCTGGCGCACCGATTTCATACAGCCGCCCGAGTTCGTGCATCGCTTTGGGATCGCCCTGATCGGCCAGGGACCTTAGGATTTTCGCCGCGTTGTCAGCGTTATTGGCCCTCAGCGACGCCCCAGCCGCGCTAAGATCCTCCGCCCATGCGGCCGATGCTACGGCGGTCCCGACCGTCGCCCCGCCGAGACAACAGAAAGTCAAAAAGAGACATACCCTGAGGCGGCGGGTCGACATCGCGATTACATCCCAATCCTGGCCAAAAGCCCGGCACGATTTCAGTTCACAATACTTCAAACCGGCATTACCAGACGGCGATTCCGCATCTCTGCCAAGGCCCGCGAAAGAGATCGGCGAGCCCGGCGCCTTTTCTGAGAGAGCAAACCGACTGTAAAGACCAGGATGGCGCCGAAGACGACGTGAACTGACGCCAGCGAAGTAAGGCAAGAAATTGAAGATCACCGAAACGTGCGTCCATACTCAGGATCGAACCGGAGACGCTACCGCCTCCGATCATATCCTCTCACAACGGAACCGTCTAAGCGGCGCCTGGCGTCGGCGGGATCGACGAAACGCGCAGCTCACCTCGACGTGCAGGCCGCGTCCCTTGCTTGTCGAATCATCGCCAACACGGACGCGCCGTCCTCCAGGAATTCGAAGGCCAAAGCGCGCGGACGGCTTATCCTAGAAAGCCGCCTATGACGGCGGCTCCCCATCCCGAGTACGCTGACATGTCTGGTTGGCGCCGCGTACGGCGCGGGTTCGTCGTTCCCGAAAATGATCGACTCGGTTCCGTCTCTGTTTTGCTCCAGATGGATCTGATCCAGGCCGGTCAGGTCGATGCTCGAGAGACGGCCTTTCCGAGATATCAACAGCCGTTTGCTGGTCACCGCATAGGCGGTGTTCTGGCGGCGTTGCGCGTCCCGAAAGAAGCGGCCGACGACCAGATACAAACCGGCGCCGAGGGCGATGAAACCCGCCAGGACGAAAACAAAAGGCGCGCCGATCTGGATCACGTTGACCAGCCAGAAGATGGCGAACCCGGCCCAGGCCAAGGAAAATGGGATAAGAAAGACGTCCTGCTTGCGGAAGCGAAGGCCTTGCAGCGGCGCGCCCCACCAGACGACCTGTTCGTCAGGGTCGAGGAGGGCTTTCAGCCCATCGGGCGGCTCCTGCACCTCTGTCTCCGTGGTCTAAATTCTGAGCCTTAACCGCGACAAAGGCTGTCGCCTTAGGTCGCCTGATCGGCCGGCGGATTAGTTGGCGGCGTTGTGGGCGGCTTGGAGACCATCCGCTTTACCCGCTCGCGCCCGCTCTGGAAGGTCACATAGAGGGCGGGGATGACGAAAATGCCGAGCAGTGTCGCCAGCAACATCCCGCCGAAGACCGACGTACCGACCGTCGTGCGGGTGATCTCGGCCGCGCCGACCGCGAAGACCAAAGGCAGGATCCCGGCGACGAAGGACAGGCCGGTCATCATCACCGCCCGGAACCGCGTCCGCGCCCCGTCGATCGCGGCCTCAATGATCTCGGCGCCCTCTTCGCGGCGCTGTTTCGCGAATTCGACGATCAGGATCGCGTTTTTGGCGACGAGCGCGATCAAGAGCACCAGACCAATCTGGCCATAGAGGTCGAAAGACAGGTTGGCGACCAGCAGCGCCCCCAGCGCGCCGGCCACCCCGAATGCGACCGACAGCAAGACCGGAACCGGGATGGTCCAGCTTTCATACAGGCCGACCAGGAACAGGTAGGCGAAGAGGATCGAGAAGCCGAGGATCATCGCCGTCTTGCCCGCCGCCTCTTTCTCCTGCAGCGCCGTCCCGGTCCATTCATAATCATAGCCCGGCGGCAAAGTCGTCTCAGACAGCTCTTCCATCGCTTGCAGCGCCACGCCGGACGCGACCCCAGGCGCCGGCGTTCCGTTGATGGTCAGCGAGCGGTAGTTGTTGTAGCGCGTGATGAGCTGCGGCCCGACAATGTACCGCACCGTGGCGACCGCGCCGAGCGGCACCATTTCGCCGTCCCGGTTGCGCACATGCAGACGGTTGAGTTTCGGCACCGCGTCGCGGTCGGTTTCGGCGGCCTGCATATTCACCTGCCAAGACCGGCCGAAAAGGTTGAAATCATTCACATAGAGAGAGCCGAACGTGCCCTGCATCGTTCTGAACAGCTCGTCGACGGAGACGCCCAGCGTCTGCAATCGCTCGCGATCGAGGTCGAGATAGAGCTGCGGCGTGTTCGCCGAGAAGGTCGAGAAGGTCGGGCCCAACCGGTCTTCCTGGTTGGCCGCCACCACCATGCCGCCCCCGACAGCGGCGAGATCGGCGGGCGGCCGCCCCTCGAGATCGTTCAACTGGTACTCGAACCCCGACCCTGTGCCGAGGCCGATGATCGGCGGCAGGTTAAAGGGGAAGACCTGCGCCTCGCGCACGGACAGGCCGAGTGCGTAGACCTGGCCGATAATGTCAAATGCGTTGACGCCCGGGGCGCGGTCGTCGAAATCGTCCAGCACGACAATCAGAATGCCGCTGTCCGGCGAAGCGGCGCTGTCGAGCAGGGACCAACCGGAGGCGCCGATGATCGAGCGAACGCCCTCGATCTGCGCGACCTGTTCCTGGAACGGCTCGAGCACGGCTTGGGTGCGGTTGACCGAGGCGCCTCTGGGAAGCCGGATTTCCACCATGAAGGCGCTTTGATCCTCCGCCGGCAGGAACCCGGTCGGGACCGTATTGAACAGATAGCCAGTCGCGCCCAAGGCGCCGGCCATCAGAACCACGCCGATGATGGCGCGGCGGGCGACAGCGCCGGCGATCGTGGCGTATCGGTCCCGAGTCCAGTCGATGCCACGGGAGATCGTCGCCAGCGGCCCTCTCGGCGGGCCTTCGCGTCGGCGCAGCAATAGGCCGCAGAGCGCCGGGCTGAGCGACAGGGCGTTGATGGTCGAGATCACGACCGAAACCGAAATCGCCACCGCGAATTGCTGGAAAAGTTGTCCCGTGATGCCGGGGATGAAGGCGACGGGCACGAAGACAGACAAGAGCACCAGCGTCGTGGCGATCACCGGTCCCGTTATCTCATCCATCGCTTGGCGCGCCGCTTCAGGCGGCGACAGGTGCGGATTTTCCGCTAGCACCCGGTCGCAATTCTCGACGACGACGATTGCGTCGTCGACGACCGTGCCGATGGCGAGCACCAGGGCGAGCAGCGTGATCGTGTTGATCGTAAAGCCAAGCGCCAGCATCACGGCGAAGGTCCCGATCAGGCCGACCGGCACGGCGATGGCCGGGATCAAGGTGGCGCGAATGCTGCCCAGGAAGAGATAGACGACGATGATGACCAGGATGAAGGCTTGCCACAGTGTGGTCTGCAACTCGGCGATGCTCGCTCGGATAAACCCGGTGACGTCATAGGTCACATCATAGGTCACGCCCTCCGGCGCATTGCGCATGGTGCGCGCGAGCACCTCTTCGACGCCCTCGGCGATCGCCAGCGCGTTGCCGCCCGGCGCCTGACTGATCTGGACCAGCACGGTGGGCCGGCCGTCGATAGTCGCAATCGTGTCGTAGTTCTTGGCCCCAAGTTCGATCTCGGCTACGTCGCGCAGCCGGACGAAGGAACCGTCCGGCAAGGCGCGCAACACGACATTGCCGAATTGTTCGGGTTCGGTCAGCCGGCCCTGCGTTGTAATGTTAAGCTGAAAGATCGGGTCATTGGTCAGCGGTTGGGCGCCGACGCGACCAACCGCTGCCTGGACGTTTTGCGCGCGCAAGGCGTCGACAATATCGTCGGGTGTGAGTTCCAAACTGGTCAGCCGGTCGACATTCAGCACGATCCGCATGGAATAATCGCGCGCGCCGAGGACGCTCACATCCCCGATGCCCGGCACCCGTTTCAGACTGTCGACCAGATTGATCGTCGCGTAATTGGAGAGAAACAGGCTGTCGAACTGATCCCCCGTATCGTAGATCGAGATCATCTGAAGGAAGGCGGGCGACGCCTTGCGGACATTGACGCCGACTGATGTCACTTCTTGCGGCAGTTGCGCCATTGCGGCCGAGACGCGGTTCTGAACGTTGACCGTCGCGATGTCCGGGTCGGTGCCGACCGCGAAGGTGACGGTCAGTTCGTAGGCGCCGTCGGCGCTGCTGCTCGACTTCATGTAGATCATGTCGTCGACGCCAACGACCTGCTGCTCAATCGGCTGGGCGATGGTCTGTTCCACCACTTCCGCACCGGCCCCAGGATAAGTCGCCTGCACCTGAACCGACGGCGGGACGATTTCGGGGAACTGAGCGACCGGCAGTTGGGTGAGCGCCACCAGTCCTGCGATCGTGATGACGATCGAGATGACCAGCGCCAGCCTTGGCCGGTAGATGAAGACGCCGGAAATCAAGGCGTCAGCCGCCTGTCGAGACGGCGGCGTCGACCTGGATGCCCGGCCGGACCTTGTTGACGCCCTCGGTGATCACGACCTCGCCTTCCTCCAAGCCGTCGGAGATAACGCTGCGGCCTTGAATGACTGTCCGAACTTCGATGCGCCGTTGCTCGACCGTGTCGTCAGCCCCGACAACCATGACGAAATCGCCGACCTGGTCGCGCTGAACCGCCTGTTGCGGAATGTTCAGCACCAGTTGTGGGTCGGACGCCACCAGTTCGACCACCACCAAGGCGCCGTCCAGCAACACCCCGTCTGGATTGTCGAACACCGCGCGGGTCAGAACCGTGTCGGTGCCGCGTGCAACCTGGGCGTCGATGAAGTCTAATGTGCCCAACAGCGGGTAGGTCGTACCGTTCGGCAGGCGCAGGGAGACGTCCGCGCCCTCCTCATCCTCTTCCCGGGCGCGTTGCTGTCTGTAGGTGACGTAGAGCGTCGCGGGCACCGGGAATTCGACCGTCATCGGATTGAGCCGGACCAGGGTCGTCAGCGGGCCGCTCTCTGGCCCGACAAAGGCCCCGACATCGTAGCGCGACAGTCCGACCCAGCCGGCGAAGGGCGCCGTGATCTGAGTGTAAGAGACATCAAGCTTCGCCCGATCGAGTTCGCCCGATAGGTTCTCAATCCGTCCCTTGACGCTGCCGACATTGGCGACCGCGACATCCAGCTGAGACTGCGCGACCGATCCGCGTCCCACCAGTTCCTCTTTTCTCGCTCGATCGATCTCCGCCAGCGCCAATTCGGCGCGTGCCGCGGCGATGGAGCCTTCGATTTGCCGGACGACCGCTTCATAGGGTTCCGACTCGATTTCATAGAGGAGCGTGCCTTCCTCGACCCGCCGACCCTCGATGAAGCCGGTATTCTCCAGAAAGCCTGAGACACGCGCCGTGAGATCGACCTTCTGCTCGGCCACGGCGCGGCCCGAAAAACTGAGCGCCGCACGCAGGTCGGTAATTTCGGCGGGCGCGACAATGACGGCGGGGCGCGGCGCCTCCTGCGCCCAGGCGGGCGTTATGGCCGCTAGTCCGACCACAAAAGCCGCGATCGGCGCAAGCGCTTTCAAATACAAGAGAAGCGGCAAGGTCATTTGTTCCCCCAAACAAACCGCGTCGGGCAAAAAACCCGCATGGATCGTCACGTTTGTTATAGACCGCATTCGCCATCAGCGTCATCCCCAATGTTGCGCTGCAGCGTTCGAATATCGCGTGATTAGGACGCAGCTTCTGCGATTGTGGCCGCGGGGTCCGGCTTGTAGAACCCTCGCGGAAAGCTGCGGCTCTTGTGCCGGGCGGGGTGAAGCATGTCTGATCGAACCGATCTTCCTTTGATTATTGGCGTGACCGGCGCGTCCGGCGTGATCTATGGCGTGCGCGCCCTGGAAATTCTGCGCGAGTTGGAGATTGAAACGCATCTGATCCTGTCGAAATCGGCTGAAATGACCATGGCCTATGAGATCGATCGGAAGCCGAAGGAAATCCGGGCGCTGGCGACCAAGGCGCATCCGCCGGGCGATGTCGGCGCGTCGATTTCGTCCGGCTCTTTTCCGACACGCGGCATGCTGATCCTGCCCTGTTCCGTTCGCACCCTCAGTGAGATCGCGTCCGGCGTAACCTCCAGCCTGATGAGCCGGGCCGCCGATGTCGTTTTGAAAGAACGCCGCCGGTTGGTGCTGGGCCTACGGGAAACGCCGCTGCATGTCGGCCATCTGCGTTCCATGACCCAGGCGGCGGAAATGGGCGCGGTGGTCGCCCCGATTGTCCCGGCCTTCTACAACCGCCCGGACAGCATCGAACAGATTATCGATCATTCCGTCGGACGCCTGTTGGACCTGTTCGACATCGACACCAAAGGCGTCTCCCGCTGGCGCGCCGATGACTAAGCCGCGGTCTCTTTGTTAACGTCGGGCTGAGTCGCGCAGCAGCGTTCGGCGGAGCAAGTCTTGTCCGGTCGGGTGGCTCTCAAGCTGTTCGACCGCGCGGCGATGGAGCGCCGGGCACTGGTCGGCGAGATCTTTCCATGGTCGGCGGCGCTTGCCGGTGGCGTTCTCAATCTGACGCACTTGGAGCGCGCCGTCGGCCTCATGCAGTAAGACGCGCAGGGCGAGACGTGTGATGAGCAGGCGTTCATCATCGAGCAGATCCAAATCGAGCTCGACGGGCGGCAAATCGCGCCGCCTTGAATGGCCGCGCACTTCCGGCCGCCCGCGCGTCGCGGCGACCGTGTGGGGGCCATCCCACTTCATGGTGTAAACCCTCCCCAGGCGGCGTCCGCCGCTGCTGTTCAGGCGTGAAACTGTTGGAGACCGAGAGACGCGAGCTCTGAATAGGCGCAGTGCGCGACCCTCAATTCCTCAACAATAAAACAAAATGTTTTAGCCGTCAATAACCAACGGATCAGCGCGTCAGGTCCGGCATGTTGCCGGTTTCACAGATAAAGTGGATCGCGACCCAGTCCCCGCGCAGAACCCGGTCCCCGGCGAGGTCTTTGAAGACCGGCCGCGCCCGGGCCGAACTACGATAGGCGATCAGTCCCGGCGAACCGTCATTGCGCCAGAGCACGCATTTGTCGCCCGGACGAATCCGCTGCGCCGGCAGGGCGGTGAAGACATCGCCTTCCCGGATGACGCGCCCGTCTCCCTGGCGGATTACAATCAAATACGGGCGGTCGGCGTCGAATTCCCCCTGAAATGACCTGTATTGACCGGAACGGTTGGAATAGCCGCCGACTTTCGCCTTCACTCCAGCGGAGAGTCGGAGCCGTTTGCGGACAGGGCCCATTTCGGCGCTGTTTAAGAGACTGCGATCCGGCTCCCTCATTCGGGCTTCTCGCTGCACCAACGCGTAACGCTTTTTGCGAATAGACATCACATCGATTACCCTTAGTTGTTAGCACGATTTTATTATCTCTTTAAGAGAACTAATTATGAGAGATTCTTCAACAACAATTTGTACGGAGGCGCGATAAGTCACAACCATCACCCGAAACTGATGAACGCATTAACCAATCAGAAGATGCAGAAAATGATAGCTGGCGAATACAGTCTTCTTGATTATCAGTACGTTACAGATCATTAAGAAATGTTTGTTTGGTACAGACAAAATGAACCTATCATATGACGAATCTCTGAGGCGATGCAGCCCGGATCGATGATTACAGGGTTCTGTTTTGAGATCTGGAGCGTTCGGTCGTCGCGATCGGGTCGCCCATTCGGTGTTTAAACAAGTGGATCGGTTCGTCTCTTCGTGGGCGGTCAACGGGTTTCAGAAGGCGGCGCGGACAGCGTCTCGCCGATCAAGCGGACAGCGTCTCGCCGATCAAATCGGGCGCGGGAGCCAATCGCATCATGCCCGTCTGCTTGCGCATGTCGCGAGACGAGCGGGCGCAGGGGCGCTGCGCCGGACTAGTCCGATTGGACAGTCGCGGAGGTAGGCGTGGCTTGGGGACGGGTCTAGGCCCGGGCTAGAATCCAACCAGTTCGTTGGACGGCATCACCCGGTGGATCGCGACAATCTCGGCCATCTTGAATGTCAGCGTGCGCGCGGGATTGAACTGTTCGACGACGATCTCTTTGCTGTTCTTGCGCACCAGCATCTTCACGAAGGCTTCGATCTCGCCATGTTCGTCCTTTTGGACCTGCAGGATAATGTCGTCTCCGGGGCGCGCCGGTTGTCTTGGATGCACGAACAGCAGATGGCCTTCGAAAAAGCGCGGCGCCATGGAATCGCCGACGACATAGACGGCATAAGCGTCATTGGCGCCTTGGAGGCCGGGCGGACGGCGAACATAGCCGATCTGCGCGTCGTCGAGGCGCATCGCGCCAGTGTCGGAATTGGACCCTGCCGCTGATCCGCGGATCGGCAGGCTGCGCGGCCATTGCGAGGGGTTTGGAGGCGGCACGTTCGCCCGTTCGGCCGTCGCAAGGGGCGCCGAGGCGTCAGCGAGCCGCCCAGGCCGAGCCGGCCCTTCGTCGGCCATATCCTCGTCGAGGTCCAGCAGGTCCGCCGGATGAACGTTCAGGGCCCGGGCGATTTTCCGCATCATCTGGTCGTTCAGGCGCCGCGCGCCGCGTTCGATCAGGCCGATATTCTGGCCCGTCGTATTGCATTGTTCGCCAAGGGCGACCTGAGACAGGCCCGCCTCTTCGCGGAGTTGTTTGATTTTGTTCGCCATGACCAAACAATGCACCGGATTCTAGGAATAGAAAACAGACAAAATGTTTGACAACTTGGCAGACGTGGTGTTTGGTGCCGGGAATTGAGTGTGCGGCCCTGCGCCTGGGGGGGGGCGGACGCCGGAGATATTAGTGAGCGGCTGCGCAGCTGTCGGATCGCGCATCTCAATTAGGCGTCATGGCCGATCTATGTGAAGTGTCCGAAACAGAGCAACAGAGGAGAGATAGGATGGCGAGAGCCGGTCGGAAACGAGCCCCGCGTGGATATGCGCCCGGAAGTAAGAAAGGGGACGCGTCGCAGAGAGCGGGTGGGCCAAAACGCGACTTGGGCACACCCGAATTGCGGGCGCGCCGAGCCGCGATCGTCGGCGGCGCGAATGTGACGCTCTGGGACGGTTCACGGATGCATGCGGCCTATCTCGCCGGTTTCTTGACCGAGGCGGAGTTGGTCGCCGGGCGCCGTTTCGCCGCCTTGGCGAAGCTCTATCTTGGCTATCTCTCCGCGCCCAACCCCGATCGGGGGCCTGCGCATGGTCCGCTCGGCGTGATGACTCCCCACGCCTCGGGCCCTGAGCCGGACCGGGAGGAAGGGGAGGCGCCGCTGCAAACGGCTGCGTCCTTGCCCCGTCGGTTCGACGATCCCGAAGAGTATCGCCGGGTCAAGGATCGGTACGCAAACGCCTATTGCGCGCTCGGCGGCCACCGGGAGAAGCGCGCCGTCGCTAAACTAACACGCGACGAACCGGCCTGCCTGACGACCGCCAAACGCGGTTTAGGCCGTTTGGCCGTCCACTGGCGGCTCTTGGAGGCCGATGGCTATAGAGCCCCGGCTGAAGCGCGCCCCGGAGAAACACGCTCCGGAGAAACACGCCTGCAACAAGCGGCGTCTCCCCAGGATTCCGGCGGTATTCACACCAAAGAAAACACGAGCAAACAAAAATTGGAAAAAAATTAAAAAAAGTATTTGACATAGCAGTTCGGATCGGTATGATGCGCGTTAATTGAGCATCGAGAAATGCGCCGGCGGGAAGAAATCCCGCCGGCGTTTTTGATTCAGGCCTTGGCGCCGCGCTTCGGTTTTCGATGACCGGGGTGCTGGCCCGCGGGCCGTAGCGGTCGAGGCTCTCACGCAGATCATGAGGTGATGAATGGCGGCGCCGAAAGGTCCGGACAGGAAACCCAAGCCGCACAAGGGCCGCTCTGAAAGGGCGGCGTTGGCGGACTATCGGGAAGAGTATTGCGAGGATGTTGTAGAAAGTATGGGGCGCGGGCTCAGTTTGACCGCTTTCGCCGGTGAAATCGGCGTCGCCCGGTCGGATGTCGATATCTGGGTGAAACGGCGATCGGGTTTCGCGGCCGCCGTCGCGCGCGGCAAGGCCCGCCGGGTGCTGTATCTCGAACAGAGATTGCTGGAAGGCGGCACCGGCCCGCATGTATCGAGCCAGATTTTTGCGCTGAAACACGCGGACCCGGACGAATGGCCCGACAAGCCGGCGAGCGCCGCGATACAGAGTAAAGAGGGAGTTGACCGCGGAGATGCGTCGACGCCGGGGATCGAAAAGGTGGAGCGGATTATTGTCAAATCTGAGAATTCCGACGGCGGCGATCTTTGAGCCTTTGCTGCGCCCGGCCCGTTACAAGGCGGCCTGGGGCGGGCGCGGCTCGGGCAAGTCGCATTTCTTCGCCGAGGCGGTCTTGGAACATTGTATCGGCAATCCCGGCGCCCGGGTGGTCGCCATACGGGAGGTCCAGCGAAGTTTGGCGGAGAGCGCGAAACGGCTCATCGAAGACAAGGCCCGGCGCCAAGGCGTTTCGGGCCTTTTTTCTTTCCGGCGCGATCGGATCGGCACGCCAGGCGGCGGGGCCATCCTGTTCCAGGGCATGCAGGACCATACGGCCGAAAGCATCAAGTCCTTGGAGGGGGTGACCATCGCCTGGGTCGAGGAGGCGCAGAGCCTGTCGAAACGCTCGCTGGAGCTGTTGCGCCCGACCATCAGGGCGCCGGGGTCGGAGCTTTGGTTCAGTTGGAATCCGAGGCGCGCAAGCGATCCGGTCGATGCGCTGTTCCGCTCGGGCCGGCCGCCGCCAAACGCCATCGTGGTGCGCGCGCTGTACCGTGACAACCCGTGGTTCCCCGAGGAGTTGGAGCGCGAGCGCCGCGACGATCAGAAGAACAACCCGTCCCGCTACGGGCATATTTGGGAAGGCGACTACGAACCGACCGTCGAGGGCGCCATCTGGACGCGGGCGGAGATCCAACAGAACCGCGTCGCCTCGGCGCCGGATTTGGAGAAGATCGTGGTCGCCGTCGACCCCGCCGTCAGCAGCGGCGAGGGCGCCGACGAGACCGGGATTGTAGTCTGCGGCCTGGGGCGCGACCGGCGCGGCTATGTGCTCGACGATCAGTCCGTGCGCGGCGCGCCGGACACATGGGCGCGGCGGGTGGTCTCGGCCTATGACCATTGGCGCGCCGACACGATCGTCGCGGAGAAGAACCAGGGCGGCGAAATGGTGCGCACGACGCTTGAGGCGGTCCGGCGGTCCTTGCCGGTGCGTCTGGTCCATGCCAGCCGCCGCAAGGCCGAACGCGCGCAGCCCGTGGCCGCGCTCGATGGCTTGGGGAAAATCAGCCATGTCGGCGATTTTCCCGAATTGGAGGAACAGATGATGCAAATGACCGCCGAAGGCTATGAAGGCCCCGGCTCGCCCGACCGGGTCGATGCGCGAGTCCACGGCTTCCTGCATCTGTTCAAGAACCTGACCGCGCCACGCCCCGCTACGGCCGCGCCGGCCCGCCGCGCCAATCTCGGCGCCTATCAGGGAGAGTTCTGAGATGGTCGATTTTGGCGGCGGTTCTCTTGGAAATTGTAGCGAGTCATTTAATAGCAGCCGCGGCGGCGGTCGAGAGCACAGCGACCGGATTGGGCGCGAACTCTACGGCGTTGGCGGCAACGAGCGCGGCAGGACATTTGGCGGACGGATCGGCGGCGGTAAGAGCCGTGAGCCGGACCAAGACGCCCAAATCGGCGGCGCCAGCGTTCCGAAGCAGGAGCCGCGCTTCATGCAGCTAAGAGCCAGGCGAGAGGCGCGCCGGGGCCGGAAGGCGATCGGTCAGGATTTGTCCCTGTTCCGCGGCAACCTCGGCTGGGGCGACACCAATGCGGGGATGCTCACCATCACGCGTAACCCGTTCGAGACCCGACGGTCTCCGAGGTTCCAGGTCCCGTTCTCTGGCGGGACGGACTTTGCGGGTCCGTTCGCCCGCGAGCCGCGTCCTGATGAAACAGACATCTTTTCGCGTCTTTACAATAGGACAGCCAAGGCGGTGCGGCGTGTCTGGGACGTGGATGATCCGCTGGGATTTGATCCCGATGAGATCGCGGCCCAACGCCAGCTTGCGGCCCGGTATCCGGTCCTGGGACCAATCCAGTATTTCAACGAAGTGATCGGGTATCCTGCGACGGTCTTCGCCGACTCCGCGCTGCGCTCGGTCCCGGCCGCTCTTCACGGCGGCGCCGCCTTGGCAGGGCAGAGTATTGACGAATTTGGCGCGAGCAAAACCCAAGGACGGCAACTAGAGCGCGGGATCGTCAATTTCGGAAATTACCTAGGACTACGCGTGGCTGGAGCCGGCGGCGCTGGCGGCGCGGCGGTGCAGGGCGCCGCCGCGGCGAAAATCGCCCATGAGGCGGCAACCGCGCGCCGGTTCGTGTCCGGCCCGAACGGATCGATCAATTTCGGCCAAGTCGGCTCGGATATCGCTGCGGCGTCAGCCGGTCGTTTCCCCGCAGCGCCCATCCGCATTCAGCTCGGCCGCGTTGGACCAACGGATTTTGGCGTCCGGCACCTTACGCCAGACAAGCATATCCGTGCCCGCAATCTGGGATATTCCGACGGGGTGGCTTTGGTTCAAGATGTCGCGCGCAGCAATGATGTGGCAATCGGACAAGTGAATGGCCGTCTGATGCTCGCTCAACTGGAAGACGTCGGCCGCTACGCGGTATTCTAGCTTCAGCCGGGTTCGGCCTTGCGCCGTTGGCTGGGACGGCCGGAACCCTATTACAGCCTGATAACGGGATATTCCGAAAAAATGGTGAAATCGAAAAACCGATGGCCCTCCATCGACCGGCAGCTTGCGAAGGGAGGTGTAATCCTCAAGGGCGCCGAGCGATTGAGAGGTGATTGAGGCTTGAGGCGGGCAGCTCCACCGCCGGCCCGAAGGCTCCTATGTGCCGTTTTTGGATCAAGCCCCAACCGACGATTTTATAGCATCGGGGCGCGGCGCCGTCCATCGGGCGGGTTGAACGCCGACCGAGCAAATGGCCGTCGGGTCACATGGCGCGCGACCGAAATCGCGAGACGGAGAGGAACCGACGTAAGGCTGGTGGGACCAGCGGTCATGCGTCTCCAAAGGGTGTTTCTTTAAGCGGTATTCGAGCCCGCCGATCCTGGCGGCGATAAGACGGAGTTCTGACCATGCCAGATTTTGGACGTGGATTTGACGGCAGCGCCCGTAGCGCTAACAACAGCAGCTTCTCATCGTCGAGCGGCCGCGGCAGCCGGGTTTCGGATAACGATCCACGCGACACTCAGAATGGCGGGCCTAGCCTGACGCGCAACCCGTTCGATACGCAACGCGCACCGATTGGCGGCCCTGGCGGCGACCCCGATCCACGCGACGCTGGTGCGCAACCTGAATATTGGTCGGACCCGCTCGGCGGCGCCTATGTCGAGGCGCAGGTCACCGATGCTCTGAATAGAAAGGCCGAACGCGAAAGGCGTCGGGGTCGACTGGCTTTCGCTCGGGACGTTGACAAGTTGGCCAGCTGGTCGGCCGAGATCGACGAAGCACGGGACGACCTGGCGGAGGATATGACCGGATTGGAAGGCTTCTTCCGAAGCCTGTTCGGGATCTCCAGTTCGATCACCATTGATCACGCGAAAAAGTCGATCACCAAGACCAATACGCTGAATATTCTCGACGCTCCGATACTCGGGGTGGTCTTGGCGGCCATCAACCCTTTCCTCGGCGCGACCTATAGTTTGGTATCCGGTGTCGCGACCGGCGAACCGCTTGAAGGGTTTGCGCGGGCGGCGTCGGCTTTCACGCCTGCCGGAGCCGTCTTTGGTTCGTTCGCCGATGGCATCGATCAGAAGCTTGGCACAAACACGACCCCCTACAAGGGCGACGTTACTCGAATCGCGCTGGACGTGCTCGAAGACGCGCCCGATTTTCCACGCATCGCGGCGATCGATCAGGTGGTGGATTGGGATCCGCTAGGCGGTGTCCGGAGCTTCGACCTGAACCCGGCCGGGCCTCCGTCGGTTCTCGGCGCCGCACGCGAAAGCATCGAACAGCCGCCGTTTAGATCTGTGGGGCGCGACTCCTTCGGGGCGACACGGGTTGCCAGCGCGACCCCATCGCCGGCCACGTCGGCCTTCAGCCCGCCTGCGCCGAAGGCAGGGGGGGCGCCGCAGCCATGGAAGACCAGCCCGACAATCGGGCGTCCCCTCTATTTTGGAGTACCGCGATGACAGACGCACAGACCGTTTTGGACCGTTTCGCCGCGCTGGACGCGGAGGCGGGGCCCTGGCTTTCGATCTGGCGGCGGCTGGCCGAGCGTTTCGACCCGTCGCACCCGATCCGCGGCGCCGCGCGCGGCGATATGACCGCGATTTTCGACAATGCCGGGATCGAGGCGAAACAGATCTTCACCTCGGCCGCGATCTCGCTGATGACCCCGCGCGGACAGCGCTGGCACAATCTGCAGCCGGCGAACGAGGCGCTGAAAGACAATCCGCGCGTCCGGCGCTATGGCGATGAAATGACGCGCCTTTTGTTCCGGCTGCGCTATGACGATCAGGCCGGTTTCCAGACTGCGAACGAGCTCTATTGGGCCTCGATCGGGGTGTACGGTCTGGGCGTCACGCTGATCGAGGAGGTCGTCGACCGCAAACCCGGCGACCGGAAACCGCCTTTTCGATACAGGCCGATCCCGGTGCATGAGGTTCGGGCCTCGAAGTCGGTCACGGGCGTCTATGACACGCTCTATCGTGCGGTGGACTTCACCGCCCGCCAGGCGATGCAACTCTTTGGCGACGGTGTGGGGAAAGAGATCCGCGACGCGGCCGAAGACCCGGCCCGGCGGGAAGAGAAATTCGCCTTTGTTCATGCGGTCGAACCGAATGACGGCGCGGCGGCCGATATCTTCGACTACCAATCGGTCTGGCTGGACCGGGCGTCGGAGAAGATCGTGCGCCGCGGCGGGTTCTATGAATTCCCCTACATGATCGGCGACATCAATCCGGCTGGCGATCTGACGCCCTACGGCGTCTCCCCGGCGATGATCGCAGCGCCGGACCTGGCGCAGCTGTTCGCCGCGCATCGGACCACGGCGCGCGCCTGGGAGATGTCGGTGGCGCCGCCGATGGCGACGACGGAACGGCTTTCGCGCGCCCTGGAGCTGGGGCCGGCCATGATCAATGAGGGGCTGATCGACCCGGAAACCGGCCAATCCAAGGTCAAGCCGCTGCTCTCCGGCGCCAATCCTTCCGTCGGCGAGGCGATGATCGCCCGCAAGACCGCCCAAGTGCGTGCGCCCTTTTTCGCCCAATTCTGGCAGATCATGACCGACAAGCCGGGCATGAGCGCGACTGAGGCGTATCTGCGGGCGCAGGAGAAGTCGGATCTGATCGGCCCGCCCTTCGCGCGGCATGAAGAGGTCTTGTCGCGCGCCGTGCGCCGGGAATTGGCGATCCTCGAGCGTCAGGGCCAGGAGGGCTATATCCGCTTGCCGCCCCGACCGCCGCAGATGGACGAGGTGATCTTCGAGTTCCAGAACCCGCTGGCGCGCCTGCGCAAGGCGGGCGACGCGGCCGGCGTGATGCGGACGTTCGAATTCATCAGCGCCGCCGGCTCGATCGACCCGAAAGTGCTGAAACGGTTCGACCTCGATCAAATGGCGCAAATTATCGCCGACGCCGAAGGACTGCCGGAACGGGCCAAGAAGGACGACGCGACGGTCGCCCAGAGTTTGGCGGCCGAGCAGCAAGCGCTCGCTGAAGCGCAAGCGAACGCCGCCCGGGAATCGGCGGCGCTGCAGGAGAGCGAACGGGCGAAGAGCTTCGCCCCGCTTCTGACGGCGATCACCAAGATGAATGAAGCGAGGGCCGACTGATGCGTCTGCTACGGGGATGGAGCCGCAAATCGGCCGATCGGCAGCATCGGCTGCTGGACGACTACCGAACCTGTTTCGCGTCCGGCGCCGGACGTCGGGTGCTCGAAGATCTGCTGGATCAGGCGGAGTTCTACCAGGCGGCGGCGGCGGATGCCCCGGCCCTGGCCCTGGCGCAGCACAACGGCAAGCGCGCCGTGCTGCAGCATATCCTGACACGGCTGAACGCGTCGGACGAGGTCCGGCAGGGCCTGATGCGGGCCGTGATTGCGGAGCGTGAAAAGGAGACGTGATGACCGATACTGAGAAACCGATGCCCGATCCGCTCCGCGGCGGATCTTCGCAGGGGCCGCCCGATCCGGCCCCGCCCAAAACCGCCGTCGCTGACCCTGTCGAGACGCCCGCCCCGAAAATCGAGGCGGGCGTTTTTCATGAACCGGGCGAGGCCAACACGGCGCAAGCCGATCGGGCGATTGTCGACCCCGCGCCAGAACCAGACGCGGAGGCGGCGCAGCCGACTCTGCGACCGCCGGGTTCGGATGCGGGCGAAGAGGCCTGGACCGCTTTCTACCAGGCGCTCGGCGCGCCCAAGTCCGTGACGGGCTACAGCACGCCGAAGGGCATGGACTCAGAGGCGGCGAGGCTGGCGAAGCAGGCCGCCCACAAGGCGGGTCTCTCGAACCGTCAGTTCGACGCCATGATGGCGGCGAACGAAGAGGCCTTGGCGGCGCTGCGCCAGGAAGGCGAGGCGCGTCATCGCGAAGAGTATGACGCGATGAAGACGCGTTACGGCGCGCGTTTCGAAGGCGTGCGCCGGGACGCAGAGCGTGGGCGCGGGGTCTTCGACCCATCGACCCAGGCGCTGATCGATACGCTGGGCCTGTTTCAGCATGCCGGCTTCGTCGAGGGGCTGGCGCGGCTGGGCGGCGCCCGAATGGAGGATTCGGCGCATGCCGGTCGGACAGGATCGCTGCATGGCAATCCCTACGATCAGGCCAATCCCAACCTGACGGAACAGGCGCGTCTTGAACGAGACGAGCCGGAGACGGCCCGCCACCTCGCGGCGGCGGCGGGCGTGAAACCTACGCTGTAGCGGGCCGCAATTCACACATACACGCATTAGAGGAGAAAACACATGGCCACAGTACAACTGTCGGACATTCAGAACCGTCGAAAGATGGCGGCCTACACAACCGAACTCAGCACCAAGAACTCGGCTCTGTTCGAGTCGCGGGTCTTCATGCAGGACCAGAAGCTGTCCGGTATGTTCTCGGAAGGCGGTCTGATTCAGGACATCCCGTCATGGGATGATCTGGGCGACACCGACGCCAACACGTCGAGCGACGATCCGGATTCGCACGCGACGCCGGAGAAGGTCACCTCGAAAAAGCACCGGGCGACCATCCTGCATCGGAACAAGGGATATTCGGCGATGGATCTGGCCGCCGTGGTGGCTGGGGAGGACCCGATCAAGTCGGTCGTCGAATACCGGATCGGCCCCTATTGGAAGCGGCATTTCAACGCCACGGCGATCTCGATCGCGCGCGGTTTGTTGGCGGATAATATCGCCAATGACGGCGGCGATATGCTGGTTGAGGCGGCGCAGGTCAGCGACGGCTCGGTCACGACCGCCAGCCGCTTCTCGAACGAGCTGATCATCGACGCTGCCCACACGATGGGCGATGCGGCCGAGGAGTTGGGCGCCATCGCGGTCCATTCCTCGATCCGCGCGCGGATGCTGAAAGAGGACGATATCGAGTTCAAGGCGGACTCGGCCGGCGCCATGACGATTGAGCTCTACAAAGGCCTGCGCGTCATCGTCTCCGACACGCTGCCGGCGGAGCAACAGTCGAACAACCCGATCGTCTACACCTCGATCCTGTTCGGCGCCGGGTTCTTCCATTTCGGCGACGTGACCATGCAGCAGAAAGAGCCGGTCGGCTATGAGCGCGACGAAAGCGCCGGCCAAGGCGGCGGCATGGAGGAAATCTGGTCCCGCCGGTCTTTCTGGATGCATCCGGACGGCTTTGACTACACCGACGCCAATAACGCCGGACCGACGCCGACCAACGCTGAACTGGCGCTTGCCGGAAACTGGGACCGCGTGTTCCAGCGGAAGAACTGCAAGATCGCCTTTCTGAAGTCGCACGCGTAAGCGGCGCGACTTCGGAGCGGGGCCGCCCGGGCGCGGCGCGGGTTTGAGGGTTTCCCGCAGCCCCCGGGCGGTCCTACGTCTCTCCAACATCAGTCACAAGGAAACCGTGATGAGCACTGAAAGCAAAGCCGGGAAACCGGCGCGCAAGCCAGTTGGCAAGTCCGCCGGCAAGAACGACGGTCCGGCGATCCGAACGCCCAGCCTGCAAGACATCGTCAATCAGACCAGCGCACAGCGCGTCGCCGATGCAACGCAACGGGTGCGCCTAAGCAAGGCTGTCGTGGCCGGCGCCGCCGAAGAATTGAAGAAGCTCTAAATGAGCTCGGTCGTGGAGATTTGCAACGCGGCCCTGGGCCGGGTCGGGGGCGCGCGGATCAGCGACCTCAACCTGGCCGTCAAAGAGGCGCGTGTCTGCAAAGCGGCGTATCCGGAGGCGCGTGATGCGACCCTGGTTATGCATCATTGGTCGGTGGCGCGGCGGCGGCGCACGCTCGCCGCCGTCTCGCCGGGACCCGAATGGGGCTGGCGCTACAAATATCTCCTGCCCAGCGATTGCTTGCGCGAAT
Source organism: Alphaproteobacteria bacterium (assembly GCA_030065235.1). GTDB lineage: Bacteria > Pseudomonadota > Alphaproteobacteria > UBA8366 > Aestuariispiraceae > JASJDC01. Next base: position 64,250 of record JASJDC010000015.1, read on the forward strand.
TGCCGCTGACTGAGGATGGCGCAGAGGAGGGCGCGGAGGTGAAAGCGTCGCGCGAAGGGCGCTATTTGCTGACCAATCAGCCGCCGCCGCTGCGGTTGCGCTACACCGCGCGGATCGAAAATCCGCAGGATATGGGGCCGCTGCTGCGCGCCGCGATCAGCGCCGAACTGGCCAGCCGGATCGTCGCGGACCTTGTCGGCGACGAAGGCGATCGTCGACGCATCCGGGCCGAAGCCCAGTTTGACATCCGCAAGGCGATATCACGCGACGATACGCCCGGCGTGCCGCGTCAGGCGGAGCGGCCGGAATTTCTTAGAACAAGGACCGAGACATGAGCGGAGAGTCCCGTCTGGCGCAGTTCAATTTCAGTCGCGGCGAGATCTCGCCGCTGCTGCACGCGCATGTCGATCTAGACATGTACCGGACCGCTTTGGGGGTCTGTGAGAACTGGCTGCCTTTGCCGCACGGCGTTCTGACCGCGCGGCCCGGCACGCGATTCTGCGGCATGACCAAATACAACGACAAGAAGTGCCGGTTGGAGCGATTCGTTTTCGCACGCAACGACGCCTACTGTCTCGAGATCGGCCATCTCTATATCCGGTTCTGGCGCGATCAGGGACGAATCTTGGATTCGGACGACGCGATCTATGAAGTGACGACGCCCTTCACGGACGCCCAAGTCTTTGATCTGTCGATCAAGCAGAACGACAACGACCTCTACTTCGCCCATCAGGATCATCCGCCACAAATTCTGACTCGCAACGATCACGCGGATTGGACCTTCAGCCCAATCGAATTCACCGCGAAGCCGAGCGAGTGGGTCGAAGGCAATTACCCCCGGATCGTCGGATTCATCCAGCAGCGGCTTGGCTTCTCCGGCACGCCGAACGAGCGTAAGACCTTCTGGTTTTCGCGCATGCCGGACAATGACAACAACCCGCGGTTCAGCGATTTTACGATTGGAACCCTGGACACTGACGGCTTGAAATTCTCGCTGACCGACGAGGAGAACGGCGTCGAGTGGATGTCCGCCGAGCGCGGCCTGGCGGTCGGCACCAGCGGCTCGACCCGGATCATCACGGGAACCAATCCGGGCGACCCGATCACCGCCGCCTCGATCAACGACCAGAAACAAACGGGCGACGGGGTCAGCAATCTGGCGCCGTTATCAACCTCGCGCGGCCTCTTGTTTATGGGCAAGAGCGGACGTCGGCTGCATCAGTTCAAGTTTGACCTGCAGGCCGACAGCTTCATTTCGCCGGATATCACCGAGGCCAGCGAACATATCACCGTCGGCGGCGTGAGGGACGCCGCCTTCGCCCAGGATCCGCACCCGATCGCCTGGCTGGTGCGCGGCGACGGGCAGCTGATCGGCTGCACCTATATGCCGGAGCAGAATGTCATCGCCTGGCATCGCCACACGTTGGGCGGCGCCACGGAAGACACATCGTGGGGCTGCGCCGAATCCGTAGCCGTAACGCCGAAAGGCGCGGTGGATGTGCTCTATATCGCGGTCAAGCGGGTGGTGGACGGCGAGACCGTACGGATGATCGAGTGTCTCGAGCAGGTGCACCGGCCGGCGGGACCGGATGACCGGGAAGGGATGTTTCATGTCGACGCCGGCGGCACCTATACCGGCGATTCGGTCGGCACGGTGGGCGGCGCGGAGCATCTGAAAGGCGAGGCGCTGGACATTCTCGCCGACGGCGCCGCACAGCCACGGGTTGTCGTGCAATCGGATGGCTCCTTCACAATGGCCAACCAGAATACGGCCGGCGCCGTCAGTTTCGGGCTGCCGTATCGAAGCCACGCGCGGACGCTGCGCCCGACGACGGACCCGCAGACCGGCCTGCCGCTTGGCCGCAAAGTTTCGGTGAAACTCGCGGCGGTGGATGTGCAGGACACGGCGTCTCTGGCGCTTGGCGCGGACGAAGCGACCGCGACAGAGATCAATTTCCGCAGGGCGGGGGACCCTTACGGCAAACCGCCGCCTTTGATGACCGGTGACGTTTCTCGGTTCATTGACAGCGGGTTTAACGCGGACAGCGGCCTGTCGCTGGTTGCGCGCGGCCCGGTCTGTTCGACGATACGAGCGCTCGCCATGGAAGTGAGGACAGGGCTATGAGTTTTTGGAGCAAACTAGCGGGCGGCGTGCTTAGCCAGTTGCCCTTCGGCGCCGCCCTGACCGGAGCCAGCCAATTATTGGCGGCGCGGGATGCACGGCGTGAAGCGGACGCGAACGCTCGCCGTGCTTATGCATCCACCCGCCTGGATGCGGAAAGGCTTCGGCGAAAGGGCGAGCACGACCGGGCTCGGGCGGCGGCGCGTATCTTCGCCGGCGGCGTCTCGCTCAGCGGATCGCCTCTGGCCGTGCTGAATGAAGAGGAGAAGTTCAACCGGGCCGATGTCGGCGACATCTTGCGGTTCGGTCTTGAAGACGCCAACGAAATCCGGCGACGGGGGCGCTCTGCGCAGAACCAATCCTATCTGAACCTTGCCGGTTCGATTTTTTCCGCCTTCGGCGATTGAGCGCAACTAGGAGGCGTCGGCCATGAATGACCAGACCAACTCGACCCCGGAAGAGGACATCGCTGTCGGCGTTTCCGGCGATCGCGCCCAGACGGCGCCGGATGTCGGCGGCCATGACGCGTCCCGGCCTGCTGTGGCGGAGGATAAACCGGGAATCGACGCGTTGCTGGCCGCGAACCGCCGGGTGGCGCTGCGCGGCGCCTTGCTCGACGCCATCTCAGTGATGATTGAGGAGTTGAGCGCGCAGGCTGATTTCGTTGAAACGCCGGTCGGCGAACTGATCGATCGGTACCGGGACGGCCTGGAAAAACGGAGCGCGGCGCTGTTCGATTCCTTGTCAGCCGACGAGCGGATCGCGCTCGATTCCGATCTGCACGCGGACGGTCCTCAGGCGGAGGAGATTTGGCGCCCGCAGGACGCCGAAAAGTTCGAGGAAGAGGCGGAAGCGGGCGAGGAAGACTTGGTCGCGATCCACGGCGAGGCGGTGCGAGCGGCGACTCAAGCCGCGATCGAAAAGACGGCGCGGCGGAGCATCCTCTATGTCTCGCAACGACCGGACATGTTTTTTCCCGCGCTCACGGAGTTGCGGGGCGAGTTGACGCCGTATCCCGACCTGCTCGGGCCGAAGGCGTTCGACGGATTTATGAATCGGATTGTCGGCGACATGGTGCGGGCGGCGGCGCTGGGGTTTGTCAAACGGCGAGACTATGCCGGGGCGATGGCGCTGGTCCGGGGCGAAGCGGTCGATCCGGAGACGAGGCTGAAGATCGGTTTTGACTCGGTTCTGGCGAAGCCGCAGCGCGACGCGCTTGAAGCGTCGATCGCCCAGGCGGCGCAGTCCGCGATGGACGCTTGGTTTACGGAAAAGGAGCAGCAGGAACGAACATCCGAGGCGGCTCTGTCCGCGCGCCGACAGGACCTGTTCGACGCCTTCCTCGACCGGATCCTCGCGCCCGATGAGGGAACCGACATCTCGGCGGTTCAAACGGTCGTGTCGACTTTAGGCGCGCCGTCTTTGGATGCGCCGCAGGCCCCGGGTATCGGCGCGGGCAACGCGCCGCCTGAAACTTCAGAAACCGCCGCACCGACGGTCACGCCCGGCGAAATCGCCGAAGCCGCGGGGGCGGGGGCGCTCAGCCCGGAACAGGCGGACTTGCTGATGGGGCTCGCGTTGGCGACGGCCGCGCGTGAGGACGCGCCACGCGCGGTCTTCGCCTTGGAGGATGCGTACCGGCGACATCGGCTGGACCTCGGCATGGCGCTGCGCGCCGCCGCGAGCGGGCTGATCACGTTGACTGCCGCCGCCTCCTACCGCGCCCGGCTGTCGGCGCCGCGGCGCGTCGTCGAAAGGGAATGGGCCGACCGTATCAGCCGGGCGCTGGGTGACCCGGGAGAGGCGATGACGGTCTTGGACGAAGCCGCCGAAAGCCGGATCGGCGAGGCGCTTAACACCTATTACGGGAAGTTGCTCAAGGATGAAAGCCCGAGGCAGGCGGCCGAAGCGATTATCGCCCTTTATGGCGCGCATGAGCCGACGCCGGAACGCCCAACCAATCTTACTGAACCGGCGGCCCTTTAGCCTATGCGCGTTGCGCGCTCGACGCCGCGAAAACCGACACAAACCGCGACCGCTCCTCCTCTGGGGCGGTTTTTCGTTTCCGGGAGTTGACCATGACCGACATACCGTCTTCGTCCACAGTCTCGGCGTCTCAAGCGCCGGACCAAGCGCCGGACCAAGCGCCGGACCAAGCGCCGGACCAAGCGCCGGACCAAGCGCCGGACCAAGCGCCGGACCAAGCGCCGGACCAAGCGCCGGACCAAGCGCCGGACCAAGCGCCGGCGCAGGCGACCGTAGGGGCCGGCGCGGCGGGTGTTGAAGAATCGGCCGCCGGGGAGACGGCCTCCGAAAATACGGCGACCGAAGAAGCAGCCGCCGAGAAAGCGGTCGCCGAAACAGCGGTCGCCGAAACAGCGGTCGCCGAGGCGTTGGCCGCCGAAACGGACGCGCTGGCGCTTGGCTTCGATAGTCTTTGGACCGATCCGGACGACCCGGAAACGGCCTGGGCTTTTGGCCGTATTCGCGCCTCCGGCGAGATGTTCCTCTTAGCGGCGCAGCTCGCTGAAGGAGCATTGGGGCAGGTCCATGACGCGCCCGACGGGCCGATTGGGGACGGCGATCTCGAAAGAGCGGCGACCGGCCTGGTCGCCGGTTTGGCGGGGCCAACGAGCCTGCCGCCCCCAACGCTTCAGGCGGCTTTCGCGGCTAAGGTTCGGCGGCGCGCGGATTCGAACGCTATGGCCTTCCGACAAGCGCATCGAGAAGGCCTGCGTGGAGATGCGGCGGCGCGGCGCATCATCGCGTTGAGCGCTCTGGGTCTAGAGCCGAATTCGACCGCGTCAGGTCGCAGCGCGGCGGCGCCGCCTGCGCCCAGTCCGCGTCTCGACGGAGACGATCAAGCCGCAGGATCGTCGTCCGGGTGGCGGTCGATTCTGGCGCCGGTATTTGCGGCGCCACGCGCGGTCGCCGCGCCGCGGCTTTCCCTGGTCGGTCCGGCTGATCTTGCCGCCCCGGGCGAGCATGACGCGGCGCTTTGTCAGGAATGGCGCCAATTCCTGGCTGCGGGCGAGCCTGAACGACGGCGTGCGATGGCGTTGTTGTCACTTGGGGCCGCTTTGTTCGGCGTCCTGATTGAGGCCGTGGCGCAGGGCCGGCTGACCGGCCGCGGCCCGTTATCCAGAAACCTGAGGGAGTTTTTGGATATGTTGGGCGTTCCTCCCTATGCGGTAATCTCGCCGAGCGGGGCGGCCCCGCTGGAGCGGATGGGAGCCGTCGGCGCGGTCTTGGCGCTCGGGGCCGACGGCGCGGACGCGCTGTTGGCTGGACCGGGCGCCCAGCCGGGCGTGCGTGCGGCCTTGGCCCGGACGCTCGTCGCGGTCTTTGCGCGTATCCTGGAATCTCGGTCGATGCTTATGGGGGTCGCGCAAGCGGCGTCCGCACTGCGCGGCGCTGCCTTGCCCGGCGAATTGGACATCTGGGCGGCCTCGGCGGATGGGATGTCCCATGAGGCGAGCCTTGCCGTCGGCCGGGCGGCCGTGGACGCAGCCTTGGCGCACACGCCGGGTTATGGCGAAACGGCCCCGTCGCCGAGAACGCCATGGGGCGCGCCAATCCCGCCGCCGCATTTGACCCGTCTTGCGGCGCCCTATTTGCCGAACTCAACGGCGTTGGAAGAGGCGCTGGCGCGGGTCGGCGCCGATCCTGCGCCGCCAAGCCGGGTCCAACGCGGCGTGGAATTGACGCCGATCGAGTTCGACCGGTTTGTCGTCTTGGCGACTGAAGGGCTGAAAGATCCGGCGACGGGCCTTTCCGCGCGCGGATTGGCCGAGGCTCTGGTCTTGGACGGATTGCAGGCAAAGAGCGGCGACGCCGGCAAGTCGAACGGAGCAGGAGCGATCTTCGCGGCGGCTTCTGATGGTCCCGACGGCGAAAAGGCGGCGATCCTGCGTCGCCTGGTCCAACTCTTTCGCAGTCAGGCAATGCAACAATTGATTGAAGAGTATCCATCGCTTGCGGCGAGGATCGACCGCGCCCAACGTTTTCAAAGACGGACGGCGTCAACCGAGAAAGGGCTTTCCCAATGACGGTATCCGGAGACGGCCTCCTCGCCTTTGAATGGTTTCAAGGCGACGGGGTCTCGACGACCTTTGACATTAAATTCTATTTCCTGGCGAACGAAGACCTGAAGTTCCTGCTCGAACGGGAAGACGGGACGCTGGAGGGCGTGACACCGAGCCAGATTGTCGGCGCCGGCGATCCGAACGGCGGGTCTTTCACCCTGTCGACTGCGCCTTCACCGGTGGAAAGGGCTGGCGTTTTCCGCGATCTGTCGCTGGGCCAACCCACGGATGTCGAAGCGCAGGAAGACATTCCGCCGGCGGCGATCCAGATCGCGCTCGATCGGCTGGCCATGGTGAACATCCAGCAGCAGGACGATATCGAGCGCGCAATCCGGCTTTCCGATTCCGATGAGCCTGGAGATTTCCGAATTCCTGTGCAGGCCGAGCGCGCGAACCGTTATCTCGCCTTCGACGCAAACGGCGATCCCATCGCGAGGACGATCACCGATATCGGTGCGGCTGAGATCGCGACGCAGGAAGAGGCGAACGCAGGCGAGGGCGACGGGCTGATCACCGCCGAGCTGTTGGGCGGCGGCGCGGCGGTCGGAGATTTGAAGTGGTCTGACGCGCAGACAACGCCGGAAGACCATCTACTGTGCGATGGATCGCTGGTGCTGATCGACGATTTCCCGGAACTGTTCGCGGCGATCGGGACGCAGTTCGGCGGCGACGGGGTGACAGATTTCCGTCTGCGCGACGCGCGGGGGGTGTTTCCTCGGTTCAAGGACCATGGGCGCGGGCTCGACCCGGACGGCGACCGGCCGCTCGGGGACGA
>JASJDC010000019.1 GCA_030065235.1 Alphaproteobacteria bacterium
CCATGGGTGACGGCTCAGCGGATACCCTTACCGAGCTGCGAGTGGTCACTGCGGATTCGATAGTCGATCAAAACGGGGCCGAGGGCGGCGACATAATAAATATCACCGGCGACCAAGGCCGGCAGAGCATTTTCAGCTCAGGGTTGGTTGAGGCGAACATTCAACTAGGAGGCGGAGATGACAAAGTAATAAACAACTTTGGCGTCTATACGGGCGATATCGAACTCAACGACGGTGATGACGAGTTAGAGGTGTTTCTGAGCCAGTTGGATGGCTCTGTCGGGGGCGAAATCAACGGCAGCATCGACGGTGGCGACGGCCTCGATACGATCCGGTACAGCTTGGAGGAAGGCGCGGTGACTCTAGACGCGCCGCCTTCGATCGGCTCTAGCGGCGAGCCAACCAATTTCGAGCGGATTGCGAAGGGCGGCGCCGGGATTGTCACGTTTAATTTCACAGACGCGGAGATCGGCGGGTCAACTCTTACAACCGATGCGTTCGACATCGAAGGCCCGGCGGTGTTCAACGATGCGACAACGGCGACGTTCGAGGGCGGCGATCCCTTATCCGGCACCATCAGAATCGCCCCAGCGACGGCGCCCGACGAACCGACCGGAATTGCTGAAGGGGTCGTGACCAACAACAACGCCCTCGTCGCCGAGCGGGGCGTTTCCTTGAGCGGTTTGAGCAGGCTAGAGAACGCCGCCGGGGCGTCAATCACGATCGGCGCGGCCGGCGTTCCGGATATTACCGGGATCATCGGGGATGACGGCGACCAAACGATCACCAATTCTGGAACCATCGATCTGAGCCTCAGCCCCGATGGGATCAATCTCGGGGACGGGAATGATCAACTGAACCTGCTGCTTGGCGGAACGATTGTGAATGCGGCGACAATTGACGGGGGCGCGGCGACAGGCGACGGCCTGCGACTTGATGTATCGACAGACAGGACCATCGCCAGCGACGACTTCGTCAATTTCGAGCAAATAGTACTGAACCAAGACGTTGGGGCCACGGGCGACTTTACCATCGCCGCGGCGACCGGCGCGGATCCGACCCTGGACACCGGCGGCGGTTCTGGAACAAGCATTCTTCTGGAACGAGGCAATCTGGCCTTGGTCGATGAGGCGAGTTCCATTCGGGCCGAGACAGTGAATCTGGCCGTCGGCACGCGCGTGAGCGGAAACGGGTCGATCTTCACGCAAGACACCGTCGGCGTGGGCCCGTTCGGCACGATTACGGTCGATACCGTCGCCCCGGGCAACTCGATCGGGACTCTGAATTTCGTGGGCGACTACGTTCAAACCGGGACCTATGAGGTAGAATACCGCGTTCCGGATATCGGGACGCCCCTGATCGTGAACGACAGTCTGGTCGGCCGGAATACGGCGGATGGCACCGCTGCAACGGTCGCCGACCAGGACGCCGACTTGATCGTGGTCAGCGGATCGGCGGACTTTAGCGCCGGATCGCTGACCTTGCTGCCTGAAGCGTCGGTCACGCCAGCGGCGCTACAGGCCGCATTTGATGTCGCTGGGAACACCAACAATGAAATCCGATACTTGATTACGCGAGCGAACGCCGGGTTCACGGGCGGCCCGATCGCCTTTTTACCGCCGCCAGGAATATCAATTGAACAGACCGACGGCCCTGACGGCGCCGGCGGCCCGATCCAAGACTTGGTATTGGTGATTTCCGGAACATCCTCCTCCGACCCGCCGGTCGTAACCCCCGACCCGCCTGTTATTCCGGTTGTCCGAACGCCGCCGCCGCAACAGTTGGATAACGATGTGTTATTGTGGGCGCGCGCCTTAGCCCGTCCAACGCCGCGGTGCGATATTGAGGGCGCGGGTCCGCAGGAAACCGGCCGCTGCGCATTCTCTACCGCGGCATATGACAAGACAAATCAGGAAAACGCATCATCAACGGATCCAGACGCGACCGTGTTTTCGGGTACGGCCGGTTTTGGAGTCCAAATGTTGGAAGACAGCTCTGATGAGCTTTGGCTTGGGCTTGCCGCCGGCTATGGCTCAATGGATTTCGATGCGCCAAACGAGGCCGATGGCGGTGGCGACGGGGATCGCTTCGACTCAACGATCTGGTCGCAATATCGGGCCGGCGGCGTCGACCTGAGGGCGTGGGCCGGCGCCAGTTTGTACGACATCGATACATGGCGGCAGACGCAGCTTGGGGCCCGAGCGCGCGCCGATATCGATGCCGTTTCTTATTTCACGTCAATCGAGGGCCGCCACTGGTTCGCTGTGAGTGATGCGGTGGACGTCACGCCAATTGTCGGCGCTTCCGTGCTTCACCTCCGACGTGACGACTACAATGAGAGCCAGGGAGGAACTGAGAATTTCCTCGCTGACGACAATGACCTTACAAGCGTGCGCAGCCTGCTTGGAACAGAGGTTCGTTGGGCGCCGCCGGCTCTCGACGAGAGAGTGACCTTAAGCGGTGAGCTTGGCTGGAAACATGAATTTGGCGATACTAAAGCGGAGCTGTCCGGGGTTTACGAAACGGACGACACGAGTACGCGCTTCTCCCAAGAGAGCGACTCGATCGGTGAAGATTTTTTGACGGTCGGAGCGTCAGCCTTGGTGGCCTTAACCGATCACTCCACGCTTCGGCTGGGTTATTCGGGCGACTACAGCGGAGACTCGCGAAACCACAACGTGTCGCTTAGACTATCGCTTGGATTTTAGGCGGCAGAATGGTCTTTCTGATTTCGCCTAGTTTGATAGTAGTAACTCTCTCCGCGTTTGAAACCTTGAGTTTTTCGGATTTCGAGCCTTTTCACAGCAACCTGGGAATACCTAGGGCCAAGTCTTGCCGGAACCAAAGGATCACGCCCATCGCCTCCAATGACGGGAACAGGACCGGCGCCATGATCAGCAGCATGGAGAGCGCTTCTAGGAAAAAGCCGATGAACAACAGGACGGCGCCGACCGCCAGTAGGAACCAATTGGCGTCTGAGATAATCGTGGTGATCAACTGGGAAATGCTCTGCGGAAACAAATACAGCGTGATGGCGTAAGATGAAGACTTTCGCGCCGACGATGATCAGGAAAATCATCACCGTCGTGACCATCGCTTTTTGAGTGGCGTCCTTTATCTTCTCCACATTCATGCGTCCCATGGCGAAGGTGATGGCAAGCGCTAGCACGAACCCAACGCCGGCGCTCTCTGATGGCGTGGCGACGCCGGAGTAGATGGAGCCGATGATAGCGGCGGCCACGACCTAAAGCTCCTCATGATGGGCGCTGTCCGGGACGCAATCCACCCATATCCGGACAAGTCCCACCGCGCACTGGATCAGCATCAATCCGAAGCCGATCCAAACCGAAGCATGAGCTAGCTATTTGGGGGGCGTTCGCCGCGCCGCGCAGAACGGCGAGACCGTCCATCACCGGCGGATTGGATGTCCAGCACGACCAGATCCGCGCTTTCCCGCCAAAGAAACGCGTCCGCCTCGTCGCCCGCATGCACCCTATCGACCAAATGACCGCGGTCTCGGCGGCGGTAGGCGATGCCTTTAGGCGGCGCGATATTTTCCTCAATCACCGCAATTCGCATCACGGCGTCATTGTCATACTGCGTAAGTTTGGTGCAAGGTTCGCCCGTCAGAGTAAAGCTGTTGAACAGGGGGCTTGATCCCTTGAACAACGTGAGACGCATCGTCCGGTCTCCGATCGGGCGGGCGCCATTCCTTTGGGAGGTATAGAAATGAAGACTAAATTGGTGGGCGGCGCGTTCGCGGCCGCCGCGGCGACCATGCTCGCTGCGACCCCGGCGCTGGCCGAGGTGGATTTTTCCGGCAAGACGATCGAATGGATCATCCCGTTCTCTGAAACCGGCGGTTCGGCCAAATGGGCCAACTTCTTCGCGCCGCTTCTGTCGGAAGAATTGCCCGGCAACCCGACCGTCGTCGTCAAGTTCATGCCGGGCGCCGGTTCGACCAAGGGCGCGAACTGGTTCCAGGAGCAGAAGCACGAAGACGGCACGCTGCTGTTCGGCACGTCCGGCTCGACCCAGTTCCCCTATCTGCTGGATGATCCGCGCGTGCGCTATGAATATAGCGATTGGAACCCGGTCATGGCCTCCGGCACAGGCGGCGTCGCCTATTTGAACCCGGAGGACGGAGCCAAGTTCGACGGCACGGCCAACAATCTCAAAGGCATCGACTTCATCTATGGCTCGCAGGGCGCGACGCGTCTCGACCTCGTGCCGCTCTTGGCTTGGGAGATGCTGGGCATGAATGTCGAACCCGTCTTCGGCATCAAGGGCCGCGGCGACGGCCGGCTGATGTTCGAGCGCGGCGAGGCGACAATCGATTATCAGACCTCGTCGGGCTATCTCGGCGCCTCGGCCGATCTGGTCGCCTCGGGCAAGGCCGTGCCGATGATGACCTGGGGCACGTTGAACGCCGCCGGCGAGATCGTGCGCGACCCGACTTTCCCGGATATGCCGACCTTCAAGGAAGTGTGCGCTGCGACCGACGGCTGCGAGACCAGCGGTGAGGTCTGGGAAGCGTGGAAAGCCTTCTTCGTCGCCGGCTTCCCGGTGCAGAAAATCGCCTTCCTACCCGCCGGCACGCCGGATGACGTGATCAAGACCTATGCCGACGCTTTCGACGCCGTGCGCAACCGCGACGATTTCCCGACCATCGCGGCGAAGCGCGTGGGCAAATACGACGTCTTTGTCGGCGAAGGCGCGCAGGCTGCGACCAAGGCCGGCACCACGGTGTCACCGGAGGCCAAGTCATTCGTCATAAATTGGCTGGAAGAATCCTACGGCGTGAAACTGAATTAATCGCCAAGGCGCGGCCCCGACCCAATCGGGGCCGCGTTTTCTTTCCGCCTATGACGTTGTCTTTCCGCTAACGACTGGGGGACGGTGCGATGGATGTCTTCGCGACCGCTCTGCCCGCGCTCGGCGAGGCGTGGGCCCTCATTCTCCAACCGGTCGTCCTGGGCTATCTGGTGCTCGGGGTTGTCATGGGGCTGGCGGTCGGCGTGTTCCCCGGCCTCGGGGGGATCGCCGGCCTATCGCTGTTGCTGCCCTTCATGTTCGGGATGGACCCGGTGCTCGGCCTCGCCTTGATGATCGGGATGGTCGCGGTCGTGCCGACCTCGGACACATTCGCCTCGGTCCTGATGGGCATCCCGGGGTCCTCTGCTTCGCAGGCGACGGTGCTGGACGGCTTTCCGCTGGCGAAGAAGGGCCAGGCGGCCCGCGCCCTGTCCGCGGCTTTCACGTCGTCGCTTTTCGGCGGGCTGGTCGGCGCGCTGTTCCTGACCCTGTTCATCCTCGTAGCGCGGCCGATCGTCCTGGCTTTCGGCCTGCCCGAGATGCTGATGATCACCGTCCTTGGGCTCTCTATGGTCGCGGTCCTGGCCGGGCGTGTGGCGTTGAAAGGGCTCGCGGCGGCTGGGCTCGGCATGATGATCGGCACCATTGGCGAGGCCGATGCGGGCGGCTCGCTCAGGATGGCGACCTATGATATTCCCTATCTGACTGACGGGTTGAAACTGGTCATTGTCGGTCTGGGCATTTTCGCGGTGCCGGAAATCGTGGCGCTGCTGCGGCGCGACCGCTCAATCGCTGAAGACGCCAGATTGGGCGCCGGCTGGGGCGCCGGCGTGCGCGACTGGTTCGCCAATAAGTGGTTGTCGGTGCGGTGCTCCCTGATTGGGGTGTTGGTCGGTGTGATCCCGGGGCTTGGCGGCTCGGTCGTCGACTGGATCGCTTATGGCCATTCGGTGCAATCGACCAAGGACAAGTCGAATTTCGGCAAAGGAGAAGTGCGAGGCGTGATCGGGCCCGAAAGCTCCAACAACGCCAAGGAAGGCGGCGGTTTGGTGCCGACCTTGCTGTTCGGCATCCCCGGCTCCGGATCGATGGCGATCTTCATCGGCGCCATCGCGTTGCTCGGATCGGGGACGATTGAGGTCGGTCCGTCCATGCTGCGCGACAATCTCGACATCACCTATTCCATCGTCTGGCTTTTGGCGTTGGCCAATGTCGTCGGCACCTTGCTCTGCATCGCAGCGTCGGGCGGCATCGCCAAACTGACGACGATCCGCTTCACTTATCTCGCCCCCTTTCTATTCATGTTGATCAGTTTCGCGGCCTTCCAGTCGGGTCAGAATTTCGAGGACCTGCTGGCGCTGTTCGCGATTGGCTTGATCGGCGTATTCCTGCGCCGCTTCGATTGGTCCCGGCCCGCCTTCCTGATCGGTTTCGTGCTGTCGAACCCGGTCGAAAAATTCTCGAACCAGGCTTTTCAGATCGCTTCTTTCCGCTTTCGCAAGAGCTTCGAAGAGGGGATGGAGTATATCTTCAGCCCGATCGTCATCATCCTGATCATCGTGACCGTGATTTCCGTCGTGATCGGCATCCGTCAGGCCAAGAGCATCATGGCGGAAGGCGAGGTGAAGTCCGGTTCCAAGCGTGGGCCGCTGATCTTCCTACTGATCATCGCTGGCTACCTGACGGTCGCGCTGATCAACGCGAATATGATCCCCGACTTCAACATGACTGATAAGATCGTGCCGTTGGTCGTCGGCGGTTTGGCGCTCGCCTGCTGCCTGGCGTTGCTCGCCCAGATGATCCTGCGTCCCGAGACCGACCCGATCTTCGCGGACAAGGACGCAGCCGGCGACGAAGCCGAGGCTCCTTACGGCCTTTGGTCGACATTGGCCTGGTTCGCCGGCCTGATCGCGGCGACCTGGCTGGTCGGCTTCATCCTGGCGCTGGTGGGCTTCCTGATCGCTTTCCTGCGGGTGCGCGCCGGCGCAAGTTGGGCCAGGACCTTGATCCTGACCGTCGCCGGCATCGTGATGATGTGCCTGATGGCCGGCGCGCTAAACCGCGATTTTCCACCTGGTCTGTTGCAGGATATGGTCGACCTGCCTTGGCCTCTGGGTTGAGGAGCACGGCGATGAGTCGGCGAGAGTCCCAAACCGGCATACCCTACATCTTCATGCGCGGCGGCACCTCGCGCGGGCCCTATTTCAAGCGTGACGATCTGCCTGAGGATCGCGAGACGCTGGCCGAGGTGCTGCTCGCTATCCTTGGATCCGGTCATTCGTTGAATATCGACGGGATCGGCGGCGGCGCGGCCGTGACCACCAAGGTCGCCATGTTGTCACGGTCCAATGACGATTGGGCGGATATCGACTACTTTTTCGCGCAGGTTTCCGTCGAGGACCGGTTGGTCGATTTCAAACCGACCTGCGGCAATATCCTCGCCGGCGTCGGCCCGGCCGCCGTTGAGATGGGCCTGATTGTTCCGCAAGGGGACGAAACCGAGGTCAGGATCCGTGCGGTCAATACCGACGCGCGCGTCTTGGCCAAACTGCATACGCCGGGCGGCGCTATGAAATATCAGGGTGACGTGGAGATAGCGGGCGTTCCGGGAAGCGCCGCGCCGATCGCACTGAATTTCATGGGGGTGGTCGGCTCGTCGACCGGCGCTTTCCTGCCGACCGGCAATCTGCGGGACGTGATCGACGGGGTGGAAGTCACCTGCATGGATGTCGCCATGCCGATGGTGATCGCCCGCGCCGCCGATTTCGGCCTGACGGGTTATGAAAGCGCGGCGGCGCTGGACGCCAACGCAACGCACCTGGCCCGGATGGAGGCCATCCGCCTTAAGGCAGGCGAGAAGATGGGCATGGGCGATGTGTCAAAGTCCGTGACCCCTAAATTCGGCCTGTTCGCCCCGGCGCGGGAGGGCGGAACCATCGCTACGCGCTATTTCATGCCGTGGAAGACTCATCCCAGTATGGCGGTCACCGGCTCGCAATGTATGGCGTCTTGCGCACTAACGCCGGGCGGTGTGGCGGACGGTTTGTTGGCGCGCCCGACGGAAAGCCCAGCGACCATTGTGCTGGAACATCCCAGCGGCATGATCGATGTGCTGGTCGATTTCGACACCAGTGACGGTTTCACGCTAAACTCCGCGGGGCTTGTCCGCACCGCGCGCAAACTGGCGGATGGGCGCGTTTATGTTCCGTCGGACGTCTGGGAGGGCGTCCAGTAGGCCTAGCCGGAGAGGAGACATGTCATGACCGAGTCCGAGAAGATTGATTGCGCCGCCGCCCTGCTGCGCGAAGCGGAGGCGGCGCTCAGCGCCGAGTTGGTCGACTATCCGACGCCGGTGGCCGGCTGCGACCTGCAATACACCCATCTTCTGGCGACCCGATCGCGGGTGCATAACGCGCTCGCCGCGCTGGACCGGGAGGTGTTCGTCGCAACGCCTCGGACACTGTCGCCCGGCGCCGGCGTCGAGAGACGATGAAGGTCCATATCCTCGACGACTGGTTCGACACGCTGCGGGGCCTGCCCTGTTTCAGGCTCCTGGACGGGCATGCCGTTACGGTCTGGACCGATCATCTGGAGGACGAGGCGGCGCTGGCCGCGCGCTTGGTCGAGGCCGAGGCGCTGGTGCTGTTCCGCGAACGCACGGCGATCACGCGCGGATTGCTGGAAAGGTTGCCAAACCTGCGCCTGATCTCCCAGCGCGGCGCCCATCCGCATGTGGATGTGGAGGCCTGCACGGAAAACGCAGTGCTGTTCTGTTCCAACATGTCGGCCGAGGGGCCGAACTACGCGGCGGCGGAATTGACCTTCGGCCTGATCCTCTCCGCCATGCGCCAGCTCCCGCAACAGATGGCGGCGTTGAAGGCGGGGCGCTGGCAGACCGGCGTCGGCAAGACGCTGCGCGGCCGGGTGCTGGGGCTCTATGGCTATGGCAGGATCGCCCGCGCCGTCGCCGGCTACGCCAAGGCCTTTGGCATGTCGGTGATTTGGTGGGGGTCGGAGGCAGGGCGCGCCCGAGCCGTCGCCGAAGGCGAGACGGTTGCGGAGAGCCGCGCCGCTTTCTTCGCCGAGGCGGATGTGGTCTCGATCCATGTCCGGCTGAAGCCGGAGACGCGCGGGCTGATCGGCGCTGAAGATTTCGCCTCGATGCAGCCCGGCGCGGTTTTCGTGAATACCTCGCGCGCGGGACTTGTGGCGCCGGGCGCGCTGCTGCAGGCCCTAAACAAAGGACGGCCGGGCATGGCGGCGGTGGATGTGTTTGACCAGGAGCCGCTGACCGATCCGACTGACCCGCTGCTTGCGCATCCGGCCCTGATCGCGACGCCGCATATCGGCTTCGTCACCGAGGACGAGTTTGATAAGCAATTCTCGGATATTTTCGAACAGGTGAACGCCTATGCCTCAGGCGCGCCCATCCATATGATCAATCCGGAGGCTTGGCGCGCTTGATCAGCGCGGCCGCCAGCGGCGCGCCGATGATGACCACAGTCTTACGTTTCGGGATTGGGCGGCCCCTACTACAAAAAAGGTCAGCTCTCCTACCATCCGTTGAACCTGCTCCATTGTTCTAGCGGCGCGCCTGGTTCCGTTGTTATTACGTTGTAGCAGTCGAATTGCGCAGCCGTTGCACAGGCGTGATTGGGTAGAATGCGAAGCCGGGATCCGACTGGTAAGTTGGGGAGCTGCGCATCGCCACCAGGTCTCTGGGCGATGATCCCGTGTTCTTGATTGACCTTGAGTACGATTAGGTTCGACAAGACGGCGCCAAGCTCATCACAAACCACGCCATAGCCTTGGTCCACCTTTTGTTCAGCCGTGCCCCGATCCCGCGACATTGCCATCCATCCTGCGTCCGTGATGATCCAACCTTTATCGCGTTGGTGTCCGATCACTGTTGTCAAAACTGAAAGAGCGATGTCATCGATTTCGCAGACACCGATACCTGCCTGGACTAAATCGAAGAAAGTGTAGACCCCGGCGCGGACCTCGGTCACGCCGTCGAGGTTCTTAATTGCGTGGGCGGTTGGGCTTGAGCCGATGCTGACGACCGGGCAAAGCAATCCAGCATTGCGCAGCGCATCTGCCGCCTTCACCGCAGCCTGACGTTCCTGTTCGGCAAGCTCCGCATGAGCCGCACGTCCGTAAACGCCATAGCTTTGCCCCGCATGAGTCAGTACTCCGCGCAACTGTGCCGAGCCGTTGTTCAGGATGCGTCCGATTGAAACAAGGGCCGGATCGTTGAGCCCGATCCCGCTGCGATGTCCATCACAATCCAACTCGATCAATGCCGGGATGGATTGTCCCAACCTTGCGGAGGCCTCGGCTACGGCGCGAGCCTGCTCTTCGCTATCGAGGATAACCGCGAGATCGCAGCCAGCAGACCGGATCGAGGAAACACGGTCGAGCTTTTGAGGGGTGACGCCGACAGCATAGATGATGTCTCTCACGCCCGCCTCCAACAGCATCTCGGCCTCATTCAAGGTCGAAACCGTGGCCGGCCCCGTACCGCCCGTAAGGAGCCGTTTGGCGATCTCTTTGGATTTGGAGGTCTTAAGGTGCGGACGTAGGGCGACACCCTTGGACCCGATGCGACCTGCCAAACGGTGGATGTTTCGCATCATGCGGGCCTCGTCGAGGATCAACGCTGGAGACTGAAGCGTGGCGAGGCTGGTTTGATTTGCTTTCACAATGGACCTTTTTGTTCTGCCTGTTCTCATCGTAACCTTCACTTACACGCAAAGAAGATTAATTTGAATTTACAAAGCTATATTGTGAGATTAACTCTAGCTTAATGTTGGAGACGCCCGAGCTTCGCTTTTTCGCTACTGTAGCGACATCGGCATCGTTGGCGGCGGCGGCCAGGATGCTCAATGTCAGTCCACCGGCTGTCTCGCAGCGACTGAGGCAAATCGAACAGAGGTTGGGTTTTCGCTTGGTAGAACGTAGTCGAGGTCATTTGACCTTGACGATGGAAGGCGAGTCTTTGCTTCGCAACTCCGAACCGATACTGCACGCGCTGGAACGTCTAAACGAAAACATGCGTTCCCAGCGGCGCGAGGTAACCGGACCTCTGAAGATCATTGCGCCCTTTGGGTTTGGTCGGATGCATGTCGCCCCGGCGATAGCAGAGCTGGTCGGCGCGCACCCCAATTTGGCTCCAGAACTGGCGCTTTCGGACGATCCATACGGTGCGGCGCGTACAGAGAGCTGGGACCTGATCATTCATGTCGGTAAGTTGTCGGACACCAACCTGACTCAGAAGAAACTCGCATCAAACCGCCGATTACTATGTGCGTCGCCTGATTATCTCGCCAAGAATGACAGACCGTTAAATCCCGATGATCTCCAAAATCACGCTTGCGGCGTTGTTCGTGAGGACCAGGCCGATGCTACGTTGTGGACCCTCACAGGACCGCACGGAGAGCGCCACACGCAGCGTATTCGTCCGGCCTTTGCAAGCAATAATGGTGAAATCATCAAGTCCTGGGCCGTGGCGGGGATGGGTATTGTGTTGCGATCAGAATGGAACGTGGCCGCTGAATTGGTTGATGGGAGGTTGGAACGCGTTCTTGAGAATTACGCGCTGCCAGACGCGGACATAGTTGCTCTTCTCAACTCAAGGACACTCCGGTCTGCAAGGACCAGATACGCTGTCGAGGCTTTAGCGTCACGCATTTCGTCCCATTCCTGGCTTTGAACCGTTTCTCTTGACGGCGGGGCAGTCGTGCCGTCTCGGACGCCCTTCTTGGACGTAACAGCCAAGCAAGTGAACGCCTTCGCCATGGGCGCGCCCATCCACATGATCAATCCGGAGGCTTGGCGCGCTTGAT
>JASJDC010000005.1 GCA_030065235.1 Alphaproteobacteria bacterium
CACGCCGGATGCGGACTTCAACGGCGAAGACGTCATCAGCTACACGATCAACGACGGGAACGGCGGGACCGCTGCGGCGACGGCGACGGTGACGGTCGCTCCGGTGAACGACGCGCCGGTTGCTGTCGACGATTTGGCGTCGACGGAAGAAGACACGGCGGTGGTGATCGACGTGTTGGGCAATGATGCGGATGTCGATGAGGACACGTTGACCGTCATCGACGCCGCATCGTCGGATGGCGACGTTGATATTACCGAAGACGGCGCGCTGCTCTTCACGCCGAACCAAGGCTTCACCGGCGACGCGTTGATTGACTACACCGTGGGCGACGGGAATGGCGGGACCGATACGGCGACCGTTGCTGTAACAGTAAATGCTCGCCCCGCGATCTCCCTCGCGGACCTGAACGGCGTCGACGGTTTCCGACTGATCGGCGTCGATGCTGATGACAATGCCGGCTATTCCATATCGAGCGCCGGAGACATCAACGGCGACGGTTTCGATGACCTGATCATTGGCGCGCGCTATGCCGACGGCGCTGACAATGGTCAAACCGACGCCGGCGAGGCCTATGTTGTGTTTGGTCAGGCGGGAGGATTCGCGGCCAATATCGCTCTTGGCAAGCTCAATGGGACCGACGGGTTCCGGCTGGTTGGCGCAGATGCTTACGATGTAGTCGGTTGGTCCGTCTCCGGCGCGGGCGATCTGAACGGCGACGGCTTCGACGATTTGCTAATCGGCGCGCCTGGGGGCGACGGTATTGACAATACCGTTGAGGACCCCGGCGAGACTTATCTGCTCCTCGGCCGGTCCGGCGGTTTCGCCGCTGAATACGCATTGGCCGACCCAGGCGGTTTTGACGGCGGCCGATTGATCGGCTTGAGCGCGACGGATGTCTTTGGCGCTTCCGTTTCCGGCGTCGGAGATGTGAATGGCGACGGGTTCGACGATTTGGTTATTGGCGCGCCCGGCGCCGCCGGAAACAACTCTGCCGAAAGCAATACCGGCGTCAGCTATCTGTTATTTGGCAGAGAGAGCGAGGCGATTCTGGACTTTGAGGATCTGTCGCTCGCCTATGGCGGCGGAACCCAACTAGTCGGTGTGAATGAGGATGACTTTTCTGGATTCGCCGTCTCCGGCGCCGGGGATCTCAATGGCGACGGTTTCGACGATTTGGTCATTGGCGCTTTTCTAGCAGACGGCCCCAATGATGAACGACCCGAAAGCGGTGAAACCTATGTGATCTTTGGCAAGGCGGATGGTTTCGCCGAGAGTTTGGATTTGGCTGGATTGGATGGCGAAGACGGCTTCCGTCTGGCTGGTTTGGACGCGGGAGATGAGAGCGGCCTGTCCGTCTCGCAGGCGGGCGATGTCAACGGCGACGGCTTTGACGACCTGATCATCGGGGCGCGTTTGGCTAACGGTGTTGCGAATGACCAAACCGATGCGGGCGAAAGCTACGTCGTCTTCGGCCGGGCCGGTGAGTTTGCGCCCGAATTCGATCTTCAAGCATTGGATGGGTCCAACGGGTTCCGCGTTACGGGCGCCGAAGCGGAGGATGGGGCCGGCATATCGGTGTCCAACGCGGGGGACGTAAATGGTGACGGCTTTGACGACCTGATCATCGGGGCGGACGACGCCGACAGTGTCGGCAACGAGCAACCCTTTGCCGGCGAGGCCTATCTGGTCTTCGGCAAGGCGGAGGGCTTCGCCGCAAACCTGGATCTCGCGTTGTTGGGCGCCGGTGACGGGATACGTCTGACCGGCGTGGATGCTGGGGACAATGCCGGTGAACGCGTCTCGAGCGCTGGAGACGTAAACGGCGACGGTTTTGACGATTTGCTCATCAGCGCGCCTTTCGCATATGGCGCTGAGAACAATCAAACCTACGCCGGCGAGGTCTATGTCGTGTTCGGTGGGGCCTTTGGCGCGGATGCGTCGCCGGTCGAGACCACAGGAACGTTGGCCGCTGAAGTTCTAATCGGCGGATTGGGCGATGATGATCTTTCCGGCGGCGGCGGCGCGGACGTGCTGCGCGCCGGGGCTGGCGACGATGTGCTGACGGTCGGCGATGACAGTTTCGCGCGGATCGACGGTGGGACGGGACAGGACGAACTGGTCCTGGGGACCGGCGTCGACCTTGACCTGACGGCGACATCGCCTGGGAAAATCACCGATATCGAGACGATCGACCTGTCTGAGGATGGCGCCAACAGCTTGACCCTGTCCGCTCTGAACGTATTCGACCTGACCAGCGAGCGTGAGGATGGATCCGCGGTGCTGCGGGTCCTTGGCGACGGCGAAGACCATCTTAATCTCAGTGGCGGTTTCGTCGCGCTTGGCGAGGCGATTGACGACGGCGAGACATATCAGATCTTCCGCGCCGGCGCGGCGGAGTTGCGTGTGGAAGCTGGGGTCGCCGTGACGGGCGCCAGCCCGCTGATCGATCTGGGGGAATTGGACGGCAGCGACGGTTTCCGACTGGTTGGTGTGGACGCGTACGACTTTGCGGGCCGGTCTGTTTCCAGCGCTGGAGACATCAATGGCGACGGATTCGACGATGTGATCGTTGGCGCTTCTGGGGGAGATGGCGCTGACAATGGTCAGCCCTACACAGGCGAGGCCTATGTGATCTTCGGCCAGGCGGGAGGTTTTGCGGCGGACATTGAGCTGGCCGATTTGAATGGCAGTGACGGGTTCCGGCTCTTTGGCGTGGATTCTTATGACGACACCGGCTTTTCCGTTTCGGGCGCGGGGGACATTAACGGCGACGGTTTCGTCGACCTGATCGTCGGCGCGCCTTTCGCCGACGGGGCCGAAAATGGCGTTTACGGCGTCGGCGAGAGTTACGTGGTCTTCGGCAAAGCCGCAGGGTTCGACCCGGTCCTCGATCTAGGGGCGCTGGACGTCGAAGACGGGTTCCGTCTGATCGGAGCGGATGTCCGGGACGATACGGGCATATCCGTTGCGGGCGCGGGGGACATCAACGGCGACGGTTTCGACGACTTGATCATCGGGGCGGAAGACGCCGATGGGCTCAACGACAACCAAGATTATACCGGCGAAACCTACGTCCTGTTCGGCAAGGCAGATGGATTCGGGTCGCAAGTGGCGCTAGGCGGCCTCACCGGTGCAGACGGTTTCCGACTAGTCGGTGTAGATGCCGAGGATTTCGCAGGCAGTTGGGTGTCGGGCGCGGGAGATGTGAACGGCGACGGGCTCGACGATCTGGTCATAGGAGCGTTTCTCGCGGATGGCGCCGCCAATAGCGCGCCCTACGCCGGCGAGGCCTATGTGGTCTTCGGCGCGGCCGATGGGTTCGCGCCCGATTTCGAATTGGCTCGTCTGAACGGGAGCGATGGGTTCCGCCTCACTGGCGTCGGCGCATACGATGAGGCCGGTCTTTCCGTAACCGGCGCCGGCGATGTCAATGGCGACGGTTTCGATGATTTGATCATTGGGGCGCGTCTCGCAGACGGTGTGGACGGTCGGAAATACGCCGTTGGCGAGAGCTATGTCGTGTTCGGCAAGGCCGACGGCTTCGCGGCCGACCTCGATCTTGGTGTGCTCGACGGTGCAGATGGTTTCAAGCTAACCGGCGTGAACGCCGGCGACGGCGCCGGCCGATCGGTCTCAAGCGCCGGCGACGTCAACGGCGACGGTTTCGATGATTTGCTGATTGGGGCTGAAGACGCCGACGGTATCGGCAACAATGAACCTTACTCCGGCGAGGCCTATGTCGTATTCGGCAAGGCGAGCGGCTTCACGGCGAATGTCGATCTTGGCGCGATCGGGGCCGGGGACGGGTTCCGTCTCACTGGTGTCGATGTCTATAGTCAGGCGGGGGAAGCTGTCTCCAGCGCCGGCGACGTCAACGGCGACGGCTTTGACGATCTGATCATCGGCGCGCCATTCGCAAACGGCCTCAATGACAACCAAATCGATGCCGGCGAAGCCTATGTCGTCTTCGGCGGTGCGTTCGGCGGCGACGCGACGCCGGTTGTAACGGCTGGAACCGGGGCCGCCGAAATCCTCGTCGGCGGCCTCGGCGACGACGACCTGTCGGGCGGCGGCGGCGCCGATGTGCTGCGCGGCGGCGCCGGCGACGACCGGCTGACGATCGGCGATGAAGGCTTCGCGCGGATCGATGGCGGGACCGGGCGGGACACGCTGGCGCTTGAGAGCGGCGTGGACCTTAATCTGGCGCAGGCCGCGCCCTCGACCATCACGGACATCGAAGAGATCGATCTGTCGGCCTCTGGAGAAAACAGCCTCGCCTTGAACAAGCTGGATATCTTCGATCTGACCAGCGAACGCGAGGATGGCGCCGCTGTGCTGCGCGTGCGCGGTGCGGTGGATGATACGGCTACGGTCACCGGCGAATTCGCCGCCGACGGCTCTGTGGTTGAAGACGGGGTGACATTCGACATCTACCGGGCGGGCGCGGCCGAACTGCGCGTCGAACAGGGCGTGGGGATCGTGTTCAACGACGCGCCGGTCGCCGTGGACGACGCGGCGGAGACCGGCTTTAACCAGGCGGTTGACATTGACGTTCTTGCGAACGACTCGGATTTGAATGGCGACGACTTGAGCGTCATCAGCGCGACGGCGACAAACGGCTCGGTCGTCGTGAATCCGGACAACACCCTGACCTTCACGCCCGACGATTGGTTCATAGGCGAGGCGCAGATCGACTACACGATCAGCGACGGCTTTGGCGGCGTCGACGCCGCCGTAGCGACGGTGACGGTGCTGCCGTCGATCAAACTGGGTGCGCTCGACGAAAGCAACGGCTTTCGGCTGGATGGGATCACTTTTAACGATAATTCCGGCGGCTCGGTGTCGGGCGCGGGGGATGTGAACGGCGACGGTTTCGACGATCTGATCGTCGGAGCGGTCGGGGGCGATCCGAATAACGCCAGCGGCGCCGGGGAGAGCTATGTGGTGTTCGGCAAGGCGGGCGGCTTTGGCGCCAGCCTGTCTCTGTCTTCGTTGGACGGCACGAACGGTTTTCGACTGAATGGGATCACTATTAACGATTATTCCGGCCGCTCGGTGTCGGGCGCGGGGGATGTGAATGGCGACGGCTTCGACGATCTGATCATTGGGGCGGACAGAGCCGGTCCGAACAACGTCGACCGCACCGGCGAGAGCTATGTGGTGTTCGGCAAGGCGAGCGGCTTTGGCCCCAGCCTGGACTTGGCCTCTCTGGACGGAACCAACGGCTTCCGGCTGGATGGGATCGACAGCGACGATCGATCCGGCCGCTTGGTGTCGGGCGCGGGGGACGTGAATGGCGACGGTTTTGATGATCTGATCGTCGGGGCGTATTTCGCTGATCCGAACGACGTCGACCGCGCCGGCGAGAGCTATGTGGTGTTCGGGGCCGCTGGCGGTTTTGCCGCCAGCCTGGACTTGGCCTCTCTGGACGGAACCAACGGCTTCCGGCTGGATGGAATCGATTCGGACGATCGATCCGGCCGCTCGGTTTCCGGCGCGGGGGACGTGAATGGCGACGGTTTCGACGATCTGATCATTGGGGCGCCAGATGCCGATCCAAATAGCAGCCAGTCCGGCGAGAGCTATGTGGTGTTCGGGGCCGCTGGCGGTTTTGCCGCCAGCCTGGACTTGGCCTCTCTGGACGGAACCAACGGCTTCCGCCTGGATGGGATCGACAGCGGCGATACCTCCGGCATCTCGGTTTCCGGCGCGGGGGACGTGAATGGCGATGGTTTCGACGATCTGATCGTCGGGGCAAGGCGCGGCGATCCGAACGGCGCCAACAACGCCGGCGAGAGCTATGTGGTGTTCGGCAAGGCGGGCGGCTTCGGCGCCAGCCTGGATCTCTCGGCTTTGAACGGCCAGAACGGTTTTCGACTGGATGGGATCGATCCGAACGATCTTTCCGGCGGCTCGGTGTCTGGTGCGGGGGACGTAAATGGCGACGGTTTCGACGATCTGATCGTCGGGGCGGAACGCGCCTCTCCGAACGGCGTCAGCGGCGCCGGCGAGAGCTATGTGGTGTTCGGCAAGGCGGGCGGCTTCGGCCCCAGCCTGGACCTCGCCACTCTGGGAACTCCGGACGGCGCCGCCGGCTTCCGGTTGGATGGGATCGATACGAACGATCTTTCCGGCGGCTCGGTGTCGGGCGCTGGGGACGTGAATGGCGACGGTTTCGACGATCTGATCATTGGGGCGCGTCGCGCCAATCAGATCGACGCCTTTGGCACCGGCGAGAGCTATGTGGTGTTCGGCGCGGCGTTTGGCGGGGATGCGACGCCGGTTGTAACGGTTGGAACCGAAGCCGCTGAAATTCTGATCGGCGGGCTTGGCGATGATGATCTGTCGGGCGGCGGCGGGGCGGATGTGCTGCGCGGCGGGGCCGGCGACGATGCGTTGGATGGCGGGTCGGGGGATGATCGGCTTGTTGGCGGCGGGAATGACGATCGGCTGACGGGCGGGCAGGGCGATGATGTGCTGATCGGCGGGCAGGGGGACGATGTCTTCGTCTTCCGCGACGCGGATGGCGGGGATGACCGGATCGAGGATTTCCAGACCGGGCCGGGCCAGGCGGACGCCATCGACCTGACGGATGTGGCGACGCTGACCCTGTTCAGCGAGGTTCTCGCCAACACGGCCCAGGTGGATGGCAATGCGGTGATCGATCTCGGGGACGGCGACACCGTGACGCTGTTGGGAGTCAATCGCAATGATCTGGATAGTGATGATTTCTTGTTCTGAGGGTGACGCCGTCCGGTCGCGGTCGATCGCGCGCGCCGATACGGTCAACGGCCGGAGGCGCCGCGTGATACGGGTCGCGGCGGGTTGCGACAGCGGTTTTCAAGGGATGCAGAACGGATGCTGAACGCCACACAGAGGCTGTTCGCGGAAACGATGTCGGTCTGTCGCCGGTCGTTTTTGGCGGTGCTGCTGTTCAGCTGCGCGATCAACCTGTTGATGCTGACGGCGCCGATTTACATGCTGCAGGTGTTCGACCGGATTCTGTCGAGCCGGAGCTATGAATCGCTGGTGACGCTGATGGCGATCGCGGTCTTCGCGCTGGCGATCATGGCGGCGCTGGAGGCGGTGCGCGGGATTTTCGTCGTCCGGGTCGGGAGTTGGATGGACGAACGGCTGAGCGGGTCGGTCTTCGCCGGTCAGGTCAGCGAGGCGATCGAGGGCGATCCCTCCTCGCAGGGTCTGCGCGATCTAACGGCGCTGCGCGGTTTTATCTCGGGCCCGGCGATCTTTCCGCTGCTGGACGCGCCCTGGACGCCGATCTTCCTGTTGGCGCTGTTCGTGTTGCACCCGTATATGGGGTGGCTGGCGGTTTGCGGCGCCGGCGTGATCTTCGCCTTCGCGCTGTTGAACGAGATCCTGACCCGCGCGCCCTTGATGCGGTCGAACCATCTGTCGATCCAGGCGCTGGCGGCGGCCGATCAGGCGGCGCGCAACGCCGATGCGATCCAGGCGATGGGGATGATGGGCCGGCTGCAGAAACGCTGGCGGCCGCTGAATGAGGAGGCGGTTCGGCTGCAGAACCTGGCCAGCGGGCGCGGCGTGCATATCACGGCGCTGAGCAAGTTCATCCGGCTGGGGCTGCAGGTCGGGATCATGAGCCTGGGGGCCTATCTGGTGATCCAGGGCGAGCTGACGCCGGGGGCGATGATTGCGGGCTCGATCCTGATGGGCCGCGCCCTGGCCCCGGTGGAGCAGGCGATCGGATCGTGGAAACAGGCGATCGGGGCGCGCCAGGCCTATGGCAGGCTGCGCCGCCATATCGCGAAGACCGCGGCGCCTCAGGCGGCGATGCCGCTGCCGGCGCCGACGGGGCGGCTGTCGGTGACCGGCGTCGGCTTTTTCCATCCCGAACATGATCACCCGGCCTTGAATCAGGTGAGCGTCACGCTTGAGCCCGGCGAGATACTGGGTGTGACCGGTCCGACGGCGTCGGGTAAGACGACGCTGGCGCGGATCCTGATCGGCAATCTCAAGCCGCGGGTCGGCAAGGTGCGGCTCGACGGGATGGATATCGCCGAATGGGACAAGGAGAATCTCGGCCGGCATGTCGGCTATCTGCCGCAGGTTGTCGAGCTGTTCGCCGGCACGGTGGCGGAGAATATCGCGCGGCTGGGCGAGCCTGATCCTGATAAGGTAGTCTCGGCGGCGGCGCTGGCCGGGGTGCATGAGATGATCTTGGCGCTGCCCGGCGGCTATGATTACAAGATCGGCGAGGACGGGCGCGGCCTGTCGGGCGGCCAGCGCCAGCGCATCGCCCTGGCCCGGGCGCTCTATGGCGATGTGCGCTTTCTGGTGTTGGACGAGCCGAACGCCAGCCTCGACAGCGCGGGCGAGGCGGCCCTGCGGCGGACGCTCGAGAGCCTGCGGGAGCGCTGCGTGACCACGGTGGTGATCGCCCATCGGCCCTCGATCATGGCGTCGGTCGACCGGATCATGGTGCTGGAGGGCGGCCGGATCGAGGATCTTGGGCCGCGTGAGGAGATGCTGGCTAAACTCTCGCCCCTCGCCGAGATCGGTCGGCCCAGCCTGGTGACGGCCTAGGCCGCCCAGATCGCTGAACGCATAGGAACGGACCGCAAGCCATGGCCCCACTCTCAATCCCCAAACGCCCGCGGATCGGCGGCCCTTTGCTGATCGGGCTCCTCTTGATCGGGGCTTTCTTCGGCGGCTTCGGCGCCTGGTCGATCAAGACCGAGCTGGACAGCGCGGCGGTGGCGCCGGGGGTCTTGATGGTCGAGACCAACCGCAAGACCGTCAAACATCTGGAAGGCGGGATCGTCGGCGAGATTCTGGTCCGCGAAGGCGATGCGGTCCAGGCCGATCAGCTGCTGTTCCGGCTTGACGCGACACAGGCGGCGGCGCGGCTCGACCTGTTGAGCAGCCGGCAAGTCACCGCCTTGGCGCGGGAGGCGCGCTTGAAGGCGGAACAGGTCGGCGCGGCGGCGATCGACTTCCCCCCGCGGATCGCTGACGCGTCGCCGGATAGCGCCGTGGCGGTGACGCGGGCGGCCGAGGAGGCGATCTTCGAAGCGCGCCGGCGTTCGCGCGAGGGTCAGGTCAGCATCCTCAATCAGCAGATCGCCGCCTTCCGCGAGGAGATCATCGGGCTGGAAGGCCAGATCGCGGCGCAGGGCAAACAGATCGAACTGATCACCGAGGAGATCGCCGATCTCGAACAGCTCTTTGAGAAGGGACTGGCGCGCAAGGCGCGGATGCTGTTGATGCAGCGCGAGCAGGTCGAGATCGAAGGCCAGCGGGCGCAGCATCGGGCGGAGATCGCGCGGATCCGGCAGGCGATCGGCGAGACCAAGATTCGGATCAACGAGCTGACCGTGGAGTTCGTCAACGCGGTGGTCGCCGAACTGTCGGAGGTGCAGGCGGAATTGCTCGATCTGGAGGAGCAGGTCCGCGCCGCCCGCGACGTGTTGGTCCGGACCGATATCAAATCCCCTGCCGACGGGGTGGTGATCGGGCTGACCGCGCATACGGTCGGCGGCGTGATCGGGCCGGGCGAGGCGATTCTCGAGATCGTCCCGCAGGATGAGAAGCTGGTGATCGACGCGCGCGTCGATCCTGTCGACGCCGATATTGTCTTGCCGGGGCTGGAGGCGCAGATCAGCTTCTCCGCCTTCTCCAGCCGCGACAACAATCCCTCGCGCGGGATCGTGACCTGGGTTTCCGGCGACGGCATCCTGGATGATCAGACGGGCGCGCGCTATTACCTGGCGCGGGTTGAGATCGACAAGGAGGGTTTGGTAGGGGTGGAACTGGGCGATCTACGGCCGGGCATGCTCGCGGATGTCTTTATCCTGACCGGCAAGCAGCGGCCGATCGACTATCTGATCGATCCCCTGACCCGCAACCTGCAGAAGTCCCTGCGCGAGCTGTGACCCGCCGCCCGCTTGGGTGAAGCGCCCATAAGAACGACGCCGCCAGGCGGCTGGCGCGCACGTGGATAGGCTGCGCCGCGCCTTAGACTCGATGGGAAATCATGATGGAGAAGAAACCGAGCAAGCCGAAGACCGACCCCGCCGCCGATGCGCCGGCGGAGACCCCATCCATCGAGATCACGACCTCGCGCCAGGCCTTGTCCTGGATGGCGGAGCAAAAACTCAGTCTGGCGGTGACGACCTATCAGGTCGGCAAGGTCCTGCTGCTGGGCGTCGGGCCGGAGGGCAGGCTGTCGGTGTTCGAACGTACGCTAGACCGCTGCATGGGCATGGCGGCTTCCGGCGACAGTCTCTACATCTCGACGCTGTGGCAGCTCTGGCGCTTCGAGAACACGCTGGCCCCGGGTCAAAGCGCAAACGGCTACGACCGGGTCTATACGCCGCAGGTCGGCTTCGTCACCGGCGATCTCGACATCCACGATCTTGGCATCGACGGCGCGGGACGGTTGGTCTTCGTCAACACGTTGTTCTCTTGTCTCGCCCGGACCAGCGAGACGCATTCCTTCGAGCCGATCTGGAAGCCGCCTTTCATCAGCAAACTGGCGGCGGAGGATCGCTGCCACATGAACGGGCTGGCGATGCGCGACGGCGCGCCGGCCTTCGTCACCGGCGTGGCGGAGAGCGACAGCGCCGACGGCTGGCGCGAACATCGCCGCGACGGCGGCTTCGTGATGGATGTCGCGAGCGGCGAGACGGTGGCGGGCGGCCTGTCGATGCCGCATTCGCCGCGCTGGCATGACGGCAAGCTCTGGCTGCTCAACGCCGGGACCGGCGAGTTCGGGCATGTCGACCTGGAGGCGGGTCGGTTCGAGCCGCTCTGCTTCTGCCCCGGCTTCCTGCGCGGCCTATCCTTTATCGGCGACTACGCCGTGGTCGGCCTGTCGTTGCCACGCGACAACCGCACCTTCACGGGGCTTGCCTTGCAGGAGACGCTCGAAGCCAAGAAGGCCGAACCCCGCTGCGCCATCCATGTCATCGACCTGCGCAGCGGCGATGCAGTCCATTGGATCCGTTTTGAAGGGGTCTTCGCCGAGCTCTACGACGTCGTCTGCCTCCCCGACGCCCAACGCCCCAGCATGATCGGCTTCAAAACCGACGAAGTCCGCCGGGTCCTCTCTATCGCTGACACCAGCGCTGGATCTTCACCCGGCTTAGGTTCGGACGACCCGCCAGCCACCTTTGCGGAACAGGTCGCCAAACTGGCTAACCGCGCTCGAACGCAACACTGATTGCGCCGTTGTTCTGTGAGCTGTCTTGACCTGCCCCCGTTGCGTCCACGTCCATAAGTAAGCTCGGTTCAGGTTTTGGCCTCACAACGCGCTGGCGACCAAGGCTGCGGCGCGGACGCCGTCGATGAGCCTCACCTGCGTACGGCCATTTGCGCGCTCGGCGATATCGACCATGCCGCCG
The DNA here is from genome assembly GCA_030065235.1 of Alphaproteobacteria bacterium. GTDB lineage: Bacteria > Pseudomonadota > Alphaproteobacteria > UBA8366 > Aestuariispiraceae > JASJDC01. The sequence goes on from JASJDC010000005.1 coordinate 11,383, forward strand.
CACCCGAGAACCACACTTTGCACCGAGTCCTCGCGCTCGGCGGCGACGATTTCGTCAATCACGCGCTCGGCGGCGTTGTCGGGGTCGTTTTCCAGGGCGAGTACGGGGACGTCGCTGGCGCGAACGCGCGCAAGGTGGCCGGCCAAACCGTAGGCCTCGATGTTTTCCTCTAAAATAGGCGCCGATTGGGGGAGGGTCGTCACAACGGAAAAGCGCGCGCCCGCCATCGCCGCCATATGATAGGCGGCTTGCCCTATTCCGATCACAGGACAGGACGCACGCTGGCGCGCCTCCGGCAATCCGGTGTCGTCGAAACAGGCGATGATCACAGCCGACGCCCCGGCGTGGGACGCCTCTTCGACCAAGTCCAACAAAGGCGGCGTCGCCGCTGCGCCGTCTTCGCGCCCTTGGATCGCCGGCGGTCCTTGTTCCGACGTCCAACCTTCGAAGCGCGCCTGTGGAACTGTGTCGATCGCGGTTTGCACCATCGCGTCGGTCATGGACTGCGTGCTGTTCGGGTTGATCAGGATGATCATACCATGCCCTTGCCGGCGTCGGATCCGGCGCGCGCCTTTCTTTTCGAACTCCACCAGACGATGCAGAGAAACAGGAGAATGATGATCAGAGAAAAGCCCGTCGTGAGCGTGCCCAATGCGTATAGAACGGGCGTCGTCACGTTGGTGGTCATACCGAAGATTTCCAGCGGCAGCGTGTTATAGCTTCCCGCCGTCAACAGAGTGCGGGCGAACTCGTCATAGCTGAGCGTGAAGCCGAACAGCGCGACGCCGACCAGCGATGGCGCAATGATTGGAAGGACGACATGGCGCAGGGTTTGCCACGGGCTGGCGCCTAGATCGCGCGCGGCTTCTTCGTAGCTTTTGTCGAACCGGTTGAAGACGGCGAACATGATCAGGAGGCCGAATGGCAGCGTCCATGTCAGTTGAGCGCCGAAGCCGGACGTCGACCAGTGAACGTCGAGCCCGCTTTGCGAAAACATCAGGCCGACGCCGAGCGAGATCAGAATGGACGGGATAACCAGCGACGTGATGACCAAGTAGAAGAGCACGGACGAACCGGGAAACCTTTTTCGGAAGGCGAGTCCGCCCATGACAGAAACGACAACCGTCGTCACCATCACAATCAGCCCCAAACCGAAACTGCGCCGGAAACTGCCCCAGATATCGCCGACGGCCTGTTCTTCAAACAGATCGCGAAACCAGTGCAAAGACACGCCTTGCATGGGAAATGTCAGCCCGCCGCCGGGTCCTTGAAACGACAGTATGCCGATGGTGATCGTCGGCCCGTATAGGAACGCCAGGAACAGGCAAAAAAACACAGCCAGGACATAGAAGGATCGTGGGCGCGGCTCCATCGTTACAGCTCCTTCCTGATATCGACAAACCGCAGCAACAGACCGATCACGATCAGCACGGTGAGCAGCAGGACCACGGCGGTCGCGGCGGCGGAGGGGTAGGCCAGCAAGGCGATGTCGTTTGAGATCAATCGGCCGACATTCGCCGACTGGCTGCCGGACATGAATCGCACCGTGATGAAGTCGCCCATCACCAGCGTGACGACGAAAATCGTACCGATCATGATGCCGGGCTTCGTCAGCGGTATGATCACATTCCACAGGATCTGCGCGCCTGAGGCGCCGGCGTCCCGCGCGGCTTCGATCAAGGACTTATCGATCCGCATCATCGTGTTGAAGATCGGCACGACCATGAACAGCGTGTATAGGTGAACGAAAGCGAGGATCACCGCGAAGTCGCTGAAGAGCAGCCATTCGAGCGGTTCGTCCACGACGCCCATTGAGATGAGCGTGCTATTCGCGATGCCGTTCCTCCCCAGGAAAGGAATCCAGCTGATCATGCGAATGATGTTCGACGTCCAGAACGGAATGGTGCACAGCAGGAAAAGCGCGATCTGCCAGGTCAGCGTACGGACGTGAAAGGCGAGGAAATAGGCGATCGTGAACCCGATGACCAAAGTGCAGGCCCAGGTGGTGATCGCATATTGGAACGTGTTGAGGAAAACGCTGTAGGTGACCGAAGACCCGAACAGGAACTCATAATTCTCCCATACGAATGCGGGAATGATGGAAAACTCCGTCGCCCGCCAGAAACTGACGACGACGATCACCACGATCGGAATGACCAGGAAGAGCGCAAGCACCAACGTCAGCGGCGCCGCCAACAGCCACCCGCTGAGCGTTTTGTTCTGAAGGAGCTTTTCCATGGTTTTCCCGGAATGAAAGAGGGGGCGCAACGATACGCCCCCTCTGATCACACTAGGCCGCGATAAACTCGTTCCATTTGCGGACCATATATTGGTTTTCATCCATGACCGCGTTCCAGCAGGCGACCGATCCCATGCGCTCGAAGAAGGATCCGCCATCACGCGTTTCGCCTGTTTGCGCAAGCGGATCGCCGAACGGTGAGGTGATGACATCGGTGGCCGGCTTGCCTTCGAACCAATAGCCCCACTCGTTCTCGCTCATGAAATTCTTAGAGGTCTCCGGCACGGCGGAGTAGTATCCTTGGCGCATCAGGAATCCGCCGACCCAGCCATCCAGATACCAGTTAATGTACTCGTAGGCCGCATCGCGTTCCAGACCGGTCAGCGCCGCCGACAATCCGATGCCGCCGCCCCAGCTACGATATCCTTCTTCCAACGGCTGATAGACGCAGGGGATGCCGCGTGACTTCACGGCGGTGATGGCGGGCGACCACATGGACTGGATCACGACCTCGCCGGACGCCATCAGATTGACGCTCTCGTCAAAGGTCTTCCAGAAGGCGCGGAACTGACCGTTCTTCTTGGCTTCGGTAAAGATGCCGATGGTCAGGTCGATCTCTTCGCGGGTCATGTTGCCTTTATCGGGATAGGTGTATTCGCCCATCGATTCGACAACCATCGCCATGTCCATAATGCCGATGGACGAGATGTCCAGGATGGAGGCCTTGCCCTTGAATTCCGGATTGAGCAGTTCGGACCAATTGCCAATCGGCCGGCCGATCAGGTCGGGCCGGATGCCCAATGTATCGGCGTTGTAGATCGTTGGGATCAGGGTCATCCAACCGGACTCTTCCGCCACGAAGTCTTTTCCGTCGGGGCCAGAGGTGAAGCCCACCGTATGAGGGGCGGTCCCCTGTGCGATAACGCTTTCCGGCGTCAGCTTTCCGTTGCGGAAAATCCCGACAATCTTGTCGTAGTTTTTGATCTTGGATGTGTCCATCGGCTGCAGATTGCCGGTCGGCCAGACTTTCTTGCAGATCCAATACTCGATGTCGGCGATATCGAAGCTGTTGGGCTGTGTCGCCGCGCGCTGTGTGACGCTGTCCGAATCCAGGGCCGTCATCTCCAGAGTGAAGCCAAGGTCCTCCTTCACCTTTTGCGCGACTTCGTTCAGGTTTGAAACGCCGGTGCCGAATTGGCGCAGGGTCACGTCCTTGATGTTCTGGGCCCAGACCGTCGGGGCGCCGATCGTGGCGCCCGCCGCAAGCGCCGCGCCGCCTTTGAGTACAGCTCTCCTGTTCAATTTCGTCATCTTAGTCTTCTCCTTCGTGAGGGTGTGATTGAGGCGCCAGCTTGTGAAGATCGTTTTGCTCCCAGATCAGACCGACGCGATCGCCTGGGTTGTAAGGGTGTTGGAAGAAGAGCTGATCCGCCAAGAGCGCGGTCAAGGATTGGTCGTTCACGGCGGAGGCTGTGACGGCGACATAAGCGCCCTGATATTCGACCGCTGTGACGGTCGCTTCCAGTTTTCCGGCGTCCGCGGTCGTCAGTCCGATCGCGTCCGATCGCACTGCGAAATGTCCGTCCGGCAAAGCCAAAACGTTATGGCCGCCGATGAAGCGCGCGACGAATTCGGTCTTGGGCGCGTTGAAGACGTCGCGCGCCGGGCCGGCCTGTTCAATCACGGCGTTGTTCATCACAACGATTTCATCGGCGAGCGCCAAGGCCTCGTCTTGACCGTGCGTAACGTGAATAAAGCTGATCGCCAGTTCGCGTTGCAGTTTTTTCAATTCTGTGCGCATGCGGACCCGAAGAAATGGGTCTAAGGCGGATAGCGGTTCATCCAGCAAGAGAATCTGCGGCCGTGTGATGAGGGCGCGCGCCAGGGCGGCGCGTTGTTGTTGCCCGCCCGACAATTGATCGGGCGTTCGGTCGCTCAGCGCGGAAAGATCCACCAATTCCAGCATTTCGCCGGCGGCGGCCCTGCGCGCGCTGCGTTCGACGCCGTTCATCTTCAGACTGAAGGCGACATTGTCGATCACCGACAAATGCGGGAACAGCGCATAATTCTGAAACATCATCGCGGTGCCGCGCTTGGCCGGCGGCATGGCGGAGATGTCTTTTCCGCCCAGAATGATCGCCCCATCCGAGACGGTTTCATGCCCCGCAATCATTCGAAGCGTCGAGGTTTTTCCGCAGCCCGATGGGCCCAACAGGCAGGTATACGCGCCGGATTGAAAGCGATGGTCAATGGAGTCGACCGCGATGGTGGCGCCGTAGCGCTTTGTCACGCAGACCAGTTCGAGCTCGTTGACCGCCTTGCTCATTCAGCCTCCGATAAGTTGGCCTGGCTGCGCTACAGCCACATCAACCGCACCGCAAAGCGGCCTCTCGCGGCTCTCAGATGCATGGCGACTCGTCATCCGAGGGTTATGAGAAGGTCTTGCTGCATTGCACCATTTTACACATGATTGTATACAATGCAAATCCAGTTTGATCACAAATTGACGCGCCCAAGTCGGCGCAACTATGGTCCCTGACGCGCCCGATCCAGAGTCAAGGCAATGCCGAACCAAAGCGATGACGTTGCGAAGCCGGCCCAGAAGCCAACCTCGGACGAGGCGGTCGCGGATGCGATATCCTTGGCGATCCATGAGCATCGTCTGGCGCCGGGGACAAAGCTCGGCGAGGAAGAGCTCAGTGACGTATTTGGCGTGTCACGGACGGTTGTGCGCGCCGCGTTGCAGTCCTTGGCGCATTTGCATCTTGTCGATATTCACCGAAACCGGGGCGCATTCGTCGCCAAACCTTCTCTCCGCATGGCGCGGGAAGTGTTCGAAGCCCGCGAATTGCTGGAGCCACGCACTGCGCGCGCCGCTGCGGAGAAAGCCAAATCGGCTGATATTGACGTGCTGAAACGGCATATCTCTGACGAGCATGCCGCGGTTGAAGTCGGCGACCAAGGGAGGGCGGTGCGCCTTTCCGGGCAATTCCATATCGAAATAGCGCGTATCGCCGATCAATTGACGGTTGCAGATTTTATCGAAGGTCTGATCGCCCGATCCTCTTTGATTATCGCGCTCTATTGGCGGCGTGAGAGCGCCCTGTGCGAAAGTTTTGCTCATCACGCCTTGGTCGAGGCTATCGCCGAGGGAGACGGTCAGAAAGCGGAGGAATTGATGCGCAGCCATCTGGTCGACTTGCATTCAGCCCTTGATCTGCGGGACCGAACGGCGGCGCCCATGACTCTGAAAGACGCGCTGATCCCATGACGGTGCGTCCGATGACACAGGGCGATCTGGCGCTTGTCCTCGACTGGGCGGCGTCTGAGGGATGGAATCCCGGTATCGAGGACGCGGCCGCATTCTTTTCCGCCGACCCGACAGGGTTCTTTCTCAAGGAGGTGGGGTCGCGGCCCATGGCGGCGATTTCGGTTGTCAACCATAGCGACGAATTCGCCTTTCTCGGCCTATACATCTGTCACCCTGATTTTAGAAGTCAGGGCTATGGGATGGAGGTCTGGCGGGCCGGTATGCCCTATGCCGGAAATCGATGCGTTGGGCTTGATGGCGTGCCCGACCAGCAATCGAACTATGCGCGGTCCGGATTTACGCATTTCGGCAAGACCGTCCGGTATCGCGGCGCTCTCGAAAGCGGCGGGCCGGGCGGTCCTGCGCCGGCGGACCGCAGCCTATTGGCGGCGGCGGATGCCGCCGCGACCGGCGTCAGCAGAAGCCGCTTCTCCGCATCCTGGTTCGCCGAGACCGATACGCGACGAACGATCTGCTTGCCGGATACCGATCCCGCCGAAGCGTTTGCGACATTTCGCCAATGCCGGGAAGGCGTGAAAGTCGGACCCTTGTACGCAGACAACAAGGCGCAAATCGATGCGCTGCTGGCGAGCGCGCCAACGGCGCTCGGCGATGGGCCGCTCTTCATTGATGCGCCAGATGAATCCCCAGCGCTTTCGGAACTTCTGCTGGCGCGGGGTTTTGAGCCTGTCTTCGAAACCGCGCGTATGTATTTGGGAGAGCCGCCCGCCGCACGTCCGCCGCCATACTACGCTGTCGCGACGCTCGAACTCGGGTAAGCGCGCCCTCTGGAGAGATTTGGGGTCTGCGACGATGAGCCAGTTCGGGCGATGCGTTTTCGGCCGCGCTTAGAATTTGCGGAAGAGCTTGGTTCGATCGAACATTTCCTCCAGCCCATTGATGCGCGCGCGCGTGGTGTTCCAGTGCCGTTCCTGCGCCTCGGCGATCACGATCTCACACATAAGCATTGTTGCTATATTGGAGTCCCAGGCGGACGGCGCCGCGATCTGGTTGGCGAAGGTGACGGCCGCCAGCTGCGAAATCGGCGACATCCACTGATCTGTAAAGAGGATAATCTCGGCGCCGCGCTCCCGTGCGACCTCAGCCAGCTTAAGCGTGATGTTTTCATAGCGCCGCACGTCAAAGATCACCACAACATCGCCGTGATCAAAGTCGAGCGCATAATGCGGCCAGACGTTCGAATTTGAGGTGATCTGTGTAACGCCGCGCCGGATCATCTGGAGATGCAGGAAGAAGTAACTCGCCAGCGTGCCGGTGATCCGACCGCCAACGACAAAAACGCCGCGCTCTTTGTCGCTGAGCATATCGCAAGCGCGGTCAAAGTCCTCCGGGTCAATCTTGGCCATCGATTGACCGATATTATCGATCACCGCCTTGGTGAAGCGGTTCAGCAAATGGGCGTCCGGCGCGTCATCAACCCATTTCTCGCGCTTGGTAAGAGGGCTCGAGATCGTCTCGTCCAACTCCTCCCGTAGGCCGCGTTGGAATTCGGGATAGCCGGCGAACCCAAGCTTCTGCACCAAACGCGCCACCGTCGGTGTCGACACCGCCGCCGCCTCCGCAAGCGCTGTAATCGTGCCGAGGCCGGAGACGGGGTAGTTCCGCAAGATCACGTCACTCAACTGACGTTCGGCCCTTGTCAGGTCCTCTGTCTTGTCTTGCAGTCGTTCTGCGATGGTTTGCATGGTCACCCCGCCCGATCTGTCGATACGTATCGGCAATGGGCGTTTAGGTCAAAAATTATTCACTATAGTGCAAGTTGAAGAGTTTTCTTCATCGACTTCTTGACAGACTGAGCCGCCATGAAGAAAGCTTTACCCATGCGGGGGGAGTCACAGGTGCAGCATCCAGCGAGAGACGTCGAGTTCGCCGCTCTGTTCACCGACCCGAAAGCCCAGCGCCCGCGCCGCCTCGTCTGCGCCCAACCCAAGGCGCGGGAAGCGGCGAGATGAGTCTCCTGCGCGCCTATATCGCCATGATAGATCGTCTGAATTATGGCGTGGGCCGTGTCATCATGTACGGCGTCTTCGCCATGATGGCGGTGCTGCTCTGGTCCACCATCTCGAAATTCTCCGAGCAGCCCTCGCTGTGGACCCTCGAAGTCGCACAGTTCGCCATGATCGCGTACTTCTTTCTCGGCGGTCCCTACGCGATCCAGATGCGCAGCCATGTCCGAATGGATCTGTTCTATGAAAACTGGTCTATGCGGAAAAAGGCCGCCATAGACGCCGTGATGGTCTTTTGCCTGCTCTTCTATCTCGGCGTTTTGCTTTGGGGCGGCCTCAGCTCAACCGCCTATTCGCTGGGTCATTTCGGTTCGAACCCGCTGGGTTTCTTCGTCGATCTGGCGACCGGCGAAAAAGATCTTGGCACGTTGGAGCGCAGCCGCACGATCTGGCGGCCCTACCTTTGGCCGATTAAGACGATCATGTGCGTGGGCGTCTTTCTGATGCTCCTGCAGGGCCTGTCGGAACTGGCCAAGGACATTCTGCGTCTCCGGGGAGAGACGATCTGATGTCCTACGAGACGATCGCGCTCCTGATGTTCGCCGCCATGATGGTGCTGCTATTTTCCGGGCAGCGGGTGTTCGGCGCGATCGGTTTTGTCGCGGTCATTGCAGCATTGGCGCTTTGGGGGGATCGCGGCGGTTTTGATATCGCGTTCTCGCAATCGATCAAGCTGATGCGCTGGTACCCGCTGCTGACCGTCCCGATGTTCGTTTTCATGGGCTATATCCTGTCGGAAAGCCGTATCGCCGATGATCTGTACAAGATGTTCCATGTCTGGATGGGCGGTCTGAAGGGCGGGCTGGCCATTGGGACGATCGGGCTGATGGTCTTGATTTCAGCCATGAACGGATTGTCCGTCGCCGGCATGGCCATCGGGGCCACGATTGCGCTGCCGGAATTGCTGCGCCGGGGTTATGATAAGCGGATGGTCACCGGGGTTGTGCAGGCGGGGTCAAGCCTCGGCATTCTCGTACCGCCCTCTGTGGTGTTGGTGCTCTATGCGATGATCGCGCGGCAGCCGGTCGGCCAGCTTTGGCTCGCCGGCGTGATCCCCGGGCTGATGATGGCGAGCATGTTCATCCTCTATATCGCGATCCGTTGCCGGTTGAACCCGAATCTTGGCCCGGTCTTGTCCGAAGAAGAACGCGCCATGCCCAAGCGCGAGAAATACCGGCTGCTGCTGGCCGGGCTTTTGCCCTTCGGGATCTTTTTCGCGATGATGATCCCCTTTGTGAATGGCTGGACCTCGCTTGTCGAAAGCTCGGCCATCGGGGCGGTCGCGGCCTTTCTCGCGGCGGTCCTTAAGCGGCGGATGACCTGGGCGGTCTTTGAAACGTCGGTCAAGAACACGCTTGGCATCACATGCATGTTTATGTGGATCATTCTCGCGGCGCTGGCCTTTGGCGCGGTGTTTGACGGGCTTGGCGCAGTCAAGGCGATTGAGAGTGTGTTCACCGAACGGCTGGGCCTGAGCCCATGGCTGATCCTGATCCTGATGCAGCTGAGTTTTGTCCTGATGGGGACCTTTCTGGATGACACGGCGATGCTGGTCATCGTCGCCCCGCTCTACATCCCACTGGTGGGCGCGCTTGGGTTTGATCTAATCTGGTATGGGGTTCTTTATACGATCACAACGCAGATCGCCTATATGACTCCGCCCTTCGGTTACAACCTCTTCCTGATGCGCGCAATGTCGCCGCCAGAGATCACGCTCAGCGATATTTACCGCTCCATCACCCCTTTCGTCATCGTCATGGTCATGGCGCTTGTCATTATCATGGCGGCCCCGCAAATCGCCCTCTGGCTGCCCCAGACGGTTTACGGAAATTAGGCGCCGGAAAGAGCGCTGTTGAAAACTCAAGCCTCACCAACAAGGAGCTAACCTATGACCACAAGACGTAAGTTCATCCAGGGCGCCGCCATCGCGGCGCCGGCCGCGCTCGCCACCCCGGCGATTGCGCAAACGACAATCAAATGGCGCATGCAGACCTATGCAGGCGCGGCTCTCGCCGCCGAGGTCGTCGTTCCGGCGGTCGAGACCTTCAATAAAATCGCAGGCGACCGCATGCAGATCGAGCTGTTCTTCGCCGATCAGCTTGTCCCGACTGGCGAGCTGTTTCAGGCCATGCAGCGCGGCACGATTGATGCGGTGCAATCCGACGACGATTCGATGGCTTCACCCACCGAGGTTACCGTGTTCGGCGGCTATTTCCCGTTTGGCTCGCGCTATTCGCTCGACGTGCCGGTGCTGTTTAACCAGTACGGCCTGAAGGAGATTTGGGAGGAGGAATACGCCAAGGTCGGCGTCAAGCATATTTCGGCCGGGGCCTGGGACCCCTGCCACTTCGCCACCAAGGATCCGATCCGCAGCCTCGAAGATCTTAAAGGCAAGCGCGTCTTCACCTTCCCGACCGCCGGTCGTTTCTTGAGCCAATTTGGCGTCGTGCCGGTCACTTTGCCTTGGGAAGATATCGAAGTCGCCGTCCAAACCGGCGAGCTTGACGGCATCGCCTGGTCGGGCATCACGGAAGACTACACCGTGGGATGGGCCGATGTGACCAACTACTTCCTGACGAACAACATCTCGGGCGCGTGGATCGGCCATTTCTTCGCCAATATGGAGCGTTGGAATGAATTGCCTGAGGACCTGCAGGCGCTTTTGACTGTCTGTATGGAACAGTCGCACTATTACCGTCAGCACTGGTATTGGGGCGGGGAGGCTGACCTGCGCGTGAATGGCACAAAGCTGCAATTGACTTCCATCCCCGATGACGAATGGGCCCAGGTGGAAGCCGCCGCCCGAGTCTTCTGGGATGAGATCGCGGCGGAGAGCGAAACCAAGGCGAAAGTGGTTGAGATCTTCAAGCGCTATAATGAGGTTATGGAAAAGGCTGGACGGCCCTATCGTTATTCCTAACCTTAGACGCGGCCCCGGGGTTCTCGCCCGGGGCCGGTCTTTTTTTGCGACAGATGAGGACAGCAAGAATGACGGCGCCACTCACTTTTGATTCGCTTGAAGACATGGCGGCGCAGGGCGGCGTTGACACTGTGCTTGTGTGCTTCGTCGATATGCAGGGCCGTCTGATGGGCAAGAGGTTTCATGTGTCGAACTTCCTCGAAAGCGCGCACCAAGAAACCCATTGCTGCGATTACCTGCTGGCCACCGATCTCGAAATGGCGACGCCCGACGGCTATGCGTCGTCAAGCTGGAAGCGCGGCTATGGCGACTATGTGATGAAGCCTGACCTGTCGACATTGCGGCTGACGCCGTGGTTGGAGGGTACGGCCATGGTGCTCTGCGATATCCTCGATCACCATGACCATGCTCCCATACCGCATGCGCCGCGCCAGATGCTCAAGGAGCAGATTGCGCGGCTTAGTAAACACGACCTAGCCCCGATGATGGCGACGGAGTTGGAGTTCTTCATCTTCCGCAAGCCTCTGGACCAGTTGCGCGCCGAAGGGTATCGCGATTTGGAAACGCTGGGTCCCTACAATGAAGATTACCACATCCTTCAAACCTCGAAGGAAGAGCATGTCATGCGCCCCCTGCGGAACCATCTATACGCCGCCGGGATCCCGATCGAGAACTCCAAGGGCGAGGCAGAGGCGGGGCAAGAGGAGTTGAACATCCGCTACGCCGATGCGCTGGCCTGCGCCGATCACCATTCGATTGCGAAACACGCCGCCAAGGAAATCGCCTGGCGGCAGGGCCATGCTGCGACCTTCCTGCCAAAATGGCGTCATGATCGTGTGGGCAGCGCCAGCCATGTGCATATGTCGCTTTGGAAGCAGGGCGCGAACGCCTTCCACGATCCGGCCGGCCCGCATCATATGTCGGATCTGATGCGCCATTTCCTAGCGGGGTTGATCGCCTACGCCCCTGACTGCACCTATTTCTTCGCGCCCTACATCAACTCATACAAACGCTTTGTTAAGGGCACTTTTGCGCCTACGAAAACGGCGTGGTCGGTGGACAACCGCACCGCGGGTTTCCGGCTGTGCGGCGCGGACACCAAGGCTGTGCGCATCGAATGCCGCATACCGGGCTCTGACATGAACCCGTATTTGGCGCAGGCCGCTCTCCTCGCTGCCGGGATCAAGGGGATTGAAGACAGACTGGAGCTCGAACCCGCCGCGACTGGCGATATCTACGATGACGACAGCGTTCCCGAGATCCCCGACACCTTGCGCGCCGCGACAACGCATCTGACGGGCTCTACAATGCTGCGCGAAGCCATGGGAGATGCGGTCATCGATCACTATACCCGCGCCGCCCGATGGGAACAGGAAGAGTTCGACCGGATCGTCACCGATTGGGAGATCGCCCGTGGGTTTGAAAAGGCCTAAAAGATGACGAAGACCGTTAGTTGCGTGTCGCCGATCGGGGCGCGGGCCTGTCAGTACTGGGGTTCCACGCCGAAACCCGCCGCAAATCATACCACCTAAAGAAGAGGGCGAGATGAGCCTGACCGCGAACTGGAGCTATCCCACCCCGATTCGCTTCGGCGCCGCGCGGATCGCCGAAATCGGCGTCGCATGCGCGGCCGCGGGGATCGCCAAACCCTTGCTGGTGACCGATCGGGGCTTGGCCGACAACCCCATCACCGCGCGCACGCTGGCGCTTATGGAAGAGGCCGGATTGGGTTGCGCCTTGTTCTCGGACGTCGATCCGAACCCGAACGACGCCAATGTCGCGGCCGGCGTCGAGCGCTACCGCGAGGGCGGTTTTGACGGCGTGATTGCGTTTGGCGGCGGCTCCGGATTGGATCTGGGCAAGGCTGTCGCCTTCATGGCCGGGCAGACGCGCTCAATCTGGGATTTCGAGGATATCGGCGACTGGTGGACCCGCGCCGACGCCGACGCCATCGCACCTGTTGTCGCCGCGCCGACAACGGCGGGCACCGGATCGGAGGTAGGTCGTGCGAGCGTGATCACGAACTCCGACAGCCACGAGAAGAAGATCATCTACCATCCCAAGATGCTGCCGGTTCAGGTCATCATGGATCCCGAACTGACCGTGGGCATGCCGAAATTCATCACCGCTGGGACGGGCCTCGATGCTTTCGCCCATTGCGTCGAAGCCTATTCAAGCCCGCACTATCACCCGATGAGCCAGGGCATCGCGCTGGAAGGCATGCGCCTGGTCAGGGATTACCTGCCCCGCGCCTATGCGGATGGCGGCGACCTCGAAGCGCGCGGTCATATGATGAGCGCAGCGGCGATGGGAGCGACCGCCTTCCAGAAGGGGCTGGGCGCCATACACGCGCTCAGCCATCCGATTGGCGCGATGCATAACACCCATCACGGCACGACAAATGCGTTCTTCATGCCTGCCGTCCTGAGGTTCAATGCCGACGCGATCCGTGATCGTTTCGATAAGGCGGCGGCGTATCTGGGCATTGCAGGCGGTTTCGACGGATTCTGCGCATTCGTCGATGCGTTCAATGCAGCCTTCGACATTCCGCGGACCCTGGCCGACCTTGGCGTGACGGATCCGGACTTCGACGCCCTGACCAAGGCCGCGTTGCGCGACCCGAGCGTCGGCGGGAACCCGGTTGAATTGACCGAGTCGCGCATCCGCGGGCTTTTCGAAGCGTCAATGTAGATCAACGCGATTTCAGGGTGAAGCCTGACCCCAAGCCAGACTGCTCTACAGCATAGCCACTCAACTAACCGTAGGGCGTGCGTTGCGCCAACCGCGTTCAACCTTGGTAAGAACAGTTGTCCGGTAAGGAATCTTGTTCTTCAACAAGGCGCTTCTAAGCATTTCAAAGATTCGATGTCTCTAGCGCGGCGACGTCTCAGGCGAGCGCTTCCAGGACGCGATCCGGTGTGAAGGGCATGTGACGCAGCCGGCGGCCGGTCAAGGCGAAGAATGCGTTGGCGATCGCCGGCGCGACGATGGGCGTGCTGACTTCGCCGATGCTGGTCGGCGGACCATCGACGTTCGCAATATCGACCTCGATCTCCGGCGTCTCGTCGATGCGCAGGATCTCGTAGTCGAAGAAGTTGCTTTGTTCGACTTCGCCATCCTTGATCGTGATCCGCTCTTTGAGGGCGCTGCTGACGCCATATACAACGCCGCCTTCGATCTGGGCCAAGGCGTTGTTTGGCGAGATGATCAGGCCGGCGTCCACGGTCGCCCAGAAGCGTTTTACGGCGATCACGCCGCTCTCGCGGTCGAGGCTGATCTCGGCCACGCCGGCCGCCATGGAGTCGCCATAACCGGCGAAGGCGAGCCCGAGCGCTGTCTCTGAGCGGGGCCTTTCCCATTCGGCCATCTCAAGCGCTCTCTCGATCAGCCAGCGACCGCGTGCGTTCTCATTGAGCAACGCCATGCGAAAGGCCACCGGGTCCGCGCCCGCCTCTTCGGCGAGTTCGTCCATGAACGCTTCCGACGCGAAGCTTGTATAGGCCGCGCCGATCCCGCGCCAAGGCGCCAGCCGCGCGCGCCTTTCTGTAATCACATGTTCGGCGCGCATGTCGCCAAGATCGTAGAACTTGCTTTCCGCCCCGCGCATCGTGATGACGTCCTGCGGCGCGACTTGGGCCCAGCGCAGCGGGTTGAAGTAAGCGATCACCGACGGCGCGGCGACGCGATGACGCCAGCCCGACAGAGCCCCGTCGGCGGTAAGCCCGGCGATCATCTTTTGCGCGGCCGCCGGTCGAAATGCGCCGAACTTCACATCGTCTTCCCGGGTCCACAGCACTTTGACTGGCCGCCCGGCGGCCTTGGACGCCAACACCGCATCGCGCAAGTAGGGCTGCATCAATTCAGTCCGACGACCGAAACTGCCGCCCATCGGCGTCATATGCATCCGGACTCGATCCGCTGGAATCCCCAATGTCTCGGTTACGGTCCGCAAGGACCAACTTTGGGTCTGGCTCGCTATCCAAACTTCGGCGCGTTGACCGTTCTCCGTCACTGAGGCGACGGCGCCCATCGGCTCGAATTGCGCGTGATAGGCGTAGTCGGACAGGTATAGTCGCTCGACACGGCGGGGCGCCGCGTTGACAGCAGCGAGAGCGTCGCCGGTCTCGCGCCAGATGGCCCCGTCTTTCGCGAGGTCTTCCGCCTCGGACGTATAGTCCATCAGATCCTGGTCGCTGTTGTGCGCGCGGCTTGCAGCGGTGTCGGTCCATTCCACGGACAAGGCGGATTTGCCGAACAGCGCCGCTTCCTGGGTCTCCGCCAATATGGCGACGCCGTCCGGGAGCATGACCGTGCCGAGAACCCTTGGAATGGCCAACGTGTCGCGATCCATGACGGTCACGGGCGTCTCACCCTCAACCGGCGCCCGAACAACCGTCGCATAGATCATATCCGGCACGCGAACGTCCGCGCCGTATTCGAAGGCGCCGCGGGTTTTCGCCGGAATATCGATGCGCGGCAGATCGGCCCCGATGAGCCGGAATTCCGAGCGCGACTTGAGGAGAGACTCTGAGGCCTCTGGGATCGGTACCGCCGCCAATTCGGTCAGGCCGGCAATCTGGCCGTAGGTGAGGCGCCGCCCGCTCTCTGGATCGACAACGACGTTTGGTTCTGTTCTCAACCGCTCTTCCGGCGCCGACCAATGCGCAGCCGCCGCGCGGATTAAGGTTCGCCGGGCCTGCGCGCCCGCCAGACGCAGCGGCATGTAATAGCCCTGCACGGCGCTGCTGCCGGCTGTGTAGAGCACCATGCCGAACTTTGGATTGCCGTAGCGGCGATCATCAACGTCGAGCTGGTCAACGCGAACCTGCGTCCAATCGGCGTCAAGCTCCTCCGCCAGGATCATCGGCAAAGCCGTTGAGGAGCCTTGCCCCAGATCCGTCGCCGGATACACAATTCGGATGAGGTTATCGGCGCCAATCGAGACCCATATATTCAGATGCGCCTCAGCGTCGGCGACCGACCCGGCGACTGTCGCGCTCGGTCGCAGCCCCGCAGCGCCAACAACAAAAGCAAAGCCTGCGGCTGATGTCAGAAAGCGCCGTCGATTGACGGTCAGCGTGGTGTTCGCGGCCACTGTAATAGCCTCCTTCACGCTTCTTGCGTCGCGCGCTGGATGGCGCGAACAATGCGGGCGTAGGTCCCGCAGCGGCATAGATTGCCGCTCATCGCGTCGACAATCTCATCGCGGCTTGGATTGGGATTTTCATTCAGCAAGGCGGCGGCTCGCATGATCTGACCGGATTGACAGTAGCCGCATTGCGGCGCTTGCTCGGCGATCCAGGCGCGTTGCAGCGGATGGTCGCCGCCAGGTGACAAGCCCTCAATCGTTACAATCTCCGCGCCTTCGACATCCCCGAGCGTCGTGATGCAGGCGTAGGTCGCGGCGCCGTCGACATGGACAGTGCAAGAGCCGCACATCGCCGCCCCGCAGCCATATTTCGACCCGGTAAGGCCCAGATGCTCGCGGATGACGATCAAAAGCGGCGTATCGGCGGGCGCGTCAATTTCGACGGGCGCGCCGTTGATGGTCAAACGGGCCATCTCGACTCCTCGTTGCGGATCACGCGGCGATCTCTTCGATCAATGTGACCCGGCGTGATTTTGGGCGTCTTGCCCAAAAATCAACTACCAACTGGTCCTCGATCCCGTCGAAGAGCCCGCATCGATACGCAGGCGGCGCTTTTCCTGTCGCTGGGAATTGGCGGTGATTTCGCCAAATCATGATCAGCGATTTCCTCAATTGCATCACTAAGCCCGCCCTGCGGCCGAACCGCTTCCAGCCCCAGCGACGGACGGATTGTCTAGGTGATTATTCCAAAGGGGGATAAAGACCATTGAAAATCATCCCAAAATAGTATTACCTGCTCTCGGTAATTCAAGTGTGGGGAGGGTTGGCCATGATGTTCCGTATATTGGTGTTATTCCTGGGTTCAGTGCCGCTTTTTGCATGTCAGACGACGCCGGCGGAGCCGAAGTTCGATGCTACGCAGGTCAGGGCGGACACGTTCCAGACATTCTGCCGCGGCGTCACCGTGTCGGAGGCGGAGGCGTATTTCTCCGAACCGCTCCGCAACAAGGGATATCTGAATACGGGCAATTGGTTCGCCGCCGGCAAAGCCAGCGAGGTCACCGTATTGGACGACAGGATCGTCCACATAGCGCCCAGAATTACGGTCGTTTATTGTATTGAACAAGCGCAACACGACGGAGACGAAGGCGTCAAGATTTCGTCGAACGGCTTCTTCGATGAATACAAGAATGGCGACTGGCAGCCAATGATCGCGGCTCTGCCGCGACGGATCGAAGGCTCCGATTGTTTCAACCTCTGAAATGTGACTGGCGGCTGGCGGCGAGCGGCCGCTTTTCCGATCAGGACGCGCGAGATGGTGTTGGACCCATTCTCGTTCAGGACCTGCCGAATTTCGGCTCGATGCGTTTGGGCGTTGTTGGAATCGCGGCGCCTCAATGAAAGTCGTCTAATCCGAGGCGAGCTCATTGTAAAGTGATGGTGGAGGCCCATGGAGCAACCGCGAACCCGAGGCGGAAAAATCGCGAAGCGATGATGGAGCCCCAAGGAGTAACCTCGAACCCGAGGCGGAAAAATCGCGAAGCGATGGTGGAGCCGAGGGGAATCGAACCCCTGACCTCGTCATTGCGAACGACGCGCTCTCCCAACTGAGCTACGGCCCCTAGCGTCCGGCGGGTTGGATTTGGCCGGCGCGGGGGCGGAAATAGGGGGCGGCAAGGCGGTTGTCAAGCGCCGCGGTCGCGGGGCCCTTGCGGGCGGGGCGCGCCGTCTTTATCTATGTCGCGCGCCGTCCTCGGGCGGGCGCGCCCGGCGTCGGCCCGGACCTCCGCATGGGGCTCGCGCCGCCGCATTCCCACCAACCGGCGGAGTTTAGAGACGGCTTTCATGGATACTTTGCTGATTCCCCTCATCCAGGTCGTGTCGATCGCGTTGAACCTTTATATCTGGGCCTTGATCATCTCGGCGATCCTAAGCTGGCTGGTCGCCTTCAATGTGGTGAACACGTCGAACCGGGTCGTTTATATGATCGGCGACTTTCTCTATCGCATCACTGAGCCCGCGCTGCGTCCGATCCGTAATTTCCTGCCCAATCTCGGCGGCATCGACATCTCCCCGATCGTCCTGATCCTGGCGATCATCTTCCTGCAAAATGTCCTGCAGCGGATCGCCTTTCAGCTTTAGGAATTAGGCCGGCTGAGCCGCAGGCGGAGCGGAAATGGTCGCGGCGCGAACGTCGCCGTCAGCGTGCCGCGTCTATCTTTCGCCTGGTCTCAGAGGGGAGTGAACGCCATGGGGAACGCCGCGATCATCGATGGCAAGGCTTTCGCCGCCGGGCTGCGTGGCCGCGTCAAATCCGCCGTGGAAACTCTGGTCGAGACGACCGGCGCGGCGCCCGGCCTTGCGGTGGTGCTGGTCGGCGATGACCCGGCCAGCCAGGTCTATGTCCGTAACAAGGGCACACAGACGCTCGAGGCTGGCATGAAGAGCTTCGAGTTCAAGCATCCCGCGACGATCAGCCAGGACGCTCTATTGGATCAGGTGCGGGCGCTGAACGCGGACCCCGCGGTGAACGGCATTCTGGTTCAACTGCCGCTGCCGGATCATATCGACGATCAGGCGGTGATCGGCGCCATCGATCCGGACAAGGATGTCGACGGCTTCCATGTGGTCAATGTCGGGCGGCTGGCGGTCGGCTCGGATCAGGCGCTGATCCCCTGCACGCCGCTGGGCTGCTTGCTGATGCTGCGCGACCGGTTCGGCGGCGAACTGGCGGGTAAGAGCGCGGTCATTGTCGGCCGGTCGAACATTGTCGGCAAACCGATGTTCCATCTGCTGCTGCAAGAGAACTGCACTGTGACGGTGGCGCATTCCAAGACGGCGGACCTGCCCGAGCTTTGTCGTTCGGCCGATATCCTGGTGGCGGCCGTCGGCCGGCCTGAAATGGTCCAAGGCGACTGGATCAAGCCCGGCGCGACCGTCATCGATGTCGGCATCAACCGGATCGCCCGGCCGGACGGCGGGACTCGGCTGACCGGCGATGTCCATTTCCCGTCGGCCCAGGAAGTCGCCGGCGCGATCACGCCGGTCCCCGGCGGCGTGGGCCCGATGACCATCGCCTGTTTGCTGCGCAACACCGTCACCGCCTTTTGCCGACAACGCGGCCTCGCGGAACTGGCGATGTAGGCCGCTACGTCCGAGGCCGCGCTGGAGCGCGGCGCGGGGTCCAAGTAACCAGGATGATGCCGACGACGATCGGGATCAGGCCGAGCAGATCCATCCACGCCAAGGGCTCGACGAGAATGGCGAAGCCGAACAGCATACCCAATCCAGGATTGAGGAAATGAAAGGCGCTGGCCCGTCCGGCGCCGCCCAACTGAATCATCCGGAACCAAAGAATCAACGCAACGATCGACAGCATGATCGCCAGATAGCCGGTCGAGAGAAAGAAAATATGGTTGAAGACGATCGCTCCCCAATCTTCGAAGATCAGCGCCACCGGCAATAGCGTCAAGCCCGAGGCGATGGTCTGAACCGTGTTCATCGCCAACAGGTCGACCTTAGCCCCGCGCGCGCGATAGACGATGGTCCCGGCCGACAGGCAGAGCATGCCGAAAAACGCGACGATGATCCCGATCGGCGCATCGACGCCATGCGCGCCGCCCAGCCGGCCATTCAAGACGATGATCGCGCCGCCCAGCCCGGCGGCGACGCCCAAAAGGCTGCGCTTGGTGATGCGTTCGCCGAGAAAAGGCAGCGCCAGCAGCACCGTGACTAAAGGCGTCAGGGCCGCGATCAAGGCCGCCAGACCGGCGGTGATGGTCTGCATGGCGATGAAAAAAGCGCCGAGATAAATCGAATTGTTCAGCAGCCCCAGAATCACGCCGGTCCAGATATCGCGTCGGCGCGTCGGCCAAGGCCGCTTTAGGACGATCATGGCGCCCCACAACACGAGGCCCGCGAAGAGAAACCGGATCGATAGCTGGCTGAGCGGCGGCGAGACCGTCAGGCCGAATTTCGCGGCGATGAAGGCGGAGCTCCATAGCGTGCAGAAGACGACGCCGTGGATATAGAACTCTTTGCCCAGCCCCGGCGCGCCGTTTTCGCTTACGCCGGCTGCGCTAGCCTTCAGGGTCGTCATGCGCGGTTGCGCCTCCGGCCACGCCTGGGACCGATTCGAGCGCCGGGTCGCCGTCGCGGCGGACCCGAAGCCGCCAGACCCCGCTCAACCCTTTCAGATCGGCGGCGGCGACCGGCTTGCCCTTGCGCGTCACCGTGACCTGGCCGCGCCGCGCCAGATGCAGCGCCTGATCCTTGACCGCGCGGAAGTAGCGGCGCCAGGCGTCTGGCGGAACCCGGCCCTGGGCGTCGCGCTTGGCCTTGCGCTCGGCGATGGCGCGGGCGATCGCTTCCGGGCTGATCAGTTTGCCCGGATTCTCGGCCTCGGCCGTTTCGACATGGGTCAGAATCGCCAATGCGACCGGGTCCGCCGGCTTGGTGTCGCCAGAGCCGTCCATCATCGTCTGATCCCTTCTATCGGCGGTAGCCGCGGAAAGCGCGCGCAAACTTGGCGCCGGCGGTCCGAATCTGCCTAGCCTTACGCTTGATAACGCCGTCATGCAGCCCTTTCTTTAAGACACACTGTGAACGGCGAAGACAAGGACGCGACGCTAGAATGACCGGAACGCTCGAATCATTGATCGCGGCGACCGCTTTTTTTGTCGTCGGCCATTTCGTTCTTTCCAGCATTCCGGTGCGGACCGGCCTGATCAAGATGCTTGGGGCCGCCGGGTTTCAGGCCGGGTACGGCCTTTTGATGTTGGGCGGGCTGATCTGGATGATCATGGCCTATGGCGACGCGCCGTATCAATGGGTCTGGACCCCGCCGGAATGGGCGCGCCATATCACTCATGTTCTGTCTCTTATCGGATTGGTCTTGGCGGTGGTGGGATTGGCGACCCGCAGCCCGACAAGCGTCGGCGGGGAGAAGATGGCCGCCGATCCTCAACCGGTGCGCGGGATCCTGACGGTGACGCGGCATCCGTTTCTGGTCGGCGTCGCGCTCTGGGCCCTTGGGCATTTGCTGGTGAACGACTCCGTGGCCGACATGATCCTGTTCGGCGGGCTCTTGATCCTCTGCGTCGGTGGGCCGCTCCATATCGACTCCCGACGCAAGGCGGCGATGGGCCCCGCCTGGGCGCCGATCGCCCTGACCACCAGCATCGTGCCCTTCTGGGCGGTGCTGCAAGGCCGCAACAAGGTGGATTGGGCCGGCATCGGATTGCCGCGCATCGCCGCCGGACTGGCGGTCTATGTCGGCCTCGCCTATGCCCATCCCTATCTCTTCGGCGTTCCGATCATCGGATGAGCGCCGCGCGAAAGACAGAGGCCGGACACATTTCCGCCCGATTGCGGCGCGACGATTCATGCGCCTTTTCGTCGAGACAGAAGCGTGCGCCAAGGGGCGTGCGGCGGTCTCGAATTCCCAATAGGAGACGTTTATGACCAACGCTACTTTGAAGGTCGGCGTTCGATCGCCCTTCCTGGCGCCCTTCCTGCCGCTCTTCGCCGCGATCGTGATGCTCGGATCGGCCGCGCATTCTGGGGACGCCTGGGCGAGCGACGAAGAGGTCGCGATGGAGTTGGTCAAGGAATCGACCTTCACAATCGGCAAGATGCAGGATCATCGGGACTTCAAAGGAAATATCCGCGCCTATATGCGTCAGGCCAAAGCCGTGCTGATCTTTCCCAGCATCATCAAGGCGGGCCTGTTCGTGGGCGGCGAAGGCGGCCGCGGCGTCATGTTGGCGAAGGCGGAAAACGGCGAATGGAGCTACCCTTCTTTCTTCGCGATGGGGGCCGGCTCGTTCGGGCTTCAGGTCGGGGCGCAGCGCTCGGAAGTGATGTTGATCGTCCTCACCGGAAACGGGCTGCAGGCGATTCTCGACAATAACGTCACGATTGGCGGCGAGTTGAATGGGGCGATCGGCCCCTACGGCTCTGGCGCCGAGGCCTCGGTGACGACCAACTTTGATGTCGATGTCTTGACCTACGCCGTCTCGGAAGGGGCCTTTATCGGCGCCAGCCTTGAAGGCGCCGCGATCTGGTCTCAGGACGGGTTGAATGCGGCCTTCTACAACGCAAGCGACGCGACCGCCCAGAAAATCGTTATCGATGGTCAGTTCGCCAACCCCGAAGCGGATGATTTACGCACCGCTCTGGCGCGCTTTCACGACTAGCCCCCTGACGCCGCCGGCCAGGACCTGACGCGCCATGACCGTGCGCGCCTTGATGCTGCAAGGCACCGGATCGGATGTGGGTAAGTCGCTGCTCACGGCCGGTCTGGCCCGGGCCCTGACGGCGCGCGGGCGCCGGGTGCGTCCGTTCAAGCCGCAGAATATGTCCAACAACGCCGCCGTCGCCGAGCGGACGGGCCTTGGCGGCGACCCCGGTCGCATGGGCGAGATCGGCCGCGCTCAGGCGCTGCAGGCGCGCGCCTGCGGCGTCGCTCCGCATGTCGATATGAACCCGGTCCTGTTGAAGCCGCAAAGCGACATGGGCTCGCAAATCGTCGTTCAGGGCACGGTCTTCGGCCAGGCCAAGGCGCGCGACTATTACGCCCTCAAACCGACGCTTTTGCCGAAAGTGTTGGAGAGTTTCGAGCGGATGAAATCGGAGGCCGACTTCGTCCTGGTGGAGGGGGCCGGCAGTCCGTCGGAGGTCAATCTGCGCGCTGGCGATATCGCCAATATGGGATTCGCCGAGGCCGCAGACGTTCCGGTCGTCCTGGTCGCCGATATTGAACGCGGCGGCGTGATCGCCAGCCTGGTCGGCGCCCACGCCCTGCTGACCGAGACGGAGCGCGCCCGCATCTCCGGCTACATCGTCAACAAATTTCGCGGCGATGTCTCGCTGTTCGATGGTGCGCTGGAGATCATCGCGGACCGGACCGGGATGCGGTCATTTGGGGTTGTCCCTTGGTTCGATGGGGCGCGACGCTTGCCTCAGGAAGATTCCGTCGCCCTGGTCCGGCGGCGGGACGCCGCGCAGAGTGGCGACGCACGGCCGATCCGGGTCGCCGTTCCGCGCTTGCCCCGGGTGGCTAATTTCGACGATCTCGACCCGCTGATGGCGGAGCGCGATGTCGCCGTGCGTTTCGTCGAGCGCGGCGAAGCGCTCCCGGGCGACGCCGATCTGATCATCTTGCCAGGCTCCAAGACCACCATCCCGGACCTTGCCGAATTCAAGAAACAAGGCTGGGACATCGATCTCACCGCGCATATCCGGCGCGGCGGCTGGGTCGTCGGGCTCTGCGCGGGCTACCAGATGCTTGGCCGCACGCTGGCCGATCCCCACGGGATTGAAGGCCCGCCGGAATCGACGGCGGGGCTCGGTTGGCTGAATATCGACACGGTGATCGGCGGCGAGAAGACCCTGACCAAGGCGCACGGAATCGACTGCGCGACCGGCGCGGCGATCCAAGGCTATGAAATGCATATGGGAGAAACCACCGGCGCTGGCTTGGCGGCGCCGATGCTGGAAATCAGCGGCCGGCCGGATGGCGCCGTCGCCGTCTCAGGGCCCGGCGCCGGGCGGGTGATGGGCTGCTACCTGCATGGGCTGTTCGCGGCCGACGGATTTCGCGCCGCCTTTCTGGAACGGCTGAAGGCCGGACGCGCGCCGGGCGCCCACTATGACGCGACGCTCGACGCCACGCTCGACGCTTTGGCCGAGCATCTCGAACGCTATCTCGACATAGACGGTCTGGTCGCGGCGGCGCGGTGAAGGGCGGGCGGGTCTAGCCGTTGAGCGATAGCAGCGCCAAGGGCGCGGCGCAGAGCCACAGCAGGCCGCAGGCGATGGTGAAGACCAGAACGGCGCGGCGAATGTCGGCGGCCTCCAAACGGGCGCGGCCGTCGCCGATCCAGGTCGCTTCGGACTGTCCGCCCGGATAGCTGCGCGGGCCGCCCAGCGCCAGCCCCAATGCGCCGGCCATCGCTGCTTCCGGCCAGCCGGCGTTCGGGCTGGGGTGCTTGCGCGCGTCGCGCAGCATGGTCTTGAACCCGCCCGCCGGATTGGCCGATGGCGCGAACAAGGCGGCCAAGATGATCAGCAGGCCGGAAAGCCGCGCCGGAATCCAATTCACCGCGTCATCCAGGCGCGCCGCCGCCATCCCGAAAGATCGGTATTGCTCGCTCCGATAGCCGATCATCGAATCCAATGTGTTAATCGCTTTGTAGGCGCAAAGCCCCGGCAGCCCCAGCAGCAGATACCAGAAGGCCGGCGCGGCGACGGCGTCGGAGAAATTCTCGGACAGCGATTCGACCGACGCTCGGGCGACGGCGTGCTTGTCCAGCCTGTCCGGATCGCGGCCGACAAGATGACGCAGGCCCGCGCGCGCGTCGGCTAGATCGCCTTTGGCGAGGGATTTACCGACATCGCCGACGCGTCCGGCGAGACTGCGCTGGGCCAGCAGGATCGCCACAAACAGCGCTTCGACGAGCCATCCTTTGGCGTGCTGCTGGCAGAGCCAATGCAGGCCCCAGCCCGCCGTAGCGGCGACGCCCGCCACAAAGACGGTAACTAGGGCGCCGCGCACGACGCGATTGGCGTCGCTCCTCCCTGCGCGGTTTAGACGCCGGTCGAGCGCCGCGATGAGACCGCCGATCAGCGCCACCGGATGCGGCGCAAACCGGAACAGCCAGCGCAGATCGCCGATCACCCAGTCGATCAACAGGGCCGCCATCAGGATCAGAGGCTCGGAAACGCCGAGCGGCGCGCCAAGATCGAAACCGTCAGACATATCGAAGAACCAGGGCCTATCGTTCTGCGTGCGTCGCCTGCGCCGTCCTGCGGCGCGCTGCGCTGGAGGCCAGGGTCAGCGCGTCAGCGCCGGGCCGTTTGGCGTACTTTCGGCGCCGGTGGGCCGGCGCGGCCGCGGGCGATCCGCTGCAATACATGATCGACATAGCGGCCCTGGAACATGGTTACGCCCATCGCCTGACCATTCTTGACCATCAAGTCGTTATCAACCCGCGCCAGAATCACCCGCCCTTTGCCGACACGGGCGACTTCCTGCGCAATCTCCTGTAGATTGCCGGAGTCTGGATCGTCTGTTTTGAAGGCCGACGACGCAGCCAGTTTGATGAGATCGACGCCCAGCCCGTGGCGGTCCACGAAGGGAAGGAGGTCGGTGGTTATCCCGTCCAGGCAGATGCGGTAGCCCTTCTCCCGGGCGAAATCTCGGGCGAACAGGTAGTTGCTGAAGTCGGACATGATATCGATGAATTGCAGTTCGACCACCAATGTGCCGCGGCTGCCCATCCTGAGACTGTTGTCGAAGTCCAGGAATTCGCGGGACAGAAGGGTGCTGACATTCAGATTGATCGAGAAGGAATTGAGCAAGCCGCTATCTTCGGCGCGGGTCAGCATTTTCAACACCCGCCGGTCCAGCGTTTGAGTAAGGTGCTGAAACAGCCACCGGTTCGCGACGAGATCCACGTCCGGCAAGACAGTCGTCGCCAAATCCATGATTGAGATGAACAGCTCGCGGAACATCGGTTTCGGCGCGGTGTCGTCCTTGCCGATGGCGCAAATCGCTTGCCGTTTGAATACGGCGCTGAGATCGGCGCGCTCCAGCACTTCCTCCAGACGGCCGAGCTGCTGCGGGGTCAACGGACGGCGTACTTCGGCCGCCATGCCTTCGCCGGCCTGCTGGGCGATCTGCTGCAGCCGCTTCTTGCGTTGTTGTTCGTCGCTATAAAGTCTCTTGGCCAAATCCAGAAAACGTTGAAATTGGGACTCGATATTGTAGAGGGTCGCGAATTTCCCGTGCCCGTCTTCACTGGAGTCCGCGTTGGTCAACGGGTCGTCGCTGAACAAATACCGCATGCGCATGACGACATCGTCCAAGTCCGTCATCGATGCGCCCTTGCAGACGAAAACGACATCAGCGTTGCCCATTGTAAAAATCTGGCCCTCATAGGCGCGGACGAAATCCTCCAGAGTATTCACGGCGATGCGCAAGTGATGGTCGCGGCGGTTCTGAGGCTTTAAGAGCGATAGATGCAGATGCACGCCGCGCCGGTCGGCGCGATGCCGCTCCAATCGCTGCGCAAAGTCCAGGAGCATGCTCTCCTGGCCGGAATTCAGATCATTGGACACGCTCAAACACCTGCCTTCATGACGTCGATTTGATCGGCGCAACGCCCGTTTCCACCGCCAGAGCCTGCCGGAACGACTTGGTCCGCGCTGTAACGCCGAAAACTAATACTTTCGCTATACATGGCGCTCTTGTGTTCGGTCCGTCAATCCTTCGAGAGTGGGATGCGGTCGCATCCGCTGCGGATTTAACTGCGGTGCAACCGCCATGCCGTCTCGTTGATCGTGTAAATCGGCGCATAGCGTGTCCCGCGATTCGGCGTAGCGACGACAGAGATCCATGTGTCGCGCAAGAGGATCTCGCCAACGAGTTCGACCAACGGCGCCGCGTGCGGCGCCTGGCGGTTTGCGATCTGCACCACCAGAAACCGACCCTGTTTTGGTCGTCGTTCGGTTCATATCGGCGGTAGGGTCTCTGGGTCGATCATCTAGAGTTTTTCTATAATTTGACTCCATTGAGGGTGCGCGCTGTTACGATCGTCACAGGCGGTCCCGTGATTGGTGCGGAACTAAGTCTGGACTCTGGATCGACCGAATCGACGTCCGCCTGGCAGGCATTGCAGGAGGCCCAGCCATGACCGTTCTTGAACATGCGCTATACGGCGCCGTCTGGATCGCCTTCGGGGTTTTCCATTCCATCCTGGCGGCGGAATCGGTGAAACGCGCGGCGGCGCCCGTGCTCGGACGCGCCTATCGATTGGTCTACAACGCTCTAGCGCTGGTCCTGACCCTCGCGATCTTGTGGTTCGGAGAAGCGGCGCTCGGCGCCGGCGCGCCGGTGGTGATCGATGAGGCCTGGATCGCGCCGCGCGTCGCGATAATGGCGCTGGGCGCGGCGGTCCTGCTTTGGGGCGCGGCCGGCTACGACCGGGCTCGTTTTTTGGGGCTGGCGCAACTCCGGGACCCGTCCCGCGACGATGACAGCGAGGCCCTGCACGTCACAGGGCCAAACCGCTACATGCGCCACCCGCTCTACACCGGCGCGATGCTTTTCCTCTGGGGCCGCGCCTCGACCGAACCGGAATTCGCCACAGCGGCCTGGATCAGCCTGTATTTCATCGTCGGCGCGCGGTTCGAGGAGAAGCGTCTTCTGGCGCGCTTCGGTCAACCCTATCGCGACTATTGCGCCCGCACCGCCGCCTTCCTGCCGGGTTTGCGCTGGCTGCGCTAATCGGGCGACGGGAGGTTCTCGCGGGTTGGTGTTTCGCGCGTGAGGCGCAGCGCGCCTTGCCGTGCGAAACGCAGCGTCAGGGCCCGACGGCGGCTGGCGTTCATACCGCCTATCGCCGCCGGATTCAGAATGGCAGCGCCGTAGGCGTCGGCGGTAATCACGCCGATATCGGCAGGCAGCATCTCAAGTGGAGAATCCACCGGGGTCGCGAAATAGAACGCGTCGCAATAGGGCAGATACTCCCGCCATTTCGCATCGCCGCGATAGTCCGAGACGCTGACTTTAACCTCAACGATCGTGACTTGTCCCTTGGGATCGAGCGCGATGACATCGACACGGCGTCCCGTTCGTAATGCGAATTCGGTCAGGCAGGCCTGATTCATCTCTGTCAGCAGGCGGACCACGCCGCGCGTCACCGCCACGGTCCGGTCCGCCGCCGCCAGCGCGCTTAGACCGGCGCCGTTGGAACTGGATGCGATTGGATCATCAACCATATCGATGAAGATTATGCGATTCATCGGCGTCTTGTCCCTTCCCTTGGCCGACGAAGCCCGCTTAGAATGCGCCCCGAGAAAGCGCCTTTTTGGGGACAGCGGATATGAAGAAAGTCCTGATTGGATTGGCCGTCGTGATCGTGATCGTCGCGGGCGGGGTCTATTTTTTCCTGAGCAACATCAACGGACTCGTTCAGACTGCGGTGGAGGACGCGGGAACCCGCGTCACCGGCGTGCCGGTCACCCTGGCGGATGTGGATATCGACATCACCGGCGGGCGCGGCGCGCTGGGCGGGTTGAATGTCGCCAACCCGGCCGGCTTCGAAACAGACTACGCGTTCAATCTCGGTGCTATCAGCGTCGACATCGATTTGAACTCGATCGGCTCGAACCCGGTGGTGATCAAAGAGATCGTCGTCACCGACCCGTCAGTCATCTACGAGCTTACGACCAGCGGGTCGTCGAATATCCAGACCATCCAGCAGAATGTTGAAGCCTTCAACAGCGCCGGCGGCGGCTCGGGCGGTGGCTCGGGCGGCGGCGGCTCAAGCGGCGGCGAAGAACAGAAGGTCGTCATCGACAATCTCTACATCCGCGGCGCGCAAGTCAGCGTCAGCGCGTCCGTCTTGGGCGGGCAGAAAAAAGAGACGCAGATCCCCGAGATTCATATGACCGATATCGGGAAGGATAGCGGCGGCGCCAACGCCTCCGCAATCGCCGCATTGGTGATCGACAGGTTGTTGGACGGCGCCCTCGGCTCCGTGACGTCCCTCAATCTGGAAAACCTGCAAAATGAGGCGCAGGAAGCCGTGGAAGGCGCGGCTTCGGAAGCTGGCAAGGCGGTTGAAGGCGCGGCCGACGCCGTCAAGGGTTTGTTCGACAACAACTGACGCGATGTTGTGACAGTTGACCGCCGGCGGCGGTGGACGCGGCTGTCGGCCGATTTGAACCGGGAATAGCCGGGCGGTCTGGTCCGGTCGGACGCGCAATTCGCCGTATCGTCCGCCCGACTCAAAAGAGGGACGTGAATCGTTGGGCTAGATCGCGCATGGCGTCGCGGTACGGTCCTGGACCGTAGCTGGCGCGAGAGACGCCCAACTCAGCGGCTTCCTGAAGTGAAACCTGATCCTTCGTCATCAGGATGTTCACCGGAAGGCTGGCCCCATCGACGATTTCACCGATGAGCCGGCTTGATGTCAGGCCGGGAGCGAAAAACCCGTCCGCGCCGGCTTCTGCATAGGCTTGCCGCCTTTCGATCGCCTCTCCCATTAGCTCTTCGTGAACAGATGGATCCGAGCTGAGGAAAAGGTCGGTTCGCGCGTTGATGAACAGCGCAACGCCTTCCGCGATTGCAGCGTCGCGGATCGCCTGGATACGAGCGACCTGGTCGGCAAGCGAGTAAAAACCCTCGCCCTTGACGACCCGGTCTTCGAAATTGATTCCCACAGCGCCCGCTCTGATCACCCGGCGGACATTCGCCGCGACCTCGTCCGGGGCCGCCGCGTAGCCGCCCTCAAAATCGACCGTCAGCGGCGCATCCACCGTGGCCGCAATCCGATCGACGATGCTGAGCACGAAGTCTAACGGGATGACTTCACCGTCCTCGAAGCCATGCGCGGCCGCGACCGGCCAGCTTCCCGTCGCGATCGCTTTGGCGCCCGCGTCTGCGATCGCCTTGGCCCCGCCCGCGTCCCAGATATTGTAGAGAACGAGCGGGTCGCCCTTGACATGCAGGCCTTTGAAAAGTCGCGCCTTCTGGTGTTGCGTCATTGTCATGGCTGTTCTGTCTTCTTTGTTTCGAAAACCGTATCGATTTCCGGCTGTCTTCGTTCTTGCTTCAGACCCCGCCATAGCCCGTCAGAGCGCCGTCCGGGCCGCCCAACGTCGGACGCCTAAGTGAATTGGGCGTAATCGATCGGCTGGGTCCGGTCGAGCGCGCGCGCGACCGGCGGCATTGGGTATTTGAGGCCGGTCGCACAATTATAGAGAACAACGGTCTCGTCCTTCCCGACCCGGCCGTCGGCCAGCGCTTGGCGGTAGGCGGCGTAAGTCGCGGCGCCTTCCGGGCAGAGCAACACGCCTTCGCGCCGAGAGACTTCGTGCTGGGCGGCGATTGTCGCCTCGTCTTCGACGGCGATAGCAAACCCCCCGCTTTCGCGCACTGCGCGCAGGATCAGGAAATCGCCGACAGCGATCGGCACCCGGATCCCCGCCGCGATCGTGCGCGCGTTCTCCCAAAGCGGCGCATGCTCCTCGCCCGCCTCAAAGGCTTTGACGATCGGCGCGCAGCCGGTCGCTTGCACCGCGACCATGCGCGGCAGCGGTCCAGTCAGCCAGCCCATCGCGCGCAACTCGGCGAAGGCTTTCCACATGCCGATCAGCCCGGTGCCGCCGCCGGTCGGGTAGAAGATCACATCCGGCAGGCGCCAGCCCAATTGCTCGGCCAGTTCCAGCCCCATCGTCTTCTTGCCTTCAATCCGGTAGGGCTCCTTCAAGGTCGAGACGTCGAACCAGCCGACAGCCTCCTTGCCTTCGCCGACGATCTTGCCGCAATCGTTGATCAGGCCGTTGACGCGATAGACGGTTGCGCCTTGCAGTTCGATCTCGGACACATTCACCTCGGGCGTATCTTCGGGGCAGAAGATCGTCGTGCGAATGCCGGCGTGGCTGGCGTAGGCCGCCATCGCGGCGCCGGCGTTGCCGTTGGTCGGCATCGCCAGATGATCGAGGCCGAACTCTTTCGCCATGGACACAGCCAGCGCCAAGCCGCGCGCCTTGAACGACCCGGTCGGCAGCCGGCCCTCGTCCTTGACGATGACCCTGGCCGCGTCGGCCAGGCCCAGATCAGCCGCCGCGCGGGGCAGATCGATCAGCGGCGTCGTCACTTCGCCCAAGGCGACGACATTCTCGGTCCGGCGCACGGGGAGCAATTCGCGATAACGCCAGAACCCGCCGGTTCTTCGGGCTAGCGACTCTTTGTCGAGCGCCGCCTTAACGCCCTCAAGATCGTAGCGCACCAGAAGCGGGCGTCCCGCCTCGCTCAGCCCATGCACCCGGTCCGCCTCGTAGGTCTTGCCGGTCATCGAACATTCGAGATGGGTGACGAAAGTGGGGTAATCCGGCGCGGCTGGCATATCGGCTCCAGGTCGTAGATGGTGGGACGCCGGCCCGGCGCAGGCGCGCGGCGATGGCGTTTCGATCTCTAGCCGCGGCGCGCGGTCGCCGCAATCGCAAAGCTAATGGCGCTTAATCCGCCGGTCGAGCGGATCAAGCGGGTAGGGGATGGCGTTGGATCAACCGGTGAACAGGGGGCTGCGGTTCTTGTTCAGACTAGGGCCGTCGCACAAGACCCGCGTACCGCCGCTGAGCGCGCGCGACGGCCCCGCTTTGGCCGAGACAAAGGCGACGCGGTCCGGCGGACTGTGGCTGAGAAACTGCGCCAAGGCCCCTTTCAGACGCCGTTCCTCGAGAAACATAGCCGGGTCGCCGAATTGATCCCGCCGCACCTCTATATCGGCGACAAGGACTTGGATCCGGTCGCGCACCAGCGGCATCCAGGGGCACACCGCGTTGGCGTCGTTCGAATTCTCTAAGCGTAGCGCCGCGATGAACGTGTCTTTTGCGCCATTGGGTCCGCTGATCGTGAAGGCGGGCGTCGTCAGCCATACACGGCTATCGCCCGACGCGGCGCTCTTTGATCCTGCGCTGGCGCGCATACCGGACTTTCCCCAGATTTCGTCGGAGAAATAGGCCATCGCCGCCGGCGTGAAAATCGCAGCGGCTAATATGCCGATCGCAACCACGGTGGAGCGTTGCATACCTGAAGCCTTTCTCTTCCCGGATTGACCGTCCAGGCGCGTCGCGCTGAAGCCCGGTCTACTCATCTCGGCGGGACAGTCTTTGCGCTTCGGGACCGCTACAAACAGTCATCCATTCACGCAGTGACTGTTATCACAAAGAGTGTTTACCAAAGATTAACGTCATACCGGAATCCGGCGCGTTTTCGGCGCCGCGGCGCTTCAACCGCCCGACGGGCGATGAGCGGTTTCCTCTTGAAGCCACGTCCTGGCCGCGGTGACCGGATCGCGCCACACGCCTCTGTTCTTTTGGCGGAACAGCGTCATCGATGGATACCAGGGCGTATGCGCACCCTCCAAACCCCAGCGCCATTCCGGGATTCGCTTCAGCAGAACCCCGGTTGGAACGCCGAGAGCGCCGGCCAGATGCGCGGGACCGGTATCGCTTGTCACGATCGCGTCGAGCTGATTCATGATCGCGGCGGTGTCGATGAACGCGTCCGGCCCGCCATCGATCTCGTGTCCGAGGTCGGTGACGTGAGCGGCCTCCCTGAAGACGCTTAGGTCGGTTCGGCCGACATCCTTTTGCAACAGGAAGAATTGCGCATCGCGGAGGGTCAGCAACGGGCCGAGCGCGGCGGCCGGCGGCGACCGACCGCGTTCCGACTGCGATGTCGGATCGCCTTGCCAGATCAATCCCACTTTCAGACGGCCTGCGGCGGCGGCCTCGAGGCGCGGCGACCAGACGCGCACGCGTCCCTCCTCCGCCGAAAGATACCGATTCGGCGCCTTGAGACGCGACGGATGATCCAATCCCATGGCCTGAGGAAGGCTCATCAGCGGTGCGTGAAAGTCCGGTCGCGCCACGCGCGCTGCGTCTTCGTCCAGCATCTCGAGCGCCGGATGCAGCCCGGCGAGAAGCCGCCGCAGCCGGGGCCGGACCAGCAGGGACACCCGGGCCCCAGGCGTCTGGGCCAGGTCTGCGGCGAAGCGGCAGAATTGGATCGTGTCGCCCAGCCCCTGTTCGTCCTGCAGCAGAATGCGCCGGCCTTGCAAAGGCTCGCCCGACCAGAGCGGTGCGTTGACCGAGAGCGGCGCCATGCCCGGTCGCCGCCAACGGCTTTCATAGCGACGAAAACCCTCGCCATAGACGCCCGTCAGCAACAGATTCTGGGCCAAAGCGAACTCGACGACGGCATCGTCGGGATGCGCCGCCAGCACGGCGCGCAGCCGTTTGATGCTGCTATCCAGCAATCCTAAATCGCGCTCGACCAGGGCGAGGGTGAGACCCAGATTGTCCGCCCCTGACGCGACTTGGCGCTCGGCCGGCGTCAAATCCAGGGCTCGGAGATAGGCCTCGCGGGCTTGTTCCGGCTTGTCCCCGGCCGCTTCCGCATGACCGAGCCAACGCCACAGCGCAGCCTCCTCGGGCGCCAGAAGGGTAAGCGTGCGATAGCATGCCGCCGCCTCGTCGAACTGCTGCATTTTCATCAGCGCCAAGGCGAGATTGCGCCGCGCCGGCATGTGCGTCGGGTCGAGGCGGACCGCATTCTTCAACGCCTCGACAGCGTCGGGCGTCCGGTCGGCGGCGGACAGCAGCAGTCCGTAGGACGCCCAGGCGCCAGCGTCCGACGGGACGGTCTCGACGACCGTTTCAAAGGCGGCGACCGCGCCCGCCGCATCGCCGCCCTCACGCCGCACGGCGCCGACCGCTTTCCAGATCGTGGCGCGCGCGCCTGCGGGGAGGCGGTCTCCGGCTTCGGTCTCAGCCTTCAGCAACAGCGCTTCCGCGCGCCCTGCCGCGCCGGACCGTGCGAGCCCCATCGCGTCGGCGATCAGGGTGTCGAGGCCGCCGGGTCCGCTGATGTCGCGGGTCACCGGGCCCCCATTGTCTTTCGACCGGCGGGATCGGCCGCCAACCGCCGTTCGGAGATTTGTTTCGACTTTGCAGGGCCGCTTCGATGCCGTACATGCTCTACGCGCACCGGCGCGGCCGCCGCCCGAGGCCGTGCGCGCTTCCAGATTGGCTCTTTCAAAGGACAGTTCCGCATGCCTGATATTCCCGTCTCCTGGGGCGAAGTAATCGACAAGATCACGATTCTCGAAATCAAGGCTCAGCGTTTCACCAACCCTGAGGCTAAAGCGAATGTCGAAAAGGAATTGGGCCTGTTGTCCGAGCGGCGCGACCGAATCGAAGCGGCGCCCGCCGACCTGTCCGACTTGACCGCGGCGTTGCGGGACGTGAATGAGGCGCTTTGGGTGATTGAGGACGATATTCGTGAGTGCGAACGCCGAAAGGATTTCGGCGAGGCCTTCATCGCACTGGCGCGCGCGGTTTATAAAACGAACGACCGACGGGCTGCCTTGAAGAAAGAAATCAATGTCGCGATGAACTCCGATATCGTCGAGGAAAAGGGCTACACGCCCTACGACTAGGCTGGAATCCGACCGGTTTGAAAATGCGGCGCAGCGACTATTCCGGTCGGATAGCGCTTCGAAGCGCAGGTGTGATCGCCGTCGCCTGACCCGCCCCCCCTTATAGTCATGCTCTAAAAACCCGGTCTCGCCCTTTCCGGTGAGTCGTGACCGCGATCGGTCCGCGAATGCAGCGGCCTGGACCCAAGATCGTCCCCAGGATCCAGTTTTGATCTAGATCATGGCGATTTGCGATTGCGAGCCATTCTCATTTCAGTAGAATTATGGGCGTGGATCACCGACGCCGGCCCGCAGGATCGGCGGAACGCCTTTGGGGGGCGCGCATGTATGTCTGTATTTGTAACGCCATCACCGATGGCGAAATCGACCAAGCGATCGCCAGCGGCCACCGCAGCGTCGAGCAGATTTACCTGGCTTGCGGCGTGACGCCGCAATGCGGGACCTGCCGGGACGAGATTACGGATATGATCCAGGCCCGGTTGCAGGCCGCCTCATTGGAGGTTCAATTCGGCTGACCGCTCCGGTCGCCGACGCGCCTAGTCCGCGTCGCCGCCGAACATTTGTTCCTGCAGGTAATTCTGCAGCCCGGTCTGTTCGATCAGCCCCTGTTGCGTTTCGATCCAATCAATATGCTCTTCGGTGTCGTCCAGGATGCCGGAGAACATGTCGCGGCTGACATAGTCCCGCTTGGCCTCGCAGGCCTCGATCGCGTCTTTTAGGCCGGCTTGGTTCGCTTGTTCTGAGGCCAAGTCGGCGTCGAACATTTCCGGCACGGTCTGACCGATGCGCAGCTTGCCGAGGTCCTGCAGATTGGGCAGAGCGTCAAGCATCAGAACCCGTTCGATGATCAGGTCGGCATGTTTCATCTCGCCGATCGATTCGTCATAGACCGTCTTAGCGAGCCGTAGATAGCCCCAATCCTTCAACATCCGGGCGTGCAGGAAATACTGATTAATCGCGGTCAGTTCGTTCTTCAGAATGCCGTTCAAGTGACCGATAATATCGCTGTCGCCCTTCACAATCGTCTCCCTGTGCGCTGCTGGTTCGACCAGAAGATATGTCGAAACCCCGCCGCGACAACCAGCCTCGCAGCCGGTCAATAGAGGTCGAAATACTCGCGCCGCTCCCACGCTGCGTCGCTGTCCCGCGCGCGCTCCCATTCTGCGCCTTTCAACCGGCGCCAATAGCGTTTGAAATCCACGGCGCCGAGTTCGGCGAAAAGGCTGGCCGGATCGAACGCGTCCAGCGCGACCCCCAGATCGGCCGGCAGAACCGGCGCGGCCTGGTCGTAGGGCGTCTCGGTTGGCGCGCCGGGCTCGGTCCGCCGTTTCAACCCATCCAGGCCCGCAAGGATCTGCGCGGCGAAGGCGAGATAGGGATTGGCCGAGGGATCGGCGATCCGGTTCTCGATCCGGCTCGCCGCATCACCTGGCGTCAGCAGCGCCCGCACCAGCGCGCCCTTATTGTCATGGGCCCAGCCGATCCGGTCCGGCGCCAATTGTCGGGCTGAGAACCGGCGATAGGAGTTCACCGTCGGATTTGTCAGGGCGCTGAACCCGGCCGCATGCGCCAGCAGCCCGCCGATCCAATAAAGCGCGGCGGGCGGCGGCGCCTTCTGGCCGCTTGGGACAAACGCATTGCGCCCGCTCGCCGTGTCGATCAGGGATTGGTGGATATGCCAGCCGCTGGCGGCGCTGTGGGGGAAAGGCGGTTTGCACATGAAACTCGCATGATAGCCGGCGCGGGCGCAAACTTGCTTAGCCATCGATTTGAACAATGTCAGGTCGTCCGCCTGGGCCAGGGCCTCGCCCGGTTCGAAGGTCATCTCAACCTGCGACGGGCCGAATTCCAGTTCCAGGCTCCGCACCCGCAACCCGAGGCCCTGGGCGGTCTCACGCAGTTTGTCCAGAATCGGCGATACTGCATCCAAGACCGTCTCGGACAGCAATTGATAGCCTGGCGTGAGCGGCGCGACCTCAGGTCCCGGGCCGGGCGCGCCAGGCGCGTTGGTCTGATCGAAGCGCAGGCCTTCCTCGAGGCGCCGGTAAAGGTGGAACTCGAGTTCCAAGCCGCAGATCCAGGAATAACCATGCGCCGTCAAGGCGTCGATTGCTTGACGCAGGATATGCCGAGGGGACAGCGCCAAGGGTGCGCCGTCCGGCGTTTCCAGGTCACAGAGCAGCCAACCGGTCCCGGGCGCCCAGGGCAGGGTGCGGAAGCTCGACAGGTCCGGCCGCAACAGCACATCCCCTGCGCCGGTCAGGCGTCCCGGTCCAAATCCCGCATCCGCGCCCCAGACATCGAACACAGTTCTCCCCGACGTGTCCTTCAGGAAGAGACTGGACGGAACGGCGACGCCGCGCTCGATCGCAGCGTCCAAGGCGTCGGCTACCAGGGTTTTGCCGCGCAGCAGCCCGTGTTGATCGACGCAGGAGAAGCGGATCGTCTTAATACTGTTTTC
The DNA here is from genome assembly GCA_030065235.1 of Alphaproteobacteria bacterium. GTDB lineage: Bacteria > Pseudomonadota > Alphaproteobacteria > UBA8366 > Aestuariispiraceae > JASJDC01. Next base: position 47,446 of record JASJDC010000005.1, read on the forward strand.
CCGTATTTGTTTGGCGACCGCGTCCCGCATCTAGGACGCCCAGGAACATCGCGCCCGCCGGTCCGCATCGGCTTCGGCCGAAGCCGCGCGCCAATCGTCGCTTTCGGTTAGGACGTCGATGGCCGGCGGTCCGGTGATCTCGCGCACGTCCGGACCCCCGTCCGCCATCGGGGCCGTCAGGGGCGCGCCCTTTTCGATCGTTGCGATGGCCCGGCGCAGGATTTTGCGATTGGTCGAGACGCCGATATCGCTGGTGGCCAGATGTTCCTGCGTACGATCCTGAATGGCGCCCATGCTTTCGACGGCCCATTGATCGTGGACGTTGATATCCATTCCCATGCCCGTATAGGTCAGGCTCTCCTGCTCTTCCGGGTCATAGCCGTAGTGGTTTCCGCGGTTCCGTTTTGGCGCATAGCGCGGCAGGTCATGCGCCTGCAGCCGCTGTTCCCGCATCACCGCCTTGTCGACGGGACCGTTGAAGCTGGTGAACATCGACAGCCAATAGCAGGCGCGGTCGTCCACCGGCACATGCCATTGGGTGATGGTCATATCCTCGGACATCGGAATGCAGATCGCCGTCGGAAAAATCTGATTGGTGACGCGCACATGGGTGCGGCCGTCGGTGAGGCGGCGGAGCGCCGTCAGTCGCATGCCGTAGTACGTCTCGTCGATATGAAGCTCCGGGCGGGGATGGTCGCGCAACAGCTTCGTCATCGGGATATGGGCGGCGCCGTCCGCAACGCCGCCGCGAAACTGTTGCCCGTAACCCTGGGCCGGGTCTTCATCCTCCAAGAAGCGATGCAGAAAGGAGGCGTGCGCCGGATCAATGCCGATTTCCAACGCCTGCAGCCAGTTGCACTCCCACAATCCCTTAAAGGCGAAAACGTGGCTCTCCGGCGCGGCGAAACAGTCGAGAGACGGGAAGGGCGGGGGCGCGCCCTCGCCAAGATAGGCGAAGATGACGCCGTTCTTCTCGACGACCGGATAGGCGCTCGTCTTCAGCGTCTGCAGCATCGGGCTGTCATCGGGTTCGGCCGGTTGCTCGACAAGCCGTCCCGCCCGGTCGAAACGCCAGCCATGAAACGGACAGCGCAGCCCGTCCTCTTCGAGCCGCGCATAGCACAGATCGACCCCGCGATGCGGACAGCGCCGGCTGATCAATCCCAACGCGCCGGATTTGTCGCGGAACAGCACAAGGTCCTCGCCCATCAACCGAACCGGGGCCACCGGTCGCGCGCCCATCAATTCCTCTGAAAGAGCGGCCGGCTGCCAATAGCGGCGCAGCAAGGTCCCCGCCGGCGTGCCGCGCCCGGTTTCGGTCAGTTTTCGATTTTGCTCGGCGCTCATCATGGCGGGTTCTCCTCAACGCCGCTCCAGTCTGGCCCAGCTTCGACCGGTCGTAAACGTCGCGGCCGCGTTGCGCCCCAATTCAGCGCGCCTCATTGGGCGACCGGCCTTATCCTGAACTGAACCAGTCCAGCGCTTCCGGCCCGATGACATAGACCGCCAAAGGGACCGGAGCGACAGCGACGGCGCAGGCGATGAAATAGCCGAGCGGCGTGAAGAGGCGGCTAACGCCGGCCGCCATCGCGACGCCTCCGCCGCCGCCGATCGCCGAATTGCCGGGTAGGTTCAGAACCAGCGCCAGGGCGATGTAGCGGTTGCGCCGAAGCCACGGCCAGATCCGCGCTGGGGTCTTGGACAGGATCGTGGCTTCGGCCTCTGACCCCGACTTCGAGGACTGTCGATCGATCCAGGCCGCCAGACGTGGAAAATGCAACGCCGTCGCCAGCGATTTCAGGGCGCTGAGTGGCACCAGCCGGCCGATTCCGAAGCCGAGGCAGAGGCCCGCAAGCGTCGCCAGATAGACAACCGGCGCCATCGCCGGCCCGACAACGACCATTAGGGCGACGCCGATCTCGACGCCGGGCACGAAAGGGATCGCCAGCAGAACCGCGTAGACAAGGCAGGCCGCCAGCGCGCCCCAACTCACGCCAACAGAGCCGTCCTCGGCGATATCGGTGACCAGCATTTCCGCCGGGACCTGCATAACCAACAGAAACAACCCGATGAAGGCCGCCAACACCGCCAGACGGGCGGCGATCCGAAGCGGCGGCGCGGGCGGGGCCGAGACGGCGTCGCGGTCATTCTCGTCGCCGGCGTTCTTGGCGGTGTCCTGCGACATGATTCCTCACCGTGGCGGGCGATTGGCGGGTCTTGGCCAGGCAATCCAATCGACATCAAGCCAGCGGCGCCCCGGTGTGACAAGAAAAGCCGGATTGGGCCCGGTGGTCGAACCCGGTGCTGGGCGGACCAGTCGATGGCTAGTGACCGCCGCCGAAGACGCCGGTGCGGACGTCATAATCCGCGGCGACGGCGTAGTCGGGGTCGTCGTCGGATTCGACCATCAATTGTCCGGCCTTGGTCAGAAGGCGGTGGCAGTCGCGCGACAAATGGCGGAGCTGCAGGGTCTTTCCCATGTCCTCGTATTTACGCGCAAGGTCTTCGATCGCCTGTAGCGCGGACTGGTCGACCACTCGGCTGTCGCCGAAATCCACGATCACCGACGGCGGGTCATCGGCCGGTGTGAAGAGCTCCGAAAATCCATCGGTCGAGCCGAAGAAAAGCGGGCCCTGAATCGCATAAATCTTGGCGCCGGCTTCCGACACGCTCTCCTTGGCGTGGATCCGGGTCGCATTGTTCCACGCATAGGCAAGGGCCGAGACGATGACGCCGACCACAACCGCCATCGCCAGGTCGGTCATCACCGTGACGACGGTGACCAGGATGATCACAGCCGCGTCCGTCAGTGGGATCCGACGCATGATCGTGATGCTGCGCCAGGCGAAGGTGCCGATCACCACGATGAACATCACCCCGACCAGGGCCGCCAGCGGGATCTGCTCGATCAGGTCGCTGGCCAAGACGATAAAGGCGAGCAGGAATAATGCGGCGGCGACGCCCGAGAGCCGCGTCCGGCCGCCCGATTTCACATTGATCATCGATTGACCGATCATGGCGCAGCCGCCCATACCGCCGAAGAAGCCTGTCACTGTATTGGCCACGCCTTGGGCGACGCATTCCTGGCTGGCGCCGCCGCGCTTGCCGGTGATTTCGCCCACCAGATTCAAGGTCAGCAGGCTCTCAATCAGGCCGATCGCCGCCAGGATGACGGCGTAGGGTAGGATGATCTCCAAGGTCTCCCAGGTCAGCGGCGCGGCGGGGATATGGAAGCTCGGCAGGCCGCCCTGGATCGAGGCCAAGTCGCCGACCCGGGGCGCGTCGATCCCGAACGCGATCACCAGCCCGGCCACCACGACAATACCGGCGAGCGGGGCCGGGATGATCTTAGTCACCCGCGGCGTGATCCAGATGATCGCCATGGTCAGCGCGACCAAGCCCAACATGATCGCCAACGGCCAGCCGCTCATCCATTCCTTGGCCCCGTCGGTCGCGCCGGGAACCGGAACCTGAAACTGCGTCAATTGCGCCAGGAAAATCACGATCGCCAAGCCGTTCACGAAACCCAGCATCACCGGATGCGGCACCAGGCGGATAAATTTGCCAAGCCGAAAGACGCCCGCCAGGATCTGCAACAGGCCCATGAGGACCACGGTGGCGAAAAGATATTCGACCCCATGCGTCGCCACCAGGGCCACCATCACCACCGCCAAGGCCCCGGTTGCGCCGGAAATCATGCCGGGCCGGCCGCCGATCAACGCGGTGATTAGACCGACCAGAAAGGCGGCGTAGAGACCGACGAGGGGATGCACGCCGGCGACGAAGGCGAAGGCCACCGCCTCGGGCACCAGCGCCAAGGCGACCGTGAGACCGCTCAGGATTTCTGTCCGCAGCCGCCCTGCCGAGAGTCCTGGACTCAGACCTGCATTCAGGCCTGTTCGATCGCGGAGCGCAGCGGCGAAGTCGCCGAAGAGGGCGCGTTGCATGCGTAAAGATTCCTTAAATCGGGGGCAGGGCGCGTCCATATCGGGCGCACGCAGCGCGCCGCGAGGTGAACCGGCGCACATTGACGCTGCGGACATAGCCGGGTTTATGCTGCAGCGCAACAAAGATTAGCTACAGCGTTGGGCGCGTCGCTTCACCTATCCGTGAGCGCTTTCTAAGGATGAGGTCGATATGCGCAGTGCGCGCGTCGGGACTGCGTCCCTAAATAAGGTCGCGCGAGTCAGTCTTCGGCGACCTTGCCGCCGACAATGGTGCCCAACACCGCCCCGGCCCCGACGGCGACCACTTGTCCGCTGCCGCTGCCGAAAAGCGACCCGACGGCCGCGCCGGTAACTCCGCCGATGACCTGTCCGCGCAATTTCTTGTCTTCCTTGGAGTTCGAGCAACCGGCGGCCAGGGCGCCCGCGAAAAGCAGCGCGCAAGCGATGATCAGAGGTTTGCGAAAGATTTGGGTCATGATCGTCTCCATCTTCACGCTGCTATTGGCTGTTCTCATAGGCGAGAAGTTCCTCGAACGTCATCACGCCGTTCCGATCCGTGTCGGAGTCGAAAAAGATCACGATCCGCGCCCCGATCCCTTCGCCAAGCGAGATTTTGCCGTCGCCGTTCCGATCGACTTCATTGAACTCTTCCGGGGTGACATCCTCGAGTTCGTCCGGGGTCAGAAACCCGTCGCCGTTAGCATCGAAATTCCCAAACAGAGAAACAAAATAGCCGACGAATTCATCAACATCGACATGACCGTCTGAATTCACGTCGGCCTGATCGAAAGCGGCTCGCAATTCCGCCTCAGTCGGTTTGTCGGCGGCCAGGGCGGCCCCACCATGGACGATCGCCAGCGTCATTGCCGCCGCACAGAACAGTTTTCTTGTATGTCCCATTCCACCCCCCATTGAGTAAAGCCGCCATGTGCGCAGGGCGCAGAACAGCCGAGCGTCTCACCCATCGAACTATGCCGCCAGTGGAATTCATATGCAATTATCCGTACCGTGATCGTTGGGCCCTGTTCCAGCCGTCTTGATTCGGCGGGCCCGCCAAGGGACGCTGCCTTCAATAGCGAACGATTGTCGGTGATCCCCCACATGCTGCGCACTCTGTTCTCGATCCTGAAATCTAGGGACGTCTATCTATTGGCCTCCCTCATCCTGCTGATCTTGGTGACGCCGTTCTTCGAAGGCGCGCCGGTGGGCTCTACTGTTATTGATATCCTTCTGACGCTGGTGTTGCTGGCGACAGTGGCGGCGGCGAGCGACGTCCGGGCGGTCCGGGGAGTCATCCTCGTCGTTGCGCTCGCCGCGACGGCGCTGATTTGGTGGGACGCCATATATCAAGTCACAACCGCCCGTCTCATCGGACAGATCTTGTTCATCCTGATCTGTGTCGCCACCAACGTTCTGGTGTTGCGCAAGATCGTCGCCGCCTCGGTCGTTGACCGTGACATTCTTTGCGCTGGGGTCGGCCTATATCTGCTGCTCGGCGTGACCTGGACATTGATCTACATTGTTCTCGACACGATCGCTCCGGAAGCTTTCGCGCTGACCGGCGCCAGCACCGGTCAAGGCTGGTCCAACTATTTGTATTTCAGTTTCGCCACCCTGACGACGCTGGGTTACGGCGATATCGCGCCCCATACGCCCGTCGCTCGCGTCTGGGCGGCCGCCGAGGCGGTCACCGGCGTGCTGTATGTCGCCGTCCTGGTCGCCCGCCTGGTCAGCCTGTATCGCGCCTGACCGACGGCGAGACTTTCCTGGCGGTGAAAAACAGGATGCGGCCGGCGAGTCCCCGTCCTATATCGGGGCCGAGAAAACAGTCTTGTGAGGCATGGCGCATGTCTGAGCCGCGCGACTGGCTGGTCGTCATGACCAAGCCGAAACTGGAGGCCGAAGCCGAGACGCAGCTGCTGCGTCAGGAATACGAGGTATATCTGCCGCTTTGGGCCGATCTGAAGCGCCGGCGCGGTCAGGTGCATACCGTGCGCATGCCCATGTTTCCGCGCTACTTGTTCGCCCGCCCCAGCCATGAAGGCCAGTCGATCTCGCCGATCCGCTCGACCCGCGGCGTCAGCCAATTGGTGCGTTTCGGCACGACGCCGGCCCGGGCCAGCGAAGCCTTGATCGAGGATATCAGGCGGCTTGAAGCGGCGCGTATCGGCGCCGGCGCAGACGGCGCGGCCTTTAAGGTCGGCGATCAGGTTCAGGTCATGGACGGGCCGTTCAAAGGGCTTTCGGCCGAGGTCTTCGAAAGCGATGAACAGCGCGTGATCCTGCTCTTGCAGGTGCTTGGCGGCGAGCGCACGGTCGCTTTCGAACCTGCGCGCCTCGCCTTGCGCTAACCGCGCCCGGGCGCAAGCATGGCTTGACGGCGTCGCCGGATCGCCGTTCTCCGCCGCGCCTACGCTGTTCGAATCTCGGTCAGGAAGTTGCGCGCCGTGGTTTCCAGACCGTCCGACTGCGCCGTCAAATTCTTCGATGCGTCGCGCACAGCCTCGGCCGCCTCTGCGGTGGAGGTGGCGGAATCGGACACCAGCGAAATGGAGGAAGCGACCTGTTCGGTCGATTTCACCGCTTCATTGGCGCTCAGCGATATCTGAGAGGTTGAGGCGGACTGTTCGTTGACGGCGCTGGAAACCACGGTCGATACGCCATAAAGCTGCGAGATGACCTCGGTCATTTCCGCCAGACCGCCATACACGCCTTCGCTGGCGCGCTGAAGGCTGGTGACTTGGCCGGTAATCTCCTCGGCCGCTTTCGCTGTTTCCCCCGCCAAGGTGCGCACCTCGCTCGCCACCACCGCGAAGCCTTTGCCGTGGTCGCCGGCGCGCGCCGCCTCGATGGTCGCGTTGAGCGCCAACAGGTTCGTCTGTTCCGCGATACTGGTGATCAGTTCGACAATGCTGTCGATGCGCGCGGCGAGTTCTTTCAGCGAAGACATTTGTTCTTTCGCTGATTCGGCGCGCTGGGTCGCCTCGTCGACGATCGTGACCGACTTGCTGAGCTGTTCGCTGATCTCTTGAATTGAGGCTTCGAGTTCGTTGGAGGAGGCGGCCACGGTATGGACGCCCTCCGCCGCCGAATCCGACGCGGACGACACAGTCTTCACCAATTCGGTGCTTTCGCGTGCGACGCGGCTCATGCCGGATGAGGCCCCGTCAAGTTGAACAATCGCCTTGCTGACGGTCTCAAGGACGTCGGCGAAGGCCTCTTCGAACGCCACAACCAGTTGATCGACGCGCTCGGACCGCATCACCTGGGCTTGATGCTGTTCCGCTTGTTCGGCTTCTAGCCGTTGCCGGTCCTTGGCGTTTTCTCGGAAGGTCGCAAGCGCTTGCGCCATGTCGCCGACTTCATCGTCGCGGCCTTCGAGGCCCGTCGTGTGATCTGTGTCGCCGTCTGCGAGGCGCCGCATGCCCAGGGTCAGTTTTTGAAAGGCCGGAACCGTGCGCCACACGGCGAAGCCGCCGATCACAACGCTCAGGATCGCACCGAGGACCGCGACCACAAGCGACTGGGCGGCGGTTCGGTCTCCCGATTCGTCCAACGCTTGGGTCAGGTCGCCAAGCGCTTGGCGATTCATCTCCGCTAAGTCATTGGCGGCGGCGACAAACGCTTCGATCGAGGCCGGCATGCGTGAACCGGCCAAATCTTCAAACGCGATCGCCGCCTTGGTCAGGGGGTTGAGCGTTTTCGACATCTCGCGAACACGGTCGAAAATACCTTTGGCGTTGTCGCGGAATTCCGCTTCGCGCGCTGTTCGAGACACCTGGCGTGCGGCTGAAAAAGCATCGCGCAGCGTCGATTTCAGCGGCTTCACGGCGTCGGCGGTCGGCGCGGCGATGAAGTCTCGAATGGCGATCTCAAAGGCGTAGTAGTCCACGCTGAATTGATCGATCAGCGCGATCAACTCCGGCACGTTCGCCTTAATGGCGTCGGTTTTCAGTCGGTCCAACAGGCTTCGGACCTCGCCGCCCTGCACCTGCGTCATGGTCTCGAAGCCGGCGTACATGGCGCCACGCTGTTCGACCAGCTCCGCGAATTTCACGGCCAAATCTTCCGTGAATTGTCTTAGAAGGGCGTCGCCGTTTTCTGGCGTAAGCGCCGCCTGTCGATCCATGTCCGGCGTCGTTTCATCCGCTATGGGATTTGAGGGCTGGGTCTCGGAGGATGCGGACTCAGCGGCGGCGGACTCAGCGGCGTCGGGCTCTGCGGACTCGGATTCGGTAGCGGGCGGGTTGGACGGCGCGGCGGGGGATGAGCCGATCAGCGGCGCCAACTGCGCTTGCGCGGCGTTAAACGCGTCAATCGACGCCTGATCGCCTCGCAGGGCGAAGGCGTTGATCGCAGCGTTCATTTCCTCGGCCAATCGGGCCGCCTCGAGATATTGAAGCGCCCGATCGCCGCCTGAGCGCATTTGAGAGAGACCGTCCTGGTGGGTGAAGCTGGCCAGGATTCCGGTGACGGTGACGGTGCCCAGAGGTACGAGCGCCCAAAGCGACATGAAGATGACAAGCGACTTAATGCTCAAGATTCGCATGTAACCGTCTTAGCCGTACGTAGAACCGGCCCCCCCCTTGAACATGCCGCACCGCGTCGCTCTACCGGTCCAGCGTCAACCGAAACGTCACCGGCGCCGCGTAAGAAATCGACTCGAGCTGCGCGAGCTCCCGCAGCTCTTCGATAGCCCCGACCAAGCCAATTTCGCTTGCATCGACAATGATCGGCTCGGCGGGAACGACGACCACGCGATTCTCACCCGTGCGCGTGACAATCGCGTCGAAATCGATCGGCAAGCTCTCACCGACAATAGACACATCGCCTGATGTGAAACTGGTCGCCGATTCGCCAACGGCAAGGTCTTCGAATTCGCTCAGATCGATATCAGCTTCGATCACGACTTCGGTGAAGGTCGCGGCCTGGAACAGGATATCCCGCATGCGCTCTTGTCGAATGTCGACGCCGCTGCGGACGGAGGACGCGTCAATCGTAATCCGCGCCGCGCCGTCTTCGCTGATCTCGCCGGCGATTGTATCGAAACTGTGAACTTCGGCGACATGACCTTTCTTGACTGAGATGAAAGCCAGGTTCGACTCATCCGGAACCACTTGCCAACCGAAAGCCGGCGACGCGACTAGGGCGCACGCCAGCGCCGCCGCGCCGGCGACCGAGCGTAATCCAACTTTGCCTGAGTTCTTGTGCTGAAACATTGTTATCACCCGCTGTTTGATGACATCCGCATCCGGGTCCGTAAGGAACGCGACTTTACCGATTCCCACCGCTGTCGGACGATGCGCCCCCGTGGCGCGTATGTCCTTATGACCCCAAATAGTTAATTTTTTAGAAACACGATAGGCAAAAAAGGTTAATTCCTTGCTATATGGGCGTGCTGGCGCGCGGGCGAAGGACCAAAAAGCCAGTGTTTCGCCTGCCACTTCGGTTGTTGAGCGCGGTTATGGGGGTGCGGCGCCGCGTGGTTAACCAAGAGGCCGCGACCGCGGCCCGGCGACAGGTCGCGGCCCCGCCGGAGCGGTTGAGCGAAGCGAAACAAGCGTGAAGCGGAATATGGAGGACGAAGACGACCCGTTGTCGAACCAACTCAAAACCGATTCGCGCCGGAAAAAGTGTAAACCATGTCTCCGTTATAATCTGTAAACCCTGTGTCCGGTATGGACCCGGGATGGAATGGTGGACATCGATGGACAGACATCGAACCGCCAGACTGTCACCTCAGATGATTTGAGCGCTCTTTTTGAGACCCTTGCGGATTGGGAATATGAGCTGCAACGGCTCGATCCTGCCGACCGGGTGTATCTGGGGAGCGATCTGGAGGAGCCCGCGCCATGAGTTCCTCTTTCAATCATCATTTCAAACAAGCTGCGCGCCCCAAAAAACGCGCGGCGCCGTTTTCAATTCGCATGAGTGAGGACGAACGCGCCCAGCTATCGCGGGAAGCGCATGAGCGGCATTTGCGGCTGGGAACCTATATTCGCGGCAAACTGTTCGAGAACACCAGACAACGGCGCTCTCCGATCGACTATACGATGCTCGGGCGTGTTCTGGCGGCGCTGGGTGAGTCGGAATTGGCGTCGAGCCTCTGCCTGCTGGCGGTCGCGGCTGAGCATGGAGCCTTGACCGTCGATGACGCTTTGGAAGCCGATCTCAAAGCGGCTTGCGCCGATATTGAGGCCATGCGGTCGATGTTGGTTTCCGCTCTTGGTTTGAGAGAATCCCAATGATCCTCATCGGCAACCAGCGCGGCGGGGCGAAGGATTTGGCGCAGCACCTGCTGAAGGAGGAAAACGATCATGTGCGGGTGCATGAACTGCGCGGCTTTGTCTCGGGCGATCTGACCAGCGCGTTGACGGAAGCTTATGCAATCAGCCGAGGAACGCGCTGTAAGCAGTTTCTGTTTTCGATGTCGGTCAATCCGCCGAAGAATGAGATAGTCTCAACGGCGGATTTTGAAGCGGCGATCAATTGGGCTGAGTCCAAGCTCGGTCTGACCGGCCAGCCGCGCGCCATTGTCTTCCATGAGAAGGAAGGTCGCCGTCATGCGCATGTCGTCTGGAGCCGCATCAAGGCGCGCGAGATGAAGGCGGTGCAACTCTCCCACAGCAAACGCAAGCTCATGGATGTGTCGCGGGAACTGCACCGCGATCATGGGTTCAAACCGCCGCCGGGTCTTCTGGAACGCAGCGAGCGCGACCCGCGCAATTTCACCCTGGCGCAATGGCAACAGGCCAAGCGCAACGGCGTCGATCCCCGCGATATCAAAACCCACCTGCAAGATGCTTGGGCGTTTTCGGATTCGAAATCCGCCCTGAAAAACGCGCTGGAGGAGCGTGGTTATCGACTGGCGCGCGGGGACCGGCGCGGCTTTGTCGCTGTCGATTATCGCGGGGAGGTCTATTCACTGGCGAAATGGGCGGGGGTGAAGACGAGAGAGATTCGCAGCCGGCTCGGCGAACCGGAGGATTCGCCAAGCGTCGCTGAGGTCGCGGCGCAATGGGGCTCGGATATGCTGCGCAAGGTGCAGAGCCTGCAACAAGAGGCCGATGAAGAAGCCGCGCGCGAGAAACAGGCGTTGGCGGAAAAACGCGCCATCCTGGTCGCCCGTCAGCGCGCCGAACGCGCTGTACAAGCCGAATCCCATCGTGTTCGCCAAATCGCCGAGGCGTGCGAGCGCCAGAAACGCTTTCGAACTGGCTTGAAAGGGCTGTGGGACCGTCTGCGCGGCGAGCATCGCCGCATTCGGAAATTGAACATGCGAGAGGCGGAAATGGCCAATCAGCGAGACGCCACTGAGCGCGACGTGCTGATTGCCGATCATCTGGCGCAGCGGCGCGATATCGCGCGGCAACGCATGACCGACCGTAATCAAAATAGAACGATCTCGCGTGAATTGGCGGAGGATCAACAGAAATATCGGGATAAGGGAGCGGAGGCCGAAACCCTGCACGAGGCGCAACGGCAAGCGTTCGAAAATGCCGAACCGCTGAAATCTTCAAGAAGCCGTCGTCGGTCCCGACAACGCGATGGGCCTTCGCTGGATCGCTGAATGGGCCATTACCCGGCGCTATGGGGAGTCCTCGCCGAACTGTGCGGCTGCGTCACGCGCACCGTGGATCACGCGCATGATGATGATCGCGTTGTCAGTGATCCGGTAGTAAATGGCGTAGCTCTTGTGGAAATGGACGCGTAGCCCTGGCGACAGAGCGTCTCGCTTCGGCCCAATTTCAGGGCTGTGACGCAGGGGCTGGAATCGCTCTTCGATCTCATGGACGAACCGTGTGGCGGCGTCGCCCGAATCCTCGGCGATATAGGCCCAGATATCCGCCAGATCGTCTTCGGCGGCTTCGGTTATTCTAAGGTCGAGCGGCCTTGTGATTTCTTTCGCCCTTTCCGAATGATCTTGCCAGCGTCGAAGGCGCCGACACGACCGGCTGCGATATCCTGATCGGCGACGGCGATATCCGCCCGCAGCGCTGCAAGCTCGGTTTCACGCAAGCGCCGTTTATGCTGCCAGTCCCGCAAGGCCTCGCGTACAATCTCGCTGCCGGACGCATAGGCCCCTTCCGCCAGCGCCGTCTGGATCGCCGCCGCCATTTCCGGCGTCACGGTGACAGTCATTCGCTCGATCGCGTTTTTCTCGGGCATGGGGAATTCCTAACCTCAATAGTATTACGATATCATACTTTTCTTCGCTTGTCACCTTCGCCAAGATCGGATCAGGCGTTGAGGGCCGGCATATGTCGACGGATTTGGCGCATAGAGTGGATTTGCTCATTATCTTGACTTTTCCCAGTCCGAAAGACGGTTGCGCATGCAACCGGACTAGGCCCGCGCCTATGAGCGGGGGACGCGGTCAAGGCCGGAAAAGGTGAAGGGGTGCGGGCGCAGGGAAGCAATAAGCGACCCGAGCCACGGTTCGCCCTTTCCGCCCGAAGCGAAGAGCGGAGGGCCTGGCCTTGACGGTGGATGGGGCGCAGCCCCTGAAAAGACGCGGATAAGGTCAGCCTGTAAGGGCTATCAGTTCATGCGCAAGCGATGAAAGCCCTGAGAGCAGATGTTGGTTTTGGACGAGACCCGTCCAATACAGTTCGGCCAGAAAGTGGAGACAGCATCTTGCTCTTAGGCGACAGTAGTAGAAAGTCTTATTATGGGGCGCTAGCCGGAAAACCGAAACTTAGCGACTTTCTAGCCCAAAATCAAAGATATGCTATTTAAAACCAGTTTTCTGTTTCGTTTGTTACTAAGATATCGCATTATTTTAGAGTGTAAATAGAAACCTAGCAGCCTAAAGGAGTTCAGCTATCTGGAGGTTAAAAAACTACGAGGTACAGAAATAGTGCAGAAAGAAGAGAAATCAGTCATCCACATTGCGTCGCGCGAAGCGGTTCTAAAACGTAAACTGCGCCGACACTTGCGTAGCATTGGATTCACGAAGACAAGAAATGGAGAACTCAAGATTGAAGGTGCGGGTAAAGAAATTGTTCGCGTCCTTCACCGCGTTCAGCGCGAGGATCGTATCAAAGAGAATAAGGATTTTCTGGCGGTAAGAGCGCCAAAACTCTTTCATCATTTTGCTGATGGAAAAGATATCGACCCATCAAAAATTTCGCCTGTTTTAGAACGTGTTTCGGCGGGAACTCGGCATGGTGATTTGTTTCGACTTGCTTCCCTGACGTGGTCTGTCCCAGTGTCAAACGGCTTCGGGAGACGGTTGCGCTATCTTGTTTGGGATGAGAATAGCGGGAAATTAATGGGTTTAATTGCTATAGGCGATCCTGTTTTCAATCTTGCCGTTCGTGATCGCCTGATCGGCTGGACGTCCAAGGACCGCAGCGCAAGGCTGGTCAACATCATGGACGCATATGTCCTTGGCGCCATACCTCCCTACAACCAATTGCTTGGCGGCAAGTTAGTGGCGTGTTTGCTCCGAAGCCGTGAACTCTACGACGATTTTAAGGTCGCCTATGGCGACACGACTGGAATAATTTCAGGTGAAGGAAAGAAAGCACGTCTGCTAGCGGTGACGACATCGTCCTCGATGGGTCGATCATCGGTGTATAACCGCGTGAAGCTGGACGGTGTCCAATATCTTGAATCAATTGGCTACACTGGAGGATGGGGGCATTTTCATATCCCGGATCGCTTGTTCGCCGAATTGCGTGATTACCTTCGAGACATTGACCATAGATATGCGGACCAGCACCGATTTGGTCAGGGCCCGAACTGGCGCATGAGGACAACCAGGGCGGCGCTTGCGGAACTGGGATTCAAAGAAGACATGCTTCGCCATGGCATCAAGCGTGAGGTATTCATCAGCCGACTCGCAGCCAACGCAGACCAAATTCTAAAATCAGGAACAGGCGAGCCCGATACGGATGCGCTTTTATCGACCAAAGAAATTGCAGGGCTAGCAACAGAAAGATGGATGCAGCCGCGAGCAAAGCGACGGCCTGAATATTGCGACTGGACTGTTGAAGACTTAATGGGGCTTTTCGGAAGCCAAAGCCGCCAGATGCAATCCCGCCTTGAGCAACAGGGTTCCCACGGGAATTCCGCTGCGGTGATGTGATCTGATATGGGCGTTCCTCTCGACACATGGCAGGAACAAATGGAGGGCCATTTTTCGGACTTAAGAGTCCGCCGTGACCGGCCGGGCCTTCCGATATTCGCATTGGAGCACGGCCTTTCTGCGGAGGAAGTTGAAGATATCGCGACGCAATTGCGTCGGCGCCTCATCCAAGGTGAGAGGATCGCGCAACACTGGTTACTCTGGACTATTTATGCCGCAGAGAAAGGTTATTCATACGAGGGCGGCGAATACTGGCAATCCTTCGAGGAGGCGACTCCTGGTTGGGATTCTCATGACCGGTTCAGAGTCTCCAGTTGGTTTAGGAAGTTCCAGAGATCATACAACGGCGTCGTACCATCCGGGCCGTGGGCCGAGCATTTCAGCATTATAGCTTGGCCCATAACGCATGCTGTTCTGCCACGGTTTCTCCAGTGGCAGTTTGCAAGGACACTCTATGACCTACGTTATCGCCTTGCCCGACTGAACGAAGTAGACCCTGCCACAATCGGTCGCCTCATAGCGTCCAATGCGTATTGTGCCTCGACGCGGTTGGAACAGTTTCTCCAGCAGGAGGAGTTGGTTGGCCGTCTCGTCCTTGCGCTTCTGCATCAAGACCAAGACGAAGGGGAAGAACCGCTTCTCCCAGCTACCCTGGACCGCATCGTGGGCGACCTTGAGAAAGTTCGGGATGCGCGCGGTTGGATCAAAGAAGCTAGCCGTGTCGTTTCGGATCGCTTTAAAGGCCTAGGACGCGGATCGGATTCTCGAACCCCCAATGTGACAGGCGGGGCTACGGAGCGTTCCCCCATAGATGCCCGTCCTAGTCTCCGCCCTGACCTTCGCTTGCAATACAAGGGTCAAGGAAACTGGGATCTTCAGGTCGATATTCCGAGTTTCAAGGATGTTGGTGCACTCAATTCGGAGGTGCGTCAATTTTTGAAACAGACGCGCTGCGCCGTAAACGGGAGCGCAGGAAAGAAGCCGCCAGGCTGGCTTCTCTCGGGACGTCGTCAGGCAGTTCTTCGAAATTGGCCTGACGCTGATAGGCCGATGGTTGCATTCGAGGCGAAAAACGGCACTGTCGATCACCTGCTAAGCAGTGAATGCCGCGTTAGTCCCGGTCCGGTCTGGCTCTTCCGGATTGGTAAAGACGGCCTAGCCAGAGAGATTTCTGGGCGTACTGTGCGGCCCGCTCAGGACTACGTGGTTGCGTCCAGAGAGCCTCTCGACAATCCGTTCCCTCTCGAACAGCGCTGCACAATCAACTGCGCGGCAATTCATGCCGTTCATCTCAGTATTCCAGAGGCCATTCCGGAAGCGTTGGCTCAACAACTCTCAGCATGGAAACTGGAAATTGCCCGAACCATCCGAGTTTGGCCTGCTGGGCTTCCTGGTCGAAGATGGGATGGAGAAGGGCGCGGCGAATGGCTAACAACTGAAAAGCCGTGCCTCGGAATTACTCCTGATCACAAGGTTGAGTCGTTCGTGATCAGTCTGGATGACATGGAGGCACAAACAGTCCATGCAGGAGTGCCCGGTGAGCCGAGGTTCATCCAGCTTCCGGAGTTGACGCCTGGACGACACTGGCTCAGGGTTAGTGCGCAAACACAGAATAAGGAGGGAGCGGCTCTCGCTTCGCACGAGGGCTTTCTCGAACTCAGGGTCCGTGAGCCCGAGCCTTGGGTTTCCGGCACTGCGCTTCATGCCGGACTGATTGTGACGCGCAGCCCTTACGATGCAACGCTTGACGAGTTCTGGCAAAATGAGTTTGACCTCTCGGTTGCAGGACCGGAGGGGCGTCAAGTCACGCCTTACATATCACTACATAACGCAGCGGAAGACGAGACATTCAGGCGGCAGGTGTGCGGTGCTATCAATCTGCCCGTTACGCCGGATGTTTGGAAGAAGCGTTTTAACGACTTTGTAAAGCGCGAGAATTGTGAATGGCGCTATTTAGAAGCAGCATCTGGTATTCTTACACTAGATGGCGGCGAGCTTGGCAGATACGAGGTTCGTTTTGAACACGAGGTAAAACCTGTTCGGTGGGTTCTGCGCCATCAGGACGATGGGATTTTCATACGCCTTGTTGATGAAACGAACCAGGAAGGGATAGCGCCTATCTGCCGATTTTTCGGAATGGAGCGTCCCCGGAATGGGCAGAAGATCAATCCGGAAAAAGCTTTGCGTGGCTTCAAAGTAGAGCCGCCCGGCGGATTGTTCGCTGCACAAATTGGAAAATCACGCGACTACATTGTGGTCAGCACGGGTCTATCGGACACGCAACTGGCTGGCCTTGGTGTCCAACCCCACCATGGCCATATCTCCGGCGATCCCAAAGATATCATCAAGTTGCTACGTATCCTGAGATACTGGAACAACGCTCGTGTTGCAGGTGATCTCGGCAGCTTCCACCGATGGCAAGTGATCAACACGTTGATGCAAGGTATCGTCGGCATCGTTGCAGGCTTTGATTGGGCGCGGGCAGAAGCCCGCTTAATCGGAGCGGGTGATCCTCACGAAGCTCTTTCGCGACTTCAATCGCTAATAAATCATAAGAGTGGCATGGCGAGTGTCATCATCCGAGATGCCGCCACCCAGACGGGAGGCCGAAAACAACTGATTGCTTGGTTTTCTGATCTGGCGAAGCGATATCAGATCGCGACCAACGATGACTCCTGTCAGTTTGCGATGGAGTTCGCTGGTCGACCTCATGCCCTTCCAACGCTCTATCTCGCAGGCCTAGAAAATCGTATCAGGGACGCGCAAACGAGTCAGACTCTCGTTCGAGCGGCAAGGCTTACGATCCTCTGCAATAGTCTAGCCGATGGCGGGGCCGGCAGACTTCTTAGGGAGACGGAGTCATGATCTCAGTCGTCGCCCCCGAAGATATTGTACGTTACTGCCGATCTCTTTTGGACTTGCAGGGTGAAGACCACGGTATCGATGACAACTTCTTGGCAGCCATGCTCAGACGCACTGCCGGGACCCATTGTCCATGTTCGCGTGCTGTACTTCGCGCTGCACTTGTGGAGAGTCTGGGTCATTTGGATGATGAGCCTTCTACGCTGCCCACGCGAATTGAAAGTCTTGTTGATGATCTGATCGTCGTTGGCGATTTGCTAGAACTGACCGAGGTGACGACTGGAGAAGAAGAGGCAAAGGGGACATGGGTCTTTGCAGCACCGCCCTCTTTCGTTGAACGAAAGAGCGGCAGCATCTTCCTGACCGGAATTGTTCCTGATCAAGATGTATGGCTGCCTGAAGACATCCGGAGCCGTATCGGCTTCTCGCGAGGCACGCGATCCATCAAGCCGGGGGACGGGGAGGACCTCGTCTCGCGGCTAGTGAGCGAAGGTCTCAGCAAACTATCCGAAACAACGTGGCTCAAAGCGCCGAAGACGCTCGCGCCAGATAATGCGCTCGCCAAAGCAAGGCAGCGACTTGCCAAAGAGCAGCAATGCGGCCCAGTGCAAGGGCTTGAGATAATCGACCCAGAAACGAAACCGACCTACTACAAAGGGCGATGGACTTCTCCCAAGGATCACTCCGGCCTATTTGTCGCGCGACGTCCACAGGAGTTCGGTGCCCCCCTCTGGTGTTTGGTTGAAATTCATTCCGGCATACTCAAGCGTATCCTTGACCTGCCTTTCCGGGGGTATCGTTGGCGCGGTTGCGATGCGGCATGGCATCTGCAAATGGCTATCGACAGTGAACGTGGAGTGCCGCAGCGATACAAAGTCGATCATCGTGACGATGGCACATGCCGGCTGAGCTTTTACTCCCCGATCCCGCTTTGGGCGGAACGCAGACTCATGATTCTCGGCAAAAAATGCCAAGTTGAGAAAAGCCTATTTGCTTATGAAATTTCGGCTGATGAGGCCGTCCAAGAAGAGGAATTCTTGCGAGAGAACTTCTGGATTGTCCCAGTTGATACCGATTCTGAGGTGAGGATTGCCTGATGCAAACAATCAAACAAACCATTGAGAATTTGCATGCTTCTCTCAAGGATTACATCGAGGCGACCTACCATATCAGCGCGCCCTCCCTTATTGCGCAGCGGCAATCGCTCTTGGACGAAGACGGCGTTATTCACCGCGTCCCTTTTCTTGAATCGACACCGAAGTACCAATCGGGAGATACATTCTCGGCGATGTCCGGCCTGCCAAGCGCGGCATTAGAACTGTTGGAGTGCCTGAGTACGGCAGAGAAAGACCTGCCGCGCCTTGTGTATGACCCGCCCTACATGCACCAAGGCGATTCTCTGAAAAATTGCCTGATCAACGGCAAGAACCTCGTCATCATGACGGGAACGGGCTCAGGTAAGACGGAATCCTTCCTTCTGTCGATACTTGGTAAGGTTGCAAGAGAAGCTAAGGCGCATCCTAAGGTGTTCGCAAAACAAGCGGCCATGCGGGCGCTCATCATGTACCCGATGAACGCACTCGTGAATGACCAACTTGGCCGACTGAGGGTGATGCTGGGCGATCCGAGGTTGGTTCAGACCTTCAAGGATTGGTGCGGAAGGCCGCCGCGATTTGCCCGATACACAAGCCGGACGCCGTATGCGGGGGTTCGTACGGCGAAAAAGGATGGGCAGCGCCTCAGTTCCTTCGGTGACTTCTATGTCGACGTGCTTCAGAACGCCGCTAGCTCCGATCCTGAGAAAAGTAAGGAGGCAGGCGCACTTCTCACGGCACTGAGAGAAAGAGGAAAATGGCCCGCCAAACCAGACCTGGAGGCTTGGTTCGGTCAAAAAGGTAGCCGATGGGAAAGCAAGGGTGCTTTTGTTCGGGCGGTCACTCTGCCGGACGACTCTGAGCTTCTGACGCGCCACGAAGTGCAGATTGCTCCGCCTGACCTGTTGGTCACGAACTACTCGATGCTCGAATACATGCTTATGCGGCCAATCGAGAGGCCGATCTTCGACAAAACCAAGGAGTGGCTTCAAAAGAACCCCGATGAGGCATTCTTGGTCGTTCTTGATGAAGCGCACCTCTATCGCGGTGCTGCAGGTGCCGAAGTTGGACTCTTGTTGAGAAGACTGCGGGACCGTCTTGGCATACCCGAAGAGCGACTTCAGGTCATTTGCGCGACTGCAAGCTTTGATGATCCGACATACGCTCTCGAATTTGGCGCACAACTCTCCGGCGTCCCTGCGAGCACTTTTGTTGCTGTTCAAGGAACACTCGATCTCAAATCAGATCATGATGCAGGGACCGATGCTGATGCGGCTGCTCTCGCTGCTATTGACCTCCGGGCCTTCTATGAAGCCGAGACTGACGAAGCACGTCTGAAAAGTGTTGCATCGCTTCTCGCGTATCGTGGCGTCGAAACAGGAGAACGGACAGAAAAGGCTCTTTATGAAGCACTAAATAACTTTGGACCGATGGGACGGCTCATCAACGCAACCATGGAGGAGGCTATCCCGATAGCTGAACTTGGCGCGCTCGTCTTTCCGGAAGGCGTTTCGGCAGATGTCGCGGATCAGGCGGTCACTACCCTTATGGCGCTTGGTAGTGTCGCAAGACCATCTCCAGGGTTTCCAGGGCTATTGCCATGCCGGGTGCACAACTTCTTTCGTGGATTACCTGGTCTCTGGGTTTGTATGGACCCTGATTGCACCGAACTCGCAAGAGAAGAGCGCGGCGGAATTTGCGGGAAGATGTACTCGCAGCCTATCGATACGTGCGACTGCGGGGCACGTGTCCTTGAACTATTCACGTGCCGAAATTGCGGTACCGCGTATGGGCGGGCCTACACCGATGACATCGATGAGCCGCACGACCTTTGGTCAGAGCCAGGTGAGCAACTCCGGATTGCAAGTGGAGAGAGCGCGCCGCTTGAGCCTATCGACCTGCTTTTAGAGGAACCCGCTCACGACGATGTCGCTGAACCAGCGGACTACGACCTTGAGACCGGACAGCTTAACCCGAACACGATTGGGCCGCGTACAAGAACAGTCTATATCCGGCAAGGGCGATTGGCCGACACGTCAAATGATGACGATGACGGCGGCAGTACCCCGGAACCGCCCGGAAAGTTTGTTCCCTGTGCGGTTTGCGGTAAGACCGCGCGTTTCGGACGAAGCTATGTTCAGGATCACCAGACCAAGGGCGATCAGCCGTTTCAGGCGTTGCTGACCCGTCAAATCCAGATTCAGCCACCTGGTCCGCAAGAGCCCACTCGTTTCGCGCCGTTGCGTGGCCGCAAAGTGCTTGCATTCAGTGACTCTCGTCAAGTCGCGGCGCGGCTAGCGCCCAATATCCAAATGTACTCGGAACGAGACTCACTTCGGCCACTGATTATCAGCGGATTTAAGTGGCTACAGGACCAAGAAATATTGCGCCGACGTCTCGGACTTGATGACCTATTTCTTGGTGTGTTATTGGCATCGCAACGGCTTAATGTTCGACTTCGGCCCGAGTTGCATGGGCACGAAAACTTTGATGCAGAGGAAATCGTCGCGGCAGCAGTCAATGAAGGCAATCTAGACGATCCAGTCGCTCTTTTGGACCTACTCGACGATGTGCGTGCCAATAGTGCGCCTGAAGCGCTCTTGGGCAGTATGCTCACAACTCTTTCAGACCGCTTTTACGGGATGGAAGCACTCGCCCTGGCTTCACTTTGCGAGAAGGATCGTTATCAAAAAAAGATCATAGGTTTGCCGTCCATCCCCGGGATAGCGGAAACTGATGAGGCGAAGCTTGCTTTGGCGCGTTTTTGGCTGCGTTGCTGGAACGGTTTCAGCCTAGCAAAAATGCCAGGAACCTGGATCGACCGACCGGCTTCCGACGGTTACCGTGTCAGATCGCGAAAAGAGAAGGCCAAGATAGAAGCCGTCAATACCGCAATCGGCGACAAAGCCGCCCGGAAGCTATTCTGGGATCAATGGCATCCCGAACTTATCTCCACCTTCACGAAGTCAAAGGAAGGCGGGAACAGGTATCTCAACGGGAGCGAACTATCGCTACAATTTGAGGGCGACTGGGTACATTGCACGAGTTGCAAGTCGGTCCATAGGCCAATACCCGGACATGATCGTTGCCTGGACTGTGGTAACCTTTCCGTCAACGCACTTGATCCAGATAGCGATCCCGTTTTCCTCGCTCGGAAAGGATTTTACCGCAAACCTGTCACCGAGGCACTGCGAGAGCCGCCGCGACAGCCAATGGCGCTGATCGCGGCAGAGCATACAGCGCAGCTTAATGCGCCGCATAACGAGGATGTGTTTTCGAAAGCAGAGGAACATGAACTGCGCTTTCAGGATATCGCGCTCGTGGGCAGCAGCCTCAGGTCTCGCTCCACAGCTATCGATATTCTCTCTAGTACAACGACGATGGAGGTTGGTATTGACCTTGGCGCTCTGACAGGCGTGGCGCTTAGGAATATGCCGCCTGGTCGTGCCAACTATCAGCAGCGTGCTGGACGAGCTGGTCGTCGTGGTAACGCCGTTGCGACGGTCTTGGCTTTCGGCAGCGCGGATAGTCACGACGAGCACTACTTTTCGCGGCCTGATGAAATGATCCGCGGCAAAGTAATCGACCCGAAGCTGACGCTGGATAACCCGGAGATTGCTCGGCGGCATATCCGTGCCTATCTCCTGCAAGGCTACCATCAGGATCGGTTGCCGATGGTTGACGCTAGCCAACCGCATGATCTTTTTTCTGTTCTTGGGAGCGTCTCGGCCTTCCGGATGCCGGAGTCGATGCTAAACCGCGATGATTTCGCGTTTTGGCTCGAGGAGAACGAAGAAGCGCTTCGCGTGCGGATTGCTTCTTGGCTGCCAACGGAACTCTCAGATGCAGATCGGACGACATTACTCGGAGAGTTTGTGGTGGACTGCCTGAAGGCTGTCGATGACGCGATCTCGTCGGACGTGTCAAACGATGAAGATGAAGATGGCGAAGACCATGCGGGAGATGAGGAAGCTCCGGAGGAAGGGGAAGAGCGTCCGCAACAGGCCTCGCAACCCAACAAACTTCTGGACCGCCTACTTTATTGTGGGAAGTTGCCCCGCTACGCATTCCCTACTGACGTCGCGACATTTCACGTCTTTGATCGTGACCGTTCCTCCCCCTTCCGCCACATCATGAAGTTTGCGCCATCACAGGGCCTGTCGATTGCATTGTCGCAGTATGCTCCGGGCAAGCAGGTCTGGATTGCTGGCAAGTGCTATACCTCAGGCGCGATCTATTCTGTGATGAAGAATGATCTCTTCGAAGCTTGGCAAGCTCGCAAGCTCTACATGCAATGCTCTGAGTGCGGATATGCAAGGACTTACGAGCAAGGAGAGGTCGTTCGCGGTGACACATCCGACTGCGATGCATGCGGCGAACCCGGTAGCTTTGGACCCGCGCGCTATTGGCTTCGGCCACCAGGTTTCGCGCATCCCGTCTTTGAAGAGGAAGTTACCTCACCTGATGAGATTCCGGAGACGAGTTATGCGACTCGCGCCAAGCTCACAATGGGGACGCCGGGCGATGCGGCGGGATGGGTGCATGCCAATGACCGGGTGCGCGGCTTGAGCACGCGAGAACACCTGATGGTGTCCAATACGGGCCCTGAGGATGAAGGCTATACCTATTGCACCAAGTGTGGGCGGATCGAATCCAGCACGACACCGAACCCCAGTCTTGCTGGTCCGCACCGCAAGCCTTTTCCGACCAAGGATGACGATCTGACGTGCGATGGTCTCAGTCCGACACGCCATCTTTTCCTCGGCACAGACTTTATTACAGATATTGGTCTCTTTTCGATGCGTGTGGAGAAACCCATTGAACTTCGGCCAGCGCATGACTCTACTAAAGTGGCACTTCGGACGGTCAGTGAGGCGCTCGCAAAGGCTGCCTGTCAGTTGCTTGAGATTGAGCCTGGCGAGTTAATGGCTGAATTTCGACCTGCACTGACCACCAAGGGGAAGTCCGGAAAAGAAGTTGAGATTTTTCTTTACGATACGCTGCCGGGCGGCGCTGGCTTCGCAAGCCAGATGGCGGAGCGTGGGCTTGAACTGTTCCAGAAGGCGCTGTCCATTCTCAAGGACTGCCCTGAGAATTGCGATGGCTCATGCTACCGATGCCTCCGCAGCTTTAAGAACAGGCTCGAACACAGGCTTCTAGACCGTCATGTCGGCGTCGAGCTTCTTGAGTATCTCTTGTCAGGACAACAGCCTGGCTTCAACCCTCATAGGCTGAATGCGTCTACTGCACTCTTGCTGAATGATCTCAGAAGACGCTGCGATGACACCATCTCCTTCGAGGCTGGAGCAACTGTCGACTACGGCGGGGGCAAGAGCATCGAGGTTCCTATCCTGGCTCAGTCGGCAGGAAAATCATTTATTATCGCCTTGTCAGGACCTCTGACGAGCGGTCACCCAGCTGACGCTAACCTTGCGGACCTCAGAGATAACAGCGCGGAATATCGCGTCATCGTAGTGAACGAGCTTGAAGTGCGCGGCAATCTTCCTTGGGTCAGCCGCCAAGTACTACAGCAGATTAGATCGTGAGGGTTGAGATGGTCAGTCCTTTGCATTCTCGCTGTCATTCTCAAGAACGCCCGCCGGGCGCAATCGACTGCTTAGGTGCCGATGATTGAGATTGTTGGCGCAAACGAAGGACAGGAATATGAGGCGGCGGTTCATCTCCGCAAACTCATCCTCGCTGTATGGCCTGATCTGAGCCAACATCCGGATGACCACGTCAAGCTTTTCGTGGGCCTGAAGCTATATGGTCAAAAACTCGAAGACATCGATGTCCTTGTAGTCGGCCATTTCTTCGAGCCCCGGGAGTTCGATGTGGAGATGAAATTCTTACCTAGGGAGAGCAATCCGGTTCTCCCACGCAGGGCATTTGTTCGCAATTTCGCTCTAGCAGTTGAAGTGAAATCGCATGATGCCGGTGGGGTCCGCTTCGACGACAAACTCGTGTCAGTAAAGTATCCGCGCGGCTGGGAGTGCGTTACCGAGAAAGCCTTCAAGCAAGTATTCGAACTCAAGAGCTATCTTGGGCGCGCAGGACTACCAAGCCCTTACGTGAAGGACTTGATCTTCATGACGGGCCTGCGTGAGTCCGACTTCCCAGAGCGTCCTCACAACATCTTCGGAATCGACGCCAGTTTCGAAACGATCCTTAACATTGTCGGGCAGGTCGCGCAGCCCAAGGTAAAGGATCGAATCGCGAAAATCAGCTTTGGCCTGGACGAGATTTTTCACGCGATCTTGTCGCCTGAAGCGACAGTTCTGAAGACGATTGAGCCTACTGCGATTGACCGTAGAAGAATGGATCGCATCGTCAAATCCGCTCTCTCCGATGAATGGCTCGAGGACCTCACTAAGAAGCAGATAGTGATCCGCGGACGCGGCGGCGTTGGGAAAACTGTCATCTTGCTACAGATGGCTTATCGCGCTTTCGACAACGCTGGAATGCGCTCACTTGTGCTTACCTACAATAAGGCGCTTGTCGCTGACATGCGCCGCACGATGGCGCTACTGGGTGTGCCTCGTAATCTTGCGAGGGGAGGAATTGGGGTCGAGACTGTCCACTCCTTTATCGCGAGGCTTATGGGGGAACTTGGCATTATCGGCAAGGATGACGACTTCCTTGAAAACTACGAGAAACACAAACAGAGCCTCGTCGATTATATACGCAGCGGTGCCGTGTCATCGGCTGATCTCAAAAGTCTCATAGAAGAGAATGCCGACGACTTTGCTTGGGACGTCATCTTCGTGGATGAAGGTCAGGACTGGCCATCTGACGAGATCGAAATCTTGCGCACTGTTTTCACACCTGAGCAAATTGTAGTCGCGGATGGTGTTGATCAGTACGTGCGTGACTCCGTTGCCGACTGGGATGCTGGGCTTTCGCGTGACCTACTCCGGCAACGCCGACTGAGACGATGCCTGCGAATGAAGGCCAATTTGGCCTGTTTCGTTGCTGATTTCGCAGACGCGCTTGGACTTGAGAATTGGGATTTGGAGCCAAACCCAGATGCGAATGGCGGGCGCATAATCATAGTCGAAGGCGACATCTCGCGTGACACCGCGATTTTCGAGAAACTCAAGGCAGAGGCCGCGGAACTTGGTAACTATCCCGTCGATCTCCTTGCTTGCGTTCCACCCACGCTCGTCACCAGCAATGAAGATGAAACATATTCAATTCCTGGCCGGGCGATTCAGCAAAACGGGAGCCTCGTCTGGGACGCATGTTCAACGGATGTTAGAGAGAATTATCCAACGGACAGGGATGCCTTGCGCATTGTTCAGTATGATTCCTGTCGCGGTCTGGAAGGTTGGACGGTCATCAACTATGCCTTTGATGATTTCTTCGACTACAAGAGAAGACAGTTCTTGTCGTCACCGCCAGACTCAGGTGGGCTGTTTGACACCGCTGAAGACTTGGCCGTCGCTTATGCTGCGCAATGGGCTATGATCCCAATCACGCGCGCGATGGATACGCTTGTGATCAATGTCTCAAAAAGGCCTTGCCGCTTGAAGGACGCCTTGAGAAGCGTCTTTGAGATGCGGAGCGACTTTGTTGCCTGGCAAGTAGTCGCCGACTGTTAAGATGTTGCAGGTGTTTGGTCTTAAGACAACCTTTGGATGACTAATGCAAAGCAATGATTGTCCATGTGCCTAAGGTCTTCATAAGTAGCACTCCAGCTTGAAGGAAAAGCTGAGTTGAGTGTTGACGAAGAAGAGTGTCGGGACATCATCAGACGATTTTTCAGTTCACGATGGCTTTTTGAATTTTCACAGTGACACACTAATGCTCAAGACGTTGGCTGGGATGGAACGGTGCGTCGTTTCGGTTTGCTCATTGAGCCAAAAAGCAGGGGGTTGCACAGGGGGCGGCTCGCCCCCTTGCCGAACGAAGCCGCAGGCGAAGTGAGCCAAGAAGCGTTGGTAGTACCAACGCACCTCTTGCGCGGAGCGGATGTTCCAATTGTTCTTGGTATTACACGGTCGGTTCTTCGTCATTGTGTGACAGATTGGTTACAGGATTGATCGGTTGTTGTGTTGGTTAGCGGCCGGATCGAAGCGTGTGGGGATATCCAAAAGGCGCTCCGACCCGACCACGAGGATGCCTTTTCTGTCCTATGTCGCCTCATCGGAAAACCAATCCAGCGGGACGCCGAGCGCTTTGGCGATGGTGTAGAGGCGTCCGGCGGTGATGTGGGTCTTACCGATTTCGAGGTCGATCATCTCTTGCAGCGGGATTTCGATCATCTCGGCCAGTTCGGCCTGGCTGTAGCCGAGCCGTTCTCGTGTGTTGCGTACGCGAATGGCGATGGTGATATCGATGCTCCAGGCAACATCATGCCGCTGCTCTCCCTCCGTCACGACACGCCCCCCATGCTTTCCATCCGGGCAAAGGCGCGCATCAGGGTGATCGGGGCGACGCCGTGGCGGGCGGCGATGGATTGGGGCGGTTCGCCGCTTCGCCAGCATTCATGGGCGGCGGTGATCGCTTCGACCGAGAGTTTGGGTTTTCGGCCTAGGCGTTTGCCGCGCTTCTTTGCGGCCTGCAATCCGGCGACGGTGCGTTCGGCGATCAGGCGGCGTTCCATATGCGCGACGGCGGCGATGACATGGAAGGTGAACTCGCCAAAGACCGAGCTCGTATCCAGCTTTTCGGTCAGGCTTTCGAAGCCGATATCGCGGGCGCGCAGGTCGCTGGTGATATCCAGCAAATCCTGGATCGAGCGCGCCAGCCGGTCGAGCTTCCAGACCACCAGCGTATCGCCGGGTCGGAGGCTGGCCAGCGCCTTGTGGAGCGCTGGGCGGTTGAGGTCCGCGCCGGACGCGTCCTCATCCACGAAGATTTTAGCGCAGGGAATCGCCCTCAACGCATCGCATTGCAGCCCGGCGGTCTGATCGGCGGTGGAAACGCGGGCATAGCCGATCTTGCGGCCATGATCTGAGGCTTGCATGGGTACTGGCTCCGCCTGACAAAAAGGAACCTTTCTGTCAGATGGCGTTTTCACGGGCCGCGCATCGGCGCTGACTCCCGCAAATGCCGGGGTTTCCGCGTGTTCCAGATATAGGCCAGCCATCGACGAAATGAAAGAATCTCCTTAAACAAAAACGTTCGTTTATGTTTAGGAAACAAGCGCTTATTGGAGCAATGGCCGGTCTGTTGCTCCTGCCGATTTATCCACAGATTTCCAAGGCGGACGGGCAATTCACCGGCGCCGACTTCATCAAATGGAGCGGTAAAGATCAGAGGTCATTCGTGAACAACTCGATTGTCATGGCGATCTACTTAATTTCTCAGAGCGACAGGTCTGTATCAGAATGTGTGACACGCTGGTTTGGCGCAGAAAGGACTTTAGGGTTCGATAACGTGCGTTCGATGATCGAACGAAATACAAGCCGCAATCCGCAGATCGTGATACTCGCGATGATGGAACGTGAATGTGGTTCGTTGGATTTCTCTTCCGCCCGCTAACCGTCGAGGGATGGAAGCTTCGTATCGGATGCTAGTGCCACTGCCGGGGCCGCTTCCGCGTCTTGAGCAATGACCGGCGCGTTCTTCTCAAGGCGATCCATCCGATCTTCTATATCTTTTTGGGCATCCTTGAGCGCGTCCGGGTCCTCGTATTCGCCGTTTTGAGCATTGTTCTCGACATCGTCGATGAAGTTTCCGGTATCGATCAGTTCTTGCTGCCAACGGATCAGATCGCGCTGCTCCTGTTCCAGGCGTTCCCGTTCGGCGGCGGATAGGGGATTGTCCGGATCGTTCAGCTTGCGCTCGATCTCGGCCAGCCGATCTTCGATTTGTTTGTTCCAGAGCGCCAGCTTGTCCCGGCTGTCGCGGATCGTGTCCTCCAGGGCCGCGTAGGCGGCGCGATAGACTGGATCAAGCAATAGGCGCGTGAGTGCAGCGCTTTGAGCTTCTTCATTCGAACGGCGCTCTTTGGCCCGTTTACCAAGCGCCGTGCGCTCGTTGTTCTCATCCTGGAACATAATTGTGGCGAGCGAGCCGCTTTCCGCCAACTGCTTCAGCTCAAGCTCCAGCCTGCCGCTTTCGGCGACATCACCGTTCATGCAAGCATCAAATAGCCTGGAAAAAATTGTCATGCACCCTCAGATCGTTTTTCTGCTCTTAGAACAATTATACCATCATAGGTGTTCAGAATTCAAACTTCGCCGCGCACCAGCGGCCTCGCCTGTAGGCTGCGGATTATCTGGTCATAGAGGGCATGGACAGCGCGCGGGGCGGGGTCGGTAAAGTCGGGTGCGTCATCATCCAGACGGCGGGTCTGCTCGAAGGCTTCGCCGACAATTTGCATATGGCTGAGCCGCAAGCGGAACAGCGTGACGGGATCGACCCGGCGTTCGCCGCCGATCCCAAGCACGGCGTAAAATCCGTGGATCAGATCGATATGGTAGAGCGCAGCGGCGTCGTAGTCCGCCCCCATTTCCAGCGCCGGGATACGGCAGGATCGGCAAAGGCGCGATTTGCGCCGCCCTTGCTGGAAATTGGTGTAGCAATTCCGGTTGCCGTAGCAATCCGCCAGACAGCCCAGCACGACCCGCATTGCGGTTTCTTCCAATTCCGGATCGAGGATCGCCCGCATGAAACCCACGTCCCGCCAGGGGTCGAAGCGGCTTTCCAGGAGACGCGGACGCAAAGCCAGGACGATGGAGCGACAGGTCTTCGCGCTGATCCCCGCTTCGGCAGAAATCTCCGCAACGGGTTCAGCCGTGCAGAAACCCTGGATGACGCGAAGAACCGCTGCTTCTTGCAGCTTTGCAAAGGGTATCAGCGGCGAAGACATGGGTTTCCCCAACGTTTGAGGGCCCAATTAAGTGAACCCGAATGCTGTCGTAATAGCAGAGGGTTAGGAGGATTCCACAAATCGTTTCCTTCTAATCCCGCGTAGTTTTCCCGTCAGCCTCTTCAAAAGACTTGGCGACGATGGCACTTCTTAAAAGCTCCCTTCTGAAATTTTGAACGCGCCTGACAGCGCTTTTCTCAATGCGGCGAGTTCCGCTTTGAGCATAGCGCGCGTTGCAAGGAGGTGTGTTCATGTCTTTTACATTCTGGCGCAAATTCCGTCGGTCCCGCGGCGCTGATAACGATGAGGCGGCGCTGCGGGAAGCGCGGGCGGCGATCTTGGCGGACTGTCAGGCGCTGGAAGGGGTTCTCCGGGCCGCGAAGAAGACGCCCGATTTCAGCGCTCAGGTTGACGCCGGGGTCAAGCGTCTCGAACAAACCGCCGACCAAGCCAAAGAGGGCTTCGCGGCGCTGGATGAAGCGCGCCGTTTGCGGGGCTGCGCCTATCGCGCCTTCAAATACGACAACCGGATCGCCCGTGACGCGCGCGCGCCGAATCTATTGGCGACGACCCTGACCGTTCAGGGTGCTGTGTTCGCCGAGGCCGCCCTCGCGGTTCCCTTGATGATTACGGACGGGACGACGGATGTGATCGGCGGGATCGCCTATGGTCTCGCCTTTTCCGTCCTGAATGTTGCATCGGGCTTGGTGACTGGGTTTTTCGCCTGCCGGTATCTCGGTTATCGGCGCGGGGCGCGCCAGCCGACGGCCCGGCAAGCGCGCATTCGCGCATTGGCCTGGGGCGGCTTTTTCACAGGGGCCGGTCTGATCGGCCTGCTCAATTTTGCCGCCGCGCGGACCCGCGCTATCGGCGATCATGCGGGCATCTTCGATTTTGAGCGGGTCGGCCTGGTCGCAACGTTCGATAACTACTTCGCCATCGCCATCATTGTGTTGGGGCTGATCGGCGCGATCCTCGGCGTCTATAAAGGCTGGACAGGGATCAGCGATCCCATTCCCGGATTTCTAGCGCTGAAACAGGCGGCGGAGGAAGACGCCGAGCGCGAAGGCGATGAGCTGCATAAGCATCTGTTGGACGCCGCCAAGGTCGCCTTTGACGGTGCGTCGGCGCCTCTGGAAGACGCCATTGCTGAAAATGAAGACGCCGCGTCGGATTATGAGGCGCGCCGTCTCGCCCTGATAGAACGCCTGCTGGCCCACAATGATGCGGTCGACGCGGAGAAGGATACGATCCTTGCGCGCGCCGCCGAGCGGAATGGCCGGGACGATTATGTCGCGCAGAAACCATCCGGCGCGCCGAAGCCGGACATGCGGGCGCTCAACGGCCTAAAACTCTCCGAACGCGTGATCCCTGAACCGGGCGCGTTCGGGGATGGCGCGGTGCTCAAAGATGCGCTCGCCCGAGTGGAGGCGGCCTATGCCGCCTGCCTTGCCGATATCGACGCACAGGCGGCGGCGTTCCGCCTGAATGCGCCCGCCATCCACTATCCCCTAACCGATGAAGGAGAATGATCTCATGCGTTCTATGCGACCCCGCACCCAATCTCGCCCGAGGCCCGGCGACCGCCGCGCCGGCGCGCGATCTCGGATACCGCTCAAGGCGATCTTCCTAGCTACGGCCATGCCCGTTTTGGCGCTCGGCGCGGGCGGCGCCGCTCTGACCTATTTCATGGGCATTGAGAAGCCGAATGCGCTGGGTTGTTATCAGCGCGCCGATCAGCACAAGGCGGCGATCTGGATCGACGCGTCGCTCGCCGAACAGTCGGACGCACAGCTTCGGGATTACGAAGCGGGCGTGATGCGCGCCTGGGACCGCGCGCCTGCGAATTCCCTGTTCATGATGTTCTCCACGGCGAAGGACGTTCAGGGAACTCTGCCGCCGCCGATCTTCAAATTGTGTAAACCCGCCAGCAATGCGTCTGAGCAAGCCGCCCTCGGCGCGCCGGAAAAGCCGGACGCTTATCTCATCCGGCAAGCGGCAGACGCGCGCAACCGGTTCGTGGAACGCGCGCGGGACAGCATCTCGCAAGCGGTGCAGTCGGATCAACGGGCCGGCGACAGCCCGATCCTGGAACAATTGCGCGCCGTGTCGGTGCAGGACGATTTCCAGGGCGCGTCCCGGTACCTGACGATCATCACCGACGGCATTCAGAATTCCTCCCTGGCGCGCTTCTGCCAAGTCCGGGGCCATATGCCGACCTTCGGCCGGTTCGCCGAACGCCTGGAGTATCGCGACGTCAAGCCTAACCCCTTCACCGGCGCGGATGTCTCTGTCCTGCTGGTGGAGACCGTCCGTCTGCCGCAGCCGGGACTCGATCACTGCACGCATGTGGAGATGCGCGCCTGGTGGCGGGATTATTTCAACAGCAACGGCGCGGCCCGTGTCGATCTGACCCCACTGCGTTACTGGGGAGGGTCGTGAGATGAGCGCGCCGCCTTCCTCGCACACGTCGCAAACCAGTCGGCCTCAAGGCTTAGGCGAGCGGTTGATCAGCGCGGCGTTGCTGGTGGCTGGGTCCATTGCTGTTCTGCATTTCTTCGGGCCAATCAAGACCGGGATTGAACTGCACCTCATCCCGACGCTTGCCCTAATCGGGGTGATCGCTGGCGGGACAACTTTGGGCGCGGAACTCTTCCGCGTGCTCGCGGACTTCTTCGGAGACAAGAAGGCTCGTACCCCGGCGGGGATCAAGGGCGCCGCCGACTGGGGCACGCTCAAATCCGTGGCGTGCGATCTCTGCAAGGGCTGGGGGCCGTATTGGGGCGCGATCAAGGGCGAGGCGATCTTCGCGGAATTTGCGTCCAACGCCTTGACCCTGGGGCCAGCCGGAACCGGCAAAGGGGTTGGCGTCATCATCCCGACGATCCTGTCCATCTTCGGCTCCAAATTCGTGGTCGACTTCAAGGGCGAACTCGCCTGTATGCTGGCGCGCGTCCTACGGGAACGCGGCGAGATCGTACGCATCCTCAATATCGGGGAGATGTGGACCGACATTCTCGGCGCATCGGACTGCTACAATCCGCTCAACCTGATCGCTGATAATTTTTGGCGCCCAGGCGGGTTGCAGGATGTCTCCGGCGACACAAACGACATGAGCCTGCAACTCTATCCCGAACCCTCGGGCGGCGGGGGCGGCGATGACAATAAGTATTTCCGCGACGGCAGCCGAAAGCTGATCGCCTTCGTGATCATTATCGCGGTTCTGATCCATGGGGCGAAGGCCACGCTCGGCCATGTGCAGACCATGCTGGAAGACCGGGAGTTCCTCCTCCAAAACGCGCTTTGGGTCGCGGGGCGGCTGCCGCAAGGGGACGGGTCCAAGGCCGCCATGCCAATCGAGCGTTCGCCATGGGCGCCGACGCAAAGCGATGAAGACCTCAAGAACTTCATGACTTACATCAAGGGCGTCGCCAGCAGCACCGCCGCCCTACTGCAATCCGACGACAGCCGCACGCTCGACAGTTTCCTAACCGGCGCGCAACAGGCGCTGGCGCGGTTCGATCTGACGACCCGCGCGCATAAATATCTCAGCAAGAGCACCTTCCGCTTCGCTGATCTCAAAACAGGCAAGCCGACGACCGTCTTCCTGGTCGCGGATGCGAGCCGGATCGAGTCGCAGAAAGACGCACTGGGTCTCGTGCAATGGTGCATGGCGCAGGAGTTGAAGCGCGCCGAGGACAAACACCGCTCCGTCAATGTCATCGCGGATGAGTGCACCAACTTCAAGCTTACCGGCCTCGGCAGTCTGCTCACCTGGGGGCGGGCCTACGGCATCCGCCTGCATCTCATCATCCAGTCGCTCTCCGCCTTCCGCCAGACCTATGGCGAGGAGACGCTCAACACGCTTCTGTCCGAGACGGAGATCAAACAGGTTCTGCCGGGCCAACGGGAGCCGCAAACCCTCAAGCTGGTGGAAGAGATGCTTGGCGCGCGCGCCGTGATCGCGGAAAGCGATACGCGCAATGCGGACAAGGAGTTCTTCGGTATGAAGGGCGGGAGCCTGTCCGAGGACGCGCGCCCCCTGATGACGGCGGACGAAATTCGCCGCACGGATAAGGCCATCCTGTTCATTCGCGGGAACCGGCCCTTGCTGGTCGACACGCCGCCGGTCGCCGCGATCCACCCGTTCCGCGATCAAATCGACATCAACCCGTTCCACGGCAAGCCCTATCGCTTGCCCATCCGGCTGCGCATTCGATGACACAGTTTGGGCCGCCGCTAACCCGAGCCTTCAGAAAGGATCATCCCATGCTGACACGCAAACAGTGGGGCCGTACAGAGCGGTTCTGCCGCATCGCCCGTCATCTGTGCCGGGGCTGGCCGGCGCTCGCCTTGCTGGCCTTCGTGGCGAGCCCTATCGGCCCGCATCTGCGGATTGAACAGCGCTATGATGGAACCTGCCTCTATGCCGGATCGCGCGGCGTGATCTCCCCCGCCGTCCATTTCCCGTGCCCTCTGCTGGCCTGGCTTGATACGCGGAGGGCGATTCAATGACCAAAAGCTTTGCGCATCAAGTCTTCGGCTCCTGGATGAAAGGCCGTGCGGCCGAATCCGTGCCGCCCGTCCACTACCACTTCAACCAAAGCCGGGATGAGCAGTCCCGTCAGCCGGAGCAGACGGACGGACAATCCGGCGCGGGCTCTTCCGGCTGGCTCGAAAATGAGCGGGACGCCGCCTTCCGCAACATGCCCTCTAACCAGAATGTCCGGGATCAACCGGAACGCACCCACAAACCGGCTTACAAGCCATCACGATAACCCGGTTGAGAGAGAGGATCAGATCATGACTGACAATATCCAAAACGAGACCCAGAACCCGAAGAAAGACGCACCGATCCAGACGCTGCGCGACGGCGCGGTCGTCGTGAAGCTGTGGCGGCAGGAAAGCGAGAAAGGCCCCTTCGTCAGCGCCACGTTGGGCCGGACCTATCAGGACAAGCGAACAGGCGAATATCGCGAGTCCCGCTCTCTGGGCGGCGGCGATGTCTTGAAGGCGCAGGCCCTCTTGCTCGAAGCCAACCGCGAGATGGTCAAATGGCGAGACCACTTCCGGGACCAACAACGGGAACAGGATCGAAAGCAGGAACAAGCCCAGGCGGTCCACGCGCCCCAGCCCGAAGCGGCGCCGCAACCGCACCAAGACCTCGCCGCCGAGCGCGACGCGGCGCTCGCCAACGCCAAACAAAGGACCCCGGAAACGCCCGTCCCGGCACAAGGTCCTTCATATGGGCCGGAACGATAGGGGTGCGAAACACGAAAAACTTGCAATGAATGCAGAAGTAGGATAGTATTCCTACTTTTGTGTCAATAGATAAAGGAACATACAGTAAGGACGAGATTTAGAATGACCGACACCCCGCCAATCCAAACCGCCCCGCCGACACTCAAAATCGACTACGAGAAATATCTGCGTTTCCTAGAGCATACGGAGATGAGCGATACGGAGAAGATCGCCTGCATCGACGCCCATTGGCGGGTGATCTGTGAATTTGTGAAGCTCGGCTTCAACATTCATCCTGTCCAAGTCGCCGAAAAAGCCTGTGGAAAACGCGCGAAACACGGCGATGAGCGCGCTTCGCAGCCGGAAAATGCGGTACACTATCTGCGTCACCACATTCTTGAAAATCATAGTACCGGCGCTGGGACTCAAGGCGCATTGGAAAGAGAGGAGTCATGAACCACGATCCAAAAATAGAAGAAACAAATCCGCAAAAAGCGGTCATCTATTGCCGGGTGTCCGATCCGAAGCAACGCAAGGAAGGAAACGGCTTGGACAGCCAGGAGCATCGCTGTCGCCAATATGCCGAGGCCAAGGGCTACGAGGTCGAAGCCGTCTTCCCCGATGACATGACCGGCGGCGGCGACTTTATGAAACGGCCGGGCATGGTCGCCTTGCTCGCCTATTTGGACGCCAAACCGGATGAACGCTATGTGGTGATCTTCGACGATCTCAAGCGCTACGCCCGCGATACAGAGTTTCATTTGAAGCTTCGCCGCATCATGACCGAGCGCGGGGCGACGCGCGAATGCCTTAATTTCAGTTTTGAGAACAGCCCGGAAGGCAAGTTCTTCGAGACCATCGCCGCCGCGCAGGGCGAGCTTGAGCGGGAACAGAACGGGCGTCAGGTGCGGCAGAAAATGCGCGCGCGGGCCGAACGCGGCTATTACTGCTTCGGCGTTATCCTCGGCTACCGCTATATCAAGTCGGAGGATGGCGGAAAAATCCTGCATCCCGACGCGGTCAACGGCCCGATCGTGAAAGAAGCGCTTGAAGGCTTCGCCGCTGGGCGTTTCCAGACCGCCTCGGAAGTGATGCGCTTCCTCAACACCCATCCCACAATCAAGCGCCGGGGCCTGTACGGCCAGTCCCGTCAGATGACCACCAATGTGCTGCGCAACCCGATCTATGCGGGATACATGACGGTGAAGAAGCTGGGCCTCACCATGCATCCGGCCAAGCACGAACCGCTGATCGATCTGGCCACGTGGCGCAAGATTCAGGAGCGGCTAGACGGCAACGCCTATGCGCCCGCGCGAAAGGACCTGAACCGTGATTTTCCCCTACGCGGATTCGTCGCCTGTGCGAGCTGTGGCAATGCAATGACGTCCGGATGGTCCAAAGGCCGCAACGGATATTATCCCTACTACCTGTGCCAAACCCGGCATTGCGAGATGAAAGGCAAATCCATCCGCAAGGAGACACTCGAAGGCGAGTTCGCGGCGCTGCTGCAAGGCCTAACCCCGGCGCGTCCCATCCTCGCCATGGTCAAGGCGATGTTCGCCGATTGCTGGACCCGGCAGGCCGAGACCGCAAAGGTCTCCGCGACAGCCGCCCGCTCCGAGATCAGCGCAATCGAGCGTAAGATCGAAACGCTTTCCGAACGCATCGTTGAGGCACGCGCGCCCGCCGTTATCCAAGCCTATGAGAGTCAGATCGAAAAACTAAGCGGCCAACGCGCCGATTTGGCCGAAATCGCCGCGAAAGCGACCCCGCCCAAAGGCCGGTTTGAGGACGTGTATCGAACCGCCCTCGACTTCCTCTCAAACCCTCACAAACTCTGGGTTTCAGGCCAGTACGAGCTGCAAAGACTGGTGCTCCGCCTCGCCTTTACGGGCCGCATCCAGTACGCCAGAAATGACGGGTATCGAACCGCCCCAATCGCAGAGCCACTGCGGCTTGCAGGGACCTTTTCCGCCTCGTGGGATGGAATGGTGGGCCCGGCAGGATTCGAACCTGCGACCAAACCGTTATGAGCGGTCCGCTCTAACCAACTGAGCTACAGGCCCGCGCGTTGATGCGCATGCGGCGGAGATAGCAGAGCTTCCGGCGGTCGCCAAGCGGTAAGCCGCCCGGGCGCGCCCGCACCGCCGCTTAGGCCCGTGTCATCTCCACCACGGGGAAAAGTACGCCGCCAACCGGGAGCTCCGCCGCCTTTACGCAGTGAAAGCCGAAGGCCTCGTAGAAGCCGACGGCGGTCAGGCTGGCGGTGAGATGCAGAGTCGTCACGCCTTTGGCGTCGGCGGAGGCCAAGGTCGCCGCCATCAGCCTGCGCCCTACGCCGGTCCCCTGACACGCGGGATCGACGGCGAAATGACGGACGTGACCTTCCCCCGCGACGACATGGTCCGGGCGGGAGAAGGAATGCGGCGTCCAGCCGCCGCAACCGATGATCGACGCGGCGCCGGCCGCATCGGTCCCATCAATAGCGAAATAAGTTCCTGACCGCATCAAATCGGTCTGCGGCGCGCAGGCGAGCGGCAGCATCGCCTGCAGGATCTCCGAAGCGTAGGCGTCTTTCCAGGAGGGCGCGAAGCAGCGCTCATAGAGCGCATTCAGCGCGGTCGCGTCGTCCGGGCCTGCGACCCGGACCTTGCCCGGCGGCGGCGGTGCGCCGTCCCGCGGCCTGTCTAAGTGTTGCATGGGCCGCGGTCCTATCCTTCAGGATGAACTTCCTTGGTTAATAATCCAGGAAGCTGCGGAGTTTACGGCTGCGCGAGGGGTGTTTCAGTTTACGCAACGCTTTGGCTTCGATTTGACGGATCCGTTCGCGGGTGACCTTGAATTGCTGACCGACCTCTTCAAGCGTGTGGTCGGTGTTCATGCCGATCCCGAAGCGCATCCGCAGGACCCGCTCTTCGCGCGGGGTCAGCGAGGCCAGAACCCGTGTCGTCGTTTCGCGCAGGTTGGACTGGATCGCCGCGTCGGCCGGCAGGATCGCGTTCTTGTCCTCGATGAAATCGCCGAGATGGCTGTCTTCCTCGTCCCCGATCGGGGTCTCGAGGCTGATCGGCTCTTTGGCGATCTTCAGCACCTTGCGCACTTTCTCGAGCGGCATGTGCAGCTTCTCGGCCAGCTCTTCCGGCGTCGGCTCGCGGCCGATCTCATGCAGCATTTGGCGCGAGGTTCGGACCAGCTTGTTGATCGTCTCGATCATATGGACGGGGATGCGGATCGTGCGCGCCTGATCGGCGATCGAGCGGGTTATCGCCTGGCGGATCCACCAAGTCGCGTAAGTCGAGAATTTATAGCCGCGGCGGTATTCGAATTTATCGACCGCCTTCATCAGGCCGATATTGCCTTCCTGTATCAGGTCGAGGAATTGCAGGCCGCGGTTGGTGTATTTCTTGGCGATCGAGATCACCAAACGCAGATTCGCCTCAACCATTTCTTTCTTGGCGCGCGCCGCCTCGCGCTCGCCGGTCTGTACGGTCGAGGTGATGCGGCGAAACTCGCCGATCGGCATGGAGGCGTCTTCAGCGATCTCCGCGATCTCGGACCGGATCGCCTCGATCCGAGCTTTGTGCTTGACGGAGAACGCCTCCCATTGCGGCGACAGGGACTCGACGTCCGAGAGCCAGTTTGGGTTCAGCTCGGCGCCGAAATACTTCTCCAGAAACTCTTCGCGCTTCACCTTGCAATCGGTCGCCAGGCGCAGAAGCTTGCCTTCTTCGGTCGTCAGCCGTTTGTTCAATTGGTAGAGTTCGACGACCAGCTGTTCGATCCGCAGATTGTTCAGGCGCACCTGCTGCATCCCGTCGATCAGGTCGCGCTTGTGCTTCTCATAGGTCCGTTCGGTCGAAGCCGACAGGGTTTCGCCCTTTTGCAGGGCCTGAATGCGTTTGTCTTGGGCGCGCTGCAGCTTCTGATAGGTCGAGGCGATCAGGTCGAAATTCTCAAGGACGTCCGGCTTGAGCAATTGCTCCATCGCCGCCAGCGACATGGTGTTCTCGCCATCGTCATCATCGTCCAGGCCATCGCCGCTGGCCTCTTCGCCCTCTTCCCCCTCGGCTTTTTCTTCCTCTTCGCTATCGTCCTCGTCGCTCTCCTGCACAGACGGCGAGGCGGCGGCGATCGCGTCCTCGACATCGCCGTCATCGTCACCGTCCGTCTGGGAACCGGACTGCTCGCCGTCGGCCCCCTCGGCGTTCTCGGCGTTCTGCGCGTCGGGGCCGCCGGACATGGTCGCGTCCAGATCGATCACGTCGCGCAAGAGGATTTGCTCCTCAACCAGCGAATCCCGCCAGTCGGCGATGGCGCGCATGGTCAGCGGGCTTTCACAAAGCGCGCCGATCATCTTCTCGCGCCCGGCCTCGATCCGTTTGGCGATGGCGATCTCGCCCTCGCGTGACAACAGCTCGACGGAGCCCATCTCGCGCAGATACATGCGCACCGGGTCGTCGGTGCGCCCGACATCGTCATCGGCGATATTCCCGGCGGCGGCCGACGTGGTTGCAGCGCCTTCGGCTGGTTCAGCCTCGCTCTCAGCCTCGTTGTCGTTGTCGCCCTCGTCGGCGTCGACCACGTTGATGCCCATTTCGGACAACATGGTCATCGTGTCTTCGATCTGTTCGGAGGTGACCTGATCCTGCGGCAGCGCGGCGTTCAGCTCATCAATCGAGATGAAACCGCGTTCCTTGGCTTTCGCGACAAGCTTCTTGACGGCCTGTTCGATCAGGTCCAGGAGCGGGCCGTCCTGTTGTTCTTCGCCGCCCTCGGGCCGTTCCGTCTTTTCAGCTTTTGTCGCCATCATCGACCCTTTCGACCGCCGCGCCGCGCCCTTGGGCGGCGACATGCCTTTGCGCCGGTATCACCGACGACCAACGTCAAACAACACCGCGCGGAGAAAGACCTCTTTCCCGCCGATGCTTTTCGTACCCAATTATCCGCCGCCCGATCCGCCGCCGTGTCCACCGGCCCGCCGCACCAACCTGAATAGAGCGATGGGGCGAGCGCCACGGCCGACGAGCCGGTTTGATTTCAACCCGACGCAGGAGCGCTTATTACCGTGAGCAGCCGGATCGATCAATTCCCGGAACGGCATCAAACCTCGTCATCACTTTTCGACAGCGCAGCTTCACCCTGGGTGTAGGAGTCGCGATAAGCTACGATGCGACGTTCCCGCGCTTGATCGTGCAACGCCTCTGGGGATTCACCCCCCGTCCCCGTTTCCGGCCCATCCGAGATAGCCGGCGATGCATCGACTACTGACTGCAATTGCGCCGCGACAGCCGTTTCCTTCAAAAGCGCGGATTGCCGAAATTGTCGCAGGATCGCGTCGATCAAGCCTCGCGCCTCGCTATCGGGGGCCGCGCGTCCCGCTTGCTTGCCGAGCGCCACAACTGCGGGGCGCGTCACCGACGCCATCAGATCATCTCGTCCTGTACTGGCCAAATGGTGCGCCAGCCCCTCCGCATCAAGGTCCGGCTGCGTCGAAACGCCCATCTCGATCGCCTGCCGCAGCTCGGTCAGGTCCGGATCCAGCGGCGCTTCCGCAAGCGGCTCGGCGAAATCGGCGATTAGGCCGGGATGATTGATAAGCGCCGCCAAGAGCAGCTCCTGCCGCCGGCGATGACCCGCATCGGCGGCGTTCGACACAGCGCCGGCCTCGCCTGAGGCCAAACGGCCTTTTGCGTAACCGTCCGGTCTTCCGCCGAACCGCATGTTTCCAGCGCCGCGCCACGCCCCACGCCCCCGCGCGGATCCGCCTTTGAACCCGCTGTTGGACAGTTCTCGAAACGCGCGCCAAAGTCGGTCGCGGAAGGCCTGTTGGTACAGGCGTTTCACCGTCTCATCTTCAATCCGGCTGGCTTGGATGAACAGGCGCTTCTCCAGCGCGGCTTTCTGTTCCGGCGTGTCGAGCGGGGCCTGCGCCGATTCGTTGCGCCAGATTGTTTCGACCAACGGGATGGCGCTCTTTATCAGGGCGGTGATCGCGGCGGCGCCCTGGGCGCGGACCAGCGTATCCGGGTCCTCGCCGGCGGGCAGGAAGGCGAACCGCAAGCTCTTGCCCGGCGCCAAGAGCGGCAAGGCGCGATCGGCCGCGCGCAGCGCCGCTTTGCGGCCCGCCGCGTCGCCGTCGAGGCAGAGCACCGGCTCATCCGCCAAGCGCCAAAGCTCCGCGATCTGGGTCTCGGTCACGGCTGTCCCCAACGGCGCCACCGCCGCCTCCAAGCCATGGTCGGCCAAGGCGATGACATCCATATAGCCCTCAACGACCAGCAGCGCCGCGCCTTCATGCGCCGCCTGACGCGCGGCCGGCAAATTGTAGAGCGAGCGTCCTTTATCGAAGAGCGGCGTGTCCGGCGAGTTGATGTATTTGCCGACCCCGTCCGCCTTGGCGTCGCCCATATAGCGGCCGCCGAAACCGATCACGCCGCCGCGCCGGTCGGTGATCGGAAACATGATCCGGTCGCGGAAGAAGGCGTAGGGCGCGCCGCCGTCCCGGCCTCTTCGCAGCACACCCGCCTCGATCAGGCCCTCTTGCCGCGTCGCGTCGGATGCAATCTCTCGCCGCAGGGCGCCGCCGTCGGCCGGGGCGTAGCCGAGACGGAACCGCGCGATCGCCGCGTCGCTCAGGCCGCGCTCGCGCAAGTACGCCAGGGCGGCCGCGCCCTCTTTGCGCATCAGCGCGCGTTGAAAGGCGGCGCAGGCTTCTTCGACAAGCTCCGTCAGGGCGCCGCGCCGTTGGTCCCGCTGTTTCTGCTCCGGCGTGCGTTCCGGCATCTGAAGCCCTGCTTCGCCGGCCAACGCCTCGACCGCTTCCGGAAAGCGCAGGCCTTCGGTCTTCATCAACCAGGTGAAATGGTCGCCATGCTCGCCGGACGCGAAGCAATGATAGAAGCCCTTGTCCTCCTGCACGTGGAAGGAGGGCGTTTTCTCGTTGGTGAAGGGCGACAGTCCCCAGAAATCGTTGCGCGCGCGCTGCTTCAGCTGAACCCGGCGGCCGACCAGTCCGCTGAGGGAGACGCGTGTCCGGATCTCATCAAGAAAGCTGGGGGGGAAAGCCATGCGGCATCATGGCGCCTCTGCAGCGCGCTGCAAACCGGCCGGTTCAGGAATGCGACAGTTGCGCTTTCACCAGGCCCGCAGCCTTGCCGAAATCCATCCGCCCGGCATAGCGGTTGCGCAGCTCCGCCATGACCGCACCCATTTCCTTCAGGCTCTCGGCTTTCAGATCGGCGATCACGCCGCCGATCGCATCCGACGCCTCGGTCTCGTCAAGCTGTTTCGGCAGGAAGCGCTCGATCACGGCGATTTCGCCCTGCTCGTGCTCGGCCAATTCAAGGCGGCCGCCCTGCTCATACATCGTGATGCTCTCGCGGCGCTGCTTCACCATCGTCTGCAGCATCAGCAGGATGTCTTCGTCGCTCAGCGCCGAGTCGGGTCCTTTCGCCCTCGCGGCGATGTCGCGGTCCTTTAAGGCGGCCAGAATCAGCCGAAGCGTGGAGGTCGCGATCGTGTCTTTGGCGCGCAGCGAATCTTTTAACGCGACGCTGAGCTGCGAACGTATGTCAGTCATGAATCCCTCAAAATCTCGTGACCCCCGGGCCCATACCGATCAAGTCGGCGCGCCGCGTTCGGTCGAACCGTCGCGGCGTTCTTTCGGGCGGCCTTCGGAACGGCGCGAGCCGATGGTTTGGCGTCCGAATCCGAAGGGGTCAGACGCTAACGCAACGCCGTCAGGGCTGCAAACCTTCGTTCTTGGTCTAACGCATTGATTTTACTGAATTGTTGAAAATGTGATCGACCTTGCAAACAAACCCGCTCTCCCGTATCTCTCCCCGCCGAAGCATCCGGTTTGATCGAGGCGCGGCCCGGCCATGACAGAAACGACCCATCCAGAAACAGGCGCTTCAGCGACTTTGGAAACGCCTCCAGCGACGGCTGCGCTGGTGCTGGAGGATGGGGCGGTCTTCTGGGGTCGCGGGATCGGCGCGGCGCGTCGGACAGTGGGCGAAATTTGCTTTAACACCTCCCTGACCGGCTATCAGGAAATCCTGACCGATCCGTCCTATGCCGGGCAGATCATCACCTTCACCTTTCCGCATATCGGCAATGTCGGCGCCAATCCCGAAGACATCGAGACGGTCAGTCCGGCCGCTCTGGGCTGCGTTTTGCGCGCCGACATCACCGACCCGTCCAATTTCCGCGCGGTCAGCCATTTCGACGGCTGGTTGAAGGCCCATGATCTGCCGGGTGTTTGCGGCGTCGATACGCGTCGGCTGACGCGGCGCATTCGCGACGGCGGCGCGCCGCGCGGGGTCTTGGTTCACAACCCCGACGGCGTCTTCGACGTCACCGCCTTGGCGCAAGAGGCGCGCGGCTGGCCGGGCCTGGAAGGCATGGATCTGGCGAAACAGGTGAGCTGCACGCAGACCTATAGCTGGGACGAGACGGTCTGGACCTTGGCGGACGGTTACGGCCGTCAGACCGCGCCGAAGCGGCGCGTCGTGGCGGTCGATTATGGCGCCAAGCGGAACATCCTGCGCTGTCTGGCGGCGGCCGGCTGCGCCGTGACGGTTGTACCCGCGACGGCGACCGCCGAGGATGTCATGCGGCACCAGCCCGACGGGGTTTTTCTGTCGAACGGTCCCGGCGATCCGGCGGCTACAGGCGTCTATGCGGCGCCGATGGTCCGGTCGCTGCTGGAAGCTGGCATGCCGATCTTCGGCATCTGCCTCGGTCATCAAATCCTGGCGCTGGCTTTGGGCGCGGAAACCGAAAAAATGCCGCTGGGCCATCGCGGCGGCAATCACCCGGTCAAGGATCTGGCGACCGGCAAGGTCGAGATCACCAGCCAGAATCACGGTTTCGTGGTCCGGGATGACAGTCTGCCCGCCAATGTCGAACTTTCTCATGTCTCACTATTCGACGGCAGCCTGGAAGGCGTGCGGGTGACCGACCGACCGGCCTTCTCGGTGCAATATCATCCCGAAGCCTCGCCCGGACCGCAGGATTCGCACTATCTCTTCGAGCGCTTCGTCGCCATGATCGATGCGGAGAAGGCGGCCGCGTAATTCCGCCTCGCCGGCGACCGACACCCGCCTCCCCATAGGAAGACCCATGCCGAAACGGACTGACATAGACGCCGTCATGATCATTGGCGCGGGCCCGATCGTGATCGGTCAGGCCTGTGAGTTCGATTATTCCGGCGCCCAGGCCTGCAAGGCGCTGCGCGAGGCGGGCTATCGCGTCGTTCTGGTCAATTCCAACCCGGCGACGATCATGACCGACCCGGAGATGGCGGACGCGACCTATATCGAGCCGATCACGCCGGACACGGTCGAACGCATCCTGGCGCGCGAGCGGGCGGCGCATCCGGCGGAGAAACTGGTTCTGTTGCCGACCATGGGCGGTCAGACCGCGCTCAACACCGCGCTGGCGCTGGATGAGTCCGGCGCCTTGGACCGGCTGGGCGTCGAGATGATCGGGGCCAAGGCCGAGGTCATCAATAAGGCGGAAGACCGCCAACTGTTCCGCGACGCCATGGACAAGATCGGCCTGGAAAGCCCGAAATCGGAAATGGTCTCCAGCCTGACCGAGGCCGAAGCGGCGCTGGAGTTGGTCGGCCTGCCGGCGATCATCCGGCCCAGCTTCACCCTCGGGGGCACCGGCGGCGGGATCGCCTATAACAAGTCGGAATTCACGACGCTGGTTCTGGGGGGGCTCGACGCCTCGCCGGTCGGCACGGTCCTGGTCGAGGAATCGGTGCTGGGCTGGAAAGAGTTTGAGATGGAGGTGGTGCGCGACGCCGCCGACAACTGCATCATTATCTGCTCTATCGAGAATATCGACCCGATGGGCGTGCATACCGGCGATTCGATGACCGTCGCCCCGGCGCTGACCCTGACCGATAAAGAGTATCAAATCATGCGCAACGCCTCGATCGCATGTTTGCGCGAGATCGGGGTCGAGACCGGCGGCTCGAACGTGCAGTTCGCCGTCGATCCGGCGACCGGCCGGTTGGTGGTGATCGAGATGAATCCGCGCGTCTCGCGCTCCTCGGCTTTGGCGTCCAAGGCGACCGGATTTCCGATCGCTAAGATCGCCGCAAAACTGGCGGTCGGTTACCTGCTGGACGAGTTGGACAATGACATCACGAAGATCACGCCGGCCAGTTTCGAGCCGACCATTGATTATGTGGTGACCAAGACGCCGCGCTTCACGTTCGAGAAATTCCCCGGCGCCGACCCGCTGCTGACCACCTCAATGAAGTCGGTCG
The DNA here is from genome assembly GCA_030065235.1 of Alphaproteobacteria bacterium. Taxonomy (GTDB): domain Bacteria; phylum Pseudomonadota; class Alphaproteobacteria; order UBA8366; family Aestuariispiraceae; genus JASJDC01. The sequence goes on from JASJDC010000005.1 coordinate 91,784, forward strand.
GCGAGGCGATGGCGATTGGCCGTACCTTCCCGGAAAGCCTGCAAAAAGCGCTGCGCTCGATGGAGACCGGGCTGAGCGGCCTCGACGCGGTCGCGATCGAGCATCCCGACGACCCGGCGTACTTGCGCGCGGCCCTGTCGAAACCGACGCCCGACCGGTTGCTTTATGTCGCGCAAGCCTTCCGGCATGGCGCCTCGGTGGCGCTGGTGCATCAGGCGTGCAAGATCGATCCGTGGTTCCTGGAGCAGATCAAGTCGATCGTCGATGCCGAAAAGGCGGTCGCGGAATCCGGCCTGCCGGGCGACGCGATCGCGGACCGGATGGCGTGGCTGCGCCTGAAAAAGCTCGGTTTCTCCGATGCGCGCCTCTCGGCCCTGTCCGGCCTGGACGAGGCGGAAATCCGCCGCCGCCGCGCCGCCGTTTCGGTCGCCCCTGTCTTCAAGCGGATCGACACTTGTGCTGCGGAGTTCCCGGCGCCCACGCCCTATATGTATTCGGCCTATGAAGGCGACGGCGTCTCCGAGCCCGAATCGGAAGTCGACCCGAGCGACGCCAAGAAAATCGTCATTCTGGGCGGCGGCCCGAACCGGATCGGCCAGGGAATCGAGTTCGATTATTGCTGCGTCCACGCCGCCTATGCGCTGTCCGAAGCCGGCTATGAGACGATCATGGTCAACTGCAACCCGGAGACGGTCTCGACCGATTACGACACGTCCGACCGGCTGTATTTCGAGCCGCTGACCGACGAAGACGTCATCCATATCGTCCGGGCCGAGCAGGAGAAGGGCGATCTGCTGGGCGTCGTCGTGCAGCTGGGCGGCCAGACGCCGCTGAAGCTGGCGCATGCGCTGGAGGCCGCCGATATCCCGATCCTCGGCACCGCCCCTGATGCGATCGATCTGGCGGAAGACCGGGAGCGCTTCCAAAAACTGCTGCAAGATCTCGACCTGAAACAACCGCCGAACGGGACCGCGACGTCCGAGGAACAGGCGGTCGAGATCGCCGCCCGGATCGGCTATCCGGTCGTTCTGCGCCCGTCCTACGTGCTGGGCGGTCGCGCCATGGAGATCGTCCATGAAGAGGCGGACTTGCGGCGCTATATCAACACTGCCGTGCAGGTTTCCGGCGATACGCCGGTCCTGGTCGATTTCTATCTACGTGACGCGATTGAGGTCGATGTCGACGCGCTGTGCGATGGCGCGGATGTCTATGTCGCGGGCGTGATGGAGCATATCGAGGAAGCCGGCATTCATTCCGGCGACAGCGCCTGCTCGTTGCCGCCCTATTCGCTGTCGGACGCCGTGGTCGCCGAACTGGAGCGCCAGACCGAGAAACTCGCCCTGGCCTTGAACGTGGTCGGATTGATGAATGTTCAATTCGCCGTCCAGGGCGAGACGGTTTACCTCTTGGAGGTTAATCCGCGCGCCAGCCGCACCGTGCCCTTCGTCGCCAAGGCGACAGGCGTGCCGGTGGCGAAGATCGCCGCAAGGCTGATGGCCGGCGAAACGCTGGCCGGTGTCGGTCTCGGCCGCCGTCCGGATCACGATCATGTCGCGGTGAAAGAGGCGGTCTTCCCCTTCAACCGCTTTCCCGGCGTCGATGTTATGCTGGGGCCGGAGATGAAATCGACCGGCGAGGTCATGGGGCTCGACACCCGATTCGACCGGGCCTTCGCCAAGGCGCAGATCGGCTGCGGCGCCGACCTGCCGCTGACCGGCCGGATCTTCATTTCGGTGAAGGACGAGGACAAGGAGGCGATGGTCCGGCCGGCGCAGGATCTGATCGCGCTCGGCTTTGACCTGATCGCCACGCGAGGCACGGCGGACTATCTCACGGGGCATGGCGTCCCGGTCGAGACCGTGAATAAGGTGCTCGAAGGTCAGCCGCATATCGTCGACCGAATCATCGACAATGACATTCAATTGGTGCTGAACACGACGGCCGGGAAAAAGGCGATTGAGGACTCGTTTTCACTGCGCCGGGCGGCCTTGACCAGCGCCACGCCCTATTACACGACGGTCGCCGGAATCAAGGCGGCGGTGCTGGCCATGAAGGCCATGGCGCAGGGAAGTCTTGAAGTCGCGCCCCTTCAATCGTATTTTAGCGAAGTTTCCTGACAGCGTAACCGGCGGCTTGAGCGCCGCGATCGCCCGGTTTTCGGGGCGACAAGCTGGCTTTTGGAAGCAGCGCGATCCGTGATCGACTCGAAGAGTATCGGGCCGATGGCGGCGTTTTGTGCGGTTCGCCGCTTCATGGACAGGGTGAGGGTATGGAAAAGGTCCCGATGACCTTGCAAGGGTATGAATCCCTGCAGGCGGAATTGAAGAATTTGAAGGGTGTCGAACGGCCGGCGGTGATCACCGCGATCGCCGAGGCGCGCGCCCATGGCGATCTCTCGGAGAACGCGGAATATCACGCGGCCCGCGAGCGCCAAAGCTTCATCGAAGGGCGCATTCTCGAGTTGGAGGACAAAACCAGCCGCGCCGAAGTGATCGATCCGACCAAGCTGGATGGCGGCGGCATCAAGTTCGGCGCCACCGTCGTGATCGCCGATTGCGACACGGATGAGGAAAAGAAATACCAGATCGTCGGCGAGATGGAATCGGACATCGCCAACGGCAAGCTGGCGATCACCTCGCCGATCGCGCGCGCCTTGATCGGCAAGTCGGCGGGCGATGTGGTTGAGGTGCAGTCGCCAGGCGGCGCCAAGGATTACGAAGTCGTTTCGGTCGAGTTCATCTGATCCGGCTGACAATGGAGTTTCTCACTCAGACCGTCGATTGGCTGAACGGGGTTTCCGGGTTCGAATTCTCCGGCCATGGCTGGATCGCCTTTATCGCGGGGATCGTCGGGGTGACGGCGCTGAATATCGGTCTGATGTGGCTGACCGTGCGGTCGAACCGCAGCGGCCATGACGAGCTCTCAGATGCGGCCGGGCGCATGGCGATGCCGCCGCCGCTCAAACCGCGGTCGAAATCTGATGCAGGCGAAACGCGCCGGGTTTAGGCCGCGCCGTTAAGCGTCGGACTCAATCGGCACGCCAAATTCCTGTTTCGAGTGCCGGATCGTGATGGCGCTGCGCACATGGGCGACATTCTCCGCCGCCGTCAGTTCATGAGTCAGGAAGCTGTTATAGCTCTCCAAGTCTTCGGCGACGACTTTCAGCAGGAAATCAGTCTCGCCCTGTAGCATGAAGCACTCCCGAACCAGCGGCCAGGACGCGACTTGTTCCTCGAATCGCACAAGGTCGGCTTCCGCCTGGCTGGTCAGCCCGACAAAGGCGAAGACCGTAACGCCATAACCCAGCATCGCCGGGTCGATATCGGCGTGATAGCCGCGGATTAAGCCGCTTTTCTCCAAGGCGCGGACCCGCCGCAGGCAGGGCGGCGCGGAAATGCCCGCGCGCTTGGCCAGATCGACATTGGTCATGCGCCCGTCGGTCTGCAGATCGCTGAGAATACGAAGGTCGATTGCGTCGAGTTTGTCGCGCCGCACGGCGGATGCTCCCGTTCAATAGGTGTTGTGGAACTTCCCGGCCCTGTCGGTCGAACGCGCGTCGGGAAGCCGATCTGACCCGGCAAGTCCCTATCGTATTCGGTTGCGTTTGCGCAACATTATTATCAGCATTGAACGGGCGCGATGACGCCGTTTGACGTAGAAACTGGTCGCGAAGTCGGTCGTGGCAAGGCTGTTCGCCAGTCACGCGCGCGACGAAAGGGCCTGCCGGTCTCGCGCCTTGCAGGCGGTTGCGCCGCTGGCCATAGTGCCGCCGATTTCGAAGCCCCTGCGCGCGGCCGCGCGCCGGCGCGCCGCCATAGCCAGAGTAATCCATGCCGCCGAACCGACTTACCTGGACCGTCACCGAAGGGGCCGTTGGTATGGTCGCTCAGACGGTCGGCCTCGCCGAGGCGGTGGGTTTCCCGATCGACCAGAAGACCGTGTCCTTGGCCCGGCCTTGGCGCTGGCTGCCCGCGCGCTATTGGCCGAAGGGGATTTTCGGTCTTGACCCCGACTCGCGCGCCACATTTGCGCCGCCCTGGCCTGACTTGGTGATTTCCTGCGGCCGCAAATCCGTCGGCCCGGCCTTGGCCGTCAAGCGCGCCGCCTTCAAAGACGGCAAACGGGTTCGATTGGTTGCGATCCAAAATCCGCGCATGTCGCTGCGCGATTTCGACATGGTCACGACGCCGGAACATGACCGGCTGAGCGGTGAGAATGTGGTGTCGACCTTGGGGGCGGTGCATCGCGTGAACCAAGCGGTGTTGGCGCGCTATCGGCCGGAAGACAGGCCATCGGACGGGCCCATCCTGATGGTCTCGATCGGCGGCGACAGCGGGGCTTATAATCTGCCGCCGGATGCGGCCGAGCGTATGGCGCGATCGGTGCGGGCGGCAGCGGAGAGACTGGGCGCGCGCCTGTTGGTCACCGCCTCGCGCCGCACGTCCGCAGCGGCGGAGGCGGCCCTGCGCACCGTCCTCAGCGGTCCGCGAATCACGTTCTGGGACGGCAGCGGCGAGAACCCCTATTTCCGCTATTTGGCGACGGCGGACGCGATCCTTGCGACGGGCGATTCGGTGAATATGGTGTCGGAAGCCTGTAGCGCGGGGAAGCCGGTCTATCTCTTGGACATGCCGGTCCGGCCCGGGCGCGGCGGCGCGGCGCGGAAGTTCGACGCGTTCCACGACTCAATGATCGCGGCCGGCTATCTGCGGCGTTTCGACGAAGCGCCGAGCTTCCGCTTCGATCTGTCCTGGGCGCCGCCGCCGCTCGACGAATCGGCGCGGGTCGCGGCGCTGATCCGGCCCTGGTTCACGTGATCCGGTTTGACCTGACTCAAAACAGCTTAGGGCCGCCCTGTTTTCGTCCGGTCGGAATTGCGCCCCCCAAGGCGCGCGCCTATACCAGAGACCTCGCCCATGTGGCGAGCATACGGGCGTCTTGAGCGACGCGGACAGACGGAAAGCATCATGGCGCTGAATATCGATACATTCGACAACCGCTCCGGCGGACGCACTTTCTTCAAAGCGTTGGGCCATCCGCTGGCGGTGGAGCCGGCTCGGGCCCTCTCCAAGCGGCTGCAAGAGGCGGACAGCGTCGCAATCTATGATCCGCTGCGTCAGGTCGAACCGTTCGATGCGCTCTATCCGCTGACCACGGTCGATCTGACCGGCGTCTTCATTCAGGATATCGACGATCTCGGCCACGAGGTGCTGGGATTGCCGACCCAGCCGGTGACCGACCTGAAGGATAGCGGCGCGTCCCTGATCTTCGTTCCCGCGTTCGACGCCGAGCGTCTGGTCGAGCAGATCGCCGATTTTGTGCCCGCCGACGCGACGCTGGTGACGCTCGACGATATCAAGATCGAGCCCGCCTATTTGACGAACCATCGCCGCTATCTGGACCCGCTTAACTTCGCCACCAACTTCGCCTTTTTCCGCGATCAGGACGGCCGGCATACGCGTCTGGTCACCGCCAATTATTGGGGCGGGTACGGCGCCAAATCCGTCAGCCTTTGGCTCCAACTGTTCGACGAGTCGGGTCGCCCGATCGCTGAATGGACGCAGCAGGCGGGCCCCGCCAACGGGACAATCGTGATCGACAGTCAGGACGTGCGCGCGCGTCTCGACCTGCCTGAATTCTGCGGCCAGCTTTTCCTGCATGTGATCGGGGCGGCGGGTCATGAGGTCGTGAAATACGCGCTCGATACTTACGGCGACGCGGGGACGGAGCTTTCCTGCACCCATGACGCCAACGCCTGGCCGGCGGATCTTTATGCAGGATTGCCGGCCCCGGAGGCGGGCGAGACGGTGGTCCTGTGGGTGCAGAACAGCCATCCGACCCCGATCCCGGCCAAGGCGATAGGCTTGAACCGGATGGGGCGTGAGGGGGTGTCTTGGCTGGATCGGGAAGTGCCCGGCTTCGGGTCCTACGCGTTGGATGTGGCCGACCTGCTGCCGGGCCTCAGCTGGCCGGAGCAGATCGAAATCCGCGCCGGCAAGCATTTCGTTCGGCCACGCTATGAAATCCGCAAGGCGAACGGCCGGAACCGGATCAGCCATCCGAACGTCCAACGGGTCGATCTAAAGCCCGATCCGAAAATCCCGGACCTGTCGAACCTGATGGGCAAGGGCTATCTGTTGCCCGCTCCCGTCCTGCCGCCGTCGCGCTATCGCAGCGAAGTGCTGCCGACGCCGATGTCGACAGCGCAGAAATCGCTGCCGATTGGCCTTCTGATCTATGATGCGGACGGGCGGGAAGTCGCCGAACACAGTTTTGGCGATTTGCCGCGAGACCATGATACGATGTTCGATCTGGGCGCGGCGGTGAATGGCGGCGGAGATCCGAGCCGAGCCGGTCATTGCGAGATTGTTTATGATTTCCGCGAGGGCGGTGAGGCGGACGGATGGCTGCATGGGCTGTTCCGCTATACCGACCTTGAGACGGGGCACGCAGCCGAGACCAGTTTCGGCGCGCATATGTTCAACCATATCCTGACCTACAAGGACGAGCCGCAATCCTACGCCAGCCGCCCGCCGGGCCTCAGCACGCGGCTATTTCTCAGGCTTGGGAAAGCGCCGGCGGACGCCTTCTGTCAGTTGATTTATTGCAGTTCGACCACCTGGGCGGCGCAGTCGAACACCAATCTCGCCTTGTGCGGTCCGGACGGTTCGATCGTAGCGGAACGCACGGTCCATATCCCGTTGAACGGGTCCTTGATGTTTCGACATCGCGAGACTTTTACGGAAGAAGAATGCGCCCAGGCCGGGGATGAGGGCTATATCCTCATCCGCGACCGGGGCTGCCGTCTGTTCGGTTATCACGGGTTGATCCGCGATGGCGAGAGTTTCAGCCTGGACCATATGTTCGGCTTTTGATCCTTACGCTGCTGGGGCCGCCGGGTCGATTGGCGGGACCGCGAGATGACCGGTCTTGGCCCAGAACCGAACGCCGTCCGGTCCTGCCTGGGCTTTGAACCGCGCGCCTTTCGGTAGCCGCAGCCAGGACCCTTTGCTGAGGATGTCGCCGCCTTCAATGACGTTTCCTTCTAGGATTAACAGTTCCATGCCGCCGGGCGCGGGCCGATCCACCGAAGCGTCTGCGTCCCATCGTTCCATGCGCACCAGCTCGACGGCGTCTTCATGCAGAAGCGTCGTCGCGACTCCGGGCTCGTCGTCAGAGGGCGCGTAGGAAGCGGCGTTGGCGTCGATCTGCACATTCGTCCTGTCGTCTGGATCGAACTGCCATAATTTCACGAATATGGTGCATCCCTGCGTCGAGCTTGGCGTGTGGCTGCTGGTCGGCGGGTTGCGGATATAGCTGCCAGCGGGGAAATCGCCATGTTCATCCTGAAAAACGCCGTCCAGCACCAGGAACTCTTCGCCGCCGTCATGAGTGTGCGGCGAGAAATGGCTGTTCGGCGCATAGCGCACGATGGTGGTCGCGCGCGCCACCTCGTCGCCGATCCGGTCCAGCATCCGCCGGTCCACGCCGGGCATGGGCGACGGGACCCAGTCCAGAGTCTCCGAATGGACGACAACGCGTTTGGAGAAATCTGTATTCAGTTCCATTGTCTTGTCTCCTGCCGTGGCCTTAGGCGGGCCGGCGGCGTTAAGGTTCCGGCGTTCAAGCCGCTTGCAAGGCCTCTGTGACGCTGGGCCGCGACCAGACCCGGTCACGCCATGCGGTGAGGTTTTCCAGGTTTGTCGGAATAGCGATTTCGGCGAAGCCCGCGAAGACGACGCCGGCGATCGCGATGATGTCGGCCACGGTGAAGCGGTCGCCCGCCATATAGATGCGGTCCTCCAGCAGGCCGTCCAGATAGACCAGGAAAGCCTCGGCGCGTTCGCGGTTTTTCTCGCCCCATTCCTTATTCTGATAGATTTCTACATCCGGCCCCAGGCCGTCGGTCGCATGATGGAAATAGGTCCCGACGGCGTTGAGGAACCCATCTTCGATCCGCTTTTGCGTCATCGAGATGACGGCCCGGTCTCGTGCGTCGCGCCCGGTCAGGTCCGCCTCTCCGCTCTGGCCGTCCAGATAGTCGGTGATCGCGACGCACTCCGCCAGGACCGCGCCATCCTCAAGCTGCAGCGCCGGCACCAAGCCCGACGGGTTCAGCGCGAGGAATTCCTGCGTTTTGTGCTCGTTCTTGGTCACGTCGATATGGCGATAGGCGATCCGATCCTGAAGCCCTTTCTCAGCAGCGGCGATACGGATGCGCAGCGGGTTCGGGAAACCGGTATGTTCATAGACGGTGAGGGGCATGACGAAGCCTTTCTTACTCTCACCTATCGATAGATAGGTTGTGATTATCGGAACATAGGGGCTGGACTATTATGCGTCAAGGCCTATCTATAGATAGGTAGAAGATCTGGCGTGTGGTCTCGGAAAAGCGCGGGTTCTTTTGGCCCCGCAACACTTGCGGACAGCGGGCTCATGTCTTTCCGCGTCATGACGGCCCACGAGCCGGCATCCATTGGACGCCGCCATGGGCCCCGGATCAGGTTCGGGGCGACGACACCGCCGTTGGCGCCGGTCAGGCCAAGACTGACGAAGCCGACCGGACAAATATGAAAGGTATCGCAGGATGACCAACGCGACCCCTAGCCCCGTCCCGGACCGGCGCGATATGGCGCGCAGGCTCATCGATTTGGCGGAGCGGCGGATACGCACCGAGGGCTACAACGCGGTCAGCTTCCGCCAGCTCGCCGACGCGGTCGGGGTCAAGAGCGCGAGCGTGCATTACCACTTCCCGACAAAAGCGAATCTTGGCGAGGCGGTCGTGGAATCCTATGTCGCGCGTTTCATGGACCAGCTTGGTCCGCCCGACGCGGCGGGCGAGTCGCCGCAGGATCGATTTGAACGTTTCCTGGAAATTTTCCGCCACGCGATCGAGGATGAAGAGATGATCTGCCTTTGCGCCATGTTGGGCGCGGAAATCGGCGGCCTGCCGGAACCGGTGAAAGCCGCCGTCGCGGTCTTTTTCACCCAAGCCCAGCAATGGCTGGAGGAAGGGTTCCAAGGCGGCCCGATCGGCGCGGAAGAGGCGGCCGCGCTCGCGGCTCTAACGCTGGCGGCGCTTGAAGGCGGCATGGTCGTCGCCGCCGCGCGGGGCGACGCCGATTCATACGCGCTGGTGCTGGAGAGCCTTCGCCGCGCCGTCGGCGACCGATTGGCGGCGGGATAGGCGGACGCTCAGGTCTTCGCCTATGGCTCGGCGCCGTCGTCGGTGTCTCTCTCGCGATCATAGCGCCGGGTCTGAGGAAAGGGCGGCAGCCAGGATTCCCGACGCACGGTCCATAGCTCGTAGCTCGGTGTGAACTGGTTCGGAGAGTCGAGCGACCCCAGATGAACTTCGATCTCGTCGCCGCTCTGCGAGAAGACGGACGAGCCGCAGTTGGGGCAAAAGAACCGCCCCTGGTAGTCTCGGACCTCCCCCACAACCCGAACCGCTTCTTTCGGAAAAATGGCGGAGGCGTGAAACAGGGCCCCGTGATGCTTGCGGCAATCGAGGCAGTGGCACAGGCCGACCCGAACGGGCCGGCCTGTCGCCGTGATCCGCACGGCCCCGCAGAGGCAGCCGCCGGTAACCTGATCCCGATCGGCTCCCTGGCTCACAACAGGCCGACCGCCCGGTTTACGGCCGAGCAGATCGCCTTCAGCGAGGCGGTGACGATATTGGCGTCGGCGCCAACCCCGAAGATGGTGGTCCCGTCATCGGTCTGCGCCTCGACATAGGCGACCGCTTTCGCATCCGAGCCCTTGCTGATCGCGTGTTCGGAATAGTCCACCACCTTGATCCCGATGCCCGTGTCGGATTTCAGCGCGTGCACGAAAGCGTCGATCGGGCCGTTCCCCGTGCCATGCAATTCGATCTCCGATCCGTGCTTGGTGACGGTCGCCACGATATTGCGCAGCTCGGACGCGTGCGTGTCCGGCTTGGTCTGATGATCGACGAAAGCGTAGGGCGTGACGTTCGACAGATACTCCTTGTCGAAGATCTCGAAAATCAGGTCTGACGAGAGTTCCTCGCCGCTCGTATCGGCGACCTTCTGAACCACGCGGGAGAATTCCATTTGCAGCCGGCGCGGCAGTTTCAACCCGTGATCCGCCTCGAGGATATACGAGACCCCGCCCTTGCCCGACTGGCTGTTGATCCGGATCACCGCCTCATAGGCGGCGCCGACATCGGCCGGGTCGATCGGCAGGTAGGGCACTTCCCATTGGCCGCTGTTGGACCGCTCCATCGCCTTCAGGCCCTTATTGATGGCGTCCTGGTGGCTGCCGGAGAAGGCGGTGAAGACCAGATCGCCGCCATAGGGATGGCGCGGATGCACCGGCAGTTGGTTGCAATATTCCGCGACTTTCACCAGTTCCGGCATGTTCGAAAAATCGATCCCGGCGTCCACGCCTTGGCTGACCATGTTCATGCCCAGCGTCACCAGATCAACATTGCCGGTGCGCTCGCCATTGCCGAACAAGGTGCCTTCGATCCGGTCGGCGCCGGCCATGACGGCGAACTCCGCCGCCGCAACGCCGGTGCCCCGATCATTGTGCGGATGGACCGACAGGATGACGCGCGCGCGATTGCTGAAATGGCGCGCCATCCATTCGATCTGATCGGCGTAAATATTCGGCGTCGCCACTTCGACCGTCGCCGGCAGGTTGATGATCACCGGTTCGTCGGCGCTGGCGCGCAGCGTATCCAAGACCGCCTCACAGACGTCCAGCGCATAATCCAACTCGGTCTGGGTGAAGCTCTCGGGCGAGTATTCGAACCGCCATTCCGTCTGCGGATTCTTGTCCGCCAAGGCGCGGACCAATGTCGCGCCTTCGACCGCGATCTCCTTCACGCCCGCCCGATCCTGCTGGAAGACGACGCGGCGCTGCAGCGTCGAGGTCGAGTTGTACAGATGCACGATAGCCTGTTTGGCGCCGGCCAGCGATTCGAAGGTGCGCTCGATCAGGTGATCGCGAGCCTGCGTCAGAACCTGGATTGTGACGTCGTCGGGGATCATGTCCTCTTCGATCAATTGCCGGACGAAGTCGAAATCGGTTTGCGAAGCGCTCGGGAATCCAACCTCGATCTCCTTGTAACCCATCGAGACGAGGGTCTGGAACATACGGCGCTTGCGTTCGGGCCCCATCGGCTCGATGAGCGCCTGGTTTCCGTCGCGCAGATCGACGCTGCACCAGATCGGCGATTGGGTGATGACGGCCGCGGGCCAGGTCCGGTCGGGCAAGTCGATCGGTTGAAAGGCGCGGTATTTTTCCACCGGCATCTTGCCGGTCATTGTCTTACTGGACATTATCTTCTCCTGGGATCGCGCGGCCGCTGCTTCAGCGGGCCGATCCATCGCCATATTCCGGGCGATACTAGTTCAGAATCCCGAATTCAACGGGCGTCTGACACGAATGAACAAAAATGTGGAAGAAGAAGGGCTTTGCCTCGCGCAAAGCATGGCCGTCGCCGGCCCCCGACGATTTATGCCGCCGGGCCGGTAAGTCGTAGGATAAGGAGCAGGCGAGCCTGCTGCGCTTTCGACAGTTTCATCGACATAACAAGAACGTAGTCGCCGCACATGCTGCGGTCAACCCGCCGGACGCGCAGCCATTGACCGGCGCCGCTAGGAGACGACGGGGATGATATCGACCTGATACTCCGGATGACCCTTGGTCAGCCGATAGACATCGACCGGGTCGGTCACGAATTCCGCGTGATCGTCATGGGTGACGCGGAAGACGAGCTTCGGGTGCTGCTCCAGAGTCACGGCTTTTTCCGCGACATCCGAATCCAAAACATGCGCGTCGCGCGCCAGAGCCAACTCGCCGTCATACGCGCGGCCGTTCCAGACATAGAGAGCATGGGTCATTGCGCCCACTCCTTTCAAACCGGGTGCGCATTTCCGCGGACCCGCCGCCGGTGCGCTGACGGCGGACAGGGGTGGCCCGTTCCGTTTCACCCGGCGTTGTAACTTACTTGTAACAATTTGAGCGCACTCTGTGCGCAAATCAAGGCAAAAAACGCACGCGGTGCGCTTTTTCGACGGTTTGTTCAAGATTTGCCAATTGAACCCCGCTGAAAGAATGAGTGTAATCCCGCTTGAGGGCGAGATATCGGGCGGGCCGGGGAGAAAAAAGAAGATGACGCCGGCGGGTGATTCGACAAAGGGGGCGGGGATGAAGCCGGACGAGTTCAAACGCTGGCGGAAGGAATTGGGCTTCTCACAGAAGGAAGCGGCGCACGCGCTAGGGCTAAAGCGGCGCGTGGTGCAATATTATGAAAAAGGGGAGCGGGACGGCAAGAGCATCGACATCCCTCTGACCGTCCGTCTCGCCTGTTTCGCGGTGCGCGCCGGGGTCCGCGACTACGACGGGTCAAAAGCCGAGAAACATTCCGGCGGCGCGCGCGCCGGGGCTTAGGGGCGTATCAGCGCTATTCTGCAGCGCGGCTGGCGGGGTCTGTCGGCAGCGGGCACGCCACGCCAGAGCCGCCCAGTCCGCAATAGCCGTTCGGGTTCTTGGCCAGATACTGCTGGTGATAGTCTTCGGCGTAAAAGAATTCCGGCGCGTCCAGAACTTCCGTCGTGATCGGGCCGCGGCCCGCGCTCTTCAGCGCTTTGCCATAGTCGCGCTTCGACGCCTCGGCCAACGCCCGCTGATGCTCTGACATGACGTAAACGCCGGAACGGTATTGCGTGCCGATGTCATTGCCCTGGCGCATGCCTTGCGTCGGATCGTGCGCTTCCCAAAAGGCTTTCAACAGTTCGGCGTAGGATACGGCGTTTGGGTCATAGACCACCAGCACGACCTCGTTATGGCCGGTGCGGCCGCTGCAGACCTCCTGATAGGTCGGGTTGGGCGTGTGGCCGGCCGCATAGCCCACGGCGGTCGCCAACACGCCCGGCGTCTTCCAGAAGATTCGCTCGGCGCCCCAGAAACAGCCGAGCCCGAACAGAGCCGTCTCCGACCCTTCCGGGAATGGCGGTTTGATCCGCGCGCCGGTCACATAATGCAGATCCGGCGACGGGATCGGCGTGGCGCGGCCTGGCAGAGCCTCTGCCGCGCTGGGTATTGCCGATGGCTTCTTCAAAAAAGCGAACATGGCGGCGTCCTTCTCGCTGACTCCGCCCTTATGTAGGCGCCATCCAACGGCTTCGCCAGCGCCCCGAGCCTTGCGCAAGGAAATCGCGGCCCGAGGCGGTTCGCTAATCCTTGAGGTCCGGCGCGCCGCCGCCGATATCCACAGGCCGGATCGCCAGAGTGCGATGGCGCAGCAAAACCGGGCGGTCCGTCAAGCTGAGCGGCGCCACGGTGGCGTCGTCGTTCGCCTCAATGACGGAAATCACGAACCGCGCGGGCGCATCCGCCTGAGCGAGCGGGAGGCCCAGATAGTCCGCCTTTAAGACCGATCCATCATCATAGGTTTCGTCCGTGGAGACGATAACGCCGCAGCTGTGCTGAAACAGACGCGGGAAAGTTCGGCGCACCAGAGGCTCGGCGTCTCGATTGATCCGGTCGAAATAGTTGGCGCCCTTGAGTTCGTTTCCCAGACGCCGGACCTCCTCATGCCCGCTTAGCCGGTAGATCAGATGATCGTCGTCGATGAATTCCATCAGATGGATATTGGGCAAAAGACGCCGGATGGCTGTCGGGTCAAAATCACTTCGATCCGGCGTCAACGCGTCCGATTTTCGGATCGTCCGCCAATGGCGCGCCAACATGCTGAAACGCCCGCGATCCCGCGCCGCAATCGCATCGAGCGAAATGCTGTCTCGCACGCGTACGCCCGTCGCATTGGGCCATTCGGCGGATGAGATCAGCGGCTCAGTCCGTGTCCGCACAACGTCCTTAATCATGGTCAAGCGTTCGCCCTCCCTAAAGCCCCAGACTCGACCACATATCATCCACTTTCTTAATTATTTCCTTATCCATAAGTAGTTCTTCGCCCCATTCCCGTTTTGTTTCCGGAAATAGCTTGTCGGTGGCGTCTAGGCCGATCTTGGAGCCCAGGCCGCTATCGGGCGAGGCGAAGTCGAGATAATCGATCGGCGTGTTTTCGATGACCGTGATGTCCCGCGCCGGGTCCATCTTCGTCGAGATGGCCCACATCACGTCTTTCCAATCGCGCGCGTCGATATCGTCATCGACCACGATCACCCATTTCGTGTACATGAATTGGCGTAGGAAGGACCAAGCGCCCATCATTACCCGCTTGGCGTGGCCCGGGTAAGCCTTCTTCATTGAAATCACGGCGATCCGGTAGCTGCAGCCTTCCGGCGGCAGCCAGAAATCGGTGATTTCCGGGAATTGCTGTTGCAAAAGCGGAATGAAGACCTCGTTCAGCGCCTCGCCCAGGACAGAGGGCTCGTCCGGCGGCCGCCCGGTGAAGGTGGAGAGATAAATCGGTTTTTTCCGCATGGTGATCGCGGAGATCCTAAAGACGGGGAAGGTCTCGACGCTGTTGTAATAGCCCGTATGGTCGCCATAGGGGCCCTCGTCGCCATGCTCGTCCAACATGACATGGCCTTCCAGCACGATTTCCGCCTCGGCCGGGACCTTCAGCGGTACGGTCTTGCAATCGACCAGTTCCAGCTTTTTGCCGCGCAGCAGGCCGGCGAACTGATACTCGCTCAACGTGTCCGGCACCGGCGTCACGGCGGCCAGAATCGCACCCGGATCGGCGCCCAGGACGGCGGCGACGGGCAACGGTTCGGGTCGTTCCTTCTTCCAGCGCTGATAGTGCTGCGCGCCGCCGCGATGTTTTAGCCAGCGCATCAGGGTGGTGTTCTTGCCGGTCACCTGCATCCGATAGATGCCCAGATTGAACGCGTCCGTCTTGTCGCCTTTTGGGTTGGGGCCTTGGGTCACCACCAGGGGCCAGGTGATCAGCGGCGCCGGCTCACCCGGCCAACAGCCCTGGATCGGCAGCGCGCCGAGATCGATATCGTCCCCTTGCAGAACCACATCCTGCGCCGGGGCCGAGCCGACGGTCTTTGGCTTCATCGCCAACACGGTCTTGACCAGCGGCAGCATGCCCATGGCTTCTCGGATCCCGCCCGGCGGTTCCGGTTGCCGCAGGAAAGCCAAGGTCTCGCCGACCTCGCGCAACTGATCCGGCGTCCGGTCCATGCCCCAGGCGACGCGTTCGACCGTGCCGAACAGATTAACCAACACCGGCATCCCGTAGGGCGTTCCGTCTTCGCGCACCGGGTTCTCGAACAACACCGCCGGGCCTTGGGTCGCCAATAGGCGGCGCTGAATCTCGGTCATCTCCAAATGCGGCGAGACCGGATGGAGCACCCGTTTCAGGCGGCCTCCCTGTTCCAGTTTCTGGATGAAATCGCGTAGGGACTCGTAGGGCATGGAGCGCTCTCTCAGGGCGGTTTGCGGAGGATCGGCCTTGCGATCCGCGCCGTTCTCGCCTAACGACACTGCGGCTGCGAGACGGGAACAATCGGCGAGGCCTGAATGTCCGAACAGTATTGGGTGATTGGCGGGATCTATACCAGCACCGAGTTTGACGCACTGGCGGTCGGCGCGTCCGAAGTGAAGCTGGGCCCATTCGACGACTACGCCGAGGCCAAGGCGGTCTGGCGCGCGAAATCGATGGAGACTGTCGATGACGCGTTCGCCCGGTTCCGCATTGAGAAGGAACATCACGCGGAATGGTGGGTCGTCGGCGGCTCCTACACCGGGACCGACTTCAAGACGATCGCCGAGGGCGGCGAAGAAGAGCGGATCGGCCCCTTCGCCAGTTACGAAGCGGCGCGCAAGATCTGGTGGGAGAAATCCTCCGCCGGGATCGACGACGCCTATTGCCGCTATCGGATTGATCAGAAATAGCCGGCGGATGAGCGGCGGCGGATGAGCGACGGTCGGGCTGAAAAACTGAAACGCGCTCGGGGGTATCCCTACGCCTTTCCGCGCGAATGCTTCACCTATCGCGACGGCGGCGTCGATACGTTCGACCCCAAGGCGCTGAAGGGCAGGACTCCGGTGCTCGCCTTCGGCTCGAACCAGTCGCCGAACCGGCTGCGAGACAAATTCGGTGAAATCGCGGGCAGCGTGATCCCGGTCGAGCGCGCGGAGCTTGAAGAATTCGATGTTGTCTATTCCGCGCATCTGACCCGCTACGGTGCGGCGCCGGCGATGCTGCAACACGCGCCGGGCGCGCGGGTCGAAGTAGCGATCACCTGGCTCGACGACGCCCAGATGACGGTGATGCATGACAGCGAGATCGGCGCTGCGAACTATTTCTATGCGGCGATGGAGGATGTTGCGCTGACCACCCGATCCGGCGCGGTGCATCGGACCGTCTTCGCTTATTTCGGGACGCGGGGTCATCTGCCGCATGACGAAGGCGGCGCCATCGCGCTCAGCGCCGTGCGCTGCGAGAACCGGCGCTTCAAGGCGATGAACACAGCGGGCGCGCTTGAGACCGTGCGCCGACGGCTTCAGCCCGAGAGCGGGTCCGACGATTTCATCATAAAGGCGGTCGACGACCACGCCCACCGCGCCGCCCTGACCGACGCCTTGGCGAAAACCGCCGAACCGTTCGCCTATCCGGTCCGGCCGCTGGACTAGGCGCAGGCCCTAGCGGTTGTCGTCGAGATAGATTTTCAGCCGATCCAAGAGATCGAACATGCGCTGCATCTCTCCTTCGTCCCAGCCTTCAAAACTCTCCCGGACGATCGGACTCAGCGTCGCCACCGCCGCCTTGTGTTGGACGACGCCCAAATCGGTGAGGAAGTGGCGCCTGATGCGGCCATCCCGTGGGTCGGCCTCAACCCGCAGCAGGCCCGCCTCGACCATCCCTTTCAGCGTCTTGGTCACCGCAGGTTGATTCTGCTGCATGGCGTTGGCGACGCCTGTAACCGTTTTGCCCTCGGCCGGCCGGTGGCTGAAATGGTTCAGCAGGATGAAGTGATGCCAGGACAAGCCGATCTCCGTCAGCGCGCGATTGCCGCGCGTGCGGGTGAGCTGCTCGATGATCCCGATCCAATTCAGGACGCGATATCCGAGTTGATCCCGACGTAGTCCACTACGCGCTTCAGCCATAGCTACATAGCGTCAGGCTCGGAGTAGCGCGTCGAGCGGACGGCGCGGCGACCGCGGCGGGGCCTCGGCATAGCCCAGCCGGAACAGCATCTGCACGGTCTGGCTGGGCGGCGTGGCGGTCTCCTCGAGGAAGCGCGCCTGCAACTCTGTCATTTCCTCATATTCCTGCAGCAGTTGGCTGACCGGATGCATCGAGACGCCTTCCAGCGTCGCGGCGAGATTGATCCGGACATAGGCGCGGCCGGCCTGGACTTGGGCCGCGCGCGCATTGCCTTCGGTTGCGATCCAGCCGAAAGACGGCGTCGCGTTGGCCCAGCCAAGCGCGTAATCCATGCCGCCCTGATAGGCGAGCGTGCCGGGCGTCGCCGCCTTTTCGATGGTCATCAGGCCGAGCGTATTCAGCCACCAGAACATCGGGCCGTGCAGGTCGATGCCGTCCGGATTGGCCGCGATCTGATCCGCGCCGATCCGGCCGAGCTCAAGGCTCTCCCGTAACAGGCGGGGCGTCTCCATTTCCATCGTGATGGCGTCTCGGGTGAGCGCCATGAGCGTCTCGGTTTGCCGACCGGTGCGTACCGTTGTGAACGCGATCTCCGGATCGATATGCGCTGTTTTCAGGGCGGCTTCATGCGGCGCGCTCAGCGGCCGGGCCATATCGTAGGGCTCCTTGCAGGATCGGCGCTCGAATATGGCGCCAAACAAGGGCGAGCGTTGGACCGAGGGGTCTTCGATCAACGCGATGCGCGCGACCGGCGCGCCGGTGATCGAGTCCGCCGCCGCGTCGCTGGGAGCCGCCCCTTCCGGGAAAAGCGCAATCTCCGTGCGGTAGCCGCGTTCGCGGGCGGCCAGATCCAGCAACTCCAGAAAGGTTCCATGCCCGATCAGAATTTGCCTTCCGTAAGGGTCGGTTTCAGGCAAAAGCCGTTCGGGATCGACATACAGCATGATCTCGCCCGGCGTTCTCAAGTCCGCCAACCAGGGCTGAATATTGTGCGGGTTCGGCGCCAGCAGCGCGTAGGACAGCGTCCATTCGCGGATATCGGTCACATCGGAGCCGGGGCCGTCCCACGGCGCGATGGCGGACTCGGGCATCTGGTCGCAGCGCGCCAGTCCAACCGTTCCCGCCGCCAGCACCAGACCGGTCCCGCCTAACGTCCGTAGGAATCCTCTTCGCGATATCGCCATCGTTCGTCTCCGATAAACATTCCTGAGGATATAGATATAAACATTCTCAGGAATGTTTCAAGGGTCGCGATGAAAAAGGCCGTCGAGCCAAGCCGTTCCAACTGGTTTAGGGCGCGTTTCCGAAGCGCCAGACCCGGGCGTTGCGCAGGTCGCTGTCTTCCATGATCCCTGTGGTCCCGGCGGTGTATTGGGCGACGGGTTCCAGGCCCAACCCTTTGAGATAGAACCGTCCGGGGTCGCCGATCAGCACTGTACGGCCGGCGTCCTGTTGATCGCGCAGCCAGGGGAGAAGCCGTTCGGCGGTCTGTTTTTCGTAGAAGACATCGCCGATCAGCAGGACTTCCCAGTCGCCGCGCGTATCGACCAGATCCGCCGTCTCGATCTCGAACCAGACGTCGTTCAGGGCGCGGTTCAGCGCCATCGCCTCCGCGGCGACCGGATCGATGTCGACGGCGGTTACGTCGAAGCCGCCGGACTTGGCGGCGGCGATGGCGACCAGGCCCGATCCAGCGCCGAAATCCAGAACCTTGCGGCCCGCGACCGTTTCCGGATTATCGAGAATATGGCGCGCTAAGGCCTGACCGCCGGCCCAGGCGAAGGCCCAATAAGGCGTACCCAGTCCCAATTGCGCCAGCTCGTCCTCGCCGGCGCGGTAGAGCGGGCGGTCCTCGTCGGCCAGATATAGGGTGATCTCCGGCACGAGACTTGGCGCCACGGGACGCGTATTCTCTAAGATGAGCGGCTCGAACGCTTCCCGCATGGCGCGGTCCCGGCTCAGGTCAGAAGCGGCGTCGTCCAGCCGCCGGCGATCAGAGCGGCGAAGATGATCAAGCCGAAATCCCGATTGGATTTGAAATGCTTCAAACAGTCCGCTGCATCGTCGATTCGCACAGTCAGGATCTGCCGGACCAGATGCGCCGCGCCAACCGCCAGAACCGGCCAGAAGGCCCAGCCCGCTTGCGCGAGAAAACCGGCCAAGCCGATCAAGGCGATGGTCAGGCCGTAGAAGCCCCACAGCCAGCCGCGCGTGCCGTCGCCCAGCCGCAGGGCTGTGGATTTCACGCCGATTAGCGCGTCGTCCTCTTTGTCCTGATGGGCGTAGATCGTGTCGTAGCCGAGCGTCCAGAAGAACCCGGCGGCGTAGAGAATCAGCGCCGGCGCCTCCAGTCCCGGCTTCATCGACGACCAGCCGACCAGGGCGCCCCAATTGAAGGTCAGGCCCAGCCAAGCCTGCGGCCAATAAGTGAACCGTTTCATGAAAGGGTAGGCGGCGACAAGGCTCAAGGAGGCGACGCCGATCAGGATGGTCTGCCAATTGAACTGTAGCAGCACCACGAGGCCGATCAGAGACAGTGCCACGGCGAAGGCGAGGGCTTGTTTGACCGAGACCTCGCCCGCCGGGATGGGTCGGGTCGCGGTGCGCGCGACCTTGGCGTCAAAATCCCGATCCGCGATGTCGTTCCAGACGCAGCCGGCGCCACGCATCACCACGGCGCCGATCCCGAACAGGATGATGAACCAGCCCGACGGCAGCGGCAGGGCCGGATGGCCGATCCAGGCGAGCGCTAGACCCCACCAGCAGGGCAGCAGCAGCAGCCAGGTCCCTATCGGCCGGTCCAGCCGCGCCAAGCGCGCATAGGGTCGGAACCAGACGGGCGACGCGGTCAGGACCGGGCTGTCGGCGACGATGTCGCTGGCGTCGCGGCCACCGCCACTATCGGCGGGTCGGTCTTGTCGCCCTGAGGCGTCGGCTTGGTCGCGCATGATATCGAGGCGTCCTAGTCCTTTCCGCGCCGTTGCGGCGGCGATTGCGGTTCCGCGTCGAAGCGCTTACCACCCACCACGAACGGGTCCTATCAGGGAATGGCGACGCTGGCCACCAGCGGAACCATCGAACAGGCATGGACGGCGCCGACACCACCGCCAAACCTAAGACGCGACTCTTTGCGCCGGATGATCTGACCCCGGGCGCTTCGGTTACGCTATCCGCCGATCAGCGTCATTTCCTACGGTCGGTGCTGCGCCTGCGGCCTGGCGACGCGGTCGCCCTTTTCAACGGGCGTGACGGTGAGGTTTGGGCCGAAGTCGAAGAATTGGGTAAGGCGCGCGCTGTTCTGCGGATCCGCGCCATGCGGCGCCCTTTTGCGGCGCCGCCCGAAATCCATCTGCTGTTCGCGCCGATCAAAAAGAGCGCGCTGGATTTCCTGATCCAGAAGGGGACCGAACTGGGCGTCACCGACTTCCGCCCGATCCTGACAAGGCGCACCCAGTCGGACCGGGTGCGGATCGACCGGTTGTCGGCGACGGCGACCGAGGCGGCGGAGCAATGCGAACGGCTTGAGCGGCCGACCGTGCATGACCCGATTTCATTGGAAGCCGCGTTGCAGGCTTGGCCTGATGACAGGCCGCTGCTGGTCTGCGCCGAGGCGGGGGAAGCGCGACCCTTGGGCGCGGTCGCCGCAAGGCTTGATGCGTCGAACGGGGTTGGGTTCCTGATCGGACCGGAAGGCGGCTTCGCCGACGCGGAATTACAGCGTTTGGCGGATGCGCCCTTTTGCCAATCTGTTGGATTGGGTCCGCGCATCTTGCGCGCCGAGACGGCGGCGGCCGCGGCGCTGGCGATCTGGCAATCGGTCGCGGGCGATGGGGGCGACAGGCCGCCCGATCGCTAGGGTTCCGCGGAGAGTAGGGCCGATCTTCGCCAGTGCTTTGAGCATTTGCTGTGAAAAGCGATTATTGACGGCAATTGGCCAGTCAATTTCCAAGAACCGCCTTGCCTTGCTTCGCAAACCTGTTTTCTGTGGCGGAGCGCTGCGCGTGATCGGCGATGGCTCAGGCGTCCGCCGGTATCCGTGGCTGTTTCTAGGATTGGGGACCAGGTCACATGGCTGGACCATCGCCGGACAATCCCGTCATCGAAAGCAAGGATCAACTCATCGAGTCGATCGCTTCCGGCTGCAAACCGCGCGAGGCGTGGCGCATCGGCACCGAACACGAGAAGTTCGCGTATGACCGGACGACGCATCGCCGGCTCGCTTATGAGGGCGCTCCAGGCATCCGCGCCCTGCTCGAAGGGTTGCTGGAATTCGGCTGGAGTCCGGTCCATGAAGGCGACGCGCTGATCGCGTTGAAAGACGGGTCGGGCGCCTCGGTGACGCTGGAGCCCGGCGGGCAATTGGAATTGTCTGGCGCGCCGCTGCGCACCGTCCACGAAACCTGCGACGAAGTTCATTCGCATCTCGATCAGGTGAAGCAGGTCTGCGAAAAAATCGGCGCCGATGTCATCGGTCTGGGATTCGATCCCGAATGGCGCCGCGAGGACATCCGTTGGATGCCCAAGGGCCGTTACAAGATCATGCGGGACTATATGCCGACGCGCGGCTCGCTGGGTCTCGATATGATGCTTCGCACCAGTACGGTGCAAGTAAATCTAGATTTCGACTCCGAAGCCGACATGGTTCGGAAGATGCGCGTCGCCGTCGCGTTGCAGCCGGTGGCGACCGCCTTGTTCGCGAATTCGCCCTTCACCGAGGGCGCACCGAACGGCTTCCTGAGCATGCGCAGTCATTGCTGGACCGACACCGACCCCGATCGCTGCGGCATGATCCCGTTCGTCTTCGAAGACGGGTTCGGGTTCGAGCGTTGGGTCGATTACCTGTTGGATGTGCCGATGTATTTCGTGCATCGCGGCGAGACCTACCACGATGTCGCCGGCAAGAGTTTTCGCGATTTCCTGGCGGGCCGATTGCAAGGGTTCGAAGGCGAGATCCCGACGATGGCCGACTGGGACGACCATATGACCACCGCCTTCCCGGAAGTGCGGTTGAAGAAGTTCATCGAAATGCGCGGCGCAGACGGTGGGCCCTGGGGCAATCTGTGCGCGCTGCCGGCGTTTTGGGTCGGATTGCTTTATGACGCCGAGGCTTTGGACCAGGCCGAAGCGCTGATCTCAGAATGGACGGTCGACGAGATTTCCGCCTTGCGTGACGACGTTCCGCGCCTGGCGCTAAACGCGCCGTTTCGAAACCGAACGGCGCTTGAGGCCGCACGCGACGCTTTGGAGATCGCCCAGGGCGGATTGCGGCGACGCGCTTTTCCGGGGCCGCAGACCGGCCGGGATGAGCAGCATTATATCGACCCTTTGGTCTCGATCGTGGAAAGCGGCCGAACCTTCGCCGAGGATCTGCTGGTCCATTATGAACTGGATTGGGACAAGACCATCTCGCCGATCTACGAGGCCTGCAAATACTGATTCAGTCCGGCGTCGGACAGACGCAAACGGCGCTCGCAGCTTGCCATTTTGAGTGAAAGCTGCACCATGATCTGATGAATAAGGGGGACTACGACACGAAGCTGGCGGAAGTCCAACGTCAGTTGATGCTGGTGCAGACGACCTACAGCTCGGTCGGCGCGCGCGGCGTCGTGGTTCTGGAAGGCTGGGACGCCGCCGGCAAGGGCGGTCTGATCCGCCGCATGGCCTGGTCGATGGACCCGCGCACGCTGCGCGTCTATCCGATTTCGGCCCCGGATGCGCATGAGACTCACGAACATTGGCTGCAGCGCTTTTGGCGCCGACTGCCGCGCCACGGCGAGATCGCGGTCTTCGATCGTTCCTGGTATGGCCGCGTTCTGGTCGAGCGGGTCGAAGGCTATGCAACCGACGACGCCTGGAAGCGCGCCTATCGCGAGATCAAGGAGTTCGAACAGCAGCTGCTGCTGGAGGATTTCCGTCTGGTCAAACTGTTCCTCGACATTTCACCGGAAACCCAGTTGGAGCGCTTCAAACGCCGGTTTGAAAGGCCTGAGAAGCGCTGGAAACTGACGGCGGAGGATGTCCGGAACCGCGCCAAATGGGCCGAATACGAGACCGCCTACGCCGATATGCTGGCCAAGACCCAGCAGGCCCGCGCGCGCTGGCACAAGATCGACGCCAACGACAAACGCACCGCGCGGCTGACTTCGACCAAGAAGATTCTGAAGGGCTTATCCCGCGGTATGGAGCTGCGCTATCCCGACCCGGCGCCCGAGGCCGTCGCGTTCCTGACCGATTTCAGCCATAACGGCGGGCAACACTGACCGCCGCTCTGACAGGTGTTCCTCAGGCCGCCGTGCCGCCCACAGTCAGCCCGTCCAGCCGCATCGTCGGCTGGCCGACGCCGACCGGCACGCCTTGGCCGGCCTTGCCGCAGGTGCCGACGCCGGGATCCAGTTCCATGTCGTTTCCGACCATCGAGACCCGTGTCAGCGAGTCCGGGCCGTTGCCGATCAAGGTCGCGCCCTTGACGGGCGCGCCCAGTTTGCCGCCCTCGATGCGATAGGCCTCGGTACAGGAAAAGACGAATTTGCCGTTGGTGATGTCGACCTGCCCGCCGCCGAAATTCACCGCATAGAGACCATTCTCCACCGAAGCGAGGATTTCGCCCGGGTCCTTGTCGCCGTTCAGCATGTAGGTGTTGGTCATCCGCGGCATCGGCGGATGGGCGAAGCTCTGACGGCGGCCGTTGCCGGTCGGCGCCGCGCCCATCAGGCGCGCGTTCATCCGATCCTGCATATAGCCCGTCAGGATTCCGTCTTCGATCAGCACCGTGTGGCCGCTGGGCGTGCCTTCGTCATCGATGCTCAGCGAGCCGCGCCGATCGGCGATCGTGCCGTCATCGACGACCGTCACGCCCGGCGAGGCCACCCGCTCGCCCATCAATCCGGCGAAGGCGGAGGTCTTCTTACGGTTAAAGTCGCCTTCCAACCCATGGCCGATCGCTTCATGCAGCAGGATGCCGGGCCAGCCCGGACCGAGCACCACCGTCATTTCTCCGGCCGGGGCGGGCACCGAATCGAGATTAACCAGCGCCTGGCGCAGCGCCTCGTCCACTTGCGCCTTCCAGGCCTCGGGCGTGACGAAGGCGGCGTAGCCGACGCGGCCGCCGGTCCCGTGGGAGCCGCTTTCCATCCGTCCGTCCTGTTCGACGACCACCGAGACATTCATCCGGACCAGCGGACGGATATCCGCCGCGCGCTCGCCATCGGCGCGGATGATCTGAACCGCTTGCCACTCGCCCGACAGCGAGGCCGAGACCTGCTTGACCCTGGGGTCTTTGGCCCGCGCATAGGCGTCCATCTCGCCCAGCAGCGCGACCTTGTCCTCGAAGGACAGACCTTGCAGCGGGTTCTCGCCGGTATAAAGGTCGGTGTTTGTCTTGCGCGGCGCGTCCGCCGCGACGCCGTCACGGCCGTCCAACACCGCGCGGACCGTCCCGCTGGCGCGTTTAATCGCCGCCTCGCTCAATTCGGACGAGTGGGCGTAGCCGCTGACATCGCCGGCGACCGAGCGCAGGCCGAAACCCTGGCTGGTGTCGAAGCTGGCGGTGCGCACCCTGCCGTCATCGTAACTCACCGCTTCCGATTGCCGATATTCCAGGAACAGCTCGCCGTCATCGGCGCCGTTCAGGCTCTCATCGACCAAGGCTTCGGTGCGGGCGCGGTCCATGCCGGCCTTGTTGAAAAAGAGGTCGTCCGTTTCAGCGAGTTTCGACATGCGAATAAGAACCTTTCCAATCGGGTTTGGCGCAGCCTACACAGCCAAACGCGCCACGAAAAGCGGCGCCGCGTCCGCCGCCGCTTCTACGGCGTCCGGCGCGGGCGGGTCGCAGGACTGCGGCCAGGGTCACATATAGGGCCATCTTCGCCCGTTGCGACTTTCTCGCATCTGTTCGGCGACCTCGGAGCGTCGGCTTCGGAACAGTTTTCGCTTGACGGGTGCGACAGTACGGCGCATCCGGTCCCCTTGAAGCCAGACGCGCAGCGGGAGAGTATCCGTGGAGCTGTTAAGGCTTTGTGATTGGGGGGAATTTGACGCACCCCGCAGGGCTGTGTCGATCCGATCACTGAAACTATACCTTAGTCGGCGACGACGACCCGAGGCCTCTTTGGCCGCGTGTCGGGTCTGTCGCGGAGACTGCGTGGTCGGACACGCCAAGCGCCGGTCTGGGGATGGCTAGGCGGTTGGGTCGCGGTCGCACGGTCCTGTTGGGATCAAAAAGGCGGGGACGCATGACCAACATTATTTTGAGATTTTCGGGGGCCGCGACGGCTGCATTGGCGACCGGACTGAGCAGCGCAGCGGCGCTCGCCTCTGAACCGATGCCCTGGCAGTTGAATCTGCCGACCCCGGTGACGCCGGTCGCACAGATGCAGTATGACTTCCATACATACTGGTTGCTGCCGATCATCACGATCATCGCCGTGCTCGTCCTGGCCTTGCTGCTCTATACTTGTTTCCGGTTCCGCGAATCGGCCAACCCGACGCCTTCCCGCACCACGCACAACTCGTTGCTCGAAGTGCTATGGACCGGCATTCCGATCATCATTCTGGTGGTCCTGGCCTTCCCGTCCTTCTCGCTGCTCTACGCGTCGGACCGCGTCGAAGATCCGGACATGACGCTGAAGATCATCGGTAATCAGTGGTACTGGTCTTACGAATATCCTGACCACGGGAACTTCACCTTCGACGCCATTTTGGCGGCGCGCGAGGCGGAGGACGTGCCCATCGCGGAAGAGGAATATGGCCGCGACATCCTCCGGCTGATGGATACCGACAATCTGGTCGTCCTACCGGAAGACACCAAGATTCGCCTGATCATGACCTCCAACGACGTCTTGCATAACTGGGCGGTGTCGGATTTCGGCGTTCGGATGGACACGGTGCCGGGGCGTTTGAACGAGACCTGGATGATGGTTGAAGAGCCGGGGCTCTATTACGGCTTTTGCTCTGAACTGTGCGGCGTCGATCACGCCTATATGCCGATCGCCGTGAAGATCGTGACCAAGCCGGAATTCGAGGCTTGGGTCCAGCAGGCGCAGCAAGAGTTCGACACGGTGGACGGGACCCCTGTCCCGAGCGCCGAAAAACAAGTGCAGCTGGCCGAAACGGTCGCGCAATAAGCGCTTCACACCCCTTTTCAGACAGTCAGTAAAAGATCGGGAGTAACGGTCATGGCCTCGGATCACGCAGTGGACACGCATCACGATCATGACGATCACGGCGCGCCGAAGAGCTTCATCGCTCGGTGGGTCTTTTCGACCAACCACAAGGATATCGGGACGCTGTACCTGATCTTTTCGGTCATCGCCGGTCTGATCGGCGGGGCCTTTTCGATCTACATGCGGATGGAGCTGCAGGAGCCCGGCGTTCAATACATGGCGGACGGTCATGAATGGAACGTGGTGATCACCGCCCACGGGCTTATCATGGTGTTCTTCGTGGTCATGCCGGCCCTGATCGGCGGCTTCGGGAACTGGTTCGTGCCGCTGATGATCGGCGCGCCGGACATGGCCTTCCCGCGCATGAACAACATTTCCTTCTGGCTGATCGTGCCGGCCTTCCTGCTGCTCTTGGGATCGGCGGTGATCGGCGGCGGCGCGGGAACGGGTTGGACGATCTACCCGCCGCTCTCATCGACGCTCGGTCATGACACGGCGGCGGTCGATATGGCGATCTTTGCGCTGCATCTGGCCGGCGCCTCGTCGATCCTCGGCGCCATCAACTTCATCACCACGATCTTCAACATGCGCGCGCCGGGCATGACGCTGCATAAGATGCCGCTCTTCGCCTGGTCGATGCTGATTACGGCTTTCTTGCTGGTCCTGTCGCTGCCGGTGCTCGGCGGCGCCATCACCATGCTGCTGACCGACCGGAACTTCGGCACCGCTTTCTTCAAGCCCGAAGGCGGCGGCGATCCGATCCTGTTCCAGCATCTTTTCTGGTTCTTCGGCCATCCGGAAGTCTACATCATGATCCTGCCGGGCTTCGGAATCATCAGCCACATCATCTCGACCTTCTCGAGGAAGCCGATCTTCGGCTATCTCGGCATGGCCTATGCGATGGTCGCGATCGGCTTCGTCGGCTTCATCGTCTGGGCCCACCACATGTACACGGTCGGCCTGAGCGTCGACACGCGGGCCTACTTCACCGCCGCGACCATGGTGATCGCTGTGCCGACAGGGATTAAGATCTTCAGTTGGATCGCGACGATGTGGGGCGGCTCGATCCGGTTCGAACTGCCCATGCTCTGGGCTGTCGGGTTCATCTTCCTGTTCACCGTGGGCGGCGTGACCGGCGTGGTGCTGGCCAATGCGGGCATGGACCTTCAGTTGCACGACACCTACTACGTCGTGGCGCACTTCCACTATGTGCTGTCGCTGGGCGCGGTCTTCGCCATCTTCGCCGGGATCTATTACTGGTTCGGCAAGATGACCGGGCGGCAGATCCCGAACTGGGCCGGTCAGGTGCATTTCTGGACAACTTTCGTCGGCGTCAACCTTACCTTCTTCCCGCAGCATTTCCTCGGACTGGCGGGGATGCCGCGGCGCTATATCGACTACGCCGACGGGTTCGCGCAGTGGAACTATATCAGCTCGATCGGCTCCTATATCGCCTTCGCCTCGACCCTGTTCTTCGTCTTCATCCTGGTGAAGACCATGGTCTCAGGACAGCGGGTCGGTGCGAATTATTGGGGCGACGGCGCCAATACGCTGGAATGGACGGTCAGTTCGCCGCCGCCCTTCCACACATTCAACGACCTGCCGCAGGTTCGCTGAGCCGTGACGCCGGAACGTTTCGAGAGGTGCGACCATGACTGACGTCAGCATCGCCGCCGGCGCGCGTCCGGTCTCAGCGGCTGGGTCCTCCGCAGGCGAGGTCCGAGACTTCGTCGCGCTGTTGAAGCCGCGTGTGATGACGCTGGTTGTGTTCAGCGGCGCGGCCGGTCTGTTGTCGGCGCCGGGCGAGATACACCCGCTTCTGGGCGCAGTGGCGGTCCTCTGTATCGCCATCGGGGCCGGGGCGGCGGGCGCCATCAACATGTGGTATGACCGCGATATAGACGCGATCATGGCGCGCACGCGCGGCCGTCCGATCCCGCTGGGACGGGTGCCCGCCGCAGAGGCTTTGAGTTTCGGGGTCATCCTGGCGCTGTTCTCGGTCGCCTTGATGGCGCTGGCGGTGAACTGGGTGGCGGCGGCGCTGCTTGCCGGCGCGACCCTGTTCTATGTCTTCGTTTACACGATCTGGCTGAAGCGCAGGACGCCTCAGAATATCGTCATCGGCGGCGCCGCCGGAGCCTTTCCGCCGATGATCGGCTGGGCCTGCGTGACCGGCGATGTCGGGATCGAGAGCATCCTGCTTTTCGCCGTGATCTTCCTCTGGACGCCGCCGCATTTCTGGGCCTTGGCGCTTTATCGCCAGGGCGACTACGCCAAGGCGGGCGTCCCGATGCTGCCGGTGGTGGCGGGGGTTCGCGAGACCAAGAAGCAGATCATCATCTATTCGGCGCTGCTGCTGCCTCTGGCGGTCGCGCCCTGGCCGCTCGGGATCGCTGGACCGATCTATGGGGCCGCCTCTGTGGTGCTGGGACTGTTGTTCCTGGCGGGGTCGGTCGCGGTCTGGTTCGACGAGACGGACAAATCCGCGCGCCGGCTGTTCGGGTTCTCGATCCTGTATCTGTTCGCTCTGTTCGGCGTCTTGGCGCTCGATGCGCCGGCTTCGCCGATCGGGCTGGTCGGCTTCATTGGATGACCCTGCGTGGCGCCAGTTAGGAATCGAGAGAAACGTGAGTGTGAGTATGGATGACGAGGCGAAACGCCGACTGCACAAGAAGAATGTCGCGATGGCGCTCTCCATCGTCGGCTTCGTTGTGCTGGTCTTTATCGTCTCGCTTGTTCGGATGAGCGGCGGCTGAGCCGTCTTGGGATGTGAACGACGACGATGGCGGAGATGAACGCAACGCACACGGTGAAGCATAGGAACCGCCGCACATTCGGCGTGCTGGGGCTGGCCGTGGCCGGCATGCTCGGCCTGTCCTATGCGTCGGTGCCGCTCTATGACTGGTTCTGCCGCGTCACCGGCTATGGCGGGACGACGCAGGTCGCCGAGACGGAAGCCGACACCGTACTCGACCGTGAGATCAAGATCCGCTTCGACGCCTCGACCGCGCGCGGCATGGATTGGGCTTTCCAACCGGCGCAGCGCGAAATCACGCTCAAAGTCGGCGAGAATGGGCTGGCCTATTACCGCGCCGAGAACAACACCGATCGGGTGATCACCGGCGCCGCGACCTTCAACGTAACGCCGCTGAAAGCCGGGCCGTATTTCGCCAAGATGGAATGTTTCTGCTTCACCGAGCAGACCCTGGCGCCGGGTGAAGGCGTGGATATGCCGGTGGCTTTCTTCGTCGATCCGGAGATCGATCAAGACATCAATCTCGATGAGGTCAAGACGATCACCTTGTCCTACACTTTCTTCGAGATGGAGAAGGAACCGGACGAATTGGCGGCCCTCACGGAATAGGGCTGCGGCGTCGGAATGGACGTGTGACAGTATATTAGCGGCGTACATTTAGCGCCGGCAGTGAAGGGGGATGTTTGGTATGAGCGGCGATCACGCACCGAACCACGACTATCATCTGTTGGAGCCAAGCCCCTGGCCGGCGCTTGGGGCCCTGGCGGCTTTCGTCCTGGCCATGGGCGGGGTAATATATCTGCATCCAGATATGGTCGGGGCCGACAGCGTCAGTTGGATCGCTCTGGTTCCCGGCCTGCTGCTGGTCTTGCTCACCATGTATTACTGGTGGCGCGACGTGGTGCGCGAATCCCGGCGCGGCGATCACAAGCCGGTCGTCCAGCTTGGCCTGCGCTACGGCATGGTCCTGTTCATCGCTTCGGAGGTGATGTTCTTCGCCGCCTTCTTCTGGGCCTTCTTCGACGCCAGTCTGTTCGCCGACGAGGCGATCCAGGTGGCGCGCGTCGAACATACCGGCGGCGTCTGGCCGCCGAAGGGCGTCGAGACCTTCGACCCGTTCAGCCTGCCTTTCATGAATACGCTGGTCCTGCTGCTCAGTGGTTGCACCGTCACCTGGGCGCATCACGCGCTGCGCGAAGGCAAGCGTGAGCAACTGATCCAAGGCCTGGCGTTGACGGTGTTCCTGGGCGTCTGCTTCACCGCCTTGCAGATCTATGAATATAGCCACGCCGCGTTCGGCTTCACCGATGGGATCTACTCCTCGACCTTCTTCATGGCGACCGGCTTCCACGGCTTCCATGTCATCGTCGGCACGATCTTCCTGGCGGTCTGTCTGGCGCGGGCGGTTGCGGGCGATTTCACCCCGGGCCGGCATTTCGGCTTCGAGGCGGCGGCCTGGTACTGGCATTTCGTCGATGTCGTCTGGTTGTTCCTGTTCGTCGCCGTCTATTGGTGGGGCGCCTAATCCGGCGATAATCAGGAACTGACGCCGGCTTAAGGTGGATGCCGACGCCCGAACACCCGCCGCTTTCTGCCTGGCGCACCGGCTTCCGGGGCCGCTGTCCGCGCTGTGGCGAAGGGCGGCTCTATGTCAGTTTCCTGAAGATCGCCGATCGCTGCACTGTCTGCGGCCTGGATATGTCCAAGGAGGATGCGGGCGACGGCGCGGTTCCTTTCATCATCCTGATCGTCGGGGCCATCGGCGTCGGCTTGGGCGCCTGGGTGATGTTCACATTCGAGACGGGCGTCCTGGCGCCGATCCTGGTCTCCGTGCCGGTCTCGATCATCCTGACCCTTGTCCTGCTGCCCAAGGTCAAGGGCTTGCTGGTGGCGCTGCAATATCTGCATCGCGCCGGCGACACGGGCCTGAACACATTTGACGCAGACGATTAGTCCGAAACGAGCCCGTTTTCGCTTGCGCCGGACGGCCGCTTGAGGAATTCAACGGCCATGTTTGGATTTCGACCCACCCTCATCCCAACCCTTTTCACGATTCCGGCGTTGATCACCCTATTGGCGCTTGGAACCTGGCAGGTGCAGCGACTCGGCTGGAAGCAAGACCTGATCGACGCGTTGCAGACGCGGGCGACTGCCCCGGAGCAGCCGATGCCAGCGGGGCCTCTGAATGAAGAGGCCCATGAGTTCCTGCATGTCACCGTCGCCGGCGTCTATGACCACGACCACGAGTTCCACCTGCTGAACCGATCGCGCAACGGCGAGCCGGGCGTCAATATCGTGACCCCGCTGCTGCGGCCGGACGGGTCGGCGATCCTGGTCAATCGCGGTTGGGTCCCGTTCGACCTGCGCGACAAAGAGACCCGCCCGCAGGGCCTGGTCGAGGGCGAGGTCACGGTCTCGGGACTGTTGCGATTCGTGAAACCGCAAAGCTGGATTCAGGAGGCGGTGGTGCCGCCGAACGAGCCGGACAACAACGCCTGGTTCACGATCGACGCCGCCGCGATGACGGCGATCGCCGGGACGCCGCCGTTGCCGGACTACTACATCCTGTCGGGCGAGCGTGCGCCGCCGGGCGGCTTTCCGGTCGGACGGCAATGGCTGTTGGATGTCCGCAACAACCATCTGGAATATGCGATCACCTGGTTCGGCTTGGCCGGGGCCTTGGTCGTGATCTATGTGCTTTACCACCGCCGCAGGCCGGAGGCTGAGGCGTGAACGCGATCACGGCCTATCGCGCCCTCGAGGACCGGTTTGAGAAGATGGCGGTCCTGGGCGAGGCGCTGTCGGTCTTGCATTGGGATGCGGCGGTGATGATGCCGTCCGGCGGGGCCGGGCCGCGCGCCGAGCAACTCTCGGCGCTGCGGGTGATGGGGCATGAATTGCTGACCGCGCCCGAGACGGCGGATTTGATCGCGGCGGCCGACGCGGCCGATCTCGATGATTGGCGCCAAGCGAACCTGCGCGAGATGGCGCGCGGCCACGCCCGCGCTGCGGCGTTGCCGCCGGATCTGGTCGCCGCCTTTTCGAAAGCCTGCTCCGAATGCGAGCATGCCTGGCGTGGTGCCAGGCTTGAGAACGATTTCGCGTCGGTCAAACCGCTGCTCGCGGAGGTCCTAACCCTGACCCGCCGCCGCGCCGAAATCCTGTCCGAAGCGCTGGGACTGTCGCCCTATGACGCCTTGTTGGACGGGTTCGAGCCGGGCGCGTCGGAGCGGCGGATCGAGGCGTTGTTTTCGGACTATCGCGCCTTCCTGCCGGATTTTCTCGCTGCTGTCTTAGAGCGACAGGACCGGGAAGGGCCGAAACCGACCCTGAGCGGTGCGTTCGATGTCGGTCGGCAAGAGGCGCTGTGCCGGGAGTTGGCGGCGGTCGCCGGCTTCGATTTCGACGCCGGTCGGATCGATCAGAGCGCGCATCCTTTCTCGACCGGGTTCCCCGGCGATCAGCGGATCACCGTCCGCTATAACGCGGCGGACCCGACCTTCGCGATCATGGCGGTGCTGCATGAGGCGGGGCACGCGCTGTATGAGCGGAACCTGCCCCCGGATTGGCGGCGGCAGCCGGTTGGCTCGGCGCGCGGCATGGGCCTGCATGAAAGCCAGTCTCTGCTAATCGAAATGCAGGCCTCGCGCTCGCCGGAATTCCTCAGCGCGCTCGCCCCGAAATTGCGCGAGGCGTTCGGCGCTCAAGATGCTTTCACGGAC
Source organism: Alphaproteobacteria bacterium (assembly GCA_030065235.1). GTDB lineage: Bacteria > Pseudomonadota > Alphaproteobacteria > UBA8366 > Aestuariispiraceae > JASJDC01. Next base: position 124,484 of record JASJDC010000005.1, read on the forward strand.
GAGGCGCTGCAGCGGTTGGTTCATTGGGTCCAGCCGGATTTCATCCGGGTCGACGCGGATGAGGTGACCTATCCGGCCCACGTCATTCTGCGCTTCAACCTCGAGCGCGCCTTGCTGCGCGATGATCTGCCGCTGGAAGACCTGCCCGCCGCCTGGAATGACGGGATGACCGAGTTGTTGGGCGTGACGCCGCCCACCGATGCGCTGGGCTGTCTGCAGGACATTCACTGGTATGACGGCGCGATCGGCTATTTCCCGACCTATACGCTGGGCGCGATGGCGGCGGCGCAACTGTTCCAGGCCGCCTGCGCCGCCGATCCCGAGATCAAGCCGGCCCTGGCGCGGCATGATATGAATGGCTTGCAGGCTTGGCTGACCGAGAATGTGCATGCGCATGGCTCACGGATGAGCAGCGACGCGGTCCTGGAAGCGGCGACCGGCCGGCCGCTCGACCCAAAGGCCTTCGAGGCGCATCTGACCGAGCGCTATCTCGGCGCTTGACGGCGCGGCGGGCGGCTACTTGCCGCCGGTCCGATGGGCGTAATCCCAATAAAGCTCCCGCGCTTTGGTATAGGCCGGTCCCGGCTGTAGGTCGCGGTCGTGAAACCGGCTCACATGCTGGACCTTGCCGTAATTGCCGGTGTTGAAGATCTCATCGGCGTCCTCCAGGTCCGCGAGGGTCACCCGATCCTCCCGCACCTCATGCCCGTTCTCCCGCAATAGCTTGATCACGCGTTGTCTTGTGACGCCGTTGAGGAACGAGCCATTGACCGCCGGCGTATGAACGACGCCGTCCTTGGCGTAGAACAGGTTCGAGGTCGCGAACTCGGCGACATTGCCGACCGCGTCGAGGATGACGGCGTTGTCGAATCCCTTGGCCCGCACCTCATCCAGCGCGCGCCCGGAATTGGGATACAGGCAGGCGGCCTTGCTGTCGGTCGGGGCCATGTCCGGCGCCGGTCGGCGCTGCGAGGCCAGGGCGGCGGAGAAACCCTTCTCCGGCGGCAGGGGCATTTCCTCGACCGTCAGAGCGAAACGCGTGCTTTCCGGGTCGGGCGAGATCCAGCCGCGATCGGCCCAGAACATCGGCCGAATATAGAGCGCAGTCCCGGACGGAAATTTCTCGATCCCCTCCCAGGCGAGCTCCATGATCTCCTCGGCCGTATGGGTCGCGCGCATGCCCATCTTCGCCGCCGAGCGCGTGGCGCGTTGGGCGTGCAGGTCCAGGTCCGGAGCCACGCCCTCGAACGCGCGGGCGCCGTCAAAGATGAAAGACGACAACCAGACGCCCTGTGAGTTCAGGCTGATCATTGGCGCGCCCGAGTCGACCCAGGCGCCGTCCAGCCAGGTATGTCCGGCCATCGCTGCGATCCTTCCGCTTTTGTACTGTTTCCCGACGGTCCCGCCGCGCGCGGACGATGTCAAGAAGCGGCGACGGCGCTGTCTTCAATCTGGTCAAAGGCGCCGAATTGGGGCGTATTGCCCCCAATGGCCGGGCGAGGGGAGAGGGCTCGTTCGGAGGAGCGCCATCCATGTGCGGTATAGCCGGGTTTCTCGGACCGACGCCGCCGCCCGAAGCGGCGGTTGAAACAACACTGTCGGTCATGCGGCAGCGCGGGCCCGACGGGCTGGGCGTCTTCCGCGACACAATGGGCGGTCAATCGCTTCTGATGATGCATTCGCGGCTTGCGATCATCGATCTCGACACGCGCGCGAACCAGCCGCTGATCGACGCCGGCGCCGTCTTGGTCTTCAACGGCGAAATCTACAACTACCTGGAACTGCGCGACGTCCTTCAGGCGAAGGGCCATGTCTTCCGCACCGAAGGCGACAGCGAGGTCCTGCTGCGCGGCTATCTCGAATGGGGCGAGGCCGTGGTCGACCGGCTGGAAGGCATGTGGGCCTTCGCCCTCTATGATCGCCGGCGCGAAAAGCTGGTCCTCAGTCGCGATCCGTTCGGCGAGAAACCCCTTTATCTGCTGCAGCGTCCGGAAGGTCTCTATTTCGGCTCGGAGGTCAAATTCCTCCGCGCCCTGAGCGGCCACAGGCCGACCGTCGACCACGCCAAGGTACGCCGTTTCCTGATCCACGGTTATCGCGACGTATTCAAGAATAGCGGATTGTTCCACAGCGATATCGAGCCCTTGCCGCGCGCCTCGATCCTGTCGCTCGCGCCGGACGAGGCTTTGGCGCGCCGGTCCAAACCGCGTCTCTATTGGCGGCCGCGCTATGCGCCGTTGGATACGATCAGCCGGGAAGATGCGATCGCGGCGGTGCGGGAATGGTTGCTGAAATCCATCGAGATTAGGATGCGGGCGGACACGCCGATGGCGCTGACCCTGTCTGGCGGCGTGGATTCCAACGTCATCGCCGGCGTTGCGGTGAAGCATTTCGGCCTGCCGATCAGCACCTTTTCGATGCTGGAGGATCAGCCGGACTATGACGAGCGCACCCTGATAGACACCGCCGTCGATTGGCTCGGGGCGCCGCATCGCGCCCGGAAGGTTCGGAGCGCCGGTTTTCTCGAACGGCTGGGCCGGATGACCCATCACTATGAGGCCCCGGTCCTTAGCGTCGGCATGTATCTCGAGGGGTTTCTGGCCGAGGAAGTGGCCGACGCGGGCTTCAAGGTCGTGATCAACGGCAACGGGTCGGACGAGATCTTCGCCGGATATTACGATCATACACTGTATTGGCTGGCGGGCCTAATGGGCGCGCCGGAACTGGCGGACGAGGTCGCAGGCTGGCGCGAGACGGTGGGGCGGTTTGTGCGCAACCCGCTGTTCCAAGACCCCAACCGTTTTGTGGAAACGCCCGACGAACGCCGGCATTTGAGTCTGAACGCGCCTGAAATTGCTGATTGGCTGGTCGACCCGACTGTCGCGCCGTTCCGCGAACAAGCCTTTACCGACGACCTGTTGCGGAACCGTATGCTCAACGAATTGGTGGATGAAACGGTGCCGAGCACGCTGTTCTGCGGCGACAGTAACTGGATGTATCACTCGATCGAGAACCGAACCGCTTTCCTTGATCGCGGGCTGGTCGATCTGATGAGCCGCATCCCCAGCCGCCTGCTAATGCGGGATGGTTTCAGCAAGGCGCTGCTGCGCGAGGCGGCGCGGGGCTTGGTCCCTGACGAAATCCTCTTCGCCCGCCGCAAATATGGCTTCAATGCGCCGATCGGATCGTTGTTGGATCGGATCGATCCGGATGTTCGGGAGTTCATGCTGATGAAGAATCCGATCTTTGACATCATCCGCCGCGATAGGCTGGAGGCGATCATGCGGCCCGACGCCGCGCTCGACGGGCTGGACAATTTCCTATTCTGCGTCGCCTCGGTGAAGCAGTTTTACGACACGCAGGCCGCCTAAGGCCGAACCGTCGGGGCAGAGCGCCGGCGGCGGCGCGGTTTCTGATCCGCCGCGCTGGTCTGGCCGCGCGCTCGGCGCCGCTCTTTCAACTCATCGAGGATTGCGAGTCTGCGTTCGTTGCTGGCGCCCGGCCATTCGCCAATCTCTTCGGCGGTGCGCAGGCAGCCGAGGCAAGCGCCGCCGACCGGATCCAGCGTACAGATCGAAACGCAGGGTGAGGGGATGTCCTGCGCCAGGGTTTCCGGCGGCGATGGGTTTGGCGGTGGTTCGGGCACAAGCGGCCTTCTTTCTCGGATCTGTTCTCGGCGAAGATATTTGGCTGCGTCGCGCGCACGCATCAAGACCCCGCGCCCCGCTTCATTGATTCGATAATTCTAGAAATATAGTTGAATTCCATAACAAGCGCGCGTAAGGTCGGCTCATGAACGATCTCGACACGATCGCCGACCGGTTGGCGGCGCTGGGAAATCCGACCCGCTTGGCTTTATTCCGGCTGTTGATGCGGGCGGGGGATAACGGTCTGCCGGTGGGCAGGCTCCAGGAATCGCTGAGCATTCCGGCCTCGACCCTGAGCCATCATCTGAAGCTGCTCGAATCGGTCGGGTTGGCGAACAGACGACGCGAAGGCGTCACGCATTTTTGCGGCGCCGACTACGAGTCTTTGGACGGCGTGATCGGATATCTGGTCGAAGAATGCTGCGCCGATATTCCGTTAGAGCAACATAAGCATCGCTGGCGCCGAAGCAACGCGACCGCTGCGTCGGACGCGGCTTAGAGGACAAGGATAAACGAAATGGCGGATATTGGCGCGCAAAGGCCTGGCGGCGGCGTCGGCTCGTTCAAACACGGTTTAGCGAAGCTTGACCGGGTGCTGCTGACCGCGGCGGCGATAATGGTGGCGGTTCTGGTTTTTGACGGCGATCGGTTTGAGGACGTGGTTGTCTTCACCGGCGAGGCGCTGGTGGAGATCGCGATCTTCATCGTGATTTCGGTCGGTTTGGCCGGCTATCTCAAAGCCAGCGGGGCGGACAATCTGATCGCCAAGGCCTTTAGCGGCGGGCTTTATCGCGCCACGGTGCTGGCCGCTCTATTCGGCGCGTTGTCGCCGTTCTGCTCTTGCGGCGTCATTCCGCTGATAGCAGCCCTTTTGGCGTCGGGGGTGCCGCTGGCGCCGGTCATGGCCTTTTGGTTGGCCTCGCCGATCATGGATCCGGAGATGTTCATCCTGACCGCTGCGGTCATCGGGCCCGAATTCGCGATCATCAAGACGGTCGCCGCCTTAGGCATGGGCCTTCTCGGCGGGTTTACGGTGATCGCGCTGGGCGCCAGCCCTATCCTGCGCGACCCGTTGATCGGCGCCGCCTCGACTTGCGGCGCGCGGGCGGTCACCAATCCGAAACCGCCGGTCTGGTCCTTTTGGCGTGAGGCGCCGCGTCGGACCGTCTTCGCCAAAGAAATCCGCGTCGCCGGCCTATTCCTGTTCAAATGGCTGACCCTGGCTTTTGTACTCGAAGCGATCATGGTCACCTATGTGCCAATGCAGGAAGTCGGGGCGTGGCTCGCCGGTTTGGGCGCTTGGGCGATCCCGGCCGCCGCCATGGTCGGCGTGCCGTCCTATTTGAACGGCTATGCGGCGATCCCGCTGGCGGACGCCCTGATGGATTATGGTCTCAGCGCGCCGGCGGCGATGACATTTATGGTCGCGGGCGGCGTCACCTGCATTCCTGCCGCCGTCGCGGTAAAGGCGCTGGTGCGCACCCCGGTCTTCGGGCTCTACATCGCAATCGCTATGGCCGGTTCGCTGGCTGTTGGTTTCCTTTTTGCGGCGCTTTCCGCAATCGCCGGCTAGGGCGGGAGCCCGGCGTCCCAATCCGGCGGGCCGGCGAAGGCCTCGACCAGATGATCGATGAAGGCGCGGACCCGGCGTGAGAGCCGGCGTGTCGGGGGATAAACGGCGAACAGATCGCTGCCGCGCCACCGATAGTTCGCCAAGGCTTGTTCCAACCGGCCTTCCTTCAGCGCCGCGCCATTGATGAAGGTCGGCTGACAGACCACGCCCAGACCCGACAAAGCGGCCTGCCGCAGCATCAGGCCGTTATTGGCCTGGAGCCGGCTTCGCACGCGGACCGACCCGTTCTCCCCGTTCGGTCCGCGATAAATCCACGCGGTCGGCTCCGCCAGGCCGGAATAGGTCAGGCAGGCGTGATCTCGGAGATCTTCGGGCCGGCTCGGTTTGCCATGCCGCGCCCAATAATCCGGATGCGCCGCGATCACCGCCCGGATCGGGGCCAGCTTGCGCGCGATCAGGTCGCTGTCATCCAGCCGGCCGATGCGCAGCGCCAGATCGGTGTTGGTGGCGATCAGATCGACCGTATGGTCCGCCAGATCGAGCTCGAGTGAGACGCGCCGATTGCGCTGGGCGAAGGCGATGATCGGTTCCTGCAGATGCAACAGGCCGAACGCCAATGGCGCGGCGATCCGGATCACGCCCGCCAGTTCCTCATGCGCTTCTGTCGCCGCCGCCTCCGCCTCATCCAGATCGGCGACGATGCGCAGGCAGCGCTGATAGAAGGCGAGACCCGTCTCCGTCGGCCGGACTGAGCGCGCGCCGCGCACCAAAAGGTCGGCGCCCAGCTTACCCTCCAATTCCTTGATCCGGCGGCTCACCGCCGATTTGGCGATGTTCAACTGTTTGGCGGCGGTGCTGACGCCGCCGGTTTCGACGACGCGTAGAAAGGCGCGGATATTCCCCAACTCATCCATTGTTCGAGGAATTAGAACGTTAGGGTCAATATACAATACTTCTTTCTTGGCTCGGCGACCACTAGGTCTAGCGCGACAGGACGGCGCGCCAAATCGGCGCCCGGGTAAACAACAAGAGCGACGAGCGAAAGGAGACGGACAATGACCGCGCAGACAGTGAACGAGAGGGCCTCGGTGTTGCGGATTGACGCCAGCATGCGCAAGGACGGCTCGGTGACCCGAAGCCTCGCTGACCGGTTGCTGAAGCGCCTCACGGAAATCGGCGCGGCCGGCGCGGTGCAGCATCGGGATCTCGCGGATGGGGCGCCCAAGCCGGTCGACGCCGCCTGGATTGGGGCGAACTTCACCGCCGCCGACGAACGCAGCGCCGACCAACAGGATGTGCTGGCGGAGTCTGACGCGCTGGTCGAAGAATTGAAACGCGCTGACACGGTGGTCATCACGGTTCCGATCTATAATTTCGGCGTTCCCGCCGCGCTGAAGGCCTGGGTCGATCAGGTCGCGCGGGCGCGGGTCACGTTCAAATATACCGGAAACGGGCCGGTCGGCCTGCTGGACGGTAAGAAGGCCTATCTGGTCGTCGCCTCGGGCGGCACGCCGGTGGAGTCGGAAATCGATTTCGCAACCGGCTATATGAAGCACATTCTGGGCTTCATCGGCATCCATGACGTCACGGTGATCGGCGCGGGTCGGACCATGGCCGATGCGAAGAGCGTGGCCGCCGCGGAGGCCCAGATCGACGCCATCGGCGCGACGGCCCAAGCGGCCTGACGTCAATCAGCGACGCAATTGATGTGGCGGGTCAGCCCTTGTTGCGGGCGGCCCGCCATATCTTTTCCGGCGTCAGCGGCATTTCCAGCCCTTTCGGATCGACCAGCCCCAGCGCATCATAGACCGCGAGGACAAAGGGCGCGAGGCCGGTATTGGTTCCCAACTCGCCAACGCCCTTCACGCCGAGCGGATTGGCTTCAGTCGGTACGCTGACGTCGCGCTGCGTGAAGAAAGGCAGGTCGTCGGCGCGCGGCAGGGCGTAATCCATCAAAGACCCGCTCAGCAACTGACCGCTATCCGGGTCATAGACCGTATGTTCCAGCCACGCCTGACCGATCCCTTGCGCGACCCCGCCATGGATCTGACCATCGGCGATCTTTGGATTCACCTTCACCCCTAGATCGTCGGCGCTGATATAGGCGGCGATCGTGACACGACCTGTCTCCGGGTCCAACCCAACCTCGCAGACATGCGCCGAATGCGGGATGGTCTGGTGTTGCCCCTCGAAGTCGGCGCCGCCGACACAGCCGGGCGTGTCATGCTGTTCCAGGTGATCCGCCAATTCCGGCAAGGTGATCTTACGGTCGGTGCCGATGACCGAGAAAGCGCCGTCGCCATAGTCGATATCGCCGGCGCTCGCCTCTAGAACCTCCGCCGCTTTCTGTTTGCCGTCCTCGATGAGCGCTTGGGTCGCGCGGTCGATCGTTGTTGCGGCGATCGGCAAAGAAGACGAGCCGCCGGTGCCGCCGCCCGTATGGATCAGGTCGGTGTCGCCCTCGATCACATCGATCCGGTCGATCGGGATTTGCAGGCGTGTGGCGGCGATCTGGGCCAAGGCGGTTTCATGGCCCTGGCCGCTGGCCTGAACCCCGGTTTTGATCGTGATCCGCCCTTCCGGGGTCAGCGCCATCCGGCTGCGCTCAGCCGGGAAGCCGCCGGTCGCATGCAGGCCGGGACAGACCGCAATCCCGCGTCTCAACCCTTTCGCCTCCGACGCCGCCCGGCGCGCGGAAAAGCCCGTCCAGTCCGCCGCCTCCAAGGCGGCGTCCAGCGCGCTTTCGAAATCGCCGCTGTCATAAATCAGCCCGTTGCCATGCCGGTGCGGCATCGCCGATTCCGGGATCAGGTTGCGGCGCTTGAAGGCGACCCGGTCGAGGCCGAGTTTCGGGCCGACTTCGCGCGCGGCCTTTTCCATCAAGCGCTCGACGAGATAGATCGCCTCCGGCTTGCCGGCGCCGCGATAGGCGTCGGTTGGCGCGGTGTTCGTGTAAACGCCTTTCACGCTCAGGGTCATTGCGGGGACATGGTAATTGTGTCCCAGCACCTTAGCGAAGCCGGGTCCCGTTGTGCCCGGGCCGACGGCCGAGGCGTAAGCGCCCAACGCCCCGCGCGTCTCGGCTTCAAGCGCCAGGATGCGCCCCTCCGGATCCAGCGCCAGGCGGGCCGCGCTGACATGGTCGCGGCCGTGGGCGTCGCTGAGATGCGACTCGCCGCGCGTCGAGACCCAGGCGACCGGCTGGGCTGTCCGACGCGCGGCGTAGAGGGCGAGCGTCTGTTCCGGATAGGCCATCAGCTTTACCGCGAAACTGCCGCCAACATCCTCCGTCACGATGTGAAGTTGCGACGGGTCGAGATCGAGTGTCGGCGCGATCCAATCCTGCAGGATATGCACGCCCTGCGACCCGGTGAGCAGCGTGTAGCGCTCCCGCGTTGTGTCGTAGCTCGCCAAGTAGGTCCGTGTTTCGATTGGATTGACGATCAGCCGGTTGTTGACGACGCCAGACACGGAAACAGTATAGGCCGCGTGTTCGAACGCATGGGCCACCCGCTCCGGATCGCCGAACCGCAACTCAAAGGCGACATCCGTCGACAGGGCGGCGGAGACGCAATGCGGTTGATCCTGATAGTCGATATCGACCAGCTCGGCCGCGTCCAGCGCCTGGGCCAGCGTGTCGGCGATCACCGCGACCACCGGCTCGCCGGCGAAACGCACGCGATCGACCGCCAAGACATGCCGGTCCGGCGCGTAGAAAGGCGTTCCGTCGAACGACGTTTGCGGGGTGTGGCACGGCATCGGTTTGACGCCGTCCGCCTTCAGATCGGGGCCCGTCAGTACCAGACGTACGCCGGGCGCCGATTGAGCGGCGTCAATATCGACCGAGACGATGTCGGCATGCGCGTACGGGCTGCGCACCAGCGCCATCGCCAACGCCTCGGACGGAATGCGGTCCTCGACGAAGCGGCCATGGCCGGTCAGCAACCTCGCGTCTTCGAGGCGGTGCGGCGAGGTTCCAACGACGGACATGGCGACTCCTGGGCGACGGTCTTGTGGTGATGATGACGCGTATCGATCCAGCCTAGCAAGCCTCGCCCGTTGGCCAAAGCGCCCTTTGCGCGACGCGTCGCGTTTGGCTATCGACTACGGCCCTCGACGCCACCCTTCGGCTGGAGCCGCACCATGGTTGAACTCTTACGCGACGCCCCGCGCACCCTCGAAACCGCCCGCTTGGTTGGACGCGCGCCAGGTATCGATGATGCGCCGCTGCTGGCCGGCATTCTAAGCGACCCGGAAGCCGGGCCCTGGCTGTCCCATGACGGCGCGCCGGCCTCCGCCGAAAAGGTCGCCGAGGTCTTGGGCCGCTTCTTGGCTCGTTGGCGCGAAGACGGGCTGGGGCCCTGGATGTTCTTCGATCGGCAAGGCCATGGCGCCGTGAGCGATTTTCGGGGCTATGGCGGCTTATGGCGCCGCGCCTTCGACGGCGTGGATGAAGTCGAACTGGTCTATGGCGCGCTCCCCGAGCATTGGGGCCAGGGGTTCGCCACGGAGATCGGGCAAGCGACGCTTTCCGTCGCCTTCGAGACGCTGCGCCTTCCGAGCGTGATCGCCATCATCCAGCCGCACAACGCCGCCTCGCGCGCGGTCGCCGCCAAGCTGGGCATGCGGTACGAGAAGGACATTGAAAATGTCGGGCTGCCGCACCGGTTGTATCGCATCGAAAGCTGAGTGACGTCGGGTGCGGCGCGACCAACACTCTCATTCTTGACTTTGATTAACGAAACTGTTAAATAGCTAGTATGTTAAATAATAATTCAGATCGTCTCTCCGAGATTTTCGGCGCTTTGGCCGATCCGACGCGCCGGGCCATCCTGGTTCAACTGACCCAGGGACCGACAACCGTCGGGGCCTTGCAGACGCCGACGCCCATGTCCGCCCCGGCCCTGTCGCGGCATCTGAAAGTCTTGGAGAGGGCCGGTTTGATCAGCCGCGAGGTGGAGGCGCAGTGGCGCCGCTGCCGCTTGCAGGCGGCGGGCCTGCGCGACGCGGCCGAGTGGATCGCCGAGTATCGCTCGTTCTGGGACGACAAGTTCGACTCCCTGGACGCCTATCTGGAGGAGACCGGTAAAGACAGTCGCACAAACTCAACGCGAGGAGCGCCCGACAATGACACTGATTAACCCTGTTCAAGAGTTCGACTTGGTCCTCTCCATCGACCGCACCTTCAAATGCTCTCGCGCGCGGCTATGGCGCGCCTGGACCAACGCGGCGGAAATCGCCCAATGGTTCGGCCCGGAAGGTTGCACCGCCCCAGGCGCTGTCGCCGATGTTCGGGTCGGCGGGCGCTATTCCTTCCCGATCATTGGCCAGGACGGTTCGCTGAACACCGTGGTCGGCGAATACACGCATGTCGAAGAACCCGCCCATCTGGCCTTCACCTGGTCCTGGATTCGGGAGGACGGACGGCCGGGCTAGCTGATGACCATCACGGTTGATTTCGAGGATTTGGGCGATGAAACCCGGATGCGGATGACGCAGACAAATTTCGCCGATGCAGAGGCGCGCGATCTGCATAATCAGGGTTGGAGCAGTTCGATGATCTCGCTCGAACGCCACCTGGATCCCATCGCCTAGAGCCGAACGAGGCAAAGGCGCATTTGCAAGCGCCGCCGCCGCCGCTAGGCTGCCTGAAACGAGACGGTCAGGGAGCAGGCGGCGGCATGGTTTTGGGGTCCTATTTCTCGCACAAAGAGGGCGGCGACACCGCCTTCACGGTCGAGGCGCCGAAAATCAAATTCGGCTCCGGCGCGCTGTCGGAGGTCGGCGAGGACGCCCGCGCCTTGGGCGTGACCCGGATGGCGCTGTTCGTCGATCCGGCGATCGCGACGCTGAAACCGACCGAGCAGGTGATCGGCGCCTTGGTTGAGGCCGGGGTCGATCACGGTCTGTATACCGACATTTCGATCGAACCGACCGACGCGTCATTCAAGGCGGCGGCGCAATTCGTGCAGGAGGGCGGGTTCGACGGCGTCATCTCCCTCGGCGGCGGTTCGACCATGGACACGGCGAAGGCCGCCAATCTCTACGCCAGCCATCCCGACGATTTCCTCGCCTATGTCAACGCGCCGATCGGCGCCGCCAAGCCGGTCCCAGGCCCACTGATGCCGCATATCGCCTGCCCGACGACCTTTGGCACGGCGTCGGAATGCACCGGCATCGCGATTTTCGACTTTGTCGAGATGCAGGCCAAGACTGGGATCGCGCACGCCCGCTTGCGCCCGGCGCTGGGGGTCCTCGACCCGACGGTGCTGGAGACGCTGCCGCCGATGGTCGTCGCCGCGAATGGATTCGATGTCTTCTCGCACGCGTTCGAATCGCTGACCGCGCGGCCCTTCAGCCATCGCGATAAGCCGCTCGGCCCTGCCATGCGCCCGCTTAGCCAGGGCGCCAATCCCTATAGCGACATCGCTTGTCAGGAGGCGATCCGCCTGATCGGCGGCAATCTGGTGCAGGGCGTCGTCGACCCGACGCCGGAGACGCGCGAGGCGCTGATGTTCGCCGGCATGCTGGCCGGCATCGGCTTCGGCAACGCCGGCTGCCACATTCCGCATGGCATGTCTTACGCGGTCGCCGGGCTGGTCCATGATTATCAGGCCGAAGGCTGGCCCGCGCACCATCCGCTGGTGCCGCATGGGATCTCGGTGATCGTCAACGCGCCGTCGGTGTTCCGTTTCACCGGCCCGACCTGCCCGGAGCGGCATCTGATGGGCGCGCAGGCGATGGGCGCCGAGACTGATGGGGTGGCGCCGGAGGAAGCAGGCGCGCTGCTGGCCGACCGGATCATCGAGATGATGAGAGCGACCGGCGTTCCCAATGGGCTCAGCGGCATCGGCTATTCCGAGGATGATCTGGACCGGCTGGTCGCCAAGGCCGGGCCGCAACAGCGCTTGCTCGTGAACGCGCCTTGTCCCGTCTCCGAAGACGATCTGCGCGGCCTGTTCCAGGACGCCATGCGCTATTGGTAAGGAGGACAGGGGCGTATTGCCGGTTGACGGCTCAACGCGGCCATCCCCATATCGCTGGCATGATTACGACCGACCCAAATTCCGATTCCGCGCTCGATTTCGACGACGCCGCGCTCGCGCTCTACACCGAGCGGCTGATGGAATTGAACAAGGCGGCGGCGACGCCCCGCCGGCTGGCGCAGCCGGACGGCTCGGCGCGGCGCCGTAGCCGTCTCTGCGGCAGCACGGTCACGGTCGATATCGCGCTGACGCCGGAAGGCGAACGCGTCGCCGAGATCGGCTTCGCGGTTCAGGCCTGTTCGCTGGGGACGGCGGCGATTGCGATCCTGGCGCAAAACGGCGTGGGCGCCGATCTCGACGCGCTGACAAAGATGCGGGATGGGGTGAAGGACTATCTGGCCGGCGCGTCGCCGCTTGCTGACTTGCCGGACTGGAACGATATCGCGACCCTGGCGCCCGCACGTGACGTCAAACCCCGCCACCGCGCCGTGGAAATCCCGTTCGAAGCGGCGGTTGAGGCGATGGAGCGCGCCCTGGCGGCGCGCAAGCGCTCACGCACCTAGCGCCAACTCCCCGGCTGGCGGCCGATTGTGATTTCCCAAGACACGGGCCTTTCCCTACACTGACAAAAAAGTGAATGGGAGGATGTCATGGCTGAAACTCTGATCAAAAACGCGTCGGTTTGGGACGGCCTGTCGGACAGCGCCTATGCGGCCGATGTCGTGGTCGCGGGCGCCCGCATCAAATCGATCGCGCGGGACGGCGCGCCGGCGGCTGCTAGCGCCGCCGTCGCTGACGCCACGGTGATCGATGGCGCCGGCATGACGCTGATGCCGGGCATGGTCGAGGGCCATTGCCATCCCAGCTTCACCGGCGTCGCTGAACCGCCGGAGCTTGGCCGCATCTGCCCCGAAGAGCATATGCTGCTGACGGCGCAGAACCTGAAATTGCTGCTCAGCCATGGTTTCACGTCTATCTTCGAAGCCGCCTCCGCCAAGCCGATGTTGGGCGTCACCGCGCGCAACGCGATCGCGCAGGGCCTGATCGCCGGTCCGCGCATGTTGGCCTGCAGCCCGGAAATCACCACGACGGCTGGTCTAGGCGACGAACGCCAGCGCCATCTGCATCAAGAGAGTTTCGGCCTTGTCGCCGATGGCGCAGACGAGATGCGCCGGGTGGCGCGGGAATGCGTGCGTGACGGGGTGGATACGCTGAAGATCAACATCTCCGGCGACGAATTCGTCAGCCATGCGCGCGCCGAAATCACCCCCACCGAAGACGAAGAAGTCGCCGCGCTGGTCAAGGTCGCCCGGACCTTCGGCAAAAATGTCGCCTGTCACGCACGCTCCAGCCAGAGCGTCAAAATGGCGGTCCGGCACGGGATCGAATGCATCTATCACTGCGACTTTGCGGACGAGGAAGCGTTGGACCTGCTGGAGAGCGTTAAGGATCGGGTGTTTGTCGGTCCGGCCTTCGGTCTTGTGCATAATTGCACGAAAGAGGGCGAGCCCGCCGGGATCACCCCGGACGTCGCCGAGTCGCTCGGGCTCTACCGCAAATTCGACGCCTGTGTCGCGACCTATCAGGAAATCCGCAAGCGCGGCGTGCCGGTCGTGGTCGGCGGCGACTATGGGTTCGCCGTCACGCCGATGGGCCAGAACGCCCGCGATATCGAGCATTTCGTGCGCTATTTCGGATTTTCCCCGGTCGAGGCGCTACGCTGCGCCACCTCGGTCGGCGCCCGGCTGATGGGGATGGAAGACGAGATCGGCCAGGTGAAGGAAGGCTATCTGGCGGACCTTCTGCTGGTGAAAGGCGATGTGACAAAGGATGTGTCGCTGGTCCAGAGCCAGGACAATCTGGCGATGATCATGAAGGATGGCGTCATCTGGAAGGGACCCGACAGCGGCGCCGGCCGCCTGGACGAAGGGCTGATCGCCGCCGAGTGATCGGCGGTTGGCTGGAGAGCAAAGGGAGCGCCGGAAACGGATCAGGCTCAGGGGCGCGGCGACTTGGAGCGGGTGAAGGGAATCGAACCCTCGTATGCAGCTTGGGAAGCTGCCGTTCTACCATTGAACTACACCCGCGCCAGCTATGGCCTTGGTATCCTTAACGCCATACTATTCGAAAACAACCCCTTTGGGCCATCGCGGTCACGTTACCATCCCGCGCAAGAGTTCTAACTCTTGTTTCTGCGATTCAAGCCTCGCTTCGAGGTCGTCAACATAACGGAGCAAAACAGAGTATTCGTTCAGTTTTTGCAGTAGGGCATCATCGACATTCGAAAACGTCGTATTGGCGACATTTGCGGAATGGTTCTCCCATGCTTTCCGAACGTTCTGAGAGATGCCCATGATCTCCGCGAATTTGTCATCGAATTTCCGTTCCGCCCTATTGTACAGAAGCATATCCATTTCAAACTTCTCATGTATCGCTTCGCGCGTACGATAGGAGACGAATTCCGCTTTGCGATTGTTGCTCGCATTCTTGACCTGTACGGGCTCAAGAGGCAGTTCGAAGATGAAGCTTGAAATGAAGTTGAACGGCTCAAGCTTATCAACCGTTCCGATTAGGAATAGCCTATCTATAATCTGTTCAACCGCTTCTTGGTTGATATCGGCATTGGATTCTACAGCAATACTTAATTGTTTACATAGGAACTGGCACTGCGGATTTGGTTCCGTTTCATCCAACAAATCTTCGAGTGAAAACTCTCCTCTTACAGCCTGATCTTGTCTGTACTGGGCCTCCGTCCTCCCACTCAAATCGTCTTCGATAGGTCGAAACTTGATGTGGTTGTACTGGGATATGAGATACTCTGTAGGATCGCGGACGAGCGTAACCAACTTGAAATCATTGCTCAAAAGGCACGGAATCGCCAGGTCTGCGTCGTGGCCTAAGGCAATCTTGACATCTCCCGCCGCCTCTTGAGGGTTTGAAGCAGCTTTCGCCAGAAAGGAGTTCATCAACTGCTTGGGCTTGTCCAACCCAATATACGTGTGCAGAACCTTGTCCGGGCCCATCAATCGCACATAGTGATGGAGGAGGGCCGTCCCGGCGGATTTGGGGATATGAACAAATAGCGGCTTTGGAGTCATGTCGCCCCCATGTACTTGAAGACAATCATACGAACCAAAGTTGGTCTGAAGCCGGCGTGACGATATGGTGTGAGCAAGATCGAGGTGAAGAACGCGGTCGGGCGCCGACTTCCATTTCTTGCGCTCGAGCGTCCGCCGACAGAAATACGCGAAATTCTAAGCATAGCGGTTCTTGGCTTCAATTATTGCTATTCAATTATTCGCATCGTTCTACCCTTGAACCATACCCGCGCCGCCGCGTGAGACCGCGACGACCTCTACATAGCCAGAGAGGCGCGCATATCCAAGCCCCCCTGCGCACCCCCCTTTGTGCTTCCATCCAAACGTTCGGACAGGATCTTCACAAGATCGGCGTCACGGCGCCCCGTACGTCGTCGAGGCGGCCTTCTCGGAGCTCCAGCGCCATGAAACTCAAGGGCGCCACGGGGCCGGGCAGGTCCATGCGTGCGACCAGATCGACGCGGAAACCCAACGGCGCGTAATAGCCCGGATCGCCGACGATCAGGACGGCGCCCCAATCCTGGGATTGCGCCTCGGCCAGGCCGCGCCGCACCAGGGCGCGGCCGACCCCCAGCCCGCGCAGGACCGGATCGACCGCCAAAGGCCCGAGCAAGGGTTCGGTCGCGCCGTCGGGCAGGGCGGCGGGCCAGAAGCGGACCGAGCCGAGCAGGACGCCGTCGCGGTCGCGCGCGACGAAACCCAGACCCGGCAGAGGCTCGGCGGTCTCGCGAAAGGCGTGAACCGTCCGCCGCTTGCGTCCCGCCCCGAAGGCGCGGTCCATCAACGCTTCAATCCCCTCGGCGTCTTCGGGCGCTTGCCGCTGTAGGATAAACTCCATGCGTTTCTCTTCTAGGGGCTGATCGGGGACAAGGCCGCTGGGCTCGAAAGGCGCTAACGAAACCGACCCGCGCCTGCGCGACAAGGGACTCAACGCGCTTAATGGCCCTAATTCGGGTCAGACTCACGAATTTGTTGTTGTTCAGCACCGAGTCCAGCGTGTCTATGGTATTCTGAACGAAGGACCTCGCCGCCTCGGGCGACGGGGGCGTCGATGCTGCATCGACTTGCCTCATGCATGTCTTGGCGAAAAGGCGGCGGCTGCGGCGACCTAATCGTATCTCACCGGGAGTGATGAAATGCTCGGACCCCTATCTGCGAACTTCGCCGGATTGATGGCGCGCGTGAAGGGCGCGCTGGCGGCCTCTGTGCTGATCGGCGGCTTGGCCGCCTGCGGGGCCGTTGTTTCCAGCGCTTCGGCCCAATCGGCGGACGCCCGCTGGGAAGCGGTCGTCGAAAAAGCCCGGGGGCAGGAGGTGTTCTGGAACGCCTGGGGCGGGGCGGAGGTCTATAACGACTATATCGCCTGGGTGGGCGAGCAGGTTCAGGCGCGCTACGGCGTCTCGATCACCCATGTGAAGCTCGGCGATACGGCCGAAGCGGTGCGCAAGGTCCTGGCGGAACGGTCGGCGGGCCGATCCACCGACGGCAGCGTCGATCTTATCTGGATCAACGGCGAGAACTTCAAAACCATGAAGGACAACGCCCTGCTCTACGGGCCCTTCGCCGACCGCCTGCCGAATTTCGCCCTGATCGACACTGAGGCGAATCCGACGACGGTCAGCGATTTCACGGTGCCGACCGACGGTTTGGAATCGCCTTGGGGCATGGCCAAACTGGTCTTCATCCATGATCAGGCGACCCTGCCCGAACCGCCGCGATCGGTCGCCGCGATCCTGGACTACGCCAACGCCAATCCCGGCCGGATCACCTACCCCGCGCCGCCGGACTTCACCGGCAGCACCTTCCTGAAGCAGGTCCTGTACGAAACCGCCGCCGATCCGGCGGCGCTGCAGAGGCCCGCCGGCGAGAATTTCGACGCGGTGACCAAGCCGCTCTGGGACTATCTCGACGCGATCAACGGTTCTCTATGGCGCGGCGGGGCGGATTATCCCAAGAACAGCGCCGCTTTGCGCCAGTTGCTCGATGACGGCGAGATCGATTTGGCCTTCAGTTTCAATATCGGCGAGGCCTCCTCCGCGATCGCCCAAGGACAATTGCCAGAGACGGCGCGCACCTACGTGCTGGACGGCGGCACGATCGGAAATACGCATTTCGTGGCGATCCCCTTCAACGCCGCCAACCGCGAAGGCGCCATGGTTGTCGCGAATTTCCTGCTGACGCCGGAGGCGCAAGCGCGAAAGGCGACGCCGTCGATCTGGGGCGAGGCGACGGTCTTGTCGATCGACCGGTTGGATGCGGCTGGGCGCGCTTTCTTTGACGCCATTCCGAGCGATCCGGCGTCTCTCACGCCCGAAGAACTGGGCGCGACGCTGCCGGAACCGCATCCGAGTTGGATGACGCGAATAGAGGAAGGCTGGCTGCAACGTTACGGCAGCTAGCGCGCGACGGCCCCGTCTTGGCTTTCGCGACGTCGCAAGGTGCGGCCAAAAACGCGCGCCGACTGGATTTGTTGCGAGCGGCGCCGATTTTGGCGTTGTGCGTCTTCTTGGGGCCGGTCGTCGCCGGATTGGCGGGCTCGATCCTGCCGTCGTTCGGGTATTTCCCGGCGCTCGGCGGCGAGGCGTTTTCGCTGGCGCCCTGGCGCGCCCTCGCGGCCTATCCGGGGCTCGGCGCCGCCGCCTGGTTTTCCTTCTGGACCGGGCTCGCTGCAACGCTGCTCTCCTTGGCCGCCGCCCTCATCTTTACGGCCGCCTGGCGCGGCACGGTCTGGTTCAAGGCCTTTCAGCGTTTGGTGTCGCCGCTGCTCTCGGTGCCGCATTCGGCGGTAGCGTTGGGCATGGTCTTCCTGTTGGCGCCCAGCGGCTGGGCGATGCGCGCGGTCTCGCCCAGCCTGACCGGGTTCGAGCGGCCGCCGGATTTGGCGACCGCGCCCGATCCATTCGGCATCGTCTATGTCGCCTGTCTGGTCGTGAAGGAGACGCCGTTCCTGTTTTTGATGATCCTGGCGGCGCTGAATCAGATCCCCGACAGCCCTCTTTCGGCTAGCGCGCGCACCATGGGATATCGCCGGACAATCGCTTGGTTAAAAGCGGTCGCGCCGCTGGTCTTACGGCAGATCCGGCTGCCGGTCCTGGCGGTGCTGGCCTATTCGGTTTCGGTCGTGGATGTGGCGCTGATCCTGACGCCGGTGACGCGCCCGACGCTTGGCGTACTAGTGCTGCGCTGGTTCAACGACCCGGATCTGGCGACCCAGTTCGTCGCGGCCGCCGGGGCGTGCCTGCAGATCGGCGTGGTGTTGGCGGCCGGTCTGGTCTGGAAACTCGGCGAACTCGGCGCCGGACGGCTGTTCCGGCGCTGGATCGCCAGCGGCGATCGGTCGCGCGGTGAGAACGGGCTGCGTGTCGGCGGCTTTGCCCTGGCGTCGCTGGTCGGTGTTCTGGGCGGCTTCGGCTTGGTTGTCGCGGCGCT
The DNA here is from genome assembly GCA_030065235.1 of Alphaproteobacteria bacterium. Taxonomy (GTDB): domain Bacteria; phylum Pseudomonadota; class Alphaproteobacteria; order UBA8366; family Aestuariispiraceae; genus JASJDC01. Next base: position 143,217 of record JASJDC010000005.1, read on the forward strand.
CTGGTCGGTGGCGCAGCGTTGGCGTTTTCCGGATGTGCTGCCCAGCGCCTGGTCGCTGCGCTTCTGGGATCGACATGCAGAGGCGCTGCTTCAGGCGGCGGGCGTCACCCTGACAGTGGCGGCGGTGGCGGCGGCGCTGTCTGTGCTGCTGGCCTTGGCCTGTCTCGAGAATGAGAAGCGGCGCGGCTTGAAGCCGGGGAATGGGGCGCTCTGGCTGCTTTACACGCCGCTTCTGACCCCGCAGATCGCCTTTCTGTTCGGCGCGCAGGTTCTGTTGGTCACGATCGGCTTGGACGGCGCGTGGGTCGCTGTTATCTGGTTCCACATGCTGTTTGTCGGTCCCTATGTCTTCCTCTCGCTTTCGGGCCCGTACCGGAAACTCGACCCGCGCTATCGCGCCGCCGCCGTAACCCTGGGCGCGACCGAGACGCAGGCCTTCTTCCGGGTGGTGCTGCCGGTCCTGCTGAGGCCGGTTCTGGTGGCGGCCGCGGTTGGGGTCGCGGTCAGCGTCGGCCAGTATTTGCCGACTGTCTTCGCGGGGGCCGGCCGTTTCGAGACGCTGACGACAGAGGCGGTGGCGCTGTCGGCGGGCGGCGACCGTCGACTGGTGGCGATGCTCGCTTTATCGCAGTCCGTGTTGCCTTTTCTGGGCTTTCTCGCGGCGATCATGATCCCGGCTTGGCTCTATCGCGACCGCCGCGAATTGTCGGGATTTCGGTGAGTGCGGTGAGCGCGGCTGTGGATGATCCGGAAACCGGACGGGGGCCGGAACCCTGCTCCGAGCTTAGGAGCGCCGGACTGGCCTTGCGGTCGGTCTCGGCCTCGATCGGCGGCCGGGACCTGTTCATCAATCTCAATCTCAGCGTCGGGCCGGGCGAGATCGCCACCGTGATGGGCCCAAGCGGCGCCGGCAAATCCGCGCTCTTGAGCCATATTTGCGGCGTCGGCGATCCCGATTTCAGCTTCGGCGGTTCGGTCGCCCTGAATGGCCATGATGTCGGCGCGCTTCCGGCTTCGCAGCGCCGCATCGGCGTTCTGTTCCAAGACGCCTTGCTGTTTCCTCATCTATCGGTCGGCGAGAATATCGCCTTCGGCCTACCGACCGGGCTTGGCCGAGACGAGCGGAACGCCCGGATCGCCGCCGCCTTGGCCGACGCCGGGCTGACCGGCATGGGCGGGCGCGACCCGGCGACCTTGTCCGGCGGACAGAAGGCGCGCGCGGCCCTGATGCGGACGCTTCTGGCCGAGCCCAAGGCGGTCCTGCTGGATGAGCCCTTCTCGAAGCTGGATGCGGCGCTGCGCGACAAGTTTCGGCGTTTCGTCTTCGATCACGTGCGGGAGCGGGCGCTGCCGACCCTGCTGGTCACGCACGATCCTGCCGACGCCGCCGCCGCGGCGGGGCCGGTGGTCGAGCTGGCGCCGCCTTGAAACCAGCCGTGAAATCCGCCATGACCCTCGCCGATTTGACCCGGTTTCGGGCGGCGGCGCCCAGCGTTCGGACTGGACTCGCACGCCTGTCCGACCAATACTCGAGGCGAAATCGGGTGTGAGAGCCTTGCTCTGCGCCGGTTCACGCCCAACGGGGGCGGGAGTGGGACCATGTATGAACAGACGACTGACGGCGTCAAAGTCACGGTGAAACCGATCTACCTGGAGGATCAATCCTCCCCGGGGGACGATCACTATGTCTGGGCCTATCACGTGGTCATCGAGAATCAGAGCGCCGACCAGGTCCAGCTGATCAACCGCTATTGGCGCATCACGGACGCTCTGGGGCGGGTCGAGGAAGTGCGTGGCCCCGGCGTCGTCGGCGAACAGCCGGTTCTGAAGCCAGGCGAGGCTTTCGAATATACGAGCGGCGCGCCCCTGACCACGCCGTCCGGCATCATGGTCGGATCCTATGAGATGGAGTATCGCGACGGCCGGCGCCAGGACATCCCAATTCCCGCTTTCTCGCTCGACAGTCCGCATCAGCCCATCATGCGGCATTGAGGCCCGCGCCCAGCCCCCGGCGCGCGCGGCCCGGAGCGTTGGGCCGGGTCCGTTTCCCGCTTCCCATCGATAGTTAGGGCGACGCTTTGATCGACTTCCGGCCTATTCTGTTCGTTCTGGGCGTGATGCTGACGACCCTGGCGATCGCGATGATCGTGCCGGCCCTGGCCGATCTGGCGGTCGACAACGACGATTGGGAAGTGTTCGCCTTCTCTTCCGCCCTAACGCTGTTCGTCGGCGTGATGTTGATCCTGACCTGCCGGGCCAAGGCCGGGAACCTGTCGGTGCGCCAGGCCTTCGTGCTGACGACGCTTGTCTGGACGGCGCTGCCGGCCTTCGCCGCCGTGCCTTTCGCCTTCGCCAATCTCGAGCTCAGCTATACCGACGCCTTTTTCGAATCCATGTCGGGTCTGACGACCACGGGCTCCACGGTGCTGGTCAGCATCGACAGCGCGCCGCCGGGCATTCTGCTCTGGCGGTCCCTGCTGCAATGGCTGGGCGGCGTGGGGATCGTCATGATGGCGGTCTCCGTTCTGCCGTTGTTGCAGGTCGGCGGCATGCAGCTGTTCCGAATGGAATTCGCCGAGCGGATGGAAAAGGCCTTGCCGCGCGCGGCCCAGATCGCCGCCTGGATCGGCGGTATCTACGCGGCGCTGACGATGCTCTGCGGGGTGTTGTATTTCGCGCTGGGCATGCCGGGCTTCGATGCGGTCAACCACGCCATGACAACGGTCGCCACCGGCGGCTATTCAACCAAGAACGCCTCGATCGGATTCTACGACAATGCCTGGATCGACGCGGTGGCGACGGTCTTTATGGCGTTGGGCTCGCTGCCCTTCCTGCTTTATTTTCAGGCGTTGCGCGGCAATCTGCGCGACCTTTTCGCCGATTCCCAAGTCCAAGCCTTCTTCGCGATCCTGTTGACCGCGACGGCCGCGATCATCCTGTATCTGATCCTTGAGCGGGAATGGGGCGTCCTAAACGCCATCCGCTACGCCGCCTTCAACGTGACCTCGATCATGACCGGCACCGGCTATGCGACCGACGATTTCGGCCTTTGGGGCGCCTTCGCCCTGCCGGTTTTCTTCGTTCTGATGTTCATCGGCGGCTGCGCCGGTTCGACCACCTGCGGCGTCAAGGTGTTCCGGGTTCAAGTCTTGTTCGCCACCGCGCGGGTCCAGTTCCGCCGACTGCTGCAGCCGCACGGCGTGTTCGTCGCCTACTATAACGGCAAGCCGGTATCCGACGATGTCGCGGCGTCTGTCATGAGCTTCTTCTTCCTGTTCGCGGTGCTGTTCGCCATTCTGGCGATCGGGCTCGGCGCAGTCGGCCTCGACTTCATCTCCGCAACCAGCGGGGCCGCCACCGCCATCGCCAATGTCGGGCCCGGGTTAGGGCCGGTCATCGGGCCGAGCGGCACTTTCGCCACTCTGCCGGATGCGGCGAAATGGATGCTGAGCATCGGCATGTTGATCGGCCGGCTTGAAATCTTCACGGTTCTGGTGCTGTTGTCGCCACGCTTCTGGCGCGCCTAGGCGCGCGCCTTGTCAAAGGGAAAGCCCATGCCTTCCGTCTATACGCCGATCGAGATGCTCGAAAAACTGGTCGCCTTCGATACGACCTCCGCCTTTTCCAACATGGCGCTGATCGACTTCGTACGCGACTATCTCGCTGAGCATGGAGTCGCGGCGCGGGTGCTGCCGAATCATGACGGCTCCAAAGCGAACCTGTTCGCGACCATCGGGCCCGAGCGCCCGGGCGGGGTTGCGCTGTCGGGCCATACCGACGTCGTGCCGGTCGAGGGCCAGCCCTGGGACACCGACCCGTTCGAGATGGTCGAGAGGGACGGCAAGCTTTATGGGCGCGGCACGGCGGATATGAAGGCTTTCTCCGCGACCGGCTTGGCCTTGGTTCCGGAACTGGTCAAGCGAACCCTCAGCCGACCGATCCACTTCGCGCTGTCCTATGACGAGGAGGTGGGCTGCAAGGGCGCGCCGGAGATGATCGCGCAGCTTGGCGCAACATTGCCGAAGCCAAGCCTGGTCATCGTCGGCGAGCCGACCCTGATGAAGGTGGTTTCCGCGCATAAAGGCATGCTTTTTTTCCGGGTCGATGTCACCGGCAAGGAGGCGCATTCCAGCTTGCCGCATCATGGCGTCAGCGCGGTGATGACCGGCGCGCGCCTGATCTCGAAACTACAGGAGATGAACGATCGGTTGCGCGATGCGGCGAACCCGGACAACGGCTTCGACCCGCCCCATACGACGATCCATGTCGGTCAGGCCCAGGGCGGGACGGCTCCGAACATCATTTCTCGCAAGTTCGAATTCGTCTGCGACATCCGCAACCTGCCGGAAGACGATCCGCTTGCCCTGCTGGCGGAATTCGAGAGCTGGGCTCGGGCCGAGGTCGAGCCGGCGATGAAAGCGGTCGATCCGGCGGCGGGGATCGCGATCACGGTCGAGCATCACGTGTCCGGTTTACGCCAGGTGCTGGATTCAGAGGCGGAATCCTTCGTCCGGGCGATCACCGGCGATAATGGCGTACATTTCGTCAGTTACGGCACCGAGGCCGGGCAGTTCCAGGACGCCGGCGGCGCGGTCGTGGTCTGCGGCCCCGGCTCCATCGAGCAGGCCCATCAACCCAACGAGTTCATCGCCATCGACCAGGTCCATCAATGCGAGGCCTTCTTGCGGAAGGTCTTCGATCGATGCGCGGCTTAGGTTAGGTCGAGGTCCAGCTCGAGACTGTAGTCTGTGAACCCGATCGACCTATAGAGACCAATCGCCCTCTGATTGTCGGAAACGGCGGCGATTTTCACGCGCGGAACGCCCTTGTGTTTGAACCGCGCCAACGCTTCTTCGATCAAGGTGCGGCCGACGCCCTGGCCCCGATAGTCGGCATCGACCACAAGGTCCGTGATGCGGCCGTTTCGTCGCCATTCGGGCAGCAGATAGAAGCCTTCGGCTTCTTCCGTCACCGCCATCAGCCAGCCGATGCAGCGCCCGTCGAACTCCGCCGTCAGATGAAAGCCATTGCGTTCATCCAGCTTTTCGATCAACGCGTCGACATGTCGCCGGGCGGCCGACATTGAGACATCGCGGTCGTGCTGGAACTGCGCTTCCGTGCTGTTCAGGGCCTGTATCAGCCGGTCCAGCGTGGGCCTATCGGCGGCTACAGTGTCCCGTATAACCGGCTTCATCCCGGTTTCCGCATCGCCATAACGCGGCTGAAGAAGGCGCGCTCCACGAGATCGACGGCAAAGCCCGCCGTTTCGAAAAGCGCCGCCGGATCGCTATCGACGAAGCTTTGATAGTAGGGCTCGTGGAAGGCGACGGGGAACTTGTCGAGCAAACCGTCATAGGCCGGGCGGTCGCCTTTGACGATCGTATCGATGACCAGGAACAGGCCGCCCGGCTTGAGGACTCGGAACGCCTCGGCGGCGGCTTCAGCACGGACCTTTGGCGGCAGTTCGTGATAGAGATAGATGCATGTCGCGGCGTCGACGCTGGCGTCCGCCAGCGGGACGTCTTCGGCCGCGCCTTCTAAGAAGGTGACGGCTGCGTCTTTCGGAAGGTCCCGCGCCGCCTTGTCCAGATAGGGGCGTGACAGGTCCAGGCCGATCGCCTCGACGGTCGGGTGATTGCGGATGATCTCGCTAAGGAAACGGCCGGAGCCGCAGGCGATATCGACGACCCGGGCCGGGCCCGATCCCGACTCGCGGGCGTCCAGAAAGCGCTTCAACGCCGGCAAGCCTTGGCGGCGCATCGCGTCGGCCCCGCCAGTGAACAGCACCTCGACCTGATGGTCATACACGGCGGCGGACTCGTCGCTGAGCCAGCCGTCATTCTGGAAATGAAAATTCTGCAGATAATAGCGCGGATAGGCGCCTTTCGCCTCGGTCTGGTTCACATCGCTGTGCCCATTTCGGCGGCGGCGTTGCACCACGCCGGGCAGATGCGAGAAAAACCGGGCCGCCTCGCGCATCTGTTTCAGCGGACTGCCGGTCATGTCGGCCGGCGGCCGGTACAGCCCGTCACGGATATTGCGCCAGTCCTGACGATACAGCGCTGTCAGATCGGCCAGGATCGGACCCCAGCCGACCATCGCCTCGTCCTGCTTGGCGGGGCCGCGCGCCCGGACCGTCGGGATGGGGGGCGTCAGCCGCTGCGCCGCGATATATTGCCCGGCGTACCAGGCCGTGCGCGCCGTTTGGCTGAGCGCGTAAGCCGGGCCTAACGCGGCGTTCCGGGCGCGGTTCCGAGAAGTCGCGCGGCCGGTTGAAAACCGCTTTCGCGCACGTTCGGCGATTTGTCGCAACATGGATTGATCCTACAGCGTGATGCGAATGAAGTTGATACGTATTATACGGCGCTTACGCGGCGACGCGACCCGCCCAGCCGGCCGGCGCGCGCTTTCGTCGCGGCGTGCAACGACGGAGGGTGCAGCATGACCACAACCCCAACGGCTGATCAGCCGACGCCGGAATCGGTCTGGGACTATCCGCGCCCGCCTTTGCTGGTCGAGGACGCAAGGACGATCCGGGTCATCGCCGGCGCGGCCGATCTGGTCAACGCGCCCCATTCCCTTGTCATTAAGGAGACCTCGCACCCGCCGACCTACTATATTTCGGAGGCGTTTGTCGCCCTCGACCGTCTGGAGAAGAGCGCCAGCCGTTCGATCTGCGAGTTTAAGGGCGAGGCCGTCTATTGGCGGCTGAGAGGTGACACGGCTTCAGGTCGCGGGGCCGATATCGGTTGGAGCTACCCGGCGCCTTGGGGGGCCTTTAAAGCGTTGCGCGGCCATTTCGCCTTCTATGCCGGTCGCGTTGACGCCTGTTTCGTCGGCGACGAGCAGGTGCAGGCCCAGGAAGGCGATTTCTATGGCGGCTGGATCACACGCGATGTGGTCGGGCCGTTCAAGGGCGGGCCGGGCACGCGCGGCTGGTAGGACTCCGCCGCCGCGCCGATCGCTTAGGCCGCGCTTCTGGCGTCCCGCTCATCGGAGAGCGCTGTCAAAAAGTCGCCGACAGCCGTGGACAGGCCCTTCCAGAGAGCGTCGGCGATGACCGCGTGGCCGATCGAGACCTCATCCAGCCGCGGCATGGCGCTGCGGAAGGCCGGCAGATTTGCGACTGTCAGATCATGGCCCGCATTGACGCCCAGTCCCGCTTGCACCGCCGCCTCGGCAGCGTCGCGATACTGTTTCAACACCGCCGCTTCGTTGGGCGTGCCAAAGGCTTCCGCCCAAGGGCCGGTATAAAGCTCGATCCGATCCGCACCGACGGCGGCGACCGCCGTCATCGCTGCCGGCTCCGGGTTCATGAACAGGGATACCCGGCAGCCCCATTCCTGCAATTCCTCGATGATCGGCAACAGCCGCGTCGCCGAGGCGGCCACGTCCCAGCCATTATCCGAGGTCGCCGCATCCGGCGAATCCGGGACCAGGGTCGCCTGATCCGGGCGCGTCGCATGGCACAGGGCCATGTAATCGTCGAACGGATTGCCCTCGATGTTAAACTCGACGCCCGGATGCGCTTTGACCACCGCAGCCGTATCAAAAACGTCGTGACGCCGAATGTGACGCTCATCGGGACGCGGATGCACGGTGATCCCGTGCGCGCCGGCGGCGATCGCCGTCTCGGCGGCTTGGGTGACGCTGGGATAGCCGACATCCCGCTGGTTTCGCAGCAGGGCGACTTTGTTCAAGTTGATGCTCAATTTGGTCATAGCGCAGTCCTGTTCGGCGGATCCCACGATGGGTCGTCACTGCACGCTATGTGAGCCTGGAATTGGATTTATAAAAGTGCCAATAATCGAGAAAATGCTGGGGCCAATCGGTCTGACCCGTCTGGCGGACGGCGAACCGACCGCGCGCGTCAGGTAAGAATGTTCACTGCGCTGCCGCGTCCAGACGGGTTTACCGGCTGGGTTCCGGTGGTTTGGGCGATCAGATCGACGATGGCGCGTTCAGCCTCAACTGCTTGTTTCACGGCGGCGAGCGAGGCCGTTTGCCGGTTTTGCAGGACTTGCGACGCAAGCGCGACGCCTTCAATGCTGGCCATAGCCATTGACTTTCTGTCTCAACGACGCTGCGCGCGTCTCACGGCGTGAGCTTCTCTCACGTCGAAATATTAGCAGGCTTGCGTGAAAAAGGCGAGTCCCCCTTGGAAACCCGCCCTTGTCGTTTTGGAGTCTCTGCAGCGCGGCGCTAATCGGCGTCGGCGGCCACAGTCATTTTGACGATCCGGTCGGGATCATCGACAGCGCCCGAGCGCGGCGCGCCTTTCTTGATCTGATCGACAAAGTCCATGCCGTCGACGACTTGGCCCCACACAGTATATTGGCCGTCCAGCCAGTCCGACTTCTCGAATACGATAAAGAATTGGCTGTCGGCGCTGTTCGGGCTTTGCGAGCGGGCCATGGACACGGTGCCCCGGACATGCGGCTCCAGGCTGAATTCGGCGTCCAGATTCTGGCCGGACCCGCCCGTGCCGGTGCCGGTCGGGTCGCCGGTCTGGGCCATGAACCCATCAATCACCCGGTGAAAGACGATCCCGTCATAGAAGCCCTGGCGCGTCAGTTCCTTGATCCGCGCGACGTGGTTCGGCGCCAAGTCCGGGCGGAGTTCGATCACGACCCGGCCATATTCGAGGTCGAGATAAATCGTGTTCTCCGGATCAAGCGATTGCGCCGACCCCGAACCGGCGGACAGCAGCAATCCGGCGCTCAAGGACGCGCTGGCCAGCAGCCTAGACAGGAAGGAATATCGACGGGATCGAGATTGTTTCATAGGGCGTTGTCTCCGAAGCGGCCGAGAGGCCGGAATGGGTCATGCGGCGCACCATAATCATGGGAGCGCGCGCGTCAAACGGAGCAGCCAACAAGAAATAAGAATATACTTATATGTATGATTCTGTTACCAGAAATATGTGAAGAGGAACCCAAGGCGCAAAGCGTTCATCGTCCCGCTGGAGTAAATCACTATGGTCCTTAATTATATAGAGCGTGAATGGCCGGTTGGCCTCGCCTCCCTGTGCGACGCGCCAGCCGTCGAGCGAGAGTTGGACGATTTCCCCGATGGTCACCCGACAAGAGCATTCGCCGGTTATTGGGCGCGATTATCGGCTGCGGCGCCCGGCGACGCCGCACCGAAGCGAAGCGCGATTGATCCGTGCGATATTCCTGGATTGCTCAAATGGCTGATGATTTTCGATCGCGAGGATATCCCAGACGGGACGGTGCGATACCGGCTGCGCCTTCAGGGCGCCGCCGCAGCGCAACTGACCAAAGGCGACCAGACGGGTCGGTATCTGGACCAGTTCACCCCCGAAAACTGTTATCAAAGCCGTTTCCACATTCTCGAATCGACGGTTCGAATCAAGAGCCCGCACTCGGCCGAAATCATCGTTCAGCCGGAAACAGCCGACTCCGATTTCGCGATCAGCATCAACGCCGCATTTTTTCCCTTCGCCCGGGAAGACGGCGAAGCGGGCCATGTCATCGTGGTCGCCGCGCCGCACGATGAGTGTATGCGCCGAGCCCTTTAGCGCGTCTGGCCTTCGCGATTGCTCCCAATCGGGCCGGATGGTCGGTCCGACGCGCCGACAACCGAACCGGTTCGCCACTGTAAGGCGTGCGGCTTTGACCTTTGCGGCGGCCATTCTGGCCTATGCTGCGCTTCTGTGGACAGACACGCCGCTCAAGGCGGCCCCAGCGCTCTATCGCGGCGTGGATGCGGATGACGGCAGCGCGTTGTCCGGGTTTCGCATCGATTCGAGAGGCGGCGGCGGCTTCCTTTTTTTTGTCTGCGATACAGACAAGACCACGCCGCAGATTTTGTTCGCGCATGGCCAGGCCTTGGGTAAGCCGGCCGATCCGATTCGGTTCATCTACGCCATTGACGACGGGCCGCGCCGGGCCAATTGGATGCTGGTCCGGCAGGGCGTACGCAGCGCCGCATTTTTCGTGCGCTACCCGGACGAGTATTTCGCCCGGTTTGGTGAGCAACCGCCGTCTTTTGTCGCAGGAGAAAACGCGGTGAACCCGTCCTATTTGGCTTGGGACCGAAGTGTTTATCTGCAGTTGGTCGCGGATTTCGCGGCCGGTGAAGAGGCTTTGGTCGATATCGTAGACGCGACCGAGACACGCTACCGATATCGTTTCGCGTTGAACGGCGTCGCTGAGGCCTTGGAGGCGTTGAGCGCCTGTTATCAGACGCCGTCGCCTGCGCCGGGGACCTAGATATTGACGGTGACGATGGTCGCACGCGCCCGCGCTTTTGCGCTTGGACTGGCGGCGTCGGCGCTGGTGTGCTCTGCGTCTCCGCCGTCCGCCGGTGCGGATCCCGTACGCATTGGCGGGCTGGACACCCACGGCCCCTTGTTCAAGAGCTCGCTACCGGCAGGGCTCACGCCCGATAGTTTGATTCCCCAAGGGCGGGTGGCCTCCGGCATGGGATTGCATGCCTGGTTCGCAAACGGGACAGGCCGGTACCAGCATGCGGTCCTCGGCGACAGCACGGAGGCGGAGACCCTGGTCGTAGACCGCGCCGGCGCGCGCTTTTCCGTGACGCTGCCGGAACACGCGGTCTTCGAAGACCTGGAGCCGCGCATCGTCGATATCGACCGGGACGGCCAGCCGGAAATACTCGCTATCAAGGCCTATCTTGCGGCAGGGGCGACGGTCGCGCTGTATGGCCTGCGTCAGGATGCGTTGATTCCCTTGGCGGAGGCGGCGCCGATCGGCCGCCCCAATCGTTGGTTGAATCCGATTGGGGTCGCCGATTTTGACGGCGATGGGACGAACGAGATCGCCGTCATTCGGACGCCGCATATTGGCGGCGTCGTGATTCACTATCGCTGGGAAAGCACGCGATTGATCGAAGAACGTCGGATCCAGGGCTATTCTAACCATCGCATTGGGGCCACCGCGCTCGGCCTCTCAGCGATTGTCGATTGGGACCGGGACGGCGTCCCCGATCATCTGATCCCGCGTCAGGACCGCTCGGTTCTAGCTGTGCTCTCCGCGCGTGGCGGCGCCTTTCGCGAACTGGCCCATTTCAACCATGAGGCCGAGATCGTTTCAGACATCAAACCAACAAATCCGAAAAGCTCTGACCCGGATTCTTTTGTTTATATGCTGCAAAACACCGAGATTTGGCGCCTATCACGGCCTTAATTGACTCAAGCGACGCATGACATCGGGCTAGTGTCGCCGCCGCGGACGGCGATATTGTTCGCCGCCAGAAAAACCTGACCACGAAGGACGCCACGCGCGGCGCAGCATGAGCAACGATCGGATCGCGCTCCCGGCCTCGGGCAAGATGAAAGACTTCTTCGACAAGTCGGCCGTCGAGGACATCGCCGCGCGCCTGTCGAACACGTGGCCTGAATTTCCGAAACCCGCCTTCTTGCGCGCGGTGCTCCCGGAACTTGATGCATTGGAATATGCGGCGCGGTTGCGCCTCATCAGCAACCGGATCGCGTCGGCGCTCCCTGACGACTTTCCAACCGCTCTGTCCATCCTGCGCGCCGCCTTGGGCCCCGAACCCGAAACGGAGTTCGGAGAGTTCCGGCATTTGCCGTTCTTGGAAGTGGTGGCGCTGCGCGGCTTAGACCATCGCGCGCTGTCGGTGACGGCGCTGTTAGACATGACGCGCTGGTTTTCCGCCGAGTTTTCGATCCGGCCGTTCCTCGATCGCTGGCCAGTGGAGACATTGGCCCAACTACACGCGGCGAAAGACCATCCCAGCCCGAAGGTGCGGCGGCTCCTGTCGGAAGGGACGCGGCCGAAATTGCCCTGGGGCATGCGCCTCAAAGGCTTTGTCGCCGATCCGACTCCGCTGCTGCCGATCCTGGCCGACCTGCGAAATGACCCCGACGCAGCGGTCCGGCGCTCGGTCGCCAACAGTCTGAACGACATCGCCAAGGATCATGCGGCGCTCGTCATCGAGACGCTCTCCGCCTGGCGGCGGGCGGGGACGTCGGAGGATCTGGAGCGGCTGATCCGCCATGCCCTGCGCCATCTGGTGAAGGCGGGCGATCCGGACGCTTTGCGACTGCTGGGCTTCAAACCCGACGCCAAATTGCGCATCGAGCGGTTTGCGCTCGACCAGGACAGCGTGGCGATCGGCGGCGCGCTGAGTTTCGCCTTCACGATCCTCTCCGAGGACCCAGAGCCGGTCTCGCTGGCGATCGACTACGCCGTGCATTTCCGCAAAGCCAACGGCAAGACCGCGCCCAAGGTCTTCAAGCTCGCCGTGGCGGACCTGGCGCCCGGTCAGTCCCGGAGCTTTGAGAAGCGGCAGAATTTCAAGCCGGTGACCACGCGTGTGCTCTATCCCGGCCGACACGCCATCGAAATCCTCGCCAACGGCGCCAGTCTGGCGACGGCCGAATTCGAGTTGACGGAGATTGAATAATAGTAACGAAAATGTTACCTTAGGCAATGTTCGAGGTTGTTGTTTATGAGACGGAAGAAGGCGATGCGCCATTTGAGGATTGGTTCAACGCGCTCAACACGCACGCCGCTTTAAAAGTCACAACAGCGATCGCCAGGATCGAGACGGGGAATCTGGGAGACGTGAAGCCCGTCGGAGAGGGCGTGTCTGAACGCCGGATACCCTTTGGACCTGGCTATCGGCTCTACTTCGGTCAAGACGGCAAGAGGCTTGTGGTCCTTCTGATAGGCGGCGCCAAGAAACGACAATCGACGGATATAAAACAGGCCCAGGAATTCTGGGCGGACTATAAGCGTAGAAAGAAAAGAGGCTGACAATGCCACTCACGCGGAAATTCAGAGAGACGGTCAAGGCGCGCGCCGAGCGTGACCCCGAGTTCCGCGTCGGGCTCTTCCGCGAAGCGGTCGAAGCGCTTCTTAGTGACGATCTGGAGACCGGCAAGATTCTCCTGCGCGACTATGTCAACGCGACGGTTGGGTTTGAGACCCTGGCGGCCGAGCTCAACAAGAGTCCCAAGAGCCTCATGCGGATGCTGTCGGACAAAGGAAACCCGCGCGCGGATAATCTTCTCGGCATGGTCGGGCACCTCAAAAAGAGGGAAGGGATCGTGGTCCGTATCGCAGAGGGCGGCGGCGCTTGAGCAAGCGCTGGAGACGGTGTTCGGATCGGTTGGCCGCCTACCCCCATTCCTCCGCCGCGCGTACGAGGTTGCGCCAGAGATAGTCGGCGAAGGACCAGCGGACTTGCAGTCGGTAGGTTGGCGCACCGTCGGTCTGGTATAGGTGGATGACGGCCTTGATATAGACCGATCCGGCGCAGCGTCCGGGTCCGAAAGTGCGCGGATGCAAGTCCAGCGGACAGCCTTTGGCCAGAACGTCGCGGGCGCGCGGGCCGCCGACTTGTATCACGGTATAGGTGTCGCTGACATCGACCACGGCGGCGTGAATACCGTCGAGCGCGGTTTGCAGTGCGTCTTTGAGATCTGTCTGCGCGTTCTCTTCCGTATGGATCAGCCATTCATTCGGCCCGATCCAGCAGATCGTCCGGCCGTCCGCGAATACGCTCGTGTTCGGCGCGGTCGGCGGCGCGACGCCCAAGATCGATTCCGCGGCCGCCATGAAGGCTTCGGAAGACGGTTCGCCGCGCAGGGTGAGTTTGCCGAGGAAGGGCAGTTCCTCGATCCGCGTCTGAACGCCTTGGAAGGACGGCCGGTCGCCGAGCGGGCTTGATTTCAGCATGACGCCATCAGCCACGGGACCGCTCCCCATCCTTGTCGAAAAAGACCGGCTCGGTGATGGTGACGGTTTCGACCCGTCCCGACATCAGCGGGACCTGGAACTGCCGCCCCATCAAGTTACGGCCATCCTTCACCAGCCCCAGCGCGATCGAGCGTCCGACATTGGGGCTCATATAGCTGCTGCTGACATGCCCGATCATCGGCATCGGCGGCGCCGGGTTCACCGCGCTGACGAGATGCGCGCCTTCCGGCAGGACGAAAGTCGGGTCCTCGGTCAACAATCCGACCAGTTGCTTACGACCTTCCCGCGCGGTGTCGGGCCGGGCGAAGCTGCGCTTGCCTATGAAATCCTCTTTCTTCTTCGAGACGATCCAATCCATGCCCATATCGCGCGGCGTGACGGACCCGTCGGTGTCCTGGCCGACAATGATGAAGCCCTTTTCGGCGCGCAGCACATGCATGCTTTCCGTGCCGTAGGGCGTGATGGCGTAGGGCGCGCCGGCCGCCATGAGCGCCTCCCACAGCGCACGGCCATAGCGCGCAGGAACGTTGATTTCATAGGAAAGATCGCCGGTGAAGCTGACACGGAAGACCCGCGCCGGGATTCCCGCGACCACGCCTTCCCGCATGGTCATGAAGGAAAAGGAATCCGAATCCAGCGCCATTTCCGGCGCGACCGCTAGCAGCACGTCCCGCGCCTTGGGCCCGGACAAGGTGGCGACAGCCCATTGCTCGGTGACCGACGTGCAATAGACCTCCCAGTCCGGGTATTCCGTCTGCAGCCATTCTTCCAGCCAGTTCAAGACACGCGCCGCGCCGCCGGTGGTCGTGTTCATGTGATAGTGGTTGACGCCGAGGCAGGTCGTCACCCCGTCATCGAAGATCATGCCATGCTCGTTCAGCATCAATCCGTAGCGGATGCGGCCCGGTTTCAGACTGCTGAACAGGTTCGTATAGACCAGGTCGAGCAGGCGGCCTGAATCCTTGCCTTGAATATCGATCTTGCCGAGGGTCGAGGCGTCCATGATCCCGACCGTCTCGCGCACCTGACGGCATTCGCGCTGGACCGCCGCATGCATGTCCTCGCCGTCTCGCGGGAAATAGCGTGGGCGTTTCCAGTCGCCGACATCTTCGAACACCGCGCCGTTGGCCAGATGCCAGGGATGCATCGGCGTACCGCGTTCCGGCTCGAACAGGTCCTTCACCGCCTGGCCCGACATGGCGCCGAATCCGGCGGGCGTGTAGGGCGGCCGGAAGGTCGTGGTCCCGACTGACGGGATGTCGGCGGCGCGGATTTCGGACAGTATCGCCAGCGCGTTGATGTTTGAGGTCTTGCCCTGATCGGTCCCCATGCCGGTCGTGGTGTAGCGTTTCAGATGCTCGACCGAGAGATAGCCTTCGCGCGCCGCCAGATGCACATCCGCCGCCGTCACGTCGTTCTGGTGGTCGAGAAAGTGCTTGCGCTTGCCCTGACCCAGCGGGTGGACCGTGGGCACGGTCCAGATCTGTCGCGGCGGCGAGTCGAGCAGTGCAGGCGCGTCGGGCGACTCCGGCGTTTCCACCGTAAAGCCTGCGTCGCGCGCCGCCGCCGCCCCCGCTTCGAACCCTTCCCGCAAACACTCGGCCAGCATCATCGCGCCGTTGCCCGACCCGGCGCATCGGGCCTTTTGCGGCGTCTTGTCTGGGACGAAGCTCGCCAGCGTTTCGTCATAGCGCAGCGTGCCGCGCGATTGGCTGAATAGATGAACGGTCGGGTTCCAGCCGCCGGACATGGCGATCAGATCGGCGGATACTTGAAGCGGGGGACCGGCGAGCCCTTTTTCGTCTTCCGTCAGTTTGGCGATGTCGACGCCATGGATCGCCTTGGTTCCGCTGACGCCGACAACGCCACAGCCCAGATGCGTCTCGACGCCCAGCGCCGCCATCTCAGCCAGCAACGGTCCGGGCGGCTGCTCGCGCGCGTCGACCAGATGCACCCGTGCGCCGGCCCGCGCCGCCAATCGGGCGGTCGCATAGGCGGAATCATTGTTGGTGAAGACGACGATCTCGCGTCCCGGCAAAACGCCATAGCGCTGAATATAGGCGGCGACGGCGGAGGCCAGCATCACGCCCGGCCGATCATTCTCGGCGAAGACCAGGGGCCGTTCGATCGCGCCTTGCGCCAGCACGGTCTGCTTGGCGCGGATTTTCCAGAAGCGCTGGCGCGGCGTGTTCGGCGGGGCGGCGTCGGGGTCGAGATGGTCGGTGACGCGTTCGACCGCGGTCAGGAAATTATGGTCGTAATAGCCGGTGACCGTGGTGCGGGACAGGATCGTGACCTCAGGCAGGGCGCGCAGCTCTTCCAGCGCCGCTCCAACCCAAGCGAGCGCGGGCGCCCCATCGATCTCCGCTTCGGCGTCTGATAGAAGAGAGCCGCCAAACTCATTCTGCTCGTCGGCTAAGATCACGCGCGCGCCGCTGCGCCCAGCCGCCAAGGCCGCCGCCAACCCGGCCGGACCGCCGCCGGCGATCAGCACGTCGCAATGGGCATGATGCTGGGCGTAGCGGTCCGGGTCCGGCTCTGTCGGCGCTTGGCCCAGACCGGCCGCCTTGCGGATGAAGCGCTCATAGGTCAGCCAGAGCGAGGCCGGCCACATGAAGGTCTTATAGTAGAAACCGGCGGGCAGATAGCGCGACAGGACCGAGTTCACAGCCCCGATATCGAACCCTACCGACGGCCAGCAGTTCTGGCTGCGCGCCGTGAGCCCCTCGAAAATCTCGATCTGCGTGGCCCGGATGTTCGGCTCTGTGCGCGCGCCTTCGCCGAGTTGGACCAGGGCGTTGGGCTCTTCCGAACCGGCGGTCATGATACCGCGCGGCCGATGATACTTAAAGCTGCGGCCGATCAGATGGACGTCGTTGGCCAACAGCGCCGAGGCCAGCGTGTCGCCTTTGAAGCCCTGATAGCTCTCGCCGTTGAACTTGAACCGCACCGACTTGGACCGGTCGATGCGGCCGCCCTCGGCCAGACGAGCGCTGCGCGCCATGGTCACGCGTCTCCCTGATCGTCGGTCGGGATCTCAGGAATCGGGTCGGTCGGCGCGTAGGTGGCGATGAACGCGTCGGTGACCGTATTGCGGATGGCGTTGAACCAACGTCGGCAGCCCGCATCGTGGGTCCAGCGTTCGAAATGTACGCCTTTCGGGTTTTTGCGAAAGAAGATGTAATCGCCCCATTCCGCATCGCTGATCTCGTGCGGCTTTTCCGGCCGCGCGATATGCGCCTCTCCGTGGCAGTGGAACTCCACCGCATCACGCGGACCGCACCAGGGGCATGTGATCTGCAGCATAGGCGTGACTCTCCGACCTAATGCGCCACGGCGGCGGCTGCGCCTTCGTCGATCAGCGCGCCGGTATGGAACCGGTCGATCGAGAAGGGCGCGGCGATCGGGTGCATCTCGCCATTGGCGATGGAATGGGCGAAGACATGGCCCGATCCGGGCGTGCATTTGAAGCCGCCGGTACCCCAGCCGCAATTGAAGAACAGATTCTCGACGGGCGTCTTTGACAGGATGGGCGAGCGGTCGACGGTGACATCGACGATGCCGCCCCATTGCCGCAGCATGCGCAGGCGCGAGACGAAGGGGAACAGCTCCACCAGCGGCCCCATGATATGCTCTAGCACATCGAAGCCGCCGCGTTGCGCGTAAGAGATGTAGGCGTCCGATCCGGCGCCGACCACCAACTCGCCCTTGTCGGACTGGCTGAGATAGACATGCACGGCGTTCGACATGATCACCGTGTCGATGCAGGGTTTCACGGGCTCGCTGACCAGCGCCTGCAAGGGCACGCTTTCCAGCGGCATGCGGAAGCCGGCTATCTCGGCCAGCACGCTGGAATGGCCCGCGGCGACGACGCCGACCTTCTTGGCGGCGATTCTGCCGCGCGTGGTCTCGACGCCTTTGACGACGCCGTTCTGGATGTCGAATCCGGTGACGGCGCAATTCTGAATAATGTCGACGCCCATCTCGTCGGCCTTGCGCGCATAGCCCCAGGCGACCGCGTCATGCCGAGCGGTGCCGCCGCGCCGCTGCAACAAAGCGCCGAGCACTGGATAACGTCCATTGACATTCATCAACGGAACCATCTCACGCACCTGATCGACATCGAGGAATTCGCTGTCGATCCCATTCAGCCAAATCGCATGACCGCGCCGTCCGATTTCCTGCAGATCATGGACCGTGTGGGCGAGATGCAGCAGGCCGCGCTGCGAGAACATGACGTTGAAATTCAGGTCCTGAGACAGCCCTTCCCAGAGTTTGACCGAGTGCTCGTAGATCGCCGCCGATTCGTCCCACAGATAGTTTGACCGGACGATGGTGGTGTTGCGGCCGGTATTGCCGCCGCCGAGCCAGCCTTTCTCCAGCACCGCGACGCTGCGGACGCCGCATTCCTTGGCGAGATAATAGGCGGTCGCGAGCCCATGCCCGCCGCCGCCGACGATGATCGCCTCATATTCCGGTTTCGGCTCTGGGCTGCGCCAGGCGCGGGTCCAGTCCTGGTGATACGTCCGGGCGTTTCTCGCTAGGCTGAAGATGTTGTATTTCATCCGAGAAAACGTCCTCAATGACCCCGCCCGTGGGGCCGCCGCGCCGCCTCATCACCCATGCATGCTAGGCCTGTTTGCGAGACGGCGCAGGGTCATGCAAGTCGCCATTTGCCGCGTTCAAGGGCGAAGCGCCTTCGGTCCTGGCGACAAAAAAGCCCAGACCGACGACATTCCCGAAGACTCCGTCAAGAACCATCCATGAAACCGCCCTATTTCGCGGCTTCCGGTCGCTTGACAGGCGGGACGCCACGCCGCAATGGAAACCGGTCGGCGACGCAAGTCAGAAGCGCGCGCAAGCGGTCGAGCCGGCCTTGTCAGGGAGTTGAACGCTATGTCGCGGAGCGAAGCGGCGGAGCCCATGTTCAAGCGCGGCGCCAGCGGCGCGCCGATCAAGCTGAGCCTGTTCTTGGTCCCGAATTTCTCGATGATGGCCTTTACCGGCGTCGTCGAGCCGATGCGCCTGGCGAACTGGCTGTCGGGCGAGAGCCTGTTCGAGTGGGAAACGGTCAGCCGCGACGGCGAGCCGGTGATCGCATCCAACGGTATATCGATCTCGGCCGACCGCGCCATGGCCGATCTCGGCCGGCCGAGCAATGTGGTCGTCTGTTCCGGTATTGACGCGCATCTCTATCACGACGCGCCGACCTTCGGCTGGCTGAGGCGTTGGGCGCGGGAAGGCGCGCATATCGGCGCGATTTGCACCGGCGCGCATGTGCTGGCTCGGGCCGGCCTGTTGAGCGGCTATCGCTGCACCATCCATTGGCACAGTCTGGACAGTTTCGCCGAGGAATTCCCCAATTTGGACGTGCGCGCCGAACTGTTCGAAGTGGATCGCGACCGGTTCACCTGCGCCGGCGGCGTCGCCGGGCTCGACATGATGCTATCTGAGATCATCCGCATTGCAGGGCCCGATCTGGCCGCCTCGGTCTCAGAGCAATTCATGCATGAGCGCATCCGCGAGGGGCATGACGATCAGAAGCTGCCGCTCCAGGCGCGGTTGCGGATCTCGCATCCCAAGCTGATCCGCGCCATCTCGGAAATGGAGAAGAACACGGAAGAGGCCCTAACCCGCGACGAGATCGCCGGCGCGGTCGGCCTGTCGCGGCGGCAGCTTGAAAGGCTGTTCCGGCGTTATCTGAACACCAGCCCCGCGCGCTACTACCTGCGCATTCGGCTGAACAGGGCGCGCACGCTGCTGACCCAGACAACGATGCCGGTCACCGAAGTGGCTTTCGCCAGCGGCTTCACGTCGGCCTCGCATTTCTCCAAATGTTATCGCGATATGTTTGGTCGCACGCCGCGGGCGGAACGGCGCGGCGCCGGCGGTTTGTTGGAAGGCGCGCCGGAGGCCTTTGACGACGCGGGCCTGGAGGCGGCGGAACTTTAGGCGTCGCTTTGCGGAACGCTATCGGCGTCGCCGCAAGAAGCTTAAGCATACAGGTGAGGAGATAGGCGATGACCAAAGAATACACACATTGGGTCGGCGGCGCGCCCGTTGCGGGCGCCAGCGGCCGCTTCGGCGATGTCTTCAACCCGGCGACCGGCGAGGTGTCCGCGCGCCTCCCCTACGCGTCGAAGGCGGAGGTGGACACGGCGGTCGCACGCGCTGTTGAGGGCGCCAAACTCTGGGCTGAAACGGCGGTTCCGAAACGCGCGTCGACGCTCTTCGCCTTCCGCGAGCTTTTGGTCAGCCGCAAGGACGAACTGGCGCGCATCCTCGGTCAAGAGCACGGCAAGACGATCGCCGACGCGCTTGGCGAGATACAGCGCGGCGTCGACGTGATCGAATTCGCCTGTGGCGCGCCGCATCTGATGAAAGGCGAGTTCAGCCACAATATCGGCGGCAATATCGATCTCTATTCGGTGCGCGAGCCGATCGGCGTGGTCGCCGGAATAACTCCGTTCAACTTCCCGGTGATGATACCGCTCTGGATGGGCGCGATGGCGGTGGCCTGCGGCAACGCCTTCATCAACAAGCCCTCCGAACGCGATCCGGGCGCGCCGATGATGCTGGCGGAGATGTGGAAGGAAGCCGGTCTGCCTGACGGCGTCTGGAATGTGGTGCATGGCGATAAGGAGGTGGTCGACGCCCTTCTGACGCATGAAGACGTGCCGGCGATTACCTTCGTCGGCTCCACCCCGGTCGGCGAATATGTCTATCAGACCGGAGCCGCGCACAATAAGCGGGTTCAGGCCTTCTGCGGCGCCAAGAACCATATGGTGATCCTGCCCGACGCCGATATGGAGCAGGCGGTCGACGCGCTTGTCGGCGCCGGCTATGGCTCGGCCGGCGAGCGCTGCATGGCGATTTCGGTCGCCGTCCCGGTTGGCCGTGGGACGGCCGACGCCTTGCTCGAGAAATTGGCGCCGCGCGTCGAGGGTTTGAAGATCGGGCCCTATGACGACCCGCAGGCGGACATCAACCCGCTGATCACCGCCCAGGCCCAACAGCGCGTCGAGAGCCTGATCGCGCGCGGCGTTGAGGAGGGCGCGGATCTGCTGGTCGATGGCCGCGGCGCCCGCATGCAAGGCTATGAGAA
The DNA here is from genome assembly GCA_030065235.1 of Alphaproteobacteria bacterium. Taxonomy (GTDB): domain Bacteria; phylum Pseudomonadota; class Alphaproteobacteria; order UBA8366; family Aestuariispiraceae; genus JASJDC01. Next base: position 164,034 of record JASJDC010000005.1, read on the forward strand.
CGGATTTTTCGTCGGCGGCACATTGTTCGGCGAGGTGACGACCGAGATGGATATCTACCGCACCGAGATCTTCGGACCCGTCCTGTCGGTGATGGCGCCGGCCAGCTACGAACAGGCGGTGGAGATGGTCAACGCCCATGAATATGGCAACGGCGTCGCCGTCTTCACACGCGATGGCGACACGGCGCGGCATTTCTCCAATGCGGTCGATGTCGGCATGATCGGCGTCAATGTACCGATCCCGGTGCCCATGGCCTTCCATAATTTCGGCGGTTCGAAACGCTCGAAATTCGGCGACACGCAGATGCACGGGCCCGAGTCAGTCCGCTTCTTCACCAAGATGAAGACGATCTCGTCGCGCTGGCCGAGCGGCACGAAGGGCGGCGCTCAACTGGCCTTTCCCACCAACGATTAGGCCTCGGCCGGGGTCTGGTTTGGGGCTTCGGTCGGGTCTCGAGCGGGCGGTATGGCGGCCTCTTTCTGGAGCTTGAAGACGCGGACCGGGCGGCTGCGGCCGCGAACCGCCGTCTTGCCGATTGAGGTGAGCGCCCATTGGCCGCCCAATCGGTCGGCGGTATCGGCGCTGATCAGCAGACGCGTCTTGTGTTCCTTGCAGAGATCCTCCAACCGAGCGGCCAAATTGACCGCATCGCCATGCACCGTATAGGCGCGCCGCCGTTTGCCGCCGACCGGTCCGGCGGCGACGTCGCCTGTGGCGAGGCCGATCCGCACCGCGAGACGCTCGCCGAGAAACTCGACATTTTTCAGCATCGACAGGATTTCGAGCGCGCAGCGCAGCGCGGCGCTGGCATGGTCGGGATTGGGTCGCGGCGTGTTGAAGGCGGCCAGCAACGCGTCGCCGTTCAGGTTCAGGACCGAGCCGCGATTGGCCTCGATGATCGCTGAGGCTTCGTCGAAGAACCGGCTGAGGATTTCGATCAGCTCCTCTGTCGAGCGGTTCTCGGTCATCCGAGTGAAGCCTTCGATATCGAGATACAGCATGGTCGCCTCGACCCGATCGTTGGCGTGCGGCGCGCCGTCCCCGCCGTCGCGGGCTTGGCCGACCACCTGGGTCGGGACATATTCGCCGAACGCGCCGGCGATCCGGGCGCTTTCCATATCGGCGCTGACCCGCCGACGGACCAGCCGCCGCGCTCGCCAGGTGGCGAAGGCCAAAAGGCTGGCCACCAGGATCACGCCCAAGGCTTCGGCGATCCGGTTCGGCACGGAGATGAAGTCTGGCGCCAGCACATAGGCGCTGAATTCGGAGGCCGATAGGCCCGGCGGGATGCCCAACGATGTCCGCGGATCGGGTTGACCGGCGAGGATCAGAAGCGTGAGGGACAACCAGGCCAAACAACCGCCGAGGCCCGTCGTCAGGACGAGACGCGGCGATAATGTCAGGCCTGCTGCGCCGACCAGCATGTAGAAGACTTCCGGGCCGTACAGCCGGAAGACCAAGGCGCGCGGCGTCTCCGGATCCTCTCCTAGCGGGGCTGCGTAGACCGCGAGCGCGGCGGCGGCGATGTCGAGCATGAAGAAGGCGTATTTGAACCACAGCTTCTCCCGGCGCGACCCAGCTATCCTGTAGTAGTAAACGCCGATGCCGATGAAGAGCGCGATTAGAGCGCCCCAGAAATAGCGGGAAAGCCCGTCGCCATAGAGCGCCAAAAAAACAGCGATCGGCGCCAGCACAAGCGAACGGCCGACGATCGCGATACGAAGACCGCTGGCCTCCGCCCGCCTGAGGGCGCGCTCCGAGGACGGGGTCGGTTTTGAACCTTTTCTGCGCCGCCGCACAATCACACCTAATGCGTCGATGGTTTGGCGGCGGACAGAGCCCGACGCCGCCTGCATCTGATACGACGAATGGACGCAATTAGGCTAGGCGCGATTGGGCATATGCGATTGGGTTAGGCGTGATCGGCGCGGACGGGCGCTCTCGCGATCGCGATCAGGCCGGGCGCATCGGGTCGGTTCTCAAGGGTGACGTCGCCGCCATGGGCGCGCAGGATCGAACGCGCAATCGCCAGCCCTAGGCCGACGCCGCCGGTTTCGCGGCTGCGCGATCCTTCGACGCGGACAAAAGGCTCGAACAGCCGTTCCAGGTCTTCGTCCGGCAGGCCCGGGCCGTCATCCTCGATTTTGATGAGGATCGCCGCATCGTCTCGGTCCAGGCTCACACGCGCGCCGCCGCCATAGCGGACCGCATTATCAATCAGGTTGCGTAAGGCTCGTTTCAAGGCCGTCGGCCGGATGGATGCGCTGAAAGCCGAGCCTTCTTTCGCCTGACTAAAGGCGACCGGCGCACCTGACTCGTTCGCCTCGGCGCATAGGTGGGCGACCAGGGCCGCCAGATCGGTCTCTTGTGTTTCTTCCTGCTGCGCGTCGGCGCGGATGAAAGCCAGCGCTTCCTCCGCCATGGTTTGAAGCTCGTCCAGGGTGGCGATGATCTTTTCCTTGGCCTCCTCATCCTCCAGCAGTTCCGCGCGGAGCCGCAGTGTGGTGATCGGCGTGCGCAGATCGTGCGAAATCGCCGCCAGCATCTGCATCCGGTCGCGCAGGAACCGATCCAGCCGCTGCTGCATCCCGTTGAACGCGCCGATCAATTGCTGAGTCTCAATCGGTCCGCGCGGCGTCATCGGCTCCAACCTTTCACCGCGGCCCAGGGCGTCGGCGCGGGCCGCCAACTCGCGGATCGGCTTGGTGGTCCGGCGCAGGACGAGAATCACAATGGCGATCACAGCCAAACCGGAGGCGAAGAGCGAGACCAGGGCCGGACCGCCCCAAGGCTGATCTGTCGGCGTCAGTCGGGTTGCAGCCGCCAACCAGCCCTGGTCGTCCGGCAGGCGGATCGACGCGACCATGCCCGGACCCAGCGCGCGGCCCTGCCAACTGAGCCGACGGATCCAACTGACCGTATCGTCGTAATCCGGCCGCTCCCAGAAATCCTCGTCGAACAGACGGGCCAGCGGCGGGCGCTCGTCCCGCGTTCCTTCAGACCGCTCGCGATAGGCGATGCGCACGGCGCGCAGCGGAATGCCGATTTCATTGGCGAGGGCGGCGCGGACCATCCGGATCAGGCGCGTGCGGGGCTCGCGATCCGGCAGCGTCGGACGCCGCGAGACCCGGAATTGCAGACTCGGGCTCGAAGCCGCGTCCAGAACGGCGCGATGCAGTTCGGGCGGCGTCTGTTGCAACAGGGCGTGCACGGCGACGATCCGCTCGACCGCCGCCTCACGCGCGGCGGCCCGCAGCGCCAGCCGCCGTTCGTCGCTGAGGATGGCCAGACTGATCGCGTGCGAGCCCGCCAGGGCCAACAGCAAGAGCGCGATCAAGCGCCCGGCGAGACTGCGCGGATAGGGGCGAAAGCGCATGGCTAGGTTTCGCTTCCCGCCGGATCCATCGCGGCCGGCGCCAGGACATAGCCGCCGCCCCAAACGGTCTTGATCAGGCTTGGGTTCTTCGGGTCCGCCTCGATCTTCTTGCGCAGGCGGCTGACAAGATTGTCGATGCTGCGATCGAACGGCGCCGCGTCGCGGCCCCGCGTCAGGTCGAGCAACCGGTCGCGGTCCAGCACGACGCCTGGATGCGCCAGGAAGACCGACAGCAGCTTGTACTCGCCGGTGCTCAGCGCGGCCGGCGCGCCATCCGGTCCGATCAATTCCCGGCGATCCGGATAAAAGACCCAATCGCCCAGCCGGACCGCCATGTCCGGCGCCGGCTCTTTGCCGGGCGGCAGGCTACGGGCGCGGCGCAGCACCGCCTTTATCCGGGCCAGAAGCTCGCGCGGGTTGAACGGCTTGGTGACGTAATCGTCGGCCCCAAGTTCGAGACCGACAATTCTGTCAGTCTCTTCCGCCATCGCGGTCAGCATGATCACCAGCAGATCCGTCGCCTCTGACAAATGCCGACAGAGCGACAGCCCGTCTTCGCCCGGCATCATCACATCCAGCACCACCAAATCGAAGGCGTGATCGACCAGCAACTTGCGCGCCGCCGCCGCATTGGCGGCGACGGTGGCGCGCATCCCGTTTTTCACCAGGTATTTCGCGAGCAGATTACGGATATCCGGGTGATCGTCGACGATCAGGATGTGCGGCGCGCTGTCCGATGCGTGGCTCATGGCGCGACGATACACAAAGTGCGCCGCGCCGCCTGCGGAAAAATGTAACCAATTGTATCAGGCCGATCCTTTGCGACCTTTTGCGACTCTTTCCCACTCGTGATGACAAATCTTTGCGACAGGTCGCGTGTTGAATGCGTCTCATCGCCGGGATCGGTCCGGCGTCCGAAACGGACAGGAGACACAGATGACTGAAGACCAGACCCCGAATGACGCGAACACGCCCCAGACTCCGAAAGATGGGCCCAAGAAACGCCGCGGCTGGAACCGGCCCCGGAATTGGGCGATCGGCGGCGGCGCGCTGGCGCTGATCACCGTCGGCGCTCTGGCGGCGGGCGGCGCCGCCTATGCCGACAAGTTCCACAAACATTGGGCTGGACCGGCGGCGGAGCGCGCCTTGCAGACGATACAGATCGACGACGCGGATGGCGACGGCGCGGTCACCAAGGACGAGATGCGCCAGGGCGTAATGGCCTCCATCGCCGCCAATGACGCGGATGGCGACGGCGCCCTGTCGCTCGAGGAGTTCGAGGGCGTCTGGCTGCAGCGGTCGCGCCCAGCCATGGAAATGGCCTTCGAAAAGCTCGACGTGAATGCGGACGGCTCGGTGTCGGAGGCGGAGGCCCTGACCCTGCAATTGTTCCTGGCCGAGCGTCTCGACCGAAACGATGACGGGGTCTTATCAGAGGAAGACATCCGCAAAGCGCGCCATCGCAAGCATCATTGGCGCGACGGTGACGACGACGACGATAGCTGACGCCGACCGGCGTCGCCGGTTTAACCGCATCACAGGGGCCGCGCCGGGCGCGGCCCCTACTTCTATGCTTGGCGCATCTGTGCTTGGCGCATCTGTGCTTGGCGCCGGGCGAAAAAGGACTAAAAGGGCGGCTCTTTCTCAAACGGTTAGAGCGCTATGAGACAGATCATCCTTAAGGACGGCGGCACCGGTCAGGAATTGATGGCGCGGTCGAGCGGCGAGCCGCACCCGCTTTGGTCGGCCAAGGTGTTGCTGGACGAGCCCGATATCGTGCGCGACGTTCACCGTGAGTTTGTCGAAGCGGGCGCGCGGGTCTTGACCCTCAACAGCTACGCCGCCACGCCCGAGCGGTTGGAGAGGGACGGTTCGATCGATTGGTTCGAGCCGCTGCAACGGGCGGCGATCGATCTGGCCCAAGAGGCGCGCGAGCAGGCGCACTGCGATTGGGCCTTCGACGTGAAGATCGCGGGCTGCCTCCCGCCGCTTTACGCCAGCTACAAGCCCCACCTAACGCCGGAATTCGAGGAATGCGTCGAACGCTACGCCGCCATCGCCGCGATCCAGGCGCCGCATGTCGATCTGATGCTTTGCGAAACGATGTCGTCGATCAATGAAGGGTTGGCGGCAGGGCAAGCAGCCAAAGCTTGGGGCAAACCGGTCTGGATCGCCTTCACTCTGTCCGATACCACGCTTGGCGTACTGCGCTCGGGCGAGTCCCTTTCCGATGCGTTGGAGGCCGTGGCCGAGATCGAGCCGGACGCGGTCCTGGTGAATTGCTCGCAGCCCGAATCCATCGGCGCCGCGATGCCGGCGCTCACCACCTCCGGTCAAGCGTTCGAGATCGGAGCCTACGCCAACGCCTTCTCGTCGATCGACGGGCTGGATGCGGGCGGTACGGTGGCCAGCCTACAGGCGCGCCGCGATCTTGGACCGCGCCGCTACGCCGATCACGCTTTGGGCTGGGTTGACGCCGGTTGCGGCATTGTCGGCGGCTGCTGTGAAATCGGCCCGCGCCATCTGGCGGCGCTGCATCGCACCCTTTTGGAGGCGGGCTACGAAGCGGCCGCGCCGCTCTAACCGCACAACCGCGCCAAAAAGGAAACGCCCCGCCGAAAGAGGCGAGGCGTTCCCGATGTCTCACATCCGCGCTCTACAGCGCGTCGCCTTAGCGCGCCGACAGGATCCGGCTGCTCAGTTTCAAGGCGGTCTTCGCCAGGACCTCGCTGACGGTCGCCGCGGACGGGACCATGGATTGGGCGAGAATCAAGGTTGGGTTGTTGGTTTTCAGCATCGCTCTACCCTCACAAAAAGTTGGTTTCATGGGGCGGGCGTCGCTCCAGTCGGTTACCCATGGTTCCCTGTGTCAGGGGTCGCCCAATGGTTGGCGCGGTGGCTGGTTAGACGGTATCCGCTCGTTTCACAGGACGGCAAATATGCCTGAACGAAATGCCGCGCCAGAGCATTTTTCGCATTCCCACAATGCAAAAAATGCATAGCTCGCCCAATGGTTAACAAATTGAAATAAATGGGCTTTTCTGGGATCGCCCCGTGTCGTTCTAGGGCATATTCAGCGTCGTATTTTCGACACTATGTCAGAAATGCGGCTCCATTTTGGCGGCCGTCTGGCGTCACCGCGGCGGCAAAAATCTTTCTGGAAAATCGGTGAAGATCGATGACACGCCCCAGTCGAAAAGGCGCTCGGCGACGGCCGGGTCATTGACGGTGAAGCAGCGCAGCGGGATCGAGCGCTCGACAATCGCGCGCGCGGTCGGCTCATCCAGGCTGTAGGCCAGGCAATGAACGGCGTCGAGCGACAACCGCTCGACACTCTCAGCCCAGTTTTTCGGCACGTGACGCCAGATCATCGCCTTTGCGGTCTTGGCCGGCAGGAACTCGGCCGCCGCCGCCAGGGCCGCCTGTGAGAAGCTGGAGACGACCGGCAGGGGCAGATGCGCCGGCCAGTAATCGGCGATTTCGTGCGCGATGGCGCGCCCGGTTTCCGCCTCTAATCCGGCGCAGGGTTTGAATTCAATATTCGCCTGCATGCCCAGCTCATCCAATAGAACCATCACATTTCGCAAGAGCTGGATCGTCTCACCGGCGAATTCCGACGCGAACCAGGCGCCGACATCGAGATGCAGCAGATCGGCCGCTTGCCAGTCGCGAATACGGCCTTCCAGCCTGGCGGTGCGGCGCAGGGTTTCATCGTGATGCACTACGATCCGGCCGTCGCCGGAGAGTTTGCAGTCGAACTCGACCGCGGCGGCGCCCAAGGCGTGCGCACGCCGGAAGGCGGCCAGCGTATTTTCCGGGGCCGAGCCGCTGGCCCCGCGATGGGCGACAATACGGGGCAGGGGGCCGGGCGCAGGGGCTGAGGTGGTCATCGCGCGCCCGCCTCGCCGCCTAGCGCGCCGGGCTGAGGCGGAACAGCGCGCCTGGATCCGCGTCGGTCAGGATATAAAGCGCGCCGTCCGGCCCCGTCTCGACATCGCGCACCCGACCGACCTTGCCTTCCAGCATCGCCTCCTCGGCGACCACACCCGTTTCCGTGACTTCGAGTCGGACGAGCATGCGCGAGCGCAGCGCCGTCACGAAAAAGTCGCCCGTCCATCCCGAAAAGGCGGTTCCGGTATAAAAGGTTGCGCCGGAAGGCGCGATCGACGGATCCCAATAATGGATCGGCTGCTCCAGCCCTTCTTTGGCCTGACCCTCGCCAATCTTGAAGCCGGAATAGTGCCGGCCGTAGGAGATGATCGGCCAACCGTAGTTCTTGCCCGCTTCCGGTATGTTGACCTCGTCGCCGCCGCGCGCGCCATGCTCGACGGTCCAGAGCGCGCCGGTCGTGGGGTGGATATCGGCCCCCTGGGCGTTTCGATGGCCCAGCGACCAGGTTTCCGGTCGATAGCCCGGCGTGTTGACGAAGGGATTGTCAGCCGGGACCGACCCGTCCGAATTGATGCGGACAACCTGACCCCGATGGATTGTGAAATCCTGCACCCGGTCGCGCTCGCCCCGGTCGCCGAGCGTCACGAATAGGGTTCCGTCCGGCGCAAAGACCAGACGCGACCCGAAATGCCGGCCCCCGCTCGATTTTGGGACCATGCGGAAGATCACCTCGACAGTGTCCAGCCGGGTTCCTTCAGCCGAGAGCGCCGCGCGCGCGACCGTGGTGCCGGCGCCGCCGTCCCCGGGCTCGGAGTATGAAATATAGACCAGCCGGTTCTCAGCGAAATCGGGGTCGAGCGTCACATCCAGCAGTCCGCCTTGGCCGGAGGCCACGACCCGCGGGACATTCTCGATCGGGGCTGATCGTTCGCCGCTTTTCACATTGACGATCCGCATCTGTCCGGATCGCTCGGTCACCAGCAGCGTCCCGTCCGGCAGGAACGCCATGCCCCACGGATGATCGAAGCCCCGGCTGATCCGCGTCAACTCGACCGCATGTTTGTCGGTTTGAACGATCTCCTGCGCCGCGATGGGCGCCGGCGTCAAGGCCAGCGCGGCTGCGACCAGGCCGGCGACCGCCAGCGGCTGAGGCCAGAAGGACGAGAGGGTTCGGCGCATGTCTTCCTCCAGGACGGGGCTCCCGTCATTGCGATGGACCGGTCGGCGCTACATCACGTCCAGACGGAACGCCATCATCATGATATAGATCGCATAGGCTGCGAGCAGCAGGCCCGCCTCCCAACGTGTGACTTTGTGATCGCGCCGCAGAATGACAAGCAGTGCGGCGGTCGCGCCCAGCATCACCCACATGTCGATGGTGCGTATGTCCGCCGCCACCGACAGCGGTTTGATCATCGCCGTGACGCCGATGATCATCAGAATGTTGAACAGGCACGAGCCCAGCACGTTGCCAATCGCGACATCGACGTGATTGCGCATCGCGGCGACCACGGTCGCGGCAAGCTCGGGCAGTGAGGTTCCAATGGCGATCAGCGTCAGGCCGATAACCGTCTCCGGCACGCCGAATTCGCGCGCGATGTCGACCGCGCCCTGCACCAGCAGATGGGCGCCGCCGACCAGACCGATCAGACCGATCAGGATATAGACGACAATCAAGAGCGGTGCGTTGGGCGCGCCCTCGGTCTCCTCCGCCTCGCGCTCGTGCAGGTTGGCGGAGGCCATGTCCATGCGGTCCATCCGATAGGACCAGCCCATATAGAGGATCAGCGCGCCGAACATGAGCGCGCCGTGCCAGGCCTCAATCACGCCGCGCCAACTGAGGACGACCAGAAGGATCGTCGCCGCCATGGTGGCCGTCGCGTCGCGCCGAACCACGCCGGCGCTGCAGGTCAGCACCGTGATCGCGGCGCCGACGCCAAGGATCAGCAGAATGTTCGCGATGTTGCTGCCGACCACGTTGCCGACTGCGATATCCGGCGTGCCCGCCAACGAGGCCTGGATCGAGACCATCAGTTCCGGGGCCGAGGTGCCGAACCCGACCACGGTCAGACCGATGATCGCGGTCGAAACCCCAAGGCGCATGGCCAAGCCGACCGCGCCGCGCAGGGCCAGTTCGCCGCCGACCGAGAGCGCGACAAGCCCCGCGGCCACTAAACCCAAACTAAGAAGCACCTACGTTCCCCGCATTGGAAATCGCCTGTCGCCGCCGCGCGTCCCGTCGGAAGGCGTCCCCTCGCGCGCTTCGACCCGTTCGTCTTGGGCCGAGACACGCGCAAGACACGATAGTAGCGGCCTGTAGGTGGGGCTGGCTCTGGCGCGAGACAATAGCCGTTTCCCGCCTGACCGCAATGCGATCCAATCCTTGGACCTGTCATCCTGCAGCGTCCGCCCGATCCGGCATGCTCAGGCGGGCGGCGCTGACCGAGCTTTGGTCACCGCGTCAAAGTCGTTATAGTACGGAGTTCTGAAGAAGCTGAGGACGCTCTGAATGCCCGCCGCCACGCCTCCCATCTGTGATTTCGGCTGGAAAGCCGCGCCCTTCAATCTGCGCGCCACTGACGGAAGGCGCTACGATCTGGACGCGGTGCGCGGCGAGGCCGGGACCGTCATCGCCTTCATCTGTAACCACTGCCCTTTTGTCATCGCGACGATCGACCGGTTCGTCGAGGACGCGCGGGCGCTGCAGGCCCACGGCGTCAGCGTCGCGGCCATCTGTTCGAACGACGCCGTCGCCTATCCGGCGGATGGGTTCGACAAGATGGCCGAATTCGCCGCCGCCCATCGATTTCCCTTTCCCTATCTGCATGACGCGGATCAGTCGGTCGCACGCGCCTATGGCGCGGTCTGCACGCCGGATTGGTTCGGGTTCAACGCCCAGGACGGCCTGCAATATCGCGGCCGGCTGGATGAAGGCCGGTTAGAGCCGCCGCCGCAGGACGCGGTCAGAGAGCTCTTCGAGGCGATGCGCACGGTCGCGGAGACCGGCGCCGGCCCGCGCGATCAGACCGCCAGCATCGGCTGTTCGATCAAATGGAAAGCGGCTTAGTCGGTCGTCCGCCGCGCCAGTGCTGAGGGCCCGCACATTTTTACAAGCCTCGCCGCCTGAAAGCCGCTACCGTCCCTCCATGGCGGTGTCTCAACAACAGGCGATCGATTCGGAGCTGCTGGCGCGGTCCAAAGGCGCGGGCGACCGGGCGCGGATCTGGCGGCGGCCGGATTATGGCGACCTGGAATGCCTGCATGCGCGTTTCCATCGGCATACCTACAGCCCGCACGTTCATGAGACCTTCACCTTCGGCGCTATTGTCCGCGGCGCCGAACTGTTCCGCGCCTATGGGGCCGCTCATGTCGCGACGCCGGGCAAGCTGACGGTGTTGAACCCGGACGTGCTGCACGACGGCGCGCCGGGCGATCGGGGCTATGAGTATCGCATGATCTATCCGTCGGCGGATTTGATGCGCGAGATTCTGGCGGAGTTGCGCGGGGCCGAAGCCGGGGCGGCCTGGGCCGGTGATCCGCTGCCCTATTTCCGAGAACCGCTCTATGACGATGCCGAACTGGCTGGCCGGTATGAGGCGCTGCATCGCCTATTCGATCGCGACGCCGACCGGTTGCAGCGCGACAGCGGCCTGGTTCAGATACTCTCGACCTTCATCGCCCGTTATTCAGATGCGCCGGTCGTGATCCGCGAGGTCGGGCGCGAGATGGGACTGGTTGCACGGATTCGCGCGCGGCTGGGGGACGGATTGGGCGAGAATCTCGGCCTGGCCGATCTGGCGCAGGACGAGGGTGTGAGCCGGTTTCATCTTTTGCGCGCTTTCAAGAAAGAGCTCGGCATGACGCCGAACGCCTACCGCACCAGCTTGCGGGTCAACCGCGCACGCGGCCTTTTGGCCCAGGGAGAGGGATTGGCCGCGACGGCCGCGGCATGCGGCTTTTTCGACCAAAGCCATTTCAACAAGTCTTTCAAATCGGTGGTCGGCGTTACGCCCGGCCAATATCGCGCCGCTTTCGCCGCCTGAGACCCTCTCGCGCCCGTCTTCACAAGAGGATGAAATACGGGAAGGTGACGCCCAGCGCCCAGGCCAGGCAGAGCCCAAGCCCCAATCCGGCGGCGGTGGGCGTACGCGCGGCCAGGGCGACGGACCGGCCCATCCAGCCATAGGCGATGAAGAACAGCACGATCACCGGGAAGGAGATGGCCAGGAAGAAGAGCTTGCCGGGATTGAGCGCAACAGCGGCGCCGAGGGATGCGAAAAAGACCAGCCTCAGGGTCAGGCGGCGCCAGAGCGGCGCGCGGCCGCCCTCTGTCAGGACCGCATCCGCCAGCATCAGCGGGACGGCGCCCAAGGCCAGGACGGCGATGATCGGCGCGCGCTCCGGCGTCGTTATGAAACTGCCGCCATAGCGGTCCAGGGCGACGCCGAACACGCCCAGCCCATAGGCGACCAGCAGCAGGGCGGGGAGAACAGGCGCCGGTCCGATCAGATCACGCCAACCCGACGCGCCGCTGAACCGTTTAGCCAGGATCAGCGCGAACACGCCCTGGATCGCCAAATGGAGCAGCAGGTAGTCGGCGACCAGAACCGGCAACAGGCGCATTCCCAGCAGATCGTTTAATCCATAGGTCAGCCCGCCGGCGAGCGCGACGGCGCCGAGCGCCGAGATCAGCATCACTGCTGTGAACCCCCCCGCTTTCAAACGCAGGGGCGAGAATCGGGCCGGCCCTGTCGCACTGGGCAGCGCGGCGGCGAGCAGCGTCGCGAGAGGTCCGGCCAGCAGTACGATCCCGGTCAAGAGAAGCACGATCCAAGGGCCGGTCGCCTGCACCGCTCCGAGCGGCGACGCGCGCGCGAAGGTTGCGTCCAGCCAGGCGACCGTCTCCGCCAGCGCCGTCGGGCTGTAAAGAATGCCGACATGTTCGACGGAGGGCGCGATCACCGCGCGCCGTCCGAGGCCGTTCGCTGGATCGCGCACGGTCTGGCCCATTTCCGCCGTCGGATCGATCTGGCGCAGATAGCGCAGCGCGTGCGGATGCAGCCGCGGCTCCCAGGCCCCGTTGAGGATTAACAGATTGTCCGGCCCGGTCGCCGTGATCGCGTCTGAATAGACGGCGACGCCCACGACCGCCTTGACGCTGGGTGCGCGCAACGCCGCGCGGGCCAGAATATCGGTCGCCATGGAATGGCCGAGCAATGCGATTCCGGTCCCGGCGTCATCCATCTTAAGCGCCAGCGCGATCACCTGTTCCGTCTCCGCCAGCAGCCGTTGCGTGGCGCCGGCGACTTCGTCCAACGCGCCGGAAAGCGGGGTCCGGTTCCGTCCATGGCCTAGAAAGTCGAAGCTCAGGACCCGGTAACCGGCGCGCGCTAAGGTCAGGGCGTAGGCGTCCATCAATTGCCGTGATCCGGCGAACCCGTGGGCGATGACAACAATTGGAGCTGTTTCGGCCGTTGCGTCGGCTTGCTGATAGAGCCAGATCGGCGGTCCGTCGGTCGAGGCCAGCCGCTCGATGCTCAACCCGGCGCGAGACGATTCGAGACGCCACAGACCAAGGGCGATCATCGCCAGCGCGAGCGCGGCGACAAGCGCCGTCGCAAAGCCCGGTCGTGTCTCTCGTATCCGGCCGCTCATGCCCTCTGATGCGCCCGGCGGCCTTCGCGGTCAATGATGCAGTGACGGGGCGCCCCTCGCACCGACCTGGCGCATCGGCTAGGCTGGCGTCATGGAAAAGCTGGAGAAACCCGACATCCTGACCGTCGCCACTGGGGCCGAGTTCGACCGTTGGCATTGGTCCAAGCCGGAACTGGTCGCGCTGGCCAAGGCGCGCGGGGTCCCCGCCTTTGGCGGCAAGGGCGACCTTCGCACGCGGTTGCTGCAGGCGCTGCGCGCCGAGCCGCCGCCGCTGATCCGGGAGGACCGCCGCGCCGCCGCGGCCGGCTCTGGCGCTTCCGGCAGGCGATTCAATTGGGCGAAGGCGCGGCTGACTGGCAAGACGGTGATCACTGAGGACATCTCCTTCGGCCCCAATTTGCGCGGCTTCCTCAAGCGGGAGCTTGGTCCCGGCTTCATCTGTCACGGCGATTTCATGGAATGGTGCCGGTCGAACCCGGGCCAGACCCTGGAAGACGCGCTTGAGGCCTGGCGCCTGTTAGAGGCGCGCCGCAATAGCCCGAGTTTTCGCGCGCCGATCGCCGAACAGAATATGTACAACCAATATCTGCGCGACTTCTACGACGCCAATCCCGGCGCCCCCGTCGCTCAAGCCCGGGCCGCTTGGATGGCGAAGAAACAGCGCCCGGCGGCCGGCGGGGTCGTCCGCTACGAGGTCGGCGATCTCGACCTCGTCTAGGCTGGGTCAAAAGCGCGCCGGTTGCGTCGCGTCGCCGCTCTGAGCTAGTGTTTTGGGACAAGTTAGCTCCGACAAAGCGGGGAACATGATGAAGACGCTATTCTTGAAGCTGGCGATCGCCGCGGGGCTGGTCATTTCGACTGCTTCCGTCTCCGCGCAGGCCCAAGAAGTGGAACTGGACGAGATCCTGTTACGGGAAGCGTTCGACGCGGCGGACTCGACAGGGGACGGGACGATCGACGAGGCCGAATTCGCCGCCGACGTTATCGCCGCCTTTGTCGTCGTCGATCGCAATGGCAACGGCGCGGTCTCGATCGTCGAGTTGAAGGCGGTCGGGGTCGAGGAGCCCGGGCTGATCGACATCAACAATGACGGGACGTTCTCGTTGCTTGAGATCATGAATTTCAAGATCGTCGAGTTTGAGAATGTCGACCTTAACGGCGATGGCGTCCTGACATTCGATGAGATCAAGAAATATGAAAGCCAGCGCTGAACGCATGCGACGGTCGGACAGGAGGATGAGTCCAATGAGTAAGGATATCATAGGCCGGTTGGTGCGTCCGAAAGCACTGGCGACGGCGGCGGGGGCGGCGGCCTTGTCGGTTAGTTTGCTGGCTGCTTCGGCGCCGTCCAATCCGGCCGAGGCGCAGAATTGCGACCAGATCCTGGGCACCGTGGGCGGCGCAGTGATCGGCGGCGCCACCGGCTCGCTCTTTGGCAGCGGCCGCGGCCGTCGCGCCTCCACCATCGGCGGCGCCGTTGTGGGCGGCGCCCTGGGCTCACGGCGCGATCAGCAAGCGCGCGCGCGCTGTCTCGAAGAACGCGAAGCTCAAAGAGACCGGGAAATGCAACGCCAGTTGGACTTTGAACGCCAGCGTATGCTGCAGGAAGAAGAGGTTCGCCGCGAAATCGAGGAGCAACGGCTCTACGAGGAATGGCGCCGCGAACGGATGAGAGAGGGACAGTAAAGGGCGCTATTTCCGTCGCAAGTCATTACTCCGCTGCGAGTTTCCCGCCCTCGACAACGCCATAACCCCCGCCGGCCGGGGTTTGCAGAACGCTGACATCGCCGGCTTTGATCGGGCGGATGTCGGCGGAGGCCAGAGGTTCGACCGTTCCATCTGCGCGCTCGATCCAGGTTTTGCCGACTTCGCCATCTTCGCCGCCGGCGGCGCCGTAAGGGGGCACGATGCGATGGTTGGAGACAATGGTCAGGTCCATGTCTTCGAGGAAGCGGATACGGCGGGTGACGCCGTCTCCGCCTCTATGCGCGCCCTTGCCGCCGGAGCCTTGGCGGATTTCGAAAGCCTCGAGGATCACCGGATAGCGGAATTCGAGGATTTCCGGATCGGTCAGGCGTGAATTGGTCATATGGGTATGGACCGCGTCGGTCCCGTCGAAATCGGGCCCGGCGCCGGAACCGCCGCAGACCGTCTCGTAATACTGATAGGTTTGGTTTCCGAAGATGAAATTGTTCATCGTCCCCTGCGCCGCCGCCATGACGCCGAGCGCGCCATAGAGCGTATCTGTGACGACCTGGCTGGTCTCGACATTGCCCGCCAGCACGGCGCTAGGATATTGCGCGCGCAGCAGACAGTCTTCGGGCAGGCGGATTTCGATTGGCTTCAGGCAGCCCTCATTCATCGGGATATTGTCGTCGACCAGCGTGCGGAAGACATAGAGCACGGCGGCGCGGGTCACCGCCGCCGGCGCGTTGAAGTTGTTCTGCATCGCGCCCGTCGTGCCGCTGAAATCCAGAATCGCCGAGCGCTCTTCCCGATTGACGCTGATCGAGACCGCGACCTGGCCGCCATTATCCATCGGATAGGTAAAGGCGCCGTCCTTAAGCGCGCCGATTACCCGGCGCACGCTTTCCTCCGCATTGTCTTGGACATGGCCCATATAGGCTTCGACGACCGGCCAGGTGAAATGCTCGATCATCTTGTTGAGTTCCTGGATGCCCTTCTCGTTCGCCGCCTGTTGGGCGATCAGGTCAGCGATGTTTTTCTCGGGAACCCGCGCCGGATAGCGGCCGCCGGTCAGGACGGTCTGGATCACCTCATGCTGGAACTCGCCTTGATCAACCAGTTTCACATTGTCGATCAGGACCCCTTCTTCTTCGATCGTCACCGCGTCGGGCGGGGCGGAGCCCGGCGTGCGGCCGCCGATATCCTCGTGATGGCCGCGGCTGGCGACGAAAAATCGGATGGTTTCGCCGGCCTCGTCAAAGACCGGGGTGACGACGGTGATGTCGGGCAGGTGCGTGCCGCCATTATACGGGTTGTTCAGCACGTAAGAGTCGCCGGGCTTGATCGTCGACTTCCCGTCTGCATCGACATTGCCGCGCAGGACGGCGCGGATGCTCTCGCCCATCGAGCCGAGATGCACCGGCATATGCGGGGCGTTGGCGATCAGCGATCCTTCGGCGGTGAAGATCGCGCAGGAGAAATCCAGCCGTTCTTTGATGTTGACCGAATAAGAGGTGTTCTGCAGCCGGAAGCCCATCTGTTCGGCGATCGACATGAACAGGTTGTTGAAGACCTCCAGCATGACCGGGTCGCTGTCGGCGCCGATCGGCGCGGCCCGCTCCAAGGGGACGACGCGCTGCAAGACCAGATCGCCGATTTCCGTCAGACTCGCGCGCCAGCCGGGTTCCAGCACAACGGTGCCGGTCGTCTCGCGGATGATCGCCGGCCCGTCGATCTCAGCGCCTGTCGACAGCGCGTCGCGGTCATAGACCGGCGCCTGGCGCAGCGCGCCCGCCATATAGGCCTCGACCATGGCCAGCGCCGCCGGCGTTGCTTCGACCGTCGCCGAGTGGTCTGAGGCGGCGCCCGCGACTTTGGGTTGCGCCCCGATGGCTTCCACCGCGACCGCCTCGATAATCAGCGGCTTGTCGCGCATTAGGAAGCCGAAGCGGGCGCGATAGGCGGTCTCGAAATCGGCGACCATGGTCTCGGTGTCGCCGAAATCCACTTCGATCGGGTTGTCGCCGCCCTTATAACGCAGATGCGCCTTGCGTCGGACGGTGATCCGCTCGTCCGGCGTGTCCTGGGCCTGAATTTCCGCCGCCGCTTCCGCCCCGATCTCATCCAGCACCGTTGCGGCGTGGGTCAGGGCGGCGTCATTGAAATCGCGCTCGACGGCGCGCTGGCGCAGGGCGCGGACATCCGCCAGTCCCATGCCATAGGCGGACAATACGCCGGAGAAGGGATGCAGCAGGACCGAGGTCATGCCCAGCGTGTCGGCGATCAGGCAGGCATGCTGGCCGCCGGCGCCGCCGAAACTGACCAGCGTATAGTCGGTCACGTCATAGCCGCGCTGAACCGAGATTTTTTTGATCGCGTTGGCCATATTGCCGACGGCGATCCGCAGGAACCCGTCGGCGACCGCCATCGGGTCGCGGTCGTCGCCGGTCGCTTGTTTGATCTCGGCCGCCAGCGCCGTGAATTTCTCGATCACCGGCGCCCGGTCCAGCGGCTGGTCCTGCTTCGAGCCGAAAACCGGCGGAAAGAAGTCGGGCTGTAGCTTGCCCAGCATGACATTGCAGTCGGTCACGGTCAGCGGCCCGCCGCGGCGATAGGCGGCCGGGCCGGGATTGGCGCCGGCGCTCTCCGGCCCGACCCGGTAGCGCGACCCGTCGAAATGACAGATCGAGCCGCCGCCCGCCGCCACCGTGTGGATCAGCATCATCGGGGCCCGCATCCGCACCCCGGCGACCTGAGTCTCAAAAGCGCGTTCATACTCGCCGTTGAAATGCGCGACATCGGTCGAGGTGCCGCCCATGTCGAAGGTGATGATCTTGTCGAAGCCAGCGGTCTTCGAAGTCTGAACGGCGCCGACAATGCCGCCGGCTGGGCCCGACAGGATGGCGTCCTTGCCCTGGAACAGATGGGCGTCGGTCAGCCCGCCGTTCGATTGCATGAATTGCAGCCGAACGTCGCCCAGCTCATCCGCCACCTGCTCGACATAGCGGCGCAAGATCGGCGAGAGATAGGCGTCGACCACGGTGGTGTCGCCGCGCCCGACCAGCTTCATCAAGGGGCTGGTCCGGTGGCTGGTCGAGACTTGCGTGAAGCCAACCTCTTCGGCCAAGGCGGCGACCCGCTCTTCATGCGCGGCGAACTCATAGCCATGCATGCAGACGATGGCGACGGCGCGAATGCCTGCGTCGAAGGCGGCCTGCAGCTTGGCGCGCGTGTCGGCCTCGTCCAGCGGCGTCAGGACCGCGCCATGCGCATCCACCCGCTCAGTGATTTCCTCGACCCGCTCATAGAGCAGTTCGGGCAAGACGATATGCCGGTCGAACAGATTGGGCCGCGCCTGATAGCCGATGCGTAGGGCGTCGCGGAAGCCTTTCGTGATCATCAAGAGGGTCCGGTCGCCCTTGCGCTCCAGAAGCGCGTTGGTCGCGACCGTGGTGCCCATTTTCACCGCGTCGATCGCTTCCGCCGGGATCGGTTGCGTCTGACCCAGCCCCATCACATCGCGTACGCCCTGAACCGCGGCGTCCTTATAAGCTTCTGGATTTTCGGACAGCAGTTTATGGGTGATCAAGCCGCCATCCGGCCGGCGGGCGACGATGTCAGTGAAGGTGCCGCCCCGATCGACCCAGAACTGCCAGCCGGTGTTACTGTGCGCAGCGTCGTCCTTCGTCGCACTCATCTGTCTCTCTCTTTCCCCCGCGGTTGCGTCCGGCCGCTTCCGAATCCGGTTCGCCCCTCAGAGCCCTAGTTTCTGGGCCAAGTCTACATCCCAATAGGCGGCCTCGATCTTATGCCCGTCCAGATCGCGGACAAAGGCGCCGTAATAGGGCGCGCCATATTGCGGCCTTGGTCCCGGCGGGCCGTCATCCGTCGCGCCGGCGGCCAAAGCGGCCGCATGGAAGGCGTCGACTTCCTGCGTCGAGCGCGCGAAAAAGGCGGTGTGCGACCCGTTCCCGACCGTCGCCGGTTGGCCATCCAGCGGCGGGTTGATCCAGAATTCGGGATAGACCCGGCCATAGGCGGCGGTCGTATCGAAGGTCATTAGGCGACGGCAGCCGACCGCGGCGAGCACGGCATCATAGAAGGCGCGCGCGGCGTCGAAATCGCGCACGCCCAGAGACACATGTGACAGAATGCTGGGATTCTCTATTTCTGACATGGCTGGCCTCGTGATCATGTGGACAGCGAGTTCTAACCGCGCGCGCGTCGGGCGCAAGAGAAGAATGACGGCGTCGGCGGGTTAGAGACCGATCAGGCGGAGCCCGACCACGGACGCCACCCCTACCGCGATCGCCGCCAGCGTCGGCAAGCGCAGCGCCGCCAGCACGGTCAGCGCGCCGGCGATGGCTTCGGCCGGGCCTTCCAGAAGGATCAGCGGCGTCACGATGGCCGTCAGGATGGCGGCGGGCATGGCTTCCAGCGCGGCCTTCAACCGCCCGTGAAAGGCGATGCGGCGCGCCAGTGCGTAGCCGCTCAGCCGAGTCGCCAGCGTCACAGCCGCCATGCCCAGGATCACGGCGGTCGTGACCCCGCCCAACGTGAAAATATCTTGCGTCATGCCGGCTCCGGCCCGCTTTCCGGCTTCCATAAGGCGGCTCCGGTCGCGGCGCCGGCCAGTCCGGCGGAGAAGATGTACCAAGGTCCTTCGACCAGGCTGTGAACCGCCAGCGCGACACCCAGGCTGACCGCGATGACGATGCTCTGGCGGCCGAGCGCGTCCGGTATGGCGCGCCAGAATCCGAGGATCAGCGTCAAGAAAGCGGCCGGAAACACGAAATCAAATCCGTACTGGGCCGGGTCGCCGATCCAGGCCCCGCTGACCGCGCCGAGCCCGGTGAAGAGCCACCATTGCAGATAGAAGGGGATGATCATGCCCATCACATAGGGCGTGGTCAGACCCGGCCCGGCCGACCGGCGCAGCGCGATGGCCCAGGTCTCGTCAGTGTGGATGGCGACGAAGAACAGACGCTTGCGACGCGGCAAGCGTGCGACATGAGGCGCCAGCGCCGCCCCCATCAGCACATGACGCAGATTCACCAAGGCGGTCGCGGCGATGATGCTGAGGCCGCCCGTCGCCAAGGTCAGCGGTTCGGCCCATTGCTCGAGCGCGATGAACTGCGCGCCGCCGGCATAGACCGTGGCGCTCATCAACACCGCCTCGGTCGGCGTCAGGCCGCGATCGACCGCCAGCGAGCCGATCAGGATCGCAAACGGAGCCGCGCCGCCCAGCAGCGGCAAGATGTCGAGAAAGCCGCGCCAGGCTTCGGCGCGCGCCGATTGTTCGAGAGCGGGGTGGGTCTGTCGGGTGTTCATGATGGCTGCCTAACCGGCGTCGCGGCGTCGGTCTTGGAGATTTGTGCGCCTGATGGGCTAGGAGGCCGGCGGGCCGGAGTCGGTCGGGGCCGCGGTTGGGTTCATGTCTTGCAGCAGCCGTCCATGCCGGCGGGTTTCCGCCACCACATCCGCGAAGGTGACGAGGCCTTTACCTTCCAGAAGCGGGATCAGCCGGACAAGCGCCTCGGCGGTGGCCTCCGCGTCGCCGAGGGCCGTGTGCCGGCGCTCCGATGCGATCTTGATGGCGAGCCGCTCACAGAGCGCGTCGAGCGAATGTTGCTCGGTAACGCCGAAGACGACGGCGGAGAGCAGGACCGTGTCGAGAACCGGATGCGCCCAACGAAGGCCGGTCGCCGCCTCCTCCCGCTTCAGGAAGGCGAGATCGAACGGCGCGTTATGCGCCACCAGAACCGCGCCGCCGGCGAAATGATGGAACTCCTGGCAGATGGTTCCGAAGTCCGGCGCGCCGGCGACATCGGCGTCCGAGATGCCATGAACCCGCGTCGAGGCGGGCGGGATTGGACGGTCCGGATCGACATAGCTGTCCAAAATCTCGCCGGCGACGATCCGGCCCTTCAGCACGCGCACGGCGCCGAGTTGGATGACGTCGTCCGTCTCCGGCGATAGTCCGGTCGTCTCCGTGTCGAAGGCGACGAAACAAAGGTCGCGGATCGGCGTCGCGTCGATCTCGGGGGTCGCGGCGGCGTCCAACAGGCTGAAATCATAGACCAGAGGCCGTTGTTCTTCGGGGGCTAGAGCGACTGCCTCCGACCGAAAGACCAGCATATAATCGCCCGCGCCGAGCGGCTTCAGCGTAACGTCATAGCTGTCTGTATCGTTGACGGCGGTCAGCGTCGTCTCTACTTCCGCCTCCGCTTCACGCAGCGCCGCGATGGCGGCGTCGAGGGCGTCCTTGACGAAATAGTCGGTCAGCGGCGCCTTAAGCCGGGCGCAGCCGATTCTGCCCAGTAGCGCCGCGGCCTGTCCGTCATACAGAACGATCTCGTTGCGCCGGTTGGCGAGGAGCGTGGCGACGGGAATCTCGGTCAGAAGCGCGGTAAGCCGCTCGGTCTCGGATTTCAGCCGCTCGGTCTCGTCCGCAACCTGGGCTGCGACATCGAGCACGCCGGATTCCAGCGTCGTCGCCACGGCGCGGGCGGCCGGGGCGAGGTCGCCGAGATATTTCGCCGTCTCGGGATCGAGTGTCAGATCGACGCCGCTATGGGCGCGCAGGCGCAGGCTGGCGGCGAGCCGGTCGATCGGTTTGGCGACATTCTCGTCGAACAGCAGCCAGATCGCGACCAACAGGCCTGTATTCATAAAGGCGAAGGCGATCAGCGCCGTCACGAACGGGCCCAGCGGCAAGCCGGGCTCGGCCCGAGACCAGCCGAACCAGAGCGCCGCGCCCGCGATGACCGCCGCGCCAGCCGCCAGGAACGCAAAGAACAGGAAGATGCGCAGGCGTAGGCTTAGGCGGGTGAACATCTCAGGTCCCCCGGCAGACAAGGGCGATGATCGGGTCGCCCTCCGGCACGCGCCGCCAATCGGCGTCTACGATACGGCCGTCCGATGCGAATTCGGCCCCGTCGATCAGCAGCGCCGAGCGGCGCGCGGGGCAGTCATACAGCATCGGCGCCTGCTTCACCGTCGACCAGCGGCCGAAGAAATACAGCTCGACCAGACGCTGATCGGGCAGCGCCGGGTTCCGCCGCATCGTTCCCGTATCGACCGCGACAAAGCGCTTGGTGAAGGGAACAGCCTGGGTCCAAGGACGGAACCAGCTTTTCTCCTCAACCGTGCTGGCGATCTCGAGACCCTGGGGCAGGGTTGCTGTGGTGCGGTCGTACCAGGTGTATTCGTTGGATATGGTCGTCGCCAGCATCCCCAGGCCCGCCGCCACCGGCGTCACGAACCGCGGCAGGCGGCGCCCGGTCAGCACATTCAGGAGCATCGCGATCCCCGCGCATGCAAACCCCGCGACGATAGTGGCGATCAGCTCGAAGAACATGCGCCTATCCCAACGTGCCTTTCCCTGATCCTGCCGCCGATTGCATCGTCTTGACCACCACAAAAGCGTCACGCAGGTGACTGCGCTCGAAATCAGAGAGTTTCGAGGGATGGACGAAATTATCGGGCTTTTCGCCGGCGGCGATCTGCCCCGCCTGATGCTCGAGCCTTGTATCCGCGATCAGATCATAGGCGGCGATCAGGTCTGCGCCGCCTTCGCGCGACACTGCGCCGGCGGCGATCGCCGCCTCGAGCCGCGCCCGCGTGTTTACCGGCGCGAGCCGTCCTTGCAGCGTGTAGATTCGACCCAGGTCGACGATGGGCACGACGCCGTTCAGCTTCAGGTCGACCCGGTTGCGATATTCGCCCGATCGCACCCGCGCCAAGCCGCCGAGCAGTCCGAGCGGCGGTTGGTGCTTCAGCGAGTTCGAGATCATATGGGCGACGAAGATCGAGTTCCGCGACGCTTTTTCCAGCGTGTCCGATTGCAGATCCGAAAAAAGGCTGACATCGCCGCCGATAGGGCGGAGGTCGAACATCACCGAGGCCAGCATCTGCGCCTCCGGGTTCGGTTGCGCGATCCAGCCCGCGAAATAGTCGCGCCAGACCCGTAGCGGCTGACGCCAGCGCGGGTTGGTCGCCATCATGTCGCCGGGGCAGTAATAGTAGCCGCAGACATCCAGCCCGTCTGAAACAAACCGCGCCAATTCCTCGAAATAGGCGTCGTCGGCCTTTGTCGCGTCATCGGACAGGATCAGGCAATTGTCCTGGTCCGAAACGCCCGTCTGTTCCTGCCGGCCCTGCGAGCCGCAGGCCAGCCAGAGATAGGGAACGGGGGGCGCGCCCAGCTTCTCTTCGGCGAGCGCGAGCAGCCGCCGCGTCGCGGTGTCGGCGATGTCGGTGACCAGACGCGTGACGACGTCGTGCCGGTTCCCGGCGCCGACCAACTGCGCCAGCAGCCGCGGGATCTCGGCGGTGGTGCGCGCCATCTGCTCGGCGCTGTCGGCGCGGGACAGGCGGCGCACCAGATCGCCGGACGACATCGCCTGCGCGCGGGTAAGGTCGGTCTGGGTCACGATGCCCAGGAGCGCGCCGTCCTGGACGATGGGCACATGGCCTACACTGCGCTCCATCATCAGATGCAGAACGTCGGTGCCGAGCGCGTCCGGCCCCAGCGACAGCGGATCGCTTGTCATGATGTCCGAGACCGGGGCCGAAGGGTCGCCACCCTGGGTCGCCACCCAACCGTTAATGTCCTGCACCGTGACGATGCCGCACAAGCCGGTCGCGTCGCTGATGCAGACCGATGAGATATCCGCGTCATACATCCGCCGCGCCGCCGCCTGGATCGACGTCTCGGGCGTGCAGGTGACCGGGTCCGGCGTCATGAGCTTGCCGACGGGGAAGGTCGCCAGGTTCTTGCGATCTGTCGCGCCCTGCGCGCCGCGCTCGAAAAAGCGGGCGACGGCGGGGTGCTGTTCGATCAAGGCGAAGAGCGTTCGCCCGGGCAGCAGAATCAAACTGGACGGCGCCACGGCGAGGGCGGTGCGGCCCGCGACGCCGCTCGCCAATAGAGCGCGTTCGCCAAAGGAATTGCGGGGTCCGAGCAGCGAAATCTGATCCCCGCTCGGTTCGAGAATTTCGACCTCGCCGGACACCACGATATAAAGGTCGGTCAGCGGATCGCCGACTGAAAAAATCGTCTCGCCCGCTTCGATATCTTTGGCTGTGCAGGTCTCGGACAGACGCGCCAAATCGCCCTCTTCCAGACTGTCATACGGGTGCAGTGAGGCGAGAAACTGCGACAGCGGCGCCGGAAGGGTCATGTGTGAAGCTCTCAGAAAAGGCGGTCCCGCCCGCGGCGACGCGGACGGGACCGTTTCAGATACGCGCTACGCGCGCGGCGATCAGTGACCGCTGACGGCCGCGCCGGCCCCTTTCGGGACGCGAACGCTGGCCACCAGGTCTTTGATCTCCTGTGGGGTCTCCTTGGTCATGCCGGCGACGATATACGCCACGGCGAAGTTGACCGCCGCGCCGACCGCGCCGAACGAGGTCGACTTGATCGGCCCGAGGAGCGGGTCCGCATCCGTGAACGTGTTCGTGTCCGGGATGAAGAACCAACCCTTATGCAGGAAGATGTAGAGCACGGTGACCAACAGGCCCGCCAGCATGCCGGCGACCGCGCCGGCGTCGTTGATGCGGGTCGAGAAGATCCCCATCATCAGCGCCGGGAAGATCGAGGCCGCGGCGATCCCAAAGGCCAAGGCCACGGTTTGCGCCGCGAATCCTGGTGGATTGAGCCCCAATATGACCGCGAGCACGATGGCGGCCGCCATCGATATTCGCGCCGCGAGAAGCTCCTGCTTCTCTGTCATGTTGGGTGTCAACTGCCCCTTCAAGAGATCGTGCGACACCGCTGACGAGATCGCCAGCAAGAGCCCCGCGGCTGTCGACAAGGCCGCCGCAAGACCGCCCGCCGCGACAAGGCCGATGACCCAGCCAGGCAGGCTCGCAATCTCCGGATTGGCCAGCACCAGAATGTCGCGGTTGAAGTTGGTCAGCTCGTTGCCTTGCCAACCGTTCGCTTCCGCACGCGCCTGCAAGTCGGCGTTCTTGTCGTTGTAGTACTGGATGCGGCCGTCGCCGTTCTTGTCTTCCCAATCGAGCAGGCCGGTCCGTTGCCACGTCGCCATCCAGGCGTATTCCGGGCTGGTCTCGATTTGCTCGACGCTCACCGCGGCCCCTTCCGTGCCGTTCGGCCACATCAGCTCGGAGATGTTCAGCCGCGCCATCGCGCCGACAGCCGGGGCCGTCAGATACAGAAGCGCGATGAAAACCAGGGTCCAGCCTGTCGACCAGCGCGCGTCCGACACTTTCGGAACCGTGAAGAAGCGCATGATGACATGGGGCAGGCCCGCCGTGCCGATCATCAACGACAGCGTGAACAAGACCATATTCAGGGTCGAGCCGTGCGCCGCCGTGTATTCGGCGAAGCCGAGGTCGCGCACGATCTGATCGAGCTTGGCCAAGAGCGGCTCGCCCGAGGCCGTGTGCTCGCCGAACAGCCCCAGTCCGGGGATCGGCGTGCCGGTCAGCTGCAGCGAAATAAAGACCGCCGGAATGGTGTAAGCGGTGATCAACACGCAATATTGCGCCACCTGCGTGTAGGTGACGCCCTTCATGCCGCCGAAAACCGCATAGGCGAAGACGACGCAGGCCCCGATCAGCAGACCTGTGGTGGCGTCGATCTCGAGGAAGCGGCCGAAGGCGATGCCAACGCCCTGCATTTGCCCAATCACGTAGGTGATCGAGGCGACCAAGAGGCAGATCACGGCGACGAGACGCGCGCTCTGGGAATAGAACCGGTCGCCGACGAATTCCGACACGGTGAATTTGCCGAATTTGCGCAGATAGGGCGCAAGCAGCAGGGCGAGCAGCACATAGCCGCCGGTCCATCCCATCAGAAAGGACGAGTTGTCATAGCCGGTGAAGGCGATCAGACCCGCCATTGAGATGAAGGACGCCGCCGACATCCAGTCCGCCGCCGTCGCCATGCCGTTTGTAACCGGGTGCACGCCTCGGCTGGCGGCGTAGAAATCGCTTGTCGACCCGGCGCGCGCCCAGATGGCGATGCCGATATAGAGCGCGAAGGACCCGCCGACGAAGATGAGATTGAGAGTAAACTGATCCATGACCGATTACTCCTCTTCCACGCCGTATTCACGGTCGAGTTTATTCATCCGCCACGCATAGAAGAAGATCAGCGCCAGGAAGACGAGGATCGACCCCTGTTGAGCGAACCAGAAGCCGAGATCGGTCCCGCCGACCTCAATTCCCGCCAAAAGCGGCCTCAGAATGATCCCGAAGCCGAACGACACCAACGCCCAAATCACCAGACAGCCGGCGATTATTCGGATGTTGGTGGCCCAATAGGCGCCCTGATCCTTTCCGCCCCCCCGTTTTGGGTCGGCGTTCGTATTTTGCTCATCCATTGACCATTCTCCTCCTGCACCTGGATTGCGCGCCCACCGTGCGATGGTGAGCGGTTCGGACTCTTCCCCTTGTCGCCTTGCCGGCGATCTTGTTGGCGCCCCGCCCCAAACGATCGATTGCGTGAGTGGCGCGCCGACCTTTTCAGACCGAGCGTCAGGATGACGCTATTTGTAACTTCTGTCACGGTTTGTGAATGAAGTCGAGGCGAGAGGGCGCGGGTTCGGGATCGCGCCGGAGCGCAGATTTCCGCGGTTCGCCGGCCCGTCGCCCACCTGCGCTATATCAATTCTTTACGGCGGCGTTCTGCGCTGAGGATCTGTGCGCAGCCGAAGTCACAGGGATCTCCGCACCGATTATTGCCCGCGGCGCGCTCTCGCCGCGGGCTGAGCTGGGTGGAGCGCCGCGGAATTGCTTGGGTTTCGTTGGCCCCCCGCCGCTGATTTTCCGTTTCGGCGGGGCCGGTCGTCACAGCTCGAGTGGGAAAATCTCTGAAGTCCCTCGTTTCGCTTGGTTTTCGATCTGGGTTTGGCGTCTTGCGGAGGGTTCGGACTTGTGTGTAGCGTATGAAAGATGTCAAACGCAGTGCGTCCATCCAACGCCTATCCTGGCGCATTTGGGTGCGGTTTGGCGTTGTATCGAAGCTGCGCCCGCATGGCGGAGGGTTCTCCGCCGCGGGGACAAAAGTTGGCACAAACAATAATCCGGGAGGATTACTATGTCTGAAATTGGTAAGGCGGCGTCGCGCCGTTCGGTACTGAAAGGCTCGCTCGCCGCCGGTGCGGCGATCGCGATGCCGACGATTTTCACGTCGCAGGCGAAAGCGGCGTTCCTGAACGATCCTGGCGCCGCGTCCACGGTGACGTTGGGCTTCAACGTGCCGCAATCCGGTCCGTATGCGGATGAAGGCGCGGACGAATTGCGGGCCTATCTGCTGGCCGTCGAACACCTGAACGGTGAAGGCGACGGCGGGATGATGAACACCTTCTCGTCCAAGGCGCTTAAGGGCAACGGGATCCTCGGCAAGAAGGTCGAGTACGTCACTGGCGACACGCAAACCAAGTCGGACGCGGCGCGGGCCTCGGCAAAGTCGATGATCGAAAAAGACGGCGCCATCATGATCACCGGCGGGTCGTCATCGGGCGTCGCGGTGGCGGTGCAGGCCCTGTGTCAGGAGGCGGGCGTGATCTTCATGGCCGGCCTGACCCACTCCAACGACACGACCGGCAAAGATAAGAAAGCCAACGGTTTCCGGCATTTCTTCAACAGCTATATGTCCGGCGCGGCGCTGGCGCCGGTGTTGAAAAACGCCTATGGCACCGACCGGAAGGCCTATCACCTGACAGCCGACTACAACTGGGGCTACACGACCGAGGAAGCGGTCCGCACTTCAACCGAGTCGATGGGTTGGGAGACGGTCGAAGCGGTGAAGACGCCGCTGGCCCAGACCGATTTCTCCTCCTACATCACGCCGGTCTTGCAGTCCGACGCCGACGTGCTGGTGCTAAACCACTATGGCGGCAACATGGTCAATTCGCTGACCAATGCGGTGCAGTTCGGCCTGCGCGACCGTGTCGCCAACGGCAAGAACTTCGAGATCATCGTGCCGCTCTATTCGCGGTTGATGGCCAAGGGCGCCGGCGCCAACGTTAAAGGCATCTTCGGCTCAACCAACTGGCACTGGTCTTTGCAGGATGAAGCCTCCAAGGCCTTCGTACAGTCCTTCGGCACCAAATACGGCTTCCCACCCAGTCAGGCCGCGCATACCTGCTACGTGCAGGCGCTGCTCTACGCCGATGCGGTCGAGCGGGGCGGCAGCTTCAACCCGTGCTCGGTCGTCGAAGCCTTGGAAGGCTTCGAATTCGACGGCATGGGCAACGGCCCGACACTGTATCGCGCCGAAGACCATCAGTGCTTCAAGGACGTCCTTGTCGTGAAAGGGAAAGAGAATCCGTCTTCGGAGTTCGACCTTCTCGAGATCGTCGAGGTCACGCCTGTTGCCCAGGTGACCTATGCGCCGGATCACCCGCAGTTCGCCGGCGGTCAGCTCGGAACCTGCAACCCGGGCGCATAACCGGCTTTTTGCGGTGAGTGAAGGCCGACTGCGCGCCTGTTCGCGCAGTCGGCCATACCGCGCGTCGGGCGCGAACGCCGGCGGCTTCACGCCGTTCGGACGGCCGTAAGGGGACAGCGGTCGAGGGAGGTTTGGCGAGATGGATGCAATCATTCTTCAGGTTCTGAACGGGCTGGACAAAGGCAGCGCGTACGCGTTGATCGCCCTGGGACTGACACTGATCTTCGGCACGCTGGGCGTGGTCAATTTCGCGCACGGCGCTTTGTTCATGTTAGGCGCGTTCTGCGCCGTGACGCTCAACGTCATCCTGAACACATCCTACGAGACCATCGATCCGGACCGGACCGACTTCCTCGGCAACCCGCTGAAGGTCGAGACGCCTTACATCTTCGACTGGTTCGGTCCCGAGGTCGGCGGGGCCATGATCGAATGGTCCGTGCCGCTGGCCATCCTGTTCGCCATTCCCATTATGGTCGTGATCGGCCTCTCCATGGAGCGCGGGCTGATCAAGTATTTCTACCATCGTCCGCATGCCGACCAGATTCTGGTGACCTTCGGACTGGCCATCGTGTTGCAGGAAATCGTCAAGTATTTCTATGGGGCCAATCCAATTCCGACGCCGGCGCCGGCGGGTTTGGTCGGTAGTTTCGATTTCGGCGTGCTGCTGGGCTTCGAGCCTGGATCGATCATCTATCCAAACTGGCGGCTGATTTATTTCGTCTTCGCGGCGGTGATTATCGGCGCGCTCTTCGCTTTCCTTCGGTTCACCACTTTTGGCATGGTGGTGCGGGCCGGGATGGCGGATCGCGAGACCGTCGGTCTGCTCGGGATCAATATCGACAAACGCTTCACCATTATGTTCGCGATCGCCGCCTGCGTGGCCGGCCTTGCGGGCGTGATGTACACCCCGATCAATTCGCCGAACTACCACATGGGCATGGATTTTCTGGTCCTATCCTTCGTCGTGGTCGTCGTCGGCGGCATGGGGTCCCTGGCCGGGGCGGTCGCCGCCGGCTTCTTGCTCGGCGTCCTGGAATCCTTCGCGTCAATGGCGCAGGTCGTAGATCTGTTTCCGGGCATCAACCAGATCATCATCTATCTGGTCGCCATCATCATTTTGTTGACGCGTCCGCGCGGTCTGATGGGCCGCAAGGGCGTGATGGAGGATTGACCGATGCTGGGACTGAACAGCAAGGATCAGAAACTATTCCTGGTCGTGATCGTGGTCACGCTGCTGGCGCCGTTCATATTGAACCCGTTTCCGGAGAACTCGGAGCTCGCGCAATTCAACGCCGGTTATCCTGATCTGATGCAGCGCTTTGCGATCTTCGGGATCTTCGCCATCGGCTTCAACATCCTGTTCGGCCTGACCGGTTATCTCAGCTTCGGTCACGCCGCTTTCCTGGGCGTCGGATCCTACGCCGGTGTTTGGATGTTGAAGTTGCTTTCGATGAACGTCGTGCCCGCCATCATTATGTCGGTAATCTTCGCGGGTCTGTTCTCATTGCTCGTCGGCTTCGTTTCTCTCCGGCGGTCGGGCATTTATTTCTCGATCCTGACGCTGGCCTTCGCCCAGATGTCCTTCGCCTTGGCCTATTCGGTGCTGACGCCGATCACCAATGGCGAGACCGGACTGCAGCTGGCGCTCGACGATCCGCGCATTCTCGGCGTCAGCCAGATCGACGGATCGATCCCGCCGACCAACTTTTTCGGATTGGAGATGCGGGACGGGTTCGAGCTTGCGCTTGGCCCTTGGGTGTTCACCTTGAATTTCGGCTATTATCTCTGCGCGGTTTTCGTCTTGGGCGCGTTCTACCTCTCAATGCGCATCTTCAACTCGCCATTCGGGATGATGCTGCGCGCGATCAAGACCAATCAGACCCGGTTGCCGTATACCGGCATGAACCCGAAGCCTTACACACTCGCCGCCTTTGTGATTTCCGGCATGTATGCCGGTTTGGCCGGCGGTCTGATGGTGGCGATGGACCCTCTGGCGGGCGCCGAGCGGATGCAATGGACCGCCAGCGGCGAGGTCGTCCTGATGACCATCCTCGGCGGCGCAGGTACGCTGCTCGGCCCGCTCTTGGGCGCCGGCGTGATCAAGTATTTCGAGAACATTTTCTCGAAAATCAACGATACGATCCTCTATGAGTGGTTCTCCTTCATGCCGGACGGCTTGCAGGATGTCTTCGTCTTCCTGATCCATCCGTTCATCGGCAAGGGCTGGCATTTGACGCTCGGCATCATGTTCATGTTGGTCGTGATCTTCCTGCCGGGCGGCGTGGTCGAAGGCGGACAGCGCTTCATGCGTCTGTTCAAACGCGGGGACAAAGGCTCGAAATCCAGCGGCGACGCGGCGCGTTCTGCGTCGCCGGCCGAATAGGGCCTGAATAAGGGGATAGCGCGATGGGCATTCTCGAGATCAGCGGCGTCAACAAGCGCTTCGGCGGCTTGAAGGCCTTGGACGACGTCAATTTGGACATCGCGGCCGGCACGGTGCACGCCATCATCGGGCCGAACGGGGCCGGCAAGTCCACTTTGCTGAACTGTCTGGTCGGGCGGTTGGAGCCGGATTCCGGGTCGGTCAGTTTCAACGGCCATTCGCTGCTGGGCGTAAAGGCGCACCAAATCAACCAGTTCGGCGTGAGCCGCGTGTTTCAGACGCCGGAGATTTTCGGCGATCTGACGCTGCTTGAGAATGTGATGATTCCCGCCTTCACGAAGCGGGACGGGGCTTTCAAACTGAACGCATGGCCGAGTGTGGATGGCGAATCCGAGGTTCGCGACCAAGCGCTGTTCTATCTGGAAGAGGTCAATCTGGCGGGTAAGGCGCAGGTCAGGGCGGACGAAATGAGCCGCGGCGATAAACGCCGCTTGGAACTGGCCATGTGCCTGATCCAGGACCCGAAATTGCTGCTCCTGGACGAGCCGACCGCCGGCATGTCGCGCGCCGACACCAATGACACGATCGATTTGCTGAAGAAGATCGGCGAGGAGTTCAACATCACCAAAGTCATCATCGAGCACGATATGCATGTGGTGTTCTCACTGGCCAAGAAGGTCAGCGTGATGGCGCAGGGAACGGTGATCGTCGAGGGCGCGCCGAACGAGATCAAAGGCGATGAACGCGTGCAGGAAGCCTATCTGGGAGGGGCGCATCTATGAGCGAACAATCCGCGGATTCGGCTCGGCCGACCATCATCGACCTGCCGAAAGGCAAGCATGCGCCCGGCGTTGCGCCGGTTCGGGCGACGGGCACGGCGCCCGCGTTTCTCTCGGTCCATGACATCCACGCCTATTACGGCGAGAGCTATATCGTTCAAGGCGTGAGTTTCGACGTTCGCGAAGGGGAAATCGTCGCCCTTTTGGGGCGGAACGGGGCCGGCAAGACATCGACCCTGCGGACAATCGCCCGGCTCGCCGATCCCGCCATGACGCATGGCGAAATCTGGCTCGATCATCATCCGTTGCACACGATGAAAGCGCATGAAGCGGCGCGCATGGGTGTCGCCTTGGTGCCCGAAGACCGCCGCATCATCCCGGGCCTGTCGGTCGAAGAGAATCTGAAACTCGCCCAGATCGCGCCGCCGCTCGGCTGGTCGCTGGAGCGCCTGTACGAGCTTTTCCCGCGCCTCGGCGAACGGCGGAAGCAGGAAGGGGTCACACTCTCCGGCGGCGAGCAACAAATGCTGGCGGTGGCCCGCGCCTTGAGCCGGGATGTGAACCTGCTGCTTCTCGATGAGCCCTATGAAGGCCTGGCGCCGGTGATCGTGCATGAGATTGAGCGGACCTTGGAAGAGATCAAGGCGCTCGGCATGACGACGATCATCGTTGAACAGAACGCCATCGCCGCGCTTCATCTCGCCGATCGCGCGATCATCCTCGACATGGGGCAGATCGTCTTCCAGGGCAGCGCCCAGGAAGTGCTCGACAATGAAGAGTTGCGGAACGAGTATTTGGCGGTTTAGCGCTCACCTGGCTCGAGATCCAAACGGCGCCGACTGGACCGGACGGCCGTCTTGCACTAAGCGCAGTACAAAGCTGGGCGAAAGGAGCGACGCGGATGGCCGATCCCGAAGATGCGGGTTTCGAAGAGATCGATTGGGACCTGTTGGGCGGTCCGGACGCCAAGGCGCGGCCGCCCCGAATCCTGCTTCTATACGGATCCTTGCGGGAGCGGTCCTTCAGCCGGCTGGTCACCGAGGAGGCGGCCCGGATCCTTACGCGGTTGGGGGCCGAGGCAAGAACCTTCAACCCGTCCGGCCTGCCCCTGCCCGATGACGCGGACGCAGACCATCCCAAAGTCCAGGAATTGCGCGCGGTCGTGACCTGGTCCGAAGGCATGATCTGGTGTTCGCCGGAACGACATGGCGCGATGACCGGCGTGATGAAAACCCAGATCGATTGGATACCGCTCTCGCTTGGCGGCGTGCGCCCGACCCAGGGCAAGACTTTGGCGGTGATGCAGGTCAGCGGCGGCTCGCAGAGCTTCAACGCCGTCAACCAGCTGCGCATCCTCGGCCGTTGGATGCGGCTGATCACGATCCCCAATCAATCCTCGGTGCCGAAGGCGTTTCTGGAATTTGACGATGACGGCCGGATGAAGCCGTCACCCTACTACAACCGCATCGTCGATGTGGTCGAAGAGTTGGTGAAATTCACCGTCCTGACCAGGGGCCGGTCCGACTATTTGACCGACCGCTATAGTGAACGCGTCGAATCCCGCGAGGCTTTGTCCAAGCGCGTGAACCAGAAATCGCTCTGACACTGCGATCTGGCCAAAAAAAAGGCGCTCCCCCGGTGATGAGGGAGCGCCGTCGCTGATCCGCCCGGCGTGGTCGGCCGGGCTAGTTTCGCATAGCGGACTTAGCCGATCTTGGCGCCGTCATCCCGCTGGATGGCGACCACGGTCGAACGCGGCACGCTGTCGCCGCCGTCCGGGAAGTGGCTGTCGCCGCGCTCGCCCGGATGCTGAACGCCGACGAACATGGTGCGGCGATCGGCCGACCAGGCGAAGCCGGTGATCTCGCACTCGTTCGGTCCGGTCAGGAAGCGCTTGATCTCTCCCGTCTCCGGATCGGCGGCCAGCATCATGTTGTTGCCCTGACCGGCGAAGTCGCCTTCGTTGCTGTAAGAGCCGTCGGTCTGGATCCACATGATCCCGGTCGAGTCGAACGCCAACCCGTCCGGCGAGTTGAACATGTTCTCCGGCGTGACATTCGCCGACCCGGCATAGGCGTCCGAATGCACGGTCGGGTTGCCGGCCATCACGAACAGGTCCCAAGAGAACGTGTTTGCGCCGTGGTCGGCCCCGGTCGGAATCCAGCGCACGATCTGACCGTAATTGTTCTTCTCACGCGGGTTCGGGCCGTTGACCGACGTGTCGTCGCCGCCGGCGTTCGGCTTGACGCCGCGATTCTTGTTGTTGGTCAGACAGCAATAGGCTTCGACCCGGCTCGGGTTCGACGAAATCCACTCCGGGCGGTCCATGGTGGTCGCGCCGACCGCCGAGGCGGCCTGACGGGTGTGGATGCTGATCTCGGCCTGGCTGGCCATGCCGGTCGTCTCCGGCGTCAGGATCACCCATTCGCCCTGACCGTCGTCGCTGAATTTCGCGACATACAGGCTGCCGCTGTCCAGCAGGTCCGCATTGTCCCCGCCGGCGACATATTTGCCGTCGGAGACGAACTTGTAGAGGAACTCGCCGCGTTCATCATCGCCCATATAAACGACCACGCGACCGTCGCCGGCCACCACCAGCTCCGCATTCTCATGCTTGAAACGGCCGAGCGCGGTGCGCTTCTTCGGCGTCGAGCTCGGGTCCAGCGGGTCGATTTCGACGACATAGCCGGCCCGGTTCGGCTCGTTCGGATGCTTCGAGATGTCGAAACGCTCGTCCGCCATCGCCCAGGCGTAGCCCCAATCATCATGGCCGATCCCATAGCGCGCAAGCTCGGCGGGAATGTCGAGCTCCTTGTCGGAGCTGGAGAAATAGCCGTTGAAGTTCTCTTCGCAGGCCAGATAGGTGCCCCAGGGGGTGCGCCCGTTGCCGCAATTGTTCCAGGTGCCTTTGGAGCTGCGGCCGGTCGCGTCGGCGGCCGTCTTCAACAGGTCGTGGCCGGCGGCCGGACCGGTGATCTCCATATCGGAATCGGCGGTGATGCGGCGGTTGTAGGGCGAGTTCTTCACAACAGCCCATTTGCCGTTGGTCTGCTTGATCTCGATGACCGAGACGCCGTGGGCGGCCTTGCCCTTGTTCACGTCGTCCGCATTCTCCGGCAATTTCGTTTCGCGGTTGCCATAGATGATGCTGCGGTTGGTGTATTCGTTATTCACCGCCAGGATGCTTTTGTCGCCATGGGCGAACAGCGCCATACCGTCATTGTTGTCGCCAAAGGCCAAGGCCTGGCTCGCTCCCGTGCCGCGCGTCACCGGATCGAAATCGGGCGCGTCCGAGGTCAAGGGCTCGCCCCAACGCACGACATTGTGCCAGCTAAAGCCTTCGGGCACCGTGATCGTGTCCGCCGTCGAGGTCGGCACCGCTTTGAAGCCCAGCCGGCCGCCACCATGATGGCCCGCCTGCGCCGGCGTCATCGCGGTCGAGCCCAGGACGAAGGATGCAGCGCCAAACGCCATCAGGCCGCCGAGCATGCCGCGGCGGGAAATCCGGTCCACCATGCGGCTGAAATCGGTTTCCGCCGGCGGCG
Source organism: Alphaproteobacteria bacterium (assembly GCA_030065235.1). Taxonomy (GTDB): domain Bacteria; phylum Pseudomonadota; class Alphaproteobacteria; order UBA8366; family Aestuariispiraceae; genus JASJDC01. Next base: position 198,776 of record JASJDC010000005.1, read on the forward strand.
GGTTCCGCAATTCGTCGAATTCGTCGAAGGACAGTTCATCTTTTGTCGCGTGCGACATGGAAAGTCTCCCTAGAGCAAAAAGGTCAAATAGTCGGTCGGAAATCGGGAACGCCCTTTGGTCCTCAGAAGGCGGGACCAAAATACATCAGAAAGCCCGGCGGCTCTTTCGAAGCGTCGCCAATCAGCAGTCTGATTTCCCGGTGGTGTCGGGTCGATCACCCTGTTCTCGTCACGACCCGCACCATCTTTAGGGAACGATTGTTACAGTTCGATTGCGCTTTGTCGAGAATTCCGAGAAATCGGGTCGGATATTGCGCTTCGGGCGGTGGCGCGTGGTCGCAGGGCGCTCACCGGAAGGCGCGAAACAGCCGAAAAAGGTTGAGCATCGAAACCAGGGCCCCGGCCAGATAGGTCACGGCCGCGGCTTTCAGGATCCGCCGGGCCGGCCCTTCGTCTTCCTCCGGCAGATATCCCGAACCCAGCAGCGGCAGCGCCCTGTTGAAGCTGGCGTCCAACTCGACCGGCAGCGTGATCAATGTCGCGACAACGCGAACCAGACCGGCCAGCACGATCAGCGCGCCGCCGATCAGCAGGAAGTGGGGCGAGACGGCGAGACCGCCGAAAACGCTGAGCCCCAAGATCGCCAGGGATGACAGGCGGTCGGTCACCGCCGCCGCGCGAACAATCGATCCGCGCTGGCGCAAGGGTCGATACCCGTCTCGATCCTGCAGCGCGTGCCCGACCTCATGCGCCGCGACGACGACCGCGGTCAAGGAGCGGCCGTTCAGCTTATCCGGCGTCAATCGCACGGCCTTGGCGATCGGATCGTAATGGTCGCCAATCTGACCGCCCCGCGCCTCCTCCACTGGTACGCCGCCAAGCCCCGCCTGATCGAGCAGATGGCGCGCAAACTCGCCGCCCGTCCCTGGATAGTCGGACCGCTCGCCCGAATAGCGCGCCAGCACCGACTTCACCCAAAGAGACGGCCCGAAAATCAGCGCCAAAAGCGCAACCCCGCCGAGGATGTAGATCATGGATCGAAGACTAGCCAAATGCGGCGCGGCGCGACAGGGCCTTTCCTGATGAGCGTGGTGGATCCATCTCAGGTTCTCGGCGCGGCTATAGGTCCAACACCTTCTTCACGGATCCTTCCGGCCCGAACGACCAATCGACCGACGCGTTCTCGATTAGGAACATAATCGAATTTCTCGGCTCGAACCCAATATGATTGAGACGCTCTCGCACATCTTTGTAGAGCGCCTCCTTCCTCGTGTCGCTCCGCCCGCCAATCAAGGCGATCTCGATTATAATTGTCGCGTCCGGATCGCGGGGGCCTAGGAAGGTCGGGTGAAGGATCATGTCGTCCGCGTCGTAACGGCAGATCAAACAGAAATAGTCGTCCGGGTTCACGCCGCACGTCTCCACCAGACTGTCGTGAAGTTGATCGTTGATCGCCTTGCAGGTCTCCGCCGGCAAGGAACTCGGGACATGAATCTTGTTGAACGGCATCGGTTATTCCTTTTCCATAACGATTGGCTCTCGAGACGGGTCGAGATGATCTGTTCGGATTTCGGAGAGCGGTGAAGCGGCCTGAAGATGCTTCCGCGCCGCGCTCAGATGATGCGGTTCAATCGAAATATTGTCGAGGAAATCCATGACCCAAATCGAGGTCCGACCGCTTGTGGCGGACGACGAGGACAAATGGCGGCGTCTTTGGCGCGGCTATCTCGACTTCTATCTGACCTCGGTTCCCGACGCTGTCTATGACAGCAGCTTCCGGCGCGTGCTCTCAGGCAACGCCGGGGCGGCGGGGGAGTTTCGCGGGCTGGTCGCGACGGTCGACGGCGCGCCGGCGGGTCTGGCGCATTTTCTCTTTCACCGGCATGGCTGGTCGGTCGAGGATGTCTGCTATCTCCAGGACCTATTCGTCGCCGAAGAGCATCGCGGGCTTGGGCTGGGGCGGAAGCTGATCGAGGCGGTCTATGCGGCGGCGGACGCGGCAGGCGCGGCGCAGGTCTATTGGCTGACCCAGGATTTCAACGAAACCGCCCGTCGTCTCTATGATCGGATCGGCGTCGTCACGCCTTTCATCAAATACAATCGCCGCTAGCTTTGGCGCGTTATCCGCCTGCGGCGGCGCGCCGCTTGATTGGCGGCGGGCGGCGGGGTATGGCCCGTTTCGCCGCGGGCGGAACGCGGTCTGAAGGATTACGCGGGAACAGACGATGACGATGACCGTCGACGAGCTGGTCGAGAATTTCGAATTCTTCGACGATTGGGAGGACCGCTACGCCTATGTCATCGATATGGGAAAGAAGCTGGCGCCGATGGACGCGGGCGACATGGTCGACGCGAACAAGGTGCGGGGCTGCATGTCGCAAGTCTGGCTGGTCAGCGCGCTGGACCAGGGCGCGTCGCCCCCGGTCCTGCGCTTCAAGGCGGATTCCGACGCTTTCATCGTCAAGGGTCTGATCGCCATTCTGATGGAACTCTATGACGGCCAGCCGCCCGCCTATATCCTCGACACTGACGCGCTGGAGGTGATGGGCCGTATCGGCCTGCAGCAGCATCTCAGCCCCAATCGTCGAAACGGATTGGTCAGCATGGTCGATAAAATCAAGACCATCGCCGCCCAGGCCGCCTAGATCGGCGCGGGCTCGACCCGCGTGCGTGGACAGGCTAGTCTCCCGCATTGGGGCGCAACAGGCGGGAGACGACAATGCCGGTGCATTCTGTGATTGACGGTCGAGGCTTGGACGAGGCGCCGGCCCCGCGCCGCGACCTTGAGCCGGCGATTGCGACCCTGAAACGGCTGTTCGGGGACCGGGCGTCGACCGCCGAGGCGGTGCGCGATCAGCACGGTCATGGCGAAGGCTGGTATCCAACGCAGCCGCCGGATTTGGTGATCTATCCGCACAGCAATGAAGAGGTCTCGGACGCGGTCAAGATCTGCGCCTTGCACGGCGTGCCGATCGTGGCTTTCGGAACCGGCACCTCTCTGGAAGGGCATGTCGCGGCGGTCGAGGGCGGCGTCTGTTTCGATCTCAGCCAGATGAACGCGGTGCTCGACGTCAATCAGGAAGACCTGGACTGCCGGGTTCAGGCCGGCGTCACCCGCAAACAGCTCAACGCCTATCTGCGCGATACCGGCCTGATGTTTCCGATCGATCCCGGCGCGGACGCTTCGATCGGCGGCATGACAGCGACCCGAGCCTCGGGCACCAACGCCGTCCGCTACGGCACGATGCGCGAATGCGTGCTTGGCCTGACCGTGGTCACCGCCGACGGCCGGATCGTGAAGACCGGCGGCCGCGCGCGGAAATCGGCGGCGGGTTACGATCTGACCCGGCTGTTCGTCGGCTCCGAGGGGACCTTGGGGCTGATCACCGAGATCCAACTGCGGCTGTTCGGCATTCCCGAGGCGATTACCAGCGCGGTCTGCCAATATCCCGACCTAGAATCGGCGGTGAACACGGTGATCATGACGATCCAGACCGGCGTTCCTGTCGCGCGGATCGAGATCCTCGACGAGGTCCAGATGGGCGCCGCGATCGCCTATTCCAAGCTGGACGGCTATGACGAGAAACCGACCCTGTTCTTCGAGTTTCACGGCACCCATGCCCATGCGGCCGAGCAGGCGGAGACGGTCAAGGCGATCTCCGACGAGTTTGGCGGCAGCGCTTTCCATTGGGCGTCGAACCTGGAGGAACGCAACGCCCTTTGGCAGGCGCGGCACGATTCCTATTATGCGGCGAAAGCGTTGGCGCCGGGCAAAAAGGCGATCGCGACGGATGTCTGCGTGCCGATCTCGCGGCTCGCGGAGAGCATCCTCGAAACCAAGGCCGATATTCAAGAGAATGGCTTGCTCGCCCCGATCGTCGGTCATGTCGGCGACGGCAACTATCATCTCGTGCTGTTCTATGACGAAGACAACGCTGATGAATTGGCCGCCTGCAAAGCGCTGGTCGATCGGATGAACAGTCGCGCGATCGCGATGGGCGGCACCTGCACGGGCGAGCATGGGATCGGCCTTGGGAAAAAGCGCTTCCTTGAAGCCGAGCACGGCGAGGCGGTCGCCTATATGCGGATGGTCAAACGCGCCTTCGACCCGGACAATATCCTGAATCCGGGGAAGATTTTCACGGACTAGGGTTCACGCTCAGTCCCGCCGTCTCGATCTTCGATGAGCTGGCCGTCCAGGCCGCGTTTCTCTGCCTCGCGCCGCGCGGCCTCCGCCGCCTTTTCCGCCTTGGAAAGCCCAAACCGGACCCGATTCTCGGCTGCGCGGTTCTGCTTGGCGTCGCGCGCCTTTCGTTTGCGCGCTTTGTTCAGATTGACGATTTCAGCCATCTCGGCCTTTCTCTTCCGTGGCGGCGCGCTCGGTCCCTACGCCCGCCGCTTGCGTGTCGGCGCAACCTCCCGTCACTATAGCTGCCCGGCGGCCGCCTGGGCAAAGTGTGCGGCGGCGCGTTGGGATATGGTCAATTTGGGGATGGAGCAGGCGGATGCGATGGGCCTTGGGCCTGATCGGCGCGGTGGCGGCCTTGGCGGTCGCGGCGTTGTTCGTCGCGCCCGCCGTGATCGACTGGGACGATCAGAAAGAACGCCTCACCGCGGTCTTTGAGGATGCGACAGGGCTGACCCTAGAGATAGACGGCGGCCTCGATGTCGATCTGTTCCCGCGCCCGCGTCTGACCATGTCGCGCCTGACGGTTCAGGCGTCGCCGCGGGATGTCGGGCCGGCGACGAACACGGGCGGGCTCTTCGGCCTCGAGTCGGCGACGATTCGATGGGCGCGCGTGGTCTTTACCCTGTCGGACCTGATGCGCGGCGATTTGAATGTCACGCGGATCGAATTGGTAGAACCCGCTTTTGCGTTTCGCAGTCTGTCGGTTGAACCCACGCCAAGCCCGGCGCGGAGTGAGGCGGCGTCCAACGCAGAGCCGCCGGACGGCGCGATTGGAGAAAGGCCGGGCTGGCTGGATCCGGCGGTGATCCTGTCGATCCAAGACGGCGCGCTCATTCATCGCCCAGATGATCAGGCGGAAGGCGCGATTCTCGCGGCCGCGATGTCCGGAACCGTTGCCGCGCCCGGCGTCGGTCGTCGCTACAGCGTCGATCTGCAAGCGATCGTCGATGGCGCGCCGCTGGCGCTTGAACTGCGCGTCGCGCCGCCCTCCGCGTCGCGATCCGAGGCGGGCGCCGCCCTGGCTGCAACGCTGACCGCGGCGGATACGGGCGCGGTGGCCAGTGCGACGGGCCTTTGGCGGCCCGTCGACGGCGGTCATTTGGCTTTTGACGGTCGCGTCACGGCCGACGCGCCACGCCTCGCGCCGCTATTGGCGCGGCACGCTGCTGAGATCGATCGGTTTGCGCCTTTTGACGGCGGCGTCAGGGTGGAGGGCGCGCTACAGTTCGATAGCTTGCGCCGTCTGGCCTCGGCGCCGGAATTTCGGATCGACGGCAACGGACTATCGGCCGTCATGTCCCTGGAGATGGATTGGCGGTCGCGGCCCAAACTGGACCTGAAAGGAAGGATATCGCGCCTCGATCTGGATGCGTTGGCCCGTGACGAAGACCCCGTGAGAACCGACTTGGATCAGGGCGTTCTGGAGGCAGCGCGCCAAGCAAGCGGCGCGTCTTCCGATGGCCCTGTCCAGGATAATGTGGCGCGCCGATTGGAGTCCTTACAGGGCGGCGACAGCCTGTTGGCGTTGTTGGGCCGCAGCGGTTTCGACGCCTCGATTGATATCGTCGCAGCGGGCGCCCGTTTTCGCGATACGCTGCTGCGGCGTCTCGCTCTGCGCGCCACCCTGGAATCCGGCGCCCTGACCGTCGAGGAGTTGAGCGCGTCGTTGCCGGGCGGCGCCGATATCGCCCTGGCGGGATTCGGCGACCTGACCGGCGATGCGAAACTGCTCGAAGGGAACGCCAGCCTGCGGGCCGATGACCTCACCCGCCTGTTGGCCTGGCTCGGCGCGCCGCCCCTGCCGGTCGCGGCCGATCGTCTGAGGCGGCTTTCCCTGGTCAGCGGCGTCACCTTACGACCCGGTCGCTTCGACATCCGCGACGCGGCGATCGAGATTGACGATGTGACGGCGCGGGCGTCGGCGGCGTTGGCTTTCGCTGGCCGGTTGGGTCTTAGCGTCCGAGCGCGGATGGATCGCCTGAACCTGGACGCCTATCGGCCCGCCCCTGGCGGCGGGGTCTTCACGACTGGGAATAACGCAGCGCCTAGGACCGGAACGTCGTCCACGGATAGCTCTCGATCAGGGTCTGAGGCGCAGGGCGCTGGTCTTTGGCGGGATGTCGACGGCTATTTGGACCTGGGGGTCGATCAACTGACCATTTTCGGCGCCTCGGCCGCCGGGGTTCAGGCGGTGGTGCGGTTTCAATCGGGTCTCGGGACGCTTGAGTCGCTGGAGATCGCCGACCTGGCGGGCGGCGCCTATCGCGCCACAGGGCAATGGCCGCTGGCGTCAGGAGCGCAAGGCGGCCGAGCCCCGCCGGACGGCGTCTTTAATCTGTCCGGCGCGGCGTCCAGCTATGGCAGGCTGGCGGCCACGCTGGGCGCGCCTGATTTCCTGTCGCGGCAATTGCGGTTGATGGGACCCGGAACGGTCGCCGGGGAGTGGCGGCTTTCGCGCCGTGGCGAGGATCGGCTCACTCTTCAGTTGGAGGCGGAACGGGGCGCTGTGGGCGCGACATTGACCAGCATGCCGGACCGGGCGGGTGCGCTCCTCTTAGAAGCAGCAGCCTTCGAGACCGAGGAAATCGCGTTAAGCGATGGATCGGCGACAGTTGTGGCCGACCTGACTGGAGGGCTCGTTATCGAAGACGCCCGGGCGGCTTTGAATGGCGGGGTGTTGGCGCTGGACGGCGCGCTGCGCAGGAATGATGGGTTCTACCGCGCCGAGGCGTCCTTCGACCTCAAAGGCTTGTCGCTCGAGCGAACGGCGGGCGACCTGAATGGCGCGCTGGGCGTCGCTGGGTCTTTGGACGCCAAGGGCGCCCTTACGGCGCGCGCGGCTGATGTTCGCGGCCTGGCCTCTTCGTTGGAGGGCCGTGTCGCGCTGACCGGAACCGCACGCGCGGTTCTGGGCCCGCCGGCCTCGACCATTGTCCGCGTGCGATCCGTCGAAGCGGTGCGGGCCGCGCTGAGCGCCGGTTTCGCTGACCCAGGAGCGTCCTATGGCGGCTCGATGACCCTGACGCCCGGCGCTGTCGAGATCGGTCCGATCACGGCGACCGGAACGGACGGCGCCACCCTTGTGGTTGCGGGCGCGTGGCGACCCGCTTCAAGCGAAATTCAAGCCGAGGTTCGATATGCCGGCGCGCCGGACGCGCCTGCATCGGGTGCGGCGTCGTCCGACAGGCTGGCGTCGGCGCTGTTACGCCTATCCGGCCCTTCGAATCGGCCGAGCCTTAGTCTGGTCAGCGTACGCTATGCGTCGGATGCGCGGGAATAGATTGGCGGAGCCTATTGGGCGAGATTGGACTGCAAAACGAACGTGCGTATGGCGCTCGATAGATTGCCGGAGCGTCTCGTATCGATTTCCGTGACCAGATGGTTCACCGAAACGCCACGCGCTATCGCGGCGAGGCGCAGCTGCTCCCAGAATATGTTCTCGAGGCTGACGCTGGTGCGGTGGCCAGCGATGACGACAGACCGTTTGCGGATCCGGCTTTGATCGCCCAAAGCTTGGGTCGACAAGTTTGGCCCCAAGCCGGGAAGCTCTTTCGCGATTCTATGCACAGGTTCCGTCCTTCGAGTGATGCGACCGCGCGGCGCGGCCTTCGATTGGGACAGGCGTATAATCGCCGCCAGTTAATAATTAGTGACCAGTCGGCGATTTGTGATTCTTCTTCGCGACTCGCGGTTTCGATGATCGGACCGGGCCAATGCGTTCATCGCGCCCAATGCGAACGGCCTTCAATCCGGGGCCGCGCTGACAAAAAACCGCGTCGCGGCGGACGCCGCTTCCGACAAGGCCTGATCCTCGGTCCGGCCCGACTTCTTGCGCGGCTTCAAGTCATGATCGCCGTCTTCGACCCAATACAGCGTCACGGTTTCCGGCAACCGATAGGCGGCCGTCTCCTCCCGCGCGCCGAATCGGTCGCGGGTTCCCTGGCAGATCAGCGCCGGCCGTTTCAGCGCCGGCAAGTGATCGATCCGAAGCGAGGCCGGTTTTCCAGGCGGATGAAACGGGTAGCCCAGACACAGGACGCCTGCCAATTTCTGTTGTGAGACCCCGAGCAGAGTCGCAAAAGGGCTCAGCTCGTCAGGTTTGTCGGCCGCCAACAAGGTCGCCATGCGCCCGCCCATTGATTTGCCGCCGATGAACAACCGGTCGGCCCCCGGAAACTTGTCCGTGGCGACCATGTTCACGATGTCGGCGAACCGCTGTAGCAGCTTAGGGGCTCGGTCAGGCGGTCGGCGAACGCCGTCGAACCGGCGCCGGGTCATATAGCTGAATTCGAACCGAACGACGGCCAGGGACAGGCTGGCGGCGTGCGCCGCGGCGATCAGTTTTTCGCTCATACTGTCCATGAACGGGGTTTCCATACCAGCGCCGGCGCCATGGGCGAAGACAAAGACGGCCTGCGGACTGTCCGCGCCGTCTATTCTCAGGGCCGAATCGGCGATCGGATCGTCCATGCTCATATCGACCGAGTTCTAGGAGGTCTGTCCCGTAGCGCCGCCGCTCAGACCGCCAGGTGAGACTAGCCGCCTGCGATTGGTCCGAAAAGCCGGACAGATAGTAAGGCCCTGTTAACAAATTGCGGGGATACTGCGTTTACTGTATTACCTTCTGGTCATGTGCCGCGCGCCGACTGGGCCGAACAATTGAACGCCGGGCGATTGGCGCTAGATACAGGCTTGTTGAAAAATGCGGCGCCGCTCGCCCAGGGGCCGACGCCGGAAACGGTCAGAATAAGGGGTAGGCGATGTCGAGCTTAGTCGTGGCGGACAGCACGGAACTGTCGACGACCGATGAAGAACAACTGGTCACCATGATGGTGGACGGGCAGTTGTTCGGCATCCCGATCCTGAAGGTTCAGGATATCGTCGAGCCGGACCAGATCACCCCGGTGCCTTTGGCGCCCGCCGCGATCGCCGGCGTTTTGAATTTGCGCGGCCGGATCGTCACTGTGATCGATCTACGCGAGTTGCTGGGCGCGCGGGTGTCCGACGACGAAAAACAGATGAGCGTCACGGTCGAGCATAAGGGCGATCTCTATACGCTTCTGGTCGATTCAATCGGCGATGTGCGGTCGCTGCGCAAACGCGATTTTGATAAGCCGCCAGCGACCCTGGAAGAGAATATGCGCCGTTTATCCTCTGGCATCTTCGGCTTGGAAGACACGCTGCTGGTGGTTTTGGACGTCGATCGCATCCTCGATGAAGAAACCATCATGAAGAGCCCGCGCCGGACCCGGCGCCGGCGGGTGAAGAAAGCGACAGCGCTGGACATGGGGACGGGGACTGCGACGAAACCGGCGAACGACGAACCGTCACAGGACGCGCCGAAACTCGAAGCTGACAATTCAAAAACCCCGGCCGCATCGCGTGATGCGGCGCTGAGCCTGGATGAGGCGCCGGCAAATGACATCGCGGCGAAACCGGAAACGCGTCCTGTTGAAGAAACGCCCGTGTCATCCGCCCCCGCCAGCGCGTCCGCCGGCGGCGGTCTGACTGACCTGCTGGGCGGTGCGGCGAAAGCGAGCGGCCTGATCGACAGCGTATACGACCTGTCCATGGCCGACGCGACGCTGAACCATTTCGCCGAAGGTGAAGACCTCCACGCCGTGAAGGAAGGTTTCCGCGCCTATTCCCTGGCGGCTTTGGGCGCGTCCGCTGCCGCCAGCGTCGACGATCTGAAAGTAATCCTGGATCTGTTGGTCCGTGAGCAGGGGCTGGACGACGATCACTTCATCGCGCTGGCCAAACACGCCAATGAGGTGATGTCAAAAGCGCGCGTCGACGCCGCCGCCTGCCACGCCGTCCTGGAGATCATCGACGCCCTGCGCAACGCGGTGGTCAAGCATTAGGGCGCGTAGCCGCGTCGTAGGTACGCCAATCACGTTGAGGTTTTCGGGCTTTCGATGCGCAAGCGAATGCGCATCGCAAACCATGCGTCTCCGTCGATTTAAGCCCTCCCGCTAGAGCGCGGCCGTTTCGGCTTTTTCTTGGCGGCGGCGCGCAGGGCCGCCTCGAAGGCGCGGGCGCGCCAAGTCTCCAGTTCGTCCGGGTCTTCCAGTGCGTCGGGCGGGCACCGCCAATAGGACAGCGCGACCGGTTTCCCGCCTTTCTCATAAAGGAAGGGCGTCATGCCCACGGCCTCGAAATCGGATTGGGAGACAGCGTCGGCTTTCCAATAGAGCGTGTCGTCAGCGATCAGCCCGATCATGATCCCCTCCTGGAACAGGCCGGCGCCGCCGAACATGCGCTTGAAACTCACTGGCGCGCGCAATTGATCCCGCAGGAAGGATTCGAATTCAGACTCGGTCGGCTTTGGCATTTCAGAGGTTCCGCCTCAATCCCGGAAGGTCGTGATGGCGGCGGCGATGCGGGTTCCCGTGGTGATCCAGCAGAGCCCGCCAAATATCCAGGCTAGGATCGGGAAATGCTGGGGCAGTAGGCAACAGAGCAGGAAAAAGACGATGGTCTCGGTCCCCTCGGTCAGCCCGCCGAGATAGTAGAAGCTCTTCTTGCCGCGGATATCGGTCGTGATCCGACGCTTCTCCGCGACGATGGCGTAGGCGAGGAAACTCGACCCGGTGCCGATGAAGCTGAGCAGCAGGAACGCGGCCGGCAGTGCGTAAAGCTCGGGCGCGTAGACCGCGAAGCCGAACGGGATCGCGCCGTAGAAGATGAAGTCGCCCACAATGTCGAGATAACCGCCGAGATCGCTGGTCGTTGTCCGGCGGGCGACCGCGCCGTCCAACCCGTCGAAAATCCGGTTGATCGCGATCAGAATCAAGGCCGGCCAGAAGGCGCCGACGGCGATACAGGCCGCCGCGGCGATTCCGGGTAAGAAACCGATCATCGTGACCGCGTTGGCCGACAGGCCGACCGCGACCGCCCAGCGCGCCGCCGCCATCAGCGGCGGGTCGATGACTCTGCGGAGGGCGGCGTCAAACACGGTTCTCGAGCGCGCGCCTACCGGCGTCGTTTCAGGACAGCGTCCAGAGACCAATGATCGCGATGGCGCAACAGCCAGAGTGCGAGCATGGCGCATAGCGCGCAGAGCGACACGGTGACATTGCGGTTGACCGGAAAGCCCTTGTCGTTGATCTCGAACGGGTCGAGATATTTAGGCAACTGTCGATACACGCTAAAGGCGTGGATAGCCGCCAGGAAGGCGTAGCTGTAAAGGCGCGCAAAACCGATGAACACGCAGAGGCAGATGACCACCTGCAGACCCGCAACGATCATGACGGTGGTCAGGTCGATTTCGATCTTGTCGATCCATTTGACCAGGCTCTGATACTGCTCCGGCGCGAGCAGCTTGTTCACCGCCCAGACGAAGATGAACCAGGCGCAGCCGAAGCGCAGGATCAATAGCGCCAGCGCTTCGGTCGTGTGGGGCGAAAGTGGCGATCGCATCATCAGTGCTCCGAACGGCGGCGGGTCATTCCGGCATCAGCCCTTTGAAGAAGTCGTTCCCCTTGTCGTCGATGACGATGAAGGCGGGGAAGTCTTCGACCTCAATGCGCCAGATCGCCTCCATGCCCAACTCCGGGTATTCGATACACTCGACCTTCTTGATGCAGTCTTGCGCCAGTCGCGCAGCCGGGCCGCCGATCGAGCCCAGATAGAAGCCGCCATGCGCCTGACAGGCCTTGCGCACCTGAGGCGAACGGTTGCCTTTCGCCAGCATGATCATAGAGCCGCCGATCGCCTGGAATTCGTCGACGAAGCCGTCCATCCTGCCCGCCGTCGTCGGTCCGAACGAGCCCGAAGCAAAGCCGTCGGGCGTCTTGGCCGGACCGGCGTAATAGATCGGGTGATCCTTGAAATATTGCGGCAGACCCGCGCCGGCGGCGACTCGCTCGCGCAACTTCCGATGGGCCGAGTCGCGCGCGACGATGATTGGGCCGGTTAGGGACAGGCGCGTCTTGATCGGGTGCTTGGTCAGCTCGCCGAGTATCTCCGGCATCGGCCTGTTCAGGTCGATCGACACGACCGCGCCGTCGAACTGGCTTTCGTCGATGTCGGGCATATAGGTCGCGGGGTCCGTCTCCAACTGCTCGAGAAAGACGCCGTCCTTGGTGATCTTGCCCAAGGCCTGGCGGTCGGCGGAGCAGGAGACGCCCAGCCCGATCGGCAGCGAGGCGCCGTGCCGCGGCAGCCGGATCACGCGGACATCGTGACAGAAATATTTGCCGCCGAACTGCGCCCCGATGCCCAGCACATGCGAGATCTTGTGGATCTCTTGCTCCATCTCCAGGTCGCGATAGGCGTGGCCCTCGGCGCCGCCCTGGGTAGGCAGCCCGTCGAGATAGCGGCAGCTGGCCAGCTTCACGGTCTTCAGGTTCATCTCCGCCGAGGTGCCGCCGATGACGATGGCCAGGTGGTAGGGTGGACAGGCGGCGGTCCCGATGGTCGCCATTTTCTCCTTCAAATAGGCCAGCATGCGTTCGCGCTCGAGCAGCGACGGCGTCGCCTGAAACAGGAAGGATTTGTTGGCCGACCCGCCGCCCTTGGCGACGAACAGAAACTTGTAGCCCTCCTCGCCCTCCGCATAGAGGTCGATTTGCGCAGGCAGATTGGTCTTGGTGTTGACCTCTTCGAACATCGAGACCGGCGAGACTTGGCTGTAGCGCAGATTGTTCTTCTCATAGGCGTCCAGCACGCCCTGGCCGAGCGCCGCGTTATCGCCGCCGTCAGTCCAGACCCGGCGGCCCTTCTTGCCCATGATAATCGCGGTTCCGGTATCCTGGCACATCGGCAAGACGCCGCCGGCGGAGATATTAGCGTTCTTCAACAGATCATAGGCGACGAATCGGTCGTTTGACGACGCTTCCGGATCATCAAGGATCTTGGCCAATTGACCAAGATGGCCTGGCCTAAGGAAATGGTTGATGTCGTGGAAGGCTTCTTCCGAGAGAAGGCGCAGCGCTTCGGTATCGACCTTCAGGATTTCCTCGCCGTCGAATGACGCTGTGCTGACGAAATCGTCAGACAGCTTTCGGTAGGGCGTGGCGTCTTCGCCGAGCGGGAACATGTTGAAGCCGTAAGAGGCCATGAAGTTTCTCCTCGAACCGGGCTGTCTGCGCCGCTCGGAGAGCCGCGCTGCGCCCGGAAGTCATTCAGCCAGAATCGCGGGAAGGCGAAATAGGGGCGGTTACAGCGACCACGAAACCGCGGGCGATCCGGGACGTCTGTCATGATCGCGCCAGGGGCGGATCGATAGCAACACTTACTTCTTCCGAAACGCGTCCAGCGTGACGACGTTGTCCTGCGCTTCTGCTGCGGCGTCCTCGTTTTGCCCGCTCTCCGCACCGTCGGACGGCGCGCGGTCGCCGAAGTCAGCCGCTTCAACTTGCCCGGTCTTGGGATCTCCCGCGTCGGTCTCGTCTTCTGCGGACCCGTCTTCTGAACCGTCCTCACGCAGATTGGCCGCGCTGAACTGAACCGCGAAATTGACCGAGGGATCGGCGAAGGTGATCAACGCCTCCATCGGGATGCGCAGGCGCTCGCGCTTTTGATTGAAGCTCAGATCGACCTCAATCGCATCCTCGGTCACTTCGAGGTTCCAGAATTGGTGCTGAAGGACGATGGTCATTTCGCGCGGGTAACGCGCATGCAGATGGTCCGGCAGGATCACGCCGTCCATATCTGTCCGGAAGGTGACGTAGAAATGGTGGTCGCCAGGCAGCGGCTCCTGAACGGCGAGACCAAGCGCTTGCCGGACAACGCCCCGCATCGCTTCCTCCACCATGACATTATAGCCCATTAGGTCTTCGGCCATGACCGAACGTCGCCTCTCCACCGCTTTGGAACACTGTCGCTACCCCGGCCCCCCGCGCGACGCGTAGACTATATCGCCTCCTTGTCGGCGGAGTCGAGGTCCAGAGCCTAAAAGGCGTGGCATGGCGCGGCGCCGGCGGACGCGACCCCTCGGCGCGGTCGTCGGTACACTGTGTTTACCTTCTCTTAAGCTTTCGTGAATATACTTGTGGCAGGTTGACGGAGTCTGGGTCGTTCTTCGGGACAGGCCGGGCTGATTGCACAGGCGCGCGGAGCACAGTTTTTGACGGAAACGCCTCTCTCTTCCGATTTCGCCCTCAGCGTCCTGGACTCAATTCAGGACACAGCGGTCGTGATTGATCGGGAAGGGGTCATCGTGTTGGCGAACGAGCCCTGGCGCGCTTTCGCAGAGTCTAACAGCGACGCCGATTGCCAAGTTCAGGTGGGTGCAACGACCGGTGTAGGATCGTCCTATTTCCGAGAAATGCGTCCCGAAGCAGGCGACCTGACCGGCGCGGGCGACGCGTTCGCCGGCGTCCGACAAGTGTTGGCGGGCGCGACGGAGCGGTTCGAGTTGGAATATCCGTGCCACGGGCCAACCGAGCGCCGGTGGTTTCGCATGTCGGCCGTCCCGGTCGCCGGAGAGCCCGGCTATGTGCTGATCCGTCATACCAATGTTTCGACCTTGCGCTACGCCAAGGAGGAACTGGTTCGGGCTAAGGAAGCGGCGGAGCGCGGCAATCTGGTGAAGAGCCGTTTTCTGGCCGCCATGAGTCATGAGCTCCGCACGCCGCTCAACGCCATTCTTGGGTTTTCCGAGACGATGATGTTGGGCGCGTTCGGCCCGATCGGCGATCCGCGTTATGTAGATCATGCGCGGATCATTCACGATAGCGGCCAACATCTTCTGGCGGTTCTGAACGATGTTCTGGACATGGCGAAAATCGAAGCTGGGAAGATCGACGTTCATAAGGCCGAGCTGCGGCTGGCCCCGTTGCTCAAGACCTGCGTCGATTCGATGCGCTGCGACGCTGAGGCGCGCGGCCTGTCTTTCACCATCGACGCCGATCCCGCGCTCACATGTCATGCGGACGCGCGTTTGTTCAAACAGGTCGCGCTCAATCTGATCTCGAATGCTATTAAATTCAGCCCCAAAGGCGGGACGATCACGGTTGAAGGACGCGCGGCCGAAGACGGATCGGTGTCGGCTTCGTTCTGCGATCAGGGGCCGGGCATCCATCCAGACCAGATCGATACGGTCTTTCGCGAGTTTGAACAGACCGATCTGGGTCGCGAGGCTGGCGGGGCCGGCTTGGGACTGCCGATATCCGCCAATATCGCGCGCCTGCATGGCGGCGCCTTGACCGTCCAGAACCGCGTCTCGGGCGGGTTGCGGGCGACCATCACCCTGCCGCCGGCGCAAGACGCAAAGAGCCGCGCCAATAGTCGGACTGCGTCAGCTCGGTGAAGGAAAGCGGGGGGTTCTGTTGCTAGGTCCCCCAAGCCCCACCTAAGCGGAGATGATCTGCTTAGGAATTCCGAAGCATCGCTTTGACTGCCTTACGCAGCGACGGCGACCATCTCTTCGTTATCATTGGCAAGTATTGCCGTTGGCCCGATAACGGTGGTGCCATGCCGAGCACAGAAAAAGCCTTTACTACGCGCGTCGATCCTATTTCGCCCCCATCACAACCGCCCTGAACCGTTCCAGCCGAACGGCGCAAGGCGCTTATGGTGGAGGCGCCGGGTACCGCCCCCGGGTCCGCAGCGCTTATTCCACAATTCCCTTTAGCGCCATAACCGGTCGAAACCGGTGACCCTTATATAGGCAAGACGGAAGAAAAGCGGAACCCCCTATCGGTTCCGCGCGGCCTTTCTAGGCTTGCTGCGTGTCGGGAGCGAGATATTGCGGCGCATTCGCCAGTATCTCTTGGCACTCCGCCGCAAGGTCCGCGATCAATTCGGCGGCCGGCGCAGAGCGGGTGAGCGGGGCAGCCTGACCGCCAAAGAAAGTCTCATAGTCGGGCGCGCCGGTTGGGCGGGCGGCGGCGGCCAGGGCCTTCGCCGCGGCATAGGGCAAAGGATACTCGGGCGCCGCGGTTTGCCGCTCTCGCAGATCGGCCATCAACCTATTAACGACGCCGCGCGCCGGGCGGCCTGAGACGGCGCGCGTCACCTCGGTCGCGGCGCCGAGCGGGCCTTTCAGCGTCCGCCAGTGCAGATCGGGCGCGGCGGATTCGGGGCATCCGACAAAGACGGTGCCCATTTGCGCCCCATCCGCGCCCAGAGTCAGTGCGGCGGCGATCCCGGCGCCGTTGGCGATGCCGCCCGCCGCGACGACAGGAAGCGACACCGCTGTATTGATGAGTGGAATCAGAGCGAACAGGCCGATCTGAGCGTCGCCCGCATCAGGATCGAAAACGCCGCGATGACCGCCCGCCTCATAGCCCTGCGCGACAATGACATCCATGCCGGCTTTTTCGGCCGCGACGGCTTCCGCTGGCGTTGTCGCGGTGCAGAACAACAGACAGCCGGCCTGTTTCAGAGCCGCCGCCGCGCCGGGCTCGGGTAGGCCGAAATGAAAGCTGACAACGGCGGGCCGCGCTTCGATCAGCAGGCGCTGCATCTCTGGGTCGTCGTTGAAAGAGGTGTAGATCTCAGGCAGATCGGCCGGCGTCTCCATCCCCAACGCCGCGAAATGCGGCTCCAGCGCCTTCAGCCACGCCGACTCGCGATCCTCTTCCCGCTTCGGCTTTCGATGCGTGAAGACATTCACATTCACCGGTCGGTTGGTGGCCGATTTGAGCGCCGCAATTGCCTCGCCGGCCGCGGCTGCATTCATGGCGCCGACGGAGATCGAGCCCAACGCGCCAGCATTCGACGCCGCCGCCGCCATAGCAGGGGTCGAGACGCCGGCCATCGGCGCCTGCACGATAGGCAGGTCAATGCCCAGCAGTTCGGTGAGCGCCGTGCGCATTCGCGGATCCTTCCCCTACGGTGCGGCGTCAGCCTTCGCGCGCCACGAACTCCATGGATTGCCGCGCCGTACGCAACAGGTGTTTGCGTTTCGGCGGATGCGTCGCCATGCGATTCAACGCCGCCGCCAGAATCGGGCCGAAGGCCGCATCGGGCGCGAGCGCGGTCTCCACTTGGATCGCCGCCGACAATTTCACGTAGTGGCAGGAAATAATATATTCCGGGAACTGATGGTCCAAGAGAGAGCGTTGCAGTTTGTTCAGCCATGCCTCTGGTTTTTCGACCCGCCAGTCTTCCAGCGCGACGGTCTCGTCGAGGAAGCGGGCGTTCCGGCCAAGAAAGCATCCGATCTGCAGCAGAGCCTGCGGCCAGAGGCGCGGTTCTCGCCGCGCCGCCCAACGCGCGGCGTTGGCGAAGGTGATCGCGTGGGTGAAATCAAGCCAGGTGACATTTCCGGCCACACTGTTGTCTGTGCGCTGATCCATCGAAAGGTCATAGCGCAAAAACTGCAGAGCGGCGGCGGTGAGCAGCGCTTCATACAACGCCTCGGGATGGGCTGCGCTCTCCAGAATCGCCGCCATCACTTTCGCCATCGGCAGGGATGCATAGGTTTCCGGCTCGGCGACCGGCGCTTCGCCGAGCGGCGCGCCCTCTGCGAGCGCCGCGGTCCAAGCGTCGAGCGTCGGACGGTAGGCGCGAAACTCTGGGATCAGATCCTCGCGTCGCGCGTTCAAGAAGTGACGCAACAGGCTGAGCAGGAGCGGCGCTTCCGATCCCGGCCCCAACCGCTGCGCCAGCCGCCAATATTGGTAGGTATAGATCACCGAATGCCCGAACGCCTGATAATGGGCGAAGGCCGCGTCATGCAGGACGGGCAGAAGTCGCTCGTAATCTATGCCGGACGACAGAGCGCCGCGCAGCAGCGCCGCCGCCGCTTTCTCGTCCTGCCGTTCGACAGCGTCGAGAAAAGCGATACGGTCGAAGGGCCGCTCTTCCGAGGCGAACGGGAACGGATCCTCCCGCATGCTGTCCCAGGACATATGGCCGATGACTTCTAAATAGGCGGCTAGTCGTTCGGCCTCGTCCTCGGCCAGCCGATCCGCCAAGTCCAGCCAGTCAATGGCGGCGCCGAACGCGTGGCCGCCGCCATACTCAAACCGGTCATGGCTGAAGGCGAGCGCGCGCCGCACCGCGTCGTCCAGAGCGCCGCCCGCTTTGACCAGACGGGACATCTCGCGGCCGAGCCGGTCATATTCGTGGCGCGGCATCGCCTCGACCAGATTATCGAGTGCGGCGTCGATCCGTTCCTCCGGCGGCGGATCGGCGACATCGACCAGCACATCGTCTCCATCGCGCCGGGTCGGATAGAGCCGCAGCGCGTCTCCTTCAGACGAATCGCCGCCATCCAGATCGAACCGCCAATTATGCCAGTTGCAGGTCAGCAGGCACGCTTTCGGACGGTCTTCCCGCCCGGTCGCCGCTTCGGGATCCAGGCTGCCTTCCACCAGCGGATAGCCCTCATGCGGGCAACGATTGTTGCAGGCCTTGACGCTCTCGCCGACGGCGAAAAGCGCGATCTGTTTCGGCCCCAGCTTCACCACCGCCCGGCCCTTTTCCTTGAGGTCCGACCAGGCGATCGCGCGTTTCCACTCCGGTTCGCTGTGCATGCGTCCTTCCCTCCGTCAATTTATAAAGGGATTGTTTTAGAAATCGACTTGTTTGTAAAGGAAAATCTGTAGTAATTTGGTTTCGCTGTTGCTGAAGATCGCCGAGAAAGCCCGCATGAGCCAGAAGTCAAGAACCGAAACCGCACAGAGTTCAGCCGCGCCGAAGACTCGGCGGGCGATCCTCGATCTGTTGAAGCTTGAGGGGCCGCAGGAGGCGGCGGTCTTGGCGGCGCGGCTGTCCCTGTCGGCGATGGGGGTGCGGCAACATCTCTATGCGCTCGCGGAGGAAGGGTTCGTCGATACGCGCGCGGCGCCGCGCCCGGTCGGGCGGCCAGCGAAACTCTGGTCCCTGACCGAATCGGCGGACCGTTTCTTCCCAGACGCCCATGCCGATCTGACGGCGGACCTACTGCGGACGATGCGGGCGGCCTTTGGCGAGGACGGGGTCGAGACCCTGATCCGGACACGCGGTCAGGAACAGACCCGCGCTTACACCGCCGAAATGGCCGAGGACGCGACGCTGCCCGCGCGGCTCGACCGATTGGCCGAAATCCGCAGCCGCGAAGGCTATATGGCCGAGGTCCGACGGGAGGAAGACGGCGCATGGATGCTGATCGAGAATCATTGCCCGATCTGTGTTGCGGCGGCGGCCTGTTCGGGGATCTGCGCCGGCGAACTGCTGGTCTTCAAGGCCGTGCTGGGACCGGACGTGCAGGTCGAGCGCACCGATCATATTCTCGCCGGCGCCCGGCGCTGCGCTTATCGGATCTCTCAAACCTCGGCGGCCTAGTCGACCCGACGCCGACTGGCGAATCGCGATAGGCAACGCTATGACAAGGGCGCGCCTGCGCACCGGCCCACAAGCCCGGCCGCACAGCGCCCTTCGCCACCTCATCTACCGAGACCAAGTGTGCAGCAATATCTCGAACTCTTGGACCGCGTCCGACGCACCGGAGCGCGGAAGGAAGACCGCACCGGCACTGGCACGCTGAGCATCTTCGGCCATCAGATGCGGTTCGATCTGTCGAAGGGTTTTCCGGTCACCACCACCAAGAAACTGCACCTGCGCTCGATCATTTACGAGCTGCTCTGGTTCCTCAAGGGCGACACCAACATCGCCTATCTCAAGGAAAACGGCGTCTCGATTTGGGATGAATGGGCCGACGAGACGGGCGAGCTGGGGCCGGTCTATGGCAAGCAATGGCGCTCCTGGCCCGACCCGAAAGGCGGTGCGGTCGATCAGATCGAAACGCTCTTGCGGCAGATCCGCGGCAATCCCGACTCTCGGCGGCTGATCGTTAGCGCTTGGAACCCGGCGGATGTCGACGCCATGGCCCTGCCGCCCTGCCATTGCCTGTTTCAGTTCTATGTCGCCGACGGCCGCCTCTCCTGCCAACTGTATCAGCGCAGCGCCGACGTTTTCCTCGGCGTGCCCTTTAACATCGCTTCCTACGCCCTGCTGACGCTGATGGTCGCGCAGGTGACCGGCCTGGAGCCGGGGGAATTCGTGCACAGTTTCGGAGACGCTCATCTCTATCTGAACCATCTCGATCAAGCGGATGAGCAACTCTCCCGCACCCCGGGCGTTTTGCCGGTGATGCAGATCGACCCATCGGTGACGGACCTGTTCGCCTTCGATTACGAGCATTTCGACCTGCAAGGCTATGACCCGGCGCCGCATATTCGCGCGCCAGTGGCGGTCTAGAATATGGGCGGGGGGGCTGCGGAAGGCGCGCCCGAGATCGTCCTGGTCCTGGCGCGCGCCCGAAACGGCGTGATTGGCGTCAAGGGCGACTTGCCTTGGCGCCTGCCGGAGGATCTGAAGCGTTTCAAGGCGCTGACCCTTGGCCGGCCGATCGTGATGGGGCGGAAGACCTGGGACAGCCTGCCGCGCAAGCCTTTGCCCGGACGGCCCAATATCGTGATCACGCGCCGGGCGCGTTTCTCCGCGCCGGGCGCGACGGTTCATACCGATCTCGAGACCGGGCTGGCGGCGGCGGCGGCGACGCCGGAAGCACGCGAGACCGGGGAGGTCTGTGTGATCGGCGGGGCCACGCTGTATGAACAGACATTGCCGATGGCCACGCGTATCGAATTGACGGAAGTGGATCTGGCGCCCGATGGGGACGCCTTTTGCCCGCCGATTGAGATGGCGGATTGGACGGTCGTCGGGACCAGTTCCGGGATATCGGAAACCGGCCTGGCTTACGACTATGTGACCCTGAAACGCCATGAAGCCGGCTTGTAACGGTTCGGCGGCGCGTATCTAATTGCGGGAGCCAGACGGGCGCCAACGCCGCGAGACGGCGGCGCAGAGAACGAGGAATTGAGGATATGGCGACAGAACATTCCAAGGTCTTGATCATCGGCTCAGGCCCGGCCGGCTATACGGCGGCGATTTATGTGGCGCGCGCCAATCTGGCCCCGACCATTGTCGCGGGGCTGCAGCCGGGCGGCCAGCTGACCATCACCACCGATGTCGAGAATTACCCCGGCTACGCCGACGTCATCCAGGGCCCCTGGCTGATGGAGCAAATGCGCGAACAGGCGGAGAATGTCGGCGCCAAGATCGTCTATGATATTATCACCGACGTCGACTTCACCCAGCGGCCGCTTCGCGCAACCGCTGATAGCGGCGCGGTCTTCACCGCCGATGCGGTAATCATCACCACAGGGGCCCAGGCGCGCTGGCTCGGCCTGCCGTCAGAGCAGACTTTCCAGGGTTTCGGCGTGTCGGCCTGCGCGACCTGCGACGGGTTCTTCTATCGCGGCAAGGAGGTCGCGGTGATCGGCGGCGGCAACACCGCCGTCGAGGAAGCCTTGTACCTCACCAACCACGCCACCAAGGTGACTCTGATTCATCGCCGCGACAGTCTGCGGGCCGAGAAGATCTTGCAGGACCGCCTGCTCTCTCATGACAAGATCGATGTAATCTGGGACAGCACGCTGGAAGAGATCGTCGGCGATCAGGACCCGCTCGGCGTTACCGGGCTCCGCTTGAAAAATGTGAAGACCGGCGCCGAGCGCCTGCTTCCCGTCCATGGCGTCTTCGTCGCCATCGGCCACGACCCTGCAACCGCCGTTTTCAAAGGCGCGGTCGAGATGGATGAGGAAGGCTATATCCTAACCGTCCCCGGCGGCGTCACGACCAATATTCCCGGCGTCTTCGCCGCGGGCGACGTCGTCGACAAAATCTATCGCCAGGCGGTGACCGCCGCCGGAATGGGCTGTATGGCGGCGCTTGATGCGGAGAAATATCTCGCGGGGCTCGAAAGCGCGCTTCAGGCGGCTGAATGATCCTTGGATTGGCGGCGATGTTTTTCCGCTTTCAGAGGCGGCGTTGTTTCTTCTCTTGCAACGAATATTATAGAAACCGCGAGTAAGCGCGGTCGCCACTATTTGGTATTGATATAATTAGGAGTCGCTTCCCCGGAGCCGTTCCGCTACTGTCCGCGCTTCGAGAGGGAGCGGTCCATGAGTCTTTTCACCAAGAAATCGGCGGAGCCGAAGCCGAACCAACCCGCGCGCGCCACCTATATCGCGGCCGGGTCGATCATCACCGGCGACTTGGCGTCGGATGGCGAATTGCAGATGGATGGGGTTCTGCGCGGCAATGTTTCCTGCCGACGTCTTGTGGTCGGTCAGAACGGCGAGCTTCATGGTGAGGTTACCGCCGACACGCTGATCGTGGACGGCGCCATCTTTGGCGCTGTGAAGGCGAAGACGGTTTTGCTCGGCGCCTCAGCGCGGATGATTGGCGACGTCGATCACGAAGTGCTTGAAGTGCGTCCCGGCGCGGAGATCGAAGGGCGCTACAGTCAGTCGAGTTTCGCCGGGCGCAAGGATATGCGCGGCAAATCGAAACCGGGCCTGAAATTCAGCGCGATGCAGAAGCAAGCGCCGCCGTCGGCGCCGGGCAAGCCGCCCGCCAAGACGCCGCTGCCGGGACAGAACGGCGCGGATGCGGACTCCGATGCTGCAACGACACAGATCGAAGCATCCAGCGCGCCGGATCGTCCCTCGACCCATTGATATGCTTGGGCGCCGGCGCACTCCCCGCTGCGCGCCTAAATCCTAGATCTGAGCGAAACCAATCGTGCGCGCGCCTTTGACGGGCCGCGCGGCGGGCGGGCCGACCATACGCTGTTTGACCGGCGGGTGCAGGATTTGCGGCCCCGTTATGTCGACGACGCCTTCGCGCCGCCTGTACTCAAGCGCCAACGTCACCGGTTGGGTCGGCGCGTCGAACCGGATCGTAACCGGGCCTGCGCCGGAAAGGCCGTCACATTCGGCGATCACCGCGCCTGTCGCCCGGTTCACGACCGCGATCGGCGGCGTTTGCGCGGCTTGCGAAGGCGTAATCACAAGAATCACGCGCCTCAGCGGCTCCCGGAATGCGTCCGCCAGCGCGCGCTCTCGGATCCGCGTCCAATCACCTTCCGCCGGCATGGGCGCCGCCGTCTCTTCGGTCTCGACGGATAGGCTGTAGGTGAGATGCGGCGCGTTCTCGCCCTCTGAGCCCGTAAATGGGCCACCGTCAGACGCCGCCGATAAGTGAGTCGGTTTGATGAATCTCACAGGCGCCGGCGCCGCCAGAAGCGGGCCGACAGGGCGGCGCTCGACGCGTGGAACCGGCGTAGATCGCGCCGATGGGGTTGCAATGCGGCGGCGCCCGCCCTGTCCGATGACATGCGCTTCCTGCAAGGGCGCGCTTTCTCGACGGGCGTGCGCCAAAGCCGCGCTCAACTGGCGGGCCGCGTGCTGGCGCGCTGGGTCCTGGGGCGGTTCATCCGACAGCAGCCTCAGGATGGGGTGATCGTAGAACAGTCCGCGCCAAAGCGCCGCCAAATCGGCCGGCTGAAGGCGCTCTGTCAGCCGAAGCGGCGTCGCGTCCAAAAGCGCATCGATCGTATCAATCGCGGCCCCGAGTTCACGCATGCGAACCACATGATCGGGCGCGTCCTCATGCCGGCGCAAGTCCGGGTCGGCGCGCCATAGCGCCAGCGCAAGGCGGGCGTCGCCGCGCGCCAGCGCAAGTTCGAAACGAAGCGCCGCGTTCAACGATGGTTCAGGCGACGCCGCCGCACCTGGAATCCCGGTCGGCGCCGACGCCAATAAAGCGGACAGGCAAGGCCTCAGCAATCGGCGCCTCTTTGTGACCGCGCCCTTTGGGTCCCACCACCGATCGCAGCCGGTCAGTGTGACCAAACCGCGCCTGTCTACCGCCACATCCCTGGCGGTCACACCGTCCAGCGCCTCGCCAAACCGATGCAGATGCGTCATCAGGAAATTCAGGTGATCGGCGGCGGCGCAACGCGCCGCCACTTGGACCGCTTCGACGGCGCGAGCTTCCGCGAGCGGCATTATGAAGCCGACAAACTGGTCCGATCCGTCGACCAAGATCGCGCTCGGCCAGGCGAAGGATACATGACAGGGACGCAATGACGGGTCCGGCGGGCGCGACCGCATCATCGCCTCCAGCTTCAAGCGCTGGTTCGGGGCGGGCCGATGATAGATCTTGGCGGCGACGCCGACGCGGTCGGTGCTGTAAATACTCGCCGCTGGCGAGCGAGCCAGCCGGCGCTCCAAGCAAATCAGGGCGCCCGTGCCGGTTTCGCCGACAAGCCTGAGGATCTGGCCGAAACGGTCGCGGCCACCGCCTGATCGATGCGCCATGACGTCAACGCCTCGCGTGCGGCGACGCGGTGCGCTCCGTCCGGCGGCCCGCAGCGGCTTTAGGCCCGTGACGATACGCCTTCGGCTGTCGAATAGAGGTGGAGTTCAATAATTACTTCCTAATTTATTTAGAAATCTGAACTTTTACTGAGCAAACATTTTGGATAGCACTATTCATGCCAATTTTATTCAGCGCTAGGATGTTCGAATACTTCAAGCTCGGTCGCCGTTTCTCGGAATTCCCTTGTGCCGGCCGCCGGCCCGTAAGCCGATCTAACCGAGCGGTGAAGAAAAAGCGTGCCGTCGCTTCGTGCGAATGGCGCCACTCTTTGACCGCTCTATTGGATTGGGGAAGGACCGGCTATGACCGCCGATTTATCCGCTGTCACCACCTTGGCGACCTCCACTGCGGAGGATGATCGACCGCGCATCGGCGCCGACCCTGACATGTTTTGCCGCCCCGGCGACCCGACGCTCTCTTCTGTGCGCGCAGACGGCGATGCGGCGCTGGTGACATGGTCGGACGGTCGAACCGGTCGGTTTCATTGGGTTTGGTTGCGCGACAATTGCCTTTGTTCTGAGTGTTGTCATCCCGCCGCCTGGGAGAAGATGCATGATATCACCGCGCTCGACCTGGATGTTCGGCCGGCGGCGTTTACTCTGACCGAAGATGGCGCGCTGCGGATCGTCTGGCCGGGGCTGAATCAGGCGGGCAGGGCCCATAAGACCCGGTTTCCCGCCGCGTGGCTGCGCCGTTTCTGCTACGACGATTGGGCTGAGGAAGAGCGGGCGGAGACGATCGAGCCCTGGACCGCCGCGATCGGCAACCGGCGTCCCGAGATCAAGCATCAGGCCGTGATGGAGAGCGATGACGGGCTACGGACCTGGCTCCGCCATCTACGCCGGTATGGCTTTTGTATCGTCAAGGGCGCGCCGCGCCGGCCTGACACCGTGACACAGACCGCAAGACGGATCGGCTTCCTGCGCCAGACCCATTTCGGCGTCGATTATACGGTGATCTCCAAACCCAATCCGGAGAACGTGGCCTATACGCCGATCTATGTCGCGCCGCATACGGATCTCAGCTACACGCAGACGCCGCCCGGGCTGCAGTTCCTGCATTGCATTGATTTTGAGGCGACTGGCGGGGAGTCGATACTGGTCGACGGGTTCGCCGTCGCCGAGCGCCTGCGCCGGGAGGACCCGGAAAGCTTCGATCTTCTCGCCCGCATTCCCGCCGACAATCGGTTCCATGATCATGACTACGATATGCGATGCCGAAAGCCGGTCATCGAATTGGACGAGGCGGGACGCGTCGCCGCGATCCGCACCAATCGGCAAGGCGAGGGGCCGCTGGGCCTCCGACCAGATTTGGTGCGCCCCTATTACAAAGCGAAACAGGCCTTCGCGCTTCTGACCCGCGACCGGTCGATGACCCTGCGGTTCCGGTTGGAGCCCGGCGATATCATGAGCTTTCACAACCACCGAGTTCTGCATGGGCGCGAGCCCTATGACCCCGGCTCTGGCAAACGACGCCTTCAAGGCTGCTATGTTGATTGCGATCAAGCCTGGTCGCGGCTACGGGTCCTGGAGGCCGCCGCGAAAGCCCATTAGCCGGTCGCCGTGTCTATTGAACTCGACCTTCAAGGCGCAATATCTCTTAGATAGCGGCAATCGTCGCGCGTTTCTGTCGTCCGGTAGCGGAAGAGATCTTTCGGCATGTCAGCATTCGGCGGCGCCGGGCCGGCGCCCGGGTTCCAACAACGCCCCGACCACGAGGTCTCGATCGACCATTTGGGGGCGCATGTGACGTTGGCGGCGGATGGCGTGACCGTCGCCTCCAGCGCCGGCGCTTTGGTGGTTCAGGAAACCGGCCACGCACCCGTTCTCTACATTCCGAAGGCCGATTTCAGAAGCCGGTTTCTGGCCCCGGCCGACCGGCGCACCTATTGTCCGTTCAAGGGAGAGGCTTCTTACTACTCTCTAACGATGCGCAACCTGACGATCGATTACGCTTTCTGGGTCTATGAAACGCCTTATGACGAAGCAGCGGAGATCGCGGGCTATTTGGGCGTCTACGCCAATCTGCTGGAGGTCACGATCAACGGACAGGCCGTGGATTTGACCGCGCCGTCGTGGCTCGTAGATCTCGAAAACGGCGATTTCGATGGGGATTCGGCCATGCAATGACAGGCGCGCGCCAGCGGGCGGGAGCGGGCGGGGTTACAGATGCTCGCCCAGAAAGCTGAGCGCGCGATCCCAGGCGAGTTCCGCCGCTTCCGCGTCATAGACATCGGCGCGCGCCTCGTTCATGAAGCCATGCTGAGACCTGTCATAGCGATAGATCTGAACCGGCGTCGCCACGGCCGACAGATCCGCGTCCAGACCGTTGACGGCGTCGGGCGTGCACCAATCGTCAACGCCGGCGAAATGGCCCTGAAATGGAACCTGCATTTCGACCGGGTCGGCGGCCGCCTTGTCGGGAATGCCATAGAAACAGACCGCAGCGTCGGTTTCGGGAACTTTCACACCGGCGACCACGGTCAATGCGCCGCCCATGCAAAAGCCCATCACGCCAACCTTGCCGGTCACCCGTTTCAGATACTGAACAGCGCCGCGGATATCCTTGTAGGCGCCGTCCCAATCCATCCCGGTCATCATATGGTTGGCTTCATCCGGGTCCTGAGTGACGCGGCCCTCATACAGATCCGGCGCCAACGCCGTGTAGCGCGCGGCCGCCAAACGGTCGGCCATGCCTTTGATCTGATCGTTTAGGCCCCACCATTCCTGGATCACGACCACCGCGCCCAGCGGATTCTCGGCATTCGCCAGATAACCCTGCGCCATCCCGCCATCGAACTTGTTAAAGCTGATCATCTCGCCCATCGGACCGTCTCCCTGTGTGTCTCTTTGGGACTAGAATACCGCGTCGGTCGAGGAAGGGAAGGGCGAGCGTGCTTCAGATGACCGTGATCCGCCAGCCGGTTTCCTGACTGTCATCGGGTGTGTGGCGGATGAATTCGGCGTTGGGGATGTCGGTGCGATCGAGGCGTAAGGCGCGTTCAACGGCCCGATACACGAATCCATGGGCGACGATCAGGACCGGCGCGGGATGGCCGTGCAGCGCCTGGCTTACAGCCCGGCCGGCGCGTTCCAGGAAGCTGTCTACGGATTCGCCGTTCGGGACGGCCAAGCGTCCGCTTAGCCAGTCCGCATACCAGTCGCCTGGCGTTGCGCCCTCATAATCGCCAAAACTCGCTTCTCGCAGCGAGTCCTGCATGATTGGCCTCATGCCCTTCGCCTCGCCGACGATCCGAGCGGTCTCGAAGGCGCGGAGCAGCGGGCTGGTCACGATCGCGGCGAAATCGAGCGCCACGGCCTGGTGCGCCGCTTCGTGCGCCTGACGCCGGCCGAGCGCGTTTAATGGGATGTTCGTCCTGCCTTGGATCAGCCCGCGCGCGTTCCAATCGGTCTGGCCGTGGCGCAGATAGTAGAAGGGTGTTCTGGGGAAGGTCTCGATCCACTCTGCGTGCCGATCGTGGCGAGCCGCGCTGTCGCTCATCGGTCCGCGGTCGCGGCGGCGACCGTGCGTTCAGGCGTATTCGGGCGTTGGCGGGATTTCCACTCAGGGTCAATCCAAACAGGGGCGTTCGAGGCGGGCGGGGGATCGTGGCCGAGGACGCTGTCAGCCGCCTTCTCGGCGACCATGATGGTCGGGCCGTTTAGATTGCCGTTCGGGATGGTCGGGAAAATCGAACTGTCGATGACGCGCAGCCCCTCGGTCCCGATGACTCGGCAGTCGGCGTCGAGCACCGCCATCGGATCGTCCTTGGCGCCCATTTTGACGGTGCAGGAGGGGTGATAGGCGCTTTCGGCGTTCCGCCGGATCCAGGCGTCAATGGCGTCGTCGCTCTCGATCGCCGCGCCGGGCTGGATTTCATCGCCCCGAAACGGGTCCATCGCCGGCTGATGGATGATCTCGCGTGTTAGGCGGACACAGCGCCGGAAGGCGGCCCGGTCTTCTTCGGTTGCGTTGTAGTTGAACAATATCGACGGCTTGGCGGCGGGGTCGGCCGAGGTCAGCAGCACGCGGCCGCGACTGGTCGGTTTGTTGGGCCCGACATGGACTTGGAACCCATGGCCGTCGAACGAGGCGTTTCCGTCATAGCGCATCGCCGCCGGCAGAAAGTGATACTGGATATCCGGCCATTCGATCCCGGCCTTCGATCGGATGAAGGCGCAGCTTTCGAAATGGTTGGTCGCGCCCAGCCCTTTCTTGAAGAGCAGCCATTGCGCCCCGATCAGCCCTTTGCGGAACCAGCTCAAATGCCCGTTCAGCGTGATCGGTTGTTTGCTGCGGAACTGGAAATAGACCTCGAGATGATCCTGCAGATTGGCGCCGACGCCGGGCCGATCCAGCAGCGGCGCAACCCCGGCTTGAGCCAGATTGTCCGCCGGGCCGATCCCGGAGAGCTGCAGCAGATGCGGCGAGCCGATGGACCCGGCGCTGAGAATGACCTCGCGCGCGGCTTTGGCGGTCTGGACCCGGCCGTCTCTCTCGAACTCGACGCCCGTCGCGCGTAGGCCGTCGAATAAGATGCGGCGGGCCAGAACATGCGTCTTCACCCGCAAGCCGGATCGTTTCTTGGCGGGTTTCAGATAGGCGTTCGCCGTCGACCAGCGCACGCCGTCCTTCACCGTCATATGCATCGGGCCGAAGCCCTCTTGCTGAAACCCGTTATAGTCTTCGGTCGCCGGATAGCCCGCCTGAACACCCGCCTGCACGAAGGCGTCATAGAGCGGGTTTTGGCGTCGGTTGCCGTTGCTGACCGACAGCGGCCCCTCATCGCCTCTATAGACGCCGTGATCGTCGGCCAAGGGGTCGCGCCAACGCTCCGCGCGTTTGAAATAGGGCAGGCAGTGGCGATAGCCCCAGCCCTCGGCCCCCGCCGCCTCCCACTCATCGAAATCGCGGGCGTGGCCCCGGACATAGACCATGCCGTTGATCGAAGACGATCCGCCAAGGACTTTGCCGCGCGGGCAGTGCATCCGGCGGTTGTCCATATAGGGCTCGGGACCGGATTCGAAGAACCAGTTGTAGCGCGGTTTGTTCATCGGGATCGACAGCGCGCTGGGCATCTGGATGAAGAGCGACCTGTCCGACCCGCCCGCTTCGAGCAACAGAACCCGGTGCTTGCCGTCCTCGGTCAGCCGGTTCGCCAGCACGCAGCCCGCCGACCCGGCCCCGACAATGATATAGTCGTAGCTTTCCGCCTCAGTCATCGGATCGGACGCCTCGAGCGCTACAGCGTGCTCTCGACATCGCCAAGCTCGACATAGACGGACTTGAGTTGCGTGTAGTGTTCGATCGCGGCCAGCGAGTTCTCGCGGCCGAGGCCCGATTGCTTATAGCCGCCAAAGGGCATCTCGACCGGCGTCAGATTGTAGTTGTTGATCCAGATCGTGCCGGCCTGCAACTGCGCGACCACACGATGCCCGCGCGCGAGATTGTTTGTGAAGACGCCGGCGGAGAGGCCATATTCCGTCGCATTGGCGCGCTCGATGACCTCGCTCTCGGATTTGAAGGCCAACACGGTCATGACCGGGCCGAAAATCTCGTCGGTGACGATCGTCATATCGTCCGAGCATTGGGCGAAGATCGTCGGTTCGACAAAGCAGCCCTGGCTGAGATCGGTTCCGTCATGGCCCCCGCCATCAGCCCGGGTTCCGCCGCAGACAAGCTCGGCGCCGGACCGGCGGCCCTGTTCGATATAGGAGAGCACCTTCTCCAGATGTTCCGGGCTGATCAGCGCGCCCATATCAGTTTCGGGATGCATCGGCGATCCGATGCGCAGGCGAGAGACCCGCGCCTTCATCTTCTCGAGGAAGGCGGGCAGGATCGCTTCTTGCACGAAAACCCGCGTGCCGTTCGAGCAGACCTCGCCTTGCGTGTAAAAGTTCGCCATCATCGCCCCGGCGACGGCGTTCTCCAGATCGGCGTCGTCGAAGA
The DNA here is from genome assembly GCA_030065235.1 of Alphaproteobacteria bacterium. GTDB lineage: Bacteria > Pseudomonadota > Alphaproteobacteria > UBA8366 > Aestuariispiraceae > JASJDC01. The sequence continues at coordinate 229,083 of JASJDC010000005.1, forward strand.
TGATCAGGGGCGACTTGCCGCCCAGTTCCAGCGTGACATGTTTCAGCGTCGCCGCCGCCGCGCTCATCACCTTCCTACCGGTGCCGACCTCCCCGGTCAGCGAGACCTTGGCGATGCCTGGATGCGCGGTCAGCATTTGGCCGACACGGCCGTCGCCCTGCACGACCTGAAAGACGCCGTCCGGGAGCCCGGCCTCGGTGTAGATTTTCGCCAACTCCATCGCCGTGATCGGCGTCAGTTCCGCGGGCTTGAAGATCATGGCGTTGCCGCAAGCCAGGGCCGGCGCCGACTTCCAGCAGGCGATCTGGATCGGATAGTTCCAGGCGCCAATGCCGGCGCAAACGCCCAAGGGCTCGCGCCGTGTATAGCCGAAGGCCCCGGGGCCGAGATCATAGTGATCGCCGGTCAGCGTCGCCGCAGCGCCGGCGAAGAATTCGATCGCGTCGGCGCCCGAGGCGACATCGACCGAAACCGCCTCCGCCCAAGGCTTGCCATTGTCCAGCACTTCCCATCTGGCGAGGTCGTCGTTCCGTTCCCGCAGCAGGGCGACCGCGCGATTGAGGACGCGGCCGCGTTCGGCGCCGGTCATCGCCGCCCAGATTTTTTGGCCCGCCCGCGCGCCTTCGACCGCTTTAGCGATGTCGCTCTCGACCGCTTGATGCACCGTCGCCAGCGTTTCGCCGGTCGCGGGGTTGCGTGTGGGGAACCGTTCAGCGCCGTTGCTCGCGACGGGTCCGCCGTTCAAATAAAGGGGGATCTCGGAGAGAGTTTGGCTCATGACTGTCGCCCCTTGCCGTTACCGGCCGTGCAATCCGACCGCCAATCGGCTGTAGCGCGCCGCGAGAACTTGATCAATGCGTCCCGGTCAGTGGGCTTGACGGGGCGGTCCATGCAAGACCGGAAACGGCGCCCAGCGCGGCGCCGTCTCGGAGTAACGGCGATAGGCCTCGCCATGCATTTTGGCGAGATAGCGTTCTTCCTTGCGCACCCGAGCCGAGATCGCCAGGACGCCGACGATCAGACAGCCCAGGCTGAAGGCCGACGGCAGGGCCAGGAAAAAGCCGACCTGTCCGGCGATCACGCCCAGATAGGTTGGATTCCGCGACCAGCGATACAGGCCATGGGTCACCAGCGGCGGCGCGGCGCCGGCCGTGATGCCGGACCGCCAACTCTCGCCCAGACTCATATGCGCGGCGCAGACCCAGGCGAAGGCCGCGAACAGCAGGATGTCGCCGGTAATCATGACCGGGGCTATGAACATGAAGTCGAACCGGCCAAACAGGATGGCGGACGGCGGATAGAGCGCAAAGGCGATGCTGGCGGCCAAGACCAGGACCCGCAGAACCCGAAAGGCCACATGGGCGGCGCAGACCCCTTCCTTCGGATCGCGCATGCTGGTCCGCGCCTGACCGTCCCGTTGCAGCAGAAGAATTCGGATCGTGTAAAAACAGGCGACAAAAGTGAAGAAGGCGGCCGGCGCCCAGCGCGTGATCGTCTCAATCACCGCTCCCGCCTGAAATCCAAGACCTGGATCAGCCATTATCCTTCCCCATCCTCTCCGAACCGGCGCGCCGCCCTTGACGGGTTGAATGCGGCCTACGAAGACTGGTGTTCTCGCAGAAGAGCGGCAATTTCGCAATTTAATTATGGTTTCTCGCAGTGTCTTGAGAGAAAAGGCGGCCTCGTCATGACTCCGGAGGAATTCAGAACCCACGCCCACAAGATGGTCGATTGGGTGGCGGACTACATGACCGGGGTCGAGAGCTATCCGGTTCGCTCGCGCGCGCGCCCAGGCGAGAGCGCCGCCAAGCTGCCGGCCGCGCCGCCGATCGACGGCGAGCCGATGGCGGCGATCTTCGATGATTTCAAGCGCGATGTCCTACCGGGCATGACCCATTGGCAGCATCCCAGTTTCTTCGCCTATTTCACGGCGAATTCCAGTCCGCCCTCTGTCCTGGCGGAGATGCTGACCGCGACCTTGGGCGCGCAATGCATGCTGTGGCAAACCTCGCCGATGGCGACCGAGATGGAGACCGTGGTCCTCGATTGGCTGCGCCAGATGACCGGCTTGCCAGACGGCCTGCATGGGGTGATCCAGGACTCGGCCTCCAGCGCCATTCTCTGCGCTATCCTGACGGCGCGCGAACGCGCGACCGGCTGGCGCGGCAATGAAGCCGGGCTGCGCGGACTTGAAAAGCTGACCGCCTATACGTCGGGCGAGACACATACCTCAACCGAGAAAGGGATCAAGATCGCGGGGCTCGGTGTGGAGAACCTGCGCAAACTGCCGGTCGACTCGCATTTCGCGGTCATGCCGGACGCGTTGGAGCGGATGATCGTCGCCGACATTCAGGCGGGATTTCGACCGACGATCGTCGTCGCCTCCTTGGGCGCGACCGGCGTCGGCGCGGTCGATCCATTGCGCGCGATCGGCGAGATCTGCCAGCGACACGGCGTCTTCCTGCATGTCGATGCGGCCTGGGCCGGCAGCGCCTGGATTCTGCCTGAGACGCGCTGGATGCTGGAGGGAATCGAGTTCGCGGACAGTCTGGTCTTCAACCCGCATAAATGGCTGTTCACGAATTTCGACTGTGCGGCGCATTACGTGAAGGACCCGGAGGACCTGATCCGGACCCTCACGATCCTGCCGGAATATCTGAAATCGCCGGAGCAAGGCCAGGTCATCGACTATCGCGACTGGAGCGTGCCGTTGGGCCGCCGGTTCCGGGCGCTGAAACTGTGGTTCGTGATCCGCTCCTACGGCGTGTCAGGGCTGCAGGAGATGGTCCGGCGCCACATCGCTTGGGCGGCGGACCTGGAATCCTGGATCGCGGCGGATGCGGAATTCGAGCTGGTTGCGCCGCGTTCCCTGGCGCTGGTGACGTTCCGATACCGACCGGCCGGCGCCGTCGGGGAAGACGCGCTCAACCGGCTGAATGCAGCGCTCGTCGCCCGGATCAACGACGATGGCCGGATCTATCTGACCCAGACCCTGGTCGGCGAGACATACGCCATCCGCTTCAATATCGGCCAGACCTGGACCGAGCGCCGCCATGTCGAGGCGGGCTGGGCCGTGGTCAAAGACCTCGCCGGTCGCATTTCGGACCAGGAAACGGTCTAATTCCCGCGGCTTGGTTCAGCTTGTTCACTATTCGCCGCGTTCTTGCATCTCGCGGCGGCGCATCGGCATGGCGTCGATCAGCGGATACAGCGTGGCGTCCAGCACGACCGGCGCGTTCTGTCGCAGTTTCACGCCGCCATCCTTGCCGATCAGAAGCGCTGCGAATCCGGTTGCCTTCACGCCCAACGCATCACGCAGCGTCTGCGGGGCGACAGGGCCGCCGGGCAACGCGACCGGCGCATTGCCGACCCCTTCCAACACGATCAGGTCGCGCTCCTGCAAGCCGTTGGGATCGTCCGCCAGGATCGCGCGCTGTTCGATCAGTTTGGGATCGGATGGCCCGTCCGCCAGCACCACCAGCAGCCGGTTCTCCCAACGATAGGCCGCCAGCAGATCCGCCGAGGCCGCGCCGGGCGCGAGCGCGGCGCCGATCAACGCAAGACCGGCGAGGGTGCGGCGCATCGTTCAGATGACCGAACTGACGGGCGGGTGGCCGTTCAGGATGTCGATGACATGCTGGACCACCGTGTCACCGCTGCGCCGTCCGGAATCCGCCGTCGCCGCGCCGATATGCGGTGTCGACAGAAAATTCGGCAGGCTGAACAGCGGGTGATCGACCGGCGGCGGCTCTTGAACGAAAACGTCGGACCCGGCGGCGGCGATGCGGCTCGCAGACAGCGCCTCATAAAGCGCCGCCTCATCGACTACGCCGCCGCGGGCGCAATTCACAATCAAGGCGCCCATGGGCAGCAGATCGATCTCAGCCGCGCCGATCATGCCGCGCGTCTCGTCGGTCAGCGGGACATGCATGCACAGGATGTCGGTCGCGCGCAGCAAGGCCTCCAGGCTGGTCATGCGATGCACGCCCAACGCTTCGAACGGGCTGTCGCCGATATAGGGGTCATAGGCCGAGACATGGCAGTTGAAGCCGAGCCGGAAGATCGGCGCCGTCTTGCGCCCGACATTGCCCAGCCCGACGATCCCAACACGCCGGCCGGCGATCTCGAAGCCCTTCCAATTCAGCGTGTCGCCGGCGGCGCCTTGGCGCATCGCCGTTTCCGCGGGTCGCGTGTTGCGGGCGGCGGCGATGGCGAACATCACCGCTAGCTCGGCGACGGATTGGGCGTTGGTGCCCGGCGTGTTGATCACCGCGACGCCCTTCGCCTTCGCGGCCTTCAGGTCGATATGGTCGACGCCGATGCCGTGTTTCGCGATCAGCTTGATATGTTTGGCCGCGGCGATCGCTTCGCCGGTGATCGGAGTCGTGCGGGTGATGATCGCGTGCGCGTGCTCGGTCCAGTCCGCGGCCGCCGGATCATCGTGCCGGGTCACCAGACACTGGGCCTCCAGCGCTTCCAACGCATGCGGCGCGATCGAATCGATCACGGTAACTCGCCATTTTGTCTGATCCGCCATCGCTTTCGCGCTCCCCGGCCGCCTCGGGTGAGGTTATCGGGGAAGCCGTGTGAGAACTCAATACGATCGCGCCGCCTCTTCGACCGCGGCGATATGGCGCTGCTTTTCCGCGTTGGACAGGAAGGAGGCTGCGAATGAGTTTTTGGCCAGTGTGACCAGGTCTTCGGCTTCCAGCTTAAGAGGGCCGGCGATCGCTTTGTAGTTGTCCCCGACATAGCCGCCGAAATAGGACGGATCGTCCGAATTCACCGTGACGAGAATGCCGGCGTCGAGCGCGCGTTTGACCGGACTGTCCGCAAGGCTGGGAATGCCCTTCAGCCGCAGGTTGGAGAGCGGGCACATGGTCAGCGGCGTTTGCTGTTTCGCCAGTCGCGCGGTCAGCGCCGGGTCGTCTAATGCGCTGACGCCATGATCGACCCGCTGGACTTGAAGGTCGTCCAGCGCGCCGGCCACATAAGCGGCGGGCCCTTCCTCGCCCGCATGCGCCACCGGGATGAAGCCTTCCTGGCGCGCTTCGGCGAAGACGCGGGAGAAGAGCGCGGGCGGCAAGCCTTTCTCCGACGAATCCAGGCCGACGCCGGCGATCCTGTCCTTGTGCTTGCAGGCGCAGGCCAGGGCTTCGAAAGCGCTCTCTTCGGGCAGGTGGCGCAGGAAACACATAATCAGCTTAGAGGTGATCCCTAACGACGTGCGTCCATGCTCCAGCCCAGCGGAAATCCCGTCCAAGACGGTCTCGAAGGCGACGCCGCGTTCCGTATGGGCTTGCGGGTCGAAGAATATCTCGGCATGGCGCACGCCCTGGTCGGCGGCCTTCTCCAGATAGGCGACGGTCAGGTCTCGGAAATCCTGTTCATTGATCAACACCGACATGCCGAGATAGTAGATATCGAGAAAGTCCTGCAGCGAGTCGAACTGATAGGCGCGCCGGACATCCTCGACGGTCTCGTAGGGGAGGCTCACGCCGTTCCGTTCAGCCAGCGCCAGCATCATCTCCGGCTCCAGCGTGCCTTCGATATGCAGGTGCAACTCAGCTTTGGGCAGCGCGTCGATTAACTGGTTCAAGGCCGGGGCGCGATCCGTCTCATTCATATGCTTCTACCTCTTTTATTTGCTTTTGCTCACCTGCCCCGGCTGTCTCAGCAGCCGAGCTTGTCAGCCGCGTCGTTCAGGTCTTCGACAACGAGGTCCCAATCCTCCGCCGGTTCCAGATCGATCGTCTGGCCGGGGCCGTGTTCGGTTGGGCGTGGGACAAAGATCGTCTTATAGCCGACCGTGCGCGCCGCCTGCAGGTCGTTGTTGTGGGCCGCGACAAGGGCGACTTCTTCGGGCGGCAGGTCTAGCGCGGCGGCGGACCGCAAATAGGATTCCGGCGTCGGCTTATAGGCCTGCGCGACCTCGGCCCCAAGGATGACGTCCCAGGGCAGGCCGCCATACTTCGCCAGGTTCACCATCAGCGAGATATTGCCGTTCGACAGCGTCCCGAGGATGTATCGCGTCTTCAGCCGTGTCAGGCCTGAGACGCTGTCCGGCCAAGGCGGCAGCCGGCGCCAGGCGAAATTCAGGTCCGCAAGCGCTGGTTCGGGGATCCCCGTGACGCCATGCCGGGCGAGCACCGTATCCAGATTTTCGCGATGCAGCGTATCCAGTTTGACGAAGGCGCGGCCGCCGCTGCGCACGCGCTCCATGGCCGGCTGATAGAGCGCCCGCCAATCGTCGGCGAATTGCGGCCAGTCGAGGGATACGCCGTGCGCTGCGCCGAAGGCCTCGCCCGCGCGGATGATCCCGGTGCGCCAATCGACCACAGTGCCGAAGATGTCGAACAACAGTGCTTTCATGCGGCCCCTTTCGCGAACCCTGCACGCTGAGGCCAATCCAGCGGCTTCATACTCCGAGATGGTCGCGAAGATGCTGAAGCAACGCGGTCGGCTCAAGGTCGGGCAGCGATTCATAGTCAATCCGCCGGCCGACATCGACGCGCACCGGCTTGTCCAACTTGTTGCGCACCTCGTTCAGCAAAAGGCCGATCCGCAAGACTTCCGCGTGCCGGGCGGCCATCTGGTAAGGCCAGGAATTCTTGCCGTGGAACCGCACCGGCAGAACGTCGCATTTTGACGCTTGGATCAGCTTTCCGGTCATCGGTTTCCAGTCATGGTCGCGCACCGGCTCGTTTCGTCTTTGCGACCAAGCGACGGCGCCGGCGGGAAAGATGCCGACCACGCCGCCCTTCTTCAGGATGTCGGCCGCCTGCCGCCGTGTCTCGACATTGCGGCGTGCGGCGCCTGGCGTCTCGGAGAAGTCGATCGCCAGCAGGTTCGGCGTCAGGGTCGGCTCCTGCAGCAGGAGACCATGGGCGATGACCCGGAAGGCGGGATCGATGCGCGAGGCGATCCAGGATAGAACGATCCCGTCCACCACGCCGAACGGATGGTTCGCGATAATCAAGAGACCCTTGCCGTCGCGTTTTGTCTCGGGCGAGACCCGCGCCTGAAAGGTGACGCCGAGATATTGAACCGCCCGGTCCCAGGCCCGCGGGCCTGTCACCCTATCGCCGGTGCGCAGATATCGCCGATAGCGGCGCCGCAAGGCGGCGCGACCGGTCACCCCTTCGACGGCTTTGATCACGATCCGCTGCATCGCTGGCATGTGCGGGTCGGCATAGGTGATTTCGACCGGTTCTCGCATCGGGTCTGTCAACGGCTCTGGGTCGTTTATGGCGTTTGCCGGGCTAGGGATGGCGAAAATCCCGCTCCGCCGCAAGCAAAAGCGACCGCTACGCCGATTCGCGCGGGTCCGTCAGGCCTCGCGGCGCGACCACCGCTCTTGGCCTGCCGGTTCGGGCCAGTGGTTCGGGCCAGTGGTTCGGGCCAGTGGTTCGGGCTAGTGGTTCGGGTTACTGGCGCTCGGCAAGTTGCGCGTTACGCGCCGGCGCGAAGGGAACGCAATCGATCCGCGCCGTCTTGAGAATCTTACAAGCGGATTGAGCGTCGGTCTTGGTCAGGCCCGAGAGGCGCGACCGATATAGTTTCCGACTGGTGTTTCGGGTCGGCGCCAGGACGACCTCCGTATGGGTCCAAAGCGGCCCCAGGGCGTCACGCGCGCTCTCGGCTGCGCGGCGGGCGCGGGTCACCGACCGGAAAGCGCCGACCTGCACAAGCCAAGCGCCCTGTTCGACGCGCTTCGGCGCCGGGGCCGCAGGCAAGGGCGCGCGGATCGCCGTGGCCCCTTGTTCCGCCGCGAGCGCCGCGACCAGCGTTTCCGAAGTGGTGGACAACCGCCGCCCCAGCGCGACGCGCTGACTGGGGGCGCCGCCTTGCCGTTCGACCGACGCGAGGGCTTCGGCGATCCGTGTCGTGAAAGGCGCAGGCGGGGCCGCCGCCCGATCGCTTTCAAGCAGATCGAAGGGATTGGCGACTTCCGGCGCAACCGCGGTGCTCGGCGCGCGCGGCGCTGTCGGCGCGGCCGTCGCAACCGTGGCCAGACGTGTGCGCTCTTCCGCCGCGGCGAGGGCGAGCCGGGTCTTGCTCGAGATCGGGGCCCGTATAGCGACGGCGCCGCTGCGACGATAGGCGTCATCCAGCAGCTTGATCATGTGCCGGTCGCGGCTTTTAGCCGAGCGCCCGCCGAAGACGACGCCGATCATCCGGCGCCCGTTGCGCTCGACCGACGCGACCAGATTGAACCCGGCCGCCCCGATATAGCCCGTTTTGATACCGTCGGAGCCCTTATACTGAGCCAACAGATTATTGTGATTCTTATAGGTCTTGCCGCGATAGGTGAATTTCTGACGCGAGAACAGGTTGTAGTAGCCTGGGAAGTCAGCGCGGATGCGCAACGCCAGGGTCGCCATGTCGCGGGCGGTGGATTTCTGACGGCGATTATAGAGGCCCGAAGCGTTGCGGAATGTAGTGTTCTTCATGCCGATTGCGCGCGCCCGTTGCGTCATGTCCCTTGCAAAATCGATCTCGGTCCCGCCCAAGGCCTCGGCCACCACGACAGCCGCGTCGTTGGCTGATTTCGTAACCAGGGCCAGAATTGCGTCGCGCACCGTGATTGTCTGGCCACGCTTCAGGCCCAGCTTGCTCGCTGGCATGCCGGCGGCGCGACGCGACACAGGCAAGCGTTGATCCAGCGTCAGCGCGCCCCGCTCAACCGCGTCGAACACCATGTAGAGCGTCATGATCTTTGTCAGCGACGCAGGATGGCGTTTGGACGATGCGTGCCGCGCGTGCATAACCGCGCCGGTGTCGGCGTCCATGATCAGGGAGGCGTATTTGTTCGCCAAGCCGGGCGCTGTCGAGGTCATCAGTACCGCGACGCTAAACGCCAGTATTGTCAGGCTTCGAGTTAAATATCCGATAAGCGAAGACGCCATAATTACTTTCCCGTTATTACAACGCGTCCCGCCACTATTGAACTCATACCTCTCGGACACGGATATAGACGATCAATAGTGAAAAGTCTATGAAAACAGAGAAATATCTTGGTCAGGCTCGATCCGACAGGCGGGGACGCATGCATAGAACCATGACGGTGAAACTGGTCGCTCTGGCCGCGGCCTTGATTGTATCGCTGGCGGGCTGTGGCGTGACCCGCAGCACCGGCGAAATCGACTCGCCGATTCAACGGAAGCTCACCTGGGCGGATTTCATGAGCGGCGGCGACCTGCGGCGCTCTTGCGCGTTGAGCGGGGGCGATCGGTACCGCCTTGTATTCAATGCGAACCGCGCGAGACAGGTGCGGATCTATGATGTCGATTTCACTCGCGACAGTCTGCGCATCCGCATACTTCAGCCGAATGTGATCGCCGATATCCAACTCACGCTCGCCGGTGTGAAAGCCTTGACGGCGCCGGAGCAAGCGCGGGCCGTGCTGACGCCCGAGCAAGCCGCCCGGCTGCAGGAAGCGGTGCGGTTTGACACCGACTACACGCCGCAAACGGCCGAGACCCGTCTTTTGTCTGAAGAGTGGTTCTGGGCTCTCTCCGGCTGCCGCGACGGGCAGTTCGTCTTCCGCGTTTGGCTCAACCCGGAACCCAGCTTTCGCGCTTTGACCTTTCCGAATATGCTGTTCGCCGCGGACCAGACACGGGTTGCGGTGCGCGCCCCGCCGCCGGACGGTCCGCGGCCGATTAAATCCGGTTTTACACCGGAACGCGCCGCAAGCCGGAAATACTATGAGCTCTTCATCCAAGATCAGGCGCTCGTCATCGGTCAAGGATACGGGCGAACCGGCAATAACAGATAGGCGTCGCGCCCGGCGTTCCGGCTCTTTGGTGCGGCGCAGCAGCCACATATTGTGCGCTGCACAATTTTCGCTTGACGGCGCGACTGAACAAGCTCATATACTGCCACATCGACATATTGCGCTGCAGCATCACAGTGATGTCGCGTGCCGCAGCGATGCGCGTCGATTGGGGGTCACATGGCATTCGTTTCGAACGCGCAAAAGTGAAGGACGGCGCTGAATCCGCCGCCCGGTTTGGAGAAGCGTCCGCGCGTCGCGGACCCAGCAATGGAGAAAGATCCGATGTCCACCTCGAAAAAAGCGTCGGCCGCGAAAGTCGACACCAAGCAAATCGAAGAAGCCGTCGCCGTCGGCAAGGAGACCGTTGAGAAAGCGGTCGCCGCCACCAAGGAGAAGGTCGAACAGGCCGTCGCTGTGACCAAAGAGCAGGTCGAAAAAGCGTCGGACGCCGCGATCAAAGGCTATGACGAAGTCGCCGCCTACAATCAGAAGAGCTTTGAGGTCTTCACCAAGTTCAGCGAAAGCTATGCGAAAGGCGCTGAAGAGTTCGGCAAAGCCTACTACGCGTTCGTCAAATCGACCGCTGACGCCAACGCCGAAGTCGCGAAATCCCTGATGTCGGCCAAGACCATCAACGAAGTCGTCGAAATTCAGTCTGACTTCGCCCGGTCGCAATTCGATGTCATGGTCGCCGAAAGCGGCAAGCTGAACGAGTTGGGCGTTAAAGTCGCCACCGACGCGTTCGAGCCGGTCCAGGCGCACCTTAACGACACGGTTGAGCGTTTCGCAAAGCCGTTGGCCGCTTAAGCCAAGCGCGACAAACCCGGCTCTGCGCAGCGCAGAGCCGGGATTTGAGGAAGGCCCGGTCCATGCCGGGCCTTTTTCTATGCTTTGGCCGTCCCAGCCGCGGCGCGGCCGGTAGTGGGTTTCCAGTCAATGGCGGGGATGATATACGCCCCCAAAATCCCCGACACACAGCATGGGCGCGCTCAACGAGCCGCTGCGTCCGAGGGGTCGGCGGTTCGGTGAGTCTCGCTTGGAGACGCCGGGCCGGCGGCTGGCGACGCCGTTGCGGCGCGCACCCTGATCGCCCCATGCGCGAAGGAGACCGATCATGGCGAAACTACTGATGCCGAAAGCGACCGCCGTCTGGCTGATCGACAACACGACCCTGTCTTTCGAGCAAATCTCAGCCTTCACAGACCTGCACAGTCTCGAGGTTCAGGCGATCGCTGACGGCGAGGTCGCCGGCGGCATGCACGGCATGGACCCGGTGGCGAACGGTCAACTCAGCGCCGACGAGATCCAGCGTTGCGAGGCGGACCCGACCGCGCGGCTTCAGCTTCAGGAATCCGACCTGCCCGAACCGGTGGTCCGCCAGAAAGGGCCGCGCTATACGCCGGTCTCCAAGCGCGCTGACAAGCCGGACGCCATCGCCTGGTTGGCGCGTCATCATCCGGAGCTCAACGACGCGCAGATTGGGCGGCTGATCGGCACCACCAAGCCGACAATCGCGGCGGTCAAGGACCGATCGCACTGGAATTCCTCCAATCTGCGTCCGCGCTCGCCGGTCGAACTCGGCCTGTGCCGTCAGGAAGAACTGTCGATCGAGATTCAGAAAGCGATCAAGGCGGGCCGGAAGCCGCTGGAAACGCCGATCCAGGAAGTGTTTGAGGAAGAACCGGATACGCGGCCCGGCTGGCAGGGGCTGGAATAGGAAGCGGCGGGCCGGAAACGGTTGGCTTCGGTGCGCGGTTCGGCAGCTTGACGGGGCTTCAATTCGAATGCTCCGGCCCAATATCCAATGATGCCGGCGCACCGGCGCTGATCCATCGTCTGAGCCAGGCGTAGGAGGAGAGTGTCCTTGTCATTGCCTGAGAGAGAGATGTTTTCACGGTTTCGATTCGAGGGCCGGTCCGGTGCCGGCGGCGCCGCCGGCCGGTTTGTCGCGCCGGTCCGGCGGATAACGGCGCGACCCGTTGTCGCGGCCGAGGATGATGGACCTGGCGATGATGACAGGGGCGGCGGCGGCGACGGCCAGACCGGCCTTCTGACCAAGACCAAACCCAAGACCAAAAAACCCAATATGTACAAGGTCTTGATGCTGAATGACGACTACACGCCGATGGAGTTCGTCGTTTATGTCTTGGAAAAATTCTTCCAAAAAAACCGCGAAGAAGCGACGGCGATCATGCTGCATGTCCATCGCCGCGGCGTCGGCGTCTGCGGCGTGTTTCCGTACGATGTCGCGGAAACAAAGGTGAACCAGGTCATGGACGCCGCCCGCAAAGAGCAGCATCCGCTTCAATGCACGCTTGAAAAAGAGTAGCCCCGCCCGGGTTCAGCGTCTCAGAAAGGCGACTAGGTCCGAAAATCATCGCGGTCAAGTCTGGCGCCTCGAGAAAATCATCTCCAAACTACAATTAGCTCTTAAGGGGCGCCGTCTTTGCGCTGCGCGCCGACCGGGCGGGCCGGCATGTTGGTCCGGCGACGCATCCGTCGCCGTATCTCCTGTAAGGGCATGGCAGACTGATAGAGGAACGCGGGTCGTATGTTGTCGAAGAACCTGGAAGAAACGCTTCACCGCGCTTTGGCGCACGCCCGGACGCGGCGTCACGAATATGCGACGTTGGAGCATCTGCTGCTTTCTTTGACTGAGGACCAGGACGCGATTGCCGTGTTGCGGGCCTGTGGAGTGGAGATCGAGAAGCTACGGGGCGATGTCGTCGACTATCTCGACAATGATCTGTCGTCGCTGATCGCCGCCTCCGATGACGATCCGAAACCGACCGCCGGTTTTCAGCGGGTTTTGCAGCGCGCCGCCATTCATGTTCAATCGTCGGGCCGCGAAGAGGTCACCGGGGCTAATGTCCTGGTGGCGATTTTCTCAGAACGCGAGAGCCACGCGGTCTATTTCCTGCAGCTGCAGGATATGACGCGCTTCGACGCGGTGAATTATATCAGCCACGGCATCGCCAAAGTGCCCGGGCAATCTGAGCCCGACTCGGCTAAGGTCAGCGGCGCTGACGAGGACGCTCAGGCCGAGGCGGTGAACAAGGACGGGTCGGAGGCGCTCGACGCCTACTGCGTCGATCTGAACGCGAAAGCTGGCGAGGGCAAGATCGATCCCTTGATCGGCCGGGTCGCCGAGGTAGAACGCACCATCCAAATCCTCTGCCGCCGAACCAAGAATAACCCGCTCTTGGTCGGCGATCCCGGCGTCGGCAAGACCGCCATCGCCGAGGGCCTCGCCAAACGTATCGTCGAGGGCGACGTGCCCGCCGTCTTGGCTGACTGCACCATCTTCCAGCTCGATATGGGAACCCTTCTGGCGGGCACCCGCTATCGCGGCGATTTCGAGGAACGCCTGAAGGCGGTGATGAAGGAGCTGGAGGAAACCGAGGGCGCCATTCTGTTCATCGACGAGATCCATACGGTGATCGGCGCCGGGGCGACGACAGGCGGCGCGATGGATGCGTCCAACCTGTTGAAGCCGGCCTTGGCGAACGGTTCGCTGCGCTGCATCGGCTCCACGACCTACAAAGAATTCCGCGGCTATTTCGAGAAAGACCGTGCGCTCGCAAGGCGGTTCCAGAAGATCGATGTCAATGAGCCGTCGATCCCCGACACGGTGAAGATCCTCAAGGGCCTGAAACCCTATTATGAAGAGCATCACCGGGTGCGCTATACCGCCGACGCGCTGAAGACCGCCGTCGATCTCTCGGCGCGTTACATCAACGACCGGAAGCTTCCGGACAAGGCGATCGATGTGATCGACGAGGTCGGGGCCGCACAGATGCTGCTGCCGGAATCGAAACGTAAGAAGACGATTTCTGTGAAAGACGTCGAAGCGGTCGTCGCCAAGATCGCCCGCATCCCGCCGAAACAAGTGTCGCGCGACGATCGTGAGAACTTGCGCAATCTGGAGGCTGATCTGCGCATGGTCGTTTACGGTCAGGACAAGGCGATCACCGCCTTGTCCTCGGCGATAAAGCTGAGCCGCGCCGGGCTGCGGGAGGTGGAGAAGCCGATCGGTTCTTACCTGTTCTCCGGCCCCACCGGCGTCGGCAAGACCGAGGTGGCGCGGCAGCTCGCGAAGACGCTGGGCGTTGAGCTCAAGCGTTTCGATATGTCTGAATATATGGAGCGGCATACGGTCTCGCGTCTGATCGGCGCGCCGCCCGGCTATGTCGGTTTCGATCAGGGCGGTCTGCTGACCGACGCGATCGATCAGAACCCGCATTGCGTCGTGCTGCTGGACGAGATCGAGAAAGCGCATCCGGACCTGTTCAACATTCTGCTGCAGGTCATGGATTACGGGAAGCTGACCGACAATAACGGCAAGAGCGTCGATTTCCGCAACGTCGTGCTGATCATGACCACCAACGCGGGCGCGTCCGACATGGCGAAACCGGCCATCGGCTTCAACCGCGAGGGCCGGGAAGGCGAGGATCAGGAAGCCATCGAGAAGATGTTCACCCCTGAATTCCGAAACCGGCTCGATGCGGTGATCCCATTCGACTATCTGTCGGAAGACGTGATCGACAAGGTCGTCGACAAGTTCGTCATCGAGCTCGAGGCGCAACTGGCCGACCGGCGCGTCGCCATCGAACTCACCGATGCGGCCCGGCGTTGGCTCGGCAAAAAAGGCTATGACAAGCTGTTCGGCGCGCGGCCTTTGGCGCGCGTCATCCAGGAGAATATCAAACAGCCGCTTGCCGAGGAAATGCTGTTCGGGGCCTTGAAGGATGGCGGTCTGGCGATCGTCGACAAGGATCTGGACGCCGACAAACTGGCGCTCCGCTATGAGGATGAGAAAAGCGCCAAGCGCCCCAAGCCCGGTTCCGATAAGGACGCGGCGAAGGACCCCGAATTCGTCAAATAACCCGCCGGCGGCGCTGGGCGTGTGGGGGCGGCCTATAGCCCTGCTGCGCCATCCGATTCGACATTGCCGTCCCCTGCGTTAAAGTAGCGATTCATTTGGTTTTGCTGCGGGAGGATATGTCGACATGGGGGTGTCGTTTAACCGGGTATCGTTGCGCGCGTTGGTTATCGCGCTGTGCATGGCGGCTTTGGCCGCGTGCGTCACGATCAATGAGAATCTGGACGCCGGAAAACTCAGGGTCCAGGCCGGTCAGACAACCGACCAGGTGATCGCGCTGCTCGGCCAGCCGCCGCAGCGGAAAGTGCGCGGCTCCTCCGAAGCGTGGCAATATTGCACCACAAAAGCATTCACCGACGATTATCTGGCGGTGTTCTTTATCGATGGGCGGGTTGTCGCTACCGAAAACTACACGCACTCGCAACAAGGCGACTGCACGGAGTTCTTCCGAGAGGTGGTTTGGGATTTTAAGTCCTTGCCGGCAGCGGCCAGAGAGGCGCCGCCGACGCCGCAACCCGAGGAAGAGCGCGGTGGATTATCGACCGGAACCGGTTTCTTCATAACCGCCGATGGCGATTTCGTAACAAACCAACATGTGGTCGATGGGTGTAACGCGGTCTATGTCGATGGCGCGCGATCGGCGCGCCTTGTCGCGGCCGATCCTGTCAACGACTTGGCGCTGCTGCGGGTGGACGCCGATTATGACGATCACGCGCGGATTCGACCCGGCGGGCGCGCGAAACTGGGCGAGGAGGTCTTCACCTTCGGCTATCCCTATACCGGCGTGCTGTCCAGTTCAGGCAGCTTCACCCGCGGTCATGTTTCGTCACTGGCCGGTGTGGCGAGCGATACCGGGAAATTGCAGATAACAACGCCGATTCAGCCGGGAAACAGCGGCGGCGCCTTGGTCGACACGGAAGGCGAAGTCGTCGGCGTCGTGGTGGCGAAACTGGACGCACTCAGGTTCGCCGTGGAGATGGGCGACATTCCGCAGAATGTTAATTTCGCAATCAACGCCAACGCCCTGTCCTCGTTCTTGATCACGCATGGTGTGGAATTGCCGAGCGGGTCGGCTGTCGAGGGCGCGCGGTCGGCGGATGGCGACGCCGATGCGGTCGATAGGGTTGTGAAGAAGGTAAGGGGCTTCACACGGCTGGTTGTCTGCGAGTCCTGACTGAAGGCTGAAGGAACGGGCCACAGGCCAGGTCGGCCCGCTCACGGGATCAGCACGGCGGCGCCGTTGAAGCGTCCCGTCCGCAGATCGTTGAGGGCTCGGTTTGCTTCGGCCAACGGATAGCGCTTCACCGTGTTCTTGACCCCCGCCCTGGCGGCGAGGGCGAGAAAATCCACGCCGTCCTGGCGCGTCAGATTGGCGACGGACTGGATCGCGCGTTCCTGCCAAAGATCGCGATACGGGAAGCTCGGAATATCGCTCATATGGATGCCGGCGCAGATCACACGCCCGCCTTTTCGCACTGATTTCAAGGCGATCGGAACCAGCGCGCCCACCGGCGCGAAGAGGATGGCGGCGTCGAGCGGTTCCGGCGGGGTCTGGTCCGAGCCCCCGGCCCAGGTACAGCCCAACTGCCGCGCGAAACCCTGTCCCGACTCGTCGCCTGGCTTGGTGAAGGCGTAGACGGATCGGCCTTCGAAACGCGCGGTCTGCGCCAGGATATGCGCCGCCGCCCCGAATCCGTAAAGGCCGAGGCGCGGGGCGTCGCCCGCCATGCGATAGGCGCGGTGGCCGATCAGACCCGCGCACATGAACGGCGCCGCCTCGACGGGGTCCAGACTTTCCGGCACGGGGAAACAATAGGCCGTGTCGGCGACCGCGTATTCGGCGTAGCCGCCATCTCGCGTGTACCCAGTGAATTCCGGACGGTCGCAGAGATTCTCGCGATCCGCCGCACAATAGGCGCAGGCGCCGCATGTATGGCCGAGCCACGGCACGCCGACCCGATCGCCAAGCTGAAACTGTTTTGCGCCGGACCCAACCTCGACAACCGTGCCGACAATTTCGTGGCCGGGGATCAGCGGCCGCTTGGGATCCGGCAACTCGCCATCCAGAATATGCAGATCGGTGCGGCAGACCCCGCAGGCCGCCACCTTCAGCAAGACCTGATCGGGGCCTGGGACGGGCCTGGCCACCCGCTTCAGGACGAGCGGCGCGCCCGCCGTTTCCAGAACCATTGCTTTCATCGCAGGCGCTCGCACCGGAACGTCAGAAGCGACCAGTCTATGGCTTGCAGGACAGGACCGACTTGACCCGGGTCAAACGATAGGCCGGCCATCGCACGAGGCCATCCTTTGGTCTAGCGCCGCGATACTGGTCCAATTAACCATATTAGATTTACCTTTTTTAAAGATTCATCGGGCATTTTTAGGTCTTTGTTCGGGCGCGTTCATTCAGCTTGGTCAGGCCGCGCCTTTTGGAGTTTACACTCATGTTCGCGACCGCCGCCCAACCAAACGAGACAGACTACGATGACGGCTACATCCCGCTTAAAATTCGGTTCGCCGCGTGGTGGGAAGGCGTCGAACCGCGCACCTTAGTCCGAAAAAATTTGGCGTCTCCGTCGATCGCGTCCCCCGCCCAGGCCTCCGAATTCGACCGGGCGCCGGACGAGCCGCCGGACCCGGACTGGGTCGCCGAACATGGTCGGGAGATCGATGTCGACCTGCCGACTGAAGCCCCGGCCCTGATCTGGCCCAAGACCCGGCTCGACCTTGCATCCGTATTGTGGGGCCTCGATGATGAGGTCGTGAGTCCGGGCGGCGTCGCGTATAGCCAACGCCTGGTTGAGCCGATGGCGCTCTGTAAGGGACGGCGGTTTCTTGACCTATCCGCCGGTCTTGGCGGCGGCGCGCGAGCGATCTGCATGGCGAGCGACGCGGATGTTGACGGAGTCGATCTGGATCCGGAACTGGCGGCGCATGCGATGGTCCTATCGATCCAGCGCGGCTTGAACGAGCGGGTTCCGATCAAACATCTGAACCCGGACAGGGCGGACCTAGGTTCAGCCAAATATGACGGGGTCCTGGCGCGGGAAATGATGTTCCAGCTCGCCGATCGGGACGGTCTTCTGAAATCCGTGCACACCGCTCTCAAACCGCACGGGCATTTCGTCTTCACTGACTTCGTACTGGCCGAAGGCGTGAGCCGGGACGATCCCGATGTGTGGGACTGGCTGGACAGTGAACGCGATGGCGTAGCCCCCGCGCCGATCGACTATTACCGGAATAGAATAGAGCTTTTGGGCTTTGATCTGCAGGAGGAAACTTTCGAATGCGAGACCTATTGCAGCTTCATACAGCGCGCTTGGGCGCAGTTCATGGCCAACCTCGCCAAGGACACCCTCACGCGTGAGTACGTGTCCGCCATGATCCTCGAGGCGGAATTCTGGATGAAGCGGGTGAAGGTCTTAAACAGCGGCAAGGTCCGTCTGCTCCGCTGCCACGCGACCAAGGGAACACTGTAGCGCCCAGGCGTCGAGCCGACCCTCGAGGCCGCTTGACACCCTGCGCGCCGGTCCCTATGTTCCGCGCGCTTTCGACAGAAAGACTGGATTTCAGCCCCGAATGTCGGGGTGCGGCGCGCTCGGCGCGCTTCTTTTTTTGCCCGTCCCGGCATGGCCGACGGGGACCGAGTGGAGAAGATCGATGCGTGTAGCCAGCTCGCTGAAGACGTTGAAAAAGCGCCATAAGGATTGCCGAGTGATCCGCCGGAAGGGCCGGGTCTATGTGATCAACAAGACCAACCCGCGCTTCAAGGCCCGCCAGGGCTAGGATACGCGCCGCACCCGCACGTCCTGCCATCGGCGCCGCGCGCGGGCCGAGTGGTCAAAAAAGGAAAGCCGTCCGAAACTCGGGCGGCTTTTTGCGTTTCCGCCGTCAGGTCGCCGGCTTGGGCTTGCCAATCGGGGCGCCGGTGAGGCAAATTGGTAATACCAATTTGGGAGTCACCCGATGCAGATGCCGGAACCCGATCGCGGCGCGATCGCCAGACGTGAGGAGATCGCCGCCGCCCTACGCGCCATCGTGCCGGGCGAAGGGGTGATCGTCGATGAGGACGAGCGCCGGCCCTATGAGAGCGATGGCCTCTCCGCCTATCAGACACTGCCGCTGTTGGTGGTCCTGCCGGAGACAGTAGAACAGGTCTCGCAGGTCCTGCGCTATTGCTTCGAGAATGGGATCAAGGTCGTTCCACGCGGGGCCGGCACGTCGCTATCCGGCGGCGCCTTGCCGCTGGAGGACGGCGTGCTGTTGGGCCTCGGCAAGTTCAATAGGATCCTCGAGGTCGATTACGACAACCGCTGCGCCCGGGTTCAGCCCGGCGTCACCAATCTGGCGATCACCAAGGCGGTCGAGGCGGACGGCTTCTATTATGCGCCCGACCCGTCCAGCCAGATCGCCTGCTCGATCGGCGGCAATGTGGCGGAGAATTCCGGCGGCGTGCATTGCCTGAAATACGGGCTGACAACCAACAACCTGCTCGGCGTGCAGATCGTCACTATCGACGGTGAGGTGATCGAGATCGGCGGCAAGCATCTCGACTCGGAGGCCTATGACCTGCTCGGCGTCATGACCGGGTCGGAGGGCTTGTTGGGCGTGGTGACCGAGGTCACCGTGCGCCTGCTGCGGACGCCGGAAACCGCGCGCGCCGTGCTGCTCGGCTTTGAGACCAGCGAGGCGGCCGGCGATTGCGTCGCCAAGATCATCGGCGCTGGGATCATCCCCGGCGGCATGGAGATGATGGACAAGCCGGCGATCCACGCCGCCGAGGATTTCGTGCGGGCGGGCTATCCGCTTGATGTCGAAGCCTTGCTGATCGTCGAACTGGACGGGCCGACGCAAGAGGTCGATTATCTGATTGACCGGGTGCGCGAGATCGCCGATGGCTGCGGCGCGGTCAGCCAGCGGGTCTCCGAGTCCGAGGAAGAGCGGCTGACTTTTTGGGCCGGGCGCAAGGCGGCTTTTCCCGCCGTCGGCCGAATCTCGCCGGACTATTACTGCATGGACGGCACGATCCCGCGCCACCAATTGCCCAAGGTCCTGACTCGGATGAACGAACTATCCAGCCAGTACGGCTTGCGGGTCGCCAATGTCTTCCATGCCGGTGACGGCAACCTGCACCCGCTGATCCTTTATGACGCCAACAATCCCGGCGAGTTGGAAAAGGCGGAGGATTTCGGTTCTGATATTTTGAAGTTGTGCGTTGAGGTCGGCGGCGTGCTGACCGGCGAACATGGTGTGGGCGTTGAGAAACGCGATCTAATGGGGACGATGTTCAGCGAGGCCGACCTGCAGCAGCAGCAGCGCCTGAAATGCGCTTTCGACCCGGGCGGGTTGCTTAATCCCGGCAAGGTGTTTCCGACCCTGCATCGCTGCGCCGAACTGGGGCGGATGCATATCCACAAGGGCCAGATGCCCTTCCCCGATATTCCCCGGTTCTAGGGACGCGGCCGCGATGACGCATTTCACCCCGGAAACGCCGGATCAGGTCCGCGAGGCGGTGGCTTGGGCGGTCTCCGAAGGCGCGCCGCTTTCGGTGCGCGGGGCGGGGACCAAGGCGTCGGTCGGTCGGCCCATCAATACAAGCCATGAGTTGGATCTGTCGCGCCTGACCGGGATCACGCTGTATGAGGCGGAGGAACTGATCCTGCAGGCCTGGGCCGGGACGCCGATGTCGGAGATCGAAGCGGCGCTTAGCGCGCGCAACCAGCGCCTGGAATTCGAGCCGCCGAACTATGCGGCTCTTTTGAAGTCGGACAAAGGCGCCGGGACGCTGGGCGGCGCGGTCGCCGCCAATCTGGCGGGGCCGCGGCGGATCAAGTCGGGCGCCGCGCGCGACCATTTCCTCGGTTTCGAGGCGGTGTCGGGCCGGGGGGAGGATTTCAAGTCCGGCGGTCGGGTGGTCAAGAACGTCACCGGCTACGACCTTTGTAAACTGATGGCGGGCTCCTGGGGCACGCTTGGGGTGATGACCCGGATCACAGTGAAGGTCATGCCGGTGGCGGAGAAACAGCGCACAGTGCTGCTCGCGACGGACGACCCGGAGACGGCGGTTCGGGCGCTGACCGAGGGGCTGAATTCGCCCTATGATCTCTCCGGCGCCGCCTGGGTCCCGACCGCCATCGCGGCGCGGTCGGGTCTGTCGCTGATATCGGGGCAAGGGTCGGGCGTCGCTGCGCTACGCCTGGACGGGCCGGGACCCTCGGTTGAATATCGCTGCGAGAAACTGCGTCAGATGCTGGGCGTGCATGGTCCGACCGACGAATTGCACAGCCGAAACAGCGCCGGTTTCTGGCGCGAGATTCGCGATGTCGCGCCCTTCAGCGCGTCCGATGACTTGCGTGCGGTCTGGCGCCTATCCACGGCGCCCAGCGAAGGCGCGGCGCTTTATGGATCGGTCATGGCGTTGCCAGGGGCGGAAGCGTTCCTCGATTGGGGCGGCGGTCTGATCTGGCTCGCCGTCGAGGGGGCCGGTGACGCCGGCGCCGAGGCGATCCGGACGGCGCTCCAGGCCCATGGCGGGCACGCCACCCTAATCCGCGGCGGGGCCGACCTGCGCGCCGCTGTCGAGCCGTTCCAACCTTTGAAGCCGGGCGTGCGACGTCTGACGGAGAAGATCAAACAGGCCTTCGATCCGAGCGGGGTGCTCAATCCTGGCCGGATGTATGACGGCGTGTAGGCGAAGGCGGATCGATGCAGACGAATTTCACTTTGGCGCAGCTCGCCGACCCTGACATCCAGGAAGCCAACGACATCCTGCGCGCCTGCGTGCATTGCGGATTCTGCACGGCGACCTGTCCGACCTATGTCACTCTGGGCGACGAATTGGATTCGCCGCGCGGGCGGATCTATCAGATCAAGGATATGCTGGAGAATGAGAAGCCGGCGCCGGCCAAGGTGGTCAAACATATCGACCGCTGCCTGTCCTGCCTGTCCTGCATGACCACCTGCCCGTCCGGCGTGCATTACATGCATCTGGTCGATCACGCCCGCGCCTATATCGAAGAGACCCACACGCGCAGCCTGAAGGACCGCTTCCTGCGGGAAGTGTTGGGCGCGGTCCTGCCGAACAGGATCCTACTTCGCCTGGCGCTGGTGGGCGCCTGGATCGCCAAGCCGCTGGGGCCTTTGCTCGGGCTGATCGACAAGCGTTTCGCCGCTATGCTGAAGCTGGCGCCGGGGGCGCCGCCCAAGCCATCGCCTGTCGATACGCCCCAGGTCTTCCCAGCGACCGGTCCGGCGAAGTTGCGGGTCGCATTGCTGAATGGCTGCGCGCAGCCGGTCCTGCAGCCGCATGTCAACGAAGCCACGGTGCGCCTGCTGACCCGGCTCGGCGTCGAGGTGGTGGTCGCCGACGGCGCCGGCTGCTGCGGCGCGCTGGTCCATCACATGGGCAAGACCAAGCGCAGCCACGCCCAGGCGGCGGCCAACATCCGCGCCTGGATGGCGGTGCATCGCGAAGACCCCCTGGATGCGGTGATCATCAACGCGTCGGGCTGCGGCACGACGGTTAAGGATTACGGCTATATGTTTCGGAACGATCCGGAACTGGCCGAGGACGCCAAGACGATCTCCGGCCTGACGCGCGATATCACCGAGTTCGTGGATCAGTGGGGTCTTTTGCCCGTCGATGCGGGCGCGGCCCTCACGGAAAAGCCGGTTGTCGCCTATCATTCCGCCTGTTCGATGCAGCATGGTCAGAAGATCACGCACGCGCCGAAATCGCTTCTGAAAAAGGCCGGCTTCACCGTCAAAGAGCCGCTGGAAGGTCACCTGTGCTGCGGTTCCGCCGGGACCTACAATATCATGCAACCGGAGATCGCCACGAAATTGCGAGACCGTAAGGTCGCCAATATCGAAAAGACCGGGGCGGATGTCATCGCGGCCGGCAATATCGGCTGCATCACCCAGATCGCCGGCGCCGCCAAGACGCCGATCGCGCACAGTGTCGAGCTTTTGGACTGGGCGACAGGCGGTCCGATACCGCCGGCCTTGGAAGCGGTCAGCGCGTCGGCGTCAAGGCCGTAAGGCCCGCCTGCCGGCCAGCATCGCCCGCAGCGCCGGCGGCGGTCCGACCGACCGCTCCACCCTATCTTCCAAGGCGGTTGGGTTTTGCGCCATCGCCTCGCTCACCATCGGCTCGAACGCGTCCCAGATCGAGTCGGTCCAATCCCTGTCTGTGAACAGCGCGCGCAGCGCCATATCGCCCAGCGGATCGGCCCCTGACGGCAGGACCTCCCGACCGGCTCGGCGTGTCCCACCCCCGACACCGCACAAAGCGATCGCGCTGCTAAGACGCTTTTGATCGAGAAAGTGCGCCAGACCCGCCGCCGCATCAGACCGGTCGTCACCCGCCGCGCCATTGTCGTCCAGGCGCCGCCGCCCTGCCGCGGTCTTCTCGAGCGGCCAAAAGTCTCGGCCCGGCCAGAGCGCCCGCAGGTCAAGCGCGCCGAAGGCGCCGGGGCCCGGCTGAATGTCGAGAAGGTGGATCTGGCGGGCTTTGGCCAGCCGGCCCCGCGCGATCGCCCGCAACGTCCGCGATCCCCACAGAGACGGTCCGGAAGCCGAAACGCCTCCCTGTGGCGTACCGGCCGGAGCGGAATCGCGCGCCATCGCCTGACGATACCGCGCTTCGGCGGCGCTGAGCAGGGCGCTCTGCCAGGATGGGTCGCCAGGTCCGCTGTTTACTTGGTCGAGCGGCGTCTTGTCGGCGGGATCGCGCGCTATGGCGTCGCCGTCGATTGGCGCCGCGCCGAAATCCGGCCTGGGTCCGGGCCAGATCGCGCCATGCGGGTTTACCGCATGGATCAGTACCAACCCTGTGTTCCGATTCAGCGCCCGATGCAGCCGGGCGCTGAGCAGGCGGGTCATGAGGCCGGCGGCAAGGAAGCCGCCGACGCGCGGCGCGCTGGAAACCAAGACAAGCAGCCGATCGGCGGCGGGCGCGCCGAGCCGGGCGACATCGCACCAGGCGTCCTCGGCCGCCGACTTGCGCTGCGCCGAATGGCTTTCGAGCCGAGCGCCCACCCTCTGCGCCGCGGCGAGAAAGGCGGCGCGGGCCGGCGCCAGGGCCCCGGGGATCTCGAGACTGGGCGTTTTCGCCGCGTCGTCGTCAGGCCGAGACTGGCCTAAAGTTTGATCATGATCTGTCATCTCGCCATACTGCTTTCATGATTCGAAACGCTGCGACATTGTTCTCCACTGGGCTCCTCACCTGCGCCCTTCTTTTCGCCGCCGCCGCGTTCCAGGGGCCGGCGCGCGCCGACCAGAACGACCCGCGCCTCGACCCGCTGTTCGAGCAATTGTCACAGGCTCAATCTCCCGCCTCCGCGCGCGTCCTGGCGGGCGAGATCTGGCGCATCTGGCTCGATAGCGGCCAGGACAGCATCAATATCCTGATGCGGCAAGGCGTCGAGGCGATGAATTCGGGCCGCACCGCCGAGGCGGCGGAGGCCTTCGACGCCATGGTCGAATTGGCGCCGGATTTTTCCGAAGGCTGGAACAAACGCGCCACGCTGCGCTTCTACGAGGGCGATTTCGCCGGGTCGATTGAGGACATCAAGCGGACCCTTGCGCTCGAGCCAAGGCATTTCGGCGCCCTGTCGGGATTGGGTATGATTTATGATGCGCTGGAGGAACCGGAAGGCGCGCTGAAGGCCTATCAGGCGGCGGCCGAGATTCATCCGTTCTCGTTTCACGCGGAACGCCGCATCGAACAGATCACACAAGAACTGAACGATCGGCGTATCTGAGCCCGGACGATTCGATCCGATCCGCGCAATCAGCAAGAGGCGGCCGTGAGCGCGCTTTTCAAGGAACTGGCTTATCGTGAGACCCCGATCGGGGCGTTGAGCCTGCGGCGCCGTCGCGAACTGTCGCTTGATGTCGATGTCTATGAGATCAAGCTCGGCGATGAATTCTTGATGTCGAGCCTATTCACCGCGTCCGAGATCGCCTTGGCGGATCTTGGCGTGGCGGCGCTCGGCGCGCTCGAGCCGGGAGAGGCGGGGTTCGACATCGTCGTCGGCGGGCTCGGGCTCGGCTATACGGCGCAGGCGGTCCTGGCGCATCAGGCGGTGGGATCGCTGGTGGTCGTGGACTATTTGCAACCGATCATCGATTGGCACCGCACCGGCCTGTTGCCGCTTGGTCCAGAATTGACGGCCGATTCGCGCTGCCGCTTCGTGCAAGGCGACTTCTTCGCCATGGCGGAGGGAAAGTCTGGGGCGGAAATCGGCTTCGATCCAGACCGTCCCGGCCGGCGGTTCGACGCGATCCTGGTGGATATCGACCACGCGCCGGATGCGCTGCTCGACGACCGCAGCGCCAGTTTCTACCGGCCGGCCGGGCTCGCCGCGCTGATGAACCATCTTAAGCCGGGCGGCGCCTTCGGTCTTTGGTCGAATGATCGACCCGATACGGCCTTTACTGAGCGGTTGGCCGGCGTTTTCGCCGAAGCCTGGGACGAGCCGGTGACCTTTCCCAACCCGCTTCAGGACCGGCCTTTCACCCAGACCGTCTATCTGGCGCGCGCGCCGCGGTAAATGCATCACGGGCGGTCGGCGCCCCAAGGGCGGCTATCCCCCCATGCCGATCCGGGCGATGCGCAGCATATTGGTGATGCCGGGCGCGCCGAACGGAACGCCGGCCGTGATGATGACCCGGTCGCCGGGCCCGGCGATGCCGTCGATCCGCGCCTGATGGCCGGCGATCTCGACCATGTCCTCCAGGCTGTTGGCGTCCGGCGTGCGTCTGGAATGCACGCCCCAGACTATGGTCTGACGGCGGGCTGTCGTCTCGCGTGGAGTCAGGCTGACGATTGGATAGCGCGGGCGCTCGCGGGCGATCCGAAAAGCCGTCGATCCGCTGGTCGTATAGGTGACGATGGCGGCAGGGTTGATGCTGTCCGCCGCCACTTTCACAGCTGCGCTGATCGCGTCCGGCGTCGTGTCCTTGGCGTCGTTGTTCTGCGCTTCCAGACCGTCCCAGTAGGCGGGATCGTCCTGAACCCGCTCGACGATCCGGTTCATCATCGTGACCGCCTCGACCGGATAGGCGCCGGCGGCGGTCTCGCCGGATAACATGACCGCGTCGGCGCCCTCATAGACCGCGGTGGCGACGTCCGAAGCCTCGGCGCGCGTCGGCACCGGCCGTTCCATCATGCTGTCCAGCATCTGCGTCGCCACGACGACAGGCTTGCCGGCCTGCCGAGCGACTTGAACGATCCGGCGCTGTTGGATCGGCACATCCTCCGCCGGCATCTCCACGCCCAGATCGCCGCGCGCAACCATCACCGCATCCGCCAGATCCACGATCGGCTCCAGCCGTTCGATCGCCGCCGGCTTCTCCAGTTTCGCCAGGATGCCCGCTTGTTCGCCGATCAGGCCACGCGCCTCGACAATATCCTCCGGCCGCTGCACGAAGGACAGCGCTACCCAATCGACGCCCAATTCCAGGCCGAAAGCGAGGTCGCGGCGGTCTTTTTCGGTGAGCGGCGACAGCGGCAACACCACGCCTGGCACATTGACGCCTTTGCGCTCCGACAACGGACCGGCGACCACCACCTCGGTATCGGCGAATTTCTGGCCGCAGCTTTTCACCCGCAGGCGCACCTTGCCGTCATCCAGGAGTAGGTCGGCGCCCGGCTCCAGGGCCGCGAAAATCTCAGGATGCGGCAGGGTCGCGCGTTCCTGGTCGCCTGGCGCGTCGTGCAGATCCAGGCGGAAACGGTCACCGATGGCGAGTTCGATCGGACCTTCGGCGAATTTGCCGATCCGCAATTTCGGTCCTTGCAGGTCCATCATGATCCCGACAGGGCGGCCGGTGGAGCGTTCCAACTCGCGAATGGCCGCGTGCCGCGCCCGATGCTCGTCATGCTCGCCATGGGAGAAGTTCATCCGGAAGACATCGACGCCCGCCATGAACAGCGCCTCGATTTGTTCGGCGGTCCCGCTGGAAGGGCCAAGCGTGGCGAGAATTTTGGTGCGGTGTTTTCTTCTCATTGGACTTTGAGGGCCTTTCCGAAAGGTGCGTGTCGTGAGTGGCGCAGACCGGCGGGGTCGTGGGGAAGTACAGCGGATCACCGCGCGCCACAAGGGTGTGGTCGCGATCCGTCAAAGGAATGATGGGGGCTGAGGACTGGGTCGGTCGGTTTTGCGATGCGGCTGCACAATCCCGCGCCGCCGAGCGCCGTTGTTACCCCAGCGTCGCTAATCCGCAAGTCATTATGATTCTCGACTTGAACGCCTTTTTTGCAGTACCATCTGCGGTGTTTAGGTCCGCGCGTCGCCGTATGCACGCTCAACGGCGTGAAGCGGTGGGACGGGCCTGAAAGCGATCGGACCCGACTGTGGGCCGACGGGGAAGGTATGGGTTTCCGAGCGCGGTTCTGCGCCTTGGCGAGCCCCTCGATCGGTTGATCGAGATCGTCATTGCAGAGCGCGTCGTACTCTCGACGTTTCCCTGGACAGCCCTTCTGGCGCGGTTGCGGCGCCCGACGCGAAATCCTTGCGCGTCCGTGCGATGGTTGACGGACGATGCAAGGGAATTCGGTTGGTTTGAGAAAAGGAGACGCTCGATGACTGCAGAGGCCCGACTTGAGGCATTGAAGGAACGGCACGCCACACTCGAAACCAAGATAGAAACCGAACAACGCCGCCCGATGCCGGATGAAGGCTTGGTGCATACATTGAAACGGGAAAAGCTCCATCTTAAAGATGAAATAAGCCGCCTGATGCATTAGCGGGCAAGTCTGCGTTCGTCCACCCAGGGTGGGCGCTTGAAGTTTGAAAGAAGCGGCGTCTCGCAGCCAATCAGCGCCGGTTAGGATTGGTCCGATAGCCCGGCGGCCATCTCAAACCGTCATGCCGGCCCTGAGCGGGCATCCAACGGGCGGAACCATGGGCCCCGGATCACGTCCGGGGCGACTCGGCCTGCGTAGTTGCAAAGCAAATCACGCTCACCACCTGTACACTCTGCGGACCGGCTTAGAGCGCTTGGGCCTGGTCCCGCAGTTTGAATTTCTGAACCTTGCCGGTCGAGGTCTTAGGCAGGGGGCCGAAGATCACGGTCTTGGGCGCTTTGAAGCGCGCCATGTTCGCGCGGCAGAAGTCGATCACCGCCGCTTCGGTCAGGTCCGAGCCGTCTCGGGTCAGCACGAAGGCGCAGGGGGTTTCGCCCCATTTCTCGTCCGGCCGCGCCACGACGGCCGCTTCGACGATGTCGGGATGCTGATAGAGCGCATTCTCGACCTCGATGGTCGAGATGTTCTCGCCGCCTGAGATGATGATGTCCTTGGACCGGTCCTTCAATTCGACATAGCTGTCCGCGTGCCAGACCCCTAGATCGCCGGAATGGAACCAGCCGCCAGCGAAGGCCTCTTGCGTGGCCGTCGGATTCTTCAAATAGCCGCGCATGACGATATTGCCGCGGAACATCACCTCGCCCAGAGTCTCCCCGTCTTTCGGGACCGGCGTCATGGTTTCCGGGTCGAGCACGGCAAGATCCTCGAGCGTCGTATAGCCGACCCCTTGACGCGCCTTCTTCGCCGCCCGCGCTTCCGGGTCGAGCGCGCTCCAATCTTCATGCCAGGCGCAGACCACGGCGGGGCCGTAAACTTCGGTCAGGCCATAGACATGCGTGATGTGAAAGCCTTGCTCCTCCATGCGCTGCAAAACGGCGGGCGGCGGCGGCGCGGCGGCGGTCATCACCTCGACGGTGCGCTCCAGCGGCCGGCGCTCGTCATCGGTCGCGTTGATCAGCATGCCCAGCACCACCGGCGCGCCGCAGAAATGCGTCACCCCATGGTCAGCGATGGCGGCGTAGATATGCGCCGCGCTGACATTCCGAAGGCAGACATGGGTCCCGGTGATCGCAGCGATGGTCCAGGGAAAGCACCAGCCGTTGCAGTGGAACATCGGCAGGGTCCAGAGATAGCGGACCTGACCCGGCAGGCTCCAGACCACGATATTGTCCAGCGCCAGGAGATAGGCGCCGCGATGGTGATAGACGACCCCTTTAGGATTGCCGGTCGTGCCGGATGTGTAGTTCAGGGTGATGGCGTCCCACTCGTCGGCGGGCGGCGCCCAGTCGAAATCCGGGTCGCCCTCGGCAAGGAGCCCTTCATACTCGATCGATCCAAGACGCGCGCCGCCGGGCCCCTCTGGATCGTCGACATCCACCACCAACAGGTCTTTGCGTTCGGTCAGGCTCAGCGCCTCGCGCATCACCGGCGCAAACTCGGTGTCGGTGATAACCACCTGCGCTTCGCCATGGTCGAGGATGAAAGCGATGGTCGCCGCGTCCAGCCGTGTATTCAGGGCGTTCATCACGGCCCCGGTCATGGGGACGCCGAAATGCGCCTCCATCATCGCCGGGATGTTCGGCAGCATGCAGGCCACTGTGTCGCCTTTGCCGATTCCGCGCCGCGACAGCGCCGAGGCGAGTCGCCGGCAGCGGGCATATTCCTCAGCCCAGCCGCGCGCGATCCGGCCATGGATCATCGCTGTCTTTTCCGGATGCACCAGGGCCGCGCGTTTCAGAAAGCTCAGCGGCGTCAGGGCGGCGAAATTCGCGTCGTTCTTGTCCAAACCGGTCTCGAAAATGCTCATGGCGCGGTCCTGTCTGTGCAAACGGTCGGGGGATTGGGGACCATTCGGCGCAGCGGCGTCAAGCGCTCTCCGAGTCCCTGCTCGGCCGCGCTTTTGATCTAAGACAAAGCGAAATTGCGCAAAACCTTGGCTTATTGTGCGGTCTCGGTCCGATTTAGCGCCTTCAGAAACAGGCGCGTTGGAACCAGTATCGAGGTGGTGAGGGAGGCGGCGAAAAACAGCCGTTGCAAAAAGAATGGGTCGGTTGGACGAGCTACAAAAACAGGCGCTGCGGGATCCGGAAACCTATTGGGCGCAGGCGGCCACGGACATCGATTGGGACAAGCCGTGGGACACGGTCCTTGATGACAGCGGCGCGCCGCACTTCTATCGCTGGTTCGCCGGGGCCGAATGCAACACGTGCTACAACGCGCTCGACCGCCATGTTGAAGGCGGGCGCGCAGACCAGCCGGCGCTGATCTATGACAGCCCGATGACGGGAAGCAAAAAGAGCTTCACTTATCGAGAGTTGCAGGACAAGGCGGCGCGCTGCGCCGGCATGCTGCGCGCGCTTGGCGTCGAGAAGGGCGACCGGGTGATCATCTATATGCCGATGATCCCCCAGGCGGTCGTAGCGATGCTGGCCTGCGCCCGGCTGGGCGCGGTCCATTCTGTCGTGTTCGGCGGCTTTGCGGCGGCCGAACTGGCGACCCGGATCAAGGATGCGGCCCCCAAAGTTATCGTCACCGCAAGCTGTGGGTTGGAGCCCGGCCGGACCGTTGAATATCAACCCATGGTCGATGAGGCGTTGGAGCTCGCGCCGGACATTGTCCAGAAAGTCGTCGTGGTAAAGCGCGAGCAAGCCGATTGGACCCTGCGCGACGGCCGCGACATCGACTGGAAAGACGGCATGGACGCGGCCGAACCGGCCGACTGCACGCCCGTCGCCGCCACCGACCCGCTTTATATCCTCTACACCTCCGGCACCACCGGCCAGCCCAAGGGCGTGGTGCGCGACAATGGCGGCCATATGGTGGCGCTGAAATGGTCGATGAAGAATATCTACAACATCGATCCGGGCGAAGTGTTCTGGGCGGCGTCCGATGTCGGCTGGGTCGTCGGCCACAGCTATATCACCTATGCGCCGCTGCTGCATGGCTGCACGACCATCCTGTTCGAAGGCAAGCCGGTCGGCACGCCGGACGCCGGCACGTTCTGGCGGGTGATCGAAGAGCATGATGTCGTGACCCTGTTCACGGCGCCGACCGCCTTCCGCGCGATCAAGAAAGAAGACCCGACCGGCGCGCTGGTTCAGAATCATGATCTGTCCAAGTTGCGCGCGCTGTTCCTGGCCGGCGAGCGCTGCGACCCTGACACGCTTCATTGGTCCGAAGAGATTCTGGGCGTGCCGGTGATCGACCATTGGTGGCAGACCGAAAGCGGCTGGCCGATGATCAGCAACTGTCTCGGCGTCGAGCAATTGCCGGTGAAGCCTGGCTCGCCGACGCGGCCCGTGCCGGGCTTTGACATTCGTATCCTGGACGACGCCTGCGCCGAGGTTCCGCGCGGCGAGATGGGGGCGATCAGCATCAAACTGCCGCTGCCGCCCTCTTGCCTGCCGACGCTCTGGAACGCGGACGCACGCTGGATCGACGCCTATCTCAGCGACTATCCCGGCTACTACAAGACCGGCGACGCCGGCTATATGGACGAGGACGGATACATTTACGTCATGTCCCGCACCGACGACATCATCAATGTGGCGGGGCATCGTCTCTCGACCGGCGCGATGGAGGAGGTGCTGGCCGGACACCCAGATGTTGCTGAATGCGCCGTGATCGGCGTGTCCGACCAGCTTAAGGGTCAAGTTCCGCTCGGCTTCCTGGTGCTCAAAGCCGGCGTCGATAAGACTCATGAGGATATCACGAAAGAGGCGGTGAAGCTGGTCCGCGAGAAGATCGGGCCGGTCGCCGCGTTCAAGACCGCGACGGTGGTGCCAAGGCTGCCGAAGACGCGGTCGGGCAAGATCCTGCGCGGGACAATGGCGAAGATCGCCGACGGCGCCGAGGTCAAGACGCCGGCGACCATCGACGATCCCGCCATACTGACCGAGATCGCCGACGCGCTGAAAGTCGTCGGCTATGCACAGGCTTAGGCAGGCGGCGGCCAGGGCAACGAGGACGGGAGCGTAAGGGCTGGACCATGCCGGCGATGACGGAACTGGACGCGATTGATCGCAAGATCCTGTCGGCGATGCAGAAGAACGCCGGCCTGTCGATCGCGCAACTGTCCGAAGCCGTCGGCCTATCGCAAAGCCCCTGCTGGCGCCGCATCAAGCGCCTGCGCGATGACGGCGTGATCAAGGGCGAGGTGGCCCTGGTCGATCCCAAAGCGGCGGGCCTGAACCTGACCGTCCTGGCGGCGGTGACGTTGAACGACCATCATGACGAGACGATCGCCGGCTTCGAGGAAGCGGTCGCCGAATGGCCCGAAGTGCTCGAATGCCACGCCGTCACCGGCGACCGCGACTATCACCTGCGCATCATGGCCAGCGACATCGACGCCTATGAGCAATTCATGACCGGCAAACTCCTGAAACAACCGCAAGTCGCCGGCGTCAACTCGCGCTTCTCCCTCCGCCGCGTGAAATACACGACCGCCCTGCCGGTATAGACCCAGCACCGCCCAACTCATGCCGCATCGTCGCCCCGGACGTGATCCGGGGCCATGGTCCCGCCCGATGGCTGCCGGCTCGCAGGCTGGTAGGCGAATGAGGCTGATATAACGGCGTTGCGGTTTCCCACTCTGTTGCCGCATCTACCGGGCTTTCACGTGGGCCCCGGATCACGTCCGGGGCGACGGCGTTGCAGCCGCCGCGTCACGCAGTGCTAGATTGAGCGCCCATCGGGTGGCGTCATTCACCCATCCTCAAATATGCCGGTTGGCTTTCCGTCGATCGTGGTCGTGTTCTTTTTCCGCCAATAGCGCTGCACGCCTTCCGCGCCCATTTCATCGTAGAACGGCACAAGTTCTTCTTCGCCGCGCGAATGACGGAACTCCATGACCGGCACACCGGTTCCGCACGAGGTTTGGACGCGGTCGATCCTCAGATCGAAAATCTGCCGGCTGCCGGCGAGTTTTGGAAAGCTCGAAACAAAGCCCTGCCAATCCGGGTCACGCGGATGGACCACCTTGGCTTTTCCATAGACCCTCAGGATCAGGGCATCGCCTTCGAATGCGCAGAACATTAGGGTCATGCGTGCGGTGGAGCGCACATGCGCCGCCGTCTCATTGCCGCTGCCCGAGAGGTTGAGCCAAACGATCCGGTCTTCGCCTTGAACGCGCAAGGTATCAATTCCTTTCGGCGAAACATTCACCTGCCCGTCGCGATCCGCCGTCGCGACAAAAAACATCGCCTGCTTCTCGATGAATGTGCGCAGAGCCCGGTTCAACTTGGTTCGCATTGGCATGGCTGCGTCCTCCCACTAGGGTAAAATAAGAACATAAAAAGAACATATGGTCAAGATGGTTCGTGCATTGGCGCCTTAGCTGCCGTCCTCCGACGGGACGATCCAAATGGCGATAGATCTGGGCGACGCGTTGTCGGAGGCCGAGATCTAATCGCCGACGATGCGGCCGAGTATTTGCGAGAACTGTTCTCGGCTGTCCGGTGCGCGCCCTTTACCGTGCAGGAAGGATTGCGGATCGGCTGCTCAGTTCGACGAGCAGCGAGTTTAAAGGACTTCGTAGCCCCTAACTCACCCCACCATCAGCATGATCTTGCCGATATGGCTGCTGCTCTCCATCAGGGCGTGCGCCTTGGCCGCTTCGGCGAGCGGGAAGGTCGCGTGGATCTGGGGCGCGACGGTTCCGGCCTCGAGCATGGGCCAGACGTCAGACAATAGATTGCGCGCGATCTCCGCCTTCATTGCGTCGGTCTGCGGCCGCAGGGTTGAGCCGGTGACGGTCAGGCGCTTGATCATGATCCGCGTGATATCCAGCGCCGCCTTGGGCCCGTTCAGAAAGGCGATGAAGACATAGCGGCCGTCCATGGCCAGCGCGTTCAGGTTCGGCTGGATATAGTCGCCGGCCACCATGTCGAGCACCAGATCGACGCCGCGCCACTCGGTGATTTCCGCGACCCGCGCCGGCCAATCCTCTTGCTTATAGTTGATCACCGCGTCGGCCCCGAGCTTGGCGCAGGCGGCCGCTTTTTCCGCGTTGCCGACCGTGGTGATGACATGGGCGCCGAAGCGTTTCGCCAGTTGGATCGCGGTTGTGCCGATGCCGCTGGACCCGCCATGCAGCAGCAGCCACTCGCCCGCCGTCAGCCGGCCCCGCATGAAGACATTGCCATAGACGGTGAAAAAGGTCTCCGGCAGGGCGGCGGCCTCGATCATCGAATAGCCGGTCGGGATCGGCAGGCAATGATCCTGATGGGTGACGCAGTATTCAGCATAGCCGCCGCCGGGCGTCAGCCCGCAGACCGTATCGCCCACCCGCCAGCGCGTCGCGTCCGGCCCGATCGCGTCCACCGTGCCGGCGACCTCGAGCCCCGGCAGGTCGCTGGCGCCGGGCGGCGGCGGGTAAGCCCCGGCGCGCTGCGCCACATCCGGTCGGTTCACGCCGGCGGCGGCGACCTTGATCAGCACCTGACCGGGACCAGGGGTCGGGACTGGCCGGGTCGTCGGTTTCAGCACCTCCGGCCCGCCGGGTTCGGTGATTTCGACGGCGGTCATCATGTCGGTCATAGGCGGTCCCCTGGTCCAATTCGGAGTTCTGCGTTGACGCGCGCGCCGCCCTCGCTTGAACTAGCCTTTGTAAGACCGGCCTGAACCGGTGGCAAACCGAGGCGCGCCCGTGAACCGCGCCTGAAACCAAAGAGGGAGGCGTCGCTATGAACCCGGACGATCTGGAACCCGCCAAGCCGAAAACTGTCGAACCCGCCGACCTGGAGGTCATGTCGATCGAGGCGTTGGGGGAGTATATCGCGGAACGGGAGGCCGAGATCGAACGCGCCCGCGCCGCAATCGCGAAGAAGCAGGCGGCGCATGCGGCGGCCTCTTCGGTCTTCAAGCAGTAGCGCGCAGACCTGGGGAGCCGCTTATGACCGAAAACCGGCAATGGGTCCTGGCCTCGCATCCGACAGGCATGCCCGACTTGGCGAACTGGCGGTTGGAGACCGCGCCGATTCCCGATCCGGAGGACGGAGAGGTCCTGATCCGGGCGCTCTATTTGTCGGTCGATCCCTATATGCGCGGCCGGATCAGCCCTCAGAAAAACTATGCGGCGGGCGTCTCGGTCGGCGAGGTGATGCAGGGCGGCGGTGTCGGTGTGGTGGTGAAAAGCCGCGCGGCGGCGCTTCAGGAAGGCGATTTTGTCGAGAGTTTCGGTTTCGGCTGGCGGGACTATTCGGTTCAGCCGGCCCCGGGTCTGACCAAGGTCGATCCGACGCTTGGCCCGCTGACCGCCTGGCTCAGCTATCTCGGCCTGCCGGGCCTGACCGCCTATTTCGCCCTGTTGGAGACCGGCGCGGTGAAGGCGGGCGACACGGTCCTGGTCTCCGCGGCTTCCGGCGCGGTCGGTCAGATTGTCGGCCAGATCGCCAAGCTGAAAGGCGCGCGCGCCGTCGCGGTCGCCAGCAGCGACGAGAAACTCACTTGGTGTCGGTCGATCGGCTATGACGCCGGGATCAACTACCGGACGGTTCCCGACCTGACAGAGGCGGTGGCCGAGGCCTGCCCGGACGGGGTCGATGTCTTTTTCGACAACACGGCCGGGCCGATTCACGACGCGGCGATGAAGAATCTGGCGCTATTCGCCCGGATTGTGATCTGCGGCACGATCGCCCTGGCCGACCGCTTCGAAGAGCCGGATATCGGCGAGCGGTTCATCCGCGCGATCCTGGTGGCCCGCGCCAAGATGCAGGGTTTCCTGCTGTTCGATCACACAGACCGGTTTGACGCGGCGCGGGCCGAACTGGCCGCCTGGGAAAAGGACGGCCGGCTGCATCATCGCGAAGACATCGCCGAGGGTCTCGAGCAGACGCCGGCGGCCTTCCTGAAGCTGCTGCATAGCGAGAATTTCGGAAAACAGCTCGTCCGCATCGCGCACGATCCCACGCTCTAGCTTGTTGAGACTCAGTCGAATTCGAGAGAATCGGCATCCGGCCGCAGGAAAAGCTAAATATTCCGCTCGATTGGCCAAGTAAATAGGGAGATTTTGCTGCGCTCTTAACCAGAAGTCGGAATATAATACCGCACTTCATACCCCGACGCTTATCGCGATCATTTTCCTAGATGGCGTGAAGCGTTCTTGGACTCCCTGTTCAACTTGAGCCGCCCGTGCGGCTCAATTTTTTTGTCCGTCTGCGGCTCAGACCCGACCGATCGCCAACCAGCGAAGCCGGCATTGCGCGGTGATTTGTGACGGATTTTCGAGGCGATCGAAAAACCCGGAGAAAAGTACTATTTCCCTTTTGACAAATGTCCGCAGACTGCTATCGTCCCGGCCAAGCAAGTTGAACAGGGGTCCCGTCAAAGGGGTTATGCTTGCATAGGGTCGCTTCGGCGGCCCATTTTTTTGCTTGGAATTCAGGGATTTAGGATTGACGGGGCGGCGCGCTCGGTTGCCGGGCCGCGCCGGCGGCGCTACCATCCTTTGGTCTAGCGGAATTGGACCGGGCCGGTTCGCGCGGCGCTGTCGGGAGCGGAGAATGGTCAAACCGGGTTTCCTGAATTTCGATACGCTGGCGCTGCATGCCGGGCAGCAGCCCGACCCTGTTTTCGGCGCGCGTGCGACCCCGATCTATCAGACCACCTCCTATGTCTTTGAGGATGTCGATCAGGCGGCCTCGCTGTTCAATCTCGAGGCGGCGGGTCATATCTATTCGCGCATTTCCAACCCGACCGTGGCCGTGTTGGAAGAGCGGATGGCGGCGCTTGAGGGCGGCGTCGCGGCGGTGGCCTGCGCCTCAGGCCATGCGGCGCTGCATCTGATTGTCGCGACTCTGATGGGCCAAGGCGCGCATATCGTGGCGTCCAAGTCGCTTTATGGCGGCTCAATCAATATGTTCAGCCATACTTTCCCACGGTTTGGGATCGAGACGACCTTCGTCGATCCGCGCGACCCGGAGGCCTTTCGGGCGGCGATTCGGCCCAACACCCGGATGGTCTTCTCGGAAGTTCTCGGCAATCCCGGGCTGGAAGTGCTAGATATCGAAGCGGTCGCCCAGGTCGCCCATGATGCCGGTTTGCCGTTAGTCCTCGACGCGACCTTTTGCACGCCGCATCTCTGCCGGCCGATCGATCACGGCGCCGACATCGTGATGCATTCGGCGACCAAATGGCTCGGCGGTCATGGCGTCGCGATGGGCGGCGTGATCATCGATTCGGGCCGGTTCGATTGGGCCGCCAGCCGAACGCCGGACGGGGCCGACCGGTTCCCGACCATGACCGAGCCTTACGCCGGCTATCACGGCATTGTCTTTGCCGAAGAATATGGCCCATCGGCCTTCGCCATGCGGGTTCGGGCTGAGGGTCTGCGCGACTTTGGCCCGGCGCTCAGCCCGCAAAACGCGTTCTATATCCTGCAAGGAATCGAGACTCTGCCGCTGCGCATGGCCAAACATGTTGAAAACGCGCAGTTGGTCGCGGAATTCCTCGAAGCGCATGAGGCGGTGGGCTGGGTCAGCTATCCGGGGCTCGATAGCCATCCGGATCAGACGTTGGCGCAACGCTATCTGCCGAAGGGGCCGGGCTCGATGCTGTCTTTCGGTGTCAGGGGCGGGCGCGCCGCCGGGGCCGCCTTCATCGAATCGGTGCGCATCTTCAGCCATCTCGCCAATGTCGGCGACGCCAAGTCTCTGGTCCTGCATCCGGCCACCACCACCCATCGGCAGTTGAGCGCCGAGCAACTGAAGGCGTCGGGAGTCGGCGAGGATCTGGTCCGGCTCTCGATCGGCCTGGAAGACCCGCAAGACCTGATCGACGATCTTAAGCAGGCCCTTCGGGCCGCTCAGAAGGCGGCGCCGATGGCGGCCGAATAGCGCCGCCGGTTCTCAGGATCTCTGGATGTTCCCCCTATGATTGTCACAGTAGACGATGCGGATACCTACCTGTCGGACGGCGGCCAGGCCTTCGACCCCACGAAGCCGAGCGTGATCTTCGTGCATGGCGCCGGCATGGATCACACGATTTGGGGGCAACAAACGCGCTTTACGGCGCATCGCGGGTTCAACACGCTGGCGGTGGACCTTCCCGGCCATTTCAGGAGCGCAGGCTTGCCGCCTAAGTCGATTGAATCCTATGCGGATTGGCTGAACCGTTTGATCGAGGCGGCCGGGGCGGCGCCGGCGATCCTGGTCGGGCATTCGATGGGCGCGCTCATCGTGTTGGAGGCCGCCGCCCGGCGGCCTGACCTATGCCGAGGCTTGGTGTTGGCGGGCGTGTCGGCGCGTATGCGGGTGCATCCGGACCTGATCGCCGCGGCGGAGGAGAACCGCATCCTGGCGCCGGAGCTGATGACGGCCTGGGGCCATGGGCCGGCGGCGCATCGCGGCGGCAATATCGCCAGCGGCGTCTGGCTGGTCGGCGGCGCGCTACGCTTGTTGGAGCGCGCGGCGCCCGGATTAATTGCCAATGACTTAAAGGCGTGTGGCGCCTATGAAGGCGCTCCGGAGGCCGCAGCAAAGGTCAATGTCCCGGTCCTGATCCTGGCGGGCGCTTTCGACAAGATGACGCCGGTGAAGGCGGCGGGGCCGATCGTCGACGCCCTTGATGACAGGCGTCTGCATTTGGTCGAGAATTCCGGCCATATGATGATGTTGGAGGCGCAGCAGGAGACACGCGAGGCGTTGCTGACTTTTTTCCAGTCTCTGACGGCGGAGGCTTAGGTCTGCGATGAGACGCGAGGATGCGCCGGCGCGCGATTCATTCAAACGCTTTCACCGGATCACGACCCGCTGGATGGACCAGGATCCGTTCGGCCATGTCAATAATGTAGAGTATTACTCTTACTTCGACACGGCGGTGAACGAGCACCTGATCCGAGAGGCGGGCTTGAGCCCGCGCGACAGCGCGGTGGTCGGCATGGTGGTCGACACACAATGCAGCTTCTTCAGGGAACTGACCTTCCCTGAAGCGATCGACGTGGGGCTCCGCGTCGCCAAACTTGGGACGACCTCGGTCACCTACGAGATCGGCGTCTTCCGCGACGGCGAGCCCGCGCCCGCGGCCTATGGACGGTTCGTCCATGTCTATGTCGAGCGCGAAACCATGCGCCCAATGCCGATTCCTGACGCCGTGCGGAAGGCCTTGGCGCCTGTGTTGGCCGACCAGACCTAACCAAGGTCTTTATGTGCGGCGAGGTTCAGGGTTTCGTACCGCGACCGAACCCACGCCAGATGGCGGGCCATGGCGTCGCGTGCGGCGGCCCGGTCGCGTTGTTCCAGGGCGTCGGCGATGGCGCTGTGCTGGTCGTGGACCGCCTGATCGTCTTCCGGCCCGCCGAACAGTTCGAACCGGTGAAAGCGGACCATTTCGCTGAGCGTGCCGTGGATGACGCCGACCATGTGACGATAGATCGGGCTGTCGCAGATCCGGGCTATCGCCAGGTGGAAATCGATATCGGCCTGAGCCTTGTTGTCATCCGGGTCGGCCATGCGGGCGATATGGCCGCGCAATTCCGTGATATCGGCCGCCGTTGTCCGCGACGCCGCGCGCTCGGCCGCCCAGCATTCCAGCAGCGTCCTGATTTCCAGCAGATCGAGCAGGCTGGTGCGGTCGAGCTGCGCCAACGCGGTCAAGGCCGGGTCGCCGATGGTTTCCGGCGCCGCGACCCGGGCGCCGCCGCCGCGCACCACCGTCAGCAGCCCTTGCGCCTTCAATTGTTGAAGTCCCGCCCTGACGGAGACGCGGCTGACCGCCAGCAACTCGGCAAGTCGTCTCTCAGACGGCAGCCGGTCGCCCGGCCCAAGATCGCCCGACGCGATTCGGCGCAGCACCTCTGAGGCGACGCGGTCGCCCAGGCTTGGCTGCTCGATTGGGTGAAACGGTTCGGACATGGCCGGCATACTGCCTTGATCGCGTCAATTGGTCCAATGGTTAGACCAATCGGCCGGCGCCGCCGCCCCGCCTCAGGCGGCGTGGCGGTCGCGGGTGAGGAGCCAGACGCGGGCGACGGCGACGGTGGAGACGCCGACGATCTCGGCGATGCGTTTGAACGGCACCCGCTCGCGCAGCAACCCGGCGATCAGGCGGAACTCGTCCTCTTTCCCGGGAATATAGGTGCGGGCGCGCGCCGGGGCGACGCGTTCGGCCCGGGTTGGTTCGTCCCGCAGCCCCCGTTTCCGCGCCTCCTCTTTGGCCATCATGTAGCGGTATTTCTCGGCCCGCTCCATGGTTTCGGTCATCCGCACCATATTCGCGGCCCAAGCCTCGGCCGCGCGGCGGCGCGCGGTGCGTTCGGCCTGATCAATGCTCCCGTCATCTTCCTCTGGGAAGGCCTCCAACTCGGCCTCCTCCAGGGTCAAGCCATTGGCTTCGGCGATCCGGGCGGCCGCAATCTCGGCGGCGCGGCGCTCGCCCTCAATCGTCGCCGAGCGCATGACCCCGATCACCTTGCGCAGCTTGTCGCGCTCATTCTCTGAAAGCGGCGTCGCCATAAGCATCCCTAGCAGGCCCGTCTCCAACAAAGACGGCGGTTGCGAAATCCGGCTGGTATCTTATCTAGTAGCGTCTGCGATTTACAGAGAACCTTTGGCGCACGCGGTGAAAACTCACCTTTCCACAGCCGAACCGACCGGGTCGGCGTCCACTTTGCTTGGACCTAGCGACCCGGAAGTCTATTCGATTGTCCAGCCGTCCGGCGCGCGACCGGCGCTGCTGGTGACCGACCATG
This sequence comes from Alphaproteobacteria bacterium, assembly GCA_030065235.1. GTDB lineage: Bacteria > Pseudomonadota > Alphaproteobacteria > UBA8366 > Aestuariispiraceae > JASJDC01. The sequence continues at coordinate 269,245 of JASJDC010000005.1, forward strand.
CGTCTAACATTGTGCCGCAGGCGCTCGATGGTCTGGGCCTCGCGCCGGACGTCATGGAATTGCATATCGCCTATGATATCGGCGCGGCGGGGGTGACGCGGCGTCTGGCGGAACGGCTCGACATTCCGGCGGTGCAGAGCGGCTTCTCCCGGTTGGTGATCGATATCAACCGGCCGCCGGAGGATTTCACCAGCATCCGTGAGATCAGCGACGGCGCGGTCATCCCGGGCAACCGCGACCTGACGCCGTTCGATCGGCTGCAAAGGGCGCAGGAGATCTTCTGGCCTTACCATAATCGCGTTGAGGCGATGATGCGCGAGGCGCGGCTGCGCGCCGGCCGGGCCGGGGTCGAGGCGCCGGCCTTGATCTCCGTCCATTCCTGCACCGACGAGATGCGCGGCATGAAGCGGCCTTGGCATATCGGCGTGCTCTACAACCGGGACTGGCGGATGGCCTACGCCGTTCTGGAGGCGCTGGAGCGGCAAAATCCGGAGCTGATGATCGGCGACAACAAGCCGTATTCCGGCCTCGACCCGTACGGCTTCACCGTCGAGCATCACGCGCTGCCGGCGCGCCTGCCCAACATCCTGTTCGAGGTGCGTCAGGATCTGATCGGCGATGCGGCCGGCCAGCGGAAATTCGCCGATATCCTCGCCCGCGCCTTGGAGGAGGTGCTGGCCGATCCGCAGCAACTGACCTTCTTCCAACGCGGCGAGATCGACTGACGCCCATATCCTTCGCCGCGCGACAAAGCTGCCGGGACGCTAATTGGTGATGATTTCCGGCCCCATCATTGTGGTCGGCAGCCAGGTCGAGATGATCGGCACATAGGTCACCAGGATCAGGAAGACGAACAGGATCGAGACCCAGGGCAGGGCCGCCTTCACCACATTGATCATCGACATCTGCGCCACCCCCGCCGTCACGAACAGGTTCAGTCCGACCGGCGGGGTGATCATGCCGATCTCCATATTGACCACCATGATGATCCCCAGATGGATCGGATCGATGCCCAGCTCGATAGCGATCGGGAAGACCAGCGGCGCGACGATGACCAGCAGACCCGACGGCTCCATAAACTGACCGCCGATCAATAGGATGATGTTAACGACGATCAGGAAGGTGACGGCGCCGAAGCCGGCGTTCAGCATCGCCTCGGTAATCAGTTGCGGGATCCGCTCCTCGGTCAGGACATGCTTCAGGATCAAGGCGTTGGCGATGATGAAAAGCAGCATGATGGTCAGCTTGCCGGCTTCGAACAGCGTCTTCTTCGTGTCCTCATGGGTGAACACGGTCAGCGCGCTGAGGGGCTTGCGGAAGAATGAAATCTTCTCGTCTTCGCTGATATTCAGCGGCCCCATGTCCTTGTAGACGAAATTGGCGATGACGAAGGCGTAGACCGCCGCGACCGCCGCCGCCTCGGTCGGGGTGAAGACCCCGCCATATATGCCGCCGAGGATGATGATGATCAGCAGCAGGCCCCAGGCCGCATCGACGAAGGCGGACCAGATTTCGCCCCAACCGGCGAAAGGCTGCGAAGGCAAGCCTTTGAACTTGGCGTAGATATAGATCCCGACCATCAGCATCAGGCCCGCCAATAGGCCCGGGAACACGCCGGCCAGGAACATGCGCCCGACCGAAACGTCGGTCGCGGCCGCATAGACCACCATGACGATCGAGGGTGGGATCAGGATGCCGAGCGTGCCGGCGTTGCAGATCACGCCGGCGGCGAATTCTTTCTTATAGCCGACTTGGCGCATGCCGGCGATGACGATCGTGCCGATCGCCACCACCGTCGCCGGGGAGGAGCCGGAGAGCGCCGCAAACATCATACAGGCGAAGACCGAGGCGATGGCGAGCCCGCCTTGGAAATGGCCGACGACCGCGATCGCGAAACGAATGATCCGGCGCGCCACGCCGCCCGTCGACATGAAGGTTGAGGCGAGGATGAAGAAAGGGATGGCCAACAGCGTATAATGGCCGGCGAAGGCCTGGAACAGCGTCTGTGAGATCGAGGCCAAGGACCCGTCCGAGAAGGCGACGAGGAAGAGTACGGAGCTGAGGCCCAGCGATACGGCGACAGGCACGCCGATCATCATCAGGCCGATGACCAGGGCGAACAGAATTCCTGCGGCGGCCATGGCTCAGGCTCCTTTTCCGCTTTGGCCGCTTTGGCCGGTGTGGCTGCGCTCGACTTCGTCGACCAGCTCTTCGGCTTCATGCGCGGCGATCAGCAGATCGCGCTTGTCCCGCACGATCTCCCAACCCGCCTCGAGAAAGCGAAACAACAGCAGCGCCATGGCGATCGGCATGATCGAATAGGGGATGAAGCGCGGCATTTTCTCGTACCGCTCGCCTTCATTCACCCAGTCGGCGAGGAACTGTAGGAAGGCGGGCATCGGCACATCGTTGACCTCGAAGAAGGCGCGCCGGCCGATGAAGGGGGACCAGAAGTCCCAGGCGCCTTTCAGCATCACGGCGGCGAAGCCGATGCAACAGGCGGCGGCGGCCAGGGTCATCAGCTTCTGCGCCGGTTTCGGCAAGGCTTTGACCAACACATCGACGCCGATATGCAGCGTGTGTTTCACCCCGTACGAAGCGCCGAGCAGCACCAGCCAGGCGAACAGAAACACCGTCGCCTCCAAGGCCCAAAGAATGTTCGAATTGAAGACATAGCGGGCGATGACATTGGCGAAGGTGATCACTGTCATCAGGCCGAGGATCGTGGCGATCAGCGTCTCCTCGATCCGGTCCATGCGGTTCTTCGGCCGCTCTTGTGCGTGAAAACTCACTCTTTCCCTCCCCTCACAGACGCCCGGCTGCGCAATGGGCCGCGCGATCGGCCGCGCGTCTGGACTGGGAAAAGAAATGGACCGCGCGACTGGGAAGTCACGCGGCCCGATGCAACTTTTTGATTCGGCTGACTTAATCAGCCGGGCGGTTGTGCTAGCTGGCGGAGTTGTAGGACGCCGCCGCGTCGATCAGGTCCTGGCCGATATCGTCCTTGAACTGATCCCAGACGGGCTTCATCGCGTCGACCCATTCTTGGCGCTGCTCGGCGCTCAAGGTGCGGATCACGCCGCCCGCATCCAGGATTTTCTGCTTGTTATCCTGGTTCACCGCATAGGCTTCCGCGTTCCTTGTCTCCGTCACTTCGCGCAGAATTTGCGCGAACTGGTCGCGCACCGCCGGGTCCAGGCCTTCCCACCAATCGGTCGAGGTTACGACCAGATAGTCGATGATGCCGTGGTTGGTTTCGGTGATGCCGTCTTGAACTTCAAAGAACTTACGTCCGTAGATGTTCGACCAGGTGTTTTCCTGACCATCCACGACCTTGGTCTGCAGCGCGCCATAAACCTCGCTGAACGCCATTTTCTGCGGGTTCGCGCCAAGCGCTTCGAATTGGGCGACCAGAACGTCGGACGCCTGCACCCGGAATTTCAGACCATCCGCATCGGCCGGCGACATCAGCGGCCGCGAGGCGGACATCTGTTTCATGCCGTTGTGCCAGAATTCCAGCCCTTGCAGGCCGCGGCGCTTCATCGCGTCTTTCATCGATTGGCCGTCTTCGGAGACCTGGAACCGGTCGACTGCATCGATATCGGCGAACAGGAAAGGCAGGTCGAACAGCCGGAACTGCTTGGTGAACTTCTCGAATTTCGAGAGCGACGGCGCCGCCAGTTGCACATCGCCGTTCAGCATCGCCTCCAAGACCGTGTCGTCATTGTAGAGGGTCGAGTTCGGGAACACCTCCATACAAGCCGTCCCGTTCATCTCGTCGTTCACGCGCTGCGCCAGCAACGACGCGGCGATGCCCTTCGGATGACGGTCGGTGTTGGTGACATGGCTGAACTTGATCACCATTTCGCCCGCATCGCAGGCGGCGAGGGCGCTTGTCGTCGTGAGAGACGCGGAGGCCGCAAGAACGCCCGCGGCGAGGGCTAGAGATTGAAAACGCATGAATTCCTCCCAAGGTTTTCTTTATCGGGGCGGGATGGCTATACCAACCGGCGCCGGTTTTCAAAACACACTGGGCGAGTATCACAGTCCCGGCGAACCATGGCAATAAGCGCGCGCGTTTGGGCCTGCGCCCGATCGGCGCGGTTCGGAACGCCGCCGATCGACAACCCGAAAGTGGGATTCTCGTATGACTGCACGCGTGAACGGCCTGTCATCCGTCGGCGGGGTCGGGGTCGCCCTGCTATTGGGGCTCGCCATAGGCCTGCTCGGCGGCGCGACCGCGTCCCGGGCGCAACAGGTCCCGGACAGCGACGGCCAGATCAAATTGACCTTCGCGCCGATCGTGAAAAAAACCGCGCCGGCGGTGGTGAACATCTACACGAAGAAAGTCGTGCGCCAGCGCGGCAACCGGCTGTTCGACGATCCGTTTTTTCGGCGCTTTTTCGGCGATAGCCTGCCGTTCAATAGCGGGCCGCGCGAACGGGTGGAGAATTCGCTGGGATCTGGGGTCATCGTCGACGATGACGGCATCGTCATCACCAATCATCATGTGATCGACGGGGCCGACGAGATTCGGGTGGTTCTGACAGACAAGCGCGAATTTCAGGCGGCGGTTCTGCTCAGCGATCAGCGGACCGACATCGCCATTCTGCAGATGCAGGAGTTGAAGCGCGACCTGCCGACGATCCCATTTGGCGATTCCGAAGACATCGAAGTCGGCGATCTTGTGATCGCCATCGGAAATCCCTTCGGTCTGGGCCAGACGGTGACCAGTGGAATCGTCTCCGGCTTGGCGCGGACCTCGGTCGGGATCACCGACTTCCGCTCCTTCATTCAGACCGATGCGGCGATCAACCCCGGCAATTCCGGCGGCGCCCTGATCGACACCAACGGTCGGCTGATCGGCATCAACACGGCGATCTTCTCCAAGAGCGGCGGCAGCCAGGGAATCGGCTTCGCCGTGCCGATCAGTATGGTGCGTCGGATCCTATCCAGCGCCGTGGCGGGCGAGCCCTTGGTCCGGCCGTGGCTCGGTTTCTCCGGCCGCGACGTGGATGCGGAGATCGCCGAGGCCTTGGGATTGGAACTGCCGGGCGGCGTGATCGTCGAGGAGGTCCATCCCGAGAGCCCCGCCAGCGCTGCGGGCTTGGAACGCGGGGATGTGATTATTTCGGTGGCCGGCCGGCAGGTCGACGATGGACAAAGCCTGCGTTTCTACTTCGCCACCCGCGAGTTGGGCGGGGAGGTGGAACTCGGCTATCTGCGCGGCGAGAGCTTTCAGGAATCGCGCTTTGCGCTGTTGGCGCCGCCAGAGACACCGCCGCGGGATCGCACCGACATCGCCGGCGACTTCCCGATTTCCGGGTTGCGGGTGGTCAACCTGTCCCCCCGCGTCGCCGAGGAGATGGGGATTTCCACAGATATGACCGGCGTCATCGTCGAGGGCGTCCGGCGCGGGTCGGTGGCGGCCCAGGCCGGCATTCGACGGATGGATATCATCACGACGGTGAACGGACGGGACATCACGCTGGTTTCCGATCTGGTCGCCATCACCCGCTCGCCGCCGGGCCAGTGGCTGGTGGAATTGAACCGGCAGGGACGCCGACTGGTCCTGGAGGTGCGCTAGGGTGGCGTCCCGCAAGAAAGCGGGGGCCGACGCCGGACCGGGACTCTTCGCCGCCCAGGCGCCGCGCCCGCTGGCCGACCGGCTGCGGCCGCAAAGCCTGGACGAGGTCGTTGGGCAGGACCATCTGCTGGGACCCGAAGGCCCATTGCGGCGGATGGTCGATCAGGGCCGGCTCAGTTCCCTGATCCTTTGGGGCGGGCCCGGCTGCGGCAAGACGACCATCGCCCGGCTGTTGGCGGAAGGCAGCGATCTGGCTTTCGAGCCGCTGTCGGCCGTCTTTTCCGGCGTCGCGGACCTGCGTGCGGTCTTCGAACGCGCTCGCGACCGGCGTGTCGGCGGTCAGGGGACGCTGCTTTTTGTTGACGAGATCCACCGATTCAACCGGGCGCAGCAGGACGGTTTCTTGCCCTATGTCGAAGACGGCACGGTCATTCTGGTCGGCGCGACGACGGAGAATCCGAGCTTTGAGTTGAATGCGGCGCTGCTGTCGCGGGCGCAGGTCTTCGTCCTGAACCGGCTCGACGCGGCGGCGCTCGGCGATCTGATCGCGCGGGCCGAAGCGGAGGAGGGACGGCCGGTCCCGGTCGATACGGATGCGCGATCGGCTCTGATCGCGATGGCCGACGGCGACGGGCGCTATCTCTTGAATATGGTCGAGGCGCTCTACACGACCGGCGTCTCCAAGCCGATGACGCCCGAGGACTTGACCGGAATCGTACAACGCCGGCTGCCAATCTATGACAAGGCGCAGGAGAGCCACTACAATCTGATCAGCGCCCTGCATAAATCGCTGCGCGGATCCGATTGCGACGCGGCGCTCTATTGGTTCGCCCGGATGCTGGCGGGCGGCGAAGACCCTCTCTACATCGCGCGCAGGCTTGTGCGTTTCGCCTATGAGGATGTTGGTATGGCCGACCCACAGGCGGCGCTGCAGGCGCTGGCCGGATGGGACGCCTATGACCGGTTGGGCTCGCCCGAGGGGGAGCTGTCGCTGGCGCAAGTGGTGATCTATCTGGCGACGGCCCCGAAATCGAACGCGGTCTACACGGCCTACAAGGCCGGGGCCAGGACCGCCAAGGAGACGGGCTCGCTGCCGCCGCCGAAACATATCCTGAACGCGCCGACCGCGTTGATGAAAGAGATCGGCTACGGCGCCGGCTATCACTATGACCATGACGCCGAGGACGGATTTTCCGGCCAGAGCTATTTCCCCGACACGATGGCCAGAGCGGCGCTGTATCACCCGGTCGAACGCGGTTTCGAACGCGAAATCAAGAAACGATTGGACTATTGGTCCCGGCTTCGGTCGCGGCGGGAAACGGAGGGTTGAGACGGGGCGCGCGAAACCAATACCTTCGCTTGTTTCCCTGCCATCCGAGACCTAGTTTCCGGCTCATGAAATTGATCCTCGCCATTGCATTGGGCGGCGCGCTTGGGGCCGTCGGTCGGCATCTCGCGGCGCATCGCCTGAATGAGTGGATCGGCGGCGGATTCCCGGTCGGGATCATGGCCTGCAACATCGTTGGATCGTTTCTTATGGGGGCGCTGGTCGAACTGGCGGCGCTCACCTGGTCGCCCTCCGCCGAAATGCGCGCCTTTTTGACGGTCGGGGTGCTCGGCGCTTTCACCACTTTCTCGACTTTTTCACTTGAGACGGTGTTGCTGATCCAACGCGGCGAGGCGGTGAAAGCCGCGCTCTATGTCGGCCTGTCGGTCGGTCTGTCGATCCTCGGGCTCGTCGCCGGGATGCAGTCGGTCAAGGCGGCGCTGTCATGAGCGGTGTGCAAATCCGGGTGGTCGGCCGCAAGGACGCCGAATTGCGGCTTGATCGGTGGTTCAAGGAGCATTTCCCTGATCTTGGCTTCGGCCGGCTGCAGAAACTGCTGCGCACCGGCCAGGTGCGAGTCGACGGCAAACGCGCCAAGGCGGGCCAAAAGGTCCTGGCCGGACAGGAAATTCGGGTCCCGCCGTTGGCGCCGAAGCCTGAGAGCGGCGACGCGCCGGTGCGGCGGCTCGGTCCGAAATCGGCCGTCGTATCGCCGGAAGATACGAGTTTGCTGAAATCAATGGTGATCTACCGCAGCGACGATGTCTTCGTCGTCAACAAGCCGGCTGGGCTCGCGGTCCAGGGCGGGGCCAAGACGGAACGGCATCTGGACGGGATGCTCCCCGCCTTGGCCGGGCCGGACGGCGAGGTCCCGCGCTTGGTCCACCGGCTCGACCGGGACACCAGCGGCGTGATGATGCTGGCCCGCACGCGCAAGGCGGCGACCGCGCTCTCAAACGCGTTGAAAGGCAAGGACACGCGCAAGCTCTATTGGGCGATCACCGCCGGCGTTCCCAACCCGCGCGAAGGCGAGATCAGCATGGCGCTCAGCAAGTCGGGCGGGCCGGGGCGCGAGCGCGTCGTCGCGGACGCCGAGGACGGCAAATCAGCGATCACCTGGTACAAAGTGATCGACGCCGCCGGGGCGCGGGCCGCGCTGGTTGCGCTGTGGCCGCGCACCGGCCGAACCCATCAGTTGCGCGCGCATATGGCGGAACTGGGCGCGCCGATCCTGGGCGACGGGAAATATGGCGGCAAGTCGGCGTTCCTCAGCGGCGACGCCTTTCCGAAGCAGGTGCATCTGCATGCGCGGGAGATCGATATTCCCGCCGCGTCCGATAAGCCGACGGTCAAAGGGGCCGGCGCGCGGGTGACAGCGCCATTGCCGGACCATATGCGGCAATCCCTGGCGCTGCTCGGCCTCAACGCTGAAGATCTGGCTGAGGACCCGTTCGAGGGTTGGTCGGCCCCGAAACCGCGCAAAAACAAGAAAACGGGCGAAGGCCGCGCGTCGCGGGGGCGGCCGGCCAAGACGGCTAGGGCGAAGCGGGGCAAACGCTGGTCGACCCGGCCAAGGGCCTGACCCAGGCGATGACGCGCCCATCACCTGACACTGAGCCAGCGCCGTTTGTCGTCTTCGATTGCGACGGGACCCTGGTGGACAGCCAGCGCGGCATCATCCTCTCTGCGCGCGCGGCCCTCGAACAAGAAGGGCTGCCGATCCCCAGCGATGAGTTCATCCGCCGGGGCGTCGGCCTGCGGCTGGACGCGGCGTTGGCGCGGTTGGCCCCGGAGGCGGACGCCGAGACCCTGACGCGCATCGTCGAGACCTATCGCAACACGTTCTTCCAACTGCGTCAGTCGCCCGATCATCAGGAACCGCTCTATGAGGGGGCGGCGGACAGTATCGCCAGCCTGGCGCAGGCCGGTTGCCTGTTGGGGATCGCCACCGGCAAGAGCCGGCGCGGCCTGCTCGCGACGCTGGAACGGCACGGCTGGAGCGATGCCTTTGTCGTTTTGAAGACGGCCGATGACGGGCCCGGTAAGCCGGATCCGACGATCTTGCAGGATGCGATCCTGGAGGCCGGCGCCGCGCCGGAGACGACGGTCATGGTCGGCGACACGAGCTTCGATATCGGCATGGCGCGGGCCGCGCGGGTCTATGCGATCGGGGTCGGTTGGGGCTACCATCCGACAGAAGAGCTTGCGCGGGCCGGCGCCGACGCGCTTATCGATGACTATACCGAGCTCACGCCTGCGATCAGGCGCGTTTTGAAAGGGCTTATCACATGAAATGGGTGGTGCGGATCGGCCTCGGGCTTCTCGTCTTAGTCGTGGTGGCGGTTGGGGGCGCCTTGGCCTTCATCGCGACCCTGGACAAGACCTTCTTCGAGAACCAGGCGAAGCAGGCGACAGGACGGGATCTATCGATTACGGCGCTGGATCTGAACCTGTTGTCGATGACGCCATCCGTGTCGCTGCGCGGCTTAGCGTTCGAAAACGCGGTCTGGTCGTCCACTCCCTATCTCGCGACCGTCGAGTCGCTGGACCTTTCGATCAAACTGACGCCACTTTTTTCCGGCGTCTTGGATGTCGAGCGCCTGATCCTGAACGGGGCCGAGATTTCCGTTGAATTCGACGAAACCGGCCGCAGCAATTTGGACTTCGACGCCGAAGACGACGCGCCGGCGCAATCTGAAGCGGCCGGGGACGCGGGTCCGCGACCTGGGGAGGGCGGCGGCGCGCCGCTGCTGCCGATCCTCCGTTTGGTCGATATTTCCGATGTGACGGTCACGATCAGTGATGCGTCGCGCGACCTGACTAACGTTATCGCTTTCGAGCAAGTGTCGATCCGGGGCGATTCGGCGGATCAACCGTTGGACGTTCGCGTGATTGGGACCGCAAACGATCTGCCGCTTGTCGCCGACGGGCAATTGGGCGCGCCGGACGCGATCTTGGACCCGGCGCAGTCTTGGCCGGTGAATCTGGCGGGGGATTTTTCCGGGATCGGCTTTCAAGTTGACGGTGCGGTTCAAGACCCGGCGCGCGGCGCGGGCGTCGATGTCGTGTTCACGGTCAGCGGCGAGGAACTGGCGGACGCGGCGCGGCTTGCCCGGATCGACGTGCCGACCATCGGCGCTTTTGACCTTCGCGGTGAGTTGATCGGGGACGCAGAGACGGAATTGGCGATCCGAGACCTGAATATCGAGATCGGCTCCACCGCTTTCGTGCGTATTGAGGCGTCGGGGGGCGTCGCTGCGGTGACGAAGGGCGAGGGCGTCGCCTTGGATGTGCTGGTTCAGGGCTTGGAAACCGCCGCCTTGTCGCCGGTCGTTGAACGGTTCACCGGCGAGACCGTGCCGGCGCTCGGTCCTTATAACATCAGCGCCTCAATCAATGGCGGCCAGAGCAGCGGCTTGGCGCTCAGCAATCTGAATCTTGCGCTCGGGCGCAGCGACTTTCTGGTGGTCAACGCCAATGGCTCTGTGGCGGACCTTCTGACCGCGAGCGGCGTCAGCGTCGGCTTCGCGCTGCAGACGCCGTCCATCGCCGGCCTCAATCCGTTGGTCGAACCCTATACGCCCCAACCGATCCCCGATCTCGGCGCGCTCCTGGTGCAGGGCGTCGTCACCGGCGGACTCGAATCCGAGTTGCAACTGTCGGACTTGAACCTCGATCTGGGCGGCTCGGATTTGGTGCGGGTGACCGCGACGGGCGGCGTCTCGAACGTGCTTAACAGCCGCGGGCTTGATCTCGTGATCCGCGCCGTGAGCGACCAGGTCGGCGCCCTGTCGCCGTTGGCGCAGCAATATGCGGGTCAGGAAATCCCGGCATTAGGGCCGCTGGACGCCGCCGCAACCGTGGTTGGCGATCTTGAGGGCGTAGTCCGCATTAATGATCTGTCTTTGTCCTTGGGCGACTCCAACCTGATCGCGGTGACCGCCGCCGGCGTAATCGAGAATGTCTTGGAGCAGCGTGGGATCAATCTCGCCCTGACCGCGAAGAGCGACCAGATCGCGGCTCTTTCGCCGCTGGCGCAGCGCTACGCGGGGCAGGACGTTCCGACCCTGGGGCCTTTGGACGCATCCGCGACCATATTTGGCGATCTGGATGGCGCGATCGGCCTGCGCGACCTGTCCTTGGCCTTAGGCGGCCCTGACCTGATCGCCGTCACGGCCAACGGCGCGATCGAGGATATTGTGGACCAACGCGGGATCAATCTCGCGCTCACCGCCAACAGCGATCAAATCGGCGCCTTGTCGCCGCTGGTCCAACAATATGCCGGCCAGCCTGTTCCGGCGCTTGGCCCGCTCGACCTATCGGCCTCGATCACTGGCGATGTGAACGGCGTACTGGCGCTAAGCGCCTTGGACATGACGCTCGGGGGCGGCGGCGTAATAGACGCACAAGTCACCGGCGGCGTCGCTGACCTTGCAGCGCTGACCGGGCTGGACCTGCGCATCATGGCGCAAGGGGACGAAACCGCGGATCTCACCCCAATCGTCGAGCAATTCGGGGCCGACCCGGTCCCGGCCTTCGGGCCGTTCTCGATCCAGGCGACAGTCCGGGGGTCGCCTGACAGCGCGATGGCGCTCGAAGACATGGCGGTGAATATCGGCGCGGCGGAGACGGCCCGGCTCTCCTTTTCTGGCGCGATTGCGGATGTGGTGGCGCTTTCGGGCGTCGATGTCGGCTTGGCTATAGAGAGTCCAAACCTCGCCAACGCCTCGACCGCGGATATCGAGCTGCCGCCGATCGGGCCGATCGAACTGCGCGCCCGGGCCACGGGAACGCTGTCGGAGCGGATCGAGATGCGCGGTCTGACCGCAACGATCGGCTCTAGCGATCTTGCGGGCGATCTGGTCGCTTCGATTGACGGCGAGAGACCGCGCCTGGACATAACGCTGAATTCCAACCGCTTGGATACAGAGGAATTGTGGCTTAAACTGGAAAGCGACGAAGTCGCGTCGAGCGCCGGCGGCCAATCCGGGTCTGCAAGTGCTGCGGCGCCCGATGATGGTCGGGTCATTCCCGATGATCCCTTGCCGTTCGAACTGCTCAGGGCTGTCGATGTCAATGGATCGGTGAAAGTGGCGACACTGCAGCTGCAAAAGTCGGAACTGACCAACGCGGAAATCGGGCTGTCGCTGAATAATGGCGATCTGAAGGTCTCGCCTCTAACAGCCAACGCGGCCGGCGGTCTGGTTACCGGCGATTTCGCGTTGACGGCGTCGCAAGATACGCCATCGCTCAATTTCTCGTTGCAGGGCGATAATCTCGATATCGGCGGCGTGATGCTCATTCTAGGAACGCCTGGGGTGATCAGCGGCCCGTTGACCGTGGATGTATCACTGTCCGGGCTTGGCCGCAGCCCGCGCGAAATCGCCGGGTCGCTGGACGGTTTCGCGCGCGTGCTGGTCGCCAATGGCCAGATGAACAAGTCGGCGATGATCCGGGAGTATGGCGAGGGCGTGACGCTTGTGACCCAAATCCTGTTCGCCAATCGAGAGGATGTCATCGTCGAGTGCCTGATCGCCGACACCGTGCTTGAGAACGGCGTCGTCAAGACCCAAGCCGCTGCGGTGGAAACCGAGATTTCCACGATCACTGTCGATGGCGATGTCGACCTAGGTCAGGAAACGTTGGATCTTGATGTCGTGCCGCGCGGCAGCATCGCCGGGTCGGTTAATCTCGGCGTTCCCGTCGCTGTCGGCGGCACCTTTACCTCGCCGAGCTACCGCATTCGCGGCGGCAGGGCGGCCTTGGGCGTCGGCCTGGGCTTTTTGACCGGCGGCGTCGCCCCGGCGGTGGGCGCGCTCTTTGCGCAGAAGGTCGGCGTCGGCCATCCTTGCCGGGATATGAAAGTGCAGGCCGCTCCCACTCAGCCTGTCACCACGGAACCGGCGGAGCCCCAGAGCGAGCCCGCATCGCCGGAAGAGGCGGTTCGTGGTTTGCTGGAAGGCCTGCTCGGCGATTGATCCCGGGCGAAGATAGGCGGGATTTAGGTGAAACGCTTCTACAAGACAGCCTCCGTCCAGGCGTCAAAGGTCGGCGAAGGCTATCAAGTCTTTCTGGATGACCGGGTTCTGAAATCTCCGGCCAGGGCCGGTCTGATCCTGCCGACCGACGCCGTGGCCGAGGCGATTGCGGAGGAATGGCGCGGCCAAGAGGAACAGATTCAGCCCGCGTCGATGCCGATGATGACCCTGGCCGCGACGGCGGTCGATCGGGTCGCGCCGCAACGGGACGCGGTCGCGGCGGAGGCGGCGGCCTATGCCGGTTCGGACCTGTTGTGCTACCGCGCCGATCTTCAGGCGGAGCTGGCGGCTGCGCAGGCCGCCGGCTGGGACCCGGTCCTTGATTGGGCGCAGGAGCGATTTGGCGCGTCTTTCATCATTACGAGCGGCGTCATGCCGGTGGTTCAGGCCAACACGACGCTGATGCTGCTGGCGCGCGAGGCGGCTGGGCTCGACCCGTTTCGCCTGGCCGCCCTACATACATTGACGGCGGCGATGGGATCCTTCGTGCTGGCCCTTGCCGTGCGGGAGAAGCAGGTCGCGCCCGACGCCGCCGTAGTGCTGTCGCAGATCGACGAAGATCATCAGGCGACGCTCTGGGGCCGCGACGAAGAGGCGGTCGAGCGTCGGGCGCGGGTCGAGGAGGACGTCCTGTCGGCGAGCCGCTTTCTCGACTTGCTCGAGAGCTAGACGGCGCGGTCGCCCGCTGGAAACCATCGCGGTTTTTTGCAAGGCGCTCGGCGCCGGCTCATTTCCATACTGGAATGACCGATTTGCGGTGTATCAATGAAACGCCGCGGAAGCCGCGCCAGACTGGCCGCGCCTGACCGCCGGAGTCTGGCCATTCGGGCTTTCCTCCTTTAATCCGGAAAAGGTCGATGACGCGGCGCAGCGGGGGAGTTGCGATGCAGAGCATAATCCAACAATTGGAAGAAAAACGCGCGCGCGCCCGTTTGGGCGGTGGCCAAAATCGGATCGACTCGCAGCACGCCAAAGGCAAGCTCACCGCCCGCGAACGAATCGATGTGCTGCTGGATCAAAACACGTTCGAAGAATATGACATGTTCGTCGAGCATGATTGCAGCGATTTCGGCATGGACGCCCAGAAAGTGCCCGGCGACGGGGTCGTCACCGGCCATGGCGAGATCAACGGCCGGCCGGTCTTTGTCTATTCTCAGGATTTCACTGTCTTCGGCGGGTCTTTATCCGCCGCGCACGCGCGCAAGATCTGCAAGGTCATGGACCAGGCGATGAAGGTCGGCGCGCCGGTGATCGGGCTCAACGATTCCGGCGGCGCGCGGATCCAGGAAGGGGTCGCTTCGCTGGCCGGCTACGCGGATGTTTTCCAGCGCAATGTCTTAGCGTCGGGCGTGGTGCCGCAAATTTCGGCCATCATGGGGCCTTGCGCCGGGGGCGCTGTCTATTCGCCCTCAATGACCGACTTTATCTTCATGGTGCGCGACAGTTCTTACATGTTCGTCACCGGGCCCGATGTGGTGAAGACCGTGACCAACGAGGTGGTGACAGCGGAAGAGCTCGGCGGGGCCATCACCCACACCACCACTAGCGGCGTCGCCGACAAGGCCTATGAGAACGACATTGAGGCGCTGCGCCAATTGCGCCGCTTCGTCGGCTTCATCCCTTCCAGCAATCGCGAAAAAGCGCCGCGCCGACCGACCCATGATCCGTTTGATCGTCAAGAAATGTCGCTCGACTCCCTAGCGCCGTCCAATCCGAACAAGCCTTACGACATGAAGGAGCTGATCCACAAAATTGTCGATGAAGGCGAGTTCTTCGAGACCCAGCCCGACTATGCCGGCAACATCCTGACCGGTTTCGGCCGGTTCAACGGCGAGCCGGTCGGGATCGTGGCCAACCAGCCGCTGGTTCTGGCGGGTTGTTTGGATATCGCCTCGGCGGTCAAGGGCGCGCGCTTCGTCCGGTTTTGCGACGCTTTCAACATCCCGCTGGTGACTTTGGTCGATGTGCCGGGCTTCCTACCGGGGACGGCGCAGGAATATGGCGGCATCATCAAGCATGGGGCCAAGCTGCTCTACGCCTATGCGGAGGCGACGGTGCCGAAGATCACGATCATCACCCGCAAGGCCTATGGCGGCGCCTATGACGTGATGGCGTCGAAGCATTTGCGCGGCGACATCAACTACGCCTGGCCGACGGCAGAGATTGCGGTGATGGGGCCGAAAGGCGCGGTCGAGATCATTTTCCGCGCCGACAAGGACGATCCCGGAAAGCTGGCGGAGCGCGAGCAGGAATATCGCGAGAAATTCGCCAATCCGTTCGTCGCCGGTTCTCTAGGGTTCCTCGACGATGTGATCATGCCGCACAACACGCGTCGCCGGATCTGCAAGGGGTTGAAATTGTTGGCCAATAAGAAACTCGAAAATCCGTGGAAGAAACACGGCAATATCCCGCTTTAGTCGTGACCGCGCCCATGAGCAAACCGTCTGACGCCGCCGCGCCGCTCCGCCTGCATATCGGCGGGCGCACAGCCAAGCCGGGCTGGACGGTGCTGAACGCGCAGGACGGACCGGACGTCGATATTGTCGGCGATCTGCGCGACCTTTCAGGTTTCGCCGACGCCAGCGTCGTGGAGATCTACGCCAGTCACGTGCTGGAGCATCTGGACCATAGGACCGAAGCGGTCGCCGCGTTGCGCGCCTTCCAGCGCATCCTGACGCCGGGCGGACGGGCGATGATCGCCGTACCCGACATGGGCATGATCTGCCGGATCATGATCGATTCCCGCGTCGATGCGAACCTGAGACTACACCTCATGCGGATCATCTATGGCGGTCAGGTCGATGCATGGGACTATCATAAATCCGGATTCACCGAGGATGTTCTGGCCGGATATCTGAGCGAGGCGGGTTTCCGCGACATTCATCGGGTGACGTCGTTCGGTCTGTTTGACGATACCAGTGAATTGACCATCGGCGGCGCGCCGGTCAGCCTGAATGTGGTCGCGACCAAGACGGCCTAACGGGGAGCGCAGGGAGCATGTTCAAGAAGATCCTGATCGCGAATAGAGGCGAGATCGCCTGTCGGGTGATCAAGACGGCGCGGCGGATGGGGATCGCGACGGTCGCCGTCTATTCCGAAGCGGACGCCGACGCGCTGCATATCGAAATGGCGGATGAAGCGGTGGCGATCGGCGGCCCAGCTAGCGCCGACAGCTATCTGGTGATCGAGCGCGTGGTCCAGGCCTGCAAGGATACCGGCGCCGAGGCGGTGCATCCGGGCTACGGTTTCCTGTCGGAAAACGCCGCCTTCGCCGAGGCGCTGGACGCGGCAGGCGTCGCCTTTATCGGTCCGCCGGTCGGCGCCATCCAAGCGATGGGCGACAAGATCGAATCCAAGAAGCTGGCCTTGAAGGCGGGCGTCTCCACCGTCCCCGGCCATACCGAGGCGGTCAGCGACCCGGACGAGGCGGTGAGGATCGCCCAATCGATCGGCTATCCGGTGATGCTGAAAGCCTCGGCCGGCGGCGGCGGCAAGGGCATGCGACTGGCCTGGAACGATCAGGAGGCGCGGGACGGGCTGGTCTCGGCGATGAACGAAGGCCGGGCCTCTTTCGGCGACGACCGGGTCTTTGTCGAGAAATTCATCGAACAGCCGCGCCATATCGAAATTCAGGTCCTGGCGGACAAACACGGCAACACGCTCTATCTCGGCGAGCGCGAATGCTCGATCCAACGCCGCCATCAAAAGGTGTTGGAAGAGGCGCCGTCCCCTTTCCTTGATGCGGCCACCCGAAAGGCGATGGGCGAGCAGGCGGTGGCGCTGGCCGCGGCGGTTGATTATTGCTCCGCTGGCACGGTCGAGTTCATCGTCGACAAGGACCGCAATTTCTATTTCCTGGAAATGAATACGCGGCTGCAGGTCGAGCATCCGGTGACGGAGCTGGTCACCGGCCTGGACCTGGTCGAGCTGATGTTGCGTGTGGCTGCGGGCGAGCGGCTGCCCCTGAGCCAGGCGGATGTGACGCTGACCGGCTGGGCGCTCGAGGCGCGGGTTTATGCCGAGGACCCGGAACGCGGCTTCCTGCCCTCGACTGGGCGGCTGGTGCGCTATCGCGCGCCACAGGAAGGGCGTGCGGACGGCGTCTCGGTCCGGGTCGATGCGGGCGTGCGCGAAGGAGACGAGATTTCGATCTATTACGATCCGATGATCGCCAAGCTGATCACTGGCGGGCCGACGCGCGAGGCGGCGATCGACGGTATGCGCCAGGCTTTGGACGGGTATCTGATCCGCGGGCTCAATCACAATCTCGCCTTTCTATCGCATCTCTGCGCGCATCCGCGATTCCGCTCCGGCGACATGTCGACCAATTTCATCGCTGAGGAATATCCGGACGGACTGACGGATGCGCATCTGGCGCCGGCGGATCAGCGGGTCTTCGCCGCGGTCGCCGCCCTGATCGAGTTGCGCACCGATCGCCGCAACCGCGCTGTCGGCGGCGCCGCCTCTGAACAGGGGACGCCGCATCAATTGTCGGTTTTCCTCGGTGTCGAATCGCCGATGGAGGTGGCGCTCGAAGTGATGGAGAAGGAAGGCGCGGATATCGCGCGGTTTGACTCCGGTCCTGATATCCATATCGCCAGCGCCTGGTCTCCGGGCCAGCCGATGTTCGAGGCGGTGATCGACGATGCGCCGCACGTCTTTCAGGTCGTTCCGACCGACAGCGGCTTCATCCTGTCCTATGACGGCGCGCGCATCGCCGCCAAGGTGATCGAACGCCGTCTGGCGCCGCTGATGCGGCTGATGCCCTACAAGCCGCCGCCGGATATGTCGAAATTCCTGGTCTCGCCGATGCCGGGCCTGTTGGTCCGCGTTTCCGTCGCCGAAGGCCAGGAGGTTAAGGCGGGCGAAGAACTCGCCGTCGTTGAAGCGATGAAGATGGAGAATGTCATGCGCGCGGTGCAGGACGGCGTCGTGAAGGTGATCCATGCCGCCGCCGGCGACAGTCTGGCGGTCGATCAGAAGATCGTCGAGTTCGAATAGGCGCGCCCAGGTGGCGACCTGTCATTGCATCATATCCGGCCGGGTTCAGGGCGTCGCCTATCGCGCCTGGACTCAACGCGAGGCGCAGCGCCGAGGCCTGACCGGGTTCGTCCGCAACCTGCCCGACGGCTCGGTCGAGGCGCTGTTCTGCGGCGCGGAGAGTGCGGTTCAGGCAATGGTCGAGGCCTGCCGGTCCGGCCCGGCCTTGGCTCAAGTCACGCATATCGACGCCGACCCCGCCGACGATCCGGCCCTGCCCGGTTTCGAGATCCTAGTCTGATCGACATATCAGTAGCCGCATGCAAAGATGGGTATTGCCTATCGGATCTACTATCGGTTTTTGAAATCCTCTTTGGTCCCTGATAGGCGTTGTCGTTTCTGGTTGAGGGTGCAGGAATGCTTGCAATAGCGGACACGCTGCGTCTTGTGGAAGACGAAATTATCACGCCCGAGCAGGCCAGGATAATCGAAGCAAGAGGGCGCGAAGCGAAGGTTGCACTGGCGGTCAATTCCGTGCTTTGCCTTGGAATAGTCTCGGCGACGGCTGGGCTAATTTTCTGGTTGAAGGACGCGTTAGTTGTCGCGTTTTTCGGATCGTTGTTGTGCGGCGCCGGTTTTGTGATCTTTCAACGAGGCGGCGCATTGTTTCGCATGTTCGCCAACTCTGCGATTCTGGTTGGCGCAGGCATGCTGATCGGCGGCGCCGGTTTCGAACTTGTTGCCAACTACAGAAATGTCGCGGGATTGTTTTTGGCCACGGGCGGCGCGGCGATCGCATTAGCCGCGGGATGGCTGTTTTGTCGCCGGTTTGCAAACCTCGAGTTTGTTGTGGGTTGCGTATTGTTGATGGGGGCGGCCGCTCATCTTGTCGGATTGGGACTATTGGTGGAGCAGTTTAAGGTTGTTGGAGTCCTGGCAAGTATATGCTATTTTTACTCGGCGATGGTGATAGCAGGTGCGGGTTGGGTGGTCGATGTTCGCTTTGTCACCGCCTTCGCTATTATTCCATTCGCTCAAATGCTGCACGTTGACACGGGCTATTTTCGCGCGACCTATTTCTTTAGTTCTCCCGAGTCCACTATTTCGATTCTCCAAATGGCGATTTTGATTGGGTTTTGCGCGTGGGTATCGGCGCGGGTGGCCGACCGAACCCGCCGACATGCGCGCACCCTTGCTGTGATGGCGTTTATTGTGGCCAATCTTTGCGCTCTTGTAGGGTCGATTTGGGGTGATGTGTTGGGCGCGACACTCTGGGGCCCGGGTCACCTGCGGCCCGGCGCCTTCTCCTTGGCGGAAGGTCAGCTCTCCGGTTGGGAAGCGTTTCAAGCCGGAGTGTTGGTGATTTCAGACCAACTCTATTCGGTGCTCTGGGCGGTTGCGCTTGCCGTGTTAGTGTTTTGGGCTGCGCATCGAAATTTGCGCGGCCTCTTCAACACCGCTCTCACTTTTGGTGCAATCCATGCGTACACACAACTCTTCGAAAGCTTCTACAACGAGCCGGCCGCCTATGCTATTGGCGGTTTCGCCGCGATACCCTTCGCCTGGGGTGTGTGGCGGCTCAACAAAAGATTGGCGTCGCGAGCGATCGCGGCGACGTCTTGCTAGCGCTTGATCCTAAACTGACATGCGTGCGGGTGGTCGCTGGGGCCGCAAAAAAAAGATGTTGGATTGCCGGATGGGCAAGAGCGAGGGAATTGCGACACGATCATTGGCCGCCTTGGATCCCGAGGGACTATCGAACGCAAGAGAGTCTGTGTTTTCGATCAGGTCCTGTTGTTCGACTGAGTTTCAACCGTGCGATGTTCACCAAACACCTCGTCGAAACTCTGCATCAGCGCGACGTCGAGGTCGGCCATGGTCACCGGCAGGCCGAGATCGACCAGAGACGTAACGCCCAAATTGGGGTCGGAGATGCCGCAGGGGATGACGCCCTGAAAATGGCTCAGGTCTGGTTCGACATTGATCGAGACGCCGTGGAAGGTGACCCAGCGGCGGATGCGCACGCCGATCGCGGCGATCTTGTCCTCGCGCCCCGCGCCGCGATCGACCCAGATACCGACCCGCCCATCCCGCCGCTCGCCTTTGACATTGAAAGAGGTCAGGGCGCGGATCACCCAGTCCTCCAAGTCGCAGACATAGCGTCTGACATCCGGCCCGCGCCGCTTCAGGTCCAGCATGACATAGGCGATGCGTTGTCCAGGGCCGTGATAAGTGTATTGGCCGCCGCGCCCGGTCTGGAAGACCGGCAAGTCGTGCGACAAGAGGTCGGATGGATCGGCGCTGGTCCCGGCGGTGTAGAGCGGCGGATGTTCCAACAGCCAGACCTGCTCCGGCGCTTCGCCTGCATGGATCGCCGCCGCCCGCGATTCCATCGCCGCAACCGCATCGAGATAGGGGATTGGCCGGTCCTCGATCCGCCATTCGACGGCGCCGCCTGTCGCGCTGGCGGCGGCCGACGCAGATCGTGCGGCGCTGGGCGGTGAAATCATCGGGTCGGCGGCTCGCTATTGACGGGGCCGACCCTCTATGGCGCTTAGATCGGGGACAGGCAACAGCAGTATTGCCGGCGGCCGTCTTCGGACAAGGCCAGCGGTACGACGACACAGTCGAAGCCGGCCTCGGCGTCTTTCTCGGCGCGCAGTTCGAAGAAGACGGGCGCGCCCTTCGCCTTCACCATGTCGAAAATGTTCGACAGCGCCAACAGGGCGGTGCGGTTCGATTCCGGCGCGTCGTCGCCGCGCCCGTCATTGGCCGGGGCCAGACGCTCACGCTCTTTGGGCCGCCAAACGCCGTCGATATAGACCGAAATCGACGATAGCAGCGTGTAGCCGAGATTGCGCGCGCTGGCGAAGGCGATGTCCGGCGGACCTTCGCTGCGCTCCGCCTGACCCCACAGATCGGCGACCCGGCAGGCGGGCCAAAAGCCCATCCGGCGATAAGCGTCGTCGCTATGAACCAGCGACATATGATACACGGTCTTGGCCTTCGGGCTGACCCTTGTCGGCAGGTCCCGCTCAGCCGTCCCCCTCCGCTGCGCCAGATTGTGTAGAACGGCCCCGCCGACGGGTGCGACGGCGGGCGCCAGAACAATGTCAGCAGGCGTGTCGGTCGGTGTCTGCATCTCTATCGGCGCTCCCAATTTGGACGATCTCGGCCGGCGCCTGGGCCAGGGAAGAGACCCCGCCGCGCGCTCCGGATTTACCATCTCGTAAAGTCGTACGCCGGCGACCGCCAATTGGATTATAAAATGTAGGGATATTTCGCCTGAAGTGAGGCAAGCTTCCCGCCGGCCCGGGCCGCTTGCCCGGGCCGGCGCGATTTGCTAAACGCCCGCTTAGTGCGGTCGTGGCGGAATTGGTAGACGCGCAGCGTTGAGGTCGCTGTCCGGTAACACGGGTGGAAGTTCGAGTCTTCTCGACCGCACCATAGATCATCCTAGAAAACCGGCTTAACGCTTATTTATCAAAGACTTTCTGTGGTTTTGAGCTGCGCTAGGCACGGAACACAGTAAGAACGCATACCCCTTTTTGACACCCTGTTACGAACGAATTACGAATCTCGCTATGGCGACGTTTCGGAAATTGCCGTCGGGCAAGTGGCAGGCGCAGGTGGCGCGCAAGGGGGTGCGGCGGTCGGCCAGTTTCGACACAAAGCGCTCGGCGCAAGACTGGGCGGCGCGTCAGGAATACCTGGCTCTAAACCAATCGGCGGACACTGACAAATCGACCTTGGCCGATCTGTTCGATCGCTATGCGCGCGACGAATCGCCGAAGCGACGCGGCGCGCGTTGGGAAGTGATCCGACTGAGCCGGCTGGCGCGCGACCCGCTCGGGCAGGTCCGGGTGTCGGAGGTCGGTCCAAGCGATCTTGCCGCCTGGCGCGATCGGCGGATGGCTGAGGTGTCCGCCGGTTCCGTGCGGCGTGAACTGGCGCTGCTGTCGGCCGTGTTCAACGTCGCGTGCCGAGAGTGGCGCGTCCTCGATCAGAATCCTGTCTCGGAGATCAGAAAGCCGCCGCCCACGCCGCCACGGGATCGCCGCGTCTCTGACGACGAAATTGAGCTCTTGGTCGCGGCCGGCGGCGGGGATCTGCAGAGCAAGACAGGGCGGGCGGTGCATGCCTTTCTGTTCGCGATCGAGACGGCCATGCGCGCCGGCGAGATCGCCCGGTTGACGGACGCGGATGTCGATCGGACGGCGCGGGTCGCGCATTTGGCGCTGACCAAGAACGGGTCCGCGCGGGACGTGCCGCTATCGCGCCGAGCGATTGACCTGATCGACGCTTTGCCGGCGCAAAAGGCTGGGCGCGCGCTTTTCGGGCTTAGCAGCGCGCAGATCGATGTTCTGTTTCGAAAGGCCCGTGACAAGGCGGCGATCGCGGATCTGACCTTTCACGACAGCCGCCACGAGGCGATCACACGGTTGTCGCGCAAGCTCGACGTACTCAGCCTAGCCCGGTCGGTCGGCCACAAAGATGTTCGGATGCTGATGGTCTATTACAATGAAAGCGCCCAGGACCTGGCGCAGCGGTTGGACTAACCGAGCACCGAGGCGCGCGCGATCCGGATTCGGCCGCCCTCGCGTCGTGTCTCGAACTCGCCATTGCGGACCTTGCGCCGCACGGTATCCGCGTTCAACCGTAAATGGGCGGCGGCCTCTTTCACAGTGAGCCATTCGGGCATGGCGCTGCGGCGCTGCGCCTCGATCTCGCGGACAAGGCTGGCCACGGTCTCTTTCAGCGCGCCGACCTCGCGGGTGAGGGCGCCGATTTCCTCCGCCGTTGCGATCTCAATACCCATCACACATCCTCTTGGGCTTTCTCAGCAGGGACGGTCCGGTCATCGCCGCTTCTCCGCGCACCAATTGTGCTGACGGCCCGGAACCCAACGGACGCCGTGGCCTTGGGCGATCATCCAGTCCGTTACGTCGACGCCATCCACGGTGAGAAAAGCCTCGGTCCGGCCGTATCCGCCGTCGCCTGTGCGCGTCACGGTGACGGTGCGGCTTCGCTGAACGAGACCCTGCAAAGCGCGTGTGGCGTTCTCGCCGGCGATCCGTTCACGGCGGCAGCGCGCGCGGTGACCTGTTTCCGGGGCGTCGAGGTCTTTGAGGCGGATCGACTCGCCGTCGATCTCCACGGTGTCGCCATCGATCACGCGGATGTCCTGGGTGGGCGCTGGCGGATCGGATGCAGCGGCCGGGCCGCCGAACGCCAGCAGGAAAAGCAGCGCGGCTAGGGTGAGGGAGCGTTTCATGGGTACGCCTTCTTCTTTTCTGTATCGGCGGCCTTTCGATAGGCGCGGGTCATGTGGGCGGGGCAGTAGGACGCGCCGGCGACCGCGACGGGCGCGCCGCAGAAGCAGCCGAAATCCGGCGCGTGGCGGCCGCCATCGCCCCAAAGCGGCCATCGACACGTCTTCGGCGGGCGCAGGTCGGAACCGCCTTGCAAAGGGGCCGGCTTGGCCGGCTGTTTCGTTTTGGCGCGGTAGAGGTGGCCCATAACCGCGCTGCGCGTGACCGGGCTCGGAAACAGGCCGGACTCGTTGGCCGCCCTGGCGATCTCGAACGCGGTCGGCCGGCCGCCGCTTTTATGCCGCTCCAGCACGAACTCCCGCAAGCTTGTGTGTGGTTTCATGGCGCGCCCTCGTGACGCGTCGGCTCCCATTTGATGATCCAGCCGGCGAAGGGCAGGCCGTGCATGTCCTCGAAAAAGGCCACGAAATCCTCGGTGGAACGGAACGCGTCGTCGCAGGCGAGCTTCTCGATCTCGTGCGGACTGAGCACACGGTCGCGGATCGTGACGCACGGGCCGTCGCCATGCTGGTCGGGGCGATCAATCGTGATCGGCGCGCAGAGGGTGCAGCGGCCTGTCGCGATCCGGCGGGCGGCCCTTGTGCGCCACCCTTCCCAATGGGCCAGTCTGTCGCCAGGCTTGCAGGGCGGGCGCCCATCCTTGCGCTCGGGCCGGATGGTCTGGCGCTTAACGCCTTGGGCGATCGGCCGAACGAACCGCTGTTTGTATCCGAAGGCGGGCATGGCCCTATCCAAGTTCCTGTTTTCGGCAGGTCTCTCGTACTCGGTTCCTAGCGGCAGAGGGAGGCGTGAGCAAAAGCAGCGCGGTCGAAAAGGCGATACGCTTCATTGGGGAAAACCCCGTTGCTTCTGATCGGCAGGGTGTGCAAGGCTGCCGTTATGACCGATCCCAAGAAACCTGTTTGGCCGGACCGGCCGTTGACATGGACCGAGGCGGCCACTCTCTCTGGGGTCTACAACCCGTTCACATTGTTCAACTGGTTTGGGGGTTACTGGTTTTTTTGGTGGCGAAAGCATCCCGGCCTCCGTGTGCTGATCGAATTCGGAGGCGCTGCTATCCTCGTGGCCGGTGTCTACGGCCTTTATGCGGAACTTCAACAACGGGACGTCGACCGCGCGACGCGCCACGCCACGCTGATCGCCCAAATCGCTGAACTCTCTGCGAATCCAAACAAGGATGCGGTAGGGCCTGCTGTCCGCCGGATCGTGCAATTGCTGGCGGATCAGGGTGGATCGTTGGCTGGAATGAGCTTGGCTGGGGTAGACCTGAGTCTTTTGAACCTTGAAGGGGTAGATCTCAGGAACGCGAAGTTGGCTAATGCGAATCTGAGTCTCACAAGTCTGAACGGGGCGAACCTGAGCGGCGCAACTCTGACCGAAGCGAATCTGAGAGATGCGAGTCTGAACGGTGCGGACCTGAACTCGGCGGACTTGTCCGCGGCGAACCTGAGAAGTGCGAAATTGAACAATGCCAACCTCGCCTCGGCCGATTTGCCGAAGGCGGATTTGCGCGCGGCGCATTTGATCCGTGCAAATTTGCACGGCGCGACCCTGTTCGGTGCGGATCTTCGCGCGGCAGAATTGAGCAAGGCGAATTTGCTTTTCGCGGATCTGGCCGGTGCGGATCTTCGCGCAGCCGTCCTGCGCAAGGCGAATTTGGCTTTCGCGGACTTGGTCGATGCGGATCTTCGCGCATCGGATCTGACGGACGCAGAAATTCTTAGTGCAGACTTGACGCGTGCGGATTTGAGCGGAGCGGACATGACTGGTTTGGCGCTGGTTTTCGTGAATCTGAGTGAAGCAAATCTGAGCGGGACTCACATGATTGGGAAGGAGGTGGCACGTTTGGTTTGGAACAGGACCGGGGACTATGAGTATTTTCTTCGGCTGCCTGATGAAGCGTCTATGCTGAGAGAGGTGCGAGGCCTGACGCAGGAGACAATACTCTTTTCTTGTCAAAGGTTGGGCGCGGACGGTCCAGCGCTTACTCACGGGTTGGTGTGGCAGCGGCGCATCTGCAGCGACTAAATCATCCTTGAGGCGGGACAACGGATCGCCTAACTGTGGCTGCAACTTTGTGGCGGACATGGCCCTATCCCCGCTCCTGTTTCAGCCAGGCCTTGCGCACAAGGTCCCGCGCTTTGGCGCGGCGGCGGTCGTCGCGCAGCCAGGCGTCGAGCAGCTGGCAGAACCGTTTGAAGCCGCCTGGGCGTCGCTTGCCGCGCCATTCCATCGCGAGATCGTAGAGCCGCGCGCCGCGTTCGCTTCGGCGCTTGTGATACTTCATGCGGCAGGCGCTGCTGCAGAATTCCTGATCCCGGCGGGTCGGCCAGTAGGGATCCGTGCATTCCTTGCAGAAGCTGACCGGGCGCGGCGGCGCGCCTTTCGGTTTCAATATCGGGGCCGAGTCGGGCATGCCTGTTCACCCCCTCGGTTCTGGGCGCGGCGGCGGTCGGGTCTGCGCCGTCTGGACGGCGGGCTTGCCGGGGCGCTCGCGGCCCCCTTTGACGCCCTGAGTCTGGCCCGCCGCCGCCGCGTGGGGTGTCCGTTCTGAGGTCAAAACGGCATCTCGTCGTCTAGATCGTTGAGGGGATCGCCAGACGGTGCTGGCCCGCTGCTCGACGGCGGGTCGCTGGGGCGGCCATACTCGTCGGGGCCGTCGGCCGGCGGCGGGCCGCCTTCGCGGCGGTCGAGCATCTGGATTTCGCTGCGATAGGCTTTCAGGACGATCTCGGTCGTGTAGCGCTCTTGTCCCGACTGGTCGGTCCATTTGCGCGTCGCCAGCGCGCCTTCGATATAGGCTTTGGAGCCCTTGTGCAGATAGCGCTCGGCGATCTCGGCGAGGGGTTCGTTGAAGATCACGATCCGGTGCCATTCGGTGCGCTCGCGCGACTCGCCGGTCGTCTTGTCCTTCCATCGCTCCGAGGTGGCGAGGGACAGGCTGGCGATCTTCCGCCCGTCTTGCGTCGTGCGGATTTCCGGGTCGCGGCCCAAATGGCCGACCAGAATGACCTTGTTGACGGAGCCGGCCATGTCAGATTGCTCCAACCCTGGGGGTGGGACGGCCGGCCTGGCCAAAGTAGAGTTCAAGGCGTGTCAACCATTCCTCGGCGGCGCGGGGCCAGGACCATGTTTTGATCGGCATGGGCAGGGGTGAGGGCAACGCGTAGCTCCAATGGCGGCTGGTCGGGGCCAACAGGTCGCGGCGCTCGGTCGCCAGCAGGGTCAGGTCGGCGAATTTCACATTCGCCTCGGCGGTCGGGTCGAGCGGCGTCTCCAGGCCCGCCGCCGCGTAGATGGCGCGATCGGTGATCTCGGTGAGCTGTTCCAGAGCGCGGGCGCCGTCCAGGGCTTTGAAGGCCTCTTTCAAGGGCGCGGTCTGATCGCCGACAAACGCCTCATGGGCGTCATGCAACAGGCCATGCAGGCGCCATTCCGGCGGCAGGCTGTCGGCGACGAGGCAGCAATGCTGGGCGACGCTGTAAAAGTGGGTCGTGTGGCCGTTGAAGCGGCACAGCTTCGCCAGGCTCTCGGCGATGTCGGGCCAATGCACCTGATCCGGGGTCGGGCTGAGCAGGTCCCAGGTTCGGCCTGACGCCGTTTGCATCCAGGGGTCGGCGCTCATGGCGCAAGTCCCCCGGCGCGCAGGGCCGCTGCGGCGGCGGTGACCAGGGCGGCGAGGGTGAGGGCCAGCCACATCCATCCGAACGGGGTCAGGGTGTTCAGGGCGCGGCGCAGGGCGCTGCGCCGGTGAGAACGGGTCGGGAAAGGACCGTCTTCGGTTCTGTTGAGTTTCGGCATTCGCGGCCTCTTGCGGTTTGGGTTCTTGGGGTGAAGGTGCGGGAGGGGGTGGTCAGTCCCCTCCCGCGCTGCGCCGCTTGGGGGGGGAAGGGAGGAGCGGCGCGGCGTTCGTGTCTTGCTTCCTCTGGCCTCGCTTTCCGGCCTAACTCTCCGGCTGCCCATAAAAGAGCGGCAGTTCGGTCTCCTCAGCGGCGCGGTCGCAGGCCCCTTCGACGGCGTCGGTGAAGAACAGGTCCGGGCGATGCAGGGACAGCAGCCAGGTGATCCGGCCGCCCTGCAGCCGGTAGCGCAGGCGCACCGGGATTCGGTAAAAATGGCCTTTGCGGAAGACCGGAATGGCGATCAGGAACAGGTTCGGGACGTCGATCGGTTTGCCGGCCTCGTCTCGGTGCTCGCTTTCGAAGCGCAGTTTGGCCTCGCCGGAGGCGGTGTTGATCACCTCCTGCACCTTCTGCTGGTCGTGGATGCGCAGGCCCTTGGCCAGTTCCATCAGCTTTCCGTGGCCGCAGACCTTGCCGCCGATCTTGGCGACCAGATCGATCAGCCGCTTGTCGCTGTCGTCCGGCGTGGCCGCTTTCTGGGCCGCCTTCTGGCCCGCCGGCGCGTCGCCGGTGAGGAAGGCGGGCGGGGCCATCACATCGACAATCCGGTCTTCGAGGAATTCGGCGAAAGCGCCCTGTTCGAGAGGTTCGCCGCCGACCGCCTTCCAAGCCAACCACTCGTCCGACAATGGAAAATCATAGCGCGCGCGATGTTTGCCGAAACGCGGGTCAGACTCAGCGCCGCTGCGATGATAATCCAGCACCGCGACCAAGGCCGGATTGGTCGGGTCGTCGATGCAGAACAGCGCCGAGTCGTCGTCCTTGAAGCGGTTCACATGGGCGATCAGGCTGTCCAGGTTGGTCAGGGTCGCGATACCTTCGCGGCGTTCCGGCTTGTCGCGATAGGGGTCCAGAAAGGGCTTGACGGACTCAGCGCGGAGGCCGCCTTGGCCATCGGGCAAGACGAGGATTTCAGTCACTGTCTGACCAGGCTGGCCAGTGATGCGTGCAATTTCCGGCTTGATATGGGAGCGCACAATATCGGCGACCGCTTGCGCCTCTGACGGAATCCGGCTGGGCCTCGGGGTAGTATCAGGCATGAAAGTCTCCTATGGTTAGACGGTGCGCACGTCGTCTTCGGCGTCGACCGGCGTGACGTCGCGAACGCCGAACATGTGCATCTGTTTCGGGTTGTGGCCGGTGAAGTGGTTTTTGTCGGTCGACCAGGCCATGGTCTTGTGGCGCGGCGGTTTCTGCGTCTTGACCGTGTAATCCGCCCGAATGTCGAAGACGCCCCCGTCCAGGGTGAAATCGATGGCGACGGTCAGCTTGCCCTTTGGCTTGCCGCCATAATCCAGGACGTGCTGGTTCAGCGCCGCGTTGATTTGTTTGAGCGCGTCAGACAATTCGCCATGCAGGTCGCCATCCTCCAGAAGTTGTAGGAACTGCGCGAAGGTGAAGCAGGCGGGCAGGGGCTGCCCGTCTACGGCTGTTGGTGTGTCGCTCATGCGTGGCGGTCCTTTCAGTGGGGTTCAGCGGTCGTTGGCGGGTCCGGTCTCGATTCGCTCGATATGCTCGAACGCGTGGGTACAGACCCGGAGCCAGAAGTCTTTCGGCATTGGCCGCCCTTTGAGGTGTTCGTGCGCATGGAATCCGAGCAGGGCGGTCGATTTCAGGATAATGTCGAGGCATAGGGATAGGGCGACAGCGTCGTCCACTTCTGTCTCCTGGGCGGCGGCCAGAAATATGTTGTCCACCTTGGCGAGGTCTTGGCCCAGGTTTTCCGCCAGGGCGAGGAGTTGCGGCGGTAATTCAGCGAGGTCTGTCCGTTTGCCGCTCATTGCAGGACCCGCGGGGCGGCGGCGCCATTGGTGTGCGTGAAAATCTCCTCGACCAGTGTGAGAAATTCCTGTTTGTCGGGCGCGCCGCTGATCACGGTTTTCTCGGCCAGGTAGAGTGAGACTGCGGCCTGGATTTGTGCCGCCACGATCGTGCGTGTCGCGACCGAGGCGGGAAGGGCCTCGCCCTCCGCGCTGTGCAGCATCTCGCTGGCTGTGGCGGTAAGCCGATGCACGGTCGTCTTGCCAAGCACGGTGATCTGCTCACGCAGGTCGGCGCGGTTTTCGATCTTCAAGGTGACGCCGTTCATGGTCAAATCTCTCCGCCCAGGCGGCCGGCGGCGATGGCGCGGGCCTGTTCGCCGTGGCGGTCAATCTCGGCGGGCGTGAAGCCGGCGCGGAGGAGATCGTCCCGCGACGCCTCGCCCTTGGCGCGGGTCGCCTTGACCAGAGCGGTCGCCATAGCCCTCGCTCGGTCGGCGGCCCGATCCTGTCCCGGCGCGGCGTTTCGATTGTGGGGCGCGGTGCGCATCGGCTGCTCCTTTGTGCAACAAGTAAGGTGCATACCATGCAACAAATCGCGCACGGCGTCAACGGGGGAAGTTGCACAAGGATTCTCAATGGCGGTGGAGGGCGCTAGAAGCGGTGCGGGCTCGCGAATGGTCCGATGAAGCGAATCTCGGGCCGGAACTGGCCCTCGCCGGCTTGGCCAATGGCGACGATGCTTGCGCCGTTCTCGAACCGCCAGACCGCGCGGCCCACGGATGGACCAAGGCCAATTCGCGTCAGGTCCGTCAGGATCAGGTCGGGCGGCCCGTAACCGACAGTCAGGGCGGTGACCAATTCTCCGAAATAGCCCTGCGCCTGCTGGATAAGCCCGATCCCATCGCCAAAGAGTCGGGTTTCCGTGCTTAGCCAGATCGCGTCCAGAGTCTGCGCATCTGACTCGCCACGCTCGATCTCCACCCGCCATGGTTTCCACGCGAGGAAACTGTTGAATACGAGAGGTCCTGAACTGTCCAAATTATCAAGTGTTACGGAGTATAGCCCGTCGCTTTCTTCGACCGAGCCGGCTTTCGGGAGCGCCGCAAGCGCGCGTTTAGCCTCTTCCATGGACGCGCCGAAAGTCAGGCCGCGCCAGCCGGCGAGGTCCCCTTCCGCCGCGAGAGATGGCGGGGAAAACAGCAGAAATGCGGCGGCCGCTGCGGCTGGGAGGGTGCGAAGGATCGGCATTGCTAACGCGAGTGATATTTGCCGACGATCAAATAGACCGCATGGGCGTCGGCGCGTGCGACGCTGAGTTCCGTCGAGGGGTTGTGCTGTTTCAGCCGGATCTCGTCGCCGCCTGAGATCAGCGTTCTGATCATGGCCTCGTGGCTCCCGGCCTCCGGTTGCTTCACGACCAACACGTCATCGCCGGGATTGGCTGGCCGGTTCGGATGGATCAGGATCAGGTCGCCTTGGCGATAGGCGGGCTCCATACAGTCGCCGACGACATACAGCCCGAAGCCGTTGTCAGCGTTCAAAAGCGGTTCCGGCCGCTTCACCCAATCAATCGGATCGTAACTCAGCGCCATGGCGGTCGCGCCGGCGGGTGCGCTGGCGTAGATCGGCAGGTCCGCGCCGTCCGTGTTCGCGCGCGGCCGCTTGATCGAAACCGAGCCCCCTTGGCCGGCCTCGTCGTCGCGCAGCGGGCGTGTCCCGTTCGGCGGCGGTTGGTAAAGCGCGCTCGGATTGACGCCAAGCGTTCGGGCGATTCCGTTCAGCGTCGGCGTGGTGAGCCCGGACAGGCCGCGCTCCAGTTTCGAGATCACGGACTTGTCCCGGCCGACGGCGTCGGCCAGCTGCTGCTGGGTCATTTCGCGGGCTTCGCGCCATTCGCGAATGTAAATCTGTGGGCCGGGCTGCTGCATGATCGGGCGCACCCTAACACAGAATGCAATAATCTCTGTTGCATTGTGGTTGCATACTGTGCAACAACGACACCATGAACAAACTCGGCCTATACCTTCGCGACAACGGCCTCACCTACGCCGCGTTCGGC
The DNA here is from genome assembly GCA_030065235.1 of Alphaproteobacteria bacterium. Classification (GTDB taxonomy): domain Bacteria; phylum Pseudomonadota; class Alphaproteobacteria; order UBA8366; family Aestuariispiraceae; genus JASJDC01. The sequence goes on from JASJDC010000005.1 coordinate 300,234, forward strand.
GCACAGATCGGGAAAACACGATCCACGGTCAGCCGCATCGTGGCGGGCCAGGTCAATGTCGATCGCGAAACAGCGCATGCTATCTATGAGGCGACGGCGGGCGCCGTTACGCCGAACGATCTGTTCGGTTTGGGCGATGAGGGGGGCGTGCGGTGATGTCACTGTCGCTGTTCCTTCTCGCCCAGGCGTTGCGCTTTTTCATGGCGCGCCAGGTCGCGTTCAAGTTGGGCCGCGCACGGGTGGTTCGGGTCGGCTCGCAGCTTTTGCTGACAGAGGGCGGCCAATGCGTCCAGTCGGTTCGGGTGCTGTTCCATGGGGCGAGAATGGCGTCGGGGCGCGGGACTGGCATTAAGCAACTTACGGGGGTTTTCGCATGAGCGCGAGCAAGGATGGTTTGGGCCGGCTATTTCCGTCGACGTCCTATCAGGCGTTGAAAGCGGCGTTCCGGCGCTTGGCCAAGGCGGCGGGGGGCCAGGAATCGGCGGCCTCGATCACGCGGGTCGATCATCAACGGATCAGCAAATACGGGCGGCCGCAGGAATCCATGCAGGCGCCGGTCGATGTGGTCGCCGATCTGGAGGCGGATGTTGGCGAGCCGCATGTCACCCGCATGCTCGCCGATCTGCAGGGCTATCTGCTGATCCCCAAACCGCCGACCCAGGGCGACCCGGAATGGATCGCGCATCTGGGCGCGCTGGGCAAAGAGGCGGGGGAGGCGATCGCGCGCCTCTCGGAAGCCTTGGCGACGGACGGAACCATCACCGCCGACGAGGTCCGCGACATGGAATTGCGGCGCGAGGTGCGCGAAGCGATGGAGGTCCTGGCGCGGGTCGATCAGGCCTTGGCGGCGGTCGAACGGGCTGGCGAAGAGGGTCAGCCTGTCTCGGGGGCGGCCTCGGGGGCGGCCTCGGGGGCGGCCTCGGGGGGCGGATTGTGACCCGGCCCCGCGCCTGGACGCACACGGGACGCGCCTGGGCGGGGCCAGGGAGGGGGTCAGACCGGCCGCGATCAGACCAAATCGTCCAGGTCCAGATCCAAGGCCCGGGCGAGGGCGGACAAGACCTTGGTCGAGCCGGTGCGCTTGCCGGTTTCAATCTGCGACAGATAGATCGGATTGATATCGACGGCGGCGGCCAAGGCCTTCTGCGTCATCCCGCGATATTCGCGGAAGACCTTGAGCGGACGCTCGCCCGCCAGCAGCCGGTCAACGACATCGGCGGGAAACGTTTCCTCATTCGCCGCAATGGCCAGATCATACAGCGCCTCGTCGGACAGGGCCGCCTCCGCCAGGCTTGCATCCGCCGGGGCCGCATCAGAGCGCGCCGCGCCGCCCGCCAGCCGTTGATAGTCGGGCCAGGGGATCACGGCGAAGGCCGGTTGGCCGTCGGCCCCGTGGATGATTTGCAATTTGCTCATGATCGCCTCCTAGCTGTAAATGTCGCCGCGCGGCCCGACCCGCAGAATGTCGATCACCCGGATCGCATCGTCCCGATTGTAGATCGCGCGGTACTCGCCGATGCGCAGCCGAAAACCGGGGCGGCCTTTCAACGGCTTGGCGTCGATATCGGCGCGGTTTGGGTCTGCCGCCAATTTGTTCAGCTCGGCGCGAATGCGTTGGGCCTGTTTGGCCGGAATCTTCCGCAAGGCTTTCAGCGCCGATTTCTGAATAGTCAGTCTATACATCGTCTCGCCCTTTCGACAATTCAGAATATAGCGCTGCGCTTTATAGATATCGAGCAAAAAGCTAAGTTTTTCGCGAAGAAAATAAAGCGATGTGCTTTATTTTTGCTTGACCGCGACGGGGCGGGGGCATGAGCGCGGCGGGCCGAGATCGGGCGTTCCGCGAGGCGGTCCGGGCGCGCACGTCTCTGGTCTCGTTGATCGGCGCGGATGTGGCGTTGAAGCGGCGGGGGCGCGAGCATTGGGCCTGCTGCCCGTTCCATTCGGAAAAGACCGCTTCCTTCTCGGTCAGCGAGGAGAAAGGCTTCGCCCATTGCTTCGGCTGCGGCTTTCATGGCGACGCGTTCGATTATGTGATGGAACGCACGGGCTGCGATTTCCCGACGGCTTTGGAGGATCTGGCGATCCGCGCGGGTCTGCGGCCGGATCGCGACGGCCGGGTGCGGCCGAAGGCCAAACCCGTCGCGCGGCTGAGCGCCGAGCAGCTGGCGCAACAGTCGGCCGAGGCGATCCGGCGCGCCGCCGAGATTTGGCGCGCGAGCCGTCCCGTTGGCGGCACGCTGGTCGAGACCTACCTCCGGTCGCGCGGGATCGAGCCCGCCGCGATCCCCGGCTGGCCCTTGCCGACGCTGCGGTTCCATCCCGGCCTCGACCATTGGGTGGAGACGCGCGAGGCGAAAAAGGCCTGGCGGTTCCTGGGCGCGTTCCCGGCGATGATCGCTTTCGTGCAGCGCCCGGACAAGAGCTTCGCGGGCGTGCATCGCACCTGGCTGCGCGCCGATGGCGCGGGCAAGGCGGCCTCGCCGAGCGCGAAGAAAATGTTGGGCGATACCTATGGCGGCGCGCTGCGCCTCTGCCCGGCGGCGTCGGAGTTGGCGGTCGCCGAGGGGATCGAGACGGCGCTGTCGGTGCGCATGGCGACCGGGCTGCCGGTCTGGGCGGCGCTGTCGGAGGGGAACCTGGGCGCGGCGCTGCCGCCGATCTGCCGGCGGGTCATCCTCTGCGCCGACAATGACACGAAGGACAAAAAGACCACGGCCAACCGGCTGGAAAAATCGCGTGCGGCCCACGCCGCGCGCGGCTGCACCGTCAGCCTCTGCCGCCCGCCCGAGGGCATGGACTTTAACGACCTGCTGCTGCGGGGGGCGGTGGTGTGATGTTAGCCGGAACGCTCCGCCTTGACTTGATCAAAGAGGCTTTCGTGGGCTTTGAGTTCGCCGGGAAGGGTGAACAAGTATTCCAAGATCAATTCCGTGATCGAGTAAACGGCGTTGGCGTAATTCTGGCTGGATGTGTCTATCACGTGTGCAGCGTCGTTCCCGTCCAATCTAACTTTGTGTGCTGCATCTACCAATTCATCGCTAAGTCTACCCATTTCGGCCAGTTTCTTAATGCGCGGATACAATTTCTCTTTTTGTCCCAGGTCAGGAAACTGGATTTTAAGGCCAATTTCCAGCGCTCGCCGAAACATGACCACCGCAGAGTCAAGATTACTACGACGAAGGTTGTCGATGGCTTCTTTAAATGCGTTCTCTACTTGTGGCGGAAGATGTCTGGGTGCGTCCTGCGTCTGAATTGGACTCGTGTACTCGATCGCGGCCTCCGCCATGACAGGCAAAGTGGGCCTAGATTGTCCGCCAAATATGTTGGAAATGCCCACAGCAAAGATGCGTCGGCAAACATTGCAAATAGCAGGCACCTCAATGTGTCGCGGGCCGTTAGGCGGACGGAAATCTACGCTCCTTCCGTAGAAGTATACGGGGTCCTTCAATCCAACACAGAGCACCTTAATTCCCGCGTTCACAGTGCCGCATCGAGGACAGGTGACCTCTTTATCAATTATCTCAATATCCATATCATCCCAAAGCGGCTCGGATTCTCCGCGATTCTCGGTCCGTTCAGTTGCGCTAGACTGTGTGCAGCCTACCAGCAAAACTCCTCATCTTGTCCTTGTAATCGCATTTCAGAGGGATGTCGTCCAGGCGGCTGCTCCGGGGACGCGCCATGACTGCCAATGCAGCGCGGGCGGGGAGCGTCGGGCGGGCCGATCCGGACCGACATCCCGATGATTTCTACCGGACCGAGGCCTATGCGACGCGCGCGCTGATCCGGGGATTGGCGCAGGCCGGGATCCGGTTGGACGGCGTGATCGTGGATCCGGCCTGCGGCGATGGGGCGATCCTGGAGGCGGCGGCGGGCTGCGGCGTCGCGATGCTGGGCTCCGATCTGGTCTTTCGCGGCGTCGGAACGGGCGGCGTCGATTTTCTGGCCGATGATTGGCGGCGCGCGGCGGGGTTCAAGCCGCCGGATTGGGTCATCATGAACCCGCCCTATCGCAATGGCCTGCCGCTGCGATTTCTGGACAAGGCCCTGCGCGAGGCCAAGCGCGGCGTCGCCATTCTGGTCGGCTTCAATTGGATGGCGGCCGAGGGCAAGAACGACAAGCCGGTCTCGCGGCAGGTCTTTATCGAAGACCCGCGCCTGGCCCTGAAAATCCCGGTCGGGCGCATGTCCTATCTGCCGCCCGAGAAGGACAAGGGCGTGAAGGGCTTCAAGGATTTCGAGTGGCTGGTCTTCCTGCAGGCCAAGCGCGAACCGGGCTTCACGCAACGCCACTACACGCGGCTGGACGGATCATGACCCGGCCGGAAGCGAGCGCCGAGAAATCGCCGCAGACGCGCGCAGCGGTCCCTTCGGGTGGTGAGTCGTGAGGAACGTTAAATCTTATAGCGGGGGGAAGGACAGCACCGCTATGTACCTGCTCGCCCTGGAGCAAGGGCGCGAATTCCTGCCGGTGTTTGCGGATACCGGAAACGAGCATGAACTCACCCTGGACTATGTCCGACAGCTGCCGGCCAAGACGGGCGGGCCGGAGATTCGGTGGGTCAAGGCTGATTTCTCCGAAGACATCGCGCGCAAGCGCAAGTTCGTTGCCGCGACGTGGCCGGAGAAGGGGGTGCCGCAGGACCGAGTGAATCGCGCCTTGGTGGTGCTGCAGCCGACCGGCGTCCCGTTCCTTGATCTGTGCTTGTTGAAAGGCCGGTTTCCCAGCACGCGCGCGCGATTCTGCTCTTCGGAACTGAAACATATTCCGATCTTCGAGCAAGTGATCAATCCACTCTTGGAAGCCGGCGAGACGGTCGTATCCTGGCAAGGGGTCCGGGCTGAGGAGAGCGCGCGGCGCGCGGCGTTGCCGAAACTGGAGCGGTTGGGCGGCGGTTTGTTCAATTGGCGTCCGTTGCTTCATTGGACCTGGCAAGACGTTTTCGACATCCATCGCCGCCATGGTGTTGAGCCGAACCCGCTTTACACGATGGGTGCGGGGCGCGTCGGCTGTATGCCCTGCATCCATGCGCGCAAGGACGAAATCGCCAATATCGGCGCGCGGTTCCCGGAGCATGTCGCGCGGATCGCCGAATGGGAACGACTGGTCGGCGAGGCATCCAAACGCGGGATTTCCTCTTTCTTCGCGCATGACAAGACGCCGGGTGATCATCAGGGCCGCGTCGATATCCCGATGCCAGGGATTCATGAGGTGGTGGAATGGGCGAAAACGTCCAGAGGCGGCCGGCAGTACGACGCGTTGCGGGCGCTGATCGACCCGCCGAAATGCTCGTCGCTTTATGGGTTGTGTGAGTGAGAGCGGCCGATATGACGTTCACTGAAAGACCGCCGCAGGAGCGCGCAACCGCCCCTTCGGATGGTGCGGGTGCGGACGGGGGCGTTGAGGGCGGCCCCGAAGCATTCAACGCGACGCGTTCGAACGCTTCCGCGCATCTCGACCCCGACGGGCGGTTTATCCATCTCTGCGCGCATCCGGGCTGCGATTCTTGGGGCCTGTTCGGGCTCGGCGTCTCGATGCTGTCGGGCGTGTTCGGGCGCTGGTTCTGCGCGGCGCATATCGACGCGGCTTTGGCGGGACGTGCTGATCAGGGGCGCGGCGGCCCGCCAGGCGGGCGGCCGGCGGATGCGCAGGGGCAAGGACGGTTGCTGTGAGCGACGAGGGGGTGGAAGGCGGCGCGCCGGAGCCGGGACCGGAGCCTGGTTCCGCTCCAGGGGCGGAGGCGATCCGGGGCATCGTCTCTCAGGCCCAGGTCGTGCGGTTTCCCGGCGGCGGCGATGGCGGCGGCCCAGGCGGCGGCGCGGGAAGCGGGGGCGAAGACATCAATCTCGCGCTGGCGGAGAAGGAACGGAATGATATCGGCAACGCCGAGCGGTTTCTGGCCCGGCATGGCGATGCGCTGCTGCATGTGCGCGAGGTCGGCTGGCACCATTGGACCGGCGCGCGCTGGAGCCCGGACGGCGCGGATGAGGCGGTCAAGACCAAGACCCATGAAACCGCGCGCTCGATCATGGAGGAATTGGCGGCCCTGCAGAAGCGCGGCCGGCCCGACAAGGTCCCGCCAGGCGATTGGGAAGAACGCCTGGAAAAACTCCTGAACTGGTCGATCCGGTCGGGCGACAGGGGCAAGCTGGAGGCGATGGCGGCGGAGGCCGCGCCCTATCTGTCCGTCCCGCCGGAGGCCATGGATTCGGACCCGTTCCTGCTGAACCTGGCGAACGGGACGCTGCGGCTGGAAGGGGCGTGTGACGCGCTTCGGCCGCACAATCCGAATGACCGATTGGCCAAGATCATGGATGTGGGTTTCGACCCGGAAGCGGTCTGCCCAGAGTTCGATCGGTTCTTGGCGCGGGTGCAGCCGGACCCGGACATTCGCGCGTTCCTGCAGGTCTGGACCGGCTATTGCCTGACCGGGGCCACGGGCGAGCAGAAACTGGTTTTCAACTTTGGCGAGGGCGGCAACGGCAAGTCGGTGTTTGTCGATTTGATCGCCAAGATGATGGGGCCGTATGCGGTCTCGCTGCCCTTCGCCTCGCTTGTGCGCGACGATCGCAAGCGCGGGGCCGAGGCGACGCCGGATCTGGCGCGGCTGCCGGGCGCTCGGATGGTGCGGGCGTCGGAGCCGGAGAAGGGCGCGCGATTCGCAGAGGCCGCGATCAAGGCGATCACCGGCGGCGAGGAAATCACCGTCCGGCATCTCAATCACGGGTTTTTCGATTTCGTTCCGACCTTCAAGCTGACGCTCAGCGGCAACCACAAGCCGTCGATACGCGGACAGGACCGGGGCATTTGGCGGCGATTTTTGCTGGTGCCGTGGGATGTGAACCTGCCGGAGGAGGAACAGGACACGGACCTGCCGGCGAAACTCTGGGCCGAACGGTCGGGCGTGCTGAACTGGATGCTCGACGGCGCGCGGATCTGGCTGGAGCGCGGTCTGGTTGTGCCGGCGGCGGTGATGGACGCCACGAATGAGTATCGCGCCGATTCGGACCCGCTCGGCCGGTTCATCGCGGAATGTCTGGAGACGGCGTCGGGCCAGACCGTCCAGGCGGCGCTGATGTATGACGCCTACAAGGCTTGGTGCTCGGCCAATGCGGAGCGGGCCTGGTCGATGACGGCGTTCGGCCGCGCCATGCCCGAGCGTGGTGTGGAGAAGTCGGACGGGCGTATACGGGTCTATCTGAATGTGCGGTTGGTGAATGTGCCGGAAGGGGACCGTGACCCGCCGCCGGCGGACGGGCCGGAGGATTATGGCTAAACCCTCGCAACCCTCGCAAACCCTCGCACGAAATCGCCCAGGCGGAGCGCCGGTTTGCGAGGGTTGCGAGGGTTGCGAGGGTTTTTCCGGCCCTCGCGCATGTAGGCGCGCGCGCATGCGCGTGGACCTGACATAACTATCGCAACCCTCGCAGGTGATGAATAAGATGTTGAAAACAATAAAGAATGTGAAACACAAACCCTCGCGCCAAACCCTCGCGAACCCTCGCAACCCTCGCAGGGTGATTGATGTCGAGAGATTGCTCGAATGGACCTATCAGGATCAGGCGGCGGATGCGGTGGCGCGGCGGGAGTCGGCGTTGGCCGCGCCGGCGGGGGCGCGCAGCTGCTTGGTCGCGGTCGAGCGTCAGGGTATGTTGGGGGTGCGGATCGATTGTGCAGGTGCGGGCATGATGCACGCCCCTGGCGCACATCCCGATGCGGAGGCGGTGCATGAGGCGCTCTGTCGGCTAAAGCCTTTATGGATCGGACTGCTGATCGATTACGGGAAGTCCGGGGCCGCGCCGGATTGGATGCCGGGGGCGACGCCCAGGCCGGAGCCGATCCTGCGCTCGAATGGCAAGCCGCAGGTGGAATACTACGACCGCCCCGCCTGTCGGCGTCCCGCCTATTGCCCGCTGCGCTACAACCCGGAGCCGGAGCACCTGGCCTTCGCCCGTGAAATCTATGCAGAGTGGTGGTCGGCGCTGGCGGCGCTGGCCGAGTCCTTGCCGGTATTGGCCATGCATGAGGTGACCGGCCCGAGCGCGCCGCGCGCGCCGTGGTTGTGACGGGCTGTTGACAGGCGGGGAATTTCTTGCCAACGTAGCCGCACCCACAAAAAGGCTCGCACCCGGAAACGGCGCGCGGGCCTTTTTCTTTTCCGAACTCGTCGCGCCACGCGCGAGACCGCCGCCTCATCGTGGCGGAAAAAAAGGTACTTCCCGCCCAAAACCGAACACGGGTGGCGCGGGCGCGGGAGTTCGGTAGTTTTTTGAGATTCAAACGAGGTTGACGGCGGTTGACTCGGTTGACGCTGGCCTGGGCCAGGGTTGACCGAGCGCGTCGGGGTGCGGCTATGGCTCAAGAAATTGGTGCTGAGAAGATTGAGCGGCGCGCGGTCGCTGATCTCGTGCCTTACGCACGGAACGCGCGCGCGCATTCCGATGAGCAAATCTCGGTGCTGGCGGCGAGCATCGGTCGGTACGGGTTCAACAATCCGGTCCTGGTCGATGAGGCGGGCGGCATCATCGCGGGTCACGGTCGAGTGCTCGCGGCTAAGCGGCTGGGGATGGAGACGGTTCCGGTCGTGCCGCTGGCTCATCTGACCGAGGACGAAAAGCGGGCCTATATCCTGGCGGACAACAAGACCGCTGAATTGGCGGGTTGGGACGAGGATCTGCTGCGAATCGAAGTGGCCGACCTGGCGGAGAAAGATTTCGACCTGAGCGGCATCGGGTTCAACGAAAAGGAAATTACCAAACTACTGGTCGAGCCGGACCCGACTGACGACAACGGCGACGAGGGGTCGGACCCGGATTCCGCGCCGGAGGCCAAGTCCGATCCGGTTTCCATGCTGGGCGACGTGTGGCGGCTCGGGGCGCATCGTCTGGTCTGTGGGGATTCGACGGATCCTGAGACGGTCGAAGTCCTCATGGTCGGCCAGCTGGCGGACCTCGTCTTCACCGACCCGCCGTATGGCGTTGGCTACACCGGCGGCAAAAAGAAGTGGGTCGGCATCAAGAACGATGATGTCGTGAGTGGTGATCTTGTGGCGTTCCTTGTTGCTGTTTTTGCGAACTTGGATGCGTTCTCGGAGAAAGATGCGGCTTGGTACATCTGGCACGCAGCGAATACGAGTGCAGAGTTTTACAGCGCGCTTGCCGAGACCGGCAGGAAGGCAAGCGCGCAGATTGTGTGGGTCAAGAATGTTATGGCTGGAGGTTTCGGTCACTACCGTTCTCGCCATGAGCCGTGCATTTACGTGTCGGGCAAAAACTACGCTGGCCGTGACCAAGACACGGTCTGGAACGTAAAAAAGGAGCACGGGTATTTGCACCCGACACAAAAACCGGTTCGCCTGGTCGAGCGCGCCCTGCGGAACAGCAGCCGACGGGGAGATGTGGTGTTGGACGTTTTCGGCGGGTCCGGGTCCACGTTGATCGCGTGCGAGCGGACGGGCCGGGCGGCGCGGTTGGTCGAATTGGACCCGCGCTATGTGGATGTGATCGTGCGGCGTTGGCAGGAATTCACCGGCGAGATCGCGACACTCGAAGGGTCTGGAAAGGCCTTTGAGGAGGTGGCGCAGGAACGCTTTGCGGCGGCCGCTTGAGGTGACGGATGATTGGGAGCCAAGCGGCGTACGCGGAGCATGCCGGCATATCGAGGCAGGCGGTCAATAAGGCGGTCAAGCAACGCAAGATCCCGGTAAGGCCCGACGGCCAAATCGATTTCGAGGAAGCCGATCACGCCAGACGCCAAAACGGCGATCCGGCGCGGCGAATGGCGGCGATGGCGGGTGAGCCCGAACCGCCGGACCATGAAGATGAAAATTTGGCATTGGACGAGGCCGCCCCGAAAACGGGCGGCCTTTCCTTTAACAAGGCCCGAACGGTCCGAGAGGCCTATCAGGCCAAGATGGCCGAGCTGGAGTATGAGCGCCAGCTGGGCTTGTGGCTGCGGAAGCAGGAGGTCCAGGACGCGATGGTCGCGTCGGGTCGGAAGATCCGGCAGGGGCTGGACGGTGTGGTCGGTTGGGCTGAGGAGCTGGACGCGGCGGCGCGGAACGGCGGGATCGAGGCGGTTCGGACGGTATTGAAAGAGCGGGTGCGCACGCTCGAAACCATGATTGTGGAAAGTCTAAACCTGTTGGCGGATGATGACACGTAAGAGCACATTGGCGGTGATCGCCGGCGCGCTGGCGTTGGGCCTAGCGCCCGATCCGGTGATCGAGCCGGCGGACTGGGCGTCGGAGAACCTGGTGGTCGCAGACGGCCCGCAGGCCGGCCATCGCTGGTCGCCGGACCTGACGCCCTATGCGGTCGAGATACTCAACACTCTCGCGGCCGATAGTCCGCACAACCGCGTGTCGGTCCGCAAGTCGGCGCAGACCGGCCTCACGGAAGTGGGGATCGCCTGGATCGGGTCGATCATCGACAAGACGCCGGCGAAGGCCATGGTCGTGTTCCCGACCATCACGTCGGTGCAGGACTTCAATCGGGAGAAACTGACGCCGACGATCGAGGCGACGGAGCCGCTGCGCCGCAAGGTGAGCCAGCACCGGAGCCGGTCGGCGACGGCGTCAACGGCGCTGAACAAGCGGTTTCAGGGCGGGTCGCTGACCCTAACCGGCGCGAACAGCGCATCCGACCTGCGGTCGAAGACGGTCAAGTACCTGTTCTGCGATGAGGTGGACGAATGGCCGCTCGACTTGGACGGCCAGGGCGACCCGATGGAGATGGCCAAGGCGCGCCAGACGGCCTTTCACGCTACGGGCGAATACAAGCTCTTCGAGGCCTCGACCCCGACCATTCAAGGCGTGTCGCGGATCGATGCGGCCTTCGAGGAAGGGGACCAACGCTATTTCCAGGTTCCATGCCCACATTGCGGCGAACGGCAGCGGTTGGTCTTCGGGTCGAAGGACACGGCGCACGGGCTGAAATTCTCGACCGAATGGCCGTATCAGGCGCACTATGTCTGCGCGCATTGCGGCGCGGTCATCGAGCATCACCAAAAACGCGCCATGGTGCTGGCGGGCGTATGGGTCGCGGAGAACCCCGGACCCGGCCGTCATCCGAGCTATCATATCGATGCGCTCACGTCGCTGCTGACTACATGGGACAAGATCGCCGAGGCGTTCCTCAAGGCCAAGGACGATCCGGGCAAACTCAAGGCCTTTGTGAATCTCTGGCTTGGAGAGGCCTGGGAAGAGCGGGGCGACGCGCCGGAATGGAACCGGCTGTATGCGCGGCGCGAGGATTATGCGGCGCGGACCATTCCGCCGGGCGGCGTGATCTTGACCGGCGCCGCCGACGTGCAGGCGGACGGCGTCTATTACGAGGTCGTGGCCTGGGGGCGCGACAAGCAATCCTGGTCGATCGATATCGGCTTCCTGGATGGCGACACGGCGGACTCGTCCAATCTGGTCTGGGCCAAACTGGGCGAGGTCCATGAGCGGCGGTATCAGGACGCCTATGGCAATTCCTGGCAGGCCGATGTCTTCGCAGTGGATTCAGGCTTCAATTCAAACACGGTCTATCAGTGGTGCCGGACGCATGCGCGGGCCATGGCGATCAAGGGCGAGGCGGGGTGGCACAAGGCGGCGATCTCGTCCACGCCGACCAAGGTGGACATCAACCTGCGCGGAAAGCGGCTGCGCCGGGGCGTGGAGCTTTGGCATGTCGGGACATGGCCTTTGAAGGCGGAACTGTATGCGAGCCTGCGCAAGGATGGGTTGCGGGACGGCGCGGAGTTGGACCCGCCGGGCTTCGTGCATTTCACCGAGGCGCTGCACGACGAGCGATACTTCAAGCAAGTGACGGCGGAGCATATTCGCGAGCGCGAGGTCAAAGGCCGCCTGGTCAAGGAATGGGTCGCGACGGGGCCGAACCACTATCACGACTGCCGGATCTACAACATGGCGCTCGCCGCGCATAAGGGCGTCGGGCTGATGACCGATTCCGATTGGGCGAAGTGGGAAGCGCTGCGCTGCCGCCCGCCTGCGGCGGAACAGGGCGACCTGCTGGCCACGGGCATGGCGCAGGCCGCGCCCGACATCGCCGAGCCGCCGAAGGAACCCAGCCGGAAGAAACGCCCGCGCCGTCCGCGTGGGGCCGGCGGTTTTGTCAACGGCTGGAGGGCCTAGCCGATGGCGGATGTTTCGAAACATGAACCGGATAGGGTGGTCGCCGGCGATACCTGGCGGTGGCGCCGCGACGATCTGGCGGCGGAATATCCCGCCACAGACGGTTGGGCGCTGACCTACATTCTGCTGAACGAGACTGGCAAAATCACGTTCACCGCATCGGCCGATGGCGACGGTTTTCTTGTGGATGAGGCAGCCGCCGATACGGTGGAACGTTTGGCCGGGACATACCGATGGGAAGCGGCGGTCTCCAGGGACGGCGATCGGTTCCGTGTTGGAACAGGGACGATCGAGGTGCAGCCAAATTTCTCGGCTGCCGAGACGCTCGACACGCGCAGTCACGCCAGGAAGGTCCTCGCGGCGATCGAGGCGGTGATCGAGCGGCGGGCGACCAAGGATCAGGAAGAATACACGATCGAAGGTCGAAGCCTGAAACGGACGCCGATCGCCGAGTTGATCGCGCTTCGAGACCGATATCGGCGCGAGGTGATCAGCGAAAAGCAGAATGAGCGAACGGCGCGCGGGCTTGGCTCGGGCCGCCTGGTCAAGGTTCGGTTCAAGGGTTAGAGCGCCATGGCATGGTCGGATTTTTTCGGCCTTCGCGCCAAGCCTGAGCGGCGGGCGCGGAGAGAGCCGCGCGTGCGCCGATCCTATGCGGGTGGAGCGAAAGACCGGCTGCGCGCGGATTGGCTGCTGTCCGGTCGCAACGCGGATGGCGATCTTCGGTTTGCGCTGGCCCGGATGCGCAATGCGTCTCGGGATCTGGAACGGAACAACGGCTATGTCCGCAAGTTCCTGTCGATGATCGAGACGAATGTGATCGGGCCGCGCGGGATCGTTCTGCAAGCTCGGTCGCGCGATCAAGACGAGACGCTGGATGAAAGAGCGAATGACCTGATCCAACAAGCGTGGGCCGAGTGGTCGGAACAGGGCGTCTGCACCGTGGACGGGCGTCTGTCTTGGCTGGATGCGCAGCGCATCATCATGCGTTCGGTCCCCCGTGACGGCGAGGTCTTGATCAGGCTGGTGTCGGGATCAAGCGCGGGGAACCGATTCAATTTCGCGCTGCAGGTTCTTGAGGCCGATCATCTCGACGAGCATCGGTGCGAGGATCTCCGGGACGGCCGGCGAATCTGGATGGGTGTCGAGATGGACGCTTTCGGGCGGCCGGTCGCCTATCATGTTCTGAACGATCATCCGGGCGCGGACACATACGGCCATTCCGGCAAGCGATATGAGCGGATTCCGGCTGACCAGATCCTGCATCCATACGTGCTGGATCGTCCCGGCCAAACACGGGGCGTTTCTTGGTTGGGTTCGGCCATGAACCGGCTGCAGATGCTGGGCGCCTATGAGGAGGCCGAACTGGTCGCGGCGCGGGTGTCGGCGGCGAAAATGGGATTCTACACGGATCTGGAAGGGGCCAGTTTCGGACCGGACGGCGACGACGGCGCGAGCGATGATGGTGAGCTGGTCATGGACGCGGAGGCCGGTTCTTTTGAGCGATTGCCGCCCGGCGTGGATTTCAAGCCCTGGGACCCGCAACACCCGAACAGCGCCTTTCCGGATTTCCGCAAGGCGATGTTGCGGGGCGCGGCGGCCGGCATGGGCGTGTCGTACAACGGGTTGGCCGCCGATCTGGAGGGGGTGAACTACTCCAGCTTGCGGTCCGGCGCGTTGGAAGAGCGCGACATGTGGCGCGTCCTGCAGCGTTGGATGATCGGAGGCGTCCATACCCCGATTTTCCGACAGTGGCTTCGCATGTCTCTGCTGGGCGGGGCGATTTCGCTTCCCTACCGAAAGATCGACAAATTCAAGGCGGTCGAGTGGCGCACGCGAGGGTGGCAGTGGGTCGATCCTGACAAGGACGGAAAAGCCCAGGCGCGGGATGTCGGTCTGGGAACGAACTCCCGGACGAAAATCGCCGCCGAGGCGGGACGCGACCTTGAGGAGGTTTTCGAGGATTTGGCGCGAGAGCAGGCTATGGCCAGAGACATGGGGGTCGTGCTCGGCGATCCATTGGCCGGGGAGTCCGCGCCTCATGGCGGCGGCGACCCAGAAGGAGAAGGCGATGCCGACGAAAGAGACTGAATTGGCCAGTTTGAAGCTGGGCAAGCAACACCGATCCGCGCGCTTGGTTCGGATGGATGACACGGAGGATAGCCGACGCGTCGAGCTGGCGTTCTCGTCCGAGGATCCCTACGAGCGATGGTGGGGGATCGAGATTCTGGGACATCAAAAAGGGGAAATCAATCTGGAGTGGTTGGAAACCGGCCAGGCCCCTCTGCTGATGGACCACAACGCCCGCGACCTTGTGGGCGTGGTCGAGGAAGCGAGTATCGGGACCGACCGCAAGGGGCGGGCGGTCGTGCGTTTTGGGAAAAGCGCGCGGGCCGAGGAAATCTTCCAAGACGTCTTGGATGGCGTTCGCATCAACGTCTCCGTTGGCTACGACATCCATGAGCTTCGGCTCGAACAGGAAAAGGACGGCGTTTCGACCTATCGCGTGACGTCCTGGACACCCTTGGAAGTGAGCATTGTCTCGATCCCCGCCGACAAGACGGTTGGGGTCGGCCGAGAGGTTGAGAGTGATGCTCGCGACATCCCAATCAGAAACGAAAGGACTGATCCGATGCCCGAACAGGCGACGAAATCTGACAAACCCACCGCCCCGCAAACGCCGGTCGCGGTTGTCGACCACAATGAAGAGGCGGAGAAGGTTCGCCAGAAAGAGCTTGCGCGGATCCAAGACATCTCCGCCATGGGGCGCGAGCACAAACTGGATGATGCGATGGTGGAAAAGGCCATTCGCGAAGGCGTCCCTACTCACGAATTCGGTCTGCAGGTTCTGGATCATTTGGCCAAGACACGGCCCAGCGAGGTTCGGCGGGCCGAAGACCCGGAAATTGGGTTGAGTGAGAGAGAGACGCGGAGCTTCTCTTTCTTGCGGGCGTTCCACGCGCTCGCCAATCCGACCAATCGGGGCGCGCAAGAGATGGCGGCGTTCGAGTTGGAGGCGTCTGCGGCGGCGGCCGAGCGTGCGAAAATCTCGCCCAAGGGGATCCTCGTTCCGCATGACGTGCTGCGGAGCGATGTGGTGCCGACCCTAATGCGGGCGCCGCAGAGCGCCGGGGTTCCCGCCGCCGGTGGAAACCTGGTGGCGACCGATCTGCTCGCGGGCAGTTTCATTGACTTGCTGCGCGCGCGAGAGGTGCTGTCTCAGCTCGGGGCGACCTATCTGACTGGCTTGAACGGGAATATCGCGATTCCGAAACAGACCGGCGGCGCAGCGGCCTATTGGATCGCGGACGAAGGCGGCGACGCGGCCGAGACCGGCGTCACCTTCGGTCAGGTTCCGTTGACGCCCAAGACGCTTGGGGCCTTCACAGAGGTAACCCGTCAGTTGCTGCTGCAATCCTCGATCGATGTCGAGGGGCTGGTGCGCGGCGATCTCGTTCGGGCCTTGTCGTTCGAGATCAGTCGATCCGGCCTATACGGATCTGGAGCCGCCGGTCAGCCGAGAGGGGTTTCCAATCAAACGGGGATCAACACGACCACGTTTGCGGGGGCCAATCCGACCTTCGCCGAAGTGGTGGATATGGAGACCCAAATCGCATCCGACGACGCCGATATCGGGACCCTGGGCTATGTGGCCAACGCCGCGATGCGTGGCCACTTCAAAACGACCGTGAAGTTCCCGAACACGGGTCAGACCATTTGGGAGCAGGGCGGCACCGTCAACGGGTACGGCATTGGCGTCTCCAATCAGGTCCAGGCCGGCGATGCGTTCTTCGCGAATTGGGCGGACTTGGTGATCGGTATGTGGGGCGGGGTTGACCTGACGGTTGACCCGTACAGCAACTCGAAAAGCGGAAGCCTTCGGTTGGTGGTCCATCAAACCGTCGATCACGCGATCCGAAACGCAGAGAGCTTCTGCCATTCGACCTAATCGCGTCGGCGCAAGGGTCTGGGTTATCAGGTGCAACAAAGGGCGGGGTTTCCCGCTCTTTCTTTTTTCCAAAGGGAACGAGTCATGCCGGAAGGTGCAAAACTGTTTATTTTGAAAGACACGGTCGCGAGCGGCGAGCGCGTCGGCAAGGGTTCGATCGTTGAGGTCGGCGAGGATGACGCTCGCATGTTGCTGAATATGGGCCGAGCGCGGCGCGCGACCAAGGAAGACATCGCCGCCGCAAAAAAGGCCGCCGCCAAGAAATCTCCGGCGAAGAAACCGGGCAAGGATGACGGCCAGAAGGACGGCTCCGAGGGCGCGGACAGTGAAGGCGGGTCGGGCGATGCGGATCCAAACTCCTCGGGCGCAGCGACGGAAACGCCGCCGCAGGACGGCTAGCCCATGGTGGAGGACGCGGAGGACATCGCGGCGTTCTTCGATGTCGAGGATGGCTTCGCGCGGTCGGCCCTGTACCGGCCGGGCGGTGTGGGCGACGGCTTCGTGATCCCGGTCCTGCCGTCACGGCCGGACCGGACCGCGACGCTGTTTGGTCAAGAGACGCTGTCCGACACCGGGGCTTTCCTGATCCGGGTGTCCGACGCGGCCGCCCCGGCGGCGGGCGATACGCTGGAGGTCGACGGGACCGTCTTTACGATCCAGGGCGAACCGGCGCGGGATGAGGAACAGGCGGTTTGGCGGATCAAGGCGTACCCCGCGCCATGATCGTTAATTCTTAAAGGTGGTATCGACTCGATGGTTAATAATCAAAAAGGTTGACGTGAATTCGGAGGTGATCATACGATCATATGAGCCGTCTCTGTGGAGACGGCGGGACGGGCGCAACCCCGTCCTACGGCGCAAACTGCCAAGGCCCGTGCCGTATCGCGCATAAACTTCGCGCCGCCGCCCTCCCACGCGGGATCCGGTGGACGCCAAGATAATGGAGCGGAGATGGGCCGATGATCGAGCACACCTAGAACCATTGGATCCGGCGTCCCGAGGAGCGCAGGCCGAAGGCCCGCGTGTCCTTACCCCGCCGAATTCATAGATCGATATTTCCTAAAATTCCATTAATTTCAGGGGGTTGCTGCTTTCGCGCTCACTAGTCGGGCGGGAAACCAGCGTTGATGGAAGGGAGGCGAACCGATGCGCTTGGGCGCGGCGGTCATGGGTGATTTGCGCAAACAGGTCGCCGCCGAATGGCGTGCGGCGGGGCGGGCGATCCGCGCAGGCTTGCGCGAATCCGGCAGAGGCCTGCAGGCAGATCTGCGGAAAGACGGCGAGCGGGCCGGCTTGGGCAAGCTCGCGCGGGTCTGGCGCGTGCGCGTCTATGGCGGGCGGCGCGGGCCTTGGGAGTCCTCGGCGCTGATCTATCCGAAGGGCGGCGAGCGCACGCGCAGCGCCTTGGCGGCTTTCGAGGAAGGCGGCGTCATTCGGGCTAAGAGCGGGCGCTATCTGGCGATCCCGACCCTGTTCAACCGCAAGGGCGGTCGGCGCGGCGGCCGGGTTCTGTATCAGCCGAGCGAGATGACCGACAGTTTCGTTCAGCGCAGCAAGAGGGGCCGCTTGCTGGTCTTCGCCCGCGTGGGACGGGCGCAGGCCATGGTGCGCGGCCGCGTGCGCGATCGCGCCTTTGTGAATAGCAGCCTGTTGGGGTCGGGCCGCGTGCGGCGCACCCGTGAAATCCTGAACGCCGGGGTGGTCCCGATGTTCGTTCTGCTGCGCCAGGTTCGGGTTCGGAAACGGCTCAACCGCGCGGATATCGTGCGCCGTTGGCGCTCGCGCGCGCCGGCCGTGATTGTCAAACATTGGAGAGAGCGAGATGGCCGATAGCGTCCGAGAGGCGGCGTTGAAGGCGCTGCACGCCCTGTTGCTCGGGATCGACGGGCCGCGTGTGGTCCGAAACGAGCCGGAGACGGCGGCGATTCCGGCGGGCGGTTTGGTGGTGCTGCGGGACGGCGATCCGGGCGAGCCGGAGGTCCTGCTGTCGCCGCCCGCTTACGAATACGCGCATCGGGCGGAGATTGTCGTGCAGGTCCAGCATGGCGAAGCGTCCGAGCGGGACGCGGCGATGGATACGCTGCTGCAACAGATCGGCGCGGCGCTGGATGCGGATCAGACCCTCGGCGGCGCGGTCGATATGGCGATGGCCGGCGGCCCGGAATTGCTGGACGAGCCGGTGGAGGGCGCGGCCACGATCAAGGCGGCGCTGATCCCGGTCACGCTGGATTATATGACATCGACGCCGCTGGGCTGAGCGGACAGGCAAAGGAGAGAGACGATGGCGAAGACACGGGCTTACGGCGCCGACGCGCAGCTGCTGGCGGGGTTCGAAGGCGATTACGGCGTGGCCCCGGACGGAACCGGCGGCGGTGTTTACACACAATTGTCATTCCGGGAGACCAGCCTCGGCGCGGAGCGGCCGCTGGGTTACGACCCGCTGCTTGGCCAGGGGCGCGATGCGCAGGACCCGTTTTACGAGGCGGTGACGGATGAGGGCGAGTTCACGATCCCGCTTGATCTGCGGGCGACCGGCTTTTGGCTGTCCGGCTTGTTCGGCGCGCCGAGCAGCGTGGATAACGGCGATGGAACCCACAGCCATGGTTTCATATCGGGCCGGGACTTGCCCAGCATGGCGTTTGAGATCGGCCATACGCGGCTGGCGACGCCGCGCTACTACCGACATGGCGGCTGCGTGTTGGAGAGCATCGGTTTCGATATGGCGCGCACGGGGCCGGCGAACGCCACGATCGGCGTGGTGGCCCAGGGTGAAAGCAATCACGCCGCGCCGGCGGATCCGAGCCCGCTATCCTATGCGCTTCGGCGTTTCAGCCAAGGCTCGGGCTCGATCAAGGTTGGCGGCGCTCAGCTCGCCAACGTGACCGGCGGTCGGTTCTCGTTTTCGAACAATCTGGAACGGGTGGAGACGATCCGCGACGACGGTCTGATCGACGGCGCGGACGAAACGGAGGCGACGGCGGAGGGCTCGGTCTCTGTCCGGTTCTCGACTGATGACACGATCACGGCGGCGGTCGACGCGGAAGCGCCGGTCTCCATGGAATACGGTTTCACGATTCCGGGGGCCGAGGGCTTCAAGCTGCTTTTCGCCATGCCGCGCGTATTCCTGCCAAAACGCAAACAGGAGTTGAGCGGGCCGGGCGGCGTGCAGGCCGACTACGAATGGCGCGCCGCGTTCGATCCCACAGAAGGGCATCTGCTGCAGGTGACGCTGACCAACGACGTCGCCGGGTACTAGATTTGTCGCCGGTTCGGCAGGAGTCCAGGGGGTGGGCTCGGGCCGGCGATGCGTGTCGGAAAGACTGGCCTTTCCGGCAGGGTTGCGCCCCGCAGTCGCAGTGGACTGGGCGGGCGCATCGAACTCCATGACGGGAGGGACTGCGATGATACGACTGGGACTGCCCAAGGAACCTTATTGGTTGGATATGCCGCACGGCGTGCGGTTGTTCGTGAGGCCCCTGACCACGGCGATTTACGAGGCGGCGCGGGCGAAGGGCGCGCGCCTGGCCGGGCAAGTGGTCGGCGAGCATGCGGAAATCCTGCAGGCGGGCGGCTCGGTCGAAGGATTGCCGGATTTGGAGGATGCGGACGCGGTTGTCGGCCTGTCGCAATTCCTATTCGCCCAGGCCTTGGCGGTCTCGGCGATCATCCGCTGGGAGGGCGTCCTGGCGGCGGAGGGCGGCGCGGCGGATGTCAGCGAGGAAACGGTCTTCGACCTCATGCGGATTCACAGCGTCGCCGATGATTTCCTGCATCTCTACACACGGCCGCACAGGGAAGTGATTGCGGAGGGAAACGCCTCCAGGCCCTCGCCGAATGGCGCTTCGGCGTTGGGCCGGGATACTGCGCAGGATGCCGGGCCGAAGAACTCCGCTGCGCCGACGGCGGCGTAGGGCCGAGCGGCGTGCGCTGCCCGTTCAACGCGCATCAGCCGCTCTCCGAAGAGGGGGCGCAAGCTTGGGATGTGTTGCTGAAATGCGCCGGTCAGCTTCGGCTGGGCGGAATGGGCGGCGTGGCCGGGCTGGATCTGGGCGCGGCGTTCACCATGGCCTCGGCGCTTGGATATGACCGAAAGGCCATGGCGCTGCTGTTGCCGGCGGCGGAGCGGGGCCTGGTTGCGGCCTTGAACGCAAAACGAACCGAACAGGATTGAGATGACCGACAAAGACATCGCGATACGCCTGTCCTTGCAGGATGGCGAGAAGGTCCGGCGCGGCCTGATGCGTCTGGGCGAGGATGGCCAGAATGCGTTGGCGCGGATCGAACGCCAGACCAGACCGGCGTCAAGGGGTCTGCTCGCGGTCAACGCCGTGTCCGCCGAATTGCGGGGCAGCATGGCCGGCCTGAGCGGGCGCTTGGGCGCGGTTGGGGCCGGTCTGGGCGCCATGGGTCCGGCGGGCTTGGCGGGGGCGGCGGGGATCGGCGCGATCGTCCTGGCGCTGGGCGGCTTGATGCGGGCGTCGGTCACCGCCGCGAATGAGCTGGCGCTGATCCAGGATGAAGCGCAGCAGGCCGGCGCGGCGGTCGAGACATTTCAGGCCCTGCGCTTCGCCGCCGAAGAATACTCGGTCAGCCAGAACGCCCTGACGGACGGGTTGCGGGAATTGAACCTGCGCGCGGATGAATTCGTGACAACCGGCGGCGGCTCGGCGGCGGAGGCGTTTGAACGATTGGGGTTCAGCCAGGAGGAATTGCAGGGCCAGCTGGGCGATACGGGCGCGATGTTCCTGGAGGTGATCCGGCGCATGCAGTCCCTGGAAGGCGAGGCCGCCCGGATTCGGGTCGCCGACGAGATTTTCGGCGGCGAGGGCGGCGAGCAATTCATCCGGCTGGTCGGGGCGGGCGAGGATGCGATCCGGAACCTGATGGGCCAGGCGCGCGAGCTGGGCTTCGTGCTCGACGAAAACATGATTCAGCGCGCGGACGAGGCGCGCGATCGGATGGCGCAGTTGCAGCGCCTGATCAGCGTCAGCTTCAATTCTGCCCTGCTGGAGCTTGTTCCCATCGCGCAGTCGGTGGCCGAGGGTTTTGCGGAAGTCGCGCGTTGGGTGGCGGATGTGACCGACGGGTTCCGAGATTTGGAGAACCAAAGCACGCGGGGCCTGGAGCGGCGGTTGGAGGAGCTCGACGCCTATTTCGCCTCGAACACCCGGCCCGCAAGCGGTCGCGCGCGGCGCAATTTCGACGCGTTCGGCGATGAGCGGGATCGCATTACGGAAGTCCTGATGGCCCGCCAGGCGCGGCGGTCGGACAGCCAAACCGCGCCAAGGGTCAGCGGCCAGACCGGCGCGTCGCAAGCGCAGGCGGACCGGATCGGGCAAGTGACCGACTCGTTGCGCTTCCAGTTGGATCAGCTGACCCGGACCGAGCAGGGAAGGCGGGTGTTCCAGACGCTGCAGCGGGCCGGGATCGACGCGAACCATCAAGAGGCGCAATCCATCGCCGCCCTCGTGCTCGAAGTGGGCCGACAGGAACAGGCCGACCGCGATGCGACGCGCGCCAAGGCGGATGGCGCGGCCATGACCCGCCGCCTGATGACCGCCGATGAGCGGCGCGCGGAGACGCTGGCGGGGATCAGCAATCTGCTTTCGGCCGGTGCGATCACGGAAGTGACGGCGGCGCGGGCGCGGGACGAAGCGACCCGCACCTTCGTCGAGGCGGAGCGCCGTCGCTTGGAGGCCAGCCAGGACGCGTCGGCGGGCATCCAATCGGCGCTGATGCAAATCCGCGACGCGTCCCAGAACACCGCACAACGATGGCGGGACGACATCCAGGGCATGAACGACGGCGCGCGCACCGCGTTCGTCGATATTGTCACCGGCGCATCCACCATGGCGCAAGGTCTGGAATCCGTGCTTGGCGGGATCCAACGACAACTCGCGGGCCGGTTTTACGATCGGGCGGTTGGCGGCGTCGTTGACGGACTCCTGGATGGCTTTTTCGGCGCGAACCATGGCGGCGGCATGGTGGGCGAACCGAGTTTCAGGCGACGGGTGAACCCGCTGGCCTTCGCCGGCGCGCCACGTCTGCATGCGGGCGGCATGGTGCCGGGCCTGCGGCCGGGCGAAACGCCGATCATCGCCTTGCGCGGAGAGCGGGTCTTGACCGAGGCGCAGCAGGATAACACCGCCAAGACCATCGCGGGCCTGGCGGCGATGGCGCGGCCCGCCGCGCCTGCGGTGAATGTGGTGGTCAACAACACCGCCGGGCGCGTCGCCGAGGCCCGCGCCGAGACCTCGCAAGGGGCCGGCGGCGGGCTCAATCTGGAAATCATGATCGAGGAAATAGAGACACGCATGACACGGAATGTCGCGCGCGGGGAGGGGCTGGCGCCGGTCGTTGAACGGCGGTATGGGCTCGACCCGGCGGTCGGCGCACAACGTTAGGATGGCCCCATGACCGAGGCTGTTTCCTGGCCCGATACGCTGCCGCGCCCGACCTTCCAGGGTTATGCGGTCGAGCCGATGGACTCGATCCTGCGGACGGAAATGGAATCCGGCCCGGCGCGGCAGCGGCGGCGCTACACACAGACGCCGACGCGGATCACGGTGCGCTGGCGTCTGACCTTCTCGCAATTCGCGCTGTTCGAGTCCTGGCTCAAATACAAGGCGAAGGAGGGCGGCGCCTGGTTCTCGATCACGCTGCTGGGCGGTCTCGGCATGGTGACCCAAAGGGCGCGGTTCGTCGGCCGGGGATCCTCGGCCTATCAGGCGCGGCCGCTGCGGGGCGGCCCCGGCGACGGCCCGCGCTGGATCGTGACCTCGGTGCTGGAAGTGGATGACCGCCCGGTTCTGAGCGAAGGCGCGCTGGAGATCGCGCTGACCGAAGATGTGTCCGGGCTGATCGCGGCGATCGACGCGTTCGGCGCGCTGATCAATCAAAGCTTGTCGCAGAACGCTTGGTAGGAGGGTGTCTGTATGACCCTGCAGCAGGACCTGGAAGCCGCTGTCGCGCAGGTGACGGCGGATTCCAACAAACTGAAGGATATTGTGAATGGCCCGGCCGACGGCGAAGGGTCGATGGTGCCGACGGACTCGGGCGATGTGAAGACGGTCGCCAAGAGCCTGGCGGACATGGAGGGCGCATACGCGGCGAACGACGTTCTGGGCGCGGCGACGGCCGCGCGAGACGGGGCGGAAACGGCGCGGGACGAGGCCCAGACGGCGCAGCAAGGCGCGGCGGCGGCGCTGCAGGCTCTGTTGGACAGCATCGCCACGCAGGAAGAGGCGAATGAGGGAACCGGCGACGGGTTGATTACCGCCGCGCTGCTGCCCGCCGCCATCGCGGCGTTGGGCGGCGGCGGCGCGAAGGTTGGGGATTTAAAGTGGTCTGACGCGCAGACAACGCCGGAAGATCATCTTCTGGCCGATGGATCGCTGTTGCTGATTGCCGATTTCCCGGAACTGTTCGCGGCGATCG
Source organism: Alphaproteobacteria bacterium (assembly GCA_030065235.1). Classification (GTDB taxonomy): domain Bacteria; phylum Pseudomonadota; class Alphaproteobacteria; order UBA8366; family Aestuariispiraceae; genus JASJDC01. Next base: position 323,763 of record JASJDC010000005.1, read on the forward strand.
GGACGCAGTTCGGCGGGGATGGGGTGACCGACTTTCGCATCCGCGACGCGCGGGGGGTGTTTCCTCGGTTCAAGGACCATGGGCGCGGGCTCGACCCGGACGGCGACCGGCCGCTCGGGGACGAACAGGCGGATGAGTTCAGAAGCCATACACACAGCGGGGGTGTCAGAACAGGCACTGGCTCACTTCAAGGTGGCGGCGTTTACGTCGATCTCTTCTCTGACAATACCCAAGCAACCGGCGGCGCTGAGACGCGCCCCTACAACCAAGTCTTCGAATTGCCATACATCAAATATCGGTGAGGCCGACAATGGATCAGCAAACCGTTTATCACTACAGCCCGCAAACGGGCGAACTCGTGGGAGCCGGCGCAGCGCAGAAAAACCCGCGCAGGCCGGGCTATTATTTGTTGCCGGCGAACGCAACGCCACTCGCGCCGCCCGATCCGCCGCCGGGTCACGCGGCTATCTTCCAGGATGGCGCCTGGTCCACGGTCGTCGATCATCGCGGCGAGACCGCCTATGACGCGGACGGGCTCGCGCGTTTTGTCGATTGGCTTGGACCGCTACCGGATGGCTGGTCGTTCGACAAGCCGCTTCCGCCGTTGGCGGAGGCGAAGGCCGCGCTCTGGGACGCGGTCAAACAGCGCCGCACCGAGGCGGCGGCGTTGGTTTCGTTCAATGGTCATTCCTACCAGACCGACCTCGACAGCCGCACCAATCTGGACGGCGCGCGGGACCTCTTGGCGTCCGGGGCCGTGTCGGAGATCAGTTGGACGACGGCGGACAATGTCGAAGTGACCCACGACGCGGCAAGTCTTGAGGGTTTGTGGTTGGCCGGCGCCGTGCATATCGCCGCTTGTTTCGCCCGCGCCAAGGCGTTGCGCGTCGAGATCGACGCCGCCCCGGATCACGCCGCCCTGGACGCGATCGATATCGAGGCGGGCTGGCCCGAACCGCCGGAGGTTGAATGATGGCGGGACAAGCGGATGCGTCGTTCGAAGCCGGGACGCCCGGCCTTGTCATTCCCCGGAGCGCCTTCGTGCAAACCGCCAGCGCGCTTGTGCTGGCTGCGATCTGCGCCGGCGCCGGCATGCTGGTCTCCATGAACCGCGAACTCGGCGCGCTGCATACCGGCGCGTCCATGACCGCCGAGCAGCATATGGGGATGATGGAAAGCCTGCGTCAGCTCGGCGAAAACGAGAAACAGGCGGCGCAGCTGTTGGCGGTGCTGACGCTGCGCGTCGAGAACCTGGAAGAACGATTGCACGAGCTGGAGACCATCGTCCCAGCCGGCGGGGAGATCGAAGAGTTCGACGGGGACTATGGCGATTCCGGCGGCCCCGGCGACATTGAATTTCCCGACGCGCCCGAACCCTTCCCACGCTGATCACAGTCAATCCACAAAGAGGGGGCGACGATGCAGCTTACCCTGACCCGGTTTCTGGCGACCGACGACGCCACCTTTGGCCTGCTGCGAGTCGACGGCGCGCCGGAATGTTTCACGCTGGAAGACGAAGCGCGCGACGTGAAGGTGATGCACGAAACGCGCATCCCGGCGGGGACCTACCGCATCACCCTGCGCGACGAAGGCGGCATGACCGGCCGCTACGCCAAGCGCTTCCCGGAATTTCATCGCGGCATGCTCTGGCTGCGCGACGTGCCGGGCTTCGAGTGGATCTACATCCATCTCGGCAACACCGACGACGATACCTCGGGTTGTATTTTGGTCGGCCAGCAACCGCGCTTGATTCCTGGCCGGCCGCTCTTGCTCCGCGACAGCGCCCCGGCCTATCGGCGGCTTTACGCCAAATGCGTGGACGCGGCCGAAGCCGGGAATCTGTCCATCACCATCATCGACGGAGACTGAACCATGCCGTTACCCCTGATCAGCGCTCTGACGCCGTTGCTCGGCACCGTGATCGACCGGCTGATCCCGGACGAGGCGGAGGCCGCCAAAGCCAAGATGGAAATCCAGCAGCGCGCCGCCGAGGTCGAAGCCGACATTCAGAAAGGAATCCTCGACCTCGCCAAGGAAGACGCCAAGACCGGCAAATGGGGTTACCGCTGGGGCGCGGGATGGCTCTGCGTGATCAGCCTCGGCTACGCCTGGGTCCTGCGCGACCTGATCGTCTGGGCCACCCTGATCGCCGGCCTCGACATCCCGGCGCCGCCGAACCTGCCGAGCGACGCTCAATATGTCATGCTGACCGGGATGCTCGGCCTGGCCGGCGTCCGCTCGTTTGATTTGGCGCGGGGAACGCGCCGGTAATGCCCAATCCGGCCCTGTCGGCGGCGATCCAGGAAGCCTACGCCTCCGCGCCGTCCGATGTCGTGATCCTGCACACGCTGGAAATCCGCCACCCGAGTTTCACCGATCCGATCCGGGTCGTGCGCAATTTCGCGGACCAAGAGACCTGGACGGGCATGGGCGGCGCGGAGGCCGAGGCGGTTCTCGACGCCCTGTCGCCGGAGGATCGGGACATGATCGGGCTGGTCGCCCGCCTGGAAGCGGACGCGCCGCTGAACGCCGGCGAGATGGTTGGCTTCGTGGCGCTCGCCTTCGATCTGGACCTGCCGCCGGTGGATACGATCCCGGCCCCGGAAATCACGGTCACCATGGACAATGTGGGGCGTGAGATCACCGACGCGCTCGATGAGGCGGCGACATCGCAGGACAGAATCGAAGTGACCTACCGGCCTTACCTGTCGACCGATATTGAAGGTCCTCAAATGGACCCGCCGATCACCATGATCCTGACAGAGGTCGAGGCGACGCCGCTGACGGTGACCGCGCGTGCGCGCATGCTGGATATCGGCAACAAGGCGTTCCCCTCGATATTCTACCGAACGACCGAGTTCCCCGGACTGGCGCGCTGAACCATGGGGGCGGAAGCGGGATTGCATTGGGCGGCCGACTATATCGGGCTGCCCTGGAGCGCGGATGGGGATGGTCCCGACTCCTTTCACTGCTGGTCCTTCGTTCGCTGCATCCAGGCCCGTCATTTCGGCCGCGTCCTGCCGGAGATTCCCAATCCCGATGACTTGCTGGCTTTGGCCAAGACCTTTCGCGCCCATCCCGAACGGCGGCGATGGGGCCAAGTCTCGGAGCCGGCCGAGGGCGATTGCGTGCTGCTGCGCCAGGCGCGTTATCCGATCCATGTCGGCGTCTGGCTGTCCGTTCCGGAAGGGGCTGGGGTCCTGCATTGCTCCCGCGATTCCGGGGTGGTGTTTCAAAGGCCCGAAGCGCTTGCGCTCAATGGTTGGCGGATCGAAGGATTTTACCGATTCAAGGAGGCGGCGTCATGACCGTCATCCAGTCCGCCGGACGGCCCGGTGTGGTTGTGCATGTGGCCAACGCGTTCCGGCCGGAAAGGGGCCGCAGCGTGCGGCCTGTCTTGCGCGCGCAGACGGTGCGGGAATGGCTGGATGGGCAGGGCGTCGCGGAGTTCGACGCGCCGACCCTCTGCCTGTTCAACGGCGCGCCCTTGATGCGGTCGGATTGGGGCGCGGCGACAATCGGGACCGGCGATGTCTGCGCCTTTGTGGCTCTGCCGCATGGCGGCGGGGGCGGCGGCGGCAAGAACCCGTTGCGCACCGTTCTGTCGATCGCGCTGATGGTCGGGGGGATTTATCTTGGCGCGAGTTTCGGCGCGCCTTTGGCGAGCTCGTTTGGGTTCGGCGCGGAAACCGCCGTCTTCGGCTCGCTGACCGGGGGGAAACTGTTCGGCGGCTTGATTTCCGGCGCGGTGAGCCTGGTCGGCGGGGCCTTGGTCAACACCCTGGTCCCGGCGCCGCGTCCATCCGCCTCCGCCTTCGCCGGCGGCTCGTTCGGCTCGCCGCCGGCCCCGTCGCCGACCTACAGCCTGCAGGGCCAATCGAACAGCGCGCGGCTGGGCCAGCCCGCGCCCTGCCAGTATGGGCGTCACCTGATCTATCCCGATCTGATCATGGCGGAGCCCTGGGTCTCGTATGAGGGAAACGAGCAGTTCGTGCATCAGCCCCATTGCCTGGGGCTCGGCGAATTCGAGATTGAGCGGATCCGGATCGCGGAAACCGACATCGATAATTTCGAGGAGGTGACCACGGAACTCGTCCCGCCCGGCGGCGCGATCGGCCTGTTCGACGTGAATGTCATCACCCGGCCCGAAGTGTCGGGCCAGGAATTGGACGGGACGAACGAGCAGTCCGGCGACGGCTATGTCGGGCCGTTCATTCTGAACCCGGTCGACACGGAGGCCCACACGCTGGGCGTCGATATCGTCTTTCCGCGTGGCCTGTATTTCGCGAACGACTCGGGCGGGTTGAACAGCAAGACCGTGACCTGGGTGATCGAGACGCGCCCGATCGATGATGAGGATCAGCCGGTGGGCGCGGGCGATTGGTCTACGATCGGCTCGGAAAGCCATTCGGCCAATGACAACACGCCGATCCGGCTGACCTTCAACTACCCAATCGCCGCGCCGGGCCGGTACGAGGTGCGGGCGCGCCGGACCGATGCAAAAGACACTTCCTCGCGCGCCGGCCATAACATCCGTTGGGCGGGGCTCAAGGCCTTTGTCGACGGGCCGACCGTGTTCGAGGATGTGACCTTGCTGCTGGTCAAGATGCGCGCCACCGACAACCTGTCGCAGCGCACCGCGCGGGCGGTGAATGTGATCCAGACGCGGAAGCTGCCGATTTATGATCCGGCGGCGGGCGCCTGGTCGGAACCGCAACCGACGCGCAGCGTGGTCTGGGCGGCCGCCGATGTCTGCCGCGCGGCCTATGGCGCGGCGCTCGATGACAGCCGTCTGTCCTTGGCCGATCTGGCGGCGCTGGACGCCGCGTTGGAAGCGCGCGGCGATCGGTTCGACGGGGTGTTCGACAGCAAGACCACGGTCTGGGATGCGCTGACGCGGATTGCGCGCTGCGGCCGGGCGACGCCGATCCTGCAGGGCGGTGTGATTCGGATCATTCGCGACGCGCCGCAAAGCCTTCCGACCGCGATGTTCGGGCCGCGTAACATGGTGCGGGGGACGCTGCAGATCGATTACATCATGCCGTCCGATGACACGGCAGACGCGGTGACGGTGGAGTTCTTCAATCAGCGCACCTGGAAGCCGGCCGAGGTGACGGCCAGCCTGCCGGATTCGAGCGCGGAGAAGCCGGCGACGGTCAGCCTGTTCGGCTGTGTCGACAAGGATCACGCGCGGCGCGAAGGCGACTACATGGCGGCGGACAACCGCTATCGCCGGCGGATCGTGAGTTTCCGGACAGAGCTGGAAGGGATGATCCCGACCTACGGGGATCTGATCGCCGTGACGCACGATTTGCCGCGCTGGGGCCAGGGCGGCGAGGTCACGGCCTGGGACGCGGAGGCGGAGGTCCTGACCCTGTCAGAGCCCCTGGACTGGACCGATGGCGAGACCCACTACATCGCCCTGCGCGCGCGGGACGGCTCCTTGGCCGGGCCGTTCCAATGCGATTCCGACGCGGCGTCCGGCCTGGCGGCGGATCAGGTCCAGCTGCTCGACCCGCTCACGCTCACGCCCTACACCGGCAGCGACGAAGAGCGCACCTATTTCAGCTTCGGCCCCGGCGAGAAATGGTCCCAGCTTTGCCGCGTCCTGTCCGTCCGCCCCCGCAACGGCGGCGAGCAGGTCGAAATCACCGCCGTGGCCGAGGATAGCCGGGTACACGTCAACTAGCCCTCAGCAAGCGTTCAACGGGCCGCGTTTAACGGGTTGCGACGTTTGGAGGGGCGTTTGGCGCGCTGAAACCCGGGCCTACAGGCGGAAACGGTTGCGCAGCCCGACGCCGATCAGGAACAGCGCCACAAAGCTAAACACTTGGTGGACAACCCTCAACAAGCCAACAGCCCGGCTTTGTTCGCCTGTCACGGTTTCGCCGAGTAAGCGTGATGTTGGCACGAATGGCACACTATCCGCGCCGGCGAGAAGGGCTGCATCCAATGCACCGCCGCATAGCGTCTGATAGTGCCCAAATGCGAAAAGGCCGAACAGTCCAAAGAATAGGGCCGTTGGTCTCCAGATTGATTGCCCGTAGTCACAGAGTTTGTCGTACAGAACGTCGAGCAACTTGGCCTGTCCCTTGAGTTGCCCCAATGCTCGCATCGCACGGCGCTCAGCCGCGAAGAACGTCAGCGCGGCTTCATGATGTCGATTGCGTTCGGCGATCTCTTTCATGCGTCGGTATTTGGCGTCATCGTCGTCAGCAAAGTGTCGGCCGCCCGATGGCTCTATGCGGAGATTACTCAGATCTGTGTGGCCTGCAGTTGTCGTGCTTCGAAAATCGGGTGGGCTCTGGCAAACAGCCCTTATCAACAATTGTCGTTCAAAGACGCAGCCATAGAAATCGATTCGCGTCAGTTGTGCGGCCGCTTCTTCAACCTCAAATGACAGCGTGCCGCCAAAAATTGTATCTCGAAAACTGATATTTCCTTGTAGAAATGTTGCCGAATTGAATCTGCATGACGCCTTGAATTGGATAGCGTCGAACAAGATGCCCTTGTTTTCAAATTTCGCAGAGTGAAAGGACGCATGTCCGTCAATTACCGCTCCAGTGAAACTGAGTTCCCCTTTTCCGAATTGGGTGTGCTCGAACGTAGCATCGTTGGCGAATGTCGCATTGTTGAAGCTGACGTTACCGCCGCGGAAAATGGCGCGGTTGAAATTGGCCGAGTGTTTGAATTTGGCACCGTCGAATTTGACGCCTCCGGACGGGAACAAATGCTCCGAAAACCCGTTTTCAGGAGTCGATGCGAAAGTCGCTCCCTCGAAACTAACAGCGGCGTCAGGGTTGTCTCGGACCCACTGGTTCCATTCTTCCACACCTTGCCTATGAAGACTTGTTGCGTCGTTGCCGGAGAGTCTAATCATCGCATTGTTTTCTCATTCTGACACCCACGGCTCTACTTCCCGATTCCGTCAACTGCCAGCCCGAGAATCGCGACCGCCGCTTCCGTTCCAGCAAGCCGGCGACCTCCAACGCCTTCAAATCGAGAAACGCGATATCGGCCAACTGGCTGTCATGCACTTCCCGCACCGACCGGCTCTCAAACCGCCCGAGGATCGCGCCGAAGCGCTCCGGGTCATCCTCGATCTTTGGCAGCAGCGCGACCTGCGCAGGGGTTAAGTCTGTCTTGAGCATGTGGTATTATAGCCGAGTCAGGCGCGCACGAAAAAGCGATAGCACGGACACAAAACGAAAAAATTACGAATCATAAAAATAACCAATTGATTTTAATAATAAACCGGTGCTTCTCGACCGCACCAAATTGAAATTTATTGTTGGGGCAGTTGAGCGCAACGGTTGGTTCTCAAACATAATTTGAGAAATGCTATTCCGTCGCTGCTGCGGCTTTGTCTCTTCGAGCAACAGCCCGAGACATAGCCTGTGCTATGCGCTCTTTCATGATAGTTTTGAAGTTGCGCGCCTGCGGCAGGATCGGTGAGCCGCGCTCGCCGAAGGTTTCGGAAGCTCTTTTGAGGTAGCTATAGAAAGTCCAGGTACCGTAATCATCAGGCGACAGTTCGTCGGGATGAACACGGCTGAATCGCTGGCTAAAATTAGAGTAGTTGAATGTAGCTAGTATCTCGGACGCGTTCATATCGGGATGTGCATCCGCAAAACCAGCTGCAACACCCTTGGCAGATAGAGCTACCTTCCGGTACAGCCGCGAAATTGTGCTGTCGCGCACGTATACCTTCTTTCCGTCAAAACGAAAGCCCAGATACTCGAAGCCGTTTTTACCTTGCGGCCCGCGCACATGTTGGAAGGTCAAACCGTCATCGGTGCGTTGAAAGCGAACGATGCATGTCTTGGTCTCCTTGATCTTGAGCGCTTCACCATACTTGCGTATCTATTTAACGGCGAAAGTCTCGGCCTTGTCCGCCTCCTTTTCACTACCCGGGACGACGAGAAGTATGTCGTCGGAGTATCGCATGTAGCGGCCACCGTTCGCGTTGACGTATTGGCACACAGCAATGTCAAATTCCAATAGGTAGAAGTTGGCAATCAGGTCGGATATCGGTGCGCCTTGCGGCACACCGTGGCTGAGCAAATTTCCATCCTCGTCTGCATTTGGTCGGATCAGGCTGGGTAGGTTTGGGTCGCCGCCACATATCTTCTCACGGAATTCAGTGGGAGAGCAGAGCTGGATAGGCATTTTCCTGAACGGCACAGTGTAGCGCTCACGGGGGTAGCCATTCACGTTGACTGTCTCGAGAAACCCTAGGCGTCGATACACGTCCTTCTGGTCGACCACATGGTATCGTGTGACATTCTTGAACACGGCGTAGTGATCGGGTGGTAGGTGATCCACCTCCATCAGGTCACACCAGACCTCCTTGATTCTACTATGGTCGAGGTTCTCAAAGTAGCCCTTGATGTCGAGTGCGATAGCAACGCAGTCGCCCTGTTTCTCAATTTCGTCAAAGGCGTCCTTGGCAAAGTCAATGTTGCATTTTCCTCCACCACTAGCCTTAGGGATTTTGCGATAGGCGATTGGGCAGTCTTCCATCCCGAGCGATGTCAGGCGCTCCTCATACCGCTCCGCTAGGATCTTCCGGTAGTGTGTGAAAATGTATGCGTCACGACGGGCGGCATACCGAATCGGCCTCGACTTCGGCTCTGGTCGACCCTTTTTGGAAGTACGAAAGGGCTGCCAAGTCTCGTGGTATAGGAAGAAGGGGTAGAACTTGTTGGATGCAACCCGCTCGGGGTCAGAGACGAGTTCCTCCGCCTCTTTGATCGAAAGCCTTCGGTCGAAATGCGGGTAGTGTTTGAGGTCTTTGGCAGAGAAATCTGGTTCCATATCCTGTGCGAGAGGGGCCGGAACACTGGGCAGGACACTTGCCCTTATTTTTTCCGGCCCCGACTATTCTGCATTGTGCCCATCTTACGACGTAGTCGCTTATAATGTCTTGCTACTGCTAATCTGGGTTCTCCAGATCGGCTGTCTAGTCGCCGGTTCGTGCCAAGGAGCCCCAATAATGGAACTCGCAATCTGCCCGAATGTGGCAACAAGCCTTGACAGTATAAACGATTGACTGCGGCATTCTTTCAATGCCGATACGTCATAGATAGAAACGCTCCCGCAACGTTTCAAGGGTTGGAAATGAAGTACATTTGAAAACGACAGGTCGTGAAGCCTGTAGCTTTGGCATGAGCCCAGCAGCGCTACAGCGCGTAGCTGCGCATCGCGCCCCTTAGCGCCCGCGTCAAATGCGCAGACGTTTCTTGTCCGGGTCGAAGTCGCTGAGGGTTTCGTAGAACGTGTCGGCGGCGCCGATCAGGCGGGGGTCGGGGTGGGTGTTGATTTCCTCGTCCATGCCGGGATAGGGCAGGTTGGTGAGGAAATAGCGCATGCAATTGATGCGCGCGCGTTTCTTGTCGTCCGAGCGCACCACCGTCCACGGCGCGTCGGCCGTGTGGGTGTAGAAGAACATGCTTTCCTTGGCCTCGGAATACTCGTCCCAGAGGTCGAGCGACTCCACATCCACCGGGCTGAGTTTCCAATGTTTTAGCGGATCGGTGCTGCGTGATTGAAAGCGCCGCAATTGCTCTTCGCGGCTGACCGAGAACCAGAATTTGAACACCCGGATGCCGCTGCGCACCAGCATCCGTTCAAACTCCGGCACCTGACGCATAAACTCCATATATTCCGGCGGCGAGCAGAAACCCATGACCCGCTCAACGCCGGCGCGGTTGTACCAGGAGCGGTCGAAAAACACGATCTCGCCTTTGGTCGGCAGCTGCTTAGCGTAGCGTTGGAAATACCATTGCCCGCGCTCTTCCTCGGTCGGCTTTTCCAGCGCGACCACGCGCGCGCCGCGCGGGTTCAGATGTTCGGTGAAGCGCTTGATCGTGCCGCCTTTGCCGGCGGCGTCGCGGCCTTCGAAGATGCAGAGGATCCGCTGGCCGGTATCCTTGACCCAGTTCTGAACCTTTAAAAGCTCGATCTGAAGCTCTTTCTTGCGCGCCTCATATTGGGCGCGGTTCATCCGGCGCTTGTAGGGATAGTTTTCCGGCAGCGACTTGGACAGGCTGCGCTCGGCGCGCTCATGCTGCAGCAGGGCGTGGCTCTTGCGGATGCGGTCATGCGGCGCGTGGTGGTCGTCCGAATGGTGGGACGTGTCGACCGTGTCCGTCCCGCTGTTGTCCATCTTGTCGGTCTTGTCCGTCTTGACCATCGCAGTCCAGGCCTCCGCCGCCTATTTCCGTCCGGCTCGGCGCGGGTTTCACCGCCGCCGAGCGCGGGTCATGCGCCAACGCGCAACGCTCCAATCCTGGCAGAATAGCGCGGGGCGGGCTGGAAAGAATTGATCTGGCTCAGCCGCGCGGCGCGCCGCCGGTTGGGTCGGCGTGGTCCAGGACGCGGTCGAGCAGGGCGGCCAGCGCTGGGTTGGGGAATCGGCGTTCGGCGGTGATCGCGTAGAAACTCTCGACCACGCCCGTCAGTTTACAGGCCTCGATCAGTTCGCCTTCGGCCAGTTCGTCGCGCACGACGACCGGCGGCAGGGGGGCGACGCCGACGCCCTGGCGCGCCAACAGCCGCATCATGGCCATATCGTCGGCCTCGGCGATGATTGTCGGCCGCACGTCGAGCCGCTGGGCCAAAGCGTCGAAGCCGATTCGGATCGAACTGTCGGGCGACGGCAGGATAAAGGGCCCGTCCCGCATGATCTCGGCGACCGAACGCTTGCCGTCTAGCCGCGCCGGCGTGGCGACCAAGCTGACCTGCTGCTCGAACAGCCGGTGCGAGCGCAGACTGGGCGCTTGGTCCCGCCCTGCCGGCCTATTCATCAGCAAAAGGTCGAGCGTCATGCGCTCAAGTTCGCGCAGCAGGTCCTCCGGCGCGCCGGAGCGCAACATCAGATGCGTGTCCCCTCGATCGAGCAAGGGTTGCAACAGGCCGATCTGAAAGTTCCGGGACAGCGTCGCCAGGGCGCCGACGCGCAGGGTCGGCCGAGCGTCGGGCGCGCCGCCCAGCGTCGCCAGCATCTCCTCACCGGCCTTGAAGATCGTGTCAGCGTGGTCCAGCGCGATGCGCCCCGCTTCAGTCAGGCGCAAGGCCCGACCGTGGCGTTCAAACAAGTCCTGGCCCAAGCGCTCCTCGAGCGTGCGAATTTGGGTTGAGAGCGCCGATTGCGACACGTTCAACCTCTCGGCCGCGCGGGTCAGATTGCCGATCCGTGCGACAGCCCAAAAATAGCGCAGATGCTTGTAGTTCAGTTGTCCAATCATTCTGTTTTATAGATCGAAATATTCTAAACATTCAATTTTTTTAAACTGTTCGTGACGCGTAGGGTCCGCGCGCTTCGACATAGGTGAATGGGACCCAAGTAATGGAACCGCTGATCGAGTTTTTTCAGACTCTGGTGACACAATTCCAAAAGCCGACCCTGGCTTTTCTGATCGGCGGTCTGTTGATCGCGGCGATGGGCAGCAAGTTGGAAATCCCGGACGCGATCTATCGCTTCATTGTCTTTATGCTGCTGATGAATATCGGCCTGAAGGCGGGGATGGAGGTGCGCGAGGCGGACCTGTCCGCCCTGATCCTGCCGGCGCTGATATCCGCCGGCGTCGGCTGTCTGATCGTGCTGGTCGGGCGATACGCCTTGTCTCGGTTGCCGGGCGTTCGGCTTGACGACGCGATCGCAACTTCGGGCCTGTTCGGCGCGGTCAGCGCCTCCACCCTGGCGGCCGCGATGATCGTGCTGGAAGAGGAGCAAGTGGCGTTCGAGGCCTGGGCGCCGGCGCTCTATCCCTTCATGGATATCCCGGCGCTGATCCTGGCGATCGTCTTGGCCGGGCTTCACAATGAGCGGACGGCGGCCCAATCCGGCGATGACGCCAGCGAGGGAAACGCCAGCGGGGGCGGCGCCAGCGGTGGAGGCGCCGGCGGGGGCGTCAGCGTCTGGCGGATCGTGAAAGACAGCCTGCGCAGCGCTGCGGTCTCCGCCCTGCTGCTGGGACTGGCCTTGGGCCTGCTGACCCAACCCGACCGCGTGGTCGAGAGCTTCTACGATCCGCTGTTCCGAGGGCTGCTCTCGATCCTGATGCTGATCATGGGCATGGAGGCCTATGCTCGGCTGGTGGAGCTGCGCCGGGTCGCCCATTGGTACGCGGTCTATGCGGTCATCGCGCCGATCACGCACGGGCTGATCGCCTTCGGCCTGGGGACGGTTGCGCATCATCTGACCGGCTTCAGCCCGGGCGGGGTGATCCTGCTGGCGGTAATGGCCGCGTCGAGTTCCGACATTTCCGGTCCGCCGACCCTGCGCGCGGCGATCCCCAGCGCCAACCCATCTGCCTATATCGGCTCGTCGACCAGCATCGGCACGCCCGTCGCGGTCGCGATCTGCATCCCCCTCTTCGTCGCGCTGGCCAATGTCGTGTTCGACATGTAACGGCCTGTACGACCTTTCATGACCATGACGGGAAAGACCATGCAAACATTCACAGCCACACGGATATCGATCATCGCGGAAAGGCTGATCCAGGACGGCGTCGTCCGGATCATGGAAGAGGCGGGCGCCACCGGCTATTCCTTCTTCGAAGGCGGCGGCAAAGGCGGACATGGTTTCCACCCGACCCACCGCCCCTCGATCGTCGAGGATTTCGCCATCGTCAAGATCGAAGCGATCGTCAGCAGCCGCGCCGTCGCCGAGCAGATCGCCGAACAAGTCGCCGCCGCCTATTTCGGCGACCAATCCGCCGTCATGTATCTGCACGAGGTCGAGGTTCTGCGACCGGAGAAGTTTTGAGGGGTAAGGGTTGGACGGCGTAGAGGGCGGTCGGACCGATTTGCCGGCTGAATGAGCACGGACGATTCAAGCGCGTTGCTGGGGGGCGGGCGGCGCTGGTGTCTGCTGTTTCTTCAGGGTCTATTTCATCGTCTGACCCGTGCGTCGTGGTCTGGAATTTATCGCCTGAAAGTCCTATTCCTATTTTTCTGTAGGCTCTACTTCTAAAGTTGTAGAGTAACCAGCCCCTTTTCAGGCGAATTTTACACAAAACTCTGATATGGCGCCGGCATTGCCTCATTATTGACTAAATCGTTTGTTGGGATATATCGGTCAGGTCATTACTCGAAAATAAAAATGCGAATAGAAATGCATGGAAGAATGAATTTTATGGGGCTAACGGTAGAGAGTCGCCGACTGCTCGGCGTGGGCCTCGTCGCCGATCCTTCAAGCGATCATTCGGTCATATCGGCGAAGATAGGCTTTATTCCTCCTCCGGATCCCGATCCCGATCCCCCTCCTGTTTCGCCCGGGATGACTCCTGAAATAGTGGAGCAGGTAGGTGTTCTTCCGCAAGCTTTCGTATCCGCTCTGTCGGCCCAGGCGCTCGTCACAAATCGCGTTCTGACGCTTGTTTCAGGGCCGGTCTATAATGACCGAGACTTTCGAGTGGACGAGTACGCGTGGGTGAACGTCTCGTATGGCGAGGGCGATGTCGATGGTGATTCGAACGCAGCGGGTTCCTCATACGATCAAGCCTCGGTCACGTTCGGTTCTGATCTCTATCGAAGTCCGAGCGGGTTAAACAAGGTTGGTTTGTTTGCGTCTCTCGGCCAGGTGGATTCTGACGTCGACGATTTCGATCGCACCGATTCCGAGCTGACGTCCTATGTGGGCGGGGCTTATTTGGGCGCTTATTTTACCGAGGCGCTGGCCCTTGATGTCGTTGCGTCGGCCGGTTTTGCTGATCTCGATACGTCTCGTGACACTGGAAGCGGCGTGGCGTCGGGCGACACGGATGGCGTGTTGTATAGCGGGGCTGCAAAACTGTCCTACACGCTCGATATACTCGATGCGTATGATGTTTCGGTTGTTCCGTTTGGTTCTGTGGAAAGCCACACGTTGGATCTCGACGGTTTCACCGAAACCGGCAGCGGCGAGACTGGCAGGTTCGGGTCGGAATCCGAGACGCGCGTGACATCGGTGCTCGGCGTCGAATCCGCGAAACGGTTTCGACTTGAGCAGGTCAATGGCGCGGCGTTGCTTCGATTGGGCTGGCTGCATCAATTCCAGGACAAATCCGCCTCGTCCAGCCTGACCCTGGCGTCTGATCCAACGATGACCCTTTCGCCTGAGTCGCCCGAGGTTTCGCGGGACGCTGTCCGTTACGGATTTGGGGTCGACCTTTCCGGCGATACAAGAAGTTTCGCGGGTTATGCAGATTTTGAAGGTACGTACAATTCAGACGCGCATGAATATTTAGCGACAGTCGGGTTCAGCGTTAAATGGTAGCGGCGAAGGGCGGGAGCGCGTTCCTGCCTTGCAAAGAAGCCGCCATAGAACAGAACGCCTCAATGTGTCGCGCACTGTGCGCTTCGCTCCTTTATGTCGCCGATACGGTCAAGCATGCACCATATTCGCCAGAACGTCGTTCGGCGATAGAGAGCCGCGTTTCTATCGGCGACCTGGCGCCGGAGGTATTCGGCCTTTACTATGAGGCTTGCTTTAAAATGCTGGACGGCGATGTCGACGGGGCGGGCGACATTATCGATGAGATTGCATGCATGCCGTTCTACGGCGCCGAAGAACTCCAAGTTCATGCTCTAGATCATCCTGACATCGCGCATATGCGCGAATTGTTTTTGTCGCGCCTGGATCTTCGCGGAGAATTTGCACTGTCCGCGCCCACTGCGAACAGCGTGGAAGTCGAACGCCGACTGACAGACGCGTTGTCGGTGCTGCGTCGCTCCTTGCCGGATCTCTACGGCGAGATGAGCGTTCTGATCCGGCGGATTATCCTGGTCGGGTCGTCCCCTATAGGAAAGGCGTTCGACGGCGCCGCCGTTTATCAGCTATGGCGATTGCTTTTCTTGAACGAGAACCGGTTGACGGACCGACTCTCACTGATCGAGACTCTTGTTCATGAAGAGGCTCATATCTTTCTGTTCGGGCATACGATAGAAACAGCGCTTACGCTGAACGGTTCGAATGAACGCCACTATTCCGCTATTCGCGATGAGAAGCGGCCGATCGACGGTATTTTTCATGCAATGATTGTAAACGCTCGAATTGTTTGGGCGTTTTCCCTAATGCGGAAGCGGGATGATATCTTCACGCCAACCGAACTGGGGCGTATGGCGCAGATTATCCGGCGGCATGAATTCATGTATGCACAGCACAAATCCGTGATTCACAATCACGCTAGGCTTTCAGAGATTGGACGTCGCATATTCTCGGACGCGGACGCCTACATGCTCAGCGTTCCGGCCGGTGGCCGTCATGCAAGGGCGTGAATGACGACACTGTAGAACCATGCTACCGCCATCGGGCGTTCATTGATGTGTGGGCTCTAGTCGCATCGCGGAAACGATCCGGGTTTGAGGTTATGAGGCTTGGGTCGATCGGACCGTCTTCCATGGGCGCGCCGGTTTGGTTGTGCGTTTTGAGTCCCGTTGGCGGAGTATGCGGACTGTCATGCGCTGTTCTGAAGTTCTGTCTGATTTATGGTCTTTGGCGGGCTTGCCGCCTGCTGATACGGACCGGGTGTCTTTCACCGGGCCCGAGATCGTCCTGCCCTCGTCCTACCGTGTCGACGCAGCGGCGCAGGCGGTGATTGCGGCGGTCGGGCTGGCCGCCGCCGAGGTCCATCGACGTCGGACTGGCGTCACGCAGAGCCTCACGGTCGATGCTTTGCACGCAACGGCGGAGTTTCTGGTGGAACGGTTCTACACGCGGGACGGCGCGCCGCCGCCGCCGCCATTCGATCCGATCGCCGGGGCCTATCGCTGTGGCGACGGGCGCTGGGTGCGGATCCATACGAATTTCGCCCACCATCGGCAAGGCATCCTTGACCTGCTGCGTTGTGACAATGATCGCGGCTCGGCCGAAGCGGCCTTGCAGGGCTGGGAGGCGGACGATTTCGCCGAGGAGGCCTCGGCGCGAAATCTGATCGCCGCGCTCTATCGAAGTTCTGAAGAATGGCGGGCGCATGCGCAGGGCGCGGCCCTGGCCGGGACGCCGCCGCTCCGCATCCAGAAAATCGCCGACGCGCCGCCATCGCCAGCGCCGCAGCCCGGGGAAAGACCCTTGTCAGGGCTTCGCATCCTCGATCTGACGCGGATCATCGCCGGTCCGACCTGCGGCCGGGCGCTGGCGGCGCATGGGGCCGAGGTGATGCGCATCGCCTCGCCCTATCTGCCCTTCATCGAATCGCTGGTGATCGCGACCGGGCAAGGCAAGCGTTCGGCCTTCGCCGATCTAGAGACGACAGCAGGCCGGATGGCGCTGGAGCGGTTGGTACGCGGCGCCGATATCTTCGTTCAGGGCTATCGGCCGGGCGGATTGGCGGCGCGCGGTTTCGGACCGGAGCAGGCCGCCGCGATTCGGCCGGGCCTGGTCAGTGTCTCGCTCTGCGCCTACGGCTTCGATGGGCCGCTGGCGGGCCGGCGTGGTTTCGATTCGATTGTCCAGACCGCCTGCGGGATCAATCATGGCGAGGCCGAAGATGCGGGTCTCGACGCGCCGAAGCCGCTGCCCTGTCAGGCCTTGGACCACGCCTCCGGCTATCTCATGGCTTTCGGCGCGCTGGCGGCGCTGCTGAAGCGTCAGGAGGAGGGCGGCGCTTGGCATGTGAAAGTCTCTTTGGCGGGCGCGGCGGAATGGCTGGTGGGGCTCGGTCGGATCGCGGGCGGGACGCGCCGGCCACAGCCGCCTGATGGCTGGGCCGAGCCCTTTCTCGATACGCAGGCTTCGCCGTTTGGCCGGCTGCGCGCCGTGCGCCCCGCCGCCCGCTTGTCCGAAA
The DNA here is from genome assembly GCA_030065235.1 of Alphaproteobacteria bacterium. Lineage (GTDB taxonomy): Bacteria > Pseudomonadota > Alphaproteobacteria > UBA8366 > Aestuariispiraceae > JASJDC01. Next base: position 340,535 of record JASJDC010000005.1, read on the forward strand.
CCCCGCCCTATTTCGACAAGCCGCCCGTCCCGCTCGGAACCCACCCGCCGGAATGGGACGCGACAGGTTCTTAGGGATTGAAACCGCCCCCGTCCGGGACAGTATCGACCTTGACCCGCCGCGCGCTTAGTATGCGGCGGCGCGACGTGCGGTCCTTAAAGCAGGCCGCCGGGCCGAGCCCAAAGCCGGCCGCCACAGGGGGACTGGAGCCATGGCCGATCTAGACGATCACGCGCTGTTCTACCATCGCATGAAACCGCCGGGGAAGCTCGCCATCGTCGCGACCAAACCGCTGGCGAACCAGCGGGACCTCAGCCTCGCATATTCGCCCGGCGTGGCCGCCGCCTGTCGCCTGATCGTCGAGGATCCGAACCAGGCGGCCGCCATGACGGCGCGCGGCAATCTGGTCGGCGTCGTTTCGAACGGTACGGCGGTGCTCGGGCTCGGCGATATTGGTCCGCTCGCCTCAAAACCTGTGATGGAGGGCAAGGCGGTTCTGTTCAAGAAATTCGCGAATGTCGATGTCTTCGATATCGAAGTGGATGAGACCGATGTCGAGAAGTTCTGCGATGTCGTCGCGGCGCTGGAGCCGACCTTCGGCGGGATCAATCTGGAGGACATCAAGGCGCCCGAATGTTTCGAGATCGAGCGCCGGTTGCGCGAGCGCATGTCCATCCCGGTCTTCCACGACGACCAGCACGGCACGGCCATCATCGCAGCCGCAGCGGTCTATAACGCGCTCGATCTGGTCGGCAAGAAATTCGAGGAGATCAAGATCGTCGCTTCCGGCGCCGGCGCGGCGGCCCTGGCCTGCCTGAACATGCTGCTCTCAATGGGCGCGCGGCGTGAGAACATCACCGTCACCGACATTGTCGGCGTGGTCTATGAAGGCCGCGAAGAGCAGATGGATGAATATAAGGGCGCCTTCGCGCAGAAGACCGAGGCGCGGACGCTGGACGAAGTGATCGAGGGGGCCGACGTGTTTCTCGGCCTCTCGGCCCCGAATGTGCTGAAGCCCGAGATGGTGAAGAAAATGGCGCCGACGCCGCTGATCCTGGCGCTCGCCAATCCAACGCCGGAAATTATGCCGGAAATCGCCAAAGAGGCGCGGCCGGACGCGATTGTCTGCACCGGCCGCTCGGATTACCCGAACCAAGTGAACAACGTCCTCTGTTTTCCCTTCATCTTTCGCGGCGCGCTCGACGTTGGGGCGACGGTGATCAACGAGGCGATGAAGGTCGCCTGCGTGAAGGCGCTCGCCGCTTTGGCGAAAAAAGAGGAAAGCGAAGTTGTGGCTAAGGCTTATGGCGCGGCGGGCAAGGAGGATCGCGGCGACAGGATCATCCCGAAACCCTTTGATCCGCGTCTGATGCTCGAGATCGCGCCGGCGGTCGCCAAAGCGGCGATCGAGAGCGGCGTGGCCACGCGCCCGATCGAGGATTTCGACGCCTATCGCCAGCAGCTGCAAGAGTTCGTCTACCGTTCCGGTACGGTCATGAAGCCGGTCTTCGACCGCGCCATCGACGATCCCAAGCGGGTGGTCTATTGCGAGGGCGAGGATTCACGCGTTTTACGGGCGGTTCAGATTGTCGTGGATGACGGGCTCGCACGGCCGATTCTGATCGGACGCAAAGAAGTGGTGACCAACCGAATCGAGAGCCTCGGGCTCCGTCTGAAGGTCAACCGTGACTTCGATCTCTGTGACCCGGAACATGATCCGCGCTTCCAGTCCTATCGCGAGGCCTATCATGATCTGATGGGCCGGCGCGGCGTATCGCCGGTCGGCGCTGGGATCACGGTGCGCACAAGAACCACGGTGATCGGCGCGCTGATGCTCAAACGCGGCGAGGCGGACGCTATGCTCTGCGGCGCGCGCGGGCGCTTTCAGCCTCATATCCAGGATATCCGCCAGATTATTGGGTTGCGGCCCAGCGCGAGGGACCTGTCGTCCTTGACCATGATGATCCTGGACGCCGGGGTCTATTTCATTGCTGACACGCATGTGACCGAGCAACCGACCAGCACCGAAATGAAGGAAATGGCGGTGATGGCGGCCGAGGAGGCGCGGCGCTTCGGCATCGAGCCGCGCATCGCCTTCCTGTCGCATTCCAACTTCGGTTCCTCCGGCCACGCCAGCGCGGAGCGGGTACGCGAGGCGGTCGCGCTGCTGCATCGGGAGCATCCGGAACTGGAGGCGGACGGCGAGATGCACGCTGATGCAGCCTTGAGTGCGGAGTTGCGGGCGGCGCTTCTGCCCGCGTCGCATTTGAAGAGCGAGGCGAACATCTTGATCATGCCGTCGCTCGACGCTGCAAATATCTCATACAATCTTTTGAAGATGCTGGGGAACGGGCTGTCGGTCGGGCCGATGCTGATCGGCGCGGCGCTGCCGGCCCATGTCCTGACCAATTCGGCGACCGCGCGCGGCATCGTCAATATGACGGCGCTGGCGGTCGTCGACGCCCAGGAACAAGCGGCGCGCGACCGCGCCCCAGTTCGCGCTTGAGTTAACGGAACGGGTGTTGATCGGAAAGGCGGGCGGCGCAAATGGCGGACCTCGATCTGAAACCCAAGCGCGACAGCGGCGAAGCGGAGGACGCATTCGAAGAGCTTTACGGGCTCTCCGACGAGGTCGTGGCCGAGGTCGAGGCGGCGCTCACATCTGAGGACGGCGCCAAGGTCCAGGCCATTCTGGAACCGCTGCACGCCGCCGATATCGCCGATCTAATGGAGCGCTTGCCGAGCGGCGACCGCGAGGCGGTGATCGATGCGCTGGACGGAACCCGCGAAGGCATCGACGCGGAAATCCTTTCCCATGTCGACGATTCCGTGCGCGAGGATTTGCTCGCGGCGCTGAACACCGAACAGCTCGCCCAGATCGTCTCGGACCTCGAATCCGACGACGCCCTAGATCTGATCGAGGACCTGGGCGAGGCGGAACGGCAGGAGGTGCTCGAGGCGGTTCCGGCCGACGACCGCGCGATTCTCGAACAGGGCCTCGCCTATCCGGACAGCAGCGCCGGCCGCTTGATGCGGCGCGAGGTGGTGACGATCCCCGAACATTGGACGGTCGGCGAGACGATCGATTTCATGCGCGCCTTCAAGGCCGACCTGCCGGAAGACTTTTACAACCTGATCATCGTCACGCCGACCCACCGGCCGATCGGGATGCTGCCCTTATCGCGGCTCTTGCGCACCAAGCGCCCGATCAAGGTCGCGACCATCATGCAGACCGAACCGAAGCTGATCCCGGTGACGATGGACCAGGAGGATGCGGCTTTCCTGTTTCGGCAATATGCGCTGGTCGAGGCGCCGATCGTCGATGATGACGGCCGGCTGGCCGGCGTGATCACGGTCGACGATATCGTGCATGTGCTGGATGAGGAGCATGAAGAGGACATCCTGAACCTGGCCGGCCTGAAGGAGGATGACTTTTACGCCGATGTCGCCCAGACCGCGCGGCTCCGCTTCTCCTGGCTCTTCGTCAATCTCTTGACCGCGATCTTGGCCAGCATCGTCATCGCCTTCTTCGAAGCCACCATCCAGCAGGTGGTCGCGCTGGCGGTCCTGATGCCGATCGTCGCCTCGATGGGCGGCAACGCCGGGACTCAGACTTTGACCGTCGCGGTCCGGGCGCTTGCGACCAACGAACTGACGCCGGCCAACGCGGGCCGCATTGTTTTGAAGGAGGTTCTGGTCGGCGGCGTCAACGGGATTCTATTCGCGATCCTGATCGGCGGCCTGACCTGGGCCTGGTTCGGCGAGCCTATGATCGGGGTCGTGATCGCCGCCGCGATGATCATTAACCTGTTGGCCGCCGGCCTGACCGGGACGATGGTGCCGCTGTTGCTGCAGCGCCTGAAGGTCGATCCGGCGGTTGGGTCGACGGTGGTGTTGACGACGATCACCGATGTGATTGGATTTTTCGCCTTTCTCGGTCTCGCGGCGCTGATCCTATTCTGACCCAGCCAGCAGCGTGACCCGGGTCCCGGCGGCCCGCAGCGCCGCCACAGCCCCCGCCTCTTGCACCACGGCGCGGGCTTTCTCGACATCCATGACGTCGAAACCGGACAGGGCGTCCACGCCCAATGCGAAAAGGCGCGGGCATAGCGGGGCGCCCGGACCGACGAGAACCGTAAAGGCGTCGTGTCGGCGCAGGTTCAACAGCCCTGCCAGACTGCCATTCATCAGGGTCGCCGCGGTGATCACCAGGATATCCGCCTGTGGGATCAAACCCGGCGCCGCGCTTTCGGGATAATCCTCCGGGCCCGGATGGCGTTCAATCACTTTGGCGCCCGGCAGTTTTTCCGCCAGACCGGGGAAGCGGCCGACCACGACCGACCGGGCGCCGGGCCGCTCCGCCCGCCGCGCCGCCAGCGCCAAACCGTCCAGGGCTTCGGCGCGTCCGCGATGCTCCGCGGCGAAGCGCGCGTGCCAGGCCGCATTCAGGACAGCGACGCCCAAGGCGCGCTCGATCGGGTTCTCAGACGCCGCCCAGCGCCGCCCTCGCGCGATGGGCGAACCCGTCCGTTGGCCGGCGTCTTTGAGAGGGACGCAGTTCGACGCCGCCTTGGACGGGGTCTGCGCCAACCCGACACCGGCGCCGAAAGGCGTACTGACGGCGGCGAACGTCCAGTTGAGGCCGATCGTGATCGCGGTGACCGCGCCGTCAAAATCCGGCGTCAGCGCGTCGAGAATGTCCGCGTCCGAAATGGCCGGGTTGTCAGCGCTGCTCGAAGGGGTGACCATGGCGTTAGGTGAACCAGCTTGGTCCCGGATGCAAGCGTCAGACCTGATGACCCGAATTGCGGCGCGGAGAGACGATGTCGTCGATCTGACCCAACAACTTGTCCGGATCCCGACCGTCAACCCGCCCGGCGACGCCTATACGCCCTGCGCCGAACTGATCGGCGAGCGTCTGCGTAAGCGCGGCTTTGACGTTACCTATGAACGGGCGGTCGGGACGCCCGGCGACACGGACCGCCATCCCCGAACCAATGTCGTGGCGCGAATCGCAGGGCGCGGCCCCGGCCCTTGCGTGCATTTCAACGGCCATATCGATGTGGTCGAGCCCGGGGCCGGCTGGACCCGCGATCCCTATGGCGCGCAGATCGAGGATGGACGCATCTACGGCCGCGGGACCTGCGATATGAAGGGCGGGCTGGCGGCGGCGATCGTCGCCGTCGAGGCGATCCTTGATCACGGCGTTCCGTTCAATGGCGCGCTGGAGATTTCCGGCACGGTCGATGAGGAATCCGGCGGCTATGGCGGCGTCGGTCATCTGGCCGAAAAGGGCTTCTTCTCGAAGCCGCGCGTCAACCATGTGATCATCCCCGAACCGCTCAATGTCGACCGGGTCTGTATCGGCCATCGCGGCGTCTGGTGGGCCGAGGTCGAGACCCATGGTAGGATCGCCCATGGCTCAATGCCGTTCCTCGGCGATTGCGCGGTCCGCCATATGGGCGCGTTCCTAGACCGGCTCGAGCGCGACTTGATCCCGGACCTGGTGACGCGCCGCACCGAGATGCCAGTCGCGCCGGAAGGAGCGCGGCAGTCGACGCTCAACGTGAATTCGATCCATGGCGGCCTGCGCGAGGATTTCGAGGGCCTGCCGAGCGCCCTGGTGCCTGATTCCTGCCGCATGGTGCTCGACCGGCGGTTCCTGATCGAAGAGCCGATGGATCGCGTGAAGGCGGAAGTGATCGCCCTGCTCGACCAGCTCAAGGCCGAGCGGCCCGGCTTCCGCTATGACATAAACGAGATCATGGCCTTTGAACCGACCCTGACCGACGCGGACGCGCCGGTGGTGCGGGCGGTGGCCGATGCGGTGGCGGCGGAGTTCGGGCGACCGGCGGAACTGATCTGCTCGCCCGGCACCTACGATCAGAAACATGTCGCCCGGATCGGCAAGCTGAAGGACTGTATCGCCTACGGTCCCGGCATTCTCGATCTGGCGCATCAGCCCGACGAATATATCGTGATCGACGATATGGTCGCCTCGATGAAGGTGATGGCGTCGGCGGCCTTGCGCCTGTTGGCGGCTTAGCACGGTCCGCGCGCCGCGATGTCTCCCTGGACTCAGATCCTTTTCGGCATGCTTCTGATCGCGCTTAGCGTCGGCTTTCACGCCGCCTTCCTGATCCTCGCGATGCGCCCGTTTCGTCACTTCGTGCTCAGCCTAAACCCGCGTAGCCGCGAAACGGTGGAGATCGTGGTGATGGTGATCATGGTTTCAAGCCAAGGCCTGGCGATCCTCGCCGAATGCGTCATCTGGGCCGTCGGATTTCAGCTGGTCGGCGCGATTTCGGACTTCTGGGAGGCGTTGTATTTCGTGCTCGTGACCATCACCACGCTGGGCTTCGGCGACATCATCTTGGGCGAGGAGCACCGCCTGCTTGCCGGCCTCTGCGCCCTCGCCGGCTGGCTGATCATCGGCATGACCACCGCCGTGGTGATCGAAATCCTCCGCCGCTTCGTCGAGGATGAGGTGTTGCCTTAGCCATTCTCTCAATCAAAGACATCACGGCCCGGCAGCCAAGAACCGTTCGCGCCAGGCGCGGTGTTCCGTCGCTTGGTCGCGAAGCCATGTGATGAATGGCTCGATCACGCCGTTTGGCGGGGCGTTGCGCCGGCGAACGATGTAGAATTCATGACGGCCGGGCATCACGGCGTCGGTGATCCGGGCCAGCCGGCCTTCCTCGATTAACGCGCGGCAGGTTACGTCGTCGCCGATTCCCAGGCCCAGGCCGCGCGTCGCCGCTTCGATACTCGTCGCGGGCTGTCCCAACAGCGTCTCGTTCCCTGACCCGTTCCAGACGGTCCCCAGCGTCGAGAACGCTTCGCCCCACCAGGTCTTGGTGAAATCGTGCAACAGCGGCAGAGTGCTAAAGTTGAACCAGTCCGACCGATCCGCGCCCTCGGGTATCAGAGACGGCGCGCAGACCGGAAACGCGACGTAGTCCAGAAGTGTCTCAACGATCAGACTAGGATGAACGGGACGTCCATAATGAACCGCAATATCGGCGGTTACGCCGAGATTTCGTGCATTGAACTGCTGCGCTGTGAAGCTGAATTGGCAGTGCGGCAGGGCCGATCGCAAGGCGCTAAGCCGCGGTAAGATCCAGAAATGCAAGAATTCATGGTCGATCTCGACCGTCAGTTCTGAATCCTTGGTGTCTTCCTGCGTCGCGTCCAGACCGGCCGAGAGAGTCTGGATCGCATTCTCCGCCACGGCGAGAAACGCAGCGCCGCGTTCGGTCAGGACGACCCTTCGGTGATGCCGTGTGAACAATTGGGCGCCGATGATGTTCTCCAGGTTCTTGATCTGCTTGCTGATCGCCGCTTGCGTGACGTTCAGCTTGTCAGCCGCCGCCGCGAAACTCTCCGCATGCGCCGCCGCGACGAAAGCCTGGAGTCCATTGGATGAAGGAAGTCTCTCCATGTCTCTTGGATAACAAATAGTAATCCAAAAATCAAAATTATTTCGTTTGAGTAACAGATAGTTGGTCAGATAGGAAGGCGGCCAAAGGAGAACCGCAATGAGCCAAGCTGTCCAATCAACGTCGCCATGCGCCCCGACAGAAAGCGACTGGGTCGCCATCGGCGCCGTTACGCTTGGGGTCACCGCCTTCGCCATGGCGCAAGGTCTGACCTATCCGCTGATTTCGCTGGTCCTGACGGCGCGCGGCGTCGACGAAGCGATAATCGGTCTCAATTCGGCCAGCTATATGCTCGGTTTGGCCGTTTCGACGATCGTGATGCCGAAACTGACCCGTTTTTTGCCGCCAGGCCCTTTGGTTGTGGCCTCGTTGGCGCTGTCCGCCGCCTCTCTATTCGCATTGTCGCAGCTCGACAGTTTAGCCGCTTGGTTCATCCTGCGCTTCGCATTAGGGTTCGGGGTGAACACGATCTATGTGATCGGCGAAGCTTGGATCAATGTCGCGGCTGTTGATCGCGTGCGAGGACGCGCAGCGGGCTTATACGGCGCCGGTATGGCCGCCGGCTTCGCGATCGGTCCGCTCGGTATTCCTCTCTTTGGGGTGGAGCAAGGTCTCTCCTTGGCAGTCTGTGCGGTGCTCACCGCCGGCGTCGCCTTTATGTTCGCGCTGATGAATCGGTTCATTCGGGTTCAGCCGACGGCCATGCCAGCGGGCGCACTGATCCCGTTTATCCGGCGGAACCCGATCCTGTTTATTGCTGTTCTGCTCTACGGCGTCATTGATGCGAGCGTATTGGGCATTCTGCCGGTCTATCTTTATGCCGAGGGCATGGCTGAGGATCACGCCGCCTTGGTCGTCACCGCCGCGCATGTCGGCATGATCGCCTCGCAGGGCGCTGTCGGGTGGGCGTTGGATCGCTTCAACCGTTGGTCGGTCGCGGCGGCGTGTTTCAGCCTGTCGGCTGTGAGTTTTGTGCTGCTCGTCGCGACGCCGGTTTCCAGCTTCTTGATTTGGGCCGTTGTCGCTGGCGCCGGCGGCGCATTCTTTGGCCTCTACACGTCCTGCGTCGCTATACTTGGGGGCGCCTATCGGGGTGGCGCGCTGGTCGCCGGCAGCGCCGCTTTCGCCATGGCTTACGCGGCAGGCGGTGCGCTGGGGACGCCGTTAACCGGGGCTGCGATGAGCGTGTCCCCAGCCGCCGCGCCCGCCGTCCTATCGCTGATTTCAGGCATTGGCGCGTTGGCGATCCTGCTTCGGCGGCGCTGACTATTCCGCCGCTTCGACGTCCACGGTCGACAGTCTGGCGGCGCAGAATTTGAATTCGGGGATTTTGCCGAACGGGTCGAGTTGCGGGTTGGTCAGCATGTTGGCCGGGCCCTCGGCGAAGCAGAAGGGGATGAAGATCATGCCCGGCGTGACGTCGCGGTCGGCGCGGGCCTTCAACCGGATCGCGCCGCGGCGCGTCTCGACTTCGACCATCTGGCCCGGCGCGATGCCTTTTTCGCCCATCGAGCGCGGGTGGATATGGACCTGGCCTTCCGGCTCGAGCGAATCCAGCACTTCCGACCGGCGGGTCATGGCGCCGGTATGCCAATGCTCCAGAAGGCGCCCCGTGGTCAGGACCAGCGGATAGTCCGCGTCCGGCAGTTCCGCCGGCGGCTCAAGGTCGGTCGGGACCAGCTTCACCCGGCCGCTTTCGGTCGGGAAGCCTTCGCCGAAAATCACCCAATCGCCGTCCTGATCCTCCGAGGCGCAAGGGTAGGTCACGCTGTCTTCGCGCTCCAGCCGGTCCCAGGAAATCCCCTTGATCGAATCCATAACCTGACGGAATTCTTCATACACATCCTTAGGATGCGTGTAAGACCAGTCGAGCCCGATGCGGTTGGCGATGTCCTGGATGATCTCCCAATCCTGTCGCGCCGCGCCGGGCGGCGACAGGGCGGGCCGGGCCAGTTGGACCTGTCGGTTGGTGTTGTTGAAGGTTCCCGTCTTTTCGGGGAAGGCGCTGGCGGGGAGGATCACGTCCGCATGCCACGCGGTTTCGGTCAGGAAAATCTCCTGCACCACGAGATGGTCGAGCCTGGCCAAGGCTTCCCGCGCGTGGCGCGTGTCCGGGTCGGACATGGCCGGGTTTTCGCCCATAATATACATGCCGTTGATCTCGCCGGCGATGATGGCGTTAATGATCTCGACCACCGTCAAACCGCGCTTCGGGTCGAGTTCCGTTCCCCAGAATGCCTCATAACGTCGGCGCGTGGCCTCGTCCTCGACCGATTGATAGTCGGGATAGACCATCGGGATCAGGCCGACATCCGACGCGCCCTGGACATTGTTCTGGCCGCGCAGCGGATGCAGGCCGGTCCCCTCGCGTCCGATCTGACCGGTGATCGCGGCGAGCGCGATCAGAGAGCGGACATTGTCGGTGCCGTGGACATGCTGCGAGACGCCCATGCCCCAGAAAATGATCGCGCGCTCCGCCGTCGCGTAGTATCGCGCGACCGCGCGGATCGTCTCGGCCGGTACGCCGCAGGCCGCCGCCATGGCTTCCGGGGCGAAGCCTTTCGCATTCTCGGCGATCGCGTCGTAATTCTCGGTCATCGCCTGGATATATTGCCGGTCGATCAGGTCTTCTTCGATGATCGTGTGGATCATGGCGTTGATCAGCGCGACATCGGTTCCCGGCTTGAATTGCAGATGTTTCCAGGCGTGCGGGACCAGGTTCTGGCCGCGTGGGTCCATCACCACCAGCCTGGCGCCGCGTTTGGCCGCTTGTTTGATAAAGGTCGCCGCCACCGGATGATTCTCGCCGGGCCGAGCCCCGATGACGATAATCAGATCGGCCTTCTCCGCATCCATGAAGGGCGCGGTCACCGCGCCGGAATTCATGCCCTCCATCAGGGCTGCGACCGATGAGGCGTGGCACAGCCGCGTACAATGATCGACATTGTTCGAGCCGAAGCCAGTTCGGACCAGCTTTTGGAACAGATAGGCCTCCTCATTGGAGCCCTTGGCGGAGCCGAACCCCGCCAGCGCTTTTTTGCCGCGCGTATCGCGGATCTCCCGCAGGCCGCGGGCGGCGACGTCCAGCGCCTCTTCCCACGACGCCTCGCGGAAATGGGTCGAGGGGTCGGCGGGATCGACCTCGTCGTCCCAACGTTTGCCGACGCCCTCTTTGCGGATCAGCGGCTTGGTCAGCCGGTTCGGGTGGCGGGCGTAATCCATGCCGAACCGGCCTTTGACGCAAAGCCTGTTCTGATTCGACGGGCCCGTCCTTCCGTCCATCTTCAGGATCTTGTCGTCCTTCACATGGATTTCGGTCTGGCAGCCGACGCCGCAATAGGGGCAAAGCGAATGAACGACCTTGTCCGCGGCGCCGGTATAGACTTGTGCGTCGTTCAGTTGGGTCGCCGGCATCAGCGCCCCGGTCGGACAGGCCTGGACGCATTCGCCGCAGGCGACGCAGGTGCTCTCGCCCATCGGATCGTCGAAATCGAAGACGATCTTCGCACCATGGCCGCGGTAGGCCATGCCGATCACGTCATTGACCTGAACCTCGCGGCAAGCGCGAACGCAGAGGTTGCAGTGGATGCAGGCGTCCAGATTGACGTGCATGGCCGGATGGCTGGCGTCGGTTGTCGGCGTTTGGCGCGCCGGGAAACGGCTGTCCTCGAGTCCCATTGTATCGAACCAGGTCCAGAACTTGCTGTCGGGTTGATGGGCGGCCGAGCGGGCGGGCTGGTCGGCGGTGAGGAGTTCGAAAACCATCTTTCGGCTCGCCTTGGCGCGCGCGCTTGCGGTCTTCACCGCCATACCTTCGGTCGGCGTGCGGATGCAGGAAGCGGCCAGCACGCGCTCGCCCTCGATCTCGACCATGCAGGCGCGGCAATTCCCGTCCGACCGATAGCCGGGTTCCGGCGTGTGGCAAAGATGCGGGATTTCGATTCCTTCGCGCTGGGCGACTTGCCAGATCGTCTCGCCGGGCGCCGCGGTGACGCTGCGTCCGTCCAGGCTGAACTGAATCGCGGAAGAAGGTCGGTTGATCGCCATGGTCCCACCCAGATTTAGCGCGCTCGAGACGGGCCGCCGCCGTCTCAGAACTCGGAAACCGATAGTTTATCGGGCAATTGACCGAGCCGCCATAGTCAGCCCGCGTCGCAGCGTTGCTTAACAACGACGGATCGGGTCGGCTCGGGCGGCGTTCGACCGTTAGGTTATGACATTGCCGTGAGCGCAGGGTTTCTCGGCTGGCCTCGGCGATCCAACTTGCGTTAAGACTCGTGAAGGATAGTAAGGGAGTGCCATCCGATGCGACAGTTACTAAAGACAACCGGCGCGGCTGCGGTCGTGGCGTTGGGCGCGGCCGGGGCCTTGTCGTCCGCTCACGCGGCGGGCAAGGCGGTCACCGTCACCGGCGAAATCATGGATACCTGGTGCTATTTCTCGGGCGTCATGGGCGGACCTGAAGCGACGCTGGGCGCGGCCCATCACACCTGTGCGATGTGGTGCGCGGCGGGCGGCGTTCCGGTCGGCCTAAGGACCGATGAAGGCGAAGTCTATATGGTCCTGCAGATGGAGAATGTCAGCATGGCCGACGGGTCGGAAGCGGTCCTGGAAGTCCAGTCCGACATGATCACCGCGTCGGGCATGGCCTATGAGCGCGACGGGCTGAACTATATCGTGATCGAGAAGGTGGTGGAGAATATGGGCATCACCAATCTCAGCCATGAGGAATATGGCCTGACCCCTGGTTTCGCCATTCCCAAGGGCGCGAAAAAGCGCATCTTGGGCCAGTAAGGGAGAGGATGATGAGACAGGCAATCAAACAGACCGTCATCGCCGCCGTCTCCGCTTTGGCGTTTGTGGCCGTCGGGTCCGTCGCCGCGCAGGCCGCCGAAAGCCAGGCGAAATCCTGGAACCTAATCGACGAAGAGAAGGCCCGGTTCGAGGGGACGGTTGTCGATGTGATGTGCGAACTGACAGGCGATTGCGTCGAAAGTTGCGGCGGCGGGACGCGTTATCTCGGCATCCTGCGCGCCGATGGCGAGCTGGTTCTGGCCAACAAGAACGGACAGCCGAACTTCGCCGGGCCCGTTGTCGACCTGCTGCCTTATTGCGGCAAGACGGTTGAAGTTGACGGCCTGTTCGCGCCGGCCGGCGCCGGCCGCTTGTATCAGGTCCAGTTCATCCGCGAGGCGAGCCAGGAGGAATTCTCCAAGGCCAACAAGTACAATAAAAGCTTCAACGCGCGCTTCCCGGAAGCGGCGAAAAAGAAAGGGCCTTGGTTCCGCAAACATCCGACGATCAACGCCCTGATCGAGCGGGACGGGTATTTGGGCCTCGGTCACGCCGCGGATAAGGAATTCCTGGAGTGGTTCGAGTAGGCGCCGAGGCGAAGGCGGCGGCCGGATCGGTCGCCCGCCTGATCGGCCTTTTCGCGGCGGTTGCGCTGGTCTGGGGCGCCCCAGCCGGCGCGGCCGATCCAACCCCGCCGCCGTTCGATCTGGGCGGACCCTTCGCGCTGGTTGATCATCACGGGAATACGGTCACTGACCGGGATTTCCACGGTGACTATCTGCTGGTCTTTTTCGGCTACGCCAATTGCCCCGGTATCTGCAGCGCCGCCTTGCCCGCGATGGGGGCGGCGGTCGATGCGATCGAGGCCGCGGCGTCGGATCAGGTCGACAGGGTCCAGCCGGTGATGATCACTATTGCGCCAGACCTGGATCAGCCGGAGCCGATGCGCCGCGTCCTGGCGCAGATCCATCCGCGCCTGTTGGGTCTGACCGGTACGCCCGAGGCGCTGGAAGAAGCCCGGAGGGCCTATCAGGTCTCAGTGGAGTATATCGGCGAGGATATTACCGGCGTGCCGATCTATAGCCACGGCAGCTACATCTATCTGATGGGGCCGGACGGGAAGCTGCAAACGCTGATTCCGCCGATCCTGACGCCGGAACAGATCGCCGGCATTGTCGCCAATTATCTCGACGCGCCCCAGTCCTAGGCTTTCGGACGCATCGCCCCACGCGCGCGTCAAGAAGGGACGTCCTCCGGGAAGTGCTTTAGCACGCTGAGCAGCGGGTTGGGGGCCGCTTGGCCGAGGCCGCAGATCGACGCATCCATCATCACCGCTGAAAGCTCTTCCAGCAGCGGCCGATCCCAGGGCTGACCGGAACTCATCAGCTTGACCGCCTTCTCCGTGCCGGCGCGGCAGGGGGTGCATTGGCCGCAGCTCTCATCCTCAAAGAACCGCATCAGGTTCAAGGCCGCGTCCGCCGCGTTGTCCGCATCCGAGAGCACGACAATGGCGGCGGAACCGATGAAGCAGTCATATTCTTGAAGCGTGTCGAAGTCGAGCGGGATGGAGTCGAGCCGGGCCGGCAGGATGCCGCCGCTGGCCCCGCCGGGCAGATAGCCCTTGAAGACATGCCCGTCCGCCATGCCGCCGCAATACTCATTGATCAGCTCGCGGATTGTGACGCCGGCCGGCGCCAGTTTCACGCCGGGATTTTTGACCCGGCCGGACACGGAGTAAGAGCGAAGGCCGCTGCGCCCGTGTCGGCCTTGCGACCGGAACCAGTCGGCGCCCCTGGCCAGGATTTCCGGAACCCAGTAGAGGGTCTCGACATTGTTTACGAGCGTCGGTCTGCCAAACAGGCCGACTTGGGCCACAAAGGGCGGGCGATGGCGCGGCAGGCCGCGCTTTCCTTCGATCGATTCGATCATCGCCGATTCCTCACCGCAGATATAAGCGCCGGCGCCGCGTCGGACGATGATCTCGGTATGCGGCGATAGACCCGCTGCGTGAAGTTTCGGAATCTCGTTGGCGAGAATCTGCAAGACTTCCGGGTATTCATCCCGCATATAGATATAGACCTGCTCGGCCTCGACGACCCAGGCGGCGATCAGCATCCCTTCCAGAAACTGATGCGGCTTTCGGGTCAAGTAATGCAGGTCCTTGATTGTTCCCGGTTCGCCCTCGTCGCCATTCACCGCCATCAGGCGCGGGCCCTGAACCTGGCGCACCAATTTCCATTTTAGCCCGGTCTTGAACCCGGCGCCGCCCAGGCCGCGCAGGTTCGATTCGTCAATCTCCTCTGCAAGCGCGTCTGGATCGACCGCACCCTCGAGGCAGCGTTGAAGCTGGCTGTAACCGCCTTCGGCGCAATAGGCGTCAAGCGCCTGATAGTCGGGGATCACGGGTTGGACGTCTCGCGCGCGTGCGGCCTCGGCCAGCCGCGCGATCGTCGTCTCGGTATGGTGCTTGTGGCCGACCTCCGCGACCGGGGCTTTGTCGCAGCGACCCATGCACGGCGCCCGTATGACGCGCACCTCCGCGCCGACCGCCCCCGGCAGGTCCTCCAATATCTTCTTCGCGCCCGCCATCTCGCAGCTCAGACTGTCGCACACCCGGATTGTCAGCGGCGGCGGCGGGGACTCGCCCTCCATGACGATGTCAAAATGCGCGTAGAAGGAAGCGACCTCGAACGCTTCCGCCTGCGGAATGTTCATCAGATGTGCGAGCGCATGCAGATCGCGCGCCGACAGACACCCGTAGCGGTCCTGAATCAGGTGCAGATGTTCGATCAGCAGGGCGCGGTCGCGCGGCGCTTCGGCCAAAAGGGACGAGACCTCCGCGACGGCGTCGGGATCGATCTGTCTGCCCTTCGAATGCGGCGTGGCTTGACGGCGCCCGAACCCCGGATTGCGAAACCGTCGGGCCTTTTCGATGTCAGCGTCTGCCATGCTGGAGTTCCTGATCCGTATTAGGGCGCTGCGGCGGAAACGATTGGAAGGTTCAGCCAACAGCGGCGCTAGGCTGGACGCGTCACTGTCTGGCGAAAGGGCGACCCGGGCGTGCGGTCTCACTCAATCATCGACGCGCGCGAGCGGAACAACGCCCGCATCGATCACAAGCTTGCCCTGGTTCTCGAAATTCACCGTGAGTTTCCGGCCGACGCTGGATTGCACCTGGCCGAGCCCCCAATCCGGGTCTGCAGGGTTCCGAACGAACGCGCCGGGCGTCAGGCCGAGCAAATCCGCCTCGGCGACGGCGGCGGGCGCCGCGACCTCTCCAGGCTCTGGGGCGAATGTGTCATCCTCTGGCGCCATGCGTTGAAGCCTTTCTTTGGATCGCTCGCGGTCTCGCGCCGTCTGCGCTCGGCGCGCCGTCGGTTGCGGTACGCTGCAGAATGAGTGTATTCCGGCCAAGCAGCGCGCGGCGGCGCGCCTGTTCGCAGACCTAGTGCTAAGAGGACCGAACCGGGATGACAAACGGTTTCACGCCGGAAATCGCCGAATTGCTGACCTCGCGGCTCTGTCACGAGTTGGTCGGGCCGATCGGCGCTGTCTCCAATGGCGTGGAATTCGCGGAAGAGGTGGCGGACGGAGCCAGCGACGCAATCGGTCTGATCGCCGACAGCGCGCGCCGGGCGGCGGCCCGGCTGCAGTTCTATCGCCTGGCCTATGGTCGGGCGGGCCGAACAGTCGGCGGGGTTCCCGCTCTGCGAGACGCGGCCGCGGATTTCGTCGCCGGCGAAAAAGCGGTTCTGACTTGGCCGGAACCTGTCGGAGCGGCGTTGGTCGAACGGGCCGGCGGCGGCAAATTACTGTTGGTGTCGATCGAAATTCTGATGGGCGCGCTGATGCGCGGCGGATCGATTTCGCTGGACCCGGCGGGCGCGGATGGGGCTGGCGTGATCGTAACCGCGGCGGGCGACCGAGCCGCCTTGCCGGACGAGGTTTTGGCCACTCTGCGCGACGGTGGGAACAGCGCGCCCTCGCCCCGCACTATTCATTGCGTCTATGCTCACATCTTGCGCCAGGAGTGCGGCGTTTCTCTCACTGTCGAGAGCGTCGAAGGTTCTCTGACCTTAACCCTGACCGCATAATAGACGCCAGCCTGAACGGGACCCAAACTCAAGTGCTAAGTCCTTGAGGTCATTTTCGAAATGACAAACGCGCCCTAGTTTACGCATATTACTTAGGGCTTTGTTAATAACTCGATCCGTAGTATGTCGCGGTATCTTAAGATGCGGGTTGGGCTGCTCTATCCGGGAAGAAGAACGCGGACTTGATCAGCCTTCGGGTTGGTCTCCCGACTGAGAGATCAGCGCCGCATACAGAGGTCGGCGGTCACTTCTGTCAAATGTGCGGTCTGTCATGTGGGCAGCGTGGAATTGGGTGAGGACGATATGGACGATCTGCTCAGTGAGTTTCTGACCGAAACCGCAGAAAGCATGGACACGCTGGATGTCGAGCTGGTGAAGCTCGAACAAAACCCAAATGATGAGGAAATTCTCTCGAGTATTTTCAGGATGGTCCACACGATCAAGGGCACCTGTGGGTTCCTTGGTCTGCCGCGCCTGGAATCGGTGGCGCACGCATCTGAGAATGTTCTTGGCCGCATTCGGGACGGCGAGTTGACCGTTACGCCCGGCGCGGTGTCGCTGGTTCTGGAGAGCCTGGATCAGATTAAGTCCATCCTTGCTGATCTTGAAGCGACCGAGGCCGAACCCGCCGGCGACGACAGCGACCTGATCGCGCGCTTGAACCATTTGGCCGAAACCGGCGACGTGCCGGGCGGCGACGCGGCGGGGGCGCCGCCGGCGACCAAGGACGCCGAGGAACTGGCCGCGACCGAGGCCATGATGGCCGAGATGGCGGAGATGGCGGAAGCGCCCGCCCCGCCTGAACCGGCCGCCCCGGCCCCGGCCTCTGGCAGCGCCGCTCTGGACGCGCTGATGAACAGCGAGGAAGTCGCCGAGGATAGCGACGAATTGCAGGCCGCGTTCGACAATGCGGTCTATGAGGGCCCGGGCGATCCGATGGCCGCTTTGAAGCAGAACGCCGACACTGACACCGGGGCTTCGGTCCCCGCCGAAGCGGCGTCCGTTCCGGCGACGGTTCAGGAAAAACCGCCGGCGGCGCCTGCCAAGGAAGCCGGCAAAGACGGCGCCGACACGCCGGCGAAGAAGTCTGATGGCGGCGGCGTGGCGCAGACCATCCGCGTCAATGTCGATCTGCTCGAAAACTTGATGACCATGGTCTCCGAATTGGTGCTGACGCGGAACCAGCTGCTGCAGATTCTGCGCAGCCAAGGAGACAGCGAATTCGGCGCGCCGCTGCAACGCCTGTCGCATGTGACGACGGAGCTGCAAGAAGGCGTGATGAAGACGCGGATGCAGCCGATCGGCAACGCCTGGGCGAAGCTGCCGCGCATCATCCGCGACCTGTCGCTGGAATTGGATAAGAAGATCGATCTGCAGATGATCGGCGCCGAAACCGAACTAGACCGGCAGGTCCTGGACATCATCAAGGATCCGCTGACCCATATGGTCAGAAACTCGGCCGACCATGGCATCGAAACCCCGGCCGAGCGGGTCGCCTCCGGGAAGCCGGAGATCGGGACGATCACGCTCAACGCCTACCATGAAGGCGGCCATATCCACATCGTGATCAGCGATGACGGCAAGGGCCTGAACATGGACCGGATCAAGGCGAAGGCCTTGGACAATGGTTTGGCGACCGAGAGCGCGCTGGAAAGCATGTCGGACCACCAGATCCAGCAGCTTATTTTCGCCGCTGGTTTCTCCACCGCCGCCGCCGTAACCAGCGTGTCCGGCCGCGGCGTCGGCATGGATGTGGTCAAGACCAACATCGACAAGATCGGCGGCACCGTTGAGTTGAAATCGGTGGAAGGGCGCGGCACGGATTTCCTGATCAAGATTCCGCTGACCTTGGCGATCGTCTCCGCCCTGATCGTCGAATGCGCCGAGGAACGGTTCGCCATTCCGCAAATCAGCGTCGTCGAACTGGTGCGCGCCAGCGAAGACAGCGAGCACAAGATCGAATCCATCCACGGTACGCCGGTCCTGCGGCTGCGCAACCTGTTGCTGCCGTTGGTCAGTCTGCGCAAATTGCTGGATGTGCCGGACGATGTGGCCGGCGGCCCGGGCGCGCCGGACGCGATCAGCGACGAGAATTTCATCGTCGTCGCCCAGGTCGGGACCTACTCTTTCGGCATCATCGTCGACAAAATCTTCGACGCTGAGGAGATTGTGGTCAAACCGACCTCGACGGTGTTGCGGAATATCTCGATCTTCTCCGGCAATACCATTCTCGGCGACGGCAGCGTCATCATGATCCTCGACCCGAACGGCATCGCCCAGACCACGGGTGAGATGGCGGTCAGCGATGGGACGCAGGAAGTCTCGCATGCGATGCAGAAGACCGGAGATGAAGAGCGCGTGGCCCTGTTGCTGTTCCGCGCCCAGGACGCGGCGCCGAAAGCGGTGCCGTTGGGCTTGGTCGCCCGTCTGGAAGAGATCGATTTCGACAATGTCGAATACACGAACGGCCAGGCGATGGTTCAGTATCGCGGCTCTCTGATGCCACTGGTGCCGATCAACGCGTCCTACAGTTTCCCAGAGACCGGCAAGAAGCCGACCCTGGTCTTCACCGACCGCGAGCGCACGATGGGTTTGGTCGTCGACGAGATCCTGGATATCGTCGAGGACCGGCTGTCGGTCGAGCACAGCGCGCGGAACGAAGGCATGATCGGCAGCGCCATCGTGGCCGGCAAGGCGACCGAGATTATCGATACCGGCTATTACCTAACCCAGGCCTTCAGCGATTGGTTCGGGTTGGAGGGCGACGCGACCATGGATGAGTCGCGCGGCTCGCGGCGGCGGCTGCTCTTGGTCGACGACTCGTCCTTCTTCCGAAATCTGCTGACCCCGATTCTGTCCGTCGCCGGCTATCTGGTGACGACGGTGGAATCGGCGGAGGAGGCGCTGCTGTTCCACGAGCGTGGCGACGATTTCGACGTCATCGTCAGCGATATCGAGATGCCCGGAAAAAGCGGCTTCGACCTCGTCGAGGAATTGCGCGCCGGCAGCCGTTGGGCCGATCTGCCGATCGTCGCCATGTCGTCGCATACGACGCCGGCGGCGTTGGAGCGGGGCCGAGAGGTTGGCTTCACCGACTATGTCGCGAAACATGATCGGGACGGTCTGCTGCAAACCCTGAACGAGACGTTCGGCAAAGGCTGACAGGCCGGTTGCGAACGGCGAAGCGGCGCCTTCCAGCCGCCGTCGCTGGATCGATGCAGGGAGAGTCTGGTTGCGGTCGCTGGGCCAAGACCGTAATTTTTGGATGGTGTTGCGCGGTTAGAACGGGGAGCCGTCGGTCATGAAATCCTGCCTTGTCGTGGACGATTCGCGTGTGATCCGCATGGTCGCGCGGAAAATCCTGGAAGAACTCGGCTTTGAGGTCCTGGAGGCGGAGGACGGCAAAATCGCCTTGGACGCCTGCGAGGCGAAATTGCCTGACGCGGTGCTGCTGGACTGGAACATGCCGGTGATGGACGGATTGGAGTTCCTGAAGGCGTTGCGTCAATTGCCGGGCAATGAAGCGGTCAAGGTCGTCTTCTGCACGACTGAGAACGATCTGGCCCACATCCAGGAAGCGATCGCGTCGGGCGCCGACGAATATATCATGAAGCCCTTCGACAGCGAGATCGTGGAAAGCAAGTTCGTTCAGGTGGGTCTGCTTTAATGGCGAGTGCGCGTGCGATAGCGCAGTCCTCGCCGGATCAGGGCGGAGACTCGCGCATCCGTGTCATGGTGGTCGACGACGCCCTGGTGATTCGGGGCATGTTGAGCCGCTATATCGACGACGAGGAATCGATGACCGTCGTCGCCTCGGTCGGCGACGGCGAACGGGCGCTGAAGTCGCTCGAACGGCATGATATCGATGTCGTGGTGCTGGACATCGAGATGCCGCGGATGGACGGGCTGACGGCGTTGCCCAAGATCATCGAGGCCTCGCCGGGCACGCAAGTCTTGATGGCGTCGACCTTGACCCTGCGCAACGCCAAGGAATCGATGAAGGCGATGGAGCTGGGGGCGGCGGATTACATTCCAAAACCCTCGAGCAGCGGCGAGCTGCGCGGCGCCGACGCCTTCAAGCAAGAATTGTTGGACAAGGTCCGGACCCTGGGGCGGATCGCACGCCGCAAGAAACGCGCCCTGGGCCGCGCGACCGGCGCGGGCGCCCCGGCCAAGGCCGCGCTGGCGACGCCGGCCAAGCAAATCACGCTGCGTCCGGCCCCGCGCATCCGGCCCGAGGTCATCGCCATCGGCAGTTCGACCGGCGGTCCGCAGGCTTTGTTCCGGGTGTTGAAGGATTTGGGCGAGGGGGTGCGGCAGCCGATCATCATCACCCAGCATATGCCGCCGACCTTCACCACCATTCTGGCCGAGCATATCACCAAGGCGAGCGGCCGGCCGTGCAAGGAAGCGCAGGACGGCGATGTCCTGGAGAGCGGCAAGATCTATGTCGCGCCCGGTGACTATCATATGCTGGTCGAGGCCGGGCCGCAGAAGCGGCTGCGCCTGAACCAGGACCCGCCGGAGAATTTCTGCCGGCCGGCGGTCGATCCGATGCTGCGCAGCGTCGCCGAGGCCTATGGCAAGAATGTGCTGGTCTTGATCCTCACCGGCATGGGCTCGGACGGCGCCAAGGGCGCGCGCTTGATCGCCGACGGCGGCGGCATGGTGATCGGCCAGGATGAGGCGACCAGCGTCGTCTGGGGCATGCCGGGCGCGGCCGCCGCGGCCGGGGTCTGTTCGGCGGTCCTGCCGCTCTCCGAGATCGGCCCGTTGGTCCAGCGCGTGGCGACGGGGGCCGGCTGATGCGGGTCGAAGATTTCGATATCCTCTCGAAGACCGTGCGCGAACGGTCGGGCCTGGTCCTGTCCAAGGACAAATCCTACCTGCTCGAAACGCGGCTGATGCCGGTCGCCCGCAAACATGGGTTGCAAGGTCTGGAGGAGCTGTCCGACCGCGTCCGCAAGCGCGACGAAGGCCTGATCGGCGATGTCACCGAGGCGATGACGACCAACGAGTCGCTGTTCTTCCGCGACAACAAGCCGTTCGACCAATTCAAGTCCGTCGTGCTGCCCGGCCTGATGCAGGCCCGCGCCGCCCAGAAACGCATCCGGATCTGGAGCGCCGCCTGTTCCAGCGGCCAAGAGCCCTATTCGCTCAGCATGCTGATCAAGGAGGAAGGCGCGAAGCTCGCCGGTTGGAGTTTCGACATCATCGCCACCGACATTTCGATGGAGATGATCAACAAGGCCAAGGCCGGGCTCTACACCCAATTCGAGGTGCAGCGCGGCCTGCCGATCACGCTGTTGATCAAGTATTTCAAGCAGAATGGCGACAAATGGCAATTGGACCCGGCGGTCCGTTCGATGGTGCAGTACAAGTATTTCAACCTCTTGGAATCCGCCCGCACCCTGGGCCAGTTCGACATCGTCTTCTGCCGCAACGTCCTGATCTATTTCGATCAGGAGACCAAGGGCAAGGTCCTCGACGGCATCGCCGAAATGATGCCGCCGGACGGCATGCTCTATCTCGGCGGCGCCGAAACCGTCCTCGGCATCACCGAAAAATTCGCCCCCGTCCCCGGCCACCGTGGCATGTACCAACTGAAGGGCGGCTCCCCCGCGATTGTTGAGGGGTGAGGGGGGAATAGAGGCGCATGAGGCTGCGCCACGCCTTTAGTGGGGCTCTTCTGAGTCGCGGGGCAGAAACATGGGTGGCGGAACACTGCACTTCGCGGGCAACGACAGTCCACCAAATCCCAGGAATAGACGCATAGTGCGCATTGGAAGTGCGGCCATAGCGCAGCCGCCAGGTTGGCTCGTAAGCCATCAAAAAGCCTCGCAGCATAGCACTTCGAATTGTATTGAAAAACGGCCCTGCAAAAGGGAGTATTGCTTCCTCTTGTTAGCGTGGGGGCTGCGGAATGGTCGAATCGGTCGAGCGAATGATGGTCGCGCTTTGGGAAAACGACGTCAGCAGGGTATTTTCAATTGCTATTTTCGTCTACTTTGCATTTGCAATACTGTCCGCCAACACGATCAGTAAGCGAATACAGGCGCTAGTCTCCACGGCGCCGGGAGCGATGACATCGTTAGGCATTCTTGGGACCTTTTTTGGGATTTTTGTTGGCCTGCTTGATTTTGACATTCGGGCGATCGACCGATCTGTTCCCGATCTCCTTGAAGGCCTAAAGGTCGCCTTCGGAACGTCCATACTGGGTTTGTTCGCTGCAGTTACATATAGAATTGCAAATCCATTGATAACGCGTGCAAAGGTCCAGCAAGAAAAC
Organism: Alphaproteobacteria bacterium; assembly: GCA_030065235.1. Lineage (GTDB taxonomy): Bacteria > Pseudomonadota > Alphaproteobacteria > UBA8366 > Aestuariispiraceae > JASJDC01. Next base: position 363,151 of record JASJDC010000005.1, read on the forward strand.
GCAACGGTTGAGGACATTGTTCTGCAACTTCAGCAACTCAACGAGAAGGTCGACGCTGCGGGCGTCGACAATACTCGACACCTTCAAGAACTCCGGGATGCTTTGACCGACGATAAGGACACAAGCCTTGTTGGTCAGATGCAAAGGCTCCGTGGAGCCGTATCGGATTTAGAGGCGTCATTGCGTAAAGGATTTGACGAACAAATCAGTGAATTCAAGAATTTCGCCGAACAGATGTCCAAAGCCTTTTCAGAAGCGATCATCGACGAATTGAAGGCTGTGATTCGAGAATTTAACGAGAAGATATCTGAACAGTTTGGAGAAAACTTTAAACAGCTAAACCTCGCGGTTGGTCGACTGGTTGATTGGCAAGAGCAATATCGCCAACAGATGGATGAACTAATGTCGGCCATGGATGCGGCGGTTCTCGGCCTACAGGGGGCACGAGACTCCCTACATGAAATTGAGAAGTCTGCGTCCAATATTCCACAATCAGTCGCGCAAATGCGGGAAGCAAATGATCTTCTGGGCGCTCAACTCGAGGAATTACTCGGCCATTTGGGTTCCTTCGCCGAGATTCGGGAAAAGGCAGTTAGCGCTTTTCCAGAGATACAGGCGAATATAGAGCAACTGACATCGAATCTGCAGAGCGCTGCGGCTGATCAATCAAAGGCGATAAAGGCCATGACGGGCGAAGGTGAAGCGCTCGTTTCGAACATGCGTAACGCTTCGGAGTCGATATCGCTGGGTTTCGATGATCTCCGCGCTCGCACTGAAGCGACCGTGACGGATGTTAGCGAACAGGTTCTGCGCATCACAAAGGAGATGGCTCATGCGACAGAGTCCGCAGGGCGTGAAGTCCATAGCATGGTTCAGGACTCAATGGCTGAACAGCGTCAAACACAGCGCGAAATGCTCGATGGTCTGCAAACTTCGTTCAATGACACGATCTCAAGCGCGACGAAGCAAATGAACGAGGCGATCGTTCAATTGGATCAAGCAATGCAAGATGAGATCGAATCTGTCGTTCGTTCTATGGCTGAGAATCTGTCCGGCGTCTCCGAGAAATTTGTCGCTGACTATAATCCTCTACTCGCAAACATGCGCCGGATCGTGGAGATGAGTGAAGAAGCGAAGCGGCATGTCTAGCGCCCTGAAATCGTCGAGGCGCGACCAGGAAGAGAGCTGGATCTCAGTCTCTGACCTCATGGCTGGCCTTATGATGGTTGACCTGATCCCCTGTTTATCCTCATTCAGAAGTTAGCTCTGTTCAGGTTTTGATCCTCGACGGACCGGGTTGCATATTCCTTTGGGGTGAGCCCGTGCAGGCTCGAATGCGGTCGTTCATGGTTATAG
>JASJDC010000016.1 GCA_030065235.1 Alphaproteobacteria bacterium
CCGCGAAAACGCCGGGAGACGAACATCACTCGCCGACGGATGCCAAAACGGCACTGACTTGCTAGCTCGTCAGAAATTCTCACCGCCTTACTGCTCCCCGCCGAGGCGGGTCCCAATCAGAAGGTGCACACCATACGCACGGCTGTGCTTGGATATTGGCGAATATTGCGATGGTTCAAGAATCCTCTAATGCACTGTAATTACCCACGATTTTTTGGCCAGGTACGAAAAAACCGCAGGATTGTACATATCCCGAAGCGAGCCATTTAATGGCTTACTTCTGGCTGTCTTGTGGCTTAACTCGAGCCAATGCGCTATGCCTCTGTTTTAATTGTGTTTTCTGGAGAGCGTCCACTGATTCATTGTCCCGAGTTAAACCATTCCACTATCCTAATATTGGCTCGCTTGTGGCTTAACTCGAGCCATACCTATAAGTTGTTGATTTATCGACCTATTTTCACGAGTGCTCCGATCCAGCCAAAATCGCCTTTTTTCGGATGGACAGGTGAACGAATTTGACCACTTCGTCCAACACCGATGACCGGCCGCACTAATTAGTCCGGCTTAGATATTGAGCCATTGATGCCTTGAGCGTGTATGGCAAGCACTTGATCTGCTGGATCAAGAGTCTTGTCTTTCAGCCGCCCTGTCGGGAACTAGCTTTCTCGATTAGAGGCTTGGGGTCGCCTGCCCAGGTGAAAGTCCAAATCTCACCTTGGCGTACGTTTTGGATGATGTTTGGCCGAAACGCCGCGAGACAATGCCCTCCAGCCTGCCTCACCGATGGGTAAAGAACGCCATTGGCGCCTCTCGAAAATAGCTCTGCTGCGAGACCCTGGCCTTTTGAATAACCGATGTCAGGCTCGGGGTGAAACACGTCCTCGCCAGCGCACCCAGTGAGATCGTGAAAGATCGTCGCGAACGAGGCGGTTAGTTCACAGAAGGATGTGATGTTCTCATAGATACCAGTCGCATGAAGCTCCTGCGTGAGATGCCAAGCCACTTCCGCATGGGCGGTGTCAATACGATTATCGTCCCACGTTGCATACCAAGCGCCGCGGGCGGGGCCATTGAAGCGATTTCCGGTTTCTCTTGTGTAACAGAAAGCAGCGTTGATATAGGTCCATCCGTAGCCATGGTGAGCGTTGACCAGTTCGTCCGGCTGAACGCCGGCCGGAATGAATTCCGGCAACCCCCGGCGAGACGATGAGAGACCTTCCAGCTCTTCGAGGAAAGTAAGCTCGTTGTCATCGTCAACTAGCGGCGCAAGCGCTGGCTCATCGATATAGGCTGTCGAGATCAGCCGCGTCGTATTAGCTTCGACAAATTCACGGACCGGGACGGTGGAGATATCGATCACATACCGCCTCTTAGGGCGTCGATATGCCGGCGAACCGCGATCATCGCAGGAATCCCGCCCGTGATCATCTTGTCGACAGGGGACTGTCCAGCGAAAGCTGGCCCAGTGTTTTGCTGTTTCGGCCACTCTTTCTCGAGGGGACCGTTGAACAGCAACCGCAGCCCCTTGAAGATACCGATCAGAAGGCTTGCTCGCATCATCTTGTCCTGATCGAGATTGCCCTTGAACGATCCGGCCTTCATCCGGCTCCATGTTGCTGTCGGGACATCAAAGAGGGAGGCCGCTTGTGCGTTGCTCAAGGACCACGCCTCAGCGACGCGCACCAAGGCTTTGACGACCGTAGATATCCGCTGCGGATCGTTCAGGGGAGCTATCGCTTGAGGCTCGGAGGCTTGCTCAACAGTTACATTCACAACGAATATCTTATGATCTATTCATACAGATCATATGATAAAGTCGCTGTCACGATATTTCAACCCTACGCCACGGGATGAAGTCCGTTATTGATAACGGCAGCAAGAAGATGAGGCTCCTACTCTCAGACGCACAATAAATGTACTCGTGCAAAGTCGTCGACGTCGGAGCTGACGATCGCCGCTCCCGCGGCTGCAATCTGTGTCACTAGAAGGCGCGGTGTATCTCCTCCACTCGGCGCTCGGCTATCGGAGCCCGATACAGTTCGAGGAGCAAAACCCCCGGCCCGCGGTCAAATCAGCCGCCTGAACAATGTCCGGCCGCAGGGGCCCACTCCATATCGGCGTCGAATGTTTGACCTCTTGTGTGATGAGCTGACCCGGCGCTGCGTAGCCCTCAGATAGCGCAGCGGCGGCGGGCCAGCGGGGTGATCATCTTGGCGTTGCCAAAAACGTTGGGCCATTCGCCGAACGCGAGATTGGTTGTCACGATGATAGATGTCCGTTCGTAAAGTTTGCTGATGAGGTGGAACAACAGCTGGCTGCCGGTCTGCGCGAAGGGCAAATAGCCGGATTCATTCAAGATCAGGAAATCGAGACGGGATATCAGATCGGCTGTCCGGCCCTGGCGTTCTGCGCGGGCTTCAGCATCCAGTTTGTTTACGAGATCAACGACGTTGAAGAAGTGGCCTCGCCGCCCTTCTCGGATATATGCCTAGGCAATGCTGGCGGCGAGATGGCTTTCAAAATGTTGTTATAGTCGTGGAACAGGTCAGCCAGGTACGGAGTCTCTTCCTGCGGGCGCATAAGCGTGTTGTTGATCTATACCTGGGCGCGCGTCAGGTTGTCGTGGCGTTTTGCGCTATGGGAATCGTCAAGCTGATCGATGGCTCTGCGCACGGCCTTAAACAGGTCTTTGGACTTCCCCGCTCTTAATAGAGAGCCTTTCGCTTTGTCTCGACGGTATGCGCCTCGAATGATATCGGAGATTCGTATTGCGATGCGGAATATCAGCGTCGCGGATCATAGAAGCCGTCGATGTAGCGGCCAAGGGCGGTTGCCGCAGCTGAGAATCCGCGCTTCGCCGCCGAAAGCGATCTGCTCAATGAGGAAAGATTCCGGGTGACTTGTTCACTTGCTGTGTCTGGGTCGCTGTCGACGAGCTGTTTGGTCGAATTGACGCCGTTCTCCATGGCGGAGAAGACATCGGTCGTGAAGCCTTCGACCATGTTAGTGATGCTGGCTTCGGTCGCGGTCTTGCCGCCCATGGCCTGGACAGTGTCGTTCAGAATGCCCTGCGCCAGATGACAGCTGTTGCCGAAATGCTGGTTGAGCTGTTGGACTTTCTTCATGAAGGTCTCGATCGTGGCGGCGCAGGATTCGCAGACATTGAGGAGTGCGAGCTGGGTCTCGCAAGGCCGGCAATCGCCGTTGAAGAAAAAGAGCAGGCCGACGAACTGAGAGAGCGACTCGAGGATCGCCTGGGCGGCGACAGCGTTGTCAGCGTCGATATCCTGCGCGCCGGCGGTGGACAGAGAGCGCTCGGTGTTGGCGTCGAGATCAGGATAGAGAAGCGTCACCTCGTGGTTCAACTCGGCGAACTTGGTGGCCTTGTCGACGGCGAGCCGTTCCAGGCGCTTGTATGTCTCGACATTCTCGATGGTGGGATTGTCGAGCGCGGCGTCGAGATAGCGTGGAAGATTCTCGCGGAGCCAGGCGGAGCTGAGGACGATCGGTCCCGGAGAAGCGTCGATGGTTTCTGGCGGCGCCGGCAAGGCTGCCGTACTCTCTTCTTCTTCTGGTTTGGGTTTCGGCGCGGGCTCGGGTTCCGGCTTTTCGTTGTAGAAGAACCAGCCCTCCTCGTGCCGCGATATGAAATCCATATCGCCGGCGGCGGCTGGCATTGCGCAGATGATGATCAATGGCCCTAAAGCGGACCGGAAAGCGTTTCGCATCGACCGTTCTCCTATCGGTCATACGATAACACTTTGATTTCCGAACGCTACTAGATCGGGTAACTGGGGCGTTATGCAAGAGGCGTTTGCTTAAAGAAAAATGCATTTTTCGGCGTTTTTTTTCGTCATTGCACAGTCTTTGGGGTTTTGAGGCGCGCAGCTGTGGCGACGAGAGAGAGCATCTCGGACTGGCTTGGTGACTTGCAGCGCTTGCGGCATTTTTCGAGATAGGCCTTCCAGATCATGGCGGCGGTTGCGTCGTGTTCGCTCATGTCAGCCATTTCCTGGAGGGCGGCGTCCAGGTCCTCCCATCTGCTGTTGTCGAAATAGTAGAATATCCGCGGCGGGACCCGGGTGAAGGCTGGTGCGCGCGCCGGCGAGGGCGACGGCGTTTGCGGCGGTTTCTGCGACGTAGGGGTTTCCGGCTCTGAGGCTGGGGCCTCCCTGCCCTCGCCTCGTGCGAGATATTCGGCATGGCCGTTGATCGTGGCGACGACGCCGGAGATCGGCGGCCGGTTTCTGTTCTGGAATGGGGTGTAGGTCACACGGTCCCAATAGTTCCGGGGTTTCCTGATTTTCGTGGCGATCCGCGTGTGGGTCGTGGTCTTAATGGCTGTCTCAATGAACGCCAGGACGGCCCAGATCCCTTTGAGATCGATCCCGCGCTCAAGGACTGATGGTGTGACGCCAATCTCGAGGAAATCCGCCAATTGGAGAGCTCTGTCCAGCTGGCTCTCGCTATCGCGTTCAGGCGTGAGCCCATGCTCATCTTCGAGGAGCTGCAATCCTGCTTCTGCGATGTCGCGGTGATCGTCGGTGGTGGTTAGCGGACCGTCTGTCTCAAATCGACGTGCTCTACTTCCAGAGCAATTTTTTTGGTTCTGGCGTGGTCTCTCCGTTTGGTGTGTCGGTAGCTTAATTTCTGGGCCTTGCGGTTTTGGACTCCCAACCTTTGGATCGCCTTCGACGATGTAGGAAGTTGGTAGATTAGTTTTTTGTTGTTGGTTTTTATTTGATTCCATGGGGCTGACATTTTTTGACCACCCTATGAGAGATCCGCGTTTTGGGGCGCGGTTCGCCTTCGCGAAGACGGAGTGCGGCGCGACGAGACGCGCGAGTTCTTTGAGCGGCGGGCGGAGGATAAAGGTGTTCGGCGCATTGAGGTCGTGCTCGATCTTGGTCCATTCGACGTGGATCCATCCCTCTCTGCGGGCCAGGCGCACGGTTCGGCGGAGCGTGGAGACGGAGAACAGCGGGAAATCAGGGCTGGTGTCCTCGGCGATCTGATCCCAGGTCGCGACGCCGACCCCCTGCTCCGATCTGGCGCAGCGCCGTGTGATCGCTACAAGGGCCGCCGCCTGGGTCGACGTGAGCATATAGAGGCCTGCCTCGTAGCAGGACTTCAGCGCCGGGCCTTGGAGCGTTCTCTTACGTCTCGGCCGAGCCTCCGGGTCGGGCTGTTGATCTTCCGTCAGTCCCTCGAGGAGCTGCTCGATTGGCATGGACAGGTCCCTGCCCTTCTCGATGGCGTCATGTGTCGTTGGGTGCGGCAATGGTCGGACTCCTTTGGCAAAGGAGGACCGTTGCGGCCGGCATATACCGGTCGGGGACGTCGCCCATGGCGCCCAGCTTTAGACACAGAAATCCCGTGGCGTTTAGACGCGTTTTAGGCTTGACGATGTCGATGGGATGTGTAGGATCGGAATTGAGGTTCTTTCGATCCCACGAGACAAAACGGCGGTTGCCTTTGCCGAGGCGCCGCCTTTGTCTTTCCCGGCTCCCGCTTCGGGATATCTAGTCGCTCCGATCCGCCTCCTCTAGTTGTTTAGCCAGAACGCCCAATTCGGGCGAGAAACACAGGGTAAAGAGATTCGCAATCACTCTGTAGCGACGCCCTGTACCCGCCGTGTGTTCCGAGTCGCAGCATAGAGTCACCCCTTCACGAACTCGAGCCGACTACTATACTGGGGAGTAACGCAATCACCCTTCCCTTGAAGTTTTTCTGCGTTTTTCTTCAAAAAAATGGCCTGGAGGATTGGCCCGGCCGATTCGTACTGGCGTCAATCGACAATTTTTCCGAGAACCCGACGGCGCTTACAGGTGATATCTGTACGTTTCAGAATAAAAGGTGAGCTCGAAGTCAGCGCTGCGAGGCACCTTCTGTACGACGAAGAAAAAAACGCGCTATGATATGCCACTGAAGCCATGAAAAGAGCCAATATTCAGACCTTTCTCGCCGTTGCGCGCCTACGCAGTTTTCGGCAATCCTCAGACTTCTTGAATACTACCCAATCGAATGTCTCGGCACGGATCGCAGCGCTAGAGCGCGACCTTGGCGTCATGCTGTTCCATCGCACACCGGGTTCGGTGCAATTGACTGCTGCCGGCCGCGATCTGATCCCACTGGCCCAGGACGCCATTCGCAGTATGGAGGCTTTCGAGGCGGCCGCAGGCGCGCCGCGGTTGGAGTCGGGTACTTTGCGACTTGCCCTGTCGGAAACGATGGTCGCCGTCCTGCTGCCGGAGTTCATGCGCGCCTTTTCCGACCGGTTTCCCCGCGCCGGCGTTGAGATCACAGTCGAAAGCACTACCGTGCAACGACAACAACTGCTGGACCGCACCGTTGATGTGGCTTTCCTGATGGGGCCGGTGTCGGAATATTTGGTGTCGAACGTGCCTTTGGCAACGCTGCCCTTGTTGTGGGTGGTGCATCCGGATCATCCGATCGCAACGCGGGGGCGCATCACGCTCGACGATCTGAAGCGCCATCCAATCATGACCTACGCCCGGAACTCCCGGCCCTATGCGGAACTGAGTAGCGCATTGCTGGCGGCGGGGGTCGAGCGACCGCGGCTGTTCGCCTCTAACGCGCTACACGCCAATCTGGCCATGACTCGAGAACTGATGGGGATCGGCACGATGCCGGCGGTTTTCGCCGACCCCTTTATCGCGTGCGGCGACCTGAGGGCCGTCGCCTGCGACCTAGCGCTGTCCGACCTTGAATTCACCGCGTCCTATCTAACCGAAGGCGGTACGGGTTTGGCCGAGGAGGCTTCAAACCTGGCCAGGGACATAGCGCTCAACCTTCTAGAGGGAGAAGAGGCTACGCCTACGCGATCGAAAAAAACGATCGAGAACAAGAAAAACAATGGGTTGGACACGATCACTCGCTCGTGAAAGCTTCACGGCTTCCATCAACTGGGAGGATCGAGATGCGAGTCACCCTTCTGAGCGCCGCCGCCGCGGCCCTCTTGGCCAGCACGGCCCTTGCTGAGGATTTACCGGAGACCAAGCTGAACGTCGTGGGCAGCTGGGGCATGGTGTCCATGTACACCGATTTCACCAAGCCGTTCTTTACCGAACAGCTTCCGGCCGCCACCGGCGGCAAGATCACCGCCGAAATCAAACCGTTCAATGAACTGGGTCTAAACGGGTCAGAGATCGTGCGCCTGGTCGAGCAAGGCACATTGCAATTCGCCTCGACGCCCATGGGATATCTGATCGGCGACAATGCGATGAACGGCGGCGGCGACCTGCCGGGCTTAGCGCCGGACATCGACAAGGCGCGCGCCATCTCCGACGCCTGGAAACCGGTCATTTCCGACCTGTATGAGAATTCCTACGGCGTAAAAGTGCTGGGGATATGGCCGTATTCGGCGCAAGTCGTATATTGCAATGCTGAGATGACCGGTCTGAAGGATCTCGAAGGCAAGAAAGTCCGCGCCTCGGGCGCCGCGATCGGCGATTTCGTGACCGCACTGGGCGGCGCGTCGGTCTCCATGAGCTTCGGCGAGGTCGTGCAGGGCCTCCAGAAAGGCGTGATCGACTGCGCCATCACCGGTTCGATGTCCGGCTTCAACGCGAAGTGGCACGAAGTCTCGACCCATATCTACGAACTACCTATCGCCTGGGCGCCGGTGGTCCATGTGGTCGGACTCGACACCTGGAACGGGCTCGATGCGCAGGTCCGCGAGGTTCTGACCGCCGAGATCGCAAAGCTTGAGGAAGCAATCTGGACCGGCGCAGGGGATGAGACCGCCGAAGGCTTCGCCTGCAACACCGGCGGTCCCGGCTGCACGCGCGAAGCGCCGGGCTCGATGACCTTCGTGCCTGTGACCGAGGCGGACATCGCGCTGCGCGACGAGGTGCTGCGCTCCACCGTCTTGGCCAACTGGGCCGAGTCCTGCGGCGCGGAATGCGTCGCCAAATGGAACGAAACGGTCGGCTCGGTCGCGGGCATTTCGATAAACTAACCGTATCGGCACTGGGCGCGCCTAGTTCGCGGGACGCGCCCGTCCTTTTCCTAGGACCCGCGCCATGTACCGAATGGCCGAACGACTCTCGACGCTTTTCGCCCGTATCGCCGGTTTCGCGGTGCTCGGCTGCGTCGTAATCATCACGGTAGAGGTGTTGATTCGGAAAACCTTCAACATCTCGATCGTCGGGGCCGACGAGATCTCCGGCTACGTGCTAGCGATCTCGGTGACTTGGGGCGCCTCGCTGGCGCTGATCCGGCGGGCGCATGTGCGGATCGACGTGGTTCAAGCCCGGATGCCGGCCCGCGTCCGCGCGGCATTCGACCTTCTCGCGCTGTTCTCTATGCTTCTCCTGTCGGTCTTCTTCGCTTGGTACGCTACCAATTTGTTGCGCACCAATATCCGCACTGGCGCGATTTCCAACACGCATATGGAAATCCCGCTCTGGATCCCGCAATCGCTCTGGGTCGCCGGCTTCTGGGTCTTCGCCGCCGTCATACTGATTGTGATCCCGGCGACGGTCCGGGCCCTGATGGGCCGCGACTCGTCGGCCGCCCATCGGATTGCCGGGGTTCGCGGCGCGATGGAGGAAGCCGCCGAGGAAATGTCCGAAACCGGGGCGCGGCGCTGACCGATGCTGCTCACTGCTCTCCTACTTCTGATGCTGCTCATCGCGTTGAGCTTGCCGATCGCGGCCGCACTGGGCGTGCTGGGCATTGTGCTCGACCGGCTGTACGGCTTCCTGCCGCTCTATCAGGCGGCGGGTGAAATCGCCTGGAGCAATTCTTCCGGCTTTCTGTTGATGGCGATCCCGCTCTTCGTGCTACTGGGCGAGATTATGCTGCGCTCGGGCATCGCGGATGCGATGTATGACGCTTTGGCCAAGTGGCTGGGCTGGTTGCCGGGGGGCGTGATGCACGCCAATATCGGCGCCTGTTCGCTCTTTGCGGCCACCTCAGGCTCATCTGTCGCCACTGCGGCTACCATCGGAACCGTCGCCCTGCCGCAGATCAAACGCCACGGTTATGGCCCGCGCCTTTTCCTTGGCACGCTGGCCGCCGGCGGCACGCTGGGCATCCTGATCCCGCCGTCGGTGAATATGATCATCTACGGTATCCTGACGAATTCCTCGGTGCCGAAGCTGTATCTGGCGGGCATTTTTCCCGGGCTCATCCTGGCCGGCCTGTTCATGGCGGTGATCATCGCGATCGCGATCCTGCGGCCCGAGACTGCTGGCCGTCGGGTGCGGTATTCCTGGTCCGAGCGGCTGTCGGCGACGGCAGGCGTCGTTCCGCCGATCCTGATCTTCGTCCTCGTGATCGGCTCGATCTATGGTGGCGTCGCGACCCCGACCGAGGCGGCCGCGCTGGGCGTCATCGGCGCGCTAGGCATCGCCGCCAGCCGTCGCCGCCTGGCCTGGCGCATGCTGACCGAGGCGGTCGAGAGCACGGTGATTACCACCTCGATGATCATGTTGATCATCGTCGCCGCCTATTTCCTGAACATGATCCTGGCGGGCATCGGCTTGACCGCGCGGCTGAACGAATTCGTTGGCGCCCTGGGACTGACGCAAATTCAGATGCTCATCGTGGTGGTGGTCTTCTACATCATTCTCGGCTGCTTCATGGAGACGCTGTCGATGATGATCACCACCATCCCGATCATTGCGCCCTTAATGTTCTCGCTGGGCATCGACCCAATCTGGTACGGCGTTCTGATGATGATCCTGATCGAGACCGCACTGATCACGCCGCCGATTGGGCTCAACCTCTATATTGTTCAAGGCGTGCGCGGGGGCGGACCGATGCAGGATGTCATGCTGGGCGCTTTGCCCTTCGTCGCGGCGATGGCGGTGATGATTCTACTGCTAGCGCTGTTTCCGGGCCTGGCCACGTGGCTGCCCGAGACCGTGATCCAATAACAAGGAGGCGTAGATGAGCAATGTCGCTCTGATCGGGCTGGGCGTTATGGGCCGGCCGATGGCCGAAAATCTCATGGCCAAGGGCTATTCGGTGATCGCGATGGATGTCAGCGAGGCGGCGCGGGCGGCAGTCCCAGGCGCCCGCCCCCCGGCCGCCGAGGCATTTGCCAAGGCCGACGCCGTCATCACCATGTTGCCCGAAGGACGCCATGTCGATAGCGCCTACGCCGACATCGTGTTGCCCGGGGCCAAGGACGGCGCGCTGCTGATCGACTGTTCGACGATCGATGTCGAAACCACAAAGGCGCTGTCGGAAAAGGCGGCGGCGCGAGGCCTGGACATGCTCGACGCTCCGGTCTCCGGCGGGCCAGAGGCGGCGGGCCGTGGGTCGCTCTCCTTCATGGTCGGCGGCGCGCCCAAAGCCTACGCCAAGGCTGTACCTTTGCTCGCCGACATGGGTGCGAAATACAGCCATTTCGGCGCGTCCGGCGCGGGACAGGCGGCGAAGGCCTGCCATAACATGATATGCGGGATCACCGCCATGGCGGTCGTCGAAGGCTTCGCTTTGGCCGACAGTCTCGGGCTGGATCTCGGCCAGTTTTACGAGTTGTGCTCGAACGCGGCGGCGCAAAGCTGGACGCTTCAGAACCGTTGTCCTATCCCCGGCGTGGCGCCCGGCATACCGGCGTCGAACGGCTATGCGCCGGGATTCGCCGCCGCGCTGATGGCCAAGGACCTGCGGCTCGCCCAGGCAGCAGCCAGAGGAGCCGGCCAAGCGACGCCCTTCGGCGCAGAGGCGGCCGAGCGATTCACGAAATTCGCAGAAGACGGCGGCGGCGCGCTCGATTTCTCCGCAATCTACACGACCCTGCGTTCGCAGCCGGAAAAGGCGGAGACGCAGGCCAAGTCTAGGGCATAGGACGATTCATGGCGATACTCGACTTCGAACTTCCGACCGACGGCCTGGCGGGCTGTCTTATTGACGGCGCGTGGGTCAGGCCCACCGCAAGCCTGCCGATTGAAAACCCCTCGCGCCGCGATGTGATTTGTGAGATCGGACGCGGCGGCGCGGCGGAGATCGACGCGGCGGTCGCCGCCGCCCGAAAGGCTCAGAAAGCCTGGGCCGCGCGGCCGGCATCGGAACGTGGCGCGATGCTGACCGAGCTCGGGAACCGGCTCGCAGCCCACGGCGAAACGGTCGCGCGCCTGCTAGCGGCGGAGACCGGCAACGCGATCAAGACCCAATCGCGGGGCGAAGCCGCCGGCGCGGCGGGCGTGCTGAAATACTATGGCGGCGTCGCGGTCGAACAGAAGGGCGAAACTCTGCCGCTCGGGCCCGGGATGATCTCATATACGACGCGGGAGCCCTTGGGTGTGGTCGGCTCCATAATCCCCTGGAACTCACCGCTGCAGCTTGGCGCGGTGAAGATCTCGATGGCGTTGGCGGTTGGCAACTGCCTGATCCTGAAACCCGCCGAGGACGCGCCGCTGGCGATCCTACGCCTGGCCGAGCTGGCCGCCGATATCTTCCCGCCCGGGGTCTTCAATGTCGTCACGGGGACCGGCGAGGAGGCCGGCGCGGCGCTGGCCAATCATCCGGGCGTCGACAAGATCAGCTTCACGGGCTCATCGGAGATCGGCAAGCTGATCAGCCACGCCGCCGCCGACCGGGTCGCCAAGGTCACGCTGGAGTTGGGCGGCAAGAGCCCCTGCATCATCTTCCCAGACGCCTGCGCGCCCGACCGGATCGAGGCGACGGCCCAAGGCGTGGTGAACGCTATGCGCTTCGCGCGCCAAGGGCAGAGCTGCACCGCCGGCTCACGCCTGTTCGTCCATGAGTCCGTCTGGGACGATCTCATGCCCCTTGTATCAGAAAAGGCCGCCGCCATGACGGTCGGCGACGCATTGGACGACTCGGTCGACATTGGCGCCGTTATCAACGAAGAACGCTATGCCGAGATCTGCCGCTATGTCGCCGAGGCGGAATCGCAGGGCGCGTCTTTCCTGACCGGCGAGACGCCAAGAGAGACAGATGGGGGCTTTTATCCCATCCCGACCATCCTGAAGGGTATCGACAATTCCTGGCGCATCGCACGCGAGGAAGTGTTCGGTCCCGTCTTGGTCGCCCTCCCCTGGCGCGACGAGGCTGAGATGATCGCTCAGGCTAACAACACGCACTACGGGTTGGCCGCCTTCATCTTCGCCCGCGATGCCGCCACGATCGCCCGTATGACCCGCGCCATCGATGCGGGCTGGATTCAGGTCAATCAAGGCGGCGGCCAGATTCCCGGAATGTCCTATGGCGGGATCAAACAATCCGGCGTGGGCAGCGAGTATTCAATCGAAGGCGCGCTCGAGGCGTATACATTCCGGAAATCCGTTACCATCGCGGTTGAGCCATGAGCGCCGACCGTTTCGGCAACAAGATCGATCCGTCGGTCGGGTTCGCCAGAGGCCGCTTCCTGACCGACAGCGCGGCCGAGATCCGGCGCATGCGTCATGGCCAGGCGGTCGCGGCGCGCCATGATCCCGAACGGATCGCGATCTTCACCGGAAACCCGCGGTACTTCCCGCTGAAATCGGAGGACCTCACGCTCTGGTGCGAGGAATGGGTCGGCCCCGGGCATTTCGCGGAGCGGTTGCTCGAGGCCGCGATCGGGCATTTCGGCGGTGGCGACACTGCCGCCGTGGTCAATCGGACCAGCGCCGGGATTGTCGCGACGGCGCTCGCACATGCGGGCGGGTCGCCCATTGTCTCCCTGGTGCCCGAGGGCGATCGTAGCCATGCGTCTCTGGTGCGTGGGGCCGCCCTAGCGCGCGCGCCCTTGGTCGAAGTGTCGAGCCTGGACGCGCTGCGCGTCGCTCTGACGAAGCACGCGCCAAAACTGTTGGCAATCACGTCGGTCACCAGCACCCTGGCGCGGATCGAAGACGAACTGATCCGGGCCGGGATCGCGGCCGGCAAGGCGGCCGGCGCGACAGTATTCCTGGACGAGGCCTATGGCGCGCGGCTCCGGCCCGTGCTGCATGGCGGCGCGAAAAGCCTGACGATGGGCGCCGATTTCGCCATAACCAACGCCGACAAGGCGGGCTTGTCGGGGCCGCGCGCCGGCGTCTTGTGCGGGACCGAAGCGCCGGTCATCGCGACTCTGGCCAAGGCGAGCGAGTTGGGTCAGGAAGCGCGCGCGCCGATCGCCGCCGGCGCCATGCGCAGCCTGGAGAATTTCAATCCGCAAGACCTGCTAGACGAGGCGCGCGACGGTCAATCGATCGCCGATATTCTGGAGGCGCGCTGGGGCGCGAATGTCGTCGAACGCTCCGATCTCGGCCCCATGGTGGGCGAGGAAGACGTATTGAGTCGCGTCTTGGCGTCGGCGAACCGGAATGGCGCCGATCTCGCGCCGGCGGAAGCCTCCGCCCTGGTCGGCATGCTGATGCTGGGGCATCATGGCGCGCTCACCGTCAACACCCATGGCGCGCCGGGCGGCCGGGTCTCGTTGCGCCTGAAACCTGTAGCCGGCGCGTTGGCGCGGGTCGGCGGAGCCGAGGCGCTGGCGGACGGGCTGGATGCGGCTATCGCCAGCGTCGGCCGGCGCCTGGACGATGACGCCTGGATCGCCGCCACCTTGTTCGGAGAGGGCTGATGCCGGCTGATCTGCAGCAAACCTTCGACCGGCTCGACCGGCTTGTGAACCTGGATGTGGGCAATCGTGGCGTCGAACCGCTATACCAGGCCGCGTGCGCCCAGACCGGCGCGTCGCTGGTCGGCGAAGCGGCGCGGCGTCTGTTGGACATCCCGGAAGGCGGCGTCGCGATCGCCACAACCGGATCGGTGTCGCGGGCCTGGATCTCCGGCGCCATCGGCGAGAATGACGGCCCGTCTGGCGCGGCGGCGGCCATTCGCGCTTTAGTCCTGGCGCGGCGCGCGCTTGTCGTTGTGCTGATCGAGGAAGCGCTGATCCCGCCAATGGCGCGAGTACTGGAAGCGGCGGGCCTGTCGGTCGTGGATCGAGACGCGGCGCGGCGCGCGTCGGTGGACGGATCGATGGCCTGCGTCGCAGTCGAAGCCTATCCACTCACCGATGGCCCCGGCGCGGACGCGGCGCCGCGCCTGCTCAACGATCTAAAACCGGATCTGCTGTTTTCGACCGAACGGGTCGGGCGGAATCTGAACGGCGTCTACTACAATATGCGCGGGCGCGACTATGGGATGAACCGAGCACGCGTCGATCTTCTATTCGATCTGGCGTTCGAGCGCGGCCTGCAGACAATCGCGGTCGGCGACGGCGGCAACGAGATCGGCATGGGCAATGTGGCGGACGCGGTGGAAGCCTCGATCCCCTTCGGCGCGCCGGGCGACTGTCCTTGCGGCGGCGGAATCGGCGCGGTCAGCCGCGCCAGCCTTCTGCTGACCGCAGCGGTTTCGAACTGGGGCTGCACCGCCATCGCCGCGGGCATGGCGGCGCTCGAGGGGAACGCGCGCCTGTTGCACAGTCCCGACGCCGAGGCGCGGCTACTGGAAGTGATGACCGCCGAGGGGCTGATCAATTCCGCCCATGGTGTCATCGATCCGAATGTCGACGGCATCCCCAAGGCGACGCACATCGCCGTCGCCGAACTGGCGCGCGCCATCGTCGCGCCGCACCTGACATGACGCCGGCGGACGCGCGGGCTGCGATCCGGGCGGGCCGGGTCATAGGGCCGACTGCGGGGCTCGCGCCAGGCGCGCTTCAGGCTAATATTGTGATCTTGCCGGCCGAGGAAGCCGAGGATTTCGGTAGGTTCTGCGCCGCAAATCCGCGTCCCTGCCCGCTGCTGGCGCGATCGGGGCCCGGCGACCCGGGTCTGCCAGCGCTCGGCGCCGACATCGATCTCAGACGCGACCTACCCGCCTATCGCGTCTGGCGCGACGGCGCCGTGGCGGAAACCATCGCCGATATCGCGCATCTCTGGCGCGGCGACTTTATTGCCTTTGCTATCGGCTGCTCCTTCGGATTCGAGGCCGCCTTGATCGAGACGGGAATTCCGCTGCGCCATATCGACCAAGGCCACAACGTATCGATGTATGATAGCGCCATTCCGCTGGACTCGGCTGGACCGTTCGCCGGCGAGATGGTCGTGTCGATGCGGCCGATCCCCGAAAACCGGGTCGAGCAAGTCCAGACGATCTGCGCCGCGTTTCCGCTGTGCCATGGCGCACCTGTGCATGTTGGGGATCCTGCGGCGATCGGCATCTCGGACCTGGCACGCGTAGATTACGGCGATCCGACCGAGCTGCGCCCCGGCGAGGTTCCCGTCTTCTGGGCCTGCGGCGTGACGCCTCAAAACGCGATCCGACGCAGCGGCGTCGCCTTCGCCGTCACCCACGCGCCCGGCGGCATGCTGATCTGCGATCTTCCCGCCGATCTGGCCGCCATCGACGGCTGAATGGCACCGCGGCCATCCGCCGTTCTGTGAACCGTGCGCATCAAAATCGCCGACTAACTGAATTGGCTGCAGGCAAGAGCGGCTGCTACCTTCTCCCCCTGAATTCCATTGCGAGCCGTGCATGGTGAGACGAAGACGTCGCAATGCGGAGGCGGACGCCGAGGAGGTAGCCGCACCGCCGCAGCCCCCGCCGATGGGCGGGCGGTTTCAACCGCTTGCGCCCAACGAGGTCGAGGCGGTGATTGCGGCGTCTTTCGCCATTCTCGAAACTGTCGGCATGGCGGGGTTGCCGGACAAACTGACGGAAGGATTTCTGTGCGCCGGCGCCTGGCGGCGGCCGGATGGGCGGCTCTGCTTCCCGAAAGCCATGGTGGCGGAGGCGCTCGCCCGCGCGCCGCGCCGGGTCTCGCTTCCCGGATTTGTGGAGGATCATGGGCTTGAGGTCGGCGGAGGCCGGGTGCATATCGGCACGGGCGGCGCGGCGGTGCAGGTGCTGGACAGCGCCAGCGGCCGACACCGCGACGCGACGCTCAACGATCTGTACGGCCTGATGCGCGTACTCGACGCTTCACCCAACATCCATTACGGCGTGCGTCCTGCGGTCGCGCGCGACATGCCGGGCCCATATGCGCTGGACATCAACACCGCCTTCGCTTGCCTAAAGGGCACGGCGAAGCCGATCGGCGTCAGCTTCGATTCGAGCGCTCATGTCGACCCAGTGATCGGTCTGTTCGACGCGGCGTTGGGCGCCGAGGGGGCGTTTCGCAAAAGACCGTTCTGCATGGCGATCGTGGTCCATGTGGTGCCGCCGCTGCGCTTCGCCGATGAAGGCGTTGAAGTCCTCGGAGCCGCCATTCACGCTGGCATGGTTCCGCAAATCTGCTCTGCCGGGCAGGCGGGCGCGACCAGCCCGGTCACCCTGGCCGGGGCGCTTGCGCAAGGGCTCGCCGAGTCTCTCGCCGGTCTGCTGCTGGTCGACCTGATCAAGCCGGGCGGGCCCTGCATTTATGCCTTCATGCCCTTCATCTCTGACCTGCGCACCGGCGCCATGTCGGGCGGCGGCGGCGAGGCGGCGGTCGCCAACGCCGCCGCCGCGCAACTGCTCGCGGCCCTGGGCCTGCCCTCGACCGTATCCGCCGGCATGACCGACGCCAAGATCGCCGATGCGCAAGCCGGTTACGAGAAGGGGCACAGCGTCGCCCTAGCCGCCGAGGCCGGCGCCGACATGATCAACCTGTCGGTTGGCATGCTCGGTTCGATCATGGTCGCCAGCCCCGAAGCGCTGGTGATCGACGACGACATGGCGGGCGCCATCCTGCGCGCCGTGCGCGGCGTCGAGGTCTCGGACGCGACCCTCAACCTTGACGAAATCGAACGGGTGGTGACCGGAGCCGGGCACTATCTCGGCGAGTCGGAAACGCTGGCGCGCATGAAGACCGACTATGTCTATCCCTCCCTGGCGGACCGGCGCAGCGTGGCGGACTGGTCCGAAGCGGGAGGCCTGTCGATCTGGGACCGCGCCCAGGCCCGAGTCGGGGAGATTCTGGCGGCGCCCACCCCGTCGCATCTGAGCCGCGACGCCGAGGCGCGCGTTCGCGCCGCCTTTCCCATCCGATTGCCGGAGGAAGCGTGACCATGCGCGAGCAAGCCGAAGTCGTCATCATCGGCGGCGGGGCCGTCGGCGCAGCCACCCTCTGGAGCCTGACCGAGGCGGGAATCACCAACGCGCTGCTGATCGAAAAGGACGAGCTGACGGCGGGCTCGACCTGGCATGCGGCGGGCAACGTTCCGACCTACGCCAACTCCTGGCTGGGTATGCGCGCCGGCAACTACGCCTGGCGCCTCTACAAGGAACTGGCCGAAGACCCGGAGGCGCCGATTACCTATCGCCATACCGGCGCGATCTGGCCCGCCCACACGCCGGAGCGCATGGAGCTGTTCCATCACCTAACCGGGGTGTCGCGTAGCGCCGGCTTCGATCTTGCCATGGTGACGCCGGAGGAGATCGAAGCGCGACACCCCTATTGGCGCGCCGACGACACGGTGTTGGGCGGGATCCACGACCCGTATGAAGGCGATATCGATCCGAGCCAGCTGACCCAGGCGCTGGCCCGGCGGGCGCGCGCCAAGGGCGCCGAGGTCGCGCGTTTCACAAGGGTGACGGGCTTGAAGCAACGCCCCTCCGGCGACTGGGCGGTCGAGACCGACAAGGGCGTGGTGATCGCCGGGACCGTGGTCAACGCGGCGGGCTCCAGCGGCGGCGCCGTCGCCGCAATGGCGGGACTGCACACGCCTGTGGTCACTCTGGAACACCAATACATGGTGACCGACAGCCTAAAAGAACTCGAGGAGGACGCGGCGATCTTCCCGCTGATCCGGGACCCGGACATCCGCTACTATCTGCGCCGGGAGCGCGGCGCCTTCCTGCTCGGCTCCTACGCCCATGAGGGACGCCCGGTCTGGCTGGACGGCGTGCCGCCCCGTTTCGATCATCAACTCTTCCCCGACGATATCGAAGGCATGATGAGTGTGTTTGAGGCGGCGATCGCGCATGTGCCGTTGCTGGCCAAGGCAGGCGCCCAACGCTTCGTCAACGGCCCGATCCCCTATGCGCCCGACGCGCTGCCGCTGGTCGGGCCCGCCGCCGGGGTCCGGAACTTCTACCACGCGACTGGGGTGCAGATCGGCATCACCCACTCGGCCGCGATCGGCAAGGCCGTCGCCGAGTGGCTGACCGAAGGCGAGACGGAATGGGACCTTTCGGCCTGGGACCCGCGGCGGTTTGGCGACTGGGCCAGTCTCGACTACGCGGCGGCGCGCGCCTCTGAACAGTATGATCTGCAATATGCGATCCCCTACCCGCATCGAATCCTCAGGTCTGGCCGGCCGGTGCAAAAGACGCCGCTCTATGAAAGGCTAAAAGACCGAGGCGCGGTGTTCGGCCAGATCGGCGGCTGGGAACGCGCCTTTTGGTTCGAGCGCGCGGAGGCCAAGGATACCAGCGCACTCAGCTTTCACACCGAACCGTGGCAGGTGGCGGCGCGGGCCGAATGCGAGACCGTGCGCGACGCGGTCGGAGTGATGGATCACGGCGGCTTTACTAAGTATTTGGTTGAGGGCCCCGACGCGGCGGATTTCCTGTCCCGCACCTTCTGCGGCGCGCTGCCGCCGGTCGGCCGGGTCCGCCTTTCCTATATGCTGACGCCGAAAGGGCGCATCTGGTCGGAAGCGACCATCGCGCGCTTGGCTGATGAGCGCTTCCTACTCTGCGGCCCGACCCTGGCGGTCGATCGCGATTTCGACTGGCTGGCGGATCGAGCGCCGGAGACGGGCGTCACTCTATCGAAAGGTTATAGCCACAACACCGCGCTGATGGTCATGGGGCCGAAGTCGCGCCCGCTTCTGCAAGGCCTGACTGACGCCGATCTTTCCGCCGGTGCGGCGCCCTGGATGTCTGTCGCGGAGATCGAGATCGCCAGCGTCGCAGTCACGGCGATGCGGGTGAGTTATGTCGGCGAGTTGGGCTGGGAACTGCACCTAGCTTCAGAGGATTTAGCGGTGCTACATGCAGCGGTTCAAGCAGCGGGTAAACAGTTCGGCATGTGCGACTTCGGCTCCTACGCGCTGAACGCTATGCGCATCGAGAAGGGTTATCACGGCTGGGGCGTGGATTTCGGTGTAGAATACACGTTGTTCGACGCGGGCTTGGACAAGTTCGCCAATATGAAAAAGGGGGATTTCCAAGGCCGCGACGCCGTACTGCGCCAGTCAAAGACCGACGCCGAATGGGAATTCATTGGGCTGGAGGTGACCGACCCGGGGCCCGAACCGTTGCCGTCCGATCCAATCGTCAAGGGGGATGAATGGATCGGCTATGTCACCTCCGCCACCATGGGTTATCGCACCGGCAAGCTGTTGGCGCTCGGCTACGTCCGGCGTGGCGCACTGGCGATGGGAGAAGGGTGCGCCGTGCAGGCTTTCGGCGCTTTACGCCTCGCCCTGCGTCATTCCCCACATGTCTACGATCCAGACAATCTGCGCCTGAGAAGCTAAGGCGCACCGACCTCAGCCGATTCCGCCCTTCTCGCGGGACCAGTCGGCCATCGCCTCGGCGATCTCCAAGATCGGGCCGCCCTGGCTGTCCTCGCCGCGCAGAACGGCGCACCAGGGCACCGAGAGCCCGTCCGGGCCGACCCGCGTCGCTGCGATCCGCCCGGCCTCGATCGCCGGCCGGACCGCCCATCCGGCCAGCACGCTGGTCCCCTGCCCGGCCGCGACCAGTTCGACAATCGCTTCTGGCAATTCCACCGTCGCGGTCCAGCGCGGATAGCTCTCGGCGGGTCGAAAGAGGCGGGCGAATTCCCGATCCGGCTCCGGCACCTTCGTATAGGTGATGAAATCCTCGCCGACTATGTCGAGTCCGGTGATAAAGGGTTTGTCCGCATGCCGGTGGCTCGGCGGCATGATGAACAGCAGTTCGTCATCGAATAGAAAGCGGCTATGGACGCCGATACGCTGTTGATCACCGGAGACGATGACCAAATCGACGCGCCGATTGGTTAACGCCTGTAGCGGTTCGCGTCCCGCCGCCGCCATAACCTGCAGATCAATCCCCGGCGCCCGGTCGCGCAGGAACGTCAGGAAGGCGGGCAACCAATAGTACGCACTGTAGGCCTCCACCGCGATTCGCACGACATGGTCCACACCGCGATTCATACGCCTGACATCGGCCTCGGCGCGCTCTATGTCGGTCAGCACTCGCGCCGCGACATCGGCCAGATACTCAGCCGCCGGCGTCATCCGCAGGCGTTTATGCAGGCGCGAGAACAAGACGATGTCAAGCCGCCGCTCCGCCTCTCGGATGCGATGCGACAGCGCCGAAGGCGTCAGCCCCAGCGCCTCGGCAGCGTCGGTGACGCGGCCATGCTGGGCGATCGCCCGGATCATCTGCAGATGACGGAGTTCTAGGATTGGGCCGGTCGGCATGGCTTTGCATGAGCAATTTTCACCGGATCAAATTAATTTCTTGATTGTTTTTCAGTCAAGTGCCGTCGGACACTACATCAACCCTTTCACACTGAACGAGATCAGCCATGCCCGAGAGCCATTCCGCCAAGACTCAAACCGATTGGCTCGCGCGCGCCGCCAAGGTCCTGCCGGCAGGTGGATTCGGTAATTTCGACCCCTCGATCGTGGTCAAGGAAGGGCGTGGCGGTCGCGTCTGGGACGAGGACGGCAAGGAATATATCGACTTTCTGATCGGCTCCGGCCCGATGCTGGTCGGGCACGGCCATCCGGAAGTGCTGGAGGCTGTCACCACGCAACTTTCCAAAGGCTTCACCTTCTTCGCCTCGAACGCGGCGGGGATCGAACTGGCGGAGGTGATTTGCGACGCCACGCCCTGCGCTGAGCAAGTGCGCTATGTCTCGACCGGGTCGGAAGCGGACATGTACGCGATGCGCCTGGCGCGCGCCCATACCGGGCGTGACCTGATCCTGAAATTTGAAGGCGGCTATCACGGCATGTCGGGCGAGGCGTTGATGAGCCTGGCCCCGCAGCGGCTGGAGAATTTCCCGCAGCCGGTTCCCGATTCCGCGGGCATCCCGCAAAGCGTGCAGGACAGCGTGATCGTGGCGCCCTTCAACGACACGGATTTCGCGCGTTCGATTATCGCGGAATACGCCGACCGCCTGGCCGGCGTCATCGTCGAACCGCTGCAGCGCCTGATTCCGCCCGCGCCTGGCTTCCTTGAGGCCCTGCGAGAGGAGACCACGCGGCACGGGTTGGTGCTGATTTTCGACGAGGTGGTGACCGGCTTCCGTCTCGCCTATGGCGGCGGCCAGGAACTGTATGGTGTCACGCCGGACCTCTGCACTCTTGGCAAGGTGATTGGCGGCGGCTTCCCGATGGCGGCGATCGCCGGGAAGACCGAGATCATGGCGCATTTCGACAAAAACAAGGTCGGCGAGGCCGGCTTCACCTTTCAGGTCGGCACCCTGTCGGGCAATCCGGTCGCCGCCGTTGCGGGCTTGAAGACCCTGGAGATCCTGCGCCGGCCTGGCATTTACGACGGCATGCGGACTACCGGGAAACAGATCATCGCCGCGTTGGAGCGCGAGGCGGCGCGGGTCCACGTTCCTGCTCAAGTTGTCGGCGACCCGGTCCTGTTCGACGTCGTCTTCACCGAGGCCGAGGTCCGCGACTACCGCGACGTGCTGGCCGCCGACGCCGACCGGCTCACCCTTTTCAACCGGGGCCTACGGGAGCAAGGTGTGCTCAAAGCGCCAAACAAATTTTATGCTTGCGCCGCCCATAGCGCGGCGGACATCGCGTCGACGGTAGAAGCTATTGCCACTGCCGCCGATCATCTCAATACGCTTTGACTGGGGGCTCTTTTTTAACACAACGCACTTTGTGTTGGATGTCGCATGGCCAATTGTATCGACCCAGTGGAATTTTGTTCGTGCTACAAAGAGCAAGAAGGTCGCAAAAGGGTTCTCCCTTGAGTTCGCTTGTGCGATTCAGCAGGCGCACTGTCGCATTGCCTTAGATCCGCCAAAAAAATGTGTTCGGCATCAATTTCCGCGTCTAATTGTAAGATAGAGATGCTGTTGGGAACGCGTTTTACCTGCGTCGTTGCGCGAAAGGAGCAACGACAGCAAGTGGACGAGGCTCCTCCTTGAAGGCGAGCAATAGGGTCACTTTTGCAGGGTCACCAACGCTTGAGCGCATTAAACTGCATGAGCCAGGCCAAATACACAGAAGTCCGGACACTCCCCTCCCCTACCACGTTCCGAACAACGCGCTTTCGGGTTCCGTAGTATCTCCAAGATACGCATGTCCGTATAACCCGCCGAATGTTTCGCCGTGGAAATAAGTCAAGTTGACCTAATCCATAGAGAGTCCGTGTTTTGAAGTTGGTCTGTTCTCTGACGAAGAAGACAGATGACTACGAGAGGCCGTTTTAGTGAAGAGCTGATAGTTGGGATCCTGCAAATGCATGAGTCTGGCGGGACAGGGGTGGATCTGTTCCGGGCATATGGGATCAGCGATGCAACCCTTTACATGTGTCGTTCGAAGTTCGGCGGCATGGAAATGCCGGATGCTATTCGGCTGAAAGTGCTGGAGCTCGAGAACGCGGAGCTACAAAAGATGTTGCCGCAGGAGATGCCGGATGTCGGTGCGCAGAAGGAAGTGCTCGGAAAGCGCTTTCTTCAGATCTTGGCGAAAACGTTCTTTCGAGAACAAATCAGACGGATCACGTTTCTCAAAGAGGCGATCCAACAATTCCTTATCGATAGCCATAGTACCCCTTGTATTGCGCGCATATGGCTCCAGGCATAGAATTTGGGACAGTTCTTTGTAGGAAAAGTGCCGTCGTTCCCCCCTTCCCGCTCTGGGATAAGATCCGATATCTCCGTGTTCTGTGATTGTCATGATTAGAATCTTTTAAAAGAAGGTCAGAAGCGTCTCTTTGCTTTGCCAGTGGAGATGCACCTTAGCCTTCCTCGACGCGCAACCGTCGTTGTCGGTAATTCTTTCCGTAAACCGGCCTTCGCTGCATTTGTGTCGGTCCGCCTTTAGTGGGTTCAGGTCTTTCGGATCGGTGCCGCTAGCATTGTCTGTCCAAGGGGGAAGTCGAAAACCTACAAATATCGTTTCAAAAACATGTTATTAACATGTTAAAAACAATTTATGCCGGCTAATGGCATGTAAAAGAAGTTTTCATCAGGAAAAAAGAAATACGTTTACCGGCACCAACTGTTTTCAACATGCTATAAATCTGTTAACAGCAATACTGGAAGCAGAAAACATGTTTTGACATGTTAAAAACCTGTTCAAGGTCCGAAGCATGCGGATCAGGCGACGAGAACAGTTATTCTAGTGTTTCGCTAATGAATTTTGAGCAAGGAGAAAACAATGGGTAGACGGCCGATAATCTCATTTGCAACGTCAAAAGGAGGCTCAGGCAAGTCAACTTGCCTCGTCACATTGGCGGGAGTTCTTGCAGACGGAGGAGGCCGCGTTGCAGTGATAGACACGGATCCGACGCAAACGGTTGCGAGATGGGGGGAAAGGACAGGCCGACCAGGTTCGATCAGTGTTTATAGTGCGGAGACAGAAGACGCTCTTCTCGACGCTATCGACGAAGCGTCTTCGAAACATCACGTAATACTGATAGATGTTGAAGGCCGCGCTTCAATAGTCGGCAATATGGCGATGGGAAAGTCATCATTGGTGATCGTACCCGTCCAACCATCAGAACCGGACGGCCACGAGGCAGCCAAAACGATCAGAGCGATCAAAACAGCGGCCCGTGCGCACGAACGTGAAATCAAGTTTTGCGCGGTCATGAACCGCCTACAAGGTGCGATTAGAAGCCGGGCATATCACGATATTGTTGCTCAATTTCAGAAAGGGGGAGTTCCGGTTGCGGCAAGTCTAATCGATCGAGAAGCTTATCGCCGCGTATTTCTGGAAGGTGGTACCTTGTGGACACTTGGAGTGAACCGGGAGGATCAGCGTAGGCCACTAGAGAAGGCACAGCGCGAAGCATACATTTTCGGTGAAGAGATCGGCAGAATGATTGGCCTGATTAGAGATGGCGGCGGGACCGCCGCGAGTGATGCTATTGCGGACAGCGCACCGGATACATTCCGAAAAGCAGCTGTGGTGGACTTGGCCGCCGCTGACGGAGAGACGATCGACGAGGCTGTGGACCGTCGATATGAGGAGCTCAAAATAGAGAAGTCTGCGTGATGATGGGTGAGATGAACGACAAAAAGCCAACGGTGCCGGCGTTTTCATTCGACGAAATGGATGAAGAAGAAGATCGGGCGCAGCGGAGGCGCCGCGATGATGAGAAGGCGCGTAATCGGGATGCGTTCCGAAGAGCAAATTATGTTCCCCCGGAGGAGAGGGACACAAGTCAGTTGGCTATTGCGACGAACGCTAAATCGGTATCTGGAGCGACAAAATCCCAATCAAGGAAGTCTTTGGCTCCGC
The DNA here is from genome assembly GCA_030065235.1 of Alphaproteobacteria bacterium. Lineage (GTDB taxonomy): Bacteria > Pseudomonadota > Alphaproteobacteria > UBA8366 > Aestuariispiraceae > JASJDC01. Next base: position 24,339 of record JASJDC010000016.1, read on the forward strand.
AAAAACCCACCTTTTTGAAGCGTCGGCAAGGGCGTCCTGCGGGAGACCGGACGCTAAAATTCTCGGTCAAAACTACCGAACGCCATCTCGAGGTCCTCTATGAAATAGCAGGCAATGGTGAGTTGGTCGGAGCTTTCGAAGACGCGATTGAGGCCTTAGCGCGCGAGGTTTTTTCGTCTGGTGAGTATCGTGGGCGGAAAGTGGAGCGGGACGTAATCACCAAGGCTAAGAACCTGATCAATGGCGGTTAAAAACATACTTTTAACATGTCGAAAACATTATGATATAGGTTCAATCTATTTCTACAGAATTATGTATCCCCTGGCTCTCGCGCGCCTAAGAAGATGGTCGACAGACGAGGTTGTCCAGGTATCTCGACCCCGAGGCGTTGGTTCGCGCATCTTCTGTAGCTTATCCGCTATTCCCTTCAAGGTGATATCGGGGTCGGCCGATTTAATCCCTGCAACGATCATCAAGGTTCGGTCGTCTGGCGGGGCAGGGGGCGCCCGCATAACCAGCTCGGCGTGGGCTAGGCCGGCGTCTACAAGCCGATTTACGGCCCGTGAGAGCTTCCTAGGCGTCCAGGGATGGTCTGGGTAGCGCTGATTGCTGTTGAGTACCCTGACCACGTCTTCCCAAGGCTGTAGGGGACGCATTCTCCGGACTGTCGGAAGCCAAAGGTCAGCCGTCTCGATGAGCCGCGCCATGTAGGATTCGCGCCGTCGTTCCGAGATCTCGGCACGTGCTGCAGGATCGCCGGCCTTGAGGCGAGGGTTGCCGCCGATACGGCCACGAGCTCTAGCGGCGGCCAGGCCGGCCTTGGTCCGCTCTTTGATCAGAGCACGCTCCAATTCCGCTGCGGCGCCCAAGACTTGAAGGGTGAATTTCCCCTGTGGCGTCGTGGTGTCGATCGGATCCGCCAGGGAGCGGAATTTGACCTCGCGGCGCTCGAGATCCTCGAGAACGCGCATGAGATGGGTGAGGGAGCGCGCCAATCGATCGAGGCGCGTGACGATCAGCACGTCGCCGGCTGAGAGGTCCGCGAGAACCTTGGTAAGAATCGGCCGATCCTCTCGGCCGCCGGAGGCGTGTTCTTCATGAATTGCGTGGCATCCTGCTGTTTTGAGCGCGTCTAACTGGCTCGAAAGGGTTTGATCGAGCGTGCTGACGCGCGCGTAGCCTACAGAAACCATGGTTTTCCGCCGTTTTTCTTGGTTTCCAGCCATTCTGACCGTATTCGCGGAAATTTCCAATTCTCAAAGCTATGGGCAATCCACCGTTTATTCATGGCTGCTGGGTGGTCGTCAGAGTTCTATAGCGGCCCACATCAAGCGGTGTGTAGGGCAGGGGCTCTTTGCAAAGAAACCGACGCACTGTATTTTCGTCGAAATTGGGCGTCTGCCCAGAAAAGCACTTTGTTACTTTCATCAATAGACTTTTCGTGCAATAGTTAATCTCGGTCGCGATTGACCTAGACGAGGATACGCGGCAGTTCTGCAATAGGTTCCGGCAAATCGTCGAATGTCCGTTATTGACGATATTTTTTCACTTCCAGTCCAAGAACCGGTTGGACCGAGCCTTGAGGCGGCTTCCGTCGCCCTGGGCCGGCTAGGCGGGCGTCTTCAGGCAAGCCCCGTCCGTGTCCGATGGGAGACGCACGCGCTGATGCATGGCGTCGCTGCGGCGGTGAACGACGAAGGGCTGGATCTCAGCGGCGAAGCGCTGTGGCGCGCGATAACAAATCAGCCGCAGCCGCTTCACCGAGACTATGGCGGTCTTCGCCGTGGTATCGAGCTGCTCGAGGTTGCCAATCGGCTAGCGCGGGGACGTCGGCCGCGGTCGTACCAAATCGGATTTAGCGACACAGCCCGAGCAGAGTTTGTCCAGATCCGCGTCACAGAGCGCCAGCTGATGCGGGTGGGGCAGGGGGCTCTGTCTGCTGCGAGCGAGTGGGTCAAACGCGGCTCTTCAGGCGCGGAACTCAGTCATCAACGGTTTGCAATGGCGTCGTTGCTACGCCGCCGGCGTGTTCTCAATGCGTTTGCTCCCCAGCTTTTGCCGAGAGTATCAGCAAAACTCGGCAAGCGGGGATTTCTAGAGACTGTCCGAGCCAACACGCAGACCAGCATCCTAGCGCTCGATCGTATGGAGGAAGATTGGCGTCGAGCCTCAGTGGTGCTCGCCCGGCACGCGCCCGGCAGTCGCAATGAATCTCTGGTCGCGGTTGGGCAGCTGTTGTTCTGCGTCGAGAACGCGTCGCCCTTGTGGATCTCAAAGAGGGTAGGGGTGTCGCTCCCGACGGCCGGGCGTCTCCTATCGAAGCTCGGCGATCTCGGATTGGCGAAAGAGGAGACTGGCCGAGGGACCTATCGGAGTTGGTCCTGTCATGTCTCGGCATCGGCCGGGGAACCACCCGCCAACGCGGGTTTCGTCGATAAGCTGAAGGCTCAGAACACAACAGCGAGCGTCGATTTGGATTCGCTTTTCGCCGAATTGGATCAGGCGACGCGCGCGGCAAATCGGCAGCTCTCGCGTGGGCAGGACGAACCGAGACTGTAGTAGCAGCCCGTGTGCAGCCAAGGACGCCCCGACATCAAACGGAACCTTTCATTAGGTGTCACGTAGCCCCTAATTTTGAGATGAGAAACTCAATGAAATCAACGGCCCTGCTTTACCCCTAAATATGAGATTTTGCCATTAAATCCGATATTGTTGCCCTTAAACCTGAGACAGGGTTCACAGGCCTATGCGGCACGCAACGATGGATGCTGATGGAGCAGAATCTGATGGTGTTGTCGCGAAGAAGGGGCGCAGTGCGGCCGTCCTTCGTTCTCTTGTCGGGGCATATCTCAAAGGCACTGACAGTCTGGAACGTGGCATCTGCGTCTCACAATTAAAGGCAAAATGTGACGCCGAAAGCGTCTCGTCTCAGATTAAAGGGCAACGCGACACTTGGTGATGTGGGCTCGCTGCCGGAATTCGTGGCGAACAGTCCATATGACCGTGTTCACAAATGTTCCCAATTTGTCCGACTTCGCAGCTTCAGGCCGGTTGGGCCCAGTTGGCGGGGCGGAGTGAGCTTTCGCGGCGTTTGCGCCAATCAGCACTCTGGCAAAGTCGGAAACTACTTCTTCCCAGCATCACTTGGATTTGCGAGCGCGTCGAGATCAACGATATCCCAGGGCATGCCTGCGTTTCTGTAAAGACGTTTGCCAAGCCGAGGGTAATCACAAACGTCATGCGAGCGGCGTTCTCCAACAACGATGCATCTGAACGCGCCCTTCCCTGTATTTCGGATTGAGTGGGCAAGCCTCCCTCTGCGGTATCCAATAAAATCGCCAGGGCCAACGGTGTGCTCTTCGTCGCCCAGCATGGCTGTTGCCTCGCCCTCGAGCACGAAAACGCATTCGTCTTCATGGTGGTGAAGATGATGCTCCGTCGTGTCGCATCCGGGTTCGACTTCTATAACGTGAAAGCCAAACCCGGTGAGGCCCGCCATGTCGCCCAGGCTTTTGTTGGTTCGCCGCGCATTTGGGTTAAGAAAGTGGGTTTTTGAGAGGCCCTCCGCCTCCTCAATATCTGCTCTCCTCAAGATGGAGATTTCGTCCGTCATTGTGCTGCTCCTAACCCGGTATTTTTTCTAGATACTACACAGCAAAATCCGACTACCTGCTGTATTTTGCCGTGATGGACGCACTGCCGAGCGCGCTCGTGTTAGCGAAGAACCCAACCAACGCGCCAGACGCCGTTTTATTAATCGGCAGTGCGTCTTGTGGCATCGCGTATACAGTGAACACGTAGCGATGCTCGCTCCCTACCGGCGGGCAGGCCCCACCAAAAGCATTCAGTGAAAAGTCGTTGCGCGCTTGTATGGCCCCCTTGGGCAATGGCGCTTGTTCGGACCCAGCCCCTTCAGGCAACTCTGTAACGGAAACCGGAAGATTGAACACGGACCAGTGCCAAAACCCTGAACCTGTGGGGGCGTCTGGGTCGTAGGCTGTGATGATGAAGCTCTTCGTGCCTTCAGGGACCCCTGACCATGAGAGCGAGGGGGCGAGGTTACCGCCTTCACATCCAAACCCTGCAAAGACTTGATCTGAATCCATAGTTTCTCCCTCAGCGATGTCGGAAGAACGAAGAGTCATTTCCGCCAGGACGGGTGTGGCGCATAACAGCGCCCCGCCGAAGAGACTGGCAAGGATGTAGGAAGAATATGTTCGCGAGGTCATGTCGTGTCTCCTGATAGCCAGTGTTCAGAAAACGCTACCTGCCCGGCGTCTTTGTTGCAGTGCCGCTGCGCTCGTCCCCTATGCCGATCCGCTCAATATCCGGCTGTCGCTGGAGCGGATTGCAGAGGGGGTGATGCCAAAGCGTGCGCGAAATCGTCTGGCAAAGCGGGACGGGCAGGAATATCCGACGTCGAGAGCGATACGGTTGATGGATAATTCAGTAGTCTGCAGAAGCCCAAGTGCCTGCGTCATGCGCACATCGGCCAGCAAATCCCCGAAGGTCTTGCCTTCTTTGGCCAACCGCCGCCGCATTGTCGCCTCACTCACAGCCATGGCGCGCGCGGCCTCGATCGAGCGCCATGGCGTATCTGGTTCAGCGGCCAGCTTCGTGCGAAGCTTGTCCACGAAACCGAGTCCGCGCCTTGGGCCAAATCCGATCCCTTCCTCGGCCAGCCAAAGCAGGGTTTCGCGCACACTGTGTTCGGCGATTGCACTTGGCGTCAGGGGATCGTCAAGCGCCGTAGCGGCGCGCTCGAAAGCTCTAACCAGCCGATCATCACGAGACGTCCGCATCGGGTTGCCATCTGGAAAACTTGTTTGCTCAAACTGTGTGTCATCCAACAAAAGCGCAGATGCGATGTATCGCCCTTGCGCAGGCTGGTTTTCGATCCGAAACGCAACTCGCGCAGGGATGACCCCGATCTGACCGGGTTCGATAGAAATCTCATAACTCTCACAGCGCGCCACTTTCCGGCCGTTTCGCACCAACACGACTGCGGGCTGTTCTGCCGCAATCGCTCGGAAAATAGCGCGACAGGATTGGCGGATAAGATGAGATGACGACATGCCGCTGTGCCTAGCACGACGCAATCGAAACCGCATCATTTTCGCATTGCAGACATTGGTGCGTTCCGCAGCATTGATCGCAACGGGCTCGTTCCCGACCTTCTCCGTACCTCAGAATGTGGCAAGACTCGTACTTTTCTATCACTGGCGATAACGACCCCTTTTGCACTACGACAGTACCCCCTAGACTGACGGCCTATTCATCGAAAGCGGGCGGGCGCATGGGTGTTTTCGCGGATGAATGGGGCAATGGCTGGACGGCGGGGTGTCCGCTCGGCGAAATTAGATGATCGCCGCAAGATGGTGCGACTATACGCGCGAAAGGACTCGGCTTGACATGGCAATGCAAACGCATTACCATTTACATATTTCAGATAAAACACGTTCAGAAGTCCGCTATGACCGCGCTCGCTCATGATATTTCGAAGCTCACCGATCGCTATCAGACGACGATTCCAAGCGGCGTGCGTAAGCAGCTGAATCTCGGCAAGGGCGATCAAATCCGCTATTCCACCGAACCGAGTGGGCGGGTTTATATTGAGGCCGTGCGTGCTGAGGACGGCGATCCTGCGCTCGGTGCATTCCTCGACCTTCTGGAAGCCGACATCAAGGCGAACCCTAACCGCCTCCGCGCGTTCGACGCTGGCTTGTATGACCGTCTGAAAGCGCTCGTTGGCGAGATTGATGTCGATATTGATCAACAGCTGTCGCCAGATGACGAATGACGGACAGGCATGCGCCTGCTGAAGCGCCGCTCGTCGTCAACGGCTGGTCTATCTATGCGCATCCAGTCTTTCTCAATCAGGTCGAAGCGCTGATCGAGGAGGTTCACGCTCGGAAAGAACGTGATCCAAAGAACTGGCGCAAAAAGAATTGCACAAAGCGCCTGGCGGCCATTTTCAAAATGGTCAGCCAGAATATCCCTGCTAATCCCGGAGCTCCGGCCTTTCGCCAAGGCGATACGATTGGCGAGCGCCGGAAGCACTGGTTCCGAGCCAAATTTCTTCAACAGTATCGGCTATTTTTCCGCTTTGACAGCAATGCAAAGGTGATTGTTCTTGCCTGGGTGAACGACGAACGGACGCTACGCGCCTATGGAGGCAAGACAGATGCTTATGCGACGTTCAAGGGCATGTTGGAAGGCGGCAACCCGCCTGACAACTTCGATACGCTTATGAAAGAAGCTGTAGCAGCGGCCCCACGATTTGAGGAAGGGCTCAAAAAGGCAAGGGGTCGTTAGGCTGTAGCCTGAAAAATGCTGCGCTGCTGGACATGTCTCGTCTCAGAATGAGGGGCTACGTGACAGCGGCTCATCTGAACTCTGTCGTCTGAGCGACCTCAGCTTCCGCTTCACCGTTCGGTGCTGACTTCACATGCGCAGTGCGTTGGACCGGCGTGCTGCATTCTCCGGCTCTTCATGTGAAGCGGCTCGCTCACCCGTCAGTAAGTTGGCCTGGCAGGCCTCGTTTGCCGTTTCCAGCGACCCCGTGAGTGGCGTGAGGCGACTCAGCGGTATCCGATTATGCAGATGCGGCGATTCAGCGCAGTTTATCGCAAATAGGGCCTGGACGGATAACCCCTGTTAGAATTAGCCTTTCAATACATAGTACGGGGGTTGCGTCGCAACGAGGGGAGCGACGTCATTCAAGAATTTGGGTCTTGCGGCCTGGGCTCGGGAATAGTCGAGCAGGGAGATGGGGAAGGTCTGTCCGACGTTGGCCTGGTGGTGATTGTCGGGCGATCTTGAGGGGTAGATGGCGAAAGCCGATTTTGAGCAGGGACCGTCCGGCTTCGCGCCAGAGCCGAGCCGAAGCGATGACGCAACTGTGCCGCATGAAGATGTTCGCGATAGCGGTCTTTCATGCCTTGTGCTGTTGTTACGGTATTTTGGTATGCCGGGCGAGCCGGAGCAGATCCGCCACCAATACGGGACTCCGGGCGCGCCGATGTCGGCCGAGTCGCTTTTGCGGGCGGCCAAGCGCCTGGGTCTGAAGGCGCGGCTGGTTGCGCTGAAGCCGCACCGGTTGGCCAAGACGCCGTTGCCGGCGATCGTCGAGAAGGCGGATGGCGGCTTCTTCATTCTGGCCAAGATCGGCGATCAGGGCGCGCTGGTTCAGGACCCCGCGGTCGGCCGGCCGGAGACGGTGACGCCGGAGCAACTGGCGTCGGTCTGGGGCGGGCGCGTGCTGCTGATCGCCAAGCGCGCGAAGCTCTTGGGTAAGGGCGGCGAGTTCGACGTCACCTGGTTCATTCCGCCCGTCCTCAAATACAAGAAGCTCTTCGGCGAGGTGATTATCGCCAGCTGCTTCCTGCAACTCTTCGCCCTGGTGACGCCGCTCTTCTTCCAGGTCGTGGTCGACAAGGTCTTGGTCCATCGCGGTCTGACGACGCTCGACGTATTGGTCTTCGCGCTGATCACGGTCTCGATCTTCGAGGTGGTGCTGGGGGCCATCCGCACCTTCGTCTTCAGCCACACGACCAATCGCATCGATGTCGAGCTGGGCGCCAAACTGTTCGACCATCTGCTCTCGCTGCCGATGAGCTACTTTCAATCGCGCCGGGTTGGGGACAGCGTGGCGCGGGTGCGGGAGTTGGAGAATATCCGCAATTTCCTGACCGGCAGCGCGCTGACCCTGCTGATCGATCTGGGCTTCACCTTCATCTTCTTCTTCGTGATGTGGCAGTTCAGCCCGATCCTGACCATGATCGTACTGGCCTCGATCCCGTTCTATGTCGTGATCGCGGTGTTCGTGACGCCGGTCCTGCGGGCGCGGCTGGATGAGAAGTTCCGGCGCGGGGCGGAGAACCAGGCCTTCCTGGTCGAGAGCGTCACCGGGGTTGAGACCTTGAAGGCGATGGCGGTGGAGCCGCAGTCACAGCGCCGTTGGGAGGAGCAGCTGGCGGCCTATGTCAGCGCCAGCTTCAAGGCCGCCAATCTGGGCAATATCGCCGGTCAGGCAACCCAGGGGATCAGCAAGCTGACCATGGCGCTGACCCTTTACATCGGCGCCAAGGAGGCCTTGGCCGGCGATATGACGGTCGGGCAGCTGGTGGCCTTCAACATGCTGTCGGGCCGGGTCTCCGGCCCGATCCTGCGGCTCGCGCAATTGTGGAACGACTTCCAGCAGGCGCGGATCTCGCTCCACCGGCTGGGCGACATTCTGAACGCGCCGACCGAGCCGCGCTACAATCCGAACCGGGCCAGCCTGAAAGATATCAGCGGTCGTATCACGATCGACAACGTCACCTTCCGCTATCGGCCCGAGGCCAAAGAGGTGCTGCGCCGCGTCTCGCTCGACATCCCGGCCGGCGAGGTGATCGGCGTGGTGGGGCCCAGCGGTAGCGGCAAATCCACCTTGACCAAGCTGATCCAGCGCATGTACACGCCGGAAAGCGGCCGGGTGCTGGTCGACGGGGTCGATCTGACCATGGTCGACACGGCCTGGCTGCGCCATCAGATCGGCGTCGTCCTGCAGGAGAACATCCTGTTCAACCGGACGATCCGCGAGAATGTCGCGCTGGCCGATCCGGGCATGCCGATGGAGAAGGTGACGGCGGCGGCGCAACTGTCCGGCGCGCATGACTTCATCCTGGAGCTGCCGCAGGGCTATGACACCGAGGTGGAGGAGCGCGGCGGCAATCTGTCCGGCGGCCAGCGCCAGCGCATCGCCATCGCCCGGGCGCTCGCGACCGACCCGCGCATTCTGATCTTCGACGAGGCGACCAGCGCGCTCGATTATGAAAGTGAGAGCGTGATCCAGGAGAATATGCGCCGGATCTGTCGGGGGCGAACGGTGATCATCATCGCCCACCGGCTCTCCACCGTGCGCGACTGCGACCGGATCGTGACGATCGAGGCCGGCGACTTGGTCGAGGACGGAAACCACGAAACGCTCATCACGGCCGGCGGCCGCTACGCACGGCTCTGGCGGCTCCAGTCGGAGGGCCGCGCCGCCGCCGCCGAGCCGGCGGGGGCTGAGCCGGCGGGGGCGACTCCTCCCGGCGCCCCATTCAACGCAGTCCCTGAGGGGGCGGGGCCATGACCGCGACGGCTGGCGTATTGGGCCGCGTCTCTGCGCCGGCCCCGAGTCAGCAGCGCTCTGCTGGCGCGGAGGCTGCGCGCGCGGCGCCGCCGGCCAAGACGGCGACAGCGACCAAGACGAAACAACGCGGCAAACGCACGGCGGACGAACGCGCGTTCCTGCCCGCCGCTCTGGAGATTCTCGAGACCCCGGCCTCGCCGGCGGCGCGCTGGACCGGCATTCTGCTGGCCGTCTTCTTCACCATCGCCATCGCGTGGTCGGTAATCGGGACGATCGACATGGTGGCCGTGGCCCAGGGGCGGATCGTGCCGGCAGGCGGGGTGAAGCAGATCCAGCCGCGCGATATCGGCGTGGTGCGGTCGATCCATGTCAAGAACGGCCAGCATGTGACCCAGGGCGAGATCCTGGTCCGGCTCGACCCGACGGAAAGCGAAGTTGACCATGATCAGCTGGTGAAGGAGCGCGCGGTCGCGGAAATCGATCTGGCCCGGCTGCATGCGATGCTGCGGCGGCTGGACGGGGCGGCGGGGCCGTTCCAGACGCCCGACGGGGCCGACCCGGTCTCCGCCGAGATGGCCGAACAGCGGCTGAACAGCGATATGGCCGCCTTCGAGGCGCGGATCTCGGCGCTCGACGCCGAGATGGCGCGCGCCATCGCCGACCGCGATTCCGTGCGCGCCGAGATACAGAAGCTGCGCCTGACCCTGCCCCTGATCGAAGAGCGGGAGCAGGCCCTGGCGCGGCTGGTCGAGAAGGGGGTCAGCCCGCGGCCAAACTGGCTCGAGGTCAAGACGCAGCTGATCGAGACGCAACAGGAGGTCGCCATCCAGACCAGCCGGCTGGCCGAGGCGGAAGCGGCGATGGTCGCCGCCGTGATGAACCAGGATCAGGTTCGGGCCGAAGCCAAGCGCGAGACCCTGGCCGAGTTCCAGGAGACGCGGCGGACCTACGACCAGGCCGTGCTAGCGCTGAAGAAGGCGGCGCTGAACGAGGAGCTGCAGACCCTGCGCGCGCCGGCGGACGGCGTCATCCAGCAACTGGCCGTCCATACGGTCGGCGGCGTCGTACAGCCCGCCGAACCTCTGATGGTGCTGGTTCCCGATGACGCGCCGCTCGAAATCTCGGCCATGGTGCTGAACAAGGACAAGGGCTTCGTCCGCGCCGGCCACAAGGCCGAGATCAAGATCGAAAGCTTCCCCTTCACCAAATACGGGCTGATCCCGGGCGACGTCCAGCATCTCTCGGGCGACGCGATCCAGGACGAACAGCTCGGCCTGGTCTACGAGGCCCGCGTCGCGCTCAACGAGACGACGATCCTCGCCGACGGAGAAACCGTTCCGCTCACGCCGGGCATGAATGTCACCGTCGAGGTCAAGACCGGCGAACGCCAGATCATCGAATTCCTCATCTCCCCCCTCCTCCGATACCAGGACGAGGCCTTTCGGGAACGATGAGACAAGCCACGAGACAAACAGGAGAGACGAGATACGGAGCAACCGAACCGGAGCATATAGACAAAGGCTGATCCCCAGCCTTCTGGAATACACCGCCCCCGCCGCTATGCAATCGCCGCGCGATCGCGAGTTTGGGGGATACAGGCCCGCGCAGCCCATCGCTTGACGCAGAGGCGGTGCGCCTGTTGATATACCTGCAAGTTGTTCTGTAATCAATTATTTTCACCAATAAGACGTATCGTCTGTTGCTATGCAATATCGAACGAGGTTAGACTTTTAGATGACTTGGCCCTGTCTTGTGGGCTCGGTCTGTCAACGCTCAGCAACTGTTCCCAGGGGGTGAATCGGATGCGAGGAAACACCAAATCGCGCCAGCGCCATGGGCGTACGGCCTTGATCGGGCCGGTTCCTTTTGAAGGAGGCGTTCGCTGATGGCCGCGCCTCTCGACACGACGGCTCATCACGGGGAACCGGACCAAGCGGACGCCGGCCCTGCTGATCCGAACCAGCGGGAGCCGAAGGCGGCGCCGCCCGCGCGCGGCGGCATTCGCGTCCGGCGGCTGCGTACAATCGAGGACTTGGAGCCCCTGGCCGCGCTCTTCGCCGAGGCGCATGAGGCGACCTGGAACGGTCGGATCCCGCTGAACTTCGACAAGGGCCGCACCTACTTCCGCCGCGTCCTCGATGACCCGGCGCACCATATCCTGCTGGCGGCGGACCGCATCCCGGATGGCGACTCGGGTCAGGCGAGCGCGGATGGCGGCGCGGTGCGGACCGTCGGTCTGCTGCTTGGCGTGGCTGGGCCGCATATGGCGGCCGACGCCTGGATCGCCAGCACCCGCATCTTCTTCGTCGCGCCCGAGATCCGGCGCGGCCTGCGCGGCGGCGAGGCGGCCCTGCGCCTCTTGCGCGGCTTCAAAAGCTGGGCCGCCCGCGTCGGCCCCGACGGAAAGGGCGCCGCGGCCATCGAAATCCACGTCACCAGCGCCGACGACGCCCCCCGCTCCGACAAGCTCTTCCGCCGCCTCGGCCTCACCCCGATTGGGGGAAGTTATGGCGCCATGACGGGAGGCGGGGCGTGAGGATGCGAGGCTACATGACGCGCGGCGGGGTTCCCGCCCGGTGGGGAGGTCGGGCGTATGGTGACTGACGCGCCGCAACGCCCGCGCCGATCGTGGCCTTGGTTGTTGGCGGCGGTGTCGGCGCTTCTGGTAGGCTGGCTGGTATGGAGCCAATGGCTGAATCCATCGGGCGTGCGGCATGTCTTCTTCGATCCGCAAGATGAGACTTTCCCGGTCGAGGTGACTGGCTATTACGGCTACAACGGCGAGCGCGTCGAGTTCCGCCATATCATCGAATGCCGCAAGGCGATCTATCGCGGCGCCAACCGCGCCGGGACGGTGACGTGGACGCCAAATACGAAGCTTTTCGCCAGACACAATCCGGACGGGTCGACCCTGCTCTACGGTTTTCACGCCGGCAGACAAGATAAGTTTGCGGCTGCCGAGTTCCACTGCAGCGATTTTCACGACGACCCGGATTTGGAGATCGAACGGTATCTGCAAATCGCCTGGATTGACGATATCAAGACGTTCGGCAGCGTCTATTACGCGCGCAGCCGGTGGACGATACCGACGGATTTCTCGGGCCTGATCACACGTGGGCGAGTCTCGGCTCGCCGCATCGCAACGGGCGCGCCGGACCCGGTCGACCCGATGGTGCATTGGGCCTATCCAATGATGTATTTGCGCGATACGGACGCGCTGGGCTTTGACCATGCAGAGCACGCCAGGCACGAGATCATTCGCGGTGGGTTCTACTATGGCTGTGTGCTCTGGTCGGTCATCGTAGACGATCATCGGAAAACCGGACATGAACTACCGCCAATCAACCCGACGCCCCTGGGTTTTGTGGAGAATCTCTGCGGACTGCTCGACCGGACCGGGGCCAACTATCTGCCCCTGATCCCAGTCGGCGACGACCCATATCTGGTGAGTGTCGACTCGACCGGCCCGAACCTCTGGCACTACCACACCAGCCCGGATGTGGTGCGCGATGTCGCGAACAGCCGGCAGCCGCTGACGATCCGAACCGATCTCGGCACGGTTTCGTTCCACGCCTGGACAAGAGGTGGCCGCAAGATTCTGGCCTGTACCGGTGGGGCCGAGCCGGTGTGTATGAGCGTCTTTCGAAGTTATCTTGATGTTTCTGCAAGCGCTGCCGCGCGTCTTGTGAAGGGGGAATGACATGACAACCAGCATCCAGAACCGCGATTTATCGGACTATGCCTACGCGCATCGGGCGAATTCGGATGCGAAGCTTGATATCAGCGGTATGGATAGTAGGCCGATTGATTCGAAGCTGGCCGCGGATGGCGTAACCGCCTCGAATGAACTGATGGGGAGTCTTCGCGAAGATAGCGATCTTGGCACGCTCATGGCGTCGGAGAATGTCACGGTCGTCGCGGCGCGAGATACGGCAACCGGCGACTATTCAGTCGGTTTTCGAGGTACTGCCTCTAAAGAGTTTGGACGGGAGCAGGATCAATCCAACAATCTTGGTATTGCGATCGACAGTCCGGACCTAAACCATGTGCGCGCCGTTATTCGAGCCGCCAAAGGCGCCGCAGAGCTCTATAAGGATGCGTTGGGCGGCTTTACCGGCCATTCAAAAGGCGGCTGGGAAGCGACCATAGCCGGGCTCGTCACCGGCAAACCCGTGACAGCCATCGACACGCCGGGTGTCGTCGGCGCTTTGCAAAATTCGTCGGTCCGTGCCGTTATTCGGGAAGAGCAAGGTTGGACCGAGGCGCAACTGGACGAAGCCATCGCATCTGCTCAGACACGGACGAATACGATTGTATTTCAACGTAGCTTCGTAAGTACTTTTCCTAGTTTAACCAACTATGCTACACGGCAAGGGCCTGGTCGGCAGCTCGTGGATGAGCTCGGTTACGACCCACCTGCTCTGATCGAGACGACCGATCACTTTGGTCGTGTGATGGTCGTCGTAACCCCGGACGACCAAGACGCGCTTTCGCTGCATAGCTTGGACAATCTTCCTGATGACCCCGCTTTTGAGGAATCGCTTGCGCGCGCGGAAGAGAATGGCGCTCTAACGTCTTTATACAATCCCGCAACTAGGAAATCCGCATCGGCCTTTACAGTTAACGGGAACATTTATTTAGTGGGCGACGTCAGCAATTTCGAGGATGCAGGCGGCAATCCCATTTCAACGCTGACATTCGCAGAACTGCAGGCGCGTTCTGGCAATGCCCCGGTGGGCGCCGATGAGTTCCTGTCTGTCTTCGACTACAAAGAGTATCGCTTTAAGGCCGGCGTCGGTAGAAATCCGGATGCTGTCGTTGAATTGAAGCGGGACTTCTCTGCAGGCCTGTTGGATTTCGCCGAGCTTGTCGCGGCTCTCGAATCCCTTGGAACCGTAGAAAACACCAATACCGCTACTGTCGAAGCGTCCGACAATGTCACCTTTTGGGATATGCAATATGACAATGGCGTCCTTCAGCGTATCTGGTCGGATAAATCCACAACTGTGGAGTTTACGGAGACGGTGGGCGACACGGTTGCAGGCACATTCATCCATCACGATGGAAGTACCGGCGGCGCCATTGAATTTGTCGGCGGGATTGACGGTGACAGGCAGATATTCACCAATCCAGACGGCACTTCAACACAAGTTGATTTTAGTGAGGATGATGTTTTTCTCACAGAATATGATGCGGACGGCGCCATCGTGTCTTTGGATAGAGTGTCCTACGAAGACTACGTGCCACCGAACCATCGTTTGTATGACGATGGTGACGGTGGCGACGGCGATAGCGGAGACTCTTCGGTTGACGACGGCGCGACCGGCGATAGCGACACCGGCTACTATTGGCATGATCAGGGCGACCTTGGGCTCAACCGGTACGGCGATTACCTGCCGGGCACAATGTCTCCGTCGTTTTCGCTCGGGTTAGGCGGCGGCCTAAACTACTCCGCCTATTTCGATGACACGCCGGAATTCTGGGGCTCATTGCTGAACGTGAATCCGTCGTTCCAGGCTTTGGATCCCGGTGTCTCCTCCGACTATCTTTTCTACAACGATTCAGGATCGACCGTGGACGGCGTGACGCCTTCTCCGATCGGGGCGGCTCGATCCGGGCTGGCGCAGTCGTTCCTGTTCGATGCGGGCGTCGCCAACCTGTCGGGGAGCCCGACAACGCGGGTGACGACGGACGAGGCCGGAGTTCGGTCGGTCAGCGGCGCGTTTCAGAATCCGGACGGCACGCTTGTCGACAGTATCGGGCCGGTGACGGCGAGTGGCGCGGGCTATGACGAAGACGGCTATTGGCGGTCGGCGGACGGGACGATCGCGGCGTTCGGCCCGCAAGAAGAGTTCGATAAGCTCTCGCCAGCCGAACAGCAGGCGCTTCTGGACAAGCGCGCGACCAATCAGCCCTTTTTCAGCTTTTTCGATTTTTTCGACAGCCTATTCGGCGATCACGAAGAGGAATCGGACTCGTCCAATAACGCCAATGACGGGCCGAAGCCTGAGTACGACCCTAAAACCGGGATTACCACGGTCAGCAACTTCCTGAGGGATTCCGGCGGCGGCTATATCGACAGTATCGGGCCTGTGACCGACGGCGGCGCCTATGACGTCAATGGAAACTGGCACCCGTCCAGTGGTCCGGTCGCCGCCTACGGTCCGATGGCGGAGTACAACGCGCGCACACCCCAAGAGCAGCAGGCGATCCAGGACGCCCGTGGCGGCGGCGCGTCTTTCTTCGGTGGGGGCCATCGTAGTGGAATCGCCAACAACAACCAAAGCGGTGAGTCAGGGAGCGACTATGACCTGAACAACGACGGGTTTGTCTCGGGCACGGAATCCGCCGTTGCTTCGGGGTTCGGCGACCCGGTTTACGGCGAGTTCGGCGCCGCACCGGGGGCAGGCGCCGGATCTGGTGGAGGCGACTTGACGGGCGGCGAATCATCGGACGGCAATCACAACGAAAGCGACGTGTATGACGGCGGCGACACGTATAAGGGCAAAACCGTAGTTCAGTCCCGCGGCGGCCCTGTCCTGTCCGGAAACGGTAAACCAGTGACTCAAGGTCCCGGCGGAGGCGATCCCAGCAGTGGCGGCGGCAAGTCGCCGGTTCTGATCGATCTGGATGGGGATGGGATCGAGATCGTACCGCTGGAGCGCGCGGAGGCGGACGCGGACGCGGCGGCCTCGGACGCCGATGGCGGGACGCTGGATGCGCTCTCGGCGACCTTCTTCGATATGGATAATGACGGCTATCGCGAGCGGACGAGCTGGCTGAGCTCGGATGACGGCTTCTTCGTGATCGACAAGAATTTGAACGGCCGGGTCGATCCTGATGGCGAGTTGGTCTTCGCCTTGGATACCGAGGACCCGAACGATACCGATCTGGAAGCTTTGGCGACGCTGTATGACGCCAATGGCGACGGCGTGTTGGACGCCAAGGATTCCGCCTTTTACAAAGCTCGGATCTGGCGCGATCTGGATCAGGATGGGGTGACCGATCCGGGTGAGTTGCAATATCTCCAGCAATTGGGGATTGAGAGTTTGACACTGACGGCGGACGGCGTCCAGGTCGAGCGCGACGGTGCGATTCTGGTCGGCAAGACCGATCTTGCCCTGACCGACGGATCCGCGCTGGACGCCTATGATGCGGTGCTGGCGAATTCGGGGACCGGCTATCGGATTGCCGAGGACGGGCTGCGGCTGGAGATCGAACAGACCGGGCTGTTCATCGCCGGCGCGTTGGGCGCCGCAATGATCGCCGACGCCGCTGCTGAGGGCGCGGCCGGGCTGATCGGCGCGGAGCTGGGTGATACGCTCTCAACCAGCGGAACGGACGGCGTGGTGTTGGACGGCGCGGAAGGCGACGATGTTCTGACCGGCGGCGAGGGCCCCGACTGGCTGACCGGCGGGGCTGGCGACGATGTGATCAGCGCGGGCCCCGGCAATGATGTTTTGGTCATCGACGCGGCGGATGGGTCTGTCGATGGCGGCGACGGTTATGACGTCGCGCTGCTTGAAGGGGCGGCGGGCGTTTCCCTGGCGCTGGATACGGCGGGGGTTGAGGCGGCGTTCGGCGGCGATGGCGACGATACGCTCACTGTCTCGGCGGCGGACGATGTCGACCGGATGATAATGGGCGGCGCCGGTGACGACACGCTGACCGGCGGCGCGGGCGACGATCTGCTCTCCGGCGGCGACGGCGCCGATACGCTGGACGGCGGGGCCGGCGACGACACGTTGTTTGTCGATGCAGCCGATCTGACTGGGGGCTCGGTCTCCGGCGGCGACGGCCGCGACACGCTCTATGTTGAGACAGCGGATGCGGTCACACTGGATCTGTCGGCGACCGGCATCGAAACCGCCTTCGGCGGGGCCGGCGACGATGTCTTCACCGCCTCGGGCGACGAAGCCGTTCAGATGCATGGCGCGGATGGCGCCGACACGCTGACTGGCGGCGGCGGCTTTGACGTGATCCTCGGCGGCGCGGGGGCCGATACGCTCGATGGCGGCGAGGAGTTCGACTATCTCTCCTATGTCGGCTCGACGGCGGCGGTCACGGTTGATCTGGCCGCGGGAACCGCGCAGGGCGGCGATGCGGAAGGGGATTCGTTCAGCAATTTCGAGGGCGTGATCGGTTCGGCCTTTGGCGACACCCTGACCGGGGACTCTGCGAACAACGCCCTGTTTGGCGAGGGCGGCGACGACGTGCTCGACGGCGGCGCCGGGTCGGAAGGCGACTATCTCGACGGCGGCGCCGGGATTGACACGGCCAACTACTCTGCCTCGTCGGGCGGCGTGACCATTGACCTGACTCCTGACGCCGATGGCGCGGCGCAGTTCCAGCAAGGCGGCGACGCGCAAGACGACCGGCTGTTCAACATCGAGAACCTAATCGGCTCGGCGCATGCGGACACTCTGAA